>NZ_CP150284.1:4800000-6907658 GCF_037982245.1 Paenibacillus sp. FSL H3-0302 | reverse complement strand
AGACTGTCACTCCTTTAAATCTTCCAAATGTGGCATCAGCCATGAAGTGGAAATGTCGAAGAAAATAGGTTGGTGCTGATATTTATCCCCAGTAGGCAATATGAAGAGACAAAAAAATATGGATAAATTTGATTTGTTCACAACTTTATCCACAGCTTGTTGATAATTAAGAGAACAAACAAATCTATTCACATTCAAAAGTAATACCATCATAGCAAAACGCCCCTTGTTTTTCAATGAGCAGGGCTATTTTATCCACAAATTCAAGCACTTGTGTACAATTATTAGGAACACCACTACATATTGTTGATAATTTGTTTACGGTTCGACACTTTACGCCAAAGGTTCGATAATTTTATACACAGGTTGTGCTCAACTGTGAGTAGTCGACTTTATTTTTTGATCACAGGTGGATAACTGTCATATCTTGTGGATTACTTTTTTCCTGGGGAGAGTTGTGGATAAACACCTGAGCTTGAGGGGGAGGAACAAGCCGGTTACTAGGTTGACTTTTGCTCATAAAATATGTTTAAATATATAAAGGTGTTTTCTGTAAGGATATGTCTCGATATATAAAAATGATAATTCTTGTAGATACTGTCCCTACTATAAGGACGGCTTAGTCCGTTTCTGCTTATATGACAGTAATTAAGTTCCTGTAAGGGAGGTGCAATTATGAGACCGACATTTAGACCAAATGTGAGCAAACGTAGTAAGGTTCACGGTTTCCGTAAAAGAATGAGCACGAAAAACGGCCGTAAAGTGCTGGCAGCTCGCCGCTTGAAAGGCAGAAAAGTTTTGAGTGCGTAAGTTAGGCCACTAAGGGACCACTGCGGTGGTCTTTTTTTACTGCTTTTTATTATTATTGCTCTGCAAAAGTCTAGGATCTCGCTTAATGCGCTAGCTACACTTTGCGGGGCTATTTAACGTATATTGAGAAATATTTTGTGAGAAGTTGAAATTATTTTTCCTACTATATATAGAAGCTTAATTTCAGCACAGCAAATGTGGTCGTTTATGGCTGCTTGCAAATGCCTATACTATTAGAAGAAAAAATTCGGAGGGACACTTAAACCGGATTTTTATGAAGGAGATTCCCGTGCACAAAAAGTTACGTTTACGAAACCGTGCCGACTTCAGTCGTGTATACCGCCATGGGAAGTCATTTGCGAATCATCAATTTGTAGTGTATTGGTTTGGCAAAAAAGAGGTAGAGCGATTTAGAGTAGGTGTGTCTGTTAGCAAAAAGGTCGGAAACGCGGTTGTCCGTAACCGTATGAGAAGATTAGTTAAGGAAATCGTCCGTCACCATGAACCTGAGATTGCAGGTGGCTTAGACATGGTGTTTATCGTAAGAAAAGGAGCGCTTTCCATGGAGTATGCAGAGCTCGAAAAAAGTGTGCTGCATGTGCTTCGTAAAGCCAAGCTACTCAAGGCTTCCCGCAAATAAAGGGTGCTTAAGAGGCTTGTTTATTTGTATTCATAATTATGGTATGATTTACGGTGGAATGGAATGTTTAAGAGAGGGGTTTTGAAGTGTCTCTAATGAAGACTAGACGAGGAAAATGGTTTCTCCTCATCACGGTAATGGTGTTGTCGTTAGCTGTTCTGTCGGGATGCGCTCCGTCGACTGCTGTCACGCACACTACGGAGGATTTGAAGAATGGAGGCTTCTGGCAAAGTAATGTAGTGTATTATTTCGCCATTGCCTTGGACAAGTTTGCAGATTGGTTTAACGGAGAATATGGTTTAGCCGTACTTGTGATGGTTATTATTGTCCGCACGTTGATTCTTCCGCTTACTATTAAACAGGTGAAGAGCTCGCGTGCAATGCAAGCCATTCAACCGGAACTCCAAAAGATCCAGAAAAAATATAAAGACACACCTGAAAAGGTGCAGCAAGAAACAATGCGTTTGTTCCAAGAAAATAAGGTTAACCCAATGGCGGGTTGTTTACCGCTGATCGTACAAATGCCTATCTTTATCGCTCTCTACAACTCGATCTACTATAATCCACATCTACGGGAGCATACCTTCTTGTGGCTGGAGCTAGGTAAACCGGATCATCTGTTTATCTTACCAGTGCTAGCAGCATTAACAACATTTATTCAAACTAGAATGATGACCAAAATGAACCCAGTGCAACAACAAGGGCCAATGCAGTTCATGATGATGATCTATCCAGTTCTGATCTTCGTGATGTCGTACAACTTCCCTGCAGCCTTGCCATTATACTGGGTGTACAGTAACCTTTACACTATTATTCAGAACTACTTCTTATACCGCAACAACGATAAACACAAATTGGCAATCGCAAGTGCTGTAAAAAGTACAGATGACTCCAGTCCTGCTCCGAAGAGCAAAGGCGGCAACAAGTCATCGAAGGGAGCCAAAAAGTCAAAATGAGCAAAGTCGTCGCAACAGGGAAAACCATTGAAGAAGCTGTAGAACGGGGACTGACCCAGCTTGGAGTTCAAAAGGACCGGGTAACGGTCAACGTACTTGAGCAGCCATCAAGAGGATTCCTGGGATTGATCGGTGCGAAAGGTGCCAAGGTTGAACTAACCTTGATAGCCGAAGCCGCACCGGCATCAGCGGCGAGTGCTCCGTCACTGCCTCAACAGTCAGCAAGAGAGAGCAAACAGGAGGCCATCGGCGGTGTGCCACGCCAAGATTCCGGACAACCGGTGGAGGAAGCTTACCAAGAAGCCGTTCATTTCATTGTGGATGTCGCTAAGAGCATGGGGCTCGAAGTGGAGGTAGAAATCGTCCACACCAAGGAATCCACGATTCTGCAAATTTCCGGTCCAGATTTGGGACTGTTAATTGGCAGAAGAGGACAAACTCTCGATGCTCTACAGTATTTGGCTAATATTGTAGCTAACCGTTATTCCGACAGTTTTATACGGCTTGTGTTAGATGCAGAGAACTTCCGTGAGCGCCGTAAAAAAACGCTTGAAGAGCTGGCTGATCGTTTAGCCGGACGTGTAATTCGCACTCGTAAAGAGGTTGTATTGGAGCCAATGTCTCCTCAGGAGCGCAAGATTATCCACTCCAGGTTACAGGATCACCGGCAAGTGAGTACCCTCAGTAAAGGCGAAGAGCCAAATCGCCGCGTCGTTATAACCTTGAAGTAAAGACTATATGGATGCAATGACTCCTTGACCAATGTAAGGGGTCATTGTTTTTTTAAAAATAAAAGAACGTTTCTATTCAAAAAATATAAGTTTTGGGGTGAAAAACAGCATGCTTAGTGACACCATTGCTGCCGTATCGACGGCATTAGGCGAGGGAGGAATTGCTATTATTCGGGTAAGTGGCCCACAGGCTATTTCCCAAGTGGCACCATTATTTCGTAGCCGAGTTCCATTAACTGAAGCGGAATCGCATACCGTTCATTACGGACATATCGTCAGTCCTGATAACGGAGAGAAGATGGAAGAAGTGTTGGTAACCGTTATGAAAGGACCACGTTCTTTTACGACAGAGGATGTAGTAGAGATCAGTGCTCATGGCGGTGTAATTTCTGTAAGAAGAGTGATGGACTTACTTCTGCAGCAGGAGATAAGGTTAGCCGAGCCGGGGGAGTTCACCAAGCGTGCTTTCTTGGGCGGACGTATCGATTTATCGCAGGCTGAGGCTGTTATTGATCTGATTCGCTCTAAGTCTGACCGGGCTTTTTCTGTAGCTTTAAAACAGGTTAGCGGATCCTTATCGGATCGAATTCATGCTTTACGCCATACACTTATTGAGATGCTGGCTCATATTGAAGTGAATATAGATTATCCAGAACATGATGTAGAATCCATGACAGCTGAATTTATTAAAGATAAAAGCAGTGAGGTTATGGAGGGAATAACAAAGCTGCTTAAGACATCTAATGAAGGAAAAATACTTCGTGAAGGGATTACGACAGCTATTGTCGGACGTCCGAACGTTGGTAAATCATCATTGCTAAACGCATTAGCGCGTGATAACAAAGCGATTGTAACAGATATTCCAGGAACAACACGTGATGTAATAGAAGAATTTATAACGATAAATAATATACCGCTTAAGCTGCTCGATACAGCGGGAATTCGTGAAACGATGGATGTTGTTGAGAAAATTGGGGTGGAGCGCTCCAAAGCGGCAGTTAGTGACGCCGACCTGATTCTACTTGTGCTGAATGCTAATGAAGAGCTGCATGAGGATGAATTGGCATTGATGGAACAAATCCACGGTAGACAGTGCCTAGTAATCATGAATAAAATGGACTTACCGCCCAAACTGGATAAGGATAAGTTGCTCTCATTTTTTGAAGAGTCTAACATTGTACCGATGTCCGTTCTGGAAGAGGAAGGTCTAGACAAACTTGAAGATGCCATTTCGACACTCTTTTTTGGTGGAAAGCTGGAATCGGGTGACTTGACATATGTGAGTAATGTGAGACATATAGCCCTGCTCAAAAAAGCCTATAAATCACTTCAAGATGCATACGATGCTGCAGAACAGTATATACCGATTGATATGATTCAAATCGATGTACGGCTCGCATGGGAACAGCTTGGGGAAATAATTGGCGATACTGCAGCTGACTCTTTGTTAGACCAAATATTCTCACAATTTTGTTTAGGAAAATAAGATTCACGATTTAATATAATTTCAAGGGGGAAACAGGACATGAGTTATGATGGAGGCAACTATGACGTTATCGTCATTGGCGCTGGTCATGCTGGCTGTGAAGCAGCACTGGCTGCAGCCCGGATGGGTTGCAGTACGTTAATGATCACAATTAACCTGGATATGGTTGCATTCATGCCCTGCAATCCGTCCATAGGCGGACCTGCCAAAGGACATGTAGTGCGTGAAATTGATGCGCTTGGCGGAGAAATGGGCCGCAATATAGATAAGACATTCATTCAACTGCGTATGCTGAATACAGGTAAAGGACCAGCTGTACATGCTTTACGTGCACAAGCTGATAAATTCCTTTATCAACATACAATGAAGGAAACTATGGAGAAAACGCCTAATTTGACACTTCGTCAAGGGATGGTTGAGCGTTTAATCGTTGAGGATGGACGTTGTGTAGGTGTAGTTACGAAGACCGGAACCGAATACCATAGTAAGACTGTTATCCTGACAACAGGTACTTACCTGCGTGGTAAAGTGATTATGGGTGAGCTAACATATGAAAGTGGACCTAACAATCAACAGCCATCCGTGAAGCTTTCTGAGAACTTACGGGAGCTTGGGTTTGAATTGGTTCGTTTTAAAACAGGTACTCCACCACGTGTACATCGTGATACGATCGATTTCTCTAAGACAGAAATTCAACCAGGGGACGATGAACCGAAATTCTTTTCGTTCGAAACGAAATCATCCGATAACGAACAGCTTCCTTGTTGGTTAACGTATACCTCTGAGGTTACTCATCAGATTATTAATGATAACCTTCATCGTGCGCCGATGTTCACAGGTATTATCGAAGGAACTGGCCCACGTTATTGCCCTTCTATAGAAGATAAGGTCGTAAGATTCAGTGATAAATCTAAGCATCAGATCTTTTTAGAGCCAGAGGGAAAAAATACATCGGAATACTATGTACAAGGTCTGTCCACTAGTCTTCCTGAGGATGTACAGCTAGCTATCTTACGTTCCATTCCTGGTATGGAAAAGGTAGAGATGATGCGTAACGGCTATGCTATTGAATATGATGCAATGGTTCCTACACAGCTATGGCCATCTCTTGAAACCAAACGTCTTCCAGGTCTGTTCACTGCTGGACAAATCAATGGCACTTCCGGTTATGAGGAAGCAGCAGGCCAAGGGGTTATGGCTGGAATTAATGCAGCACGCAAAGTGCAAGACAAAGAACCCGTAATCCTAGATCGTTCACAGGGATACATTGGTGTACTCATTGATGATCTCGTGACTAAGGGAACGAATGAACCTTACCGTCTGCTTACTTCACGTGCAGAATATCGTTTGTTGCTTCGCCATGACAATGCAGATCTAAGACTTACACCTATCGGTTATGACATTGGTTTGATCACACAGGAGCGTTTCGATAACTTCACAGATAAGAAAGAACGGGTGGAGCGTGAAATTGTTCGTCTGCAAGAAACAAAGGTTAAACCTGTTGATGTAAACCAAGTACTAGCGCAATATGAATCGGCACCTATTGTAGATGGCAGTAATTTGCTTGTTCTGATGCGGCGCCCAGAGCTTGTATATAGTTTTGTTGATCAAGTATCACCATCACCAGAGATGCTGGATGCAGAAATGAAGGAGCAAGTAGAAATCCAAATTAAATATGCCGGATATATAGAAAAACAACTTCAACATGTGGAGCGCCTGCAAAAGATGGAGAAGAAAAAAATTCCAGATGACATTAATTATAATGAAATCCATGGATTAGCGATGGAAGCGCGGCAGAAGCTGACTAAGATTCACCCGATCTCTATCGGGCAGGCTTCTCGGATTGCGGGAGTTACACCTGCTGATATTTCCATTCTTCTTGTATATCTTGAGCATTACAACCGGGTAACCGCGGCGAAAGGATAAGCTATGGATAATACGGAAGTTCAATTCACACAACTATTACAGGAACGAGGCATATCCCTTACAGCAGAACAGTTAGCACAATTTGATCTGTATTATAAGGAACTCGTAACCTGGAATGAAAAAATGAATCTCACGGGTATAACTGAGCGAGAGCAGGTATATACGAAGCATTTCTATGATTCTATTTCATTAGCTTTTTTCCTTGATATTAACGAGATCACCAATCTCGCAGATATCGGTTCAGGAGCTGGGTTTCCAGGAATCCCACTTAAAATATGTTTTCCTCATTTGAAGCTAACGATTGTTGATTCGCTCAATAAACGAATTTCATTTCTGCAGCATGTAAGTACGACATTGGGATTAACTGATGTACAATTGATCCATGGGCGGGCAGAGGATGTCGCGCGCAAGTTCACTCATCGTGATGCCTATGATTTGGTTACAGCACGTGCGGTAGCAAGACTGTCTTTATTGAATGAATTTTGTCTTCCCTTCACACGCAAAGATGGGGTGTTCGCTGCAATGAAGGGCAGCGATCCCTCAGAGGAATTAAGCGAAGCTAAGTACAGCTTAAAAGAGCTTCGTGCTGAACTCAGCAAAGTGGAGTCGTTCAGCTTACCAGTGGAGGAGTCGGATCGACATATTGTTATGATCCGGAAGACAGGAGCAACACCAGCTAAATACCCAAGAAAAGCGGGAATTCCTGCCAAAATGCCATTGATAAAATAATGTTTCACGTGAAACATTGCCGATACTCAAAGTTCCTTTAGGAGCATTCTCTTTGAACAAAGGGAATGCTCTTTTTTTATGAAGATGATGATAACAAAAATCGATAAATATCAAATTAGATAAAAATTAGATTTATAAGCTGATTTGGCTGTTGCACCTGTAAAAATGCAGGAAAAATAGGTCTTTACGGAGAATATGATTATGTGGAGAAAAGTGATAGAATAGCATAGTAGACTTTAATTTTGTATATAACTCCTTCTCTGTACTCTTGTTCGAAAGAAGGAGAGATTATGATGCCTGTTCATTACAGGTAATTCCATAATATCAGAATGTTTTAGATTGCTGTACGATATGCTTTCCGTGAAGAAGGTCAAGAAGATCGTACTATAACGAAATTAGGTGGTTATGAACGGAATGAAAGAACAATTTACCAAGCTATTTGGGTTTAACGAGCGGAGCAGCGGAGAAGAAATCAAACAAATACCAGTTCATGAGGTCGTTAGCAGTCCTTACCAACCACGGACTATATTCGATGATGACAAAATTGATGAGTTATGTCAGACAATTAAAACTCATGGTGTCATTCAGCCTATTGTTGTACGTATGCGAGATTCCATATATGAGATCATCGCAGGTGAACGGCGCTGGCGGGCAGTTAAAAAGCTTGGTTTAGAGACGATCCCTGCTATTGTCCGTGAGTTCAATGATTCTCAGGCTGCATCTATTGCGCTCATAGAAAATCTACAGCGTGAAGGTTTGACCTCCATAGAAGAAGCTGTCGCTTATCAGAAGTTAATTGATCTTCATCAATTAACACAAGAAAGCTTAGCACAACGCTTAGGCAAGAGTCAGTCGACTATTGCGAATAAGATTCGTTTACTCCACTTACCTGAAGAGGTTAAGACAGCGTTGATGGAACGTCAGATTTCCGAAAGACATGCGCGTTCACTCTTATCACTGGATAGTGTGGAAATGCAATTAAAAGTTTTGGCAGAGATTATTGCAAAAGGATTAAATGTTAAACAGACGGAAGCTCGTATTGCTTTCTATAAACAAGTTTCGCAAACTAAAAAGTCAAAACGGGTCTCCTATACCAAGGATGTTCGTCTAGCTCTTAATACAATTCGTCAATCTATTGATATGGTGTCAGGCTCAGGTATGGAAATCAAAACGTCAGAAAATGACCGTGGTGACCATTACGAGATTGTAATCCAGATCCCCAAAAGATAAATTGTTTCAAAAGCTGAAGGCGGCCTTAAAGTGATTGGCCGCCTTTTGTGTGACTTAAACCAGGATGTATTGCTCAGTCCTGCATTTTAGAGTTTTAGCTCATATAAAGTAACATAGTTTGGCCGTTTGTACTTGCGATCTACGAGAAGATTCTTCCTAACTATTCGAGGTGAAATTAGTGTCCAAGATTATTGCCATAGCAAATCAAAAAGGCGGTGTCGGTAAAACAACATCCTCTGTGAACCTAGGTGCCGGTATGGCTACATTAGGAAAAAGAGTGCTTCTAGTTGATATCGATCCTCAAGGTAACACTACCAGCGGCGTTGGCATCAACAAGGCGGACGTAGCGAATTGTATATATGACATTCTCATTAATGAAGTAAATCCTCTAGAAACGATACTTGAAACTCAAAATGAAGGACTGCACATCATCCCGGCGACCATTCAATTAGCAGGGGCGGAGATCGAATTAGTATCAACGATTTCCAGAGAGTTGAAATTGAAAAAAGCCCTAAATGCGGTTAAAAATAATTATGACTACATCATCATTGATTGTCCTCCATCCCTTGGGATTTTGACGATCAATTCCCTTACAGCTGCTGATTCGGTAATCATTCCGATTCAATGTGAATATTATGCGCTCGAAGGGTTGAGTCAGCTTTTAAACACCGTGCGTCTAGTACAAAAAAATCTTAATCCGCATTTAAAAATAGAGGGAGTACTATTAACCATGTTGGATGCCCGTACGAATCTAGGGATCCAAGTCATCGAAGAGGTTAAAAAGTATTTCCAGGAAAAAGTTTACAGAACTATCATTCCTCGGAATGTCCGCTTAAGTGAGGCACCGTCTCATGGACAATCCATTATTACTTATGATCCTCGCTCAAAGGGAGCAGAAGTGTATTTAGAGTTGGCAAAGGAAGTGATTTCTTATGAGTAAACGTTTAGGAAAAGGTCTGGATGCTCTGATTCCTTCTTTATCTATTAATGAAGATGATAAGGTAGTAGAAATCCCATTAGCTCAATTACGGGCTAACCCTTATCAACCACGCAAGGATTTCAATGAAGAAGCAATCCAGGAATTGGCTGAGTCCATCAGACAACATGGCGTGATTCAACCGATCATTGTACGGAGTGTTTTGAAGGGGTATGAAATCATTGCCGGTGAACGCAGATTCCGGGCATCGCAATATTGTGGTAAACCTACGATTCCAGCAGTCGTAAGAAATCTAAGTGATCAACAGGTCATGGAGATCGCCCTGATTGAGAACTTGCAACGTGAAAATTTAAATGCAATGGAAATCGCAGTTGCTTATCAAGGTTTGATGGATCAATTTTCACTCACACAAGAAGAGCTATCACTTAAAGTTGGAAAGTCCAGATCACACATCGCTAACTTCCTAAGATTGCTTACTTTACCGGAAGAAGTAAAAGAATATGTTTCACGTGGAACAATGTCTATGGGACATGCACGAGCTATTGTTGCCCTGAAAGAACCGGAAGTTATTAAACAATTGGCTGAACAATGCGTGGAACAGCAATGGAGCGTAAGAGAGCTTGAAGAAACAGTGAAAAATCTGGATCGAAAGCCAACGAACGGTACAAAGATTAAAGTTGTTAAACGTGATCCCTATATTGATAATGTAGAGGAAGTATTACGTGAACGGTTTAAAACAACGGTTAAGATAAAACAAGGTAAGGAAAAAGGGAAGATTGAACTAAATTACTACAGTGCGCAGGACTTAGAAAGATTGTTAGAATTATTGGGTAACTAAATGGGTATCTATGCCAAGAACATATCCTGAGCTATCCGTAATCGGATGAGTAGGGGTATGTTTTTTCAAAATATAAGGATGTATAAAGTGCAGCTGAATATTATTCTTATATTTTCTACAGATAAGGTTATTATCAATAAAGGGCGACAACGTTGTTTCTTCTTAATGAAAAAGAGTATGGGACGAGGAGCGGGGTTATGGAAGACTTCGTATATTTGGATCATGCGGCTACGTCCTGGCCTAAACCTCCAGAGGTGGCAGCTGCGATGATGAATGCTTTGCAGTCGGGAGCAAATGCTGGCAGAGGGAATTATTCGCTGGCCATGGGAAGCGGACGGGTGTTGGTGAGAGCCCGGAGTTTGCTGGCGGAGTTGTTTGGGGTTTCTAATGCACAAGACATAGCGTTTACCCAAAACACTACGATGGCATTAAATATGGCGATTAGAGGTACGCTCAAAGCAGGGGATCATGTAATCTCTACAATGACTGAACACAATTCTGTGCGGAGACCTTTGGAATATTTGCGTAAGTCACTAGGGATAAGTGTTGATTATCTGAAGGTGGATCGAGCAGGGCAATTGGATTTGAACGAATTGGGCAAAACGTTTCGACCAAACACTAAAATGGTAATTTGTAATCATAGCTCCAATTTACTAGGTAGTATACTTCCTATTGGTGAAATCGGAGATCTAGCTAAAGCAAACGGTGCTATATTTCTAGTGGATGCTGCTCAAAGTGCAGGCTCGCTTGATATTGATGTGAAAAAGATGAATATTGACTTATTAGCTTTTCCTGGGCATAAAGGATTGCTTGGACCACAAGGGACTGGTGGGCTATATATATCACCTGAATTGGATCTCGAGCCCTTAGTGCATGGAGGGACAGGCAGTCAATCTGAGAATAGTGAACAACCCTCTGTTCGCCCAGATCGGTATGAAGCGGGAACGCAAAATGCGGTAGGAATTGCTGGTTTACTAGCTGGTGTTCAAAAGGTAAAATCGATAGGGACAAACGTTATCCACGAAAGAGAGTGGAAGCTGACTCAACTGCTGATGGAGGGCTTGTCCCATATTCCAAACATTAAACTATTAGGGCCCACATTAGGGGCTCCGAGAACTGGAATTGTGTCGTTTGTAGTGGATGGGGAAGAATCGGCGAATATAGCCCACCGTCTAGATCGTGAGTATAAAATAGCCGTCAGAGCGGGTATGCATTGTACCCCACTGGCACATAAGGCTGTTGATACACTAGAAAGTGGTGCTGTTCGGGCGAGTGTAGGCGTAGATACAACAGAGCATAATATAAGCAGAATGCTAGCTGCTATGGATGAGTTATATGGCTGATGCCCGCAGCAGATAAATAAAAAGGATGGTCCATTCATGTCTGAAATGAATCAATTAATTAATGAACAGTTGCAGTGGTTTGTGTTTGGTTTCGTAGTAATTATGCTAGTATTGATAGTGACTGTAATCGCCCAGGGAGCTAAGCTGCGGACTATACGGCGCAAATATGAGGCCATGATGGCAGGAAGCGGTGTGGAGGATCTGGAAGGCCTTCTGGTTGATCTGAAGAACCAAAGCGACATGCTGGAAGAAGAACAACGTGAGCAAAAAGCGTTGATAGAAGCTACCCAAGTCAAAATCCGCGGCATGAAGTCAAATATCGCTCTGAAGCGTTATAATGCCTTCGGTGAACGTGGTAATGATTTGAGCTTCTCGGTGGCTATTCTGGATGACAATAGCAGTGGCATTGTATTAACCAGCCTTCATAATCGTGAGAACTCATATATTTACTCCAAGCCTATGCAAAATGGGGAATCACAATATGCCTTATCGCCTGAAGAAAAAGAAGTTATAACTCTCGCGTTGCAGCAGAAGTAGCATGCAGGTTCCATTGTTTTAGAGCAGAATATAGACTTGTAGCGATAATATCAGATAATCGCATGACTAGACTTAGCCGTGTATTCTGCAATACGAAATACTCCATAAAGCCGCCGACATTAACGATTCCAGTCAAATGGATATCTCCAACCGGCGGCAATTGTTTATTTACGCCAGCCCCTGGTCTGAGGGGACCTTCAACGACTTGGATGCAGCCAACACTAGTAGAGTGACCTAAGCAGGCATCTATTCCGATGACAAACGGGTTATTATATTTTTCATTAATTAGAGACAAAGTCTCTTCAAGATTGACGGCATGAACCGGTTCTTCAAGGGTACCGTATAAATGAAACAATGGACTATGAAAACGGGATAATGCAGTACCAACAAGAGGACCGAGAGAATCTCCGGTGGAGCGATCAGTGCCTACACAGATGACGATAATTTGAGTCTCTGGACGCGTGCGTGAAAAGTGAAAAAGTAGCCGATGAGTAATTGCGGAATAGATATCGGGATCTGTATGTGATATTTTTAAACAGGACGTTTGTTGCGCTGCTGTAGCCTTGGATGAGGAGTTCATACCATCTTCCTTTCTAAGGGTGATTCTATTTGTTGGTATCTAGTATATGGATAGAAGAGGGGTTTTATACTCCAGCAGCAAGAGATAGGACGATAAACCTATGGAGAGGCTTGACGTATATGCAGGATGAGATGTTAATAGCGTTTGACTCCACCCAGCAGGCGCTTCGTGCTGAAATGCTGCTTGAGTATGCTGAAATAGAAATTGATATATTTCCAACTCCGAAGGAGATCACCGCAGGCTGTGCAATTTCAATTCAGTTTTTTCAAAATGCGCTGGAAGAGGTGAAAAGAATTATTGTTGAGCAAGAAATAGAAATACGCGGCATCTACGGAAAACACAACGAGAACTACATACTGATTTAGGGGTAGGGAGGAGTACATGCGATGAATATGTGGATACTGGAGGCTGATACACCCGGTGCGGATACATTAAAAGATGCCATTCGCTTTAAAGATAAGGTGTGGAATTGGTTTACCGATGCTGATATGTGGGCGGATGTATTATTTGCGGGTCTACGGATTCTTGTTATTTTTCTCTTAACCCGGGTTATTATTAAAATTGTTTCTAATATTATTGATCGTTCGCTTGAGCGTAAAACCGGTGGCAGACTTCTGTCCAACACACGAAGGTTTACTACGGTTGGGGAATTGATGAAAAATGTAGTGACAGTTATCTGTAATTTTGTGATGATCATGCTCGTGCTTTCTGAGTTCCACTTCGATTTGGCACCATTGTTGGCTGGAGCGGGTGTGCTTGGTTTAGCAGTGGGTTTTGGGGCACAAAGTTTGGTGAAGGATGTTATTACAGGTTTCTTTATTATTTTAGAGGATCAATTTGCAGTGGGTGATGTAATTCAAACGGGGACCTATAAAGGAACGGTAGAATTAATTGGACTGCGAACAACCAGACTGTTAAGCACAACTGGAGAAGTATTTATTATCCCGAATGGATTAATCACGAACGTGACCAATTATTCTCTCTCGAATGCATTGGCTGTAGTTGATGTTCCTGTAAAAATGGAGCGGAGCTTGGAGGCCACGCTAGGTTTGATTGGAGAAGCGCTAAAAGGAATAGAAGAGCGTAACTCTAATGTTCTTGCTTATCCTAATGTGCTCGGTATACAGTCCATGAGTACTTCGGAATATGTAATTCGTATAGCGGCTAGCTGTTTACCTAATGCAAAAGAGGTTGCGGAGAGACAGATTCAGAATGATATTAAGCAGGCACTAGAGAAACTCAGCAGTCTAGAGCAGGCCCAAGCTGCTCAAGCCGAAGAGGAAGCACGTTTGAAGGCAGAAGAAGAAGAAGCAAAGGCTGAAATTGAACTGGAAAAAACAGAAAATGAGCAGGAAGTATCGGATACGCCTGACACTGGATCAAGACGCCAAATCGCAGCTACACAAGAGGGGAAAAAGGGGGAAGGGTAGTGGAACGTAAAGTTTTTCAGCTTGGAGATATTGTACAGATGAAGAAACAGCACCCTTGCGGTTCTAATGAGATGGAGATCATTCGTATGGGGATGGATATCCGCATTAAGTGTACAGGATGTCAGCATAGTGTTCTGATTCCCCGGGCGAAATTCGAGAAGAATATGAAGAAGGTACTGCGTTCTGCAGAGGGAAATACAGACAATAATTAAGCTTGCAAATGGCATGTCTGCATGATACAATTATTTTTGCTGCGGAGAGGTACCCAAGAGGCCCAAGGGGGCTGACTCGAAATCAGTTAGGCGTGTCACAGCGTGCGTGGGTTCGAATCCCACCCTCTCCGCCACTCAGCATAATATAACATTTTAATGAATCCTTCGTTCCTGTAACGGAGGTTTTTTTGTGTCCACTGAGCTGTTTGCAAAAGATCATAACATGCAAAAAGAAGGGCCCTTTCGGGTCCTTCTTCAAGAGGCAGTACATCAATGATGTTGGAATTTCTCTGTATATAGCGACTAAAGTGATTTAGGCGTTGCTGAGGTTACTGCTTTTTAGACAATAACCCACTACTATTCCCAGCTAACAATAGATGCTGAATCAGATATCCTGTGATTGTGTTCGTCTACGACGGCCAACGGAACCACACCTCTCTTTTGTACTGCCTGAGTATAGTATGTGTAATGTCGTTTTTTTTATACACATTTATTTTTATTTAATGTACACGTGCTTTTTCAACCTTTTTCCACTTCCGATTTTTGTTACTGGTCTCGGGGAAGGTGTCTCCTTTTTCCATTTTAATATGCTGTGGATTCTGAATTTCGGTATGGAAGCTTCGCGCTTCACCTACCTCTGTATACATGCCTGGATTGGGGGCCTTGTCGCCTTTTTCATATTCTGTCTTTTCGCCCATCATTATCGCTCCTTCCTTAAGTGCAGATGAATTCACCGATTATTGTGCGCAGGTAGGGTTTTTTTCATGTAAAAAGAGGGTGGAAGGTTGTCCGGTATTAATATTGCTTGCACTCTGCTGCTCGTTTTGGTATATTAATCAGGTGCGAGTCTATGTTTGTGCTCGTTCCTTGCTCCTGACGTGATTAGGGGCCTCAGACCATAAGGAGGTGAAAATTATGCGCAAATATGAAGTGATGTACATTATTCGTCCTGACATTGAACAAGAAGCTGTTCAAGCAGCAGTCGATAAATTCCAAGGCATCATCTCCAATGGCGGGGAAATTACAAAGCACGAAGTGCAAGGTAAACGCCGTCTTGCGTATGAGATCAAGAAATTCCGTGATGGCGTTTATGTTTTGGTTAACTTCAATGCAGAACCTGCAGTAGTTACTGAATTAGAACGTCTTATGAAGATTTCTGACGAAGTTATTCGTTATCTCATTACGAACGACGTTGCTTAAGATCTTGACAAGCTTTGTAATGAATCGCTCTAAAGGAGGGGACCAGAATTGTTGAACCGTATCATTTTGATCGGACGGTTGACCCGTGACCCGGAACTTCGTTATACTCCCGCTGGTGTTGCCGTAACTCAATTTACGCTTGCCGTAGATCGTAACTTTACGGGCCAGAACGGTGAACGTGAGGCAGACTTCATCCCGGTTGTTACCTGGAGACAGCTAGCAGAAACCTGTGCCAATTATTTGCGCAAAGGTCGTCTGACAGCAGTGGAAGGACGCATCCAAGTGCGGAACTATGAGAATAACGAAGGTAAACGTGTATACGTAACTGAAGTTATTGCTGATAATGTTCGTTTCCTGGAATCTTCACAAAGCCGTGAAGGTGGAAATACTTCAAGTGGTGCAAGTAGTATGCCTGAAGAGCCAGCATATGGTGGCGGTGGTAACGCTGGACGCGGAAATAACAACAATAATTTCTCGCGTAACAACAATACTCAAGATCCTTTTTCGGGCGATGGTAAACCGATTGATATATCGGATGATGATTTGCCATTTTAATTAGGAAGGACTGAAAAGAATATGGCTTTTAAACCAAGAGAAGGCGCTGACAACGACAAAAGACCAGCACGTCGTGGTGGACGCAACAAGCGTAAAAAAGTTTGCTTTTTCACTGTGAACAAGATTACTCACATTGATTATAAAGATACTGAACTTCTTAAGAAGTTCATCAGCGAACGTGGAAAGATTTTGCCACGTCGTGTAACAGGTACAAGTGCAAAATACCAACGCGCTCTTACCATTGCTGTAAAACGCTCGCGTCAAATCGCGTTGCTTCCTTACACAACGGAATAGGACGTTTTATAGAAGCAGTCGGGAAACCGGCTGCTTTTTTGTTGTGAAAAGCCAGCGTGTGGATTACGTTGACGTTCCATCTGGAATGTGTTAAATTACAGCTATCCTATAACAAAAGGGGAAATATTGATGTTGGTGACCGTTCTTAACTAGCAATTTCATAACACTGGATTAGGAAGGCTTTAGCAGGCTCGTCTTTTGGCGTTTACGTGCTCTATTTGAGTTCGTTTCGCGCAGAGGTCTGTTGTTTCTAACAGTGGATGATTTAGTTAAGAACACACGAAGCGTCATATGGCCTCTTTACGGCTGTTGTTCTCTTTGTAATTAACCGTGCTCTTAGAGCACGGTTTTTTTGTTTTTCGGCCACCCTGGCTTTTATGGGGACCTTAAGACGCCAGAGAACAATAGCATAAAAAGAAGGGCAAGGACTGCCATAGTGGCATTCTTTGTCCTTTTTGCGTTAGGGAGATTTAGTTCCAAAAAAAGTTAGATCAATAAGGAGGATTTGCTGTGAATTTACAAAGTCTAAACACGTTGGAATACGAAATTATTAAAACCGAGCTTAGCCGTCATGCGGTATCTTATGTAGGAAAGAAAACTGTAGAAGAGCTTATGCCTATGACCTATTTGCCTTCGATTCAAAGAGCGATGGAGGAAACGTCTGAAGCTAAAGAGCTGCTCGAGCGGGGGTCCAGTATACCGATTCCTTCATTGGAGGGGATTGAGTGGATCATGTCACTAATGGGGACTGGATATTTGTACAGTGAGCAAGACTTCACTGCAGTGGCTACATTTCTAAAGAGCTGTAGTCAATTGCGCAAATATATGGCTTCTAAAGAGCAAAGTGCTCCCCGGATTGCTGCTTATGCTTCCTCGCTGCTGGAATTAAATCATGTGCGGGAAGCAATTGATCGTTGTATTCGCTTTGGGGCGATTGATGATGGAGCTAGTAAGGGGTTAGAGCGGGTTCGTAAACGGATTGGCGTAGCTAAAGAACGTCTTCATAAAAAAATTGACGGGATCATGTCGCGCCATCAATCGATTTTGCAAGAGAATATTTATAGTCAGCGTGGTGGACGTTACGTTATCCCCGTAAAGCGGGAGTATCATAAGCAAATAAAGGGATCGGTACTTGATCAATCCACAAGTGGACAGACGGTGTTCATCGAACCAGATGAGATCGCCTCCATGCAGATTGAGCTGGATTTGTTATTAGGAGAAGAGGCGGGTGAAGAAGCTGTGATCCTCAGTATGCTGACCAGCATGGTAGAACAGGAACAAACTGCACTGCGCCTAAATATCGAGGTTACAGGCACCTATGATTTTATTTTTGCCAAAGCAAAATATGCAAGAACGCTGGGAGCATCTGAGGTTACTCTAAATGATAGGGGTTTTCTAAGGATGAACGGAGGCAGACATCCCATGCTGCAGGGCATGATTCCAATTAGCCTGGAGATAGGGAAGGGATATAAATCCCTAATCATTACAGGTCCAAATACAGGCGGGAAAACGGTGGTGCTCAAGACCCTCGGGCTGCTGACCCTCATGGCTCAATCCGGGCTGTTGATTCCGGTCGAGAAGGGGAGTGAGTTTACGGTCTTTACGGATGTGATCAGTGTAATCGGAGACGGACAAAGTTTGGCCCAATCACTGAGTACATTTTCGGCACAAATGAAGAGTATTGAGGGAATGCTGAGAGATGCTTCTAAAGGGGTGCTGCTGCTCATTGACGAGCTGGCGGCAGGTACAGACCCTGGTGAAGGAATCGCCCTCTCAATCGCCATTCTGGAAGAGCTGAGCCGTAAAGGGGCCAATATTATCGTCACAACCCATTTTAATGAGCTAAAAGCCTTTGCCGCTGCGACAGCCGGTTTTCAAAATGCAAGAATGGAATTCGACAAAGAAACGCTGCAGCCGTTGTATCGTCTGACTATCGGAGAAGCGGGGGAGAGTTACGCTCTGCAAATTGCCAAAAAGCTGGGTATCCAGGATAACGTTATCAAGCGTTCGTGGGAGATCGTTGAGGCGCAGCAGCAAAGGCTACAGAAAGGTGATGGGTCGGCATGGGCAAGTCTTTTTAGCAAAGAGGGGGAGAAAGGGAAGACTGCACCTGTTATAGAGGATTTTGAAAAAGAAGAAAAGTCTGCCGAATCACTGAGCGATAAGGAGAAGCAGACCCAATATGAAATTGGTGATGCTGTTCTTGTAACTTCACTAGGGCGGATAGGCATTGTTTATGAGAAAAGAGATCACTTAGGAATGGTCGGAGTGATGATCCAGAAGCAAAAAATGCGGATTAATCATAAACGTTTAAAACCATATCTATCCAAAGATGAGCTGTATCCTGAGGAATATGACTTTGATATAATTTTTGAGAGCAAGGATACCCGTAAAAAGCGGAAATTGATGCAGCGTAAGCATGTCGAAGGCCTGAGAATTACGCATAAGGATGAAGAATAATGTAATAAAAGGATCTGCCTATGAGGTAGGTCCCTCTTTTTTTATAAATACTATGAAATATGCGTAAATTCAAGCAGGAGTATAGGCCTAAAGCTTAGAAGTTATTGTAACCATTCTAAAACTTTGTTACAGTAAATATTTATTCCATAGCTTATATGTAGATATACGTTCAACTAGAGAAGGGAAGGAACACATGAAGAATAAGAAGATATGCGGGTTCTTGTTAACAATGCTCGTGATGACTACTGTATTGTCAGCATGCAGCAGAGCAGGTACCAGCAGTAATTCATTATCTTTACATCACAATGAGGTGGTCGAAAAGCCACAGACTGGCGGAGTAGTTACTTATGGATACTCATCGCCGTTTATGGGCTTCTTTGAGCCTGCTTTTTATGAAGGTGAAGATGACTTTCATGTGCTGGAGTTTATTACTGAGGCCATGTTTACGATAGATGATGATTTATCAACGGTTCCTAATATCGCCACTTGGCAGGAGTCCGAGGATCATAGAATATTTACCTTTAAAATTAAACCGGGAATCCGTTGGCATAATGGAGATGAACTGACCGTAGAGGACTGGAAATTTGCGATGGAGACTATTGCTAGTCCAGACTACACCGGATCGCGTTATTATAGTGTGGAAATGATTCAAGGTGCAGAAGCCTATCATAAAGGTGAGGCGAAGAATATAACAGGTCTTAAGGTTATAGATCCTTATACTTTGAAAATAACAATGACAGCTGCCCGCGTAAATACGATTGATAATCTATGGCCGTATCCGATGAATAAAAAATATTATACTGGAGTCGCTGTTAAGGATATGCCTGAGAGTGATCAGATGCGAAAAAATCCGATTGGGATTGGCCCCTTTGAGGTGAGCCTTATTGAACCTGGCCAGCGGGTGGAGATGAAGCGCTTTGATCAATACTATAAAGGTAAGGCTTTATTGGATGGTGTGTTGTATAAGGTATTTGATGACAAGGAAATCATCAGCCTGTTTGAACAAGGCGTAATTGATATAGAGAATGCCCCACGAGATACTTATGAAAAGCTGAGCGAACTCGATAATATTAATATTTTACAATCAAATGAGCTTGCTTATGAGTATATAGGGTTTAAATTTGGGTATTGGGATAGTGAAGCTGAAAAAATCGTAATGGATAACCCTAAATTTGCGGATAAAAGATTACGTCAGGCGATGTATTATGCACTTGATCGGGAGGGGATCATTCAATCATTTTCTCATGGGTTAGGCAAGCCTATAGAAACTCCGGTTTCCAGTGCAAGCTGGGCGAAGATCCCTGACAGTCAGATTAATACGTATCCCTATGATCCGGAAAAAGCGAAGCAGCTGCTTGATGAGGCTGGTTTTGTAGATGTTGATGGAGATGGGCTGCGTGAGGATCAAAAAGGAGAAAAGTTAGTTATTCATTATGATTCTATGCTAGGCAGTCATTCAGCGGAGTTACGAACTGCTGCTATTCTGGAGGATTGGCGAAATGTGGGACTCGATGTGCAGCTTAATGGTGGGGCGTTAAAAGAGCTCAACACCTTCTATGAAGCAGTAGAGGCTGATGATCCGTCCATTGAGTTGTTTAACGGGGTATGGGGATTAGCTAATGATCCTGATCCTTCAGGTCTCTGGAGGGAGAATGATTTGTGGAACTACCCACGTTGGTCCTCGGAGCGGAATGAAGAATTGATTCGCGATGGCACAAGTATGAAGGCATATGATAGAGATTATCGACAACAAATCTATTATGAATGGCAGAAGCTAGTGAATGAAGAGGTTCCAATGATCTTTTTTGCGGAAAGAGAAAGCATTACTGCTGTTAATAAACGTCTACAAGGTGTGCGTGTTGATTCTTTGGGCTCCATAATTGAGCCTAATAAATGGTGGATAAAGGACTAAATTAAAAAAAATAAAAAAAATTACGCAAAAAGTGAAATCAAATTGCTGTTTCATTCGTCATATATATTATGGAGGATGACAACGATGAAGAGACGGATATTGATATGGGCTGGTGCAGCTTTGATAGTCGTTGTCTTAATTACGGTGTGGAGGCCTATCGAGCTGGGCTTTAAACCGGATATTGACGCGGGTTCAGCAGTGCTGCTAGATATGGATAGTGGAGACATATGGGTCAATATAAACGGCGATGTGCCTATGCCACCGGCCAGTGTGTCTAAATTAATGACTGAAATGATTGTGCTGGATCACATAACCTCTGGAACCCTTAGGTGGGAGGATAGAGTCCCTATTAGTGCTTACGCCAGTCAAATGGGAGGTATGAGTCTCTCATTAAAACGAGGAGATTTCTATACAGTAAGGGAGCTATTCGAAGGCATTACCATCTATTCTGCTAATGATGCTGCAGTTGCATTGGCAGAATATATGGCAGGATCAGAGGATTCTTTTGTACTTATGATGAATGATAGAGCACGTAGTTTAGGTTTATCTCCTAATACGGTATTTACCAACGCCTCTGGATTGTCGAGCAAGGATCTTGGTATCATTCGTCAGCCTACGCATATCGGTGGCCAGACGATGATGACAGCGAGGGATACAGCCAAATTGGCAGCTGCGCTAATCCATAATCATCCTGATGTACTGAATATTTCCGGTCGTACTCAGATGCAATTAAAGGATAAAGGGTTATATGTTAGTAATAGCAACCTTATGCTTCCAGGTATGGGCGGCGCTTACGCATACGATGGGGCAGATGGGTTGAAGACTGGATATGATAGCCAGACGGGATATTGTATTGCGGGATCAGCCCAGCGAGAGGGGCACCGGCTTATTGCGGTCGTTATGGGGGCAGAGACCTATGGCAGCCGATTTGAGGGTGCTGCTAAATTGTTCGATTATGGGTTTTTCCGCGGTTTACATTATGGAGAACGGGTAAAACATATTATACATGCCCTTGGAATTCGAAGTTAAATTTGGAGCATCATACCAGTAATTATTACTTGGTATGGTGCTTTTTCCCTATTCATGTCGGTATTTGTTGTTTCTTTTTATCCATTTAGTGATTACAATAGAAATATTGTTTTATCCCATATTATTTTAGAAACGCAAAAAAACTTTTTTCTATAATTTAGAATGACCCGAATTTCCTGAAAGGGGGGACAATAAGATAATGGAATAAGGGACAGTAAATTCGCCGCCGAGAGAAATAAAACCATGACTGCCTGAGAACGATCAGGAGGCATTGTAAATATATGGTATGTGTAATTATTCTACAATAAAGAAGGAATCAAAGATGAAAAAAATAAAGAAAAGATACATTGCGCTAATTGTTCTCGTCGTTGTTATAGCGGGAGGCTTTCTCTTTCGGAATTCTTTGGCCGTATTAGCCTTTGATCTCTTTTTGTCCGATCGGGTAGAAAGCAAGCTGAAAGAAGAATCTTACCAGCCACTTAAGGATGAGAATAAGGTTAAGCCAGAGCCGGTTGTATACAAAAGCGATCCATTCTCGCTGATGCTGCTCGGGACTGATCAACGCGACAATGAAACCGCACGTTCAGACACTATGATGTATGCTGTTGTTCGCCCTGAGGATTACAAAATTCTGCTTATTTCTATTCCACGTGATACGTATACCGAGATTATTGGGCATAACGATAATAAAAAAGATAAGATTACCCATGCTTATGCTTTTGGTGGGCAGCAAATGGCTAAGGATACTCTGGAAGCACTGCTGGAGCATGATATTCAGTATTATGCCACCATTAACTTTCAAGGGCTCAAGGATGCCGTTGATGCTATTGGAGGCGTTCCGTTGCCAATCAAGAAGGACATTGTAAACAAGGGTAAGGACCATGAAAAGTTTACGATCGAGGGTGGAAAGTCGAATTATAACGGTCAAGAAGCACTCAACTATACACGCTACCGTGAAGATAGTGACTTTAACCGGACCAAACGCCAACAGGTTTTTATTGATGTCGTAGCTAATAAAATGTTATCGATCAGCCAAATCGGCAATATTCCTAAGCTGCTGGATATTATGGGCGATAATTTTAAGACCGATATTGAGCCTTCAATGATTATTAGTCTGGCCAAGAAATTTATGGGCGGCAAAGATATGGATATCTCAAGCTTTACGGTAATGGGCGAAGGAAAACGTATTGACGGACTTTATTATGATATCGTTGATGAAGAGGACTTGCGCGAAGCTAAGGCGCTGATTGATAATTGGATGAATGCAGGAACACCTGTAGATCAACTGATTGAGCCGGGAAAAGCAAGTAATGCACTCGAGCCCAAAGCAACAGCAGTTACACAGTAATTCTAATTGGAAAGCTAAACTCATATAAATAAATTGCAGCAGCCATAAACATTCTCATGGCTGCTGCTTACTGTCTTCATGTTATAATGAGTTGGAACTATTATTTAGCTGCTACGTATAATCACATTGGCATGGCAGTAAAAGGAAGTTAAAGAACCGTAATTCCTTCGGAACTCTTTGAGGAGGATCAAGAGATGAATATTGCATTTTTTTTACTTCCGAAACAGGAGGTGGCCTGCGTAACGCTCGATTCTACGCTGCGCCAAACGCTTGAGAGGATGGAGTTTCACCGCTATACAGCAGTCCCGATTCTTAACCGTAATGGAGAGTATGCCGGCACGGTAACGGAAGGTGATCTGCTCTGGTACATGAAAGAGTCGGAGGGTAAGGTTTCGTTTGAGAACGCTTCAAAATTTTTGCTGAAGGACGTTCCATTACGTATGAATAACAAGCCGGTCTCAATTGATGCGGATATGGAAGATCTAATTAATTTGGCTAAGGTGCAGAACTTTGTACCTGTGGTCGATGATATGAACCGGTTTATTGGAATTGTTCGCCGGAGTCAAGTCATAGAATATTGCGAGAAATTTGTAACAAGACAATCACAGGAATCATTATAGTCCCAGTGTATTCGCGGTTATAGAAGCTATCGGAACAAGGCCTGTATTTCCGGCGATAACGGAATGCGGGTCTTTTTTAAAGAAAGCTCCTCTCCCAAAAGAGGCATAGTCAGCATGGATTGAAGCATACTTAAGGGGCGCGGGGCGTCCAGTGTGACACCGAATTTTTTATGCTATAATGGAGAATAAAGCTTTTTGCCGGAGGTAGAGAGACGTGTCCAATGTGCCGAAGGATCTGGATGTAGCCAAGCGCGCCAAGGTAATTGAATGGCTGAAAACCGAAGTGATTGATCAAGTTTCAAGGTTATTTAAAGCGTTATGGGAAGGCAGTACTACCCGTGTCGGTGACAGTCTGGCTAGCTTGATTATGAGCTCTTATATTTTGGGCCGCAGACTAGGGATTCCTTATCGTTCTTTAGATGACTTGCTACTGGAGAAGCTTAGAAAGCACAAGCAGGAAGGGCATCAACTGGAAGATTGGTACCAAGATATATCTGCTTTAGAAGAACATATGCGTAAGAGGTGAATACTGTTGAAATTTCGCTGGTCATCTGTGGCTTGGAGCGTAGCATACTTACTTTTGCTGCTTAGTTTAACGACTCCACTCCTCATCATCACTACCCTTTTTATGATTGTTCCGGCAGTAGTGTTGTTTACTACCCTGAACACGAGACAATTTGTGCTGCATGTATTGCCGGTGTTGCTGATTGTAGGCTTGATTACACCAATTTATCTGTTGATAGCTGCGTATTTCTTAATACCGGCTCTGGTTATGGGGCGCTGGTATAAAAGACATGCCCCGGCCATGTCTACCGTGATCGCAGGTACGGTTACGATTCTTGCACAGTTCCTGCTGCTTTTGCTGCTGGGTACGGCATTATTTAATTTTGACCTGTCTACCTATGTGAACGATGTATTGCAAATGGTTAATTCACCTCTGTCTGAGCTCGGAACTACCAATCCTCTGCTCACTGATATTGGATTTTCAACTGAGGATGTAAACAAGATAAGTCATATGACGGTTCAAATGATCCCTATGACTCTAATCGTAAGCTCCTTCATGATTGCTGTGATTACGCATTCTATTGCCCGCCCGATTCTGAACAGTATGAATTATGCAGTACCTAAGATGAAGCCTGCACGTGAATGGAGACTTTCGAGATCGTTTATCTGGTACTATCTGATTGGTGTTGTTCTACAGCTCTTCTTCTCAGGGTCGGAGAACAATTTCATCCTCATGATTTCTGCCAATCTTCTGCCACTGCTGCGAATTGGCTTTATGATTCAGGCCATCGGATTTTTCTTCTTCCTGGCGCATGAACGCAAATGGAACAAGATGTCTGCCGTTTTGTTAGCGATACCGGTTATTTTACTGCCGCCGCTGCGCATTATTGGTATTATTGATCTTGCGTTCCCACTGCGGGAGTATGTGACCAAATCGAAACGATAGGGTGAGAGTTCATGCCTAAATTTCTGCAAAGACGCTGGCACGGCTATCATACCGTATGGGCGTTCATGCTGCTGTTGGTCCTTATTATAATTGTCAGTGTTTATAACTGGGCGCTTGGGGTCGCCGGCCTGTTTCTCTCAGGTACTTTATGCTTCTATATGTTGAAAGCGGAGATCTCGTTCCGCCGTAATCTGGTGGAATATATTAATGGGCTATCTTTCCGCATTAAGCGGGTAGAGGGCGAAGCAGTCAGCATGCTGCCGCTTGGAATCATTCTGTTTAGCGAGGATCGAACGGTGGAATGGAATAACCGATATGCCGGCGATATTTTCGCACGCAAGTCTTTAGTTGGGGAATCACTGCAAGAATTATTGCCTGATATGCAGTCTTTTTTCACAGGTGCTGCAGCGGGTAAGCGGGAGGTCGCCAAAGAAGGTGTGCTCCATGACACCCGTCTTGAGATCACCGTGGATGAACGATTTTATCAAGCTGTCATTATTCCGAGTGAGCGTATTCTTTACTTGTATGATATCACTGAGCTTGTGGTGTTACGTGAGCGGTATGAGGATGAGAAGCTGGCGATCGGCATAGTGATGATGGATAACCTGGATGAATCCGCTCAAGGGATGGATGATCAACAGCGAACCTCGCTGATTGCTAAGGTGACGAGTGAAATCACTGAATGGAGTAAGCAGTTTGAGGTTTATCTGCGGCGGTTGTCCTCGGAACGTTATCTAATGCTGCTTAATCACCGTAGCCTGCAAGCGTTGGAAGAGAGCCGCTTCGTGATTCTAGATGAAGTCAGAGAAATGACTGCTGATCTTAAGGTACCCATGACACTGAGTATTGGTCTGGCCTTTGGCGCAGACTCTGCAAGTGAATTAGGGGCATTGGCCCAATCCAGTCTAGACATGGCGCTTGGCCGAGGTGGTGATCAGGCGGCTGTAAAAGCAGGCCAACGGTTATCCTTCTACGGTGGCAAGAGTAATGCTGCTGAGAAGCGTACCCGAGTGCGGGCGCGGGTCATTGCGCATGCTTTGCGGGATCTGATGCAGGAGAGCGATCGTGTGCTGATCCTCGGTCATCGGACACCGGATATCGACGCTGTGGGTGCTGCAATCGGCCTGTTAAGGGCTGCGCAGATGTATAATGTAGAGGCTAGCATTGTGATGGAGACTCCTAATCCATCGATAACTAACATGATGGAGCAGATTCGTAAGGATGATGAGTTGTATAAGTCATTCATCACAACGGAGCAATCCCTACAGATCATGACAGAGCATACCCTGCTTATTGTTGTGGATACACATAAGGCGTCTATGACGATGGAGCCGCGGCTAGTGCAATATGCCAGCAGAATTGTAGTGGTGGATCATCACCGCAGAGGTGAAGAGTTCATTAACGATGCTGTATTGGTGTATTTGGAGCCTTACGCTTCATCGACTTGTGAGCTGGTGACAGAGCTGCTTCAGTATATTCATGAGAAGGTAAAGATCAGTCCGCTGGATGCTACAATGTTGTTAGCGGGGATCACGGTGGATACGAAGCATTTTGCGCTTCATACGGGGTCGCGTACCTTTGAGGCCGCAGGCTTCCTGCGCCGGAATGGTGCCGATACCGTACTTATTCAGCGCATGCTCAAGGAGGATTTACAGGAGTATATTTCCAAAGCCGAAATTATCAAACATGCGCGGATGGTGTATGACCAAATCGCGCTCGTAGTTACGGCACCAGGCATGAAAATTCCGCAGCTTCTTATTGCTCAGACTGCGGACACGCTGCTTGGGATGACCAACGTAGTCGCTTCATTCGTCATCAGCGAGCGGCCTGACGGCCTGATTGGCATTAGTGCCCGATCACTAGGACGTATGAATGTACAGGTCGTGATGGAGAAATTAGGCGGCGGAGGGCATCTGTCCAATGCCGCGGTACAGCTTGAAGGAACATGTAAAGAAGCAGAAGCCAGATTACTGCAGGTGCTGGCTGAAATCGAATCGAAAGAGGGGTTATTCGAATGAAGGTCATATTCATAAAAGATGTTAAGGGTCAAGGTAAAAAAGGTCAGGTTAAAGAGGTATCCGAAGGTTATGCTTCTAACTTCTTATTGCCACGTGGATTGGTTCGTCCGGCAACGGAAGGTAACGTGAAGACGCTGGAGAATCAAGCGGCTGCTGAACAACGCCGTAAAGATAACGAAAAAGAAGAAGCACAGCAATTGGGTAAGAAGCTTGACGAGCTAACACTGACAATGAAAGCAAAATCAGGTGAAGGCGGACGTTTATTCGGTGCTATTACAAGCAAACAGATTGCTGAGACACTGGCTTCCACCAAAGGAATTACTATTGATAAGCGCAAGATTGAATTAGGTGAGCCAATTCGCCATATAGGAGTATTTCAAGTAAGCGTAAAATTGCATACTGAAGTAAAGGCCACACTTAAGGTTGAGGTAACGGAGGAGTAACATGGGTGGAGATCTCTTTTTCGATCGGGTTCCCCCGCAGAATCTTGAAGCCGAGCAGGCGGTAATTGGTGCGGTTCTGTTGCAGGATGAAGCGCTCATTACTGCAATGGAACGGGTGAATACCGAAGACTTCTACGATAAAGCGCATCAAATGATTTTTGAGGCGATGGTGCAGCTCGGAGAAGAGAGCCAGCCGATTGATCTTGTTACACTTACGTCCAGACTGCAGGACAAAGGAGAGCTTGAAGATATTGGTGGGGTTAGCTACTTAGCTAAGCTGGCGCATGCCGTGCCTACTGCTGCTAACGTAGAATACTACGCCCAGATTATCGAAGAGAAAGCCATGCTGCGCCGTTTGATTCGCACAGCCACGCAAATTGTGAGCGAAGGTTATACTGGCGGTGAAGATGTAGCCGATATGCTGAGTGATGCAGAGCGGCGCATTCTTGAAATCTCCAACCGGCGGAGCGGCAGTGGATTTATTGCGATCCGCGATGTCTTGATGGAAGTGTTCGACAAGGTTGAGTTGCTTCATCAAAATAAGGGGGGTACCTCAGGTATCCCAACCGGATTTGTGGATTTAGATCATATGACTAACGGATTCCAACGTAACGATCTGATCATTGTTGCGGCTCGTCCATCTGTTGGTAAGACTGCATTCGCCCTGAATATTGCACAGAACGTGGCAGTACGCGCTAAAGAAACTGTTGCGATATTCAGTCTGGAAATGTCAGCGCCACAGCTGGTACAGCGGATGATTTGTGCTGAAGCCAACTTAGATGCCAATATTATGCGTACCGGTGACTTCAAGAGTGATGATGATTGGTCCAAGCTGACGATGGGTATTCAGTCTCTATCTGAAGCGGAGATTTATATCGACGATACACCAGGTATCACGGTAACCGATATTCGTGCAAAGTGCCGGAGACTGAAGAAGGAAAAAGGACTTGGCATGATCGTCATCGACTACTTGCAGCTCATTCAGGGCCGCGGTAAAGGCGGAGAGAACCGTCAGCAAGAAGTATCGGATATATCTCGTACACTGAAGCAGATTGCCCGTGAGCTAGATGTGCCGGTTATTGCCCTGTCGCAGTTAAGCCGGGGTGTAGAGCAGCGCCAGGATAAACGTCCAATGATGAGTGACTTGCGTGAATCGGGTTCTATCGAGCAGGATGCCGATATTGTTGCGTTTCTGTATCGTGATGATTATTACAATGCGGATACGGAGAAGAAGAATATTATTGAGATCATTATAGCTAAACAGCGTAATGGTCCCGTAGGCACGGTAGAACTGGTCTTTCTTAAAAATTTCAACAAGTTCGTTAACTACGAGCGAGCACATGCGGAACCATTTGCTGGTTAAACCTGACATGTATAATTCCCGAACGATTGCACATTTCTTTGTGTAATCGTTCGTTTTATTTGACTTTGAAAAAAACCGCTGTTACACTGAGAATTGTCCTTTAGCGGGTTAAATCTGCTTGGCGTCCGGAGGGCCACGTACATAAGAATGACGTATAGGGTCCATATTATGAAAAATAATGGTGCTAAGTAGCACCTACGGAGGAATGAACATGTCAACGGTAGTCGTCGTGGGAACACAATGGGGAGACGAAGGTAAAGGGAAAATCACTGACTTTCTAGCGGAAAGTGCAGATGTGGTCGCCCGTTATCAAGGGGGCAATAATGCCGGTCACACGATTCTGATTGACGGTGAGAAGTTTAAGCTCAGCTTGATCCCTTCGGGTGTATTTTATAAAGAGAAAACTTGTGTAATTGGTAACGGAATGGTTATTAATCCGGCTGCCTTGATCCAAGAAATTAATTATATTCATGAGAACGGTTTTGATACTAAGAACTTAGTGATCAGTGATCGTGCTCATGTCATTATGCCATACCATATGGTGCTGGATGCTCTCGAAGAAGACCGTAAGGGTCCGAACAAGATTGGTACTACACGTAAAGGTATCGGTCCTTGTTATATGGATAAGGCAGCACGCAACGGTATCCGTATTGCTGACTTGATGGACGCTGAGGAATTCGAACTGAGACTCCGCCCCTTGATGCAAGAGAAGAACCAAGTGATTACGCAGGTCTATGGTGCCGAAGCTCTTAACGTAGAAGAGATTCTGACTCAATACCTGGAATATGCAGAAGTGCTGCGTAATTATGTAACAGACACCTCTGTTATTCTTAATGATGCCATTGATGCGGATCGCAAAGTGTTGTTTGAAGGTGCGCAAGGAGTAATGCTTGATATCGATCAAGGCACGTATCCGTTTGTTACTTCATCCAACCCATCTGCCGGTGGGGTGTGCATAGGTTCTGGTGTGGGACCGTCCAAAATCAAACAGGTTATTGGGGTTGCAAAAGCCTATACCACTCGTGTTGGAGATGGCCCGTTCCCTACAGAGCTGAATGATGCAACAGGTGATTATATCCGTGAAACAGGTCATGAATATGGCACAGTTACCGGACGTGCACGCCGTGTAGGCTGGTTCGACAGTGTAGTTGTGAGTCACGCTCGTCGTGTAAGTGGAATCACAGGGCTATCTCTTAACTCGCTGGATGTACTTAGCGGACTTGAGACTGTGAAGATCTGCACAGGCTACAAATACCGTGGTGAGGTAATTACTCATTACCCTGCTAGCCTCAAAATGCTGGCAGAATGTGAAGCGGTATATGAGGAGCTTCCAGGCTGGAGCGAAGATATTACTTCTGCAAAAACGTTGGATGATCTTCCAGCAAATACACGCAGATATGTTGAACGTGTATCTGAGCTTACAGGTATTCCGATTGCTATCTTCTCAGTGGGTCGTAACCGTGAGCAGACGAATCAAGTATTGCCAATTTATATCTAAAACCTAGTTATACTAAGGAGCCTCGTTAGAGGCTCTTTTTTTTGTTCTGAGGACTATCTCTCTCTCTTTTGGGGCCTAGATTTATACCTAGACGTTTCCCAAGGCCGGTTCTAGTCAATACTGGATGTATAGAAGAACATGTACATGATCTACCAGATAGACTTGAACACAGGTGAGAGGAGAAATGAAGATGAAGATCGTGAAGCGAGCACTTAGCGTATGTCTGATTGTGGTACTTGCCAGCACTCTTTCAATTCTAACAACGGGCGTGGTTGTAAATGCTTATATTCAGTCGGTACTGGCTAGCTTCGATATTAAAGTGAATACTCCCGGTCCGGGATTTGGAGGAATGATTCGGAGCATCATTGGCATGGATAACAAATCTGACTCGGATACAGCCAATAAAGAAGTAACCACAGGGAGTACAGTTAGCAAGGAGACCGACAAAAGCACGGATTCGCCAGCTAAAGGCAAGGGCGAGCCCGTAGATGATAATACTCCGACTGATGCCTTACCAGTTATGGGGCAAGTTACAACCGAAAGTTCAACTGATAACGGAAGTGGAAGTGTTGGTGACCAACAATTAGTAATGACACCTGAGGCACTCAGTGACTTCAAAGATAATCTTCCATCGGAAGAGAAGGTAAATATATTCAATATTTTGATGTCCAAACTACCCCAGGATGAGATGGCAAAAATTTCAACAGCGATGGAGGATGGATTAACAGAAGATGAGGTTAAAGAGCTGCAACAGGTAATTGCAAAATATGTTGATGCAGACGAATATGAGAGCATAATGAAAATGCTTACACCAACTACAGAATCTACGCAATAGCTTTTATAATTGTCACTTTATAGACACAAGAAAAAGGTTAAAATTTCATATTTGCGCAAAAAACCCGCGTATTTGGCGGGTTTTTTGTCATGTCTAAAGTTGAAATTTTTCTCTAAGCTATGGTACAGTAAACAAGGACCTCAAGAGGTTAAATTTTTGTAACCTCCTTAACAACCTTTTTATAGGTTCATTAGAAGCAGGAATTAAGCACTAGTATACGCAGAAATTTACATGGACGTAATCTATATAATCGAGGTCGTACAATTAGCTTGGCCGCTTTTGTCGGAAGTAAAAGCGGACTGAAAGGGAGAGTTTCATGAAGGGATTTAAGTTCATGCGTCGGATGAGCAAGCTGCAGGATGGACATCCAGCAGAATCCGAGGCGAATGTTCAACAGAGCCACAATTTCGATCACGACTCCAAACACTTTCAACAAGAGAAAGGTACTCGCAGATTTCGGCGTGCTTGGATTTTGGGATCTGTCGGCCTTGTGCTTCTAGCTACGGTTTTGGTTGGAGCAGAGAAAAAGTATGTAGCCGCTAACACGGTTACCTATTATCAAGTGTTGGTGAAGGGCGAAGAAGTCGGAAGACTTACCGATCAGACGCAGCTTAACCAGCTATACGAGAAGAAACAACGAGAATATCAGGAGAAATATCCGAATTCAACCATGGTGCTGCAAACAGAGGGCATAACAATAGAAGAGCAGAAGGCATACAAGCCAGAAGTTGATAGTGAGGCGACACTTACTAAACTAGATGGAATGCTGAAAGCTTATGCGGTAGGCGTGCAATTGATGGTAGATGGCAAGGCCGTTGGCATAGTTAAGGATCAGGAAACTGCTAATGCTGTGCTCGAAGGGGTAAAAAATCATTATGTCCCACAAGCAGAAGTAGCAACGACGGCTAGTAAGCTAACGAGAACAGCTGCTTCCAGCTCATCTGCTGCAAAATCGAAGGCTCCAGAGCAAGTAGAGTCGGTAGAGATTAGTGAAGATATTTCTATCGTTCCTATCAAAGCAGATCCTAATAAAGTGTTGGATGTGGAGGCAGCGGTCCAGACACTTACTGAAGGTAAAGAGGCGCCTCTTCTTTATACCGTTCAAGAGGGTGATACGATTTCGGGGATTGCCAAACGGTTTGAAATCACCCAAAAAGAGATTTATAGTAACAACCCTAACGTGAAAGAGCTGACGTTGAAGATTGGAGATACACTAAAGCTGAAGGTACCCCAACCAGATGTTACAGTAGTAACTGTGGAAAAAGTGACTGAGCAGATAGTGACTGAGCCGGAAGTGGTTGTGCGTTCGAGCGATCAGCTAGCGGCAGGCAAAAGCAAAGTGGTTCGTCCAGGACAAACTGGACTTAAAGAAATGGAGTATCGGGTAACAAAGGAAAATGGCACGGTTGTTCAAGAAGAATGGTTAGGCCAGACCGTTATAAAAGCCTCGCTGCCAGAAGTTGTTTATCGGGGAACGAAGGTTGTTGGTGAAGGAACAGGCATGTTCAGTTGGCCGGTAAGCGGGGCAACCCTGACAAGTAGCTTCGGTGAGCGTTGGAGCCGTGCCCATAAGGGTATTGATATGGTATCTAGCAATCGGAATATAAAAGCTTCTGATGCCGGGACCGTAATCTTTGCAGGGGTGCAGAATGGATACGGGAATGTAGTTATTGTGGATCATCGCAACGGATACCAGACCTATTATGGTCATTTAAAAAGCATCTCGGTTTCTACAGGCCAACGCTTGGAGCAGGGTGGCAAGATTGGCGTAATGGGCAGCACCGGACGTTCGACGGGTACACATCTGCATTTTGAGATTCGGAAGAATGGCACTGCTGTAAATCCAATGAAGTATTTGCAATAATTCATACTTAATCCTTTAACTGCTCGATTTTAATCGGGCGGTTTTTATTTTTTTTAATCTACGAGTGACGGCAAAGCCGTTTCTTTTTGCTGGGCAGGGGGATTGCTTATTTCGTAGGATGTGACGGTTAGACAGGTATGTTAAAATAAAGGAATGATCATTAAGTAAGGATAGGAAGGTGAAGCTGGGACATGCAGATGGGAACGATTCTGGTAGTAGATGATGAACAGCCTATTGCTGATATATTGAAATTTAATTTAGAAAAAGAAGGCTACGAGGTTATTTGTGCTTTTGATGGTAACAGCGCAGTGGAGCTGGCATTGTCCAAAAGGCCCGATCTTATGCTGCTTGATCTTATGCTGCCCGGCAAAGATGGCATGGACGTCTGCCGCGAGGTGCGTTCTGCGCACTTGGACATTCCTATCATTATGCTTACAGCCAAGGACGGAGAGATTGATAAGGTACTTGGCCTGGAGCTTGGTGCTGATGACTATGTGACCAAACCTTTTAGTACACGTGAATTGCTGGCCCGAGTTAAAGCCCAGATGCGGAGACAGCATAAACCGTCACCACAGGGGATGGCGAGTGAACCAGCAGAGAATAAGCAGGGCATTTATCATTTTGATCTGTTTATAGATACAGATATGTATATGGTCTATAAGGGCGGGGAGCCGCTTGACTTGACCCATCGTGAATATGAGCTGCTCTACTATATGATCAAACATGCCGGTAAGGTGATGACTCGGGAGCATTTGCTGCAGGCAGTGTGGGGATTTGAGTATTTCGGTGATGTGCGGACCGTTGATGTGACGATCCGTCGTCTAAGAGAGAAAATTGAGGAGAACCCCAGCAAGCCCGAATATATTTATACTCGGCGTGGACTTGGCTATTTGATGCATAGCCCTAAAAATGGAGGACTGTGATGAAGTGGCGGTCCTTTATCCGGACAATTCAGGCAAAACTTATTATTATTTACGTGTTGCTGATTCTGATAGCTATGCAGTTGATCGGGGTTTATTTTGTCAGCTCGATGAAGAACTCGTTAACAGATAATTTCACCAAGGACCTTAAAGCACGTGCTGAGATGTTGTCCATCCTGACTGCTGATAAATTTGGTAGTGAGGCTGGAACGGCTGATGAGGAAACGGCTGTGGAAAGTCTGCGCGGGATGGTCAATAATCTGTACATTAACGGGGCTGAAATTCAGGTACTGGATGCCAGCGGCAAAATCATCACCACTTCTGTTCCCTCGCAGAATGATTATGTCGGGCAGCGTAACACCCAGACAGTTGTGAATCGGGCCTTGCAGGGCATCAGTGATAACGAGGAATATATTATTGCGGATGATAATGTGCGGAAAAAGGTTGTGGCTAAGCCTGTGCTCTCGGGGGACAAGGTAGTGGGCGCAATCTATATTGCTGCTGACATGAAGGATCTATACGCCACGATGGGCCGGATCAATAGTGTATTTATCTCAGGTTTGCTGTTAGCTCTAGCGTTAACGGTTGTTTTATGCGTCATTCTGGCGCACACTATCACGCAGCCTATTAAGGAAATGACGAGGCATGCTACGGCGGTCGCTGAAGGCCGATTCAATCGTAAAATGCCCGTATTGGGCAATGATGAAATTGGACAACTCAGTCAGGCGTTCAATTATATGACCGGTAGATTGCGGGAAGCACTCTCGCAGAATGAAGAGGAGAAGGAGAAGCTTACCTCTATTCTGACGAACATGAGTGATGGTGTTGTGGCTACAGATGAGAACGGAGTAGTGATTCTGATGAATCGGCGGGCAGCGTTGATGCTCGGAAATGAAGGTCCGTTGCCGGAAGGCGCTCCTCTAGATAAACTGTTGGGCTTAGATTACGAACAAAGCGGATCTCTGGCTAAAGGCAATGCCCAATCTGCAATGCTTCATCTGACCCATATGGGTGGAGAAGATTCTAATATCGTAAGAGTGACGTTTACTCCCATTCATCGTCGTGAGGGGGGCATTGCCGGCACAATTGCTGTGTTGCAGGATGTCACCGAACAGGAGAATCTGGAGGAATCACGCCGGGAGTTCGTGGCGAACGTTTCGCATGAGCTAAGAACACCACTTACCACTATTAAAAGCTATGTTGAAGCACTGGATGATGGAGCACTTGAAGATCCGCAGCTGGCGGTTCGGTTTGTTGGGGTGATTCGCAACGAAACGGAACGGATGATTCGTCTGGTTACGGATTTGCTGCATCTTTCCCGTCTGGATTCCAAGGAAGCTCTTCTTCGAATTCAGCAGACGGATATTACCGAGATGCTGGAGGATGTGGCGGATCGTTTTTCTTTTCAAATTCGGCAAAAGCGTATCGATATCAGTACAAGGGTCCGCAAAGATGTTACTACGGCGTGGCTTGATCGTGATCAAATTGACCAGGTCTTGGGGAATTTGGTCTCCAATGCGCTGAAATATACGCCAGAAGGCGGTACAATTGAATTGGAAGCGTTGAAGAATGAGGATGGAATGCTCTCCATTTCTGTACGTGATTCGGGGATAGGGATTCCGAAAAAAGATATCGAGCGGATCTTCGAACGATTTTATCGCGTGGATAAGGCACGTTCGCGGAACATGGGAGGCACCGGACTTGGCCTTTCCATTGCCCGGGAAATTGTGAAGGCACATGGGGGCTCCATTTCCCTGCAATCTGAGCTAAATGAAGGTTCAAAGGTAACCTTTACCCTGCCTTTGAACGAGCAAAGGGGGAGTGAGGCGTGAAGGAACGAATCAAATCATGCATTCTAGCTTTGCTCGTGCTCGGAAGCCTGGTTGAAAGCTATTATTTGATCTACCGCTTGCCTGGTGCTGATTCTGCGGTGCTTTCTGAGAACCTGTATGTGAAGACAGATAATATGGGTCCGGAAGAGAAGGTAGAGAACCTGTTATACCCTGACAAAATGATCATCCATATGGGGGAAGGCAAGCATACGCTTTTTTATCCGGACTCTACGTTCTATAGCTTGATCATGAATCGCTTAAAAGGTCGTGGCTTCGAAAGCTTTCAGCGGCACTCGGTACAGGATTATGATTGGGATAAGATCCGCAATGAGAATCCTGGGATTGAGCTTTCGTTCGGAGCGGGCATTCCGGTAACGTTATTGCAGCGGGTGATGCAGTTATCGCCAGATTCCCTTTTTGAAGGAGAAAGCATCGATCGCATTTGGATCTATAACATTAAGAACGATTCCAAGGCCCATGCTATTTTCTTCAGTACGAGAGGCGACATCATATACGAAGCGGCAAAAGCGGATTTAACGGTTCAGGATGTGCAACAGCATGTTGATTTCGGTAAGAATTGGACGCCTTACAAGACCGTAAGCGGGGATTATTATGTGCCGGACAGTAAGATTTCTCTGGTTCAGGTAGACATGCCTTCCGGGATGTACACCATAGAGCAAATGCAGAGTAATCTTTTCTTCGATGTTGGAAGCACTAGATATATCCGGGAGAAAAACGGCTCGGAGATTTATACGGATAGCAAACGAAGCCTTCAGGTGGACCAGGGTAAGAACTGGATGAGCTATAGCGACCCTGCGGCTCTTCCAGCTGGAGAAAGTACCCCTGCCAAGGATGCTTTGGAAGCTGTAGAATTTGTGAACCAGCATGGCGGATGGAATGGGACTTACCGTTTGGAGGCTACAGAGGAAGGGAGACAGGAGAGAAAGGTCTCTTTTCAACAATATTATGGCTCCTATCCGTACGGCTCCTATCCGATAATGAGCCATTCATCATTACAGTATGGTGTAATAAATCTGGAACTGCAGCAGGGAACAGTATCCTCTTATGAACGTTCTCTAATCTATATAGATGAAAGTAAGGCCGTAAAAAAGGTAGTGGAGCTATCTGGAGGTGCGGATCTGGAGTATAGGTTGTCTCTGGTCAGTAAAACTTCGGCAGTGAAGGATTTAACGCCTGCTTATGTGCCTGAGGTGAAGGAAGATCATCTGGAGCTGATACCTGTCTGGAAAGTTACACTTAGTGATGGCAGCGTGCTTACTTTGAATTAATGGGCAAGTGGTTCATATAACATTTAGGAGGTTCGGGTATGGATTGGGGAAGAGCTAAAAATGTACTGATTTGCGCCTTTTTAGGTCTGAATCTGCTGCTATGTTACCAGCTGTGGGTCGATTTACGCGATCAGGTTAGTGCTAATCTTGATTTTACTTCCCTGTCTGCTGAGACCCAAGCCGTAATGGAGCAGAAAGGGATTCGTGTATTGTGTCCCATTCCGGCTTCTACCCCGCAGCTTCCTAACATTACTTATCGTTATTCTGCTGAAGAACAGACTGAACCACCAATTAAATTAGATGTACCTATAGACAGCAAGCTGATCTATTCTTCCTTCTCAGAGCTTAGCAAGGCGCTTGAGGATAAGATTCCTGACATTTCCAATTATCGCTTTGATTCACAGGAAAGTGAGGTTGGGAAGTTCGTTCTTCATCCGCTGGTTCAAAATCAGTGGTCGTTGTTCCGTGTTAGGCTAGAGTTGATTAACAGTGATCAAAAAATCGTAGCTTACCGCTGGCCGAAGATTGAAATAGGGACAAGCAGCAGCGATAAAGAACAGAAGGTGCTTCCAGCATCGCAAGCACTTAGTAGTTTGATAGAGAAGTATTTCCCGGCAGATTCCGTAGTGAAGGAGATTGAGCTGGGATATTACGGTGAGCTGTTCAACTCGGAAAGTCAGGTAGCTTCGCCGATGTGGCGGTTTATGCTGGAGAACGGCAATGCCTATTATGTGGATGCTATTAGTGCGGACATCATCAGTCCTAAGACAACAGAGTAGAAGGAGTAAGGAAAATGGGGATTTCATTTACAGTACTGTCCAGTGGTTCTACCGGCAATGTAACGGTGGTACGAAACGGGGAGACAACACTTATGATTGACGCAGGTTTTAGTGCCAAGCGGATCGATGAGCTGTTGGCCATGCGTGAACTAACGGGTAATGATATAGACGGGATTCTAGTTACACACGAACATTCCGATCATATCAAGGGACTCGGGGCCATGGCCCGTAAATACGATCTTCCGATTTATGCGAACACCAATACCTGGGGAGCTATCGAGAAGGGAATTGGTAAAATACCGGAGTATAACCGTATGATCATGGAGTCTGGCCAGCACAAGGATTTCGGCAGTATGCGAGTAGAATCCTTTGCGATTTCTCATGATGCAGCGGAGCCAGTGGGTTACAATTTTTATGATGGAAAAGAGAAGTTATGTGTAGCTACAGACCTGGGCTATGTTAGTGATAAGGTAAGAGATGCAATTTCAGATGCAGATGTATTGGTGCTGGAGGCGAATCATGATATCGAATTGCTGAGAATGGGACGTTATCCGTGGAATACGAAACGGCGCATCCTAGGCGACATGGGTCACCTTTCCAATGAGGCAGCTGGAGCTGCGCTTAGCGAAATTCTTACAGGGCGGACCAAACGGACCTATCTGGCGCATTTAAGCCGGGATCACAATATGATGGATTTGGCAAAAATGTCGGTACGCGGCGCAATGGAGGATCGGGGCTGTTTTTTCAAAGATAGTGAGTTCAGACTGTGTGATACGTATTATGATCAACCTACGCCATGGGATAAGCTGAGCCAGTCATAAGCTGATCAAGTTCAGCGGTCTTGCGATCTAATTCTTGACGGGAGATTAGGCCTTTTTCAATCATCAATTCGATCATTGCGCTAAAGGCAAGGGTCATGTGGTAGTGTTCATCCTTTAAGTCACCTAGCTTACCGATAAACTCGACTAAATCCATACTTGTTGAAAAAGAACTCATAATTAATCCTCCTTTAATAGTGTGAATATATAGTGTAATTAGAACTGAAAACTGTAAAAAATTCGCAGGTGTTTTAGCTGAGGAAAATCCCGAATTGCAGGTTGCCTGTGATACAATTAAAAGCGTGATGAGCAATGCTAAAATTTTAGGGACACTTCTATTTTATTGTAGTCTTTTAAGTTGCAAAATATTCCTAATAGAGAAGATATATTAAAAGATTATCATAATCTAACGATTGATCGAAACTCTTGTGGGGTTAATGGATAAAGTGAAACTTTTTAGTGATATTTGGAGTCTAATGGTTACAGAGGTTTGGTTCGGACGTGGTTGCTATAGGTTCAGGTCTTACCAACAGTGAACGCTTGGCAATAGAAGGGGGAGATTTTCGGTGGGATTGTTTGATGATGATTTCTATTCAACTAAAGTTTCGCGGTCCAGAGGGGATGAAGCATCAAAGGGATCGTTTGCTAATCGTAGACATTCTGTACGCAGATCGCGTAAGGGTTTATCTACTTGGCAAATATCCGCCGTTTGCTCCTTAGTCAGCGCTGTGGTGGCAGTTTTGTTATTCAGTATGTTTACAGGCCAGATGAGTCATGAGACTGCTCAGAAGCCGGTTGTAGCAACTGGAAATGTTGCCCCAAGCAGCAGTGATCCATTTGACCGGATTATTCAAGCTGCTGCCACGGTTCGCCCTGCAGTAGTAAGTATTATCAATCATAAAGAAGATAATGAAGAATTAAACATTCTGGATGAGTCTGCACTAGGCTCAGGAGTGATCTATAAAAAGACAGGGAATAAAGCATTTATCATTACCAATAATCATGTCATCGAAGACTCCGGTAATCTCGAAGTAGTTACAGTGAACGGAGAGACTCGTAAGGCAACACTCGTTGGAACGGATAAAGTAAGCGACATTGCGGTACTCTCTATTGATGCCAAAGGAATCGATACCATCGCGCAGCTCGGTGATTCCTCTAAGCTTCGTCTAGGTGAAACGGTCATTGCTATCGGTAATCCGCTAGGACTTGGTGATACATTGACCTCGGGGATTGTTAGCTATACTGAACGGATGGTTCCCGTATCCCTTAATCAGGATGGAGTATATGACTGGGAACAAGAAGTGATACAGACCGATGCGGCGATTAATGAAGGAAACAGTGGCGGCGCATTAGTGGATCTGGATGGCAAGGTCATTGGAATTAACACAATGAAGATTTCAGATACGGGTGTAGAGGGTCTGGGTTTTGCAATTCCTGCGAATCATGTGATAGATATCGCTAATGAGCTGGCTGAAAAAGGACATATTGCCCGTTCGTACTTGGGTGTATATTCAGTTGATTTGAACAATCCGTACGTTCCACTAGCAGAAGATCAACGCAATGAATTGAACCTGCCGAACAGTGTTAAGGATGGAGTAGTTGTTCTAGAAGCCGTTGGCCCTGCGAAGGAAGCTGGACTGCAATTCAATGATGTCATTACCAAATTTAATGATCAATCAATCATATCTACCCTTTCTCTTCGCAAGTACTTATATAATCATACGAAGATCGGTGATGATCTGAAAATTACTTATTATCGAAACGGCGAGGCCAAACAGGCAACAGTTAAACTTCTTGAAAAACCACAGGAATAATATGCTGGAAGTCGGTATATAATGATATAGCAGTTACGACAAGTAGAGCGGACTACCCCTTCGATTCCGAGGGGGTACCTTCTTGAAAAAGCGGATAAAAGTAACGTTTTTGGAAAAGCTATTTTTCTAAAACCATGATAATTATGCCAGAAAAAGGATCTATTTAGGGAATAAACACTAAGTGGCAGCCCTTACATTGGAAGGTAATACTTATTAGGGCAAAAACGGATATATTCGGATGCTTGCTTGCCTTTGCTAATCAGGTGTGGTAATATGATATCAATCATACATTTAGTCCCTAATTCTCGCATTGAAAAGGGCTGTCATATTTGGTAATACAACCTTTTTCAATGTGTGAATTTTTTCTTTGTTTGAAGATAAAAAGAACATATTAATTTAAATTTGTGGAGGTAACACACATGCAAACAGGTACAGTTAAATGGTTCAACGCAGAAAAAGGATTCGGATTTATCGAAGTTGAAGGCGGAAGCGACGTATTCGTTCACTTCAGCGCAATCACTGGCGACGGCTTCAAAACTTTGGACGAAGGCCAACGCGTTGAATTCAACGTTGTTCAAGGCAACCGTGGACCACAAGCCGAAAACGTTGTAAAACTGTAATAATAGAAGAAACCGTCCCAGCTTGTGAAAGTTGGGACGGTCTTTTTATATCTAGTTACTCACTATTGACTTACAGGATGGGAGGAACGGCAATGAACTACCGGAAGAAACCTTTGGAAGAAATACCGGAAGAAAATACCGCAATTTGGGCATGTACCAATGAGGGATGCAACGGATGGATGAGGGATAATTTCGCATTTGAACATGCGCCTTCTTGCCGTCTATGTGACTCTCCAATGGTTCGCAGCACGAAGATGCTACCCCAATTGCTTAATTCGAATGGCGATCTCAAATCGCTGAAGAAGGGTATTTCCATCTAACCAATACCTAAATGAGTCAAGCATTTAATAGAACGACGAACCACTCAAGACGGGTAAACCGTCTTATTTTTTTTGCTTTCTTTATGCTAAATTGTGATCTTTGTCACAAATCATTTGAATTTCACCGTCAAATGACTATCTTTATGTGACATTTATCACAAAAAGAAGTTTAAATTTTTGACAGAATATAATTAACGAAAAGGGGAGAAGGAAGGGACAAATATGGATACAGTAATGCTGTCGCGTGTACAATTTGCGTCGACGACAATATTCCACTATTTCTTTGTACCGGTATCAATCGGACTAGCGCTCTTGATTGCAATCATGGAGACAATGTACGTTAGAAAAGGTAATGAAGAGTACAAAAAAATGGCGCAGTTCTGGGGAAAGCTATTCCTCATCAATTTTGCAGTAGGGGTAGTTACAGGAATCTTGCAGGAATTTCAGTTCGGGATGAACTGGTCCGATTATTCACGTTTTGTTGGTGATGTATTCGGGGCTCCGCTTGCAGTTGAGGCATTGGCAGCCTTTTTTCTGGAGTCTACTTTTATTGGGATATGGATATTCGGCTGGGATAAGGTGTCCAAGCGAGTACATTTACTGTCCATCTGGCTGGTAGCATTCGGTACGATGTTATCTGCATTCTGGATTCTAGCGGCTAACTCTTTTATGCAGCATCCTGTGGGTTTTGAGATAAATAATGGACGTGCAGAAATGAATGATTTCTTCGCGCTTATTACGAACGGACAATTGCTGGTTGAATTCCCACATACAGTACTGGCTGCTTATGCAACAGGTGCTTTTCTTGTAACTGGTATTAGTGCTTATAAAATATTGAAGAAACAAGAGGTTTCTTTCTTTAAGAAGTCTTTTCAGATTGCAGCCATCGTAGGGATTATTTCTTCTATTGGTGTAGCTGTTGCTGGTCACGCCCAAGCGCAATATTTGGTTGAAACTCAACCAATGAAAATGGCAGCTTCCGAAGGACTGTGGGGTAAGAGTGGTGACCCGGCACCTTGGACCGTATGGGCAAACATTGATCCAAAGAATCAAATTAGTAGTGGAGAATTTCAAATTCCTTATATGCTGAGTTTCCTTTCATACAGTAAATTTTCCGGTGAAGTTAAAGGTATGCTTGAGCTGCAAGCGGAGTATGAGCAAACCTATGGCCCCGGTGACTATATTCCACCTGTACGTACGACATTCTGGAGTTTCCGGATCATGGTTCTAGCAGGAACGTTAATGATTGTATTGGGAATGTACGCTATGTACTTAATGTGGCGCAAAAAAATGGACCGTCCGAACACTTGGTTTATGCGGTTTATGTTATGGGGCTTGTTGCTTCCTCCGATTGCGAATACAGCCGGTTGGGTTATGACCGAATTCGGGCGTCAGCCATGGACGGTATTCGGACTGATGACAACGGAAGACAGTGTGTCGCCTAATATTACAAGTGGTCAAGTTCTGTTCTCCGTGATTTCTTTTACAACGATTTATTTAATTCTAGGATTAGTGTTGGTCGGATTGTTTATTAAAGTGATTAAAAAAGGTCCTTATGCGATGGATAACGATCACGGCGATTCGAATGATCCATATAACGAGGAGGGTTCCCATGATATCTCTTAATGAATTGTGGTTTGTGCTGATTGCAGTTCTGTTTATAGGGTTCTTCTTCCTGGAGGGTTTCGATTTCGGCGTAGGGATGGAAACACAAATTCTCGCTAAAAATGATACAGAGCGCCGTGTTCTGATTAACTCGATCGGACCCTTCTGGGATGGGAATGAGGTATGGCTTATCACAGCTGCGGGTGCAATGTTTGCGGCTTTCCCGGAGTGGTATGCAACGCTGTTTAGTGGATTCTATATTCCTTTTGTATTTGCCTTATTAGCTTTGATAGCGCGTGGTGTCGCTTTTGAATTCAGAGGTAAACGTGATTCATTGGCTTGGAAAAGAACTTGGGATGCTTGTATCTTTATCGGCAGCTTCCTTCCACCATTCCTCTTGGCAGTAGTATTTGCAAGCTTTATCAAAGGATTGCCTATTGATGGGGAGATGCAAATGTATGCAGGGTTCACAGATATCGTGAATGTGTACACTGTAGTAGCAGGGCTTACTGTTGTCCTTCTGTGCCTGGTGCATGGTCTCATGTTCACAACACTGCGTACAGTGGGGGATCTACAGGCTCGCGCTCGCAAGTTGGCTCAAAAATTGCTAATCCCGCTCGCAGTTTTATTTACTGCTTTTGTGATTATGACTTATAATATGACGGATATTTTCGAGCAACGTGGAACGATTCTTATGATTATTGTAGCCCTGGGAGTTATCGCCTTTGTACTGTCCGGTTACTTCATGACGAAGAAGAAGGATGGCTACGCTTTTGGAATGACAGGAGCGGTAATGGCGCTTTCGGTAACTTCTATCTTTGTAGGATTGTTCCCGCGTGTTATGATTAGTTCAATTGATCAAGCTTTTAATTTGACGATCACTAATGCGGCTTCCGGCCATTACTCTTTGAAGGTAATGACGATTGTGGCACTGACTATCCTTCCGTTCGTATTGGGATATCAAATTTGGAGTTACTTTGTTTTTCATAAACGGGTTCACGAGAAGGAGCATCTTGAATACTAATGGATAAAAACTTGCTTGGGTATAAAGGAGTTAAGCCAGTCTTTCTGATTGTAGGCTTCCTTACCCTGGTGCAAAGCTTGTCCATACTTCTGCTGGCTAAATCGCTGGCAGAAGTCATCTCTGCGCTATTTGCGGGAGAACCTCTGAAGGAACAATGGGGCACTGCGCTATTGTTCCTTCTTGCATTTCTTGTGCGCCATGCTTGTGCTATGCTGATGAGCCGTGTCTCTTACCGCTTCGCGGAAGCAACGGGCAGCACTATGCGGAGGGAAATGATGGACAAGCTCTTCCAGCTTGGCCCTAGAATGGTGGGCGGGCGTGGAACCGGGGATCTTGTTACACTGGTGCTGGAAGGGGTAACTAAATTCCGCACGTATCTGGAAGCGATCATTCCTAGAATGGTAGGGATGTCTGTTACACCGATCTTGGTGCTTATTTACGTCTTTACGATGGACACTACGAGCGGGATTATTCTTACGGTAACTATGCCGATTATTATTGTTTTTATGATTTTGATTGGGATGACGGCCCGTAAGCAAATGGATCGGCAATTGAAATCGTATCGCACATTATCTAATCATTTTGTAGACTCATTACGTGGGCTAGAAACATTAAAATTTCTAGGACGCAGCCGTAGTCATAGCGACAGCATTGCTACTGTCAGCGATCGTTATCGCTCGGCGACCATGCGTACGCTGCGAGTGGCCTTTTTGTCATCGTTCGCCCTGGATTTCTTCACTATGCTGTCAGTAGCTTCTGTAGCGGTAAGTCTTGGTTTGCGGCTTGTAAATGAACAAATGACATTGGTTACGGGCTTAACGATTCTAATCTTGGCTCCGGAATATTTCCTGCCTGTCAGATTGGTAGGTTCAGATTTCCATGCTACTTTGGATGGGAAAGAAGCCGCTGAAGCAATGAAGAGCATTATAGATCAAGATGAGGTGAAGGCTGAAGTAATCGTCCCTAACGGTGATCTATCTGTCAGTTCTGCAGCAAAAACATCGGAACAAATATTCACTTGGTATGAGAATAGCGTGCTCACATTAAATGACGTTAGCGTGAAGTATGAGGAAGCAGGGCTTTCTTCGCTGGAAGCGCTGAACCTGCAATTTAAAGGAGCTAGCAAAATTGGGATTATCGGAGAGAGCGGGGCCGGTAAATCTACTTTAGTGGATATATTAGGGGGCTTCTTACACCCTACTTCAGGAAGTATCACGGTTAACGGTACTACGGTTAGTGCATTAACGGATGAGGCTTGGCGAAAACAGACCTCGTATATCCCGCAGCGTCCGTATATTTTTAGCGGTACGTTAGCTGATAATATACGTTTTTATTACCCTGAGGCTTCTATGGAGGCTGTTGCCGCGGCAGTGAAAGCTACGGGTTTATCGGGTTTGGTGGATACTCTTCCGCATGGCTTAGATGAGATGATTGGTGGCGGCGGCCGTTCGTTCAGCGGTGGCCAGGAGCAACGGGTGGCATTAGCCCGGGCACTGCTTAGCAGCCGTCCGATTATGCTTCTAGACGAGCCAACGGCGCATCTGGATATTGAAACGGAATATGAGCTGAAGGAGACGATGGTGCCCCTTTTTGAAGGAAAGCTGGTCTTTCTGGCTACCCATCGCCTGCACTGGATGCTCGATATGGACATTATTGTAGTAATGAAGCAAGGCCAAGTGGCAGAAATCGGTACCCATCAGGAGTTACTTGCCCGCAAGGGTGCGTATTATGAGTTGATTGGGTCGCAATTGGAGGGAATCCATTGAAACGTGAAGGATGGTTTGCTCCCTATGTATCGTCGTATTTTTGGCGTTTTGTGCTAATTATTGTGCTTGGGGCGTTGACGATTTTTACTGCCTCTTCATTGATGTATACTTCAGGATTTCTGATCTCAAAAGCGTCTACGCCGGTCGAAAATATCCTGATGATCTACGTGCCGATTGTCGGTGTACGTACGTTCGGAACAAGCCGGGCAGTCATTCACTACGTGGAACGGCTGATTGGGCATGACACCATTTTACGGATTCTTTCTAAAATGCGTGTGCGCCTGTACAATATTTTGGAGCCACAGGCCTTGTTCCTGTCGTCGCGTTTCCGTACTGGGGATATTCTCGGGATGTTAGCTGATGACATCGAATATTTGCAAAATGTATATCTGAGAACCGTATTTCCAAGTGTTATTGCTTTATTGATCTACGGGGTTGCAGTGATTGCGTTGGGCACCTTTGATATCGGTTTTGCGTTATTAATGGCTTTGTATATTTTGGTGTTGGTCGTGGTATTGCCGCTTATATCTTTGTTGTTCACCCAGAAACGTCAACGTGAAGTGAAGGTAGAGCGTAATCGCCTCTATCAAAAGCTGACGGACGCCGTTCTCGGTATGGGCGATTGGGTCATTAGTGGACGGCAAAGCCAGTTCGTGGAGACCTACGAAGCAGATGAGAAAAAAGTGGCCAAAACTGATGCAGCGCTGCGCAGCTGGGCGCGTCTACGTGCGTTTATCGGGCAAGCAGTCGTTGGGGTTGGTGTACTTTCGATGTTATATTGGGCCGCCGGAGAGTATGCGGATGGTGCTATTGCAGGTACTTTGATTGCGGCGTTTGTCTTGGTTGTTTTTCCTGTAGCAGATGCTTTTTTGCCAGTATCCGAAGCAGTGGAGAAAATCCCGCAGTACCGTAACTCGCTGGAGCGGTTGTCTGGAGTGGTCGGAGAAGAGCAGAATATAGTTTCCGAACAGGCATCTGTAGTCGATGTTCTACCTCAGGTCATAAAAAGTGCTCATATCAAGCTCGAAAATATAGGTTACCGCTATGGATCAGAGGATAATTGGTCGGTTCGTGATCTCAGCCTCGACATCCCACAAGGCAAAAAAATTGCCATCATCGGCCGTAGCGGGGCAGGAAAATCGACGTTGTTAAAGGCTATTCAAGGGGTTATCCAACCTTCTGCAGGTTCGGCTATGATTAATGGAATCGCGGCTGCTGCCTATGGCGATAACATTCCGTCTATTATAGCGGTGCTAAATCAAAGCCCACACTTATTTGATACTACGGTAGCGAACAATATTCGCATGGGTGATCCGAAGGCTTCCGAACAAGCGATTAAAGAAGCTGGAGCATTAGCCAAAATGGATACGCTGATCTCCTCGTTACCAGATGGATACAATACCTTTGTCCGTGAAGCGGGGCAACGTTTCTCCGGTGGAGAGCGCCAGCGGATAGCGTTAGCTCGTATTTTGCTGCAAAATACACCTGTCGTCATTCTTGACGAACCGACCGTAGGGTTGGATCCAAGCACGGAGCGTGATCTTTTGCAGACGATGTTTGAAGCTATGGACGGTAAATCTCTGATCTGGGTAACGCATCATTTGGTTGGTGCGGAGCAGATGGATGAAGTGATTTTTATGGAAAATGGCTCGGTAGAAATGCGTGGAACCCATGCAGAGCTGATGGAAAAAGAACCACGTTACCGCAGATTGTATGAGCTGGATCGTCCAGTGGAGTTTCTAGGGTAGGATGGAGAGTTTGCAGATAACATTTATAGAAATTAGAGAGATATTAGTGAAGAGATTCCTTTTGCCCGTTTGGGGTGGGAGGAATCTTTTTTTTCGGTAGGGCAAGAATATAGACAATGGATGAACAGATTGCTGGAATGGATAGATAGGAGTTCCATTTTCGTGGGAAGTATGGTAGAACAATAGAAGGAGTATTAGGCCGCAGCGGCACAGAAAGGGATGCTTGGTTGAATGTATGTAGTATGTAAAGAACATGTAGAGTTAGCCATCGACAAATTTGTGGACGAGTATGAGGATGCACCTGATATTGTGGACTTGAAGGAGACCGAGTTCTCGGACTGGGACCCGCCGGCCAAATGTGCGGAATGTGAGAAGAATGCGGAATATTTAGTGGTCTAAAGGACTGTTAAAATTTATCAAAAACACCTTGCAGTCGCGGAAATGGGCCGCAGGGTGTTTTTTTGCATGAAATAATATATGTGTTAGCCGATTAGGTCTTATGCATCTGCTGCATCTACTATGTCGGTCAGCGAGCTGCTTCGGTTGCCTCGGCGGTAGAGAATAGCTGAGATGATGGCGATCAATGCGGCAATAGAGAGTCCCCAGTAGATATTGGAGTAGGCTGCAGAAAGCGGCAGTCCGCGCTGCCATTCCAGAGCGCTTGCGGCCATAGCCACGCTGAAGGCGCCGCTAAAGAATTGCAGCAGCTGGAACAGGCCCATCCCAGAGCCGATTTGCGAGGAAGGCAGAATCCGAGAGATTTCATTGGATACACTACTGGACAGTGTCGTGAAGGCCAGACTCATAATCATATAGATGAACATGACGGCAATCCATGACCGCCCAGCAAAGAAAGCGAATAGGATGGTAGCGGTCAATACGAGCAATGGTGCAAAACGTAAAATCCCCGCATTGCCATAACGGTCAATGATTCGTCCCACGGAGCGGGAGACAAAGATGGCGAGCAGCGAACCCGGAAAGATCACAAGCCCGGCATGGCTTGCGCTGAAGCCGAAACGGTGAGTCAAAATCTGCGGCAGCAGGAATAACGTGGCAAAGCTGCACAGGTAGGAGGCAACTCCGATCAGAGCCAACACGAGATATGAGCGGTTACGGAAAAGCTCCGGCATCACGAATGGATCAGGTGTGCTGCGGATACGGCCAACAAATAAAGCAGTGGCGACAATTCCGGCGATCAAGGCAATCCACAGCCCGCTGGTCAGGAACAGCAGCAGCCCGGTCGTGCCGACGCCCAAGAACAGCCCGCCAAGCACATCAAAGGAGCCACGGGTGGGTACTTCTTTGGGCAGCAGAATAAGGAACAGCGGCACTAGAAGCAGAATAGCTGCCGTTACAGAGAATAACCAAATCCAACCGAGATATTCGACGATGGCTCCGCCCGCGACCGGCCCAAGTCCTAGACCCAGCGAGACGGCTGACATAATTGTCGCCATTGCTTTGCCGCGGCGGGCTTGCGGGATATAGCGGGTAAATAGGACAAGCGACAAGGACATTACTGCGCCCGCGCCTGAGGCCTGGAGAATACGAACGATAAGCAGGAAGATAAAGTTGGTGCTGAAAAAGCCGGCAACAGCCGCGAGGCCCAGCGTCAACAAGCCTATAACCAACAGACGGCGAATCGGCAGAAAATCAGAAAGCCGGCTGTACGTGATTGAGGCAATCGAGAACATAATGGAATACCCAGTGACAATCCAAGAAGCGGACGCAGCCGTAATCCCGAAGGCTTCGGTCACATCAGGCAGCGCCAGATTGAACATAGCCGTATTCATGATGACGAGAACCACAGCGACACTGAACAGCAGGGTCAGCAGGCCTTCTCGTGGAAGAGGCGCTTCCGGAACGGAGGCTTCATGATCCGCATTCGCGGAGAGGTTATTTACAGAAGTCATGTGCGAAGCACTCCTTTTATTATTGTTTAATAGTTCGATTACTTACGAACAATTGAAATATAGCATGCGTTGATATAAAATGCAATTAGGAACACCAATATTTTTTTCGCATTCATCGTACGACAAAAGGGGATAATCATCCGTGAAAATACTATTTCATCCGGACCGCAAGGACATTCAGCTTGCCTCCGTATTGTATGCACTCAGCGATCCGATTCGTTTACATATCGTATCGGATATTCACTTAAATGGAGAACAGGCTTGCAACTGCTTCAACGTCCCGATCGCAAAATCCACCATGTCTCACCATGCCCGTACTTTGCGCGAGTCAGGTGTTGTTTTTACACGAGTTCAAGGAACACAGCGCATGTTGTCCCTGCGGACTGAGGATCTTAATGCACGTTTCCCAGGCTTGCTGGACTCTATATTGAGCGCTTATGAAGCTGGGGGGAAACCGGATTTTGTGATGGAGGAGCAGGAAGAAAGTAAGTAGGGATGGATTGAACCTGCTGAGGACGAGGAATACATGAAATTCTAGATTCAGGAAATCTAGGAATACTGGGGATCAGGAGATCCAGGGATTGCATAAAAAATAGGACATTTAGAGAATGCGCAAGAGTAGGCCGTTTTAATTGTCGTTTCTTTTCCACCAAATATGTGATAGAACAGAAGGTACTTACTAAAACTACAAGGGACGCCCAGTGCGCGTCCTTTTGCTATTTCTATAGAGGATTATGACAGGAGGCACTTATGCTTATTCAAATTATTGGCGTAGGAAAATTGAAGGAAAAGTACTTGATCGATGGCATCGCGGAGTATGCAAAACGGCTGACACCATACCTGAAGTTTCAGGTCATTGAGGTGGCAGATGAAAAAGCACCGGATTCTCTAAGCGAAGCAGAGGTGGTGCAGGTAAAGGGACGCGAGGGCGAACGCATTCTCGCGCAGATTAAGAGCGAGGCGCATGTCATTGCGCTCGCGATCGACGGCAAGCTGTGGAGCTCGGAAGAGCTTGCCGCAGAAATTGACCGGCTCGGCACCTACGGGACGAGCCATGTCGTGTTCGTCATCGGAGGGAGCCACGGGCTCTCCGACGAGGTCATGCGCCGCGCGCAGCAGCGCATGAGCTTCGGGCGCATGACGCTGCCTCATCAGCTCATGCGCCTGGTGCTGGTGGAGCAGGTGTATCGCGCGGTGAAGATCAATCGGGGGGAACCTTATCACAAATGATGGTGAAGCGGAGAACAGAACTCAATATTAGTTTAAATGACTTGAACTGCACGGCATAACGGTTGAAAGCCAATACAATTGAAATAACAAAAATGTAAAAAGAGCCTCCACTTCGATTTTAGTGGAGGCTCTTTTAAGGCTGCTAATCAATGCGCCAGATGCTCGCTCATACTTATGTAAAATTAAATGTTTGCTACTTGGCAATGATAGGCACCCATAATTCCTGCTCAATTTTGGCTCCAGGAGCCAAATAATTCTCTATACATGAGGAGTGAAGAGTTTATGGTTACCTCAGCTGAGAGCGATATTCAGGATATTGTAGGTATGCTTCGTGACGCTAATGATGAGAAGATACGCGTGGCGAAAAATGTACTTAAAGAATTATTATGAGATACGTCCCTCAGAGCAAATGAGGTCATTTAAAACAAGCGCACAAGCCATTGGCTTGTGCGTTTTGCTGCAGCTTAAGTATAGTTCTTATTTTATGATTAATGGTAATAGTCTGAAATTTAATTTTCTAATAATCTTATTAATTTAAAAGGGAGCGGCCATGACGTCATTTATCGGATTTATAGTAGTTATTATCGTATTATCCATCTTAACTGGGATGAAGCAGGGGACTAAGAAGACGAGAGGACGCAGTACGGCAAGCGGAAACCTGCTGTTAAGAAAAGCAATAACAAAAGCGTGAAAACGACCTTTAACCGTTCTTCAATACCATGCAGTCCTGACGATGTACTTTTAAGAACACCTTTGGACAAACTAGCATTGCCGTTATTTATGGATCATAAGGAGGAAAAAATGACTGAATTACTAGCTCCAGCAGGAAATATGGAAGCTTTAAAAGCTGCAATTTCTAATGGTTGTGATGCCATATACTTAGGAATGCAAAAATTTGGTGCGCGTGCATACTCATCTAATTTTGATCTAGAATCGTTACAAGAGGCGGTTACGTATGCGCACCTGAGGGACGTTAAACTCTATGTTACAATGAATACCATCGTTTTTGAAAACGAAGTTGAAGAGATGAAAGAGCAGATCCACGAATTAAATAAAATCGGTGTGGATGGCATTATCGTCCAGGATCTGACTGCGTTCGATTATATCGTTAAAAACTTTCTTGATATGGAAGCACATTGTTCAACTCAAATGGGAATAGACGATTTAGACGGAACTTTATTATTAAAAGAACTTGGTGCCAAAAGAGTTGTTCTGTCCCGTGAGGTTGAGATTGAAAAAGTAAAAGAGATCAAAAGAAAAGCTGAGATACCTTTAGAAATTTTCGTTCACGGTGCTTTATGTGTATCTTACTCGGGAAACTGTCTAATGTCAGGATTAATGGGTAATCGAAGCGCAAATCGCGGAAGATGTGTGGGTTCATGCCGTAAGGAGTATGAACTCATGGATAAGACAACAGGTACATCTTTAGGGAAAAACCATATTCTATCTACCAAGGACTTAAACACAATCGACTATATCGAGGATTTAAAAGAAATCGATTCTTTAAAAATAGAAGGCCGAATGAAAGTGCCTACGTATGTTGCTAATGTTGTATCCAAATATCGCAAGGCCTTAGATCATAAAATAACCGAAGAAGACAAAGAAAATCTGAAAAAAACATTCAATCGAACATTTACTAAAGGATATTTGTTTCACGAAGATAGGAGAAATATTACAAACATTTTAAGACCTAATCACTTTGGTTATGAAATTGGAACAATCAGCAAGATTGTTAAAGATAGGTATGAAATAACACTTACACGACCTTTAAATCAGAACGATACCATTCGAATAAGTCACAACAATGAAGATGTTAATTTAACGGTTGCAAAACTGTACGATAAAGAGGGCGAATTAATCAACAAAGCAGAGGATGTCTGCTATATCAAAATCAAAGAAAAGATGTCTACGGGAGATTTAGTATATAAAACGAAGGATTATTTCTATAACAAAGAATTAGAATTATCACTGGAAAAAGAATTTAAGCGGTTTAACCTCGATATTAGAGTATATGCACGTCCAGATTCAAAGCTTGTCATAGATGCGGAGGGCTTAGGCTGTCATTATTCATATGAAAGCGAGGAAATACTAGGCGAAGCCATTAATAATCCAACAACAAAAGACCAGGTAATCAAGCAATTTTCAAGATTAAATGATACGATATTCGAACTTAATCATGTGGATTTTGAGGAATGCAATGCTTTTATTCCAGCTAAACTGTTAAATGCAGCAAGAAGAGATATTGTACTGGGCTTATATGACTTAAAGCTTAACAGCCAGCAGAAAAGAACCAAGGCTTTGGAAGCAAAAGAAAAAATAAGCTTTGCCCCTGAAAAACCATACCTTACGGCCTCTGTAACGACTAAGGAGCAGTATGATGCTTGCGTGAGCTGTGGAATTAAGGAAATCTATTATGAAAATGTTGTTAGAAGAAATCAGAATCGTTATGAGGAAAAAGAAGGGCAGCTACTAATCGGAGGATATGGCGGAATTTATCACTACAGAGAAACGAATCCGTTTGTTACGGACTATTCTCTAAATGTTGTTAATGCTACTAGTTGCTATGAATTATATAAATTAGGTGCAAAACGAGTCACTTTATCTTATGAATTGAATAAGAGCCAAATTGAAGATTTAAGGAATGCCTATTATGAAGAAAATGACGGCTATCCTGCACTGGAAATGATTGTATATGGCAAGGTTCCTTTGATGTTTACAAAATATTGTCCGATGAAAAAAATGAATCAATGCAGAATTTGCAAAACGAAGAGCTATGAGTTAAAAGATGAGCACGGAACGTTCCCTATAATTTCCCATAATGATTGTACAACGACTCTCCTTAATGGGAAGACGCTTAATCTTTTAGATGAGCTACAAAACATCAAAGGAATCGAGGCGCTCAGATTAAACTTCACAGTTGAATCCAAAGAGCAGGTTGTGAAAGTCATTAATATGGCGTCAGGCAAATTAAATGGCTCTATGAATAATGCTGTCTTTAATCAGGAAACAGACACAAGAGGACATTTTAATAAAGAGATTGTGTAGGTAGCCAAAGGGATGACGCTGTCTTCCTTGCTAATCGTTCAGCTTAACATAAAAGAACAAGAAAGAGCCGCCCAGTACCGGGCGGCTCTAAAACTTGCCGCTTCAACCATCGCAGTGAACGTGTCAGAAGTAAGGAAAAGTCTTTTGGAGAGGCCGACTGCTTTTCAGCAGAAATCCCCTTATCGTTGAATCTACATTGGTTAGTTGTAGAAATCTTAGGATCGAATTAACCTTCGAATTTAAGGACGATAGACTAGGTCCAAAACATCGAACTTCTAGTTAAGATGCTTAGGTAGTCCTAACATGATAGGTTAACTATCACGAAGAAATCGAAAAGTAGTGTAGATTAATTAACGATATCTCTGAACCCAGCTCTACCTTGTGTCCCTGGAAGAGGCAGCCGGGGCCGCGCGGATGCTGTATCGTAAAAGAAGATTTTTGGAGAGATTGGCGCAGGGCGGGAAGAGTGCGGAGTGAACAGCGAAAGAGTTAAGGGATGAAGGAACAGTGAGGCCTTCAATTTCGTTCTATAGATGTTACGGTGAATCGTATCATAAGTAACAACGAAAAAGGGAGTATGCGCACACTCCCTTTGAGCTATCATTGTCTGTTATCAAATGTCTACTTCACATTAATCCAATAAGGCGAACCACTCAGACCACTTAATTTGCCGTCTTATTGATAAAATCAATCTCATTTCTGATCCCTTTATGGGCGTCATTCCACAGGCCCTTTGTCAGGCGAATGCGCAGCAGGCATGTGTTAGGATCTTCGTCGTTATTGGCTTCGTTATACCACCCGGCGAATATTGTGCGCAGCTTTGTCATCATCTCCGCGTTTTTCTCGTCACATACCCAGCCCAGGTTTTCACCGATACCATCGGCCGTAAAGTTTTCGACGATGATACAAACAGCGACTTCGGGGTTTTGGGCGATCTGCTGCATCTTACCTGAGGTCGCGTAAGTAACGGTGTAGAACGCACCGTCCTCATAATAGGCGTCTACAATGCGGGCGGAGGGACGGCTTTTGCCATTAGCCCCCGGTTCCAGTGCGATGGTGGATAGTGAGATCAGGCCGTCCTTGTTACCCGCTTGTTCTTCCAGCAGCTTCATGGCTTCGTCGTACTTGCTCATTATATTACCTCCTAAAGTGTCATAAGGCATACATGATTAAGCTTATCATTGTAAAATCTTAGTGCATGTGAAGAATAATACGATAAAATATTAAATCGCCATCAATCCAAGCTTATACTCGATGGTCTTTTTTTTATGCCATTTAATCTCCAGTCTACAAATATATCTATTTTTTTTATGTAATAGACATTGTAAATTACCCTGGTCCTATTGTAGAATCAAGAAGTTGTCGAATAATGGTGTAAAATGCCATCCTTGGAACTCACTAGGACGACAGACTCATTGATATTTTTAGAGTAAGAAGGGGGAAGAAACAATGTTATTCCAAGCAGCACGCCGTAAACTCAGTCTGATGATTGTGTTTGCCCTATTATTAAGCACTCTTACGCCACATATGGTGTTTGGTGAGGCCGCGCAGTTCAAAGACATCACAGGCTCTTATGCGCAAAAGGAGATTCAATCATTAACTGAAGCAGGAATAATCTCAGGTTATGAAGATAACTCTTTTAAACCGAAAAAGGCTATGTCACGTGCCGAACTGGCGAAAATCATAGTCCTGTCGTTGGGGCTAGAAGCAAATGCTGATCAAGCCGCACCGTTTAAAGACGTTGCCGCGAACAGTTGGTATCGCGGTTATGTAGGTGCATTGGTAAAGGCAGGCATTACGGAGGGGACATCGGCCACCACCTTCAGTCCTAATGCAAATGTCACCCGTGAGGAGCTGGTCGTGTTTTTCATCCGAGCTTTCGAATTGGATGAAACAGCGAAGAAGCTTCCGGTTGATAGCAAGCTGTCGGATATCTCAGAGGTGTCCGAATGGGCAAAAGCGCAAGTATCCCTTGCCTTCAAAAATGGTTTCATCAACGGGGTCCAAGGCAGTGACGGCACTCTGAAATTCAAACCGAAAGAGCATGCGGAGCGCCAGGCTCTGGCTCGTCTGGCTTATGAGTTCAAAACCAATAAATCAGTATATGTCGAGAAATCCAAACAGCTTCTTGCTGAAGAGCTTAATAAGGGCAAGAGTCCTGAGGCAACACCGACTGCCACCCCGGCAACAACTGACCGCGGGACATCTGTGACAGCACCGGCGCCGGGAGCTTCAGGTCCGGGAACGCCAGCATCGGCAACCCCAGCACCGGCAACCCCAGCACCAGTGACACCAACACCAACATCGGCACCGACACCGACACCGACACCGACACCGACACCGGCAACCCCGGCACCGGCAAATGCTCTCCAGGTTGTGGTGAAGGGGGAGAGTTCAGATGCTATTTATGTGGAAGAGCCAACAGAAGTTATATTCCGCTCATCGATTAATGCGCCAGGAACGGTAATCGCTAGTGTCTATCAAGTAGATGACAGCGGCAAAGTCATTTCGCAAATCATTTCGTTGTACGATGACGGTTTGGAAGCCCATGGAGACAGTCTTGAGGCAGACGGACTGTACAGTGGCAAAGCAGTATTGACTGAAAGTACGGAGGGTTACATAAATCTGCAGGCGTTTGTGGGAGATGTGCCAAGCAGCACAGTTTTTAAATTATCTGTAATGAAGCATCTTACGGATGAACAGCTTGCACAAACGGAAATCATTGAAAATAATACACAGAGTAAGCTTGATCAACTGGCTACTTCATATGGTAATTTGCAAAAAGCAAAGGAAGAAACTGTGGCTTGGCTCCAAACCCAAGCAGAAGTAGAGCATGCTGGGATTTCGGGTGAAGGAGGAAGCATCTGGTATTTGCTGGACAACGGGATTCTAGGGGGGATATCCGCAGCTCCTGAGAATACAAAAGGGTTAAGCAGCACCGTAGAAGAGGCTGCGTCCAGTACTACATTGGCGGCTGAGGCGCTAACGCAAAATGTGGAACAAACCGTGGCCACCATAGGAAGCCAGCGGGTTGCTGTGATTTCTCCGTTCTCCGGCACACTTCCATCTTCGACTGTTTATGACGCTGTATATCACAGCTTTGACCAGTCGAGTTACCCTTTCCTTGTAGAAAGAGTAAAGGACACCTCAGCGGGCGTTAATTTCTTTAAAGGGCTGAATCAGTATGGCGTCGTGGTCTTGGATACCCACGGAGATACTTACTATGATGAAAAAGTGCTTCAAAAGCTCCATAATAAGTACGGCATTGATTTCAAATACGCTGGACCGCAAGTTATGTTCCTGACAGGAGAAAAGGCAACGACAGAGAGCAAAAAGACCTATGAGTTGGACTTGAAAAAGGGACGACTGGCTATTATATCCGGTTATTATGCTATTACACCGTCTTTTATTACACGGTACAACGATATGCTACCTGATACCATCGTATATAATGGCAGCTGCCGCAGCGCGTACAACGATTCCATGGCAGATGCCTTCATCAACAATGGTGCTGGCACTTATTATGGATATACCGATTATGTAAAGCTTGCATATGATCAAGCTATTGCTAAATCCGTATTTACCGCTTTAAACGATGACAACATGACAACCGAAAAAGCCTTTCAAGCAGCAGTGGCTGCCCATGGAGCAAACGATGGGTTGGCAGCATTCTTCATGAAAGGAAGCAGCATTGGCACTAAGACCGAAGGGGTCATCAACGGAACCTTTGAAAACGGAACTTGGACCGGCTGGAATGGAAACGGCGATGTTCGGGTGATCTCCAAGCTGGGACCGCTTAAACCGACAGAGGGGAACTACATGGCTATTATCAGCACTGGCCTTGGGTATGAAAACAATGATCAAGGAGGATATGACTACAATTCAGATAGTTATATCGAGCAAAGTTTCATTGTTCCGGCGGGTGCAACAACCCTATCGTTCGATTACAATTTCATTTCTGAGGAGCCTAAGGAATTCGTTGGAAGCAAATTCAATGACACGTTCCGCGCAACGGTAACTTCCAGTGTATACATTAATACGGCTTCCCTCATTACTTCTCACATAAATGGCGGCAATACAGTGACGTCCAGTGTCTATGGTAATGATTCTGTTATTATCGGGGCTGAATCGATTAATGAATCCACGGCCTATTGGATTGAAGAGAACAAAGTAGCGATTGATTTCTACGGCGGGGATCATACAACATACATGACGAATTGGAAGCATGTACAATTTGATGTAAGCCAATTTGCCGGCAAGGGCTCCATTGTCCTTCGGTTCCATGTTTGGGATCAAGGAGATAGTATCTACGATACGGCGGTACTAATCGATAATGTAATATTAAAGTAATCAAAAAACGGCTGGATCAGGGGAACCTGACCAGCCGTTTCTTTTGGAAATAAGCTAATGGGCGTGCGTTTGGATATGTATTCCAAATAAAGTGTGCATATTGCACATAATTTGTGTTATACTTTATTATGTGCAATATGCACATAATATGGGGTGGAAGAAGGGTGTAAATATGAAGGCAGCAATCGTAAAGGTTAAGGGGACGATTCCCGTAATGGGTCATTTTGATTCCCCCGTTGGGACAGAGGGGCTAGTTATAATTAACGTTACGGCCACAGCCTTGAGTCGAGTTAGCAAGTTCCGTTCAATGGGTATGCACTATTCTTCTGAAGATAACTTTCCAATTGTAGCCGGTATCGACGGTGTAGGAACTTTGAAAGATGGGTCTCGTGTTTACTTTGCGCTGCCTACTGCACCATATGGTAGTTTGGCTGAGCAAACAATCGTCAACGAAAAGCTGACTGTCCGTTTACCAGATGGTATTGATGATCTCACTGCTGCCGCTATCGCCAACCCTGCTATGTCGTCATGGGCTGCATTGGTATTTCGAGCTGGTTTTAAATCCGGTCAAACTGTATTGATTAATGGCGCTACTGGTGCATCCGGTAGTTTAGCAGTTCAGATTGCTAAGGGTCTGGGGGCCAAGAAGGTCATTGTAACAGGACGCAACGAATCAAAGTTGCAAGCACTTGAAGCTGATGAGGCCATTGCATTTGATATGACAGCCGACAACGGTCAAAAAATGTTTGAAAACGCCCTAATGCCAGTTATTGCTGAAGGTGTTGATGTTATATTGGATTATCTTTGGGGCGACAGCGCACTCGCCATCATGTCAGCTCTTGCTAAGGCAAAAACGGATCGTTCAACCCGTTTTGTAAGCATTGGAACTTCATCTGGCCAAGAAAGCATTCATTTACCTTCATCTCTTTTACGCTCATCAACAATCGAACTCGTAGGTAGCGGAGATAAGAGTGTTTCCAAAGCTGATATGCTATCCGCTGTTAGAGGTGTCTTTGAAATGGCCGCCGAGGGGAAGATAAAAATTACCACAAAAGAGTTCGCTCTAGAAGATATTGAAGAGGCCTGGAATGCCCCGCTAATGCCTCGTCCTGTTGTAAGGGTGAAATAAAATGGAAAACGATATTTTTAAAGCGCTGATCGATTTAGTTTCCATTATCAATAGGCCAGACCGCGATAAGAAGATGATTGCTAATGCTGGCGTAAATTTGGAGGCAGCAACCTTTCGTGTCTTTGTGGGCATCGTGCATCTCCAACCGACTAGTGTTGGTGATTTGGCCGCCATGATGGGAAAAAACTATTCGAGTGTTAGCCGGCAAATCGATAAGTTAGAAAACGCGGGGTTGGTTCATACGTATCCATCAAGTGCAGATTCCCGCATTCGTGTGTCTGAATTGACGAAAAGCGGGGAGAAAATCAATGCAATGATTAGCCTCACCCGTGAACGAATTTTGCATGAAGCTTTGGATGACTGGACTCTGGAGGAAAAAAACAGCTTATTGAATAACTTAAGGCGTTTATTTGAATCGCTGCAAAGATTCGACTAGTTGCAGATTATGACTGTTCACACACAGTTCGATGTTTATTGCCATGGTGGATATTCGGGTAAAAGGAATTACGGATTCAATGGGGAACCATTCTGAAATCGGATTTACGAGGAAGCCGCAAAAATGCTAAAACGCTACTGACACAACGTTGTCAGTAGCGTTTTTGTATATTAGGTGTATAGCGAGTAGCGCATTGTTTTGGAGATAGGTGACCTTGCTCATAATCTTATTATAGAGGTGGAATTTATTCATGAGTAATATCAAATGGGAAGTGGATCCGGACCACAGCTCCGTCGAGTTTTCGGTGACGCATTTAATGATTAATAAAATCAAAGGAGTATTTGAGCGTTTCCAGGCGATTTTAAGTTTTGATCCCAACGAGTTAACGACCATGGGTATTCAGGCTTCCATAGACGCAAATAGCATCACAACTCGCCAAGCGCAACGAGATGAACATTTGAGGGGCGACGATTTTCTTCATGCTGCCAAGTATCCAACCATTGCATTTCAAAGCACCAACTGTGTCTTTGCTGGTGAGCGGCAATATGAACTTACAGGCAATCTAACTCTGCATGGAGTAACCCAATCTGTTACTTTTCATACTGTTTTTGAAGGACTAAACAAGGACCCCCGCGGACGGGAACGTGTAGGATTTCATTCAACAGCCAGTATTGATCGTAATGAATTTGGATTGAAATTCAACTCGCCTCTGGAAACGGGTGGAATTATAGTCGGAAATGAAGTGAGGATCGAGCTTTGTATTGAGGCAATTAAAATAAATTAGTGACCCTAAAGACTATCCTTTTATCGGGATGGTCTTTATTCAAAACTTGCTGTTACAGAAATTGCGCTGAACCGTATTACTAATTAATTTACTCTTGCACCGAGCGGAGAAGCTGCTTGGGCTTTTTTTATGTGCAGAAATGACTAGAAGATGCCTTGACTTATATTTGCATTAAATATTACCTAAATCGTATTTATCGAGCAGGAAATAACAGGAACTAAATTGAAAAAGTATACCCTATAGCAGCACTGACCGGGAGGATGGCATGCAATTTCAACCAATTTATTATAATGGGGAATTATTTCTACCGAAGATCGAATTAAATATGACACCGAATCAATCGGTTGGCATCATAACGGACTTGAAGCGAAAGCAGCTTTTAATGAATCAATTAGGTGATCATTCCCAATATTATTTATTTCGGGCTGGGCAAAACGAGTATATGCGTTTATCGGTGGAGGAACTAATCACTTTTCTAATCAGAATAACGGAGAGGAATGAGCGTGCCGCTTCGTTGATAGATTATTTTGCTTTAAAGGAAGAACGGAAGGTAAAGATCAAGGATCTAAGCTCATCGAAAAGAATGTATGTGACATTGCTGCGTGTGTTTTTTGCGCATCAGCCTACACTTGTACTGGAGGAACCCTATTTTTACTTGGAAGAGCAAGATTGTCGTCAACTCAAACGGATTCTTGATGATCTTTCACAAGAAAAGCAGATTTTAATTTTAACTTCGAATTTAGAGGATGCCCTTATTTCCTGTGATGCCATTTATCGGTTGAACGAATCGGGATTTCATCCATTGGATATTCGGGACTTCGACGAGGATAAGCAGGAAGTACAGAAACAAGACGAGGCCAATATAACCTTGCAGAAGATCTCTACCAAAAGAAATGACAAAGTGATTTTATTTAATCCGCCTGAAATTGATTTTATAGAGAGTGTAGAGGGGTCAATCCTTGTTCATGTGGGCGGTGAAAATTATGACTGTGCGCTGACGCTGACCGAGCTCGAGCAGAGATTATTAAATTTCGGTTTTTTTAGGTGCCACCGATCCTATATTGTTAATCTGCAAAAAGTAAGAGAGATTATTACATGGACGAAAAATAGCTACAGCTTGCGATTAAATACAGGTCAAGATGCCGTGGTTCCGTTATCCCGTTCAAAATTGTCTGAATTAAAAGCTCTTCTTAACATTTAAAGGGTACCATTCAGGCGCTTACAGCTACATTTCGGCGCGTTTTGATGGCAGGAAGCATGTAATCTGTATATGTTTAAGCCATCAACACTAAGGATGTGGAGTTAATGAATGTTATCCGGGTAGAACGTATCCGTAAGAGATTTGGAGAAAAGGATGCGTTAGCAGATGTTTCTTTTTCAATTCCTAAGGGTGAAATTTTTGGTTTCCTTGGCCCGAGTGGCTCAGGCAAAACAACATTAATCAAGATTCTAACGGCACAGTTAAATCCGACAAGTGGACAGGCAAGTGTATTTGACCAGCCGGCGGAAATGATGCAGCAGTCTGCTCAGAAGATGCGTTTTGGCATTTTGACGGATAACAGTGGTCTATATGAGAGGTTAAGTATTGAGGAAAATCTGGAGCTGTATCGTAAGCTATATGATCTTCCCAAATCTGCGGTCGACAAGGTGCTGCAGTTTGTAAACTTAAGCGGGGAGCGCAAAAAGAAAGCCAATCTCTTATCCAAAGGGATGCGTCAGCGTGTCATGCTGGCATGCGCGATTATCCATGAGCCGGAATTATTATTTCTGGATGAACCAACTTCGGCTTTAGATCCGGTAAACACAGCACATATTTATAAAGGCTTACGCTACTTAAATGAGAAAGGAACAACGATTTTTCTGACTACGCATGATATGTCTGAAGCAGAATTGATATGCAACCGTGTAGCGATTCTGTATCAGGGACAAATCCAAACCATAGGCTCACCAAAGGAACTTAAGCGGCAGCACCGGGAGAACGTAATTTGTGTGGACTTAATCAATGGGGAAACCTACGAGCTCCCGATCGATGAGGGGACGGCTGATCAAATCGCGGATTGGATGAAGCGGGGGCTAATTGACCGGTTAGAGACGAAAGAACCAAGTCTAGGTGATATCTTTATTAAAATGACAGGAAGTGAGCTACTATGAGTATCTCATACAAACGTGCCCGGGCGATATTTGTGAAGGATTACAAAGAGTTTTCACGTAACTACGCGCTGTCCATTATGCTGATTTTTCCTATTATTATCGCTCTGATTTTCAAGAGGGCAGGTGCGTCTTTACCTGGAGCCAGCGGTTTTCTTTTTAATAGTTCGTTTGTATTGCTAACATGTTTTGCACAAGCCTGCTTGATTGCGGAAGAGAAGGAGCGTAACACTTTACGGTCATTAATGATGACACCGGCTACGACCATGGATGTACTAATCGGTAAAAGCAGTTTGGTCTTTGTCATGTCTGTTGTTGTTCTCGCTATTTCCACATTATTATTTGGCTATGAGCCAGCTAATATATGGGCGTTTGTGGCAGTAATCATTCTTTCGATTATTCTGTACACTGCAGCCGGGACGATCTGCGGTTTATTCTCTAAGACGTTGCTTGAAGCCTCATTATCTATACTCCCTGTGGCGTTCATATTTATGGGGGCACCGTGGGGAGAAGTACTAGTGAAGGATTATCCGGTCTTCAAAGTGCTGGATTACATGCCAAGCAGTCAGCTTGTGCATCTGCTGGGTCTAAGCAATACAGGTTATACGACGGGCGATATATTGAAACCTCTCCTCATTAATTTGGCATGGACGGTTGTACTAACAGTAGTGTCTGTCATTTTGTATCAGCGGCGGTTGAAGGACGAGTAAGGGAGCTCTGAAGGGACTTTAGCCAGCCTTCGGTGGGTCTTTGGTAGGGTTGAAACAAGCGGCCGACTGAGACTATACGACGATTATTTTCCAATTGAGGCTGTGATGTTGTCATGACGGGATCTGCCGGGTAATAAAGATGATTAGAACTTTCAAATTTGGATGATTTTGGATTGGGAGCCAAGGAAACGGGGGGAAAGATCATGGCGGCACAGACAGTATCAGGCATCAGCTCCGTACAGACCATTGCGGCCTACGGCGGTACACAGAGTGATGTCAGTTCTCTGGAGAAACAGCGAAACCGGCTGATGATGGAACTGGATAAAGTGAATGCGGCACAAGGAAGTGAGATGCAGACGCCTTATCGCCGGGAGCAGCTGCAGCGGCAAATCCGGCTGCTGGAGTCCCAACTGGTACAGAAAAGCGGGAGCAGCACCTCCGTAAATTTTGTGCCTGCTTCTCCGCTTCAGGATCACCTCCCCCTTTGGGGAATTGAAGGAAAGGGAGGCCTCAAGGGCATCGGCCTGACTGATCCCCGGACGGCGACGGTGGACGCGGAGGGTCATTTCGACGCGTTAATTTAGGCAAGCGAGCGAAGGTGCGGAAAGCGTCAGGTGATGAACTGACGGCCCATAATCATGAGGCTAGCTGAGCTTCCACCGAGGAGACCAGCAACACGGTAGAAACAACAAAATAGGCGAGAGGGAAGCTTCAACACTTCCTCCTCGCCTATTCGTGTTCATGCAGTTGCTTAGCGTTCAACTACTTTACTCTGGTGTTCCTTGGGTTACCCCATGGATATACGAGAGCGTTGGGGAATCGACGGCCCCTTGTCCCGGATTATAGGTGAAGGAGTACTCGATGGTATCCCCGTGTTGCAGGTGATTTACAGGGTAGGTATAGTTTCCGTTTCCTGCCGGGGTCATGGCTACGTTTAGCTGCCCACCGTTATTTAGCTTATAGTGTAAGTCGGCAAAGGTTGCGCCGTTCACATAGAACAGCAGGTCGTCACCTATTTTCTTCAGACCCCGCACCTCATCGCCGACGATGATAACACCGGATGATGATGCCGGTACAACAGTGATGGTGGAGAGGGCTGTTTTATTGCCGTCGGCTGTTGTAGCCGTTACGGTTGTTGTGCCTGGAGTGAGTCCCGTCACGAGACCGTTCGGATTCACGGAAGCGACGCTGGTACCTGATACGGTCCAAGTGACCTGCTTATTGGTTGCATTAGACGGGGCAATATTGGCGTTCAACTGCACAGTCTGTCCAACCTCCACCTGCGCAGTAGTTTGATTCAGAGAAATACCGGTAACTGGTACGTTTACCGGATTCTCGCTGTTGCCTTCTTTATAGACACGAACATAATCCACTTGCATTGCTGCAGGAATATCGGACGGATCTGGGGTTTGGCCGCTGTCGAAGTGCCCGCCGATCGCCAGATTCATAATGATGTAGAAGGGTTGATCGAATGGGGCATTCGGATTGTTAGGTGCAGCTACGGAATACCATTGATCTCTACTGACTTTAAAGAAGAACTTGCCGTCCACATACCATTTCATATTATCTTCTTCCCAGATCATGGAGTACACATGATAATCATTGGCGAAGGTCTGGCCTTCAGGGAAGTGATATTCACCAGCAATATATCTGTTTACAGGCCATTGTCCGCCAAAGTGTATGGCCCCGCTGGTCGTGCCGGGCAAGCGTCCTTTGGCTTCCATAATATCAATTTCTCCGGATGCGGCCCACGCTCCATAAGCGGCATCTTCCGGAAGCATCCAAAGCGCTGGCCAAACGCCGTTACCTGTAGGCAGCTTAGCACGAATATCTACTCTGCCGTACTGGAAGGACAAGTGATCTTTGGTGTTAATCTTGCCGGATGAGTACTGGGCATACCGGCTTGGGTCCTGTGGAAAGGATTTTGAATCGTTCAAAGCTCTGATATTCAGCTTTCCGTCCTGTACAAATACATTTTGTGTACTGTCTGTATAGTGCTGCAGTTCCGCGTTGCCCCAGCCCCAGCTATTCGGATCGTCAGTAATATAATAACCTTGTTCGTAGCTCCATTTGCTCGTATCGAGTGCTGTTCCGTTAAATTCATCCTGCCAAATGAGATTCATGCCCTCTATCGCCGGGTCGTTTGGTGTTCCGATGGCAATGTCATCATGATCGGATACATCCGGACGTGGGGCATCTGGATTACCGATAAAGGTATAGTTGACGTAATTGTTGCCGACACTTCCGCCCGCCTGTCCATTTAATGGATAGCCAATACGGATTTGCACATCCTCTTGGACGGGCTGGAACCAAAGCCCATAGATATAGTCAGCCCAATATCCCCACTGGTTGGCATCGGACATGTTGTTATAGCCATTGCCGGCGTATACAAATCCGCTTTGGCTGGAATCACTCATAGCAACCCATTGTCCGTTGATGTTAATTTGGTATACGTAATTTCCTAGCTCAGTGCCTATTGGAGCGCCCCCATCAATTTTGGGTAGCGGGACACCTATTACACCTTTTGCATCTGCGGTAAAGGTCGTTCCCTCATAAGGAGTTAAGACATATGAATTTCTTACAGGTTTATTAAAGGTGAGGGTATAAACGACGTTAGCCGTTGAGGTTTTCGATTCTAACTTGACGTTGATAGACTCTGTTACGGTGAACCAGTAGCCACCGCCGCCTTCGGTGAATTGTCCGAAGTTGTTATCGTAGATCCAGCCGCTGGCTGCATTATTGTCAATATCAATCCATGTACTGCTGCTTACAGGTTTTACATATACCTTCAGATCTTCAGCTACGGCTTCATAGGTAACGGCCGGATCATTGTTGAAGGTAGGATAAGTAAAGCCTGCACTTCCTGTAAATCCTGCTGTAATCTGCGGCCCTTGTGTAGGGGCCATAGCAGTAATGGTTGTTTTGTTTATGTTTTGAAATACCAGGGTGTACTCAAGTGTAACTCCATTAGCCTTGGAGAATAGCTGAATCTCCGTTGTTGTGGAGAGAGTGAACCAATAGCCATTCAAGCCACCGTCGCTCCAGTGTCCCCAATTTTGGTTGTAGGTATAGCCGCCTGCATTGTCAATATCCACCCAGTTTCCAGCAACTTTTACTTTTACACCGACGTCATCGGAAACATCATTCCAGGTGGCAGAGCCCCCATTAAATGTAGGCATGACGAAACCATAGCTAGCTTGCCCAACCCCTGATTTTGAGATGACAGGACCGTCTGCTGCTGAAAAGTAAGACATAGAGGTAACTGTGGTTCCTGCTGCCTGCACCTTTGAAGTCGGCAATAGGCCAACCCCAGCTAACAGTACTACTGCTAAGAACAAACTAAATACCTTCTGCTTAAAAGCACTCTCCGTATTGTAAAGTCGTTTCATACTTGCCCTCCTTTAATAAAATAATGAAGAAACGAAACCGCTTACATTTAGGGACATCTCTATCATATCGAATATAATAATCAGCTAAAAGGTACAATTATTTTTGTTCTAACCCAATTTTTTGGCTTTTGATTATTTATAGCGCTGTGTCACGGTACTTTTCCCCGCTGTCGTGCTTCCGGCGCATCATTTGCCGATATTCTGTGGGCTGCATATCCATGACATCCCGAAAGGATCGTGTAAAACTTTTGTAGCTTTCATACCCTACCATGGTGGCTACCTCTACAATTTTATGATCGGTTTCGGCCAGCAGCCGCCGGGCTTTATCCAGGCGCACATCGCGCAAGTATTCTGCAAAGCCTTTGCCGATATTTTTTTTGAACAGGTTAGAAAAATAGGCATAATTAAGCGACACGTGATTCGATACCATCGCGAGATCCAGGGGTTTATGATAGCTTTCGTGTATAAAGCGTATGGCTTCATTTAAATCTTGCGAGTTGCGATAGCTGCACTTATATTCATAATAAAATTGGTTCAGCCGAAGCAGCTGTTGTTGCAGCGCCTGAATATAATCGCGAATACCCGGATAATCGAATAGATTTCGTAAACATTCGATGTCCAGCGCTTCTTCCCCCATGTACGGGCGGATCACACGTACAGATTCCTCCAGCATCTGTACAATGGCACGGCATAGCTGCTGTGTGTATTGGATGTGATAGCGTTGCAATGTATCTTTGTGAAATATCATAGAAATGCCTTGGGTGATTGTACCGCTGTTTTTGGTGCCGATTAACTGAAACAGGGCGTATAACTCTTCATAGGGAAGCTCCCACTGCTGCTCCAGTCGCTCAATATGTGTTGGCAAGATGCAGCTCTTCTCTGGAAATAGGTAACTGTGGCGATAGAGCTCCAACGCTTGTGTATAGCTGCGGGGCAACTCCTTCAATCCTTGCTGCGGGCTGGTCATAGCAGTAATGGCATCTATTTGTCCTGCTTTGAGGGCGGCCGGGAAGGCTCCCGTATCTACGGCCGCATCAACCGCGAGAATCAGGTACGGGCGGTGTTGCAGGCATATACACCCTCGTCTGCCATACACTCGGTAGGCAAGGGATTCCATGCTGTGGCTACTGTCGGCCCCCGGTTGGTTAATCCATAATTCCTCCCGCAGCAGACACAGGCGGTAATTACTCCACAACTCTGGATTCTGTTGCTGGGTCTGGATAACCCACGCCTCATCAATCATTGCACCCTGCATGAACATACTCAGTTCCTTGCGGTCTGTCTCCCGGGCGCGGCGCGAGATATGCTCCATATTACGCGAGAGCGTCTGCCGTGTTTTTATCTCATTCGCTACATGTTCTACTGCGGTTTGCAGATCTTCACGTTTCACAGGTTTGAGCAGGTAGCCCTTTGCTCCAAGTTCGATGGCCTTTTGAGCATAGGCAAAATCACTATAGCCGCTAATAATCAGATAATCTACCTCGATGTGCTTCTGTTTACTCTGCGCCATCAGCGTCAGTCCATCCATATCGGGCATCCTGATATCAGTAATCACCAGTTGGATGTTGTGCTGACTCAATATATCCAAGGCCTCAATTCCGTTTACGGCACAGTAAATATTGTCCAGCTGGAGCGCAAATTGGCGCAGCATAGCCTGCAGCCCATCACGAATGTGCTTTTGATCGTCCACAATTAGAATATTGATCATGCCCTACCATCCTCCAAGATTCACATTTTCCCAAGGCAAACGTATGGTTACACAAGTATAGGCGCCCTGCACACTGTCAATCCAAAGACCGCAGTCCTTACCATAATGAAGCTGTATGCGCTTATGCACGTTCTCCAAGCCCAGTCCGTTTTTGCTGGTAACAATCGGTGAATCTGAGTCGCCCCGCAGCACAGCCTGCAGACTGGACAGCATTTCCGGGTCAATACCTGCGCCATCATCTCGTATCTCAATTAGCAGAAGGCTGTCATTTTCTACCGATACGGTAATTTGGATACTTACGCTGCCGCCCGAGGGCGCTGCATGATGAACGGCATTTTCGACGATGGGCTGCATGCACATTTTAGGGATTGTATAACGCAGTACCTCCTGCGGGAGATCCGCCGTCAACTCAATGCTGCCACCCTCCATAAAGTTTATGAATCGGACATAGCTGTGTATGTTGGCAAGTTCTTCGGTAAGCGCAACCGTATCGCTGCGCCATTGCATACTGTATCGCAGTTGTGAGCCTAAAGACACCAACGCTTCGGCGATAGCCGGCTGTCGCTGAACCTCCGCGAGCATACGGATGGATTCCAGCGCGTTATATAAAAAGTGTGAATTGATCTGCGAATGCAGCGAGTGCAGTTGTGCATTTTTGGCGATCAGCTGTTTATCTACCACTTGGGTCATCAGATGTTTGATTTCGTCCAACATATTATTGTAGCTGACGGCCACCTCGTCGATTTCGTCACCGGTTTCGTTTTTATCCAGGCCGGTATCAATTTTCGCATCCAGTTGGCCTTGCCGCACCTTGCGCATAGAAACCAGCACCCTGTCGAGCCGGCGGAAAATGCGCCGAGTGGTATGTGAAACGAGCAGTAACATCAGCAGCAATATACACAATGTGATCGCTACTACGAGCAAATACCAGCTTCGTGGGCCTTTCATCAGCGCTTGATGAGAGGCAATATCCACTACATAGGCGTTCAGTGGGGCGATGTAGCGATACAACGCGTAGTAAGTATGGTCGCCTACCTTTACCTTAATGGGGCTACTCTGCTGCAGCACATCCAACCGCTGGTGAATGCTGCCTAGAATTTTATCCAATTCTTCACCGGCATTTTGAGAAAAAATATGCTCAGGATTGTATACCGATCGGGAAGAGTCGGCTCCATCCATCACTACAGAAAAGAAATCCCCCCCGCTATCCTCAAGCAAGTCACTGAAAAAGACGCTATGCTGGGCGCGGATTTCCATAATGGTAGGGAGTTTCTGCTGTTGCCCCTGAAGACGTACCAACCGGTAATAGGATAGCGTATGCTCTCCATCTTTAAAAGCAAATAAGCGGTATGCCGCACCGCCTTCCTCCCGAAGTGTCACCCAGTAGTCCTTCGGCCAGAACTTGTCATAATGGTAGATTTCAGGCCAAATCTCAAATAGGTTTGGATTATCGACATAGAAACTGAGCTCGCTGATCATCTCGTAGCTTTGAATGATATTATGCATTTGCTCAAATTGATTTTGTCTAAATTTTACGAGACGCAGGCCATCCCCGCGCATATTGGAGTGAATAAAATCTACAAATGCCTTTTGATTCAGCGCAGTAGAGGAAGCGTTCTCAAGAATGCCCATTTTGCTGCGCAGCTGTTCGTTAATTCTTGAAACATGGCTGCTGCCGGTAGCCATAGCGTCCTTGTATAGCTGACTTTCCTGTGTGCGGATAAATAAAAAGGATACCACAATCGCAGGGATGGCAATCATCATGCTAAAGGCCAAAAACAATTTTTGGGAGATGCGGGAATTACGGTACAGCTTCTTCATTTTAGTCAGCAGATACTTCATTTAAGTAGCCTCCTACCCTTGTAATATACCATATATTACAAACTGCCCGGTAGGTAACTAGGCTGTTTTGTTAAATGGTTAAAAGAAGCGAAAAAGGGAATACCGGCCACCCTTTCGGTGGCCGGCAGCAATCTTAATACGGGCATTATTACTCTGCCATTTTGGATTTTCGCACATTCAGTTCAGCCTGGCGGTATTCCATCACCTTGCCAAAGCTGTAATTCTCGCGGCGGTCAAGGAAATTGTCGAAGATTTTATCAAATTCAGCCTCATTCTTGGCTGTAATTAGCTCAGGGAGTACTTCCTCCCAATTTTGCGAAATACGGGACCAGGCTACCGACACATCAGAATCGCCCTGTGGATCTAAGCCCTTATAGATACCGCTATCAATATCGGCCTGCTTATTGGCGAAGTCTTCCATTTGCTTAATGACAGGAGATTTCTCCGGTCTCCACTGGTTGACGATTACAGGGTTTCGCATCATCCAATAGGTATCCATGATGCCGTATTCTTTCTCCAGCTTCTCAATATCAGTGTCGAGTAATTTTACCATTTCAGGCTTCAGTTGCGGCTTGCCATCTACCATCTCCCATGTTTCGCCTTCCTTGCCAAGGAACAAATCTCGCTGGCCTTCTTCGCTGGCCAGATAGGTCAAAAAGCGGATGGCTCGTTCAGGGTTTTCGGTTGATTTGCTAATCATCGTCACCATCCAGCCGTCCATGTTGCCAGGGAATAACTTAGGGTTATCGCCCTTGCTGTTCTTTGGCCCATCGACTGCGATGTAGTAAGAGTCCGGGTTGCCGCTAGCAGCCAGCATAGGATTGACAGCCGACATACCGGTCCACTCACGGACCATCATGAAATAGCGGGCGTTGTTTGTTTTTTCCTCTACCTGAGTATCGGAATCCACCAGGAAATCCACATTAATCAACCCGCGCTCGTAAGCCGTACGGAAGGTTTTTAGCCAGGCAATATAATCGGGATCGGTAATGCGGTCGTATACTTTTCCGTCTTTCTCATGCGGTACGGCCAGTAGGTTCTGCAGATATTCGGTCATCCCGTAAGGGACGTTCCCTTGTGCAAAAAAGGGACTGATGGGCTGGCCTTTATATTGGGAGTACTTATCCTTTACCAGTTGCAGTGCGTTCAGAAAGCCCTCTGGAGTGCTAAGGTTCGGGCTGCCCATCTCTTCATACAAATCTTTTCGCACCAGGAAAGTCTGGTTGGCGGCCGTCATGCCAGTTTCATGCATCAGGTTGGGGCTATATGAATCATTCGGAACGCCATAGGTATTGCCATTTTCTTGACGATACCACTTCAGTGTACCGTCCCCGGCCACCTTGAAGAAGTAAGGGTCATACTTGTCAGCTAATTCATTTAAGGCGTAGACATGATCGCCTTCCCACAGCTTTTTGACAGCGGTTTCCCACGAACCCATTGATATCAAGTCTGGCAGCTTGCCCGAGGTCATCATTAGGGTAATATGCTCATTCGCTTCCCCGGAAGGTACCTCAAGCTTGATGTTTACGCCTGTTTTTTCCGTTACGTACTTGGAGGTCAAGCTGTCTCCCCAAGTGTGGGCATACCAGTTAGCACCTACGAACCAGGTCAAATCAACAGGGCTGGTATCCAGCTTCCATGCCGGATCATCGGAATTGAGCTTTGCTTCACTCTGCGGCGGCTGTGTACTATCTGTAGGCTGTGGTGTTGGCTTATTTTCACTATTCGCTGAATTGGAACACGCGGCTATGCCTAGCATCAGGCTTGCGGCCAGAACGAGGGTCAACCCCGGCTTAATCAGATTGCGTTTCATGACATTATCATCCTTTCTTTGCTGCTTCTGAATTTTGTATACCAGTTTCTAGACACTCACACTCTTATCCCTTAATGGCGCCAATCATCACGCCTTTGACCAGATAGCGTTGAATGAAAGGATAGACTATCAGAATAGGCAGTGTGGCCACCATCATGGATGCAAATTTAATAGAGTTGCCGGGAAGTCTTGCGCCGAATTGCGCCATAGCTTGCTGCTGCATGAAGGACATAGAGTTCTCCGCAATGATTTTGTACAGCATGGTCTGCAGTGGCAGTAATTCCTGCGAACGGATGTAGATGACCCCCTGGTAATAATCATTCCAATGATAAACGGCTGAAAAAAGCGATATAGTCGCAATGACAGCCATGCTATTGGGCAATACGATTCTGAACAGGACACCATAGTCTGAAGCACCGTCTACTTTCGCAGATTCCTCCAGGCTGTCAGGTATGGTGCGGAAGAAGCTCATGAAAATGACCATATTAAAAAAAGTGTACATGGAGGGAATGATGAATATCCAAAAATTATCATATAATCCCAGCTTCGTCATCAGAATAAATGTAGGGATCAGCCCGCCTGAGAACAGCATCGTAACCAATGCGATTTTAAGATACAGCTTGCGTCCGATTAGATTAGACTTGCTCATTCCGTAAGCAATAATGGCGGTAAACAACACATGCGTTGCTGTCCCGATCACTGTGCGCAGAGTGGTAATGTAAAAACCGTTCATCATTGTCTTATCATTGAACACAACGCTATAGCTGGCCAGCGATAATTCTTTGGGAAACCAGTTGACGGTGCCCAGGGATGCCTGCTGCGGCGCGTTAAGCGAGTTAATGAATACAAACCACATCGGGTACAGTGTTAAAAAGCAAACCGCCAGCATCAGCAGGGTGTTGCAGACCTCAAATACTCCAATTTGCCGAAATCTTTTGCGTCTTTCCATACCTCTGTCCTCTCCTTTCTAAAAAATGCTGTCGCCGGTTAGTTTTTTGGATGTGTGATTGGCCAAAAACAACAAACCTAGCGCCACAATAGAGCGGGCGAACAGGACGGCTGTTGAGAAGGAATGGCGCCCGGAGACCAACCCCATGTTGTAGATATACAAGTCTAGGCTTTCCGCCATCCTCATGTTCATATTGTTCTTCAACATAAAGATCTGCTCAAAGTTACTGCCAAGTATCCCGCTGACAGCGAGGATGAACAAAATAGCGATGGTGGGGCGTATGCTCTGAATGGTGATATGCCACATCCGCTGCCGCCGGTTTGCGCCATCCAGCTCAGCCGCTTCGTACAGCCCCGGATCAATGCCGGATATTGCCGCTATGTAGATAATGGCGCTCCAGCCGGTTTCTTTTAACGTATCGGTGAAAAAGGTGATCCACCAAAAGTACTTAGGGTCGCTGTTAAACAGGATTTCGCGTTCCTGGAGCCCGATCGCCATCATCAACTGATTGATCACACCGCCCTCGCCCAGCCAATTGAGCGCAATGCCGCCAAAAATCGTCCAGGCAATAAAGTGCGGCAGGTACGAAATGGTTTGTACCGTTCGCTTAAATCGAAGGCTCCGTATTTCATTCAGCAGCAAGGCAAACAAGATAGGAATGGGAAAACCCAGGACCAGCTTGATGCTGCTCATCCCCAGAGTATTGCGAATCGAACGCCAAAAACGCTCATCCGTCAAAAAATCCTGAAAATGCTTCAGCCCGACAAACGGTGATTCTAGTAAGGGTTTGGCGATGCTGTAGTCCATAAATGCAATAATGAGCCAAAACATAGGGATATAACAAAAGATAAACATCCAGATGATTCCCGGGATAACCATGCTTTGCAATTGCCACTGCTTAAAAAGCGCTTTCATTTGTTCCGTTCTGTATTGGAACATTTTCCGTGCCCCCTTTCTATTTCATCGTATGAAAAAGCGTATAGGAAAAAAAGCCCATGATTATCGACCCTATCCCATTTTTTTAGATTTGTTTGACCAGCCGCAAAAATTAAGTATGCTGTGATTAAATGAAGGGAGTGTGCAAAGGATGAATAAACCTATATGGGAACAGAATTTCTTAGATAGAAATGCCGATTTGAAGCTATGGAATATCCGCCTTGGCAACGACTTATTAGATAATGAAGGTAATCCCATAGACCCAGGTTGGGGCAACGGAGAGCAGCAGTATTACACGGATCATTCCAGCAATCTGTATATCGATGAATTTGGCTTAAATCTGTGCGCACGCAGTGAATCCATTGGAAAGGATGGGCGCAATTTTGCATATACCTCGGCTCGTTTGGATACAAAGGACCATTTTTCCTTTTGCTATGGGAAGTTAGTTGTGCGTGCAAAGCTGCCGGTGGGGCAAGGGGTTTGGCCTGCCATCTGGTTGCTTCCGCAGGAACAGGCTTACAGACCTTGGCCAGCTTCCGGCGAGATTGATATCATGGAAGCCAAAGGCCGCTTGCCTCAGCAAATATCCGGAACACTGCACTACGGAAAGGATTGGGAACATCAAATCGTCGAGGAGTTCTCACACCATTTTGAAAGCGGAACCATTAATGAATTTCATGATTATGCACTGGAATGGACCGCCAGTTCGATTCGATGGGTGGTAGACGGACATTGCTTTGCCGAGCGCTGCTTGGAGCCAGGGGTTATGCCCTTTAACGAGTCATTTTATCTGGTGCTGAACCTTGCAGTGGGCGGCTGGTATGACAATGTAGCGGTTGATGAGGCTGCACTGCCAGCGGTGATGACGGTTTCAGGGATATGGCTGTACCCATAATTAAGAATCTTTGTGAGGCTCTATTATCGATTTTCAATACCTACATCCCATCTGGTAGAATAGGGAAAACCATATTTCTCTATATTCTAGTAACTTGATTATAAGCTTGGGAGGTAGACCATGGACAAAGAACTAATCGCACAGCTGACACAGTGGCATGAAGATGATGAACACCAGAAGATTGTAGACACTCTGATGGAGATTCCTCCAGCGGACAGAGATTACGAGATGGTCAGCAGTCTGGCAAGAGCGTATAACAATTTGGAACGTTATGAAGAAGCCCTTGAACACTTCGCGAAGATTGCGGAACAAGGGCAGAATGATTATCTGTGGCATTTTCGTGTGGGATATTCCTACTATTATTTGAATCGATATGAGGAAGCGGTGAGAGTGCTGGGTATTGCCCATGACCTCGATCCGGATGATGAGAATACGGCCATGTTTCTGAAATTCAGCCAGCGTAAGCTACGCAAAGAACAACACGCCGCAGCCAGACAGGCAATCAGAGAGCAATATAATGATTCGGGGACGACTGCAACTCCTTTTGAAGGGATGGACCTCTCCGAATTTTGGAAAGATAGTGATTATGCGCTAAAAGAATATGTTTCGGCCCCGCCTACGGATGAGCTGATTGCTTCTGTAGAAGAAGAACTGGGTTACAAGCTTCCTGCCTCTTATATCAGTCTGATGAAGCAGCACAATGGGGGAGTGCCTTATAATACCTGTTTTCCTACGGAGGATGCGACCTCATGGGCTGAGGATCATATTGCGATTACGGGCATTATGGGCATCGGACGTGAGAAAAGCTATTCACTCTGCGGCGATCTCGGCAGTCCGTTTATGATTGAGGAGTGGGGATACCCTGACATTGGCGTGGTAATTTGCGATTGCCCTTCGGCAGGTCATGATGTCGTGATGCTGGATTACCGGAATTGCGGGAAGGACGGTGAACCCGAGGTGATTCATGTGGATCAGGAAGATAATTATGAGATTACATTTCTGGCCCCAGACTTCGAGACGTTTATACGCGGCCTGGTGAGTGATGAAGAATACGACACCTCTGAAGAAGATAAAGAGGAGGATTTGCGCAAAGTAGCCGTAGGCCAATTCTCACCATTGCTTGCGAAGCTGTGCAGCCATGTGTCTGAAGTAGATCAGCTTGAGCAGAAGATCCGTAAAGTATGTACCCGAATCGTTGAAGAGAAGGGACACTTCTCCTTTCATGCGGATGAGCTTTCTACTCTGATGTATGATGTGCAGTTCTGGCTATACACAAGCTCTTATCCAAATACGAGCCGTCAACAATATCTGGATGTATATGAAGAAATGATTGCTTTTGGCGGCGAGTTCGGCCAAGGCGGGTATGCTCCCGGCTGGATCAGCGATTGGCTGGATGGCCGAATACGGGAAGGACTGATCGTTCAGGAAAACGGGGTGCTTAGCTTCACAGATCAAGCCCGCTCAGAGGTCATTGCACGGCTGGAAGCGGAAGCTGCAAAATAGGAGACGTTGATGCGGGATTTATTCCCGTGCGGAGCTCGATTGATCACGATAGTATTCAAGGGTCATCCCACAAGGGATGGCCCTTAAACTTGCCGTTTGAGACAGTGCACTCCGCATAATAAGCGAAAGAAAATTAAAGCGCTTACTCGTGAGTGTTTATTAAAAAATGTAATTATTAACATTTTTCGACAACATTCACCTTACTTTTACATGGTAGTTATGATATATTCTGGGCGAATATGGATAACAAAAAAGTGAAAGGGGAATGAGTATGGAAGCGTTGGTGTGGACATCCAATCATAAGCTGGAGCTCTGCGAATGGGAAGAGCCGCAGATTGCAGCACCGGATGAAGTCAAGATCCGGATTGAGATGACAGGTGTATGTGGAACAGATTTAGCAGTCATAACTGGGAAAGAGGAGGGGGTTCCAGGCGTCATTCGTGGTCATGAGGCAGTAGGGACTGTAATCCAAATCGGCAGCAACGTTGACCGTGTTAAGGTAGGCGACCGCGTAGTTATCGATCCGAATCAAAGCTGTGATGAATGCTATTTTTGCTTGAAGAAACAGCCGCACCTCTGTACGGGCATCGATGGAAATGGGATGCCTATTGCGGGTTTGAATCGAAATGGGACATTCACTTTTTTTTACTCAACTGCACAAACGTTTGCACACCGTCTTCCCGATCATATGAGCTGGGAGACGGGGGTTTTGATTGAGCCGCTTGCCTGTGTACTGCACAATTTCAAAGAAGCTAATGTCACAGCAGACGACAAGGTACTCATTCTTGGATCGGGTCCAATGGGACTGTTAAGCCAAATTGTGAGCAAGTCGAAATCTGCGCTCACGGTAGCGACTGAAGTTAATCCCTTTCGGCTAGCTTTTGCCAAAGAGATCTCAGATTTTGCTCTAACCCCTGCCCAATTAAATCAAGCTACCGTAGACAAAATCTGTGCGGGACATAAGTTTGATGTGATTATCGATACGGTGGGCACTCAACTCGAAATGGCGGAAAAGTGGATTGAACGTGGAGGCCGCATCGTTCCTTTTGGTATTAATGCGAAGTATCGCTACACCTTTTCCCCTACCAAATTCGTGCAGCATGCAATAAAAATTATAGCAGCAGGTGAATACCGCTACATGTTCGAGGAAGCTTTGCGGTTTGCCGCTGAAACTCCTGAAATGGAGAAACTAGTAACTAGAAAAGTTAAGCTCAGTCAGCATGAAGCAGCGATAGATGAGTTAATCGGCTATGAATTGAACTCTTTGAAGGTGGTTGGGAGTGAAACCGTAAAGACGGTTTTTGTTCCCTAAACGTAAGACTACAATCAATGAGAGGTGGCACTGTTGATGAGCAATGATAGCAAATTCAGATTAATTCAAGATTACTTGTCTACACAAAAGGCCAAAGAGGTAGAGCCAATTTGGATACCCGCAGTGTGGAATGAGTGCCAATATGAACGTGTTCTCTTAGAAAAAGAGGGTGAAATTTGTGTACACCCGTATGATTTTTTGACTGATCATTTGAATTATGTGGACAGGCTTTCGTGGAGATATCTGCTTAAGGAACGCATAAATCTGGACGATAGCGCGATCTATTCTTCGCTTATTCGCTATTCTACGGCTTGGGATTATAACCATGACGGAAAAATTGAATCGGGTACTTTTTTAAGATTCTTTATTCTTCTGCCTCTGCTAAAGAAAATGGGCATCAATATTCTGTACATGCTTCCAGTTAACCAGTACAGCAAGTTGAATCTGAAGGGGGATATTGGGTCCCCTTACGCAGTGCAATCGTTATTCCATTTGGACGAGAACCTGCACGATAGCCTATTGGATGATATGGAGGAGTTTACGATCCACGATGAGCTCAGCGCTTTGGTAGAGGCTTGTCATTTACTTGATATTAAGACTGTTGTTGATTTCATTCCCCGTGTGACGGCGAAAAACAGTGTGTTCATTACCGAGCATCCTGAATGGGTGTATTGGATCAAAATGGACGAATTAGAAGGCTTTGCGCCGCCCGCAATTCCCCAGCTTGGATTTTTTGAGGAGTGTACGCCGGACAAATTGGAGACGGTCTACCGCAGCCAGGAGACAGCAGTATTTCTGCGGAAGTTCACGCCACCGCCCAATGAACTCCATCCAATCCTTTGGCAGCACTTAAAGGAGAAAGCTGCTAAAACTGGAGATGAGCTATTAACTTTGGTGGAGCAAGAGATGGGGATAACGACTGCTCCAGCGCATTCGGATTGGATAAATGATGTGCAGCCGATTTGGACAGACATTACGTTCTTACGCCTCTACAAGGATTTCTCTCCGCAAGTGAGACATCTTATAAGTCCGGATCAGGCGCCATATGTCCTTTTTGATACGATTAAATGTAATGACTACCCGGGAGAGCAGCCGAATCTGGAGCTGTGGGATGTTCTGGAGGAGGCAGTACGGGTTAATCTCGAAAAATATGGGATTGACGGCTTCCGCATCGACATCGGACACGTGCTTCCTATTCCGTTGTTGACTCGTATTTTTGACACGATTAAAGAGATGAATCCAAATGCGATCTTAATCAGCGAAGATTTGTTCAATCGCAACCACAAGAAGGCAGCAAACACCGGCTATAACATTATGCTTGGCAGTGGGTGGAACGTCATGACACAAATTACTAAAGACAATCTCGTTTCATTCTTAGAAGAGCTGCCTGAGTTGAATATTCATGTGTTTGCCTGTGCAGAAACAGCAGATACTCCTCGGATCACCAGCCGTGGCGGTGTTGAGGTTGCTCGGATGATTGCGGTATTTAATCAATTTCTTCCGAACGCAATTCCATACGTGACGACGGGTTATGAAATGAATGAGGAGCAGCCGCTCAACTGTGGTCTTGGAGACAACACGAACGGAGAGGAGATTTCCCGAGCTTTTTTTAACGTCATGCAAATTAATTGGACCAATCCTACACCGATGCTGCCGCTGTTGGCGGAGCTAAGTGAACTCAAGAGAGATTGGCGCCACCTAGTGAAGCCGGAAAACTTTTTCGTGGCTCAATCCCCGGAAGGTATTGTTCTGTATGGGTATATGCATGGAGATGAAACGCTGCTGTGCTGCTTTAACTTGAGTGCTGCTGCTTTCTGCCAAGTTGATTTGAAGGTTGCCGTACCTGGCCGATGCCCAATGATGGTAACACTGGATAGTTCCTTAACGGGTAGCAGCGTAGGTCAGGCGTTCGATTGCTTGCTGCTTGCGCCTAATCAGGCTTTAGTGCTCGTAAACAGTCATAGACAATTTAGGTAAGGGAGAGAGGCTGCAATGGAAAAGAACAATAAGGAAGTCGTGGTATGGCATGAGTTTGATGGTCCGGGAGATACCTCGATTGAGGTGCTGGAGGGAATTTGTAAGCTGTATACTGAGCGCTTTGGGGTACAAATTACGCCACAAGTCATGAATATTACGGAGCTGACTGCGCGCCTGAACCAAATTAAGGACACCCAGCAAGGTCCGCATCTGGCGATGGTTCCTGCCGACATGTCCTCCTATGTTGAGAACGGTCTTTACTCCGAAGTGCCAGGCGGGCTATTTGGCGATACGCTGACTGAGGGTGCCCTTTCAACGATGCAAATGAATGGTGTTCAGTATGGTATCCCAGTATTGCGGGGCAATCATCTGGTTGTGTATTACAACCCGTCGATTTACCCTAGTGCGCCGACGACATGGGACGTGTTCGAAGAGGCAGCAGAAAGGTTATCCGCCCAAGGTATCGTACCGATTGGAGCAGACTTACAGCAAGGCTATTGGTTTATTCCGTTCCTTACAGCTTTCGGCGGCTGGCCTGTACAGAATGGAAAGCCGAATATCGTCACCTCTGAAATGAAGCAGGCGCTTCAGTTTATTAGCGACAAGATGGATCAAGGCGTGCTCGTTAGTCTCGACGGCTCGACAGGACTGCTTGAGCAGTTCATTGACGGTAAGATCGGCGCCATTATTTGTGGCGAGTGGATTTATAACCATCTAGATAAGCATATGAACAATAGGCTTGCGGTTTGCCAGCTTCCGAGCATCGAAGGGCGGCAATCGTTATCCATGTCTTCTTCTATCGGCCTGATCTACCCTAATCATTCATTAACGTCCGAGGAGCGGGAAGATATTTTATCATTCACGCGCTTTATGCTGAGTGACGAATGCCAATCGATGTGGACGCTGGGTGTACAGCGGATTCCGGCTCAGGAAGAGGTGCTGAACCGTCTAGCTGCCTCTGCTGCGCCTAACAAAAAGATGATTTTATCGCTTCTAGATCATTCACGGCCGATGCCGACTTATCCCTTCATGATCCATGTATGGGAGGCGTTAAATGCGGGTCTTATCGAGCTGCCCTTGAGCAATCCTGAACAAGCATTGAACAAAATAGAACAGACTATTCAAGCCTCTTGGGGCGCATTTAAAAGCTAATTAGAGATGGGGAGAGCCAAATGAAAACAACGATATTCAGCCAAATTTCTATTGATGGAAAGCTCACTATGGGTGCTGGTAATTCGAGTAAAGAGCTTTTTTCTTTGTTTTCCAGTGAGGATATGGAATTTATTCATCTATTCCGGGGGAAGGTGCAGGGAATTATGGTCGGCAAAAATACAATTTTGACGGACAATCCCTTCCTTACTAATCGGTATGAGGAAAATAAAAATCCAATTCGTATCATTCCGACAACTACCTTGGATATTCCGCTAGATTGCAATGTACTCTCGGACCAAGGGAAGACGATTATTGTCACGACCGAGAAAGGACGGGATGAAGAAAAAATCAAACAGATCCGGCAAAGAGGGAAGGAGTGCCTTATCTGCGGCGAGGATAAAGTAGATTTTGTGGAGCTTGAACGTCAGTTGGAGGAGAACTATGGGATTACCAGTCTGCTGGTCGAAGGCGGCGGATTCTTAAACTGGCATATTTTCAATCAGGATATCGTCGATGAGATTATTCTAATGCAGCTTCCAATCATCATAGGCGGCTCCACAAACATTACTTTAGTGGATGGAGACGGTTATCAGCAATTGAACTTTGCGAAAAAGTTCAAGGTTGTAGAAATTCAACCAAAAGATAACTACACGCTCATGCGCTACAAAAAGGTGATCTAACCTCACACTAAGTCATAGACTGCGAATGGCAATGAGTTCTGGAAAAATCGAGAATATGGGGGTTGTGAACGATACATGTCAGAGAAAGAAGATTTCTACAAAAGTGTGTATAAAATCGCTGTGCCCGTTACGCTTCAAAGCTTGCTGATGGCGTTGCTTAATTTGACGGATCAATTGATGGTTGGGCAGCTGGGAGATGTGGCAATTGCCTCGGTGGGGATGTCGACCAAAATATACGGGATCATCGCGGTTGTCTTGGCCGGTTTATCGACGGGTGTATCCATATATGCAGCCCAGTTTTGGGGAAATAAAGATTCCAAAAGCGTCTCTCAAGTACTGGGTCTCGGACTGATCACCGGCTTTGCGTTCTCGTTCCTGTTCTCTGCGGCTGTCTTTATCGACTCGCCGCTCTTTCTGAGCCTATTCACTACAGACGTGAATGTAATAGATGAGGGTTATATCTTTCTCCAGATAATGTCGATCGGTTTTGTGCCTGTCATGCTCACGATGATGTATTCCGCGATTTTACGCAGTACTGGCCATGCCAAATGGCCGATGTATGTAAGTCTAATTGCAGTTGGCTTGAATATTATACTGAATTACGTACTTATTTACGGTCATTTCGGTGCTCCTGCGCTTGGTCTGAAGGGCGCTGCCATTGCTACTCTTATCTCTAGGGTCTTCGAATGCTTGTTGATCATTGGTGCCGTGTACCGGTATCGTTTACCGGGAGCTGTCGGGTTAAAGAACTTATTCAGCGTTCCTAAACCGCTCATTCGCAAGTTTTTTGGAACGACCTATCCGCTGCTACTGACTGAATTGATTTGGGTATTGGGTGAAACGGCATATGCGGTCATTTATAGCCGTATGGGGACGATGGAAATGACTGCAATGACCATTACCTTCCCACTTCAGGGTCTTTGCATTGGTTTATTATCGGGTCTGGCTAGTGCAGCAGGGGTAATGGTTGGCAACCGTTTGGGTGCGAATGAATCTGATATCGCACTCGATCATGCGAAAAGGTTCATTCGCCTAGGCATCATTATCTCTCTGATTGTCGGGGTTATCATTGCGGCAGGCTCGAAGCTGTATGTCTCTGCGTTCAATATCTCCGAGGATGCTAAGCAAATGAGCATGTATATCGTTATCGTGTTTGCTGGATTTCTTTGGGTCAAAGTATCCAATATGATTATAGCCGGCGGTATTCTAAACAGCGGAGGAGACAGCAAGTTCGTATTCGGCATGGAGTCTACCGCAACGTGGCTGATAGGTGTCCCATCCGGGCTGTTGCTGTCATACATTTGGAAGCAACCTGTCTACCTTGTGTATCTCGTAATCTCGCTGGAGGAGGTTGTCCGCTTTGGCTTCGGCTACGCCCGGATTTACTCCCGTAAGTGGATGAGAAATTTAGTTAGTGATCTGGCTGAAAAAGCTATGTAACATACGACCTGATTGAATCGGTGTGGAGTATTACCCCCCTAAATTGGATATCTCTTCACTTAACAATGCAAAAGGTACTGCCTCAAGGTAGTGCCTTTTGCATTGATTTAAATATTCAGTTGTTAACTGCCAAGTATCTTAACCACTACGTTTTAAAGCACCAGTTACTTCGTTGACGGTTATTTTGATCATAAAGTAGAATTTTACGTCGAAAAAAGTAACAAAAAACCACCAACTTACATTGGTGGTTTACGATCCATATAGTATTATTTCAATTCAATCTGTCCTTGTTCGGTTCCCCAGAACCCAGTTTGGACATTCAAAAGAAAGCCAGTCATATCTTCTGGGATTTCAAATACTACATTGCCTGTTTGAGCCAATCCAGGATTGATTCCTTCATATAAAAAATAGTCTCCGGAAGTAGTAATCAACGTTGACGGGTTATACGTAACTTCATCTTTTAGGAGTTGAAAGTATGATGAGTCTGTGGTAATCATTTTTTTACCAGCATTTTTAACAGTTACATTTACTACTAGGAAAATACTTCCGTCAGCACTAGGTGAGTAGGATAAGTAATTTCCATCTTTAATTTCCTTGGTAGTAGTTACCTTGTTAACTTTAAAAACAACATCGCCAACTTGTAATTCCTCTCCTTTTTTTGCTAGTTTTTTCGCATCTTCTTTTGAGGTGCCCTTTGTTTCTACAGAGTTTGCGGTGGTATTAGATTTGCTAGTTGTGTCGTTTGAACTATCCTTATCTTTAGCAAATATACCAATAACAATGATTAGTACAATTAAAGCGATGAATCCCAGACACCCGATTTTAAAAATCTTTTTCAAATAAAACCCTCCCAATTAGGTAATTTGAACCATTATGTGTACTATAAATATATCGGAAATTCCAGAAAATTCTTTATAAGGATTATGCTTTTTTTGAAAAAAATTGTTTATAAGGAAAGTTGAGTAAACCGATATGCCTTTGAGTAGTTTCTTGGTAAGTTTTTAATAGTATTAGAGTGCAGTGTTTGAATATTTCTCGGGAGCCGTAGATGAGAGAAAAATAAGCCGCACTCCATGAAAAGAGCGGCCTATTTCTTTTTACATTTACTTAGGTTGCTTACGTCTTCTGAGATAGGCCCAGATCACAAATACCGCTGCTAGAGCAATAATGGCGCTAATGGTGATAGACCTTGTTAGGTGATTATTATCGTCCGGGTAATACACGGAAGCAAGGGTTTCATAGATCTAAAATAGTCTATGGACTGTTCAACAAATTTTGTGAGTGCTGCGGAGATGATTTTATAGGATCAGCTCCGCAAGACGATGAATGCCCTGCTCAATCGCTGCCTCATTTACTTTTGCAAACCCCAATACCCATCCTTTTCTTTTGCTATCCAAACAATAGGGTCCAAGAGGGTACACACGTATTCCATGTTGTAGGGCTAACTTTGTCACAGCTTCTTCGTCGAATGTTTCCTCAGCTTCTAATAACATATGTAATCCAGTTTCTACTCCACTGAGCGTGAAGCGCTCCCCTAAACCGGTAGCCATAATAGCTTTTGCCATGACCTCGTGTCTTCGCCGGTATACGTTTCTGACTCTTCGCATATGGCGCATAAAATGACCATTTTTAATGAAGTGGGTTAGTGTTAGCTGATCCATAATCGGAAGATGACGGTAAGTCAGCTCCTGCACCTTCGCTAGTTGAGCAATTGCCTCGACTGATCCAACAATAGCCGAAATACGAATGCCTGGTGCAATCATTTTAGAGAAACTCATGAGATACAAAGTATTATTAGATGCCTGACTAAACAGCGTTGGCAGCGGCTCCCCGCGATATCGAAATTCACTATCATAATCGTCTTCAATGATCCAAAATCGTTCTTGAACGGCCTTATGCAGCAGTTGTTGCCGGCGGGGCTCCGACATAACGACCCCTACTGCGCACTGGTGGGAAGGGGTGGCAAAGACCAGTTTGGATTGCGGGTGAATATGCTCAACCACTAGACCATACTCATCAACAGGAACGGGTACCACATTCATACGGCGGTATTTCATTGCCATCCAAGCAGCTGGGAAACCTGGATCTTCTACTGAGACAGTGTCCTCATCAGCTAAAAGTGACTGTGCGATTAAGTCAATACTATGCTGAGCTCCTGAGGTCAACAGAATCTGATTGGTTTGGACATGTATGCCCCGTTCAAGTGATAAATAACGCTGTATTTGCTCACGTAATGGTGTGTACCCGTAGCAGTTACCGTAAGCCCAGCTTGATAAATCCATTTCAGCGGATGCCTGGAGCAGCGATTGCCGCCAGTTTTTTTGGAATTGTTCGTCCAAATAGGGTTCATGGGGACTGAAATCAATATCCACTTCTAGCGGCTCTTTACCTCTGAACCAGTCATGTAATTGATCAACAGCTGAGTCTAGCAAGGAGAGTGAAGGAGGTGTGGGGCCCTCTGTTTCTATTTCCTTCGTTGATATAGCGACTTGCTTCCATGTACTAACTCGCGTCCCTCCCCGGCGGGAGGTAACTGTATAACCCCGACTTAACAATTCCTCATAGACGATCTGTATAGTTGAGCGGGAGACACCTACGATGTGCGCAAGTTCGCGGGTAGGAATCAGTAGTTCTCCTGGTGCCCAGACTCCGCTAGTAATATTATGGATCGCTTGATCAAGCAATTGCTGCCAGATCGGTCTCTTATCATTACGAATTACTTTCATCATCGTACATACCTCCAAATAGAAACTCCAATCATAAAAAGCTGATTATGGATTGCTCTAAACAGCGAATTATGGATATTTTAATGCAATCCATTCATTGATATACTACCGTAACAACGCTGGTATCCGCAATTTAAATAAAAGGAGAGATTCGATATGAATTCGGTTCGTTACAAGACCAGGGAATGCCTAGATCAAGAGAAGATTGAAAGGTTCCTTCACCAAACGAGATTAGGTTATCTGGGGTTGGTTGATGGGAACCTCCCTTATGTTGTGCCACTTAATTATGTATGGACTGAAGGGAAACTGTATATTCATGGGGCTGGAGATGGAAGACGTAATCAGGTCATGCGTGATAATCCGGAGGTATGTTTTACGGTATGTGAGGAATACGGAACTATTACAGATCCGGTACCAGCCAAAACGGATACAGCTTATATGAGCGTAATGATTTTTGGACAAGCAGAACCGATTTCAGATTTGGATGAAGCCACACACGTACTTCAGGAATTGATCAATAAATACGTACCGGGTTATTATAATCGCCCCTTGTCCAAGCAGCATGTGGAAAAGTATAGATCGGCTGTATTTGGCGGTCCGGTTCAAGTTTATCGGGTAATTCCGTATCATATCACGGCAAAAGAAAGTCCTATTGAAGCAGAAAAAATGTATAAAAGGGGCATGGGTACTGGACGAGATGTTTAGCCGCAAGATACCATTACAAATGGTGTTATGCTAACGAGGTCTTTGGCAGCCTTTATGTCCTAATCATATGGGGAGAGGGAGGCTTTTTAGAGGTACTATCTATCAAAGTAGGCCGCAATCCAATGAAGGAGGGCGGCCTACTTATTTTTACATTTATTTAGGTTGTTTACGTCTTCTGAGATAGGCCCAGAACACAAATACCGCTACTAGAGCAATAATGGCGCTAATGGTGATAGACCTTGTTAGATGATTATTATCGTCCGCATAATATGCGGAAGCAATGGTTCCCGACCCATCCTGCTCGTCATCGGAAGAATCGTTCTGCATCGTTTGTAACACATCAAATAAATGCCCGGGTGCTTGAGGCTCCGAAATATTGCTTAGTCCTTTTGTTTCTGCTGATGAGGCTTGTTGTGGGGCGATGATTAGTTCCTGATTGTCTTTCTTGAAGGCAGCTATATATTCGTCCCGCTCACGGATAAGTGTAGGCTCACTCACTTCACCCTCAGCTTCTAGTGAATGAATAGCATAGGCCAAAGTATTAGGATTTCCTCCAAACTCAGTAACTTGATAGGACCCGTTTGAATCCTTTTGAATGATCATTTTAGATTTGGGTATTCCGCCCGATAAAATAAGAAACTCCCAGTTGTCTTGGGGTGTGACCGTTTCAATCAGACTATTGGAAGCCGCCCTAAGCTTAGCGCCATCAATAAAATGAATCTGCATTCCTTGACCTACGGTAATTTCACTAATCTCTGCTTCATTGTTGTAACCATACCCTTCAGGATCTTTAGATAGCCCTTCTTTAATCAATGTTAATCCTTCTGTATTTGCAAAAGAAACAACATCTTCAGTTACGGTCTGAGCCCATACAGGTGAGAAAAAAGTCAGAAATAAAACGAATGAAGTTACAGTTAACAGCAGCGTTTTCTTAATGGGAAGCCCTCCTTAAATATATTTGTTGAAGCCATGAAGTCCCCATCTCCAGGTTCTATCGTAGCTGGAGCCACCTTTAACGTTGGTGTATAACATGGAGGTTTTTGTGCCCCCACTCGGGTTCATGTGTTGAATCCAATCATTTCCACTATATGTGTCGTACCCATAGATAACTACTGCGTGCCCGCCACCGGTAGCACTATTCCATTTCCAGCTTACATATATAGGACTGCCAACATTATCAATCTGGTTTTTTACATCGCTGTAAGATAGTGCTCCTGTATGATTCCAACTGGAGACACCATAATCATGAATGCCTTCTTGAACAGTTCCATAAGATTCACTCTCGTCTGTTGTACAGCCGGAGGTTCCCTTCACATGATCATAAAAAGAACATTGGCTTACAGAGATTCCGTAATATTGAAGTATGGTAACGCTAGTCGCAGCCCAGCACCAATTATTCTTAGCTTGTGTAGCTGTAGGGTAGCCAATTAAATTAGTCGCATATGCTTGGGAAACAAAAGAAAAAAGAAAGACTGAAACAAAGGTTCCAACAAGCATCAATCTCTTTTTTAAAGATAATTTCATGAATGGAATCAGATCCTTATTATGGATTAATATTCCTTTTAATAACACTATTAAAATACCGTATATTAACTTATGTGTAAAGTTTACATATTTTTTCGTTTTTATAATACAGTCTACACATTTGATATGGAGAGGGGGATACTGATATGGATAAGGAAATATTGATGCTCGTAGGAATACGTGCTCCAATGATCCAAAGCAAGCCATTCATAACAAAAGCCACTCCGCTAAGGAATGGCTTTTCTTCATTTACTCTGCAATTACTAGTTACAACTGAGGTTCTTCCTTGCTAACTAGGTTTGCTTTCTTTTCAATCATGAGCTTGTTTTTCGTGGGCATAAATAAGGTTATAACAAATGCGGCAATGGATAAAATCATCATGAAGTAGTAGGCGTCACTTGCCCCAAGAATTGATGTAAGGGATTTAAGAATGTCAGGAGTAGTGGAGGGATTGTTCAGCATCACTGTAGTTGCATGACTTGTTGCCTGCACTGTATAAATTGTAATTACGACAGCAGTACCAATGGCCCCGGCAATTTGGCGAACGGTATTGTTCACAGCTGTACCATGAGTGCCAAGTTGTTTGGGCAACGCATTTAGTCCGGCTGTATTGAGTGGCATAGTAATGAAGCTTAATCCAATTCGCAGGCCAATGGTACGAATCATTAGATACGTATACGTAGTTGATTCAGATAAATCTGTTACCGCCCACATAGATGGAATAATAAACAATAGACCAATGATGAACAGCGGCTTCGCACCGAAACGGTCGTATAGTTTACCGGTTACGGGTGACATGAACGCATTTACGAGTGCGCCCGGCAACAATAGTAGTCCTGCATCAAATGCTGTAAACCCGCGGCCATTCTGCAGATAAATAGGCAATAAGATCATATCTGCGTACATCATCATCGTGATTAATACGTTAATAAGAGACGTCATCGTAAACACTTTATTTTTGAAGACCGACAGGTTTAGCAGCGGATCATCCGATTTGATTTGTCGAAGACAGAATACGGCTGTTACCACAACCCCAATCCCTAAGGTCAGGATCACGATTACATCATCCCAGCCTTTACTGCCTGCACTACTGAAGCCGTATAAAATTAAGCCAAATCCGACGGTTGATAAAAGAACACTTATGACATCAAGCTTCGACTTAGACGTCTCAGATACATTCACTAAATACTTGAGTGCCAACGCTATAACAATGAGGACAAGTGGAATAAGCCCGATAAATAACCAGCGCCAAGAGTGGTATTCGACAACAAATCCCGCCAGCGTTGGCCCAATAGCAGGAGCGAATATCATCGCCAGTCCAAGCAGTCCCATAGCGCTGCCACGTTTTTCAACGGGGAAGATCGCCAGCACAACACTCATCATGAGCGGCATTATAATGCCAGCACCGGCAGCTTGGATCATTCGTCCGATTAAGAGTAGACTAAAGCTCGGCGCTGCTGCACAAATTATAGAACCGATTAATAAAAATGACATGGCACTTATAAATAATTGCCGTGTTGTAAAACGTTTCATTAAATAGGCCGTAATCGGAATCAAAATCCCGTTGATCAGCATAAATCCTGTTGAAATCCATTGTACGGTTGTTGCCGTGACATCAAATACATCCATCAGACTACTTAAGGCGACATTTAAAAGCGTCTGATTGAGTGTGGATAAGAAACAACCAAAGATTAAGATGGTTAGTAAGATCCCTTTATTTATTTTCTTAATGTCTTCTTGCATGTTGCAGTCCTCTCTTCATTGCTTTTTCGACATAGTGTCAATAAAATAAATCATATCAGGATTTAAATAGTATTCCTATTTGCAATTTTATTGAAAATGTCGACTAATCGACAGAATAGGCAAATTAGTTGATGAAAGGCCATTTAAACGATAATAGAGGGATGAAATGACTGAACATAAAAGAGTTGACCCACGAGCTATTCGCTCAAAAAAGATGCTTAAGAACGCCGTTTTTTCATTATTGGCCGACAATGTGGAGATTTCGCAATTGACCGTCCAAAAAATCGCCAACCGCGCGGAACTAAATCGTGCAACGTTTTATTTGCATTATGAGGATATTAACGATTTATTGCGCCAGATCGTACATGAAATCTTCGATGACCTGTCCATGAAGGTTGAACCGCTATTACAAATGAAGAGCAACAACGAACAGGAGCAGCTGGTCACCTTTTTAAATTATTTTTTTGAATACCGGAAAGTTTTTGCTGTATTGATTGAGCATAAAGGCTTCAAAAAACACTTGACCAACCTGTTAAAAAGTACTGTCGAAAAACGAAGAAACGCGAGGAACATTGACCTTACTAAGGAGGTAGTCTCCGTTGATATTATTGCAGCCTCACTACTGGGGATTATTATGTGGTGGATTAAGGATGGCAACCAATATAGCGCTGAATACATAGCGGGGCAAATTACCTTGATGTATAAAAGAAGGTATTTATAAGAGCTTTTATGATATATTCAAGTAAAGTTTGAGTCCCTAGCCAATAATCTAAAAAGGAAGTGCGAACAATGGATTTAGAAACGGTCATGCAAGAGCTTGAAGCTCTCGGCAAGGAACGCACCAAGAAAATATATCTATCCAATGGCGCGCACGAACCGCTTTTTGGTGTGGCCACAGGCCAGATGAAGCCCATCTTCAGAAAAATAAAACATAATCAACCCTTGGCCGAGCAGCTTTATGCTACGGGAAATTACGACGCTATGTATTTTGCCGGGGTGATCGCGGAGCCTAAAGCAATGACCGAGTCGGATTTTGAGCGGTGGATTGCTGGCGCTTATTTCTATATGCTATCGGACTTTGTGGTGGCAGTAACGTTGGCGGAGACGGATATTGCGCAAGAGGTTTCTGATAAATGGATTGCCAGTGAGATAGAGCTGAAAATGTCGGCGGGCTGGAACTGTTACTGCTGGCTGCTCGGAAATCGCCCGGACAGTGAATTTTCCGCAGAAAAATTGGCCGCTATGTTGGAGCTTGCTAAAAATACGATTCATGATGCTCCTGAGCGAACGAAATACGCAATGAACAATTTCATCTACACTGTGGGCGTATCCTATCTGCCGCTTCATGATAAAGCGGTTGAGATTGCAAAGGACGTTGGCCCGGTGGAAGTCCATACCGGTAGTGCAAAAAGCAAGATTTTGAATGCTTCAATTAATATTCAAAAGGCAGTTGATAAATCGCAGCTCGGCTTCAAACGAAAACATGTAAGGTGTTAGTCAATCATGGACATCAATGACCTTATTGCTGTATGGAATCACGCGAATTGCAAAGTAGTTGATATTCGTCGGATGACCCTTAGACCTGGCGAATCTATACCTTCCTATTACGTCCCCTCAAGGCTGTTTCTTATGTCGATTCACGGTAATGCTACAGTTAACCTGGGAAGCCAAGTTCACCGTTTACAGCGCTTTACAGTGCTTCATGTAGGCAAAGGAACTGTGCTCAACATTGACGCAGGCAGCGAGGGGCTGGATTACTATAGCATTTATTATAAAGTGAGTATGCATCCCTCACTACCCTTAGAGATTGCTACGCTATACGAGGGCGCTAAATCCTTTGATCATTCGTACAGCATGACGCCTGACAATTCGGTAGCGCTGTATCGCATAGTGAGCGAGATGTTTAAGGAGTGGGAGAAGCCGCAGCCGCTTGCGCGGTTGCATGTTCGCACTTTACTCCATCAGTTTGTGTATGAGCTATTTCATCAAATGTCGGTGCAAGGGGTTAATACGACTAAGCGTGATCTGGCCGCCCGGATTGCCGACATTATCCATGAACATTATACGGATAACATTACGCTGGAATCATTATCGGAAAGCCTGAACTATAGCGTAACCCATTTATCTTCCTACTTCAAAATCCGTACTGGACTTAGCCCGATTGATTACTTAATTAAGGTGCGCATCGAAAAAGCGGTGGCACTTCTGCTGGAAACAGATGCTACGCTGAAGGAAATTGCAGTGGGCGTCGGTTATCAAGACCCTAGTTATTTGGGCAGGCTGTTCAAAAAGTATAAGGGTGTTTCCCCGATTAGCTATAGAGAATTGCATTCCAGAAAGAACAAACTAGAAGATAGTCCTGCCACAAACATAGAATCCTCCATTGTTGCCCTTGAATCATTTGACTATACTGATTATATTGATAACGATTATCAGTATCATTTTGATCAAGAGGGAGATTCATTCATGTTTAAACATTCAAGGCCTACGCTGGCATCGGTATTGCTGTTAAGCTTCATTTTGGTACTGAGCGCATGTGGTACAAACGGTGCTACGGAGAATGCTGCCTCACAGCAGCCGAAGACCAAAATCGTTAAAACGGTTAACGGTGAGGTGGAGATCCCCCTTCATCCCAAAAGAATTGTTGCAGGTGAATATCTCGGCAGCTTAATTGCGCTTGGCATTACACCTATCGGAACCTCCGAACATCATATTAAAAATCCATATTTTCAGGAGTATTTGAAAGACGTTGAGAATATAGGGGACGGAAATGGAAATGTAGAGAAAATTCTGTCGCTTAATCCCGATTTGATTATTATGGATGATTTCTATCCTGAGCTAAATGAGCAGATGTCAAAAATCGCACCTACGGTCGTTATTCCATACGCTTCCTTAAAAACGGTACATGAGGAAGTGGGTTATTTCGGTGAGCTGCTTAGTGAAGAAGATAAGGCCAAAACCTGGCTTGCAGACTATGACAGCCGTATGGCCAATGCCAAGGAGAGCGTATTGAAGGTTGTGCCTGCAGATAGCACATTTTCCATTATTGAATGGTCTGAAAACAGCTTGATGGCCGTCGGAACAGACTTCGGCAAAGGTGGACAACCAATCTATAATGGATTGGGATTTAAGCCTCCTGCGGATATCGCCGCCGAAATGGCCGATCCGGGCTGGGCTTCATTCTCTGCTGAGGTCTTACCAAAGTATGCCGGTGACTATATTATTCTTACCTCCGACTCGAAAAAGCTGGATGAACTTAAAGCCGACCCGATCTGGGGCGCACTGCCAGCAGTCAAAAATGATCACGTATTTCTTTGGACAAGCGATCGCTCCGGCTACTGGGACCCAATAGCTATTCTGAGTCAGACAGAAGAGTTGGCGGCTTGGCTGACAAGCCACTAATACAACGTGTATTCCAAACCTAAAAGGCCCCCTTCGGGTGCCTTTTTAGGTTTTTTTGGAGATGGTTCGCCGCCATGTTCTATGTGTCATTCTCCAGCTGATTCTGCAGTAACATCAAGATAATTGATCCTGTATTGCGACGGTGACAGCCCATATTTCTTCTTAAAGGCAGCAGCAAAATAAGAACTACTATTAAAGCCAACTTCGCTGGCAATGTCGTTAATATTGAAATCTTTCTTCTCCACCAGTAGAGCTGCGGCTCTTTGCAGTCTTAATTGATTTATATAATCTGGAAAGGTCTTCTGCGTATAGCTGTTGAACAGTTTGCTAAAGTACGAGGAGCTCATATTGTATTTTTCAGCAAGGGCATCAATGGATAGCGTATTATCGTTAATATGCTCATGGATATACTCGATCGCCTTCATAATGTTGTTTTGCACCGTTAATGAACGGGAAGTTTTTAACTCTAAACAAGCACTGTCGAGCATTGTTTTTAGCAGGGTACTAAGCTCATCAATATTATTGCAGCTTTGCAGCTTCACATAGACATCCAGATAGATGCTACGGTATTCCTTATTTTCTACTATGGAGTTATGCGCTAGCATAGCAGCATCAGCAAGCAAATTGGCTAAATAACTTAAACCTGCTTCATATTCAATATTTTTCACAAGCTCAAGTAAAGCTTCTATATTTTCAAGAGGGATCGTTTGCAATTGGTTGCTTTTAATTAGCTCCAAAATCTTCTGTGTCAACTCATTCGCTTGCCCTTTGGATAGACTACTTGGTGTAAAGGTGTCAAAGATAAAGTACGACTGCTTGTAGCAAAACAATTTATTTCTTATCAAATGTTGGACTTGTTCATAGGAATCCGGTAATTGCTGCAAGTTATATGCTATTTGTGAAATGCCTATAGTGATATGAACTTTATAGTTCTCGGCAAGCTTATGAATCATTTGTTCAGCGTATTGCGCCACAACTTGCAGATCGTTTAGTAAAATACCCGACCGTCCTTCGCTGACAATTAGAATGAACTGATTGCTGCTTATCGGATAGGCTTTATAATCTATTTCCCGGCTCCATATTTGTTGCCCGACATTTTGCAAAAGAAGTAAGAGATTATAATCGAGATCTAGAGCAGAAGGTGCAGTAACTTCTACACTGATAACGCGATAATGTCCTTGATCTCCTAGCTTTTCTTGCAGGCTTTTCAGTTCTCGCGGCAGTTGCGGGTCTGCATTTTGTTGACTATAGTTACGCTTTTGAAGAAAATCTATAAATTCATTGCTGCTGTGCCGTGATTCCAAGGCACTCATTTTAGAAAGCGCTTTCGAGATTGTCAGTGATGCTGTTTGTATCTCATCATAATGATTTCCATGTTCTTGCTCCTCTTCATCATCCTGCTCCGAGTTTCTGAAGGCTGTGTAAATATTGAGCAGCATATGATTAACTGGTTTGTAAACTTTATTAGTGAACACATAACTTAATAATAGCGCAATGAAAATAATGAAGATGGAGAAGATAATAATCGCATTTCTAGCCTTAAGTAATTGTTCAATACTGCTTTGATAGTCCATGACGGAAACGATACTGTATCCTTCATGCCCATTATTTACATAGGAAATTACTATATCTTCATCTTTACCCTTATTTTTCGATGAATAGCTGTTATAGCCATCTGTGGCATGCGCTATTTCATTTAGTGTAGTTGGTGCTATGGGATAATTATTGTTTTGTTCAGTTATAATTTGGCTTGTTTGATTATCTACGATTAATATACTGTCAGACTGATCTTCATAGCTGGAAAGAATGCTCTTACGTAATGTTTCCGTATTGGAGACTATGATAATACCACTTTGACTAGTGCCGTATAAGGCTGTGCGCGAGGTTTGAAAAAATACGAGTCGCTGGCTGCCATCTGCTAATGTAATCGGAATAGGATAACGATCCGTCTTAGATTGCAGTACTTGCTTTAAAATATTTTGTTTTTCATTTCGATTAAGATAGTAGTCATCCAGTTCATAAATGATGTCATCCTGATTAAAAAAGAAAATGGAGTTGACGGATTCGTTCGCATTCAAAATCGGGTGTAAGTTATTGCTTATCTCTATCGCGTCCAATACGCTGGTGTTTTCATAGTCATAAATGTAAGAAATAGATTTGGGCATTTTATTAATAAGCTCTGTCAGGCGACGGTATTGATCTAGTTTGCTGTTGTATACGGTACTGATATTTTCCAGCTTATTTCGCAACATGTCATTAATTTGATTTTTCATATAAACATTAAAATATTGGAAGGCCGCAACATTGATAATAATTACAGTAATAATAGAAATGGATAAAAAGTTCATATAGACTTTGAACTTAAAGCTTTTGCGCCATCTATTGGCATATTTACTTACAAATTGTTTGCCTGGATTCAACAGCTTCAATAGCTTCATTCCCTCCTTATATGAAATTATGAAGGAATAGCCTAATTGTGAGTTGATGAATCAGGCTATTCCGATAGTCATATAAGCTTAATTAGTTGCTTTTTTGCTGGAAATGAACTCACTAAATTGTTTTTGATATTCAGCAATAAATTTTTCTAAACCGGCATCACGCAGCTTTTTCAAGGCAGTGTCAATATTGGAGTCATAGTCTTTAAAACCTTGTGATATGGGTTGTATATATTCTTGTTCTACGGCTTGCATTTGAGCGTATTCCGTTTTTACGGGCTCCATGTTGAAGGAGAAGCCAATATCTTTTTGTAGTATCGAGCCTTCGTTCCAATTTTGATACGTACTGATTTGTTCTTCAGTAATATAATCTCTAAATCTTGTAAAATGAATGTTATCAGGCAACCAAGTGTCGAACAATGTATCTTGATTAATAAACTCAATCTGTCCATCAGCAGTTAGGTTATAATCTTTGCCTTCAACGCCATACAGAATAAAGTCTGTCCATTCTTGACTGCTTTGCAGTAAGTTAATTAACTTCACGTAACCCTCGAGTTCAGCACCCTTTACATTAGCCCCAACTGCAAACGCTGTAGAATATGTGCCGCGTGACATTAGTGGTTTTTTCGCAGGATCACCTAAATAGTAGTTTTTGAACACCGCATTAGGGTTAGCTTTGCGTATGGCATCCATATACTCAAATACGCGATAGCTTGCACCCATGCCGAATAATGCTTTGCCTGCAAAAAACGATGAATCTGCTTGTGCAGGATTTGACAAGGCGTAGCTTGGGATAAGACCTTCTTTATTCCATCTGCGGGCGATATCCGCCATTTGTTTGTATTCGTCCGATTCATAAAAGCTGTAGACAGTCGGATCTTCCGGCTTGTTGCCATCGGTCATAATAAAGCTATACGGCTGATAAATATTAATGTTTGAATTAATCGAGCCATTGAAGATATTCAAGCTCCAGCCGCGTCCTGAGCCAATCATATCAGGATATTTTTGCTTTGCCAATTTGTAAAATTGCTCAACATCCTCAACGGTTTTCAAATCGGTCATACCGACTTCTTGCAGCAGATCCTCTCGTGCAATAATCACATAATTTTCTCCAGCATTTGGTTTATTGCCGAAAGGTAATGCATATTGCTTTCCGTTGACCTTCCAGATGTCAAACGCTTCATCGCCGCCCGTATTCTTTTTTAAATCGCCAGCATATTTTTCAGCAGCTTCAGTCAAATCAGCATAATAGCCCTTGGCAACGGATTTTGCCATAAATGCAGTATCGGTATATGTGGCGAATTTTTCGCCGGATGATAGCATTAGCTCGGTTTTACCAGTTGCATACTCGGTCCACGGTAAATATTGAATACTTACATCGACGTTAATCGCTTGCAGAACCTTGTCATGAAACTCATTTTTCGCAAAATCAGCCATACGTTTTGACTGCTCCCCGTAAAGCACTAACGTTGCTTTGGTCGGCTGATCGCCACTGCCATTATTGCTATTGTTGCTACCAGCTTCGTCCCCTTGCGACTTGCCGCCGCATCCGCTTAAAAGTCCCGCCAGCAGTAAAGATGCAAGCAGTAAGGTGAACCCTTTTCTCGATTTGCCCATAAGAACACTCTCCCAAATTTATATTTAGCCTACTAAAATTCAAATAGGCCTAACTACTATTGTTTTTTCTTATTATCCTTTTACAGCGCCAACAGTAACGCCCTTAACAAAGTACTTTTGTACAAAGGGATACAGCAAGATAATCGGACCAATCGCAATACAGGTAATTGCCATCTTAATCGTTTGCGAGGGCAGAATAACATGGCCTGCCATGGTGCCACTTGGATTGGCTGCAAGGTATTGAATATTGGCCATCATTTTGTACAAGATGTATTGCATCGTATATAGCTCGGGATTATTATTGAGCATTAATGGTAAATAGAAGTCATTCCAATATTGCAGTGCATAAAATAATGAGATCGTAACAAGCCCCGGTTTGGCTAACGGCAGCATCATTTGCATAAAAATCCGCCCATGACCAGCGCCGTCAATTTGTGCACTTTCCAGCAATTCATGTGGGATGGACTTGAAGAAATTACGTAGCAGATACATATTGAATACATTTATTGAATAAGGCAAAATCAATGCTGCCAACGAATCCTTCAGGCCGAAAAATTGTGTGGTCACTAAATACCACGGCAACATACCGCTGTTAAACAGCAGAGTAAAGTAAGCGAAGAACGCCAGTTTATTACGGTGCTTAAAATCTTTTACGGAAATGACGTAGGCAAAGCATGCTGTTATCGACACCGATAGTAGTGTGCCAAATATTGTCGTAAACAATGTTATCTTGTAGGCTTTTAAGATCATAAAATCAAGATTGGAAAATACATAACGGTAAGTATCCAATGAGAAATGACGTGGAATAATCGAAAAACCTTGCATAGTGATCGCCATTTCATCAGACAGTGAACCGGAAATCGCTAAAACAATCGGGAACAAGCAGAATAGTGCAAATATTGCTGAGCAGACATAAAAGGCTATATTAGTTAACTTATCAGCATTTGATCGTTTCAAATAGACACCCCCTTAAAATAATGTGGAATCTTTGTCGTACCAGCTTGTAATCTTGTTAGCGATAATAACAAGGAAGAAGCCAAAAACAGATTGATATAACGAAATCGCCGACGCAAACGCCATCTCACCATTTCTTACGCCGCTGCGATAAACAAATACATCGATCAGATCCGTGAAGGGTAACAAAATCGGGTTCATATTCGTCAAGCCGATAATCATATTTAGGTTACCGCGCAGCATATTGCCGACCGATAATAGAAACAAAATAATGATGGTCGGTTTAAGCATAGGAATTGTAATTTTAAAAATTTGCTGAAGTTTACTGGCGCCATCTACCTCGGCGGCTTCATACATGGAGGAATCAAAGCCAGTCAACACACCAAAATAAATAATGGAGTTATAACCTGTACTTTGCCAAATCACCACAATGACCAGAATCGGAATCCAAATCCACGGCGTAGCATAAAAATCATAAGTTGAACCGGTGATGCTTTTAATAATCTGATTTAGAAAGCCTGTTTCATTATTCAAAATTGCATTTAGAATGGAGCCAATAACCATCCAAGACATAAAAAACGGAAAAAACATAATGCTTTGATTAACTTTGACGAATCGGCGACTAGAAATTTCATTGAGCATAATAGCAATCGCTACCGCGAAGATGGTGCCAAATACAAAAAATAAAATATTGAACATTATCGTATTAAATGTCGCCCGCATTGCAGTATCAAAATTGTTAAAGAAAAATTGAAAGTTTTTAAAGATGGGATCTGCCCATGGGCTGTTAAAAATACCTCCGTCAAAGCGATATTCCTTAAACACTAAAATCGACCCTGCCATTGGCAAGTAGGAAAAGGCCAACAGCGCTAATATGCCGGGCAGTGCCATCATATAAAGAAGCCCGTCTTTTTTGAGTGCGCTCATAAACCTATTGCTTGTTTTTTGTCTCAAATAAATTCCCCCTCACTTAGTTGCCATGCATAACAAGCTGCCTGTACTCCTCTAATAAAACGCTTTCAAAAGCTAAATGAAATACGTACTCCAAATAGTAATCTTTTGGGTCTTAAAGTAAATCGCAATTAGAGGAGAAGCTTTTAAAAACGAGCATTTTACCCTCGTTTAGGCTATTAATTTCTCGCATTTTTATTAAAAATCCGTATTATGTGTTTAAATCCAGCGGTAATTAATGTTATTGACAAAATATTTGACAATGATTAGTATTGAAAAATATTAAAAATGAAGTTAGCGGCATAACAATTAAATAATTCGCAAGCTATGATTGCTATGGATCACACTATAGCAGGAGCAGCTTCTGGAGAGACCGTGGGGGATTCCCCCGGCGCCGAAGGGTTCACAATCTCAGGCAAAAGGACAGAAGAGTACTAGATAATTCATTTGTTATTCTGATCATCGTCAGAGTAAAGGAATGTATTTTATTTATTATTCTTAGACCTAAGAGATTGGAGCGTATCCAATCTCTTTTTTGTTATCATTTTTACTTGTACATTTTTTCACATAAGGGGGAGTTTGAAATGGCAGCACAAGAATTAAAGAGAGATTTAGAGAATCGGCATGTTCAGCTCATTGCGATTGGTGGAACCATCGGTACCGGATTATTTTTAGGATCAGGTAAAGCTATACAGCTGGCAGGACCATCCATCATTTTTGCTTATTTAATCGTGGGTATCGCTATTTTTTTTGTGATGAGGGCATTAGGAGAACTTCTGTTGTCTAAAGCAGGTTATCAATCTTTTACAGACATTGCCGAAGACTATCTTGGACCGCGGGCGGCGTTTGTAACTGGATGGACCTATTGGTTTTGTTGGATCATGACGGCTATGGCCGATATTATAGCTGTTGGGGTCTATGTACAATATTGGTTTGATATCCCGCAATGGATACCCGCAGTCATTTGTTTGATTATTTTATTAGGGCTCAATTTATTAACGGTAAAAAGCTTTGGCGAATTGGAATTTTGGTTTGCTTTAATTAAGGTAATCACTATTCTCGCATTGATTGCTATCGGGGTAGTCTTACTGGTGATTGGATTCAAAACAACTACCGGAACGGTTGCGCTCAGTAATATTTGGGCACATGGGGGAGTATTTCCAAACGGGATTTCAGGGTTCCTGCTTTCATTTCAAATGGTTGTGTTTGCTTTTGTGGGTGTGGAATTGGTAGGCGTATCGGCAGCAGAGACCTCCAATCCAGAAAAAACTATCCCATCGGCGATTAATAAAATACCTTTACGAATTCTATTTTTCTACGTGGGTGCTATTATTGCCTTATTATGCATCAGCGCTTGGACAGAACTAAACCCGGCAGAAAGTCCTTTTGTTAAAACATTTAGTTTAGTGGGGATTCCGATTGCCGCGGGGGTTATTAACTTCGTTGTATTAACTTCAGCTGCGTCCGCTTGTAATAGCGGGATGTTCTCAACAAGCCGGATTCTATACAATCTAAGCAGAAATGACCAGGCTCCAGCCAACTTTGCAAAGCTTAATAAAAATCATGTACCAAGTAATGCTTTATTCATATCCACGCTTGTCTTATCTGTAGGCGCTTTGTTGAGTAAGCTGATTCCGGAGACGGCTTTTGGCATCGTGACAACAATTAGTGCCATTTGTTTCATCTGGGTTTGGGGCGTCGTTCTAATTTGCCATTTGCGATATAAAAAGACGAAGCCGGAATTGCAGGCCAAATCAAAATTCAAAGCACCGTTTACACCCTTTGTGAATTATGTTGTTCTAGCTTTGTTTGCAATCATACTCATAATTATGCTATTTGCTGATGAAACTCGTCCGGCCTTATTGTTGACGCCTTTATGGTTTATATTATTATTTGTTTTGTATTCGATAAATAGAAGAAAGAGGGAAAGAATAACGCCTGATCCAAGAGCACGTCTCGAAGGTATTCGGACTAACACGGAGATCCGGCATGATTAGTCGATGAGGGTGCTTGCTGATATTACAGTTGGATAGGCAGACATAGAAATCCACCACCGCATACGGTGGTGGATTTTCTCATTAATGTGGTCGATGCTCTTTTTCGAACTTGTGTATGCTATCGGGATATTCTTCCATGTTTTTTAATCAGTCTAAAATTATCGTCTATTTAAAATCAACTTTGATTTGTGCTATCTCACTATTCGTGCCAATTCGTAATGGCGGTCCCCAAGTCCCTGCACCAGATGTAACGATGACGTGAGGGCTGTTAGGATTCTTCTGATAGTGGCCATAATCTACTGTAAACATAGCATTGGTGATCAGATTTGCAGGGAATACTTGTCCTTGATGCGTATGTCCGCTAAGTATCAAATCAACGTCATCTGCGTATTCAATCCTATTGGTTGGTTGATGATCCATTACGATAACGGGCATATTTGTATCAATGTCACTCATCACTTCTGAAGTAATTGCTCGAGGGTTCCCTTGATTACCAATCGGTGATGAATCCCTTCTGCCAACAACAACGAATTGATTATCAATAACGACATGCTCATCATTTAGAAGTTTGATATTACTCTTATCTATAAAGTTCACGATCTCATCGTATGAGCGTCCTGCATCATGGTTACCTAAACAAGCATAAACTCCATAGGTTGACTGAATAGTACTTAATAACTCTATTCCTTTGGAAGGGTTAGAGAGCGCATAGTAGTTACCATTAAATATATCTCCTGTCATCAACACTATATCCGGCTGTAGTCCATTAATACGATCAACAACGTCTTCAATAAACTTTACATCATTTACGTAGCCTAAATGTAAGTCGCTGATCAGGACGATATTTAACTGATCTAATGAAGTGTTTTTATGTATTTGGAGCGGATAGGTGACTTCTTTTAAATGATTTGCATTATAAATCCCATAGGACACCAATCCTATGACTAGAATTAATACTATGGACCTTGTATGAAAAATAACACGTGCTGGTATAGGAGAAGGGAGGACCTTGATCCATTTACTAATTAGTAAGATTACATCTGAAAGGATCAAAAGCAAGAACAAATAGAAGTAGATACCCATCCAATAGTCCCCGAATTGACCAATAAAATTAACAATATTTGAATTGGTCGTCATAGCTGAAGAAGACAATAGTAAATTAATAATGATTGATAACGCACATAAGCTGTAGATGACTCCATATATGATCCCGTTTATATGTGAAAATATATGTTGTAACCATTTAAAAATCTTTCTCGCAATGTAATAGTTAGTTGCCGCGTACATAGCGAATATAAATAAAAATGCAAATACCATAGGGTACACCATCCTAATGCTTTAGATATCAGAACTAAAGTGAATACATTAATTATAGCAATAATTACTAGTTTCAGAAATTAAATGGGGTATTGAGTTTACTGGTTTTTTCAGTTATTGTTTATTACTATTTCAGCTGATATAATTCTTATTTCGACAATCAATTTAAAAGTGGTGAATTCATGAGAGAGTTCTACAGTCGGGTGAATCGAAAAACCTATTACATATTAATGTTAATGATCATCGTTCTTATGATGTCTGGATTAATACTATCTACTCTAGAGTTAGATGGAATTGATTTTGGTTATATCATTCATTTTTTATGTGTGGCGTTTCTAACGGTTTGTTTATGGATTTACCCTAAGCATGAGACACATACTTTTAGAAAGATTATCATTCTATTTGGATTTGCGTATTTTTATACGCTATTCTTTTTATATCCTCAAACTTGGACTACCTATATCCTCATTTGTCTTATTCCTGCACTCTCTATTCTATTTTTTGATTTAAAATTGTTTTATTTTTCCTTCATTATAAATGGAATACTGATGGTAATTACATTTGGCTATATCCTCTTGATTGATAGAGGGGATCTATATACATATTTACATTATGATATTCTAGGGAATTTCATTAATATAATAGCGGTTCAAGTGTTATTATTTTTCATTTTTCAAATATCATTTAAACGGATGAAAAAACAGCAGCTTTATTATGAACAATTACAGCAATCTGAGCGTTTAAAGATGGTTGGACAATTAACAGCTGCCGTTGCGCATGAAATTAGAAATCCAGTGACAGTGGTTAGAGGTTTTTTGCAGTTTTTTGATGAGGATCCTTCATTTGATGATCCTATGAAAAGAAAATTTAAATTAATGATTGATGAATTGAACACAGTAGAACAGATTATTTCGCAATTTCTAACCCTTTCAAAGCCAAATGGAGAACAAAAACTAGAAAAAGTAGATGTGAAGGATGTTATTGAAAGTGTCACAGGATTGCTCCATTCCTACGCAATGTTATCTGATAATCAAATTGTTACCTATGTAGAAGAAGACTGCATGATCTCTATTAATAAAATTGAATTTAAGCAGCTGCTTATTAATATAATAAAAAATGCTTTAGAGGCTTCGGATGTTGGTAAATCTGTCTCTATTATGGCGAATAGGAACAATAATTTTATTGAGATAACAATCATTGATGAAGGAAGCGGGATGTCGGAAGCTGAGGTTAAGTCGCTAGGGACTCCTTTTTATTCATTAAAAAGTAATGGAACAGGTCTAGGATTAATGATTTGCTTTAATATCGTAGAAAAGTACGGCGGCGAAATTTATTATAGTAGTTCTGTAGGTAAGGGGACAACAGCTACTATCCGCTTTTTAGCTATAAATGACCAGTAAAACGGGACATTCTTTCCGTTGAAAGAAGGGGATTACCTCAAGCCTTCGGCCGGAGAGGTAATCCCCTTTTCCTAGATAAATATGTTTATGTTTGCTACGCTAACGATTATTTTAGAGGGATTTTGATCTCCAATTGCTTGTTGTAATTTTTAACTACATTGCCTTTGGCATCTACTTTATAAGCCCCGGTGTTGCCTTTTTCAAATACGGCTTGATACGGTCTGATAATCAGATATTCTGCCGCTGAGCTAGGTGCTTCGAACAATAAATCTTCAGAAACCGTATTTTGAGTTGCTGCAACAGAATCCCTTGCAATAAATTCTAATTCATTTCCCAGATTATCATAAATGTCATATCCTAAAGCCTGTGCTTGGGTGGCAACCCCTTTAACCGCTAAAGCGATACGCACAGAAGTCTCTCCTGCAGCAACACGGGTGGTTTTGATTTCAAATTGGTTGTCTTTCTTTATAGCAGGCAGCTGAATGTTACGCACTAATCCTGCTTGCTTGAGAGAAAATTTAAGTACATACGGTTCATCGATTCCGTTAAGCTTCACATGGATACTCAATTCAGAGGAAGCCAGGTTTGCCTTTTGTTGCTCAGTTAACCATCCGGTCTGCAATACAACAACCGCCTTGTTGGCATCACCGTCACTGATCCAGCGTGGTGTTTTTAAATCAATGCCTCCTGGTTGAGTGAGCTTAGCGTCTATTCCCACAATAGTACCTTCTGCAAGATAGGGCTCACCTTTATCATTTAAAGTTACTCCTGCGAGCATTCCTGAAAATAGCGATCCCTCACGGCTCAGGTCGATCTTAATATAGTTACCATCAAACTGCGCACTGCCCTTTAAAGTAAGCTGATCGTGTGAATCGGCCACTTTTGTTGTATTCAGGGAAGCTTCAACAGCGGGTTGGGCACTGGATGCTTGAGTTAAAGCTGGCATTCCCAACGCTCCTAGGCATACAGCAGCACTTAAAATTACAGACATCTTCTTAGTCATTTTTTTCATGATATTATCAAGCTCCTTAATTTTTATTTAACTAGCACGTTTATCTCTAGACCATCAATATAATGCTTCACTGGGTTTCCAGAACTGTCTGTTTTAAATGCTCCATTCTTACTTTGTGGGTTCTCAAACTCATAAAGATAGCCACGGATTGTGAGCATATTAGGGTGTTTCTCAAATGGCTCAGTAAGCAAATCGACATTAAGTGACCTATTGGAAGTCGAGAGGACTTTCTGTGAAATATCTTTCAGCACCTGTCCTTGTTGATCCTTTACTTCAAAGCCCACTAAACTCAATGCTGCATGATCTTCGTCTGTATCCTGTTCCAGCATGAGCGACAGGCGTGTCGTTAATGGACTATATTCCAGCTTTTTCAGGATCAAACTCCATCCTCCAACTTGTGCGCGTATATCAGGTGTGGAAATTTTATTAATCGTAGCCTTCCGCGCAGGAATTTGGAGAACAAACGGTTCATCCATACCGTTTAAGCCAAGAGTTACGGTCAATACAAATCGATCAGGAAAAGGTTTGTTGGAGATTCCGGAATTCGAGGAATCCACTAGTCTAAAAATAGCTGTGTTGCTTTCCGCACCTTCTATCCAGCTTAGAAACGGCATAGCTTTCCAGAGACCATCTGAAAATTGCTCCAGGGAAGCGCCGTCGATCAATACTTCTGCAGAGGTTATTGCACCTTTCGCTAAAAAAGGCTTCCCATCCGCTCCAATCGTTACTCCAGCTAGCTTACCTTCCAGTTCTTCTCCCTCACGCTTCACCGAGAATGCCAACCGGCTGCCATCAAATACAGCCTCTTCGGCAGACAAGGTAATCCCTTCATGCGTATCACTACTGTTTAGACGGGAAGTCAGTCCCAGACGCTGGGCCGCTTGTAACCCTATATCATCTGCCCGTTCAAAAATACCGCCTATCAAGGGAAGCTGCTTGAGCGCATTGGCCAATGTAGGCGGATAGATAGCCGTTAGCATAACACTTAACAATATCGCCGCAGTCACAGCAGCTGTGATTTTTGGATATATCCGCTTTTCCTTTTCCACAGGATCCTGGACAATGGTGGCCAGCGATGCATAAAGCGAATCCTGCCGTGATCGTAGTAAAGGAGGAAGCTCCTGTATATTAGCTTTCCCTAGCTCCCTGATCTGCTTTTCTAAATTGTTATTATTCATTAGCAAGACCCTCCTCCCGCACAGGATGTATCTGTTTGGACAACAATCTCCGTGCGCGATGAAGTCGTGCCCTGACCGCTCCCTCGGAGATGTCGAGCACATCTGCAATCTGCTTAATGGATAAATCGTCATAATAAAAAAGCACGATAGCAAGCCGCAGGGATTCGTCCAACTGATTAATGAAGCTTTGCAGGTCTACGTTGCCTGAATCTTCAAAATGCACATAGGAAACGACCGGTTCCTCGGGAATTTCCGCCACAGCTATAGTTCGTTCTCGCATACGAAGTAACTGATTGCATTCATTAATCAGGATGCGTATAACCCAGGTTTTAAAAAACTTAGGCTGTTTAAGGTTGGCCAACCCTTTATACACCTTCAGTGTTGTTTCCTGAAGAGCATCCGCGCAATCTTCATCTTTTAGCAGAATGGTTTTGGCTAATCTGTACAACTGGGATTCCAGTTGCCTGAAAAGACGGGTAAACGCCTCGTGGTCGCCTTTCTGCGCTTTTTTGATATCCAGTTCGTTTTCCAGCAAATGATTTTTCCTCCTTGAGGGCCCTCTGTATAATTAGATGGAGAAGACATCCAAAAAGTTATATTTAGGATAAAATTCATTCTCCTACACAAATCACTTACCTCGGTAGTAGTATAAAATCCATGCAATTCATTGTTTTTGGCAAAGATGGAGAGGTTAATAGAAAGGGGGGGACTTCAAGTGGATAAACTGAAATAAATTCAGGAATTACCACCTTATCAGAAGAGAAGTAGTGGGGTAATCCTGAATTAAAAAGTGTATACATATACCTTGGTACGCAGTGTGTCCGTGCATGTTATGGTACGGACAGGCTGCATGCCTGGAAGGGCAAAACAAATGCTAATGACCACTGCGCCCGGCAGTAGCTCACGCTTGAACTTGTCCCCCAGCCGTTTCATCGCTCCGGGAAATAAGTAACAAAGAACAATATCCGCATGCTCGTAAGAGCTGCTATAGATATCCCCACGTACATAACGAAGCCTTCCGTGGAGCAGATTCTGGCCTTCGTCTGCTCGCAGCATACGTGTGCCGAACCTAGCAAGCAGCTGGGATGTCCACAAGGGAATACTGGAATTTTCAATGCCTGTCAGCCTTTTGCCTGGACATTGGCGAATAACATCCATGCCAAGTGTTCCCCAACCCGATCCCGCCTCCACAATGCTGCTATATCCCGGAATCCGATTCACCTCAACGGCAACAGCCGAGCGTACAGATTTTGACGTAGGCATCGGCGATATCCCGTTCCTCCAGCTCACCAGCACAATCGACACCATGGATAACAAGGCTGCGAAGGCGATGAGCCAAGCGATGACTTGAATCACGATCAATACTATCATTCCTTCTTCATCTGCTAGAAGCAGGATTCAATTCTCTTACTTTCTCCCAGCATTTCGTTTATTAACTTCATATGGATAAAGATCCTGAATTTCCTTGCTTTCAATATCTTGACCTACATAAAAAATCAGACTGGGATCATTTGCTGGATGGGCATAAGAAAGATAAGTGCGATGTATAAAATCAAAGTCCATCTTACCCAGCTGGAAATCGATTTGATATTTATCTTCTAAATAGACTTCAAATTGCTTTTTTAAAGCCAGAGACTTCCACGGAAGTCCAAAGAATAAAAAGTAGACTCCTATAAGAAATATCAAAAAAATTAAGAGGAAAAGCGACCTTTTACTGAGAATGGTATGTTTTATAATTCATAACCCTCCCTAGCGTTTATTCTACATGAACTTTGCTGGACATTTCAAAATCAACCTCTTCAAGAAATTCGATAACTTCTCCATTGGGACTGTGAATGATCGCGTTTTTTATTAGAAGAGGCGGTTCGCCCAGAGACAGAGAATCCGGTGCTATAAAAGCCTTTGCCCCATGTGCAAGGGCTTTTTGATACATCTCCTCTACATTATCCACATAGAAGGCAAGATGTAATAACGCTCCGTGTGCTATATCTTCATCAGACAAGGCTTTTTTTCCTTGAGCGGCGATGACTGCATCATTATCAAAAATCTCAATACAGGTTCTGCGGTCAGGTGAAATCAGCATGGAGGCTTCTTTGATCTGAAAGGATGGCAGACTCCAATGATGACCTAGCTTGAATCCTAAAACGTCAATATAGAAAGAAATAGTTGCTTTATAGTCTTTAGCTTGAATCGCTACATGTGCAAGGCCTTTTACACTCATTTATAATCGCTCCCAACTTTAATATATACTTATTATAGTTGTATTAAAATATGAGATATATATATAAGATAAGTGTTTTGTAGTAATATGGTTATTAAATTTAAGGTATTTTAGTGGAATAAGTTTATTTTATAAAATGAGTTTAGGAGGCGCTTGCTATGGAACAACTTGTGGATGACATTGATAAAAAGATTATGCAATTACTTCAGTACAATGCCCGAATGTCCATTTCACAAATCAGTAAAGAGGTTTCGATGTCACAACCCTCTGTTAAAGAACGAATGATCAAGCTGGAGGAAAGGAATATCATTTCTGGGTATCATACAGCTTTTAATCTACGAGATCTGGATCGGGGCACAACTACGTTTATTCTATTAAAAACAGAACATTGCCAAGAGATTACGGATTTTTGCAAATATGCTATGGAAGTTACCGATTTATATCGGATTAGCGGAGAATATAATTACCTCATAAAGGTGCAAACCGCGTCGATTGAGGAGTTAGCTGAATTCCAAGACAACCTTATAAAGTTTGGACCTTCAAAATCTCATATCAGTCTGAAAAATATATTGGAAAACAGGGTGTTGCTCTAAAGCCCATTTTCCAAACACAATACCTAGTAACCGCTTTCATTCCATTGTAGAATGGATGAAAACAACGTTAGCATTAACTCGGATACAAGGGAGCATGGGTATGGAGAGGTTTTTATTCAGTAAAAAGTATATTCCGTTCACCTATAAGATGATGATACCGTACCTCATTCTAGTATTGCTGACAGATGTATTGGTGGGTTATATAGCTTATACGATGCTCGTAGAGTCCAGAACGGAAATGGCGGAAACGAATGTCCGGACAGCTTTGAAGCAGACGAGGAACAATATCGAATATCAGACAGATGAAATCAAACGAATGACTAACTCGCTGTTTCTCAATACGAATTTTCAGAATGCTCTGCAGTTTAGGGGAGATGCATTGGAAAACATGCTCAAAATGAGGGATGATATCGTTCCTTATATGAAAGCCCCTCTGCAATTGTATGGGAACAATCTGAGACTTGTGCTCTATACCGCGAATGAGACGATGCTTGAAATCCCCGGTGATGATATGTCTGTACCTATCGGTAGAAGCGATTATTATATTCTTTCTGATCAGGTTATTGAAGATAAGGAATGGTTCAAGTCGATTGTTGCCAATAACAAAGACAGCTTGTGGCTTCAGGCGGACAGCGACAGTGAACTAAGCAATATTTCGTATTTCCGCAAGCTGGTTTCTTCTAAGGGAGGCCCATCGATTATTGGTTATATTCGCGTCACGGCGAGAATTGACGAGCTTTTTGGCAATTTCGATACCTTTCCGATTGAACAGGGTATAGACCTTCGTCTAGTGGATCGGGTTAGTGGATTAACGCTTTATGAACAAGGTATTGTCGATGAACATGCGAAGCAAGACGCTTATCTGATCATTAGTGAAGATATTCCGTTGTCTGACTATGCTATCGAGGTACGGGTGCCGCATGCCTATTTGAATAAAGATGCTAGCCGAATGCAGAAGGTGATCACCACGGTTTGTTTGATCAGCTTTTTAGTCATGGCGGTGATCGGCTTCCTCGTTGCCCGCATATCAGGCAAAAAAATTAAACGGATCGTATATTTGGTCCGGTCCTTTCAGGAAGGGAATTTTTATAAAAGAATTGGGTTTGCCGGGAATGATGAATTTGTCTACATTGCTAATAGTTTTAATCAGATGGCGACTAGTATCCAGGACCTGATCCAGAACGTCTATGAGCAAGGGATTCAGAAAAAGCAAGCAGAACTGGATGTGCTTCAAGCTCAGATCAGTCCGCATTTTTTATACAATACATTGTCGACCATTGGCAGCTTAGCCAATTTGGGCGAAGTTGAGAAGGTTACACAGATGGTACAAGGTCTTTCTAAATTCTATCGCCTCACCTTGAATGAAGGACATGTCTATATCTCTCTTGAAAAAGAGCTGGAGCAGGTAAGGATGTACCTTGAAATTCAGAGGGTAAAGTATGCCGATGCGTTTGAGGTTTATTATGATATTGATCCTGATATTTTACAGGTTCCTATCATCAAGCTGATTTTGCAGCCATTTGTAGAAAATATATTCAAGCATGCTTGGTTTGGGGAGACGATTGCGATCCGGATTACCGGAAAACGGCTGGGTGAACGCATCGAGCTCAAGGTCATCGATAACGGAATTGGTATGCGGGCGGAGACACTGCGAAATATGCGTTCAAGCTCATTCCATTCGAGCAGCTATGGACTGAGAAACGTGGAGGAACGAATCAAGCTGAGATACGGCCATGATTTCGGCATTCATATCGGCAGTTACTTTGGGGCAGGAACGACCGTTCAAATTATCTTACCGGTGGATAATGCGGAAATCCGGGAAGTTATGGGGGAGTAAATAGTATGGCGATGGAGATCAACGTTCTGCTGGTGGATGATGAAGTGATCGATTTGGAATGGCTTAGACGGCGGGTGGCGGGCAGTGATCATTTGCCTTTGCATAGCGTGAGAACGGCAACTAGCGGTTTTTCCGCTTTAAAAATGATGGAGCAGCACCGCATTGACATCATTCTCTCCGATATCCGCATGCCGATTATGTCGGGCGTGGAATTTGCCCGGAAAGCGAAGGAGATTAACCCTGAGGTCCATCTGCTTTTTATTAGCGGACATCAGGATTTCAACTATGCCAAAGAGGCCATTCAATTAAATGCCTCCGGTTATTTGCTTAAACCCGTCGATGATGACGAGTTAAATAAGACGCTGACTGAACTCTGCGCCAAGATTGAGAAGGAGAGGAAGCAGCATATTTCCTTATCGGAAACACTGACGCTTGTGAATCAGGAGCTGCTGCTGCGCTGGTTTAATGAGACTGCCCCGGGGCAGGTAGAGACGCATATTCACAACGTTCTTACGTCTTACTTACAAGGCGCGTCGGCGGTTGCCATCGTCGAGATCGACGATATGGCACGGAAAATCCAAACTTGGACGGAAGAAGAGCGGAGTTTATGGAGCAGCACAGCTAATCAGTTTATCCGGAAGTTCGCGCAAGATCAAAATTTAGGCATGGTCATCACAACCTATGACTATCATTTTGTGATCCTTGCTGCGGTTCAGGAACAATATTTTACCACTTTGATGGAAGAGCTCATTCGGTCATTCTATCAGGAGTTTTCCTGTTCAATTACGATTGGAAGAGGGATGTACACAACAGAACTGGGTAAGCTGCATGATTCCTATCGGCAGGCTCAGGCTGCTTTAAGTATTAAATGGATTGTTGGGAAAAATAGAATCATCCAAGATGCCTCGGAATGGAGCCCGAAGGAAAAAATCGCCTCAGATTTAGAGGTTATTGTGGACCGGATGCTTAAAGCGATGCTTGATTACGACCTTACCACCATTGATGATTGTTTGCTGCAGCTGTTTGCCGGGGACAGTCCGCTCTCCCAGAAAAATGACATCTACGATATCATTATTCGAATTACCTCCAAGCTTCATGCCGATCTGCAGCAAATGAACGAGCATCTATACGAGATTTTGAATTGGGATTCACATCATCCCTTTGTGCTGTTTCAGTTTGAAACGGTGCATGATATTCTCTCTTGGCTGAGAAGAAGATTTTTTGAGTTGTCGGAGCTGCTTTATTTGAAACGGCAAAGACAAAAGCGGAAGTTAATTGATGAAATCACGGAATATGTGAAGGAAAGATTAGATCAAAAAATAACGCTGAACGAAGTGGCCGCCCATTTCGATTTTACGCCTAACTATCTCGGTCATTTATTCAAGGTTGAAACCAACAGTTTATTCAGCGATTTTTTAAGTGAATTACGGATGAAACGGGTATGTGAGCTGCTCGAAGATCCGACTAAGAAAGTGTATGAGATTGCGGAACAAGCCGGATATAAAAATATTATTTATTTCAACAGACAGTTCAAGCAATGCATGGGCATGTCGCCCGGAGAGTACCGGAAGAAAAATAAAATCTAACAAAAAAGCGGTGAAAATGAAAACCCGGCGATGATTTTTCGGTTATTGGAGAATCGCTGCCGGGTGTTTTTGGTCTGCCGGCTAACCTTTTTTTGTCGAATCGTTGAATTAGTATTATGTTTAGTTGTTTCGCTGAATTATCTAGGCGCCTTCGCCCTTTTATAATAAGAGATATAGAGAAGAGAGGGGTGCAAAGATGAAAGGGCATACATTTTGGAGCGATTTAAAGAATTATAGGGTTCTCTTGCTGATGCTGGCTCCGGCGGTTGCTTTTTTCCTTCTGTTTGCCTATGTCCCGATGGCGGGCATTATTATTGCCTTCAAGCATTACGATTATGCGGGCGGTATTTTTGGAAGTGCCTGGAACGGGCTCGACAACTTCCGCTTTTTCTTTGAATCAGGCGATGCTTGGCGGGTAACACGAAATACAGCACTATATAACATTGCGTTTATCGTCGTCAATAACAGTTTGCAAATTTTTGCAGCGATTATGTTGTTTGAGGTCGGTGGTAAATGGTTCCGCAAAATCACACAATCGGCGTTGTTCCTGCCTTACTTTATCTCATGGGTCGTTGTCGGAGCGATTGCTTATAACCTGCTCAATTATGATATTGGCACCGTGAATGCTTTGCTCAGAGGTATCGGACTCCAGCCTGTCGATATTTATAATACACCTTCCTATTGGCCGTATATTCTGGTTATAGTTTCTGCCTGGAAAAGTCTCGGATACGGAACGGTGATGTACTTGGCCGCGATTACGGGGATAGATACAGAAATGTATGAAGCAGCCGAAATCGATGGGGCTAATATTTTTCAGCGAATTATGAAAGTAACCATTCCGAATTTGTATCCAACGATTATTATTCTGGTGCTGCTGGCAGTCGGGAACATTTTCCGTGGTGATTTCGGGATGTTCTATAACATGATCGGCAACAACGGCTTGTTGTTCTCCTCGACAGACGTTATCGACACTTTCGTATTTAGGTCACTGATTACTTCGAATGATATCGGCATGTCAGCTGCAGCTGGTGTTTTCCAGTCCGTTCTTGGCTTCGCGACGATCATGTCAGTGAACTATGCTGTCCGTAAATACGACAAAGACCGCGCTCTGTTCTAATCGTATCAGGAGTTAAGTCTTTCATAATGGAGGTAACGATATGAAGCAGCTTGATCGTAAAATATTTTCAGGTATTGGTTATGTATCCCTGATTTTTCTCTCAGTTTTATGTATTTTTCCTTTTATACTTGTCGTATCTTCATCCTTTACGGAAGAATCCAAAATCCTAACGGATGGTTATCAATTTATACCGACTGCCTTCTCAACTGAGGCCTACAGCATTTTGTTTAAGTATCCCGAACAGATGATTCAAGCCTATATAGTGACAATAGGAGTTACTATACTCGGCACGGTGCTTGGCTTGTTTCTGACTTCGATGACTGCTTATGCGCTATCCCGAAAAGATTTTAAGTGGCGCAATAAATTTTCATTCTTCTTTTTCTTTACGACTTTGTTTAGCGGCGGTTTGGTTCCGTGGTATCTGCTTATGGTCAACTACCTTCATATGAAGGATACGCTGATGGCCTTAGTGGTTCCGATGATGCTCAATGTCTTTTATATCATTGTTATGAAGTCTTTTATGGGCAGCATTCCGGAAGCAATTGTAGAATCAGCAAAAATTGACGGCGCAGGCGACTTTAAGATCTATGCTCGTCTAATCCTGCCGCTGTCCAAGCCGGCGTTAGCTACCATTGGATTGTTTCTAGCGCTGGCCTACTGGAATGACTGGTACAATGCATTGCTGTTTGTATCGAATGAAAACTTGATGCCGCTCCAATATTATTTGTATAAAATGCTAGGCAATATGGATGGCATGCGCAAAGCGATGATGGGTGCAGGGGCAGTCGTAACGACATCGATCCCAACCGAGAGCTTGAAAATGGCGATGACAGTTGTGGCCACTGGCCCGATTTTGCTGGCTTATCCATTCGTGCAGAGGTATTTTGTACAAGGTTTGACGATTGGTGCTGTGAAAGGATGAACCCGGGGAAACTCGGTTTATCAATATAATTAAACACAAGGGGGAAGGCTTGAGATGCTGAAGAGAAATAGATTGATGATGCTAGCGCTCGTTTTAACCTTCGTAATGATTCTAAGTGCATGTGGTGGTGGCAATAACAATGCTAATACGTCTGCACAGGCTACAAATAATGCGTCAGAGGGAGGAAGCGACACTACGAACACCTCAGAACCTGCAACTACCTCAGACACCCTTGATACCTCTAAAGAAGTGAAGCTGAAAATGATTTTTGTTGGCCCTAAACCGATAGACTATGATAGCGTTTTTGCTGAGATTAATAAAAAGCTGAAAGAAAAAATCAATGCTACTGTAGAGGGCGAGTTTCTGGATTGGTCGGACTGGGCACAAAAATATCCGCTGAAGCTGGCAGCTAATGAGGATTTTGACCTCATCTATTCGGCAAACTGGGCTGGTTACAATGACCAGGCGCTGAAGGGCGGATTTCTGGAATTGACCGATGAGCTGCTTACCAAATATATGCCGCAGACTTTAGCAGCTATGTCTGATGTGAGCTGGGATCAAGCTAAGGTAAACGGCAAACTGTATATGGTTCCGCAAAACAGAGGGGAATCCGTTGAAAAACTGATTTTGTACCGCGAGGATTTGCGTAAGAAATACAATCTTCCGGAGATCAACAGCCCAGAAGCGTATGCCACTTACTTGAAAACCATAGCACAAAACGAAAAAGGAATTACACCGTTCACTCCGGAAACAGGAGACTGGAAATATCATAATTTGGACCGTGTATTGCTGAAGCAACAAAACGAATGGAATATGTTTGATCTCGACCTTCCGTTTGCTTTCAAATTGACGGATGAAAAAGGGCAAGTATTTAACGTATATGAAACGCAAGAGTTTAAAGATCTACTTGTATATTACAAAGATCTCGCTGATAACAATGCATGGTCGAAAAACGTTCTAAACAGTAAAAATGATCATCAGGCCGATTTTAAAGCAGGCAAAACAGCATCGATTACGCACAACAACGGAACACTTGGAGCACTTATGGCTTTGATGCGCCAAGAGAATTCCCCTTATGAAGTAGCATTGGCTGACATCAACCAAGGCAAGAAGAAATCAGTGGCGATTTCCACCCAAAACGGTACTTCGATCCACGCTACTTCCAGAAATGTGGAACGTTCCTTGATGTTCCTCGATCTGATGCAAAATGATAAAGAACTGCACGACCTGATGATGTACGGCCTTAGCGGTGTACATTACGAAGCGGTTGGCGATGACAAATATAAAGCTCTTGAAAAGAATCCGAACTATACTGGCTTCTCTAACTGGAACTTCAACTCGCCACTTAACCGTGACAATGAAGCATTCCCGCAAGAAGCAAACGATCTGGCTAAAGGCTGGGAAGCAAATGTCTATCACTACGCGCTGGAAACCTTTGTATTTGATAACAGCAAAGTGAAAACGGAAATTGCCAATGTTGGTAACGTAATGCTCCGTTATGCGATTCCGCTCGAATACGGCGTAATCAAAGATATCGACAAAGGTCTTGAAGATCTGAACAAGCAACTGAAATCCGCGGGCATTGATAAAATCCAAACCGAACTACAAACTCAAATCGATGCTTTCTTGGCAAACAAATAAGCTACAGAATAAGGGAGACCTAACAGTCATCAAATGGCTGTTAGGTCTCCCTGTTTAATTGGGCTCATCCGCGGGTGAAGCCGCTATCGGACACAGTTGACCCTAATAGCAGCATTATCGCACTTTTGGAATACTAACGGACCTCATAGTCGCTATTAGCCTAAAACACGCCTAGAATGAAGTTCAGGATAAAGAATAGCTGCACTGGAGTCCGAAAGTCTGCTTTAAAGGCTGAAAATCAGTAAATAAAGTCACCTCGGTCCGTTAGGCAGACCAGAAACAAAAGGCAGCAACCCTTTTGCTAGGGAAATGGATACTTAGGGAGAACGGCTACTCTTTGCAGAAAGGAATAAAAAAGAAGAACCGGCATGAGCTGCCGGTTCTTCTTAATATATAATTTGCGCGCCATGAAATAACGTGATATTATGAGAAGACCACTGTTAATCTGCGTATTTCAGACAGATTTATTACATCTTATTTATACATTAATAATACCACGCGGATTGGCAGTTTGTCAAATTTGTATTTTTGCTTCTTGATAACAACCTTGAAAAGGAGCGTGTTAGTAAAAATGTTAAACGAAAAAGATTGGCAGGGAGAACAGAAACGGCTAGATTCGGTCACGGAAGAATTGCAATCAAAGATTGGCGAGCTGGAACCGGAAGTGACAGGATTACGTGAACAGGTGACGGACATCCGCAAGCAGTTTTGGGAGGAAGTTACGGTCAATACGAGCACACATGAGGATTTCGAGGAGACCTTTTACAGTATAAAACAGCAAGAAGCGTTGTTGTCTGAACGGGAACGTAGCCACCGCCAACGGCTGCTGCGTTATAAAAACATGAAACGGCTGCTGCCGTCACCCTATTTTGGACGAATGGACTTTCAAGAAGATGGGTTGAACTCCAGTGAGCAAATCTATATCGGGGTGGCGTCTTTCATCGATGCAGAAGGTGTAAACTTTCTGGTATATGACTGGCGGACACCTATTGCAAGTATGTATTATGACCATTCGCCAGGCCCCGCCACTTACGATACACCGGGAGGACAAATCTCAGGAACATTGATGCTGAAGCGGCAATACCAGATCCGTCAGGGTCAGCTTCAGAACGTGTTCGATACGAGCTTAACGATCGGTGATGAATTACTTCAGCAGGTGCTTGGTAAGGGTGCGGATTCACAAATGAAGAGCATCGTGGCGACTATTCAGAAGGAACAGAACGCTATTATCCGCAACGATAGTAGCCGTATGCTCATTGTGCAGGGAGCGGCGGGCAGCGGAAAAACATCCGCAGCGCTGCAACGGGTAGCCTATTTGCTATATAAACACCGCGATAGGCTCAAAGCGGATCAGATTGTTCTTTTTTCGCCTAATCCGATGTTTAACAGTTATGTATCTACGGTGCTTCCCGAGCTTGGCGAGGAGAATATGCAGCAAACAACCTTTCAGGAGTATATTGATTATTGGCTTGGATCTACGCTTCGTCTAGAGGACCCGTTCGAGCAGATTGAATATGTACTGACGTCCAAAGCTTCTCCAGAGTATGAAGCACGGCTAACTGGAATGCAGTATAAAGCTTCAGAAGCTTTTCTGCATGCTTTGCAAAACTATGCGTTGTGGTTAGGGCAGGAAGGGATGTTGTTTCATAGTATCCGTTTTCGGGACCGCGAGTTGATTACTGCGGAGCAGATGAAATCGCAATTTTACAGCTATGATAGCTCCATCCGTTTGGCTAACCGCATCGTTTTATTGCGTGAATGGCTACTGCGTCAGTTGGCTTCGCTGGAGCGTCAGGAACAGGAGGCATTCTGGGTTCAAGATGAACTCGATTACCTCGATACCGATCAGTATGCCGAAGCCTACAGTGAGATACTTAAGAAGTATCGGCGGGAGGAAGCCGTCTTTGATTTTACGACTCAGTATCTTGAGAACTATGGGGATTTTCCTAATCAGGACCAAGGGGAAGAGAATGTTTTTGACTTTGGTCTGCAGGAAGAAGAACTGCTGCGCCGCATGATTGTGAAGGAGCACTTTACACCGCTGAGACGCGATGTCAAACGGTTCAAGTTCATAGATACGATTGGGTTATACGATCAGTTGTTTAGTGCCGACGCCAGTTATCGGCATATGACGAACGAGACTGAGGTACCTGCTCAGTGGCAGGAAATTTGTAAGCAAACAAAGGAAAAACTGAGCCGCGATGAACTCTTTTGCGAGGATGCCACTCCATTCCTGTATTTAAAAGAACTTGTCGAGGGTACTCGTATGAACACAGAAGTTCGGCATCTGTTTATCGATGAAGGCCAGGATTATTCGCCGTTCCAATACGCGTTTCTCAAACAGCTGTTTCCCCGCGCGCGCATGACTGTGCTCGGCGATTTCGGCCAAGCAATTTTCCCTCAAGCAACGAATTTGCACGAGGTGGATTCACCTTTGATCCGGCTTTATGGTGAAGATGAAACGAGCCTGATCCGTCTAATTCGAAGTTATCGTTCAACTCGTCAGATTGTGGAGTTTACGAAGGCGTTGCTGCCTAATGAGGAGATCGTACCTTTTGAAAGAGAGGGTAAGAAGCCGTTCCTAGTGAAGGCAAGTAGCGACGTAGAGCGGGCAATAAGAATTAAAGAAGATCTCGCGGCGTTGATGGCTGAAGGGCTTGACTCTATTGCCGTGATTACCAAGACTGCAGCTGAAAGCCGTGCGGCCTATGAAGAATTAAAGTCACAAGGATGCGAAGCTCTGCGGCTTATTACGAAGGAGACGCTCACTTTTGAGAAGGGCATTTTAGTAATTCCCGCTTATCTCGCAAAAGGGGTTGAATTCGACGCCGTACTGATTTATGATGCTTCCACACAGACGTATGATCGGGAAAGCGAACGCAAGCTTTTTTATACAGCCTGTACGCGTGCGATGCATCGGCTTCTGCTGTACACAACAGGTGAGTGGTCACACTTTATTCAGCCGTTAGAGGTATCTTTATATGAGGTTGTGCAATGAGATTGGAGAGATAAATGAAAAGCATATTGTATAAGTTTATGAGTAAATTTACATCTCTTAACGAAGTGGAACAGCAGGATATTGTTGAAGGTATTCCTATTGAGGAATACAAGAAGGGGACGGTACTCCTTAGACAAGGAGACGTTCCCTCAAAATGTTTTTTTGTGTTAAAGGGATGTGTGAGGCAGTCCTCGATAGATGAATCGGGCAAAGAAGTCACATCTAATTTTTATACGGAAGAGCAAGCGGTTTCGATTTTTAATCGGCATCAGGAGAGTAGACCCTCAGCGTACACCTTAACCTGCCTAGAAGACAGCATATTGGTGGTTGGTGATCTTATTGCGGAACAGGATATGCTCCATAAACACGCTCAGCTGGAAACCATGATACGCAAAATGGTAGAGGAAAACTTGGGTGAGGTTCAGGATGAGTTGACTTCCTTTATTGCTTCCAATCCTGAAGAACGTTACAAAGCCTTGTTACAAAAAAGACCTCATTTACTTACCCGTGTCCCCCAACATCAATTAGCCAGTTATTTGGGGATTACGCCAGAGTCATTAAGTAGAATTAAGAAGCGGGTTCATTCCGGTGATGAATAGCAAAATCGTTATACACTTTTGGGGATTTTTCCACCTCTAAGCAGTAGCCATATCCCAAAGCCTAGTTCTCCTACAATCATAGGAATAGTAAAAATAAAATTAAGTGTTGTAATGACTGCCTCATATTGTGGGAGAAACATTTTGCTTAGATGAATGATAATATAGCCTATTGAAGCAAGCAGCAGCAAGATGCTGATTACTTTAGGAATGACATCGGATTTTAAAGCCACATAGCCCACTATTAACAAATGCCCGCCAAAAACGACCAGCCCCATAGACCAAATGAATTGAAATGCATCCAGAAATAACATCATAAATGCTTGAGTTTGTTCGATTGTTAATGAGGAAAAGCCATTTGTGTTTCCCGTGAGCAGCAGCACAAATATCAAAGTTAATATAGAGATTGCCAATATAGCGGAATAGGTTAGACGGAGCCATGCGCCAAGTAATGAAAGATTTTGGTTGATGGGTTCTAGAAACACATAAAACGCCCAGGCGACCAGAATGTCAGTAATCATAATGATGATCCAGCCCAAGATTTCCCCTTTGAAAAGATTGTTGGAAGATACAATGTTAATAAATGTGGCACGGGCATCGCCTTGCACAACAAGAGTCCCATGGACAAAGCCATATGAAAAAAATGAAGCGAGGGTCATGATGATCAGTGATATTCCAGCTGTTAAAGCGGACTTACGCTGGTTCGATAGGTCTTTTTCTGAGATAGCCATAAGATAGCCTCCTAAAGGACTTTTATTTCATTGTAATTAGGAGTACTATGGCGGGCATTGACTTAAATCAAGACTCTGAATCAATCAAGCGAAGTAAGTATCACTGTTATTGCGTTATCAACAAAGGATCGCTCCGGGCGGGATTTCAAGAGTACAGTAAGCCCAATTAGCGATACGATTAGTGCCTGTGCCAAGGCCTTCGCATTTACACCACCCTTAAGCTCACCTGATTGTATACCACGTTCAATAGTTTCTTGAAATATGACCGATAGATACATTTGGTGTTCTCTTGTAAGAATCTCGAATTTCTCATCATGAGGTGCTAGCTCAACCATTGTATTGATGCAAAAACATCCTCGGTTCACACTGCCTGCATACTCCTCCGCCACCACATCTTCAAAAAAACTACGAAAGACTTTTTTTACGGATGGATTGCTTTGAAGTTGGGCTCGGACACGGGAAGCATGGGACATCGTGTATTTACGTAGCGCAGCTTCGAACAATTCTTTTTTGTCTCCAAAAGCTGAGTATATACTGGGGCGTTGAATGCCCATTCTGGAAGTTAAATCGCTTAATGAGGTAGCCTCATATCCCTTCTCCCAAAATAGCTCCATAGCTGATTCTAATACTTTTTCCTCGTCAAATTCGCGGGTTCGAGCCATTATTAACACCCCTCGTTATATTTGATTTCAATAATTTATTACCGAACAGTATTTTATAATACTAGAACTAGTCGTCTATATTGTCAAATCAAAGTCGGTAGCATCAAATATTTATGTTGACAAACACCATTTTGTAAGATAAATTTACTGAGCATAATAACATACTGATCAGTATGAAATGTGTTTGCGATTTAAATTTAACAGAGAAAGGGTGTGTCCAAAATGCAGGGGACTAAAGAAAAGCTTTCGTCACAAGAGACGCATACGCCATCTGATTCTATTCATGCTTCCTCGATGCCTCGGTATATGACACTTTTGTTTGCCGTTGTCTGCGGGATGTCGGTTGCAAACATCTACTTTGCTCAACCGTTGCTTGATCATTTGTCGAAAGAATTTGGTATTGATTATTCAACCATTGGTATTCTTATTACTATCACGCAGATTTTTTATGCAGTAGGGCTGTTACTGCTCGTGCCACTAGGAGATTTACTGAATCAGCGCCGCCTGATTATCGGCCAGATGTTATTATCTGTGGTGGCTTTGATTATCGTGGGTACTGCCTCTTCCAGCACGGTACTATTCGTAGGTATGGCTTCAGTGGGACTACTCGCTGTTGTAACGCAGACGCTTGTTGCGTTCGCGGCGACAATGGCTGCCCCTGCCGAACGCGGGCGAGTCGTAGGCATGGTCACAAGTGGAATTGTGATTGGAATACTTCTTGCGCGATCCATTTCAGGAATACTTACAGATCTTGCAGGTTGGCGTTCCGTATACCTTTTTTCTGCTGCTTTAATGCTTTGTATGGTGTGTACATTATTTAGGGTGTTGCCAAATGTGAAACGTGAGGTAAAAACACTGTCATACGCTCAGCTGCTTAGCTCAGTGTTTATGTTGTTTGTACAAGAGAGAGTATTGCGTATCCGCGCTATTCTGGCTTTGCTGATTTTTACTGCTTTCAGTATTCTGTGGACTTCTGTGGTCTTGCCTCTTAGTGCTCCGCCGTTATCACTTTCACATACTGCAATTGGGGCATTTGGTCTGGCGGGAATTGTGGGAGCATTAGCTGCTGCACGGGCGGGAAAGCTAGCGGATCAGGGTCATGGACAGAGAACGACAGGCATAGCTTTACTTCTATTGTTGATTTCATGGTGGTTTATCAGTTTTACGGAGCAGTCGCTGTTGGCATTGGTCATTGGTATTGTTCTGCTTGATTTGGCAGTGCAGGCGGTGCATGTCACCAATCAAAGTATAATACTTACCTTGCGCATGGAGGCACGTAGTCGGCTCACCGCAGGGTATATGGTTTTTTACTCCATTGGAAGTGCTAGCGGATCGATTGCCTCCACTCAAATATATTCTCACTATGGCTGGAACGGGGTATGTTGGCTTGGAGCTTCTGTTAGTGCTGTGGCTTTTTTATTTTGGGCTTTAACCTTGCGTGCTACGAATGCCGCGTTGCAACGGCGCCCTGCTTGGAAATAATCGGGGCAAGTCAATAAGGGTTGAGGTTCCGCTTTCCGGGCATGTTATTTAAAACAGGTTTGGGAGGGGATAAGGATGTCTAGAAGGAACAGGAAATATGCAGTGCCGGGAGCCAGCCGCGGAATGCAAATTTTTAAAGCGGAAGTGATGCGGCGCGAGGGGTATGATGTAGATCCGGAGCGGCCTGATGATGTGAAATACGAAGTTGCAAAAGAACTGGGTGTCCCTTTGGAGCGCGGTCAAAATGGTCATTTGAGCACAGAATCGGTGGGCCAGATCGGCGGTAAAATTGGTGGATCGATGGTCCGCGAAATGATTCGTCTCGCACAGCAGCAATTGGTGGATCAGGAAAGGCAGTAGCATTTTTCTAATTTATGTTGCAGAGATCGCGGGAGGCGGTTTTCGTCCTATATTGTATGGGACTGAGACCGTCCTTTCGGTGTTTGCGTTATTTTATATTTGTATAGTAAAAAAATTCCTGGAATTCCCTAAAACAACCTGATTCATGGTAGAATTTTACCGATGTTCCACGGTATAGTGGAGAAGGATATATCATCATTCAAGTCTGTAGTGGGAGAGGAATTATCAGATGAATCAGAGATATCGCAAACGCAACACGGCTGCTTTTACGGGGGCATCGTATTTTGCATTGGGGGCAGGACTTTTTCTATTCTGTTTGGGAGTGTATAACGACACTTGGGAGCTAAACGTAAAAGGGTATTATTTGCTTTGTATGGTGTTAATTACGATTTCCTGTATCGTTGTGCAAAAGGTGGTTAGGGACAATACAGAGGATAAAGAATTTCGTTTGGATAACCCTAAACACAGGATGAGAAACACAGGGGCCTTCACAATTATGGCTTTTGTGGGTTTGATTATCGGGTATGCGATGTTTTTTATTGGCCTTTACAATGCTCCATTTGAATTAAATGTAAAGGGGTATTACATAGCTGTTATTCTCTTGATTTCTTATAGCGCTATTGGCGTTCAGAAAGTGACGCGGGATAACGCGGAAGATAACGAGATTCTTGCCGAGCAAGAGGCGAGACGGGACATCCAAGGGTAAAGAGGAATATAGCCAGCTTTCTCGCTGGCAACAGCAGGCTGCTTCAACTTTACTTACCATCATAAATTGTAAACAGGAGCTTCGTGAATTTACGGAGCTTCTTTTTATTTTTTGAAATAGCAGCAATAATCTCACCGATCTGAACATTATGAGGACTATTTGTTAGAACAACATCCTTAGTTTGGATTGTTTTTTACTATACGGTTCTCTATACTCTTCATAATACTTGAAGTAGGAGTGGATAATAGATGATCCGTCTGAAGGATATAGGGAAGTTCGAGGAACTGCCGCAAATGGCCATGCATATTTACAAAGGAAATATTCCGGAATTAGAGGCTGCCATTAGAGCAGGCTGGGATATTGAAGAGGACATCGTCCTTAGCAAATATACCACGTTAACCCCGTTAGATTTGGCGCTTATATCAGAGAGAATGGATGTCATAAAGCTGCTGGTACAGCACGGGGTAAATCTGAATGTGAAGAATAATCCGGCTTTTTTGCTCGCGGTTCGCTATTGTAAAGAAGATATCGTCCGCTATATTGCAGCACAAGGGGCCAAACTGGACAAGCTTAATCAGGTCAAGTCAGGTGCATATTCGCAGGCCTACTATGGCAACAAAAACAATATCCCGCTCATACATGAGCTAGGATTAGATATTAAGCAGCATGGTGGGGCTGTATTACGCAAAGCGGTGTCAGATCACGACCTTAAGACCGTTGCTTATTTATTGGATCATGGGGTGGACATTAATTACAACAATTCCGATATGGTCTATCCTTATCAAGCCACTCCGTTAACGGTTGCCACAAGAATGGGTAATCAAGCGATGGTACAATATTTGATTGAACGTGGCGCAGACGTTACCTTGGCGGAAAAAGATGGCGATCGCCCTTACACCATTGCTGTGAGCAATAAGAATACAGCTTTGGCTGACTTTTTGAAATCGTTAGAGCCGGCTGAATTTCATGATATCGAGAATAAGAAGTTTGAGCTGAGAAAATATAAATTGTCTGATGAATTGGTTAGCTTTCTTACTGGAACAAAACTGCGTCTTGAGCTAACACAAAATGAATATGAAATTAGATATATCGACTTTTTCACATTAACTGATACCATTGAAATAAAAATCGGCCGGCAAAAGCTGCTCCGTCTGTCAGCCGATATAGATAATTACTCTGATCTGCTGCTTATGTGGAATCCGAAGAAAAAAGGCCTGATAGGCTGTTACGACGTGGAACATCAGACGTACGCGGATTTATGTAGTTTTGCAGATTTTCTCACGCAACCGGAGATATACCTCATTAATTTTCTTGAAGGAACATAGTTGTTAATATCTCATGATCTGTCTATTTCTTTTGCAGGAATCATTCTATTCGTCGTTGAATATATCCCGGTAACCGTATTACGTATTCAAAATACGTAGCCACAGGAGGAGAACAACATTGAAATCGATTACCGTTCAAAGCCTTACGGAAACGTTTAAGCTGGAAGTGCTTGCGGGTGCTAGCTGCATGGACCGCGAGATCACTCGCTCTAAGACACATAGACCTGGCCTGGAGTTCGTGGGTTACTTCGACTTTTTCCCCATGAAGCGAGTACAAGTATTGGGCCGTAAAGAAATCAATTATCTGCTAAAGCTAAGCGTTGAGCAACGCAAGTTACATATTGGCAATATCGTTAAGTATCATCCCCCATGTTTTATTGTGACGACGGGTCAGCAGGAGATTCCCTATTTGACTTTATTCTGCGACCAAGAAGGTATACCACTACTTCGGACGGAAGAGACGACGTCAGAGTTCATCGCAAAGATTGATACTTATCTGGTGAAGGCGCTGGCGCCAGAACTTTCAATTCATGGAGTGTGTGTGAACGTGTCTGGCATAGGTGTCCTATTAAGAGGCAAGTCCGGGATCGGAAAAAGCGAAACCGCTCACACGCTCATTAGAAGAGGCCATCGGTTTGTGGCCGATGATGTAGTTGTGCTTAAGAAGCTGGGACCGGCGACGCTTCTCGGCACGCATAATGAAACGACCCGTGAATTCCTAGCGCTGCGCAGTATTGGTCTGATCAATGTTGTACGGCAGTACGGGCGTAGAGCTTTTCAGGAAGAGACACGAATTGTACTCGACATCGAGTTGTCACCATGGCGGGAGAATTCCTTGAATAATGAGCTCGAAATCGAACCCCAGTTCACAGAATATCTTGGCGTGCAAATTCCGCATATTGAAATTCAGCTTCAGCCTGGCCGCGACGTGGCTGGCCTGATCGAGGCGGCTGCGAACAATTGGTACCTTAAACAGCTTGGCTATAGTGCCGTTGAAGAGTTCCTGCAGAGGATCGAAAACGGGATGCAGTCGTAAAGGCAGGATAGAAAGCAGCAATTATAGTTACCATAATTAAAATGGTTTTCTGTATACGAAAAACAGACCGCAGATAAACGCTGCGGTCTGTTTTTCACAGCAAAAAGGGAAGTTGCTTTTTGATTGATAGGGCTAGGACATGCGTTATTGGCTGGGCATAGGTTAGAAATGGTATAATTTCTAATAGGTATTTTGAGTGATCGTTAATAGGAGGTATTAATGATGAGTGATGAGTTATTGGCAAAATTGGATGAATGGCATGAGGAAGATGAATTTCAAGAAATCGTGGATGCAATCACGGAAATTCCTGAAGAGGAAAGAGATTATGTTCTAACTAGTCATTTGGGCAGGGCGCTTAATAATCTCGGGCAATATGAAGAGGCTTTAGAGCAGTATTTGAGCATTGAAGATGAGGGTGAAGGTGACCCGCTCTGGCATTACCGTATCGGGGTTTCTTATTATTATCTGAAAAGATATGACGAAGCTTTAAAAGCGTTTACGATTGCCGATCAGCTGGAACCTGATGATGAAGACACATTGGAGTTTCTGGGCTGGATCAAACGTAAATTGGCTAAAAAAGCTGCGAAAAAGCCTGTAAACAAACCTGCTAAGAAGCCTGTAATAGCGTTGGATACCACTAATTTCTGGGATGACAGCGAGTATGCGTTCTCAGAATATATTTCTGACCCGCCTTCAGATGCATTGATTACTTCTGTACAAGAAGAGCTGGTCTTCAAGCTGCCTGCTTCCTATGTGGATATGATGAAGTTACATAATGGGGGAATTCCTCATAACAATCGTTATCCGATTCCGGGAACAGGAGAATTTATTACGATTTCTGGTATCCTCGGAATTGGACGAGATAAGAATAAGTCGCTGTGTGGGGCTTCAGGCAGCCGGACTGTGATTGAAAATGGACGTTATCCTGAAGTTGGTGTGGTGATTTGTGATTGTCCTTCTGAGAATGAAGTGGTGATGCTGGATTACCGTGAATTCGGGAATGATGGCGAACCTGAGGTTATTCATGTAGATCGGGATAACAAATACAAAATCACACGTTTGGCTGACAATTTTGAGACCTTTATCAGCGGACTGGTGAAATAGTCTATTTCGCTGGCTAAGAATACTTATAATCCAATCAAGGCATTCCTTAAGAGGAGTGCCTATTTCTATTAGGTGATTATTAGGGAAGCGTCTTTCGGACTCAGCTGACCTTAAATGCAGCTTTTTCGCATATTTGGAATGCCAACGGACCGCATAGCAGCTATTGGCATAAAAAACACCCAATATGAACCCGATTCATAGGAATAGCGTCGCTGGAGTCCGAAACTACGCACAAAAGGCTAAAAACATGCCAATAACGTCATCTGGGTCCGAAAGCCTCAGTGGACGAATACGATTCGGCGATTTAGCTGAAGGTGAGGCTGATTCGATTTTGTTAGGTTTTAACTAGCCAATAATCGGTCTTGAGTCAGCTAACCAACGACCCAAAACACAGAGCAGCGGTGCTCCCATTAATGGGGAACCGCTGCTGCTCTATTGTCTTTTTCTCGGATCATTGCTGGGTATTAAACACCTTAGATTGCAGGATATCGAGGGCATGGTTAATCTCGGCTAATTCCTTTGGGGGAACCTCTTTAATCCGGTTCAGAAAACGTTCACCGATCCGCTCAAAAGCCTCGTTCATCATCGCTTGTCCAGCATCAGACAACCGGATCATTTGCTTACGCCTGTCCTCGGCGACATCAAGCTTCTCACACAGGTTTTTTTCTGTTAATTTCTTGAGCTCACGGCTGGTATTCGGCATAGAGATATTCTTACAATCGCTGATTTGGCTGAGGGTAACAGGCTGGCTAACCGCAATATATTCCAGAATACTATATTGAACGGGCGTAATGCCTTCCGGTCTAACATCTTTGGTAAAGTCAAATGTTACTTCATGGACTGCTGTCGTAAAGGTAACAATTTTCTGAAAAAACGCTTGTTTGTCCATAAGGATCACCTCTTATTGTAAACCTTAACAAAATAATTATCATAATACAATTATCATTTGACAACTAAATAACGGTTGTGATACCATTTTGTTATCAAATGATAATTAAAGAGGTGGAGCAATGAACGTTTTAGTCATCTATACACATCCGAATCATAAAAGTTTAAGTTATGCTTTTTTCAATAAAGTCATTCAGGGAAGTAATGAGAATCAAAAGATCACGAAGATAGAGGTCCTTGATCTTTACGAAGAGCAATTTGATCCTGTGCTGGTCTTTAATGAGAATAAACGTAGAAGAGACATGCATATCGATCCCAAGCTCGAGAAGTATCGGGAGCAGATTCGTCAGGCCGACAAAATTGTGTTTGTGTATCCAATCTGGTGGGGACGTCCTCCCGCAATGCTGCTCGGTTATATTGACCAAATGTTTGCTTCTAATTTCGCTTACAGAGAAAAGGGTGGTCTCATCCCCGAAGGGCTGCTGAAAGGAAAGTCTGTGGTTTGCATTTCCAGCATGAAGGGGCCGACCCTTTATCCTTTATATTGGCTGAATAATTCCCATAAAGTGCTGATGAGAAAAGCACTATTTCAATATTGTGGCATCAAGAAAGTGAAGTTTTTCGAATTTGGGAATATGGAGAGTCCAAAAGGGAAACATGATAAGAAGTTAAATCAGGTGTACCAATATTTTAAAGCTGTGGCTAATTAATACCTCGAAAATATCTGCTCTATGATTATTCGAGATAACCCCGGAAATGGATGTCTCAAGCGATCCCATAGCTGGATGGTCCAAAACAACGGTGGGATCCTTATCTATTTGACTAGCCAGAACGATTTTATTTTTGCTGGCTAGCTCATGATAGAGGACAGCCATTTCTTCAATATCTTTTGCGGCTAATAAGGGCACTAGTTGTGCTGCTGATGTTATAGCTTCGTTCCTCGTTCGTCCTGAAATCAAATCAAACCAAATGTTCTCCACGATATAAATACGCGCATACATTGTTGTCATACATTTCTTCCACCGGATGCTTTTTCATTTTTTTATAATACCTAGATTAATCTAAAGGAGCTTGTGAGCTCAGATGAAGATGGGCAAATAGCTCTCACACCGGTGTAAGGTATGGTGTTGCTGGCTAATTTTTTTTGTTGGCTTTTGAAATAAGGGCTGTTATATTTGAAAATACTATGTAACTTAAGGTTCAGCAACTGGGTATCGACACAATGGAGAGGCGGATTTACATGCAACAAATGTTAGACAGTATGATTAGTGCAACAAATGACTTTCTTTGGTCGAAAATTTTGGTGGTTCTGCTTATTGTTTGTGGAATTTATTTCACCATTCGATCGAAGTTTGTTCAGTTTGGCATGTTTAAAGAAATGTTTAGGGTTCTTAAAGAGTCCAATGAAAGGTCAAAAGATTCCATTTCGTCATTTCAGGCTTTCTGTATCAGTATGGCAGCAAGGGTTGGGACAGGGAATATTACAGGGATCGCAATTGCTATCGCAATAGGTGGACCAGGGGCTGTTTTTTGGATGTGGGTCATAGCTATTATTGGATCAGCGTCTGGATTTATTGAAAGTACTCTGGCACAGGTGTATAAAGTGAAGGACAAGACTGGATTTCGTGGGGGTCCCGCCTATTATATGGAGCAAGGCCTGAAAAAACGTTGGATGGGCGCGGTATTTGCGGTTCTGATCACGTTATCCTTTGGTCTTGTATTTAATGCAGTTCAATCCAATACGATTACAGTGGCCTTTGAGAATTCATTTGGCACTAATCGGGTGATTCTTGGACTTGTAGTCGCTGCTGCTTTTGCGGCTGTTATCTTTGGTGGGGTTAAACGTATAGCTAGAATGTCCGAATATATTGTAGTGGTTATGGCAGGGATCTATATTGGGGCTGCTGTTATTATTATGTTAATTAATATTACGGAAATACCGGCGATTCTGGCGCTTATTGTGAAAAGTGCTTTCGGATTTGAACAAATCGCGGGGGGATCTTTTGGGGCAGTTATTCTGCAAGGGGTGAAACGGGGACTATTCTCCAATGAAGCGGGAATGGGTAGTGCTCCGAATGCTGCGGCAACTGCAACAACTAGTCATCCGGTGAAACAAGGGCTGATGCAAGCGCTGGGTGTACTTACAGACACGTTACTTATTTGTTCGAGTACTGCTTTTATTATCTTGTTATCCGATGCGTATAAACAGCCAGGGCTGGATGGAATTAAGCTGACACAAGCGGCATTAAGCGAACATATTGGTTCATGGGCCTCGGGATCCCTAGCGATCATGATTTTATTGTTTGCTTTCAGTACGTTAATCGGAAATTATTATTATGGTGAGACCAATATAGAATTCTTGAACTCCAATAAAAAAGTATTACTATTCTATAGATACAGCGTCTTGGTGATGATTATTTTTGGCTCCGTAGCTAAGGTTCAATTGGTATGGGATTTGGCTGATTTATTTATGGGCTTCATGGTCATCGTGAATTTGATCGCTATCCTTTTGTTATCTAAAGTGGCCTTTGCCGCCTTGCAGGATTATAAGCGCCAGAAGCGGGCAGGGAAGGACCCTGTCTTTTATAAAGATAGCATAGAGGGTCTGGAAAACGTGGAGTGTTGGGACAATTCTTCAGACATGAAAACATAGTAGGTTAAGTATTTGCGGGCTCAGGAAACTGAGCCCTTTTTGCTGTAGGCACTTAAATATCTATGCATTATTTGTTGAGAATTTCTTCTATGATTTGTTTTGACTCTGTTTTAAACTGCTCAATATTTTCGCTTATAAGCAGCACTTTTTTATTGTCCAATAGGATATATGAAGGGTAAGTGTTGATCTTCAAATCCTCTTTTAAGCGGTCGCCCTCTTTCGAATCTTTTTTGATAACACCTGCTTTGCTGATACAAGTCATATTTTCCTTGTAAATATCCTCAAGCTCTTTAGTTTGCTCAAAAAAACGATCGTTCTTCGATAAAATTAGGATTGAAAAAGATTTATTTTCTTGAGTAAGGTATGGCGTCAAAAAGTCATCTTTTTTCTGATTACCATTACAAGCTGCGATAAAGATTAAAGTAATCAAGCTTATCAGCATAATTACTAAGGCGTTTTTTTTCATATATACACCCTATTCTTTTGTATTCATAACGACAATTATGTTTTGAACTCCACATTAACTTCTAGACTTACTAGATCATATCCTGTTTTCAGTTATAAATGAAAATAATGAAATATTTTTTGAAAAAAAGCAAAAAAGACTTACATTATTCATTTTTATATTGTTATAATAACAAACAGACCGGTTGGTATGTTAGAGGGAGTACGTTATTGTGGATACAAAATCGCTAATGATTGAGACGGCGACACTTCTTTTTCAGCAAAAAGGATATAAAAATGTAGGCGTGAATGAAATTTTAAAAGCCTGTAATGTGACCAAAGGAGCGCTTTATCATCATTTTCCAAATGGAAAAGAAGAACTATTAATTGCTTGTTTAAAGGGCTTAAATGAAGCAATTACGATAGATATTGAGGATATTTTTAAAAAGCATCCATCGACGTTAGAAGCTATACAATCCATGATCGACAAGTTGATTCACAACTTAGAAACCGAGGGCACGATTACCGGATATACCTTTAGCAGTATTGTCAGTGAAATGGCTACGGTGAGTGAACCTGTTCGCCAGGCATGTAGCTTGCTCTATGAGAACATGGAACGAATTTACTGCGATAAGCTTGTAACTGAAGGTTATTCGCAGGAATCAGCCTTCGAGATGGCATTGTGGATGACGGCTTCGATCGAAGGGGCGATGATGTTGTGCCTAACGCAAAAATCTACAACTCCCTTAAAAACTATCGCCAAACTATTACCGACAATATTGAAAGGAAGAACATCATGAATCAAGAAGCAAGATTACCAAGAAACGCTAAGGAGGGGGCATTATATGGTGCAATCATTTCTACACTGACGGTACTGTTTATGTCCTCAATAAATATCATTTTAGGGGTTGGAGAATTTAATGGTGAGGTTGCCTTAACGATTCTTAAGGTGTTTCCGATCATTTGGGTAATTGTCATGATTATTGAGCCTGTTGTTATTGGCCGTATTGCCGAAAAGCTGACAGCTATATTCACACAACCTACAGATAGCTTCAACGCCAAAATCCTATTCCGTATCTTATTCACCGTACTAGGAATGTCATTTTGTATGACGTTTATTGGAGACATTATCGGAAACGGGTTGAGTTCTCAAACGTTTAATCACTTCTTAGCCAATTGGCCAAGAAATTTCCTAATTGCACTGTTCGCTGAAAGTATATTGATACAGCCGTTTGCAAGATTTGTGATGGTAAAGCTACATGCTTCTCAGGACAAAAAGAAATCCAGCGCTGTTGGCGTAACTATACATGGATTATCAGAACAAAATTCCTAACCTAAATAAGCTCTCAGGCGAAGCGATTCGTTTGAGAGCTTTTCTATTACCGTGTATAATGATGTTTTGGTTGAATAATTGAAACTCAAATCTTTGCCCGATATCTTTCGGGTAAGCCCTCCTATATAACAATGAAAGCATAACAATGAAAGGTGATTTTCTAACATGATGATCTATAGTCGTCTTGCTATAATGATGCCCCCATTTCCCTAGCTAGGCTCATATTCTTGTAGTTGTTCGAGGATATAAGCTTGTAGGAGGGCGAAAATAAGATGAAAAAATATGCAGCACCATCGTTACTTTTAATGATTGTTCTTGTGGCTTTTCCGCAAATTAGTGAGACGATTTACACCCCATCGTTACCGGATATCGCAGTAGCACTTGGGGCCACCAATAGTTCTGTACAGTTAACGTTAAGTATATATTTTATTGGATTTGCTTTAGGAGTTTTTAGCTGGGGTTGGTTGTCTGACTTCATCGGGCGGAGATCTTCCATGCTGGCTGGACTTCTTGTATACGGTATGGGAAGCTTGATGTGTTTTTACTCAGAATCCATTCATTTGCTGTTAGTCAGCCGGTTTATACAAGCGTTTGGAGCAGCAACAGGTTCGATTATTACCCAAACCATTCTTCGTGAGAGTGTCTCCGGGAATAAACGGCATGTTATGTTTGCCCAAATCTCGGCGGTCATTGCTTTTACTCCCGCAGTAGGTCCGTTAATTGGCGGATGGGTGGATCAAGCTTTTGGTTTTCGAGCGGTTTTCTTTACATTAGTAATGATGAGTGTGTTGTTATTTATGTATGCTTTTTGGAAGCTGCCAGAAACCACTGATGTTTCCATGAGAAAAAAGGTGGCTATTCTGCCTATAGTCAAAAAAATGCTCGCATTGCCACGTGTATTGGTGTTTGGATTACTAATTGGAGGCATTAACGGAATCTTGTTCAGCTATTATGCTGAAGCTCCTTTTATATTTATTGAACACTTTCAGATTTCACCAGGAGTCTATGGTTTTCTCGGCATTATTGTGGCTTTGGCGTCGATTGTAGGCGCAATGATCTCCAAAAGATTATTAACCCTCTATGCCCCAGAAAAAATAATCCATATCGGCTGTCTAGTAATGGCGAGCGGAGCCTTGCTATTAACAATCGCAAGCAGTCTTGACTCGCTGCCGGATATGATAGTGATCGTATGTATTCTAATAACGCTGTTTGTCCTATTAATGGGTGCAGGGATTGCTTTACCTAATTGTCTAAGTCTTGCTCTTGTTCAATTTCAGGATGTTGTAGGAACAGCAGGTGCGATATTCAGCTTGGGCTATTATTTGCTTGTTAGCTTGGCGACGTGGGGAATGAGCGCTCTTCATAATGGTTCATTACTGACGATGCCTATTTATTTCTTAGGGATTAGCGGCGGAATGTGGTTATTAGGCAAAAAATTTATTGTAGTGGAATAGAAATAACTTCTTAGTCATTGGATTAGTAGAAAGATATGGATCGGGGCATCCATAAATTAAGGGCAGTCTGGAACTTTTTGAGTTCCGGACTGCTTTTTGTTTGTTAGTCCACTTCTGGCACAATGACTTGGATATGACGAGGGAGAACACTCAGCGTAATAGGCAAAGTTGGACCTTCTTCGCCATCTACATTGGTTCTTACGGTTTCTGGAGAGCTTACACTTACATTGTGGGCTGTGAAATAGACAACATCTTTATGATCCTTGAGGGTACCCAGCAGTAAAGATATACTGGCTGTAATGGTATTGAATATACTGAGGTCCAAAATAATAAAACAATGAAGCAGACCGTCGTCAACCGCAGCATCCGGTATTAGATTCTCGAACCCGCCGACTGAGTTAGTTAATACGGCGAGAAAGAGTAAGGAGTCTCCTTGCCACATTTGTCCATCATGGTCAATGACAAGGGGGTGGGCTGTAGGGCTTGTAAGTTGTTTAAGACCTTCTTTCAAGTATGCCAATGACCCTAGTTTGGTTTTATCTTCGGAGGATACAGAGGATAATGCTCCGGCAATTGAACCTACAGCAACAACGTTGCCGAACAGGCGGTCATTTAAGCGACCGATATCTACTGTTTTTAAATTTGAGGAGGCAAGGGTTTGAATGGCTATTTCGGGATTCAGTGGAATTTGTAATGCACGGGCGAAATCATTAGCCGTTCCTAAAGGAACCACACCTAACTTTGGGTGGTGTTCCTGATCGATAAGACCATTAATGGTCTCGTGAAGCGTGCCATCCCCGCCGATGGAGATCACCAGATCATAACCTTCCTCACAAGCTGCGATGGAATAACGAGTGGCGTCTACTTCTTTTGCCGTCTCCTTGATCGTAACGGAGTAGTCTTTATCACTTAGAACTCTTGTTGCATATCTGACATATTGGCTGGCTTCTTCTTTGCCGGAGGAGGGGTTAATAATAATCATAGCTTGCCGCATAAGGATAATCCTCTCTATTGTGATCTAGTAGGAGTTTATTCTTACCATTACCCCAAAGTAGACCGGCAGAACTCGTTCTCATAAAAAAAGATGAGCAAGATTGACCTAAGTCATCCTGCTCACCTGTTTGTTCAATTAATAGACTTTATCTCCATTAAAAATGGAGTTCTTAACGATAACGTAATCCACATTACGGATAGCCTCTAATTTATTGCCACCTGCATAAGAGATGGAGGATTGAAGATCCTGCTCCATTTCTCTTAGGGTTTCTGCTAAAGCCCCTTTATGCTCAACCGCAATTTTTTTACCTTCGACGTTCTTCTTTTCACCTTTTTGGTATTCTGAAGCGGAGCCAAAGTATTCTTTATAGAGCTTCCCAGCGATTTCAATGGTTTCACCCGGAGATTCCTCATGACCGGCAAATAGTGAACCAATCATGACCATTGAAGCGCCAAATCGTACGGATTTAGCAATATCACCGTGTGTGCGAATACCTCCATCGGCAATAATTGGTTTGCTTGCAGCTTTGGCACACAAGCGTAGTGCAGCTAACTGCCAGCCGCCTGTACCGAATCCAGTTTTGATCTTAGTGATACATACTTTCCCTGGTCCAATCCCAACTTTAGTAGCATCAGCTCCAGCGTTTTCTAATTCTCTAACGCCTTCAGGTGTTCCTACATTTCCTGCAATAACAAAACTGGCAGGCAGGTATTGTTTAATATGTTTGATCATCCGAATAACTGCTTCGGAGTGGCCGTGTGCAATATCAATTGTAATGAATTCCGGAACCAGCTGTTCTTTGGATAATTGTTCGACGAAATCATACTCTTCTTCTTTAACTCCGACGCTGATGGATGCGATTAATTCACGGGAGTGCATGTCTTTGATGAAAGACGTACGTTTCTCCGGTTCAAAACGATGCATAATGTAGAAATAGCCATTTTGCGCCAAGGAGATAGCGATCTTCTCATCAATGATGGTTTGCATGTTGGCAGGTACCACCGGCAATCTAAATTTATGCCCACCGAGGGTGACTGATGTATCACACTCCGAACGGCTGTTTACGATACATTTTGCAGGAATTAATTGAATATCTTCATAATCGAATACTTCTTTCATAATTTACACCTCTAAATGCGAACATTATAGTATTTTGGTTTGTTAATTGTTCGTCCAAATTGTAATGTACCTCATTCTGCGCCGTAAGTCAAAATTCTAGTACATTATGGTGTGAATTGGACATAATTATACGGCAAATTGGTGTACAGCATTCTTTTTCCTCCATTTAAAAAAGCTTGAAGGCAATATAAGCAGCAACGATCCAAATAATGATCGCCGAAATCTTATTAATGATCCGCATGATTTTGCCGCTGGAGTCGATTTGTCCTACGGTTTTTCCGGCTACAGCCAGCCCAAAGAACCAAATCCATGACACTAGGATAGTCGCGCCAGCAAATACAACTTTGTCTACGCCTGTGTAACTAAGTGAGCTAGTGCCGATGACGCCAATAGTATCCAAAATCGCATGTGGATTTAATAAAGAAACGGACAGCGCGAACAGAATTTGTTTTTTGGAGGATAGAGGCGTTGCGTCTTGCGCTGACGATGTAGGTGTACTTTTCCAGATAGACCACCCCATATACAAAAGAAATAAAAGTCCTACAGCAAATAAAGCGGTCTGCAGAACGGGAATGGCAAACACAAGGACTGAAACACCTAATACGGCTAATAAAATAAGCAGGGTATCGCATAAAGCGGCTGTAACAATAACGGGAATGGCTTTTTTAAAATGTGGCTGCGAGGCCCCTTGGTTAAATACAAAGACATTTTGTGCGCCAAGTGGAAGAATTAATCCAAAGGCCAGTGCAATGCCATGAAGTAGTGCGGCTAACATAGTTTATTATTCCTCCGATAGTGTTCATACTTTATAGAATTGGCTGTCCTATTGGTTCAATTGGTTTACTACAATTTTATGGACAAATAATATGTACTATCATACAGTCTGTGTTTTGATTTAAAAAGCTGCTTATTCAGAGGGACATTGAATGATTAATTACACTAATTACACCATTAGTAAAAATGTCATCTCAACTCATGACTTTTTGTAACTAGTGAGCCCTTAAGGGGTTACACTATAATAAAGATTAAGTCAGCAGAGTATATAGGGGGAAATGCCTTGTTTAATCTGGTCAAACAGTGGTTCTGGTACGATTGGCTCGTCCTCCTGTTTCGGATTTGTTTTTCTACTTCCTTTTTGGTCACCATGTGTTATCTTTCGGAGGATTTTACGATTCCTTTCTGGATCGCGTTTGTTTGGGGCGTGGTCTCTTTTTCTGTGCCTTGGTTTTGTTTGCAGCTGCATTACAAGTATTATCTGATAGCGGAGATCCTTTTTTCGGGTGGGCTTTGTTTATATTTGGCTGCTTTGTTTCCTGAATCGTACGTAACTTTTCTGCCTATCGCTTTTATGATCGCCAGCAATAGTGCACAGAAGTCCTATCGTTGGACAGCTCCGATCACGGTCATTTTGATTCCAATTATGTTATCTAGATTGTCACAACAAATGGATGCTGTATCGATGATTGTTAACATGGGTTTGGTGTATACGCTTGGGTTCGCTTTTCATTTACTGGTGGTGAATCACAAGCAGGGCAGAATTATTAAGGAGCAAAATGCTGTTTTAGAGCAGTACATCTCGCAAGTTGAACGTATGACACTTCTGGAAGAACGAGATCGTTTATCCAAAGATCTGCATGATACGGTGGGGCATTCTTATACTTCAATTATTATGGGGCTAGAGACTTTACGTTCGGAGGTGAATACCCCTGAAGGGGAGCACAAAATAGATGCCTTGTTAAAGTTAACCCGCAATGGCTTGGATGATGTTCGGCGATATTTGCACCATGTGGGCGCTTCGGAGGATTCATTGACGCTAATGCAGTCCCTGCAGAAATTAGTGGATGATTTCCAGACCTTCTCCAAGGTTAAGATTCGCTTAAGAACATTCGGAGAGCCGTATACAGTATCTAAGCAGGCCCAAATGACATTATACAGATGTTTGCAGGAGTCGATAACCAACGCTGTACGTCATGGTCAGGCCAGTGAAATTGTCATCAGCTTACATTATGAAGAGAAGCTGATTCGGCTGGATGTGCAGGATAATGGATTAGGCACTGAAGATTTAAAAGCAGGATTTGGTGTGAATGCGATGAAGGAGCGTGCCTCCAACTTGCAAGGACAAGTGTATTTCTACTCTAAGCCAGGGGAAGGGACCTTAGTGACCTGCAGTTTACCAAGGCTTGAAGAGATACAGGAGGAAACGATTCGTTTATTGCTGGTAGATGACCAACCCTATATCCGGGATAGTCTGCGAATTATTCTAGAGCAGGAGCCGGATTTTGTGATCAATGGGTTAGCTGAGAATGGTGAACAAGCGATAAGCTTCTGCGAGCAGGAACAACCTCACGTGGTGCTGATGGACTTAAATATGCCGGGCATGGACGGTGCGGAAGCGACCAAGCTTATTAAGCAAAAGTGGCCAGGGGTACGAGTGTTGATCCTGACTACTTTTCAAGAAGCAGATATGGCAGTCGAAGCACTGCAAAACGGGGCAGATGGCTACTTGTTAAAGTCTACCGAGCCGCAGGAGCTGTTCGAAGGAATACGTCTCGTACATCGGGGCGTAAAGATGATTACACCCGATATTACGAATGTATTAATTGATCACTATGAGATGCATCCAGCTTCAGAGGCGCCACCGACAGAGAAGAGTAATGAATATGGACTGACTCCGCGTGAGCTGGAGATTCTAGAATGCCTCTCGAAGGGAATGCGTTATAAATCTATTGCCGCTAAACTATATCTGTCCGATGGAACGGTGAGGAATTACGCGTCCACCATCTATGCCAAGCTCGGGGTACGAAACCGTGAGGAGGCAGTCGAGAAGGCTTTTGGCATTTCGGATTAATCCTGACCGAAGTATTTGAAGTTGATGAGCACCTTATTGTTTGCTTTCCCTTGTGGGAGTAGGCAGTAGGGTGTTTTTTTTGTCATATGACATTATGGCACTGGTCGATTTTACACCAAAAGCACTAGCATAGGAGTTGCTTAGTTATGAACAATTTTTTATTGCAGAGAGGGAGAGAAAAACATGAATCAAATAATCCGGAAACATGTGAGAAATTTTTGTTTCTTATTAATTACTTTTGCCACAGGGCTATTTTACTTTTGTTTTTATCTGGTGGGCATTACCTTTGGAGTTTCGATGTCCTTCACCTTAGTGGGGATCCCGATCCTTTATTATGTTTTGCGTTCTACCGAGACTTTTTTACAGCATGAGCGAATTCGAACTAAAGTCTATACGGATATCTCGGTTCGCACGCTCCCAACCCGATCTCAAGAAGAAGGCAGCTTGTGGGAAAGGGTTAAGGCAGAGTTTCTGGATGAACATAACTGGAGAGCGATTTTAGGGTTGATGTTGCAGTTTGGAATCGGCATGGTCAGTCTCATTTGTGCCACTCTTTTTTACTTGACCCCTATTATTCTCTTGTTGTCACCTGTCCTGTATTTATTAGATGTGTCCTCTATATCGCTATTTGGGATTGAAAATAAAACATTCAACATCTCACTTTTCTTCATGTTGTTAGGTGCAGTGTCTCTATGGATAGGTGCTTATCTCGGAAACAGTCTGGTAAAGATGATCGGCAGGTATACGCGGCGTTTAGTGAAGGATTTTGCTAGAAGATAAACTTAAACAGGAAGAAGGAAAAATGATGGTAACCTCAGTTCCATTTATAAAATTATTCTCACAATCCCTTTGGATGATGTGGGAGAACATATTTGCTGTCATCACCAAATTTCGTAGTCAGTCCGTGCGTAGATATGGGATATGTAAGTTGGTAGTGTTGAAATATCACGGAGAAAGTTTGGTCTGCCAAGATGGGCAACGGATACTTCCGGGAGATTGGGTGGGTGAGCTTCATTTGGACAATCGCCAGATTGTGCAGCTGACACGTACGCTTGGCGCAGATCGGGCCGGAATTCGTACGGCACGCATGCTTCGCGAGGCTATGAAGGAGATCAGTCGCGATCTAGACAGCAATCCGGAACTAAGCAAAGTAAACGCGCTAACCGGGATTACACTGCTTCACCGGGGGATTATTCATGGAATAGGGTTTGAGCAGCGTCCTATCAAGTCCAAATGGCAGCGGCACTGGTTCGGGATATACCTTCGTTTTTTACTTCGCATGCTGCATCCGGAAGGGAAACATCGTGTAGAGGACAGCACAGAGAAGTTATCTCCCATGATGCTTGTGCTTAGCAAGCAGTCCTTGAAAGCGCGGTTTGCCCCGCGTAAGACAGAGGCGGCTTCCTAATGTGGGCCTTCATAATTTTAGCAGTGGATGTGATTGTTTTTTATATGATCGTTCCTTTTGCTCTTACCCGAATATTGGGATGGGGGGTTCACTCGGAGGTAGGTGCAGAGAAAGAAATTGCGTTTACGTTCGATGACGGTCCGGATCCTTGTTATACACCTGAACTTCTAGATCTATTAAAAGAGCATGGCATAAAAGCGACCTTCTTCGTATTGGGCAAAAAGGCGCAGCAATATCCGGAACTGATCGAGCGTATGCACAGAGAAGGGCACCAAATCGGCATTCATAATTATACTCATACACCCAACTGGATCCAGTTCCCCTGGACCAATAGACGGAAGCAAGTAGATCGCACCGCAGACATTGTTGAGCGAATTACAGGAGAGCGGCCTATCTTTTACCGCCCACCTTGGGGGCTTCTTAATCTAGGGGATTTCTTTTTGCTGAGAGAATCTTATCGAATCGTATTGTGGTCTGTCATGGTCGGAGATTGGAAAGCGTCACTGAGTGCAGAGCAATTAAAGGATGCCTTAATAAAAAAAATAAAACCAGGCTCAATCATTGTTCTACACGACAGCGGAGATACACCGTGGGCAGATGAAGAAGCGCCCTTGAATATGATCACTGGATTAGAAGAAGTCTTAAAAGAAATGGATAAAAAGGGTCTGAAGTGTCTGCGGATAGATGAACTGCTGAACAAGGAAGTTAATTATAGTAGAGAAGCTAGATCCAGAGTCAAACATCGGGGTCAGATTGATCTGTAGCTATTGAAATTTCTCAATCATTTTTTATATGGCAAGGGCTATGGTAACATTTAGAGTAAAGCGGTCCGTACCTATATAAATTGTTGAGAAAAGGATGGGGTAGCATGTTGAATGCTTCTTACTGGTTAACCAATATAAGATTAGAACAAGGTTATGTTATTGAGGATGGGCAAGTAGCGGGTACGAATACGAAGGTTTGTCATCTCCGCATTGACGGGGATAAGATTTCAGAAGTTGTTGGAGCAGACATCGAGCTTCAGAGCCAGCTCCCGAAATATGACTGTAAAGAGTTGTTGATGCTGCCTTCTTTCGAAGAAGCACATATCCATTTAGATAAAACATATTTCGATGGACCTTGGAGAGCGGTAAAGCCTGCGTCCAGTGTTTTCGAACGGATTGAGGAAGAGAAGGTATTATTGCCTAAGCTGCTGCCCATGGCGAGACAACAAGCAGAGAGCATCCTGACGCTTATTCAGGGGTTTGGTGCCACACATGTGCGCAGCCATTGCAATATTGAGCCTGTCAGCGGCTTGCAACGATTAGAAGCGACTGTACAAGCATTAAATGCATTCGCGGGTAAAATTTCATCTGAAATTGTGGCGTTTCCGCAACATGGCCTGCTGCGCTCGGATTCTGTGCAGCTGGTAAAACAATCTCTGGCAGAGGGAGCAACCTTTGTAGGCGGAGTAGATCCTTATACGGTGGATGGAGATATCGAGAAGTCACTTCAGACGATGGTGGAATTAGCAGTGATGAGTAATGCCGGCATTGATATTCATTTACATGATGGAAAAGAAGCGGGAAAGAAAACACTGACGCGGTTAGCTGATCTGACGGAAGAAGCTGGCTTGCAAGGAAAGGTCACGGTCAGTCATGCGTTCTGGTTCGCAGGAGCTCAGCAGCAAGAGGCAGAAGAGGTAGCTAAACGGATGGCATCACTGGGTATGACTATTGCATCCACAGTGCCTATTGGAAGAATGATGATGCCACTTCCGATGCTGCACAGCCAAGGGGTAAAAGTGAAGCTGGCAACAGATAGCCTTACCGATCACTGGTCCCCTTTTGGAAATGGAGATCAACTGGAGAAGGCAGGGCGTTACGCGGAGTTGTACGGCTGCAATGATGAATTGGCATTATCTCAATCCCTCAGATTTATAACAGGAGGATTAACACCCCTTGATCCAAAAGGCGAGCAGGTATGGCCAAAGGTTGGCGACACTGCTAGCTTTGTGCTGCTGCATGCCAGCTGTTCGGCTGAAGCAGTTGCCCGAAGAGCGCAGCGCCAAGCGGTCTGGTACGAAGGCCGACTGGTGAGTGGTTCGATAACAAATAGAGACCTGTGAGGCAGATGATATGCTCCTCTCTACCTATCTGCAACAGTATAAATCGGCGATCCTCTCACTCCCGAAGGGTACAGTGCTAACTAAAGAGGATCTGCAGGTGGAAAAGCTTCTAATGGAGCGTAATGGCAAGGTGGAAATGTATTATGCCCCCCATAATGAGTACATTAATCCTTCTGCTAAGGTGATCATTATAGGGTTAACGCCCGGGTTCACACAAATGGGCATAGCGATACAAGAAGCGATCATAAGTCTGGAAGCTGGTTTGTCAGATGAAGAGGTATGTAGGACAGCGAAGGAAGCGGCGAGATTCGCAGGCTCCATGCGGAACACGTTAATTCATATGTTAGATACACTTAAACTGCATCAACACTTGAACCTAACCTCTTGTGAAGAACTATTTCAGCAGCAGCAGACGATCCTGCACACCAGCTCTTTATTGCATTTTCCTGTGTTCGTGGATAAGAAAAATTATAGTGGGGCCCAGCCCAAGCTACTTTCAAATTCATTCCTCAGGGCGCAGGCATTATCTTCCTTGCGTGAGGAGCTGAACATCCTGAGCCGGGCCTTAATTATTCCCTTAGGAAAAACAGTGGAAAGTATACTTCAACTCCTTGTGTCCGCAGGTGAGCTTGATAAACAACGCTGCTTATGGGGATTTCCCCACCCCTCGGGCGCCAACGGACATCGATATAAGCAGTTCGCCAGCCAGCAAGAACAAATGGTGAAGATACTGCATAATCATTCATGGAAGGGCTGATTCAAGCTCCCCATCAGATGATCTACATGAAGTCGAAAAAATAACGAATGACATGAAAAAAGACCGGTGAAGTGTAGGTTAAGCTATCGATCCGGCTTAAATGGCTTTGCTTCAATGCCACGAATTTATCGCCATCGCCGATTAGCAGATCCCGCTTTAACACGGAAACCGTTAAACTGCCAAAGAAGCCGCTCAAGCTGATCAACATGCCTGACAGTAACCCGAAGATTGGGTTGAGCGGCGTCAGGTAGGGATAGATTAGATAGGAAACTCCTGTCGTGATGACAAATGCGAAAGCGAAACCCTCCCAAGTTAAATACGGATTGGCGGTGGGAACTATTTTCCGCTTTCCTACATAAAGTGACGCCAGATAGTGGACCACATCATTGAGCTGCGTTAGCACTACTAGAAAAAGTACAAGCCCCGCTCCATACTCCGGTGTAGCAAATTGAAAGTAGGCCAAGTGACTAAGTCCGAATACCATCAGCATAAGCCCCCATTGGGTGGAGCTGACACTACGCATAAAACCAACCGTGCCTTTATTAATCATTCTGGGCAGCGGTAGGAGCAAGAATACATATACCGGGATGAAGACAATAAACATTCCGTACCACTCGATATAAATCCAGTAGAACTGCAACGGAATGGATAAGTACGCCCACAGAAATAGCCTGCGGTCGGATTTTCGTGATTTCATCATAGAGAAATACTCTTTCAGTGCAAAGAAGCAGAGCACCATGAGAGACAGCAGAGAGACGACGGGATTAAATAGGGTAGCTAGGCAAAAGATAAAAAGCATTCCCCACCACGTCTTGATACGAAAGCCAATGCCCGTATAATCCTTATTTGGCTGTAGCTTCCCTATAACTACATACATCAAGTGAATGGCCGATAAGGCCGCAAAGATAAGAATTATAGTTAATAAAGAGCGGTCGATAATTGATCACCAACTTGTCCTAGAGTAGATTCCATTAATGGGTTCATATGTTATTATGAAGGAAACGCTCAAACTTGATAAGGGGAAAATTGTAAATGGCAGCAGATCCATCGGTCTTTATATTACTGACGAATACCGGGACGCTTTTTACGAAGCTCATTCAAGGCTATACAAAAGCACCCTATAATCATGCCTCGATCTCCTTTAATCGGGAGCTTTCCGAGCTGTATAGCTTTGGCAGAAAGCATCCGAGCAACCCCCTGAATGGAGGGTTTGTGAAGGAGGATATTAAGACAGGTACGTTCAGCAAATACCCTAATACAACATGTGTCCTATATGAACTTCAAGTTACAGCCCGCGAAGTGGAGAAAATGGAGCGGGTCTTGCAAGTCTTTATCCGAAGCCGTCAAAAGTATCTCTATAATATTCTCGGCGTAATTGGCATTGCCCTGAAGGAGCCTGTCGAATTCAGCAACTCTTATTTTTGTTCGCAATTTGTAGCGGAAATTCTAGAGCGGTCGGGCATTAAGTTATGGGATAAGCTGCCCGCACTCGTTACTCCGGATGATTTTCGCCAAAGTGATCGGCTGCGTTTGGTTTACCAAGGTAAATTAAGTGATTATGAACCTGAGCGCTTAGGAGGAGACGAAGGATGAATAGCAAAGAAATATTTTCTAATCGGGTGGATTCGTATGTAAAATATCGGCCGAGCTATCCTGGAGAAGCCATTGATTATTTGTACAATACTATTGGGCTCCAACCCAATTCTGATATTGCTGATATTGGTGCAGGAACAGGAATCTTCTCAGCATTACTTCTGGAGCGCGGGAGTCGTGTGACTGCCGTTGAACCCAATCCGGAAATGCGTAGAGCTGCGGAAGAGAATTTCGCAAAGGATAACCATTTCTCTGTATCGCCGGGGTCTGCTGAACATACAGAATTATCCGATCAGTCCATGGACTTTATCGTATGCGCCCAAGCGTTTCACTGGTTTGATAGGGACGCAACGCAATTGGAATTCAAGCGGATTCTAAAACCGGGTGGAAAAGTTATTCTGATATGGAACTCCCGGCTTACTTACGGTACCCCATTTCTGGAGGAATATGAGCAGCTGCTGCAGACCTTCGGGACGAACTACACTCAAGTTAATCATAAGAACATTACCCCTGAGATCCTTAGTTCCTTTTTCAAGAAAGGACAGATGCAAGTAACGCATTTTAGCAATCAGCAGGTATTTGATTTGGAGGGATTAAGCGGGCGGCTTCGATCGTCTTCCTACACTCCGGTCCCCGGAGATCCAAGCTATGAGAATATGATGGCCGAGCTGCGGAATATTTTTGAACGAAATAACCAGGGTGGGCAAGTGTTTTTTGATTATAAGACCGAAATTTATTGGGGCGAAGTGTAAAGTAAATAAAAAGACTCAAACCTTAGAGATAACAGGGTTTGAGTCTTTTTTACTTGTAGTTATGAAAGATGTACGTAAAACGTGGTGGACTCGCCGACAAAACTTTTGGCATAAATTTTTCCCTTATGCTGTTCAATAATCGATTTGGCAATCGCCAGCCCTAGGCCATATCCCCCTTGTTTACGCGCCCGGGAAGCATTTGTACGGTAGAATCGGTCAAAGATGCTCGCTAAGTGCTCCGGCGCAATGCCCTCCCCCGTATTGGTGACCGCTAACACCATGTCATTATGTTGTTTTTTAAGGGATAAGGTGACTGAACCTTTAGGGTTCGAATATTTTACAGCATTGTCCAAGAGGATCATAATCACTTGTTTGATCTGTTCACTATTGCCTAGCACTGTCAGATCAGGCTCGATGTCATATTCAAGGGAGATATGCTTCTCAAAGATTACAGCTTCCATCGTTAAAATGATATTTTCAACCACGTCGCTCAGATTGAATTTCGAATAAATCATTCTCGATCTGGAATCGTCCATCTCGGTCAGGTACAACAGATCATTGGTCAGGCTGGTCATTCTTTCTGTTTCCGACTTGATATAGTGCAGCCACTTGGACTGATTGTGAATGGTGTCATCACTGTTGGACAGGAGAACATCCGCATTGGTGTTAATAATAGTCAACGGCGTCTTTAACTCATGGGAAGCATCCGCAATAAATTGTTTCTGTTTCTCAAAAGCCTCCTTTACCGGCGCAATTGAACGATTAGCAAAAAAGCGGCTAGCGAAGTACAAGATAATCAGCATCACTGAGCCAACTACAGAGAAGGTATAGATTAGATTGGTGAGGATTTTTTGCTCTGCAGTGATGTCCAGAAATACAAGCATCGCCCCATCATTCGTATGCTGGATGTTGAAGATCCATCTGCTGCTATCCAAGGTGAACCTTCCGGTATCTTTACCGGCGCTTAGTGCTTCTTGCAGAGCCGTATTATAAAATTCATCGTCCATAGTAAATTTGGAATCTTTCCCCGTAAGGTTGGACGCTGTATCTATTTTCAGCATAAATGAGATTGAGCGTTCTGGAGGAGGTGTTCCGTTATCCGTACGTTTATTATCCACACGTGGTAACGTGGCTCCCCCTTTGGTATTGCCTAATCGTCCTATGTCACCACCGGGAGACTTGTAGTTTTCCATGATTCTGTGAAGATCCATCTGAATATCGTTTTGGACATCCCGGTACGTAATTACATATATGGAGATGAAGGCCACAAGCATGATCACCGAGATGGTGACTAAGTTAACAATAAGAAACCGATTTCTGAGCTTCGTGAACATTAGGTCGTCACCTCTAATACATACCCTACGTTTCTGATCGTACTAATGCGTACGGTCGAATTTAAGAAGGTCAGTTTTTTTCTCAAAAAAGAAATATACACCTCTACATTATTGTGCTCAGCATCTGAATCAAAGCCCCACAGCTTCTCAATAATTTGTTCTTTGGAGGTTACAGCTTGTTTCCTCAAGATCAGAAGCTCCAATAGCTCGCATTCCTTTAGATTGAGCTTGATCTCTTTGCCACCCACGGTAAGTTTCAGATTGGATGTATTCAGTTCAATATCCCCGAACTTTAAAGCATCATCTGGTATCACCTCGCCTTTACGTCTTAGTACAGCCCTTATTCTTGCCAATAAGATCTCCGAGGAAAAAGGTTTGGCGATATAATCGTCAGCCCCATAGTCCAGCCCAGTGACCATATCTGTAATTTCACCCTTTGCGGTAAGCAGGATAACGGGAGTGGGTATCCCCTTTTTCCGCAGCGTCTTGAGGACGCTGACCCCATCCATCTCAGGCAGCATGATGTCGAGCAGCAGCAAATCATAGATTCCACTTAGTGCGTAATCCAGACCCGACCTGCCGTCATGGACTGCATCCACCGAATAATTATGTTTTTTTAATATTTGAGTTAAGGCTTCAGCGAGATGAAGCTCGTCTTCTACTATTAATATTCTCATGGTTTTGCCATCCCCTACATAGAACCAGTATTTGTTATTGAGGTCATTATATCAGGATTACCTTTATTGAACCTTAATGAAGGTTGAGATAGAAGTGACTGCGAACAGCAGTTTGAAATCAAGAAATCTGCAGACAACAGCGGCCGGAAGAACAACATTCACCGCAGTTACGATTTACACCTGTGTTAAGGGAATGTAAAAGATAATCAATAATTTGTAAAACCATTTAAGATTCATTAAAGGTTTGGGATCTAAGATACATTCATAAGCACACGAGACAACGATAAACAGAAAGGATTGATCACATATGGCGATTGAGGTATTCAACCGTTATGAGAACAAATATTTGTTGGACAACGAAGCCTACTATAAATTTTATAACCAATTGCTTGAATACATGGAACTAGACGATTTCAACAAGCAACATGAGTTTTACTCCATAACCAACTTATATTATGACACGGAGCACAACACCCTGATTCGTAACAGTCTTGCGAAGCCCAAGTACAAAGAGAAGCTTCGTTTAAGAGCTTACGGTGTTCCAAATCAAGATACGAAGGTGTATCTGGAAATCAAGAAGAAGGTATTTGGTCTTGTTAATAAAAGAAGAACGTCGCTCAAATTAAACGAGGCTTATGATTTTGTCGCCACCGGCATGGAACCGGAATTCAAGGATTACATGAATAAACAGGTGATTGAAGAGATCAAATATTTTCTGACACGCTATGATTTGCAGCCCAAGGTGTATCTGTCTTATGACCGAAAAGCGTTGTTCTGTAAAAACAATCGCGATCTAAGAATTACATTCGATACAAATATTCGCAGCCGCCGGTACGATCTGAAGATGGAGCACGGTGTTCATGGCGAACCCTTGCTGGAGCCGGGGCAGTGGCTTATGGAAGTAAAGGCTGAGAACACGATTCCGGTCTGGCTGGCCAAAATGCTCTCAGAGCATCAAATGTACCGTACAAGCTTCTCCAAGTACGGCAACGAATATAAAAAAATGCTGAAGAACAGTAAAACAGAACGGGAGAGTGCCCTCTATGCTTGATTCATTATTTACCGTAGCAACTAGTACAGAGTTAACGTTTACCAACGCACTGCTAACTATTTTTATAGCTATTGCTCTTGGCGGGATCATTAGCTACACCTATATGAAGACCAATGCCAGCGGCTATTCGCAAAGCTTCACACTAACAATGGTACTGCTGCCCGTAATTGTGGCCATCATCATTTTGCTTATCGGAAGTAATGTTGCCAGAGCTTTCAGTCTTGCCGGGGCGTTCTCCATCATTCGGTTTAGAAGTGCGCCGGGCGATCCGAAGGATATCACATTTGTTCTGTTCACCATGGCTTCTGGACTTGCCTGTGGAGTGGGTTCCTTTGGATATGCAGTTTTTTTCACCCTTATCCTATGCGCCCTTATGTTTATCCTTAATCGGACTAACTTTGGTGTAAGAACAACGTCGCAAAAAACATTAAAGGTAACCATCCCGGAGAGTCTGGGATATGAGGAAGCCTTCGCTGAAGTATTCAATAAATATAACGTTGGGTATGAGCTTAAAAAGATTAGAACGACTGAGCTTGGCAGTTTATATGAACTGGTCTACGCTGTAACGCTGGGTGAGGCTGTAAACCAGAAGGAATTTTTGGATGCGATTCGTACCCGGAACGGTAATTTAGACCTGTCTCTGACCATGACTCCAACTGCTAATGACTATTAAGATAACGAAAGGATGGATGAAAAATGGATAAATATATAACCGGAAGTAAAGTAGGAATCTTGCTATTGTGTGCATTACTTATGTCGGCTTGCAGTACCAATGCCACAACAACACAGTCTGAAGCGGCGGCGGGTACAGTAGCAGCCTCGGGAACAACGATAACTCAGAATGGGGCTGCTACGGGAGTACAACTGGCAAGCGCCAAATTGTCCGATCTGGTGACGTTCGATGAAGAGGATTCTAATACAACTTGGACGGCTGACCAATCGACGGAAATTGCTTTGGCTGGAACAAGTGCGCTTGTTGACGGCACCGGGGCTGAGTCCAAGGATGGCTCAGTGACAATTACTGCAGCAGGAACTTATGTGCTGTCTGGTAAGTTGAGTGATGGACAGATTGTAGTTAATAATCAGGATGAAGGTGCTGTGCACTTGGTACTGAACGGTGTGAACATCACGAACAGCGATAGTGCAGCAATTGATATTAAAGAAGCGGGGAAAGTGATCATTACCTTGGAAGACGGGACGGAGAACTCCGTATCTGATGGAGCAACTTACGTGTATGCCGATGAAACTACAGATGAACCGAGTGCGGCTATCTTCAGTAAAGCGGATTTAACGATTAATGGGACCGGGAAGCTGTCTGTTTCCGCTAACTATAATGACGGAATTACGAGCAAGGACGATCTAAAAATTATGGGTGGCACTATTGAAATTAAGGCTGCCGATGACGGGATTGTAGGTAAAGATCATGTCGCTGTACAAGACGGAAATATCAGCATAACGGCAGAAGGCGATGGAATGAAATCAACCAACGATACTGAGACGGACAAAGGCTTCATAGCAATAGCAGCAGGAACATTTGATATTACGGCTGGTAATGATGGAATTCAAGCTGAGACTTCACTTGTAATAGATGGCGGAACATACACCTTAGTTACGGGTGGGGGCAACGAGAAGGGTGAAGTGAAAACAGGTGATCAAGGGCAAGGTATGGGCATGAGAGGTGGCCGAGGTCAGGGAACAGGGGATCAAGCACCAGGAGCCACAGGAACCTCAACATCTGAAACCAAACCAGAGACGATGCCAGAAACAAAACCGGAGATACCAACAACGGAAGCATCAACAACGACAACAACGACAACAACGACAGCAACGGCAACAGCTACAGAATCGGAAACACCAAGTACTAAAGGCTTGAAGGCTGGAGGAGATATTAGCGTAAACAACGGAACCTTTACCATCGATTCTGCTGATGATGCAGTGCACAGCAACAGTAACATTGCTATAGCTGATGGAGAATTCAACATCAAAACTGGCGACGATGGAATCCATGCGGATGATTTGGTGGCGATATCTGGTGGTAAAATTGATATTACGAAGAGCTACGAAGGGATTGAAGGAGCAAACATCGAGATTTCCGGTGGCGAAGCTCATGTGGTTGCTTCTGATGATGGAGTGAATGTAGCAGGAGGTAACGATGAGGCGACTGTAGGCGGCGGCCCTCAGGAGCAGGATCAATTCAGCGATTCTGCTAGCAATATGCTAACGATTAGTGGAGGAACACTAACGGTCGATGCTTCAGGTGACGGGCTGGATTCGAACGGCTCCATCACAATGTCGGGTGGCACGGCTATTGTCAATGGACCTACCAATAGCGGTAACGGTGCACTTGATTTCGACGGTAGCTTTGAACAGAGTGGAGGAACTTTGGTGGCTGCGGGAAGTTCGGGCATGGCACAAGCACCGTCTGACACCTCTAGCCAACATGCAGTCAGCATGACCTTCCCTCAGACCCAGGAGGCTGGAACATTGGTTCATCTAGAGGACAGCGAAGGTAACTCGATCCTGACCTTTGCTCCTTCGAAGAGCTATCAAACGGTGGTGATTAGTTCACCGGATCTGAAGGACGGCGGTTCTTACACCCTCTACTCGGGAGGTACCTCGACTGGTAGTGAAGCGAACGGACTGTATACGGATGGTGAATATACAGGAGGAACAAAAGTAGTAGCGTTCGAAATTACAAGCAGCGTAACTTGGCTAAATGAATCCGGAGTAACAACCGCAAACACTAATCAAGGTCCAGGTGGCGGTGGTGGTGGAAACAGAAGACCTTAGGTTATAAATTGCATTCAAAAGCCACTCCAGCATTTTGGAGTGGCTTTTTTTAGTTTGAGATAAATTAGTCGCCGTTAACAGGGATGGAATTCTGTTTAATCGGTTGATTTGAAGTGTTGATGATCACATTGTGTGAATTAAAAGACAGAATTTCAATCAGCTGCTCTGCCATATGGTTAGCTGTATATTTAAATCCGCCTTTTACCCACTCTATGATTAATCCAAATAGAGCATAGGCGGTATAACTGGAAAACAATTCGATATTTACATTGGTATTAGTGTTATTAACTGCGACTAAGTCCCGCTTGGTGAGCTCCTTTAAGAGGTCGCAAATCCTATTTTGGAACCCTGGCAGAACATTGGAATTTATAATGATGGTATAAAAATTAGAGTAAGAGACCACATGTTCAAAAATCTTGATGCTCGAGGTGGTCAGCTCACTAACTATAAATTTATCGGTATGAAGATAGGGTTCTTTATAAGCCTTAATTAAATCCTCCAACACATCATCAATTAGCTCATTTAGAAGTTCTTCTTTGGTTTGATAATGTTTATAGAAGGTTCCGCGGTTTAAATCGGCAAGAGTAACGATATCGGTTATCGTAATGGTGCGGAAATTCTTTTTTTCCATGAGTAATATCAATGCGTTTTTAAGCTCTTTACGCGATTTGCTAGTTCTCCGATTATTTTTAAGCAACAGAAGACCACCTAACTGTCTATTTTCTAATCCTATTTGAACAGAATCCCACGTTATATATATTTATGAACATTTGGTGTCCCATTTGTATATTGATAGTTAAATTTTAGAGGATTAAACTTGAGTAGTATAAATTTTAAGCGTTAAAGAGATTTTATATATTGATATTTACATTATAGATAAACGTAAAGGAGACTTCCAACATGAAACTTCAAGACAGAGTTGCAGTGGTTACTGGGGCGGCATCGGGTATGGGGAAATCTATCGCAGAGTTGTACGCTAAAGAAGGGGCAAAAGTGATTGTAGCCGATCTGAACCTAGAAGGTGCTGAACAAGTAGCCGCAGGGATCAATAGTAACGGTGGAGTAGCTAAGGCACTGAAAGTAAATGTTGCCCTGGTTGGAGATATTGATAGCATGATTGATACCGCTGTAAAAGAATATGGCACGCTAGATATTTTAGTGAATAACGCAGGGATTATGGATGGCTTTGAGCCAGTTGGTGATATTACAGATGAACGATGGGATCTTATCTTTGATATCAATACCAAAAGTGTAATGCGGTCCACTCGTAAAGCACTGCCTATTTTTCTGGAAAAAGGAAAAGGGGTTATCGTTAATACCGCTTCTACAGGTGGGGTAAGTGGTGCCCATGCGGGAGCAACTTATACTGCCTCTAAACATGCTGTAGTAGGCTTGACGAAAAACACAGCTTTTATGTATGCCAACAAAGGGATTCGTTGTAATGCTATCGCACCAGGAGCTACTGCCACAAACATCAGTGCTTCAATGAAAAATATAAATGAATTCGGCGTGAGCCGTACGCAATTAACACAGGCTGTGATCCCTCGTGTAGGTACACCTGAAGAAATCGCACAAGTTGCGTTATTCCTGGCTTCGGATGATTCCAGTTTTGTAAACGGAGCTATCATCGCTGCTGATGCGGGTTGGACTTCTGCATTCTAAATGTTGGTTGTCTACCTCTGCCTCAACAATTTATCCACGGAGTCTTAGGGACACAGATAACGTTATTCGCAAATTTTCAGCCTTTTGAGAAGGAATTCGGACTCCAGAGACGCTATTTCATATAAATCGGCCCATATTTTGTGTTTTCGCGCCAATAGCTGCAGTGGAGTCCGATAGCAATTCAAATGTGGAATAATGGCGCATTTAAGGTCTACTCGGTCCGCTAACCAATTTTTTCGGACAAAATGTGATCGGATTAAACGCAGAGGTACCCCAGCACGCTACCATTTTGCCAAATGATGACCCAAACGGGAGGCTACATAAAACTCCGCTAGAGATTAATCTAGCGGAGTTTTTTCTACGCTTGATATTTCCAGGGGAACCCTGCAAAATAGAGAGAATGCTAACTATAGAGGAGTTATATGAAATGAACGATGTTATGGTGCGGAATCATGTAAAAGTCATTGGAGCAGGAGAAAAAACTATCCTTTTTGCGCATGGATTTGGGTGTGATCAAAGCATGTGGCAGTTTATCACGCCGTCATTTGAGAAAAAGTATCGAATCGTTCTATTTGATTATGTAGGCTCAGGCCATTCAGATTTAAGCGCATATACATCGGATAAATATCATACTCTCCATGGTTATGTACAGGATGTACTAGATGTTATCGAAACATTTGAACTCAAGGATCTTATTTTTATAGGTCATTCTATTAGCTCTATGATCGGTTTGCTTGCTTCAATCGAGCGGCCGGATTATTTTGATAAAATGATTATGATCGGACCTTCCCCACGTTATTTAAATGAGGGAGATGCTTATTTCGGGGGCTTTGAAAAAAGTGATATTACTGAGCTTCTGGATATGATGGAGATGAATTTCGCGGGCTGGGCTAGCTTTATGGCTCCACTTGCGATGAATAACCCTGACCCGATGTTGACTAAACAGCTGGAACGAAGCTTTATTTCGGCCGACCCTATTATCGCTAGAGAATTTGCGGAAGTTACATTTTTTTCGGATCATCGAGAAGATCTGCCTAAAGCGACAGTGCCTACACTCATATTGCAATGCTCGGATGATAGTATCGTTCCTATAGAAGTAGGAGAATATTTACATAGACACATGAATAATAGTACGTTCCGGTTAATGGAGGCCAAGGGCCATTATCCACATATTAGCCATCCGCAGGAGACCATTACTTTGATTAATGAGTATCTTGGGTGAGATGGAGAAGATTATGGTGTTGAAAGGATATTTAGACAATGGATGACCGGTTAAAATATGCGCCATGCGGATATGTTTCCATTACCCATGAAGGAATGATCCTCGATGTGAATCAAACCTTTTTGGACGGGATGGGATATCAACAGGTTGATTTGGTAAATAAACATTTTGAATCTATCATGTCTACGGCCAACAAGCTTATTTTTCATTCATACTTCTATCCTTTTATCAATCTGAATGGACATGTAGAAGAGCTATTTATCAATTTGAAGGACAGCAAGGGGCAAGCCGTGCCTTACTTGTTAAATGGCAGACGCCTTGAGTGTGAAGGTGTAGAGGTCATTGATTGTATTCTCGTACAGATGGGCAAACGTATTGATTATGAGCTAGAGTTACGATCTGCGAAGAAGCAAATAGAAGAGGCGTATTGGGAAAAAGATCAGGCGCTGGCAAAGCTCAAACATATCCACCTGGAAATCGAGCAAAAGCAAGCTGAGTTGCTGGAGATGAATGCCGTTTTAGTAGAGCTATCTACTACAGACAAGCTTACTGGATTAAAGAATAGAAGGTTCCTGCAAGAAAAGCTGGAAGAACAGATTGCAGCGTATCAACGTGATCAGGCGCCTTTTTCATTATGTATTCTAGATATTGATCACTTTAAAAATGTGAATGATAGCTACGGTCATCAGATGGGTGATTATGTCCTGGAGAAATTGGCGAGTGTCCTGAAGTCCCAATCTCGTAAAGAAGATATCGTAGCTAGGTATGGTGGTGAGGAGTTTATCCTTCTGCTGCCTAATACAGATTCATCGGATGCCACGGCAATAGCGGACAATTTGCGGCAATTCATAGCCAGCTCCACTTGGGAGATTGGCAGCATTACGGTAAGCATTGGCATAGCTACCTTTGAAGCAACCGATACAGACATCACTCTTCTGGAAAAAGCTGATCAAGCGCTTTACGTTTCTAAAGAACAGGGGAGAAATCGCGTTACGCATATTATGGATTTGAGTGAAAAGCTTCTTTAATTGGAGGCTTTTTTTGTTATTTATAAACGATACATCCTCTTTGCTCTAATTGCTCTAAAAGGTCTGTTCCCTTCAAGCTGTAAAAGGGAATTCGGAATTTCATGAATGGATCTCCTTTGTAAATCGTATTGGCATCAAGCCTATGTGACAACGTTACGATAGAATATAACAGGATGATGATTTATTATCAGTATGTTGGCATACAAAACTATGGAATGTGGATCATGCCTACATTATCTATTCGGGGATTATGGCGATCTGGAAGTGATCCATCCCTCCAATATAAGAGTGCTGTCTGCGGTGGCTATGAATGATACTGTATTATTTGAGATTAAACATGAGCCTTTTAAGCAGATGCTTGCCGATTACCCGTTGATTAAGGAGCAATTGATGCTGCTGCAAATGGACCGTTTATTTTTATCGAATCGGTTATTACATGAAATGAAATTTCATGATGCGAGAGCGCGTGATATGATCGGAACGTTAAGGGAGACGGCTACCCTTGTGCTTAAAGATCTGCAAGAGCAAAAGATTATTGAGATTCAACATCAGCAGATCACCGTGTTAGACCCGGCGTATTTACTGGAGTATACGGATTTCGATTGAGAAGAGCCGTTCCGGGATTCAGAGAATCGATTATTAAAGGGGTTATGAATGTGGCTTGTAATCATTGTGTAGTAAGAGATCTGAATTTTGAAATCAAGGCTCATGGTGAGCTTAATCTTAGGGTTTTACCTGAGGTTATTCATCACTTGAGTAGAAGTAATACGATACATAAGGTGGAAGAAAATGTGATTACAGTTAAGGAGGCTGGGGTGCGGGATTTTCTGGATTTCTGTAATGACCATATGGAGTCGGAGCAGGTTGAATTCCGTATAGATGACCAAACATGGAGACCTCTATCCGAATTACCCACTGTACTTGATATGGAGTGGATTGATGAGGTTATCACTAAGGGTCTTGTTACTTGCTACTTCCAACCGATTGTGAACGTAAGGGAAGAGATTTTTGCATACGAGCTCCTATCCAGATTTAAAAAAGAAGACGGATCTCTTATCTATCCTAATGAGATTTTTGCGGCGGCACGGAATCGGGGGCGTTTATATGCTTTAGACCGGTTATGTAGAATGACGGCTGTAAAATATGCTGCACCCTTAAATAAAAAAACGTTTATTAATTTTATCCCAACGTCGATCTACGCTCCAGAGTTCTGCTTAAGATCAACCGTTGAACTGGCCAATCAATTAGGCGTCGATCCTTCTCTTTTTGTCTTTGAAGTTGTTGAGACGGAGAAAGTGGATGATCTCGCTCATTTGAAAGCTATTTTGACATATTACAAGGATCGGGGATTTGAATACGCTTTAGATGATGTTGGTGAGGGCTTCAGCACGATCGAGATGTTATTGGAGCTTAAACCCCATTACATGAAGCTGGATATGAAATATGTTCAGGGTGTGTCCAGCGATCTGAACAAACAGAAAATAGCAAAGCAATTTTTAGAAAAAGCTTTAGAAATCCAATCCGTTCCTTTAGCAGAAGGTGTGGAGTTTAGAGAGGACTTTGAATGGCTTAAGCAGAGTGGTTATCAGTTGTTTCAGGGCTATTTATTTGGAAAGCCTGATCCTATTCCCAAACAGTAATCCTAATGAGTATATATCCGTCCAGAGGATGAGATGAATTTCAGGTCAGAGTCTGAGTACAGCCAACCCCCGGGGTTGTATAATTTAGGTAATTTGAAAAGGGGGACGGGATGGATATGAAATGGCATCAATTTGTAACGCGCTGGGCGGATTCTAGGGGCTTTGATGGACGAGAGATTGATTATCAATGGCCTTCTCCCTCATTTCCGGTCATCAGTATACGCAGTAATCTAGGGCGATACTCAGGTCAAGCGTATGGCCGTGGAGGTAAACCCCGTGTGAAGACAGCCGTTGGATTAATCGCTATTGGAGATGTAGCTGTTGGCTTGATTTCCATAGGTGCGATAAGCGTGGGCGTATTATCCTTAGGAGCAATATCACTGGGAATGTGGTTAGCGATCGGAGCAATAGCACTTAGCTGGCTTGGCTTCGCAGTGGGAGCGATTGCGATTGCAGGCGTGGCTGTAGGAGCGATCGCAATCGCGGAAAAAGCGTTGGGGGCCATCGCCATAGGGGATACGGCGTTTGGTGCGATAGCGATAGGCAGGATCGCTGGGGGTGCCATAGCTATCGGACAATGGGCATATGGTGTAATCGCAGTTGGCGAACATGGTTTCGGATTAATTCCCGTCACGGGCGATGTGTGGAATTGGTTCCGGCGTTTGTTTGGATCGGGGAGTTAAGTAGACCTACAGTCCTAAAGGATGTCCTTCTCTTCCGGGATAGTCGATAAATAATATCTATCACATAAGAAAAACTAATTGCAATTACCTATACTCATTTCATACCAATTAATCATGCGATCCGATCTAGGCTTATGTTACTCTTTGAATGTATTCGAAACTTCATAGGCAAACCTATGGAAATGTAGGGACGCAAAGCTATAGGGACTAAGGTTATCATAACTATTGTCAGCCAGCTGCCAAAGAGTGCGTAACGCTTTTTGTTAAAATATAAGAAAGTATAAGTTATAAAACTATACTTAATATCTTATATTTCTCGCTTAAACGCTTACCGTCCTTATAAGGACGCCGAAGGCGTTTATGCTTGTTAAGGTTTAATAAAAATTAAGTCTTAATTTTTAGGCGACTTTATACGCAATCAAGCTACTCTTTTGGGGTAGTTTTTTTTGTGCCCATTTTTGGGCACTGGAGAGATTCATATGACATCTGGGGGTAAGAAGAGATGAAGAAAATGATTGCGATCGCTACATCGGCGGCCATGCTGGCCAGTTTTTCGAGTGAGGCAGGTTATGCTTTAGCAAGTGAGGCAAGCAAGGTAAATGTAACAAAAACAGTGGCGCAAAGTAAGGTTAACTTATTAAGCAACGCCTCGGTTATTCCGTTTGAGCTGTACGGCAAGGATGCTCTAAATGCCTATAATGAGGTTTTTAGAATGAATCCAGCAAATATTAAATCCATCACAAATAACGGTGGCAACTACTCAGGCTCGCCTATAGCTAAGGCTATGGATGGGGATATGAGCACGCATTGGGAGACTGGCAAACCGAATAGTTCAACGTTTACGAATGAGGTTGTGTTTGTTTTCAATGAGTCCACTGAATTAAATAGAATGGTATACGCGGCTAGGCAATCCGGTGCGAAAGGTAAAGGTTTTGCTCAAGAATTTGATATCTACGGCTCCACTACCGATGCGGGTGATTTTACGCTCGTGTCTTCTGGAGAATATACAGGCTCAACCGGTGATGTAGTGGAGATTCAGTTCGCACCTACGGCTTTTAAGAGACTTAAATTTGTCTTCAAAAAAGCGAACCAAGATTGGGCGAGTGCGGCTGAGTTTTCTTTTTATAAAGAGGATAGTGTTTCTGCTAAAATGAAAAATTTATTTACAGATGATACCTTGAGCCAAGTTAGTGCTGCTTTTGATACGGCAGAGAAATTAACAGCTTTAGAGAATGAAGTGCAGGCACATCCACTGTATGCGCAGTTTAAAGAAGAGATAGAGAATGCAAAGATCCTTTTGGAGAACCATCAGGTAGAGGCAACGGCAGCCAAGGTTTCGAAGCTAAAAGGGTATGGAACAGCCTATGAAAATGCCTATAGCCAAGCTTATAGAATGCCGAATGCAAACGTATCAAAAGTAACGGTGAACGGTGGAAGCTACCCAGGTACGAAGCCTGAATATATGCTGGATGACCAGCCCACTACGCATTGGGAAACGAACAAAAACAATGATGCAAGCTTCACGAATGAAGTCGTGTTTGAACTAGCGCAAGCGGAAGTGCTGGACAGAGTAGCTTTTTTGGCTAGAGATAACCGCAAAGGATTCCCAGAGGCTTTTGAAATCTATGCATCAGAGACGAGTAAAGGAGAGACCTTCCAACTTGTATCTAGCGGAACCGCGATTAGTACCAATGACTTTCTGGAATTTAAATTCGAACCGACGAAGTTTAAAAGATTAAAATTTAAGTTCACAAAAGCTAATATCAACAGACCTTTTGCGGCTGAATTTAGATTTTATACAGAAGATAAAGTAAGCGAAGCAGTAAATGGCATTTTCACAGATGGAACGATGAGTGCGGTTGTGCCTGCTTATAATAGCGTCGAAGCAATCAACGAATTAGAAGAAGCGGCAAAAGTACATCCGCTCTATCCAATCCTGAAAGATTCTTTGGATTTAGCTAAGAAGCTAGTGAATGGTGAAGTTCAAACCGAAGGCACCATCATTGAGGCGGAACAACGTGGAGATATGAAAAAGCATGCGCAGGAAAACCTGAGAATTGGTTTTGGTACGAACAACCAGCCTACAGGTCTCGTTGCAATGCCTGGAGATACGATCAACGTTTATGTGGACGCAGCTTCTAACGATAAGCTACCTTCTTTAGTCTTTTCTCAACAAGAGGCCGCTTGGAATGTTTGGGCTAGAGGTGTGCAATTGCGTCCAGGTAAGAACATTATAACCGTTCCTGAATTTGCTACGAATAGTTATTATGCACATGAAGTGACTAAGGGCGGTACAGTGTATATCGTCAATCCATATACAGCTGAGGAACAAGGGAAAGCGCCATTGATTCGCTTCGAAGGTTTAGAAAAGATTCCTTTTATGACCAAGACCACGGATCCAGAACAATTCAAAACCTTCTTAATCACATACAAACAAAGACTGGACGAAGATAAAGCGGCTCATCCAAATGTTCAAGATCGTAAACTCATAGATGTGGTAGAAATGGCCAGCGATCATGTTATATTCACAGGAACGGCGACGGAGGCGTACAACAAATATATTACGCAAGGAAATAACCCGCTGGACACCGTAACTGGGTATGACACCTGGATGAAGAGCATTTTTGCCTTCTATGGCTTGGATGGCAGTAGCGAGATTCATGATGCCAAGCTAATTCGTGAGAATATTCGCTTGATGCAGCCTTATGGTGCGATGTATGCAGCGGGAGATCATACAGGGATCCAACTTGGAACAGTAGGAACCATGTTAGGTGATTTTAATAAAGCCTATCCGGGCTGGGGACTGAATCACGAAATTGGGCATCGCTTGGCTATGGGTGAACGGGAATATGGCGAAGTAACTAATAATATGGTGTCTATGTTTATGTCTGTCGCAGCGAATTCGATAGATAATCGTATACCGTATGAATCAGATATCTATAAATATGTCCTCGAAGAAAATAAAGTGGTTATGAATCAGCAGGGCTTATTTGCACAACTCGGAGCCTATTGGCAGCTGGAGCTGGCACATCCGGGATACTGGACAGAGCTGACCAAGCTATATCGGGAGCGGAAGGTCACCCTTACCAACGGTGACAATTCCAAGCAGCAGTATTTGGTGGAGTTCTCTTCCGAAGTGCTGAGTTTAGACTTAAGCAGCTATTTTGCCAGACATGGCTTCACTGTGAATCCTGAGACAAAAGCGAAAGTAGCCAAGTATCCGGCACCGCAAAAGTTATGGTATTTAAATAACTCGGTGATTAATTATGAGGGAACTGGAATAGCGGATAAAAATCTGGCCATTAAGGTTAATATCACACCTAACACCACGGCTAGAACGAACACGTTAAGTTTCAGTATAGATAAAGAGCTTAAGCAAGACTTTTTAGGATATGAAGTGTATAGAAATGATGTGTTAGTTGGTTTTACAGGAACTGACCAATTTGTGGATCAGAATGTAGATGCGAGTATCAACTATACGTACAAGATCGTCGGTTATGATAAAAAGCTGAACCCACTGAAGCCCGTACAGGTTAAAGCCTTTAAGCCAGCCTTGTCTGTTGAAGATCAGCTCACTTTAAAGCTTAATCAAACCTTTGATCCGATGAGCTATGTAAAAGCGGCTAACTATCTAGGAAACGATATTACTGCAGATGTCTCTCTGAAAGCCAATAACGTTGATGTAACGCAAAAAGGCAACTACGAAATTGTATATGAAGTGAAAAGCGAAGGGGTTACGGAAACGAAAACCACACAGGTTACGGTAACGAGCGACTACGCCTATATTTCCGATCTCAATGCCAAGTCAGTCGTTGTAGGCTGGGGTGAATTAAAGAAAGATAAAGCCGTTTCCGGAGGAATCATAACCCTTGTTCGCCAAGGGTTGGCTGCGACGTACGCGAAAGGGATTGGTGTTCATGCCAACTCTGAGGTAGTTTACGATATTGAAGGTAAGGGTTACGACTTCTTTGAAAGCTACATTGGGATTGATCAAGCCATGAAAGGGAAACCTTCCTCGGCTACTTTTGCAGTGTATGTGGATGGAGAACAGAAATTTGAGAGTGATGTTTTCCGGGCAGGAACAGAACATCAATTTGTGAAAATCCCTGTGACTGGCGCAAGAGAGGTGAAGCTGGTTACAACAGATGCTAAGGATGGCAATGCTTCAGACCATACGGTATGGGCGGATGCGAAGTTCTCGAATAATTCAAGCAAACCTACCATTACAGTACCGGAAGAGACAACCTTCGTTAAGCTGAACAGCGAATTTGATGTGTTGAGCGATGTAACAGCTTTTGATACGGAAGATGGTAACTTAATTGGAGCCGTTGAAGTGCATTCAAATGGATTCACATCAAGCAAAACAGGGACTTACAACGTCGAATTTTCAGTTACAGACTCAGATGGGAACTCCGCTGTGCAGGCCAGAAAGATTGTTGTATACAGCGCTAGTAAATACCTGAGTGATATAGATTGGCAATCGGCAAAAACGGATTATAATGTGGTTCGAAAAGATAAGGCTAGCTCTAACAATCCGATTAAGCTGCTGGTAAATGGCGAGGTCAAAGAGTTCGCTAAGGGCTTAGGAACCCATGCCAGCTCTGAAATCGTGTATAATCTGGCGGGTGCAAACTATGAATATTTTGAAACGTATGTAGGGGTTGATAGAAATATCCCTGAGCAAAGCAACTCCAGTGTAATTTTCAAAATCTTTGCCGATGGGGCAGAGGTTTATAACAGCGGACTGATGAAATTTGGTACAGAAGCCAAGCTTGCGCGGATACCTGTTAAGGATGTAAGTGAATTGAAGCTGGTGTTAGATAATGCAGGTAACGGAAATGCTTCAGATCACGGTGATTTTGCTGATGCGAAGTTTATGATCTTGAACAATACACCAGAGCTTACCATACCTAAATCTGTCTCAACCAAAGTGGGTCAAGCGATTGATATCAGTGAAAGCTATTCGGCAATGGATTCGGAAGACGGTGACTTGACGGCTCAAGTGAAGGTCACAGGCCAAGAGCAAGTTAAATTCAACCGGGCCGGAAAGTATCCAATCACTTACACAGTAACAGATAGTGATGGAAATACGACCACGAAGATTAGAACTATAGCCGTAGTAGACATGACGGACTTTACGTACCTGACGGATTACGACTGGAATTCTACTCAGAACAGCTATACTGCACCTTTGAAGGATAAATCTATTAGTGCAAATACGCTGAGATTAACAGATGAGAACAATCAGGTAGTGTCCTATGAAAGAGGAATTGGAGCGCACTCTAACTCGACGATTGTATACAATCTAAGCGACAAAAACGCGGACTATTTCACTTCCTATGTAGGTGTAGATAGACAAATGTACGGTTCTGTTGGTTCGGTGAGCTTTGAGGTGTTTGTCGATGGAGAGAAGAAATTCGATAGTGGGGTCATGGGTTCGAGAGATCCGCAGAAATTCATCGAATTGGATATTAATGAAGCAAAAGAACTGAAATTAGTCGTCACAGACGGGGGAAATGGCAACGGATCTGACCATGCTGCATGGGGTGGAGCCAAACTACATTTCGCGAATGGAGATCACTTATTCACTAGAGATCTCGAACAGGCGATTGCAGCGGCTAAAGCATTTTCTCTAGAAGGCTTCACACCTGAGAGCATCGCGGCATTTACGTCCAGCCTCTCGATAGCAGAGACAGTGTTGGCTAACTCTTCTGTTACGCAAAGTGAAGTAGACGAAGCTGTAGCAGCGTTGCAACAAGCAACCGAAGGTTTGGTCCAAATAGATCTTACGCAAGTAATTACTGTGGCGGACCCGTATTTAAGTGCTTCGATCAAGACTACATTGGGCGTAACTGGAGAATTAACATTAGGTGATATGTATAACCTTACAACGTTAACTAGCGAAACCAGAAGAGCCGGATCCTTGGAAGGTTTGCAGTACGCGAAGAACCTAGAGACACTTGATATTACTGGAAATGAAATTACAGATTTCTCCCCATTACAAGGATTAACTAAACTAACGAGCTTATTGGCCGACCCACAAATGGTAGAGGTAGGAGAATTTAAGGGACCTGTAGTTGAAGTGGCCAATCTGGTGAAAGGGCTCGATGGCAGCAAAGTGATCCCTAATTCGGCTGGAGTAAGAAACACTAGAACATCTAAAGAAATTGTGTTTGATATGAAGGAATGGGCTGCTAATCCGGATGTGTTCACTATTGACCTATCAAACGAGGAGAAAGGAACTTACATGCTGGGGTTAACTTACCAAGTCGCAGGTAATCTCGTGCAAATCATTTCTTTTATTGATAATAATTAAATTCCCAAGAAAGCAGGCGGATTGTGGTCTCTATAACCATGGTTCGCCAGTTTTTAAATGAGGGGTTTTTATGTAAAATTATCCATTTTGTCATATGACAAAAGAAATGACAACGCTCACTATAAGCGGTGTAGTCTTTTAACTATACTTAATCAGAAATGCGCCAAATTTAAATGAATACTCCAATTGAAGCTTTTTATACAAAGAAGTAAATAATGTATGCGGTTTAGAGGGAGGTGTTTCTGTGAAAATCATCATTGTAGATGATCATCCTTTAGTTAGAAGAGGGCTGGCATCTGTCATTGCAATGCAATCGGATATGCAATTTGCCGGTGAAGCTACGAATGGTCCGGAAGCACTTGATGTGATTGAAGAGACAAAGCCAGACATTGTCCTCATTGATCTTAAACTTGCTGATGAATCAGGACTGGATGTCATTAAGATAGCACGTACCCGCGGCATTGTTAGTAAATTCATACTGTTGACTTCCTCTGCGAGCAGAGAGGATTTTTTGAGGGCTGAAGAAGTATTGGTAGACGGATATGTTCTGAAAGAGGCACTGCCGGAGGAATTACTGTTTGCTATCCAGTTGGTGTACAAAGGGAGAAAATACTATGATCCTGGTCTAATGGAAGAAAAGATGCGAATGAGCGCCAGCAGTCCAACAGATGAATTGACACCAAAAGAGAAGGAAGTCCTGATTCAGCTTGGACAAGGTGCTTGCAATAGAGTGATTGCCACACGTCTTTTTATCAGTGAATTTACGGTGAAGAAGCATGTCAGTCAGATTTTAGCGAAGCTGCAGGTTACTGACCGGACACAGGCGGCATTGTGCGCGAACGCGATAGGATTAACGAAATATGAAATGTCTTATGAGTAGAACGGCAAGATCAGATGTTATAATGGCTTTAACTACTTTGTGAGATTGAGTATTCTGTCTAATTGTAATTAGGGAGTGCTGTTGATGTTTGAATTGCCAGGATACCAAACCTTAGATCTGATAGATAATACCGCAGATATCAGGTTATACAGACTCCTACGTCAAGAGGACGGCCTAAGAGTTATCGCTAAGACAACAATAGGAGAATATCCGGGAGCTGCCATGGTCGATGCTTTTCGTCATGAGTATGACATGCTTAAGCGACTTTGCGGTCGTGGTGCAATAGAGCCGTACAGTTTGGAAATTATGGCGGACCGACCAGTCCTTCTCTTAAAAGATATAGAGGGGAGTACCCTTGGGCAGATCCTGCGTATGCCTGTTAATTCACTGGGTCTTCCAGCGCTGCTTCGAATCGCTACAGCTATTGCTGATTGTCTTATGCAAATTCATCGTGAAAAAATAACACTAAATGAACTAACCCCCGCTCATCTAATCGTAAATCCCATTACTTTTGAAGTGAAATTTATTGATATAAGAATGTGTTCTACCGAAAACACCACGAGTCCTTTGTCACCGTTAAGCGGTCGGCCCGATGTTCTGCTTCCTTATATAGCTCCAGAACAAACGGGACGAACTGGAGTCAAACCGGATTACCGTTCTGACTTTTATTCGCTGGGGATCATCCTGTATGAATGTCTCTCGGGCAGCCGCCCCTTTGAGCTGCATGATGTTGTTGATATTGTATATCGTCATCTTGCAGATACACCTGAGCCTCTGCACCGCAGGTTCCCCACTATCCCTCTATCGGTCTCTGATATTGTTGGTAAATGCATGGAGAAAATGCCTGAAGCGAGGTATGCCAGCGCGTTCGGCATTAAATCGGATCTTGAGGAATGTCTATCCCGTCTAGAAGAATCCGGGCATATTGAGCCTTTTCCACTAGGAAGCTGGGATATCCCAGAGCGCTGGATGGTATCAGGACGCTTCTATGGAAGACATCTTGAGCAACAAAGCTTAAGAGAAGCACTGCAACGAGCATCACAAGGTGCCGTAGAGACGGTTTGGATTAGCGGGGAGAGTGGTATCGGCAAAACAACCTTTCTGAAGGAGACCCTTACAAATACAGTCTCTTTGGATGGTTTCTTCGCCAGAGGCAAATTCGAATCCCGACATACCTCACTCCCTTATGGCATCTGGCATCAAGTCATAGAAGAGTTGGTTAGTCAGCTGCTGATGGAAACAAAGTTGCAGGTGGAGGTTTGGAGGCTGCGTATTCTACAAGCAGTGGACAATTACGGTCAGTTGCTGATCGATTTTGTTCCTAAGCTTGAACTCTTGATTGGCCTTCAACCCTCCGTGCCTCCACTGCCACCGCTGGAAGCTCAGCATCGCTTTCAATTAATCATGAGCCGATTTATTCAACTCTTTCCTCATGAGGATCATCCTTTGATCTTGGTATTGGATAATTTGCAATGGGCTGATGATACGTCGCTGCAATATCTCACTTCGCTTATAGAGGATACAGCAACGACTCATCTGCTAATCGTGCTTTCCTATCGCAATCGGGAGATTACAAGGCTGCACCCGCTCAGTAGGCTGGAAAAACATCTGATTGACCGCAACGTAGCGATGAGCAGAATTTCTTTACAAGCGCTTGAACTCACCGATTTAAAACAACTGCTACTTGATGTTATGCGTTACGAGGCAGCTGACTTGGACGAGCTGGCGCGCGTGCTGCTTCATAAGACAGATGGAAACCCGTTATTTATTAAGCAATTCCTTCAAGATTTGATAGATGATCAGCGAGTGGAATTTGATGAGAATATTCGAAGCTGGAAATGGGATCTCCAGCGTATTACTGAATTGAATGTACCCGATAACGTAGCTTCATACCTTTCAAGTAAATTGCAGCAATTTCCTGAACAGACGGTATATGCACTTAGCAGAGCCGCATTTATAGGCAGCCTATTTGATTTACGTACACTTGCTGATATTACGGAGACACCGATAGAGACATTGAACGATGCGTTGGCGGTTGCTGTACATGGGCGCTTGTTGCAGCCCGTTAACGGGGAGGAATATCCGCATTATAAGTTCCAGCACAACCGCATTCATCAGGCAGCATATACTTTTATTTCCGAAGAGGAGCGTTCCGAGCTGCATTGGAGGATTGGTCTTTTATTGCTAGGCCGCAGCCCGCTAAGTGAAGGAACGACCCTATTTGAAGCTGTCCATCATTTGAATCAGGCACTTACATGGTTAGACCGCCCTGAAGAGAGGCTTCAACTAGTAGAGCTGAACTTACAGGCAGGGATAAAAGCGAAGCAAACAACCGCACATGAGACAGCCTTGCAATATATGCTTCAGGCAACGTCATTATTAGAGGAGCAGAGCTGGGAGGCGCATTATGGGCTGACCTTCCGGGTATTCCGTGAGAGGGCGGAGCTCGAATATTTATGTTCCCATTTTGATACGGCTAATGAATTATTCCATCTGTTGATTGATAAAGCTACGACAAATATGGATAAGGCTTACGTCTACGTAATGAAGGTGCAGTTGGAAGCAAGTAATGATAACCATGAAGAGGTGATCTCCTTAGGCCAGCATACCTTATCGTTACTGAAAGTGAAGCATCAATTTGATCCTGGTTATGCTCAATTGACGCTTCAATGGTTACGATTGCGGCATAGACTCAAGAAGGTCTCACTCGAATCGCTTACTCTTTTACCTCCAATGACTGATGAAGCACGTAGAATCGCAATGTCTACTTTAGATCATTCAAGCAATGCTTGCTTCTACGTCAATCGAGAAGGGTGGCTTGCTTCTTCCTTCACCATGATTGAATTAACGCTTGATTATGGGATGACTCCGGAGGCTTCCATTGGATTCATAGGTTATGCAATGTTTCAATATTATTACTTCCGTAATGATGAAGAGACATTCAAATGGGCCATGCTGGCGTTCAGCTTATCCGAACCCTATCCGAAACAGCACATGACAACCTTAGCCGCGTTCGCCATGTGCTACGATAGCTGGCGGCATTATGATCCTGCTATGCTCCATACGTTTACCGAGAAAGCTGGTAAAGTAGGACTGGAATCAGGTGACTTATGGAAGGGCAACCAGAATGTGTTGATCAACTGTGCCTCCCTTTTGCAATTTGGTCATCCTCTCGGCGATATCTATGAGCGATTAATTACTCATTCCGGTGATTTGCTGCGCCATAACAACAGTCTTCATTGTAAGCAGGCTATTGTAGCAGCGGCCATTCTTGTTCGCTTGACAGGTTATCGCTCTATAGATGATCCTTTTCCCATCGCGGAGATTAGCGAGCCTGCTTTTGCACAGTCGGTTCATGGGGACACCTTTGATTTTATACAAGAAATGGTCTGGATCTATCAATATTTGACGGGCTATGTATTTGGGGAATACCGAGAAGCCAGTGAGGCATTAGCCAAATCAGCGGCCATTATAAAATCACGCGAAGATGGCCTAGACAGTCCCATGCAGATCATGTATGAATGTTTAGTCTGGGCTCAGTTGTATGAGGAATATAACGCTGAAGAGCAACGTACATATCGGGCAAAAATGCGTAAATGCTTGAAGAAAATGAAAAAGCTTGCCAGGCGTTGTCCGGGGAATTATCAGCATAAATATCTCTTAATGAAGGCTGAGTTAACTCGTCTATCGCGAGATCCCCGCCAAGCTGAAGCATTGTATGAGCAATCCATTGAGAACGCTCGGATCCACGGTCATATTCACGATTTAGCGATGGCAGCGGAATGTTATGGTAAATACGGGCTTCGTCATGGCAAAATGCATCTGGCAAGAATCTATATGACTGAGGCCTATGAGGCTTATCTGCAATGGGGCGCAAAGGCTAAAGCGGCTGACCTGGAGCAGCAGCATCGCCATTTGCTGCATATTAAACGAGAGCCCGGGCTCGATCGTGTGGATTCCCTTTCTGTGGTAATGTCTGCCCAAGCATTATCCGGCGAAATGGAGATGAGCCGATTATTGGCCACGCTGATGCGAATCATGCTCCACAATGCTGGGGCAGAATATGGGGCTGTTATTTTTGATCATGACGGCAAATGGATGGTGGAAGCTTATGGGACCTCAGAAGCCCAGCATATCGAATCTGTTCCACTTGGGGAAGAATCGGGGTTGGTCCCGGCAGCGATTATAGCTTACGCGGCAAGAACACAAGAACAGGTTGTATTACATGATGCACTCAGTGAAGGAATATTTACACGTAATACTTACGTTAGGAATAATAGACTGAAATCGGTTTTATGTCTCCCCATCATGAATCAGAATAAATTGGTTTGCCTGCTCTATTTGGAGAATAATCTATCGCCGGGTGTATTTACTCCAAGCAGACTCGATGTGCTCAAGCTGCTTGGTTCACAATGCGCAATCTCAATCGCTAATGCCAAGCTGTATTCGGGAATCCAATATCTCAAAAAAAATCTGGAGGATCAGGTGGTAGAAAGAACTCGTAGCCTGGAGCGTTCGATGCGTGAAACATCTGCGGCTTTGGCCGAAGCTACTGTTTTTGAGGAACGCAATCGTATTGCCCAAGAGATTCATGATATTGTCGGGCATACCCTGACATCGACGATTCTGCAGATTGAAGCTGGCAAGCGGCTGCTTCAGAAGAAGGAGATAGACAGCGGCTTTCAGCGTCTGGCTGAGGCCCAGGATCTTGTGCGGCATAGCTTGAATGAAATCCGCGGCTCTGTCCATATGCTGAAAGAGGACAGGTATTCTGATCTAACCGTGATGCTGAAGCAGTTGATTCGAGATACAGAACGCAATGCAGGCGTTGTTGTTCATGCAGTTATTTATGATCTGCCGGAAGCCATGTCAACAGCCTATAAAAAGGCAATCTATCATGCTTTGCAGGAGGGCTTAACTAATGGGATCAGACATGGGAAGAGTGTGGAGTTCCATTTTAGTCTGGAGTCTGTTGGAGCGAACTTGCAGTTTAGACTCAAGGATTGTGGGCTAGGGATGAGTCCAATCGTGATGGGATTTGGACTTAGGACGATGAAGGAACGGGTTGAGCAGCTGGGAGGCAGCTTATCCATCGATTCAGAAATGGATGAAGGCTGTTTACTGGAGATTGATCTGCCCATGCGAAGGGTTGTGGATAGAACATGAGTAAAATAAAAATTGTAATTGCCGATGATCAATTGTTGACGCGGGAAGGACTTCGCACCATTTTGGATCTGGAAGATGATATGGAAGTGGTTGGTGCTGCCAAGAATGGAGAAGAAGCTTGCGAGATGGTTGAGGCACTCCAGCCTGATCTGGTGCTGCTCGATATTCAAATGCCAGTTATGGATGGCCTTAGCGCCTTGAAACGAATAAAGCAGATTCGGCCGAACATCTTCATTCTGATTCTGACTACTTTTATAGAGACTGATTATATTGTAGAGGGAATGGCCTACGGAGCAAGCGGTTATATGCTGAAGGACATGGATGCAGATAAAATGATCGCTTCGATTCATGATACGTTATCCGGGCAATTTATTCTGCCAGCTCCGGTAGCAGCCAAACTGGCATCGAGGATGAACAGGTTAACAGAGGACTATGAACACTGGCAAAGATCGGGTCTGGATCGTATCAGTCTGACAGAACGGGAAGAGGAGCTGGCACAGCTCATTATCCGGGGACTGAACAACCGTGAAATCGCCGATACATTACATATTGCGGAAGGTACGGCGCGCAATTATATTAGCAATCTTTACAGCAAATTAGAAGTGGTTGATCGGGCCCAAGCAATTGTGCGACTGCAGGCTATTTTGTAATAATTGTTGCTGTTAACGAATTACTGTCGGGGCCAAATATTCAAACAGCGGGAGATTCCTCAGTATTCCAAATGTAACGGTCAGAATCAACATTATAGCCATAATTGCCTGGCTAAGAGGCCGGATTTGCTTCTTATTAGTAATCCAATACAACATATACAGAGGTGCTAAAATAAACAGCAACGGGTTAAATCTAAACGCTTGAATAACGTCGAACTTCAGCAAGGAAAGAATAACTCTTGTGACTCCACATCCGGGGCAATACAATCCAGTCCATTCATGAAATGGACAAGGGATACTAATATTGGTTAAGGGTATCCATGCTTTGAGATATACTACGCCGACGAGACTTAAGGACACACCCCAAAATAGTTTAGGGTGTGTCCTTTTATAAATCGTAAACTTATACCAGTTTATTAACATCGGATTGTACCAAGGCATACGTGACAATACCCAGGCCAAAGAGTGTCAGGATCACATAAAGCACTGAATTATCTGACGGGTATTGGCCGCGCTGTCTTTGAGCTTCAGCAATATGTTTACCTACCTGATAGGCCCAAATGAAGCTCCAGATCCCGCACGTAACCAACGTTAGAAGGAAATGTTTTCCTCCTGTAAATGTATAGTCTCCACTCAGTTCGCCTACCTCATTGGTTAGAACAATAAACCAATAGATTGTATAGAGCCCACATGTAATTAATGACAAAATAATGGCGAATGCAACACTTCTGCGACTTATCATTACTCACTCTCCTATGTATTTACATAAAAATTCGACATTTCCATCTTATTGAATTAGGAAAAAATATACAAGACAATATTTGAGAATTACTGTCCGCTGTCGAAATCTAGACAAACTTACTGCTGATATCTAGTGGAAACCTTACCAAATATGAAATATACTTTTGAGGCTATGCACTGGAACCACAACTAGATTTACATTAACGAATGGAGGACACTTTGATGTCAACTTTGCCAAATTGCCCGAAATGTAATTCAGAATACACTTATGAAGATGGTAGTTTGCTCGTCTGCCCGGAATGTGCGCATGAGTGGAGCCTCGACACAGAGGCTGAAAGCAGTGAAGAGAACAAGGTTGTCAGAGATGCCAACGGAAATATTTTAAATGATGGAGATGCTATAACTATTATTAAAGACCTTAAAGTAAAAGGAAGCTCATCCGTTCTGAAGATAGGAACAAAGGTGAAAAACATCCGTTTAGTGGACGGAGATCATGATATTGATTGCAAAATCGATGGTTTTGGAGCTATGAAATTAAAGTCCGAGTTTGTTAAAAAGATCTAAAAAATAAAAATCAGCTTAACTTCAACAGAAGTAGGCTGATTCTTTATTTTAAACGTTATCTATTAATCTCAACAATCTGATTTCGTCCGGCATTTTTTGCTTGATATAAGGCTTTGTCCACTGATTCGAATAAATCATTTAGTTGATTGGTCAGGCTTTCTGTATATTGTGCTGCAAAATTACTAATGGACAGCAGTCCCATACTAACAGTAATCGAGAGGGAATGAGCAACATCCTCTACATGTACTTTATTAGCTTCTATTATAGATTTGATATGTTTTGCTAAGTGGTTTGCTTGTGTTTGATCTGTATTTGGTAAGTAAATGATAAATTCTTCTCCGCCATAACGCGCCAGAACATCCGTCTCCCTCAACGTTTTCTTAATTACTTCTACCGTGCTGCAAATGACGACATCACCGATTAAATGGCCGTAATTATCATTCACTGTTTTGAAAAAGTCGATATCCAGAAGGATGATAGCAAAAGGCTGCTTGAGTTTCATATTTTCTATGATCTCATGCTCTAAGTGCAGCGTTAAGTAATGACGATTATAACAACCGGTTAGGCTGTCCGTTATGGCCATCTGCTTAAGTTTTTGGTTAGTCTGCGATAATTCATCCTGGATTTCAGTTAATGCAGCATTACGCTCTTGCAGGGTCTCGTTCTGGTGATTGGTCTCGGCTATGAGGCGATGCAGCTCGCTTCTGTCCTGAAAAGTGAGAATGCGTCCAACCCTGATTCCACCTACCACAATCGGCGCCGCAGTAATGTTAATGTATGCATCGAGTGAGGTGTAGAATAGTTCAACCTCAGTCCTCTCCATGGGCTGGTTCAAGTATGTATGAAGGAATAAATCGAAAGCTCCGGAAGTTTGCTCTATGGGTGCGATGGTCGACACGTCAAAGTGAGCACCGATTTGCAGATGGATTTTTGGAAAAAGCGAGCGATTGATTTCTACAACAGTCTCACTATCATCCAGTACAAGAATTCCTTCTGTAATGGTGTCAATGATATCCTGATGGGCGATGGTTACGAGATCAAATATTTTATCCCGATGGATAGCAATTACGAAAAAGATTGCCGAGATTAAGATCCCCAGAGAGGTCAGCCCTGGAATAACTGGATCAGATTTAAGCAATACCACATTAAGAAAAACATCCAATAAAATAAATACCGTTAGCACCAGCACCCCTTTGAGCACATGAGCAACCTGTTTTTTGATCCGCTGTGTAGTGTTTGAGACTAGCGCTGAATAGATGATATACAGAGAAATCATTACGCTGGTGGTTAAGAAGATAATAAGCAGCCAAAAAATCGGACCATAATATCTTTCGATATATCCGCCGTTCATAGGGAGAACAAAACTTCCGTTTGGATTGGCGATCACCCCTACTAAGATCAAAGCTGCGAGAATGTATAGGATCAATGTGTTCTTTTTTCGAAGAAGATGTGAATTCCCGGTGAGTAGTACCGTGAACAGAAGCCAGCCAATCGTTAACAGAACCGAGTCGATAAAAGCGAGCTTTACATAAAACAATTGAAACTTGGGATCGTCGGTCGTTTTGATAGCGAATTGGCAGAAGGGCCATAACATCATAGTAAAATGAAAAACTAAGTATGCTTTATGTAGGTTAGTGATAGTTACAGACGCAAATATGTAGATGAACAAAGCGAACAAAACAAAAAATAATAACAAATCAATCCATGTCATGATATTCATTTCAGTGACACCTTCTCCCACCCGGTTAACAGTTCTTTCATGTTACCTTGAATTTTATTCGTTTGCCATATGATTATTTGTTCTACGACAACCGCTATTTGTTTAAGAGTCTTTCAACATATTCCTTCAAAATCCTCTATTTGTAAGCGTGGTTTTGCAAATTTTAAGGATGAGTTTCCCGGGAAACTGGGGTTGGACAGAATGACTAGCTTTTTTAACCTTAACTTGTGTTATAATCAAACAAACAATTTAAAGAGGAAATTATAGTTAAGGGGGATTTGTAAGTGGAAATAGGAATAAGCACGTTCGTAGAAACAACACCGGATGTTCAGACGGGTGAAGTGATAAGTCATGCGCAGCGATTGCGCGAGGTTGTAGAGGAGATTGTGCTTGCAGATCAGGTGGGTTTAGATATATTTGGCGTGGGCGAACATCATCGCAAAGATTATGCGGCGTCTTCTCCAGCAGTTTTACTGGCTGCGGCGGCCTCACAGACGACACGGATTCGGCTAACCAGTGCGGTTACAGTACTTTCCTCTGATGACCCCGTACGTGTGTTTCAGGATTTCGCTACCCTGGATGGAATCTCGAATGGACGCGCAGAGATCATGGCAGGCCGGGGTTCTTTTATTGAATCGTTCCCGCTGTTTGGGTATGATTTGAATCATTATGATGAGCTGTTCGATGAGAAGCTGGACTTGCTGCTCAAAATACGGGAATCCGAAAAAATAACCTGGAGCGGCGTGCACCGTCCTGCCATTAATAATCTGGGGATTTATCCGCGTCCCGTGCAGAATCCATTGCCAGTATGGATTGGCAGCGGAGGAAATACAGAATCCGTAATTCGTGCAGGTCTACTAGGGTTACCGCTTGTGCTGGCTATCATTGGCGGCAGTCCGCTACAGTTTGCTCCGCTCGTGAAGCTCTATAAGAAGGCTGCAGCGCAAGCGGGACATGATGTATCGAAGCTGCCCGTTGCTTCGCACTCGCACGGCTTCATTGCAGAGGACAATCAGCAGGCTGCCGATATGTTCTTCCCTTCTACACAAGCTAGTATGAATGTTATTGGCCGGGAACGCGGATGGGGTCAATACACCCGTGCAAGCTATGATGCGGCGCGTAGATTTGAAGGTGCCTTGTATGTAGGTGACCCAGAGACCGTTGCTGAGAAAATCATTCACCTGCGCAAGCAAGTAGGCATCACACGTTTTATGCTGCATGTGCCGCTTGGCACAATGCCTCATAAGGATGTAATGAGAGCCATTGAGCTATTGGGTACCCAAGTAGCACCCATTGTTCGCGCTGAGATATCGAGATGGGAAGCAGAGGTTGAAGCTAAGTAGTAACTATGATCTTACTTAATTATTGAAGCTGTTGATAATGGAGGGGGAGATGGATATGACAGAGCACACTATAGCGAGCAGACTCGAAGCATTAGGAGTTGTCCTGCCTGAGGCTAGTGAACCGGCGGCAAAATACGCTAACTACGTAATTGTTAATGGTTTATGTTTTGTGTCGGGAAAAGGACCAGCGGGCCATCCCAAAGGGAAGCTGGGACAAGATTACACTACCGAGGAAGGCTACCATTTTGCACGTTTAACGGGTATAGAAATCCTTGCCGTCCTGAAGACAGCTTTAGGTTCTTTGGACAAAGTGAAAAGAGTAGTCAAAATTCAAGGCTTCGTTAATGCAGATCCCCTTTTTGAAGAACATCATAAAGTGCTTAATGGTTGTTCAGATTTAATGCTTGAGGTGTTCGGAGACAAGGGTGTTCATGCTCGTTCTGTATTGGGTGCTGTTTCTGTAAGGGATAATCTTCCGATCATTATTGATTCCATTTTTGAAGTTGAGGAACCTGTCTAGCCGGCTCTATGAGGCATATTTAAAAGAGGACTATGATACCGAAAGGTGATCGTAGTCCTCTTTTTTTTAGGTGCTTATGCCGAAGGTAGATGCTTACCCCAAAATTTGTAACAAAACTAATCACCCTTTTTTTAGTAACAATAGGTGTACATATCAATCAACGAGGTGATGACATCATGAAATTTCAAAAGAAAGCTATGTTACTTTTACTACTTACATCTATGCTCTATACTGCTCCGGCCTATGCGGCGACAACGCCTCAGACTCCGGTTACAGCCGTCTATCTGGATGATCAACAGTTACAATTGGGGGCTCAGCCCTTGTTAGTAAACGATACAGTACTAGTCCCTATGCGCAAGTTATTTGAAGCTCAGGGGGCAAAGATTACTTGGAATAATGATACCAAGACCGTTAAGGCAACCAAGGGAGACCTGGTGCTGACCTATCGTATTGGTGATCAGGCAGCGAATAAAAATGGCCAGTCCTTAAGTGTAACGGTTCCCGGCCAGATTGCCGGCGGTTATACGATGATGCCACTGCGTTTTGTCAGCGAAGCTTTGGGCAGCACTGTGAAGTGGGATACCACTACTCGCGCCGTTCGTATCTACTCGGCACTGGATTACGATACGACAATTCTGTATGGGGTTAACCTGCGAACTTTGCCAGACTCGTCAGCCCAATCAACGGTGCAGCAAATGTTGTCAGCAGGAGATAAGGTACATGTGTTTAGAGAAGTAGATGCTTTATGGTTAGAAGTGCGAACACAAGATAACAAGAGTGGCTATATATCTGCTAAACCCAAATATAGCAATTATACTAGTACGGCTCTTGTAGAGCGGCAGGGAAGCGAGCTGCTTGCTTACGGAGAAAAATATCTGGGAACACCTTATGAATTTGGTGCTGCTACTGACCAGACATCTACCTTTGACTGTTCTTCTTTTGTAGGACATGTATTTAAGGATGTGTTGGCAATTGACCTGCCACGTGTCTCTTACAATCAGGCCAAAGAGGGCAAAGAGGTTGGAATTAACGAGCTGCGCAAAGGGGACCTGTTATTCTTCAGTGCACGAGGACTCGATATTGGGCATGTGGCGATTTACGCGGGAAATAATCAGATCCTACATACGTACTCCAAGGAGCTTGGCGTTCATTATGAAGCCTTAAGTGACAAGTGGAAGAAACGTTTGGTGACGGCTCGCAGATTGTTTTAGCTAGGTAATAATTAGGCTATAATTATCACGGTGAAGAAAAGTTGAAATCCCCTCTCCATTAAAAATTATTTGCAGGCATAAAGACGGTTTTTGAGTCTCTTTTCCGTCTATGTTATGAGCTTGATGTTAAGGAGGAAAATAGTGACTTGTACAGACGCAGAACTGGTAGATAAGGTGTGTAAAGGTGACATGGATGCATTCAGTGTACTTATCGGCAAATATTCCAATGCAGTATACGGGGTTGCTTATGGTAAATTGGGTGATTTTCATACCGCACAAGACATTGCCCAAGAGGTTTTTGTTAAAACCTATCGCAAATTACCTAACTTAAAGGAGCCTGAGAAACTCGCCAGTTGGTTATATGCGGTTACTGCACGGGAATGCATGGATTGGTTTAGGTCAAATAAAAAGAAAACTGCTTACGAATTCATGCAAAAAATGGAGGTTCCGCAGCCAGAATCTACCGAAGATCAGCTGCTCAGAAAAGAACTCCAGCAAGATGTGTGGAAAGCCTTAAACACCCTATCAGAAGCTAACCGTATAGTCACAATTCTCTACTATATCGACAGTTACAAGGTCAGGGAAATCGCCGATTTCCTTGATTTATCCAGCGAAGCTGTTGAGAGTAGACTCCGCAGATCAAGAGCGATCTTAAAAAGGGAGATGTTGAGTACAGTGAATAATAATCTTAGTGAAAACAAATTACAGGACGAATTTAAGAAGAGAGTCTTTCAGGATGAAAGAATGACTGAAACGAATTTTCGTCGTGTGGCTATGGGCCAGAGTGAATTTGATGATATTGATATGCATAAAACAAACTTCTCCAATGTAAATATGGAGGGGACCGGATTCGATAATATTAATATGAGCAGTACTACCTTTAATGACATCAATATGCATTCTGTTAAGTTTAATGAAGTGGGGCTGTGGGAAATAGAGGTTAGTAATAGTGAACTAGGGGAGGCTTATTTCCACGATATTCATTTGTACGGTAAAGGCAATAAGTTTGAGCGATGCCAGCTGAACGGAACATCCTTTGTAGATTGTGATCTTTCGAATGTAGATATAAGAGACTGCAATCTTTCAGGCGTCACAGTAAATGGGGTTTCATTAGAGCTATTGTTAGACAGCTATAATAAAAGGAAATAGACTATATAAATCATAGATTTAATCGGAAACCACTTCTTTCTAGGAGTGGTTTTTGAGTTTAGGGTATAATGGATGAAGAGTGTACAGCACAACCTATAGGAGTGAAAAATAGATGAAGCGCATCACCATTTTAATTGCGGATGATGAGGCGGAAATTGCCGACTTGGTGGCCTTGCATTTGCAAAAAGAGGGGTATCATATCCTCAAAGTGTCCGATGGAAGGGCAGCGGTACAAGCCATTGAGTCGCAAACGATAGATTTGGCGATTCTGGATATCATGATGCCGGGGCTGGATGGTTACGAGGTCACCCGCCATATTCGGGAGCATCATCATCTGCCGATTATTTTTCTGAGTGCTAAAACTTCCGATCTTGATAAAATCACCGGACTGGTTATGGGCGCAGATGATTATATGACCAAACCGTTTAACCCAATGGAGCTGGTCGCCCGGGTCAATTCCCAGTTGCGGCGCTCCATACAATTCAGTCAGCCCGCTGCCATACCTAAATCGGTGCTAGAGGTTCGGGGATTGATGATTTCACCGGATGAGCATACGGTTACTCTTTATGGTGAGGTTATTGAGCTAACTCCAAAAGAGTTTGATATTTTGCACTTATTGGTCAGCCATCCTAAGCAGGTGTTTAGTGCGGAAAACATTTTTCAACAGGTATGGGGCGATGCTTATTATGAGAGTGGGAACACGGTCATGGTGCATATCCGTACCTTGCGCAAAAAGCTCGGTGAAGACATCAATAAGAATAAATTCATTAAGACGATCTGGGGCGTTGGATATACTTTTAATGGGTAAAGCCAGTGAGATTTATTTATTTTAAGAAAAACTTTATATTTGTCCTGCTTTTTCTTTAAAGTGTCTTCGTTATTCTATTCCTATCAAGGAAATGGGAGGACATTGCTGATGAAGAAGTGGGGCTTTTTGGCGTTGGTTGTGTTGTTGCTTGGGTATGCAGCGGCTCGTTATTTACCGAATACGGGTAATTTAGGATACGATGATAAGATTCGCAAAGAATCTATTAGAAATAACAATAGCTTAGAGGTAGTAACACAAGATCAAGTGTATCAAGGGGATTTGTTGCTGGTGAACAAACAATACCCGGTACATGAGGATAGTGTGAAGTCTGATATCGTGACCTTATATGAGCAGGCGGATCTGGTGCAGGGTTATGGGCTGCTGGATACCTCGATTCGTTTGTCTGAAAGTGTAGCGCATAAATTCAATAAGATGGTCAAAGCTGCCGAAAAAGAGGGTGTGAATCATTTTTTAATTAGCAGCGGGTACAGGGACTTTGAAGAGCAAGAGAAATTATATCAGGAAAAAGGTTCGGACTATGCTTTACCGGCGCAATATAGTGAACATAATTTAGGATTATCTCTGGATATCGGGTCGTCCCAATCAGAAATGAGTAAAGCGCCTGAAGGGAAATGGCTGCAAAAAAATGCCTGGAAATACGGCTTTATTCTTCGCTATCCGAAAGACAAAACCGAGATTACGGGGATAAAATATGAACCCTGGCATTTCCGTTATGTAGGGTTGCCGCACAGCGCCATTATTCATGAGAAGGGGCTTGTGCTAGAACAATATTTGGATTTCTTGAAAGAGAACAAAGAGATTTCAACAACAGTAGACGGCAAAGCTTATACAGTAAGTTATTTTCCGGTATCCAAATACACTACGATCAAAATTCCACAGGAAGGGCAATATATGACGTCAGGCGATAACATGGATGGCATAATTGTTACTACATATTAATGACTAAAGAGCCGAAAAAAAAGTCTGCTATAAACCTTTTGCTGGCAGCGATATTTATCGTCTATATGTATTTTTTAATCCGAATTATTTTATTTAAAGGTGCACCGGTGAACTTATTATCGCTTTGGGAGCAAGCGGGACGTATGTTTGAACATCCAGACCGGATTTTTAATCGGCGAGGCAACTATATCCCTTTTAAGGAGATCTCCCGGGGGATGGACGATCTGTCGCTTTCAGATCCTTTTTCATCGATTAATTTAGTAGGGAATTTGTTGGCCTTTATTCCGTTTGGGATCTTGGTGCCCATGCTGTTATCGCAAAAAGTAAGGCTGTTTCGAAGAGTTTTCTTCCTCTCGCTGGCGCTGAGCTTCTGTTTTGAATTCACACAATTAGTATTGTATATCGGCACCTTTGATGTGGATGATCTTATTTTGAACACTGGCGGCGGGGTGGCTGGTTACTGTATCTATAGACTGTTGACTTCTTTCGGATGGATTGCATCTATATCAAAGCGGTGTTAGTATTTGTGGATATAGATCTAGGGTAGAAGGGGCATGGTATGAAAAAGCGTATTTCGGATATTGTTTCCATCATTGTAGGAGCTTTGTTATTCTCCTTGGCCGTTAATTTGTTTGTGATTCCGAACGAGTTCGGTGAAGGCGGGGTCACGGGACTGACTATGATTACTTACTATTTGTATCAGTGGTCACCCGGTATTGTTAGTTTGATTCTTAACGCTTTATTATTAATTGTGGGGTACAAATTTCTAGACAAAACTACGACGGTATACACGATTATTGCGGTGTTTTTCAATTCGTTATTCCTGATTCTTACGAAAAATTGGAATATTGGCAGCGATGAGTTGATAATTAATGCAATATTCGGGGGTATCTTCTCAGGTGTGGGTATCGGGCTAATTATACGAGTGGGTGGAACGACTGCAGGGTCAACCATCATCGCCAGAATTCTACATAAATATTTGGACTGGAATGTTAGTTACGCGCTACTGCTCGTCGATTTAATTGTGGTGTTCGCTTCGTATTTCATCATTGGAGTACAAAGTCTGATGTTTACGATCGTGATGCTCTATGTAGCCACTAAGATAATGGACTTTATTATTGAGGGAGTGAACCCTAAGAAGGCTGTAACGATTGTATCCCAAGAGCAGGACAAAATTGCTGAACAGGTTAATGGAATTATGGATAGAGGCGTCACAGTAATATATGGCCGTGGGTACTATACCAAGACACCTAAAGAGCTGCTGTATATTGTGATTAGCAAGCAGGAAGTGACTATGCTTAAGAAAATCGTCAAATCCATTGATAAAGAGGCGTTTATTACCATCCACGATGTAAGAGATGTATTCGGAGAAGGTTTTGTGGAGCTGTCAAAATAATAAGATAAAAAGCTATCCCGGAAGCTATTATGGCTGCTTGGATAGTTTTTTTTGATTTCGGGTGCATTATTGTGATGGATATCATTGCAATTGTTGAATCGTTCACATTTTTTCAATTTCCCGTGTGATTGAACGCACACTCCGGCATGTGCAGCTTCTATATGCTTTTTATAGAGGAATTAATTTATTGCAGGAAAGAGGGTATTTAGATGTTAGATCAACAAACCATTGAAATCATAAAATCAACGGTGCCCGTATTGCAGGTTCATGGGAAGACCATCACAACTACTTTCTATGGCATGTTATTTGAAAATCATCCGGAGTTACTAAATATATTTAATCATGCCAACCAACGGGAAGGTAAACAGCAGACTGCACTTGCTAACGCCGTACTCGCGGCGGCAATGAATATTGATCAGCTGGGAAATATTTTGCCTGTGGTAAAACAGATTGCGGAGAAACATCGGGCATTGGGAGTATTACCTGAACATTATCCCATCGTAGGTGAGACTTTGTTAGCTGCTATTGGGCAAGTACTTGGCGATGCGGCGACGCCGGAAATTATTGATGCTTGGGCAAAGGCGTATGGCGTGATTGCAGATGCCTTTATTGGTGTCGAAGCAGAGAAGTATCGTGAAGCTGCCGAAATTCCCGGGGGTTGGAGTGGATTTAGAAACTTTGTGGTTACTAAGAAGGTTAAAGAAAGTGAACTTATTACTTCCTTCTACCTTTCTCCTGAGGATGGAGGGGCTATAGCTTCTTACTTGCCGGGTCAATACATCACGGTTCGTGTTCAGCCTGAGGGCGAGGAATACACCCATGTTCGCCACTATAGTTTGTCCAGTGCGCCGGGACAGTCGTATTACCGCATCACAGTTAAACGGGAAGGTGAAGGGCCGGATAAACCGGCTGGAGTCGTATCTACTTTCCTTCATGATGTCGTACAAGTGGGAGCTATATTGGAAGTAAGCTCGCCAGCAGGTGATTTCGTACTAAATAAAGATAGTGACCGTCCAGTGGTTCTTATCAGTGGTGGGGTTGGACTAACCCCTATGGTAAGTATGCTGGAGACATTAATTGCTACGCAGCCAGAACGAGAGGTAACGTACATTCATGCAGCCATCAATGGAAGCTTGCATGCTATGAAAGAAATGGTGGCGGATTTGGAGCAGTCCCATCCTACCCTACGATCCTATGTATGTTATGAAACTCCAAGTGAAGGAGATACGTTCCATAAAACAGGTTATATTGATCTAGCTTGGTTGCAAGAAGTAACAGACGTAAACTCTGAATTCTATTTCTGCGGACCGACTCCTTTTATGAAGGCGATATATAAGGCTCTTAAGGAATGGAAGGTGGCTGAAGACAGAATTCATTATGAATTCTTCGGCCCGGCTGGAAGTTTGGAAGCCTAAGCTGTAAAACCAAAAGAGCGTCCCAGTCCTAATGACTGTGACGCTCTTTTTTACAATAGAAGTTTATTTGAAGGCAGCGAATGGGTTAGTTCCCTTTGGTAATATTGAACTGAAATTAAAGGTGTACGTAGGAATTCCAGCCGCATAAGGGGCAATTTCGTACTGTTGGTAGAAGATTGCAAGGCCACTCTCGGAAACGTAGAAGTTTGGTTTTTCTGTTAGTCCGCCAGGTGTATCTGGAAAAGCTAGCTCCTTGGTGCTTTCCTTCAACATTTTATCTAATTTTTGTTTGTAGTTTGGCTCTGCCTTCAGCAGGTCCTTAAGTTCAATTGGTTTGCCGTCTTTCAGCGAGAAGGTAAATCCTTCACGAAGGGCTCCACCATGAGCTCCACCAGTATAGCCATATTGATCAGTCACGATGCTCAGAACCCCTTCACGGTTAAAGGAGACAACAAAAGTTTGAGAGAAGTCATATTTATTCTCTATAGTACCATCTCTACGGCTAGCCTGTTCTTCACTCTCTGCGACGAATTGTTCAGCTTGCTTTTTGAAGATCGCATTAATCTTAGTCTGCACTTCATCCGTTAAGCCACTGATTTTGGGATACTGTACTTTGATACTAGCATTTTTATTGCTCTTATCTAAGGTTTCAGAGGTGATTTTGATGTCATTCATTACTTTTTTACTTAGATCAAGTGATTTCAATGAAGGATTATAAACGCCTTGCACTCCTAAATAGTCAGACAAGAGTTTGAACGGAACATAAATCCGGTCGTTGATGACCTTCACATCATGACTGCCGGTCATGCTATAAATGTAATAGCCATTCAGGGTTGTACTAACACCGTAATCTGAGACCTCCATGTCCAGCTTCATGGAATCGCTGCCTACACTATAAGTTTTGGTGCTTGCATTATAGTTAATGGAGAGGCCAAAAGCATCCCGTAGTACAGTTAAAGGGATCATGGTGTTGCCGTTTACTATTTTCGCTTGCTGCGATAAGGTCTGGCCTTTATATTTAAGCACTACAGAGGGTTGCTGTGCGGCTTGTTTTACTGTACTTCCTCCGGTAGCTGCGGCTTGAACTGAGGTTCCTCCTACTAGTCCCGACCCTCCAAGCAATACTCCAGCAGCCAAGATGGCTGAGGTCCATTTCATACTTTTATTCATAACTTAATCTCTCCTTCCCAAGGATGGGCTTATGTAGTTGCAATATGATATTTTTTCCTCTATCACTCCTACAATTATACCTAGGTCCCAAATAGATTTGATTACAAAGACGGTTACAGTGTTGTTGCATAGATATGCAAAAGGTATATACTTTTTAACCATTTTGTACGATTAAGACACTAGCATTAAGAATGTAAAGTAATTACGGTGAGCTCGGGGCGACAATTAAAACGAACAGGCATACGAGTTACTCCTATCCCGCGAGTGGTATAGACCTGAAGTTGGCTGTTGGGCAGTTGATATAATCCACTTGAATATTTACTTCCGTGAGGCGGGGTATATAAAGCTCCGACAAATGGAAGCCGCACTTGGCCTCCGTGACTATGGCCAGACAATTGCAGATCTATAGGCAGCTTGCAAAAGTCATCGGCGAAATCAGGTTCATGGGCAAGGAGAATTGTGCAAGCCTCTTCCGGGATATGAAGCAGCGCTTGGGCGATGTCTGCTTTTCCGACCCAAGGATCATCTATTCCGGCAATATAGAGCTTGTCCGTACCTTGGGTTAGGACGATATGTTCATTATGGAGCACGTGGAAGCCCGATTGTGTTAGCCCTTTCGTTACAACCTTTCTGGTCCCAAAAGCATCATGATTGCCTAATACGGCAAATTGTCCAAAGGGAGCCCGCAACTGAGAGCACAAGGCTACGGCTTCTGAAATATAATCGGCTGAATGATCTAACAAATCGCCGGTGAAGCAGATCAGATCTGGCTTTACCTGTTGAATTTGTTGCGCTAGCTCCGTTAAAGCTTGCGGCTTGGAATATACCCCCTGATGTAAATCGCTAAAATGAACGATACGAAATTTATCGAAGGCTGGAGAAAGTCTAGGGAGTGTAATATCTACGTATTTGATTTCCAGCCAGTAGGGTTCGATCCAATGTGAATAGATACCGGATGCACCAGCTGTTCCAAGAAGGCCTAGAGTTACTTGAGCGCTTTTCTGTAGAAATTGTCGTCTGCTAATAGTATTCATAAACAAATCATACGCGGGGATTGTTACTCTACTATGACAATATTCATTTAATAACCCATTGTGACGATAAAACTACATATACATTTTTTTTATATGGGAGATGAAGAGATGAGTATTATCGATGCCTTAGTCCTCGCAGCACCTTATTTCAAAAAGATTCACTCGCAGGATATTATGATTGGAATCACGGACAGGGAGATCTTCCATTATTACGCACCGAGTAAAGTTATTGATCTCGGATTGGTTAAGGGTAACCCTATCCCGCCTGAAGATCTGTCGCTTTCAAATGGACTGAAAGGTATAGCAAGCTCTAACCGAATCCCAGCAGAAATTTATGGAGCTCCTGTAATCTCAACATGTGTACCTATCTACGGAACGGATGATGATGTAATCGGGGTTTTTGCCATTGCCTATACACTAGAGAACGAGAATAAGCTTGAAGGATTCACAGATGAGATTAATGAGATAAGCAGTCATCTAATGGAGATGGTGCAGAGCGTAGCTGCCCAATCTCAGGAATTATCAGCAACCTCGCAGCAAATATTAGATAATACGCGTAGAGCCGTAACAGAATCACAAGAAGTGAATAAGGTTGCCGGCTTCATTCGTGAGATTTCTGAGCAGACGAACCTGCTTGGGCTGAATGCGGCAATCGAAGCCGCGCGTGTAGGAGAGCAAGGGGCAGGTTTTGGGGTGGTTGCTACGGAAGTACGCAAACTGTCCGTTAACACTAAAGAAGCAACCCATAATATTGAAAAATCACTGAGTGATGTTCAAAAGTCCATTAAGCAAATGGAGCAAGAAATTGAAGCGATCTCTGCTTCTTCACACTCACAAGCAGAATTGGTCACTGAATTCAGCGGTGTCATTGAGCGCCTGAATAAAGCGAGTAATGAAATGACGTCCTTTATGCAATCCATTATCCAGTAGATATTGAGAATGCATAAGATGACTTCACCCAAACCATGCTAGAAGAGAACAGGCGCATTTCAGAAGGGAGCGTATTTCATTTATGAAACAACCCGATTCCAGTCTGCAAGCGAATGACAATGTAACTCAAGCCAAAAATTCTTTGGGCAAGCTTCATTTCTCTGTCTCTCAGGCACTTAGTCATCCAACAGAACAGACTTTGGCACAGGCTGAGAACCGCCTGGCACATACTGAGCAGGCGATTCAGCAAGCTCAGGACTGGCTAGGTCCTCAAGGTGTGGAGTTGGCTGAAGAACTGTTGACCGAGGATAAGAGCAGACTTGCCTCATTGAATAAGCAAGGGAAACGTTCAGAGCGCTAAATGTTCCTGCCACAACCTGTGAAGCTCCAAGCTTCACGGGTTGTTCTTATGCGCTTTTCCCTGAAAGATGTGGCATAGGAAGAGGGATGTTATACTGGATTGAGAGTTTAAGCAAGGGTTTAGATGGGGGATAAGGGATATGAATGGCAAGCGCATCGAAGAATTAACCCGGCAGGCGGAAGCTTTCATTCGACAATGTTACGCTGAACTAGACAAGTCTGAAGCCGAGACGGATCATCGCATCCTAGCCGTACATGAGGAAATTAACCAATCAGGCAGTTACACACATACAACGGAAGAATTAGCGCATGGTGCAAGAATGGCCTGGCGCCATAATAGCCGCTGCATTGGGCGTCTTTTTTGGCAATCCATTGAGCTAATCGATGAACGTCAAGCAGAGACTGAGGAACAAGTTGCTGAAGCGTTGCTGCGACATCTGGAAAAGGCGAACAACGGAGGACGTATTCGTTCACTCATCACGGTCTTCCGCAGCGGAGAAGATCCGAATCAGCGGATTCGGATCTGGAACCACCAATTGATTCGTTATGCCGGTTATCCTGGCGGTGAAGAACACGGACGTGCAGGCGATCCGGCATCGGATGAATTCACAAAAATGTGCCAGCAACTAGGTTGGCAAGGAACGGGTGGCGATTATGATGTGTTGCCGTTAGTGATAAGTATTGGCAACGGGCATCCCTACGTTTTCCCTATTCCTGATCACTTCATTCAGGAGGTACCGTTAACACATCCTGAAATTGAACGTTTTGCTGAGCTTCAGCTCCGTTGGTATTCTGTACCCATTATCGCGGACATGCAGTTGGAAATTGGCGGTATTCTGTACACGGCTGCTCCTTTTAACGGTTGGTACATGGAGACTGAAATCGGCTCGCGTAACTTGGGGGATACCGGACGATACAACACTTTGCCAGCTATAGCTGATGTGATGGGACTGGATCGCTCCAGCAACACAACGCTTTGGAAGGATAGGGCGCTTCTTGAGCTGAATCGCGCAGTGCTGCATTCCTTCAAGCAAGCAGGTGTCAGCATCGTGGATCACCATACAGCAGCAGATCAATTTGTTCGATTCCAGCAACAGGAGAACGAGCAGGGGCGCCAAGTCTCAGGGCGCTGGTCCTGGTTGATTCCGCCTATGTCACCCTCGTCTACACCGATTTGGCATGATCGTACGTTAAAAGAATATGATTTCAGCCCTCGTTTTCTTTATCAACAATCACCCGTCGCAACCTGCCCATTTCACTAGCTAACGAAGGCAGTATTTAGGTCGCAACTTGAATCTGGATAGAGGCAATTTCCTTGGAAATGTCTCTTTTTGTTTTGACTATAGAAAAAGCGCCAAGTTCCCCTCCTAAGGAAACTGGCGCTTTTTAGGCTTTTAAATGATCCAGAAAAATTTGTTTAAGCAGCTCAAGCTGATCGTCGGAGTCTAGATCCGATTCCAGCAGGAGAATGTTTTTTTTCATCGTTAGTTTTCTGGAAAAGAGGGCAAAGCTATTCATGAGCGTAATTAAGGTCTCTTTTACGGGGAGACCCGCACGAATAGAGCCGTCTTCTACCCCATTTTGAATGATCCTGGAGTATTCATGCCAAATTTTGCGGTTGAGTGCATTGAAACTTAGAACATCCTCAACAGGTTCACTTGAGTGTGAGGCGTAGCTTTCGAAATTGACCATAAAAATAATACTTAGATGATTTTGATCCTGAATAAAAAAATCAAATAATTTCTCGATTTGTTCAAGACAAGTAAGGGGCAAGTCCGCTACGTATTTAAAATGATCGAGCATAGGCTCCAGCATTCGGGTGGCTACAGCCACTACGAGTTTTTCTTTTCTGGGAAAATAGCGAAATAACGTCGCAATCCCGATATTGGCTTCGCTTGCGACATCTTGCATCGTCGACTTTTCGATTCCTTTTTGTGATAATACTCGTTCTGCGGATTCGAGGATCGTAATTAATCGTTGCTGTTTACCATCGGATCTTTCTTTTTCGTATCGTGTTTTAGGATTCATGAGGGCTAGACCCTTCCATTTTTTGATTGGGATTTTCAATTATTAGTATTATATCCACCGTTTATTGGATTAAGCAAGGAGTGGTTGTAGTTCTTTTGCAAAAATGATATGATGTATATCACAGTGATAGTGTGACTATCATCACTCAAATATTATATCACAATATGATTATAGAGGAGACCTAATTATGAATCGTCTAACTAATAAAGTAGCAATTATTACAGGTGCAGGCAGCGGCATGGGCCGTGAAGAAGCCCTTTTATTGTCCAAAGAAGGTGCTACAGTTGTAGCCACTGATATTAACGAGGCTGCCGTACAAGCAGTTGTGAAGGAAATTGAAGCAAATGGTGGTCAAGCAGCAGCTTATGCACATAATGTGGCTTCCGAAGAAGACTGGATCAAGGTTGTAGAAGATGTGATTAGCAAGTTCGGGAAAATCGACATTTTGGTAAACAATGCAGGGATCTCATTCCCGGTTCAATTGCTCGAATCCACTGTTGATCAATGGAACAAGGTAATGAACATCAACGTGAGCAGCGTATTCCTTGGCATGAAGCATGTTGTTCCTCAAATGAAGAACAATAAAGGTGGTTCCATCGTTAATATTTCATCCATCGCAGGTTTGACTGGCAGCAGCGGTGCTGGTGCTTATACAGCTTCAAAAGGTGCAGTTCGTATGCTTAGTAAAGCAGCAGCTGTAGACTTTGGTAAAGATAACATTCGTGTGAACTCTGTTCACCCAGGATTTATCGAAACCCCAATGAGTGCTGAATTTGTAAATAACGAAAAAATGCATAGCTTCTTTATGTCTCAGACTGCGCTGCCACGTGTTGGACGTGCTTCTGAAGTAGCTGAAGCTGTATTGTTCTTGGCTTCTGATGAAGCTTCTTACATTACAGGTGTTGAGCTGCCGGTTGATGGCGGAGTTGTAGCTAAATAATAATCTCTAATTAAGAAACATTAAGAAGCCGTCCCATACGTAGATTTTCTCTACGCGCGGGACGGCTTCTTTTGCTGTTTTAGGCCCATTTCTACTGAACATTAGCCTACACCCCTGCATACCATATAGCACTCGGATAGTAGGAGAAGGGTGTGGTGCAGAGATGGGCATCCAGTTAACAGCGCTCCATTATGTATATCTGGCATTTATCGTATTTATAATGGCACTTCTGATCAAGAGACGGGACACAACGATGATCTGTATTGCGGGCATCTTTGTACTTGGGTGGTTAGCCACAGAAACTGTCAGTGGTTCGGTCACAGGTGTATTCAACTCTTTTGTATATGCAACCAAGGAGCTAATGGGTACGATCATGATTATTTCGATCATAGTAGCCATGAGCCGGGTATTAACACGCACGGGGATTAACGAAATCATGGTTGCTCCACTTACCCGCTTTTTGCGCACACCGTTCATAGCCTTTTGGGGGATCGGTCTGATTATGATGGTCACCTCATGGTTCTTCTGGCCTTCACCCGCAGTGGCCTTGATCGGGGTTGTGCTGCTGCCGGTTGCCATTCGAGTGGGACTGCCGGCTCTTGGAGCGGCGATGGCAATGAATTTATTTGGCCACGGGATTGCGCTCTCAGGTGATTACATTATTCAAGGTGCACCTAAACTAACAGCAGATGCGGCCGGACTTCCGGTGACCAGTGTCATGGAGGCGAGTGTTCCGCTTGTAATTGTTATGGGCGTGGTGACTACGATAACGGCGTATTGGATGATGCGCAGAGATCAGAAGAAGGGAACTTGGCGAGACGGTCTTATTGCCGGGAAAAGTGCCGTGAGTGCGTTATCTGCAGAGAATGATACGGCAGAAGATCCAGCGGTGATTCATCCAGCATTGAAACAATGGCTGGCCATCGCCATTCCCATCCTGTTTTTAGCCGATGTAGCAGGCATGTTTCTGCTCGATTTGCAGGGTGGAGACGCAACTGCCTTAGTTGGTGGTACTGCGGTGTTCATTCTGGTTGTAGTAACCTTGTTGGCACATCGTAATAAAGGATTGGAGCAAGTAACTACTTATCTGATTGATGGACTTACGTTTGGCTTCAAAGTATTTGGTCCTGTGATACCGATTGCCGCTTTTTTCTATCTGGGGGATTCGGCGTTTGCTGAATTATTCGGCAAAGTGCTGCCCGCCGCATCTCAGGGGATTGTAAATGATCTAGGGGTCGCTCTAGCTCATAACGTTCCTCTGAACGGTGCAGTGGGTGCTGTGACCGCAACTATAACCGGAGCCATTACAGGCCTAGATGGTTCAGGGTTCTCGGGCATTTCACTTGCCGGGTCTATTGGGAAATTGTTTGCGGTGGCCACACATTCCGATGCGGCGACTTTAACTGCGCTGGGTCAGGTAGCTGCCATTTGGGTGGGTGGAGGCACGCTGATTCCGTGGGCATTGATTCCGGCGGCTGCTATTTGCGGAGTAAGCCCCTTTGAGCTGGCAAGACGGAATGTTAAGCCTGTATTGATTGGGCTGGTAGTCACGACGATTGTCGCCATGTTTCTGGTGTAGAGGTTGGATAACTATAGGAAACCAAAAAAAGGCTGCCGAGAAGATCTCGGGCAGCCTTTGGGTGTCTTTAATGTATCCCTTTCATAAAATTCTGAATTTTGGAAGAGAATAGGAAGAGGATAAGCGCAAGGATAAGGGCCACTCCACCAATTACTCCAAAGTACATCATTTCGGTATCCGGGGTATAGAACTTCACAATTTGAGCATTAATTGCTTGAGCAGCGGCATTCGATAAGAACCACATACTCATCATTTGAGCGGTAAAAGCCGCCGGTGCCAGTTTGGTCGTTGCTGATAAGCCCACAGGGGACAAGCATAACTCCCCGATTACGATGATAAAATAGCTGAGTACCAGCCATAATGGATTCACAAGTGAATTAGCTCCACCGAAATAAGCAGGTACTAGAATCACCAAGAAGGATAAACCGGCAAACAATAAACCAAGCGAGAACTTTTGCGGAATCGAGGGTTGACGGTTACCGAGCTTTAACCACAACCAGGCAAATATAGGTGCAAGAGTGATAATAAACAGCGGGTTAAGCGATTGGAACCAAGCAGGAGAAATGTGTAAGCCTGCAAAATCCAATTGGGTCCGTTTATCAGCAAAACTAGCAAGAACTGTAGAAGTCTGCTCTTGAATCGCCCAGAACATAATCGATGCGATAAATAAAGGAATGTATGCGAGAATTCTTGACCGTTCAACGGCTGTTGTTTTGGGACTGCGGTACATCATAATGAAATACATCGTAGGAATAAGTAAGCCTAATACCCCTACTATTTTTATTAATGTTTCAAAGGTAAGCACTCCGGTAAGAATGCCGATCGTAATCAAAATCGCAAGTACAACTAATCCTACACCAATCCAAGTAAAGATCTTTTTCTTCTGATCTGCAGGAATAGGGTTGTGTACAATCGTACCGGCCAAACCCAGATTTTTTGTGCGAGTCATAATATAAACGACTAGTCCAACAAACATTCCGACTGCGGCAATCGAGAAACCTAGATGGAAATTATTCATGCCTACTGCGCCAACAATTAGTGGGGAGAGAAATCCTCCCAGGTTAATACCCATATAAAAAATGCTGAAGGCAGCGTCACGGCGGTTATCCTGCTCGCTATAAATTTCGCCGACAATACTTGAAACATTGGGTTTCAGTAGACCCGTTCCGAGTACGATTAAAACCATCGAAGCAAAAAACAATGTGGTATTGCCTGGAATAGCCAGTAGTATATGCCCGAACATGATTAAAACGCCGCCGTAGAAAACAGCCCTCGAAGTCCCGAGGAGCCGATCCGCAAGCCAGCCTCCAATGATCCCTGACATATATACAAGCGAACCATAGATAGACATAATAGAAAGTGCCATATCTTCACGTAATCCGAGACCGCCTTGGCTCACTTCATAATACATGTAGTAGACAAGGATAGCTCGCATGCCATAATAAGAGAAACGCTCCCAAAATTCTGTGAAGAAAAGGGTGAAAAGTCCCTTAGGATGTCCGAAGAAACCCTTTTGCGGGACGCTATCTACTATTTTTTGCCGGTCTGTTACTGCCATGAATCAAATCCTCCTAGATGACAAATATCTATATATCATGATGCAAACGCCTCTATTTTATTTATAATCCTCTACTGTCTAAGACCGCAACCCTTGGGCAGGAAGGTTTTGAATAATGCCATATTTTTTAGTAATATTTCCATTAGATCAATCGAACTTGCTTTTATTGTATTTATTTGACTGCGCCAGATTGAATGGTCTTACTTAGCGATTTATGATACTATTTACTCCTATATAGAAAGAGGACGTGAGCTAATGATCAACATAACGATTCCAAAAGCGGATGTTAGTATTACTAAACAAATTAACCCGCAGTTAAGCAATATTTACGGATTTACGGACTTTCACCTGATTCCGAGAGATTACGGCGGTATCTTTATGTTCTACAATGATCAGGATGAGTTGTTGTTTGTAGGTAAAGCGAGAAAGCTAAGACCAAGAATTAAAAAACATTTTGAAGACACCGTATCTGACATCAAGCAACATCGGGACGAGGTCACCAGAATTGATGTGTGTTTGATCGAAAGTCCAGTTCATAGAGAGATCTACGAAACCTATATCATTAATGAACTGAAATCTAAATACAACGTAGATAAAGTGATGTTTAGATAAAAGTAAGACCCAGGCACCGTCCACGTGATGGTGCTTTTTTGTGTTCTGAGAATAGTTGCGAATGAAATGGAAGTAAAGGTGCACAATATACAAGATATTCAAATCCATCACTGTTCACAAGGAGATAGGTCATATTGAAAAATAAGTATTTGATGTTGAAGCTAACCTTATTGTGTATGTTTCTGGTTGTAAGTGTTACACCTACAATTGCCGATGCTGCAGCAGCTAAAGAGAAAAAGAGCTCCCACAAGCAATGCTTAACCCCCTCCGTAATTGAGCTTAAGGATAATCTTAGGAAGTTATGGATCGATCATGTGGTATGGACAAAGAACTACATTGTTAGCGCCTTTGCAGATTCTGAGGACAAGGATAAGGTACTGGCAAGGCTGTTACAGAATCAGCAGGACATAGGGGATGTCTTTAAACCGTATTACGGTGAGGCAGTTGGAGATAAGCTGGCTCAATTATTGCGGGAGCATATTCTTATTGCCGGAAAAGTTCTAGGTGCTGTAAAGGCTGGAAATCAGGCCGATGTGGAAAAATACAATAAAGAGTGGTATGCCAACGCTGATGACATTGCCAAGTTTCTTAGTAGCCAGAACCCCAAATATTCTTATGAACAATTAAAGGAAATGCTTCATGAACATCTGGAATTGATTACTGATGACGTGACAGCTAGAGTTAAAAAGGATTGGGATGCCGAAATTGCCGCATTTGATAAAGGGCTGGAGCATATGATCATGTTCGCAGATATCTTAACCGAGGGATTGATCAAACAATTTCCCGATAAATTCAATTGAAATCAAAGCACCCGAAGGGGTGCTTTTTTTATTTTGCAGAAGAGAATAGGTCTTTAGGTGCATTTCAGAAAGTTAGATATAAAGGCTCACTTACATACAAGATAAGTAAACTATAATAGACTCGTGGGCACTCGACATTTTTTGACATTTTTTTATAATTGAGGTGATAAAATCGATGATTTCCCCCTTTTTTAAAAAGAAAGATTCAGTGGATAAGCAATCCAAGTCGGATATGGTTCAAAAGGTACAATTATTAGATGAACAGGTCGAAGAAATAGAAGAAAAGACCTCGGACGAGACTTTAGCTGGATTGGTTACTACAGGCAAAGCTCAGCTTGATAAAAAATCACTCGATTTGATCTTCTCCGTGGAGCAGATTATTCAGGCCAGACAACATGCGGAGACCAATATTAATGAGCTTCAGGATCGGTTAACCCATTCCAGCAGTCATGTGGAGCGCTTAAACCGGGATATGAAGAACCTCAATAAGGTTATTGAGGAAAGAGAAAAGAATGTCCGCGAGCTTGAGCATAAGTTGATTGAGAGAAATTTGAAGGTCGATCAAGTGCTGGAGGATTACCGGGAGCTTCAAACTACGCTCACAGCTGAGATTGAGGAATTGAAGAGTACCATTGAGCTGGAGCAGCAAAAATATGTAAATCTGATTCAAAAACATAACGAAGCCCATGCAGAGAAACTCAAAAAGATGAATGATCTGGAAGAGAAAATCGGACGGGTTGAGATTGAGAATGCACATCTAAAACAAAAGTACGATACGATTCGCCAAGAAAAGGCGTATCTCTCGGGTATGATCAGCGATTTCACCAATCGGATGACGGTTCCTTTTGGGAGTGGCAGTAGTCTGACGGATCGAAACGATGGAAACGGAGATACATAGGATTCATGGCATCTAAGGAACCGGACACCATTCTAATGATTGAGTTACTGTCGCTTGAGCATGAACAGGCCGGTTATCAGATTGAGGTAGGTCTAACCCGTAATGTTGGGTACGCAAGAAGCAAGCTCACCATAGATGAATTTACATACGAACAATTGAAGGCGCTAGGTCCCTTTTCCGGAGGGAGAATGAGATTGTCGCTGTATCCGAAGTGGGATCCGTTTCGGAATAGTTACTACAGCACGCTGATTATAATGAACAGAGCTTACAGCGAAACATTGTATTTTGCCTGTTCTGAAAATTATGTAACCCAACTTCTTCAATTAAAGCAGCAGGACTATCCTCAAGTAGAAGAGGAGAGGGTAGTTCAGACCATGCTTCCCTCTACAGAACCAGGGCATAGGATAAGCAGAAAGAAGACCAAACGAATTGGACTGGTTGCACTGCTGTGTCTCATGTTCGCTTGTTTGATATTTGTGTTACCTCTGCGAATGGATGGACAACTCGTAGATAGTGCTGAAGCGCTGGAGGAACCCGTATTAGGGGCCGACTCTGAGCCATTACTTTCGGTACCGTTCGTTACCCTAGCGCAGACGATATCGGTTCATAACCAGCAAGCTGAGCCTACACCAGAACCTTCAGTCCCTCCTCAAGAACAGACATTACCGTACGAAAAGTATGAATTACCCGAGAATGAATTTTTGTATAGTTTGCCGAAGGGTTATGTTGCCTTGTCATTTGATGATGGACCGTCAAAGTATACGAAAGAGATCGTAGATATTCTAGTAGAACATAAGGTGGCTGCCACCTTTTTATTCATTGGGAATAAGGTAGCTCATAATGCGGAAGCCGTTAGGTATGCTAATGAGCATAAGATGTCGGTTGGGAGTCATTCGTGGGATCATAGCAAAATGACTGCTAATGGCGTTGAGGAGAACCGGAATAACTTGGCGAAGACTAATCAGGCGCTGGAGGAAATTACACAATCACCGATTACTATTTTTCGGCCGCCATATGGGGCGATCAATGACAAGTTAACCGCCAAGGTGACGGAACAGCAGATGAAGGTATTATTGTGGAATCGTGATCCCGAGGATTGGAACGTCAAGAACCCAGAGGATATTCTTCAATATGTTCATCATGCCGATCCGTCCGGCGGAGTCTATCTATTTCACGAAAAGAAGATTACTGTAGAAGCTTTGCCCGCTATCATTAAGTATTTCCAAGAGAAAAACCTAAAATTTGTTGTTTTTAAATAGAATCAGAGAATCCATGTTATTGCAGAATAAAAGTGGCTGTTACAGGGTTGTGATCACTGTGTTCGAAGGATAACTCATGACCCTGTACGCCGCTTATGCTGACGTTTGGTGAGACTAGGAAGCCATCAATCACTGCGCGGAAATTCACACCTTCTGAATAGGCAACATCGAGCGTCCGGACGGAGGGTACCTTGGCATCTACAGCCCACTGAAAGCCCTGTTGAAAATGTTCAGGGAATTCCTGCAGCCATTGCGGCCAATCCTGCGTTGTCTCGAAAGCATCAGGAGCTGTACCCGGAAGGGAATGGTTCCAATCTCCCCCTAAGATGAGGTAATTCCCTTTGTCATTCTCCTTCTTGATATAAGCCGATAAATACTCCAATTGCTGTTTGCGAATCGTTCCGCCTTGGTCAAAGGCTGATAAATGAAGATTGACTAGAATCAGTTCTTTTCCATTATCAACGGGGAATCTGCTCTCCACAAAAGCACGGTCGAGATCAAATTGTTGGCGGGGCCAGGTTTCTTTGCCCGGGAGATCATATCTAATATTACTTGTGCTGTTAAAACGGGATAAAGTTAATAAACCGCTGTTCACCGAGCCCATCGGATCAAGAACAGGAAGCGGTACCCAAGGTACCTTGTAGTTGGTCGCGAAAACATTGCTGTAATCAGCAAATTTATTCGACAAGTAAGAGACTTCATCTATACCGTTGCTACGGGAAGAATCGATGTCGACCTCCTGCAGCATGAACAGGTCCGAGTCTGTAACTGTCATAAGGGACGCTACGGCCTCAAGGTTTATCTTCGTTTGTTCCCTACTGCTTGAGCGTGACTTTGTTCCGCCATCCATAAAGAAATCTTGGCCTTTATCCAACCCGGCGTAGCCAATATTAAAGGTAGTTACAGAAAAGGACTCTCCCTGCTTCATTACTTGCTGCGGATTATTGTTTACAGTAAGTGTAGTAATCTCCTGTGGTTTATAGTCAGTGAGAGTAATATACACTAAAAAACCGCCAAGGATTAGAACGGCAGCTAGAAGGGTGAGGCTGATTGCTTTTATTCTTGTTGAACCCATATGATTCCATCGCTCCTTAGATACATGTTCATAGAACAGACTTTAATGGTGTAAACTTCGACACAACCCAATAACTCCCCTTGTTTTAATAAAAAAAATTTGAGACAATGAGTAGTGATGGTCTGAACTTTAACGTTTTGAAAAGAGGATAACGAATGAATATAGAATCCATTTATGGATTAACTTTTGATCAACTGGCGGCATGGCTGTTAGAACGTGGACATAAAAAGTTTCGGGCTACGCAGGTCTGGGATTGGCTTTATCGGAAGCGGATTACAGACTTTTCGGAAATGCTCGATGTAAATAAAGATTGTGTAGAATTATTAGAGCAGAATTTTGTCATTCATACCTTGGAAGAACATGTGAAGCAGGAATCTGCGGATGGGACGATTAAGTTCCTGTTCCGCCTAAAGGATGGCAACCTGATCGAGACCGTGCTTATGAGACAGAAATACGGCTTGTCTGTATGTGTAACCACGCAAGTGGGCTGCAATATCGGCTGCAGCTTCTGTGCAAGTGGGCTATTGGCGAAGAGCCGGGATCTCTCCAGCGGAGAGATTGTGGAGCAGATTATGAAGGTCCAGCAGCATCTGGATGCGGCGAACCTGGATCAAAAGGTCAGTCACGTCGTAGTGATGGGCATTGGCGAGCCATTCGATAACTTCAAGAACCTGCTCGATTTCCTGGCGATTGTCAAAGATCACAAGGGACTAGCAATTGCAGGTAGAGGGATTACCGTATCAACGAGCGGATTGGCTAACAAAATCGTTGAATTTGCGGATGCGAATACGCAGGTGAACCTGGCGGTTTCTTTGCATGCCCCTAATAATGAACTGCGGACGCAGATCATGAAGATTAACAAGGCCATTCCAATAGAGAAGCTAATGGAGTCTATAGATTATTATTTGGAGAAAACCAAGCGGAGAATTACGCTGGAATACATTCTGATGAAGGATGTAAACGACGGCAGAGAGCATGCGCTTGAGCTGGCCGAGCTGATTGGCGATCGACGCCCGCTCGTCAATGTGAATTTGATTCCTTATAACCCGGTGGATGAACACAGCCAATATCAAAGAAGCGAGCGGGAGACGGTGCGGGCCTTTTTTGATACCTTGAAGAAGCAGGGTGTCAGCGTAAGCACTCGTCTGGAGCATGGTGTGGATATTGATGCTGCCTGCGGACAGCTGCGAAGCAAACAAATCAAGAAATCCAAAGCCATGGCTTGACGGACTACCTCGACAACAATATGTTACTTTTTGTGATACAATGACGTGGCAGGTATTAGGAAAAGAGGTTGATTGAGTTATGTTGACATTTACGGGCTACAATGTGGAGAATGTAAAAGATCCTTTCGGTATACTAACCGGTAAACGGTATGAATTTGTCGTTCAACTGGACGTTCCAGAGGATGATGAGCTGTATGTAGAGAACGGAGTATCCGCTAGAGCGATTATTAAGGTGGATGAAGATCAAGTCAGCATCGTAAGTTATGATCTACAGGAGACAACTTCAGGTCAACTGCTCGATTTCGATATGGAAGAGGACGAGGAAGAAGCGTTACTCCTTTTTTGTAAAGAGCATTTGCCAGAATAATTAAGCAGCATTGACCTCCTTGCCCAATGTTCCATTGTGGCAGGGATTTTTTTAAAATATAAGCATTTATATGTTTTGTACTTTAAAGTATCTTTATATTTCTACGAGAAATGGTTGTCGTCCTTTAAGGACGACAATGTTGTTTCTTCTTGTAAGATCTTTCGCAAGTTTGGGATATATCGGTTAAAATATTATAAAGCATCCAAAATAGGAGTTGTATACATGTCTAATGAAGAAGTGTTCTTGACCAAAGAAGGGTTGGCTCAATTAGAGGAAGAGCTGAAGGAATTGAAAGGCGCAGGGCGTAAGGAATTGGCCGCACGGCTTAAATTGGCGATCAGCTATGGAGACTTGAAGGAAAATAGTGAGTACCATTCGGCCAAGGACGATCAATCGTTCATGGAGACTCGTATTATGATTCTGGAGAAAATGTTGACCAAAGCCAAGATCGTGGATGAGAGCCAAATGGATCTGTCAAAGGTTAGTATGGGTTGTATTGTTATTCTGAATGACATCGAATATTCGGAGAAGATCGAATATAGAATTGTTGGAGCTGCTGAGGCAGATGTTCTTAATAACAAGATTTCCTATGAAAGCCCGCTAGGCAAGGAATTGCTGGGTAAAAAGGTCGGCGATATTGTTAGTGTAAATGCACCGATGGGCATCATTAAATATGAGTTGCTTGAGATCAAAATGATGTAACAATATACCGAAAAGCTCCCAACCCTTTGTAAGGGTTGGGAGCTTTTTTGCTGGTATGATAGGTTTTGGCTATGAGATATATTGATTTCATATCTTAGACGTTCTGCGCTGTTACGCTTATAGTTTGAAGTAACCTACAGCAGAGGAGTTCTATTCATGATCCAAAGTGTGTTATCGACGTTATACCAAGTCATCGTGCCTTTGTCCATTCCTGTGATCGTGGGTGCGCTACTTGGGCGGTTTAAGAATCTGGATACGAAGCCGTTATTGACGCTTTATCTATACTTTTTAACGCCGGCAATTATTTTAAATACATTGGCTACTGCAGAGATATCCATGGATGATATTTATAAGACGCTCGCCTTTTCGCTTCTAAATCTAATCTTCTTATGGGCGATTGCGAATATAGTCGGCAAATTATTGAAGCTAGATCCATCCGAAGTATCCGGTCTGACCTTGATTTCAACGTTTACGAATAGCGTGAATTATGGACTTCCGCTGGTGTTGCTAGCTTTCGGACAGCTTGGTCTCGATAAGGCCTCTGTATATGTGATCGGACAGATGATTATCGTGAATACGATAGGCGTTTATTTTGCAGCAAGATCTCAGTTCTCGGTAAAAAATGCAGTAAAATCGGTCTTTTCACTTCCTGCCATTTACGCAGCTCTGTTGGCCCTTCTTCTCCGTATCTTTGGCCTGCATTTGCCTGCAGAGGTGGCTACAGGGGTTGCCTTGGTAGCTGGAGGATATTCACCGGTGGTACTGGCGATCCTTGGCGCACAGATGGTTAAAGTGAGAAACATGCCATCCGCACGCAAGGGTCAGTCTACTTTTTGGACTGGGCTTTCGATTCGATTAATCTTAGCGCCGCTAGTGGCTTACCTCGGATTATCGATCCTGCAAATTACCGGAACCTTGTTCTCTGTGCTGCTGATTTTGGCTTCTATGCCAGTTGCCGTCAACGCCGTCGTGCTAGCCGAGCGTTTTAATGCCTCACCGGAGCTGGTATCCAAATGTATTTTGTGGACGACGCTTGCTTCGTTTCTCGTGTTGCCGGTGCTTATAGTGTTAGTGCAAGGTGCGTAATCCCTTAGAAATCAAAATGATCTGGGTCTGGACCTACCCGCTGATCTTGGTTGAGAGAGTTAATTAGAGTCATATCCTCGTCAGATAATTTGAAATCAAACACGTCTACATTTTCGACGATCCGGTGTTCTTTAGTAGACTTAGGAATGGTGATAATCCCCCGTTGCAGGTCCCAACGGACAATAACCTGAGCGACGGATTTGTCATGTTTGACGGCAATTTGTTTCAGTACAGGCTGATCGAACAATTGACCTTGCATTAACGGAGACCAAGCTTCTAATTGGATTCCTTGCTCTTTGCAGAAGTCGAGCAGCTCTTGCTGATTCAAATAAGGATGTAATTCAACTTGATTGACCATCGGCTTAATCTCAGCATCCTTCAGTACATCTTCAAGATGGTGAATCTGGAAGTTGCTGACCCCAATGGCTTTTACCCGGCCCTCTTTATACAACGTTTCAAGCGCTCTCCAAGACTCTTTATATTTTCCTTTTACAGGCCAGTGAATAAGGTACAAATCCAGGTATTCAAGTCCGAGTTTTGCTAAGCTAGCCTCGTAGGCGGCAATGGTTTCTTCGTAGCCCATATCTGCGGTCCAGACCTTTGAGGTTACGAAAAGCTCTTCTCTGGACAAGCTGTTCTCTTGCAGAGCCTCTTGGATGGCTTGTCCCACGCCTGTTTCATTCTCATAAATTGCGGCAGTGTCAATGCTGCGGTAACCGTGTCTAATAGCCGATTTGATCGCTTGTATCAGTTCTGCGCCTTCTTCCACTTTAAATACGCCAAGCCCTAGCCAAGGCATATTTACACCGTTGTGTAATGTAGTTGTATCCTGTAGATGTTGAGCCATAATAAAGTAACCTCCTAAGATATTTAAAAGTTTGTTTGGGTTGTTAATGGACTGCTCTTTAAGCAGCTTTAGTCTGGAGAGGAGCCTCATCTTTCTTCTCCAGAGCACGGCTCCATGCCGTCAGTATTACTGCGGACAGAACCATGATGGCACCTACCCAAGTGGTATGAATCAGTCCCATATGATCTGTGACGATGCCGCCAAGGTACGCACCAATGGCAATACCAGCGTTAAAAGCAGCAATATTTAATGCAGAAGCTACATCTCGTGCACTTGGCGCATATCGATCTGCAAGCGTAACAACATGTACTTGCAAGCCGGGCACGTTCATGAAAGCTAACAGTCCCATAAAGAAGATCGTAATCAGTGCGGCAACCTTGTAAGGTGCGGTAAAAGCTAAGACAAATAAGACGACAGCTTGGACTGCAAACATATAGAATAGAGCATTCATCGGTTGGCGGTTGGCGGCTTTACCTCCAATCACGTTCCCGATGGCAATCGCAATGCCGTATACAAGCAAGATTACGGCGACTGTATTCTCTTTGAAGCCGCTGATCTCATGCAGAAGGGGCGATAAATAAGTAAAGACTACAAATGTGCCCCCATAGCCCAAAGCCGTAATCGCGAAGGCAAGCAGTAAACGCCCATTGGTGACCAGCTTAACTTGCTCACGAAGGGGTGTATGGGTACCTTTGCGCAGCCCGGATGAAGGAACAAGGATCAGATTGCCGATGAGTGCTATAAGCCCGATAGCAATAATAGCAACAAATGCAGCACGCCAGCCGAGTTGTTGGCCAAGGAACGTACCTAGCGGAACGCCAGTAACAGTAGCTACTGTAAGTCCAGTGAACATGATGGCAATGGCACTGGCCTTACGATCCTCAGGCACGAGGTCGGCGGCAATAGTCGAAGCAATCGACATGAACAAGCCATGGGCCAGAGCGGAAATTACTCTCGCGATTAACAGCAGTGTAATTCCGTCCGCAGCCGCCGCAAGACTATTGCCGATAATAAAGACGATCATAATGCTTAGCAGTAAGGTTTTGCGCGATATCGACGTGGTTAGCGACGTTAAGATGGGTGCGCCAAAAGTTACTCCTAAAGCGTATAAAGTAACGGTCAACCCGGCTGTGGTTACCGGTATATGCAGATCCGTGGCGATTAGAGGCAGCAGCCCCACACTGATAAACTCAGTGGTACCAATCGCAAAGGCACTAATGGCTAGAGCTAAGAGCGCCAAGGTGCTTCTTTTTTTATCTAAGGACATTTCTTTCACTCCTACGCTGTGTTAATCACCGGCCGGTAAGTGCTATTATGAAGAGATCTGTCCATTAAGTATAGTACGTACTTTAAAGTGCTATAGGTACTAAAAAGTACCTATAGCGCAACTCGCCAAACCGCAAAAAGCATGGGCACCCTGATCTCGTCAGGTTTGCCCATGCTTTTTTGCTATGCTTGTTATATAGTCCCAATAGGGTTAACTAGACCGTTGTTTGAGGTGGCGCCGTTTAGTTGTGCCTTTGTTAGTGGCGTGCCCACCCGATCCTCCACCAACCGCCTGCTGTTGTCTTGTTCCTGGGCTTTCAATAGCGGAGTTTGTTCCACCGGTGCTGAACGTTCCGCCTCCGCTTGCTACCTGAGTTGCGGAGGCATTCTGGCTCCGTTTAGGCAGTTTAACCGTCTGGGTATTGATAACGACCACAACTTCTTTGCGATACGGATATAATAAGAGGGGCTTAGCTTTGCCGCGTTTGTAGCCCCCGCTGCCTAGGTTAGTCGCATCACCGCCTGCGCCGACACTTTGTTGTTGGCGTGTATAGGGAGAAGCAATGGCGGCATTATTGCCGCTTGCGCTGCTGCGCCCTGCACCGCTTGCAATTTGTGTAGTGTTGGGGGCGTTCGTATATTGATTGTTGATGACAAAGACTAATCTGTCCACTCCGTGGAGTGGGGTCCTTGTAATTATGCGCCGTTTTCCTTTTTGAATAATGACAACGATCCGGTCTCTTTTATAGGCCACCCATATTCACTCTCCCATACTTTGACTTCATTAACATTAATGCAGATGGGGGGAATAAGTGATGAATACGGGCGATCTATCTCGAAAAACAATCATTTGCCTAAGTTAGCTGCCTACTAAACGGTTTATTTATTCAAAGCTATATTTGATCCCCCATTGCTCCCGGACATTGCTCATAATGTCCATGACATCCAAGGAGAGGTTGAGGGTCTCTTTATGGCTTTTATCTGCAATATACCGCTGCATATCTTCAATCTCGTATTGCAAAGCTTTGGCTGTATCTCCAGCTTCAATCGTCTCTACTGTGCCATCCAAATATTGAATGGTGGCTTTGCTGGCCCGCGGGAAATTGTCTACGGTAATAAATCCGAGTTCTCCTGCAACCACCCCCCGTTTAGGCATTTTGGAGCGCATTGTAAGGGAGATTACCGCCATTTCATCTGCCGCATTGTTAAGAATAATACCGGATTGCTCGTCCACTCCTGTCTCGAATTGTTTTACCGTAGTAAGAATCTCATGGGGCTGTTTGGACAGGAAGAATCTTGTGAAGGACAGCGCATATGTCCCAATATCCAGCAGTGCTCCGCCCGCCAGATCTTTGCTGAAGAAACGGTTGTTCACATCATATTCTTTATGGCTGCCAAAGGAGACCTGCACCATTTTGAGGCGCCCGATGATGCCGTCATCAATGATCTGCCGCAGTTTCTTATACAGTGGCATATGGTAGATGGTCATAGCTTCGGCCACAACCAGATCCTTTTCAGCGGCAAGTCGGGTGACTTCTTGAAGTTGTTTGCTGTTCACCGTGATTGCTTTTTCGCAGAGAACATGTTTGTTATTCTGTAAGCTTTCAATGATGTATTCATAATGATTGCTATGTGGCGTAGAGATGTACACTACATCAATTGCAGGATCTTGCAGCATTTCACTGTAACTGCCATAAGCTTTCGTGGCTCCATATTGATTAGCGAATTGTTGTGCTTTCTCCAAGCTTCGCGACCCAACCGCATACAACGTTCCTCCCGTTTCATTCAGCGCAGCCGCAAATTCGGCAGCTATACTTCCTGGACCGACAATTGCCCACTTTAAAGGGTTCATTTCCAGCACCTCACTTGTTTGATTTTTTGTTTTTATTTAGAGATACCTTGATTCCATCTGAACCATTCATCTTCATAAAAGTTTTAATATTAAGCACATTTGTGCATTATAATAATAAATGTGCAAAACAATCGTCTACAGTATAGCGGGGGGGGTCTAAATCCGTCAAACTGTTGAATACGCGGGGGCGTTGTAACATGGATCGAAAAGAAGATAAGAAGCTGCTTATTAAAATAGCACAAATGTATTATGAACATAATTTAACGCAGAGTGAAATCTCCAGCCAACTTGGTATATATCGTACCACCATCAGCAGGATGCTAAAGAGGGTACGTGAAGAAGGGATCGTTACAATAACTATTAATTACGATACTGGCGATCATTTTACATTGGAGCAGGAGCTGAAGGAGCGGTTCGGGCTACGGGAAGCCATTGTTGTGGAGGTAGATCCTGCACAGTCCAGCACGATTAAACGCAAAGCTATAGGACAAGCCTGTGCGAGATGGCTCGAGCAAGTGCTTCTCCCGAAAGATACGATTGGGTTTTCTTGGGGAAGCAGCTTAGCTAGCGTTGTAGAAAGCCTAACACAAGCCCAGAGACCTTTTGTAACCTGTGTACCTACGGTCGGCGGCCCATCAGGAAAGATGGAGAGCGGGTACCATGTAAATAACATCTGTTATCAAGCTGCTCTAAAATGGGGTGCGCGCTCGTTAATGATTGATGTTCCAGCGATCACGGAGCAAAAGGAAACTAGAGATCAACTGATGAATTCCCAGTATTATCAGACCATTGCCAAGGCGTGGGACCATCTGGATATCGCTGTGTTCGGCATCGGATCGCCGGAAATGAAAGGGGAAGAGGCGTGGCGCGGTTTTTATGGTGATGCAGTGATTGCTGAGCTGGAGAATGGAAAGGTCGCTGGTGATATCTGTTCACGATTCTATGATGGCAACGGGATTCCCGTGCATACCGGAATATCGGATCGAACACTGACCATTGAGCTGGAGCAAATTAAGCAAGCACGGTATTCGATTGGTGTAGCGGAGTCACTTGAGAAGGTAACGGGGATCCTTGGGGCACTAAATGGGGGTTATATGAATGTACTTGTAACGACCCAAGAAACAGCGCAGAAGATATTGGAGTAGTAACTACTAAATGTAAACAATTGAATTTCGTGAAAATAACCTGAAAATGGCATGCAAATTGCTTAAAATTTTGCTTGTAAGCACCAGACAGAGCGTGTAAGATATACAAGGTATTCATTTTGAACATTTATAAAAATATAAGTTTCACATTATACATTATCCTTATATTTGCTTGTCAACTCATATAATCTTGGGAATATGGCCCATAAGTTTCTACCGGATAACCACTGTAATTATCCGACTATGAGTGAAATAGCGCATCTAGGGTTCCGCTTCCTGACTATGGAAGGACTGGACCGAGCGATGCGGACACTATGCAGTGTTACACCACTAAGGGACAAAAACCCAGAAGGACAAATTCACTTGAGAGAAACGACTCAAGGGATTTGTCCTTTTTTTGTTTTTAATTCAGAAGGAGAGATCAAGTTTACTATGAAGGTACTTCAAGAGCGCATCAGACAAGAGGGTCTTATTTTATCAGATACGGTACTAAAGGTAGATTCATTTCTGAATCATCAGGTGGATACGGAGCTTGCCTTACAAATTGGACAGGAGTTCAAGCGGTTGTTCGGACATTTGCCTATCACTAAAATCATCACTATTGAAGCGAGTGGCATTCAATTTGCCATGGCTACGGCCATCGCCTTAGGCGTACCGTTTGTATATGCGAAGAAGAAGAAAGCAGTGACCTTATCTGAAGCGGTCTATTCCGCGCCGGTACATTCTTTTACACGCAAAGAGGATTATATGGTTAGTGTCTCGCAAAAATATATCGGACCAAGCGATAAGGTGCTTATTGTAGATGACTTTTTGGCTACTGGTGCTGCTCTTGTTGGACTGGTTGATATCGTGCAAGAGGCTGGCGCTGAACTCCTTGGCGTTGGTTGTGTGATTGAAAAATGCTTCCAAGAAGGCCGGAGTCTACTCGAGGATAGAGGGATAGAAGTCCATGCTTTAGCCCGGATTACATCTATGTCACCAGGTGAAATTCACTTCATTGATAATGAAAGTTCAAAAGAGCCAATCAAGGAGAGTGCGAGATGTTAAGCAAGAAAAAAGTATTTGCGTTAGGATTTCAGCATGTACTGGCGATGTATGCCGGAGCAGTTGTTGTTCCGCTGATCGTAGGGAACGCGCTGAACCTGAATGCCACCCAAATGGCCTATCTTATCGCAGCTGATTTGTTTACTTGCGGGTTAGCTACTTTGCTGCAGATTATGGGCACTAAGTATTTTGGCAGCAGGCTGCCGGTTATTCTTGGATGTACCTTTACGGCAGTAGGGCCGATTATCGCTATCGGCAGTGCCAACAATTTGGCGACGGTGTACGGAGCAATTATTTTATCTGGTTTATTCGTGGTACTGGCGGCCCCCCTTTATGGGAAGCTGCTGAGGTTTTTCCCAACGATAGTAACGGGCTCAGTCGTGACCATTATTGGGTTATCTCTTATTCCTGTAGCTATGAATAGCGTAGCTGGCGGAGAAGGCAGCGCTGATTTTGGGAATCCCCGCAATTTGTTGCTTGCACTGATCACGCTGCTGGTCATTTTAGCGGTTAACCGTTTTACTACAGGATTTCTTCGCTCGGTCTCTGTCTTGATAGGTCTTTTAGTGGGTACAATTATTGCTTATGGAATGGGCATTGTTAGTTTCTCTACAGTAGGTGAAGCCTCTTGGGTAAGTGTTGCACAGCCTTTCTACTTCGGATGGCCTCAGTTCAATCTTACGGCTATTTTCACTATGATCATTGTTAATATTGTTAGTATGGTGGAGTCCACAGGTGTTTACTTTGCGATTGGTAAAGTGACGGATCAGAAAGTGGAACAAAAGCAGATCGTAAACGGGCTGCGTTCAGAAGGTTTGGCGATTATGCTGGGCGGGATCTTTAATGCATTTCCGTACACAGCATTTTCGCAAAATGTAGGTCTGGTCTCGCTGACTCGGGTCAAAACTCGGAATGTTATTTTTGCAGCCGGTGGGATTATGGTTGTGCTTGGACTACTGCCTAAATTGGCGGCTCTGACAACAGTTATTCCCAATGCCGTACTGGGTGGAGCGATGATCGTGATGTTCGGATCGGTTGCTGTTTCCGGGATGTCGATTCTGTCAGAGGTAGATCTGCGTAAGGATGGTAATCTGCTGATTGCCGCTTGTAGTATCGCTGTTGGTTTGGGTTCGGCAACTGTACCTGCAATGTTCGATCAATTGCCTGAATTCGCTCGGATGCTGCTGCAAAACGGTATCGTATCCGGTTCCCTTACAGCGATTGTGCTGAATATCTTCCTCTCGAAGACAAAGGATAATGTTCTGGCAGAAGATCCTGCTGCCCCTGTTCTAACGAAAGAAACTCAAGTTTCTTAATACGTCTAATTCATGTTAAAAGACCAAGCTCTGGTGTGCTGAAACCTAAGCTTGGTCTTTTTCTCATGCTCAGAGCTTGTGCATATGCACAAAAAAATAGGTTGTCCCGTCAATATTATTGGGTTTGTAAGCGCAGTATACTCAGTTTAGAAAGCGTTATCAAATTACACACTGTATAGTGTCAAATTCTTATACTAGGGGGCAACTAGAGATGGAAGGCACAGTAATTAACTGGATGGGCGCGATTGCGGGATTGATTCTGGCCGTCGTATTGATTTTCAAAAAGGTTAACCCGGTCTACGCACTCTTTTTAGGCGCGATTGCCGGAGGGATATTAGGCGGGGCATCCATTGCAGAGACAGTACAATATATCATCGACGGAACGAATAGTGTTATGGGGGCAGTTGTACGTGTACTCGCGGCTGGTGTGCTGGCCGGGGTATTGATTGAATCAGGGGCAGCCGAACGAATGGCCGAGACCATAGTAGATAAGCTTGGCGAAAAGAAAGCGTTATTATCTATAGCGCTGGCAACTATGATTATTACAGCGGTAGGCGTATTCATCACAGTCGCTATCATTATTGTCGCTCCAATCGCTTTGTCCGTAGGTAAGAAGATCGGCATTTCCAAAACCGCTTTGCTGCTCGCACTGGTCGGTGGCGGTAAAGCCGGTAACATTATTTCACCGAACCCGAACACCATTGCCGTAGCTAAAGGCTTTGATGTAGATTTGGCTCAGGTCATGATTCATGGATTCATCCCAGCCATTGCGGGTCTGATTGTCACTGTTATTATTGCTAATCTGCTGGTCAACAAAGGTGTGAAAATTGCAGAGGGCGACGTTGTAACTAAAGAGGAAGACAGTACTAAGGTTAAACCTAGCTTTGGCCGTGCCATCGTCGCTCCAGTTGTCGCTATTTTACTTCTAGCCATTAACCCAATCGGAAATATTCTAAATATTGAATTGCTGAAATCATTTAAAGTCGATTCTATGATCATCTTGCCTCTTGCCGGCATTATTGGATTGATTGCTATGAAACAAACGAAGAACATCATTTCTTTTACAACCTCAGGGTTAAATAAAATGACAGGTACAGCCATTATCCTGATAGGTGCTGGTGCTATCGCTGGTATTATCTCGAAATCGGATTTGAGTGCTACTGTTGTAGATGCAATAACGGCTATGGGGATTTCCGGAACGTTCCTTGCGCCAATTGCAGGGATCCTGATGGCGGCTGCTACAGCATCAACCTCTACGGCTTCTATCGTGGCTGCCGGATCATTTGGTCCCGCTATTCTTTCGATGGGCACAGCGCCGCTAAATGCAGCAATTATGGTGCACACCGGGGCTACAGTCATTGACCATCTGCCACACGGTAACTTCTTCCACGTGACCGCTGATTCCGTTAAGATGAACATTAAGGACCGGATGTCACTGATTCCTTATGAAAGTCTCGTGGGTCTGACGATGGCTATCGTCGCCACTATATTATACGGCTTCATCCTATAATTTATATTTGCAACTAGAAGGGACGGATATTCTATGAATAAAGACTTTGTCATCGTATTGGCACCGGATTCTTTCAAGGAAAGTATGACAGCCAAAGAAGCTTGTGAAGCCATGGAAAAAGGCATTCATAAAGTAAATTCTAATATTACTTGTATTCATGTACCCATGGCAGATGGCGGCGAAGGAACGATGCAGTCCTTGGTCGATGCAACGGAAGGTACAGTATATATAACAAAAGTTAAAGGGCCACTGGGCAATGAAGTTAGCGCATCCTACGGAATCACAGGAGACGGGCTGACAGGGGTGCTGGAAATGGCTAGTGCGAGTGGCATTCAGCTGGTATCCCCAGAGACACGTAACCCGTTGATTACAACTACCTACGGGACAGGACAATTAATCAAAGCATGTCTGGATCGTGGGGTCAGCAAGCTGCTGATCGGTATCGGTGGCAGTGCCACCAATGACGGAGGCGCCGGGATGGTGCAGGCATTAGGCGGCAGGCTGCTGGATGCCGAAGGCAATGAGCTGTTGTTTGGTGGTGGTGAGCTCGGCAGATTAGCCCGTATTGATCTGAGTGGATTTGACCCTCGCCTTAAGGATGTACAGGTTGAAGTGGCCTGCGACGTTACGAATCCATTATGTGGTCCGACTGGGGCTTCCAATGTATTTGGTCCGCAAAAAGGGGCTACTTCGGATATGATCAAACAGCTGGACAGCAATCTGCATCATTATGCGAGTGTCATCAAAGAGCAATTGGGTTTCGATATTATAGATATGCCTGGTGCTGGTGCGGCGGGTGGCCTTGGGGCAGGACTGGTGGTGTTCTTAAACGGAATATTAAAAAAAGGCATTGAGCTTGTGATCGACTATACTGGACTTGAAGAAAAAGTGCAGCAGGCGGACATGGTGTGGACCGGGGAAGGAAGCATCGATTTCCAGACCCAATATGGCAAGACTCCGCTTGGCGTTGCTGAGGTAGCTAAGAAATATAATAAACCTGTGCTGGCTTTTGCGGGACGGATCGGCGATCAGACGGAAGTGCTGTATGATAAAGGGATTGATGCTATTTTTGGGATCATGCCAGGTGCAGCTTCATTGGAGGATGCCTTGAATAAAGGGCAAGAGAATCTGGAAAGAACGGCTGAGAATGTGGCTAGGTTAGTCATGTTGAACCAAGGAAGCTGATTGAATTATACAAAGTGATAGAGGGGCTGACTGAACGGAGTCAGCCCCTTTTTTCTTTTTTAAGGTAGAAGCTTTCTGAGTAGAATATAAAGGGACAGGAGGTACAGACATGAAGATATCGAAATCACTCGCAGGACAAATAGCACAAGAAATGATGAGCGTAGTTCCTTATAACATTAATGTTATGGATGAGAGCGGCTTTATTGTAGGAAGCGGAGATCTGAAACGGGTCGGAACCTTACATGAGGGAGCGAGAATAGCCATTCAAAGTGGGCATGTCTTTGAAGTGTACGAGGATGGCAGCGGCATGAAGCCGGGGGTGAATGAACCCATTATTATAGATCATAAAGTTTTGGGTGTGGTAGGTATTACGGGACATCCAGATGAGGTTAGGCCGTTTAGTAAGCTGGTCAGAGTCACTACTATATTACTTATTGAGCAGGAAGCAAGGAACAAGCTGGAACAGGATGAGCGAGTAAAACGTGTGAAATTTTATCATGAATTGTCTTATCGTAAAGAAGCATATGATCTTGAGTTTCTGGAACGGGCGGGCAGCTATGGGCTTGATCTTAAGAAAAAATGCTGGGCGATCCTAGTGGAAGGCGATGTGAACGGAAAAGAATTCAAAAATGTATTTAGGTCCTATCCACATTACTGGAATTTGGAGAATGATAAGGCGGTTTTTTTTATAACGGATGTTTTTCTTTATAAAGAGCTCATAGGAAAACTAAATTCATGTGCGAATGTGGGGCGAATAGGTTCTGGCGAAGCAGAGGAGTTAGCTGCTTATTCACTTGAACAGGCCCAGGCGGCGATTAGTGTTGGTAGTAGAGTCGACCCGCTCAAGATACTGTACACTTATGAAGAACTAAGATTCTTAATTCATCTCTCCTATGACGGGGCAGAACGGCCCGGGACGATTTATGCTCTACTGGATCAGTCGGGCGATAAGACAGGCCTGATTGAAACACTGCAAGTATTTATTGCTGAGAATGGGGACCATAATCGTACTGTACAGAAGCTGAATATTCACCGAAATACACTGAACTACCGGCTTAATCGCATTCATACATTAACGGGCAAAAATCCACGCAACTACATGGAGTTGTTTGAATTGTTGTGCGGATTGATGTGGCGTAAGTAGTCTAAATCCCCCTATTCCAATTGCCATCCTGATTTTATAGGCATAAACTTAGATAAGCTTGTATAGATAAATTAGGACAGGGATGGATAGGAATGAATGAGAAAGTAGTAATGAATGATAAAGTAGTCATGCCATTATGGACCATGTGCCTTTTTATCGTAGTGATGAACACAACGATGTTTAATGTATCACTTCCAACCATTATTCAGGATCTCCAAATTTCTGCTGATCTAGGTTCATGGGTAATTTCGAGCTATTCGATTGGATATGCTTTATCGACGGTTATTTATAGCCGCTTATCAGACGTGGTGCCGATTCGGAGACTTTTGACCGTTGGCTTAATTACTCTCGGGTTGGCCTCAGTGTTTGGATTATTTGCGCATGACTTTAATACATTATTGATAACGAGAATAGTACAATCTGCTGGCGCGGGTGCGATGGCTGGATTGGGTCTCGTACTGGCTAGCCGTTATGTGCCTATTGAAAGACGTGGTGCGGCTATCGCCATGATCTCCGCAGGGAGTGCAATGGCCTTTGGTTTGGGCCCGATTTTTGGTGGTGTCATCAGTCAGTATTTTGGCTGGAATGGGTTATTCGGAATTACTTGCCTTGTGCTTGTTGTATTGCCAGTACTACTGCGGTTATTACCTAAGGAACAGCCGAAGCCTGCAAGCTTTGATGTTATTGGGGCGGCGCTGACCGTTGTAAATGCAGCAAGTCTGCTGGTAGCCGTAACCACCCAATCTCTGGTATGGTTGGCAGTGGGCGTAGTGTCTATTATCGTGCACGCTTGGTATTTGAAGAAGGCGAAGGAATCCTTTATTAACCCGCAGCTGCTAAAAATGCCGGGATACTTGAAGCTAGTTACCATAGGCTTTTGTATTCTGGTGCTGAACTTGGGGAATTTGTTCCTGATGCCGCTTGTGCTCGCTAATCTGTTTGGTAAATCCGCGTTGATGATTGGTTTGTTTATCGCACCAGGTGCGTTATTATCCGCATTTCTTACCCGTTTTGTTGGACGTTTTATTGACCGGTATGGCAACTTGCGCTTCTTAATCATAGGGCATTGTATTCTTGCCGCTGTTATGGCTGCATTTGCGCTGAACCTTTCTGTATCTCCTGTAGTTCTTCTGCTTGGTTATCTTTGCTTCTCTCCGGCCTTCTCGGCGACAATGGCATCCTTAAATAATGAAGCTTCTCGGGTTCTTCCGCGAACTTGGATTGGTTCAGGTATGGGGCTTTTACAACTGATTCAGTTCTTTGGAGGTTCTGTATCTGTTGCGGTCTGTGGGCTGTTGCTGCATGCTCAGCGTGATCTTGCGCCGGCAAAAGCCTATGAGCATGTATACGGACTGTTGCTCCTTGTCAGCTTGTGTTCGTTAGGAGTTCTCCTTTTATATAGACGTTCTTATTCCAAAAGTAATGCTGGGCAATCTATACAAGCTTAGAACTGAAACGAAAAGGTGATAAAAACGTATCAGATGCTATAGCAGATATAAGGAAGGAATGGTAATAATGGATAACGGGATGAGTGTAGTTTTAATCGAAAAAATGCCAGAAGGTGATCTACGAGTGATTGAAGAGCGTACGTGGAGCATGAATATGATAACTGCACTTGAACATGTCAATTATATAGTGGTGGGCAGTAAGGAATATGAGGCGGTTGAAGGACGACTGAATGTGGATGAGGGCAAGCTGGAGCTTTTGCTTGTTCCGATGCACACTGAGGGATAGAAGATCATCAGGGAAGGAGAACCTTACGATGGCTAAAGAAGAAAGGGATAAGGAATTGCCTGCATCAAAATTATTTACCGCAGATGGCAAACCCATCCGTGTATTATCAACATCGCTAGGCATAGCCTTATTAGCGAATGCTATGTTTATTCCTGGCGGAGCGGGGGCTAGCGCGAATACTTCTGCGGGCGAACCACAGCTAGTCTCTTGGTCTAATGAAGAGGTTAAAGCTTATTTTGATAAAAATGTGGATTGGAATATTCCCTACCCCGAAGAAGGTACGAAAGAGGTAGAGGAGCAAGGCCAAGGCGTAGTAACTTCAAACGGAACAACGGTAGTGAATAACTATGGCGGTTATCATTCAGGTTTTGGCTGGACGGATTTGCTTCTGTATCACATGTTGTTTAACAGCGGTGCCAATTACTCCTCCAGAGGATGGGCTAAGGACCGTCCTACCTATTATGGAGGCACGAGAACCACTTATAAACCACCTACTTATAGCAGCGAAAAGTTCCAGAATAAAAAGGTGCCCGGTTCTGTAGTGAAACCTAAAACCTCAACCTCATCCACGGGTTCCATCACGAGAAGAGGTTCCTCTTCAAAGAACGGAATCGGTGGCACTTCCAGTGGCTTAAACTCTTCGAAGAACTCTAAATCAAGCTCAGGCTCGAAATCTTCATCGAGATCTGGTTCCAGCAAGAGTGGTTTCGGCGGATGAGTGATCAGCAGAGCGTGTTTGAGATTCTAGATTTGTCTGATCTGGAGCGGGGCCCACGGGTACAAGCGCTGCATGAGCTTGGGTTCACTTGGGCAGATCTAGAGGAAGAAGAGTACTGGATGGATGCAATAGCTGTGATGCGCAGCGACATTTATAAAGAGCTTGAGGAAGCCTCCGCAAAGCTGTGGGCTATCCTCGATAAAGCGGTTCGGTATATACATCTAAAACGCGATTTGTATGAGCTGCTGGGCATTCCTCCTGTTCTTTGGGAGATGCTTGATGGGTTTCCTATTCCGGAAGAAGGTCTAATCAGTCGGTATGCAAGGTTCGATTTTGCGATAGCTAATGATGGAACCATCAAGCTTCTGGAACTGAATGCCGATACACCTACAGGTTATGTGGAGGCTTCCATAGCAACACCTTGGATCTGTGAACAGGCGGGTGTGACTAGTCCAAATCATGCGATGAAGGAACAACTTGCCGCAGCCTGGCAGATAGAACGACCAGATACCGCAGCTTGTGTTGCTTATGGCTCTCATCTTGAAGATTCGGGTACGATTGAAGCCTTGGCCAGACATAGCGGGCTTACTATTCAGTGTGTGGATTGTCTCGATCTGTGGGTCGATGAGGGCATTTTGAAGGACGGGGAGGACCGGGTGATAAAGCGGATGTTCGCCCTATATCCTAAAGAGTGGATGGCCGTCGATGAGGGTGGAGATGCACTTGCCTATGCTGTTGAACAGGGAAATCTTCAGCTTTTTAATGGACCACACAGTATCCTGTTGCAGTCTAAGGGATTGATTGCAGCTGTATGGGGAATGTATGAGCTTGGCTTATTATTTGACAATGAAGAGCGTGAAGCGATCTCACGTTATATTTTGCCGACTTATAATAAGCCTGTGTTCTCTGGCAGCTTTGTGTCCAAATCTGTATTTGGCCGCGAAGGCGGTTCTGTACGTCTCTTTGACGATAGTGGAACTCTAGAAATTGAGGACGAAGAGGGTTATGATAGCAGTCAGCTTTTTCCCTCTGTATATCAAAAAAGAGCTGAACTAGCCCGAATACACACCGCCAAAGGTGAATTCCACCTACTGACAGGCATGTTCGTCATTAATGGGAAGCCGTGTGGGCTGCTCGGCCGGGCTGGCGGACTGATTACGGGCAATGCCAGTCATTTTATCGCGTTGGGAGTGAGATAGTTGGATAAAAGTAAGGCTATAAACAAGTCGTCTACCAGATTAGTAAAGGCCCGGATCGGGGCTTTATGTATGATGCTTCTAACGGTATTGCTGCTTAGTGCATGTTCCAGTAATCAGGGGAGTGTGTTTGATTCAGGCACTGCCGAAACTTCTGACAGTGTTGCACGGGTACCTTGGGATTACCGGGTTGTGGAGAGTACTGTAGGTGATCTAATTGGTAGTGATATGACGGTGTTGCCGGATAATGAGCTGCTGCCGAATGATGAGAATTATGCTACTGGCGATAAAATATGGACACTGCAGTTCATGGACGCTGAGCTGATCACAGATGCCGACCAACGCAATGAAGTCCGCCTCTCTTCCTGGACGACCATTAAATCGTATCCCGATGAAAAAACAGCAGTCGAGGATCTTACCAACCTTAAGGTATCGGTAACTACAGATGTTGATCTTGTAGGAGTATACAAGACAAAATATAATGAGAAGACAAGAAACTTTGCCGTCCTCGAGCTGCCTTCCGGCAACCGGATCAAGCAGCCGATAGACGATGAGCGTTATGCAGCATTAGAGAAAGAAAAGACCGCTTCCGTAGTCCTTGAGGAAGTACATGATTTCGCCGATTATGACTCGGCATATGCGAAATTTCGGGGGTGGGCAAAGTGACGATTGTTGTTAATTTAATAGTCAGTATATTTGTGATTATTCTTCTGCAATTGTTGGGTATGGTTATCTTTGGCTTGATGACCCCGTTCAAGGATATGGAAGAGCTGAAAAAAGGGAATGTGGCTGTAGCTCTAGCGCTTGGAGGCAAATTTCTCGCTACAGCAATTATCATTGGAGTAGCGGCGTATACGAATACCTCTATTCTGCATATGATCATTTGGTTTGCTGTCGGTTATGTGTGCCTCATCGCTGCTTATTGGATTTTTGAATTGGCGACCCCAAGCTTTAAAATTTCAGAACATCTGGAAAAAGGTAATGTGGCAGTAGGCACCATGCTCTGCTTGGTGTTTATCGGCACAGCATTTGCAGTCAGCAGTTTGATTGTTTAGTTCACAAATCGCAGATGGACATGGATAAGGCTGCCCTCAGTAATAACCTCGAGAGGCAGCTTTATTAATGTGAGGAAGGGATGGCAGATGCATTTTTTTCTGAGAATATCCACCAGGATGATGCGTTTACGCAAACGGTCGATCGGTCTGATTATTTTGATCTTTATAATTCTTAGCGCATCGATAGCTTACCTGCTTGAACCGAGTACATTCCACAACTGGTTTAATGCCTTCTATTGGGTTATGACAACGATGGCTACCGTTGGGTATGGGGATTATTTTGCCGAGACGGTAGTTGGTAAGCTATTCACCATGTTTCTATATATTTTTGGGATTGGTCTTCTCAGCTTGGTTATTGGCAAGGTCATTGACTCTATTGCAGAGGTGCAGAGAAGGAGAGGAGCAGGAACTTTGAGCTTCCGGGGAAAGGATCATGTGATATTAATCAATTGGAGTAAGAAAGCGCAAGCTGCGGTAGATGAGGTGTTATGCTATTCACCTAAATGTCATATCGTCATCATTGATGAGATAGGACGGCATCCGCTGGAGCATATGGAACAGGTCCACTTTGTAAGCGGTGATGCTTCCAGCGATGAGATTCTCCTTAAAGCTAACATACACGAAGCCAGGGCAGCCATTGTGTTCGGAGACACACGGATTGATGAAGCATCGCTAATTGACGGGAAATCTCTGCTTATCGCCTCCAGCATTGAGCGCATAGCGCCACAAGTACATACTACCGTAGAAATTATGCAGGAGAAGAATATACAGAATTTCAGGCATGTTCAGGTCAATGAATTCGTTCTGTCGCATGATGCCATTTCTAGATTGGCTGTCCGATCCGCTCTGCAAGAGGGGAATTCAGAGGTGATTACGCAGCTGCTGAGCCGCCAGTATGGGGATGATATTTATGAGATTCCAGTGAATAGTGCATGGAAGACCTATGGGCAGGCGTTTCAGGAATTGCTCCTTCAAGGTGCAACTTTACTCTCGGATCGTAGTGACCTTAGCATCAATCGCAAGCTGGACCAGCCTATTCCTAAAGAGGCTAGATTATATATTGTTTCGGATGAAGAGACGTATCGGAGAATTAAAGGTTAGGTCAGTGATAAGCGAGTAAAGCGGATTTTCGGGAGAATGGCTTCTCGGAATTCCGCTTCTTTTTGTTTGCCGTTCCTTCCTTAAGGGTAAGAGATGAATATTATCGTTACTCTACCTTTCGGAAGGAGCCATTGTTAATGAGTGAACAGCAAAAAGTGAACGGAAATAGCAAAAATGAGCAACTGGAACAGTTTCGCAGTAAGGACGAAGGTCACGCTTTAACAACCAATCAGGGATTGAAAGTGTCCGAGGATGAGTTCTCCCTAAAAGCCGGTGACCGGGGGCCAACCTTGCTGGAGGATTTTCATTTTCGGGAAAAAATGACCCATTTCGATCACGAGCGGATTCCTGAGCGGATCGTGCATGCACGCGGATTTGCCGCCCACGGGGAGTTTGAAGTATATAAATCGTTGAAAGAATATACGAAGGCGAAATTCCTTCAAGATCCGTCCGTGAAGACCCCGGTGTTTGTCCGGTTCTCAACGGTAGCAGGATCACGGGGTTCAGCCGAAACTGTGCGGGATGCCCGGGGCTTCTCGACCAAATTTTATACCGAAGAAGGCAATTATGATTTGGTAGGCAATAATATGCCGGTCTTTTTTATACAGGATGCGATTAAATTCCCTGATCTAGTGCATGCGCTTAAGCCGGAGCCGCATAATGAAATGCCTCAGGCAGCATCAGCCCATGATACCTTCTGGGATTTCATCGCCAATAATCAGGAATCGGCCCATATGGCGATGTGGCTGATGTCTGACCGCGCCATTCCACGCAGCTTCCGGATGATGGAAGGGTTTGCAGTTCACACCTTCCGTCTGATCAATGAACAGGGGAAAGCGCATTTTGTTAAATTTCATTGGAAACCAGTACTTGGTGTACATTCTTTGGTGTGGGATGAAGCACAGAAAATATCCGGAGCGGATCCTGACTTTCACCGCCGTGATTTATGGGAATCGATTGAAGCCGGCAACTTTCCGGAATACGAGCTGGGCATTCAGCTTCTTAGTGAAGAAGACGAATTCAAGTTTGATTTCGATGTGCTGGACCCTACAAAGCTATGGCCAGAGGAAGACGTGCCCGTGCAGATCGTTGGGAAAATGACCTTGAACCGCAACGTGGATAATGTTTTTGCCGAAACGGAGCAGGTGGCTTTCCACCCCGGACATGTAGTGCCAGGGATTGATTTCACCAATGACCCCCTACTTCAGGGCAGATTGTTCTCTTATACGGATACCCAGCTGATTCGGCTTGGGGGTCCTAACTTTCATGAATTGCCGATTAATAGACCGGTGTGTCCTTTCCACAACAACCAGCGTGACGGATATGGGCGGCAGACGATTAATCAGGGCACTGTGAGTTATCATAATAATTCTCTGGCCCAAAATACGCCGAGACCTGTCCCAGAGGCTGAAGGCGGTTATGTGCATTATCAAGAAAAGGTTGAGGGCCGTAAGGTACGCAGCCGGAGTAAAAGCTTTGAGGATCATTTTTCACAAGCCAAGTTATTCTGGAATAGTATGAGCCCTCCGGAACAATTGCATATTATCGAAGCTTATTCTTTTGAGCTTGGAAAGGTTAAGAGTAAGTCGGTCCGACAGCAGGTCGTAAATATGCTTGCTAACATTACCTCCGAGCTTGCTGTACCTGTGGCAGAAGCCATTGGAGTAGCGGCTCCAGAAGTTGGCGGTTCCGAGGTCACTCAAGCTTCCCCTGCCTTAAGTCAGGCTAATACGAAAAAACATCCCAACACGCGGAAAGTAGGCGTGATTATCGGAGATGGTTTTGATGAAGCTGCGGTAATGCCTGTGTTGGACACGCTTATGGGAGCTGGGATACAACCGGAGCTAATCAGTGATAAGCTTGGATTTATTAAAGGCTCAAGCGGCACAGAGCTTGAAGTCATCCATACCTTGTCCACTACAGATTCGGTGCTCTTCGATGCGATTTATGCGGCTGGTGGAAATGCGGAACGCAAGAAATTCCATAAAGATGCAGCGTTATTCCTCAACCAAGCCTATGCACATTTTAAACCTATCGCGATGACGACAATACTTGCTGAGCTGCTTGCAACAGATGAACATAGAAGCAGTCCGGGAGTCATAATAGGCGATGGTGGGGAAGTTTTCGCGGCTAGCTTCGTTGCAGCCATTACTGCCCATCGTTTTTGGGAACGTATGGAATAAAGTAAGTAGATGACAGAAAAAGGAGGATCTGCTCGTCAGAAGGCGTGTGGATGCCTCTTTTTTTCATCTAATGGTTTCATAAATTTAACATTTGGATTAAGGATGTGATGTATATTACCGTTATAGATAATACTAGGCAATATAAGCAGATGCTTAGGGAGGTGATTTTTTGAGGAAAGAGATAGCTGTTGCTGTAGTGGTACTTACAGGTTTTACAGCATTAACAGCATGTGAGCAAACAGCAATACCGGCATCAACACCCTCGCCCTCCGCAAATGTTCATACAACAGAGCCACCGAATCCTACGGGTTCGGCTAATAATGATATGGGGGACCCTTCACAGGAATTGGATGCTTTAGAGCAATTTATTGTTACGAAGCTTACCGGCTCGTCCGGTGTTTATACGAATTTAATTGAAACAGAGCAATCCGGAGAAGCAGCAAGCGGCCATGAGATTCTAAGTGAGTCTGCCTCTCTGAGGATGCTGGCAGCCGTACGGAGTGGTGAGAAAGAGCGATTTACAGAAGAATGGGCGCTGGCTAAGCAAACCTTTGATATGAAGGGTGGTTTTAGCTACCGATATAGCCCTAAACAGCAGAAATTATATCCTGTGAATGCTGCCGTTGATGACTTACGTATCATTCGTGCGCTTTATGAAGCGGGGGATACGTTTAGAGATAAACAATATACAGAAGGAGCGGCTAAGTATGGTGAGAGGTTTTATAACTATAATGTAAAAAATGGATATATGTATGACTTCTATGATGAAAATTACAAAAAAACCAACACATTCGTTACTTTATGTTATATTGATTTAGGTACAATGCAAAAATTGTCGGTTTCTGGAGAATCTCGTGACTTTTTGTTGAATAATATGAGCGTTATTCTGAAAGATGGATATTTATCAGATGAGTTTCCCTTCTATGAAACAAGGTTTAATTATGAGAGTGGAACCTATAGTTCGGAGAATATCAATACAGTAGAATCGCTACTGTCTATTCTGGCTTTGGCAGAGGTAGACCAGCAGAAATCCTCCAGCATTAATTTTATCAAGCAGCAGGTCGAGGCTGGCACATTATATGGACAATATTCGCGTGAGGGAAAGCCGCTTAACGATATTCGCTCAACAGCCATTTACGCCATTACGGCTATGATTGGTGCCGAGATCGGAGACGATGCACTCTATCGCAAAAGCATTGAAAGAATGAACGAGTTCAGAATAACCGATGCCGGCAGCTCACTGTATGGAGGCTTCGGCGATGTAGCTAGTGGCCAAGCCTATTCCTTTGACAATCTGATGGCAGCATTGGCCTATGTCTATTAATTTAAACCTATAGTAACGAAGGTGAATCTGCATGATAAACAACACGGTGAAATCACCTCTGAGGCAGGGGATGACACTCGCTAACCTACCGTTGCCATTGTCCCCGGCTTTTATCACTGCTGTTGGAGTGTTGCTTATAACCATCATCGCCTTATTTACCGCCCCGTATGTCGGAATGGCGGATAATGGTGATTTTTTTCGCAGCATCTATAGTAACGGAATTTATTTCAATCTGCCGGATTATGACGAGCAATACTTTGGTTATTTTGTAAAGCAATATGGAATCTTTCAATATTTTAATGAGAATGGCGCGACATTATTTTCTTCACAGTCCCTATTTATTCAGCTGGCCATTGGACTTAATAAGCTGTTTTTTAGCAGCGAGGTTTTCGATATCCGGTTTCAAGCAGTCATTTACACGATTTTATATGCTGCGGCGATCTACTTATTAATAGAGGCTATTACATGGGGGATGACCCGCAAGCAGGGATGGGTCACTGCAGGTATTGCTATTTTTATATTTGGAGATACCGGGTATACCGCTTATTTCAACTCCTTTTACGGCGAGAGCGTCGTGATGATCACGATGATTACTATGTTCGCAGCTTGGTTGTTGTTATATCAAAAAAGATACAATGACTATGTGCTGCTGGCCCTGTTCTTGATCAGTACGATCATCCTGACTACTTCCAAACAGCAAAATGCGCCAGTGGGTATAATCATTGCGGTTCTGGGGTGTTCAATCCTTTGGATTCGCAGGGATAAGATCTTTCGTATTCTGACCCTGGTTTCCCTTGCCTTGATCCTGTTCGCAGGTGTGTTCACTTATTTGAATATCTCGGATGAATTCGTGAATATTAACCAGTTCCATGCCATGACCCGAGGGGTGCTGAAGGATTCCTCCGATCCGGAGAAGGCATTGAAGTCATTCGATATTGATGAACAATATGCCATCTTGAAAAATAGCATTTACTACGAGAAATACGGAACTATTGATGTGAATTCGCCGATCCTCCAAGAGAACTTTTACAGTCGTTACGGATTTGTTTCGATCCTTAAATACTATATATCGAATCCGGATCAGCTTAACTCGATTCTTAATGTAGCTGCTCAAAGTGCATTCTCGATTAAACCAGCGGCGATGGGCAATTACGAGCAATCTGTTGGGAAGGAATTTCGAGCACAGAGTCACTTTTTTACTGGATACAGTCAGCTGAAAAAAGCTTTAGCACCACGAACGATAGGTTTTATCTTCCTTTGGACAGTGCTTGTCATCGGTCTGTATATGCCTTCCTTTGTAACAGCCATTAAGGCACGCAATTTTAGAGGATTGCAGCGGATGGTATTGATTGTCGCTACGATAGGCATTGGTCTTTCAGGCATTTTTGTATCGATTATCGGTGCCGGTGATGCCGACATTTCCAAGCATGAATTCTTGTTCACTTTATCTTTTGATTTGGTGACCTTTCTGACAGTATCTAGTGTGATCGGACGCAGATTCTCCAAAAATCGCAAAAAGCCGGTTAACGAGAGCCCCACCATGTCTAGTCCATTTACAAAGCCTCAAAAGGATGTGAGTGTTTGAAGCGCAGAGGGATCTTATACTGTATATTGCTGCTGACGCTGAGTTTAACCATCCTATTGCTTCCCGCCACTCCTGTTCAATCTGCTGCATCGCCACAACAAGTCTTACTGCTCTATGATAGCCTTGCCAAGGGGACCTCTAAGGATGGAAATGTGACTGAACTTCAACGTCTGCTGGCAGCTTACTCGACAAAGGTTACACTTCGAAGCCTAGATCAATACGAGCAGGGGATGCTGAAAAATTACTCCAGAGTGATCATGGTCCGTAACGAAGCGGATATTTCGATCACGAATAAATCCTACATAGAGGATTGGGAGCATTATCAGGGGCAGTATTTGCATATCGGGTACAACCCACCCGCTAGTCTAACGAAGGCGTTACAGCTAACCACTGATGTGATCTATGACGGGAGTGCTGAGCTCGAAATTGGACAGTTCTCCGGAATTCAAGCTAAGGTGCAGGATATGCCTTATATTGTAGCGAGTCAGGCGGTCAAATCCTTTGGGAAACTCTCTTTTGCGGAGGAGGGTCTGCAAGCACCGTACGCTGTGAGTAAGGGGAATGATACATATGCCCCATATTTTGAACAAGGGAATATCAGTACGCTAGGAATGGCGTATGTTCTGAAGGATTGGCTACATATCACTGCTGCTGCTCCTAAAATGTACCTTGCGATCAAAGAAATCTATCCTTTCTCCGATCTGCGACTGCTGGCAGAAACGGGTGAGCGGCTGTATCAACTGGGGATTCCGTTTCTTGCAAGTGTGCGGCCTGTGTTCAGCAATACCGACTATCCGGCCATGCAGCGTTATTTAGTGGCTATGAAAAGTGTGCAATCCAGCAATGGAAGCATTCTGGTCAATGCCCCAGTGGTGATGCCAACGATAAGCTCCGGTGACCATACGCTTAAAGGAAAGATGAATGATTTCATCAATCTGTTGGCCGAAAACGGGCTTGGGCCGCTTGGAGTCGGAGCGGAAATGCATTGGTCGTATGACAAAGAGTATTCAGAAGCGGGGATGAGCTTTTTTGATTCTGTGGTGTTATATCCAGATGAACAGATTGATTATATGGAGCAGAGCGACACCTCTAAATCCTTTCCATCCTCTTTATATAGCGTTCCGCTGGAATTTCTTCAAGCTTTGCATACATCCAATAAAGTGATACCGCATTTGCCGATGGATACTGTAATCACCGTCGACATGCCCGAGGATGAGCGTCAGCTTGAAGAAATGCTGCAAAGTCTGGAACGGAATTGGGTTTCTTTTGCCGATTATAAGCAAGAAGAGCATCAGGTCGTTACTGATCAGAACACAATCTCCTCATTAGATGGAATGATTTCTATTAATGGACAACCTCTAAGCCTGGACTATACACCGGAAACAGTGGATAGCGATTATCGCTACACAGAGGAGCAGCAAAAGAGCTTCACCCGACTTTTTAATATTCAGAATCAATTTTTTATTGTTGTGATCATGATTTCTCTGCTGCTGTTTGGCGGATTGTTGATGATCGGATACCGGTTATATCGCAGAAAGTTTTTGAAATGAGACAACTAATCGTGATTTGGAGGACCCTATGACGATTTCAGACGTGCTGATGGTGATTGCGGTGATCTGTATTTGGTCTCTGCTGCTGGTGAATGTGACCCTCATTATCGCGGGCTATCTATATTACATTAAATCCGAAAATGAGGATATACCAGAGATAGAGGGCGAATATCCTTTTGTTTCAATTATGGTTCCCGCTCACAATGAGGGGGTAGTGATTTGTAAGACGGTTGAATCTCTGCTGGCGCTGGATTATCCGCAAGATCGGTATGAGATTATTGTGATTAATGATAACTCCTCTGATAACAGTGCCGAGCTGCTTGCGGGCATACAATCCCGAAATCCGGGGCGTCAGCTGGTAGTCATTAATACGGATGCAGTTACAGGAGGCAAAGGCAAATCCAATGCCTTGAATATAGGCTTTACCAGCTGTAAAGGGGAGCTAATCGCCATTTATGATGCCGACAATACTCCGGAGAAAACAGCTTTGCGTTATCTGGTTGCTGAGATCATGCATGATTCCAGCCTCGGTGCGGTGATTGGGAAGTTCCGGACCCGTAATCGTGATGCAAGTTTACTGACCCGGTTCATTAATATTGAGACCTTATCCTTTCAATGGATGGCTCAAGCGGGACGCTGGAAGCTGTTCAAGCTTTGCACTATTCCGGGAACCAATTTCATTATGCGCAGGTCAATTGTGGAAAGCATCGGTGGTTGGGATGTTAAAGCGATAGCCGAGGATACAGAAATCAGCTTCCGGATTTATATGATGGGTTACCAAATCAAGTTCCAGCCGAAATCCGTCACGTGGGAGCAGGAACCACAGACCCTGAAGGTCTGGTTCAAGCAGCGAACCCGCTGGGCGAAGGGCAATATTTATGTCATTGTCAAAAATATTCCGCTGCTGTTCAATAAATCGGCCGCAAAGGTGCGGTTCGATATTCTTTATTTTCTATCCATTTACTTCTTACTGCTGCTGTCGTTAATCACCTCGGATGTGCTGCTGATTCTGCATGCTTTGGGTTATGTGCATACTACTATTGCAGGTCTTAGTAATTTCTTATGGCTGCTCGCTATTATTCTTTTCGTTGTGGGGACCTTCATCACGCTAACGACAGAAAAGGGCGAGATGAGCTTGTCCAATCTAGGGATTGTAATGTTGATGTATGTGTCTTATTGCCAGCTGTGGATGGTTGTCGCGGCTAACGGATTATATCTATATCTGAAAGACCTCATCTTCAAAAGAGAAGCCAAATGGTATAAGACGGAGCGCTACTAACGAGGCACCAAAAAGTCATATGAGAAAAATGTAATCACAGGAGAAACAGAACATGAAGATAAAAAAACAGCTGGTTATACTGTTAACCTGCCTCTCCCTTTTGTTAATTCCAATCCATCCTGCTGCCGCAGAGACGTTGCCGCAGGATCATAAGTCCACTTACACAACCTCATTTACGGGAACGGACTCGTCCTTAACAGGTTCGAGTGCCCAGCAGCAATATTTTGAGGTTCTGGATTATTGGAATGTGGATCAAGTAAAGATCAAACTGCATTTTCAAATTTCACAAATTACCGAAGAGCAGATTTCTAGTGTTACCTTAACGCTAAACGGCAGCCCGTTCTATACGTTTCGTCCGTCACTACAAGACAACGGCGAACAGCTGTTGACCCTCGCGGCGCCCAAGGGGTTTCTGAAAAAAGGGACGAATACGCTGGGCATTCAGGGCTATTTGAAGACAGATCGTCAAGATGACCTCTTTTGTTCGGTCGATGAAACGTCGGATAATTGGCTACATCTGTTCAATACGTCCAGTGTTAACGTGATTTATACCGCAAAGCCCTTGAGTGGAGGGATCAGTGACTTCAGCGAGCGATTCGCCGGGATAGATACCTTAACAAAGAATCAGAGTATTCTGACTGTACCGGACAAAAGCACGGCGGCAGAAATGGAAGCAGCCACTTATGCTCTCTCCGGGTTTGTTAAGGGGATTACGTTAAATGATGAGACTATTCCCTTGCTTCCCTACCGGGCAGACACTGTGCAGAATAAGGCCGCAGTTGTACTGGTAGCTATGTATGACAGAGTACCAAGCGAACTGAAAGCTCAGCTAAGCTCCACTGAAGATTTGGGTACGCACGCGCTGCTCCAGCTAGTGAATAAGGATACCCAGCCCACCTTGGTTGTAACCTCGAAGGATGAGAACTTGCTGATTAAAGCAGGTCGCTTGATTGCTAATCCAGAGCTGATCGGGCAGATCACCAGTGATCTAAAAACAGTAACGGATGCTACAGAAGTATCAGCACCTGCGCTTTCGATTAGCTCTAACATCACGTTCACTGAGACAGGTGATAAACTGACCGGGGCACATCATCAGGAGCAGACGTATTTTATTTCATTGCCAGCGAACCGCTCGATTGCCGATTCCGGTAAAATCAGATTGGATTTCCGTTATGCACAGAATTTGGATTTTACTCGTTCATTGGTTACCGTGAGCATCAACAATACTCCGATTGGCAGTAAGAAGCTGACTAAGGAACTGGCGAATGGCGATATTCTTAATCTCTCGGTGCCTCAGAACTTGAATATCTCCGGAAATTTCTCGGTGACAGTGGCTTTTGATTTGGAGATCGAAGGAGCCAGATGTATTATCGATCGGGACCAAATGCCGTGGGCTTATATCAGTAAAGATTCTGTAATGCAGCTGAATACGAAGGATCGCACGGATCTCTTATTTAATAACTATCCATATCCGTTCATCCGGGATGGGATCTATAATCATGTGGCGGTTGTACTGCCCGAACAAATGGATGATTACGCCTATTTAAGTGTATCGAATATCTTTAATCTGCTTGGTAAATATGCCAGCGGAAATATAGGGAATATCCAGTTCTATACCGATACCGTCAACGCCGATCATTTGAAAAATAATAATATCATCGCTATTGGTGCTTATAAGAATAATAAGGTGATCCGTGATCAGAATGCTAAGCTTTATTTTCAATATAACGGAGATGGAACCACAATTCGCTCCAATGAGAAAATGAGTATTGAAGAGCAATACGGCGCACGAATCGGAACACTGCAGCTGATTGATTCGCCATTTGAGGCGGGACGTGCATTGCTCGCGGTTACGGGGGTCAGCTCGGAAGAGTATTACTTAGGATCGAAGCTGCTCGCTACAGAGCGGGATAAATGGAAGGTATTTGGCGATGGCGCAATCGTTGATAAAGACGGTAATGTCAGCGCACACCGCTTCAAAACGATCACTGGAGCAGCCGAGGACTCTGTGGCCCAGAAAATAATGGAACGGTCGGATGTACTCAGTTTTATCATCGTGATTTTACTGGTGCTGACGCTGGTAGTTCTATCGCTGATCCTGCTGCTTCGCAAACACATGAAGAAACGTGGTGATAAGCGTGAGACGTAATCGCAGCTTAGTGTCGGACATCGCTCTCTTATCATTCCTGGTGTTATCGTTCCTCTGTATCGTCTTTATTGCGGGTGCACCGGATGATTACCTCCAGAATATTATCATTTTAACGGTGGCTTTTATTCTGGCCATTGTTACGTATTTTACGACGGTCACTGCGGGTCTGGTCTTGAATCTGGTATTTATCTTTGCTTACGGATTCTACACGATGTACCAGACGATAACGCTGGGGGAAACGATTAGCCTGAATACTTATTTCTGGTTAATTATGACTCCGCTATTAACGGTCGTTCTATGGGTATTCACTTTAAGCAGCCGTGATTTGCAGGTGGAGAATGAGCAGCTACGCAAAAAGACTGCCAATATGGCTATCGTAGATGAAAACACAAATTTGCGGAACAGTATTTCTTTTCAGACGGATGCTACATTATTTACAAGCATTTCGACCCGCTATCAGATTCCGCTCACCCTGCTAGTGGTGAAGGTGAAGTATTGGAAAGAGATCAGACGGATCATTCCTGAAGATCAGCTGGCAGAAGCTATCTATGACGTGTCTCAGCTTAGTCAGGCGAGTATTCGTACCAATGATGCACTCTATCTGCTAGATAAGGATGAAGCAACATGGGGCCTGCTGCTGTTCACGGACAGCGATGGGGCGAAGATTGTGATCGAGCGGATTAAGCTCAAGCTTCAGGAGTTGAATGACAATAATTTCTCCAGAAAATATAAGGTCAGCCTGGGTCTTAAGATTGGGGCGGTCGAATACCAAGCCGGCACGATTGAGAATCCGCTGGATTTCATTGTTCAGGCCAAAAAACAGCTGGAGTACGACGTGTAGGCCAGCTTAAAAATCAACGGTTTCACTATCAGCCTCTGTATGGATGGCGATGAGCACGCTTGCCGGCTCATCGCCTTTATTTATGACCAGATGTGGCACACAGGCATTCCAGCTAAAGGAATCCCCCGCTTGGAACATCCCGAAATCTTCACCTTGCTCCGCATAAACCTCACCTTTTATTACTAAATGGACCTCTTTGCCTTCGTGCGCCTGCGGAGTTTCACCCGTAGAAGTGCCCGGAGGGAAATGGACAAGCACCATTCGTACACCACCTGCCGAGCTTAAATGCTCAACTTGCAGTTTATCACTTCCGCTACTGGTGATTTGCCGCTCCTTGGAGCGTACCACCTGCATCCGCTCTTCCTTTTTTAACAGCAAATAAGCCAATGGAACGTTCAGCGCATCCGCAATCAGGCTAAGGGTTGCAATCGAAGGAGAGGTCTTATTAGTCTCAACCTGGCTCATAAAACCTTGTGACAGGCCAGTAGTTTCACAGATTTGGGCAATCGTAATATGTTTTCTTTTACGGATTGTACGAATGTTTGAACCTATATTCATTAGTAAAGCCCCTTTTGATATTAGTAATAGCAAATATATTTTTATATTAACAAATTATTAATTGACATACTAGCTAGAGGTTTATAATATTATCTTTACAAATATTATTTTTGTATTACAAATATTTTGAAGGAGTGTTTAGTTATGAAGGCACCTTATATATATGATGTCAGTCTACCTTCCGGTTACGATGAGAATCGGGTTTATCCGGTTATCTTCACCTTGCATGGCAAAGGTTCCAATGAGAAGAATATGTTCGGGCTTGTTGAGTCCTTGTCTGAAGAGTTTATTATTATCGGGATTCGGGGAAATATGATTTTAGGGGCAGGATTTCAATATTATGATCTCAAAAGTCTAGGTCATCCCATCCGCGAGCAGTTTGATCAGGCTGTATCGCAATTGCAGCAGTTTATCGAATACGCCACCGACAAATACCCTATAGATGCTAAACACCGTTATCTGCTTGGCTTCAGTCAAGGAGCCATTTTGTCCATGACTCTCGCGCTTACAATGGGGAATTTGCTTCGGGGAATTGTAGCGCTGAACGGTTATGTTCCGGGGTTTGTGAAGACGGATTATGAGCTGAAGAGTGTGCAGGAGTTATCGGTCTTCATCTCGCATGGTGAATATGATTCTGTATTTCCAATTTCAGTGGGGACAGAAACAGCCGCTTATTTCGAAGGTCTAACCCCATTATTAACCTTTAAAACTTATCCTTCGGATCATGGTGTATTACCGCAGAATCAGCAGGACCTGATCGCTTGGTTACGGCAGAACTTAGGGAGTGATAAACTATGATACCTTCTTACTTTATTGCCCATGGTGCTCCTTCTCTGGTACTTGATAACAATGCATATACGAAATTTCTTGGGGAGCTCGCTGAGAGGAATGTCAAACCGAAAGCGATTGTTGTATTTTCTGCACATTTCGAAGAACACACACAATCGGTTGGAGTTATGGAGACTTTCGACACCATCTATGATTTCTATGGCTTCCCAGATGAGATGTATCGAATGACTTATCCTGCCAAAGGGGACAATGAGGTTGCACAGCAAATTATGTCTCTGTTCCACAAGAATGGGATTGTCAGCAAATTAAATACAGAGCGTGGACTAGATCACGGAGCTTGGGCTATTCTTAAATTAATCTATCCGAATGCAGATATTCCTGTCGTGTCTTTGTCAGTTAATCGAGAGCTGTCCAATGAACAGCAATATTTAATGGGTAAGGCTTTATCTGAGCTGCGTGAGCAGGATATTATGATTATTGGCAGCGGTGGAACCGTCCATAATTTGCGTAGCGTGAAGTGGGGAATGGAGAACGTCGAGAAATGGGCGGAGACATTCGATGACTGGCTGCAGCACAGGTTGGAAGCTTGGGATACAGAGTCGCTATTTAACTATCAGGAGCTTGCTCCTTATGGCGTTGATGCAGTGCCGACTAGTGAGCACTTTATCCCCTTGATAATAGCTATGGGAGCTGGCGATAAAGGGAAGGAAGCGAAGCTGCTGCACCGAAGTTATCAGTATGGTAATTTAAGTCTTAGCTGTTGGGAGTTTAATTAAGAAGGAGGCATTAATGATGGACTTGGGACTTCGTGGGAAATCAGTTTTTGTAGCCGCAGCAAGTAAAGGATTAGGACTCGCAACTGCGCTGGAGTACGCCCGTGAGGGAGCGAAGGTAATGATCGCCAGCAGGAGTATGGAGCAGCTTGTAGACGCACAGAAAGAGATTCAGGCAGCCACAGGACAGCAGGTGAACATGGTTCAGATGGATGTGACTGTCCCAGAGGATATCGTACATGCTATTCAAACGGCTGTAGCCCTAAACGGTGGGCTTGATATTGTAGTGACCAATGCGGGGGGGCCTCATGGCGGAGGTTTCGATGATATGGAAGACGCGGATTGGAACCAGGGGTTTGAGCTCACACTGATGAGTACCATTCGTTTGATCCGTGAATCACTGCCGCATCTGCGCTCTTCTGGGGCAGGGCGAATCGTTAATATAAGCTCGATTTCTATCAAGCAGCCTATTGAGGGGTTAATTCTTTCCAATGTTTTTCGCGCTGGCGTGTATGCCTTGACCAAGAGCTTGGCTACTGAGCTGGCTGCGGATCGCATTTTAATTAATACGATCGCACCAGGGCGTATTGCAACCGACCGGATTCTTCAACTAGACGGCAAACGTGCACAAGCAGAGGGGATCCCTATGGAGCAGATTCAAGAGGAAGCGCTGCTGCAAATCCCGTTAGGAAGATTGGGCACGCCCGAAGAATTCGGCAAGGCTGCTGTTTTTCTAGGCTCTTTTGCGAATACTTATGTTACGGGACAATCTCTTTTAGTCGATGGAGGAATGGTGAAATCGCTCTAACCTCCGGCGTTATGGGTAGGCTTTGAAAGGTTATGGAAAAATTAGTAATTTGAATATTAGTTGCTTTGTGCTCTAAATAAGCGTATGATGGAGCGGTGGTCTAAATCGTAAGATTTACGAATTTTCCTACGTTTATTAGGTTATTCTATATATAAACCTACAGATCATTTGGATAATTTACCATAAAGGCTCCACGAATTTATTCAGAAGGAGGACGATCAGAATGAGAGAAGGCATACATCCTAAGTACAACCAAGTGATTTTCTTGGATGCAAGCGTAGGCTTCAAGTTCTTGAGTGCATCTACTAAATCATCCAATGAAACTATGGAATGGGAAGACGGCAACACTTACCCAGTGCTCCGTGTGGACGCAAGTTCCGCATCCCACCCATTTTACACTGGTAAACAAAGAGATACAGAACAAGGCGGCCGTGTTGATAAGTTCAAACAACGTCTTGCACAAAAGAAATAAGAATCCTTACGGATTGAAGAGGGACAACCCATGTAGAAGCAATCGCTTCGGGGATGTCCCTTTTTTGTGTTCAGGCATGTTAAAATGAGATGAATTTAAAAATATACATGGCGTCGAGGGAGCGATCAGTGATGGAAAATGTAATAAAAGTAGATACAGTCCTAAAGAGTGAAGACGTTCAGGAGTTTAACTTATGGTTCAGCTTGAATAGCCGGATTATACTCAACTCTTTTAGCGTAGTCGCTTACTTTATGATTTTGTTATTAATTACTAAGGATTACAGTACTCAAAGCATCTCAATCCTGGCTGTGACTGCTATAATTCTTGCCGCTGTCTTATGGTATATGACCAAGGCAAGCTTGATCAAAAAATCGAAAAAGGCGTTCAAAACAGATAACCTAATTCAGCAACCGCAAAATTATACGATTTCAGATGAAGGCATATCTTATCTTTCCGAAGCGGGCACTGGGCAAGTGAAGTGGGAAGAGATACATAAGATAGGTGAAACTACGAACTTGTTTGTGTTTTTTGTGTCCACACAGAGAGCGCTGATTATCCCTAAACGTTTCTTTGAATCGGCACAAGATAAAATAACATTTAAGGATTTAGCCAGAAAATATATGTTCTCCAATCGGGTGAAATTTAAAGCATAAGATGTGCTGTTATTGTTGATTCATTTGTACCAAGGATTAGGCTATAATGATAGGAGCGACTTGAAAAATAGGAGAAATATGGCATGCCATGGATTCAGGGATATCCGTATTACTTATTAATGGGCAGTGTTCTAAGTCTGTACATGGGCGTCAGCTCCTATCGGCACCGTAAGTTAGCAGGGAGACGCTATTTGTGGATCTTAATGCTGTTAGTCAGCCTTATATTTGTTGCAACGGCGGGAGAGATTATGTCACCCTCTTTTCAGTCTAAGCTGTGGTGGAAGAATGTACAGCAGGCTCCGCTTTTTTTTAGTGCGCTCTTTACTTATGCTGTGGTAAAAGAATACGTATCTCCTTCCACAGGGCGCCTGCCCGTGAAGCTTGCCATCTTCTCTATCCCTATTGTTATGGATGTACTTCTTATTTTTACGGATAGCTATTATCATCTGATGCGCAGTGAAGTGTCCGTCCTGACGGTCGCGGGTGTTAGTGGAATTGCTGTAAAGCCTACGCTCCTTAGTATGGCTTTTATTGCGTATGATCAGCTTTTTGGGCTATATGCAGTCTGCTTGCTTGCAGTTTCCCTACTGAATACCCCGAGAGTTTATTTGCGGACTAATGTCCTGCTGTTGGCGGGTTTGCTGGTTCCGGTTATTTCCGTCTTTTTACTTCCCCTCTTGAAGATTACCATTACAGGTTTTACGGCGTTTACTTATTTGCCTGCGATTATAGCGGCTTATTTCGCACTTTTTGTTAGCTCCAAATTAACCATCTTCCCTCTAACCAAAAACAAAATTCTAGAGCACATGAAAGACGGGGTAGTTCTGACTGACCGTTATGATAATATCATTGGCATAAACGATGCGGCGACTGCTATTTTATACGACATTACCCGAATAGCGAACGATAACTGGATGGGAAAAAACATTGATCTTTTTATGAAATCTCACAAAGACATTGCAGCTCATTACAATCAGAGGACGGAAGGACAGTTTGAGGTAGTTTGTTCTGGCGCAGAGGAGCTCTATTATGGGGTTTCTTTAATTGCTACGGAACATGCGGCAACAGAGAATAAGGGTATGCTTATTGTGTTTAGTGATCATAGTGAGAAAAAGCGATATGAGCGTGAACTGGTCTATCAGGCAACGGTTGACGATCTGACAGGGCTTTATAATCGCAGGCATTTCATGCAAAGGGTCCAGAATCAAACGATCCCGGATGGATTAGGGTTGGCTCTGCTGTTATTTGACATCGATGATTTTAAATTAATTAATGATACTTATGGTCATTTAGCGGGCGATCAGGCGTTAGTTGATTTCTCGAATAAAATCCTTCAGGTATACCAGAATAAAGGTATTGCTGGAAGAGTAGGTGGCGAGGAATTTGCTGTATGCTTTTTCGCTGAAGATAAACGTGCAGCCTTAAAAGAAGCAGAGGATTTTCGTACAATGATGAGTGATTACACGATAATCTTGAATGAACAGGATAGCATTCATCTTACCGCAAGTATCGGAATCTCTTTTACGGAGCGTAGAGAGGTGACTTTCGAAGATTTATATCGGGAAGCGGATGAAGCGTTATATCACTCTAAGAATACAGGGAAGAACAGAGTTACGTTAGGTCGTGAACCGATCATAAGAGAAACAGTAAAGGGATAAGAACATTGAAGATAAAGGAGTGTCCTAATGAATCTGACTGTTGATGAAGTGATGAGCAAGCTTGAGGAGATGGGTACAGAGCAGACGAAACATACCTTCTTACGACATGGCGCAGTGGAACCTTTATTTGGAGTAAAGGTAGGGGATATGAAGAAGCTGGTTAAGGATGTGAAAAAAGATCAGAGTCTGGCAAGGGCTTTGTATCAGACAGGCAATTACGATGCAATGTATTTGGCTGGGCTAACGGTCAATCCTAAGACTATGACGAAGGAAGAGCTTCAAAGCTGGGCTTCGGCGGCCAACTGGCATGCGGTAGTGGAATATATAGTATCCCCTCTCGCCGCAGAGAGTCCATATGGATTGGAACTTGCGAGAGAGTGGATTCGTTCCTCAGATGAACTAATAGCTATTTGCGGCTGGAGCACTTATGCCAATTACATTTCAATTACACCGGATGATAAGCTGGACATTGCTGAGATTAGGGAGTTGTTACAACAAGTGGGTGCTACTATTCATCAGGAGCGAAATCGTGTCCGTTATACGATGAATACTTTCGTAATTATGGTGGGCAGCAGTATCACAGAACTGCATGAGGAGACAGCAAAGATCGCAGCAGGTATAGGTAAGGTCCAGGTGAACATGGGACAAACCGCTTGTAAAGTTCCCATGGCTGTTGATTATATCGCTAAGGTTGAACAGGCTGGGAAGCTTGGTGTGAAGAAGAAAACTTGTATTTGCTAAGTTAGATATTTAGGTAACCCTTCAAGGTGAAAGGCACTTGTGGGTTTTTTTTTATTCCGGGATAAACAAGTGTTTCAACCCTGCTGAAATTGTTTAAATTAGCCACAGCCAAAACTTACATAGAAGAATAATTAAAGCCGTAGTTCAAGTAATCCTTTGTAATGATGTAGAATAGGAAGGGGTTTATAGTTAGAAGACAGGACGGGGGCTAGTTGTGAACAAACGCCGATTTACATTGCAGTATAAAATACTGTCAATTACAGTTTTAATCGTGATCTGTCTATTAGGATTTGTTTTTGTCATGCATGGAAGAATTAATGAGCTGCAGCGGGAGACCAGCTTTATTTCTCATCAGGACCGAGAGATTACTAATTTGGCTAATCTGATCGAAAAGAATGTTTTAGATATGGAAACGGGCCAACGTGGATATGTCATCACTGGCGATAACAAGTATCTGGAGCCCTACAATTTGGGTAAGGCTGAATGGGAAGCTAATTATGATAAGCTTTACGTGCTGACTGCTAATGATTCCTTTCAGCTTCAGCGACTTGTGGGTATCGAAAGTGATATTAAACAGTGGATCAAGCAATCTGGTGATTATTTGATCCAGTTAAAAAAAGAGGGACAGGAAGCTGAGATCCTAAGATACTTCAATTCAGACGATGGCAAAGATCAAATGGACCGGATTCGTAATCAAATCAGCGCTTACCGCGAGACGATGAATGAGAACACTAACAGCCTGATAGCTAGACAAGCAGACAAGAATAAATTTCTGCTTGAGCTTCTTTATATTGCTTGGGCATTTATAGCTGTTACTTCCATAATTGCCTCATGGATCAATTCACGCGCCATCGTTAGTACGATTCATAAAGTTACCCATACGATTGTGGGTTTAGATTCTATCGAGGATAAGAAGACAAGGATAGAGATTACCACAAATGATGAAATTAGAGATCTGAGCATAGCAACGAATCATCTGATAGACATGCAACAAGAGCGGATATGGATTCAGGATAACGCAAACGATTTATTGGCTAGGTATCAGGGTATAACACAAATCCCGAAACTGGGGGACGTTTTTCTTGGCAAAACAGCAGAAGTTATTGATTACCCATATGGTTCCTTATATGTGCGGACACAAGAACATGAGCAGGACTTTTTAAAAAGAGTCTCTACTTTTGCCGGAAACAGCAATTTCCCGGATTCGCAGACCTTCTATATCGGTGAAGGACTAGTTGGACAATGTGCTAAAGAGGCACGTCTGATGCATGTACAGGAGCTGCCGGAGTGTTATATCAGTATTGAGTCCGGGCTAGGCGCCTCTGTACCGAAGTCGCTGTTGCTGCTGCCAATTTCTTTTTCAGGTGAGGTAGTTGCTGTGGTGGAAATCGCCTCCTTTGCTCCACTTACGGAACTGCAGATTAGGTTTTTGAAATCTATTTCGAATGCGTTTGGCTCTGCCATTAACAGCACGATTAGCAGTATGAGAATCGATCAGCTGCTGGAGCAATCTCAACGTCTTAACGAAGAGCTTCAAGTATATACGGAAGAACTACAAACTCAGTCAGAGGAGCTGCAGATCCAGACAGAGACGCTGCATGCAACGAATAGAAAGCTGGAAGATAAGAATCTGCTTGCAGAACAAAAGTCAGTTGAGGCAGAAAAAGCACGAACGGAGCTTAGTCAATATGCAGAGTTATTGCAGCAAAGCTCACAATATAAGTCGGAGTTTCTGGCTAATATGTCTCATGAACTGCGAACTCCGCTTAACGGCATTTTGCTGCTCTCGGAATTTCTTATGGAGAACCAGTCGGGAGCCTTAAGTGAAGAGGATATTGAATTCTCAAAAGCTATTCATTCTTCGGGACAAGATCTGTTGGCGTTGATTAATGACATTCTGGATTTGTCCAAGGTTGAGGCGGGGAAGCTGAATATTGAAATTGAAGCGATAAATATATCGGAGATTCCGGAGGCGATGACTCAGAACTTCAGCCAGCTTGCTCATAAAAAAGAGATTCCTTTGCACATACAGCTAGGAGAGGACTTACCCCCGTTGTTTTATTCGGATGCTCAAAGGGTGCGGCAAATTATTATAAATCTGCTGTCCAATGCGTTTAAGTTTACAGCGGAAGGTGCAGTCACTCTGGAAATCCGTTTAGCAACTAAGGACGAGCTGCTGGATTTGGCAGATTTGGGTGTTGGGGTATTTATTGCCTTCGCCATCAAGGATACTGGAATTGGGATTGCAGAAGACAAACAGTCCATCATCTTCGAAGCATTTCAACAGGCGAATGGAAATACAGAACGTCAATATGGGGGAACTGGGCTTGGTTTATCCATATCCAGAGAGCTGGCAACCTTACTTGGTGGTAGAATTACGCTGGAGAGCCAAGAGGGTGTGGGCAGTGTCTTTACAGTGTATTTGCCTTTGCAGCTTGAGGCTCCAAGCCTTGAGGAAGTGGCTGATCAAGCGACTGTTATTCAAGAGATCGGGAGTGGAGTGGTACTTTCCGCTACAACGGCTGAGGATATACGTACTGACTTCACTTCTCTAAATCAAAAGCATGTACTTATCGTGGATGATGATGAACGGAATTTGTTCGCTTTATCAAATACTTTAAGAAAGCGCGGGCTGCATGTAACTACAGCTACTAACGGAGAGAGCGGCCTGTATGAACTGGAGCAAGCGGCTTCTATAGATATCGTTCTTATGGATATTATGATGCCAGTGATGAACGGGTATGAGGCAATCAATCGGATCAGACAAATGCCCGCGAAGAAGGATATTCCCATCATTGCACTGACTGCAAAAGCGATGAAGGAAGATAAGGCTAAAATCCTACAGGCTGGGGCAACAGATTATCTCAGTAAGCCTGTTAACTTGGAGCGTTTATTAGCGTTGATGCAATTGATACTGGCTAGCGATTCATGAGCTAGACCTCCAACTTCGGACAACTCGAGTGAAGTTGTGCGAACGAAGTAACTATAATCTGCTCTGCTATCGGACACAGCTGACCGTTAACGCAGCTTTTTACCACATTTGTAATTCTAACGGACCCCACTGACGCTATTGGCATAAAAAACATCGAATATGCCCCTCTTTTTAATGAATAGTGGCGCTGGAGTCCGAAACGCTGCTCTGAAGGCAGAAAATTCGCAAATAAAGTCAGCTGGGTCCGTAAGGCTCGCGATTATGATCATCCCAAACTCTGCAGCAAGGCAAGTAAAAGTGTGACCAAGCGTTCAGCCGGCTTTCGTTTACCTCACAAATCGGCTGAAGCGAGTCAGCCAACCTATAGTCTATAACGCAAAACAGCGATCCTCCCATAACGGAAGAATCGCTGTTTTAATGTCTCTTTGGAATATTTTTAATAAGATTCCAGTCTCTCTCTTATTGTTGTGCAGAATCTACTACAACTTTGACAGCTGTGCCGATGGGTGGCAGGCTTCTGGTCAGCACTGGGCTGTAGAATCCGATAACTTTTGTGCCTTTAACAAGCTCGCTGCTTTTAACAGCTTCGCCGTCTTTGTTAATGAGCACTGTGTCTCCGCTAATGCGCAGTACTACTTCTTTTTGTGACAATTCGCTCAGGCCACTACCTTTAACAGTGATACTGATATTTCCCTTATCGTCTTTTTGAACTTCTTCAATAGTACCAGCAGTACCTAGAAGATCATCTTGTTTTTGCTTATCCAGAACGGTGATTTTGTAAGTTGGTGTTTGTGGCGGAAGACTCATAGTCATGACCATGGAGTGTTCTGCTTTTACTGTCATCCCGATATGGAGATCTTTGAGTGCAATTTTAGTGCCGTCAGCCATCTCAATAGCCGTATCTTCCCCTACATTTAATACGATTCCATCCGTACCTACACCTTGGATTTGAACGGATTGGTATTTACCACCATCATAGACTGCTGTAATCACACCAGTCTTAGTCATGTGCTGCTCGGCGGCATTTGTGTTGATCACAATGGAATCTCCCTTCACAGTCATGTTTTGATGAATTACTTCGCTTAAAAAGGAAGCCGGGACATACAAAGTGGAGTCAACCAATTGTGGTGCAGTTCCAAGTGTTGTATTCATTTTGTTGATACTATAACGGTCTTCTCCAGCTTTCACTGTAGTGAATACAGCGCCATTGATAAGTTCAACGGATTTATTCTGTGCATTCCAGGTTAATTCAAATCCAAGGGCTTCAGTAATTGAACGTAGTGGTACCATCGGCTCTTTACCGCTTGTGCTTTGGAAGCCTGTTTCTTTAATAGTCGATCCGTTGATTTCAATCGCAAACGTCTTTTGATTAACGCTAGCGGAGGTTTGTGTAGCCTCATTTTTAGCAGAAGTTGTGGTGGGTGCAGCATAAGCTGCTCCTGTAGAAAGTGCTAGGGACAAAGTTAAAAGAACTGTACTTGTTTTTAAAATGTTGTTCATGGTTGTGAGCTCCTTTTAAAATCTTTTGTTAGTGTTGTTATTATTCTGACGGGACACCCCTCCAAAATGTTGCAGTTTTTTTGCATCCCGATTGTAATCTTCATTCACTGCAAATATAAAAAAAGCATAAGACCCCCCAGCTATATGTAGTAATATGTAAGTATTAACAATCGCTCACATAAGGAGGCGCTATGGAGTCATTCAAAGATCGACTGAGATTCATGAAGGTACAGCAGGACGGGCTGATTAAGGAATATGAGGCTCTGATCGCGGAATATGAAAGTCACGATCTGGTCAACGAGAATGAATACTTGAAGAAGCAATATGAGAAGCATAAGCTCGCTTTGGTCGAGCTAAAGACTCAGGTAGGTAAGCTTCAAGAAGAGAATACTGAGCTAAGAGTTGCGCTAACGGAACAAATTTTAGATGAAAAGCTGGGCATTCTAAAAGTGTCGAGGCAGAAGCTGCAAACTTATTTTGCCTCTAGAAGCCACGCTCATACGGATCGGCTGACGGCTTTTGAAGTGGAGACGAAACGCCATATTCAGCAGCTGTACCACACAGCCTCCAGGCAGCTGGGTGAGGAACAAGCAGAGATATCCAGTCGACTCGGGGCGTTGGCGGCAGAATTAAATGAGCGTGTGCTGGCACAGCGGCAGAGACTGAGGGAAGCGGAGCTTCGCCTCAACTCGGGCATGGATAATGGATTACATGATTTTGCTTCGGAAGAGATCAGTGAAGAGGTGCTTAAGCGCCGAAGAAAACAAAATCAGATCGAAATGAAGATTGGACTAAGCTGGATTAACAAGCTGGGTATTCTACTGTTGATTTTGGCGGTGGGGGCAGGCTTCCGGTATACCTATTCCAACTGGTTCACAGGTTATATGAAGGGAAGCGCTTTTTTTCTACTGGGATTATTGATGTTGGGAGGCGGGGAGTGGTTATACCGCAAAGGAAAAGGCACCTTCGCTTTAGGGCTGCTTGGCGGCGGGATTTCGGTGCTGTATGGCTCTATTTTTTATAGCTATTTTCTGCTTGATATTATTAGTATATATGTAGGGTTATCCTTGTCTGTACTCGTTACTTTAACTGCGGTACTCCTGTCTTTAAGGTATGAATCACGGAGTATTTGTGCGCTGGGCTTAATCGGAGGATATCTGCCCTTATACTCTTATCTGGGGGCGTTTGGCCTTTCGGGCAACGCGGTTTATGTGGCTATGGGTTACTTGTTTTTATTGAATTTATTCATCTTATTGATTTCTTTCCGCAAACGCTGGAACGTTGTCAATTATATCAGCTACTTATTTAATACACCCTCCATGCTCATATTAATAGCTTTGTCGGATAGCAACGGAATTAATATGTGTTATGCTGTTTTGACTTTTGCGATGTATCTGGGAATTACCTTGTGGTACCCGTTCAAATATCGTTCCAAGCTGTCCTGGTGGGATTTCTCTCTCTTAGGATGTAATACGTTTATTAGCTGTCTCACCTTGTATATTTTATTTATGGATGCAGGACTGAAGGATTACAATGGAGCACTGGCGTTGCTTTTCTGCCTGCTGTATCTCGGTCTGGGTCGAGGGCTTGAGAAGCTGATGCCACAGGAAAAAGAAAGCATGCTGCTGTTCTATGCCACTTCACTGACCTTCGGCATATTGATGATTCCATTTCAATTTGGAGCGGCTTGGTGGTCCATCGGTTGGCTGATTGAGGGCGTCGTTCTTACGCTGTATGGCAATCTGAACCGCTTTAAGGGGATGGAAAGGGCGGGCTGGGGCATTATGATGCTCTGCCTTGTAGTATTCTTCTGTCTAAATGTACCGACGCAGTGGGTTGCAGACTATCAATGGACGAATTTTAGAGATGTCTACTTCCCGCTAAAATATGTCTTTATCACAGCAGGCATGCTGATTGTCGCGGTGTTGTATGCTGTTCAGCATAACCGTAAGGATGCTCTTCAGCGCAGCGAACCTTATGAAATCACCTTAGCGTTGTGGTTCAAATATGCGGCGTTATTAAATTTCTGGATCTACGGCTTGTATGAATCGGGAAGATTGTATCATCTGGTTGTACCGGAGGATTTTGCGCATAGAACCTTCTATAATTTGCTGCTGTCCGCTGTATGGACCTTGGTTCTGGCTTACGTGCTGCCAAAGGTGAAGGTGCTGTATGACACGATTGTTAAATATTTTGTGAGACTTCTGTTTGGGATTGGCTACGTCATTTGTATAGTGATTACAGTAGGACTGCCAAGTCTGCAAAATAATTTCGCGCAAAATACAGCAGCTGATTATATCGCACTGGCCGTACTGATTATCTTTAATATCTTTGTTTGGTTTAGCGGACGTGATCTGCTGATTGCAGCGCTGAATCGTCAGTTTAAGAGTATGGAGATCTATCCTGTTTTCATGGCGATTTATTTACTTGGCATTATCACCGCTTTCTTAGGAGTGCAATTGCAATTGAGCGATGCAGGGTTAATTTTTAGTCTCATTTATCTACTGTTAGCCGTTCTATTTATCATGTATGGCTTCCGCAAAAGGTATGTGTACATCCGGCGCTTCGGCCTTGGATTAACGCTGCTGGCCACGGGCAAGCTGCTGCTCTATGATTTGGGTCTGCTGAATACTGGCAGCAAAATCATAGCCTATGCCAGCTTTGGTATCTGCTTGCTCGGTATCTCCTATCTCTATCAAAAGGTGTCAAACCGGATGGAGGAGGGCCAGACAACCACCGACAATGGCAATGGTACTAAGGGATAAAACACAGAGAGAATAATAGGAAGGAAGACGGTGGATGTACGAGACTTATATTTTCGACCTGTATGGCACATTAATCGATATTCAGACAGATGAGGAGAAGCAGGAGGTATGGGATCGATTATCGCTCCATTTCGGATATCAGGGGATGTCCATAACAGGAAGTGAGCTACAGGCACAATTTCTGCGGGAGAGGGATTTACAGCTCGCCGAAGCCGCACGGAATTGTCAGTATCCAGATTTCGTAATGGAGGATGTGTTTCGTTCTGTGGCCCGTCAATTGGGTGGGGAACCGGATCAAGCGTGGTTACATGAAACGGTTAGATGGCTGCGGACATTATCGATGATCCATATCTCACTTTATGAGGGTGTGGTTGAAATTCTGCAAACATTAAGAGAACGTGGCAAAAAGGTGTTTTTGCTCTCCAATGGCCAGAAAATCTTTATAGAAGCAGAATTAATGATGCTGGGTATTCTTCCTTTATTCGATGGCATTGCCATTTCCTCCGAAGCAGGAGTGAGTAAGCCGGATCCGCTATTTTATCGTTATTTAGTTGAACATTATGGAGCGGATTTGCGTTCGGCCATCATGATCGGGAATGATCCCCGTACCGATATTGCAGGGGCGCTAACGATAGGAATAGATTCCTGTTACATTCGTACGGCTTCTTCACCCCACGATACGACTGTGGAGAGTACTCAATCGATTTGGGACGGGGATTTGCGGAAGATCCCCGGATGGAACGCTTAGACACACAAAAAGTCCCCGTAACCGGATTCTTGCTGACCGGTTACGGGGACTTTTGTATGTCGGGCGTTCGTGACTAGAGCGCTGGTAATTTATTTAGATTACACCTTCAGCCAGCATAGCGTCGGCCACTTTTTTGAATCCAGCGATGTTCGCTCCTGCAACAAGGTTGCCGGACTGTCCATATTGCTCGGATGCATTTACAGATTGTTCGTAGATGGAAACCATGATTTCATGCAGCTTCGTATCTACTTCTTCAAAGCTCCAGGACAACCGCATGCTGTTTTGTGCCATTTCAAGCGCAGAGACAGCTACGCCGCCAGCATTAGCAGCTTTAGCAGGTGCGAATAGTACGCCAGCTTGTTGGAACTGATGAATAGCTTCAAGGGTGGACGGCATATTGGCACCTTCGCCTACTGCTTTTACACCATTCTCAATCAGTTTCAATGCCATGGCTTCATCAATCTCATTCTGAGTAGCACTCGGAAGGGCGATATCACAAGGAATGGTCCAAATTTGCGTGGAATCTTCAGTATACACAGCGTTAGGATGTTCATTCACATATTCACTAATCCGTTTTCTTTCGACTTCTTTCAGGCGGCGGACAGTTTCGAGGTTAATCCCATTTTCGTCATAGATATATCCGGCGGAATCACTACAAGCTACGACTTTAGCGCCTAGCTGTACAGCTTTTTCGATCGCATAGATCGCTACGTTACCAGAACCGGAAACAACAACGCGGCTTCCTTCAAAAGAAAGGCCTTTTGCTTTCAGCATCTCGTTTACGAAATAAACTGTACCGTAACCAGTAGCCTCTGTCCGAGCCTGACTTCCGCCGTAACCAATACCTTTACCAGTCAATACGCCAGCCGGATATCCTCCGCGGATCCGCTTGTATTGTCCGTACATGTAGCCGATCTCACGACCACCTACACCGATATCTCCTGCAGGAACGTCTTGGTCAGGACCGATGTAATTTTGCAATTCAGTCATGAAGCTTTGTGCAAAACGCATGATTTCGCCTTCGGATTTACCTTTAGGATCAAAGTCGGATCCGCCTTTACCTCCGCCGATGTGTTGGCCGGTAAGAGCATTTTTGAAGATTTGCTCGAAACCAAGGAATTTGATAATACTAGCATTAACGGATGGGTGAAAACGAAGTCCACCTTTGTAAGGTCCAATTGCACTGCTGAACTGTACACGATATCCACGGTTAACTCTGACCTTACCTTGATCGTCTGTCCAAGGAACACGGAACATAATCAAACGTTCTGGCTCAACCAATCTTTCCAGAATGGCATTTTCCTGATACTTAGGTTCAGCAGCGAGGATTGGAAGCAAAGATTCAAGGATTTCCTTTACGGCCTGATGAAATTCGGGCTCAAAAGGATTACGCGCAACAACCTGTGCGTATACGTCTTCGATATAACGATGTGCCTTGTTGCTGTTTGTGTCTAATTGCTGGGTAGATACAGAGCTCATGAATTCAACCGCCTTTTCTAGTATTCATTTGGTCCAACACTTTTTTTATATTTTGGCACAAGTCAATGTTCCTCACAACTGTTTTTATTAAATAACTTACTTCAAGTGGAACGTTATAGACGCTGGGATGATAAGAAAAGTGTGAATAAACCGCGGTATACTTCGCGTAATGACGCGTTAAAGCGCGAAATATGCTACAATGATTGTGTAATAATTGTAAGGAGATGAAATTTAAAAAATGAGTGACAAAGTAAATGAGCAGGAGCTAGTAAATGTATTATCTGCCAAAACCAAAGTGGATCCGCAAATCATCCGCTTAGTATTGAAGCATGAACAGACCTTTATCAATAAGGCCAAGGCGAACGCCAAGGGTGAGGTAGACATCGACAGCGATGATCTGGTCGACTATGTCACTGCCCAACGTGATGTGAAGCTGGATGAAATCACAGTAGAGACCATTCTTGATGCAGAAATGGATTACTTGATGGATAAAGGATTGGCAGGTTATATCGACTAACATGGGTGTTCGTCCGGCTCGGCTGCTGCTGTTTATAGGCAATAAGAGCCGGAGTAAAAATTAAATAGGCTTACGCATTGCTTTTAGTGATTTAGTGTGGTACAATGAAATCAATCATAAATTTAACCCTTAATTCACATATTGTAAAAGGTTATCATTTGTGCGTATGAGTCCTTTTCCAATGTGTGAATTTTTATTTGTTCGTACACTACGTAGGAATAAAAGGACATGTGTTAAATAAAATATTGGAGGTAATATCATGCAAACAGGTACAGTGAAATGGTTTAACGCAGACAAAGGATTCGGTTTTATCGAGGTTGAAGGTGGAAGCGACGTATTCGTACACTTCTCCGCAATCACAGGCGACGGATTTAAATCTTTGGACGAAGGCCAACGCGTTGAGTTCAACGTAACTCAAGGCGCTCGTGGACCACAAGCCGAAAACGTTGTAAAACTGTAGTTTAAAAATCAGGCTGCCCTTAACACAAGTTGAGGGCAGCTTTTTTTATTTTCATAGTATGAATCTGCCCCTAATAGGGTAGCGATATCGTCTCGATTCGATCCAAGGAGGGGTACTTATGTATTTTCGTAAAAAAGCACTGGAGGAACTTCCGCAAGAAGACACAGCTATTTGGTCCTGTACCAAGGAAGGTTGCACAGGTTGGATGCGCGATAATTTCGCCTTTCAATATGTACCTACCTGCTGGCAATGCAACTCTCCCATGACTAGAAGTATGAAGATACTGCCAACGCTTGTGAATACGAATGCAGACATGAAGGCCATGAAGAAGGGCATTTCGATTAAGTAATCGAAGAAGCTAATATACTCAAACAGCTGGACCCTTGGACGGGAGCAGCTGTTTTTTTGTTTGAGTATTTTATTTACTGTGCAGTAATTTCTCCCATTCCGTTAAGGTTATGTTCTCTGAAATAGGCTTCAGATGTTCAGGAACCTCTACGTGGCACATAAATTCCAAGCTGTTGCCGTCAGGGTCGTTGAAGTAGACAGAAGCATTTCCTTGATAAGCCCGGATAAAAGGCTCAACAGAAGTCCGGTTGCGGAACGGAACAGCCTCTACCCCAATCGATTCCAGCCATTGCAGTGATTGCTTCAAGTCCTCGTAAGTGATACGGAAGGCAATATGCCGCAAGGACGGATGGTATGGGGTTTGAACCTCCTGGCCTTCCCAAAGACCAATCCAGCTCCGACCTTCCTCGATCCAGAAGAATACAGTTTCTTCATCCCGCCAAGCCATTTTCAGACCTAATTTCTCATAAAATTCGATGGATACTTCAAGATTGCTTACTGGTAAATGTGCTTCATATAGTCCTTTGATCATTGGATAGCACCTGCCGGTCTGCCGATTTTGCGGGCTAAGTTCAGGAATGCTTCTAATACTAGGTGGATGCGATCTTCGATTTCTTGCCCACCCTCGTATCCGTCGTACCCGACCTCGAACCGCTTGCGTTGCAGTCCACCGATGGAGATCCAGTCTGGTGTATTGATGCCGTGCAGGTTGCGTACGATGGCTTGCAATTGAAGTAATGAGCTTATCCCTACCGCTCCCCCGGCTGAACTGGCGGATAACACAACTTTACCATTGAAATGCGCCTGGCCTAGATGATCAATCGCATTTTTTAATACGCCACTTACCGAGCCGTGATATTCCGGAGTAACCAAGATTACTGCATCCGCTGCTAACATCTCTTGTTTAAGCTCGTTTAAATGTTCATGCTCTGTGTAAACCTCGTCTGGTGAATAAAAGGGAAGTGGGCGTTTGTAGAGATCAAACACGGTAACCTTTTCCCCATGCTGACTAATGAAATGGGCAGCATGTTCTGCCAGCTTCGTGCTGGTTGCTTCTTTTCGATTACTGCCTGTCAGGATCATCACTTTCATCTGTATCCACTCCTATGTGAGGTCAATTGCTATAAACCAATGATAGTTGAATCGGCCTCTGTTAACATCAGCACATGGAATGAACATACATAATAAAAACGCTCAGCCATTGTGCTGAGCGTCTAAGGCTAAAGTTGTAGAGGAGTTTTGATTCTAGGCGTTATAGCCGCCTTTCAATGCGAAAATGGCAGCCTGAGTCCGATCCGCTAAGTTTAGCTTTCCGAGAACGTGGCTGACATGGGTCTTAACGGTTTTTTCGGTGATGACCAGCTTGCTGGCAATCTCTTTGTTACTCATACCGAGCGCAATCAGGTCTAATACTTCTTGCTCGCGTGGGGTAAGAAGCTCTAATCCGTTGATCGCAGCAGGTGTTGTGTTTGGGTCATTCGGATCGGAAGTATTAAGTTCCAATTGCTCTAGTGTAGAAGTCGCCATTAGATTCATCAGTTGGCTGGCAGCCTCGGAATGTAGCTCCACTTGACCGTTATGTACCTTGCGGATCGCAACTACCAGCGCTTCTGGTTCTATATCTTTAAGCAAATAGCCTTTGATTCCTACGCGGATAGCCGGGAGTACATGATCCTGATCCGAAAAGGAGGTCAATACAATGACCTTGACCTGCGGGTGGGAGATCCTCAGCGCTTGAGCGGTCTCAATGCCGTCCATAATGGGCATATGCAAATCCATTAATATGACATCCGGGTTCAATTCAGCTGTTCTTTCCAGTGCTTCGCGGCCGTTGGAGGCCTCTCCAATAACCTTGATATCGGGTTGTGTGGAGAGAAATACTTGCAGCCCACGGCGTACCATTGCATGGTCGTCTACTAATAATAAGTTTATCGTCATTTATGATCACCCGACTTCATGTAGATTGGATGGGCAGAGGTATGGTTGCCTCAACCGTTGTGCCCTGATTTTCCACACTGTGGATATGAATACGACCGGAGAGGGCCTCTGCTCTTTCCTTCATAATATGCAGACCAAGAGATTCATTAGTGTCTGTGTTAGAACGCCGTTTGGCCCCGCCTTTACCTTGGTCGGCAACGCTCAGTACCACCTCGACTGCATTCAGATGTAGAGATACCTCCGCTTTAGAGGTTCCGGAATGCTTACGTACATTATTGAGTGCTTCTTGGCCAATGCGCCACAGCCCTTCCTCCACGTTGCGGGGAAGTTCGTGAACACCGCTCCGTTGCGTCTGTATCAGCAGCCCTAGCTGCTGGCCATGAGCCTGCAGCGCAGTCAATAAACCGGCTTCCAGTCCGGCAGGCCGAAGCTGCATAATTAATACACGCATTTCTTTGAGTGCTGACTGGGATAAAGCTTGAATATCGCGGACAGCCTCAGTAGCAGGATGGGAGATATGCTCCTGCTTCAGCATACTTTCCACGCCTTTGGCGGTCATTGAGAGGGAGAAGAGGATCTGGTTCACGGAGTCGTGCAGGTCACGGGCCAGACGATTCCGCTCATCAAGACGCGCAATTTCGCGGCGTTTCTCTCCAAGCTGAGCACTTTCCAATGTAGCGGAAATATGCTCAGCGACAGCCTCAAGCACCTCTCCATCCGCAGTTGCGGAGGCTAGTGCTTTAGGTGAGGTGATCAGTAGAATTCCTGCACCTTGTGCGGCAATCTGCCGAAAGGGCACAGCGAGCATCACAACATGCTCCGCGACAGGGTGTTCAGAACAGCAGGACTTCGTAATTTCCTGCTCTTCATCAGGGGTTAATGTCGCAAAGCGTTGTCCTTTCGCGATATCTCCTAGACGTACTTTAAAAGAATCCGAGAGCTCGAAGGGAGCTATTTCCGGCATTATATTAGCCGCATAGGCAGCATGGACTTCGAATTGTCCCTCATGCTGCCCGATAATCGCTGCAAAGGGCCAATCGAAATAGTCGCCAATCAGGGCGGCGCTTTTCTCGATCAGAATACTGGGCGAGATACATTGGTTGGCGGTTAGATTTAAAGCTGCGCTGAATTCGCCTAATTTGGCGTACAGATTCGCGCGGCGCTGCTCGGTGCTATATAACTGCATCCGTTCTATAGCACTGCCAATTTGCAAAGCCACGGATTGCAGCAAAGCCAGCTCGCTGTCGGCGTAATGTGCTTTGCCTGGTGCGGCCACATTCATAAGTCCCAAGTAACGCTCACCTGAATGCAGCGGGACGGTGGCGTGGTGGGTGATGCCCAGCGTGTCGCCCCAGTTATACTGCCTGGCGTTACTCAGCCGCTTGCAGCTTAGGATGTTAACGGCATGCTCGAGCCGACCGTCCCATAGGCGGCTTAGGCACCAGCAGCTTCCGCACTGCATTGGTTGTTTATTGTCGCGCTGTAGTGCAGGTGGCAGGCCTCGATCAGCGGCACACTCATATTCCATGTATTCTTCGCTCAGGAAGATCCAGCCTGCAGTGTTTCCGGTTAACTCAAGTAGCTTGCCCATGACTGTGTCGAGCATGGGTCTGAGCTCATTGGAACTGTTTAAAGTCTCCGCAATCGTTTTGAGCGTCAGTAACTCATGGATTCCGGTTTCCTCCGGCATGAAGTTCTCTCCTTTAGCTTTGTGAATTATGTTCTATCTATTGTAACGTAGAATGGTTCATTCATTCTCAAATTTTATGGAATGTTGGCGTAAATAAATAGAAGGTCCCTTAAGATCTGATATGACCTTAAAGAACCCTCTGTATATACATATTAATTTACAGCTGCAGGAGTAGCGGAAGGTGTACAGTGTTCTGGAGCTTCGTGTTCGATAAGTCCATGTTTCTCCCAAGCTCGGCTCTTCCAGCGGAAATACATAATGACGGCTCTCACCCACTCATCGACCGCAGTAGCAATCCACACGCCGGCTAACCCGAGATCAAGTTGGAACACCAGGAAATAACCAAGAGGTAAGCTCATGCAGACCATGGAGATCAGTCCCATATATACAGGGAATTTGGCATCGCCCGAGGCGCGTAAAGAGTTAATGATAACCAGATTGGTTGTGCGCCCGGTTTCCAGGAAGAAGCTAAGCAATATGACCTGCGCCCCCATCCTAATGATGTTCTCATTGTCTGTGAAAAGCCCGAATAGCGGTACCCGGAAGAAAATCACCACAGCATCTATTATTACGGTAACCAGCAACGCCCACTTTACACTGGTGAATACACGCTTATAGGCTTCATCAGGTCGTCTAGCTCCCACGAGATGTCCTACAACGATGGAAGTTCCCATAGAGACAGCTACACTGAATAAATAAATATAATTGGAAATATTAAGCGCGTACTGGCGGGTAGCCATAGCTTCAGCGCCTAAATAAGTAATATACAGTGTGAATACAAGCTGGCACGACTGATAAGTGATGGATTCAAAAGCGGACGGGATGCCGATTTTGAGAATTTGCAGCACGTATTTTTTAGAAAGATGAATGTAATAGGTTACTTTCACCCGTACCTCCATCACTCTGTAGAGCAGCAGGAAGAATAGGATCAGGCAGATAAAGCGACTCATCACTGTTGAGATAGCCGCACCCTCCACACCTAACGCCGGAAGTCCGAAATGACCATAAATGAGCAGGTAGTTGCCCACCACGTGAATGATATTCATCAGCAAGGATACGACCATCGTCTGTTTGGTGAAACCGTGAGTACGGATAGTAGTCGCCAGAGCATTAATTAATGCTTGCAGAAAAATACCGCCCCCAACAATATTCATATAGGCTTTGGCGTAAATGAGGATATCCCCTTTTACATTCAGCGCAGTCAGTAGCGACCCTCCGAATATCAGCAAAAACGTACTTAGGAGAATGCCGACTAACAGGTTTAGGGTAATGGCATTGCCGGTCACTTGAGCGGCTTCCAGAGGTTTTTTGGAACCGAGATATTGGGAGACCACAATAGCTGCGCCGTTACCAATTACACTGAGGACTAAAATTGCTATCGCAATGATCTGATTCGCTGCGCCGACACCAGACACGGCATCGTCCGACACTGAACTGATCATAAAAGTATCCACACTGCCCATGAGCATAAAGAGGAATAGCTCGAGGAAAATCGGCCAGGTCAGTTTGACCAGGTTGAATTCCTGGTGATTATTTTGCTTCATTGTGCACCTTCTTATATTATGATGTACTTCCTAAAATTTCATAAACAAACTGTAATATTAGCACAGCTTTCATGGAAATGCAGTATTTTTACAGAAAAATGACAAAACGTTTTTAATTTAAGTCGAAAAGAGCCCTTTAACCGCACATTAGTATCCTCCAGGTAACTACATCACAATAAAGTGCCTACTTCCCTAAAGGGATGTAAGGAACTACAATTTGTACATGACTTACTAAAATATATTAATAAGGAGTGCAAATAAATATGAAATTACAATTAGCGTTGGATTTAGTGGACATTGCGGGAGCGAAAGAGGTTGTCTCAAAAGTTGCCGAATTTATAGATATCGTTGAAATTGGAACACCTATCGTTATAAATGAAGGGTTACATGCAGTGAAGGCAATCAAAGAGGCTTTTCCAGCTTTGACTGTGTTGGCGGATTTGAAAATCATGGACGCAGGTGGATATGAAGTGATGAAGGCTGTGGAAGCGGGCGCGGATATCGTTACTGTACTTGGTGTTTCTGATGATTCTACCATTAGAGGTGCAGTGGAGGAAGCGAAGAAAACCAATAAAGAGATTCTAGTTGATCTGATTAATGTGAAGGATATCCAAACAAGAGCGGCTGAAGTAGACGCACTTGGCGTAGACTATATCTGTGTACACTCTGGATATGACCATCAAGCGGAAGGTAAAAATTCTTTTGCAGATTTAAATGCGATTAAGAGTGTGGTTAAGCAGGCTAAAACAGCTATCGCTGGAGGGATCAAGCTAAGCACACTTCCAGAAGTGATCGCCGCGAACCCTGATCTTGTCATCGTTGGCGGAGGCATCACAGGTGAAGCGGATCAAAAGGCTGCCGCAGCAGAAATGAAACGTCTAGTTAGTCAGGCTTAAGATTACAATGAAATATGCGCAGCAAATTATAGAGGAGCTCCAGCGCTCCATATCTCAGCTTGATGAAGAAGAGACTGAGCGAATGGCTGAGCTGCTGCTTCAGTCCAACAAGATCTTCGTGGCTGGAGCGGGCAGATCTGGATTGATGGGACGGGCCTTTGCTATGCGGTTAATGCATGTTGGTAAAGAGGCTTACGTTGTAGGCGAAACGGTGACTCCGGGGATTGAACAGGGGGATGTGTTAGTCCTCGGTTCCGGTTCCGGTGAGACAAAAGGGTTGATCTCTATGGCTGAGAAAGCCAAAGGGGTAGGCGCAGAAGTTGTTGCCGTTACCATTGCGCCGGATTCGACGGTTGGACGTTTAGCGGGCTACACAGTGAAGCTGCCGGGATCTCCAAAAGATCCGGCCAGTGGAAGCTACAGCACGATCCAGCCGATGGCTTCTTTATTCGAACAGACGATGTTGGTCTTTTATGATGCTATTATTCTGCGAATGATGGAGAAGACGGGGCAGACGAATCAGCAAATGTTCGGCAAGCATGCTAATTTAGAGTGAACGTACAGAAACGAATGCCTTCCAATGAGGAGGTTATTCGTTTTTGTGTTAGTATGATAACAGGAGAGAGGAGGCGCTTTAGGTATGGCAACCGAGATTAAAGATCGCATAAACTTGAAGGAAATTAACTGTGAGAAGGAATTGACGCTTGCGGTGATCGGAGGGAAATGGAAGCTGATTATCCTCTGGCATCTAGGGCTTGAAGGGACAAAGCGATTCAGCGAGCTGAAGAAGCTAATTCCTCATATCACGCAAAAAATGTTGACCAATCAGCTTCGCGAGCTCGAAGAGGACCAGCTGGTTCTAAGAAAAGTGTACGCTGAGGTTCCGCCAAAAGTAGAGTATTCCCTGACATCATATGGCCAAAGTCTGCTTCCTGTCCTTCGATTGATGTATGATTGGGGTAAAAATTACGGAGAAAACGTGATCTGGAAGGACACGCCGCCGGAAGAAAGATGCTAATCGAATAGCCTATGAACATTAATAATCCCTGAGAGGTCTGGATCGGCCTCTACAGGGATTTTTTGGTGTTTTAAAGGAGTGATGCGGATAATGCTTTAGGCTTTCTGTTCGAATAGCTTAGCAATCTCCACGATAACATTTACCGCTTTTACCATATTGTCCGCAGACGCATATTCGAATTTGCCATGGAAATTCTCGCCTCCGGTGAAAATATTAGGTGTCGGCAAGCCCATGTAGGAAAGCTGCGAGCCATCTGTACCTCCGCGAATCGGGCGGATGATCGGTGTGATGTTAAGGTTCTCCATCGCCTCATGGGCAATATCGACGATATGACGCACTGGCTCGATTTTTTCACGCATATTGTAATATTGGTCCTTCATTTCAAGCACGATGTTCTCTTCACCATGGATGTTTTTGAATTCTTCTACGACAGCTGAGAGATATGCTTTACGTGCCTCGAATTTCTCACGGTCGAAGTCGCGGATGATATATTGCAGCTTGCTGAATTCAGGTGTGCCTTCTATAGAGCTTAGGTGATAAAAGCCTTCATAACCGTCTGTATATTCGGGCGCTTCCTCAGCAGGGAGTCTGAGATGAAGTGCCATGGCGATTTTGGCGGAATGAATCATCTTTCCTTTTGCAGTCCCAGGGTGAACATTAACGCCGTAGACTGAGATTTTGGCTGACGCAGCATTAAAGCTTTCATACTCTAATTCTCCGAGTGGACCTCCGTCTACAGTGTAAGCATAGGAAGCATTAAAAGCGGCTACGTCAAATTTATGAGGCCCGCGGCCGATTTCTTCGTCTGGTGTGAAGGCAACTCTAATCTTGCCGTGTTTGATTTCTGGATGTTGAATGAGGTAATGCATGGCGGTCATAATCTCAGCAATACCGGCTTTATTATCTGCGCCAAGCAGGGTCGTGCCGTCGGTTGTAATTAAGGTGTGGCCTTTGTATTCCGCCAGCTCCGGAAAGCTCGCTGTGGATAATACAACATTCAGCTCTTTATTCAAAAGAATATCTTGACCATCATAGTTCTCGATAATCTGTGGCTTCACATTCGTTCCGGTAAAATCAGTCGCCGTATCCAAATGGGCTAAAAAACCAATGGTCGGAACATCCTTGTCCGTATTCGCAGGGAGTGTCGCCATAACATAGCCATGCTCGTCCACCTGGACTTCCTCCATGCCGATTTCCTTAAGCTCTTCAACCAGCTTGTGGGCCAGAACCATCTGTCCCGGAGTGGATGGGCAAGTCTCATTATCTTCATTCGATTGGGTATCCATTTGTGCATACGAAATAAACCGTTCTACAACCTCTTTCTTCACCTTGGGTCATCTCCTCTTTACTATTGTATATATATAGTATCACTTTCCATATAAGGTCTCATCCCTGAGGAAGAAGATTGAGGTAATATTTAAGTTTAATGCGGCAATATTTCTTGTTTCACTAACTTCGCTGAAAGTAAATAACGGTCCGGTGCAGATCCCACATATGAAAAGGGATAACAGGTAATCAATGTGAGGATGGCCTTATTACTTGGCTTTATAGCACCACGTTCGTCCCCGTCAACAATTGTGCTGCCTGTTACTTCATAGGTAAAAGTCCCATCGGTACTTTCCAGCTCGATAAGATCTCCAGCGACGAGTTCTCCCAGATTACGGAACACTGTATCGCGGTGGCCTGCGAGCACACTGTTGCCGGTGGCACCGATAGCTGCGCTGCCTTTATAATGTCCGGCTCCCTTTTTTAGCTCGGGGCTTTCCGTGCCTTCTAGCACTGCGATCTTTTTGTTTAATTTGGGGAAACGAATCTCTCCTATGATTTCACCTTCTGAATAGGAATGAGCGGGGTGCGGCTGTTCCTTGGCTGAACTGATCATTCCCATGGGAAGAGGGATTTCTTCGGCAGAAAGGGGGCGGGCGACAGCTTCCTCCCTCTTTTTTGCCCAATCATTTAAAGCCTGTTTAGCTTCGAGCGGTGCTTTGACCACTTGTACAACCGAGTAAATCAACACAACTAAAGAGAGTATGAAGATTAGCTTCACGGCTAGCAAGACACCATTACGCTTCTTCATACTCTCTCACCTCCAGACTTATGCTGCAAAATGTGGTTATTTCTTCGATTTCAATCTGCGCATGATAATCACGCTGAGTACCGCAATGGCTAAGCTGGCAAGAATCAAGTTATACCAAGGCTCAGCGGTATTTGGAAGCTTGTTGCCAACCTCTGGTGCTCCCAGTGGAAGCTCATCATCAGGCAGGGCGATTTCATTGCTTGGCTGCGGTGTTGCACTGGTAGTTTGGCTGCCAGCACTTGGTGATGCTGTCGGCTCATTATCGCCTCCACCCAGTGGGATCGGCGCTTCAGTGACACTAATTTCATCTACTACTGGTGAAGCTGTAGGTATTGGCGATGGTGTTGGCGTCGTTGATTGCCCTGGTGTGGCAGCTGCTGTTGCCGTTGGCGAAGTAGCCGTCGGTGTATTCGTAGGTGCCGCAGTTGGTGAAGCGGTAGTCGTCGGCGGATCTGTAGGTGTCGTGGTTGGTGAAGCTGTTGCGGTCGGTGAAGCTTCAGGTGTAGCTGTAGCCGTGGCAGTAGGTGTCGTAGTTGGCACTACAGTAGGTGTAGCAGTCGCTGTAGGTGATGGCTCCGGTGTAGGCTGAGCTGTGGCCGTCGCTGTCGGTGAAGGACTAGGTTGAGCGGATGGCTCCGGTCCTCCAGAAGCGGAGAACTCAAAGGCTACAGTGGTGGTTTTCCCTTGATATTCGTTCCCTGCTTCCCACGGGAAAATTACATCCATTTGAATTACACTTTGTTCTCCCCCGGCAAGTGAACCGATGGCAACTCTTCCGGCAGCCTCACTCATCACCCCTGAATAGATGATTACTCCCTCTTTTTCGAGTGTCATTTGGAGAATATCGTATAATTCTGCGTCTCCAGAGATGAATTTGAAGTCCACATAGTAATTAAAGCCCTCACTACCTGCGTTAATAATTGTGTATTCTGAGTTCGTTTCATCACCAGGCTGCATATTGTTCATGGTGGCTGTGCTTGTCGTATGCGAATTCACCGTAAGCTTAATGGTATCTTGCGCACTAACTCCGCCAGCATGCCAGATGACTCCTGCTAGAATAGTCAGGATATAAGCAGCTATGAAAGCCGAGCGATATTTCTTCTTCACTTTACTCGCTCCTTTCTCCTGAACCCCATATTAAATTTTGTAGACATCATTTGCGGGCTTCCGGCAAATTCTTCTCTTCTAATCGGATTTTTCATCAAACATTGTCGAAATAAGTAGTATCTCACAGAACCACTTTTTTGTGCGTATACAGGAATCTCCGTGAAAGTGGAAGGAGAGGGTAGAGATATACCGCCAATTCGTTCGTTATAGCGAATAACTAAAGTATAATCAAAATAATATCTAAACAAAAATGGGATATTATAAGGAAATCCATCATATTTGGTCAAATATCAATTCTATTAATGGGTTTACACCAGTTTTCTCTATTTAACTCTTTATTTTTATGTAATTCATTGTTTTTATTGTGTTTTATTGAGAACGATTATGAATGCAAAATAAAAAGGCAAGACATACATCTGGAATAGGGCTCAAACCCCGATACCAGACCTATCGTCTTGCCTTAATTATGATGATAAATTAGATTTCCTTCATAGCGTCGGCTACAATCTCATAAGAGCGTAGACGAGCGTTAGGATCATAAATTCCACCAGAAACAATCAATTCATCGGCCTGTGTCTCTTGCAGGATTTCTTGAAGCCGTTCTTTAATTGCTGCTTTATCACCAGCGAAAGAGTAACGCTGTTTCTCAAGCATGGCTGCTTTTTCTTGCATCGTCCATAGCCCCTCCATACTATCAACCGGTGGTTGTAACTTCCCCGTACGTCCGCGGATGATATTAAGGAATTGCTGCTGCTGCGAGGTAGCCAGTCGTCTTGCCTCATTCACGGTATCGGCTGCTGTAATGCCAACTCCGACCATCACATAAGGTTTGTCGAGTGCTGCTGAAGGACGGAAATTACTATGGTAGATGTGTAAAGCTTGTAGTAAATATTCTGGTGCGAAATGGCTGGCGAAAGCAAAAGGTAAACCTAGCTTCCCTGCCAGCTGAGCACTAAAACCGCTGGAGCCCAGCAGCCAGATGGGGATATTCAAGCCTTCACCAGGAACAGCACGAACCCCAGCCGGTCGTGATCCTGCACCTGCAGGATCGAAGTAGGCTCTGAGCTCACTTAACTGCTCGGGGAAGTCACTGCCGTCGCTTCCGAGACCACGGCGTAGCGCACGGGAAGCCGGTTGATCGGATCCTGGGGCTCTGCCCAGTCCTAAATCAATCCGTCCTGGATATAGGGATTCGAGGGTCCCGAATTGTTCCGCAATGACAAGTGGTGCGTGGTTGGACAACATGATGCCTCCAGAGCCTACGCGTATGCTTTTTGTGCCGCCAGCAATGTGGCCAATTAAGAGTGAGGTAGCAGAACTGGCAACACCAATCATGTTGTGATGCTCAGCAAACCAATACCGGTGATAGCCCCATGCCTCAGCATGTTGAGCTAAAGCTAAAGAGTTATGAAAAGAGTCTGCCGCTGTGCCACCCTCCACAATAGAGGCTAAGTCCAGTACGGAGAATCGAATATCGCGCTGTTGTTTCAATGTAATCCCTCCTATAATAAACGCTCAGATAGTCTAGAGCAGTATTTGTAGCTGCGAATAATGCTACTCGCCTAGTATACCATGTAATAAAACTATATACACACTTTAAGTAAGTTATACGCACTTTGTAATGATTAGATAAGGAATAAGTATGTCTTTAAAATAAAATGTAAGCGCTTTAAAAAATCTATTGTTATTTCTTAACGGGCTTGCTATAATCACATCGAAAAGTTACCTGAAAAAAAGGAAGTTATCGTTATGAAGCCAACCATAAGAGATGTTGCCAGAATGGCGGAGGTGTCGATCAGCACCGTATCGCGGGTTATGAATGCACCGAATACGGTCGTAGAGAGCAAACGGAATCGAGTGATGGAGGCTGTAGAACGTTTGCAATATCAACCAAATGCGTTTGCACGCGGCCTGATCTACAAGAAGTCTTTTACACTGGGCCTGCTGATTCCGGATATTGAGAACCTGTATTTCGCAGGGGTTATTCGGGGAATGCAGGATGCATGCATCAAGCTCGGATACAGTTTAATGATCTGCAATACGGACCGCGACAAAGAACGGATGTTGTCTTACATCGATAACTTTCATGAGAAGCAGGTGGATGGGATCGTGTTCGCCAGTGATGTCCTTTATCCTGAGACACATGACAAATTAGTCGGTTGTAGAATTCCTTTTGTGTTGGTATCCTCGCATTCTGATGAGTACGACATTCCATCTGTGGAGGTGGATGATGAACAGGCGGCTTACGATGCGGTAAAGTTTCTGATTGATTTAGGGCATAAGGACATTGGCATGATTGGTTTTAACCATGATAACTCCGTATCTGGCCCGCCTCGTTATGAGGGTTTTGTAAGAGCATTAACAGAGTTTGGACTACAGCAGAATATTGTGAAGAGCAAATATGCCAATCACAGGTTCGAACACGCTTATCAAGCTGCGCATGAGTTGTTTACTGATTATCCCGAGCTGACCGCTGTTTTCTGTGTTGCTGATGAATTTGCAATGGGGACGATTTCTTATCTGAAGGATCGTAATATTCTAGTTCCGGGGCAGGTATCTGTGATTGGATTTGATAATTTGCGGATGTCGAGTATGTTCATTCCAAAGCTGACCACGATTGCACAGCCGATTTATGAGTTAGGGTATCGTGCGGCGGAGATGCTGCATGAATTGCTCACAACAGGTGGTGTCCAGGTATTGAATGAAAAGATGGAGCATAAGCTGATTGTGCGGGAATCCACGCGGGAAAAATAAAGGCTCTTTATTTTTGTGACCTTCTTCTGAAAAGCTTTTCAGAGCCATGTATCGGTCTTAATTAAAATTTAAATGTTAGGATAGAAAATAGTATGAATTCTTATGAAAAACATCTCATTTTCCGATTGGAAACGGTTACTAATTATGATAATATAAAAAATGTAAGCGCTATTATTAAATTACATTTGTGATGGAGTTTGATTTTAGGATATTTACCTATCTTCTGAAAAGCTTTGCAAGGAGGTGATCTGCTACAAGCTGCTAATACATGCCAGGGTGCCCGGATGATTGAATATGATGTTATCTCTATAACCATTAAAGGGGATGTACAAAAGATGAAGAAGATCTCAGGACGTAAAAAGTCGTTGGCTTTAGTACTGTGTTTATCCTTCACAATGACGCTGAGCGCATGCGGCGGAGGCAACAATAATGCGGCGCCTACAGATCCACCGGCGGCAACAGTCAGCCCAACAGCAGATAACACCGAGAAAGCGACAAATGCACCTAGTGCTGAACCTTCGGGTTCCCCGTTAGATTTAGCGATGAAAGGTGAATATAAAGGGACTAAAGTAACCATGTTTGGACCCTTCGTAGATGCTGACCAAGTGAAATTTGAGAGCAGCATTAAAGAATTTGAAGAGAAGACAGGGATCGATATTCAATACGAGGGCTCCAAGGAGTTCGAAGCAACAATAAATATTCGGGTGGACGGCGGAAATGCTCCTGATATCGCTGACTTCCCGCAGCCGGGATTGCTGGCATCGATTGCTAAGACGGGCAAGGTTATCGATTTGACCAGTGTGCTGGATCAAGACAAATTGACGGCTAATTACAACAAGAGCTGGCTCGATATGTCTACGATGGACGGAAAAGACGGGAAGATCATGGCGGGGATTTGGAACCGCAGTAATGTAAAGAGCTTGGTATGGTATCCAAAGAAACAATTTGATGATGCAGGTTACAAGGTTCCTGAAACTTGGGATGAGCTGATGGCACTCACTGAACAAATTGCCAAGGATGGCGATCCTGCCTGGGCTATTGGCATTGAGAGTGGTGCTGCAACGGGTTGGCCAGCAACAGACTGGGTCGAAAATATAATGCTTCGTACGACTACGCCTGAGAACTACGATAAGTGGGTAAAAGGTGAACTGCCATTTACTTCACCAGAAGTAAAAAATGCTGTTGAAATCATGTCTAAAATTTGGCTTAACAAGGATTATGTTTACGGTGGTGCTAAGTCTATCGTGACGACATCCTTCGGGGATGCCCCAGCGCCAATGTTCACTGATCCGCCTAAAGCCTGGTTTAATATGCTCGGTAACTTTATTACAAGCTTCTTCCCTGAAACGGCAAAGGTTGATCAGGATTATGATTGGTTCTACTTGCCGCCAATTGATGCGCAATATGGTAAACCAGTGCTGGTTGCAGGTGATATTTACGCTATGTTCAACGATCGTCCAGAGGTTCGTGCAGTCATGGAATTCTTCACCACTGGAGAGTCGATTAAGAGCTGGGTACAATCTGGCGGCGTAATTGCTCCTATGAATGATGCTTCCCTTGATTGGTATACCTCTGAATCTGATCGCCGGATGGCGAAGTTGGTTCAAGATGCTTCCACACTGCGTTTTGATGGCTCTGATTTGATGCCAGGTAAAGTGGGTGCAGGCACCTTCTGGAAAGGGATGACCGACTATGTGAGCGGTACAGCGACACTGGATCAAGCCTTGGAACAAATCCAGTCCGGCTGGAACAACTAACCTAATATTTAAAGCGCACAGTAAAAAGAGGGGCAGTGAGAAAAGAGGATTGTCTGCCCCTCTTTTTGTTTTCTAACTAGTGAGTTCGATGCTTATGATAAGAGTTTTGCTCCGCAAAACTTATAGGAGGAGCTGGAGCTAATATGGGTGCACAATCACAGCCACAGCCACAAATGCCAACACAACCACAAGCTAGGCCAACCGTCAGCCTGAAGGCGGTATTGCTGTCCCTAGTTGTGTTGTTAGCGAATATTGTTGTTAACGGCGCAATCTTTTTATTCTTCCGGGATTCCACATTAAATCCGCTGCTAACAGCGGTTCTGGCTGTCCTCTGGGGAGTTCTAGGTGTTTATCTGATTTACTATACGCTGACTTGGGCGGTTGAGCAGTACCCTGATCATATCCGGCGAAAGGTGCTGCCTTATATCTTTATTGGTCCGGCAGTGATTATTCTGGGCTGGTTACTGGTCCTGCCTGCACTGCGAACATTATATTTGAGCTTTTTTAATGCTTCTTCAGAAAAATTTGTGGGTCTGAGCAATTATGCAGCGATCTTTAGCGATCATCTGATGGCAACGGCATTGCGTAACAATTTACTTTGGGTATTCGTTGGCACGCTTGCTTGTGTAGCATTCGGGCTCTTAATTGCTATTCTTGCCGATCGCAGCAGCTATGAGAAAATCGCCAAATCGATCATCTTTATGCCGATGGCTATTTCCTTTGTAGCGGCAGGAGTCATTTGGAAATTCGTATATTACTATCAACCGGGTGACGAACAAATCGGGCTGTTGAACGCAATCGTTACTTATTTTGGGGGAGAACCCCAAGCCTGGACGAGTATGCTTCAGCCATGGAATAACTTTTTCCTCATTATCATTTTGATCTGGATGCAGACGGGATTTGCAATGGTGATTTTCTCGGCAGCAATCAAAGGGGTTCCTGACGACATTTTGGAAGCTGCACGAGTGGATGGAGCAAATGAGGTGAAGATTTTCTTTGGAATCATGATTCCATATATTTCATCAACCATTCTGACAGTGACAACGACCATTATCGTCTTTACGTTGAAAATATTTGACGTCGTCATGGTGATGACAGGAGGTCAATACGATACAGAGGTTGTTGCTACACAGTTCTACCGGCAATTCTTTATGTACCGTAATTTCGGCTACGGCTCCACGCTGGCTATTGTTCTACTGATCGCGGTGCTGCCTGTAATCATAATCAATCTACGTCAGTTCCGTAAGCAGGGGGGATTCTAATGGCTGGCAAAAAGAAGAGAAAAGGCAGCAAAACGGTTGTAAATATCGTGTTGGGTGTGATCTGTTTTATTTGGCTGCTTCCGACTCTTGGGCTATTTATTTCCTCCTTCCGTCCGGCTGCTGACATTCTGCAAACCGGATGGTGGAAAGCTTTTCCTCATCAGGAGTGGAAGGCTGGAGAGACGATTCAGCTATCCAAGGATGTGGATCTTCGGGAGCCAATTGAGGTGAACGGTAAAACTTATACAGATGATGAGCTGAAGGCTGGCGTGAAGGCAGATGGCAGCCGGCTTATGTGGGAGAATCGTAGAGCACGTACCGTAAATGAACAGATACAAGGTTGGAAGATGACACCGGATCTCACGCTGGATAACTATAATAATGTGCTTTCCGGTAAGGAATACAAGCTGAAACAGGCTGATGGTAGTGAAACGGTGCAAAAAGGCTCCGGATTGTCACAGGCCTTCTGGAATACGCTAACGATTGCTGTTCCAGCAACAGTTATTCCGGTGCTGATCGCTTCTTTTGCTGCATATGCTTTTGCCTGGCTGCGGTTTCCTGGGCGCAGAATCCTTTTTGTGATCATTATTGCAATGCTCGTCATTCCGATACAGGTTGCGCTTATTCCAGTGCTTAAGGATTATACCGCACTTGGGCTAAACGGAAGTTATCTGGGAATTTGGCTGGCGCATACGGCTTTTGGATTACCGCTGGTTACGTACTTTATGTACAACTTTATCAGTCAATTGCCGAAGGATTTGTTCGAATCGGCTTTCATGGATGGGGCAAGTCATTTCACTATATTCAGTAGGCTAATTCTGCCTCTATCAGTGCCAGCACTGGCTTCTATCGGGATCTTCCAATTCCTATGGGTGTGGAATGACTATTTAGTCTCATTGATTTTTATCGGCAATCAACCGTCTGTGCAAGTCATGTCGATGAAAATTGCCGATTTAGTAGGCTCACGAGGCAACGATTGGCATTTACTTACTTCGGCTGCATTTATCTCTATGCTGATGCCGCTCGCTATTTTTTTCCTGCTGCAAAAGTATTTCGTCAGAGGGCTTATGGGTGGGTCGGTGAAAGGTTAATGATTTAGAACCCGAATGAAACTGTGATCAGGGGGAGCTTAGAGAGATGAAGATGAAACCATACGTACATCCGGCGGCGGTATATCCTTACCGGGAGTGGAGTCTTGATGAGGAAGCTTATAGTGAAGAGAACAATCAAAGAAGCGAGAGTATTTTTGCTCTTGGCAATGGATATATTGGTATGCGCGGTAATTTCGAAGAAGGTTACCACGGCAGCTCAGGCTCGTCTGTAACCGGCAATTATTTGAATGGTTTTTTTGATTCGGAGCCCATTGTATATCCAGAAGGAGCGTACGGATATCCATCCCGCAATCAAGCGATGCTGAACGTAACAGATGCCAAGATTATTGAACTGAGTATTGAAGGGCAGACCTTTCAGTTAAACAGTGGGCAAGTGCACCATTATGAACGAAAGCTGGATATGCGAAGCGGGGTTCTGCATCGGCAGGTAGAATGGGAATCTCCAGCTGGTCACCGGGTACAGCTTCATATCCGGCGGATGGTGACTTTGCAGCACAAACATCTGGCGGCGATAGATTATGAGGTTAAAGTGCTGAATTTCAGCGGAGTGCTTACCTTCACTTCATCCATCGACGGCAAGATCCAAAAACCTAAGGTAACGGATGATCCCAGATTGGGCTCGGGAGGCAAGGAGCCCAGTCTGCTCCTGGAGGATACCGGTCATGAACCGGGACAGTCCTTCTTATGGATGAAGCAGCGGACGCGGCATACCCAGTTTGCCTTATTAACAGGGGTAAGTCATAAGCTCGATTCAAGATCTGAGGGTAAAAGGACCGTGCAGCATGAGGGGCAGAAATTATCCGTGCAGTTTGTCGTCCCGGTGGAGCGTGGGGAAAGCGTCTCGCTAACCAAATATATCTCTTACCATACCTCTAAAGATTATCCAGAAGACGAACTACTTAGTAGAAGTACTGAAATATTACACTTAGCAGACCATAGCGGGTTTGAAGCGCTTGCCCAGGAACAGCAGGCTTATCTGGATCGATACTGGGCACATACGGATGTGGAGATTCATGGTGATCTTGCGCTTCAGCAGGGCATTCGCTTTAATGCTTTTCAACTGCTTCAATCCGTAGGCCGTGATGGGGTTACGAATATTGGAGCCAAGGGATTAACGGGTGAAGGATACGAAGGGCACTATTTCTGGGATACCGAGATGTATATGCTGCCCTTCTTTACGTTCACACAGCCGGAGATTAGCCGAAAGCTGCTCGAATTTCGTTATGCCACGTTAGACAAAGCACGGGAGCGTGCAGCGGTAATGTCGCAGAAGGGAGCCTTGTTCCCTTGGCGGACTATAGACGGGGCAGAGAACTCTGCGTATTTCCCGGCAGGCACGGCGCAAATGCATATTAATGCGGATATTGCGTATGCCATCAAGCAGTATGTACTGGCTACCGGAGATTATGATTTTTTGGTTACGAAGGGAGCGGAAATTTTATTCGAAACTTCCCGCTTTTGGTTGGACTTGGGGTACTTTAATCCGGCTAGGGGCGGTGTCTTTTGTATTGATGCAGTAACCGGTCCTGATGAATATACAGCTATCGTCAACAATAATGCATACACCAACTTTATGGTACAGGATCAGCTTTATTATGCACACGAGATGGCAGGGATATTGTCTAAGCAGTATCCTGAGCATTTTGAACGCCTGAAGCAAAAAATCGGTCTGACTGAGCATGAGACATTAGTGTGGCTGGAAGCGGCGGACAAAATGTTTATCCCCTTTGATGAGGGACTTGGCATTTATGCTCAAGACGACACGTTTCTCTCCAAGAAAAAATGGGATTTCGAGCATACACCAGCTGACAAATATCCGCTGCTGCTCAACTACCATCCGCTGGTAATTTACCGTCATCAGGTGTTGAAACAGGCGGACTTGGTAATGGCGATGTTTCTACTGGGTGACCAATTCAGCTTGGCGGATAAGATCCGGAATTATAATTATTATGAGCCGCTGACGACGCATGATTCTTCATTGTCACCGTGCATTCACAGTATAATCTCTGCTGAGATTGGTGATTTGACGGGAGCCTATTCCTATTTTGACCGCACGGTACGGATGGACTTGGATGATATCAACCGCAACGTAAAGGATGGACTGCACACTGCTGCTATGGCAGGCTCCTGGCTGTCGATTGTGAATGGTTTTGGTGGCATGCGCTTATGCGGCGGGATGTTATCATTTAATCCTAGTGTGCCAGCGCAGTGGGAGAGCTATCGGTTTAAAATAACATGCGCTGGACAGCTATTGGATATTTTTGTGAGTGATACAGAAGTGATCTATACACTGCTGGAGGGCGAAGAGCTTGAGATTATGCATAAGGGAAACCTTATACAGTTGTCTGCACAGAAGCCGCTGAGGCTTTCGAATGTGAAGCAGCTTGAAGCTGTTATTTTCGAGCTGGACGGGATAATTACTGACACTGGAGAGTATCATTATGAGGCTTGGAAGGATCTGGCGGATGAACTTGCGCTTTCTTTTGATCGAGAGAAGCATAAGAGTCTTAAGGGCCTAAGTCGAATGGAATCTTTAGAAGTCATTCTGGAGAGTAGTGGACTGAATTTGCCGCAACCGGTAAAGGGAATGCTCTGCAACAAAAAGAACGAGAAGTATAGACAGCTGGTTCAGCAAATGACGCCTGCTGAGCTGTATCCGGGTATCCACAGCGTGTTGTCCGATTTGCAGCAAAGAGGGATTGCTATCGGACTGGCTTCAGTGAATGAGAATGCGCTGCTGATTCTCGAACGCTTGCAGATCGGGCATTGGTTTCAGGCGGTGGCTGACCCTGGCAACTTGCGTAGAAGCAAGCCAGATCCAGAGATTCACTTGCAGGTTGCGGAGATGCTGGGCATATCCCCAGACTGCTGTGTGGCGATTGAGGATACCGAGGAAGGAATAGCCGCAATTAATGCTGCTGGTATGAGGTCAGTGGGAGCTGGAGTGGCGCTCGTAACCGGGACCGCGGATCTATGTCTGGCTTCCACCGCAGAGATAAGTGTTGAGAAATTGTTAGAGCTGTTTGCGTAGTTACCCTGATAAGCAGCAAACCTCCCGATCATGGGAGGTTTGCTGCTTTGTTTATTTCATTACTTTTCGAACCAGCTTCACTTTATTGCCATAAGGAGGATACACGATTCCGAGGTCGATCCGTGTGCCTCGCTTGACGATGCTTTTATGATGGGAGAAGACCTCAAAGCTATACTTCCCGTGATAACCCCCGATTCCAGAGTTTCCTACTCCACCAAACGGAAGATAAGTGCTCGCCACATGTGAGATCGTATCATTGATACACCCTCCCCCGAATGAGACCCGGGACAGCACCTCTTGTTCTACACTCTTATCCTCCGTAAATAGGTATAGTGCCAGTGGCTTTGGATGTTCATTAATACTCTGAATGGCCTCATCCAATTGATGATATTCCAATATTGGGAGGATCGGACCGAAGATCTCATCTTCCATAGCAGCATCCGTCCAAGTGGCAGGATAGATTAAAGTAGGCTCAATATAACGTTCTTCTGGCACGATGGTGCCGCCCATAATCACCTTGCTCTGATCTCGCGCAATGAGGTCAGCAAGTCTTTGCAGCTGGCGATCATTCACGATCCGGCCATAATCTGTATTAGGCTGTGCATCCTGACCGTAGAACTCAGTGATGTGATGTTTGAGTTTGGTGATCAATTCTTTGGCAATATCCTTGTGGACTAACAGATAATCCGGTGCGATACAGGTTTGGCCCGCGTTCAGCAGCTTGCCCCAGACAATCCGTTTCGCTGCAATATCAAGATTAGCGGTCTTATCAACAATAACCGGGCTTTTCCCGCCAAGCTCCAAGGTTACAGGCACTAAATTTTTCGCTGCCGCTTCCATTACGATTTTGCCGACAGGCACACTGCCCGTAAAGAAAATATAATCAAACTTGGCGTGGATCAGCAAATTAGTGGTCTCTTTTTCCCCTTGAATTACGCGGATATACTGCGGCTCGAAGGTCTCTTGAATAAGCTGTTCAACCACGGACGAGATGGCAGGTGTGCTCTCAGATGGCTTGAGGACAGCGCAGTTACCAGCGGCAATGGCGCCGATCAGGGGCTCAATCAGCAACTGAAATGGATAATTAAACGGGCCAATAATGAGCGTTGTGCCGTAAGGCTCACTTAAAATATAACTTTTTGCAGGAAATAAGTGCAGCGGCGATCGAACCTTTACAGGCTTCGCCCAACGCTTAAGATGTTTCATCATGTAGCCGATACTGTCCAACGTAAAGCCGATTTCTGTGGCATAGGCTTCGAACTCACCTTTTCCTAAATCCTGTTGTAGTGCGGTGATGATACGTCCTTCGTATTGTTTAATAATATTCTTAAGCTTGAGCAGCTGCTGGAGACGAAAAGAAACCTCCTTAGTTACGCCGCTATTAAAAAAATTCTTATGCTCTTCAAGCATTCCTTGAATGCTGTCAGCTGTATAGGTTGTCATTAATCTTTCCTCCATCCTTGTAAGAAGTTAGAGCATACGACTCTATGGGAGCCGGTAAAAAGCGAACGGCTCGCGATAACGGAAGGAATCACTGGCTTCATCCAGCTTGGCCGAAGTTTCTTCATTAAGTACAAGTGAGGTACTAAGCAAATTTTGTTCCAGCTGTTCCACACGTGTAGCCCCGACAATAACCGTCGAGACGGCAGGCCGATTCATAAGCCAAGCTAAGGAGAGCGCGGTAGATGAGGTTTCCATTTCCTCAGCAATTTGACTCACTTGGCTTCCGAGCTTGATCCGGTCAGCATCAAGGAATCTTTTGAAATTAGGATCGGTATCTGCTCTGGACCCCGATGGCGCTGAGTCGCTTGTATTATATTTGCCTGTGAGAATCCCGCCAGCTAGTGGAAAGTATGGAATGATCCCTACACCTTGATCCAGGCAGAGCGAAAGGAGCTCATTCTCCGGTGTCCGGTCTGCTAAGGAGTAGCTGCACTGAATTGAAGTGTACTTGGTGAAGTTGCGTGCTTCACTAATCCCAATCGCCTTCATTAATTGCCATGCTGTATAGTTGGAGGCCCCGATATAGCGGGCTTTCCCCGAGGATACCATATCGTCCAAGGTTCGTAAGGTTTCTTCAAGCGGCGTATAGGGATCAAAGGTATGAATCTGGTATAGATCGATATAGTCCGTCTTAAGGCGGCGAAGGCTATCTTCAAGCTCCTGCAGCAAATGGCGACGGGAGGAGCCGCTACCGTTAGGACCCTCATTTTTGACTAAACCTGCTTTAGTTGCGAGAACAGCCTCATGTCTCCTGCCTTCCAAGGCCAGACCGATGATTCGCTCGGATTCTGAGCCAGCGTAAATATTAGCAGTATCTATGAAATTAATTCCATGATCGAGCGCAGCATGTACAATCTGAATGGAGGTCTCTTGATCCGCACGTTTGCCGAAAGCGTTCGTTCCCAGTCCTAATGCGGATACCTGTAATCCGCTATTTCCAAGTCTTTTAAAGTCCATCTTCAGCACTCCTTATCATCTATTAATTAATCCATTTTATTTTTGAGTGAAAAGATCCAGCGCTGTCTCAATGAAGAGCTTTACAGCAATTGAAGTGTCGGCAAGCGAGCTGACCGCAATTTGGATATCTCTATAAGCATCCGGCTGCAGCTCACGGGTAACCACATTTGGAGGCAGAGATAACAAGGACAGCTCAGACATCACGCCGATCGCCAGTCCCTCCTGAACCATATTAAGAGCTGTTGCAAAGTTATTAACCACATATTTCACATTCAGATGGCTATTACTTCTGCGGAATAGCTCTACAACGGGCGGTTCATATCCTGCTTTGCAAATCAACATGGGCTCGTTCGCTAATTCCTGCACACATACAATGGATCGCTTTTGCAGGGGATGGTCATCTCTAAAAACGGCAAACAATTTCTCTCTATATAATGGAATGGTTTCGAAATCTGCACTGGGAGCGAGCAATAAGCCAACATCAATTTCTTTTGAATCCAGCCATTCTCTGACTTCAGCGATAGAACCCTCCTGTAAGCTAATCGTAATATTTGGATATCTTTTAGTAATAGAGCTAATAATCTTCGGTAGAAAATGAGCCGATGCCACAGGGAAAGCTCCAATGCGGATACTTCCTTTTTCAAGACCTCTCTCCGCGTAAATCTCCTGATTGACCTTATCAAAGCCCATTAGAATTTCACGGAAAATAACAAGAATACGTTTGCCGATATCCGTAAGCATCAGGCCATTACGCCGGTCTCGAAGCAAGAGCTTCACGTCTAATTCGGCTTCGAGGGACGAGATCGCCCGGCTGACCGCAGGCTGTGTCATATTCAGTTCTACACCAGCTTTAGTAAAGCTGCCGCTTTCGGCGATTTTGACGAATAAACGAATTTGAGTATTGTTCATAACAAATATGATATGCCCCTTATGATTATTATTCATTTCATTTATGCTCTTGTTTATTGTATCATTTGTGATGAATCTACACCAAGGAAGTGAACAAATGAATCAGCAGAAGAAAAGTATGATCCTTCTTATTTTTTTGGTGATTGTATGGGGCATTAATTGGCCTATATCCAAAATCGCCTTAGACTATGCTCCACCTCTATTATTTGCAGGTATTCGAACCGTCGTAGGCGGTATTATTCTGATTCTAATTGCACTGCCCAAGGTGAAGGAGCTTCGCTTCAAGCAGCTCTGGCCGATCTATCTGATCTCGGCGGTACTTAGTATTGTGTTCTATTATGGATTTCAGACGATTGGCTTGCAGTATGTTCCCGCGGGATTGTTCTCATCGATTGTATTTTTGCAGCCTGTATTGTTAGGTGTTTTTTCTTGGCTGTGGTTAGGTGAGAGCATGTACGGGCTTAAAATGGCTGGTTTGCTGCTTGGTTTTCTCGGGGTAGCCTCTCTTAGTATCGGCGGAATTAATGGGAGTATTTCCATATGGGGAATTGTGTTGGCTCTAGCCAGTGCCCTAAGCTGGGCATTAGGGACAATATATATGAAACGGAATGCTGTACGTGTGGATATGCTGTGGATGACGGCTATGCAAATCACGATCGGTGGCATCATTCTGCTACTTTCGGGATCAGCTACGGAGAGATGGTCGGATATCACCTGGAGTGGAACCTTTATTGTGGATACCTTGTTTATCGCAATCTTTGTTATTGCTCTGGGCTGGCTAATTTATTTCAAGCTGATTAACGAAGGAGAAGCAGGAAAAGTAGGTTCATTCACCTTCTTGATCCCCCTGATCTCGATAGCAACCAGCGTAGTTTTTTTGAAAGAGCAGATTACCATAAACCTTGTGATCGGATTATTGCTGATTGTCAGCAGTATTGTACTGGTAAATGTGAAGATAGGGCGTGCTGCTAAACAATCAGTCAGTTAAATTTGTTGGATGGTTGTAGTAACCAATCGTGCTAAAGGGCATTATGTCTAATAGGGATTGAACATAAAAAAAGGACACTCCCAAGCTTAGAGCTTCTGGGAGAGTCCTTTTTTAATTAAGCGTATAGCGCGTGTGATTTCAGCTGTTGAAGGCCGAGCTGCAACTACGTAAGTAGCAGAACTAGCACGTTCCACTTCTTCGAGTACCCGGTTTAAGTGACTGAAGAGCGCTCCTAGATCACGAACAGATGACAGTGAGCACCGTCCTTGCAGTTCAGAGAAGCTGGCCGCCTGCAAGTCGCGGGCACGATGCAGACAATCTGTAAGTGAACGTTGGCATTCAGCCTTGGATAAGGTCTTGGTACCATAAACAGCTATACAATCGGCTGTTGCCTCCAGCACTTCCAGCATCCAGTCAGAATTGGCATGATGTGCTGGCAGCAAGCAAATATCGTCGGCAATTTCTTTAACATAGGAATGAATGGTCTTTAGATGTGCCGTGGCTTGTATAAGTCCCTTTAGATCACCACGACACTGATAGTGAGCAATGGTATAGAACATTTCCTTCTGTTGTTGATTGCTGGCAGACAGCAGTTTACCTGCTTGCTCCAGCATATTATTATCCTTTGATGAATCTCTTCTTATGCCTACGAGACCTTTTAAAGCATCCGAAAGTAGAAGGCTTCCATCGAGTGCCAATGCTTTTACCTTGACGAACCTGTTCGGTGGAACGATAATCATATTGATGATCAAGGCAATGAGCACACCAATAAAGGTTTCGGCGACTCTCCACAGCACGTAATCATTGTGATAAAAGGTAAGGGCCAGAACCGAGGTCACCCCCACCTGCGAAACCGCTTGGATATTCATCCGACAGGCTGTGGCAATTCCAATCCCGATGAGCAGAATTAGCAGAATGGAAAATGCACCTACATCGAAGAATTGGCCTACAATCAGGCTGACGATTCCGCCGATAATAATGCCGATCAGGCGGTAGAGTCCTTTTTCAAGTGAAGCCTTCACACTGGCTTGAGTAATTAGAATGGCTGCAAGCGGTGCAAAGTATAAATATTGGTCACCATATAAACTGTGTACGGCTACCCAGGATAGTGATGCGGCAAGCGTAATTCGTATCATGTAAAGTGAGAATCCATATTTTTCAAGGCGGTCTAGTAACCCCTCGTTCATTATCATTCATCTTCTTTCGCAAAAATAAGAAAACCACACTGGCTTTTCAGTTCGTTTTCATTATAGCACCTCAAAAAGGGCAGGGAAGACTGGACTTTTTACAAACTTGTTAAGTTTATGCTTAGCATTTAACAATGTAAGCTATCGCATATAATGGTACAATCTAATATGCTATATCTATTGGAGCGTCGAAGGAGAGGGAAAATTGTCGCTTATTAGCGCTGAGCATACTCATTTCGATTGTTCTCCGCAAGATGCGGGTAAAATAGTATTGTATTACTAAGGTAAGGGAGGTTGTTAGCTATAGCTATTCAGGAAGGTACCATCATTTCATTTGAAGAAGTTACTAAGCAATATGACGACGAAGATCCGGTGTTAAAAGGAGTCAGCTTTGAGATAGAGCGCGGCAAATTCTATACACTACTTGGTCCATCTGGCTGTGGTAAAACGACTATTCTTCGATTGATCGCCGGGTTCGCTGAGCCAACGAGCGGTTCTATTTATTTAAATGGAAAAGTAATTAACCACATTCCCGCCAATGAGCGGCAGGTCAATACGGTATTTCAGGATTACGCATTGTTTCCACACCTGAACGTATTCGAGAATGTGGCTTTCGGACTGCGCATTAAGAAGCTTAAGAAGGATGTTATCACGAAGAAGGTGCAGGAAGCGCTAAGCTTCGTTAACCTTGTGGGTTATGAGCAGCGTGCGATTAACGAAATGTCCGGCGGTCAGCGCCAGCGGGTTGCCATTGCCCGGGCGATTGTGAATGAGCCACAGGTTCTACTGCTGGACGAGCCTCTATCGGCGCTAGATCTCAAGCTGCGCACGGAGATGCAGTACATACTGCGGGAAATGCAGCAGCGGTTAGGCATTACCTTTATTTTTGTAACGCATGACCAGGAAGAGGCACTCGCGATGTCCGACTGGATTTTTGTCATGAATAAGGGGAAAATCGAGCAAAGCGGCACCCCTAACGATATTTATGATGAGCCGATTAACCGTTTTGTGGCGGATTTTATTGGCGAATCGAACATTGTGCCGGGAGTTATGATCGAGGATTATCTGGTGGAGTTTAACGGCCGCCGCTTCGAATGTTTCGATGCCGGGCTTAAACCGAATGAATCCGTAGAGATTGTTATTCGTCCTGAGGATTTGGAAATTTCTACGCTGGAACAGGGTAAACTACGTGTGCGGGTTGATTCCCAGCTGTTCCGGGGCGTGCATTATGAAATCAGCTGTTATGATGAATCCGGGCATGAATGGCTTGTGCATTCTACACGTAAGGCGACTGTAGGCAGTGAAATTGGCCTTTATTTTGATCCGGAAGCGATTCATGTTATGCGTTTCGGTGAAACGGAGGAAGAATTCGACAGACGTCTGGAAGCTTATGGCGAGGTGGAGAGTCATGAAGAATAAGGGCAAATCGTACTATCTCATCCCTTATTACCTCTGGATCGCATTGTTTGTAATTGCACCGGTAGTGCTTGTCATCTATTATTCGTTATTTGATTTGGATGGTCATATTACTCTGGATAATTACGTCAGTTTCTTCACCCCTGTATATTTAAAAATGACGCTGACCTCGTTCTGGTACGCGTTTCTGATTACAGCATTCTCTTTGCTGGTTGCCTATCCGGCGGCTTATCTGTTGACGAGAACCAAACATAAGCAACTGTGGTTATTGCTGATTATTTTGCCGACATGGATTAATTTGCTGCTAAAAACCTACGCTTTTATAGGGATATTCGGTACATTTGGTCCGATTAATAATTTCTTTGATCTGCTTGGAATCGGAGAACAGCAAATTCTGTTTACGGGCTTCAGTTTTGTATTTGTATCTGTCTATATTTTTATTCCGTTTATGATCCTGCCGATATACAGCGCTTTGGAGGATTTGAATTTATCCTTGCTGGATGCGGCACGTGATTTGGGGGCTTCGGGCTGGACCACGTTTAGACGTGTTATTTTTCCGCTGACCATTTCGGGAGTACGCTCAGGCTGTATGGCAGTATTCATACCTGCGCTGTCCCTGTTTATGATCACCCGTCTGATTGCAGGCAACAGGGTCATTACGCTGGGCACCGCAATCGAGCAGCATTTCCTGGTCACTCAGGACTGGGGCATGGGTTCTACAGTTGCAGTGTTTCTGATTGCCATTATGGCGCTGTTTATGATTATCACAGGCGGATCGCGGAAAGGGGCGCGGAATGAGAAATAAAAATGGATTCTCTAACCTCTACCTAGTTCTGGTGTTCATTGTTCTGTATGCACCTATCTTCTATTTAATGTACTATTCGTTCAACAGTGGGGGGACGATGCATAAGTTCGAGGGCTTCACGCTGGATTACTACCGTGAGGTGGTCCAAGATAAGCGCCTGATCATCATCGTAATCAATACGCTTGTGATCGCGCTGCTATCCTCGGCTATTGCGACCCTTATCGCTATTATTGGTGCGCTGGCCATTAAAAGTGTGCAGAATCGCCGCGCCAAGAACACCTTGCTGTCTCTGAATAACGTGCTGATCGTCAGTCCAGATGTCATTATTGGTGCTTCGTTCCTTATCCTGTTCACCATAGCTGGCATCAAGCTGGGTTTCGCGTCTGTTCTGCTTTCACACGTTGCATTCAGCGTGCCGATTGCTGTATTGATGATTTTGCCGCATCTACAGGAAATGAGCCCTACATTGACGGATGCAGCCCGTGATCTTGGGGCAAGCCGTAAGGATGTGCTGACTAAAGTAATCTTGCCGATTATTAAACCAGGGATATTCAGCGGATTTTTTATGGCGCTTACGTATTCACTGGATGACTTTGCGGTTACGTTCTTCGTAACAGGCAACGGTTATTCGACGTTATCGGTTGAGATATACTCTAGAGCCCGGCAAGGGGTGTCGCTATCGATTAATGCGCTGTCGACAATGATCTTCCTGTTCACCATTCTGCTCGTGGTTGGTTATTACTTCCTGACCCTTAAGAAAAACCGTCATAACACGGCAGAAGCTGTGGCGGAGCCTGTTGCAGAAGCGGGGGTGCCTAGATGAAACAGCTGATAAATGCTTTTCTGGCGATCCTTATCACGGCATTTGCGCTCATGTACTTGGGCTCTTGGATGAATTCGAGAGAGGGATATTCGGGTGGAAACACATTGACTATCTATAACTGGGGCGACTATGTCGATCCGGATCTATTGAAGGAATTTGAAAAAGAGACCGGCTTAACAGTCATTTATCAAACCTTCGATTCCAATGAAGCTATGTTGACCAAGGTTGAGCAGGGCGGAACTACCTTTGATGTTGTAATCCCTTCGGATTATGCCATTGCTAAGATGAAAGAAGAAGATCTGCTCATCCCGCTGGATCATAGTAAGATTTCGAATCTAAAGAATATTGATTCACGCTTTATGGACCTTTCGTTTGATCCGGGTAACAAATATTCTGTGCCTTATTTCTGGGGGACCGTCGGGATTATTTTCAATCCGGAAATGACTAAAGGCATGGACTTCACCAGCTGGGATTCTCTCTGGGACAGCAGACTGCATAATAACATCTTCCTGGTGGACGGAGCCCGTGAAGTGATGGGCATGGCTTTGAACAGCCTGCATTATTCCGTTAATGACAAGGAAGAGGCACATCTGCAAGAAGCACTGACTAAGCTCAACAAGTTGTCTCCTAACGTGAAGGCGATTGTCGGTGATGAGATCAAGATGCTGCTGGCAAATGAAGAAGCTGCGGTTGGGATTGTCTGGTCCGGCGATGCTTCCGAGATCATGGACGAGAATGATAAGCTGGATTATGTAGTGCCGGAAGAAGGCTCGAACAAGTGGTTTGATAACATGGTCATCCCTCGGACAGCGAAAAATGTGGATGGAGCGCATCAGTTTATCAACTTCATGCTCCGCCCAGACGTTGCTGCTAAGAATGCAGAATATGTAGGTTATTCCACGCCTAACATTCCTGCGCTGGAGCTGCTTCCTGAGGAAACTTCTGAGGATACCCGGTTCTATCCACCTGCTGAAATTACGGACCGGCTTGAAGTATACGATAACCTTGGCAAACGGATGCTCGCTCATTATAATGAGCTGTTCCTAATGTTTAAGATGAATAAGAAGTAAGCTGACTAAAGCTAAAGCGAAACGACATTAAGAGCGTCTATACGGGTAACCGTGTTAGACGCTCTTTTTCGGTTTGATCATCGTGTAGTCTCAAGACAACAGACAGTTTAGCCGAAAGTATAATATAGTATAATAGTAAGAATGGACAACAGGAAAAGAGGAAACGAATGCCTACTATACTGGTTGCTGACGACGATGCGAACATTCGCGAACTTGTCTGTTTATTTCTCCGCAACGACGGATTCGAAACAGTTGAAGCTGTGGATGGCAAGGAAGCGCTCGCCGTATATGCTGGAACACATGTCGATCTTGTCGTGCTGGATATTATGATGCCAAATATGGATGGTTGGATGCTTTGTAAGGAGCTCCGCAGAGCTAATCCTGATCTTCCATTACTTATAGTGACTGCCAGAGGCGAAACCTGGGAGAAAGTGAAGGGCTTCGAATTAGGCACGGACGATTATTTAACTAAACCTTTCGATCCGTTAGAGCTGACGGTTCGTGTTAGGTCATTGCTGAAACGATATCGGATTGGCTCCACGCAGATGATCCAAATTGGCAATGTCATCCTTGATCGACAGACCTATAAGGTGATGAAAGGCACGGAGTCATTTGCCTTACCCCTTAAGGAGTTCGAGTTGCTGTACAAGCTTGCTGGAACCCCTGGACAAGTCTATACGCGCGAGCAGTTGATCGATCAAATTTGGGGAATTGATTATACTGGAGATGATCGGACGATTGACGTGCATATTAAACGCTTGCGTGAACGGTTTGCGACTACCCCTGATTTTCGTATTGAGACGGTGCGTGGACTTGGCTACAGGCTTGAGGTGTACGAATGATTAGATCCATATATACACGCGTTGTACTGACCTTCTTAGCCTCCGTAATCGGGGGCACAATCATTGCTTTGTTTGTTGCAACTTGGGTATTCGAAGATAAACTGAACGAGAACTCGCGAATTCCCTTATTGCATTTTGGGCAGGATATTGTCAGGGTTTACGAGACCTTCCCATTTCGTGAAGCCAACTCTTTCGTAAGTGGAATGAAGCAGCTTGATTCCTACCACATCCGAATTTTCGACGAAGCGGGTAAATTCCAATCTTACGGAACGCTTAATGGGCACAAGCCGGTCCCTGTAACTATGGAAGAAATAAAAAAAGTTCTCGCAGGAGAAGTATATCAACCTCATAACAGGAATATTTCTGCGCTTCTCCTAGGCTTACAACTGAGAACGGAAGACGGCACCAAAGCGATGTTTGTGGAGACGCTTAATCCCCCTTCCGTCACTGCCAGAAGGAACTTGGTATTAAATTTCTTGCTCTATTCATTGATAGCTGGAAGCCTCTTGATTCTGGTAGCTGCAATGTTCTTAGTCAGACCGATCAAGAAGCTAACCAAAGCGACCAGAAGAATAGCAGCTGGTGATTTTAACGTCGAGCTGAATATTAAGCAAACCGGTGAGCTAGGTACCTTGGCTCGCAGCTTTGAAGAAATGATGCACGATCTGCAGCAGCTTGAGCAGATGCGTAAGGAGTTTGTATCCAATGTGTCGCATGAGGTCCAGTCTCCGCTCACCTCAATATCTGGGTATGCGATTGCGCTCAAGCGAGTAGATCTTGCAGAACAAGAGCGAAATCGTTATCTGGATATTATTATCGCTGAAGCAGAACGGATGTCTAAAATGAGTGACAGCCTGCTGAAGCTGAGTTTATTAGAATCGCAGTCCCAGCAGCTACGGCTAACTACATTCAATCTGGACGAACAGATAAGAAGAGTAATCGTAGCGATTCAGCCGCAATGGTCAGCTCGTAACATCAGCTTCGACCTTGATCTGAAGCCTATTATCCTACTGGCTGATTATGACCTGTTAAGTCAGGTATGGACCAATCTCCTTGGCAACAGCATCAAGTTTTCTAAGGATAACAGTGTAATTAACGTCAGCCTCAAACAAGATATCAACAACGTGACCGTTCGGGTAACAGACACTGGCATCGGGATTTCACTTGAGGATCAGCAACGTATATTTGAACGGTTCTTTAAGGCTGATCGGTCCCACAGCCGTAAATATGGTGGCAGCGGGATGGGACTTGCCATTGTTAAACAGATCGTAACGCTTCATAAAGGGGATATCCGCGTGGAAAGCGAACCCGGCCAAGGAACGACCATCGTTGTCACCCTCCCAATTATAGCGCCGACAGAGTAATTAGCTTCCAGGCGGTGCCTTGCGAGGGCTTGAATGCATCCCGATTTTTTCATGCTACAGCAGTACAGGCAAGTTTTCTTGTCTTGTGCTGCCGTAGCATTTTTTTTACCTGTTCATTTTCAGTTCATATTGTCGTCATGAGGGGTACATCTTTGTTAGTTATGATCTCATTAGCGAAACGTTAAGGGAACTTAATAAACAGATTAAAGACAGGAGAAGATGAGGGTGACACAACAAGAGGACAAAAAAACGGGGAATGGACAGAAAAAACATAAACTGCGTAACCTGTTGCTCAAAATATTAGGAGCAATAGTGATCGTGGTCGTACTTTTTCTAGCCGTTGTCTATACAGTTAATGTGATCAGCAACAAAACAGATCAGAAAAAAATACAGCACTATGGTCAGTTAGTCCCTGTTGACGGGAAAAATATGAATGTTTTGATTCAAGGAGAAGGTAAACAGACGATCGTGCTCATACCAGGCTTTGGAACAGGAGCGCCAGCGCTTGATTTCAAGCCGTTGATTGATGAGTTATCACCATTCTACAAAGTGGTGGCGGTTGAACCGTTTGGGTATGGACTCAGTGATGAAACGAAAAAAGAACGAACTACAGAGAATATCGTTAGTGAAATTCATGAAGCCGTTCAGAATCTTAACATTGACCAATACATTCTAATGGGCCACTCGATTGGAGGTATTTACGGATTGGAATATGCGAAGAAATATCCAAACGAAGTGAGTGCTTTTGTGGGTATTGATAGTAGTGTTCCGGAGCAAGGCGGTATGGATGTTAAATTCCCAATTAAAAAATTAAAGCTGCTTAAAGATTCAGGGATTATAAGATTGGGCTTGCAATTAAGCGGTGACCCTTATGATGGACTGCCATTTGATGATGAAACCAAAAAACAAATGAAATTGATTTCGCTTAAAAATATGAACAATTCCACTACCTTAAATGAAATGGAACATATTTATCCTAACTTTGTTGCCTCCAGAGGCTTAACATTCGACAAGAATCTTCCCATTATCTTCTTTATACAAGCGAATAATACTACCGTGAAAGACTGGATTCCTCTACATGAAGGGCAAGTCAAGGATTCTGTGCATGGAAAAGTAATGACATTTGAAGGCGGACATTACTTACATCATTCAAAATCCAAAGAAATCGTAGAGAACCTAAGGGTATTCATGGAGGAAGTTAAATAAAAAGAAGAAAACGCTCCGAACTCCTCATATGAGGGGGCGGGGCGTTTTTTTGGTTGTGATCGAAGATTATTTGATGCCGATTCTCATTCGGTAGCTGATCAGAACCTCTAATGTTCTGCCTTTAAAATGCTGTTCAACTGCGGCGGTGTAATCGGCGATGTCTTGCTCAAGCAAGGTAGCGTCTAGTTTCATTACGGTTTGCACTCCCCCTTGACTTAGGGTTAAACCAATATATCGCTGGGCATCGCAGGACTCTAGGTTGTGGAATACGATTTCTCTGGCAAAAGAGAAGGCTCCACTAGCTTTGATCCGTGACAAATGACCTTCTTTGTCCCATTTATGTGCTCTCTCCTCATTAGGTAAAAGCGAAGCCAGCAATTCTTCTGTTTTGGAGATCAGCTGGTTGTATCGTTCTTCTACATTTTGCTGAAGAGATAAAGGCCAATCGCAATCGTAGGCGGCAAAGACTCCGCCTTTTTTTAAGACCCGGGAGATTTCTTGCAGTGTACTTTCAGGATCCATCCAGTGGAATGATTGCGAGCAGGTAACTATGTCTACACTATCTGATGCAAGCGGAAGCTGGTTAGAGTAGCCTTGCACAAAAGTAATTGATTGGGATGCTTCTAATCTGCTAAGTTTATCGATTGCTTTTCCCAACATATCTGGGTTGGGTTCGATACCGATTACGCGTTCTGCGAAATCGTTCCAGAGAAAAGTAGACAAACCCGTACCGCAGCCTATATCTGCGACGAGTGAAGGGGTGGTACCTAGGTAATCTGTTAGCAATTTGATAATCATCTCAGGGGCTTCGGGACGGTAGCGGTCATATTCATTTTGAAAGCCCAAAAAGCGGTCGATGTTTTGTTTGCTGTTTTTTTCAGGTATCATGTGATCCTCCCTCATAGATCATGTTTATAGGTCTATTGTATAATCACTGGTTCGATAAGCCAAATAATGTCTGGCTGGAAGGCTACGTAGAATAAATAAAATCCCCGGAGAACACCTTATAGGTGTGGCCGGGGATTGTTAAACTATCTGGTAAATGCTAACGAAGCAGTGCTGGATCGATTGCAGGCACAAGTCCTTCTGCCGCAGCACGATTAAGCAGGGCAGAGATTGCGGCATAGCCGTCATCACCCAGATTCATCGAGAAGTCATTCACGTAGAGATCGATGTGGGATTTAGCCACTTCAGGAGCCAACTCTTGAGCATGGCTAAGCACATAGTCTCTGGAATCCGTTGGATGATCCCACGCATACTGAAGAGAGCTGCGAATCCAGCCGGTGATAGCATCGGCATCTAAATCACGGCGGGCAATGATAGCGCCGAGAGGAATGGGCAGTCCGGTATCGCTTTCCCACCAGCTGCCTAGATCAGTCAGCATATTAAGACCATAAGAGGCGTAAGTGAAGCGGGCTTCGTGAATTACCAGCCCTGCATCGATATGGCCATCCCGTACGGCAGGCATAATCTCATCGAAAGGCATTACGACTATTTCGCCGATGCCTCCAGTTACATTTTGTGCTGCCCATAATCGGAAAAGCAAATAAGCCGTAGAGCGTTCGCTAGGTACAGCAATCCGGCGTCCGGCTAGCTTTTCTGGGCGTTTGACCGCATGGGGTCCACTTGCTGTAAGCAGCAGCGGGCCGCAGCCGCGTCCTAAAGCGCCGCCGCATGGCAGCAGTTTGTACCGCTCCAGAACCCAAGGCAGAGCAGCGTAGGAGATTTTGAGGACTTCTGGTCCTTCTCCGTCAGCAGCCAGCGTATTGGTAATATCAATGTCGGCATAGGTTACATTTAGCTTAGGTGCATTCGGGACAAGCCCGTGCGCCCAGGCATGAAATACAAAGGTATCGTTAGGGCAAGGGGAAAAAGCGATATTAAGCTCAGTTGTCATTACAGCACCTCCAGTAATATAGCGGCTGCCGCCGTTAATGCTTCCATTGCATCACCGATCTTCCAAGCGGCCCGGTCGCGGGGACCGACCGGGTTCGAGATGGCGCGGAGCTCCAGTACCGGGAGCCCCAGCGCCTGAGCGGCCACGGCAACTCCGTGGCCTTCCATCGCTTCCGCGACGGCATGGGGATGCCGCGCGAGATGGGCGGCGGCCGTCTCCGCGGTGCCGGTCGCCGTCGAGACCGTAAGCACGATGCCCGTGCTTACGGGTAACCCGGCCGCAGCCAGCGCGGCCGAAACCGCTTGCACCGTGCCGCGGTCAGCCGGCACGGACACGCTGCCGAAGCCGAGCTCGGCAGCGCTGCGGAAGCCCTCCGGCGTCTCGGCCCCGAGGTCGGCGGCAATCATCTCGCTGGCTACAACCAGCGAGCCTAAAGGCGCCAGCCCCGGGAATCCGCCGCCGATCCCGACGCTCAATACGCAGCCGTAAGAACCGGCTGCGAGTGCCGCGGCGGTTCCCGCCGCCGCCGCTGCCGGCCCTGCGCCGGCAGCGATAACATGGAACCTGTCGCTGCCTTGCAGGCCGCGCAGGACCGCGTCACGCTCCGCGTCTACGGCTGTCACGATCAGCACGCGTCGTGCTCCAGCCTGCCCCTCCATAGCTTCTTCGGTAGGGGTTGGATTGAACGAACTCATCAGGTCGCCTCCTTTAGGGTATTGAAATCGCTTACTAAAGAGTCATTCGTAAAGACAAGAATACGCCCTTTTATAGGTCAGGTCAAACTTGGGGTGATTTTTATCACTCCCTGTAAAGTGTCATAGGAAAACTTACCGGTCTCTAGACGGAAGTAACTTTTTTAGCGATGAGGTTGACAAGGAGGATGGGAAGTCGTATAGTTATCTTAACTTAAAGATATTTAATGTAAAGACAAATAAATGGATTGAATACAAGTTTGATTGAAGTGGAGGTGGAATTGATGAGTGATAAACAAGTAAATCTGCGTAATACAGAGAGTGCACCTGACGAAGAACAAGCCGCCTCACTGAAATTGTTTGTAGTCTTATCTAAGGCTTATAAGAGCCTAATGGATCATGCGGTGAAGGATATGAAGAGTTATGGCTTGGCTTCGGCTGAATTCATGGTGCTTGAAGTACTTTACCATAGAACGCGGATTCCGCTGCAACAGATCGGGGAGAAAATTCTCGTTACGAGCGGAAGCATTACCTATAATATCGACAAGTTGGAGAAAAAGGGACTGCTGAAACGTGTACCCTGTAGCGAGGATCGCCGCGTTACTTATGCGGAGATTACGGATGCAGGTCGTGAACTGTTTGATGAGATTTTCCCTCGTCATGTAGCCTCAATTCATGATTTGATGGGTGGATTAGATAAGGAAGAGAAAGTCCAGGCTATCGAATTAATGAAAAAGCTTGGCAAAGGTGTGTAGGCGCTGCGAACATGACGAATAACTAGGCGCCTCTATAAGGTTGGAAGTAGTTCGGCTCCATCCTCATTCTCCCAACTCCAGTAAGTATAAGTGAAACCCTGCTTTTTTGGGTATATCACTAATAAGATATTTAACTTAACGAAGCCAGGTAGCCATTTACTTAAGATTACCTGATATTTCGACTGGGGGCTTGGCCATGAAATGGCAGGGAAGAAGAGGGAGTTCGAACGTGGAGGACCGCAGAGGCATGAGCGGTGGTGGCAAGATGATTGGTGGCGGAATCGGAGGAATTATCCTTGTCCTGGTCATCACGTTACTCAGTGGAGGCAATGCCGGGGATATCCTGGGAAGTTTGACTTCCACAGGCTCCAGTTCAACGGCCCCTTATGAACAGACCGCAGAGGAGCAAGAGCTTGCGGAGTTTGTATCGGTAGTTCTTGCCGACACAGAGGAGGTTTGGGGTGAGATTTTTCAGCAGCAGGGAATGACCTATACGGACCCCACCTTAGTTCTATACAGTGGGAGTGTAGACTCTGCTTGCGGAACAGCCACCTCGGCAGTTGGTCCCTTCTACTGTCCGGGCGACGCCAAACTATATATTGATCTGAGCTTTTATGATGAGTTGCAGCAACGCTTCCACGCGCCGGGCGACTTCGCCATGGCTTATGTCATTGCCCATGAGGTTGGACATCATGTACAGACATTACTAGGCACCTCGAAACAGCTCGATTCCCTTCGCCAGACGTTGAGTGAGAAGGAGTACAACAAATATCAGGTTCGTTTTGAGCTGCAGGCTGATTATTTGGCCGGTGTCTGGGCCAATCATGCTCAGGGAATGAATCTGCTGGAGGAAGGCGACTTAGAGGAAGCTCTGGCAGCTGCAAGCGCCGTCGGAGATGATACGATTCAGAAGCAGGCTCAGGGCTATGCAGTGCCGGATAGTTTCACTCACGGTACCTCAGAGCAGAGAAAGCGCTGGTTCTACAAAGGTTTTAACTCGGGTACGATTAAGGGCGGCGATACGTTTAACGCCTCCGAGTTGTAGATAGAAGAGGGAAGAGGAGAGCAGCCCATAGGTTATTCCGGTTCGCCGGGCGCTCTTTTTTACCCAATATCTTAACATTAAGATAATTAAATCAAAGGAATAGGGGAAGGTAAAAATGATAAGTGTAGGACTGTTATTAATGAGATTGGTGATTGGGCTTGCTTTTATAGGACATGGCGCACAAAAGCTATTTGGATGGTTCGGAGGTTACGGTCCGAAGGGTACGGGAGGCTGGATGGAGTCCATCGGAATCAAACCGGGTGTGACTATGGCGATTTTAGCAGGGATTATGGAGCTGGTGGGCGGATTTATGTTCGCGGCCGGACTGTTAACGCCTGTTGCAGCGGTGTTGATCGCTGCCACGATGCTGGGGGCAATCGTTAAGGTTCATGCTCCAAATGGTTTCTGGTCCACTTCGAACGGGATTGAGTTTCCGCTCACGGTTTTGGTATTTGCGGTAGGTGTGGCGCTTACGGGACCAGGTTCGATTTCTCTAGATGCATTGTTTTTTAACTAAGAAGGGAGTTTATAATAATGACACTTCAAACTGCAGGAATACATCATATTACAGCTTTTGTCGGAGACGCTCAGCGCAATGTTGATTTCTACGCCGGGATTCTGGGCCTACGGCTCGTGAAAAAAACGATTAATTTTGATGCTCCAGAGGTCTATCATTTATACTTTGGGAATGAGCAGGGTGCGCCGGGAACGATTATTACATTTTTCCCTTCACCTGTAGGGCGTAGAGGCAGAATCGGCAGTGGTCAAGTTGGCGTAACGATCTACGCAGTGCCGGTCGGTGCTCTGCAGTTCTGGGAACAACGCCTTGCTGAATACGGAATTTCGGTTACAAAAGGAAGTCGGATCTCTGAACCCTATTTATCTTTTGCTGATTACGACGGTCTGCGGATTGAACTGGTGGAACGTGAGGAAGGCCCGCTCAGTAAGTGGTCCTTTGGTGGGATTCCTACTAAATACGCGATCAAAGGTTTTGGCGGGGCTGTGCTATATAGCAGCAATCCGTTGCAAACAGCCGAGACACTTGTTCATACGCTGGGTATGGAACATATTGCTGACGGAGATGGATATACTCGCTATAGAACCAATGGGGAGCTAGGTAATATTATTGATTTGAAGACATCACCCGTTCCGCTCGGAGCGGGAGGTGCAGGGACAGTTCATCACATCGCGTGGCGGGCAAAGGATAATGCAGAGCAACTGGAATGGTCGCGCCATGTACAGAGTCATGGGCATAGACCTACACCCGTTCAAGACCGTCAGTATTTTAATGCGATCTATTTCCGTGAAAGAGGAGGAATCCTGTTCGAAATCGCTACAGATCCTCCAGGTTTTGCCCGTGATGAAGCCCCAGATGCGTTGGGTGAAAAGTTGATGCTGCCGTCCTGGTTTGAGCCGCATCGCGCGGCCATCGAAGAAAACTTAACGCCTATTCAAGTAAGAGAAATTGAGGTGAAGCAGGGATGATTCATGTATTCCGTAAAGGTAAAGATATAACTAAACCTACATTAGTGTTGTTTCATGGCACAGGTGGTAATGAGCAGGATTTGCTGCCGCTGGCTGAGATGTTATCCCCAGATTCATCGGTGCTAGGTATACGGGGCAATGTGCTGGAGAATGGCATGCCACGATTCTTCCGTCGGCTGGCAGAAGGAGTGTTCGATGAAGCGGACTTAGTTTTCCGTACCCATGAGATTAAGCAATTTCTGGATGAAGCGGCAGAGAAATACGGGTTTGATGCCAACAATCTGGTAGCGGTTGGTTACTCTAACGGTGCAAACATTGCTGGTAGCCTTCTGTTTCATTATAAGGACATTTTCCGCGCGGCAGTGCTGTTGCATCCGATGGTGCCATTACGCAATGTGGAGCTTCCTTCTCTTGAAGGGGTGTCTATCTTTATTGGGGCAGGTACGAATGATCCGCTAATAACATCTACGGAAACTCAGGAGCTAGAGGGGATTCTGCAGAAAGCAGGCGCTGAGGTTACAACCCATTGGGGCAACCAAGGTCACCGCTTGAGTATGGCGGAAGCCGAAGCCGCCAAAGATTGGCTACAGGGGTTTAGTACATCTCAAAATGCGTAAAACAATTAGGATAACCGCCTTTTGGCGGTTATTTTTAAGTTATTAGCCCCGAATGAGGCCTTATAAAAGGATTGATCATTTGAGTTCCTTTACGTTAGTATGAAGAATACAAAAAAAGGCCCCCGGGTTGCTTTAGAAAGGTTGACGTAAGGATCATGATTGGAATGCAAAATGCTAATAAACTTGCTGCAGATGGACCCTCAAGGAAGCAGAGATTGCAACTTGCTGTTATTCTGGGCTCCATTACAACCATTGGGCCGTTATCGATTGATATGTATTTGCCGGCGCTGCCTACACTTGTCGACGATTTCGGTACGACGGCTGCTTTGGTGCAGCTAAGTCTCACCTTCTTTTTATTGGGACTGGCCTCAGGTCAGTTAGTAGCTGGACCACTGAGTGATGTATATGGACGTCGCCGTCCACTGCTTATAGGGATGTTCATCTATGCCGTTTCCTCAGTGCTATGTGCTTTTAGTCCTTCGATTGGACTTTTAATTGTTTTGCGGTTTATTCAAGGTCTTGCTGGTTCAGTGGGTGTAGTTGTCTCTAGGGCGGCTGTGCGTGATCTGTACAGTGGCTCTGAACTAACGAAATTTTTCTCTTTATTGATGATTGTTAATGGTCTGGGTCCGATTTTGGCTCCAGTCATTGGAGGCCAGCTCTTAAGAGTGACTACATGGCAGGGGATATTCCTCGTATTATTTGCTGCCGGAATTATCTTCTGCTTGACGATTCTCCTGCGCTTGCCTGAGACATTGCCGAAGGAGCGGCGCTCCAAGAGTGGGTTGAAGGGTACTCTGCTTACCTTTAAGGTGTTACTTGGCAACCGCAAGTTTATGGGTTATGCCTTGTCCCAAGGTTTTGTTACAGCGTCTATGTTCGCTTATATCTCAGGGTCATCTTTTGTTTTGCAAAATATTTTTGCAGTTACTCCGCAGGTATACAGTTTGATCTTTGCTGTGAACGGGATTGGGATTATTATTACAGGTCAAATCGCCGGCAGACTAGCTGGTAAGGTGAGTGAGACGAAGCTACTGCTTAGCGGGTTGCTGCTCTGTACAACGGGGGGCGTCTTGCTGCTGCTTACGATCCTGGTAGGGGGAGGGCTGATCCCTATTCTAATCTGTCTGTTCGCCGTTGTCTCCAGTGTGGGGATTGTCGGAGCGACCAGCTTCTCACTTGCGATGCAGGACCAAGGAGAGGCCGCAGGCAGTGCTTCGGCTTTAATCGGACTGTTACCGTTGCTGCTTGGTAGCTGTGTAGCACCGCTTGTGGGTCTTGGGGGCGTAGACTCAGCCCTTCCGATGGCAATTGTGATTGCCTGTACGGGTGTTCTCTCTATTCTGTCTTATTTTCTGTTGGTCAGACGGGTGAATTCCAATTCCTAACAGTTTATCCTTATAACCTTGAAAGAGAGCAATACTTTCAGCAAACTTTCAGCGGGTTTTAACGTTCCTTATCTGCAAAAGGATTATATTGGAGGTAAGGAAGGGAGGGATGATTATGAGTATATCCGCAGTCTCAGGTTCTACATCGTATACTACCTCAACGTCTAGTACTACAGATACCAGCGCGCTCGAGAAACAAAAAGCGAAGCTGGAAGCCGAATTGGACAAGATTGATGCCAGCTCGGATGACGCGAAGACTAAAGAAACGAAAACGAAACAAATTGAGCAGCAGATCAAGCAGATCGAGGCACAGATTTCCCAGAAGTCGCAGAGCAGTGCTTCCGCAGCAAGCAGTAGTGCAGAAGCACCTGCCAAACCTGCAAACAACGCGCTTGCTGCGGCAAGCCCGCAAGAAATCGCTACCGCAACAACGAATAGCCAAGGCAGATTTGATATTCGTGTATAGACCATACTAAGTCGTGTTACATAACAAAAAGGGCATCCTTTGCCGTGAGGGATGTCCTTTTTGTTATGTATTTTTAAGTTTAGACTACAATTTAAATGTTCTTTTATCACATTGTTGGCCAATACTAGAAAGATACCCCTAAAATAAAGTTCCGTCATATTGATCTGTCCAGCTTCGTAATATATTAACTATGCTTATCCTCATTTCCCAAAAAATCTTTAACTGTTGCAGGGGTTAGGGATTTGCTGGCAGTCTAATAGAGTAGGTGTTGATTATCACGGGTCTTCTATTCCAAGAATTGCTATAATGGACTAGTTGTAAAAATTGTCTAGCACAACGTGTGTCAGCGGTAAAGGCAGGTGGGCTCATGCATTCAAAGCAACAGACATTAGAAAGATTCAAAATTGTAAGACTGATCTTATCTATCTATCGGATCCGGGCGGTCAGAGCTCTTTTTCCAGTGGCTATCATAGCGTTCGTATACTGGGAGGGGCAACATGAGCTGAAGCAGGTTCATTTAGGACTTATAATGCGTGAACTAAGGCGAGTACCTACGTCTGCTATTTTGCAAATGATTGGTTTTGCACTTCTTTCCGTAGCTGTGATGAGTGCTTATGATTATTTGATTCGGGCCCATTTTCGTTTAAAAGTAGGGCTGTGGAGTACCTTTCGGTATGCATGGATTGCTAATACATTTAATAACTTGATTGGGTTTGCAGGTCTGGCTGGAGTTGGTTTAAGGACGCTGCTGTATAAAAAAAGCGGAGTGCCGACCTCCGTACTAACACCCGCCATTGTATTTCTATCGCCGCTTATGATTACCGGGTTATCACTACTTTCATGGGCGAATATCTTTGGTTTACTCCCGGCAACGGCTTTGCTGGAAGAACATCGCTGGCTGGTATTTGCAGTATGGGGTATGGCGCTTTATTTGCCGGTTTTTGTGTTTGTGCAGCGCTCATCGCTTTATGCGAAATGGATTAACCGGGGAAAAGGCAGAACATCCTGGCTTACAGTCGTTAACTCCGTCGGTGCTTCCTTTCTGGAATGGAGCTTTGCTGGCGTGACGTTTTGGACCATCAGCAGCCATCTCTTGGATGAGGTCCATTTTATAGCTATCTTTGGTATATTTACGATTGCTGCTATTGCCGGAATCTTGAGTATGGCACCCGGCGGTATCGGTGCATTTGACCTTATCGCCTTGCTCGGGCTGACACAGCTTGGCTACCAGACCGATAAGGCGATGGCGGTGCTTGTCATCTTTCGATTGTTTTATTATGTCATTCCTTGGTTGATTGGATTGGTGCTGGCTGCACTGGAAATTGGTCTGCAAGGAAAAAAGGATCAAGATCGTTCAGTTCCAGGGTTCGAACCCTCTCTTAACAAATGGCAGAAGATCTGGGGCTGGCCGGGTCAGTATACCTTTCTGAGCGATCTTGGGATGTGGGCTCTTGGTAAGCTGGTACTAGCTAGCGGGCTTATTCTCTTACTATCTGCAGCAGTACCCGGATTGCTGTATAGGTTGAAGATTACGGAGGAAATATTGCCGTTTCCCGTAATGCAGCTTTCTCATCATCTGTCTGTACTTATTGGTTTTATGCTGATTTTATTGTCGCGGGGCATTACATTGCGGGTCCATAGTGCATATGTATGGACTAGCATACTTCTGTTTATTGGATCATTGTTTGCAGTCACTAAGGGTTTTGATTATGAAGAGGCGCTTTTGCTACTTATAGTAGCGCTTATTCTTTGGATATCCAGATCGCGGTTTTATCGGATTAGTGCGCCAATCAGCAGACAGAGCGCGATCCGGTGGTTTGTCCTCACTTCAGTAATTGCACTAAGCTACTATCTGATGGGCTGTTATGTACATCGTGGATTTCTGAAGCATCTGCCTCCGGGTGTACAGCCTGAATGGTTGCAGCGATATAGTCATGTTGCATTTACGGCAGTGGGAGGATTGGTCTTGTCTTGGGTACTGCTCATAATGTGGGTAAACCTCAGGCCCCATCATAAGGAGAACGAGCTGTTCGGGACCTTGGATGTAGCTAAGCTGAAACATTTTCTAGATGGAGTTCAAGGCAATACCTTAACTCATACTTTGTTTTTGGGTGATAAGGGCTTCTTCTGGGCTCAGAACGATAAAGTGCTGCTCGCTTTCGCCAGAGTTAGGGATAAACTCGTTGTGCTGGGTGATCCGCTGGGAGAGAGAAGCTTAATAAGTGAAGCCATCAGTGAATTTAGACAAGCTGCAGATCAGTATGGTCTGGTTGTAGTTTTCTATCAAGCTTCACCTGCTTTTTTATCGGTCTATCAGGAGCAGGGCTATCGCTTTTTTAAGCTGGGTGAAGAGGCAGTGATAAGCCTTGATAACTTTGCACTCAGTGATCTGAAGAATGGTGATCTGCAAAGGGTAAGCGATCGTTTTGAACGGGAAGGCATGATTGTTGAAATTACAGAAGCGCCGCATGCTGATAGTTTGCTGAGAGAACTGCGAACGATTTCGGACGAGTGGTTGAATGGCCGAGCGGAAAAGGGTTATTCGTTAGGGTGGTTTAAGGTCGAGTATCTGCAACGGGCTCCCATTGTGGTGCTGCGGAACACCAAAGGTACAATACTGGCATTTGCTTCTATTGCCCCAGGGTATGATCAAGGATTGACCCTGTCCGTAGATTTGTTGCGCCAGCGGAAGAATGTGCCAAACGGGACGGTAGATTATTTATTGGTTTGTATGCTGGAATGGGCGAAGTCCAAGGGGTATCGGCGATTTAATCTAGGCAACACTCCTCTATCATCCAGTGGGGGTCAGGACCCCGGAGCTCTGAAGGAGGAGAAGCTGGCTCATCAAGTGTTTAATAGAGGTGGGCATGGGCATGGTTACGGTTTTGCCAGATTGCGTCGTTACAAGGAAAAGTTCAATCCAGAGTGGGAGCCGCGTTACTTAGCTTATCCAGCGTCCCTAACATTACCCGTCTTAACGCTGGATCTGGTGAGGCTTGTATCCCGCCATCCGGAGCATAAAACGAATAACTAAAAAAAGGTGCCCAACGCCAAACGGCGTTGGGCACCTTTTTAATCAGGTTTACTTCTTGTCAGCTTCTGCATCTGGCAAAGCCCAGACGGAGACGCTGCCGCCATTGACCGGGAAGGTCGCCCAACCATCTTTTTCAATGGTTATGGTGGCTTTATGGTTATGGGTGAAATCCACCCATGCTTCACCGGCGCGATGTTCTCCTACGAACATTCTCTTCTGGCCATTCTCACCATTACTGATCACAACCGCACAACCGGAGTGTTCAATATCCTCCACGCCGAGCCGTGTCCAGCCAATCGTGTTAGGATGATCGAAATAATCCTTCTGTTCACCATAAGCTTTGTGATAGCGGGTATACAGCAGAGGGTCAATCGCATCTTTTTTACCTGCTACAGGTGTTGGTCCTTCGATCCCATAATAATCCCCGTAAAAGACCACAGGATATCCATCCCGTCGCAGCAGGATAAGCGCGTAAGCACTTTGCTTGAACCAATCATCTACCCAGGATTCCAGGGCTTCGTGAGGCTGAGAATCATGATTGTCAACGAAGGTTACAGCATTGGTGGGATGGGTCTGCACCAGTGTGTCATCAAGAATTTTGGTCAGATCATAGTTTCTGCCCTCCAAAGAAGCTGAATGCAGCTTGTAGTGAAGGGATACATCGAAGAGGTCAATTTTATAATCGACGGTATTCAGAAATTGTCGACAGGACTCTAAGTCGGAATTCCAGAATTCACCGACGATATAGAAATCCTTCTCGCATTTATTAAACATCTCTACCGCGAATTCTTTAACAAACTCATGGTTGATATGTTTGATGGCGTCCAAGCGGAAGCCGCTGCAGTGGAGGGTATCCACCAGCCATTTTCCCCATTGGATCATTTCTTTTTTGACTTCCGGATGGCTGTAATCAATATTAGCGAACATTAGATAATCATAGTTTCCGAACTCGTCGTCAACATTCTGATTCCACGCTTTATTCTCGCCTACTATACGGAATACGCCGGTTCGCTCTTCTTTGGCGTCAAAGTCAGTGCCGTTAAAATGATTGTGATTCCACTTAAAGGCAGAGTGTTCATTCCCGCGGCCAGGGAAGGTGAATTTTGTCCAGCCCTCAATCTCGAAAGGTTTCGAAATTTCTTTCATCCGATCATTGGGGTCGACCTCGATGACTTGGAATACTTCCTTTTCATCCGCGCCAGCCTTATGATTCATCACCAAATCAACGTAAACGGCGATGCCATTCTTTTGACATTCCGAAATTGCGTTGATCAGTGCTTGTTTGGTGCCATATTTGGTGCGTACCGTACCTTTTTGGTCATATTCGCCCAGATCGTATAGATCATACACGCCATAGCCTGTATCGTCAGCGGAGACGGCCTTTGTCACAGGAGGTACCCAAACAGAATCAATGCCTACGGCTTTTAGCGCGGGTGCAGTTTCTTTTAAGCGATCCCAGTGTTTCCCGTCCGCAGCAACATGCCATTCAAAAAACTGCATCATTGTATGGTTCCTCATTATTTCTTACGCCTCCATATCCCATCAAGCAAATTTTACTCTCAACACTCTGATTAGTTTTTCAGATAACTCTTATTAAACTTAAAAACAGACTATGAAAAATAAGGCCAGTTGTTGAATGCGCAGGAAGGGACATGATTGTCATTAAACAGGCTTGAAAAGAATGATTTCTGACCTTTGGGAGAGATGCACAGCGTTGCGTCCATTCCGTTTGGAGCTATACAGAGCATGGTCGGCTTCAGATAGCAGTTCTTCTAGAGTGGCCTCTGGATTTAGGGCCTCCACAACTCCAAAGCTTGCGGTCACATTAATGGGCCCGATGACGGTATATAAGGTGCTTTGTTCAATATCCGCGCGGATAGTTTCGCAGAGCAATGCTGCTTGCTTCAGTGACGTCTCTGGCAGACAGATCACAAATTCCTCACCACCATAACGGCCAAAGAGATCTCCCTCCCGCAGATGTCTGCTGCACACCTGGACAATATGCTGTAGAGCTTGATCTCCATATTGATGCCCATAGCGGTCATTAATGCTCTTGAAGAAGTCCACATCCAGCAAAATCATAGATAATGAGCTTCGCAGGCTGGCAGCCCGGGCAAGCAATGCTTGACTCAGCTCCAAAAAATAGGAGCGGTTATAGATACCCGTTAGGCTGTCCATCGTAGCCAATTGACGCAGCTTCTCCTGAAGCAGTATTCGTTCAGTCACGTCAATCAGCATGATCATCTGTCCTGCTATGTGCCCTTCTTGTTTCTGTACCGGAGAGGAGCGGATTTGATAATAGCAGATCTCCTCTGCTTTGTTCCAAGCCACTTCCCGTTCTTCGCGCAACAGTGGCTCGGCATCCATCACATAGGACAAGGCATCTTTGCCTGCGTTAAGAAACAATTGTGCTAGCGGTTTGCCAATCGATGAGGAGTTGAGCCCCTCTATCATATCCGCGGCTGCACGATTGTAATCGACGAGCATGTCCGAGCGGTCGGTGACAAGCACTCCCTCCCGCATGCTCTCGAACAGATTCTCACGAGCAATAGGTGCAGCCGTTAACATGCCCCGGGATAAAATAGCCCAAATATATAGGGAGGAGGTTAGGCTCATAATGATCGGGACGGGATCCATTCCGTAAGGAGTCAAGCCTATCAGATACAAAAAAGCGCCGAGGGTTGGAAGGCTTAACCCGATTATTATTGTGATGATCTGCCTGCGGTATACCCTTTTCATCCGGTTCCACTGCCATATCATGAGGCAAATGGCTGCCAGCAGACAGCCGAAAGTAAAGCTGCCGTGAACGATATACCAAGGTCCCATCACAACATCAACGAGTGGGGTGGGCGTATTTTCCCGTAAATAAATGGATTTATAGAAGAGATGATGGTAATCATTGGTCCAGACCAGCAGCGTTGTAATGAATGGAATGATAAATAACGCCGCCCGTATGCCTTTTTTAAACAGCGTCTCCAGCCCAACGAAATGGATCACCATGATTAGACTAGCCGGCGCAATAAAGGGCATCCCCAGATATTCTAACTTAATCCAGAAGCTGATTTCCTCCAGAGTTTTCCCCGATAATTCTAATGCGAAACCGAAGGTGTAAATAGCAGAGGTAAAGGAGCTTATAACAAAAGCCCTGATTCCTAAGAAATCAGTTTTTTTATAATAGGCGAAAAGGGCTAGTAAGACACTCAGCACACCTGATATAGCAACAATTACAATATAATTCGAGATTATAGATCCCATGGGTCTATTGTCACCTACCGAGGAAAGATATGGATAAATATTACCACATATCTGCGGATATAAAAAAATACTTCGGGTTTGTGGTGAAAAAAATGTCTCCTAGACAAAATGACGCAATTTAACAGGAGCTATTTTACTAATTGTCTAGTGAGAGTCCAGTGAGCAGCGTGTAACATGTTAGTTAATACTACATGCAATAGAAGTTTTCTTTATTTTATCTAAATAGCGTCAGTTTATATAACATTATAAACATGGCTTATTTTGAAAAGGGGGGCTGAGGATGTCATCACTAGCGACAAATATTCCTGAGATTCAGCTGGAGAATGTTGAAATGCGTTATCGGACAGAAGCTGCGGAAGTGCTTGCCCTGCATCAGGTGAGTCTTGATATTGCAAAAGGGGAGTTCGTCTCCCTGCTCGGACCTTCCGGATGTGGCAAAACGACGCTGCTTAGACTGATGGCCGATCTCATAGCACCAACAGGCGGGAACATTGTGGTAGCTGGGAAAAGTGCCAGAGAAGCCAGGCTGGCGCAAAAATATGGCATTGTTTTTCAAAGTCCAGTGTTATACGACTGGCGAAAAGTGAAGCATAACATCACATTGCCACTGGAGCTGATGGGGGTAAAGAAGTCAATCCGTGAGGAAAAGGCGATGGAGCTTCTTGATCTGGTGGGGCTGCAGAGCTTTGCGGATAAATATCCGTGGCAGCTCAGCGGCGGGATGCAGCAGCGTGTAGCGATTGCCAGAGCGCTATCGATGGAGCCGGAAATTCTGCTCATGGATGAGCCGTTCTCTGCGCTGGATGAATTTACGCGTGAGCGATTGAATGAAGAGTTATTGTCTGTCTGGAGTAAAGTGCAGAACACAATTGTCTTTGTAACTCATAGTATTCCTGAATCTATATTCCTCTCTGACCGGGTGTTTGTCCTTTCCCCGCATCCAGGTCGCTTGTCCGCTGTGGTCGAAATTCCTCTGCCACGTCCGCGAACGGCGGAAATGAGAAATAGCCCAGAGTTTTTCGAACTGATCGCACGTATTCGCGACAGCTTCGAAGGGGTGTAGTGATGAAAGGGGGCAGTATCTTTGTGCGAGGCCGTCTGCTGCCGTTGTTCGTCTGGATTTTTGGCCTGCTGCTAGTCTGGGAAGGGACTTCCTGGATGCTGCTCCATGTGGTGGAGACGCCGTTGGCACAGTCCAAGCTGCCATATGTTCATGAGGTGTTAGCTACCTTATGGCAGTATGGAGACACGCTCTTGAAGGAGGGGGCTGCGACCTTCGGTAATGCTGGTGTTGGCTTCCTGATTGGAGCGGTAGCTGGTGCCTCATTGGCGGTGCTGATGAGCTTGTCGAAGACAATAGAGCAATTAACTTTTCCTTATGCTATTGCCTCGCAGATGATTCCGATTCTGGGGTTGGCACCCATCATCTACGGGATTGTGCGCGATGAGCAGACCTCGCGGATTATTATTTCGGGATATATCACCTTTTTCCCGGTGGCTCTGAACATGCTGCGCGGCTTGCGGAGTGTAGATCCATCAGCGCTCGAATTGATGCATTCTTACGCGGCGAAACCTTGGGCGGTCTATTGGAAACTCAGATTCCCGGCGGCTTTGCCGGGTTTGTTCGGTGGGCTTAAGATAGCTGCCCCACTTGCTGTGACTGGAGCTATTCTGGTGGAGCTTATGGGTGCCCAGCATGGCATTGGTGTAATTATGCTGCGCAATCTCTATTATGGAAGCTCTCACACCTATATGTTCTGGTCTACGGTGATTGTGGGTGCCTTGCTGGGAATCGTAAGCTACTGGTTAATCAGTCTGATAGAACGCCTGGTAACGCCTTGGCAGCCTGAATATCGTCCGAAAGGAGGCAGCCGCTAATGGAAACTAACTCCGTTCGGGAGACCACATTTATAGGCTCTACTGGTAAAGAAATGGCTCAGCCGGCGCTAACGGCTACACCAAAGAATGCTGTAGCCGTTCCGAAACCTGCGGAAGCTACGGCGAGTCGCGGCGGCTCACGAATGCTGAAGAGGATATTTAGCGCAGGGGTACTGCTGCCTGTACTGGCAGGTCTGTTATTTCTTGCACTATGGGAATTTCAATTTTTTCATAAGATCTTTGATCTGAAAAAATATCAACTCCCGCTGCCTACAGCCATCGCCGAAACCATGCGAGATAATTTCAGCTTGTTGCTGTCCTATGCCGGATACACTCTTGCTGAAGCTGTGCTGGGAATGTTGGCTGGTTCTGCTATCGGCTTCCTGATCGCTTTAGTCGCGACAGCTTGGCCGCGCTGGGGGAGTGGAAGCTTGACGCTGGTTGCCGCCCTAAATGCTGTGCCTATCGTCGCCCTCGCGCCCATCATGAATTTGTGGTTTGGAGATGGGATAGGCTCACGAATTGCCATAGTAACAGCAACTACAATGGCAGCGATGGCGATCAACGCCTATAAAGGTATGGCGGCGATTGATCCATTGGCGCTGGATCTGATGCATTCCTATGCGGCAGGTAAACCGGCAGTGTTCCGTTATCTGCGGATTCAGAGCAGTCTGCCCTATGTATTTACAGCACTCAAGATTAATGCTACTGCCAGTATGATTGGCGCCATTGTTGGGGAATTCTTTTTCTCCTCAAAAGGGCTTGGATATCTGCTCTCCAATTCCATTAAAGTTGCCAAAATGCCACTGGGTTGGTCCTGTATTGTGTTGGCTGCAATTGCAGGCGTGCTCTTCTATTTAGTGGTTGAGCGGCTGGAGAAAGTATTCATTAAGTGGCATCCTTCGCAGCGTACTTAATCTTCCCCTCATTACATCCGGCCATAGTGGGAATGGAAAAGAGAAACCGCCCACGGCTGTATGCATAAACGCACCACGATGATTGTCCATACTGTGCTTGTTACAAACTTAAATTACGATAGGGGGAGTTCGATTGATGAACGGGAAAAAACGCAAATTTCGTGGTGGTTTGTTGGCAATCGTGATGATGTTGAGTGTTTCTTTAATGGCGGGTTGCGGTGGCAACAATAATAACTCGGCAGCTGAAGCTACAACTGCCCCTGAAGCTTCAGCAGCTCCTGAAGCAAGTGCTGCTACTGAACCGGCTGCTGATCCAGTTACAGTGAAGCTACAGCTGAAATGGGTGCCGCAGGCGCAATTCGCTGGGTATTTTGTGGCGCAGGATAAAGGATATTACAAGGAAGAAGGCTTGGATGTAGAAATTCTGCCGGGTGGGCCTGATATCGTTCCGGAACAGCAAGTGGCAGGTGGCTCCGCAGATATCGGTGTGGGTTGGGTAGCCAGCTTGCTGCCGAGTCTTGAAGAGGGAATGCCGCTGGTGCAGATCGCGCAAATCTATCAAAAGAGCGGATTGGTCCTGGTCTCCAAAAAAACTGCTGGCATTAATTCAGCCGCTGATCTTAAGGGTAAAAAAGTCGGCAACTGGATGGGTGGCAACGAATTTGAACTATTAGCGTTATTCGATAAATATAAGTTCGATCCGAATAAGGATCTAAGCTTTACGAAGCAAGGGTTCACGATGGATCAGTTCTTGGGCGATCAGATCGATGCGGCCTCAGCGATGACTTATAACGAGTACCAAGTGGTGTTGGAGTCAGGCATTAAGGCTGAGGATCTGAATGTCATTGACATGAATACAGAAGGCGTTGCAATGCTTGAGGATAACTTGTTCGCGAATAAGGAATGGCTTGCGGAGAACAAAGAGACTGCGGCAAAGTTTGTGCGTGCCTCCCTGAAGGGCTGGAAAGATGCAATTGCTGATCCTGCAGCTGCCGTGGACAGTGTGATGAAACAAGCGGAAGACGGCAGTACGACGAAGGAACATCAGCTGACAATGATGACTGAGGTTGCCAAGCTGATTCTGCCTGAAGGCTTTGACAGTGCCAAGATGGGATATACCGATGCGGCGGCGTTCCAGCAAACCGCTGATATTTCGCTTAAATTTGGTGTCATTAAAGAACCGGTTAAGGTAGATGAGGCTTATACGAACGAAATCGTAGAAATGGCGGCAAAATAACTAACTGAGCTTAATGTTATAGTGGATGGCCGCCTGATCTGGCGGTCATCTATTATAATCAGCAGTCCATCAGTGCAACTGAAACAGAGAAAGGGGTGCGAGCTATGTCTCTCCTAGTAACGCAGGCTGAAAGAGTTAAGAATTATGTGAATGGAGCTTGGGTAGAATCGTCGTCCGGGCGAGATGAAGAGGTTTATAATCCGGCGACGGGTGAAGTGATTGCTTATGTGCCCATTTCTAGTAAGGAAGAGCTGGGTGCGGCGGTAGAAGCGGCTGCGGTGGCATTTCAAGCGTGGAAAAGGGTCGCTGTGCCACGTCGTGCCCGCTATTTTTTTCAATATCAACAGCTGCTGGTAAAGCATTGGCATGAGCTGGCCGAGCTGATTACGCTGGAGAATGGCAAAAGTCTGGAAGAGGCGCAAGGTGAGGTGCAGCGTGGAATTGAGTGTGTGGAATTTGCCGCAGGCATCCCCACGTTGATGATGGGCAGCCAGCTTCCGGACATTGCTACCGGAATTGAATCCGGGATGTACCGTTATCCATTGGGGGTTATCGGGGGGATTGCCCCGTTTAATTTTCCGATGATGGTTCCTTGTTGGATGTTTCCGCTTGCCATCGCTTGTGGAAATACCTTTGTGCTGAAGCCTTCTGAACGGACGCCGCTGCTGGTTAATCGATTGGCAGAGTTATTTGCCGAAGCGGGCTTTCCTTCAGGTGTACTGAATGTGATACATGGGGCGCACGAGGTTGTGAATGGGATGCTGGAGCATGATGAAGTGAAGGCGATTTCGTTCGTCGGTTCGCAGCCGGTTGCGGAATATGTATATAAGACAGGGACAGCGCAGGGAAAACGGGTGCAGGCGCTAGCTGGAGCCAAGAATCACTCGATTGTGCTGCCTGATGCGGAGCTGGACAATGCGGTCAAAAATATCATTGCGGCTTCCTTTGGCTCGGCAGGTGAGCGGTGTATGGCTTGCTCGGTCGTAGTGGTTCATGAGGATATCGCTGACGAGCTAGTGAACCGTCTGGCTGCGGCTGCGGATGAGCTTAAAATTGGTAATGGCGCGGATGATGGGGTGTTTTTGGGTCCGGTAATTCGTCAGTCGAACAAGGAGCGGACTCTTTATTACATTGAGACTGGTGAAGCTGAGGCAGCCAAGCTTGTGAGAGATGGGCGGAAGGATGCTGCTACAGGTGGTGCGGGTTATTTTATCGGGCCGACGATATTTGATCATGTACAGCCGGGAATGACTATCTGGAAGGATGAAATTTTTGCGCCGGTATTGTCTGTGATTCGTGTGAAAAGTCTGAGTGAAGCGATTGCGGTAACGAATCAATCCCCATTCGCGAATGGGGCGTGTATTTATACAGATAGCGCAAAGGCGATCCGTGAATTTCGGGAAGAAATTGATGCAGGGATGTTGGGTGTGAATCTGGGTGTGCCTGCCCCCATGGCATTTTTCCCCTTCTCGGGTTATAAGAAATCGTTCTATGGAGACCTGCATGCCAATGGGCGTGATGGGGTGGAGTTCTATACGCGTAAAAAGATGATCACTGCCCGTTATTAGAGAAAATGAGCTGCTGAGAGGAGAAAATGTTATGCAGAGTCTGGGAAATGATAGTGAGCTTGCGGTGAAGAAGGATCAGAAATATTTATGGCACAACATTACACCTTATAGTGAAAAGAATCCGCCTATGATTGCCGCCTCGGCAAGTGGGTCGTGGATTACGGATATACAGGGCAATCAATTTTTGGATGGGATGTCTGGCTTGTGGTGTGTAAATGTGGGATACGGGCGCAAGGAGCTGGCGGAAGCTGCTTACAATCAATTGCTGGCCCTGCCATATTTTCCTCTGACACAAAGTCATCTCCCGGCGATTGCGCTGGCGGAGAAGCTGAATGAGTGGCTCGGAGACGATTATGTGATCTTTTTTTCCAATAGTGGATCGGAAGCCAATGAGGCTGCTTTCAAAATGGCCCGCCAGTACCAGCAGCAAATCGGCCAGCATTATCGCCATAAATTCATTGCCCGTTATCGTGGGTACCATGGCAGTTCACTTGGGGCATTATCTGCAACGGGCCAGGCCCAGCGCAAATATAAATATGAACCGTTGGCAGGTGGTTTTCTGCATGTAGCTCCCCCGGACAGCTATCGCCGCCCGGCTGGGATGACTGTGGAAGAATTCAATCTCCAGTGTGCACAGTCCATAGAGGATATGATCATCTGGGAAGGCGTGGAGACGGTAGCTGCGGTGATTATGGAGCCTGTAATTACGGGTGGTGGCGTCATTGTACCGCATCAGGTTTATTTGGATCGGGTGCAGGAAATCTGCCGTAAGCACGGTGTGTTGCTCATTATGGATGAGGTGATTTGTGGATTCGGACGTTCTGGACGTAAGTTTGGTCATCACAACTTTAATGTGAAGCCTGACATCGTAACGATGGCTAAGGGACTGACTAGCGCTTATCTTCCTCTATCTGCCACTGCTGTTCGTAAGGATATCTATGAGGTATTTAAGGACAATAGCGATGACTATGGGCATTTTCGCCATGTGAATACTTTTGGTGGTAACCCTGCTTCCTGTGCGCTGGCGCTGCGTAATCTGGAAATTATCGAGCAGGAGAAGCTGGTGGAACGTGCGGATCTTTTAGGTAAAAGAATAAATACAGAATTTACTGAGCTGCTTGATCACAAGCTTGTAGGTGATGTCCGCAGCTTTGGTTTGGTGACAGGGATTGAGCTGGTTGAAGACAAGGTCAGTAAGAAACCGGTTGATCTGAATATTGTGAAGGGGATTATTGCCGAATGTAAGTCCAAGGGGCTTATCATCGGTAAAAATGGCGATACCGTAGCTGGGTTCAACAACGTGCTTACCTTCGCCCCGCCGTTATCCTCCACGGATGAAGATATAGAATTTATTATCGATACCTTTAAATCTGTGCTGAACGGGGGCTAGGTAAAGTGATTTTGTCTGGATATAGAAATTGGTAAGCGCGCAGGGCGACTTGAATGGAGATCCGATTCTCTGGCTGCATGAAGTCTTCACCCAGTAGCTCTGTTATTTTGTCCAGGCGATAATAAAGGGACTGTCTGACAATGAATAAGTTTCGAGCGGCAATTTGTTTGGAACCATCATGATCCAGATAAACACGAAGGGTAAGCAGCAGCTCGCTGCCTTTGGTTTGGTCATGGTCGATTAGCGGGCCGAGATAACTGCGAATGAAGTTCTGCAACGTTTTTCCGTCGTTTAAGCTCAACAGCAGCTGGAATACACCGAGCTCTTCATAGAAGAGTAGTGACTTCTGGTAACAGGAGTATAACGACAATGCCTGTAGGGCTTCCTGATAACCGGAATAGGCTCGTTTTAGGCGCTTATGCGATTTGCTGACTCCAATGACGAGCTGCAAATCCTTGAGCTTCTCATCGGAGCGGATGTTCTGCAGGGCTTCAAGTGCTTGTTGAAGTCGCATTTTTCCAGGCATTTTCGATTGGATGTCAAGGGCGATGACGGTGAGGCGATTGTTCTTAAGGGTGATCAGTGGACGTAAAGAATATTTCTCAAAGATGGAACGCAGGATGAGCGAGAGGTGGAAGGTGATGGACTCCCATTCGTTCTCTGAGCTGTTCCATTTTACATCTCTGGGGTTCTTGATCTCTATAAGGCATACACGGTAAGGGAGCTCGTTGACTACGTTGAAATTAGAGCCGATCAGGCCCTTTAAGCGGTTATCATCTTCGATGCGGCCATTGATCAGCTCGTCGACCCATAGATTTTCTGAAAAAAGCTTACGCTCCTCCATATACCGCGTCCGCAGCAGCTCTTGTGCAATGGACAAAGAGGCGGAATCCAGCAGCAGACAGTCGAACTCCTGTGGTTTGTGATTGCATACCATCAGAATGTAAGCCCAGGTCTGATCCAGCGCACCTACAGGCTTGAGCGCGATGGTCTTCTGTCCATATTCCCGGATATAGGGGGCAACGTCAGGTTGAATTCCTTCCAGCTCGTCGCCGAAGGCGGTGAAAAAATTCAGCAATGGAGCCTGCTCTTCCGGCGGAAGTGCCGGAAAAAATAAGGGTTTGCCTTGCAGCTGCATATAGACAATTTGTGTGCGGGTACTTTTGCACAATAATTGCAGCACTTTCAGCGTTCCTTGTGAAGTTAAGGTCAGGCGGTGGAATTCACGTGAGATTTTTTCAAGTTCTTGGAGCATCCGGTGATGCCGGTTAATGATAATCGAGTGAAGATCCAACGTGATATCTACGAAACGAACCGTGCGGGTGAAGATGATTAGCGGAAAGTCATGCCTGTCGGCTAAGTCGATCATCTCTTGCGGGATGGTGCTGAAATACGTACCTAACTCAATACATAGGCAAGCTGCATTTTTGTCGATCAGGTTCTGCATAAACTCCAAGGAGGAAGGGAGATCGACACTTGCACCAATCCCCGTAGTCAAAATCATTTCTTCGCCATGAATCAGAGTCTCGAAGTTGGCACTTTCCAGTACATGCACCCAGCGAATGGCACGGCTTAGGCCGCTTTTCCCACCGATCACCTCGGCTTCTGCGAATAGTGGTCTTTTTAAAGCGTCACGAATGGTTAATACAAGCTCCCAGTCCATAGTTACTCCCCCTCGATCTTCTGCGCTCTGGCCTTCGGCTAACGCCCTGTTATTCTCAGCCTATTCTCACACGTAAAAAATACAGTTTTGAAATTAGACAAAGTGTCTAATGCAACGAAAATTCGAAATGACTATAGTTTGATTAACGGATGTCAGTATATATAACCTAATCAGGAAGAACGTTGAGAGATAATTTCTGCTAATGCTTATATTACTACAATAAATTAAAGATGTAAGCAAAATATTCAGACAAAACTTGAAATAATGTTATATTATATAACACAAATATGAAAAATTACCCATAAGGAGGGACTAGTGATGGAGCATTCATTTCCGTTAACAGCATTTACACCTGATATGTTCATGCGCAATTTCGCCGAGGCTGAGCCGCCTCTGACCCATAAGGGTGCCCTGGATGAGTCCAATCGCTGTCTATATTGCTACGATGCCCCCTGTATAAAAGCGTGTCCGACCAGCATTAATATTCCCTCCTTTATCAAACGGATCGCTACTGACAATTTGAAAGGCTCGGCACAGACGATTATGGATTCCAATCCTGTGGGTGCCAGTTGTGCTCGTGTTTGTCCTACAGATGAGCTGTGTGAAGGAGCCTGTGTGTTAAATGATGCCTCGGCGCCGATCCAAATCGGACTGCTGCAGCGTTATGCGACAGATTGGGCGATGAACATCGGAGTTCAATTATTTAAGGCTGGCACCCCTAATGGGAAAAAGGTAGCCGTAATTGGTGGTGGTCCTGCGGGATTGTCTGCGGCTAGGGAGCTCGCCCGTGAAGGTTTTGCTGTTGTGATCTACGAAGCAAAGGCGTTAGCGGGAGGGCTGGATACACATGGGATTGTATCGTTTCGGCTCCCGCAGTCTGTATCTCTTTGGGAAGTAGAGCAGGTAGAGAAGCTGGGTGTGGAAATACGTACAGGTGTAAAAGTCGGAGTGGATGTTTCTGTAGATGAGCTGAAGTCGAATTATGATGCTATCGTTTTGGCAGCGGGTATGGGATATGTGCCTCCAATAGGGATTGAAGGTGAAAAAATGGCTGGAGTTTATGACGCTATTGCGCTTGTAGAATCTACTAAGACGGGCATTCCTCTGCTAGAGCTGATGGGTCAGCGGGTCGCTGTCATTGGGGCAGGGAATACGGCTATTGATGCAGCGACTTGCTCAGTGCGGCTGGGAGCCACCAATGTGAAAATGGTCTACCGCCGGACCCGCGAAGAGATGACGGCATATGACTTTGAATATGAATTCGCGAAGCAGGAAGGTGTGGAGTTCAGCTGGCTTACCTTACCGAAACGTATCGTGGGTGATGAGCTTGGGAATGTAACCGCACTGGAATGTGTGCAGATGAAGCTGACGGAGGAGCTGGGCAAAGATGGGCGTCCAATACCTATGCCGATCGAGGGTTCTGAGTTCTTGATTCCTGTTGATGCGGTTGTAATAGCTATTGGTCAAAAGCGTCGTCTGGATCTAATAGATTCCTTAGGTCTTATGCATGACCGTGGGGTTGTTAAGGTGGATGAGGTCACCTGCCAAACCTCCGATCCGCAGATTTATGCCGCTGGGGACATTATTTTTGGTTCAGGTAAGGGTGAGGCCATGGTTGTGTCAGCGGCACAGCAGGGAAAAGATGCAGCCCATGCGATTGTTAAACAATTCTCAGGCCAGCAGGAGGTCGTTGTTAGATCAGCGGGCTGAGCGTAGAAATCAAATTGGATTTTACATGACAGGGAGGGAACATCATGGCAGATTTAAGTATTAATCTCGCAGGAATCAAATCACCGAATCCGTTCTGGCTGGCCTCCGCGCCGCCTACGAATACAGGTTATCAAGTGCAGCGGGCCTTTGAAGCAGGTTGGGGCGGTGCGGTGTGGAAGACGCTCGGCGATCCGATCATTAATACCTCATCGCGTTTTGCGGCAGTAAATTTCAATGGGCAACGGGTTGCGGGCTTTAACAATATTGAACTGATCACCGACCGTCCGCTTGAAGTTAATCTGAAGGAAATCTATGAAACGAAAAAAAGATTCCCTAATCATGCGATTATAGCCTCCCTGATGGTAGAACCAACGCAGCATAAATGGCATGAGATTGTTAAGCGGGTAGAGGATGTGGGTGTAGACGGCCTGGAACTTAATTTTGGTTGTCCGCACGGGATGGCTGAGCGTGGAATGGGTGCTGCTTCGGGGCAGCAGCCTGATCTGGTGCAGGCACAGACCACCTGGGTAAAAGAAGTTGCAACGACCCCGGTGATTGTGAAGCTGACGCCTAATATTACGGATATCACCGTCGTTGCCCGCCATGCGGTTAAGGGTGGAGCAGACGCGATTAGTATGATCAACACGATCAACAGTCTTGCTGGTGTAGATATTCATAGCTGGAACACAATTCCGAATGTTGGGGGTCAGGGTGCACATGGCGGTTACTGCGGGCCGGCTGTGAAACCAATTGCGCTTAGTATGGTGGCCGAGTGTGCCCGTGACCGGGGAGTAGGCATTCCTATCTCCGGTATTGGAGGGATTTCGACCTGGCAGGATGTTGTTGAATTCATGCTGATGGGTGCTACGGGCATTCAAGTATGTACAGCGGTCATGCATCATGGCTTCCGGATTGTGGAGGAAATGATCGATGGACTGAACAACTATTTGGATGACAAAGGTTTGGCTTCCGTAACAGAGTTAATCGGTAAATCGGTATCCCGTTACTCCAACTGGGGTGATCTGGATCTCAACTATAAGGTTGTTGCCCGTATTAATGAGAACAACTGCATCAACTGTAATAAATGCCATATTGCCTGCGAAGATGCTTCACATCAGTGTATTGATATGTTAACTAATGCAGATGGGAAAGCTATTCTACAGGTCCGCGAGGAAGATTGTGTAGGTTGTAATCTTTGTTCTATTGTCTGTCCAGCAGACGGCGCGATCGATATGGTTCCAGTGGATACCGGGGCAGCTCCACTGACCTGGAATCAGCGGCAGAAAGTGATCGGCAGTTTGAATGGCACCTATTCGGAAGTGGAGGTGGTTTAAGGATGAAAAAGATTATTAAAAATGGCATCATCGTTACCGCAGCAGATACTTATACAGGCGATGTGGCGATTGAAAACGGGGTTATTACGGAGATTGGCCTTCATTTGGATGTCCCTGGTGCGGAAATTATAGATGCCTCGGGGTGTTATGTTTTTCCTGGAGGCATTGATCCTCATACCCATCTGGATATGCCTTTTGGCGGCACGGTTACAGCTGATGATTTTGAGACGGGAACTATTGCGGCTGCATATGGCGGAACGACCACAGTCATTGATTTTTGCTTAACCACCAAAGGACAACCGCTACAGCAAGCCGTAGATACATGGCATCATAAGTCGCAGGATAAAGCGGTGATTGATTACAGCTTCCACCTTATGGTCTCAGAATTAAACGATAAAGTACTGGGTGAGCTTCCGGAGATAATTGAGAATGAAGGCATTACCTCGCTCAAAGTATTTATGGCTTATAAGAATACTTTTCAGGCGGATGACGGCACACTTTTTAAGACCCTTCAAGCTGCGAAAAAAGAAGGTGCACTCGTTATGGTGCATGCGGAAAATGGAGATGTCATTGAATATCTTGTTGAGCAGGCCTTGGCCGCAGGCAACACTGATCCGATCTTTCATGCGCTGACCCGCCCGCCGGAGCTGGAGGGTGAAGCTACGGGACGCGCAGCTTATCTAACCGAACTAACAGATTCTCAGCTGTATGTTGTACACGTGACCTGTGCGGAAGCCGCTTGGAAGATTGCTGAAGCGCGTAAAAAGGGACTGCGCGTTTACGGCGAGACTTGTCCACAGTATTTAGTACTGGATCAGACAGCGCTGGAAAAGCCTAATTTCGAAGGTGCTAAATACGTGTGGTCTCCGCCCCTGCGTGAGCAGTGGAATCAGGATGTTTTGTGGGATGCGTTATGGAGCGGCAGCTTGCAGACGATTGGCTCTGACCAGTGCTCGTTTGATTTCAAAGGACAAAAGGATCTGGGGCTGGGCGATTTCTCCAAAATCCCGAACGGTGGGCCGACCATTGAGGACCGGTTTACAATTCTATATTCGGAAGGTGTGCAGAAAGGCCGGATCTCATTGAACAAATTCGTAGACATTATTGCTACCTCTAGCGCCAAGCTGTTTGGATTGTATCCGCAAAAAGGCACGGTCGCAGTAGGTAGTGACGCTGACCTGGTCATTTTTGATCCTTCTGTAGAAAGAACCCTTTCTGCGGATACGCACCATATGAACGTAGATTATAATGCGTTTGAGGGCTTTGAAGTGAAGGGAGAGCCTGTTTCTGTTCTCAGTCGAGGCGAATTTGTTATTCGTGACAAACAATTTGTCGGCAAAGCAGGTTCGGGAAAATATTTGAAACGCAAACGTTTTGCAGCGGAGGCTCCTCTTCCTTCTAAGGCAGAAATCAGCGGAGGTGTTGTCTAGTGTCTGTTTTTGCGGAATATGCCAAAGAACAGCAGGAGATTGATGGGCTGCTTTTTAAAGGATATACGATTGCCGGCATCCAAGAGGGTTTGGACGGTGCCCGAATAAAGTTTGTCAGAGGGGAGCCGGCTAAAAGCTCGGTAGAGCTGTTACTACTCACAGCGGATGCCCGTAAGTACGTGACAACCCTTGTGGTTGCGGGGCTGAGGGCGGAAGGTGAGCAGGCGGGTTGTTACAGTGGAGAGGTTTGAGGGAAATGGAATTGAAAGCTGAGTAGTGAGCCTGCGCAGGATAGGGGGCCTACTGCTCGGCTTTTTATTGTGCTCCTGAAAGGGGGCGAGGAAATAAATTCTCTGAAAATAGCCGATTATCATCGCGGCATACACTTTTGGGGAAAACCTCCCTAAAAATTACTGAAATACGCCGATTTTGCTCAAATTCGCTGAATATTAGGGAAGTTTTCCCTGATTTGCAGTTATAGGCACCTGAAAGACCAAAGATCAGGGAGGATTTCCCTAATCTATTTCTGTCGCTGCTGCTCACGCTCTATATACTCATACCGTAATATGGACATGATATGCAGAGATTCAAAATGTCCCTCAACCTTCATACAATCACGTAGAGTCCCTTCCAGTGTAAAGCCACAGCTTTCATAGACATGGCGAGCCCTGTGGTTGTGATCTCTAACATCCAACCATAGCCGATGCGTCTCGGTGTGCTGGAAGATCCAGTCGCTCACGAGACGAAGCGACAGTTTGCCATACCCAAAGCCCTTGGAATGGATGACGATTCGTTTAATACAAACGGTAAGATGAATATCTTGAAGTCCTGTTACGATGATATAGCCGACTCTTTTCCCGGACCTCTCCCAAATTGTAAGATGCAGGATATCTGGATCATGGATAGCCGTAATGTGCTCCTCTTTACTCCACTGTCCGATATAGGCACGATTAAGCTCACTTTGTTCAATGGCTAGAACGAACGCTAAATCCTGCTCGGTGGTAGTTTGTAGATCCAACATTTCTGAATGAATGATCATAACCTTATGCCCCCGACTAATATGTATTTTTATCCATAGTAACGAAGAATTTTCTCCCTGTCATTTAATTAGTCCCGGTTGCTCACTCTATATTGGCGGCACTGTAGGAATGAACGTAACTTCGTGTATAATTGAGACCAAGTGTTAAGAATTCCAATCGGATGAGGAGATCAGCTGGTTATGTATTTTCTTGATATTATGTCTTGGCTGACAGAGGATAATCTGCGGCATCTGCTTGAACAATATCGTTCGTTTGGGCCCTTTCCGGGTATTGCGTTAACGTTTATGAAATCATTTATACCACCACTGCCAACTATTGCGATCGTAGGGTTAAATGGGGCCGTATATGGTTTATGGTTAGGTTTTTTGTATTCTTGGATCGGTCTGGTTGCAGGCTGTGTGACTACCTTTTGGATTATCCGCAAAGTAGCCTCCCATCGTTATTTACGAAAATGGGCAGCGCGGCCCAAAGTAGCCAAAAGCATGACCTGGGTACGGCAAAGCGGATTTAGCTATGTTTTTCTGCTTAGTATATTTCCGGTAGGGCCTTTTGTTGTGATTAATATGGCAGCGGGGCTTGCCGGGATGAGGTTCCGTTCGTATCTTCTTGCGCTCACGGTAGGCAAAGCGATTATGGTATTTGCAGTTTCATACATTGGCAACGATCTGGAACGTTTCATTCGCCAGCCGTGGGAGATTATCTATGTTCTGTTGTTTATCGGGCTGTCGTTATGGGGAGTCAAAGCCATCGAAGCGCGTTTTGCTAGAACAGCACAGGATGGGAACAAGATAGCTTAGCATAGAGTCAGAATTAACTGGAATCCCTAAATTTAAATAGAATAAAGGAGGAAATGATGATGAAATATCGTAAGCTTGGCAGTACAGGAATGAATGTCTCGGTGATTGGCCTAGGGACTTGGCAGTTTGGCGGAGAGTGGGGCAAGGATTTCACTCAGGTTGAAGTCGATGCCATGCTGGATAAGGCTGGAGAGCTGGGTATTAATCTGATTGATACGGCAGAATGTTACGGAGATCACTTGTCGGAGAAGTTCATCGGGGATTATCTGGCGCGCCGCAAACGCGAGGACTGGGTTGTAGCTACGAAATTTGGGCATCATTTTCAGGGGCATTTGCAGCGGGAACAGCTATGGCGTGCTGAGGATGTGCTTAAGCAGCTGGACGACTCCCTCCGCGCACTCCAAACAGAGTATATTGACCTCTATCAATTCCATTCCGGAACGGATGAGCAATTCGATAATGATAAGCTGTGGAGTATGCTCGACAGACAGAAGCAAGCCGGCAAAATCCGTCATTTGGGCGTGTCGATCAGTGCATCGGGCTCGGGGGTGCACCAGACCTCTGCGGCAGCGGATGTGCAAGCAGAGGCCATACAAGTAGTATATAATCGGCTGGATCGTCAACCTGAAGAAGAGATTCTTCCGCTGTGCATCGAGCATCAATTAGGTGTGTTAGCTCGCGTTCCGTTAGCCAGTGGTTATTTGAGCGGCAAGTATAAGCCAGATGCGGTTTTTGCTCAGGGTGATGTGCGAGCTAACCATAAAGAGGATGTAAGACAAAAGCAGCTGCGCGCAGTAGCAGGAATTGCTGCTAATGAAGTGCCGTCAGGTCTGGATATGGCGCAGTGGGCTTTGGCTTGGTGTCTCCAGCATTCCGCAGTAACCAGTGTAATTCCGGGCTGCAAAAATGTAGAACAAGTCATCTCCAATGCCAGTGCTGCCGATTTGGACATGGTGAAGGGCAACGTGTGATAAGTTAGATTGTTACATGGTGAAGAGTTCTTGGAGCTTCATCTCGGGTGAATGCTGCGCGTAGATATGATTCCAGCTGTTCGTGGAAGTATCGTAAAGGTAGTCCTGCTTCCATTGCTGGACATGGGTCGCAATACTCCTTACAGCGGATACAATTCTCTCTACTTCCTGATTAGTCATAATGGGATGTAGGGAGATGCGAATCCACCCTGGTCTGAAGGATTGGTCGCCGCTCATGATCGCTCCGGCAATCTGAGCGGATTGCGTCCACCCTAATCCAAGCAGGTAATGTCCGTATGGACCTGCACAAGAGCAGCCGCCTCGAGCTTGTATGCCGAAACGGTCATTCAACAGCTGAACAGCGAGGTTGTAATGGATATCACGAAGTGTAAAAGAGACGATTCCATGACGTTCTGTATGATCTCCGGCCAGCAGCGCGCATTCCGGGATGTTGCGGAGCCCTGCCATTAATTCCTGACACAGCTCGTGTTCTCTAATCACCATATATTGACCGTTTCCATTCATCTGCTCCTTCAGCTTCACGCAAAGTGCCGTGCGAAAAGCCTGTAAAAACCCCGGTGTTCCCCCGTCTTCCCGCATCTCAATCGCATTAGTGTAGCGGCGTCCTCCCCAAGGGTTGACCCAGGCTACTGTACCTCCACCCGGTTCGTCAGGAATACGTCCATTGCTCAGCGCTTCATCAAAGATTAGAACGCCATTTGTGCCCGGCCCACCCAGAAATTTATGCGGAGAAAAAAAGATCGCATCAAGCTTCTCCAGTGGAGAAGGGGGGTGCATATTGATAGGCTCGTAGGGAGCACTGGCGGCAAAATCCACAAAGCATACGCCCCCATGACGATGCATAGTAGCCGCTAGCTTTGCGTAAGGCGTCTGAATTCCAGTCACATTAGAACAAGCTGTAAATGAACCAATCTTGAAACGGCGATTGGGGTACAGTCGCAGCTGGTCTTCAAGCTGTTGAGGGTCAATATTTCCGTCCTTTCCGGCGGGAATGGTAACGACGTCACCAAGTCCCTCCTGCCAAGGAAGAATATTGGAATGATGCTCCATATGGCTGGTGAAGATAACGGGGCGGTCTTCCAGTGCACGGTTATTATGTTCCTGTAGCCATTCCGGGAGCCTTAATCCCATGATACGCTGCAGCTTGTTCACGGCTCCTGTTGTTCCATTGCCGCAGAAGAGCAGTACATCCTGAGGGCCAGCATTTACATGGTTCTTAATGATTTGGCGAGCTTCATTATAAGCCTGCGTCATGATTAGTCCGGTGGTGTTGGAATCTGTATGTGGATTGCTGACGTAGGGACCGAAGGCTTCCTGCAACTTGCGTTCGATCGGTTCATATAAGCGCCCGCTTGCGGTCCAATCGGCATACAGAAGCGGCTGTCTGCCATAAGGGGTGTTGATTTGATGCCGAATGCCGATGGTGTGACCACGAAAAGTATCAAAATGGTCTTGTAATGAAGCGGGCGTCTCTGCAGAAGAGGCGTGGATGATGTTTAGCACGGATATTCCCTCCAGCCCGTACGCCGTCAGTGTTAAGTTAATGGGTGTATTTTCGGCGTGCCAGTAGTTTCTATGGCAACAGTATATGCCTGCATGGGGGATTGGGTTAAAGCCTAGTCAGACTTTAAATAAATAACTGTACATCACTTTCTAAAGCATCTTTTAAATATGCCGCAGCATCGATGATTTCGACCTCTGGCAGCAGTTCCTCGGGCTTAAAGCCCATGATCTCCACAGAGAGCTTGCAGGCATAGAATTTGATGTTTTTTTTACGAGCCCCTTTTAGAAAATGAATCAGCTTCGGTGCGCCTTGTTCCTCCATCATTTCCTCGAGCATCATTCGTCCCAGCCCGCTAAAGTTCAGATGAGAGAGCGGCAGCTGCCCAGGGCCCTTCGGTGTAATAACATCCATCAGCTTCTCGTAGATACTCTTGTCCTCAAGAGTCATCTTCTCCGGATCACGCACCAAAAATAGACCCCAGAATGAAAAAAACATAGTAACCTCGACATCGATATCTCTTGCGGCATTTGCTAGGATCAGTCCAGCCATCGCTTTGTCGTATTCCCCACTGAACATTAGCAGATTGATTTTTTTGCTCACCCTGATAATCCTCCCGTTACTTTTATTAGAATGTCATTAGTATGGTTGTGGTGGGGAGAACTATGCGAAGAAGCTTTCTGAAATTATAAAAAAAAGCCCCCTTTCGGGAGCTTGAGATTTACTAATGTACTTCAGGATCTTTAGATTCTGGGCCTGCATTGCGACTGATGTCGTAATAACGGGCGGACAGCCAAATAGCTCCGGTAAATAACACAATGAGTCCAAGGACGATAGAAAAGCGCCAATCGCCTGCTTTAAAATTCAACTGAAGCACCGTTAGTACTAGTGAAACTTGGGTCCAAACCAGTGTTCTTTTGCGAAAAGCCGCAATATCGCCAACCATCTTCGGGATATTCCGAATGATCAGATAGGCAATAACTGCGAGAATAAGGGCGAAAATAGCAGTTACCGCTAATTCAGAAGAGGACAGGACATGCATAGTCTCAGCATCCTTTCGGCTTGCAAAAGTATTAGTTTCAGATCAGAACAATTTCTATTTTTTGAAGATGCCCAGCGGAGCTCCAATCGGTAAGAAGCTGCGGCCGAAATGAGCGTTTAGCACGGATGCTCCACATCCGTAAAGGGACACGATACCAATACCAAGCTCAGCACAAGCAGCTAGCTTATGGAAGAATTCTGGAGCGATCCCAAAGGAATCAAAGGTTAGTCCGATAAAGAGAAAATCTATCAATACAAAAATGATAAGCAGAACTCTATTTGCCTCAACGGCACCAATCGTCATAAAGAGTGTGAAGATCAAGTAACCCAGAAATACAAATCCGAGCTGCTTAGGATCTACAGCCTCCGCAAGCGTTGGACCAAATACGCCAAGCTTGATTAGCCAGCTGCTAGCCATGCCGAACCAAAAGAAAGCGTAGGCGCCAAAGGCGGTCATACCAAAGGTATTGTTGTGCTTAGCATCCTGAATGGCGGCGAATAGCTGCGCGAATGCTCCCAGGAAGATAGCCCAAGGAATAACGTAGCTAAGTCCTGTTGTAAATTCAAGCTTCTGTGAAGAAGCGACCAATGTGACAATAGCCAGTCCGAATAGCCCGATGGCGCTAGGGTCGGCAGTGACGATTTTGACAGATTGGGTGTTAGGGGATTGCGCTGACATGACAGTAAAAGCCTCCATTATTATATATAGTTTTACGCTCTTAAAAACAGCCCGTAAGGGGCGCTGTTCATAGGCTTGCCTATCATATCATATCGGTATGTGCTTGCCTATAAAACAACACTCATTTTTTGTCGTAAAATAGGGGTCCTGCGTGAAATAAGGAATTGTTTACATTTTTATCTTCCATTATCAAGATACTTAACCAAACAAACGGAAGTATTATGTCAAGAATAGACATTATATGCAGTGATAATCTTCACAATCTATTGAAAATTGATGTATAATAGTCAGTGATAATTATTATCAAATCATATGAAAAAGGCGGTAAGCTTGAAGTGAACAAATGGACATTATTTACCAAGGCGACCCGGTTTTGGAGTTTTTCTGTTATGCTCATCCCGATTGTTTTGGGGACCGTTGGGGCATATGTATGGGAAGGGACATTCCATCCGGTTTTATTTATTCTTACCTTAATAGGGGCGATTTCGGCGCATTTGTTCTCCAATATGGTGAATGATCTGTGGGACTTCCGTAACGGAACCGATACAGAAGCAAAGAATTCCGCTGGTGAAATCAGCACAAACTCCGGGCTACTGACAGGTGGAATCCTCTCGGAGTCTTTTTATGCAAGGATGACCTGGAGTATGCTGGCGATTGCCCTTATCTGTGGTGGGATTCTTAGTATATATAGCGGTTGGAATATCCTTTGGTTTGTACTTGTTGGTGCTTTAATCGCTTATTTCTATGTGGCTCCGCCACTGCGTTATGGCTATCGCGGCAAAGGTTATAGTGAGATGGCCATTTTTATTGCTTTTGGGATTATGCCTGTATTAGGCTCCTATTTCGTACAAACCGGTCAGTTCAGCATGAAGCCTGTAATTCTCTCGCTGCCTGTCGGATTTTTAACTACATTATTGTTGTTTAATCACCATTTCCTACATTGGAAAGCGGATGAGCAGGCGGGTAAGCTTACGCTTGTTGTAGTATGGGGAGAACAAAAGGCGCTTGTATTCTCACGTGTACTTCTTTTTACTGGCTACGCTTCGGTGATAGTCTGTGTGCTGTTGGGTGTACTTCCTGTTTACGCACTGTTGGCGCTGGTTACAGCTTTCTGGCCGCTGCGCATTTACAGTAGTCTGAAGCAACATAATGCTTCGCCGGCTTATATCCCGCTGATGGGTGCTTCACAAAAAGCCTCCGTACGCTGCGGAGTAGTAATGGCAATAACTTTATTAATTCAAGGCTTGATCTGATACTAATAGATGGACTACAGAAGGAGTGAGCTTTCATGGAAAAGAAGGACAAGGAATTGATGGCAGAAGAACAACAAGTTAAAGGCAATCGCATGGTTCTTGGGGATTTCCACTCCATTTTAGAAGAAGGAAAGGTCTGGAAGACGGGTGGATTTACACTGCCTGACGGATCATTTTGGGCTTACCGTGAGCCGGAGGCTGTAGTTATCGTTCGTAATGATACCTTGTATGTACGTGCGAAGTTATCTCGTGAGAACCATCAAGTGCAAATTCTGGACAATGCCAAGCACATGTATTATTCAGCCAAGCCAGTGGAGATTCCGGAAGCTGGAGAGATTAGCATTGAGCTGCAAATTCGTTGCCGTACACAAGGAACTGCACCTGGAGATCTGTATGATGGATATGTATCGCTGAACCTGCTGGATTTCACGACAGGCGCTGCGCTCGATTTCTTCGCGGGAAATGACAAATATGCTAGTGTATATGGTATTTTGCCGTTCCCGGGTGTACAAGTGCCAGAAAGCACTGGAACGAAATATTTCTGTATCTTTAAAGAAGATACGGATTTCAAACCACGGGAATTCAATACGTACCGTATTACCTATCACCGCGGCAATGATGAGGCTGTATTCTATTTGAACGGCAAGGAAGTACGCCGCGAGAAAAATATACCGCTTAAATTCAATAACTTCACTGTAGCGCTCGGAATTATGACAGAAAAGGATCTGAGTCCTGAAGGCAGTGTGTCTGTACATGGACAAACAGTTATTGCAGAATGGTCCCCGGTGACGGTTACAACAACTGAACAGTAATGCCTTGCAGGCTCATTTGACAGATAAGGGTGTATGGTGTGAATATTAAAAGCTTTCTAAGATTTGTGGAGCTGCCGACGAAGGTAGCCAGTATTATTCCGTTTCTAATGGGAACGTTGTATGCCCTGTACCGGTTTGAGGATTTTTACGTACTGCGTTTTGGATTGATGTTCGTGTCTTTGCTTAGCTTCGATATGGCGACGACGGCGATTAACAACTATTACGATTTCAAAAAAGCCTCCAAAACCCACGGCTACGGCTACGAAACGCATAATCCAATTGTTCATTTTAAGCTAAAAGAGCGCACCGTCGTGGCGACGATTGTTATTTTGCTGGCGCTGGCAGCAGGGGGCGGGATTGCGCTTGTCACTCAGACGGGTTTGCTGGTCTTTTTGCTGGGTGGACTGTCGTTCTTGATCGGTATACTTTATTCGTTCGGGCCGATTCCCATCTCGCGTATGCCGTTAGGTGAGCTGTTTTCGGGTTTGTTTATGGGCTTTGTTATTATTTTTATCTCTGCCTATATCCATACGGATGAGCATGTGGTTTCACTGCTGCTTCAGAACGGCTGGGTCAGCTTGAATATCAACATCGTGGAAGTGCTGTACCTTTTCTGGTTTTCCGTGCCCGCTATTTTGGGGATCGCAGGGATTATGCTCGCTAATAATATTTGTGATATTGATGAGGATGTGGAGAATCGCAGGTACACGCTTCCGGTGTACATTGGCCGCCGCAAAGCGCTTGTGCTTTTTAAATATCTCTACTATGTCTCTTATCTGGATCTTGTAGTGCTGCTGATCTTAGGGATTAACCCTATTCTGGTTCTGTTGATTCTACTTACGCTGATCCCGCTTCGCCGAAATATTGCCTTGTTCACAGAGAAACAGGAGAAGGCGAGTACCTTTATTCTTGCCGTCAAAAACTTCGTATTGATGAACCTTGCGCGTATAGTTGTGCTGGGTGCGGCTGTGCTGTTAAATGCACTAATATAAACATTCATATTTTATAAAAAAGCAGTGTCTATCGGGGTTGGAGCTCCTTTTGGCACTGTTTTTTTGCAATTTGCAGGCTTCTTTCTGTTAGAGAAACGTTTCATTCTATGATAAGGTGGCTTTAAGTATAGTAAGTAATCTATAAGGAAGAAGGTTAGCAACGATGGTGCAAAAACTTCGCTGGGGAATCATGGGCTGCGCGCAGATTGCGACAGGTTCAGTGATGCCGGCTATAATGGATTCGGAGACGGGAATGATTACAGCGGTAGCCAGTCGCGGTTTAGAAAAAAGCAGCGCTGTAGCCGCAGAGTTCGGAATAGATAAAGCTTACGGCAGCTATGAGGAATTACTGGCGGATAAGGATATTGATGCGGTGTATATTCCACTGCCAAATCACCTCCATCGGGAATGGGTAATCCGTGCGGCGGAAGCTGGAAAACATATCTTATGTGAGAAACCGATCGCGCTGAACAGTGAAGAAGCGTCTGAGATGGTAAAAGCTTGTAATGATGCTGGAGTCCATTTGGCAGAAGCTTATATGTATCGGCATCATCCTCGGATTGCGGAATTGCAAGAGATTATCGCTAGCGGTGAAATTGGCGAATTACGCTCCATTCGAGGCACTTTTACTTATAATGACGCTACAGACACCTCTAATATTCGCTTTAAATCCGCTTGGGGCGGCGGCTCGCTTTATGATATCGGCTGTTATCCGCTAAGTGCAGCACGACTGCTGTTCGGAGCTGAGCCAGAAGCCGTAACAGTTCATGCTATGTTTTCTCCGGAGCATGACAATGTAGATATGATGGCTTCAGGGCTGGTAGAGTTTCCAAAGGGGCTAAGCCTGATTTTTGATTGCGGGATGTGGGCTTATAACCGCCAGCTGTTAGAGATTCTGGGGACCGATGGAATGATTGAAGTGCCTATGCCTTTTAATGCTAGAGATGAGGATGCTGAATTTTTTGTGCATACGGGTGAAGGGGTAAGACGGGTTGATGCCACCGGGGCGAATCCCTATACACGGGAGGTCGATGATTTTGCCGCCGCAGTATTTACAGGAAAAAAATTATTTGCACCTGAGGATGCAGTGCTGGGCATGCAATTGATCGAGACTTGTCTAGCTTCTGCTAAAAAGCGGGAAAGAATTAGTATGCTATAAGAAGATGAATCCAATAGGAATCTATGCAAAAAAAACCTCCGGGCGCTCTGCTTTACGCAGATTCCGGAGGTTTTTACAGTTTCAGCTTTTAAACGGTGCTCAAGAGAATATCATCGTCATCATTGCTATTAAACGCTTCGCGGTCAAATTCACCTTCGGAATTAGCTACTAACAGAGCTGTTACAGCTGTTCCAGTTGCGTTTACAGCGGTACGGCCCATATCGATGAGCGCTTCAACACCTGCAACGATAGCGATTCCTTCAAGCGGCAGGCCGAGAGCAGTTAAGACTACTGTGGTGGAGATTACGGCTGGTCCAGGTACGCCAGCTACACCAATGGAAGAAATAATACTTACTAATACCAGTGTAATATAGTCGGTCCAGTTCAGATCAATACCGAATACTTGGGCGGTAAATACAGCCACAATAGCTGGCCAAATCCCACCGCACGCATTAAAGTTCACAGATGCCCCTAACGGTGCGATAAAGCTCGCGATCCGCGGGGAGACATGAAGCCGCTTCGTAATCACTTCTAGATTGACCGGTAGGGTTGCGTAGCTGCTTCTGGTTGTGAAGGCAACGGTAATGGTTGGATACACTTTGCGGAAGAAACGAATTGGATTCACCTTCGCTACTAATAGAACCAATCCGCCAAAGATAAGTACAAAATGTATAATCATTGCTACGTACGAGGTTATAATTACACTGCCTAGCTCCTGCAACGTCTCCCAGCCATAACGTGCGGTGATTCCGGCAATCAGTGCGAATACGCCATAAGGCGTCAGGCGAATAATGAATTTCACAACCTGATGCAGTATCAGTGTCAGGGATTCAATAAGATCACGTACAGGCTTGACGGCTTCCGGTTTCTTGGAGCCAATCTTGATTATAGCCACTGCTAGGAAGATCGCGAAAATGAGTAGAGGCACAACCTTACCCGTAGCTGCTTCATTAACAGGGTTAGATGGAACAAGATCGAGGATAACCTGGGAGAAGGTCGGGATTTCCCGGGCTGCAAAATCTGCGGGTACATCTTGTTGTATACCATGGCCGGGATTGAACAGCAGCGCAACGGATAGGCCGATAATAGAAGCGATGCCCGTTGTTCCGAGGAACCAGGCGAAGGTTTTGATCCCGATTTTGCGTAGATACTCCAGATTGGTTAAGGAAGAAATGCTGTTTAATACGAGTACGAATACTAAAGGAATGACGAGCATGCGGATCAAGCTGACATAAATGCTGCCGAATGTGCTAATAGCTTTGGTCTCTAAATCGAAGTACTGAAAGAATATACCGGCAATAAGTCCGATGCCAAGTCCGATGAGTACCCGGGTACCAAATCCAATTCGTTTACGTGCCAGTAGAAACAAAATTGCAAACACAAATATGGAGGCGACAAATCCATACCAGTTCGTTTCGATGGCGGATAATAAGTTGTTATCTATGTTCACTACCAATACCCCCTTAAACCTAGTTTTTTAATGTGATTAATCCTATTGAGATCAATCTATATAGAATTTATAGTAAAGTCAATGTAATTATATGTTAAAAAATAATCAATTCCGATAAAAACCATGTGAAAAATAAAAATTGATTGACAAGGTACTATGGCATGAATAATATGGAACTTAATCACAAGCCAATTGGAATCGACTGGACAGCCGGAGATTCAACGAAAGACGCGTAAATTGCGTCCCGTTGAGTCTCTTTTTTTTTACTTTAGAGAAGGGAGAGTTACGGATTTAAGGTACAAGAATGTAGTGAAGGGGTTTCTTATTTTATTTGAAAAGGATGGTACACATATGAAAAAGCTTTCGATCTCTTTGGTTGCCGCCGCTATCGTCTTCTCCGCATTGACGTATGCCGCGGTATCCGCTAACAAAAAAACAGCAGAGGCAGCACCCATTCAAGAGAGTAGTAATACAGCAGTAACCGCAGCAGCTTTACCAGCAGCTACTTCTGCGGCAGCAGTTGTTGTTCAGGCAGAAGCTACTGCAGCTCCTGTAACAGAAGCTGTCCAGCCGGAAGCTTCGGCTCCAGCAGCTGAGACAGTCACGGCAAAAGCGACTACGGCCCCAGCCGCAGCTGTTGATTCTGCGGCGAAGGTTGTGGCTTCAGCAGCTCCAGAAGCGGGTGCAGTTCAGCCTAAAGCAGCTGCATCCCCGGCTGCGGACACCGCTAAGACGGCAACAGCTGCAACAACGGTATCTGCATCTGTTAAACCGCAAACCAGCGCAGCAACGCCTGCGCCAACTGCTGCGCCTACGACTGCTCCAAAAGCAAACGTAACCGCTAAAGCCGTTCAGCCGACCACCGCTCCTGTTGTATCTGAACAGCCTAAGGAAACCGCAGCTCCCGTAGCAAAAGCAACGGAGACACCTTCCAAAAAGGCTATAACCTTCTCTACCACAGAGGTAGTTAAGGCGACCCCGGCTCCGGTAGTTGAGTCTTCTCAACCGAAAACATCGTCTTCTGCACCTGCATCCACGGTCAGCGCACCAGCTCCTGCTCCAGCGGAAACGGTTCAGGCACCCGCACCGGCACCAGCCGCTGAGGAAGAGGTTTGTCCTTGATGAGCAGCAGGCTCATTCAGGATTCCTTTCAGCCCATTCTTCCCATAAACCTATTTAAGGCGAGGTGCACATAATGATACGACCATTAACCTTCAAAAAAATTGTAACGCTGCTGCTGGCAGCCTCCCTGCTAATCCTGCCTACTCAGGCAGGAAGAGCTTATGCTAATCCGGATACCGCAGAGGCGATAACCTCTTCACAAGGCGGCGTTAACCAGTTTGACTATTTCAGTCATGTCTATGACCGTCTAAATGATGCTAACCATGTATTTAAAACAGCGACGTATGAAGATATCGTTCATCTTTTTGAGAGTGAAGGCACATACGCTGTTCTGGTTGGCGGTGCTTGGAGCGAGAATACACAGGCTGATATCGGCTTTATCAACGAGGCAGCTAAGGAATATGGCATCTCTACGATTTATAACTTTGATACTAAGCTGGACGGGGACACCCTTCAGATTGCAGACAGCAATAATAAATTTGCCTATAAATATGTTGATCTGGTCAACAAGTATTTGAAGAATTTAAATCTATCTTCCAAAGATGATCCAGAACGCAATGTCAGCTATACCAATACAAACGGGGAAGTTGTGACTGCTAACAAGCTCGAGTCTCCATTCTTATTGGTATACAACAAGGATCACAAGGATGCACAGGGAAATAGTGCTCCTGTCGTATCCTATCTGGATAAGAGCTATTCGTGGAATGAGTTCCTGACGAACGGAACACTTGATGCGGCGAAGGTTAATGCGTATAAAACATCAGTAAGTGAGGTGCTGGGTGCCGCTTCCCGATATGACACTATCGACGAGTCGGCTTATATCAAGGCTGCATTTAATAAGAACTATGAAGGGGAAAATGAGGGCAAACCTACGATCTTCAACGAAGCGGATGGCACGCTTGTTTATGAACATGTGACCTATCATCAGCTGAAGCAAATTTTAGCGAGTGAGGGAAACTATGCGATTTTGTTAGGCGGCTCGTGGTGCCCTAACACGCAAGCGGTGATTAAATATATCAACGAATATGCCAAAAAACATAATATCCATAAGATCTACTTCTTCGACACTAAGCTGGATGCTGGTGTGACCGTTGCTGAGCCTAATAACAACAGCGGCACTAAGGGCAGTGCGAATCCGCATAATAATAATGAGCTTCAGATTAGAACCACCAATCATCCGTATGCGCAGCTTTATGTTGATCTGGTTCGTACTTATCTGACCAATATCAAGACCGAAAACAATACAGCTGCTAAACCAACTGTAATTAGTTATGTAGACGGACTTGGAAACACTGTGAGCGGAGACAGACTTCAGGTTCCATATCTGTTCACTTATAACAAGGACAACAAGGATGCAGGAGGCAAAAACACACCGATTCTAGGGCATGTTGAACTTATGTACAGCTGGACGAATATCCAACCGGATTACGTGCAGGCTAATTACCCAATCGGAGCCAGATACAATAACACTACAACAGCGCTGGATAAAATATTCTCCAGACTCGAAGCTGTGCCGGCAGGACTTACGGGTGTAGCACCAACTGCGGCCGACAATAAGGATGGGCAAATTGTAGGCACCAGTTCAGCATTGGAATTTAAGCTTGCTGGAGACGAGGCTTACACCCCAGTTTCGGGATCAGCCATCACAGGGCTTGCACCTGGTGTTTATAAGGTAAGATATGCCGCAACATCGGGCTATCAAGGGCCAACCTCCGCAGCTGGACCTACAATCATTCCTTATAATGCTGGCGAAGACGTAAGTGTGGAAGTTCCTGCTTACACCCATCAACAAGCAGCTCCGATAGGACTGGTAGGCGTAGCCCCTACTTCTGAAGCTAATGATGATGGGCAAATTACGGGTTCAGCGGAAGGACAGGAGTATAAAGGCGTTGGAGAAGCTGATTATAAGCCTGTAACAGGTGCGGCTATCACTGGTCTTACTCCGGGCTTCTATAATGTGCGATATGCGGCAAAAGAGGGATACAGCGTTGGTAAAGACGCTACAGTTGAAGTCCCGGCATATGGTGAGCAAGCGGCACCTACAGGATTAGTAGGTGTAGCACCAACCAGTGCAGCTAATGACGACGGTAAAATTATAGGAACTACGAAAGCACTGGAATATAAGCTGTCTACCGTTACCGATTATGTCTACGCATCAGATGTAGAGATCGTTGGACTTGTGCCGGGTATCTATCAGGTAAGATACGCAGCTAAAGAGGGATTTAACGCGGGTAGAGCAGCAGATGTAATCGTTCCAGCATTCACTGCGGAACAAGCAGCCCCAACTGGGTTACAGGGAGTTGCTCCTACCTCAGCAGCGAACAACGATGGAAGAATTACGGGAACCACGACAGCCTTAGAATATAAGCTGTCGAGTGTAACTAATTATGTGTATGCACCAGATAAAGAAATCACAGGATTAATACCGGGCACGTATCAAGTGAGATACGCAGCCAAAGAAGGTTATAAGGCAAGTCCAGCGACTGACATTGTGGTTCCGGCCTATGTGCCTATTTCAGATCCTGGAACAGGTGGAACAAGTGGATCGGGTGGCAATTCTACACCGAGCACGACTACACCAACACCATCGGCAAGCCCGCAACTGGTTGCTACGGCAACAGCAGGGAGTACCGTGAACCTATCAGCAACAGCAGCAACTAAAACGGATAAAACCACAGGAGTTACTACTGCAACGATCACAAAAGAAACGGCTGCTGAATTTGTGAGTCTCGCTAAGAAGGCAGAGGCTGATGGGAAGAAGGCTATTCTTGAAATTAAAGTTGCAGCTACTTCGGATACTCAAACAGCTGATCTTATACTTCCAAGAAGCATAATTAATGAGTTAGCCGCCGGAACGAAGGCGGAGATTACCATTGATTATGAGAATGTGGGTACGATTACGTTTGATGCCAAATCATTGGCGAGCATTAGTGCAGCTTCAGATGCCGGAGACATCATTGTTAGAATCGCGAAGGTGTCATTAACGGCAGAAGGCAAGGCTGTTCTCGGAGACAGACCGGTTTATGACTTGTCGGTTATAGCGGGTGAAAGTACGATTTCCACCTTCGGTGGGGGCAGTGTTCGTGTCAGCGTACCGTACGTGCTGCAAGCGGGAGAACGGTCAGATGCAGTTATTGTGTATCACATTAACAGCACTGGAAGCTTGGACAATGTACGTGGAAATTACAATGCCGCCAAGGGAACTGTAGATTTCGTAACCACACATTTCTCCCAATATATTATTGGATATAATCAGGTGAGCTTTGCAGATGTTCCAGAGGCATCATGGTATAGCCATGCAGTAGGTTTCTTAGCAGCACGCAGTATCACATCTGGTACGGATGCTGAACATTACAGTCCGAATGCTGCAATCACTAGAGGGCAGTTCATCGTCTTGTTGCTCAAGGCTTATGACATCACACCGGATGCCATTGCTGCTGATAATTTTGCAGATGCAGGCAATACGTATTATACGAATTATCTTGCTACAGCTAAACGTCTTGGGGTAGCAACGGGTTCGGGAGATAATCAATTCCAGCCAGATATTCAGATCACTAGGCAGGAGCTATTTACACTCTTGTACCGCTCGCTTGTAGCGCTAGGTGAACTGCCATCTGAGAAGACAGCGGCCACGCTTGCCGGATTTAGTGATGCTGGACAGATCGCTGGTTATGCACAAGAAGCCCTTCAAGCGCTGGTAGAGAGAGGCGTAGTGACCGGAGCGAACGGTAAACTCAATCCGAAAGAAGTCACTACAAGAGCAGAAGCAGCACAGGTTATTTACAATTTGCTATCCAAATAATCAGCCACTAAGACATAGCGGACGTCACGTAAGTAGCGTTCAACTATGAATGCGGCGACTCGGTTTGGCTAAGACAGCAGAGCAGCGATTCCTCTTTTATTGGAGTATCGCTGCTCTGTTTTTTTGTTTGTTAGCTGGCTGGTTGCCCTTGCCCTGTCCGCTTGCCCTCATGCCCTCATGCCCTCATGCCCTCATGCCCGCTTGATTCAGCAGTTCATTCATTATCGGCGCGGCTTTCGGACCCAGATGACGTTATTTTCCACTTTCCAGCCTTTGGGGCATAGTTTCGGACTCCAGCGACGCTATCGCTTAGAAAAAGGTGTGTTTATGGTGTTTTTCATGCTGATAGCGACTATGGGGTCCTTTAGCACTCCAAATGTGGGAAAAAGCCGCGTATAAGGTCAGCTGTGTCCGATAGCGTGCTCGCTCTCTTACTTATAAATGCTACCCGACCAAACGTACGCTGATCTTAGGCCGGTTTGCTCAAATAAAGGGGGTGCCAACAGCCATTTCGTGGCATCGGTGGCGCTGCCTTTCGCTATAAATCTCTAGTGGGTGGCCTAATGGCCACTCTCTTTTTAACTAGACATAAGATTAGCAGACTAAATCATGGAAGAGGATTCTACTAAATGATACAATTATTGTAATTACATAAAGTAGTAATATTTCACATTATTGATTAGTTACTAGAAAGGGGACTGAGATATGGGTTTAGCTGACGATCCGGTCATAACGATTTCAGGTTTATGGATGAACTATACAGACCGAATGGTGCTAAAGGGAATTGATCTTAAGGTATATAGAGGACAAATTATTGGTTATATCGGCCCTAACGGGGCAGGCAAGAGTACAACGGTGAAGATTATGCTCGGTCTGGTAGAAGGATATAACGGTAAAGTGGAGATTTTCGGTAAGGATATTGCCGATGGAGATGTTTCTTACAAGAAACGTATAGGTTATGTGCCGGAGGTAGCCGAATTATATGATAGCCTCACTGCAAGAGAGTATCTAACCTTTGTTGGCGAGCTGTATGGGCTAGGTCGTGCCGAGGCGGACTACAAGGCCAAAAAATTAACTACACTGCTAGGTTTGGAGAAGTCTTACGATATGCGGATTTCTTCGTTCTCAAAAGGGATGAAGCAAAAGGTGCTGCTTATCTCCAGCATGCTGCATGACCCTGATATTTTATTCCTGGATGAACCGCTGAGTGGTTTGGATGCTAATAGCGTGATGATAGTGAAGGAGATTTTTGCATCGCTGGCGGCACGGGGGAAGACCATTTTTTACTCCTCACATATCATGGATGTGGTTGAGAAAATCAGCAGCCGGATCATTTTGATTGATGGCGGGGATATTGTGGCGGACGGAAGTTTTGCAGAGCTGAAGGAGAAAGGCCGTGAAGGGACGCTTGAAGATATTTTCAATCAATTAACCGGATTTGATAAATACCGTGATATCGCTGGTGAATTTGTTGCGGTCATGCAGGAGCAAGAGGTATCCTCTTATGACTGATTTCTTCGTGCTGAGGCTGTTGGATAAGCTGCGGGGTGCCTTTATAAGATTTGGAGTCGATTACGACACCATGCGGAGTATTTTACAGATCAAACTGACCATGGACGGAAGAAGAACGCCTACAGCGCTTGCAGGTATGCAGAAAAAGGAGAACGCTAAAGAAGGTTCACCCTTGCGATTACAGTGGATTTATTTACTGTTTGGTTTAATATTAATTCCGCTAACGCTATCCAACGATCACTATATGCTGCAAATGAGCTTAACCTTTGGGATCATTATGTTTTTTGTCTCCACAACCCTGATCTCTGACTTTTCTTCAGTAATGCTTGATTTACGTGATAAAAATATTCTTTTTTCCAAACCCGTCAACCGTACCACCTTAAATATGGCCAAAACCATCCACGTTCTCCTCTACTTAGGGACAGTTACATTGTCGATCACTGGTCCATCTTTGGTATTTAGCCTATTTAAGCAGGGGATCGCTTTTTTTCTAATGTATGCGGTGACAATTGTCTTGTTAGACTGTTTTATCCTCGTAATAACTGCACTGCTCTACCTGATGATCATGCGGTTTTTTGATGGGGAGAAGCTCAAGGATATTATAAATTATACGCAAATCCTTCTGACGATCGGAATAATGGTGGGCTATCAATTCATCTCCCGGTTGTTCAACCTCACTGAGCTTGGCGCTGCTTATCATCCTGCTTGGTGGCAGTACTTTATTTTTCCGGTTTGGTTCGCGGCTCCGTTTGAACTGTTGCTTGGTGGAGCTAGAGAACCCTATTACTTCATTCTTTCAATGCTGGCTTTGATAACCCCACTTGTACTGATCGCAGCCTATATTAAGCTGATGCCGCAGTTTGAACGGAATTTGCAAAAGCTGGCGGAGCAAGGCTCCGGTGGAAAAGACAAGGGCCAGATCGCAGAGTGGCTCTCGCGCAGAGTATGCAAGGAACCAGCAGAGGGGATTTTCTTTCGGTTTACTTGGTCCATGATGAAGAATGAGCGCGATTTTAAGCTGAAGGTCTATCCTGCACTTGGCTTTTCTATCGCATTCCCGTTTATTTTTATATTTGGTATATTGCAGAATAGTTATGATGGTTCCCTTAAAGGTTCAAAAGTGTACTTGTTAATCTATTTCTGCACGATGTTAATGCAGACTGTAATACAGATGCTACGATACTCTACAAGTTATAAAGGAGCTTGGATTTATAGGCTGATTCCTTTACCCGATAGCACGCCTATTTACCGTGGGATGCTTAAGGCGGCACTGCTACGGCTAGTCTTGCCTTTATTTGCTGTAGATGCGGTATTGTTCATTCTGTTGTTCGGTGTGCACATTGTACCTGATTTAGTAGTGGTATTATTCGCCATGTTGATTTTCTCAGTCATCTGCTTTCGTGTTTATCCCCGGAGCTTACCTTTTTCAGAGCGTTATGAGGCAGCCAAACAAAAGGATTACACTGGAGTCGCCTTCATGCTTATGTTTTTGCTGATGGGGATGGCGGGTATTCATTATGTCTTCACTTTATTTACCGGAGGAATTTACATCTATCTGTTAGTTCTGGTAGTTTTGAATCAATGGTTATGGCGAAAGACCTTCCCCAAAAACCCATCAACCACAGGTCACATATCCAACTTTTCGGGGTGAGTGAATGCGTCAAATATGGACATTTTTTGCCGACATAAAAAAAGGGTATAAATTCCAGTATTTTCTTAGACAATCGGCTGAATACAAGGTAGAATACATCTAAAGTTGCTTTTCAGGGATAACCTATAATCTTTACGCACTCTTCCATTTATCTGATATTCGTGTACTGATTTTTTACTTGAGAAATACGCTGCAGCGATTACGGTATTCAAAACCGGTGAAGAGGTTAACTAATGGATAAAATGGGAATCCACTATAACGTTTGGATTGTTTTACTATCATTTGCGCTAGCGGCGACTGCAGCTTATTCCGCGCTGAATCTGATCTCGCAAGTCCCTCGTTCGTTTGGGAAAGTTCGTCGCTTATGGTTAATATCGGGGGCATGTGTACTCGGCAGTGGCATATGGTCGATACATTATGTAGGGATTATGGCGAGCCGTTTTCCTTTTAGCGTGAATTATTATCCAGGCAGGGCTGTATTATCGTTATTGGTTGGTGTGTTGTGCTGCTATTCGGCATTCCGGATTACGTTTGTGCCACGTTTAAGAAAAAGTTGTTTAATAGTTAGTGGTGTTCTTCTAGGCAGCGGAATTTCGGCTATGCATTATATCGGAATGTCCTCCATGAAGATCGCAGCGGAGATTCATTATGAGATATGGACTCAGACATGTGCTGTAATCCTCGTTATGCTCTCATCTTTTATCGGATTATTTCTATTTCACAAGTTTAAAGACTATGTGGGTTTTAACCGCTGGAAGTTATACTCTGCTCTCTTTATCGGATTTTCGGTGACTGGATTGCATTATACGAGTGTAAGGGCGACTCATTTTGAATATAACGGTCTACTAGGCAATACAACTTTTTTTATGGAGACTGATGTTATTCTTTTAATGGGAGTGTCCTTGGTAACGCTATTTATGCTTGCGATTTCTGGTGGTGCTGTATTTCTGGACCGGCATGTGCTGGAACGGATGGCTTATTATGATCCACTAACTGATCTTCCGAACAGGCATGGCCTGGTACGTTATTTTAAAGATGAATTTTTCGGGAGTAGATCTGGCGCCGTATTTTTTGTGGATCTGGATCGGTTTAAGTCGATTAATGATACGCTTGGACATGATATAGGGGACTTGTTACTGCGAGAGGTCGCTATAAGATTAAGACGCTCTGTAGGAAGTAAAGGCAAGGTCTTTCGTTTGGGCGGAGATGAATTCCTGATCGCTCTTCCAGATTGTACTGTGGAGGATGCGCAAGAGGAGGCAGAGCACATTTTATATGAGCTTAAGAAATATTACAGTATTCAAGGTAATGAGCTATATGTTACTGCAAGCGTGGGGATCAGTATGACCCCTATGCATGGAACTGACCGCTCAGCGTTAATGAAGGCAGCCGATACAGCTCTTTATACCTCTAAGGATTCGGGTAAGAATAAATTCAGTGTGTTCGATCAGGAGATGAACCGCCATCAGCTGCGACGGATGTCGCTGGAGAAGGATCTTCGTAAAGCGCTGGCACGCTCCGAGTTTATGGTTGTGTACCAGCCAAAATGGGATTCGTATATGAACGTTACCGTGGGTCTTGAAGCACTGCTGCGTTGGCGGCACCCTGAACATGGGATAATCTCCCCGGCTGAATTCATTCCCATTGCAGAGGAAACGGGACTGATTGTCCCGATTACCTATTGGATGCTGCATGATGTATGCAGCCAGAACATGCTTTGGCATAAGGAAGAGATAGCAAATGTCGCAGTCTCTATTAATATGTCAGCACGGATGTTTGAGGGCGGGGGCTTATACGATGTTGTAGAAGAAGCACTCACACGTTCAGGTCTAGAGCCGCATTTCCTTGAACTGGAGATTACAGAGTCCATTGCGATGAATAACATGGAAGAGACGGTTGCGCAGCTCTCCAGACTTCGGGCACTTGGGGTAAGGGTATCACTGGATGACTTTGGGACAGGCTTTTCATCCCTTGGTAATTTAGATGAGATTCCAGTTAACACACTCAAGATTGATCAAGTGTTTATTCGTAAGAGCAAGATGCATTCCAAGAAAGCCATTATCAGTAATATCATTGCGATTGCCACCAATCTTAATATGGAGGTCGTGGCGGAAGGTGTGGAGACGCCAGAGCAGATTGAGCTGCTGCAATCCTTAGGCTGCAGAGTGATGCAGGGTTATTATTATGGGCGGCCAATGCCGGTGCATGAGCTGGGCCAGTGGTTTATAGCGAATACAGCAGTATCGTAGCAGATGATCTCAATACATAGAATAAGGGGCTAGCGTCTAAGCAGAATATCTCTGCTTGGATGCTAGCCCCTTTGCTATTAAGAAACCTTAAATCGTTCAATCAGAATTTGCAGCTTCTCAGCTAGGGAGGACAGGAAAGCTGCTGCAGACTCAACTTCCTCCATTGCGGCAAGCTGTTCTTCTGAGGAAGCGGATAATGTCTCTGCACTGCTGGCTGTCTGATTAGCGACATTTACGATATTCTGAAGGGTTGTAACGAGACGGTCGGAGATCAGTGAAAGCTGGCGAACCGTTCCTGAGATCTGCTGGCTTTGTGAGGCCATTCCCGAGACAGACATTTCAATTTCCGAGAAGGACTGGCCTGCCGTGGCAATCATTTCTCTGCCGTGCTCCATCTCTTCTGTAGAGCGTTTCATAGTTTCTCCAGCCTGATCCATCTGGTTTACGATGATGTTGACCAGTTGGCCAATTTGCGCAGCGGAATGGGCTGAGCGCTCAGCCAGCTTACGTACGGAATGAGCAACGACCGCGAACCCTCTTCCCTCTTCTCCAGCTCTTGCGGCTTCAATCGCTGCATTCAGGGACAGGAGATTGGTTTCTTCTGCGATGCTGGCAATAGTACCCACGATATTTTCAATTTCTTTGGAATAACCACCCAAGGTTTCAATAATGAGTGCTAGGTCGGTAATACTGTCACTTACGACTCTCATCTGCTGTGTGGTGGAATCCATTGCCTCACGGCCTGTACGTGCTTTATTAGCGTTGCTGACCGCATTATTCATTGCGTTATCTGCATTGCCTGCAATCTCTGTGATGAAACGAGACAGGTCTTGTACAGACTTATATTCACCCTCCATATTCTGCAGCTGTGAATTCGCGGTATCGGCAAGTTCAATCGTAACATTGACGCTATATTCACCGGCCCGGTTGGTTTCCTGCGCACTGGCGGAGAGCTCTTCGGAAGAGGAGGCTACCTGCATGGAGGTCTCATTGACCTCGGTAATAAGTAAGCGCAGGCTTTGGGTCATGTCATTGAAATCACGGGCTAATGTACCAATCTCATCCTTGCTGTTGAATAAAATAGGATTATGAGTAAGGTCGCCCTGTGCAACAAGGTTGACCCCTTTGGACAGCTTCGTTAACGGACTAATCATTCGGCGGATTAACAGATAAGCTGCCACAATAGCTATAACCAGAATGGAAGCACCGATAATAAAAGGCTGAACAATGATATCTTGAGTTCGTTCTTGAATTATGGAGCCATCGAAATTAATAGCCATCAGCGCAACTATAGGTTTAGATGGATCATGATCCTGATAGATGGGGCCGTAACCTGTCTTAAGTGAGGTACCTTCGTATGTATAAACCTTGGAGTAGGAGGAATGCTTGGACTCAGTGATATGTTGCTTAACTTCAGCTGGGAAATAAAAAGTATCGCCTGCTTTATAACCTCTAGCTTGGAAGCTTGAATCTGCGGCAAGTACTTTTCCGTCTAAGGATAAGATGAATGCCTCTTTAAAAATAGCCTTATGTGCTACAATCCAACCGATTCGATCCTCTACAGCCTCCAGTTTACTTTGATCGCCTGCCAACAATGCGGAAATGTCTGCTGGGTCAATCAGGCCGGTTGTAATATTAGCGCATCCTACCAATTCGATACCTGCGGCTTCGTCTACTTGCTTATAAGCTGTACGGTATCCGAAAAACCCGATGGATGATCCTACAAGAAGTAAGACGACGAACATCATCCAAGTTAATTTAGTTGCTAATTTCATTCTTCGCACCAACCTTGACAAATTATGTTCTCAGTGATAATAGCTCTCACCTCTACGATTATATCGTATTGATATGCTTATAACCTTACATGGAATATAGTATTTCTGTGTCGGAAATTGGAGAATCGTGGAAGTTTGCGCTTTCCATCATGCTTTCAATGGTTTAGTAGACAAAACCATTGAATCATAACCAGTTCTAATGGTACGCTTGAGTTATTAAAAACGGATTGGGGTTGAACAAATATGCCACATCAAATAGATCCGTTAATAGATCGTCTAGGACTATCCATGTGGAGAGTACAGCGTAAGATTATGTCTCAAATGTCTTTGCACAAAGAACTCGGACTTACGGTGCCACAGATGGGTCTGTTAAATATGATAGCGAAAGAAAAGAAGTCGCGGGTGGTACAGCTGGCAGAATGTATGGAGGTCAAATCCAGTGCGGTGACGGTGATGCTGGACCGTTTGGAGGTGCTGGGTTATATCAAACGTGAGCCGGATGGGAAGGATCGGAGAGCGGTTGTAGTGACGATCACCGAAAAAGGTCAGCAGGTGCTCGAAGAAGGACATTTCCGGTCCAAAGAACTGCTGGCGGAGCATTTATCCATACTAAAGCCCGAAGAACTACGCAACTTTGCAGAGTATTACCGTATGATCGAGGACCAGGAGCGTTAGTCAGCTAAGCTTCGGAATGGATATCTTTATAAAAACAGCAGAGCAGCGGTTCTCCTTATTGGAGAATCGCTGCTCTGCTGTTTTTGTTCGTTGGCTGCCTACGCCCTGTAATTTATTGTTTAGGTTGTTTGTCAGGCAACTGAGTGATATAGCTGTGGGAAAGCTGTAAAAGCCTCAAGGCACGGTTATATTCGTCTTCAGTGGCACTCGGCGTTGTTCCATTGTTATAAATAGAGTACTGAGTGTTGTCTTCAAAGCTGTTACCAGGAATAAGCAATCCTGAGCTGGCAATGAATGAACCAGAAGGTAAATAATATCGTTCTGGCAGCAAATTATAAGTCTGACTGAGTAGATCTTGACCAAAATATACGTTATTCTCTAATGAAATCCCAAGCAGACTGGCTGCGGTTGGCATGATATCTACTTCCCCGCCTACTTCGTCAATGGTCTGCGATGCTACGCCAGCACCTGCATGAATAAGCAGAGGGATGTTCATCATATCCGCATAACTGTATTCATGACCATAGATTTCAGTCATCAATTCTTTATCATCATGATCGAGGGAATAAATCGGCAATCCCATATGATCTCCATAAATCATGATTACACTATTGTCCCAGACACCATTTGCTTTTAGCTCTTCTACAAAATGTCCAAAAGCATCATCCGCATAGTTCTGGGAACGGATATAGTCACCAACAAAAGTACCTTCATAACGCTCTGGCAGCTTCATGCGGTATTTTTCTTCCGGAATAGTAAAAGGGTGATGCGCTGACATTGAAATGACTTGAGCGTAAAAAGGCTGCTCCTGTTGGTCCATTTCTTTTAGTTTATCGGCTGTCTTACTGTAGAGCGTATCATCAGAAGCTCCAAAGAAGAAGACATCATCTTCACCAAAAAATTTGCGGTCATAATAATGATCGAAGCCGAGGGAGTCATACAGCTCGCCGCGGTTCCAGAATTCTACGACATTGGTGTGGAAGGTTGCTGTCTGATATCCATTTTCTTTAAGCACGCGTGGCAGACTTGGAAGTACCTTATCCACATAAGACATCGTTGCCGCTCCACGTGGAGGGATGTAGAAGGAAGTGTTAACTACGAACTCTGCATCCGACGTATTCCCTTGGCCAACCATTTGATAGAAATTAGGGAAGTAAAGACTGTCCTTCATTACCTTGTTCAGGTTCGGTGTAATTTCTTGACCGTCTAATTTAAGTCCCAGCAAGAAATTCTGGAAAGATTCCATTTGAAGAATAATAAGGTTCTTGCCTTTAGCGATGCCTTGAAGTGGAGAACTAGCCGCAGTATTAATCCCCTTCAATTTGTTGATGGCATCCTGTGTAATGTCACTTGAATCGACTAGCTCAGGCTCTTCTTTAGCGAAGATCGTATAAGCTTCATAATTAAGAATTCCCATTTCTTGAGCTTTCTTAATTTCGTTCATACTGGCCTTATTAGGCAAGATGTTGAACAAACATAAAGCAAGTGAGACTGCAAACAGAACACTATACTTAAGTTTTCCGCCACGGCGGTGGTTGATATTCTCTTTCTTATAGACCCGGCCTTTTTTATTAAAGAAGAAGTAGACGCCAAGAATAATGATGTCTGTAAAAATCAGCAGGTAGTATGGATCCATTAGTGAGAATACGCTGTTGCTGACGGCGGTGACTTGATTCACCTGCTCCGCTGCATGGTAAGTCACAATAACACCGTAATATTTAAAATACATAATGGCTGCGAAGAAAATGGCTGTCACTAATAAATTTACGGTCATGTAATATCCGAGCTTGCGCTTGGAACCAAAACGTTCAATGATACAGAAGAGCGCCCAAGCAAAGGGGATTTCAGTTAATAATGATTTCCAGGGCAATATATCGTCAAAGATTACGCCCCATGCCAAGAAAGCTTTTAGAATAAAAATTATTGTGAAAAACACAAAAGGTTTAACGATCCACTGTTTAAAGTTAAAGGATGACACAGCTTCGCCTTCTTTCTACATGATAAAACGCCATTTCCCGGCTAGGAAGAAACAGCGCCCAGACAAAATAATTCCATAGTAATAAAATTTATTATGCAGGGCTGGCTATAGAATGTCAAAAATCGAGAACCTAAGTATAAGCTTAGTGGAGCGCGTAAAGTTGAACACAAAGGGTTGAAGCTGACGCTCCTGCTCTCATGCAGGGTTATACAACGAATTCAGGACTAAAATGGCATTTGGGAACAAAAAGGATATATGGATAATAAAAGGAGGTGATGCTGGATGAGCTCTACAGTAGCTTTATCAGTTAGAACTCTCGTTGAATATGTTTTTCGCAGCGGAAGCATTGAACCTGGCTTTCATGGAACGGGCGCTATGGTCGAAGGCACAAGAATTCATCAGAAGATCCAAAAGCAATATAAGGAAGGTGACCGCAAGGAGGTTTATTTGAAAACGGAGATTCCTTATGGAAACCTGCTTTATGTTGTAGATGGGCGTTGTGATGGATTGCTTGTCTCGGAGGATGGGAGCTTTACGGTCGAAGAAATCAAATCAACCTCCGGACTGCTGGATTTACTGGATGAAGGACATGAGGTTCATTGGGCACAGGCGCTGATGTACGCATATATGGTGGCTCTGGAGCAAGAGCTTTCTTCTATTCAGGTTAAGCTTACCTATGTCCACCGGGCCACTGATGAGCAAAAAAGCTTGTACCGAACGTTGTCTTTTGAAGAACTGATTTCATTTGTGAATGACACAGTGGCTAGATATGCTCCATACGCCGAGATGATGGTTCGTCATGATGCTAAGAAGGAGCAGAGTCTTCGGGAGTTGAGCTTTCCGTTCTCCTCTTATCGAAAGGGACAACGTCATTTTGCAGGAGCTGTATACAAGTCCGTCGTGGAAAAGGTCAGTCTGTTCGCTCAAGCCCCCACAGGTATCGGGAAAACAATGTCGACGTTGTTCCCTGTCCTTAAAGCGATGGGCGAAGGACAAGCTAAAGGATTGTTCTATTTAACGGCAAAGACGGTTACCCGTTTTGCCGCGCAGGAAGCCATCTCGCTGTTGCTAACGCAGGGTCTTCAGCTGCATGTCATCACACTTACCGCTAAAGAGAAGGCCTGTTTTCGCGAAGAGGGGATATGTGGTAAGGATTCCTGTCCTTATACGGATGGTTATTATGACCGGATCAACGAGGCATTAATGGATCTGTTAGAGCATGAGACGCTGATGAGCAGAGACACCCTTGCACTGTATGCTCACAAACACAAAGTGTGCCCATTTGAGTTCTCGTTGGATGCAGCCTATGCCTGTGATGCTGTGATCTGCGATTACAATTATATATATGATCCTCGCATCAGTCTGAAACGGCTAACAGAGGAAAGAAAGAGAGAAACGGTACTTCTAGTAGATGAAGCACATAATCTGGTAGACCGGGGACGGGAGATGTTCTCCGCCTCTTTGCTGAAAGCCCCTTTCCTGGAAATCCAGCGCCAATATAAAGAAATGAACCGGAATTTGAGTACAGCCGCTAAATCGGTGAATGCTTTTTTCATCTCCCTTCGCAAAATTTGCAATGAAGAGGGGCAAGGGCAGTGGGACTCGTTCCCGGAGGAGCTGCCGGCTTTGCTTGAGATATTTTCTTTGGAGGCGGAACAGGAGCTTATTCACCCGAGCTCCAGTATTGTCTCACTGAATGGGGAAGGAGAAGGGGAAAATGTCCTCTTGGATACCTATTTTGCAGTTCAGGGCATGCTCCGCACCTTTAAGACCTATGATGAACGCTACATTACCTATGCGGAGGTTCGTAGAGGGGATGTCTATCTCAAGCTATTCAATTTGGATCCCTCGCATCTGCTACGGCAGATGTCCAAGAGCTTTCGCAGCCAGATCCTGTTCTCAGCTACACTTTCTCCATTATCTTACTACCGGGATATGATTGGTGCAGCGGAGGAAGATTACAGTTTAACCGTGTCTTCCCCTTTTCAGAAAGAGCAGTGGGAAGTTACCGTCTTACCTGTCTCCACACGTTATCATGACCGGGAAGCCTCCCTAGTTCCGTTGACTAAAGCACTGAGCCAAATGGTCTCTAAAAAGGGCAACTATCTGGTGTTTTTTCCTTCGTACCTCTATTTGCAAAACGTATATCAGGCCTTTACGGAGTATTACCCTGAAATCCGGACATTGATGCAGGATACTGGCATGAGCGAGCAAGCTAGAGAAAGTTTTTTAGCCGCATTTAGTCCAGATAATGACGAGACGTTATTGGGATTTGCTGTACTTGGAGGGATTTTTTCAGAAGGTGTGGATCTGCCAGGGGATCGCCTCAATGGGGTTATGGTTGTTGGCGTTGGCCTGCCACAGCTTGGTCTTGAACGCAATCTGCTGCGTCAATATTTTAATGCCAGAGGAAAAAATGGCTTTGATTATGCCTATGTCTATCCGGGAATGTGTAAGGTACTCCAAGCCGGAGGCAGGTTGATTCGCAGCGAGACGGATACGGGCATTATCGTGTTGGCGGATGACCGTTTTTTGCAGAGTCCATATATGCATTTGCTTCCCGAAGAATGGAGAGATTATCTTATACGCTCATAAGAGGTTATAATCTACGAAAGGGTATTCATAATCAATCGGCAGGAGGAAATAATATGACAATAAAAGTGGGTATTGTGGGTACAGGTTGGTTCTCTAAGGTACATGCTGATTTGCTGGCGGGGATGGCTGATGTCCAGTTGCAGGCAGTCTGTGGAAGCAGTAAAGCCAAAGGCGAAGATATGGCACGTCCATATGGAGCTGCTGGATATGGTGATATTACAGAGATGTTGGATGCGGAGAAGCTTGATGCTGTTTATATCTGTGTGCCTCCACAATCTCATGGTGCGATTGAACGTTCATTAATCAAGAGGGATATTCCTTTTTTTATAGAGAAGCCGCTTAGTATGACTACTGAAATTCCTGCCAGCTTGCTGCAAGATATTAAAGAACATAATTTATTGACCTCGGTAGGCTACCATTTCCGCTATCAAGAGAATGTTAATAGGCTCAAGGAAACACTACGTGGTGACAAGATCGGTATGGTCATGGGCCAGTGGATGGGCGGCATGCCGGGCGTAGCTTGGTGGCGTGATCAGGAGCAATCCGGAGGACAGTTCACCGAGCAAACCACTCATATCGTCGATTTGGTGCGTTATCTGGCAGGAGAGGTAAAAGAAGTATACGGCATGTTCGGAAATCGAATTATGCATGAGCAGCATGAAGGTGTGAGTGTAGCCGATGTAGGTACCGTATCTCTGAAGCTTGAGAATGGAATCATAGCTAATATTTCAAATACATGTGTGCTGCCTGATCCGGTAGGAAGTGTAGGTCTTAGTTTCTATAATGATCGGGGATTGCTGGACTGGAACCCGGATCGTCTCTTGGAAGTGCGAAGTGGCAATAGCACCGAATTTGAAAACACAGGAAATCCATATTTAGTGGAAAGTGAAGCTTTTCTGTATGCTGTACGGACAGGAGATCGTTCGCGTATTCTCAGTGACTATGAGGATGGATTCAAGACGCTTAAAGTAACTTGTGCGGCTTACGAGTCCGCACAAAGTGGACTTCCGGTTAAATTCTAAGTTCGGATTCTTAAAAAAAGGACATGCCGCCTTAGATGTGCTAAAGAGACATGTCCTTGGCTCAAGCTGGGTTAGCCTAGTGGAGGAATATTGCGAGTAAAGCTGGCGCCACACCTATGGATAACAGCGCGGACAGAATCATCGCAATACTGGAGATGGTTCCGGTCAGTGAACTAAGCTCGAAGGCCTTGGATGTTCCTGTACCATGCGCAGCGGTTCCCAGCGATACACCACGCGCGATTTCATTGTCAATGCGGAAGATGCGGAGTACTGTAGGGCCCATCATTGTACCGAGTATCCCGGTAATGATGACGAAGACTGCAGTAATACTCGGTACACCGCCGATACTTTGCGAGATGCTCATAGCGATCGGTGTAGTCACCGAACGTGGAACCAGACTGGCTGCCAGATCGCCGCTGACATGCAGCCATTTGGCGAGCAGAATGGAAGAGATCACCGCTGTTATCGTCCCTGACAGCACGCCTGCCGCAATTTCGGCGGCGTGCTTTTTGAGCACCTTGAAGTTTTTATGCAGAGGGATTGCAAAGGCCATAGTTGCCGGTTGCAGCAAATCCGTCAGCCATTTGCCTCCCGCATTGTAAGAATCATAAGTAATGCCTGTGATGAGTAAGAAGATAATCATAAGCACGGGTGTAATGATCAATGGAGAGGTGTACACTTTGCCACTAGAAGCATAAATGCGTTTCGCCAGTAGATATACAGCAACCGTAAGACCGAAGAATAATAGAGCGTTTAACATGATCCTTTCCGCTCCTTTGCTTTGTAAATTCTACTGGTAAGTAATCCGGAACTGGCCATTACAACAATCGTACCCAAAATGACCACCGCGAGGATTCGTAAACCATCAGTTTCCAGAATATTGGCGTATTTCATTACGCCGATAGCAGATGGAATAAAGAACAGCAAGAGCTCAGCCAGTAGCCAAGAAGCACCAACTTCAACCCAATTCAGATGAATGACACCAAACTCAAGCAGAAGAAACAATATAATCATTCCGAGTATGCTTCCGGGAATAGGGATATGCAAAAATGGGGTTACAGCATTGATTAGTAATGAGAATAGGGTGAGTCCCGCTACCTGCAGCAAGCCTATAACAATCTTTTTCATAAGGCTTCGCTCCTTTCATGATAATGAAAGTTTACATCAATTGTTTTCATAGGTAAAATGAATAGATTGAATAAATGACATTCCTTTTGTCTATGGATCGGAGGTTGGAAAATGGATATCCGACAATTAGAATATTTCGTCCAAGCAGCACGAATGAAAAGCTTTACTCGGGCTGCCGAATCCTTATATATTTCACAACCTACGATCAGTAAAATGATCCGGAATATGGAGATCGAGCTGGAGGCTGATTTGTTTTACCGTGAAGGGAAAAGTGTCCGGCTTACAGATGCGGGGGAAATTCTGTTCACCAAAGCGCAAAATATCGTGGAGTCGTTCGCCAGCTTGTCTTCTGAGCTGGATAGCTTACGAAATTTGGAGCAGGGCCACATCCGCATCGGTCTGCCTCCAATGGTAGGAGCGAGCTTTTTTCCTTCGGTGATTGGTCAATTTCATAAACGTTATCCGCAGGTTACTATTCGTCTGCATGAGGATGGCGCGAAAAAAGTGGAGGAAGATGTAGAAACGGGCTTGTTGGATATCGGAATGGTTGTGCTGCCTGTAAATACAGCCAAACTTCATTGCTTCACCTTTGTTGAAGAGAAGCTGAATCTTATTTTACCTGTTGGACATAGATTGGCCGAGGCAGACCTTGTTCCGTTAAGTGAACTAGCCGAAGAGGAGTTTGTGCTGTTCCGGGAGGATTTTACGCTGCATGATCGGATTATTACGGAATGTGTGAAGGCGGGATTTCAGCCTAAGGTTATCTATGAGAGCTCCCAATGGGACTTAATTAGCCGTATGGTGGCTGCCGGAATGGGAATCGCATTGCTGCCAGAAACCATTTGCCGGGATATGGATCGTTCACGATTGGTCGTTGTGCCTTTGACGGATCCGGTAATTCCGTGGCAGCTTGCTATGGCGTGGCGTAGAGACCGTTATTTATCTTTTGCGGCACGCGAATGGATTGCTTTTGCAAAGGGACTTTTGCGAGAACAGTATCCAAATGAGCTCCCTGACGAACTTGCGGAGGACTCTGAATAAGTAGTAATTCCGTTTTTGTTAGAAGCTCTACAATTTTTCTTTTTTTTGAAAATATGTTTTTTGGTATCATGACTTATGATAGGAGAAGATGTTGATAGAGAGAAGGAGAGAGATGTGACACAAAATCCAAATTCCTCCAAGAATAATCATAGAAAAGATTATAAAGAAGATGAGCTACTTGTAACTATAGAGAGTCTTAGATGTGAATTGCTGGAGGTTGCAGAGCAACGGAGTCTTAGTGACCGTGCTGTTCTAGAGCTCAGTGAGCGATTAGACAGCTATATTTTGCTGGCACAAAATAAGATGATGGAAAATTTGCGCAACCGGAAAGCCGGCATTACATCCTATAGTAGAAGTTCCAAAACCGCCATCACTGTTAGCTAAACTACCAACAACATAGAATTATAATACTATGAAGATGTTACTGATCTAGAGGAGCGTATTAGGCTCCTCTATTTGTCGTACAATCTATTTGTTGTACAATCCATAACTTTCACCTATAATGTCAATTAATAGAATCTTTTCAAGTCAAACTTTGGGGGTGCCGAGTGGAGGGAAAGTTAACAACTATACGCTCAGAAATTGAGAAAAATTTGTCCCGCTCCGGCCATAATCTCGCCTCATTTTCAAAAATTTGTGGCCTGAATCGAGGCAGCCTCAGTGCAATTCTGCATGGAAATCCGCCGAAGCCTATGTCCTTGGGACAAGTAGATGCAATTATAAAAGCCTTTGGTTTTCCAGAAGGCTGGTTATATCCTCTATATGTTGATGAATGCTTCAATGATGAGAAGGTCTCACGCCGTAGAGTGGAGCCTTTTTTGATTCGTTGTGCTGAATTGGGCAAACAGAATTGCATTGATGAAACTATAAGCAGATTATTAGAGTCTACCAAGCCGCTGGATATCATTTATTCTGTTGCTGATAAATTATTCAATAAAGGCAAAGTTCAGGAATCCATGTTTTTTTACAAGATTGTAGTAGAGAACGAGTCGGATAGTTATAGTGAACGTCTCGCGATCAGTCATTATCGTAATTTTAAATTTTTGCAAACACTTGATATGGAGGAGAAGCTACGCGCAGTCATTAGCTTTAGTCCTTTTAGGGGGCGCCTTCCGGAAAATTTGCAATTAGATGGTTTATTGATGCTGACACAGCTATGTTTCGCCCTTCGCAGATGGGAAGAAATGGAGATCTATGCTGATGAGTTGAGAGCTTTAGCCAATGCAGTTTACCGCCAAGAACTGCGGAGGAGCGGAGACAAACGAAGAGAAGAACTCTGTACGGAACGTCCGCTCGTTGTTTATTATGGACACGGATATTTGCTTAAAGCAATTTCGTTGACGAAGCAAGGTCAATATGAAGCGGCGAAGAAATATACCGCTGGTTATGCAGACTTAGGCTGGTTTGAGATGTTGGATGAAGTAGGCCAGCAAGCTGTAGAACAATTCCGATTATTTGCAGTTGGGAACAGTTTCACACTGGAAATGTTGGAGGGAAACGTAAAGGTTGTACCGGACTATGTAGCTTTTTTGGCTGAGCACCCCGGAGAAATATTGCCAGGACTCATTATTATTATGGAATCGGCTAATCATTACAGATTTTCTGTAGACGATGTGCTTAAACGTTTTGCACGGGAAATGTTACGATTTGAACAGTTTGAAGATCCCATTAATATTGACCGATTATATCGGTTGTACTATCAAATAGCCATGTATCTAATAAACAATGGACAATATATTACGGGTGTAGACTATATCATACAGTCTTTAGAGTTATCTATTAAGACTAATAATGGAATAGACTTCATTAAGTGCGTGACCTTGTTTGAGACCAATAGGGACTATGCAACTCTGAATCAACAGGAGAAATACAGAAAGCTGATAAGGGAGGTGAGAAAAGATGAAAAAATCACTATTGATGATGGCAGGCATTTTAGCATTGTTTAGCTTCATCATTATCGGCCCAGTTGGTTCCGGAAGTAACGGACCAATCACAACTTATGAGCACGGAGCAGGATTCTAAAGGTTATCCTTGGCAATATTCTATATACAGATACATATACGCATAACTACTCCCTTGCACTCGTGCTGGGGAGTTTTCTTTTTCGTAATAATTGATAGCGTATTCATAATTTGACAAAGCAATCTGGCGAAAATATAATTAGGTAGCCTAAATAATATAGTGTTTAATAATTAGTTGACCTAACTAAAATAGAGGTGAAGGAAATTGGGATAAACGGAGGAAATACAGAAAATACTGAAAATTCAGTCGCACACGGGCTTTTTGCGGCGATGAAACGCCTGCACAAAGCTCAATGGCAAAAGGGCGTTGAGGGCCACAAGCCAAGTGAGATGACTTTAATGATATGCATTGAAAAATGGAATCATTCTGATGAAGAGGGTCTCAAGGTGTCTGAAATCAGCCGACTACTTGGATTCACTCCTCCTACCATCACGCAGCTGATTAACAGTCTTGAAGCGAAACAGATGGTGGAAAGACGCGCGGATCCTTCGGACCGAAGAGTTGTACGCGTGAAATTAACGGAAAGTGGAAAAGAACTCACACGAAAAGCAGAACATTATCGTGATGTGATGCTTGATAAGCTTGTGCAACACTTAGGCGAAAAAGACACTAAACAGCTCACAGAGCTATTGCTTAAGGTACATGAATACGTTGAGGATAATCCACCACCTGATTGGGATAGGCTACAAATGAACGGAGATGAGAAGCTTGATTAAATTATTTAAACAACTGAAGCCTTTTAGGGTAGCTATTGGTGCTGTATTAATCCTTGTATTTTTGCAGTCCATGGGCGATTTATACCTTCCTACTCTGATGTCCGACATCGTCGACAAAGGGATTGTTCAAGGAGATCGCGCTTATATTTGGAAAATAGGTAGTTTCATGCTCCTGGTTGCAGGTGGCGGTGCTTTATGTTCGGTAATTGCCAGTTACTTATCGGCAAAAGTAGCAGCCGGGTTTGGTAAACTCACCCGTGCACGAGTATTTAACCATGTAGAAAATTTTACGCTGCATGAATTCGATAAGCTGGGTACAGCTTCCTTGATTACACGTACAACAAATGATATTACACAAGTTCAAACGGTACTTACTATGATGTTGCGCATGATGATCGGAGCACCGATGATGATGATTGGTGGTATCATCATGGCAGTATCTGAAGATGCTAAATTATCATTGATTTTTGTAGTCGTTATTCCTGTACTTGTAGGGGCGATCTTCTTTATTGGGATGAAGGGTCTGCCACTGTTTAAAGCCATTCAGATTAAGCTTGATAAATTAAACCTGGTGCTGCGTGAGCATCTGACAGGTATTCGTGTTATTCGTTCTTTTAACCGGATTGATCATGAGAATAGACGTTTCACCGAAGCTAACCGTGATCTTACGGATACAGCTATCAAGGTCAATAAAATTATGGCCGGCCTGATGCCGCTGATGATGATTGTAATGAACTTTTCTATGATTGCTATTCTTTATTTTGGTGGAATCCGAATTGGTGATGGCGACTTGCAAGTTGGGTCCCTGATGGCATTTATCCAATATGCAATGCAAATTATGTTCTCTCTGATTATGGTATCGATGATGTTCGTGTTAATTCCGCGTGCTTCAGCTTCAGCCGTGCGTATCAATGAGGTACTGGATATGCAGCCTGAATTTACAGATCCTACTGAGAGTGAACTGCATACAACAGCTCAAGCTACTAAAAAAGACGGACGCGATTCTTTGCGTGGTTTTGTTGAGTTTGAGAATGTATCTTTTTCCTATCCAGGGGCAGAACAGCCTGCACTTTCGAAAATTAGCTTTAGTGCTCGTCCGGGTGAAGTTACCGCGATTATCGGGGGTACCGGATCGGGTAAATCTACACTGCTTAGCCTGATTCCAAGATTCTATGATGTTAATGAAGGTGCTGTACGCGTAGACGGAGTGGATGTACGTGAGATGACACAGGAAGAGCTGCGGAGCAAAATCGGTTACATCCCACAAAAAGCAGTATTGTTCTCGGGTACGATTAATGAGAACATCCGCTACGGTAAAGAGGATGCTACGGATGAAGAAATCATTCATGCATCTAAGGTGGCTCAAGCCTACGATTTCGTATCCGCGATGAAGGATGGGTTTGACTCAGAAATTGCTCAGGGCGGGAATAACGTCTCAGGTGGTCAGAAACAGCGGTTGTCCATTGCTCGGGCGCTTGTGAGAAAACCTGAGGTTTATCTGTTTGACGATAGCTTCTCAGCTCTTGATTTCAAGACAGATGCCAAACTTCGCGCGGCTCTCAAAGCTGAAACTACGGAATCCACCGTATTGATCGTAGCTCAACGGGTTAGCACCGTTATGGATGCGGACCGGATTATTGTAATTGATGAGGGTGAAATTGCTGGAATGGGCACTCACCGTGAACTGCTCGAGAGCAGTGATGTGTACCGCGAGATCGTATCCTCGCAGCTGTCAGAGGAGGAAATAGCATGAGCGAACAAAACAGAGAACATAAACCTGCAGCTCCCCGCGGCCATAAAGGACCGGGTGGACCGGGTGGTCCTGGAATGAGGATGCCGGCAGAAAAAGCTAAAGATTTTAAAGGTACACTTCGTCGCCTAATCAAATACTTGCGCCCGCGTATGGTTCAATTGATTATTGTACTAATTATGGCGATTGCCAGTACGGTGTTCAGTATCTTCAGTCCAAAAGTTATGGGTAAAGCTACAACCAAACTGTTCGAAGGTGCTTACGGCAAACTGATGGGTGTAGAGGGTGCCTCCATTGATTTTGGATATATTAATGATATTCTGATCCTGCTCGCGGGATTGTATCTGCTTAGTGCTTTGTTTAGTTACATTCAGCAATATGTAATGGCGGGTGTAGCGCAGAAGGTAGTTTATGACATGCGTGAGCAGATCAACAGTAAGCTGGAGCGTTTACCTTTAAAATATTTTGACTCCCGTACACACGGGGAAATTCTTAGCCGTGCTACGAATGACGTAGATAACATCAGTACCACGTTGCAGCAAAGTTTAACGCAGCTGATTACCTCAATCGTCACTATTATTGGTGTTATTGTGATGATGCTTACCATCAGCCCATGGCTGACGTTAATCACGATTACTACGTTGCCACTCAGCTTTATTGTGATTATGGCGATCTCTAAACGTTCGCAGACTTATTTTGTGAGACAGCAGAAATCGCTTGGCCAGTTGAATGGTCATGTAGAGGAAATGTATACGGGGCACCGGATTATTAAAGCTTTCGGCCGCGAACCGCAGTCGCTTAAAGATTTTGATGAAATAAATGATAAGCTTTATGATTCTGGCTGGCGGTCTCAATTTATGTCAGGTATGATTATGCCGCTTATGATGTTTATCGGTAACTTGGGTTATGTGCTTATCTGTGTTGTGGGTGGTATTTTTGTTACTAAAAAAATGATTGATGTCGGGGATATTCAAGCCTTCATTCAATATTCACGTCAGTTCACCCAGCCGATTGCACAAACGGCTAATATTGCTAACATTATTCAATCCACCATTGCTTCCGCAGAACGTGTATTTGAACTTCTGGATGAAGAAGAGGAAGTTAAGGAAGTTAATACTACACTTGTGAAGCTTGATGAAGGTGCTCCGGAAGGTTCCGTTGAGTTCCGTCATGTGAAATTCGGCTATAAAGAGGATGCTATTCTGATTGAGGACATGAATATTGAGGTTAGTCCAGGTCAGACTATAGCGATTGTCGGTCCTACTGGTGCTGGTAAAACCACTTTGATTAACCTGCTGATGCGCTTCTACGAGCTTAACGACGGGGAAATTATCATTGATGGCGTCAACATTACCGACATGAAACGGAGTGACCTACGTAGCAAGTTTGGTATGGTGCTTCAGGATACCTGGCTCTTTAACGGTACGATTCGTGACAACATTGCTTACGGTCGTGAAGGTGCATCTGAAGCTGATGTGGTGCGGGCTGCCAAAGCTGCGCATGCCGATCACTTTATCCGCACACTTCCGCTTGGCTACAATACGGTGTTAAATGAAGAAGCTTCTAATATTTCACAAGGACAGAAGCAGTTGATTACTATTGCTCGCGCTATTCTGGCCGATCCATCGATCCTTATTCTTGATGAAGCCACGAGCAGTGTCGATACACGGACTGAATTGTTGATTCAAAAAGCGATGAATGCGCTGATGCAAAACAGAACCAGCTTCGTTATTGCCCATCGTCTCTCGACGATTCGTGATGCGGATCTCATCCTTGTCATGAATCAAGGTAGTGTAATCGAGAAAGGCAACCACGAAGAACTGCTGGCCCAAGGCGGATTCTATGCGGATCTCTATAACAGTCAGTTCTCTGAAGGAGATTTGGACGTAGGCTAAATTGAAGTGAAGAAAAAAGTATAGATAACCCATAAACCCCTCTTTTCACATGTTGCTGATTTTTTATGTGAAGAGAGGGGTATTTTATATGTGATGATGTGTTTTAATTTTTCTGAAAAATAAAAAAAGTTTGATTAAAAATTAAAGCATATATATGATAGAATAAAAAATGACCCGCGGCTCATTTTTAAGGCTGCAAGGTAAAGGAGAGGATGAAGGGAATGTCAGGCTACGGAAAATGGGTGGCAGGAAAAAAGACGAAGTGGATTACTCTTCTCGTATGGATAGTGCTTGTAGGTGCACTTACCCTGTTATGGCCTGCAGTGAATTCTCAGGTTGCTAATAATGCGCCTAACCTCCCAGATGATTCACAATCGGTACAGGCAGCAGCTATTGCAGAGCAAGAATTCCCTAGTGGAAGTGGAGTGCCGGCGCTGCTCGTATGGCATAGAGAAGGTGGGCTTTCACAAGATGATTTAGTACATATCACTGCTGTGTACAAGAAGTTGGAGCAGCAACCATTGCCCCATCAGAATTTTGTTCCCCCATTAGGACAACTGCCGCCACAGGCATTACAAGCCTCGTTATCTGAGGATTTTAGCACGCTGGTAACCCCGGTGCTTTTTGATAAAACGGCAGATAGTGATCAGCTCGGTGAAGCTGTGACAGAAATGAAGAAGATCATAAACACAGAGACGGGTGGAGACCCCTCCGCGGCTAAGGTAGATGGAAAAGACCTGAGTTTACGTGTTACGGGTCCAGTGGGCATCTCTATAGATGCTTCAGGCCTGTTTCAGAACGCAGACGTTTCCTTGTTAATTGCTACGGTTATGCTTGTGCTGGTGTTCTTATTGGTGATTTATCGTTCACCGATCTTGGCGTTTATTCCACTTATTGCGGTTGGATTCGCTTATGGTGTAACTAGTCCGATTCTTGGAAAAATGGCACAAGAAGGCTGGATCACAGTAGATTCACAGGCTGTCTCGATTATGACTGTTTTGCTATTCGGAGCTGGTACGGACTATTGTCTGTTCCTGATCTCACGGTTCCGGCAGTTATTGAAGGTAGAAGAGAGTAAGAGTCGTGCGCTTCTTCGCTCCATTACCGAATCTTCAGGCGCCATTGCTATGAGTGGCTTCACCGTCGTGCTCGCGCTGTTTGCGTTATTGCTGGCTAAGTATGGAGCTTATCATCGATTTGCCGTTCCATTTAGCGTGTCTATCTTCATCATGGGAATTGCCAGTCTAACTCTCGTACCAGCACTGCTGGCAATCTTCGGACGGACCTCTTTCTTCCCATTCATTCCGCGCACACCGCAAATGGAGGTAGAACGGGCTAAGGCTAAAGGCAAACCTGTTCCTGAACTCAAGGTTTCCCGTAAAAAAGGAATTGGCGGCTTGGTAGTAACCCGGCCTTGGGCTATCGTAGGTGTGACCGTTATCGGACTGGGGATTCTGGCTTCATTCTCCAGTGGCATCAAATTTACGTATGATATCCTATCCTCTTTTCCTAAAAATATGGAGTCCCGCGAAGGTTTCGACCTTATTGGCAAACAGTTCTCTCCCGGAGAATTGGCTCCAGCGAAGCTGATTATTGATACCCAAGGAAAAGCAAGCGGAGAGGATTTAAAGGTAATTCTTGGCGGACTCACCTATGTGGACACGGTTTCCGATCCGCAGCAGGGGGCAGTAAACAAAGATATTGTTGGTTTTGATATTGAATTTAAAAGCAATCCTTACTCACTAGAAGCGATGGGTCATATTCCTACCCTTCTTGCTACCGCAGAGCAGGCATTAATCGATGTAGACGTTGCGAACCCTGCGGATCACGTGTGGGTAAGCGGGCAGACGGCGACACAGCATGACACTAAAGAGATTGGAGATCGGGACACCGATCTGATTATCCCCGTGGTCATCGGAATGATCACCGTACTGTTGTTGATATATCTGCGTTCAATAGTGGCCACCATCTATCTGGTCGGCACCGTTATTCTCTCCTTTTTCTCAGCGCTTGGCTTAGGCTGGATTATCATTCACTATGTGATGGGAGCAGATGCCATTCAGGGAGCGATCCCACTGTATTCCTTTGTTTTCTTGGTGGCACTTGGAGAAGACTACAACATCTTCATGATCTCGAATATCTGGAAAAAGCGTAAAACCATGCCGCTTAAGCAGGCTATCGCGGAAGGTGTGAATGAGACCAGCTCGGTAATTACCTCTGCCGGCCTCATTCTGGCAGGTACATTTGCTGTATTGGCAAGCTTGCCGATTCAGGTGCTTGTGCAGTTCGGTATCATCACCGCTCTTGGTGTTCTGCTGGATACCTTCGTGGTTCGTCCGTTCCTTGTACCAGCTATTACAACGCTCTTTGGCCGTTGGTCGTTCTGGCCGGGTAAACATCAAGAGGTGGAGACCCCTCAGCCAGATGTAAGTAAATAATGAGTTTATAAACAAACAGGGATGTCTCAGAGCCATATTGGCTCCGGACATCCCTGTTTGTTTTAGGCTTGGGCACAGGACATCGCTGGATAATAGCGCTGCTTGTACCAACTAACTTAATTGTATCTATTAGGCTAATCAATCAGTCTGCTTGACGATAGTTATTCTAAGTATTCACTGTGCTAATTAGTATCTAGAAGCGATAACTGTGTTAATTAGCGGCTGATTCTCTTAGCCCAGTGGTAGAAGACAATTAGCGTGCTGCATTGGTTAACCCAGTGGTAAAAGACAATTAGGTGGCTCCATTGGTTAACCCAGTGGTAAAAGACAATTAGGTGGCTGCATCAATAATAGTTAATTAGCTCGTATCACCGGTTACCTAGCAGTAATAGTCAATTAGTTAACTGTACTTATCGGGCTACCATTCCGTACACACTGCTGGTTCAATCTAGCTACTGCTCTGTTTGGGTGGTCCAAATCCTTAGTTACTGGGCGTGCGGCTGATCATTAGTTCATATTTATCGATGGAAGCACCCAGGATTGCGTCATTACCACCAGCACCACGGTGCGACTGACGGAAGGACTCGCTGGAGGTCCAGCCTTTGAATGCATCCTCATTCTCCCATACGGTGCAGATTTTTAATTCCTCGACACCTTCTTTGGCATTTCCACGCCAAACCTCCATACGTACAAACCCTGGCATATCCTGCACACCATTATTTCCTCCGAAACGTTGAGCAATAGCTTCGCCATGGCCTTCTTTTACTTTAATAGTATTAGTTACTACCAGCATGATAGATAAACCTCCGATCAGAAAGTTAGTATATTTTTCAGGACATTGTGAATCGAAATAATATGACATGGGAACCTCGAAAATTAGCCAATATCTCAAGGTAACATCGTGATTTTCAACTTACAAAATAAAAGACCATCCCACAAGACACAAGAGTGCGGGCGTTTAATTGCACTTTGTACACTTAAATTATCCGTCACACCAGAAACGATCGAATAAGTGTATTCTCTGCAACTAAATTATGCGAATCTGGTGAATCGCCGAGATTAGCCTTCTTTTAACTGTATAGAGTGCAATTAAAGTATGATTTCTCCTCTAATTGCGCTGAATAGATGTACAAAGTGCAACTATTATCTATTTAAACGTTAAGTATTGTGCAAACTCAGGTACCTGCGAAAAATCAAAGTGTCTACTGCAAGTAAAGTGGCTATTGCAAGTTGAAGTAACTGCTGCACGTTAAAGTAACTACCGCAAGTAAAGTGGCTTTAGCAAGTTAAAGTAACTACTGCACGTTAAAGTAACTACCGCAAGTAAAGTGCCACCTCAACCGTAATGTTACTCTAAGCCAAAGTGCCAACCCAACTCCAAAGTTTTTACTCAAAACCACCATTACAGCTAGCACCTAATTTCAGTCCCAGTTCCCTAATTAAGCCCCCAAATGAAGTTACATTGCAGAATGTGCAACAGAATAGCCTGAATGTTATCTGAATAAGGCAGTCTGTTGCATTCTGTACAATAGAATCAAGCCCAAATCGCCTAAAAAGGAGGGGAGCCACTAAACTGATTGCACAACGTGCAATCACCCAAGGTTTCGCCCTTAACTAGAGGGATTCAATTGCACAAAGTGCAATTAGAAAACGCAGTAGAGCAATCCTGAAGCGTTATCCCGCACCACGTGCAATCACCCAAGGCCTCACCCTCGTCTAGAGCGATTCTATTGCACAAAATGCAATCCCCCAGATCACCCGGCTCCCCCCGCGTCCAGCGCGATTTTATTGCGGATTGGTGGTCCATAGTCCTGCTGTTTTTAGGAAGACGCGATCCGGCAGCTTCAAAGCTGTCAGTGCCAATTCAGCAACATCTTCAGGTTGCATCATGCGGTCTTCGTCACCGATTTTAAGTCCAGCATTGGAAGCTAGGCCAGTGTTGACGGTGCTTGGAGTCAAGGCTACGACGCGAATATTGTGTTTGCGCACTTCTTGTGCGAGGGCTTCGGTCATGCCCATGAGAGCGAACTTGGACGCGCAATAAGCAGAGCCTGTCGCGAAGCCACGTTCTCCGGCTGTGGATGAAATATTGATGATATTTCCGCCATTTTTCTCAATCATCGCAGGCAGTGCAGCACGAGTTACGTAATAAGTACCGTAAAGATTAACTTGGATGTGGCGCTCCCAGTCTGCAGGATCCATTTCTACTAAAGTGCCGAATTTTGCGATCCCGGCATTGTTGATTAATGCATCAAATGCTCCAAGCTCATTTTGCAGGGAAGCAACAGCACGTTCAGCTTCTTCGCGTACGGCGATATCGGCCACGGCAATGCTGACTTTAACGTCATATACTTCCGTTAAGGCTGATTTTAACGCTTCGAGATCACCTGAAGTTCTGGAGATCAGGCCTAAATTAGCACCTTCCTTAGCCAGTGCCATAGCCAAGGCTTTTCCGATCCCTTTGCCTGCACCAGTAATTACAACACTCTTTCCTCTCAAATCCATCTCTATCGTCACTCTCCTTCAAACTTTTTTGAAGCAGCTGCTTCATTCAAGTCTTATTATACCTGAATGCTGTAGGGCAATTACAATCGCCCCTTAGAAAATGGTCTGCAAATTTTCATGAAGCCGAACTGCCTTTTCATGAAAGGTATTATTCATGGAGTTTCGTCAGCGGTACCGAAGCTGGGCCCTCTAAAACCTCGCCATCGTAGGAGAAGCGGGAACCATGGCAAGGGCAATCCCAAGAACGATCCCCGTTGTTCCATTCGCATTCACAGCCCATATGGGTACAGGTTCTATCCACCAGATGAAGTTTACCTTCTGTATCCTTATAAGCTCCCACACGTTTGCCATCATGGAACACAACGGCTCCTTCGTCAGCTTCCAAATCAGTTGTCTTTTTATGGACGATTTCCACTTTGCCCGCCAGGAGCTCTTTTGCCACATTGGCATTTTGCAAGATGAAGTTTTTTAGACTGGTGCCAGCTTTGAAGCGGGACGGATCGTACAATTTGGTATACGGATTATCTTTGCGCTGAATCTGATCCGAGATAATCTGTGCGGCCAGCGTACCGCTTGTCATGCCCCATTTTCCAAAACCTGTGGCGATATAAATCTCTTCGTTGTCCGAAATCTTGCCGATGTAGGGCACTCTGTCTAGGGTGATTAAATCCTGTGCTGCCCAGCGGTAAGGGATTGTTTTGATGCCGAGCAGATTTCCTGCGAATAGCTCCAAATTCTCATAATGTCCTATCGTACAGATGCCCTGGCCTGTCTTATGGTTGTCTCCCCCGACAATGACCAGATTCCTGCCTTCCCACTCTACTGCACGAAGAGAACGGGTGGGTTCGCTTGCACTTAGATACATTCCACCCTCAAAATCCGTTTCAGGCTGGATCGCCAGACAGTAGGAACGTTCAGCATGCAGCCGCGAGAAATATAGTGCTCCTCCATCGTAGAATGGGAAATGAGAAGCTGAAACGGCGTAGCGGCAGGTGATCCGATGCTCGTCCTTTTCAGTAAAAAGCGTAAGCTTATCGTTCTTCTCCACCTTATCCGCCATCATCGTATGCTCATAGATTACGCCACCTTTATCCTGAATGACCTTCAGTAGCCCCTTCAGATATTGCAGCGGGTGAAAGCGGGCTTGTCCTGGTAATTTAATGGCACCACTGGCCATCAGAGGGATAGAGATGTTATCTAGCCATTCTCCGGGCAGACCCAATTGTTCATAGGCTTTATACTCTTCCTCCAGTTGTTTAAGCGTTTTATGATCTTCAGCATCCGCGTACAGAAAAGCCGCCTCATGTTTCATGCCGCAGGATACTTCAAGTTCCTCAGCCGTATTCTGGATCCAATTCATAGCCTCGCTGTTCGAGCGATAATAGAGCCGGGCTTGCTCCTGCCCAAAATGCTTTATCAAATGATGATAGATTAACCCGTGCTGTGCTGAGATTTTTGCACTGGTAAAACCCGTAGTGCCACTCAGAATTTCTCCGGCTTCTAAGAGTGTGACTTTGTAGCCTGCGTTGCTGAGGAGATAGGCTGTTGTAATGCCTGTAATTCCACCGCCTACCACTGCCACATCTGTAGAAATATCTTCAGCCAGCTTTGGAAAAGCCGGTAAATCCGTGGTATCTCTCCATAATGATTCCGGAAATTGTGGAAGACTTTGCGTTATTTTACGGTTTGGGTCCATCTATTATCCCTCCATCTTTACAATCTTCATCTCATTTATTACCACAGTCCTGTGAAAAGAAACTTCCCATTCCATCGTGCTGTGCATGAATTCAGAGAAACAGTGCCAAAATAAGGTGGAAACTGGGACGTAAAGGATAAATAGGAGGGATGATGTTCCATGTCAGTTCAACAGGATAAGGACAATATTTCTCTGGAATGGATCAAAGATCAGCTGAACGGGTTCGCGGATTTAATCGATAAAACAAGCGTTGCCCCTTTTGGGCAAATCAACCTGCTATATATCAAAAGTGTTACAGATGCGCAGACACTCAGCCGCCACGTGATTGCGCCGTTTTATGAAATGGAGAGTATTAGCGCTTATCAGGATTACATTATGACTTATCCGGGCACTGAAGAGGCGACTACGAGAGAGAAGGCGATCGACCTTTTGCTCAGTGGTTATGTGCTTCTGGGTATAAAAGATGTGATATATTTCTTCGATGCTATGAGTACGGAGAGCAGCGGTGTTAGTGAAACGTCTGCCGAAAGTATTTCACAGGGGCCGTCAGATGCACTGACAGAGGATATAGCGATTAATTTGAACATGATTCGGCGGCGTTATCAATCGACTAATCTCAAAATGGAGACCATGGTCATCGGCGATGTCTCTAAAACAAAGATAGCTATTTTATACGATGACAGTCGTGTTGACCATAACGTTTTAAAAGAATTAAGGGAGAAGATGGGAACGCTAAAGGTTGATATTTTGCAGGCTACAGGAGAGCTTGAGAAGTTTATAAGCAGTGACAAATTAAGAATACTCCCTAAGTCCATCATCACCGAAAGACCGGATAGAGTGGTGTTTAATTTGTCTGAAGGAAAAGTAGCGATAGTGCTGGATACAACCGGTTATGCGATAGTGCTGCCTTCTATTTTTAATGATTTCTTTACATCCATGGATGATAAAATACAATTTCCTATCGTGGGGCGATTCCTAAAGCTGCTTCGGATTATCGGTGTGTGCATGACGTTGTGGCTGCCTGCGCTCTATGTAACACTCACCTCGTATAACCCAGAGATTATTCGTGTGCAGATTGCCTTGCTTATTGCGGGCAGTCGTGCGACTGTGCCTTATCCTTCTTTTGTGGAAGTGCTTTTAATGCTCATGATGATGGAGTTTCTGACTGAGGCGAGCTTACGGCTCCCCAAGGCAATTGGTCCAACGGCCACGACGGTAGGGGGGCTTATCTTGGGGCAGGCAGCGACGGCAGCAGGACTTGTAGGAAATATCATGATCATATTGGTTTCTGCTGTTGCGATATCTAATTTTCTAATTCCGCTGAATATGATGAGCTTGTCCATACGAGTGCTGAAGTATATTTTTCTAATTGCTGCAGCTTTTTTAGGATTGGTTGGGGTAGTAGTCTGTGTCGTGGGATTCGCAATGTATTTATGCAAACAGCGTACCTTCGGACAACCTTATTTCAGATTGTTTTTTCTCGATAATCTCGGCAAGAAGAAGGGTGGAGAGCATTGATGGCCAAAAGCCGTTATTTCTACTGTCTTTTTCTGATGAACAGCCTGATCAACATCATTAATTTTGTTCCAAGGGAACTAATAGACAGACGTTTTGGTGGCGCTTTGATGTCCATACTAATCGGAACGATTTTGGGCACTTTGTTTGTCTATATATTTACTGTACTGATTGCTAAATTCCCCGGCAAGGGGTTTCCGGAAATATTTGACTCTTTGCTTCCTAAGAAGTTATCCAGAATCTTACTGGTCCTTTTTGCTGGCTTATGGTGTGTGGCCGGGGGAGTTACATTGCTTTCTTTTGTAGATATTACGCTGCGGTTTATCAGTCCGGATTCGAGTCCTTATACGGTTGTGATCAGTTTTTTAGTCTTGGTCTGCATCTGCTGTCGCTTCGATTCTCTATCACTCTTGTATGGGCTTGAAATCATTCTCAGCGTATCCTTACCTTTAATTATTTATGGCCTCGTAAAAGCATTGACCAATCCGGACTTTAATTGGGATTCTGTTCTGCAGGTCACTACATACTTCTGGCATAAGCCGGACCTAATGAGCCTTGCGGCGGCTACCTTTTCGTTTAGCGGTTACTTAAACCTGGCCATATTTAATCGGGTATTTCATGGGCTGAAGCTGAAGCATGTCTGGATTTTAGGGGTGGAGGGTCTTTTCGTATTACTCTTGACTTTTTTAGTTCCCATCGGCTATTTCGGAACCGTTGCTATTGATAGACATGTGTATACATGGTTCTCGACGGCCGACAGTATTCGGATGGAATCCTTTATTATTGAACGGATGCTGTTTATTTTTTATTTTGCCTATTTAAGTTTATCTCTGGTGAGTGTAATCGTTCATTGGCATGGAGGTTTAGAGCTTTTTAAAGGTGCTCTTTCATCTGCAAAAAAACAGTCCCCAAAAGCAGAGCGCTGGAAAGAGTGGGGGATCCTAGGCTTGTTTAGCGCGATGGTTCTGTCCTTAATGGGGCAGGATCAGTATCAACTTAATATGTTTGGTGCCTGGTTTCTGCAAATTCGCTGGTTTGGTGAGATGTTCATCATCGCTCTGTTGTTTTATTGTTATCGCAAAGCTAGGAGGGGGAAGCTATGAGAAGAGTACTTGCTGGAATTGGAATTACCTTGCTCCTTCTTCTTCCCGGTTGTGACTTCAAGGAGATTGATTTGCGGATTTTCGTGTTAGCGATCGGCGTTGACCAAGGTACAGAAGCAGGGAATTTTAAGATTAGTTTGAAGCTTGCCATCCCTCAGGGGGATGTTACTAAGATTGATGAGAAGATGCAAATCTTGACTGAGGAGTCTCCAAGCATTTCGGAAGCCCTCCGTAGAATGAAATCCAGAGTGGAAAAGGAGCTTGATTACTCCCATTGTAAATCAATTGTTTTGGGGGAAGGGGTTGCCCGTGAAGATATTCTCCATGTTATGGATTGGGCTGTTCGACGTAGAGATATCCAGCTTATTGTCAATTTTGCAATAGGGCGTCCGGAAGCACTTCAAGTGCTGAAGGTAAGACCCGAATCGGAGCGGATCCCATCGAATTCTCTTATTCTGGCTATGAGTGGACAAGGCACAGAGTCTCCATTTATTTCTAGTGTGTATTCCTTTCAGCTGATGAGAAATATCTTTGAGGAGGGGATTGATCCAATCCTGCCGATTATTGAGGCCAAAGGGGATAAGGAGTTTTTAATTGATAAAATTGCTCTGCTGAATAATGAGAAAATCAAAATGGTTCTTACGCCAAATGAGACCCGGCTATATAATCTGCTGTCACGCCCGAATCTGCGGACTAACTTACCCGCCCATTCCGAGGGAATTATGTTTCAATATTACACAGAGAGGTCATCCTCGCACTATAAAATCGTAACACCAGAGCATGGGAAAGCTACTATTCGTTATCATATTAAGATAAAAGGTATTCTCGAAGAGAGTAGTAGCCCAGATCTGGTGACACATCACATGTTGAAGAAGATCCAGGAAGCCGGGGAAAAGGAATTGGAAGCGGATATCTTAGCATTGCTGACCAAAATACAAGCCAGTGGCCTAGATCCCTTGGGTTGGGGGCTGCATTATGGAGCAAGGCATTTTAATAACGATACGGAAATGAAAGTGTGGAAGGAGCTCTATTCTAAACTTGATTTCCAAGTGAAGGCTGATGTAAACATTAAATATTCAGGAATGATTAGGTAGCTTGTAAAGTAACATGTGGATAAAAATGGGATTGACGTTCCTATTCACAAGATTTATACTTGATCTAAAAATAAGTTAGAGGATGATAGGAATGAAAAGTCTAAATTTGACCTCCCAACGTCAAGCCGTTTACGATATCGTCCTTAATTCACATGACCATCCTACTGCTGCGGAAGTAATGAATCGGCTAGTAGAGCAGGGACATAGCTTAGCATACGGTACGGTATATAACTCTCTGCGTTATCTTTCAGATAAACAAATGATTCGTGAGCTTAAGCTTGGTGAAGCTGCCAGCAGATATGACGCACGTATGGATGATCACCAGCATATCATTTGTGAAGTTTGTGGAGCAGTGGATGAGGTTATGAATCAAGTTCCGCGTGAATGGATGAATACAGTGGCCAAGGATACCGGTTATACCATTGGTCATGCTCATGTAGTATTCGGGGGCGTCTGCCCAAACTGTAAGAACAAAAAGAATAATTAGGATAGAGGTGCCGGAGCCTGTGCTGCGGTAATAATATGTATATCCGGAGAGACCGCTTTCATTGAGGCGGCCTTTTTTGTTGCATTTATATGACAATTCTCAAAAAAAATGAGAAAAACAAAGAAAGATAGGAGGAAAATCGGTTCCTAAAACAGATTTTAAATTATATATTAAGTCTGGTAAATGTATCCTTGCCTAAGACTCAGATGAGAGAGAGATGATGACGTCTATGAAAAAAAATGCGGGTATGACTATCCGTACCAAGTTAATTCTTACATACCTAATAATACTGCTGCTGCCCAGTATTATAATAGGCTGGCGAACCTATCAAGCTGCCAGCCAGGAAGTGGAAGATCAACTGGTGAACAATGCTACCGAAAGTGTGTTGGCCGTAAATGAAATCATTAACTCTAATATTCAATCCAAAATAGATGCGATTTCCTATTTTGCCGCGGAGTTTTCATCTGAGGGGATCAACAGTGAGGGATCTGGGGGGACTTCCTCTGCTGTAAAAGCCAGACTGAAGGAATATGTGGCGCTGCATCCGGATGTACTGGACATTTATGTGGGTACAAGCAACGGCAAGGCTATTCATGCTTTAGATGCTAAGCTGCCAGAGGGTTATGATCCAAGGCAGGAAAGCGCCTATATTAATTCTCTGAAGCAAGGAAAAGGGGCAGTGATTTCTCCGGCTTTTCAAACCGTAAATAAGGAAACCGCGATTGCGATATCAACGGTTCTTAAGGGCGGTGATGGGGTGATCACAATGAATCTTAACCTGTCTACTTTAGGGGAGCTGACCTCAATTAAGGTAGGCAAGGAAGGTTATATCCTCATCGTTGATAACAGCAAGAAGTTTCTAGTTCATCCTACAGAAGCTATCGGGCAGGAATCGTCTGATGATTTTGTTAAGAAAATGTTCGAGAAAGAACAAGGGGTCTTCGATTATGTCTTCAAGGATACGTCCAAAAAGATGACCTTTATGGTCAATGAACTGACGGGTTGGAGAATCGGAGGTACGATCAGCATTGATGAGGTTAACTCAGCAACTAGTGGAATCCGCGATACAGCTCTGCTTGTTATTGTAGTTTCCGTTCTGCTTGCGCTGGTTGTGATCTATTTTAATATTCAATCGATTTTGAGACCGCTTTTCCGGCTGCGGAAAGCAACTGCGGTGATAGCCAAAGGTGATCTGTCGGAAGACATGGGTGTTTTCCGTAAAGATGAAATAGGGCTGCTGGCAGAGAATTTTCAATTAATGGTGATCAGCTTGCGCGAGATGATCATTGGCGTGCAGGAGATGACAAGCAATGTCTCCTCCTCAGCGGAAGAACTGACGGCTAGTGCGGATCAGACTGCCCAAACGATTGAGCAGGTGACCATAGCGATTCAGGACGTAGCGGCAGGGACGGAGCGACAGGTGGTTAGTGTACGAAAAGGAATGGAGAGCACTGCCGCTACAGCTAGTGAGGTCGAGCAGATTTCCACATATATGGAGCAAGTATCCACAATGATGGACAAGACTTCACTCTCAGCATCGGAAGGCAATGATTCGGTTATCAGCGTGGTGGACAAAATCAATGGTATCCATGAAACGGTCGGAGAGCTGGGCAGTGTAATTGACAAGCTGAATGAAAGAACCAGTCAAATTGAGGGCATTGTTGGTGTCATCACCGGGATTGCCCGCCAGACCAACCTGCTGGCTCTCAATGCTTCCATTGAGGCAGCCAGAGCCGGGGAACAAGGGCGTGGATTTGCGGTGGTTGCTGCCGAGGTGCGTAAGCTGGCAGAGGAATCAGAGAGATCCGCACATTTGATTGCCGAACAGATTACCGCTATTAATAGTGAAATGCTGCTGGTAACTCATACGATGGAAGACACCAGACAGCGCGTATCCGAAGGTATTGAGGCTGTGGATACTTCCGGACGTTCTTTCTCCCGTATCCGAAGAGCAGTAAAGAGTGCCGCGGAGAAGATTGAAGCCATGGGTGGGGTTGTGCAGACTTTATTGGTGGAATCTAATGATATGGAGAAGGCTATTGGGGAAATTCGCGGCATATCGGAAGAGGCGGCTGTGAATACGGAGACTATCGCAACTGCCGCACAAGAGCAGCTTGCTTCTGTAGAGGAGATGGCATCCTCGTCTACCGACCTTAGCCGTCTTGCAGAAGAACTGCAGAAGCTGGCGAGCCGCTTTAAGATAAACGCTTCTGGTAATAAGAATGATTTCTGAAAGGAGAACCGTGCTTTTTATCTTCCCTTTTGAACTCCTTTGCAAGTATACTGATAAACAATAATGTTGGGTTAGGCAATGGAGAGAGGAGAGATAATAGGAAATGGCAGAGCAATTAAAAGGGATCACTGTCGCCTTGGCGGGTCCGCGCAAATCGGAAGAAATGGCCAAGCTGGTTCAGAATATGGGGGGGACGGCAGTATGCCGGCCTGCTCAAGGGACTGTATTTCTTGATGACGAGGCCTTGCAGGAAGGTTTGAATGCATGGATCAATCAGCCTCCCTACTTGGCGATCCTGACTACAGGGATGGGACTTGATGCTCTCTTCGATATGGCTGAGCGAATGGGGATCGAAGAACGTTTCTTAGAAGTACTTTCTGGTTCTATTATTGCCGCACGGGGTTATAAGACAGTGAATGCTTTGAAAAAAAGAGGACTTACGCCGGAGGTTCGTGACGACGACGGAAGTACAATCGGATTGATTCGTGGGCTTCAATCCCTGAATTTGCAGGGGAAAGAAGTCGTTCTTCAGCTGCACGGCGATCCAGCTCCTCATATGCTTGCATGGCTGCAGGAGGCTGGGGCTACTACCCGCCAAGTGCTGCCGTATCGCCATACCCCACCTGAGCCGGGCGAACTGGAAAGATTGCTTCTAGAAATCATATCAGGCAAAATTGATGCCGTGGCTTTTACGAGTGCACCACAGTTTCGTTTCCTCTGTCAATTTGCCCGGGAACAGGGAAAGCTGGAAGAAATGCTGAAGTCTTTCGAGGATAAAGTGCTTGCTGTTTCTGTAGGACGGATTACCTCTGAGGCGCTTAAAGAAGAGGGCGTACAGCGTATCATTATGCCTGAGCATGAACGGATGGGAAGCATGATTGTAGAGCTAGGCAAATATGTGGCGGCGAATCGCTAAGTCACAAGTTGCGTCAGCTTTACACGAATGACGTTATCGCACAGAAGCATTCCCGCCTGTTATCATGGCCGGGGATGCTTTTTTACCCGGAAAAATAAGCCCAAAGAGCAATATACCTGCCATCTGCATGGACATTCGCGGCAGTTTTCCTTAGAATATAGGCAACATGTGACGAATAATAACAACGAATAAGGAGGAGGATCCCATGGACAAGAGAAAATGTCTATTACTTGGTGATTACACCCATCCCCGGTTTCATCCACTTCAAGGAGTGGACCAACAAATTAGTGAGATCTTAAATGATTTATTAACCGTGCAATGTTCAGAAAATAAAAAATTAATGCGCATTGAGCATTTAGCAAGTTATGACCTATGTATTGCTTACAATGAATTGTGGAACGAAACAGTCTCCCCTCAACAAACGGCTGGTTTGCTCAGCTACGTAAGTGGAGGAGGCGGACTCATTGTTCTTCATACGGGAGCTTCGCTGACGAAACGTAACGAGCTTGCACAGCTAATCGGGGGTCGATTTAACGGACACACAGCTTACGAACCCCTGAACTTCAAAGTGCTAGAGCATGACATTACCGAAGGTGTGGAAGATTTCCAATTGGATGAGGAGCCCTATCATTTTGAATTTGACCCGTTCACAGAACGGACTATTCTACTTCAATATGAATCTGAGGGGCAATGGATTCCAGCTGCATGGTGCCATAGCTATGGTTTAGGACGAGTAGTATTCCTTATGCCTGGTCATCATGAACCCTCCTTCCGTCATCCGGCACTACGTAAACTAATTCTACAGGCGGCTACTTGGGCTGCCCGTATTCCGGTCACAAACTAAGCAATGTTGTGTTTTTTTTGAAATACGTACACAGTGGGGTATACTTTAATCATAAACTCCGTTATGTAATGAAACGGAATCTTTGGGAGGAAAGTGCCATGAGTGATTTGTTTAAAAAAGCGATCTCTTTAGGAGTGGGCCTCACCATTGTCAGTAAGGAAAAAGTAGAGAAGGTTGTTGAAGAACTAGTGAAACGCGGGGAGCTTGCTCCTTCGGAATCTAGGGCTCTCGTCGATCGGCTAATTGAACGTGGTGAGGAAGAACGAGGCATGTTCAAATCTGCTGTACAAGAGCAAGTACAACGCGTGCTGAAGGAAATGAATGTGCCTGTACAAAACGATATTGCCGAGCTGGAAGGGCGAATTGCAGTATTGGAGCGCCGGTTGGCCGAGCTAGAGGGAATTTCCCATCTAGAGGGAACATCGGCGGAAACGCGTTCGGACTAAATGGCAGTACGCATTAGACATGCCGGACGTTACCGGGCAATTGCCATGGCGCTTATGCGCCATGGTTTTGGCTATATGGTGGAAGAGCTGGGGCTCTATCACTTACTATCCCTTCCACGTCGTCTTGTAACGCAGGAAGCACACACAAGCCTTACGCTCGGGGAGCGGATTCGGCTGGTGCTGGAGGATTTGGGTCCAACCTTTATTAAGCTGGGACAACTCGCCAGTACCCGTTCAGATCTGCTGCCTGATTCTATTATTCAGGAATTGGTAAAACTACAGGATAATGTGCCTCCTTTTCCTGTCGACCGCGTGCGCGCGATCATTGAGCAGGAACTGGATCAGCATATGGATGAAATCTTTAATTCTTTTGAGGATACGCCACTTGCTGCGGCATCCATCGGTCAGGTGCATAGGGCTGTGCTTCACAGTGGACAAGTCGTAGCTGTTAAAGTTCAACGTCCGGGTATTCTGCGAACGATGAGCAGGGATTTGGAAATCCTCAAAGATTTAAGCACGCTTGCTGAAAAGCGGCTCGCTTGGGCGAGGCAATATCAGCTGTGCCGTATGGTAGAGGAGTTCTCGAAATCGCTGCTTGGCGAGCTGGATTACAGCCAAGAGGGGCGTAATGCAGAGAAAATCGATCAGCAGATGGATTATGAGGGAGTGTACATCCCGGATATCTATTGGGACTATACGTCAACACGAGTGCTGACGATGGAATATGTGGTAGGGACAACGCTGAGTCGTCGCGATGAGTTGCTGAGTAAAGGCGTTAAGCTTAAAGCCATTGCTCAGCAACTTGTGGAAATGATGCTTAGACAAATCTTCATTCATGGTTTTTTCCATGCTGATCCTCATCCGGGCAATGTTATACGGATGGGTGATGGAAAGCTGGCTTTGATTGATTTTGGCATGATGGGTCGGCTGAATGAGGAGATGAAGGAGCAGCTGTCTGCACTTATTATCGCTCTGATGCGCAAAAATACGGATGCAATGGTCCGGGCAATTTTGCGTCTTGGAGTCATTCCCGAGGATGCTGATCGAAGTGCGCTGCATGATGATATGGATCGGCTGCGGGATGAATATTATGATGTTCCATTTAGCAAAATGAGTATAGGCAAAGCCCTGAATGATCTGTTCGGCATAGCGCGAAAACACCGTCTAGTGCTGCCGCCGGATTTGACGATGTTAGGGAAGACAATGCTCACGCTGGAGGGAGTCATCAGCAACTTAGATCCAACCATCAGTATTTTGGAGATGGCGGAACCCTTTGGGCGGGAACTTGTGAAGCAGCGCTTTAGCGGCAGTCGATTGCAGCGTAAGTTCCTGGGAGGCGTAGCCGACTTAACAGAGAGTCTGCTGGAGCTTCCTGGGCAGGCTAAGCAGTTATCCGCGCTGATCAGTAAGGGAAAGATAAAGGTGGAGATTGTGGCACCTGAGATGCAGAATCTGGAGCGTAAGCTGGACCGGGTAGGTAACCGTTTAGCATTCAGTATTGTGATGCTCGCGTTTAGCATCATCATGACAGGACTCATTATTGGTACTGCGATGCGTGGACAGCCTTCAGTGTTATGGAATTTCCCTACAGTGGAGGTTGGCAGCGTAGTGGCTCTTCTGATGTTCTTGTGGCTGATCTATGCGATTTTTAAATCGGGAAGGTTCTAGCTTAAGGGATTTGAATAATTATTCTTCAGCAGTTTCACACAAATGCCTTTCTATCAAGTACAATATAAAAGATAACTTTCTAAGCTTAACTTTACTTCTATTGTATAAAGTGGAATGGAACGCAAATGGAGTGCCGTCTTAACGTCCGGTGGATCGCTGCTGCCCAGAAACCGAACTTTGACCGCACTCTTTTAACGGGTCAAGGGATACATGGGACGGAAGGATGCCGGTGACGGTGTTCTTCCGCTTTTGTTTGAATATAGCTGAATGTGAAGCATATGCCCCAGAACAGGACAGCCTATGCAGGCTGCCTCATACAGGGCTTTTGAAGACGGAAGTTAAGAAAGAGATGTAATCAAATTAAACCGAGAAAATAGTGAGGTGGAGAATTTGCCGGGATTTAAAGATTTAGGAGTTTCAGAATTACTGTGTACATTGCTTCAAAGTCAAGGCATTGTTAAGCCTACGCCAGTGCAACAGGAAGCCATTCCGCCATTGGTGCAGGGCTTGGACGTAATAGCTAGAGCGAAGACAGGTACAGGGAAGACTTTGGCCTTTTTGCTGCCAATTATGGACAAGATCCATACGGAGCGGGCTTACCCTCAGGCGCTGATTATGGCTCCAACACGTGAGCTGGCTTTGCAGATTACAGAAGAGGCACGCAAGCTGGCGCGTCACACGGATATCAAAATATTGGCGGTTTACGGGGGTCAGGATGTAGAGAAGCAACTGCGCAAGCTGGAAGGCGGCAGACATCTTATCATCGGTACACCGGGCAGACTTTTGGATCATATGCGCCGGGAGACGCTGGATCTTAGCGGCGTAAAAATGCTCGTTCTGGACGAAGCCGATCAAATGCTGCACATGGGCTTCTTGGAGGATGTTGAGACCATCATTACGGCTGTCCCTTATCGTCGTCAGACTATGTTGTTCTCCGCGACAATGCCTGATCCGATTAAACGTCTCGCTGCTAATTACATGAAAGAGCCACTGGATATCATCATTAAGAGTGGTTCTCCGATTCCGCTGGATAATATAAAACAGCAAGTAGTGGAATGCTCGGACCGTAATAAAGAAGAAGCGCTCAAATCCCTCATTGAACGGGATCGTCCTTACTTGGCTATTATTTTCTGCCGGACGAAACGGCGGGTATCCAATTTGAACGAAGCGCTGCAAGCAGCCGGTTATGAATGTGACGAGCTGCACGGTGATTTGTCCCAAGGTAAACGTGAAGGCGTGATGAAAAGATTCCGTGATGCGAAGCTGCAGCTGCTTGTAGCGACAGACGTAGCAGCTCGAGGTCTGGATGTTGAAGGTATTACTCACATCTTTAACTATGATATGCCGCTTGATGTGGATAGCTATATTCACCGGATCGGCCGGACTGGCCGTGCTGGAGGCAAAGGGCTTGCAATAACTTTCGTATCTCCACGTGATCAAGAGGGTCTGGATTTGATCGAGCATGGCATCTCGCAGCGGCTGGATCGCCGCCGTTACGAGAAGGATGAATTCGGCGTTGGCGAATTCATCCCTGTGCAAGGCGGCGGACGCCACGGCGGTCGCCAAAGCGGCGGTGCTGAAGCAGCGCGCACGGGCCGCGGGCCGAAGACCGGCGGCTCTGGCCGCGGCGGAGCTCCGCGCGGCGAAGGCGGAGCGCGGCAAGGTGGCCGTGGCCGCGGTAAAGAAGCAGGCGGCTGGGGCGCGCCTGCAGAAGGTCGCCGCGGTCGTTCCGATGCGGCGGCGGGCAAGCGTGGCGGCAGCGGCTATGACGCTGCTGCTCCTAAGGGCGGCGGCAAGGCTGCTTAGCGTAGTGCGAGTAGGCGGCGGCTATGGCGCCTTCGCCTCCCGAGGCGAAGCGTCTGCCAGCGGTAACGCGGCAACGCCTAGCGCTGGTTCGCGCGGTGCGAACCGGAAGGGCGGACCAAGCACTGGCTACAGTGAGAACGTAGCTAGAGGTGCGGACGGCGGTGCCTACACTGGAGGCACTCCACGTGGCGGCTTAGGCAGCGGCTACGGTGCAGGCCCGTCTAGAGGCGGCAAAGGTGGTAAAGGCAGCAAAGGTGGATACGCCGGTGCCAAGGGTGGCGCTGCTGGCAAAGGCGGCCGCAACAGCGGCGGCGGATCTTCACGCGGTGGCCGTAGCAATGGATCCGGTGGCTTTAAAAGCGGCGGTCGCGGCACTTCCAGATAAAGTTAGTAGAGTTTTATAGATGAAACTTGTTACCATAGGGTAGTTAGCGCTGAAGCTAATGACCTATGGTAACCTTTATTTTATAGCGTGGAACATATTGATTTTTATATTAAAAATAGGTTCTTAGTGAAACATTTATGAAGGAAAGCCTGTCTAATAGATAAATAGAATGTTGGGCTTCGAGGAGGAAGAACTTACAGATGTCAAAAAAATTTAAAATTATAATCTTGTTAATTGTCGTTATTGCTGTCGGTTGGGGAATAGGAAAGTACACGTCTCCTTCTGCTTCGGAGAGTAACGGTTCAAATATAAATGTGGGGGATAATCTTCAAGGTGAGCCTGGGGAGACGGGGGAAAGTGATGGAGGGGGATTACAGACCCGGCAGTAGCTGATCCATCGGATACACCAGATCCATCAGAACCCTCTAGTCCGCCTGAATCAGGCGGTGATAATGCAGGTAGTGTTCCAGATCCTATATCTGCAGAGCCTGATAGTATTACAGTGATGGTAAATAAGCAGTATGGTTTGCCTGATAATTATAAACCAACGGATCTTGTCTATCCTGATGTCCGGTTTACCTTCAAAGAGAAAATCGAAAAGCGTATGATGCGCAGCGAAGCCGCTAAAGCCTTGGAGAAGATGTTCGCAGGTGCAGAGGAAGACGGAATTTATTTAGCAGGCGTTTCTGCCTACCGCTCACAGGCAACCCAGACGACTTTGTATAACCGTTATGTGGAGAGAGATGGGGAAGAAAAAGCCCGTACTTACAGTGCAGTCCCTGGCTATAGCGAGCATCAGACCGGGCTGGCTATTGATGTCTCGGGAAGTGATGGCAAGTGTGCCGCTGAGAGCTGTTTTGGTGGAACGAAGGAAGCCGAGTGGTTGGCCAAGCATGTAGGGGAATATGGTTTTATCATCAGATATCCTGAAGGTAAGCAAGACATTACCGGATATAAGTACGAGCCTTGGCATATCCGTTATGTAGGTAAGGACATTGCTGCCTATATCAATGAGAAGGATATTACGTTGGAAGAATATTATGACGCAATTCCGGTATCGAAATAACACAGACGCAGAGAGCAGTCCTATGAAATTTGTAGGGCTGCTTTTTCTATGGCTATAAAAAGAGTTCAGAAGTTGCATTCCCTTACAGTTCGGGTAAGATACGTAGTGTAGTCTAAGTAAAAGGAAAGAAGGGGAATAAAGATGTCGATCTACAATTTTGCTAAGCGTTACACCTTCGGGTAAAGAAGTGCCGTTTGCGGAGTATGAAGGTAAGGTGCTGCTGATTGCTAATACGGCTAGTAAGTGCGGACTTACGCCACAGTATGGAGATCTTCAGAAACTATACGAACAGTATAGCGATCAAGGACTTGTAGTATTAGGATTCCCCTGCAACCAGTTTGCGGGCCAGGAGCCAGGTACGAGTGAAGAGGCTGAGGAATTCTGTCAGATTAATTATGGAGTTACCTTTCCGGTATTCGCCAAAGTTGATGTTAATGGACCGGATGCCAGCCCGCTTTTCAATTATTTGAAGGAGCAGCAGCCTGGTGCTGGGGACAGCAGCGACATTAGCTGGAATTTCACGAAATTTCTAATTGATCGCAGCGGCAATGTAGTGGCTCGTGTGGAGCCCAAAGAATCGCCGGAAACGATGAAACAACATATTGAGTCACTACTGTAGATCCATAATGGGGTCAGTTGCAGAGTGATCTTCCAAGTATCCCCTCGACTCGGTTTCGACCGATGCTCGCGGGGATTTTCTTTTTTTAAAGGATTAATGGAGATTGCCTTGAATTTTTATTGTGATAAATTATACTTGACGCTTTAAAAAGACGATGTATCCTTTGAAGAGAATATAGCAACTGTGCGAACATGCATAAAAAAGCGGAGTACAGCAGGATAATAACGGCAGGAGGGTTTTATACAAGCATGAAGTTAATTACAGAGGTAGCAGCACAAGCAGGAATCGACGAGCAGCATCTGGAACTATACGGCAAATATAAAAGCAAACTCTCACCTTCCTTATGGGAGGATATGAAAAACAAGCCAGATGGCAAGCTGGTTCTGGTCACTGCGGTGAATCCGACCCCTGCTGGAGAGGGTAAGACCTTAACAACCATCGGGTTGGCGCAGGCAATGAATGCAGCAGGTGTGAAGACTGTGGCTGCTTTACGTGAGCCCTCGCTTGGGCCTTGCTTAGGGATGAAGGGCGGTGCAACAGGCGGCGGGAAGTCGCAGATTGTTCCGGCTGATGAGATTAATTTGCACTTTATGGTGACATTCATGCGGTAACTTCTGCGCATAATTTATTGTCCGCAATGATTGACAATCATATCTTCCAAGGCAATGAGCTGGGACTGGATCCGCAGCGTATCGTTTGGAAACGTGTCATGGATATGAACGACCGCAGCCTACGCAGTATTGTGACTGGGCTCGGGGACGGAAATGGAGCGGTACGGGAAAGTGGCTTTCAGATTACAACGGCTTCTGAGATTATGGCTGTGTTATGCTTATGCGATAACCTTATTGATCTCAAGAAGCGTTTAAACCGTATTCTGATTGGATATGACCAAGAGGGACAATGGTAACAGCCGAGCAAATCGGGGCCGTTGAAGCGATGACAGCGCTGCTTAAGGAAGCAGTTAAGCCAAACTTGGTACAGACTCTGGAAGGTACGCCTGTTATTGTACACGGGGGCCGTTTGCGAATATCGCTCATGGCTGCAGCAGTGTTATTGGCACTCGTTATGCCCTTAAGCTGGGAGATGTGGTGGTCACCGAAGCAGGCTTCGGAGCGGATCTTGGTGCAGAGAAATTCATGGATATCAAATGCCAACAGGCCGGGTTAACCCCTTCTGCTGCTGTTCTTGTCGTAACTGTTAAGTCCTTAAAATATAACGGTGGTGTGCCTAAAGGTGAGCTTCTAACCGAGAATCGGACGGCGCTTCGCGCGGGATTGGTGAACTTAGAACGTCATGTAGAGAATCTCGGTAAATTTGGAGTCCCTGTTTTAGTTGCCATAAATCATTTTGAAGGGGACAGTGAGGGCGAGATTAATGATGTATTGGAGGCCTGCCGCAATTTAAACGTGCCAGCCGCGATCTCAAAAGTATGGGCGGAAGGTAGTGCAGGTGGACAGGAATTGGCTTCTGAACTGAACAAGCTCTTGGACAATAGTGGCCCGAGCCAGTTTGCTCCTCTGTATGAGAAGGATCTCGACATTTCATCCAAAATCAACAAAATTGTCCGTGAGATCTACCGCGGGGCAGAAGTGAACTTTTCTCCGGCGGCTAAGCGGAGTCTGGCGGTTATCGAGCGGCTTGGGCTAAATGATCTTCAAGTATGTTTGGCGAAGACGCCTTATTCCTTCTCCGACCAGCCTAGACTCCTCGGAGCACCGGAAGGCTTTACGATTGGTGTCCGAGATATTACCCTTTCGCTTGGTGCAGGTTTTGCGGTAGTTATTACAGGCAACATCGTTACGATGCCAGGTCTGCCAGCTAAGCCAGCCGCTGAGGGACTATGGATGGATGAGGACGGAGAGATTCACGGTTTGGTGTAAAAGTGTTTTAATCAAAGGCTTCTCCTTGTTGGTATTAGAGGGGAGGCCTTTTTTTATGCTTCCTTTGGATTCCTGCAAATGCGGATCATAATGTACCTCCCACGTGGCAAAGCTAACGGAGTCGCATTCGGCAGCAGTGGCGGAAAAAACTTAAAATTGTGAACAATATGAGGATATAGGTAAAAAAGACTTGTAATGTGATAAATATCACAATATAATCAGTTTATAAAGTGAAATAAATCACAACTAACCCATTGTTGATCAGATTCCATCATTGATCGGTCATGCAAGTCAAATATATAACCCGATTGTCCATTTGAAGGAGGAAGAAATAATGAAAGTAGCTGTCATTGGATGTACCCATGCCGGAACCGCCGCAATTGTGAATACTGCTCAACTTTACCCGGATGCCGAGATTACTGTATATGAGCGTAATGATAATATTTCCTTCTTATCCTGTGGGATTGCCTTGTATGTAGGTGGAGTGGTTAAAGACCCAGAGGGGCTATTCTATTCTTCACCAGAAAAGCTTGCAGAGCTTGGCGTAAAGACCAATATGCGTCATGAAGTAACTGCAGTGGATACGAAGTCCAAAACATTGCGTGTACGCAATCTGGAGACAGGCCACGAGTTCGCTGATACCTACGATAAGCTGATTATGACTACAGGTTCATGGCCGATTGTGCCGAAGCTTGAAGGATTTGAACTCGAGGGGATTTTACTTTCCAAGAACTATGATCATTCCAACACTATTATAGAAAAAGCTAAACAAGCAAATAAAATCACCGTCGTCGGCGCTGGATATATCGGCGTAGAACTGGTGGAAGCTTTTCAAATGAATGGCAAGCAAGTTACACTAATTGATGGTGAAGATCGCATTCTGAGTAAATATCTGGACCAGGAATTTACTGCACCGATCGAACAATCTTTTCAGGATCATGGGATTAAATTGGCACTGAATGAGAAGGTTAGCTCTTTTGCAGGCAAAGACGGTAAGGTAACAAAGGTTATTACAAGCAAAGGTGAGCATGAGACAGATCTGGTCATTCTCTGCATTGGTTTCCGTCCTAATACTGAACTCTTAAAAGGTCAAGTCGATATGCTGCCCAATGGTGCCATTGTAGTCAATAACTATATGCAGACTAGCTGCCCGGATGTATATGCCGCTGGCGACAGCTGTGCGATTCATTACAACCCTACAGGCAAACACGCCTATATCCCACTGGCAACCAATGCCGTACGGATGGGAACCTTAGTTGCGCGCAACTTGGTAACAGAGACCATTCCTTATATGGGTACACAAGGAACTTCGGGCATTAAGATTTATGAAGACAATATCGCTGCAACAGGGCTTACTGAAGAAGGAGCTAAGGCTGAAGGAATGGACGTAGAAACCGCCATGATTATTGATAACTACCGTCCAGAATTTATGCCCACCTTTGAGCAGGTTCAGTTAAAAGTAGTGTTTGATCGTGCCACACGCCGTATTCTCGGGGCTCAAATTATGTCCAAGATGGATCTGACGCAATCGATCAACACAGTGTCTGTATGTATTCAAAATCAAATGACAATCGACCAACTTGCCTTTATCGATTTCTTCTTCCAACCGCATTACAACAAACCTTGGAACTTCCTGAATACAGTAGGTCTTCAAGCGCTGCCGACAACAGTACCAAGCAAAGAGGCTGTAACGGTTTAAAAAGGGACGTTGTTCCTGAGTGATTTATCGAAGAATTAGACAGCCTTGTAAAGCTAGAGAAGCAGTGATCCTCCTGTTACGGGAGGATCACTGCTTTTTTTTGTTAGGTGCAGAATGATTAGCTGCATGGGTAGGTGCAATCCAATGGCTTCGGTGATGCAGCAAGCTAAATGTGCTCGAAAGTTACGACTAGGGTCAACTGAGTCCGATCGTGCTGAGTCATCACCTTCTGCAGAAGCTTTCGGACTCAGGAGCTCTGTATAAGGTCATCTGAGTCCGATCGTGCTGAGTCACCGCCCTCCGCAGAAGCTTTCGGACTCAGAAGGCGCTATTTAGCAATTAATCACCTTTTGAGCGTGATTTCGGACTCCAGTGCAGCTATTGCATAGAATGGGGGACAACTAGTGTGTTTTTCGTGCCAATAGCGACTATGGGGTCCGATAGCGAGTCAAATGTGCTCGAAAGTTGCGATTAGGGTCAACTGAGTCCGATCGTGCTGAGTTATCGCCCTCCGCAGAAGCTTTCGGACTCAGAAGGCGCTAATTAGCAATTAATCGCCGTTTGAGCGTGGTTTCGGACTCCAATGCAGCTATTACATAGAATGAGTTACAACTAGTGTGTGTTTCGTGCCAATAGCGACTATGGGGTCCGATAGCAAGCCAAATGTGCTCGAAAGTTACGATTAGGGTCATCTGAGTCCGATCGTGCTGAGTCACCGCCCTCCGCAGAATTTTTCGGACTCAGAAGCCATTATTTAGCAAATAATCGTCGTTTTGAGCGTGGTTTCGGACTCCAATGCAGCTATTACATAGAATGAGTTACAACTAGTGTGTGTTTCGTGCCAATAGCGACTATGGGGTCCGATAGCAAGCCAAATGTGCTCGAAAGTTACGATTAGGGTCAACTGAGTCCGATCGTGCTGAGTCACCGCCCTCAGAAGCCATTATTTAGCAAATAATCGTCGTTTTGAGCGTGGTTTCGGACTCCAATGCAGCTATTACATAGAATGAGTTACAACTAGTGTGTGTTTCGTGCCAATAGCGACTGAGTCCGATCGTGCTGAGTCACCGCCCTCCGCAGAATTTTTCGGACTCAGAAGCCATTATTTAGCAATTAATCACCTTTTGAGCGTGATTTCGGACTCCAGTGCAGCTATTGCATAGAATGGGGGACAACTAGTGTGTTTTTGGTGCCAATAGCGACTATAGGGTCCGATAGCGAGCCAAATTTGCACAAAAGCTCTGTATAAGGTCATCTGAGTCCGATCATGCGGAGTCACCGCCCTCCGCAGAAGCTTTCGGACTCAGGAGCCGCTAATTAGCAAATAATCGCCTTTTGAGTGTGATTTCGGACTCCAGTGCAGCTATTACATAGAACGAGGTACAACTAGTGTGTTTTTGGTGCCAATAGCGACTATAGGGTCCGATAGCGAGCCAAATATGCTCGAAAGTTACGATTAGGGTTAACTGAGTCCGATAGTGCTGAGTCATCGCCCTCCGTAGAAGCTTTCGGACTCAGAAGCCGCTAATTAGCAAATAATCGCCGTTTGAGCGTGGTTTCGGACTCCAATGCAGCTATTACATAGAATGAGGTACAACTAGTGTGTTTTTCGTGCCAATAGCGACTATGGGGTCCTATAGCGAGCCAAATGTGCTCAAAAGCTACGTATAAGGTCAACTGAGTCCGATCGTGCCGAGTCACCGCCCTCCTCAGAATTTTTCGGACTCAGAAGCCGCTAATTAGCAAATAATCGCCTTTTGAGCGTGATTTCGGACTCCAGTGCAGCTATTACATAGAAGGAGGTAAAACTAGTGTGTTTTTGGTGCCAATAGTGACTATGGGGTCCGATAGCGAGTCAAATGTGCTCGAAAGTTACGAATAAGGTTATCTGAGTCCGATGTCCGGGTGTGGGCCAAATATGCTCAAAAGCTACGATTAGAGTCATCCGAGTCCGATAGAATGCCGATAGTGAAGTATGACGATAGTGAGGTATGACTACAGTGAGGTATAGCTACAGTGAGATCTTGCTGCATATAAGGACAACGGTGTCCGATAGCTGCTGCGTACGCTCAAATGTAATCCAACGAAACAAGATATGCTGGCTTAGCCGGTCATACACAAACTTCTATTTGTGCACAGGTCGCAGTAAATTTGACATGTCAGTGAAAACTTTCACTTAGTTTTCTCAAAGTGATAATTATCACGTTAATGTGTTTTACGACACGCTACAATGGTCATAAAGGAACAAATTTGAAGTAAATAGATGAAGGGGATAGGAACCATGGCTTATAGCAAACCGCAGCAAATTGCCGAAGTAACTGTAGAGAACGGCATAAAAAAAGCTCATAATCCGCTAAGTACCGTACTTATTCTGGGCTTTTTGGGAGGAGCGTTTATTGCGCTCGGGTTTTTATTAGATATTCGCGTCATTGCTGGCGCACCACAGGAATGGGGTTCCATTGCTAACTTTATCGGAGCCGCAGTCTTCCCCGTTGGGCTGATCATGGTACTCCTTGCAGGTGGAGAACTGCTGACAGGGAATATGATGGCCGTGCCGCTCGCTTTTATGGCTAAGAAGATTTCTTTCTGGGAAGTTGTGAAGAATCTTTTGCTCATTACGATTAGTAATCTGGCAGGGGCATTATTTGTAGCTTATTTCTTCGGTCATGTGGTGGGTTTAACTTCAGAGGGTGTGTATTTAGAAAAATTGGTGGATATGGCTGGTCATAAAATCGATGCAGAATTCTTTCCGGCATTTGTTTCGGGTATCGGCTGTAACTGGCTCGTTGCGCTGGCCGTATGGCTCTCCTATGGAGCAGATAACTTCAGCGGCAAAATCCTTGGTATTTGGTTCCCGACGATGGCCTTTGTTGCGATCGGATTCCAGCACGTTGTAGCTAACATGTTCCTAATTCCAGCAGCTATTTTTGAAGGTTACTATTCATGGGGGCAATACTTCACTAACTTTGTTCCCGTCTGGCTCGGAAATCTAACGGGTGGGGCAATATTTGTCGCAGCTGCCTATTGGATGGCATACTTGCGTAAAGCACCTACGGCTATTCAATCCGTAGATAGCATGTCCGGCAGCAGTGTCAAAAAACACGCTTAAGCTCGTCTTATAGAGCACTCCATAGAACATTCAAGGTCTGCCTTATTGGTGGCGTTAATGTTTTAGGGGTGCTTTTTGTTATGTAGACACAAAAAAATCCGCCGTGATATATCCGCGCTCGGGGGAACGAAATCGGATCACGGCGAATTTTGAAGGGGGAGTGTTTCTAGGCTCTATTACCCCGTCTTTCTAAAAGCGAATCAGTTTCTTCTTGTTTGTTTGCTTTACGGACGACAGCCACGGCTTTAAAATAAGAATAGATATTAGAACTAGGGAGGACTGCGGACGTGAACCCCAAGGGAGACGGGATATTTCATGCGATATGTGCGTTTTATCCTTTAGATTTCATGCGTACTTTATCACGATAAAACGTCAATGTGTATGCTTGCTCATAGCCCTGTTTTGGGATGATACTGGATGAATTAATGACACATATATAACAGGGGATGTACACTACTTATGAAGTTTTTACAGGCATATCCAAAAGAAGTGAAAATATTTCTAATTGCCAGCCTAATTAACGCAACAGGTAGTGCGCTGATGTGGCCGCTCGTTACGATGTATGTATTTGATGAGCTTGGACGCAGCATGTCAGATGCTGGACTGGTGATTCTTATTCAATCGGTTGGTGGGATCGTGGGTCAACTACTCGGGGGCTCACTCTATCATAAGGTAGGCGTGAACCGGCTGATTGTCGGAGCGCTCGCCATGAATGCTTTGGCACTGTTCACCTTGCCGGCAGCTAGTAACAACTGGACGTTATTTATGGTAGCAATGGGACTGGTAGGATTATTTAATTCCTTATCATTACCTGCCATTCAGGCATTTATCGGCTTTCGTTTCACGAAGCAGCGTGGTGAGCTGTTTAATGTTATTTATGTCGCCAATAATATTGGTGTAGCACTGGGGACGGCATTAAGTGGTTTTTTGGCCGATATTTCCTATATGCTAAGCTTTGTAATGAATGGTGTAACCTCGGCGGTATTTGCGGGTTTCTTTTTTATATATCTGAAGAAAATCGGTGGAGAACCTGCGCATGAGGTAATGGGGCATCAGAAGAATGAACCAGAGAAACAATCCACGTGGAAGCTAATGGGGCATACTCGTATTTATCTTTATATGGGGATCGGTTCTTTGTTCCTGCTTCTCGGTAACTCTATCTGGAATACAGGGGTATCTCCGTTCATTATTTCAGAGGGCTGGCCTAAGAAAACTTATGGTTTTCTCTGGACACTGAACGGTATTTTGATTTTTGCAGCTCAGCCATTGGTAACAATGATTAAGCGCTGGTTCGCGTCTACCTCAACGGCGCAAATGACTGCAAGTGCCCTGTTTTATTTGGGTGGCTATGCGTTTCTTTTGTGGATGCCTAATTATCCTGGCTTAGTGCTTGGAATGGTGCTTGCTACACTGGGAGAAATGCTGATTTCTCCAGCGATGCCATCCTTTATCTCGGATCATGCGGGGCGCAGCGCACCGTTTTATTTGGGACTAAGCGGAGGGATTGGTGCAGTCGGGAGAGTCATTGGCCCTTACTTCATGGGCAGACTGTATGATAGCGGTGGTTTGGCACCAACAGCCTGGCTGGCCTGTGCGATGGCGCTGCTGTCTGTAGGTTTTTTCGTCATCCATGCTTTAGTCAATCGTAAAGGCCATTCGTTAGAGCGGTCCGTAGGATAACTATACACAGTGGATTCCAACATCTGCTGTGAATTCTATAGAGGTGCAAGGCAAGGGGTGTACATCTTATGAAACAAATCAACAAGGCAAGGTTAACTATTAGACCCTCAGAGATTAAAGACGTGCGAGAACTGATTGATCTGGACCATCTGATTTGGACAGAGGACACTAGCCCGGGACCTATGTTGTGGCGCTCACAAGAGGATTTCTTGCTGAATGCTCCCCCGGGCTCTCAGCTCGTAGCGCTGCAAGATGACAAGCTATGTGGATATGTCGGGTTTGGCTGCCCTAGTAGAATGGAGAGCAACCGGCATGTGTGCGAGGTTAATATTGCTGTTCATCCGAACTATCAACGTTTAGGCATCGGCCGGCAGCTCATGGAAGCCATTAAGGAACACGCTGCGGCGCATGCTATTCGTAAGCTTCGCCTGCGTGTATTATCCTGCAATGAATCAGCGATTTCTTTTTACCGGGAATGCGGTTTTGTGGAAGAGGGGCGTCTGCGGGAGGAGTTTTATCTTGGCGGTCGTTATGTGGATGAGATATTTATGAGCTGCATGCTGACAGGAGGAAATGGATATGGAGATCGTCTCGCTTAATGTCGGTCGGCCGGTGACGGTGGATTATCGGGGAAAACCTTTGGAGACCGGAATTTATAAAACGCCTGTAGATGGATCAGTTCAGCTACATACCAATGGATTTGTTGGAGATGGCCAAGCAGATCTTAAACATCATGGAGGTCCTGACAAGGCGGTATGTGCCTATCCCATTGAGCACTATCCTTATTGGGAACAGCAGCTGGGAAAGAAACTGGAGTACTCGGCTTTTGGAGAAAATATCACCACAACGGGTCTACTGGAGACAGAGGTGTGTATTGGCGATGTATATGAAATAGGCACCACTTTGCTTCAGGTTAGCCAACCACGATACCCTTGCTTCAAAATCTCACAAAAGCATGGACCCGCAGATCTACCGGCTCAAGTTCTGGATACAAGGTATAGCGGATTTTACTTACGTGTACTTCGTGAAGGAATGATTTCAACCGGCGATGCAATTGTCAAAAAAGAAAACGGAGACAGCATTGCTTCCATGGCGCATGTACTGCATTTAATGCAGGTTGGGCTGCAAGAGGAAGCTGCTCTGGCAGAGCTTGTGGAGCTGGAAGCTCTCTCAGCCGTAGTACGGAACAAGTTTCGAAAACAGCTGGGTATGCCAGAGATCTAATCTTGGTCTGCACAATAAAATAAACCTGGGGGCGTATGCCAGCCAGGTTTATTTCTGCTTACGTGTTTGTTTAACTTTGCTTTGCTTAAGTAACTTAGCCGAGCAGCTGCCACTCACTACGTAATAAACCATATACGGCGTGATTCACGTAGCCATCGGGCAGCTTTTCTGCCTGTCTGATCACACCTTCGAGCACAAAACCAAGCCGTTCAGGAATTGCCCGGCTAGTTACGTTGGCGGTTGCGCAGCGAATTTCTACCCGCTGCAGCTCCATTTCAAGCAGGGCGTAGTCTACTAGAACTCGGCAGGCACTGGTCATATAACCTTTGCCTTCATATCCATCACCAAGCCAATAACCAATCCCTACGGAACGGTTATGCCAGTCAATCTGGTGATACCCAATGACGCCAGCGAGCTCGCCGCGGACCCAAAGTCCAGCAGTGAAGGCGCCATTGTCGGTGCCTTGTTTTATAGCATTTTTAATGAAATTAAGGGTGTGATCCTGTTCCGTAACGGCATCAACCCAAGGAAGCCATTGCCTAAGTCGTTCCCGCGAGCGCTCCACTAACGCGAATATGTGCCTAGCATGCTCAGGCATGAGTGGCTTTAAGATAAGCTCTTCGTCGATGACATAATTAAACAAGCGGTTGCCTCCTTTTCGGCACAAGGCCTTATGTATGATTATGGATTTTTTCTTATGATTATCATGCTACTCTATCGCCCGCAGAGAAGTCAAAAGGTCTAAAGATGCTAAAAATTGATCCAGGCCATGTGCCCCCTTTTATTGAACAATCTACAGTTAACGGGTATATTAGTAGGAAACATGTTTATACAAGAAGTAGTGTAACACTACAGAACGAAAGGTTGATAGCTGTGGAGAACCGTACTACCCCCTCCAATTTTATTAAAAATGTTATTACCGAAGACCTCCGTACGGGTAAAGTAAAAGAAGTTGTCACACGCTTTCCGCCGGAGCCGAACGGTTACTTACATATCGGACATGCCAAGGCGATTTGGATTAACTTTACACTGGCGGACGAGTTCGGTGGCAAGACTAACCTAAGATTTGACGACACGAATCCTGCCAAAGAAGATACGGAATATGTGAACTCCATTCAGGAAGATGTAAAGTGGCTGGGCTATGAATGGGAAGAGCTGCGTTTTGCATCGGATTATTTTGAGGAAATGTACAAACGTGCCGAATTATTAATTACTAAAGGTAAAGCTTATGTAGATGACCTCAGCGCGGATGAAATTCGCCAATTGCGGGGAACGCTGACGGAGCCAGGACAGAACAGCCCACATCGTGAGCGCAGCATCGAAGAGAATTTGGATCTGTTCCGCCGTATGCGGGCAGGGGAATTCAAAGATGGTGAGAAGGTTCTTCGTGCCAAGATCGATATGGCTTCACCAAATATTAATCTGCGTGATCCTGTCATCTATCGGATTACTCATGCGCATCACCATAATACAGGGGATAAATGGTGCATCTACCCGATGTACACGTTCGCTCATCCACTTGAGGACGCCATTGAAGGTGTAACTCACTCCCTTTGTTCGCTTGAGTTTGAAGATCAACGCCCATTTTATGATTGGGTCGTAGCGGAATGTGAGATGCCTTCTGTTCCGCATCAATATGAATTCGGCCGTCTGAATCTCGCTCAAACCATGACTAGTAAACGTAAGCTGAAGCTGCTGGTAGACGAAAAACATGTGGATGGCTGGGACGATCCGCGGATGCCAACGATCTCCGGCCTGCGCCGCAGAGGATATACGCCGGAAGCGATTCGTAAATTCGTGTACGAAGCAGGGATCTCCAAGAGTCAGGGTCTAGTGGACCTGCAAATGCTGGAGCACTTTATCCGGGAAGACCTTAAGTTAACTGTGCCTCGCACCATGGCTATACTTCGTCCGCTTAAGGTTGTTATCACCAATTATCCGGAAGGCCAAACAGAATGGCTTGAAGCGGAGAATAATACAGAGAATGAAGAAATGGGTGTACGCCAAATTCCGTTCTCTCGTGAGATTTATGTTGAGCGCGACGACTTTATGGAGAATCCACCCAATAAATATTTCCGCTTGTTCCCCGGCAATGAAGTACGCCTGAAGCATGCTTATTTCATCAAATGTAATGAAGTCATTAAAGATGAGAATGGCGAGGTTGTTGAACTGCATTGTACGTATGATCCGGAAACAAAGAGTGGCAGTGGATTTACAGGCCGTAAGGTAAAAGGTACTCTGCACTGGGTAGAAGCTAGTCAAGCTGTGCCTGCAGAATTCCGTTTATACGAGCCACTGATTTCTGCTGAAGAAGTAGATGAAGCTGCAGAAGTTGAAGGTCTGGATTCCACGGTAGAGAAAGCGGAGCCTAGCTTCTTGGATCAGCTTAATCCTAAATCCATTGAAATCTTACAAGGTTTTGTGGAACCCGAGCTTAAGGACAGTGTGGCTCAGGATAAATTCCAGTTCTTCCGTCATGGCTATTTTAATGTAGATAGCAAATATTCGGCGCCTGGGCATCTCGTATTCAATCTTATCGTTTCACTGAAGAGTTCATTTCAGCCTCCAAAACAAGGCTAACACTTGATTCGTTCAGGTTCTTTATAATAAAACAGGCTCAAACGTCCCGTTTAGGTACGTTTGAGCCTGTTTTTTATATTTTCGCTTATAATATTTCGATGTGAGAGAGTTCTTCCTCATCCTCTGTAGGGGGCCGGTAGCCTCCACGGTTTACAAAGAGCCACATGAAAGTAAAGCCTAGCGTTCCAAACAGTGTCAAGAAGACACCCGCTTGATACATGCTCTGTGCCCCTAGATTTTGATACATCCACCCGCCGAGAACTCCTCCAACAATACCGGCTATACCGCTCCAAGTCAGTGTGTAGAGCGCTTGTCCTGAAGCACGGTAAGGTCTTGGAATAAGAAGCATGGTCAGTTGAGTGCCTACATAGAAGAAACCACCAAATGTTATGCAGTGTAAAATTTGAATGAGCACTACTTGGAGGGCTGTAGTCGCGTCCGCCATGAACCACCATCGTAGTACGAATAAAGCGCTAACCAGCGCAAGCCAGCCGAGCAGAACAGATATTTTACGTTTAAGGAATCGGTCGCAGAGAACAAATACACCCACTTCCAAAATAGAGGAGAGGAATACTGCGAGACCAATCATTCCCTTGGAGCCGCCTAGGTCCGTAATATACAAAGACATGAATGTAGTGTTCATGGTGTTCGGTATGGAAACTAGGATACCAAACAATATGAAACACAAGAAAAAGGGATTATAAATTAGTTTGCTGAAGCCTCTATACGGCATAGGAGCCATGCCAATGGTATGGTTAAGTTTCGGTAATGCAAGAATGGATAACATTGATGCACATAGTAAGCCTGCAAACAGATAGGACAAGATAGATACACCAGCCCAATCAAGGACCAATCCGGCGGCAATTGCAATTAGTGCCCACCCCAATGAACCCCAAAGCCGAAAAGAACGGAAGCGATAGTTAGTTCCGTCAATATAGCTGAGAATCATCGTATTGCTCTGAGCAAATAACGGTCCTTGGAAGAAATAGAACAAAAGAATGGAGATGTAGATCATCTCATATGTATTTGCCCGAAACATAAGCTGGGATAACACTAACGTTCCGATTAACATAAGCAAAACGATTCTCCGGATATTCTGGTATCGGTCAGTCCAGATTGCCCAGAATGGATTTGCAAAGATGGATACTAGCGCACCCATAGAAAATACGGCACCGATCTCTAATTTGTTCATCCCTACATCCAGCAGGTATAGTTGAAAGAAGCTGGAGAAGAGGACCATGGTTCCGTATACAAAAAAATTGAACCATTTTAAAGACGTGAAAGAAGATGGATAGTTAACGCCTTTCCGCAAATGCGTCACTCCTTTCCCACTAGATGTCTTGCATGGATATACTGACCAATATTAGGCCCTTCTATCACTGTAACACGTGTTGAAAAGGGATACAAACTTCCTTTTTTACTTTTTTACATTTTTTTAACGTTTATTTAAATTTGATCCGCTAAGTGACAAAAAACGCATATAACAAGTTTGCAGGTGGTAGAAATGTTAAGAGTTCGCTCCTCCTTATTAGGAATATGCCTGAGGATTATCCTATCTATGTTTGTATAAAAGAGAATCAATGGGTTTAACTTCAGTTTACAATTCAGGGCTAGGATGGGGTTAGGCGAAACAGAGAAGATACATTCTTCTCGCAGATTCACCAAGAAAAGGGGAGTTTTTGCATGAAAAAATCCGAAGCTAAGGGGAAAACGGCGCTGAAGCCATTCCTCACATTATTAAAAGAAACCAAGCCTTCATACGGCTTATTGGCAATAGCCATTGCACTAAGCATGATCTCGACATTGGTTAGTCTGGTGATCCCTATGTTCACCAAAAATCTGGTGGATGGCTTTTCTTTGGCTTCTGTCAGCAAGCTGCAAATTGCAGGCATAGCGGGTGCTTTTATCGCGCAGACGATCGCCGGGGGAATCTCTATCTATCTGCTGAATTATGTAGGCCAGAAGATGGTTGCAGGTCTTCGTGACCGGTTATGGCGTAAATTTTTAGTGTTGCCAGTAGCTTATTACAATGATAATCGGACAGGAGAAAGCGTCAGCCGGATGACGAATGATACAGGGATCATCAAAACGCTGATCTCTGAACATCTGGCCAGCTTATTTACCGGAGTGATTTCCATTGTGGGCTCCATTGCTGTGCTTTTATTTTTGAACTGGAAGATGACGCTTGTTCTGTTCACCGTTCTTCCACTATCTGCGTTGATTTTGGTGCCGCTTGGACGGCAGATGTACAAAATCTCCAAAGGCATGCAGGACGAAACAGCTTCTTTTACCGCCACACTTAGTGGTGTATTGTCAGAGATCCGTCTGGTGAAATCCTCGGGTGCAGAGAAAAAAGAGTACGAAGCAGGCAAAACCGGAATTATGAACCTGCTCTCCTTTGGCATTCGTGAAGGCAAAATCAGCGCTATGATCAGTCCACTTGTCTCTTTTGTCTTTATGATGTTACTTGTGGTCATTATCGGTTATGGCGGAATGCAGGTATCTTCCGGTGCTTTGACAGCTGGAGAGCTGGTAGCCTTTATCCTGTATCTTATTCAGATTATTATGCCGCTTACTCAATTGACCACGTTCTTTACACAGATTCAGAAAGCTAAAGGGGCATCAGAGCGCATTATTGAAACCCTGGCAGCAGAAGAGGAGGTATATGAGGGCCAGGAAGAGGCGAACGGTGCAGAGGGTCCTATCTCGGTAGAAGATCTAAGCTTTGGATATAAAAATGGTGAGAATGTGCTAACCGATGTAAGCTTCCGGATGCTTCCGGGTCAGGTGACGGCTATTGTTGGACCGAGCGGGGGAGGCAAGACTACATTATTTTCACTGCTCGAACGATTCTATGAGCCTCAGAAAGGTATGGTTAAGCTAGGCGATAAACCAGTGTCAACCTTTTCATTACGCTCATGGCGGAAACTGATCGGGTACGTCTCACAGGAAAGCCCATTGTTGGCAGGTACGATTGCTGAGAATTTAACCTATGGATTGGATCGAGACGTTAGCATGGAGGAGATGCGCGCAGCAGCAGCAATGGCTTATGCAGATGGCTTTATCGATGAGCTTCCTGAAGGATATAATACGGATGTCGGTGAGAGAGGTGTGAAGCTCTCGGGTGGACAGCGGCAACGGATTGCTATTGCTAGAGCGCTGCTGCGGAATCCAAAGATTCTTATGCTTGATGAGGCGACCTCCAGTCTGGATAGCCAATCAGAGGCCGTAGTGCAGAAGGCACTGTCCAATTTGATGAAGGGCCGGACTACGATTGTAATTGCGCACCGTTTGGCTACTGTTGTAAATGCTGAGCAGATTATTTTTATGGAAAAGGGCCAGATTACCGGGATGGGAAGACATGAAGAACTGCTGGAAAACCATGAGCTATATCGTGAATTTGCCACCCAGCAGCTGCAGATGAATAACCTTGAGATTCAAGACAATAAAGAGGAGGCTCCAGTGATACATGACAAAAATACTAGTAGCGGACGACGATCCGCACATCCGCGAATTGGTAGAAGTATTTCTGAGAGCTGAGGGGATGGATGACATCTATGGAGCTTCTGATGGACTGGAGGCTCTTCAGATTCTGGAGAGCCATAACATAGACTTAGCCATTATTGATGTGATGATGCCCAATTTGGATGGCTGGGAGCTGTGCCGGAAGATGCGCCAAACCTATGATTTTCCGATATTGATGCTGACGGCTAAGGGAGAGACCTCACAAATTGTGAAGGGCTTTGAGCTGGGAAGTGATGACTATCTCGTCAAACCCTTTGAGCCAGTGGTGCTTATTGCGCGAGTAAAGGCGCTGCTCAAACGTTACCAAATCTCTGCTGCACAAAGTGTGGGGATTGGCCGGCTGCGAATGAATCGTAAAACCTACGAGGTATCCTCAGCGTATGGAGAAGTCACTTTGCCACTTAAGGAATTTGAGCTGTTATTTAAGCTGGGCAGCTATCCGGGGCAGACATTGACTAGAGACAGGCTAATCGAAGAGATATGGGGTTATGATTTTGAAGGGAATGAGCGGACGCTCGATGTGCATATCAACCGTTTGCGCGAACGGTTCGCTCCTGATAAATACGGGTTTGTTATTCGTACCATCCGCGGATTAGGCTATCGGCTGGAGGCAGAGGCATGAACCGGTTTAAGGAGCTTCTTAAGCGGATTGGGATGACTTTTATTTACTTCGGTGGTGTTGGGATTAGCTGGAGTGCAGCTTATTTCTTGATGAACTGGATATATGGCAGGGTTGGACGCCCCTCTTCGGAGTATTTGACCCAGTTAATCGGCGTGATGGTCGGAATTGTGATTTTGTTTTTGATGGCATTGGTAACCTCCAAGTTATTCCGGGGCTGGGAACGTGTTTTTTATAAATCAATTATCGAAGGTTTAGGGCGGATTGCTAAGGGTGATTTCAATGTGGTACTTGATAATACAAAGGACTACGGTGATTTCGGTGAGATTGTAGAGAGTATCAACGTAATGGCCAGCGAACTGAGCCAGATGGAGACCATGCGTCAGGATTTTATCTCTAATGTATCGCATGAAATTCAATCTCCGCTAACCTCTATTCGGGGGTTTGCTCTTGCGCTGCAGGATGAAACTCTGAGTGTGAAGAGCAGGAGGCACTACCTTAATATTATAGTGGCTGAGAGTACCCGCGTATCTGGGCTCAGTGATAATTTATTGAAGCTGTCCGCGCTTGAATCGGGCAATTTTCCGTTTGAAAATCAGATTTACCGCCTGGATAAGCAGCTTAGAGATACGATTCTGGCTTCTGAACCACAGTGGTTGGAGAAAAAAATAGAGGTAGAGGCTGAACTGGAAGAAGTGAATGTATCTGCTGTAAAAGATTTAATGAGTCAGGTTTGGACTAATCTGCTGCATAACAGTATCAAGTTTACTCCGCAGAACGGTTGCATCCATATTAGCCTTCGCATGGTGGATGAGCAGGTAGAGGTGGAGATTCAAGATAGTGGGATTGGCATCTCGGAGGAAGATCTGCCTCGGATCTTCGAGCGTTTCTATAAGGCAGATAAAGCTAGAACCGCAAGTGGTGGCGGTAGTGGACTAGGTCTGTCATTGGTTAAAAAAATCGTTGAGCTGCATGAAGGTAAGGTAACTGCAAATAGTCGCCCGGGGGATGGGACAGCGTTCAAGGTGAGCTTGCCAGTACGAATGAAATAAACTTGCTGTATGTGAAAAACAGCTGAAGCCGGTATTCTGGGTGGATTCGAAGACAATACCTTCCGTCCTGAGAAAAAGGCTACAAGAGCCGAGGCGGCGGCGACTATTTCTAAGCTGCTCGAAGCTCTATCTCTCTAATAGTGATTGAATAGCTCATCGCTAAGCTTTAAGCACAACGCCGCTTTCCCAGATCGTTCAGTGGGAAAGCGGCGTTTTTTGTATTTATGCAATTAAAAGAGGAACTATAATACCGGGATGGACGTTTATCCACCAATTTGAGACATGCGCCGAGCTGTCGGCGTGTGGCTCTGTGCTTTTTTCTCCAGAGCTAAGGCCATTTCATGATTATGGGGTTTGTTGCCCAGCGCTTTCCGGAATAAGGCCTGCACAGCAACAGGATCGCTTATCAAAGGGCGGACATTGTATTCATCTGCCCAATACAGGCAAGCTTTGATGTGCCCATCTGCGGTAAGTCTCAGGCGGTTGCAATTATCGCAGAAGTGCTCGCTCACCGGATGAATCAGGCCGAATGTACCAGGGGCTCCGACAACCCGCCGATTCTGGGAAGGGCCATTCCCGGAGGGCATTTCTGCCGCTTCCGTTTCCCAACCAGCCTCAGTACAAGCTTCTACAACCCTTTCCAGAGGCAGATAAGTTTGGCGCCAAGCATCAGTAGCACTGCCAATCGGCATGTATTCTATAAAGCGTACATTTAGAGGACTCTCCAGCGTAAGGGAGATGAAGTCTTTGATTTCGTCGTCATTAATTCCTTTCATCAATACAACGTTAAGCTTTATCGGTTGAAGTCCGGCGGCTTGTGCGGCCTCGATCCCCTTTAATACCTTGGCGACTTCGCCGCCACGAGTAATCATAGAAAATCGATCCTGCCGTAAGGAGTCTAGGCTGATGTTTACCCGTGACAGACCGGCTTCTTTTAGCTGTGCTGCTTTGGCTGGAAGCATTAAACCATTTGTAGTCAGCGAAATATCTTCTATCCCTGGGATCGCAGATATCATAGCAACAAGCTTTTCCAGATCTTTGCGGACAAGAGGTTCTCCACCAGTTAGTCGTACTTTACATAATCCAAGAGGGGATAGCGACTTAACGACTGCGGTAATTTCCTCGTAACTCAGAATCTCGTCCTGCGGTTGGAATTGCATCCCTTCCGCTGGCATACAATAGATGCAACGCAGGTTGCAGCGGTCGGTAACCGAAATGCGGATGTAATCGTGTAAACGTCCAAAAGGGTCCGTCAGCGGCTCCATGGCGTTGCTCCCTTCCTTTAAATCTGGCTGATAAATTGCTCTTATACTTTCTCGTATACACGCATAACGTCCCTAATAGGACAGAACGCAAAGTTGTTTATACTTGTTTAGAATTTTAAAGATCGCTTGGATTCACGTCAATGAGCAAAGTTCTGGACGACAGGGTTTCATTACATAAAACTGGACAAACTAGATAAGAAGATAACGCATATTGAACAACGGAAAGTGTGACAAAAGTACGACAAATAAAGTTTTTAGACATAGAATGCTCACGGAAAGCGCTTTTAATATCCGATATAATCTAGGTGCGGATTAGTTTTAACGTTCACTTTTGCGAAAACAGATAGGATACCGGAAACCGCACGTCGGTAATGTGACGGAGAGTGACCGGGAAACCATTGAGGAGGATTTGCAAAATGAGTACACATACTGTTCCATCGCTCACCGTTCCGGAGGCTTTTAGCCGTTGGTTGGAAAGTCGGGGATTAATATATCAGCTTTTAGTGGATTTTTTGGGTAGAAAACCATCACTCTCTCTAGTGGCTCAATGGAGCCGCAATCGCCAGATGAGTGTAGCGGCTGAGATGACGGAAGGCGGTCGGGAGCTGAAGCGCTATTTGAGTCAGGAACCGAACAAGCTGCCAATGATATGCGAGAAAGAGAGCAAAGAATATAAACGGCTTATGCAAGAACAGTCCGTTAGTTCTTTTAAATTGCGCGAAGCAGCGATTTTAGGACGCTCGGAGGATTTCTGTAACGTGCTTGCGGATGTATACACCTCCGCTGGAATTGTATTCAATAAGTGTAATGGTGAAGCCGATGATCATATTGCTATTGAGCTCGAATTTATGGCAGTCATGCATGAGCGTATGCTTTACAATAGCTTTTCAATAAGAAGTGCTATGGAGCTGCTTGATATTCAGGAGTCCTTTTTGGAAAAGCATCTACTGCAATGGACACCGCAGTTCTGTCAGAAACTGAATGCAGCAACGGATAGTCCGCTATATCTAGGCCTCTCACATATGCTTGAGGAATTTCTGCCACTTGATCTGCAAATGCTTCGTTCCTGGAGAGCTTCATTGGAGAGCAGTGCAGCTACAAGCATTTAATATTAGAAAGCCCGGCCTAATTGATAGGTCGGGCTTTTGCGTGCTGGTCAAGTAGATATGAAGCTTTAATAGAAGCTCTGTAGAAGCACAAATAGAAGTACCGTGGGAAGCATCCTAGTGATGATCTAATTAAACTCCGATAGAAGTAGAGGCTGAAGCACCAAATGAAGCATTAATTGAAGTACCAATCGAAGCGCAGTCTTGTTGCCCAACTGAAGCACCGATAGACTAATTGGGGAATTTATCCTTGAAATATTAGAGTTTCTCGTCATCAGACTAAAAATTAGGGAAAACCTCCCTAAAGTATAGCTGTTTCGGTGGTAATTAAAGAAATCCCCCTTATTATCAGGGAGGAAATCCCTAATTTCGTTCATTTAGAGCGCATATTGGCTTTTTTTAGGGATTTTTTCCCTAATTAGTTTGATATCCACTCCGCACATCGCCCAAACACAGAACGCAGTAAACACAAATGTACGCCGTCCAAACGACCCACGCAGATCACCCGCTGTATACCGCACATCGCAAACGTTCACGGTACTTCGTCCACCGTTCATAGCCCACTGCATTTCGCATATCATACAGCACCCACAGTACATCGCCCTCCACCACCCACAGTACATCAGCTATCACTCATCACGTATTTTTCACCGCTCAACTCTCCCTACTCACCACCCAACCTAATGGCGTTGAACAATTGGCACAGCACACAGTCTATTGGCTAAGGCAAGAATCCGCTGTGCAGCCTTTTACTAAAAAAAAAGAAGCTGCCTCATAAGTAGAATTCACTACTTTGGAGACAGCCTCTCGTTTGAGCCTATTTACTTGCTCACATCATAGTTCTAATCAATTACCTTTTTGCTGCGGAATTTCATCAGGAATTCATACACGACTGGCACTACTACAAGTGTCAGCAGCGTGGAACTGACCAAACCACCGATTACGGTCACACCGAGCCCCTTAGAGATAATTCCAGCACTGTTTTCAAGTCCAGTAACCAATGGCAGCAATGCACCAATCGTTGCAAGTGCAGTCATCAGGATTGGACGTAAACGTGTGCCACCTGCTTCAAGCAAGGCTTGACGCGTAGTGAGTCCTTCTTTTTCCTTATGAATAACGCGGTCGATAAGGACAATCGCATTCGTTACTACGATACCAATCAACATCAGCGCACCCATGAGCGAGGACACGTTTAAGGTTTCTCCAGCGATCAGAAGGGCAACGAGTACCCCGATCACTGTGAAAGGAAGTGAGAACAGGATAGCGAATGGTGCTAATCCACCGCCAAATGTAACCACAAGCACGAAGTATACGATGGCAATAGCCGCCGCCATAGCAATTCCTAATTGACCAAACGTATCATTGATCTGCTCGGTTACACCGCCGAAGGTAACAGTTACACCATCAGGCAATTCCATAGCGTCTATTTTTTCTTTCACGCTGTTCGAAGCGCTATTCACGTCACTCGAAATAATTTCGGCAGTAACATCTACCTTCATTTTACCGTCCATACGAGTAATCGAGTCAGGGGAGGAGCCATTTTCAATTTTAGCGACTTGCCCGATTGGCACGGAGATGCCTAGTGGGGAAGTCAAAGTAGCCTCTTCCATTTCTTTAATACTCTTGTACGTTTCTTTATCTGTTTCGATATAGACTTTGTAGTTCTTGCCGTCCAATTCTACTTCTGTGAGCACTGGACGTGTGCCTGCTGGACTCAGCTTCATCGCAATTTGTCCGGCTGTAAGTCCAAGGGAGCTAAGCTTCTGTTGATCCGCTACAATCGTATATTGATCATAAGCTTCCTTGAGACTTGTTTCTGCGTCTTTGAAATTAGTGGTGTCAGCCTGTACGATTGAGGCAATCTCATCCGCGACCGGCTTCAGCTGATCCAGTTCATCTCCGAATACATTCACGGTCAGAGTGCTTCCACCCATGCCTCCACTCATCAGAGCGGACATGTCACCCCATACACCATCTGGCACTTCTGCGGTCAAACCTTCAATAAGCTTCTCTTTAACAGCTTCAAAATCAGGAGTGTCACTATCATAAACGATGAAAAATAGTCCTGAATTGCTGGATCCACCCATACCCATCGGGCTTCCGCCGCCAATGGAATATTGCATTTTGTCTATATGCTTCTGCGCTAAAATGTATTTTTCAGCTTTCAGACCTTGCTCTTGAACTTCCTCAATCCGTTGTCCAGCCTTTGGTGAATAAGTAAGCATTACGGTTTTATCCTCTTGGGATGGCATAAAGCTTACACCAATAGGTTTGATTAAGAACAAGCTGCCTGCAAGGAGAAGAACGGCAACTCCAAACGTAACGAGCTTATGAGAAAGGCACCAGTTCAGAATCTTTTGATAACCAGCAGAAAGTTTGTCTGGTTTCTCGCTGTGAGTTTTTTTACCTTTCAATCCATTACGGAACAACGAGTGAGCCATTGCAGGAACTAGGGTAATCGCAACTACTAATGAAGCGAGCAGGGCGAAGACCATGGTTAGAGCGAAAGGCAAGAACAGCTCACCAACCATACCACTAACCAAAGCAAGTGGTAAGAACACCGCGATGGTTACAATTGTAGAGGACATGATAGGCACGAACATTTCACGTGTGGCCGCACTGATTAATTCTCTGCCCTTCAGCTTCTCACCAGATAAGGAGAGTCGTCGATATATGTTCTCTATGACTACAATCGAGTCATCGACTACCCGCCCGATCGCGACCGTCATCGCTCCCAGTGTCATCATATTAAGCGTAATGTCCATCTGCCGCAGACACAGCACTGCGATTAGCAGGGATAATGGAATAGAGATGATGGAAATAATCGTCGAACGAATATTCCTCAGGAACACCAAAATGATAATTACTGCGAATAAGGCACCAAATACCGCTTTGGACAACATCGTATTTACGGAGTCCTCAATGGGCTTCCCTTGGTCAAGTAGAACAGTAAGGTCAATGCCTTTATATTGTGCTTTTAATTCTTCAGTTTTGTCTTTAACGCCATTTACAACATCAACAGTGTTGGCATCATTGGCTTTGACAATCTGAATACCGATCGATTCTTTACCATTTGTACGTGAGATGGATTCGGAATTGCCCACAACCTCAATCGTGGCCAGCTCTCCGAGCTTCACGGTTGGAAGTCCCATACTTGCAGCTCCACCAGGAGCTATATTTCCAGCGCCTGCGCCAGCAGCTCCGTTAGCAGCACCAGCATCAATGCCGGCAGCTCCAGTAGCTCCAGCACCAGCAGCGTTAGCGCCAGTTGGCATTACCGGAATGGTTACATTTTTAAGATCCTCAACGGTAGTGATGTTGCCGTCCACGACAACTGCCTTTTGAGCTTTGTCCATTTCGAACAATCCTAGTGGAACACGGAGGGAAGAGCCTTGAATGATACCTTTAACGGTATCTTCGGTCAGTCCATATTGGCTGAGCTTATCTTGATTGAATTTAAGTGATACTTCTTTGACGTATTGACCAGAGATTTGAATAGAAGCGACACCCTCAACATCCTCTAGGGCCGGGCGAATATCGTTCTCAGCAATACGGGTCAGTTCCTCAAGATCCTGGGTATCCCCGTTAGAAAGACTGAGGGAGACAACAGGCATTGAGCTAAGACTAAAGCGGGAAATGGAAGGCTTCTGTACATTGTCAGGTAATGAGACTTCATTTAGTGATTCGCGCACTGCTGCTGTAGCATTATCCAGATTTGTTCCATAATCGAATTCAATTTGGATGCTGGAGGCATTCTCCAGAGAAGTGGAGGTGATCGTCTTTACACCATCCACATTGCGGAGCTTTTGCTCCAACGGTTTGCTGACATCATTAACGACGCCTTCTGGTGCGGCCCCCGGATAAATGGTTGTTACGCTAAGATAGGGTATACTAATATTAGGCAAGGTTTCTTGCTTCATCGTCAGTCCGCTATATAAACCGGCAAACACAATAATTATCGTCAGAAGCCAAATGGCAAATTTGTTCCTGAGCGAGAAATTAATTAAGCTTTTCATAAGTTTCGTTTCTGCTCCTCTCGGCCCTCTTCTTTACGAAATAGGGCGCCATTATAAAAAATCATAATACTCACTATCCATGACTTTCTCTCTACCGAACTCTTCTTAGAGTCAATTAACGAAATACACATGAATTGTGCGGAATTGAGGCAATTAGCTTCCTCAGCTCTTCCAATTCTGCTGTGAGCTCAGAGCAGGATTGGAGGTTGGACAGCATCCCCTGAATGATTGCTTTTCGCGGGTGAGGGATAAGCACTTCACCTTCCAGAATGTTGAGCGATTCCAGCAGATCGGCTGCTTCTTCGGATGTTATACTATCTAGTTTACTGATCGCAGTCTTCATTTCTTTAATGAGCTGTAATGGATTTTTTCGTTTGTTCTCCTCATTCTCCGCCATCCAGTTTGCTAAAGTAGCAGAGTTGATTAGCGGAGCCTGTTTACTAGTAAGCAAGCCAGACACGATCATATCCATTAAATTCATTAGATGATCTGCCATATCGGCAATAGGTACCTGCGTATCCTTACGAAAAATAACCGCAATATGAGATTTGATGAGACCATGTCCGATCATACATAAATCTCCGGTATAGGGAACGACGTCTTTTCCGTAGAGCAACTCCATTTTTACCTGGAACCATCTTAAGAAGGAAGCGTTGTTTCTACGCAGCCAGTCTGGGACTTCAGTATCAAATCCTTTGCCCGCAACCTCCTGAATTTGACGCTGCAAGAACTCGCGTAATTCGTACACATGACTTAGCAGAATTTCTATCTGATTCCTAAGCTTCTCACGTGGTGTTCGTCGGGTTTCCTGTTCTTCACGTAACAAGGGATCCCGAATCATCCGATAACAATAAAGGAAGATACTGCGCTCCAGCTCTTCTTTTGATTTAAATACCAGATATAAACTGCCCTTCGAAATCCCGCATAATTCAGCTATCTCTTGCATGGATGTGGACGAGGAGCCTTTTACAGCGAATAACTGCATAGCAATCTTAATAATCTGCTCCTGCTTATCAACAGTTTTATCATTCATTAAAGGATTAACCTCCTTTCTGACTACCCGGTTCTATAATTGACTAGTTGGTCAGAATAATTATATTCTATACAACCAGGCATTACAAATATCGGAACAGAAGGGTTACAGTTTTGTCGTAAATAGACTTTAAACAGTAATTTGCTAGGAAGAAATGTGTTCTTCATGTAATATATAAAATGTGTCAATTTCGTGTTGCTTGTATGAATAAGAAGGTAGGTAGAGTATGAGAAGAGGACTTCAATCTATAATTATCATTGGGGCATTCATAGCATTTTATTATTTTGGTTTCGGCATTTTTGGGAGTACTGCGGGAACGATTATTAGTATCTTCTCCACTCTGACAGTCATTTCGATTAGCTTGGCTATTTTTATGGAGAACCGTAATCCTTCTACAACAATGTCATGGATCTTATTGCTTGCGTTGATCCCGGTGCTGGGACTGGTCTTCTATTTTCTATTTGGGCAAAATGTGTTCAAACGCCGTAAATATGATAAAAAGGCACAAAGAGACCTTATGGCCTACGAAAGAATTGAGAATGACGCTTTACGTACGCACCAAGATTGGTCAGTCTTTGATCCCTCGCGCCAAAAACTGCTGCTGTTATCCAAAACTTTAGCACGTACTCCTATTTCCTTTGCATCAGAAACACGTATCCTCACTAATGGTGAAGAGACGTTTGGTACGTTATTGTTGGAGCTCCGTCAAGCTAAACATCACATTCATATGGAGTATTACATCTTCCGGGCGGACCACATTGGAACACGCATTAAACAAATTCTGATCGATAAAGCTCGCGCCGGTGTTGCAGTCAGATTTATGTATGATGCCGTTGGCAGTTTTCAGCTTTCCAAAGCTTTTTTGAAGGAAATGAGTGATGCCGGGGTTCAGGTGGCTTCGTACGGAAATTCAACATCCTTTTTTTCCAGTCGTGTGAATTACCGGAATCACCGTAAGATTGTTGTGATCGACGGTGATGTCGGATTCATGGGGGGTCTCAATGTAGGCGATGAATATTTAAGCCGCAGTAAGACTTATGGGTTTTGGCGTGACACACATATGTTGGTTAGAGGCGAAGCGGTACGGACGATGCAAATTATTTTTCTGCAAGATTGGATGCACACTACGGGTGAAAAAATACTGGAGCAAGACTATCTCACTCCGCAGCTTCGCTTTATGACAGGTGATGGTGCCGTACAGATTATTGCTAGTGGGCCGGATAACGAACGTCGTGCGCTCAAAAACATTTTCTTCTCCATGATCACTTCTGCCGAGAAATCGGTGTGGATTGCCAGTCCATATTTTATTCCTGATGAGGACATCTTAACTGCACTGCGTGTAGCTGCTGTTTCTGGTTTAGATGTGCGATTGTTATTCCCGGCTAAGCCGGATAAATGGATTCCGTTTCTGGCTTCACACTCTTATTTTCCGGCGTTGCTGGAAGCTGGCGTGAAGATTTATGAATATGAAAAGGGATTTATCCACTCGAAACTGCTTATCGTTGATGGTGAAATAGCGACCATTGGCACGGCCAATATGGATATGCGCAGCTTCCACCTTAACTTTGAAGTGAATGCACTACTGATTCAGACGGAGAGCGTTGCTCGTATTGTTGCTGATTTTGAACGGGATTTATTATCTACCAGCTTAATTGAGCATGAGGAATTTATGAATAAGCGTATGGTGATCCGTATACTGGAATCTGCTGCTCGGCTTATGTCACCGTTACTATAACCCAAAAACCACCGCAGAGGGTGTGATCCCTCATCTGCGGTGGTTTTTGCTTTAAAAAGTGGTTAAACCCAAGGTGGTCTGCAACCGGAACAGAATGTACTTGAACCAAGTTACTTCGCCCTGATAAGCTTCAAGAGGCAGAGTATACTCATGGTCCTCGTTATTCCACAGTCGATTGAAGTAGGTTTCCATCTCGGTATAAAGAGGCTGATCTTGTTTTACAGATACCCACAGATTATTCTCCAGGTTGTAGTCATCCAGATTACGTGTCGTGAAATTGGTGGAACCGCCAAGTATGATGGAACTTCCAGTCTGTTTGGCAATGAAGAGCAACTTTGGATGATATTGCTCTTTGGTCGTATTGTACCAGCGAATAGAGATCTCTCCGTTTGTACGCTTGTTCAAGTTCATGGCAACTGGACGGTTAGGAATGCCGATTTTATCACGGCCGAAGGCGTTTTGATTGGGGTCCAGTATCAATTTTACCGTAGCCCCTCGTTGGGTAGCCTCTACCAATTCATCGAGAATGGCATCATCGGCAAGGTAGAACATACCCATCCAAATGGTGTCACCCTTCTGCGCAGATTGGAGGGCTTGCCGTGCATATTTATATACCTTTCCTTCCGTTAAATAGCGGACCTCCATAGATTCTTCAGAGTGCTGATCCTTCTCTTTGGTGAAGTCTGGCTCATAAGTGAGTAGTGGCCCTGCATCCGAAAGATTGGCCGCGGCTTGTTCCGTCTGGAGAATATCAGCAATAATTGGGCCTTGTACTTCCAGAGCGATATTGGAATGATAGGCGCTGGCATCATGGATATTTCCTGAGGAGACTAGAGCGGTATTCTCACTAACAACTACCTTACGGTGGTTAGCCTTCACATTAAGTAGCTTCAAATAAGAACGTGCGGTAATATCCGGTCCTCCGCTGGCCATAAGATTGGGAATCCGGCCTTCGCCCGACTGGCCGAACCATTGAATAAAGGTACGCCAGACAGCGGAATAAGCAGGCGTAGAATCGCGTAGAGCATTTACATCGGTCAAAATCACTTTAATCCCCGCAGCCTTCAATTCTTCCAGAAGATGATTGGGTGCAGAGTTGTAATTGGTATTAACCTCATCTGTAATGAAGACGATCTCCATCTCAGGATAAGTTGTTTTTTGTAAAATAAGCTTGTCCGTCAACATTCGGCTGACCGGAGGAAATGACTGATCTTTATGGGTATAATCATTGAAAAGGAAGAGGTCAATCACCAAAAATTCTTTGGACTCCTCGATAATTTGTAGAATCCTCGAAAGAATCTGACTCTCTTGAGTGCCCGTGGCTGTACCGTCCGAATAGGTCAGGTCGTGCCAGAAGGATACATGATTCGTTTTGTATATAGGGCTTTCATAGGAAATGCCGCGGGGTAAAGGTTTGTGCGTCTGGTAAGTCATTACGCCGATTAGCCAGAGGATTAGAATGACGAAAGCCCATAACACCCGTGTACGGTGGCGTGAACCGGAACGTTTCTTCGTAGTTAAACCGGGAGCGTAGTTTATTTCTTTAGGTTTATAGGGGTGAACGGGTTGCTGACGATCTGAATTCATGGAAGTTCCTCCTGAAATTATTGCAGAGCACTTCCTTGTGATTGTTATGCTCCGGTGTATTACCAACCTATTAACACCTAGTGGAGCGAAATGAAGCAGCCCAAATATCCTTAACAGTAATGAAATAACATTCGGCTAGCTATAATGAGTTTGAGCGATTAGTACGATGTTTATGAAATTAATGATTACGAAACCGGAGAATTGTAATCGCTAACCTCATATTGTAAATTCATCTGTAGGGATATGTTATAATAAATCGAGTTTGGAAATAGGAGGAACGCAGCATGAATCATACGCCAGAAGAGGCCGTGCCATATGATGCGACTAGGCAGTCTGGCGCAGATCATGGCAAGGACCTACCGGCTGCAGAGGCTTCTGACAAAAGATCTTTATTGCCTACATCGAAGACAGGCGAACGCAAAATTGAACATGTACGCCTTTGCCTAAATGAGGAAGTAGGTGGCGTCGGTGTGACTACAGGGTTTGAACATTACAGATTTCAGCATAATGCTCTGCCAGAGCTGAATTTCGACGATATATCATTGCAGACTACGTTTTTGGATCGTAAGCTGCGTACGCCGCTGCTCATCAGCTCGATGACAGGTGGCAGTGCAGCTACAGGAGCGATTAATGCCCGGTTAGCCGCAGCTGCGCAGCGTCGGGGTTGGGCGCTGGGTGTAGGTTCGGTTCGGGCGGCAGTGGAGCGTTCTGAGCTTACGGCAACCTTTTATGTGCGGGATCAAGCGCCTGATATTCCGGTTATCGCCAATATTGGTGCTGTACAGCTGTCCTATGGTTTTGGGATTGAGGAATGTCGCCGGGCTGTGGATATCGCAGGTGCTGATTTTCTTGTACTACATCTGAATGGCCTGCAAGAGGTCTTTCAACCGGAAGGGAACACTGGTTTTGCCTCTTTGCTATCGCAGATAGAGAAGGTATGCCGGGCACTTGAAGTCCCTGTAGGTGTGAAAGAAGTAGGCTGGGGCATTGATGGAGATGCAGCTGCACGTCTTTATAATGCAGGAGCGGCTTTTATTGATGTTGCGGGTGCAGGCGGGACATCCTGGAGTCAGGTGGAGAAGTTCCGCAGTGTAGATCCTATACGGCGGGCAGCGGCGGAGGCTTTCGCGGATTGGGGTACTCCAACAGCTGATTGTATCACAGAGGTGCGTGCAGTTTCTCCGCAGGGCGCTTTGATTGGCAGCGGCGGACTGAAACATGGCGTGGATGCAGCGAAAGCATTGGCACTTGGAGCTGATCTGGCAGGCTTTGGCCGCAATCTGTTAGGGCCGGCTGTCGATTCTGAAGAGGCGCTGGATGCTGCATTAGCACAGGTAGAACTGGAGCTGAAAATAGCAATGTTTGGTATTGGCGCTCCAGATTTAGCAACTTTACGTGGAACTTCCCGTTTAATACGTAAATAGGATGGTAAATATTGAAGCGAGGAAGTGAGTAAGATTATGATTAAACTGATCCATATGGATGAGTCGGCCTTTCAATTTTTCTTAGGTCAAGCTACCCGGGATTATGCGGAAGATAAGATCAGCGCCGGTGCTTGGGATCCAGAGATCGCGATGAAGCTGTCTGAGGAAGCTATAACACGCTCTTTGCCAAAAGGGCTGCACACAGATGGTGCTTATCTATATTCCATAGTAGAAATAAGCAGTGATGAACAGGTGGGTTATATCTGGTTTAACGTAAGTGAAGGTCGTGGTGGCCGCGAGGCTTTCATTTATGATTTTTATGTTTTTGAACCGTTCCAGAGTAAGGGTTATGGCAAGCAGGCTATGATCGCACTCGATGAAGAAGCCCGGGAGATGAATGTTACCAAAATCGGGTTGCACGTCTTCGGCCAGAACAATCGCGCATTTGAGCTATACAAAAAAATGGGGTATATCGTAACTGACATCACGATGTCTAAAGATCTGTAGTCCATAAGTGTGAGGACCTCGAAAGAGGTCTTTTTTTTGTTGTTCTACTGAATTATTATGTAAATAATTGTGATAAATATATTTGATTTAGGATGATTAGGAAAATATGATTAAAAAATAACTTCCTGAAAATGGATTAAGTCATAAAGAGAGAAAAGGGGGGATTAAGGTGAGGCCAAGGACTGTATCGTGGGTGGTTGTTTCCGCAGTAGTATTACTATTACTGGTTAGCTGCAACAGTGGCGATTTACCAGGAAAGAAGAAATCTGAGTCTGAGCAAGTTCAGGCAAGTCCGGTTGCACCGCTAGCCTCTTCAGCTGTAGTTGAAGAACAATCGAAAGTAGCGTTGCCTTCATTGACAGTGGAAAAAAGGCTAGAAGATTTTGATTACATGTGGAAGATTATTGAGGAGAACTATCCTTTCCTAGAGGTGAATAAACGTCTCAATGGAGAGGATTGGCTTGCTAAAAAAGAGGAATACCGCAATAAAATAGCAGCCGTGAAATCGGATGATGAGTTTTTGAGACGAATGAGATTTGTCCTTAGCAGATTAAACAATGGGCATACGAATTTTATATCCAAGGAGGAATATCCTTGGTATCTACATACCTATGTTCAAGCAGGTTTTGGTTATGAACCTTGGATCGACGTGGTTCAACAGCCTAACGTATTGGCCCGTTACAACCAGAAACCTTTAGCGGAGCAGCAAAGCTCTAATGAACTCAATAATGATATGCATAATGGTGGAGATGGAGTAGGAGATGTAACAAAAAAGACTTCTGGGAATGTAAAAAAAGTCATTATAGAGCCCGATCGAATCGCTTATCTCGGCATGCAAAGCTTTGACGGGAGTCTCATGGAGATGGACAGCTCCGAGATCCATGATTTTTTAATAGAGGTAAAGGACTATAAGACCTTAATATTAGATATCCGCGGAAATGGCGGAGGAAACAGTAATTATTGGAGAATTCATATTGTTCCTCTATTGATTAATAAACCTATCGAATATAATACTTACTTCCTTTATACAAGAGGCAAATATGCGGAGACTTTTATGCAGGCACGTCAGATCACAGCCGGGCAACAACCTATTTCCGGCATCAAAGATGAGCAACTGCCTAATCTGCCATCTGAGGCCTTAAAGATGTTCAAGACATATAGAAAAATAACTGATGTAGTAACTCCTAATAAATCTGTTGGATTTAAAGGGAAAATCTATTTGCTGGTAGATAGCTCTGTGTATTCATCAGCGGAAGGTCTTGCAGCCTTTGCAAAAGGCACCGGGTTTGCAACGGTTGTAGGCGGCAGGACAGGTGGGGATGGACTAGGGATAGATCCGCTTGTCGTTGCATTGCCTAATAGCGGTTATCTCTTCCGATTTTCCTTTGAAATGGGTCTGAATTCTGATGGGAGTTGTAATGAAGAGGTAAAGACTGTGCCTGATGTGGAGGTTGATCCAGATAAATCTAAGCCATTACTGGACCAGTCGGCGATAAAAAAGGTATTAGAGCTTGCGCGTTCGGACACATCTGCTTGACATCCGGTGTTGCTGGCGAATATGTTCTAATATATAATGGTTTAGATCGTATAGCTTATTCGGATGATCAATTTAGCTGAAAATAGGAGTTGTCATATAAATGGCTTTGAAAGCTGGAATCGTCGGTCTTCCTAACGTAGGAAAATCCACATTGTTTAATGCGATAACGCAAGCGGGAGCAGAATCCGCTAACTACCCTTTTTGTACCATTGACCCTAACGTGGGTGTTGTTGAAGTTCCAGACGAACGTCTTGATAAACTGACTGAGCTGGTACAGCCGAACAAGACCGTACCTACTGCTTTTGAATTTGTTGATATTGCGGGTCTCGTGCGTGGTGCGAGTAAAGGAGAAGGACTAGGCAACAAGTTCCTGGCCCATATCCGTGAAGTAGATGCTATCGTGCATGTGGTTCGTTGTTTTGAAGATGAGAACGTTACCCACGTTGATGGAAAAGTAAATCCGATCAGCGACATCCAGACCATTAATCTGGAGCTGATTCTTGCTGATATTGAGAGCATTGAGAAGCGGATTGAGCGTTCCCGTAAGAATATCAAAGGCGGCGACAAGAAATACGCTCAAGAAGTTGAACTGCTAGAACGCGTCAAAGAAGTGCTCTACGAAGATAAACCTGCACGCAGTATAGAATTGTCTGATGACGAGAAGCTTATTATCCGCGATCTTCATCTGTTAACATTGAAGCCAGTGCTGTATGCGGCGAATGTAAGTGAAGATGAAGTGGCAAGTGCTGAGGACAATCCTTATGTACAGCAAGTTCGCGATTTTGCAGCTACTGAAGGTGCAGAAGTGGTTCCGATCAGTGCTAAGGTGGAAGCAGAAATTGCTGAGCTTGAAGGCGAAGATAAAGCTATGTTCCTGGAAGAGCTGGGACTGGAAGAATCCGGCCTTAACCGGTTGATTAAAGCGGCTTATAAACTGCTTGGCTTGTATACGTATTTCACAGCAGGCGTTCAGGAAGTTCGGGCTTGGACGATTCGCCGCGGCACCAAGGCACCTGGAGCTGCCGGTGTGATTCATACAGATTTCGAACGCGGATTTATCCGTGCTGAAGTAGTGGCTTACGCGGATCTTGTGGCAGCTGGTTCCATGAACGGTGCGAAGGAACGTGGTCAACTACGTCTTGAAGGTAAAGAATATTTGGTGCAAGACGGCGACGTAATGCATTTCCGTTTTAACGTTTAAGAAGTTTTAAGTGTACGAATGATAAAGGGGTCATCTCGAGCAGTGGGAGTTTCTATTGCTGGGATGATCCTTTTTAAAAATATAAGCTTTTTATTAAGGTATTGTGCGTACGGAACTGTAGCCATTTCACAATATCTTTGGTATAATATAAAGTCGTATATCTATTTTTATGACAGTACAAATTTGATGTTATATTTGCGAATTTGAAATTGAATCAGGAGAGGTGAATTCCCTTGTTGGACCGATTGCAATCCCTGGCGGACCGCTATGAGAAGCTCAGTGAACTGCTTTGTGATCCGGATGTTGCAAACGACAGTAAGAAACTGAGGGACTATTCCAAAGAACAATCAGACCTACAGCCCGCATTTGAGGCGTATACTGAATATAAGAGTGTAATGGAAGAGCTTGAAGCTGCTAAGCAGATGCAAGGCGAAAAGCTTGATGATGAGATGAAAGAAATGGTCAAGATGGAAATTGATGACCTTTCCAAACGTCAAGTGGAGCTGGAAGAGAGAATCCGCGTATTGCTGCTGCCTAAAGACCCGAATGATGATAAGAACGTAATCGTTGAAATTCGTGGTGCAGCGGGTGGAGATGAAGCAGCATTGTTCGCTTCAGACCTTTACCGGATGTACACTCGTTATGCTGATGCACAAGGATGGCGCGTTGAGTTAATGGATGTTAACGCGAGTGATCTTGGTGGATTCAAAGAGGTAATCTTCCTTATTAACGGCCGTGGTGCGTACAGTAAGCTGAAATACGAAAGTGGTGCGCATCGCGTACAACGTATCCCAGCGACCGAATCCGGAGGTCGTATTCACACCTCTACTTCTACGGTGTCTGTGATGCCGGAAGCTGAGGCTTTTGAGATCGAGATCCATGATAAAGATATTCGCGTGGATACCTTCTGTTCTAGTGGTGCAGGCGGACAGTCTGTAAATACGACCAAGTCTGCAGTACGTGTAACCCATGTACCTACAGGCATCGTTGCTACCTGTCAGGACGGTAAGTCACAGAACTCCAATAAAGAAAAAGCGCTGCAAGTGCTTCGTGCCCGTATCTCTGATATGAAACGGCAGGAAGAAGAAGCGAAGTATGCTGGGGAACGGAAGAGCAAAGTAGGTACGGGTGACCGTAGTGAGCGCATTCGGACGTATAACTTCCCGCAGAGCCGGGTTACAGACCATCGTATTGGCCTGACACTGCACCGTTTGGAGCAGGTTATGAACGGAGAAATCACTGAAATTATCTCAGCCCTTTCAATCGCTGAACAAGCTGACTTGATGGATAATATGGATAATGGAGAATAATGCTTTGAACGATGGCGTATATGTCATGTCGGAAGTCAAAAGCATCCGGGAAGCCTTTGCGGAGGCTTCTTCTTTTTTGAGCCGGAGCGGCTGCAATGAACCGCAGCGCAGTGCACAATTGCTGCTGGAGCATGTGCTTGGAGTGTCTGGCGCAGCTTATTACATGGCGCTGGCAGATCCTTTTCCAGCTGCGGTTAAGGAAGCATTTGAGGCGGGAGTTACCCGCCGGGGCGCTGGTGAGCCGGTGCAGTATATCATCGGCGAGCAAGAGTTCTACGGGCGGCCTTTTGAGGTGACGCCTGACGTGCTTATTCCGCGGCCGGAGACGGAGCTGCTCGTCGAGGCGATTTTACGTTACGGCGCGGAGCTTTGGCCGGACGGCATCGTAACGCCGGGCGAAGCGCCGCTGGATAGCGCGGGCGGCGCGGGGGACGTGCGCGCCGCAAGACCGCTGACCGCCGTCGATATCGGCGCCGGCAGCGGTGCGATCTCCGTCACGTTGGCGGCGGAAGCGCCGGCGTGGCGGGTCTGCGCCGGCGATATTTCGCCGGCGGCTCTGGCTGTGGCCGAGCGCAACACTTTGCGCAATGGCACAGCTGTGGACTTTCGGCTCGGCGATCTGCTCGAGCCGTTCGCGGGGATGGAGACGGATATTCTCGTCTCCAACCCGCCATACATCCCCGGCGAGGATATCGCCGGGCTGCAGCGTGAGGTGCGCGACCATGAGCCGCGCACTGCGCTGGATGGCGGAGCGGACGGGCTGGACCCGTACCGCCGCATGATGGAGCAGCTGACGCTGCTCCCGGCACCGCCGCGCCTGATCGGCTTTGAGCTTGGCTTCGGTCAAGCTGAGCAAGTCGCTGCACTCCTTGCGGCAGCGGGCCATTGGACCGAGATTATCACCATTAATGATCTGGCTGGAATCCCGCGTCATGTGCTAGGCATAACGAGATAATATTGCCTGCTATGCAGAGGGTTCATTTTGTCCGGAGTAGAGAAATTGTATTTTCAATCCGACTTCCTTTACAATAGAATTTAGCAGGATTTCTTAGGGGATCATAAAGAAAGCCCAGATATAGAGTAGGGAGGCAGAGCGTGCTTCAGAAGATTAAAAAGATTGATGGTGCTATTGTAGTCGTTCTGTTATTACTCATGGTGGTCAGCATCTTCGCCATATATAGCGTTACTCATGGAAGAGAGAAGCTGGACGGACATCATATTCGTATGATGATGTATTATGCTATTGGTTTTGTAGCTTTTATTGGAATGACCTTTTTGGATTACAGAATATTAGTGAAATATGCGATATATATTTATCTGTTTGGGATAGGGATGCTGGTGCTCGTCAGCTTTTTGGGCGAGACCAAAAATAATGCGCAAGGCTGGTTGACCCTGCCGGGGGGCCTGAGTCTGCAGCCTGCAGAGCTGTTCAAGCTGATATTAATTCTTTTTCTGGCAGCCATGCTTGTCCGCAAGAATAAGAGTAAGCTTCTGTTCTGGCGGGATGTTGTGCCGCTCGGCCTTCTGACCTTGTTTCCGTTCCTTATTGTCCTTACCCAAAATGACCTTGGGAATGCCTTGTCTTACGTTGTGATTCTTGCGGGTCTGTTGTGGATTGGCAATATTAAATACACGCATGCATTAATCGGGCTGGTCATCGTGGCTAGTTCTGCGATTGCGGGAATTATGAGTTATATCCATTATCATGATGAAATTAAAACCTTTCTTACGGATATTGGACGATCTCACTGGATTGAACGTTTTGATCCTTGGCTTGTTCCAGACAAGGCAACAGCCAAAGCCCTTTATCATACTAAAAACGCCAAGCTGGCGATTGCATCAGGTGGAATGAGTGGCGAAGGCTACATGAACGGCAGCTCCGTTCAGACGGATCGGGTGCCATATACGTATTCAGATTCTATCTTTGTGCAGATTGCCGAAGAATTTGGGTTTGTAGGTTCGGCGTTTGTGTTGCTGCTGTACTTTATTTTGATTCACCGGATGATTCTGATTGCGCTGGAGTCTAGGGATAGAGCTGGCCCTTTCCTGATTGTCGGTGTTGTCGCGATGATGTTGTATCAGATTTTTGAGAATATCGGCGCATTTATCGGCTTGATGCCATTGACTGGTATTACGTTACCTTTCATCAGCTTCGGGGGTACATCACTGCTCATTAATATGGCCAGCATCGGGCTGGTAATGAGTGTGCGCCTGCACGGGCAAGAAGTGGAAGAGGATTTTCCTAAACCTACTCCTTATGCAGCTGCCAAACAGGTGTAACCATGAAATAAAGTAGAACCGTCAGGTCCTTATTGTTTAATAGGGGTGCTGGCGGTTCTTTTTGATGGAGGACGGCTTCGTCGGATTGGTGTAATACGTAATACGGGCCGTTTCAGGTAAGCAGGCTGGAAGCAATTCGTATTTGTATTTGTATCGTATTCGTATTTGTATTTGTATCCTGACTCGGACTCAGATGCCCTTATACTCGAATATTAACTACGTATTGGATAGTATCGGACCGCAAAGACGTTATTTGATCAAAAAGACTGGATTTACTGCAAAATGGCAAGTAATAACGACTCTGGAGTCCGCAAAAGTTCCCGTGAAGCAATAAATCCATAAATAAAGTCTACGGAGTCCGTTAGGTTTGGATCATAGAGTAAAATCACGTCAGAGTATAATTTTAATAGAAAGATATTTTATAGATTGGCTACATAAATTTGGAATTATATTCACGAATGTTCTACAATAGAAAGGAACGACTTTCCCTGAGAGAGGAGAGTTGAAACCTTAACAGAGTAAGGGGCTTGCAGATGCTTCAAAAGTTCAAAAGGATTGATAAGGTAATTGTTACTGTTCTGATTTTGCTGATGGTGATTAGTATTTTTTCAATATACAGTGTAACCAATGGAAGAATAACGCCTCCGATGAAATTGGATGGATTTCATTTACAAATGCTTAAATACTATATTTTAGGTTTTGTAGTTTTTATTGTGCTCGCTTTTGTGGACTTTAAGATATTTGTTAAACATGCACTTTATATTTATCTCTTGGGCTTAGTCTTGTTAGTGTCGGTTAGTTTTATTGGTAAAGTAGAGAACGGTGCTCAATTGGGACTTGAGATTGGTGGACTTAGGTTTCAGCCTGCCGAGCTGTTTAAATTGGTATTAATTCTTTTTTTATCATCGATCTTAATTCGAAAACAAGGGTCTACCTTAACCTTCTGGAAAGGGATTGTTCCTCTCACCATTCTTACGTTCATTCCATTTGGTATAGTCATTATGCAAAATGATTTGGGAAATGCCCTTAGCTACATCGTAATATTGATTGGGCTTCTATGGATCGGGAATATCAAATTGTCGCATGCGCTCATCGGTTTGCTTATAGTGGGTGGGATCGGCCTTGCTGGGATTTTGAGCTACATAAACTATCATGATGAGGCAGTCAATTTTTTTGAAGGCATTGGTAAGGATCATTTAGTGGAGCGGTTTGACCCTTGGCTGGTACCTGATTTAGCGACAGATAAGGCAAGCTATCACACGAAAAATGCCAAATTAGCTATAGCCTCCGGGGGAATGAGTGGAGAGGGATATATGCAGGGCAGCTCTGTGCAGAATAATCGTGTCCCATATACCTATTCGGATGCGATATTCGTGCAGATTGCCGAGGAGTTTGGATTTGTGGGATCTGCGCTGCTTCTCTTGCTCTTTTTTATTTTGCTGCATCGGATGATATTGATTGCTCTCGAGAGTAAGGAGCGTAGCGGTCCATTTCTAATCATTGGAATTACGGCTATGCTGTTGTATCAAATTCTTGAGAATGTTGGAGCTTTTATCGGCCTGATGCCGTTGACAGGAATAACACTTCCGTTTATCAGTTATGGAGGCACGTCTCTTCTGATTAATATGGCCAGCATGGGGGTCGTGATGAGCGTGCATCTTTATGGGCAGGATGTAGAGGAAGATTTGCAGCTGCATAAGGAGCTGGCATTGAAGTTATAAATTTAATAGATTCATAGGTTTGCAGTCTCTTATCTCCGGGCATACTACTAGCATGAGAGTTAAGAGGAGAGGGGCTGCAACAAATGAATGATAATCATATGGATAAAAGAGATTCCTTACGTGTGACTTTTAAGTATACTGCCATTTTAATTTGTTTTTTTATGGTCCTCATGATGGCTTGGGAAGGTCAAAAAACCGATGCTGCAGTAGCTGAAGTATCTATTCCCCAAGAATCTATACGGTTACGTATTCTAGCTAATTCTGACGGAGCGCAAGATCAGCTGGTGAAACGGCAAATTCGCGATAAAATTGTGGAGCAAATGAACCAGTGGGTATCTGCTCTTGAGGATCCGCAGAGCTTGGAGCAGGCACGTGCTCTGATTAGAAATCATCTGCCGGAGCTTAACGCGTTGGTTGGATCAGAGCTGGAGAAACGGGGCATTGAATATTCCTATAAAGTGGAGCTGGGCGTAGTCCCTTTTCCAACCAAATTATACGGTGGCACCGTCTATCCTGCTGGGGAGTATGAAGCTGTTCGGGTCACACTTGGTGCGGGCAAGGGGCAAAATTGGTGGTGTGTACTGTTTCCTCCGCTTTGCTTTATCGATGCAGGCTCTGGAGATGCGGCAGCACCTGCTGCTGACAAAGGTACAAAAACAGTGTCCGCTGCTGGTGCGGATAACAGTGCTAAGGTGAAATCAGCAGCTGCAAAAACAGTGCAGGCTGATTCCTCGGCAGGAAGTGCTTCATCAGGAGAAACTGCTGCTGAGCCAGAGGTACGGTTCTTCGTCTGGGAGCTGCTGCAAAACCTTTGGAACTGGATCAGTGGATTATGGTCGTAAGACCCCAGATGTGTTACTATTTTATAAGCAGATCTATCACGGCTCCCTACAGGGGCCGTTTTTTTGCTAAGCTAAATTATATCTTCTAGAAAGCCTGTGATGAGAATGAATGAACACAATAATCCTTTATTCGCCGTTCAGCGGCGGAGTGGAAATAGAGATGAGACTGTATACTGGAAGTTGAATTCCGCTGAGGGAACGAACTCTGAGGTATTTCAGCCGAATGAAGCTGACAAGCTGGCGATAGCGGAGGCAGCAACAATGCTTCGTGAAGGCGGAACCGTGGCTTTTACAACCGAAACCGTCTACGGGCTAGGGGCGGATGCCCGAAATACGGCGGCAGTTGAGGCTGTTTTTGCGGCAAAAGGACGGCCCTCTGACAATCCGTTAATTGTGCATATTGCGGATACGGCAGCTTTGGACGAGCTTGTTGCAGAGGTGCATCCTAAGGCGGCCGCGCTGATGGCAGCTTATTGGCCTGGTCCGCTGACAGTTGTGCTTCCTGTTCGTGAAGGTGTACTGTCGCCCTGTGTGACGGCGGGTTTGGATACGGTTGGTGTGCGGATGCCGGATCATCCGGTAGCTCTAGCACTGATAAGTGCCGCAGGTTGTCCAGTTGCGGCGCCCAGTGCTAATCGTTCGGGTCGCCCGAGCCCGACATTAGCTTCGCATGTGATGGAAGATTTGGCTGGATACATTGATGGCGTCCTTGATGGTGGTGCTGCTGGAGTTGGACTAGAGTCAACAGTCGTGCAGGTACAGCCTGACGGAAAAGTTGCTGTGCTGCGCCCCGGCGGGATTACTTCGGAACAATTGGCTGCAGTGGTGGGAGCAGAAGCTGTAAGCTCAGAGCCCGGTAATGCTGAGACAACTGCTGCCGCTACCGCAACCGCTACTGTCTTGGCTGATTCGGGGACGACAAACTCTGTTATTGATTTCAGTACTGCTGAGCCAATCACAGCTAAAGCAACTACCGCGCAATCTTCAGCGGATTGCCTGAATGTTAACAATCGTGAGCCTTTCGAAAGGGCTTCCGCATCTATTGAGCAGCATGGTGCGGATGCTGCTGGCGATATTTCGGCGCCGCGCGCGCCGGGCATGAAGTACACGCACTACGCACCGCGCGGCTGGCTTGGTGTAGTGCGCGGCTCTTCCCCGCAGCGCGTGGCGGATGAAGCCGCTAGTCAACTTCAGGCGGCGCAGCTAAACGGCGAGGTCACGGGCTTGCTCCTCTTCGAGGAGCATAAGGCCCTTTATCCCGCCGACCCTGCCGCCTGTGTTCTTTCCCTCGGCTCGTTATCCTCGCCGGAGGAAGGGGCTCGCTCCCTATATGCCGCCTTGCGGCGCTTCGATGAAGCGGGAGCGACTTACATCTTAGCCGAGGCTTGCCCGTATACCGGCCTCGGCGCTGCAATCATGAACCGGCTTATGAAAGCCGCCGGCGGATCTGTCATCGACGCCGGATAACCACGGCATTGCTTTTTCGTATATGACTCCCATATGAAGTCATGAATACCCCCTTGTCCGCATATCGTTGTTGTACAAGATATTTCGGACTTGGGGGGTTAAGCATGGGCTTAGGAGATGTATATACCGAATGGGGGCAGATTGTTACCATTACTATAATGGCGGTTGCATTAGGGATGGATGCCTTTTCGCTCGGTGTAGGGATCGGGATGAAAGGTATTCGTCTGCTGCATGTTCTGCAAATGAGTCTGCTCATTGCTGTTTTTCATATGCTGATGCCTCTCCTGGGTTTATTGACAGGAAGTTATGTCGGACACCTGTTAGGTCAAGTAACGACTTATGCTGCTGGAGGTCTTCTAGTTCTTTTGGGCGGGCATATGGTGTACAACTCCTTTCGTCCGGATACAGGAAGCTCACGAGCTATGGATCATCGAACCTTGTGGGGAATGATACTTCTTTCGCTCAGTGTCAGTATTGACTCTTTCTCCGTGGGTGTATCACTGGGGATGTTTGTGAATGGAGTACTTTTGACCATCTTAGCCTTCGGTGCTTGCGGGGGAATAATGTCGATTCTAGGGTTGCTAATTGGACGGCATGTCAGTCGTGGTCTCGGGGATTATGGAGAAGCGCTAGGCGGTGCAATACTTCTGGGGTTTGGCTTGCTATTCATCTTTTGATACAATAACGGCATTAGAATATTTAATTTCATGGGGGTGCAAAACATGCTGCATATTTTATTCGTCTGCACCGGGAATACATGCCGAAGTCCTATGGCTGAGGGGCTTTTACGAAAGCTCGCGAAGGAACGTGGAATCGACCTGGAAGTGCGGTCTGCAGGTGTATCCGCCATTTCCGGTACTTCTATATCAAGACATGCTGCGGCTATACTGCAGGAAGAAGGAATTCATGATTCAATGGAGTCGTCACAATTGACAGGTCAAGCTGTCGCTTGGGCCGACCTTGTGCTGACCTTGACGGGTGGGCATAAGCAGCATTTATTGCAGTATTTTCCGGATGCTGTAACGAAAACCTATACATTGAAGGAATACGTGCATGATGAAGAGTCGGTGACGGAAGATATCAAGGAATTGGACAGCCTCTACGCAGATGCGGAGTTGAGCTTAGCTCTTGGTGGTGAACCGAATACAACGGATCTGCAGCGGATGATTGAGATTCGCCAGCGTATTCCGAGCTTCGATATTTCTGATCCATTTGGTGGCACGCGTGAGGACTATGAGCTAACTGCTGCTGAGATTCGCACTGCGCTATTCAGTTTGCTGGATAAGCTGGAAACCTTCCGCCATTTGTAAATGGTTGATTTTCAGTTCACTTTGCTTTAAGATGAAGTTACAAATAATCGGTTCCGATGTAACTGGCGACAAATGTGGATCAAACCACGATGGAGCATCGGAATAAACGGCCGGTCGCCTGGGCAAAAGAGCAAATCCGCAGCTACCTGCGGACTGCTCTTTTTTGTTTAAAATAAGCTTGTTTGAAGTTTGAGGAGGTAGAGTGATGGACGAAGTTGTGGAGCTATCATTAACTGAAGCCACCGTCACTGTGTTAAGGGAGTTGGCGGAGGCTGGTAACCTTGGGTCAGGCAAAATTGTTGTCGTCGGAGTGAGCACAAGTGAGGTTGCTGGTGTCCGGATTGGAACTGGTGGTGCACTTGAAGTTGCAGAACAACTGCTTGAAGGTGTTCGTTTAGTAGCAGCGGAAAAAGGATTTCATCCGGTGTATCAGTGCTGCGAGCATTTAAATCGTGCACTTGTCATGGAACGCTCTCTGCTAGAGTCACTTGGTCTGAAGGAAGTATCAGCTGTACCTATACGAGGTGCTGGAGGTTCGATGGCTACGGCTGCTTATCACGCTATGAAAGATCCTGTTTTGGCGGAAACGATAGAAGCTCATGCTGGTTTAGATATTGGCGAGACACTGATAGGAATGCATTTACGGCGGGTAGCCGTTCCTTTCCGTCCGACTCTACGATACATTGGAGCAGCCAGAGTGAATGCGGCATGGACCAGACCCCCACTAATTGGTGGTGAACGTGCGGTATATCGTGCTCCAGAACAAAGTGGTTCACAGTTTTGTGATTAACGAACTTTAGTTTTTATATTTTTTGCAGAAACGTAGACCTAAGTCTCTTTATGGCGGGCAAATCGTTTCTACTTAAATACAACATATCTACACACACTAGGGAGGAAATAAGAACATGGAACAATTGCGTAAGAGTGACCCGGCAGTACTGGAAGCGATGGAACTGGAACTGAAACGTCAGCGTGCCAACATTGAGCTTATTGCCTCAGAGAATATCGTTAGCGAAGCCGTAATGGAAGCTATGGGCTCCGTGCTTACGAACAAATATGCAGAAGGTTATCCAGGCAAACGTTATTATGGTGGCTGTGAAGATGTAGATATCGTTGAGAACCTTGCTCGTGATCGCGCAAAAGAATTGTTTGGCGCGGATCATGTCAACGTACAACCACATTCCGGGGCTCAAGCAAATATGGCAGTTTATCTGGCTGCGCTTAAGCCTGGCGACACTGTTCTTGGAATGAATTTGGCGCACGGTGGTCATTTGACACATGGTAGCCCAGTTAATGCTTCAGGATTGCTTTATAACTTCGTTGCTTATGGAGTACAAGAAGATACTTTCCTAATTGATTATGATGAAGTACGTAAAGCAGCCTTCAAACACCGTCCGAAAATGATTGTAGCTGGTGCTAGTGCCTATCCGCGTATTATTGATTTCGAAAAACTTGGCGCTATCGCCAATGATGTGGGTGCGCTATTTATGGTAGATATGGCCCATATCGCAGGATTGGTTGCTGCTGGTCTTCATCCGAGCCCGGTTCCTCATGCTCATTTCGTTACAACTACTACGCATAAGACTTTGCGCGGTCCCCGCGGAGGTATGATTATGTGCAGACAGCCATGGGCAGCTGCTATTGATAAAGCGGTATTCCCTGGTTCCCAAGGTGGACCTCTGATGCATGTAATTGCTTCAAAAGCAGTCGCATTTGGTGAAGCATTGCAGCCATCCTTTAAGACTTATGCTCAAAATGTAGTGAAGAACGCTAATGTTCTTGCAGAAACGTTGATCAGCGAAGGGGTTAACATTGTATCCGGAGGTACAGATAACCACTTGATGCTGCTGGATACCCGTAATCTGAACATTACCGGAAAAGATGCGGAAAAAGTACTAGATTCCATCGGGATTACTGTGAATAAAAACGCAATTCCATTTGATCCTACAAGTCCTTTCGTAACAAGTGGTATTCGTATTGGTACACCTGCAGTCACATCCCGTGGTATGGACGAGCAGGCGATGGTCACTATTGGACGTATCATTGCTAATGTTCTAAAGAATCCGAAGGATGAGGCAAACTTGGCAGAATCTGCGCGTCAAGTGGCTGAGTTGACTGACCAATACCCTCTTTATCCAGAGTTGAAATACTAAATCTTTGCTTCTAATAAGAAATGATTCTGCCTCCATCCATACCCTCTTCCGGGTTTGATGGAGGCTTTTTTGTTGCATATTGTTCACAAATATCACTGTAGGTAATAGATGAAATTGAATGAAATTAATCATGAAAGTTCATGGAATTTTCAATAAAATTAGTGAAAATAATGTGAATAGTATGAAAAAGCCAAAGTTGCACAACATAATCTAGGTTTTATAAGTGATTGGTTTCCTAATTAAGCCAATCATTACCTTTAAAAACAAGGAAATACAAAGGAATATGTTCAATGTGAGTTCAAGTACCATTCTGAGGTGAAATGCAGCGGCGGGAGTGCTATAATAGACAGGATTTAGCCACTGAGAAGCAAAGCGCTTTCTATGGCTATAGACAAGACTTACAATTACCGGAGGGACAGTAAATGGGAAAATTGGTGATTTGCGATCATCCTTTAATTCAACACAAACTAACATTTATTCGCGACGTTAGAACAAACACGAAGGATTTCAGAGAACATGTTGACGAAGTTGCCACATTGATGGCTTATGAGATTACACGTGATATTCCACTAGAGACCATTACGGTACAAACACCGGTCACTGAGACGGAAAGCAAAGTGATTTCGGGAAGAATGCTGGGGCTTATTCCTATTCTTCGTGCGGGTTTAGGTATGCTTGAAGGTGTACTGAAGCTTCTACCTGCGGCTAAAGTAGGACATGTAGGGCTTTTCCGTGATCCAGACACTCTTCAACCAGTGGAGTATTATATCAAGCTTCCAACGGACGTACAGGAACGTGAATTGATAGTAATTGATCCGATGCTTGCTACAGGCGGATCCGCAATTGCTGCGATTACCTCACTGAAGAACCGTGGCTGTACACAGATCAAAATGATGAACTTGATTGCAGCGCCAGAAGGTGTTGCTGCAGTTCAGGAAGCTCATCCGGATGTTGATATTTATGTAGCAGCGCTTGATGATCATTTGAATGAACATGGTTACATCGTGCCAGGTCTTGGTGATGCTGGTGACCGTCTTTATGGAACCAAGTAATAAGTAATTAAGTATTAAGTATAGTAATGCGAGAATATTTGATGAGAGGGTAGGGGTTATGTCCAAAATCAAAGTAATGACTATTTTCGGAGTGCGCCCCGAGGCGATCAAGATGGCTCCTCTGGTTCTTGAACTGAAGAAGCATCCTGAGCATATCGAATCAATAGTATGTGTAACAGCACAGCATAGAGAACTGCTCGATCAAGTGTTGGAAGTGTTTAATATCACCCCTGATTACGATTTGGACGTGATGAAGGACCGTCAGACCTTGAATGAGATTACTATTCGTGTGCTTGAAGGTTTGGAACCTGTACTGAAAGAAGTTAAACCTGACCTCGTGCTGGTGCATGGGGACACCTTAACAACGTTTTTAGCTAGTTACGCTTCCTTCCTGCAGCAAATTCAGGTTGGGCACGTAGAAGCAGGACTTAGGACATGGAACAAATTGTCTCCGTATCCTGAAGAAATGAACCGTCAACTCACAGGTGTGTTAGCTGATCTGCATTTCGCTCCAACCGATTTGTCAGCTAACAATCTGAGACACGAGAACAAAAAAGAATCAAGTATTTATATCACAGGCAACACCGTAACTGATGTGTTTCAATATACCGTACAGCCGGATTACCGGCATCCTGTTTTGGATTTTGCTTCAGGAAAAAGACTTATTTTGATGACCGCTCACCGCAGAGAATCTCAAGGTGAACCGCATCGTAATATCTTCCGAGCTATTAAAAGAATCGCTGATGAATTCGAAGATGTCGCCATTGTTTACCCTGTGCATCCGAGTCCTGCCGTTAAGGAACCTGCGCATGAGATACTGGGAGGACATCCGAGAATTAAGCTGATTGATCCGCTGGATGTCGTGGACCTGCATAATTTTTATCCGCATACCCACTTGATATTGACCGATTCCGGCGGTCTGCAAGAGGAAGCTCCTTCTTATGGAGTGCCTGTTCTTGTGCTTCGTGATACAACGGAGCGTCCCGAAGGGATAGAGGCTGGAACGCTGGAACTTGTGGGCACGGACGAGGAGAAGGTGTATCAACGGACACATGCTCTTTTGACTGATAATGAGCTCTATCAGTCGATGAGTCGGGCCGCCAACCCGTATGGAGATGGCAAGGCTTCCCAACGGATTGTCAATGCGATTTTGCACCATTTTGGTGTTAATAAGGAACGTCCTGAAGAGTTTCACAGAATGTTCACAAAAAATAAATAATTTCAATTAAACTAATATCTGATCTGATTAAAATCAACATACAGTGAAACTGTACGGTTTATATGGTTTTGGAACGTTTTGCTGTGATTATTTTCATGTTTTCAAGGGTTTTTAGGCAATGTTCAATGAATTGACAAAGACTCAGGAAATTCAGTAAAATTAGTTGGGATTGTAGCCCATGAAAGAACAAAATAGCAAGGACAGCTTGTTACAGACCGCGCTTGTCATTGGAAGTGCAGGCACTTTGCTTGCCGCTTACATTCTTATTGGTTTTTTTGCGGCAAGATGGCTGAAAGACCTGATGGAGGGGCCGAAATATTGGCTCGCCATTGGCACTATAACTGGAATGATTCTGGGAATTGTGAATGTCGCCTTGTTAATTAAAAAATTTTTGGGGGAGCAGAATGGATAATATGACTCCCATGATCAATACCGTCACTAGAGTTACGCTCGTCCTTATGGCAGGACTCTTAATGGGCTGGGTGCTTCATCATGAGACCCGGGCAATTACACTGGGCATGACTCTGGGTCTGGTGGCGGGATTGGTAAACTTTCGTTATCTGGCCGTCAAGGTTCGACGGGTTACGCAGTCGATTGCGAGCAACGAAGGGAATGCCTTCAGCCTCGGTTTTGTTACACGGATTAGCTTCGCAATTTTGGTCACCATGTTCTCGGTCAAGATTGAGCATTTCTCCCTGGTAGCAACTGTTTCGGGCGTATTCATTCCTCAGCTTCTCGCCATTCCTGCGGGGATATATCTGAGTGTGAAGAATAAGCTTTAACCAGATTAAAGAGAAAGGGGGATGATACTATGCATGACATGCCGAAAATATTTGTCGGGGGAATACCGATAGATTTATCCGCCGTGTTGATGCTTCTGATCAGTTGTACAGTGGTGTTTGTTCTGGTTATGCTTTCGGTTCGTAAGCTTTCCGTTGAAAATCCATCCAAGCTTCAGAACTTCATGGAATGGGTTGTGGAATTTGTAGAGGGTGTCATAAGCAGTGCCATGGATCTGAAGAAAGGAAAACCTTACATATCTTTAGGGTTGACATTGATTCTGTTTATCTTTGTTTCCAATCTACTTGGATTGCCTTTCTCCGTTGTAACTGAGGCGCATGGACCTGTAACAGTGTTTGGCCACGTGATTGAAGCAACTAAGAACTTGGCGAATGGTGAGCATGCAGAAATTTTATGGTACAAGTCGCCAACTGCTGACATTAACGTCACTGCAGGATTGGCAATCATAGTATTTGTACTGATGAACTTTCTGGGCATTAAGCTCAACGGCAAACATTATTTCAAACACTACATCGAGCCGTTTCCAATCTTTTTGCCACTGAACATTATCGAAAACCTGGCAAAACCTGTAGCGTTGGCTATTCGTCTATTCGCTAACATTTTCGCCGGAGAAGTACTGATTACAGTCATTTTGAAGCTGGGGATTCTCAGTATTCCGTTCCTGGCTGTATGGCAGGGCTTCAGTATTTTCGTCGGGGCACTACAAGCGTTTATCTTTACGATTCTGACGATGGTTTATATCGCACAGATGACGATTCACGAAGAAGAAGCACATTAATGAACTGCTGCGAAGAGAACGGCTATCGTCTGATTTTCCTTCGTGGGAGATATCTTATATCATTAAACACAAATATGAACCGAAATTAAAGGAGGATATTTACAAATGGAATTTTTAGCAGCAGCAATAGCGGTTGGATTGGGTGCACTTGGCGCAGGTCTTGGTAACGGTATGATCGTTAGTAGAACAGTTGAGTCCATCGCTCGTCAACCAGAAGCGAAAAATGCTTTGCAAACAACAATGTTTATTGGTGTAGGTATCGTCGAAGTTATTCCGTTGGCAGCAACAGTTATCGCATTCCTGATTATGTTTACTTAATAAACCGTAGTTACGGTTTGGCGGGGACGGCCGATGCCATCCGCGCCTTACTTTTGTATACGTCCGCATGACGCGGTAACGGAAGGGAGTGACCTCAGTGGATATTGTTTGGACAAACATAGTATTTTCAATTGTCGCCTTTGGGATTTTATATTTCTTGCTTAGCAAGTATGCGTTCAGCAAACTTTTTGCAGTTATGGAGAAACGCCGTGAGCTGGTAATGCAGCAAATGGACGAAGCTGCGAAGACTAGAGAACAAGCGGTCGCGTATGTGGAAGAGCAGAAGCAAGCGCTGAACAGTGCACGCCAGGAAGCTCAACAGATTATTCAACAATCGCAAATCACAAGCAATCTACAGGTAGAACAAACTTTGGCACAAGCCAAAGCAGATGCAGCACGTGTCAAAGAAGAGGCCGTGCGCGATATCGAGAACGAAAAGAACAAAGCAGTGGAAGAGTTGCGCAGCGAAATTGGAACGGCATCTGTTCGTATTGCTTCTAAACTTCTTAAGAAAGAAGTTAGTGCTAACGGCGAGCAGGAGCAACTTGTGAACCAATACCTCAAAGAGGTAGGAGGCCAATCATGAGCCGCGATACGGTAGTTGCCAAGCGCTACGCTAGAGCATTGTACAGTGCAGCGGTAGAGAAAGGGATTACCCTTGAAGTAGAAGAAGAGCTCAAGGCAGTGGTTGGATTATTACATTCCGACCAAGAGATAAAGCGGTTTATTCTTGCACCGCGCATCTCGGAGTCCGACAAGCTGAAAGTGCTGCGCACAGCGCTTCAAGATAAGCTCTCTCCCATCGTGATGAACATTGTAGAATTGTTAGTAGAGCGAGGCAGAACCGATATTTTTGCCGATCTGCTGGATACGTATATCAAGATTGAAGGAGACGCTCTTGGCATTGGTGATGCTAAGGTATACTCTGTTTATTCTTTAAGTGAAGAAGAAAAAGCAGCTGTAGCTGCAGAATTCGGCCAACTCGTAAACCGTAAAATCCGGATTACGAATGTGGTGGACCCAAGCCTGTTGGGAGGACTGAAAGTTTATATCGGCGATACGCTGTATGACGGCAGTCTGTCTAACAAATTGGAGCGTCTCGAGAAATCCTTTAATGATAAGCATAGAAGATAGGGGTGAGGATATTGGGCATCAGACCTGAAGAGATCAGCACTTTGATCAAAAGTCAAATTGAGGAATATAAAGCCGATATCGAAGTTGCCGAAGTCGGCACCGTCATTCAAGTCGGCGACGGTATCGCCCGTGTCTACGGTCTGGAAAACGCAATGGCTGGCGAATTGCTAGAGTTCTCCAACGGAGTAGTGGGCATGGCGCTCAATCTGGAAGAAAGCAACGTCGGTGTTGTTATTCTGGGTGAGTACAAGGAAATTCGTGAAGGCGATCAAGTAAAACGTACAGGACAAATTATGCAAGTTCCTGTTGGTGAAGCTCTGCTCGGTCGTGTAGTTAACGCACTTGGTATGCCGCTTGACGGCAAAGGCCCAATTGCTACAACTGAATTCCGTCCTGTAGAAAATAATGCACCAGGGGTTATCGATCGTAAATCGGTACATGAGCCGATGCAAACAGGTCTTAAAGCCATTGATGCGATGGTACCAATCGGTCGTGGACAACGCGAACTTATCATTGGTGACCGTCAAACAGGTAAGACTGCAATCGCAATTGACGCGATTATCAACCAAAAAGGCAACGGCATGAAATGTATTTATGTTGCCATTGGTCAAAAGCAATCCACAGTAGCACAGGTTGTAGAAACTCTTCGCCGTCATGGCGCTTTGGAATATACAATCGTTGTAACTGCATCGGCTTCCGAGCCGTCCCCATTGTTGTACATTGCTCCATACGCAGGTTGCGCAATGGGCGAATACTTCATGTACAAGGGCGAGCACGTACTGATCATTTACGATGACCTTTCGAAACAAGCTTCGGCTTATCGCGAATTGTCCTTGCTGCTTCGTCGTCCACCGGGTCGTGAAGCATTCCCGGGTGACGTATTCTATTTGCACTCCCGTCTTTTGGAGCGTGCAGCTAAGCTTAGTGATGAGCTCGGTGGTGGTTCATTAACCGCACTTCCATTTATCGAAACACAGGCATCTGACGTATCAGCTTACATTCCTACGAACGTAATCTCGATTACAGATGGTCAAATCTTCCTTGAATCCGATCTGTTCTACTCTGGTCAACGTCCGGCGATCAACGTCGGTATCTCCGTTTCCCGTGTAGGGGGCTCCGCTCAAATCAAAGCGATGAAGAAGGTAGCCGGCTCGCTCCGTCTGGATCTTGCCCAATATCGCGAACTTCAAGCCTTCTCACAGTTCGGCTCAGATCTTGATAAATCTACACTTGCCCGTCTGAATCGCGGGGCACGTATGATGGAAGTTCTGAAACAAGGTGTGAATCAGCCGTTGTCTGTTGAGCATCAAGTGCTTAGCTTGTACACAGCTGTAAAAGGATATTTGGATGATATTCCAGTTAAAGACGTAAAACGTTTTGAAAAGGAATTCCTTGCTTATATGGATAGCAGTGCTGCTGATGTAGCTCAATCCATCAGGGATACAAAAGATTTGACAGCTGATAACGAAGCCGCTCTTAAAGCAGCGATTGATACCTTTAAAAGAGGTTTCGCTACTAGCTAATATAGATAGACTTTAACGGATTTTACTAAGTGAGCTTTGGCTCTGCCGAAGCTCAGGCTGTGCTTATGAAGTAGCTTTGACTTCGTCAAAGTTAAGAGAATGCTTACGAAGTTAGCTTTGACTCCGTCAAAGCTCTAAGGTGGTGAAATCATGGCAAGAAGCATGCGTGATATTAAACGTCAAATTAAGAGTGTTCAAAACACAAGACAGATCACAAAAGCGATGGAAATGGTAGCCGCATCCAAGCTGAGAAAAGCTCAGGAGAAGGCAATTGCCGCCCGTCCTTATGCTGAGAAGCTAAAAGAGGTTGTATCGAGCATTGCTGCTGGCACCGAAGGTGTTCAACACCCTATGCTGGTTAGCCGCCCTGTGAAGAAGACTGGTTATCTAATCGTTACCTCTGATAGAGGGCTTGCAGGTGGTTACAACGCTAATATTTTGCGTAAGGTGACGATGCTCATCGCGGAGAAGCATAAGTCCAAAGATGAGTACGCATTATTTGTTATTGGTCGTAAGGGCCGTGACTTTCTACGTCGCCGTGAATATCCGATTGTACAGGAAGTTACTGAGCTATCGGATGCGCCGAAGTTTGCTGACATCAAGTCTATCGCGAATTCGGCAGTACAGCAGTTTGTAGATGGTACGTATGATGAGTTGTATGTTTGTTACAATCAATTCGTCAATGCTATCACCCAGATCCCAACCGTTGAGCGACTGTTGCCTATGGATGGAGTAGGGAATCAAGAGCATCATGAAGCTTCTGCAAACTACGAATATGAACCTTCACCGGAAGGCGTGCTAGAAGTATTGCTTCCAAAGTACGCTGAAACTTTGATTTATAGCGCTATTCTGGATGGCAAGGCCAGTGAGCTGGGTGCGAAAATGACAGCTATGGGCAGTGCAACGAAGAACGCGTCGAAAATGATCGGAGAACTTACCCTTACGTACAACCGTGCCCGTCAGGCGGCAATTACGCAGGAAATTACCGAGATCGTGGCCGGAGCGAACGCGCAGTCTTAAAATACAAGAAAAGTTAAACTAAGTGCTTAACTTGTCTTGTATTTTACGAGAAACAGTGTCGCTTGCTTAGGGTGCATAGCTCCTTAAGAACGGCACTGTAAGTTCTTCTTAAAATATAAGAAAGTATGGTTTTACACTATACAAAATGCTTATATTTCTACGAGAAACGGTTGTCATCTTTATATGACGACAACGTCGTTTCTTCTTGATGTAACAGCTTTCGAGGAGGGAAAAGAAGATGAACAAAGGACGCGTTGTAAGCATTATGGGTCCGGTTGTCGATATTGAATTTGAACGCGGCCAGTTGCCCGAGATTTTCAACGCTATCAAAATTGAAACCGTCTTGGACAATGGTCGTCAGCTTAACCTAACACTTGAGGTTTCCAATCACTTGGGAGACAATCTGGTACGTTGTATCGCGATGTCTTCTACTGATGGTCTGGTTCGTGGACTGGATGCAATCGATCAAGGAGGTCCAATTTCGGTTCCTGTAGGGGAAGCGACATTAGGCCGTGTATTTAACGTACTTGGTAATCCAATTGATAACGCTGGTGAAGTTCTTGCTGAGAAAAAGAACCCGATTCACCGTCTCGCACCAACATTTGACGAATTGTCAACACAAGCGGAAATCTTGGAAACAGGTATTAAAGTTATCGACTTGCTCGCACCTTATGCTAAGGGTGGTAAAGTCGGCCTCTTCGGCGGTGCCGGCGTAGGTAAAACAGTAACAATCCAAGAATTGATTAATAACATTGCCCAAGAGCACGGTGGTATTTCCGTATTCGCAGGTGTCGGTGAACGTACTCGTGAAGGTAATGACCTTTATCACGAAATGACGGATTCCGGCGTTATTAAGAAGACAGCAATGGTCTTCGGACAAATGAACGAGCCTCCAGGTGCACGTCTTCGTGTAGCTTTGACCGGTTTGACCATGGCGGAATATTTCCGTGATGTGGAAGGCCGCGATACGCTGCTCTTTATCGATAATATATTCCGCTTTACCCAAGCGGGTTCCGAAGTGTCCGCTCTTCTCGGCCGTATGCCATCTGCGGTTGGTTATCAGCCGACTCTGGCTACTGAAATGGGCCAGCTGCAAGAGCGTATCACATCGACTAAAAAAGGTTCAGTTACATCGATTCAAGCAATCTACGTACCGGCGGATGACTACACTGACCCTGCTCCGGCTACAGCGTTTGCTCACTTGGATGCAACAACTAACCTTGAGCGTAAAATTTCCGAGAAGGGGATTTTCCCAGCGGTTGACCCACTGGCTTCCAGCTCGCGTTTGCTCGCTCCAGAAATTGTTGGTGAAGAACATTACAACGTGGCACAAGGTGTTAAACAATTGCTGCAACGTTATACCGAGCTTCAAGACATTATTGCCATCTTGGGTATGGATGAATTGAGTGAGGATGATAAGGTTATCGTAGCTCGTGCTCGTAAAGTTGAACGCTTCCTGTCGCAGCCATTCCACGTGGCTGAACAGTTCACTGGCTTTAAGGGTAAATATGTACCAATCAAAGAAACTGTACGCAGCTTTAAGGAAATCCTGGATGGTAAGCATGATGATCTTCCAGAAGCAGCTTTCCTATTTGTAGGTACGATTGAAGAAGCAGTAGAAAAAGCGAAATCGATGTAACCTGAGCTTAGCTAATGCTTTCGATGCAAGCTTTACTTCGTAAAGCTTAGTGCATGCTTTCGAAGCGAGCTTTACAATGTAAAGCTTTAAGGAGGAATGGAAGTGAATACCTTTTTGTTGGAAATTGTCACGCCGGAGCATCTCGTTTACTCCAAGCAAGTGAATAGCTTGATTGTAAGAGGGGTCGAAGGCGAGTTGGGTATTTTGCCGGGACACATTCCGCTTGTGACTCCACTTCAGGTTGCTCCGTTATCCGTCAAATCGGACGGTGTTACGATCTCCATCGCTGTTCATGGCGGGTTCGTTGAAGTGCATAAGGACAAAGTAACCGTGCTGGCTGAAAGTGCCGAGCTGCCAACAGATATCGATGTTGAGCGCGCCGAAGCGGCTAGAGAACGGGCTCAACGCCGTCTCCAGACTCGGAGCAAACAAGATGATATCGATCACCGCCGTGCGGAATTGGCGCTGCAACGCGCTGTTACACGGATTAAAGTGTCCACTGGAAAAGGACAACAGTAGGATAAAAGCAGTCAAGCCTTAGGGTTTGACTGCTTTTTATTATAGTAATCTATTGAAAAAAGGTTAAAATTTCTTCATTATTTTGGATAATGGCGTTGAATTGTTTAAAAATTTGTAAAAGTACTGGATTCTTTTGCCCTTCACAAGTATGATATAAGAGTCGATTTCCGAGTAATACGAACACGGAGGGTTAGCATGGAGGATATATTGTCGGGTGGGTTGTCTAGCGCAGTTGGAACCAGCAGTATGGTCTCAATGATTGTATCTTTGCTCAGTGTTGTATTATCTTGGTGGGCATTGCAGAACCTTAAGCTCGATTTGGTCATAAGATATCCCAAGAGTCCTCAGGGAAGGCTGCTGCACTTGCTGTTGGCCATTGTACTTGGTCGTTTTGTAGCGGGGTTCTTCCTGGATTACCTGAGCTGGAGTGGGATGATCCGATATATGTTTTAAGGGGATGTAGTTTGGTTATAAGTGTCTTAGGTCGCAGTGGTCAAAAGGTGTCGAATAATAAGGTTTTATTATGTCAACACTGAACTTTAAGGAACATGCCCGAGTAAATGGGCGTATTGATGGAGTAGAGAACTTTTTTGCAATTACTTTAATCTAAAAAAATAATTTAAGAAATAATGGACGCGGAGGGAAACCGAAAATGAGCAAATTTATCGTCCGCGGTGGCAACAGATTGACCGGGAGCGTGAAAGTTAGCGGCGCAAAAAATTCCGTATTACCGATCATAGCCGCCTCTCTATTGGCAGAAGAAGGAGTAAGCGTCATTGTAGACGCACCTCCGCTTGATGATGTGATGACGATATCAAAAATGCTGGAATCTCTGGGTGCAGGGGTTACATATCAGAACGATATTATCCAGGTGGATGCTACAAATATCACATCCTGTGAAGCACCTTATGAATGGGTTCGAAAAATGCGGGCGTCTTTTTTAGTCATGGGCCCACTGTTATCTAGACTTGGTCAGACAAGAATTTCCCTGCCAGGCGGCTGTGCCATTGGTACACGACCGATTGATCAGCATTTGAAAGGGTTTGAAGCACTGGGTGCGGAGATTAGTCTCGGCCAGGGCTACATTGAAGCGAAAAGCAACGGACGCCTGCGCGGTGCCAAAGTGTATTTGGATGTAGCAAGCGTAGGTGCGACCGAAAATATAATGATGGCAGCTACATTAGCCGAAGGCGTGACCGTTATCGAGAATGCGGCTAAGGAGCCTGAGATTGTCGACCTGGCCAATTACTTGAATGGTATGGGCGCAATCGTACGCGGTGCGGGAACAGGCGTTATCCGTATTGAAGGGGTAGAACGTCTGCATGGGGTCAAACATCATGTAATCCCTGACCGTATCGAAGCAGGTACGTACATGGCGGCTGCAGCAATTACCGGTGGCGATGTATATGTGGAAGGCGCAATTGCTGATCACTTAGGTCCTGTTATTGCTAAGATGGAAGAAATGGGTGTAACCATTATTCCCGACGAGAACGGTATTCGTGTAATCAGTGACAAGCCTCTCAAAGCTGTTGATTTGAAGACTTTGCCGTATCCAGGTTTTCCTACGGATATGCAGTCGCAAATGATGGCATTATTGCTGCGTTCTGAAGGTACTAGTGTCGTTACAGAAACCGTATTTGAGAACCGGTTTATGCATGTGGATGAATTCCACAACATGAATGCTGAGATTAAAATCGAAGGTCGCTCGGCGATCGTTACAGGTAATGCACAATTGGTCGGAGCTAAGGTTTGTGCTACGGATCTGCGTGCGGGAGCTGCGCTTATTTTGGCAGGTCTGGTTGCTGAGGGCACTACTGAAGTAAGCGGAACTCATCATATTGACCGCGGGTATGTTCATTTGGCTGAGAAACTGTCCGGATTGGGTGCGGAAATTTGGCGCATCTCCATGGAAGATACTTCAGCGCAAACCGTGAAGGATGAAGTTCTTAAACCGGAAGTATCCAAGAGTGAATCGACTAAAAACGAAGAGGTTAAACCACGCTTTCAGGTTCAACCAACTTGGGTATAATATCAATCATTAGGAGAGACCAGGCTGCAGTTTGCAGCTTGGTCTTTTTTTATGGAATCCTCATTTGATGGGGATTTTTTTGTATGCAATTTAATAGCCTGTGGTCTAGTAATAGATTGAGGACAGGAACTCTCTTTCTCTCAAATTGTGTTCTAGCAGTTGCTGCAAATTCATATCTATAAGAATCACCAGTGATTCACGGAAGGAGCCATAGAGATGAAAGATTTCCGCTACTTGCGAAGAAACAAGACAACGCGCTGGCACTCGCGTCCCCTTGCTCCCCGGCGCAGGCGACTCATCCCCGTCGCCTGGCTCGCAGCGCCTTTCCTGGCGGCGCTGCTGATTCCGCTGGCGGTTGTCCCGCTACACCGGGGACAACCGGCGCCTGTGGCCGTGCCGACGGTCACGGCCCCTCCGGCGGCGCCGGAGACGGCTGCGCAGGAAGCGCCGCAGCCGGACGTCTCTGTCTATTTGTCGCACAGCGGACAAATAGAGACATTGCCGCTGGAGGACTACGTCCGCGGCGTGCTTGCGGCCGAGATGCCGGCCGACTTTGAGCTTGAAGCGCTCAAAGCGCAGGCCGTAGCTGCCCGCACCTTTATCATGCGCCGCCTGGTGGCTGGCGACAGAAGCGGCGTACCCGTTCCGGAGGCGGATGTAACCGATACGGTAAGCCATCAGGCTTACATATCTAAGGACACGCTGGAACGGCAATGGAAGCTCGGCGGAAGAAGCGCCGACCTCGCAAAGCTGCAGCGCGCGGTCCTTGAGACGCGCGGAGTGATCATGACTTATAAAGGGCAGCCGATAACGGCCTCCTTTTTCGCCTCCAGTGGAGGATATACTGAGAACTCAGAAGAGTATTGGAATGCAGCGATTCCCTATCTGCGCAGCGTGACGAGTCCTTGGGAGAAAGAGATTACCCCAAACTATGCAGTGACTAACACCTTTACTGTTGCTGAAATACTTACTAGATTGGGTCTAAACGATAAAGTCATTCCAGCCTCCAAAGAAACTACCAATTCAGGAACTACAACTAAGATTTCATCATCTTCGAGATTACCTATGGAAGTGTTGTCTCTTACCACTGGACATCGGATTAAAGAGGTCTCAATTGGAGGCTCTATATTTACTGGACGTGAAGTGAGAGAGAAGCTGGGCCTACGATCCAGCCAATTCAGTTGGAGTCGTAAGGGAAATAAGATCTTAATCACGACCTTCGGAAATGGGCATGGAGTAGGGATGAGCCAGTGGGGGGCAAATGGGATGGCTAAAGAGGGTGGAACTGCTACCCAAATTCTCAAACACTATTATAGTGGTATCTCATTTACACAAATCTCAACTCTTCTGAAAAAATAACTTGAAAGATACGTATAAAAGAGAAAACCCCGGTAACACTGGTTACTGAGGTGATAACCATATGAATGAACAAGACAAAAACAAAACAAACCAAGATGAATCTCTCAAAAAAACTCAGGGAGATTTACCTGGCGCAAAACCTTCTTCATGGAACAGACTGGTATCTAAACGTTGGGTATTCCCAGCAGTCTACACGGCGGCAGCGGCAATTATACTAACCTTGGTGTGGGTCTATCAGGATGCCGGCCAGAAGCCGCTCAACCAGGACACCGCCGCCACTTCGCAGCAAGTAGGAACTTCCGCTAACGAAGCTGGTACAACAACCGGAGGTCCAGATGCACTTGAAGTTGTTGCTTCAACGGAAAGTATGACTTGGCCAGTAGCTAATCCAGGTGAAGTAGAAGTAGTTAAGCCGTATTATGATGAGAATGGTACAGAGGACAATCACGTTGCCGCTATGGTGCAATATAACGACAAATTTATTCCTAATGTCGGAATCGATATTGCCCGTGAAGACAACAATACGTTCGATGTTAAAGCAGCGCTCAGCGGTGAAGTGACCAGAGTGGAAGATGTTGCGGTATTAGGTAAAGTGATTGAAATTACCCATCAGGGTAATTTGAAGACTGTATACCAAAGTCTTGGTGAAACAAAAGTTAAACAAGGCGATGTAGTGAAGCAAGGAGATACTCTTGCCACAGCTGGTCGCAGTGAGATCGAAAAGGACCTTGGAAATCATGTACACTTTGAAGTGTACGAAGATGGCAAAGTAGTCAATCCATCGGATTTACTGCCACAGCGATAAAAATTTCTATAGCAGGGGGCGAAAGCCCCCTATTTTTTTGTGTATATAAGGATTTTTAAGGTTGTGTTTGTGATGAGCCTTTTGTTTACGCGGGAAACGGTTGTTGTTCTAAAGGAAGAACGACGGCTTTTCATCATGCTAATAACACGGGTTATTAGGTTGTCCATTAAATAAAATGAGCCCTCCATAGCTTGTCATGTCTTGAAAGCGCGAATATATAAGCCCGCCCCTCATATAATGTACCAAACTATCCACAGTTGGGAGGCGGGAGCGTGCACGATTACATCAAGGAACGTACGATCAAAATCGGACGCTGCATCGTGGAAACCAGGCATACGGTCCGGACCATAGCCAAGGAATTTGGCGTTTCAAAGAGCACGGTGCATAAAGATTTAACTGAGCGTCTGCCAGAGATCAACCCTGATCTGGCCGATCAGGTGAAGCACATTCTCGAATATCACAAGTCCATCCGACATCTTCGGGGGGGAGAAGCCACAAAAATCAAATATAAAAAATCGACGGGGAAAAAACGTGAGGTTGCTGTAGCATCAAAGCCATGAGATTTTCGGAAATTTAAGGAAATATTCAGCTTTAATACATTGTGTACTTCCCCTAAAGTATGGTATTTTTAAATTTAGTACTAACTGCTGTTTTTTCAATTAAAATAACACTTTGGGGGCTCTTTCATTATGTTTAGCAAGGATATCGGAATCGACCTCGGCACGGCCAATGTGCTCATACATGTTAAGGGAAGGGGAGTCGTTCTGGATGAACCTTCCGTGGTCACACTTGAAAGTGATACGAAGAGAGTCCTTGCGGTGGGAGAACAGGCACGTCGCATGGTTGGACGTACACCTGGAAATATTATAACAATCCGTCCTCTCCGGGATGGTGTCATTGCAGATTTTGAAATCACAGAAATGATGCTCAAGTATTTTATCGACCGCGTTGGCGGCCGGTCCTGGTACGCACGGCCCCGTATTCTGATTTGCGCCCCTACAAATATTACATCTGTGGAACAGAAGTCCATACGGGAAGCGGCAGAGCGGAGCGGGGCTAAGGAAGTTTTTATGGAGGAAGAGCCAAAAGCCGCTGCAATCGGAGCGGGAATGGATATTTATCAGCCTAGTGGGAACATGGTCGTCGATATCGGTGGCGGAACGACGGATGTAGCCGTACTTTCTATGGGCGACGTCGTTACCGCTTCTTCGATTAAAGTCGCAGGAGACAAGTTCGATGAGGCCATTTTAAGATATATTAAACAAAAGTATAAGCTGTTAATCGGTGAACGTACGGCAGAGGATATTAAGGTTACAATTGGCACCGTGCGTCCAGGCCTGATGCAGGCTGAAATGGATATTCGTGGTCGTGATATGGTAAGTGGACTCCCTCAGACGCTCACTATTACTTCAGGCGAGGTAAAAGAAGCACTATGGGATCCGGTTTCTTCTATTGTGGCAGCTGCTAAGTCCGTTCTGGAACGTACACCGCCTGAGCTATCCGCAGATATTATTGACCGGGGTGTTGTTCTAACTGGTGGTGGCGCTTTACTTAATGGATTGGACGAGCTCCTCTCAGAAGAATTACATGTTCCGGTGTGGATAGCGGAAGACCCGATGCATTGTGTAGTTAAGGGAACCGGAATAATGCTAGATAATTTGGACAAGGTCGTTAAGAAAAAGTTCTAAGCAGCCGATATAAAAGGTAGCAAAAGATTCGGAAGGGGACTACCTTCATGATAAGAGGATTATATACAGCCGCTGCAGGTATGGTTACACAGCAGCGTAGACATGATACGGCAACACAGAACATCGCTAACTTGAATACAACGGGGTACAAGCAGGTTGACAGTGTCAATCATGCTTTTCCGGATGTACTGATCTCTGCTATGAGTAATGGCAATACAAAGCCAGTGGGGCGCCTTAACACTGGGGTTTTTGCAGAACAATCGATATCCCAATATTTACAGGGTGATTTAAGGGAGAGCGGCAAGACCATGGATTTTGCTTTATCTACGGATTTGCAAGTAGCTGATCCAGTGACAGGTCAAAATATCTCCTTTGATGGTTCAGGCAAATATGTAAGCCCTGAGGGTGAGGTTGTTTATCGTCCACAGGCCTTCTTTACTGTACAGGATGCTGAAGGGAATAATCTGTATACGCGAAATGGGAGCTTCTCAATAAACGCGGCTACAGGAGAGGTACTGAGCAGTGGTGGCTTCAAGGTTCTTGATTCCACAGGCAAGCCCCTTGTCTTGACAGGAAATCAGGACACCCTTAAAGTGGACGGGCAGGGTAATTTGCTTAATCCAGTAACAGGACTTCCGACAGGGACCAAGCTTGGTGTGAGTGTAGTAACAAAGCCACAGGAGCTTGTACGTGACGGTAATGGTGTATTTCACGCTGATGATGTAGAGGCGGCAGATATCCGTTTCTCTAACGGAACAGATAACATGCAAGTACGCCAAGGTTACCTGGAAAGCTCCAATGTAGATCCTACTCAGGTTACTGTGGATTTGAATGCCGCCTATCGGGCTTATGAAGCGAACCAGAAGATTGTTCAATATTATGATGGCAGCTTGCAGAAGGCTGTAAGTGAAGTTGGCAGGGTATAGGCAGTGCTTAGGAATGAGCTTTACAGGTAGAGCTTATAGGAGGTTTGATCTATGAACAACTCAACGATTAGTGCAGCAGTCTCCATGTCGAGCCTTCAGCAGCGGCTTGATATTATAGCGGATAATCTAGCCAACATGGATACCAATGGTTATAAGAGCAAGCAGGGCTCTTTTGAGGACGTGCTGACTCGTGTACAACAGCAATCAGATGATTATGACCAACCGGGCCGTTCTACACCCCTAGGCTTTAATATGGGTTTTGGGACTTATGTGCCTTCGATCTCAACGAATTGGGAAGAGGGACCCCTTAAAGAAACAGGGAGTCCGACCGACTTAGCCATTCAGGGCAACGGGCTTTTTGGTGTTCAGGTCAATGGTACTACAGCGTATACACGTCAGGGTGATTTTCACTTTATTCCTGACACGACTGATGCTAAAAAGATGGTATTGGTTGATAACACAGGAAACTCGGTTTTAAATACAGAGGGCAAACCTCTAACGGTTCCTGTAGGTGTGAATGCTGCTATCGATGAATCTGGTCGTGTGTTAACAAAAAAGACGGAGAATGGACCTGTTCAGGTAGCGGGTACTATAATGATAGTAGAACCTAAGACACAGAATGCCTTAAAGGCTGTCGACGGGAATTTCTATATGCTTGCAGATGGGGTTACAGCACAGCAGGCTTTTGTACAAAGAGCGGCAGGCGAGGCATCTGGAATTGGAGTGCGCTCAGGATGGCTGGAGCAGTCGAATGTCGATATGACCTCAGAAATGACAGAAATGATGCAGATTCAACGCACGTATCAACTCGTAGCTCGGGCACTTTCGTCCAGTGATCAGATGTTTGGTCTAGCCAATAACATGCGCGCGTAGAGGTGAAGGAATGGATCGACAGGAAAAAGTTAAATCGGAAGAGAAGAAAGAACCCTCTCCACGAGGGATCTCCAAATGGACCATGATACAATGGGTTCTTATTCCCTTGCTTCTCGTAGCTGCACTTGGAGGCGGCCTGGCCGTCGGTTACGTTGTCCTGGGTAAGAAAGAGTTAAGCGATGCTCTGCAGTGGAGTACGTGGAGACATGTATATGATTTGGTTTTTGCTCCATAAATGAAGATGATTTAACCACTCCCTTGTTATATAAGGGAGTTTTCTTTTTTATGCTGAAAAATGTATAATGGTGGGGGGCCTCGGGCAGCAAAAAGGGCCCTCTCCGCCATGCTGCCGCATCCGGTGGAGAAAGCCCCTTATCTCAACCTCCACTTCTGCAGTTGGTGAAGGATAAATATAGTTTTTACCGAACCTGCCTAATTTTATGCATTTCGGCAAAGAATAAAAGAAAATGTGCAACATCCGAAAGGAGTTTTGTCATAATGCTGGATATCAACCAAATTCAAGAAATCATCCCCCATCGGCCTCCATTTCTGCTGGTGGACAAAATTATCGAGATTGAAATGGGCAAAAAAGCTGTAGGAATCAAAAATGTAACGATCAATGAACCGTTCTTTGTAGGTCACTTTCCGGGCTATCCGGTAATGCCGGGTGTACTGATTACAGAAGCCCTTGCACAAGTGGGTGCGGTTGCTATCCTGGGAGTAGAAGCTAATCGCGGCCGAATCGGTTTTTTAGCTGGGCTGGACGGATTCCGTTTCCGTGGTCAAGTGGTACCGGGCGATACACTTACTCTTGAAGTAGAGATCACCCGCCTTAAGGGCAGCATCGGAAAAGGACAAGCTACTGCTTCCGTTGAAGGTAAGGTTGTAGCCTCTGGAGAAATTATGTTTGCTCTGAGCTAAATATTTTATTTTTCTATAAATATATCTAAAGGAGAGATTCATATGACTCAATTAAGTGCGAAAGCGGCAGACACATTATCCCGCTGGTTGCAGGACCCTTCTGTTGACGAGGCTACAAAGGCAGAGCTTCGCGCTCTGGAGAATGAGCCACAGGAGCTTGAAGAGCGTTTTTACAGAGACTTAGAGTTTGGTACAGGCGGCTTGCGTGGGGTTATTGGTGCGGGCAGCAATCGTATCAATCGTTATACTGTTGGCAGAGCTACACAAGGCTTCGCTAATTATATTCTAGAAAAGCATACTGGAGAAGGCAGACCTTCGGTTGTTATCGCGCATGACTCTCGTCGCTTCTCGCCTGAATTCACACTTGAGGCTGCTCTTGTACTGGCTGCTAATGGCATCGAGGCGCATTTGTTTACCTCCCTTCGATCAACACCACAGCTATCATTCAGCGTGCGTTATTTGAAAGCAACAGGTGGTATTGTAATCACCGCGAGCCATAACCCTCCTGAATACAATGGTTATAAGGTCTATAATTCGGAAGGCGGACAGCTTGTACCACACGAAGCCGAAAAGGTCATTTCTTACATACTAGAGGTTGACACTTTTGATGGTGTAAAGCGGATTTCGCAAGAAGAAGCTGAAGCTCAAGGGCTGTTGCACTGGCTAGGAGAGAAGGATGACGAAGCGTTTACCGATACTGTTGCTGCGGTCAGTCTTGCAAGTGAAGAGATTGCCTCTACGCTTGGAAAAGACTTCAAAATCGTATACACTCCGCTTCATGGTACAGGTAATTTGCCAGTCCGCCGTGTACTTGAGAAAATCGGGTTCACCCAGGTACATGTTGTACCTGAGCAAGAACAGCCGGATTCTGAATTCTCTACAGTGAAATCGCCGAACCCGGAGGAGCGTGAAGCTTTTACGCTGGCTATGAAGCTGGGCGAAGAGTTGAATGCTGACCTTTTGATTGGTACAGATCCTGATGCAGACCGTATGGGTGCGGTAGTTCGCGACAATGAAGGTAAATTTGTTGTTCTGTCCGGCAATCAATCCGGAGCACTGATGATTCATTACTATTTGAGTCGTTTGCAGGAACAAGGAAAGCTGCCTAGCAATGGTGCGGTTGTAAAGACTATCGTTACTAGCGAAATGGGGGCTGCTGTAGCTTCTCATTATGGTGCAACTGTATTTAATACGCTGACTGGCTTCAAATATATTGGAGAAAAGATGACCCAGTTCGAACAATCCGGAGAATACACATATCTTTTCGGATATGAAGAAAGCTATGGTTATCTTGCAGGCAATTATGCTCGTGATAAGGATGCTGTTCTTGCTGCTATGCTTATCGCTGAAGCGGGTGCTTATTATAAAGCTCAAGGCAAAACATTATATGATGTTCTTCAGGAATTGTACAAGCAGTTCGGATACTTCTTGGAAAGCTTGGAGTCCCGTACGCTGAAAGGCAAAGATGGCGTTGCGCAAATTCAAGGAATCATGAATGATTGGCGTTCTAATGCACCACAAGAAATTGCTGGATCTGCCGTAACAGAAATTCAGGATTATTCCCTGGGCTTAAATGGACTGCCGAAGGAAAATGTACTGAAGTATTTGCTGGCTGACGGATCTTGGTTCTGCCTGCGCCCTTCCGGCACAGAGCCTAAGATTAAAGTTTATTTTGCAGTAGTGGGTGACTCCCTGCAGAATGCTAAGGATAAGGTTGCTGCACTGTCGAAACAGGTTATGGCTCGCGTTGACGGGGGACAATAATAAATATAGAGTGCTTTCTATATTGTGAATTATATTTTACGTAGAAACGGGTACCGTCTCTAAAAGGATGACGATCCGTTTCTACTTTTGTTAAAAGAGTTTTTAAAGCGAAAGAGGAGGTACTTTTGGTGCGGCAAAAATGGCAACGTTGGAATATTACTTCCCGAAAGTGGCTGTGGATCATAGTTGTGGTTGGCGTTATAGCAGCCTTGCCTGTGGTCTATGATCGACTGCAGACGGAGAAGTCTTCCAAGACAGTAGAATTTGTATTTGATTATCGTGATCTGGTTGATGTAGCCAGCTATCGTGCAAATCCACAAGATTATATTTCCGAACAGTTAGATCGCCTTAAAGACGCTGGTGTACAGAGCATGGCGATTTACGAAAGCACATTGGAAGATTACCGTAAGGCGCGTCGTCTAATGATATGGGGTGCGGCTGATATAGCTAATCTTACGGACACGATCATACCTGAAAATGAAAACTATACCTATATTCTGTTTACCAGTGCTGATTACAGCGATACTTTAGCGCCTGTAATTAAAGAAGCATTTAGTAATCTTGGGATTAATTCAAGAGACTGGAGTTTCCGCGGACAGCAGGGGCTTATCATCGAGACCCCGCTAGAAGACGCTACATTGAAGCCGCTGCAGCCCGATCCATTTACACTGGACATGCTGCATAACAAGGGATTCAGTATTGTACCTCGTCTTGTGGATTCTCTGACTTATAATGAAGCCACGGTAAAGAAGCTGTTGGATCGTTATGAGGAATTGGGTGTTAAACGGATTCTATTTGAAGGTGAGTCTGTTAAAGGGTTTAATGATGATGCCGATACTGGCAGTATCACTGACTTTGCTAATCTCCTTAAGGAACGTGGAATGGGGATTGCAGCAATTGAGAATATTAAAAAACAGCAAAAGGGCTTTAACAGACTCGCTTATTTGCTGGATTATAATGTGACACGTTTATATTCCCTTAGTGAGGGAGATTCTGCCTTAGATCCAAAAGTAATTTCGGACCGTTTCGCTCTGGCAACAAAGGATCGGAATATCCGCATGATCTACTTAAACACGATTCCTGCAAGAAATACTGCTAAGGCACAGGTTACAGATACATTAGATAACCTTATTACCAGCCTAAGCGAACCAGGCGGAGCAGTTGAGCAGATTAAAGACAATGGATTTAAACTGGGACAAGCTACGGCATTTGAGGTTGTAGATTCCTCTTATCAACGTTACTTTAAGCTAGTTGCGGTGGTTGGAGCAGTGTCTTTAGTGGCTCTGCTGGTCTCTTACTTCATTCCACAGCTCACGCTTGCTGCCTGGGTGTTAGGTCTGATTGGAAGTGCAGGCCTGATGCTAGTGAAGCCTGAAATGTTTGAACAAGCGCTCGCGCTTGCCGCTGCGATAAGTGCACCAACGCTTGCCGTTGTGCTTGCCATTCGTAAGGTTAATGAAATGGGGCCACCTCTACGGAGCAATCCCCTTACCTATAAGGCTATGAGCCCGCAACGCCGGTTTACACATAGCTTAGTGCTTTATTTTAAGACTTCACTGATCTCTTTGAGCGCTGTGCCGTTTATGATAGCACTGCTTAATAATGTAACTTATAGCCTGGTTCTCAACCAGTTCCGTGGTGTCAGTCTGCTTCATATGGCGCCTATCGGTCTTGTGGCACTTTACGTGCTTTTGTATCGTGGGGATTTTGTCTTTAACAAGACAGGTAAGCTACTGCGGACACCAATCACATTTGCGATGATTATCATTGCCTTTGTTTTGGCGGTTGTTGGCTATTATTACATGACCCGTACAGGTAACGGTGGCAGTGTGAGTCCGTTGGAAATGGTTTTACGTACATTCTTGGAAAATACGGTTGGCGTTCGACCGCGTAATAAAGAGTTTTTGCTAGCGCATCCGTTATTAATTCTTGGCGCATTCTTGGCCTTTAGATATCGGAATGCAGCGTTTATCATGATTATTGCTGTAATCGGTCAGCTCTCGATGGTAGATACCTTTGCTCATATTCACTCGCCAGTTCTGATCTCGCTCATTCGTGGCTTGCTCGGTCTTGGATTAGGACTGATTATTGGTGTGATTGCCGTAATCGTATGGCAAATTGCAGAAGGGTGTTGGAAACGATGGTCGCCACTCCTAAAAAGATAGTTATTTCCGGTTATTACGGTTTCCATAACAGCGGGGATGAGGCGGTACTGCAATCTATATTGATTGCACTGCAACAACATGCTCAAGCTGCAGGTATAGAGATCGAACCCATTGTCTTGTCCATCGATCCTGAGTGGACTAGCGCCACATATGGAGTGAAATCTGTGCACCGGATGAAGCTGGTTGAAGTCCGTCAAGCTATTTATGAGAGTTCTGGTCTGATTAGCGGTGGAGGCAGCTTGCTGCAAGATGTAACAGGAAGCAAGAGTATTCCTTACTATTTAGGTATTATTAAGCTTGCGCAGTGGATGGGTAAACCGACCTTTATTTATGCTCAAGGTATCGGACCTGTGAATCGTAAGCTTTTCCACCCATTAATCAAATCAGTGTTTCGCAAATGTACTTATATCTCTGTGCGGGATGAACAATCCCGCGAGCTTTTACTTTCTATGGGATTAGAACAGAAGAACATAGAGGTTGTTCCTGACCCGGTGATGGGCTTATCTTTACCTGAAGAGACTGATGCTGCTGAATTACCAGAGTCTTCAGATTCACTTCCGGTAGTAGGTATTTCGGTACGTTATTGGGAACAAGATCGCAAGGAGCTGGACGCTCTTGCTCAAGGCTTGATTAAGGCGAATCTTGAAAAACCATTGCATTTAAGATTCCTTCCGTTTCATCTTCCATCTGATATTGAAGCCTCACGTTATGTGATGGAGAAGCTGGAAGAAAATATAAGCCAGCATGGGGGGCAGGTCAGTATTTGTGAAGATGCCAGTCATCCGCAACACATGCTGCGGGAAGTAGGGCAATGTGAAGTGCTGATCGGAATGCGTCTTCATAGCCTGATTTATGCCGCAGGGCGGCGAGTTCCGCTGATTGGTATCTCTTATGATCCGAAAATTGATCATTTTCTAGACAGAGTTCGGTGTCAGCCTGTGGGCACGACCCAATCATTAGATGCTGGACAAGTTGCTGCTGAGATAGGCCATCTTTTGGAAACAGCAGAGGGATGGAGAAATGAGAGGGAGACGATCCTCTCCTCGTTGATTCAAGAAGCAGGGGCTCCAGCACGGCAAATCGTAGAATATTTCCACCATAAAGGATGATCTAAAGTGAAAGCAGAAAGCGCGGTACCTACAGTTCCTATTTTTGGGATTAGAGTCTCCAAGGTTGATATGGCAGCAACTGTTGCATATTTGACAGAGGCGGTTCATACCCGTATCCCGCATCAAGTGATTACAGCTAATCCGATTATGGTTATGGCTGCTTTGGAAGATCCAGCTTATATGGAGATAATGAAGTCAGCTGAATTAGTTGTCCCAGATGGAACCGGTGTGGTATGGGCTGCTAATTATTGTAAGGAGCCTGTAACCGAACGGGTAGCTGGTTTTGACCTGTTACATGAATTGATGCAACAGGGTGAAAGATATGGATGGAAGGTATATCTCCTTGGTTCTACACCTGAGGTGATTCAGGAAACCGCTGAAAGGTTACAATTGCAATATCCGCGTGTTATTATTGCAGGATATCATGACGGTTATTTTGGTCCGGAATCGGATGATGAGATTATTGCTGGAATTGTTAAAACCAATCCTGACTTATTATTTGTGGCCAGAGGCGCGGATAGTCAGGAACCATGGATTGCAAAACACAAATCCAAGTTAGGTGTTCCGATCATGATGGGGGTCGGCGGCAGCTTTGATGTAATTTCTGGCAAGAGCAAGAGAGCACCAAAAGTTTTCCAAAAAATGAGAATTGAATGGTTGTACCGTTTATTAAAAGAGCCTACGCGGTACAAAAGAATGCTTGCGTTGCCGAAATTCGCATTAAAAGTGGTGCGTGAGAAAGATAAAGTAACAAAAGTCTAGTCAAATGCCGATATTCACCTAGAAAATCAGATGAATAGCCTAAAAAAGGGATTGGAATTTGTTTTTGTAACAGCGTATAATTCAATGCGGTAGAGAAATGGGGGTCGACTGATCAAATGTTAATCATATACATCGCTGGATTTATCGTATGCATGGGACTCGCACTTGGCCTCACACCTTTGGTGAAGAAATTCGCCATTAAGATTGGTGCGACAGATGTGCCGAATGCTCGTAAAGTGCACACGAAAATTATGCCCCGCCTTGGCGGATTAGCTATTTTTCTGGCGTTTGTGTTAGGCCTGCTTGCCGTATTGCCGATTATTCCATATGAGTTCACTCCGCGGGAGGCCAACTTCATCAAAGCGCTGCTGTGTGGCGGCGGACTGATTGTACTTATCGGAGGTTTGGATGACCGATTTGAATTATCAGCAAAGTTGAAGCTGCTGGGCCAAATTGTCGCAGCATGTATTGTAGTTTTCGGTTTTGGTATTACTGTAGATTTTGTGAATATTCCATTTAACAATACGTATTCTTCGTTGGAAAGCTGGATTGCTATCCCGCTTACGATTTTCTGGATTGTTGGTGTCACCAATGCTGTTAACCTGATTGACGGGTTGGACGGGCTTGCTGCTGGTGTATCAGGGATTGCGATTGCTACGATTGCGGTAATGGCTTTCTTGATGGGTAACACGATGGTTGCCATGTTATGCCTGTTGCTTCTGGGTAGCATAATCGGATTCTTGTTCTTCAACTTCCATCCCGCCAAGATTTTTATGGGGGATACGGGATCGCTGTTCTTAGGCTTCTGCTTAGCTTTACTTGCTTTGCTAGGGTTTAAACAGATTGCCGTGGTTTCGTTTATTACACCTTTGCTTATTATTGGTGTACCGTTGTCAGACACGTTCTTTGCGATCGTGCGCCGTAAGCTGCAGAAGAAACCAATCTTTGCACCAGACAAAGGTCACTTGCATCATTGCCTTCGCGAGCTAGGCTTTAGTCATCGTCAGACTGTGCTCATTATTTATGGTATTGCTGCATTTTTTGGAGTTTTAGCTGTTATTCAATCCTCTGCCGCTCTTTACGAGGCGAACTGGGTTACCTTCGTAGTCATCTGCATCATGCTCTTCTTCTTGCAGATCGGTGCGGAAGTTACAGGTTTGATCGGTAAGACTAAACGTCCGCTGATTGATTTCTTTTTAAGAATTCGTATGAAGGCTAATCCGGAAAGAGGTTCCAAATCTTAATTTATTAATGGTATTATTCTAATATTTTCTATAACTAACAAAACTCATCCCTTTTCGGATGAGTTTTTTGTTGTTTTCCCTAAAAATATCGCTTCCTATGACCGATAAAGAACAAAGTGAAGGTTTACGAGAATTTATACTCAAAGGAGAGATATAACACATGCAACGCTTTAAGAGACCGTTCGTTTGGCTGATGCTGGCGGCTTTGATCGTTTCTATGTTCCCAGGTAAATACACGCCCATAGCGGCAGCGGCTACCACGAGCTCCACGACTTTCTTCAGTCCGGATGATCTCACATTACGTAATACTGTTCTGTTGAAACAGGATGTTGTAGCAACAACAGCTAATCCTAATCCTGAGGGACTTATTGACCGTTCTAGTGTTTACAAAGTAAGTAGCCCTACCTTTTCAATTACAGGAACCTACTCTCAGGTAACATCTTCCACGATGAAGGTTACTGTAGAGCAGCTTACAAAAGATAGTCAATCTAATAAATGGGTAACAGATGCTACTCACCTGACTACGGGAGCGGTAACAACAGATACCAATAGCCCGGATAACCGTTTTGTAGCATCTGGTCTTGTTTTGTATACAGGGTTTAATAAGGTGACCTTTTCTGGTATGCAAGGGAATCTCCAACGTTCAGAATCATTTTATGTTCTTTACGATAAAGTTCCCTATGTAACAGAATTAAAAGTTTTGGGTGGTCCTTCTGCGCTTAATTTAAATGAAGGAACACAAGTTGTTGTACCAGTATCTACAGTTACTCTTCAAGGTAAAGTAACGAATGCCACTAAAGTCAGTGTCTCCGTGAATGGAGGAACTGCATTACAAACTTCCCTATTGGAAGACGGAACATTTTTCACCCCCGCTCTGAACTTGAGTCCGGGATTAAGTACGCTTAAGATTGTTATTCAAAATGCTTCGGATTCAATAACAATAGACAGATCCGTATATTTCTTTGATAAGGATCAACCGTACGCTTCTTTGAACATCAACCACGACAATGCGGACTATAATATCTTAAATGATAATGTGCCTACGTTGACTGCTGATTTGACTCCAAGTGTTGCAGGTTTTACTGGACAGATCTTAGTTCCATATAACGTGGCTCCGTTTGCAACAAATGCTGTGCTAACTCTTAATAAAGGTAATAGTTCCGAAAAAGTTGTAACGATTAGTGCTGTGACAGAAGAATTAACAATTCCTGGTCCTGATGGCGTTACGCCAACGTATAAATTGGTTAAATTTAAGACTGCAGCTGATTTAGAAATCTTGGCGGGTGTAAATGACTTTAAATTGTCTGTAGATTATGGCAGCCACAGCAGTTCTCATCTTTATTCATATAAATTTTTGAAAAATGAGACTGTTATAACAGAAATGTACTACCTTCCTGGATATACAGGCTCAGGTGATCTTACCAATATCTCTAAATTGCCTTTAAATGGCCAACAGTTAGAGACGGATAGTTTCTATATAATGGCGAAGACAAATAGATCAACAACCCCAGCAGATATAACTGCAAACTATTTGCCTTTGAGTAATAAACCACTATCCATAGATTATGTAACTGCAGGCACAGGAACGAATGAATATATTTATAAAATATCAGGGTTCTCTAATGGTCAACAAAAGGTACAATTCCGTTATAAAGGATCAGAATCCTTCTATAATGCTGATATTTCATATGTATCGAAAAACTATATATATGTAAGTAATCTGCAAGATGGTCAGACCTACGAATTCGATTCCAGTGTAGAAAGAAAACTTAATGTCGCTGGGGAATATATCGGGTTCGAAAATATAGAAAATGCACAAGTGCAAATTAACGGTACAGACAGTAACTCATTATCTAGCAATCCTTTTAAGCTTGAAGTAGAAAAAAACTCAACAGTAAATAAAACAACTTTTAATTTCACTGTGACAATCAGTCAGACGGGACCACTGGTATACGGTGAGAATAAAATCGTGTTTACTGGAGTCTCAAGAGATAATGCTGGTAACCAACGTATTATCAAAAAAGAACTTAAAATTTACATCATTGATACCAACATTTCTGGGGTAAAACAATTCCATCCTACTTTAGGGGATAATCGTTTACCTTTTACAACTACAACCCTTTCTAATGAAGTCGAGCGTAATGCCATGCTGGCATTGCCGGCTGAGATTGTATATAAGGATGAAAAATATACAACAAGCAAAGATAAATTCGACTTGGTACTACAAGGTAGTGGTGCTACAACGCTGAATCTTTATCAGGGCTCTACTCTGGTGTTTACTTCGACGGGGCAGGATAAGCTGCTAATTGACGGTACGGAATCCGCTGGACCTATTGGTCCTAAACGTTATCCTGATGAAGTGGCTGCAAATGGTTTGTATTATGACTACATTGGCAGTGCTAAAAACTTTATTTTAAGATTACGTGACATTAAATTTGATGCTCCAGGAAGTCAAGTTTATACCCTAGAGCTTATTAACAAAACAGGAGCAAGAACTACACAACGTCTTGAAGTAGTGCGGGAAGTTGCTCCATATCGTCTTCTGTCACCTGTAGCGACGGTAGGTGAGCAAATTGTTGTTAACAAAAACTTTGTTCGTTTTGATATTGAGGCTGAAGGTGCCACTAAAGTAATAATTGGCAAAGAAGAAGCAATTAAACGTACGGATTTGCCAAATCAAGATCGCTTCACCTATGATTATGTGGGCTTAAAAGCAGACAAATCGAATCCCATTAAGATACAAGTGGTTCGTGCTAACTCCACAATAAGCGATACTATAAATGTGTATTATGCTAGTGCAGTGCAGATTGATACACAATATATGGCGGAGAAGGTAGCTACGAAGTATAGTGTCTTTAATAAAACCTTGGAATTGAACTTCCCTAAAGGCACGATTATGAAGGGATATACTAGCTCTGGTGCTGCAAAATATTATCCTAATACAAAACTGTTGTTTGGTATTGCGGATCCCGCTGATGGCGTTGTTGAACGTAAGAATGATTACGGGAACATTATCAACGTAACGGGTAGTGACGACAGAACCGAAGGCGGGGGCGGGCAGCTTGTGATTCCACAAGATCTTGCGCTGCGCTTTACATCAACCGTCTCTACTAATAACTTTTCGAGAGTATCGGATATCTATTGGCTTAGTGGTGGTCTAGGAAATGATGGCGTTAATCTTGAGACCAACGGGGTTACCCCGCATTTCGTGGATGCCAGTGGAAAGACTGGATATTTTACACAGTATAGTCAAACAAGAAAAATCGTACCTTCCCAACGTGGTGAATTGACGCTTACTTTCAACTCCAGCATTGTGGATGAAGTGGGATCGACTATTACAGTATTCCGATATACAGATTCAGGTAAGTGGGAGAACTTGGGCGGTGTCGTAGATACGAAGAAACATACCATCACCGTTCCATTCGATGAATTTGGTTATTACACTGTTATGAAGCTGCGCCGTGGTTTTGTTGATATTACGAATCATCCATGGGGCAGAAATATAATGAATGGATTGTATTCCAAAGGATTTATGACTAATCTTCGAGCAGATGCATTTGGGGCGGATGATTTGACCACTCGTGGTGAATTTGCTACATTGTTGGTGAAATCATTAAGTATTCCTTTGAACTATGATGCTAATAAACAAACCTTCTTTGATATTGTGCCAGAAGCCGTCGCGGCCACATGGGATTTCAAACACATTGAGACAGCTGCTAGGGCAGGTATTGTTACAGGCCTCAGTGATGGCTTCTTTGGGCCTGATCAAGCCTTAACACGTGAACAAGCCGCAGTAATGATAGCTAGGGCGTTGAAACTCAAGATGTCGTTGAATGACAGTAAACTGTTGGCAAGCTTAAGCAAATCATTTGTTGATACAAGCAACATGGATTTCTACTCACGTCCTGCAATTGAAGCTATATCTAAAGCTAAGATTATGGAAGGAAGTGCTGTGACCGTTACAGGCCAAAAGAAGCCCGTCTATAACTTTAACCCGAAGGGTAAGTTGACTAGAGCAGAGGCTGGTAAGATTACTGTGGCACTCTTACAGAAGAGTACAAGCATCTTCCCTAAGAACTTTAACTAAAGAATAAAAAAAGTGCTCCGGCCTGCGAAAAGTATTCGCAGGTCGGAGTTTTGATGTAAAGATAACAATTACCAGCGACATAAATTTTGTAATCTGCACCGATTTACGATACAATAATGTAGAAAATATTATTTTCTGAAAGGTGAAAGCCATCGATGAAACCGATTTTATCAAAAGCACAGCTGGATTACATGAAAGCCAAGAATATGTTTGAGAATAGAGCAAAAGTGTTGGAAAAGGAAATTGCAGCTAAACGCGCATTACAGGAGATTACTCAGGAGGTCATGGAAGAGCTTGTACAAGCAACAGGATTCCACGATTCATACAACGAGCTTGTTGTTGCTGAGAACGCTCTGATCGAATGGTCTCATACTACAATCAAGCATGAGAAGAGCTACCGCGAGAACCGCGCAGCTATTGATGCAATGTATGACAATGTGAACTCGAGTCCTGAGAAGCGTCAGGAATTGATCCAATTATCTATGAAGATTCGTTAGAAACAATGTAATAGAAGCAAGCGTCGGCAACGGCGCTTTTTTTGTTTTTTGTAGGAATGTTTAAATTAATAGTACAAGTGTTAATGATTCTTAGTAAATATTGCATAATGACGTTTAGAAAGCGACTATGATATACTATTTTCCGTAGGCACCCATGATTAACAATAGTTAGTAGATCATACATATGTATCTTCTAATGGGATCACACCGGAAAATATAAAAAGAAGATTTTTTTTGAGAAACCGCAACTTTTTCAAATCTTCTGCGTTTAAGGTGTAGAGTCATTTACACAGGGGCTGAAATTAACCGCTGGTAAAGCCAATTTCAACAAATGGAAAAATTAGCTTTACGTGACTTGAGGCACATTGTATAATACTTAGGTATAATTAGGAATCTAGTATTGTCATGTCCTAAAATCGTTTACCAGTTTCTGTGATACCCGTCACAGACATTATTTATACTTAATTTGCTCAACTCTGGAAAGGGGGTGCATCGGCTAATGAGTGATATGAGCTACTCAACTAAAGAAAAATCCCAGTTTATGAACGTCCAAGGAGGAGAAAAAAAGGTTATGAAGAAAATTTTATCCGTAGCATTATCTACAGCAATGGCATTCTCGATGTTTGCCTCTGTAGCGTTTGGTGACGCAGCAACAACTCCGCAACAAAAATTTGATGCTTTGGCAGCGAAAGGTATTCTCAATGGATACCCAGATGGTCAAGCTCACCTTGAAAAAGATCTTACTCGCGCTGAATTCGCGAAGATCGTTACTAAATTGTTTGATCTTTCAGAAGTGACTAACAAATTGTCTTACAAAGACAAAGGTTACAATGCTTCTAACTGGGCAGTTCCTTACATCGAAGCTGTTACTGCAGCTAACTTGATGCAAGGTAAAGATACTGTTAAAGGTATCTTTGACTACAACGGTAAAGTGACTGTTGAAGAAGTATCGGCTGTATTGTTCCGTGCTTTGAAACTGGAACAACCAACTACAACTGATAACTCTGCATCCGCATGGGCTAAAGGTTACGCTCAAGCAGTAATCGACGCAGGTTTGGTTGCTAAAGACACTAACTTCAAAGCTAACGCTAGCCGTTCTTTGGTAGTTGAAACAGCTTATGCTGTTGATCAAAAGCTTACAGTTCCACAATTGACTGTAGCTTCTGCTGAAGCAGTAAGCCCAACTAAAGTAGTTGTTACTTTCTCTGATAAAACTACTACAACTGTAGAATTGACTACTGCTCTTGTAGCAGGTGTTGAAACTACAATCAACTTTAAACACCAAGAAAAAGATTTCACTGCAAAAGTAACTTTACAAGCTCCTAAAGTTGTTTCTGTAACTGCTCCAAACTCTAAACAATTGGTTGTTAAATTCAACCGTGCTGTTGATGGAGATACAGTTGCTGAAGATGGAAAATTGATTAAAGATGTAGTTCAAGTAACTGCACTTAGTGGTGCTCCAGTTGTAACTGCAGCGGGCGCAGAAGTATCTTTCAGCACTGATAACACTGAAGCTACTATCACTTTCCCAGGACTTGAGTATTTGAAAGGTCAATACACTGTTGTTGTTAACGATAAAATCAAAACAACAAGTGGTGAAGTAGTTCCAGCTTTCACTAACATTGTACCTGTTGCTGATACTGTGGCTCCTACAGTAGCTACTGTAAATGCTGTTGCTAAAGCAACTACTAACAAAGTATATGTTAAATTTAGCGAACCAGTTAAACCAGCGGGTATTATCGCTTATGTTAACGGTGCGGCTGCAACTGTTCAAAGAGATACTTATGACACATTTGTTTTGACTACTGGAAACTTGAATAGCGGTACTACTTATGATGTATCTCTGACTAACGTTTCTGACTTCGCAGGTAATGTTGCGAACCCTAACCCAATCAAAACTAGTGTTACTGTAGTATCCGATGTAGCAGCTCCTGTAATTAAGAGCGTGACTCCAGTCGGCGATCGTTATGTTGAAGTTAAATTCGACAAAAAGGTAAACAGAGATTCCCTAGTAGGTAATGTTCGTTTACTTGATGCTAACGGAGAAAGCAAAGGTGTGTTCTATGTGAGCACTTCTTCCGATAGCGACACAATCAAATTGAGATCCCCATTGAGTGCATTGCCTACATCTGGCACATTCACAGGATCCATCGTATTTGGTCAATCCGTACGTGACACTCTTGGTAACACTTTGAGTGCAGCTGCGACTCAAGCAATTACATTCACTAAGGATACTAGTGCTCCTGGTGTAACTTCTGCAACTTATTCCAACAAAGGTTTGGTAATTAAGTTCAATGAAGAAGTAATTCTTGATACTGCTGGAACTAACAACAGACAAATTCTTGTTATCAACAACAAGACTGGTCAACAAGCTGCAACACTGAATGTTAGAGCTGGATCCTTGTCTGCTGATAAGAAAACATTGACTTACGCTGTTTCCTTGTCTGGTGCAGACTACACTGTACGCCTACCACAAGGTTTGGTTACAGATGATTCATTCTCAACTAATCCGTTTGCATCAACAACAGTTGCTCTAGCTATTGAAGCTGCAAATACTAGTGATGTAACAAGACCAGAAGTAGTTAGCATTACTCCGCATGACAAAGATGCGGCTGGTACTGTAATTGCTGATGTATACTACGACGTAGTTGTTAAAGATTCTGGTTCCGATGCAAGTGGTTTGAATGTAGCTACTTTAACTGATGTTAACAGCTATACTTTGAACAGCAAAGCATTGCCACTTGGTGCTTACCCAGTAATCACTTCAATTGGTACAGGTGATGATGCAGCTGCTCCTAAAACAGCAACTGTAAGAGTCTACATCCCTGGTAACACAATCACCAAAACAGAAGACTATACATTCCAAGTCTTCGGTATCGCGGATAAAGCTGGAAACGGAATTATTGCTGTTGAGAAGAAATCCGAACTTACAGACCGCGTTAAACCTACATTGACAACTGCTGCTGTTTCTAGTGGTGACAACACTGTATTGGTTATCGGATTCAGCGAAGATGTTAAGGCTTCTACAGTTCAACTTGCTGATTTCGAATTCTCGATTAACGGTGTTAGCCAAAACGCAGACAAATCCAACGTTAAACCTGCTAGCATCGCTCCTGGTGCTGGATCTGACGCTGGCAAGTTCTATGTAACATTCGACAAATTGGATGGAACTACTGGTAAACAAAACCTCAACGCTAACGATGTTAACTCCATCGAAGTTAAGGTTAATGCTAGTGCGAACATCACTGATGATGCTGGAAACTTGATCACAACTGGTACTGTAGTTACTGGTAAATAATCATTGCTTTTGAATTACCGAAGCACAGAATAGCCTCTTCGGAGGCTATTCTTTTTTTATAGGTTTTTATCCCCAATAATGAGGAGGAACTTCTTTGAAACCGGTATGGAAAGTAACAACCGCAGCCGTATTGCTGGCTGGTGGTTTATGGGCTGGATCTCTGCTAAATATTACTGCTGAAGGTGCAGGTGTTGGTTCTCAGCCTGGCACAACGGATGATCCTGTAGTTACGAAAAGCTACGTAGATCAGCAAATTCAGAAAGCACTTTCAGGTGGTACAGTGACGACTCCGGTAGCGACTGCTACACCTGCGCCTAGTGCAACCACAGCGCCAGTAGCTACACCTGGTCAAAATAGCAGTAATGAATCTGTGATTGTTGATGTGAAGCCTGGCCAAACTTTAATTGCTTCTGCAGGCGCTGAATTTATCGTTCGCGCGGGTAAAGCAGTAATCGTTTCACAAGATGCGAATGGTGTGGCAGATTTAACAGATGGTAAAGATCTAACAAATGGACTAGCTGCACCATCTAACCACTTATTGTCCTTCCCTCGTGATGGTCGTGGAATAACTGTTCAAGAGGGTCAAACACTTGGTCTTGTTGTGATGGTTCGTGGTGGATATACCTTGAAATAATGTGTAATGATATATATTCATAATGCCCGTAAACAGACGTAATCATACCTTCAAACTGTTTTCCAAAGTTACAAATCATTGGCGCGATTGAAGATTAAGTGATGGACGCACAATATTCCTGTAATCTTACAAATTCACAGGAGGTGCTGTAACATGGCACGTAATAATCGTACAGTCGTACCTGAAAGTCGGACAATGCTGAAACAAATGCAATATGAAATTGCAGCTGAATTTGGATTATATGGGGCTCATTATGGAGGCGGGGCAGACACGGAGTTTGCTTCTGAGTTAGGAGCAGTCGGAGGTAGTGGTTCTGGCCGTAGTCAGTACCTTGGGCATCTAAGTTCAAGGGATAATGGGTCTGTTGGAGGAGAAATTACGAAGAGACTCATTAAGCAAGCTGAACAGTCTCTTTTTCAATAATATCAGGGGTTAGGATGCCCTTATTCCTTATCTGATATTGCTTTTTTATAGCGTGAAATCAATATTCATACTCTCACGGGGGGTTCTGTGTTTAATTGACACCACCCCCTAAATAAGATAATATGACTTTTGAGGAAAGCCTTAAACCTTTTCCATATGGAAAAGGTTCATTTTTTGAAGAGTTTAGTGAATGTAGGCATCAAATTTTGCAAAAATCCTTCATAAAAAGAAATCAGGCAAACCTGAATTATTTATATTATTTAGTTTTATTATTTGGCCTGTTATCATTAAGGAATCCCTTATACAGTGTCAGACTAACCATATGGGAGGTTGTTATACTTGTCTATTAAAGGGCGTCATTTGTTTACTTCTGAGTCCGTTACGGAAGGGCATCCGGATAAAATCTGTGACCAGATTTCCGACGCGGTATTGGATGCATTTTTAGTTAATGATCCTAATGCACGTGTAGCCTGCGAAGTAGCAGTAGCAACAGGTCTTGTACTGGTGATCGGGGAAATCAGTACCAAATCAGAGTATGTTGATATTCCTGCCATCGTACGCAATACCATCAAAGAAATTGGATACACACGTGCAAAATATGGTTTCGACTATAATACTTGTGCTGTGTTGAGTTCTCTTAACGAGCAGTCCGCTGATATTGCCCAAGGTGTTAACTCTGCTTTAGAACACCGTGATCCTGCTCAAGTAGCTGAAGAAACTGCTAATATTGGTGCAGGCGATCAAGGGCTCATGTTTGGGTTTGCTACGAACGAGACACCTGAACTGATGCCACTGCCGATTGCTTTATCACATCGTATTGCACGTCGTTTATCTGAAGTTCGTAAGAACGGAACCTTGGACTATCTTCGTCCAGACGGTAAAACACAAGTTACGATTGAGTATCAAGATGAAAAACCTGTACGCGTAGACGCTATCGTAGTATCTACACAACATGCAGAGGAAATTTCTCTTGAACAAATTCAGGCGGATATTAAAGAACATGTTATTTTGCCTGTTGTTCCTGCGGAACTGCTTGATGCAGAAACCAAATACTTTATTAACCCAACCGGACGTTTTGTTATTGGGGGTCCTCAAGGGGATGCTGGACTAACTGGCCGTAAAATTATCGTCGATACATACGGCGGATATGCTCGTCATGGCGGCGGAGCATTCTCAGGTAAGGATCCAACTAAAGTGGACCGTTCTGCGGCTTACGCGGCTCGTTATGTAGCTAAGAATCTTGTAGCTGCTGGTTTGGCCGACAAATGTGAGATCCAACTTGCCTATGCCATCGGTGTAGCTACTCCTGTCTCGATAAATGTGGATACATACGGAACAGGTAAAATCAGTGAAGAGAAAATGGTTCAACTGATCAGCAACAACTTTGATCTTCGCCCTGCGGGCATCATTTCTATGCTTGATTTGCGTAAACCGATTTATAGACAAACTGCAGCTTACGGTCATTTCGGACGTACTGATGTTGATCTTCCATGGGAACGCGTAGATAAAGCAGAATTGCTAAGAGATCAAGCAGGGTTGTAATTCATCATACGGTCTTATAATATGTTAACCCGCAAGTTGGCCATGGTGTCAGCTCTGCGGGTTATTTTGCGTGCGAAAACGAGCAAGGCTAGTGAATCTAACCATAGAGAAGTAGACTACTAAACTTTGCCAGCCTTTTAGCCGAAATATAAGAATATACATAAAGACGATAGTATGGCTTGAGAGGAGTCTATCACGGAATGAAAAGAAAAATTTCAATATGGACGGCACTTATTCTAGCGGGAGAGTTAGTACTTGGTTCGGGTTATCCTGCTATTGGAATAGGGAATTCAGCAGTGTACGCTGCATCAGAGTTTGGTATAACAGTCTCACCAGCGCCTGGAGCAAGTTATGTAAGTATAGGATCATCCCTTAGACTGAGCTTTGATCGTCAAGTAAACCCGCAGTCAGGTGAAATTACTATTACGGGTCAAGGTGATAGCTCACCTTTTTTAACGATTCCTATTGGTAGTTATGGTCTAATTGGTAGTTCAAAAGATTACGAGCTTAAGCTAAATCAACAGTTTACTTCAAACAAGACTTATACAGTGACAATCCCTAAGGGGTTGTTCAAGGATAATGATGGTAATGAGTCAGGTGTTACTTCATGGGCATTTACTACTGCGCCTGAGAGTAATACAGCGATTACGGCAGGCAACTTTTCACCTGCTAATAATACAAGAGTGGATGCAGGAGCCCTTAAGGAGCTAAGTCTAACCTTAAATAAAAACCTGATAAAAGGTGGAGGTTCCATTCGAATTTTGTCGTCTGCAGATAATGCAACCGTACAAGAGTTCAAAATTAAGGATGATGATACTAGAGTCAACGTTCAGACTGATGCTAACTCTACTACAGTTAAACTAACATTGGATAAAACATTGGCCTCCGGAAGTAACTATTATGTTCTTATAGATTCTTATGCTTTTAAGGATGTTGATAATCGAACGTATTCCGGGATTTCAAGCGGTGATGTGTGGAGCTTCTCTACTAAAGGTGTGGCAGAGATTCCAGTGACTCCTGCACCGGCAAACGGATCAGGTGGGGTATCTACCACTGGAGCCCTACAGCTTACATTTGATCGTCCTATGATGCCTGCAGCTGGAACCATAACAGTATCTCCAGGTGCAGCTAACGATGCTAGAACGAGATGGCTTAATGTAAACTCCCCAGCCGTTACAGGAGGAAGCAGCAGAACTATAACATTGCTTCCAGCATCAGCAGCATCACCCTTGCTAAACAGTACGCAGTATACGGTGACGATACCGCAGGGAGCTTTTTACGATCAAGACGGAAATGTATTTCCGGCTTCGGGTGCGTATACCTGGACATTTACAACGGCTTCTTTGACAGGACTTAACGTAAGTGCGCTAAATCCAGCTGACCGGAGTGAATCCATAGCTAACAACAGATCATTTTCTGTCACATTCAATCGTAATGTGAATTATAACAGTGCTGTGGAAAATGGCGTAGCACTTTATAAAAGTGGCGGCGCACAGGTTCCGGTTACTGTTAACCGGAGTACAACTGCTGCAAACGAATATGTAATTACACCTAAAACAGCTTTAGATAGCGACTCAACCTTTTATATTGATATTGCTAAAGGAGCTTTTGTAGACGCTATTGATGCTAATGTTATCTATGATGGACTAAGCGGAAAAAATTCATGGAGCTTCCGGACCTTGTCTCAGGACAAAACAGCTCCACAGCTCACATCTGCATCACTCGAGAACAATCGGACCATTCGTTTAAAATACAATGAGAGTCTCAACTCTTCCATTGCACTGTTGATCTCCAGTTTTAGTGCTACGGTGAATGATGAGAGTCGTACAATTGAAAGTGTCTATATCCAGGGAGACAGCGCCTATGTGGTACTCAGTACAGGGGTAGCGGTTGGACAGAATGTGAAGGTTAGCTATACAGGGGGTCTGCGGACCATTCAAGATCCAAGCGGAAATGCAGCCAGCACCTTTAGCTCAAAGCAGGTTACTAACACTATCGAGTCCTCCATGCCTACACCCAAAGATGGACGGATCACGGGTAGAACGGTAGCGTTGAATTTCAATGACTCCTTAAAGGCAGTTTCCTCTTACGCACATAGTCAGTTTCTAGTGACTTCAGATGGGGGATCCCTAGGGGTCAACTCCATAAGCTCCAGCGGGAACACTGTATATTTAGGGTTAAATAGCGATGCTTCTAATGGCCAGACCGTTCGTGTCTCCTATTATGCAGGCTCTTATCCTTTGCAGAATTCTTTTGGACAAAATATTGCGGATTTCACGGATTTCTACATTCGCAACAGCAATGATACAATTCCACCCGTGTTCCAAAGTGCAACCGGAGGTGGCAATAAAATCCTTCTGAATTACAATGAAGGCTTGTCAACGACAAACCTCCCGATGAACAGCCAGTTCTCTGTGCTTGTTGGCACCACTCCTAACTATGTTACGAATGTATCGGTCAGTGGCTCACAGGTCACGCTAACGCTCCAGAGTGCTTTGACGGTGAATCAGAATGTTACTGTATCCTATGTTCCGGGGACTACCGGAATAAGCGATTTAAATGGAAACCGTGCAGCTTATATTAACCTGCAGCCTGTGTCCATCTCGGAAAACAGCGGAACTAGCATACCTGAGATTAGTTCTGCCACCATCAATGGCGACGAGCTTACGGTTACATTCAGTAAAAACATGCAGGCATCTGGTTCCCTCTACGCTAATCAGTTCGGAGTTAGAGCAGATGGGAGCAGTATGGGTGTACAAAACTACACTTTGTCAGGGGATATTTTGAAAATAACAACATCCTCAGTAGTAAAGACCGGGCAAACTATCGATTTGTCCTATATGTCAGGTTCAGGTACGATCAAGGATTTGAACGGTAATATACTGTCCTCATTCTCTTCTCTCTCTGTTAAGAACCTAACCGGCGTGAGCACCGGAACGGGAAATCGTCCATCCTATCTAGGGACGCTTGCAACAAGTGAGTTTGGAAAAGAATACGCACTGCTGAAGAGTGACTCTTCACAAATCGTGGATGACCGTTCGTTATACAATCAATCTGTAAAAAGATATACCTTAAACACAGATCGCCTGACGGCCAGTTATGAATATCTGTATAAGGCAAGTAGTGATACATTAGCTTTTGAGGTGCCTGCTACAGAACAATCGGCCTATGTGACTGTTCCTTTAAAGCCTTTGCTTGATGCTGTAAATCGTAGTAAAACCACAAAATTTATGATACGTTATGGCGATCACTTATATAGCGTAGGACTAGACGATATCGATATGAACGGACTAGCGACTAGCTTGATTGCAGACAGTAAAAATATCTCGCTGGTGTTCCGCTTAGAAAAGGTTCCGGCAGGTACGTTCTCCCCATTTGAGCAAAAGCTAAAAACTATGGGGATGCAGAGCGTTACTAGTCTTATGGATGTCCGGGTGACTGCGATAGTAAGCAGCAATTATTCTAATGCTAAGGCATTATCGGTACCTGGAGAATACACTGTGCGTACAACTTCTTCATTGAACAATGCGCAGACATCTGCTGCTAGACTGGATCTTTCCTATTACGATGCAGCCTATCTGCCAACAAAAGTAAGTACGGTAGGTAGCTATACGATTATTCGTGCTCGTACGGAGGGTAATCAGGTGTTAGGAACTTTTATATCAACCCGGGCCTTCTCAGATATGAGTAAGCATTGGAGTAATTCGATCGTAGCAGAGCTTAGTGCAAAAACTATTATCGATAGCAGTTATGGGACTACATTTAGTCCAGAAAAAAAGATTACCCGTGCAGAGTTTGCAGTAATGCTTAGCCGGGGACTCGGTTTGCTAGGCGATCGAGAGACCGCACAGCGCTTCCGGGATGTGCAGCCTTCTACACAAACTGGAGACTATATTGGTGCAGCAGCTAAGGCTGGTATTATTACAGGGAACACGGATGGCTCCTTCCGGCCTAACGATAATATCACTCGTGAGCAGATGGCAATCATGATGATTCGGGCAATGGAATACACCAAACATCCTATTACATTAAGCGGCACTTCTGCCTCAACACTGGCTCGCTTTAAGGATAAGTCCAAAATTCAGAATCAAAGTGCAGAATTCGTAGCTAAAGCTGTGCAATCGGGGATTATTTTGGGAATGACCACAAGTGAGTTCCAACCTCAGGGTAATGCCACTCGTGCACAAGCTGCTGTGATGTTGCATCGGATGCTGAAGCAAACAGATTATTTGTAGAATAAATAGATTGGTAAAGCCTGGCATTCTGCTGGGCTTTTTTTTATGTTAATAGTTTGTGTTACGAGACTCTATTAAGCTTGAAATCTCTCAATTTCGCAACTTTTTCGCTTATTTTCAGTCTATTAAAAGAGTACTAGAAAAATAGGAACCAGTTTCCAGACTTTTGATAACGGACTTGAAGAGTAAAAAAGAGATGGGAGAGTTACGTCGAAATGAATGAAGTTTTCATGGAGAAGAAGAGTAGAGAAGTTGTTCGGGGAATAAAATTATCATCTACTAAAAAATGGGTTGCCGCTTCATTAGCAGGTGTGTTGTGGATTATGCCGGTAATTGGCAGTGAAGGCTTAGCTGTGTTTGGTCATAATTCCACACCAATTGCTGCCGCAGCCACATCTAATTTTAAAGTAAGCAAGCTGGGAGAAGAAGTAATTACTTCGGGCGCCATTATGATGAAATACAAATATACGGCTACACGTTCAGGAGCGAGTGCTTCTGGCTTGGCGGATGTTATTCGCGTTGACCTCAACAATCCATATGTTTCATTAGATGTTATGACAGGTAAAGGTGGAAACCTGACAACACGTCAAAGTACTGGCGGGATGGCTAAGGAAACTGGAGCCGTGGCTGCAGTAAACGGAGATTATTTTAATACAGGCGGGGAAGGCGCTCCGATTGGTGGACAAGTATCCAGTGGAGTATTGGTATCCACCCCTTCGCAATTGGATGGAATGTATGCCTTTGCAGTGACTAAGGACCGCAAGCCTCTTATTGATGAGTTCAGCTTTGAAGGAATGATAACCGCACCTGACGGCGCACAGTTTGAGATATCCGGTATCAATAAAGGTGCTTATAGCCCTGAAGGTGGAAGCTCGACTTACAGCCATGCTAATGCAATGTATATCTATACGGATGTATGGACCGCACTCGATCGTCCCAAAAACAGCTCAACCACACCGACAGAGGTGCTCGTTGAGAACGGCGTAGTTACTCAAATATCTGAAAATGCTGCGCTTCCTACAGCGGTTCCAAAGGGAGCTTATATTTTGCGGGCCCATGGCTTAGCCGCACGGTATGTTACTGCCCATCTGACTGTAGGACAACCGGTAACAAGTGTGTACTCCCTGAAATCCAAGACTACACAGCAATCGCTAGATCCTGCTAATCTGCAAACAATGATTGGTGGACATACGATTCTTGTAAATAACGGAAAAGCAGCAACGTTCTCTCGCTCGACTAGCAGTATTGGCGGTTATCGTGCACGTACGGCTTTAGGATACTCTCAGGATGGACGTTATGTTTATATTATAGCTACTGAAAAAAATGGCAACAGCTCCGGAATGTCATTGACCGAGCTGCAATCTTTTATGACCAATATTGGAGTCTGGAAAGGGCTTAACTTAGACGGAGGGGGCTCTACAACGATGGTAGACCGGCCTCTTGGTGAAAGCTCAGCCACACTAACCTTTAATACAGAGTATGGCACAGAGCAGCGCAGCATTGTTAACGCGCTTGGTGTTTATACTAACGCACCACAAGGTGAAGTAAAAGGAATTAAAATTAGCGGAAGCACTTCGCTATTAGTTGGACAAAAGGCTACTTATTCGTTAAAAGGTTATGACACTTACTATAACCCTATAGATGTAGCAGCAGGCAATCCTACTTGGACATCAAGCGGAGGAAGCGCAACTGTAAGTGCAGGAGAAGTAACGGCAGTGAAGCCAGGCACCGTTACCTTAACGGCTAAAAGCGGCGTAGCAAGCGCTTCTACAACCCTTACAGTCTTGGGTGGAGATGATCTATCCAGCATGAGTGTAGGCACTGCTACAGCGCCACTGACAGCTGGGACAACTGTATCTGTCCCTGTAAAGGCCTCTACGAAGAGTGGAGCAACCATAAGCGTTCCAGATTCAGCGCTGAAGTGGGAGTTTGTAGGCTTTAAGGGAGTCGTGCAAAATGGCAAGCTTACTGTAAACTCTGTGGATGCAGGGGTTACTACAGGTTACGCTATTGCTCGTTATGATGGATTTAGCACAGCGGTTGTATTATCGACAGCAGCAGCTACAACATGGGAAGATTTCGAGAAGGTAAGTTATCCAGTCAACTTTACTACCAATGTGCCAGCGGTACAGGGGACTGCAACGATAGTAGACGGATCGGCTGAAAGAGTAGGCTCCAAGGTGCTGTCACTCAGTTATGATATGACGGCTGGCAGCGGTAAAATGTACGCTTATGCTCAACTTAACGGCACAAGTGGAAAAGCCGTTCCAGCGCTTGCAACTTCGATGTCAGTTGATGTGATGGGCGATATGAGCTTAAATTGGCTGCGTGCTGAGTTTGTAGACAATAGTGGAGCTACAGCCTATGTAGATCTTGCGAAGATTATCGATTGGAACGGTTGGAAGAACATAAACATCGACTTGTCAGGATCAGGGATTAAATTCCCGGCTACGCTGAAGAGACTTTATGTAGTCAACGTAGAGGAAGGTCAAGATGAAAGGGCGAAGACAGGTACCGTTGCTTTTGATAATATCACCTTCACAATGCCTTCACTTTCCAGTGATGCAGGGTTACCAAAGGGTACAGCTTCGATGAGCATCGGCTCCAAAGCAATGACTGTAAATGGAAATAAGAAGGCTATTGATGTAGCTCCAATTGTGAAAGACGGCAGTACTTATGTGCCGATCCGTTATGTGCTGGATGCTTTTGGAGGGAATGCTACCTGGGATCAAGTGAATAAGAAGATCATGGTGTTGCGCGGAGCCAAGGCACTGGATCTGACGGTAAATAAAAAGGAATACCTGTTAAATGGTAAGCGACAAAGTGCTGAAGTAGCACCTATTATTTTACAGGGTAGGACTTTAGTACCTCTGAGACTGGTTTCTGAACAGTTAGGATTAACTGTAAAATGGGAACAGAAAACGAAGACCGTAACTATCGAATCGTGATATGTTAATATATAAGGAAAACCTTAATACGATCCGATAGAAAAGGGGCAAGCATCCGTGGAATTTCAAGCCGATGCGATTGATCGCGTTATTAAAAATACCATCGACGTGATGGAGAGCAGCAAGTATCAGATTTTTGAAATATTGCAGGTTGCACGTGATGAACTTGCTGCACTCAACAAGGAACTGCAGCGGGTCATGGACGAAACGGATGAAACGTTGAAAAAGGTAGACAAGCTGGAGCTACAGTATCACCGCTCCAGAATCCGGCTGACAGAGGTCAGCCGGGACTTTGTCCGCTACTCAGAGAAGGATATCCGTATTGCTTATGAGAAGGCTACGGAGCTTCAGCTCGAACTCATGATGACGCGTGAGCGAGAGGTCTATCTTCGAAGCAGACGTGATGAATTACAAATGCGAGTGCGCAGTGTCGAAAATTCTGTAGAGCGTGCAGAGTCAATTGGTTCGCAAATGAGCGTAGTGCTCGAATATTTGTCGGGAGAACTAGGCCAAGTGACGAGAATTGTCGAATCTGCGAAGAACAGACAGATGATCGGACTCAAAATTATCCTGGCTCAAGAAGAAGAACGGAAGAGAATTGCCCGGGAAATTCATGATGGTCCCGCTCAAATGCTGGCAAATCTAGTCCTTAGGACGGAAATTGTAGAAAGAATGCTGGTAAAGCAGGAATTTGGGCTGGTGCAGGACGAAGTAGTAGATTTAAAAGGGCAGGTTCGTAACAGCCTGGAAGAAATGCGTAAGGTTATTTTTAATTTACGACCGATGGCTCTCGATGATTTGGGCTTGATTCCGACTTTGCGGAAATATGTGCATGATTTTGAAGAGAAGACGAAACTGCGGACGACTCTGGAAACCCGGGGACAGGAACACCGACTATCCTCAGCGATGGAGGCGGCGGTATATCGTCTTGTTCAGGAAGCATTGTCTAATGCAGCAAAACATGCCTACCCAAGCTTCGTATTGGTGGAGATTACATACCAAGCGCAGTTAATTAAGATTGTGATTAAAGATAACGGATTAGGCTTTAATGTACAAAAGTTAAAAAATCAGCACGGTAATCGGGAAAGCTTCGGGCTAGTAGGTATGCGGGAACGTGTAGAGCTGCTTGAAGGAAGAATGGAAATTGTATCAGCCGAGAATCAGGGGACAACAATCGTGATCCATATTCCGACGAATGTGGAGAAGGGGAAGGAGTAGTGTGATGGAGAACTTAAACTCTAGTAAAACGCCCATTAAGGTTCTTTTGGCGGATGATCATCAGCTTTTTCGTGAAGGGCTGAAACGCATTTTGAATATGGAGGAGGATATCGAGGTCATAGGGGAGTGCGGCGACGGTATTCAGGTATTAGAGTTTTGTAACGGGACTAAACCGGACATCGTATTGATGGACATCAATATGCCTGTTGAGAACGGCGTAGAAGCCACTCAAAAACTTCGGGAAATGTTCCCGGAGGTTAAGGTAATTATTTTATCCATTCATGATGATGAGAGTTATGTATTTGAGACCCTTCGTAAGGGCGCCAATGGTTATTTATTGAAGGATATGGAGGCTGAATCCCTTATTAATGCCATTCGTTCGGTCTGTGAAGGACATGCCTTTATCCATCCAAAGGTTACTGGAAAGCTTATCAATCAATTGCGGCGTATGACTTACCTTAACGAGACTGGTGTAACTACAGATACAGTGGTGAAGGAAGCTGGTGTTAAATTTATTGCTGGCGACAACAATCCTCTGACCCGTCGTGAAGCAGAAGTGCTGCGTCTAATGGCTGAAGGTAAGAGCAACAAAATGATTGGTGAATATTTATTCATTAGTGAAAAAACAGTTAAAAACCATGTTAGCAGTATTTTGCAAAAAATGGAAGTGGATGATCGGACTCAAGCTGTTATTAATTCGATTAAATATGGCTGGGTAACCTTGTAGAAGCTTCACAGTAATACGTTACATATAGGAAAGAAATTAAGTAGACACAGCTTGCTTCCCTGATGGGTGTTCTAGGCAGTCACCGACCTTTTAATGCCGGCATATAGTGTTGGTATACAGAGGAGGTGCATCTCCATGGTAGCCCAGTTGATATGGATTGCGGTTGTTTATGTATCCGCTGCAGTGATGATTCATATGTTGCATAACCGGCAGAAGGTGCGTAAAACACCGCAGTCCGGAAAATGGATTCATTATATTTTTATTACCCGCAATCATGAATCTGTTGTGGAATGGTACATTCGGGCACTGACATTTCAAGCTCTTCTAACCGGAAAACGATTGCGAGTAACGTTCATGGATGATGGTTCGAGCGATGGAACACTTGGGATAGTTTCCAAAATGGCCGCTAGCGGCTGCTCTATCGATCTTGCAACATCTATGTACTCTCTTCAGATGAGTGAAGAATTGCAGCATGAAGGAATTGTAGTAGACTTGCGGCTGTCAGGGCAGTCTGTATCGCTGCCTTTTATGGGGATGGCAGGAAGTAGGGGATGCGAATCAAAGCGCAACAGATCTTAAGTAAATATGTAAGTAACGGGTGAAGCACACTCTCCAAGAACTGGGGGAGTGTGCTTTTTGCGTTTGGGGAGACGGAGTCGTGAATTTGGGATCAAATATGGAGTTGCTAAGTACAAGCGAGAGGTAGGAGGGATTATTATGCAAGTCGCTGTATATGCTGTGGAATGCAGGGGGAGCTGGAGGGTTGAAATTTCATTAGATCTTAGCGTGGATAGATGGTGGTGGTCTGTAGCTAGACCGGAGAAGAAAGCTGGGAGTTCCTTAGCGGCGAATAGTTTGGTTCTGCTTTCTTCTGCGTTGCCGCTAGGTTGGGCTGTGAAGCTCCGGGACAACTTTAAACAAAGAAGCGCAATGGGCACCTGGGGGATTAAGGAGTGGGGGCAATATATTAATAGTATGCTTGAGGCTGAGTTGAGAGAGGAGAAAGAGGCAGGGGGACTGTGGGAGGCTCAGTGGTTGAATGATGGAATATTCATATGGAAGCCTAATGAATCAAGTTTCGGAATAGATCAGGACAATAAGAAGAATGAAAGATACGATTGGTGTGAAAAAGAGGATTTTCAATCTGGATTACTAGAATCGGATTCAGAACAATTATTGCGGGCTGTGGCCGGGCGCTCTTTATTGGAGCCGGAAGTAGAAGCGCTGCTGGTAGAAGAATTGCCAGAGCTAGGGGGTTGCTGGCGCCAGGCGGCACAACTGGCGTATCTGCAGGAGCGGCTGTTGCTTACAGCCGCCGTAGGCAATGCGCCCCCGGCTGCGCACGGGGCGCGGCCCGCCAGCTCCCTGCGGGTGCTGGCGTTATGATGCGTGCGGCGGCTAAGCTGCCGCACGTATTGCGGCGCGGTGCTGTCGCTCGCCGCGCGGTTTCGCGCTGCCTGCGTTGCGGCAGCGTGCCCGCCGGCCGCACGGCATGCGCCGCGTGCGGGCTTATGGGCTGCGCCTATTGCGAGGCCTGCCTCGCGCTTGGGCGCAGCCGGGCTTGTGCGCTGCTGCTGCGCAGCGCAGCACTTCCGGCCGTGCGGTGCACGGCCGCCCTTGACCCCGCCGCGGCCGCAGGCGGTGGGGGCTGAGCCCAGCGCAGGCGGGAGCCGCTGGCGCTGCGCTGGGTTTTCTGGCGGAGGCGCGCAAGCGCTCCGCCAGTACATGCCCAGAGCGGTTTCTGCTCTGGGCGGTAACGGGAGCGGGGAAAACGGAGATGATCTTCCCGCTCCTAGAGGCCGTGCTCGCCGCCGGAGGGCGGGCGCTGGTAGCGACGCCGCGCCGCGACGTCGTACTTGAGCTCGCGCCGCGGCTCGCCCGGGCTTTTCCGGCGGAGGTTCTCGCCGTACTTTATGGCGGCAGCGCAGATCGCTGGGTGAGCGGTCGCTTAACGCTCGCAACCACCCATCAGCTCCTGCGCTTCCATCAAGGTTATGATCTCGTAATCATCGACGAGCTGGATGCGTATCCTTACCACAATGATCCTATGTTGGCCTATGCCGCTGAACAAGCCTGTAAAGTGGACGGCTCTTTCATCTATTTATCAGCTACGCCACCACAAGAAATGCAGCGTTTGGTCCGGTTAGGCAAGCTTCCACATGCCAGAGTGCCTGTCCGCTTCCATGGTCATCCCTTGCCTATCCCGCAGCATTTGAGTATACCCTCAGTTCTAACCTGTCTGAAGCGTGGGAGTTTGCCAAGATCGCTTATACAAAATCTTCAAAAGTCACTGGAGCGAAAAGCACAAATTTTTCTATTTGTGTCTCGAATAGCTCATATCGAAGGATTGCTGATCCTACTTCGTCGTAGCTTTCCCGGCGTGGTTATTGAAGGCACCTCGTCCAAGGATTCATTTCGGGCAGAAAAGGTGACTGCTTTTCGCAACCGTATCATCTCTTTGTTAGTAACTACTACGATCCTGGAACGGGGAGTTACCGTGCCACGCAGTGACGTATTTATTTTGGATGCAGACAGTGGTCTTTTTGACGAAGCCTCTTTGGTACAGATGGCAGGCCGTGCTGGTCGTTCTAAAGATGATCCTGATGGCCATGTTGTATTTGCCTCCCCTCAGTGGAGCCGATCCCAGCGTGGAGCGATTGCTCAGATTCGTACTATGAATATCATTGCTCGCCGCCAAGGATATATTCGTAAAGGTGGGGCTATATGAATACCAAGCTTACAAGGTTCCGAAAATCTCTGTCTTTCCTCCTTACCCCCTCCGTGCCTCAATGTCTAACCTGCGGGAAGCACAGCCCACAGTCCTCACAGCTGCCTGGTATCTGTAAGAATTGTGCGGAATCCATTCCTTGGATACGCGCTCCACGTTGCTTGATATGTGGGCGGCATGTAGGCTGTCCAGACTGCACTCGCAGCGCTGAGCCCTCACCCATTGTATGTAACCGGAGTGCGGTAGCCTACACTAATGAGATGAGAGAATGGCTCGGTCAATATAAATATCGCGGGAATGAACGATATGCCCCTCTGCTTGGACTCATGCTGGATAGGGCATATTTAACCCTAAAGGAGGAAAAGCAGCAGGGGGCTCTTTTATCTCAGAAAGCATTTTTTTTTCATCTTATTCAACATAAAAGGTACATAAAAAACAGCCTTTGGTCAGCTGATTTATTAGTTCCGGTACCTGTCAGTGATTCCAGGTTTCTTGAACGGGGCTTTAATCAAGCGGAAAGATTGGCCGATGTCCTATCTCGGCATAGAAAGATTCCACAGCTACCACTACTAATTCGTACGCATCATACAGGTAAGCAGAGCTTTAAAGGACGTGCGGAGCGATTGGCAGATATGAAGAATGCTTTTGGAGCAAATCCGGCAGTCTCCACACTATTTAAGGATTGGCTGAAAGATAACTCACCTATAAGCCGTCCTATTCGAATTATTATTGTTGATGATATCTATACAACCGGAAGCACGATTCGTGCTTGTGCCGAAATTCTAAAACAAATGGTTTCTAACTATGATTATGTTGCAGAAATCTATAGCCTAACCTGGGCGCGTTCCTAAAACGCGAAAAATGCATGATTGTGAACAGCTATATCCATTCCATTAAGGATTAGTTGCGGTTGGTAGCGTTTCTTCTGTCCCATAGACGAATTCCTTGCAATCATGTAATCTAGGAGCATAAGAATATTATGCATTGCACAGAATGTACGGAGAGGAGCGGCTGCTTGTTATGAATCTAGACAATTGTCCAAGGTGCGGCCGGTTGTTTGTCAAGAATCTTATGGGGTTGTGCTCGGCCTGTATCAAAGAGCTGGAGCATGAATATGAGATCTGCGTGAATTATTTACGGGAAAACAAAGGAACCAACATTCAGGAGCTCTCCGATGCTACGGGGATTTCTATTAAAGAGATTACCCGCTTTATTCGAGAAGGCCGGATTTCTATAGCTAATGCACCCAATATGATGTACCCTTGCGAAGTGTGTGGTACACTGATTCGGGATGGTCATATGTGTGACAGCTGTCGTAGCCGGCTCAGGAAAGATCTCACGAATGCTGTCAAGGAAAATTCTGCTGAGGATACTACTAAAAAGACATCTGATGGTGCATATCGTGCCATAGATAAGCTGCGTGACCTATAAAATCTGCAAAAAAACGTTTGCAGCTATAAAGAATGTTTCAGTCTACGCCGATAAACTTAGTAAAGATTATCGGCTTTTTTATATTAGAAGGAAGGTGGAAGTTATGAAAATTAACGAGACCGGACGAATTAACGCGATTAATCCGTATCAACGCAGCGCGGAAGCGCAAAGGCAGGAACAAATGAAGAAAAGCACACGCAAGGATGAGGTTTCGATCTCTGATGAAGCGATTCAACTCTTGCAAGCACAAAACACTGGCAAGAATGATCCAGAACGCGCACTTAAGATCGACAATCTAAAGCAGCAGGTCTCCGCAGGTACCTATCAAGTTGATGCATCTAAGCTAGCAGAGAAACTCGCCCCTTACTTTAAGCAATCCTCCGAGAATTAGGTGAAAACATCCATGGCATTGACGACATTAATAGAACTATTGGAGCGGCTAGATGGAGTGCATGTTCAAATGCTGGATCTGGCCGCTGAGAAGAAACAGACAATTATGGATAACAAGGTGGATGCGTTAATCGACATCCTTAACCGTGAATCCAAGCTAATGAAGGTAATTGGGCAGCTCGAGGAAGAGCGAATATTAGCCGCATATACCGTTTTGCAAGGTGTGGGTATTCGTTCCAACCTGAACCTGAACCTAACGGAGCTGTCCAGGCTTATATTTGACCCTGAAGACAAGGCACGACTGCTGCATATTCAGCAGAAGCTTTCGGGCACTTTGCATCGCCTGAAAGAAGCCAATGACCTAAATCAGAAGCTGATAGAGCAGTCGCTTACATTTATAGATTATTCTTTGGATCTGTTGGTCGGAAGACCAAATCAGGATATCACTTATCATCGTCCGTCCGACAAAGGCAATAACGTAAATCGGTCGGGGATTTTTGATGCACGAGGTTAGAATTGTACTGATGAAGTGTTCTGCCGGAGCAGAACATAAGGAGGAGTAAGAAGCATGACATCCACATTTCACTCGATAGAGACGGCGAGACGCAGCCTTTTTACTCAGACCGCAGCTCTTAATACAACTGGACACAATATCGCTAATGCGAATACCGAAGGTTATACTCGTCAACGTGTTAATATGCAAGCCTCTTTACCTATTGAAGCTTACGGATTGTTAAAATCTACTGTTCCAGGTCAAATGGGTACAGGGGTGGAATTCTCATCTATCGATCGGATTCGAGAAATGTTTCTGGATGATCAGTACCGTGGTGAGAACGCTGCTTTCGGCAACTGGAGTCTTCAAGCAGATACGCTCTCTAAGCTGGAAGCTATCGTTAATGAGCCATCGGATACAGGCATTCGTACAGTTCTGGATAACTTCTGGAAATCGTGGTCGGATCTAAGTAAGAACCCTGAAGATCCAACGGCCCGTAAGATTGTAGTGCAAACTGCACAATCTTTGACGGATGCTATGAACTATATGAGCACGCAACTGAATAATCTGGAGCGGGATCTAACCACTAATATAGATGTTAAGGCAAAAGAAGCTCAGGGTTACCTGACCGCGATCGCAGATCTAAATAAATCGATCTATAAGATTGAGGGTATGGGGGATCATGCGAACGATCTACGTGATCAACGCGACTTGATGGCGGACAAGCTCTCCAAAATTGCTAATATTACTGTTGTAGAGACGGAAGCAGGTTATAACATTTCTTTAGGGGGACAACCTCTCGTAGAGGGTGGGGAAGTAACTGCAACCGTAGATGGCGCGTTTCTTAATAATGCTTATGCCTCCGGAACCTTGAAGGGCGGCGAGGCTTACGGAATGATTTTTTCCAATAATACCTATGTTGCCGATTACAAGAAACAGCTCAATGATTTGGCGAGCACTATTGCTACAGGTGACGTTGAAATTACAGTGCCAGCTGGCTCCAATCTTCCTGAGGGCACAGTGTTGACTAGTGATGCCAAGATTACACAAGCTGACGGTACCGTAGTTACTTTGACCGCTGGTCAGGCCATGCCTAAGGGCGCAACAATGTATGAGGACGCCAGGACCATTGTCAAAGGGTTTAACGGACTTCACAAGTTAGGTTACGCGATGGATGGAAGCGCCGGACGCGATTTCTTTGTAACATCAGGTGAGGCTGGAACGATCAAACTGAATCCGGAAATTGCAGCTGACGTAAACCTATTTGCAACTTCGTTACGTACAACTGTTGATGCGAATGGAAATACGCAAGTCGTTAAAGGAAATAACACCTTGGCGCTTCTATTGACGAACTTGAAGGATAGTAAATTTACTAAGCCAGACGGTAGTGTGAGCAACACTGTTGGTGGGCTTTTCAGCTCTATGGTTGGTCAGCTGGGTATTCAATCCCAAGAGGCTGCACGTCAGACGGATAACTCAGATTATCTCGTAGAGCAAGTTAACTCCCGTCGTCAATCAGTCAGCGGTGTATCCCTAGATGAAGAAATGTCGAATATGCTAGTATTCCAGCATGCTTATAGTGCCGCAGCGCGTTTTATGACTACTTTTGATGAACTGCTCGACAAATTGATCAATTCCACCGGCACAGTCGGCAGATAAAAGGAGATATAGCGTATGTTGAGAGTAACCTCTAACATGATGAATTCACAGCTTCTGCTTAACCTAAATCGCAATGCACGTACGATGAACGATACACAGTTACAGCTTTCCAGCGGACGCAAAATCAACAAGCCTTCCGATGATCCGGTAGGAATCACGTATTCCCTGCGCTACCGTGCGGAGCTTTCCTCTAACGAACAATATACTAAAAATGTAGATAGCGCACTTTCATGGCTTGATTACAATGATACAGTTCTAGGACAGGCCGGAGATGTTGTTCAAAAGATTCGCGAACTGTCCGTACAAGCAGCGACAGGGACTAATCCGCAGTCCGCGCTTGATAGTATTAATGAAGAAGTGATGCAGCTAAAAGAGCAGCTTGTGGATATCGCTAACAGTACACTGAACGGTAAATATATATTTAATGGTGAGCAATACTCCACCAAACCTTATGATTTTGCTAAAGGTGCAGATGGTACCTATGATGTGTCTAAGCCGGTTACTACGGATCCTGGGCAGATTCAATTTATTGTCGGTGAAGGTGTACGTATGCCGATTAGTATGACCGGTAATGATGTATTCGGTAATACGGGAGATTCAGATAATCTGTATACAATCATTAATAGTATTTCTGCGGGATTAAAGGCTGGTGATCTTGGAGCCATATCGGGTCAATTAGATAACATCGACACGCGTATGGAAACCATCTTGACGGCCCGTTCTGAAATTGGTGCCAAAACCAATCGAGTGGAACTCATGCAGGAGCGCTTAAGTGACTTGAATGTCAATCTGACGGATCTGCAAGCTAAGACAGAGGATGCGGATTACGAGGGATTGATTATGCAGTCGAAAATCCAAGAGAATATATACAATGCCTCTTTGTCAGTAGGTGCAAAGATTATATCTACAACTTTGGTGGATTTTATAAGATAACGGAGGTGCTTCTCGTTGCTGCAGCCGATATTGCAAATTCGTCAGACTCCCGCAGTTATTGGTATTGATGCAGACTTGGGTGATTTTTCTATTACTCAGCCTAAAGCAGAAGTTAATATATCTACAACAGCGGGGAAATGGGATATCCAAACGTTTAAACCTGAGCTTTCTATTGATCAATCTCGAGCTTGGGCGGCATATAATGGTGGTAATATGCTCGAAATGAACAAACGAATTTATTCTGGTATCCAGCAACTATATCTTCAAGGAATTGCAAGGAAAGTAGAACAGGGAAATCAAATGGCAGAATTTTTTAAACCTGGTAACTCAATTGCTGAAGTGTATGGTACTGATACTGAACCCAATTCGTTTCCTGAAATGCGTGGTCCGGCATCCTTTGACAATGTCGATGTGCGTGTGAAAACTAGAGCGCCTCAAATTGAATTTTCGCCTAGCAAGGTAAATGTTCAGGTAAACATTCATCGTCCGGAAATAGAATATACTCGTGGCAAACTGGATATCTATATGCAGCAATATGCATCTTTGAGATTTATTCCTCCAGAAGTGGATGCTCAGATGTAATATGAGATGCCGTAGCAACTCGGACAGACCGTCTTTGGGAGACGGTCTGTTGTCTTTACAATAATAGAATTTTTTTGAAAAAATAAGTTTTTTTCTTATTAGGTCGGTGACATAATATTGCTACAAGAAATGCTAACAGAGCAATTGGGATTAAACTGTTCGTCTTCGGGGGAAGTTGATTTTTGTTAAAGGAGTGGGTAATTTTGATTATAGAAACACTGTCTTGGGGTAAACTTGAAGTAACTGAAGAACAAGTATATCATTTCAATAAAGGAATCCCCGGTTTTGATGAAGAAACTGATTTTGCATTGATTGCTATGGAAGATACTCCTTTCTGGTATTTGCAATCTACGAAAGAAAAGGAGTTATCATTTTTGCTTGGAGATCCCTTTGCCTTTTATCCATCTTACGAGTTTGAACTACCTGACGATGAGACTGAGGAACTGGAAATCCAATCTGATATTATTGTTCGTTGTATTATTACATTGAAGGATCAAGTTGATAAGTCTACTATTAATTTATTGGCCCCAATTGTGCTTAATCCTGGTAATCGAAAGGGCAAGCAGGTCGTTCTTCATAAATCATCCTATCTCACCAAGCATACCTTATTATCAGAGAAATCTGTTGAAGATGGAAAGGGTGGAGACTAATATGCTTGTACTTTCTCGTAAAAAAGGAGAGTCTATCATCATTCAAGATCAAATTGAGCTGACTATCTTAAGTGTAGAAGGAGATACAGTAAGGGTAGGTATCTCCGCACCTAAGCATGTGGATATTTTTCGGAAAGAGATATATCTGTCCATTCAGGAAGCTAACCGAGAATCTGCTGCCCCTGTCCAATCTGATTTGAACGCATTGATGGATCGGTTACGTAAAGCGAATAGTCACTAATATGTGATCGAGTATACCTGAGCTGCAAATTGCAGACTCAGGTTTTTTGATTTGTAAGAAATAAGTTCGAAAAAAATTAAATTACTCTAAACTATAGGTGGCTTCAAGTCGATATAAGTTGTAGATGTTGAACGGGTAGGGCGGCCGACCTTAAGGGTTCAACATTACCACAAGGATGTGGATTAACTTATTTTCAGGGAGGAAATTTATTATGATTATCAATCACAATATTGCAGCAATGAACACTCACCGTCAACTAGGTGTAAATACTGCCAACACAAACAAATCCGTTGAGAAACTATCTTCCGGTTTGCGTATTAACCGTGCAGGCGATGACGCTGCAGGCTTGGCGATTTCCGAAAAAATGCGCGGTCAAATTCGCGGTTTGGATATGGCTACTAAGAATGCACAAGATGGAATCTCATTAATTCAAACAGCAGAAGGCGCCTTGAATGAGACTCATAGCATTCTGCAACGTATGCGTGAATTGGCAGTTCAATCTGCGAATGATACTAACACAGCTTCTGACCGTGGTGAGCTACAAAAAGAAGTAAATGAGTTGGCAAAAGAAATTACTCGTATTTCTAATACGACTGAGTTTAATACGAAGAAATTGTTGGATGGTTCTGCTAGTACTGGTGGTGCAGGTGTCGATGGAAAGGATCTTACATTCCATATCGGAGCTAACAAAGGTCAAAATATTACCTTGAATATCAATGCTATGGATGCTGCTACACTAAAAGTAGCTGGTGGTGGAGCAAGTAACGCAGCGACTTCATCGACAGTAGATGCATTAGCAAGTGATGGTATTGATATTTCTACACAAACAGCTGCAGATGCTGCAATCACTGTTATCAATACTGCAATCGAAACTGTATCAGGCGAACGTTCCAAATTAGGAGCGTACCAAAACCGCTTAGATCACACGATTAATAACTTGGGAACGACTTCCGAGAACTTGTCTGCAGCTGAATCCCGTATTCGTGATGTAGACATGGCGAAAGAAATGATGAACCAAACGAAGAACAACATCCTTGCACAAGCAGCGCAAGCGATGTTGGCTCAAGCTAATCAACAACCACAAGCTGTGCTTCAATTGCTTCGTTAATATTTGAATTGAAGGGAAGGGCTTTATATAAGCTCTTCCCTTTTTTTGAAATGTGATTCTTCAAAATATTAGATTCCATTAAATTATAGGAAAATATTTCAATCACTATAAACTATGTAATATCATGTGTCGATATTAGTAGTAGGGTTGTTTCTGAAGGGCGGCCGACCTTGAGGAAACAATATCACCACAAGGATGTGGAATCATTTAATTTCAGGGAGGAAATAAGATTATGATTATCAATCACAATATTGCAGCAATGAACACTCACCGTCAGCTAGGTGTAAATACCGCCAACACAAACAAATCCGTTGAGAAACTATCTTCCGGTTTGCGTATCAACCGTGCAGGTGACGATGCTGCAGGTTTGGCGATTTCCGAAAAAATGCGCGGTCAAATTCGCGGTTTGGATATGGCTACTAAAAACGCACAAGATGGAATTTCTTTGATTCAAACGGCTGAAGGCGCACTGAATGAAACCCACAGCATTCTACAACGTATGCGTGAATTGGCTGTTCAGTCTGCAAATGATACTAATACCGCTTCAGACCGTGGCGAACTTCAAAAAGAAGTAAATGAACTGGCTAAAGAAATTACTCGTATTTCCAATACTACAGAGTTCAACACCAAAAAATTGCTGGATGGTTCTGCATCTACTGGATCAGGTGTTACAGGTGCTTCTGACCTTACATTCCATATTGGTGCGAATAAAGGTCAAAACATTGCATTGTCCATTAAAGCAATGGATGCTACAACGCTTAAAGTAAATGGAGCATCGACAGCCAATAGCTCAGCGGTTGCGGGTGCTGGCGCTACTACAGTTGACGGTATTGATATCTCTAGTCAAACAAATGCAGATGCAGCTATTGAGACTATTAACTCTGCAATTGAGACTGTATCTGGCGAACGTTCAAAATTAGGTGCCTACCAAAACCGTCTAGATCACACGATTAATAACTTGGGCACTACCTCTGAGAACTTGTCCGCAGCTGAATCCCGTATTCGTGACGTAGATATGGCTAAAGAAATGATGAATCAAACTAAGAATAATATTCTTGCCCAAGCAGCTCAAGCGATGTTGGCTCAGGCTAATCAACAACCTCAAGCTGTACTTCAATTGCTTCGTTAATAGTAAGCAGAATGATAGGAAAAAGGGACTCCATAAGGGGTCCCTTTTTCCTATCATTCTAATGTTTGATTATGACAAAGCCGATATATAAGATAACAGAATTTATGAGTTTGAGAGGATAATGATATGGATAAGACAATTACTTTATGCATGATTGTAAAAAATGAAGAAAAATATTTGAAGAGATGTCTTGAGAGTGTAAAAGATAAAGTGTCAGAGATCGTAATTGTTGATACCGGGTCAACGGATGGGACTCTAGTAATAGCAGAAGAATATACTACGAAGATTTACCATTTTAAATGGGTTGATGATTTTGCAGCTGCTCGAAATGAATCTTTAAAATATGCTACTTCAGAATATATTTTGGTACTGGATGCAGACGAATACTTAGAGTCAGATGCAGATTTGCAGAAAGATATAAAGCCTGACTATGACTATTTTTTATTGAAAATATATAATGATGTTTCCTATGGCAGGGCATTTACACATACTGCGGTACGACTCTTTGCTAACAATAGAGGATTACACTACAATAACCGTCTACATGAACATTTAAACATATTGGATGCTAAAACGAATTATAAAAGCCAATATGGAGAAGTAATTATTCATCATACTGGATACACTGATGAAATTATGCAAGAGAAGGAAAAAACAAAACGGAATTTACCCCTTATGTTACAAGAAGTTGAGGAAAACCCTGGAGCTTACAACCTGTATAATATGGGAAAAACTTATTTATCTATTAATGAAAATGCAAAAGCAATTGAATATTTTCAGAGAGCTTATCCACTAAGCTCTGGACGTATGTTTTTACCTGAGCTTATTACTAAACTGTGTTATTGCTTAGGTGAACTTAATCAATATGACGATAGTTTGAAAATTTTAAATGATGCAGTGAAAGTATATCCACTTGAGACGGATATGCGCTATATGCAGGGTAGAATATTCATGGATGCAGGATACATCAAGGATGCTGAAATAACTCTTAAATCATGCTTAGAGTTCGGTGGTGACCTGGGTGTGAGTGTTACAGAAGGAACCGGGGGATATATGACCCGATTTGTATTAGCGGAACTATATGAAGACCAAAATCAATTAGACGAAAGTTATAAATATATAGTAGAGGTTCTTCAGGAGAAAAAGACTTTTGCGCCTGGATTAAGTAAATACTTCGAGATTGTGACTAAATCAAATATACCACTAGACGATGTGTACCAGAATATTATACAGCTGTATAATATATCGAATATTAATGATTTACAGCTTTTACTAGATGTTCTGTATGGATTACGACATCCTTTATTGAATAGATTTATATCAGTGTATAGCATTACAGCTCAACCGAATGTTGCAGCTTCGGCAATGCAATATGATAAGAAATATATTGAAGCTAAAGATATGTGGTTAAGTATGGAAGATATACAGATTGAAAATGCAGTAGACATTCTTTTACTGTCGTTTGTATTAGATAATGAGGAATTATTTAATCTGGCTAAGCCTCATCTAAACTTCAGTGAAAAGGAAGAAAAACTCTTTAGAAAAATAATAAGAAAAGAAGTGATTTCATCTAATAAAATGACTTCCTATACAGAAAAAATTCTCGGGGATATTGCCTCTCATTTACTTAAACTTCAGGAATATGAGTGCTTGCAGACCCTATTAGAATATATTGCGGTGACTTCTTTGAAGAGTAAAATTAATAGCTACAGTCTCTTGATATCATATGGCTTCAATGAGGTTGCTATTGATCTTTTTGTTAAGCTATTTAAAAAAAATCCTAATAATGTGGAGACTATACGATTATTGGGCGATTTGTGTCTTTCTTGCAACTATATGGAGGATGCCCAGCTTTTTTATTCCAAGCTTTTAGAGTTAACGCCAGATTACGGTTCCTATGAAAGATGTTATAGATTATATGAAAAAATGAACGATCGTGTTGGAATGTCTAGAACGATAGATAGCATTAAGATTAAATTTCCTAGATCTTTGTGGGTGATTTAAATTCTCGTATTGATGTACTCTTAATATTTTGAATATTTAACCGATAAAAATAATATAAATATGCATCGGAGGTTGTTCTATGAATCTGCAATTTTCCTTGACCAGTAACAAATATGATAATTCTGTTATTGATCAGCGCCAGGTTAGTGAACGTAATATTCAAAACCAGGACACTAGATTAGTAAACGCAGTGAAGAGTGGAGAGAAACTATCTGTTCTGGAGAAGCAGGGGGTTCAGATTCCGGTAGGACAAGAGCAACTGATACGTAATATAGATAGGGCTGTTAAAGCACTGGAGGGACCCTCTACATCCTTAGAAATCAGTGTTCATGAAAAAACACATGCTATTATGGTGAAGGTAATTAACAAGGAAACAGGTCAACTTATACGTGAGATACCTCCAGAAAAAACGCTGGATTTAGTAGCTAAGATGATGGAGATCGCTGGGATATTAGTAGATGAAAAAGTATAAAGAGGAGGTTTAAAGATGCGGGTATTTGGATTTGGATCCGGTATGGATATTGATTCAATTGTTAAGGAGATTATGACGGCCAAAAGGGCTCCACTGGATAAGCTTAAACAACAGAAGCAAACCTTTGAATGGCAGAGAGAAAGTTATCGTGAGATAAATAGCAAACTGGTGGATTTCAAAATAAATAAATTAGCTAAATATAATAAGGGCGAAGAGATGAATCCTCAAAAAGCAGTATTAACTGGAAATAATACTGCTATCAGTGCGAAGGCGAATGCAGATGCAACACCTGTTCCTATGGAACTGTATGTGGAACAGCTTTCCACGCGTACTACGATCACTACTACAGGTATAACAGGCAGTTATGCCAACGGGTATAAATCAAGTACTCTGTTAAGTGCCTTGCCAGGAGGGACAAGTAATGCCGATGCACAAGGCAATTATACATTAACAATTGGTGATGCTGAATTTATCTTTAACAAGGATTATTCAATATCTCAGGTTTTATCGAGAATTAATGCTGATGCAGGTGAAAAAAAGGCGAATGTAGTTGCAAGTTTTGATGAATTGACAGGTAAATTAATTCTCTCTGCAAAAGAATATGGTGACAAACAGATTGGTGCTGTAGGTGGAAATTTATTGAGTTTGTTCAATGCAGCACCTACGGATACATTAAGTATAACTGATGGAAAAAAAGGAATTATACATGTTAAATCTGAAGGTGAAGCTTCCTTTCAAAAAGTGGAATTCAATGGTAATAAAACTAGTATTAACGGAATAAGTATCTCGCTTCTAAGTACTTCAACTGAAGCGACTTCATCTAAAATATCAGTTCAGGTGGAACCTACCAAAGCAATTGAATCAATTAAATCATTTATAAATGACTACAATGAGTTAATTGAATTGATGAATAAAAAAACTAGTGAGAAAACTTATAGAGACTTCCCTCCTCTAACGGATGAACAAAGAAAAGAAATGTCAGAGGATGATATCAAAAACTGGGATGCAAAGGCTAAAAGTGGTCTTCTTAAAAACGATACAATTCTGGCGGCAACGGTCGCAAGTATGCGTGAGATTATTTCTGCAAATTTGGGTGACCTTAGTAAAATGGGAATCGATACTGGTCAGTATTTCGAAGGCGGTAAATTAGTTCTTAAAAGTGAAGATGACCTGAATAAAATATTGGAGAACAATCCTACCTTTGTTACTCAGTTATTTCAAGGTTCGGGTGAACAAAAAGGTATATTCTCACAAATTTCCACTAAAATTGATGGACAGCTTCAAAAGCTAGTTGACAAAGTCGGTACATCTAAATTTTCAACGAGTGTTACAGATGTGTTTAAAACAAATAGTATTATGGGAGATATGTTGAAGAATTATAATAAACGGATTGATGATATGACTCAACGTATGAATGATCTAGAGACAAGATACTATAAACAGTATGCTGCCATGGAACAAGCAATGAGCAAGTATAATGCACAATCAACAAGCTTGACTAATTTTATATCGGGATAATTTAATCTATAAATATTTATGCGAAATATTGATAAACTTCTGTAAAAGATAGCTACGCTATATATTTAATAAAAAATATTAATACCGAATGCTAGCGTATAAGATGCTGCTTTCGGTTTTTAATTATTATTTTATTGTAAGGGTGGCTCTTAAACTTGGGAAAAGAGATGAATGAATGAAAAGTAACAACGAAACGTTTGGCCAAGTTATTAGCTTAATTATCCCTTTAATAAACCGTACCTATAATAAAATAGCTGAAAATGAATTTGATAATGAAGTTATCGACAACATAAATGTTATTGCAGAGTATGCCGTTATACTTAATAACTCAATGAATGAAGACCATTTCGGAAAAATTTTGACTGATAGTGTCGAAAAGTTTATTGAAACTCTCGTTGATTTAATTGAGGCCTTTAATGATCATAATATCACAAAAGCAAAGGTGATTTTTACAAAGTCCCTGACTCCAAAGGTGGAATTTATGATTAATCTTTTGAAACAGGAAGAAGCTATAATGGAATTAGAAAACGCTTATCCTGGAGTCGGAAATAGTAGGGTTCAAATAGGACCATTTACATATGGGACCCCAGAAGTGAAAAGTTTCGGAGAAAATACGTTTCTGAAAATAGGTAAATTTTGTTCGATTTCGGATAGAGTAACTATATTTTTAGGAGGTGAACATCGGACAGATTGGATCACAACTTATCCTTTTAACGTATTAAGTCAACATTATTCCTATATAGAAGGGCATCCGAGAACTAAAGGAGATGTCACCATTGGTAATGACGTTTGGATTGCATCAGGAGTAACTATACTATCTGGAGTATGTATAGGGGATGGTGCTGTTATTGGTGCATCATCTGTAGTAAGTAAAAATATCCCCCCTTATGCAGTGGTAGCGGGTAATCCTGCAAGGATTATTAAATATAGATTTAAAGAAGATGAAATTAAAAAAATGAATAAATTAAAATGGTGGGATTGGGATGTTAAGGAAATAGCAAATGCAGTTCCACTATTGCAAAGTAATAATATTAATGAATTTATAAAGCGTTATGATCGTTGAAGATAGAAAAATAGCATTCTAGATTTTTCATTTTTCCACTTCTGCTAATGGATTAAAAAGAAATAAACTCTGACCGATATATATAGTTATAGGGATTTTTAGATATGCATAATAAATGGTTAACTTGAAGTTTCACTTGAGGTAGAGAATGGAGAATGGCAATTTATGATGACAAGTATTATCATACTAGCGTATAACCAGCTTGAGTATACTAAGATGTGTATTGAGAGTATAAGGGAATATACAGACCTTAATTCATACGAGTTAATTGTAATTGATAATAATTCTAGTGACGGAACTCGTGATTGGTTAAGAATACAAAGTGATATAAAGTTGATTGAGAATGACAGTAATTTGGGCTTTCCTAAGGGTTGTAATCAAGGAATCGAGATATCGACTGGAGATAATATTCTCTTACTAAATAATGATACTATTGTAACTTACAATTGGTTGGATAATCTATTGGTTGCATTAAATGGAGACCCTTCTGTGGGTGCGGTTAGTTGTGTAACTAATAACTGTTCATATGCACAGAGTGTACCCTATAGTTATGCAAATATAGAAGAAATGCATGAGTTTTCTAAGAATTTTAATACAAATAATCTCGGGGAGTACAACGAGAGAATTAAATTAATCGGATTTTGCTATTTAATTAAAAAATCTGTGATTAATGAAATTGGTATGTTGGATGAACAGTTTTCTCCAGGTAACTTTGAAGATGATGATTTCTCCTTAAGAATTAGAAAAGCCGGATATCGGTTGTTACTTTGCAAAGATACATTTATTCATCATTTTGGGAGTGTTTCTTTTATTGAGGAAAAAGAAAAGTATGCTAAGTTATTAAACAGAAATGCTGTCCTCTTCGAGAAAAAATGGGGATTTAGTCCTCTTTATTCGCAACATATTCGATTTGATGTCTTAAATATGATTCAGGACTCCCCTGATACTGAACTTGTAATTCTGGAAGTAGGCTGCGCATGTGGTGGGACTTTATTGGAGGTGAAAAATCGTTATAAAAATAGTACTGTATTCGGAATCGAGATTAATAAAGAAGCTGCAGAGGTTTCATCATTAATTGCAGATGTCAGTACTGTTAATATCGAGAAGGAAGCACTTCCTTATCAGGAGAATACATTCGATTATATAATTTTAGCCGATGTACTTGAACATCTTGTTGACCCATGGTCAGTATTGGAAAAGCTGAGGAAATCTCTGAAACCATCTGGACGTATTCTTATTAGTATTCCTAACATCATGCACCATTCTGTTATTCAAGGATTACTAAATGGTTTTTGGACTTACACTGATGCTGGAATATTGGACAAAACTCACATGCGCTTTTTTACTCTTTATGAATTAAAAAAAATGATCATAAGTACGGGGTACAAAATAGATCACTTAAGTGGGAATTCTATCGGTTCATCAAAAGACAGCGAAGATTTTGTTCGGAAATTACTTACAATTAATGACAACGACGCTTTGAAGGATCAATTTAATGTGTATCAATATTTGATTTCTGCTTCTAAGAATAAGGTGTTTGATCTTATGGATTTATTTATTTTAGATGGGGAAGTAAATCTAACACATTGGGAAAAGGTGGATCATTTCTCTGTAGAAGAAGTTATCGAAATAATTGTTACTAAGAACTGGGAAAATGAAATGAAGGAAGAAATATTCAACCAGTTAGGAGCTAAATTTTTTGAAGAAGGAAAATCGGCAAAAGCAATTGCTTTTTTGAAAAATGCATATTATCTAAATAGTAGTAACGCGGAAGTTTTATATAATCTTACTTACGCTTTATCTATGGTAGGGGAAACTTCCTTAGCACATAGTTTTTTAGAAAAATTGAAATTATCAGATGAGATGTTATATAAAGAGTTTCTGAAGGTTCTAATTTAAATGAAGTTACACCGAAGATAATCAGAGTAAAAGAGTTGGCAATTTTAATTCAATTGAGATACTCATCAGATGTTAAGTCGATTTTTGATTGCTTTAGTTAATTTTTAGTAAAGGGTGACACAAATGATAAATTCTCCTTATGAAAAATACCGTCAGTCATCGGTAAAAACATCGACCCCCTCACAGTTACTGATTATGTTATTTGATGGAGCGATTAGATTTGTAAGGGCGGGTATGGAAGGAATCGATTCAGTTGACTATCAAAAGACAAACATTAACCTGGGTAAAGCGCAGACAATTGTTAGTGAATTGATGTCAACACTGGATCCTACCTATGACATATCTAAAAGTTTGTATGATCTATACGAATATATAAATCATTTGTTGATTCAGGCGAATGTGAAGAAAGACAAGGTTCCTGCAGAAGAGGCGTTACAGTATTTGACTGAGTTTCGAGTAACTTGGTTAGAGGCGTCAAAGCTGGTACCAACACATGAGAAGACCCATGGATAATTGTATCTTAGAGTTAAATAAGATTACTCAAGATATTATTAATAGACTAGGTAATTGTTCATATGAAGAATTAAATGATTTCGTCGAACAACGTCAAAATTTGATAGATCAACTCGAACAGCATGTGAAAAAACAGTCGATCGGTGTAAACCAGCAGCATCAGTTACGAGAGTTGTTAGAGGCCGATCCTAAGATAATTGCAAGGATGCAACAACTTAAAAGTGAGGCAGCTAAGTGGCTTCAACAGCGAGAAATGGCCAAAACCCAACGCAACGCCTACGAGGCCGCCTACACCCCAGACAGTTTTCTTATGGATCGCAAAAAATAATTTTATCGGTGTTTCACTATAGGAGTAGACGGGTATTAAATACCGTCCGCTCCTTTTTTTGATCATTGTACCGAATCTATTTCTTGTTTATGGAAAATTTAATAGTTTATTTTACGTGGTAAATTATTGAATGTAAACATTTTCTTTTCCAATTGACAATAAAGAAGTTACGGTGGTATAGTCGAATTGTGAGCAAGACTCACGTTCATCTGATGACGAAGGGAATGTTTAATCAATGGAAGGTAAAGTAAAATGGTTTAACGCAGAAAAAGGTTATGGTTTTATCGAGACTGCAGACGGTGGCGACGTATTCGTACACTTTTCCGCGATTCAAACTGATGGTTTCAAGACATTGGATGAAGGTCAATCCGTAGAATTCGATATCGTTGAAGGTGCACGTGGACCACAAGCAGCTAACGTAATCAAATTATAATCATCCGGCGAAGCCGAACTACATATAAGTAGATGGTTAGCAATTTAGACAGCGCTAGCAGGGATCTTGGAATCTTCCAAGATCCTTTTTTTGTGCGTTCATATGTGTCTAGTATAGCCAATCCTAGTAAAGAAAATAGCCTATTTTGTAAATTCATTTTATGGAAAATGTTAGAACTATGCAAAAGGTGGGTAATAGATATACGTTGAGCTGTTTATCTTACCTCGACACACACTATGTTAGCCTAGGTTACTACATTCACGAAGAAATTCAATATAGCCTAAGCTATCAAAACAATTAGGAGGGTGATTAGCAGGATGAAGAAGATGTGGCGCGGTCTTATGACCGGAATATTAGGTACTAGTATGTTATTGGGGTCTCTCGGCAGCGTATCTGCTGCAACTGTACCTAAGGATATTCAAGGCCACTGGGCACAAGGTCAGCTGCAGGAATGGCTAGATAGAGGTTACCTTGGAGGCTACCCAGATGGAACGGTGAAACCAAACAAAGCAATTACGCGTGGTGAGTATGTGACTATGGTAAATCGCCTGTTAGGGTTTACAACTAAAGCAACAGTAACTTTCAAAGACATGAAGAGCACAAACTGGAATTACAGTGAAGTGGCTAAAGCTGTGGAAGCTGGATATATCGGAGGATACGAGGATAATACGTTCCGTCCTAATAATCCGCTTACAAGAGAAGAAGCAGCTGTAATTACTGCAAAATTACTTAAATTGAGCACCAATACAACTTCGAACAAATTTAAAGACAATGCACAAATTGCAGCATGGGCAAAAGGTGCTGTAGCAGCCGCAGTGGAAAAGAAGATTGTTAACGGTTATCCAGATGGAACCTTTGGTCCTAAGAGATCGTTAACACGTGCCGAGGCTGTAGGTATTATCAATACTTCAGCTATTTATTATCCTGGTAGTGGCACAGGTGGTGGTGTAACACCTACACCAACTCCAACGGCTACTCCGACACCAACAGCTACACCAACCCCAACTGCTGCTCCAGGTGGCAGTACTGGCGGAGGTTCTGGTGGTGGTAACGGTGGTGGCGAAAGTAGCACAGCGCCAACAGTAAGTGGGGCAACCTACGGTAATGTTGGTTCGGTCACAGCGGATGTATACCTGACACCTTCCGTAACTGGTGCAGTATACTATGTTGTAGCTCCTTATAATGCTGATGTAACTGCTCCAACTGCATTGCAGGTGGAAAAAGGACAAATTAGTAACGGGACTGCAAGTGTTATCCATGGTAGTGTTGCGACTATAGCTAAAACAACGGTTACATTCTCTGTTTACGGATTGAATCCTGGTACAGAATATGCAACATATATCACGCTTGCGGATGCAGCTGGTAACTTGTCTACTGTAACGACAGTTCGGTTGACTACTGCTCAAGCTACTGCTAGCTCGATTTCGCTTTTTGAGCCGGGACAAGTTAGTACAGTTACAGCAGATGTATATGTTAAATATGGTGTAACAGGTGGCGATACAACCCCAGTTAGATATGTAGTATTGCCAGCAAATGAGAAGGCACCTACTGCAGCGCAGATTGCTTTAGGTCAAAATGGTAGCGGTACTGCACTGGCTGCTCCATGGACGGACACACTTACGTTTGCTTCTGGTGTAAAACGTACACAGACCCTAACTGGTTTAGCAGCAAATACTGCCTATAAGGTATATGTTATTGCAGGATCGGGTTCTCAATGGTCTCCTGTAGAAATCATTCAAATTCATACCAAATAGCCTGACCTTATGTGATTTCATTCGGAGAATATAAGAGTGGAATCCGTACTATAATAACGACAGGTTTACTTTTGGTCCGGTAGGGCGATTGGTTGCTCTTACCGGACTTGTTTTATTTGTGAACGCTATGACAACATTTGTTATCTAAATGTAAGGGCTGTAAGGAATTGCTTTTTACTTAGCGCTTACAATTTGGTATAATGAAGGTGTAACTAAAGGAGGAGTGGCCATGCAATTCACCATTCGAGGTCAACAAATTGACGTGACCGACGCTTTGAGAGAGTATGTTGATAAGAAGCTCAGCAAACTTGAGAAGTATTTCGAAGCACCCCCTACCTCTGAAGGGTCTGTGACGCTTGGCGTAGTTCGCGGCCTTCATACGGTGGAAGTAACCATTCCGCTTGCTGGCGTGACGCTTCGTGCGGAAGATCGCAGCGATGACATGTATGCTTCCATAGACGCCGTTGTGGACAAGCTGGAACGCCAAATTCGCAAACACAAAACGAAGCTGAATCGGAAGTTCCGTCAAGAGGGACTCAAGACGCTGTTTGTGGATGGAGCTAGTGCCGCTGTTGCTGTAGAAGAACAAGATTATGATGATTTAGAAGTGGTTAGGAACAAACGCTTTACGATGAAGCCGATGGATGTGGAAGAAGCGATTCTGCAAATGAACATGGTAGGACATAATTTCTTTGTGTTTTCCAATATCGACACCTCGGAAGTTAGCGTAGTTTACAAACGTGATGATGGTAAATATGGACTGATTGAACAGGGCTAAGTTATAATGATGCCAGTTATGCTCTAAGTATAAAGGGCCTCGAGAGTTAGTCAGAACCTAAGAAATTTAAACCGAGCCCCTATTCGCTTATAGCGAATAGGGCTCTTGTGCGTATATATGAAAAATGTGGCTGTTACACCTTGTATTGCGGCATCTCTTACAAACTGTTACAATTTATGAAGCAGCGGAATCGAATTTATAAATGGCCCTTTCAATTTTGTGAGGATGGGCTCGGTTCCACCATCTGTGTTGCATGAAAGGGGTTAACCATGCTAGGACTTGTAAAGAAAATATTCGGAGACACAAACGATCGTGACGTTAAACGTCTCATGAAGACAGTCGATGTAATTAATGGATTGGAGCCGGAATTTGTAGCACTATCCGATGAAGCTTTAAAAGCTAAGACGGAAGAGTTCCGCGCCCGTATTGAGAAAGGCGAAACCTTGGAAGAAATTCTTCCTGAGGCGTTTGCAACCGTACGTGAAGCTTCCAAACGGACGCTTGGCATGCGGCATTTTGATGTACAGTTAATTGGTGGTATGGCCCTGCATGAAGGCCGAATCTCCGAGATGAAGACTGGTGAAGGTAAGACTCTAGTAGGAACATTGCCAGTGTACTTAAATGCTTTGCTTGGTAAAGGCGTACACGTAGTAACGGTCAATGACTATTTGGCTCAGCGCGACAGCGCACAAATGGCACAAATCTATAACTTCCTGGGCATGACGGTTGGGGTTAACCTAAGCGGTATGGACCATGCTGATAAACAAGATGCTTACGCCTGCGATATTACGTATGGCACGAACAACGAATTTGGTTTCGATTATTTGCGTGACAACATGGTGCTTTATAAAGAACAAATGGTTCAGCGCCCTCTTTATTTCTGTATTATTGATGAAGTGGACTCCATTCTTATTGATGAAGCACGTACACCTCTTATCATTTCCGGACAAGCTGAGAAGTCTACTGAATTGTACTTTGCAGCAGACCGTTTTGTGAAAAAGCTTAAAGCTGAAGAAGACTACACAGTTGATATCAAAGTGAAGTCCGTAGCCTTGACTGAAAAAGGTGTAGCTACTGCTGAACGCGCTTTTGGTATTGAGAACTTGTATGATCACAGTCATGTAACCTTGAATCACCATATCGTCCAAGCCCTGAAAGCAAACGTAATTATGCGTCGTGACGTAGACTACGTTGTTAACGAGGGTGAGGTCGTTATTGTTGATGAATTTACAGGACGTTTAATGTCAGGCCGTCGTTATAGTGACGGTTTGCACCAAGCGATTGAAGCGAAGGAAGAAATCGAAGTACAGAATGAGAGCATGACGCTTGCTACGATTACTTTCCAGAACTATTTCCGTATGTATCGCAAATTGGGCGGTATGACAGGTACAGCTAAAACTGAGGAAGAAGAGTTCAAGAAGATTTATGGTCTTGAAGTTCTTCAAGTCCCTACGAATAAACCGAATCAGCGCATAGATATGCCGGATGTTGTCTACAAGAGTGAGAACGGTAAGTTCAACGCTGTTGTGGCAGAAATTGTAGAGCGTCACAAAAAGAACCAACCTGTACTTGTGGGTACAGTGTCGATTGAGAATTCAGAGCTCGTATCTGAAATGCTGAAGCGCAAAGGCGTTAGACACCAAGTGCTTAACGCGAAGCATCATGCTGCGGAAGCTGAAATCATTACACATGCAGGTCAGCCAGGTACAGTTACGATTGCTACCAACATGGCTGGTCGGGGAACAGATATCGTTCTAGGTGAAGGTGTGACAGATCTTGGAGGTCTGCATATCATTGGTACAGAGCGTCATGAATCGCGCCGGATTGATAACCAGCTGCGTGGTCGTGCGGGTCGTCAAGGAGACCCAGGTTCTACACAATTCTACTTGTCCCTTGGGGATGAGTTGATGAAGCGTTTCGGCGCTGACAACGTTTTGAGTATGATGGATCGCCTTGGCTTTGAGGAAGATCAGCCGATTGAGAGCCGCATGATTACGCGTGCTGTGGAATCTGCTCAGAAACGTGTTGAAGGTAATAACTTTGATATTCGTAAAGTCGTATTGCAATATGATGACGTTATGAATCAACAGCGTGAAATTATTTATAAACAACGCCGTGAGATTCTGGAGTCTGAAAATATTAAAGATATCGTACTTGAGATGATCAAGCCAGTTATCGAACGTATTGTTCATGCACACTGCAGTGACGATATTCCTGAAAACTGGGAGCTGCAAGAAGTTGCTGATTACGTTAACAGCAAGCTGCTTGAAGAAGGTGCTTTGACTCGTGATATTCTGTGGGGCAAAGAAGCAGAAGAGATCATTGAGTACATCTTCGAACGTGTACTTGAGAAATATGCTGCTCGTGAAGAACGTCTGGGTTCAGAATTGGTACGTGAATTCGAGAAGGTAATTGTGCTGCGCTCCGTGGACAGCAAGTGGATGGATCATATCGATGCGATGGATCAATTGCGTCAAGGGATTCACCTACGTGCTTACGGTGGTACAGATCCACTTCGCGAGTATCAATTCGAAGGATTCGAAATGTTTAATACTATGACGGCTACGATTCAAGAAGAAGTAGCTACTTATATTATGAAGGCTCACATCGAGACAAATCAGGAGCGTCAATCCGTTGTAGAGGAAAATAAAATTTCCACTAACAGCGAACCTGCTGAGAAACGTCCGGTACATGTTGAGGCGGCAGCTGGTCGTAATGATCTTTGCCCTTGCGGAAGCGGCAAGAAGTACAAGAACTGCCACGGTCAAAACGCATAAGACAAACGTTTAGTAGCGCTCATATTCAGGTGTTGAAGATGTAAGTCTTTAGCCCTGATCTCTATGGGTATACTAACCATAAAGAGCGGCTGGGCCCGGGGGTATCCCCCGTTTACGGCCCAGTCGCTTTTTTGGATATTTAGCACTTGAGTGAATGTGGAATGGAGAGAAGGTTTGGAACTGGAGAAACGGAGTGTTCGCCTTTATTTCGGGATTCCAACCGCTATGCGGTTATCAATTCAAGGAATCTGGAAACAACAGCGATCGGAAGTCCAATCCTTCTCGGAATGGCTGAACATTCACTCATTACTAACTTTCCAATAGCGAAGACCGTAACAACCTATTTTGAAAGGTGAAGTGACCATATGATTGAAGCTAATGTAAAGCAGGATCTGCGTGAAATAGGCAAGAAACTAACTGACCTTAGGGGGTCTCTTTGACTTAGATCTTAAGCAAGAGATGATCTCGAACTTTGAAGAAAAAATGGCTGCTCCAGGCTTCTGGGATAATCCAGAGCAGGCACAGAGCGTGATCGGCGAGATGAATGCCGTGAAATCGTCCGTGGATCAATACGAGAAGCTGCAACAAGAATACGACGATGCTGCGATGATGGCAGAGCTTGCGGATGAAGAGGGCGATGAAGATCTTGCGGCAGAGATTGGGGAGACGATCAGCAGTTTAGGCAGCAAAGTGGATGAATTCGAGCTGCAATTGCTACTTAACCAGCCGTATGACAAGCTGAATGCTATTCTTGAGCTCCATCCGGGTGCGGGCGGTACGGAATCCCAAGACTGGGGCCAGATGCTACTGCGGATGTATACCCGTTGGGCTGAAAAACGTGGATTCAAGGTTGAGGTGCTGGACTACTTACCAGGTGATGAAGCGGGAATTAAGAGTGTTACACTACTTATTAAAGGCTTCAACGCCTACGGATATCTGAAAGCTGAAAAAGGTGTACATCGGCTAGTACGGATTTCTCCGTTTGACTCTTCGGGCAGACGGCATACCTCTTTTGTATCCTGTGATGTCGTTCCGGAAATTGCCGATGATGTAGAAGTTGAAATTCGTACTGAGGATTTGAAGATCGATACGTATCGGGCGAGCGGCGCGGGTGGACAGCATATTAATACCACAGACTCTGCGGTGCGGATTACCCACTTACCTACGGGTGTGGTGGTAACCTGTCAGAACGAACGTTCACAGATCAAAAACCGCGAGCAAGCAATGAAGATGCTGCGTTCCAAGTTGTATGAGCGTAAACTGCAAGAACAGCAACAGCATTTGGATGAGATTCGCGGCGAGCAATCCGATATTGCTTGGGGCAGTCAGATCCGTTCCTATGTATTCCATCCGTATAACATGGTTAAGGATCACCGTACTTCCGTGGAAACGGGGAATGTGGGTTCTGTGATGGACGGAGATATTGATGTATTCATTGATGGTTACTTGCGTAGCCAGATCAAGATTGAGGCAGAATAAAAGAGAGAGTTTCGGGGGAAACGGATACCATTCATGGATTAGGATGGGATGGCCGTTTCTTCTTTCGTAGAGCAAGATGACACTTTAAGGAGAGCCTTTGAAATGCAAAAAGTCAATTCACGTAATAAACCCCCACTGATTCCTCTGAATGGGCCACTCCGACATGTGGTGGATACGATGTTAATTTTGCTCGGATCGCTAGTTACAGCGCTGGGGTTTAATCTTTTTTTTCTGCCTAGTCATATTGCTTCTGGTGGTGTATCCGGTCTGTCGGTATTGGCTGAAGCTTGGTTTGGAGCTGAACCGGCATTTACGCAATGGGCGCTTAATATTCCGTTGTTTGTACTCGGGGTAATCTTCTTGGGTAAACAATACGGAGTTCGCTCGCTCCTTGGGAGCTTTGTGTTGCCGCTCTTTATCTTGTTGACAAAAGATTTGCCTGCACCTACCACCAATCCACTCTTAGCCTCCATTTATGGCGGTATCTGTGTGGGGGTGGGGTTAGGTCTTGTGTTCCGCGGACGGGGCTCGACAGGTGGACTTACTATTTTGGCGCAGATTATTCAAAAGATATCCGGTCTCAGCTTCTCGATTTCTGTAGTGCTGCTGGACGGGACGGTCATTGTGCTGGCTGCTTTTATACTCGGTATGGAACAAGCACTGTATGCACTGATCGGTCTGTTTGTTACAGGTAAGGCGATTAATGCGATAGAGGTAGGCTTCCGTTATACAAAGGTGGCTTACATAATCTCGGACAAGACGGAAGAAATATCTGAGGCGATTTTGAATGATCTGGATCGGGGTCTGACGAAGCTGGATGCACATGGCGGTTATACTGGTGATGAGCGTACGGTGCTAATGGTTGTAGTAGGTCAGAATGAGGTTTCCAGATTAAAAGCGATTGTTCAATCGGTAGATACTAGTGCTTTTGTGATTATAACTGAGGCGCATGAGGTGCTGGGTGAAGGCTTTAAAAGAGAAGTGTAATTTCTCCGAAAGGAGAAGCTACGCTTCTCTTTTTTTGTAAATAGAATTATATTTAAGAATAAAGAAAGTTAACACTATGTGTTGTATTTATATTAATTGAGTCGTATAATAATACATATTTCTAAGACGGTATGCATTATATTATTTATTATAATTCAGGATAAGCAGGAAGTGGGGATGACAGTGGAAGGCAAGCTGAGAGCGGCGATTGTTGGATCAACGGGTTATGGGGGCGTAGAGCTGATTCGGCTGCTACAAAGTCATCCTAAGGTAGAGATTACTTCGGTAATTTCCTCATCAAGCGCAGGGGATGCTATAGAGGAAGGTTTTCCGCATTTGACGGGCATCATTGATCGAAGGCTGGATGGCGTTGACCCGGCTCAGATGGCTGAGCGGGCGGATGTGGTATTTACGGCGACGCCGTCGGGTGTGAGCGCAAAGCTGGTGCCGCAGCTGCTGGAAGCTGGACTTAAGGTCGTGGATCTGTCCGGTGATTTCCGATTGAAGGATGGTGCAGAGTATGAGCACTGGTATAAACATCCCGCTCCGGCTGATGAATATCTAGAGCAGGCTGTATACGGACTTTGCGAGGTGTTTGGAGAGCGTGCGGCAGGGGTTGATTTTATATCTAATCCAGGCTGTTATCCTACAGCTACACTTCTTGGACTAATTCCTGCAATTCAGGCAGGTTGGATTAAGCACGACAGTATTATTATTGATGCGAAATCAGGAGTTACTGGAGCAGGACGCGGAACAAGCCTGATGGTACATTATGCAGAGATTAATGAGAACTTTAAAGCTTATAAAATCAATAAGCATCAACATATACCAGAAATTGAGCAGACACTCACAGAGGTTGCTGGAGAAAAGGTAACGGTAACGTTCACCACACATCTCGTGCCGATGAGCCGGGGAATTATGAGTACGATGTATGCAGGGATGACGGACAATTATACGGAGCAGGATTTTGTGAATTTGTACCGTGAATATTATGCGGGCCGGCCATATGTGCGGGTGCGTGATGTAGGTGTGATTCCGGCGACAAAAGAAGTTAGCGGCTCTAATTATTGTGATATCGGATTTGCAACAGATGCTCGTACAGGGCGGGTGACCATAGTCTCCGTCATTGATAATGTTGTAAAAGGTGCGGCAGGGCAGGCAATACAGAACCTTAATTTGATGATGGGATGGGAGGAAACCCTTGGCCTCGGCTACACACCTGTGTATCCATAAGGATCAGCGGTACAAATAATATGAGCGAGATTGAGTTATTTACCACCTTGGAGGGTGGAAGCATCACTTCACCTAAGGGTTTTAAGTCCGGAGGATTGCATTGTGGATTAAAAAAAACAGATCGCAACGATCTCGGAGTGATTCTGTGTGAAGTTCCGGCAACGGCTGCGGCCGTGTATACGACGAATGTTTTTCAGGCGGCTCCGCTGAAAGTGACTCGGGAAAGCCTTTCGAACGGAGTATTGCAGGCGGTTATCGTGAACAGCGGGAATGCCAATGCCTGCACAGGCGAACAAGGTGAAGCAGATGCTTATGAGATGCGCGCTGCTGCGGCTCAGCATTTAGGTGTGGCCGTTAATGATGTGGCTGTTGCTTCGACTGGAGTTATCGGTGAACTGTTGAAGATGGACTGCGTACGTAGCGGAATTACTGCAATACCAGAGAAGCTGGACGGAGGAGCTATTGGCGCGGAGGAATTCTGCCAAGCTATACTTACCACTGATTTAGTTAAAAAAGAGATCGCCGTGAAGGTGCTCGTTGGCGGTGTAGAAGTTACAATTGCCGGAGCTGCAAAGGGCTCAGGGATGATCCATCCTAACATGGCTACCATGCTTGGCTTTATGACCACGGATGCTGATATTGCAGCGGAGGATTTACTTAGTCTTTTAAGTTCAGCTACGAATGTTACTTTTAATATGATTACAGTCGATGGAGATACTAGCACCAATGATATGTTAGTGTCGATGGCGAGTGGGCTTGCCGGTAATGAGAAGCTGACACGACTGCATCCGGATTGGGACGCTTTTGCTGCTGGATTCACGTATGTCTGCCAGACGCTTGCCAAAGCGATTGCTCGTGATGGCGAAGGTGCAACTCACCTGATTGAGGTTCAAGTGAATGGTGCTGTTCATGATGAGGCGGCGGCAGCGATTGCCAAAACAGTGGTTGGTTCTAGTCTAGTGAAATCTGCTATTTTTGGAGCGGATGCGAACTGGGGACGGATTATTGCTGCGGTTGGACGCGCGGGTGTTCCGGTATCGCCGGAGCATGTGAACATTTCGTTAGGGGATATTGAGGTGCTTTTGCACTCGAAGCCAGTTGCTTTTGACGAGGAAAAGGCTTTGGCCTATTTGCAAAAAAGTGAAACTGTGCTGATCACTGTAGATCTGCATGATGGAAGCGGAAAAGCAACGGCTTGGGGCTGTGACCTAACTTACGATTATGTGCGTATTAACGCCGCATATCGCACTTGATTTATGGCGTGTTAAGCCCATAAGGGAAGGATATCGATTATATGACGCTAAATAGCGAGCTTGAACTTATAGATGCTTTAGATGGTAGTGGATTGTTTGTAATGAAATGCGGCGGCAGTACGCTTGCGGCTCTACCTGAATCTTTTTTTGAGGATTTGCGAGATTTGCAGGAGGAGGGCATTCAGCCAGTAATTGTTCATGGTGGAGGGCCAGCCATTTCCGAGAATCTAGCGAAACTGGGCATTGAAAGCAGCTTTGTGAATGGCCTGCGAGTAACCACCGAGGAAGTACTAGATGTTGTAGAGATGACGCTGGCAGGAAGTATAAACAAGGCGATTGTCCGGCGAATTCAAGGGAGCGGTGGTCTAGCTCTGGGGCTTTCGGGCATCGATGGCAATATGATTATTGCTAAACCAGTGGCGAACAGCGCCGAAGTAGGTTTGGTAGGAGAAGTAACGGAAGTTAAGGCTGAGATCATAACTGGTATTGTTGGGATGGGTTATATTCCTGTCATTGCACCTATCGGAGTAGATGCAGCAGGTCAGCGCTACAATATTAACGCAGATACGGCAGCAGGGGCAGTTGCTTCCTATGTGGAGTCTCCCAAAATGATTGTCGTCACAGATGTTCCAGGCATCATGAGTACAGTGGAAGGTGAAAAGATTGCGCTTCCCTCCGTTACTGTACAGGAAATCGAAGCCTTGATCGAAAGTGGGGAAATCTACGGTGGCATGATCCCCAAAGTGCGGGCAGCTATCGATTGCATTCAGGGCAGCGTATCAGAGGTTATCATTGTGGATGGAAAAGAACCGCGGGTGCTTAGTCGAGTCCTGCAAGGTGAAGCGATAGGTACACGTATTATTCGTTCGTAGAATCATAGATGAATACAAATTAGAGGCGCAGCCTGTTCACAGGAGCAGCCGATGGGAGAGTGACTTAGAATGAGCAAGCTTACACAAGCGGAGTTGGATTCGCAAGCAGGGGCACAGCAGACCGATACAGTAGGATCAGGTACACCGGATGTTGCAACAAGCAAGCTGAGTGCAGTGTTCCCTTCTTACGCCAGATATGATCTCAGCTTAGTTAAAGGCAAGGGCACCTGGGTATGGGATGATAAAGGCAATAAGTATCTGGATTTCACCAGTGGATTGGCTGTGACCAGTCTAGGTCATGCTCCTGAAAAAGTCGGCGCTAAGCTGAAGGATCAGATTGATACGCTCTGGCATGTCTCGAATCTGTTCCATATTCCGGGACAAGATAAAGTTGCCAACCTTCTGACAGAGAATAGCTGCGCTGATCAAGTGTTTTTCTGCAATAGCGGGGCAGAAGCGAATGAGGCTGCTATTAAGCTGGCCCGCCGTTACCATCAGAAGATTAAGGGTGTCGACCGTTATGAGGTTATCACATTCGAACAATCCTTCCATGGACGTACACTGGCCACACTAACAGCTACAGGCCAGCAAAAGGTGAAAGAAGGGTTCCTGCCGCTTCCAGCAGGTTTCAAGACCGTACCCTTGCATAATCTCCCAGCGTTAGAAGCTGCTATCGGAGATCATACAGCTGCTATCATGCTGGAGATGGTGCTTGCAGAGGGTGGCGTGCTTGAGGTAGAACCTGAGTTCTTGAACGCTGTAGTGGCCTTGTGTAAGAAACACGGATTGCTTCTGATTGTAGATGAGGTACAGACAGGTATGGGACGTACAGGCAAGCTGTTCGCTCATCAGCATTATGGAATTGAACCGGATATTTTCACCTTGGCTAAGGGGATAGCTAGCGGGTTCCCGGCAGGTTTAATGCTTGGCAAAGGGTATTTGCGTGAAGCCTTCTCAGCGGGCAGCCATGCGTCCACCTTCGGGGGAACACCGCTAGCAACAGCTGTTATGGCAGCGACGATTGAGACGATGCTGGAAGATGAGCTTCCACAGCGTGCCGAAGATATGGGTAAGTACCTGACAGATCTTTTGAAAGAGAAGCTGGCGGACTGTTCTTTTGTGAAGGATATCCGTGGTAAAGGGCTGTTGATCGGGATTGAATGTCAATCCCCAGTGGGCGATATTGTACTGGCTGGACAAAAGAAAGGCCTGTTGTTCGTGACAGCCGGTCCTAATGTCCTTCGTCTGCTGCCTAATCTATATGTAAGCAAAGAGGAGATCGACCAAGCGGTGGACATCCTATGCGAACTCATTCATACTTATGCTAAACAAGCAAACGGGGAGGTAAGCTCATGAGTCAGGGCGTACAGAGTAACAAGCACAACATTGCGCAGCAACTGAAAGGCCGTGATTTACTGGAGCTGAACGACTACAGCCCGGAGGAAATTACGTATCTGATTGATTCGGCGATTGAGCTGAAGAAGAAGCAGAAAAATGGCGAAGAATTTCAGCCGCTGAAGGGAAAGACGATTGGACTTATTTTTGAAAAATCCTCTACACGTACACGTGTGTCGTTTGAAGTTGGAATGTATCAGCTGGGAGGGCATGCCCTTTTCTTGAGCAAAAATGATATCCAGCTTGGACGCGGAGAAACTGTTGGAGATACAGCGCAAGTAATGTCGCGTTATCTCGATGGAATTATGATCCGTACCTTCGGTCATGACAAGGTTGAAGATCTCGCTCGTTATGCTTCTATTCCCGTAATCAACGGTCTTAGTGACCTGGCACATCCTTGCCAAGTGCTGGCGGATTATCAAACGATTTATGAGCACAAAGGAAAGCTCAAAGGCCTGAAGCTGGCTTACATCGGCGATGGCAACAATATGGCGCATTCCTTAATGATTGGCGGAGCTAAGCTGGGCGTGGACGTATCTATCGCCGGACCGGAAGGTTATGAGCCAGATGCAGCGGTTGTCGCAGAAGCTCGTGAGATCGCTAAAGAAACCGGAGCGAAGATTGTGGTCACTCGCAGCCCGCAAGAAGCTGTACAAGACGCTGACGTCATTTATACAGATGTATGGGCGAGTATGGGCTTCGAGGAGGAGCAAAAGGCACGTGAAGCGGCATTCAAGGACTATCAGGTTAATGAGGAGCTTGTAAAAGGCGCTAAGAGCGATTATCTCTTCCTGCACTGCCTGCCAGCCCACCGTGAGGAAGAGGTCAGCACAGGCGTGATTGACGGCCCTAACTCGGTGATCTTTGATCAGGCTGAGAACCGCCTGCATGCGCAAAAAGCTTTAATGGCTGCGTTGATGAGTTAAGGAATTTAAAAAAATATAAAATATAAATCACTATATAAATTGAATTAATGTTGGGCGAAGTTAGACTTTGGACGATGGAGTAATGGAGCGGAATTTTTGGAACTGTAGGAGCGTAGCGTTCGCCTTTATCATCAGATTTTATCCGCACAATGCGGTTTGAAATAAAAGAAATCTGATGATAACAGCGACCGGAAGTCCAAATATTCAGTGTAATTGCGATTTATCGTCAGAGTGCTGGCAAAGGCACGTTTATTTTAATTTATATAGCCCACACGAAAGGAAGTTGCCACACCATGGCTAAAGAAAAAATTGTACTCGCCTATTCCGGCGGATTGGATACATCTGTTATTTTAAAATGGCTTAAAGAAACTTATGACGCGGAGATCATTGCCTTCACTGCTGATATCGGCCAAAAGGAAGAGCTCGACGGTTTGGAGGAAAAAGCACTCGCTACCGGCGCATCGAAAGTATACATCGACGACCTGCGCGATGAGTTCGCTAGCGATTTCATCTACCCGATGTTCCAATCTGGCGCACTTTATGAAGGCCAATACTTGCTCGGAACTAGTATTGCTCGTCCATTGATCGCTAAGCGCATGGTAGATATCGCCATCGCTGAAGGCGCAACGGCTATCGCGCACGGCGCGACAGGCAAAGGGAACGACCAAGTCCGTTTCGAGCTTGGTGTAGCTGCATTGGCTCCGAACATTAAGGTGATTGCACCTTGGCGTCTAGAAGAGTTCCGCAATCAATTCCCAGGTCGTGCGGAAATGATCGCTTATGCGGAAGCTAATGATATTCCGGTACAAGCCTCTGCGGCGAAGCCGTATTCGATGGACCGTAACCTGCTGCACATCAGCTATGAGAGCGGCGTATTGGAAGATCCTTGGTTCGATCCAAGTGCACCAGAGAACAAAGGAATGTTCCTGCTGAGCAACGCTCCTGAGGATGCTCCGGATGAAGCGGAATATTTGGAGCTCGAATTCGTTAAGGGAGACTGTGTAGCCCTGAATGGTGAATCCTTATCCCCACTTCAAGTTATGGAGACACTGAATGAGCTAGGTGGTAAACACGGTATCGGGCGTGTGGATATGGTTGAGAACCGCTTTGTCGGCATGAAGAGCCGCGGCGTGTATGAGACTCCAGGTGGAACGATCCTCTTTGTCGCTCATCGCAAAATGGAATCCATCACGATGGACCGTGAAGTGATGAACCTGCGTGACAGCCTGATCACTCGTTACAGCACTTTGGTGTATAATGGTTTCTGGTTCGCTCCAGAGCGTATCGCACTGCAAGCTCTTGTAACACAGAGCCAACAAAATGTAACGGGTACTGTTCGTCTTAAACTGTACAAAGGCAACATCATCGGCGCTGGAGTGAAGAGCCCAGTCAGCCTGTACAATCCTGAGATTGCAACGATGGAAGCTGATCCTACACAAGCTTATGATCAAGGGGATGCCACTGGTTTTATCCACTTGAACGCATTGCGCCTTAAAGTTTCTACAGGTGTAAATGGAGCTTCTAAATAGTACGATAACATAAACTTAAACGGGCAACCCCGAAGGCCGTTCCTCCCGTCAGGATAGGAGCGGCCCTCTGGCGTCCAAGAGGAGGAAACTACAGGTGAGCAAGCTTTGGGGCGGACGGTTTACTAAAGGAACAAACAAGCTGGTAGAGGAATATACGGCTTCCATTGGCTTTGATAAGGCTTTGGCCAAAGAGGATGTACAAGGCAGTCTGGCGCATGTCACAATGCTGGGCAAATGCGGAATCCTTCCACAAGAAGATGTAGAGACGATTAAGCAAGGTCTGAACAAAGTATTGGACAAGGTCAATGCTGGAGAGGTTGTTTTCTCAGTATCGGATGAAGACATCCATATGAATATTGAAAAACATCTGATCGAGGAAATCGGTCCAGTTGGTGGTAAGCTGCACACAGGACGTAGTCGTAACGATCAAGTGGCGACGGACATGCACCTTTACTTACGTGGCCGTGTAGTTGAGCTGGTTAGTTTGCTGCATGAGCTGCAGGAAGCTTTGATCGAACAAGCAAAAGATAATGTGGAGACCATCATCCCTGGTTATACGCATTTGCAACGGGCACAGCCGATCCTGTTTGCTCATCACTTGCTGGCTTACGTATCGATGTTCCGCCGCGATGCAGAACGTCTGACGGACAGCTACAAACGGATCAACGTGCTGCCACTCGGAGCAGGAGCGCTTGCTGGAACGACCTTCCCGATTGACCGTCATTTTGTAGCGGAACAACTGGGTTTTGACAGTGTGTATGAGAACAGTCTGGATGCTGTCAGCGACCGCGATTTCATCGTGGAGTTCTTGGCAAATGCCTCCCTTATCATGACACATCTATCCAGACTCAGTGAGGAACTGGTGCTGTGGAGCAGCACGGAGTTCAGCTTTGTAGAACTGGATGATGCTTTCTGCACAGGCAGCAGCATTATGCCGCAGAAGAAGAACCCTGACGTACCAGAACTGGTACGGGGCAAAACAGGCCGCGTTTACGGCAACCTGATTGGCTTGCTGACGGTGCTGAAATCATTGCCACTGGCTTACAACAAGGATATGCAGGAAGACAAAGAAGGCATGTTCGATACGGTTACTACGCTGACTGGTGCACTGCAATTGTTCGCGCCGATGATCTCCACTATGAAGGTGAACAAAGGTCGTATGCGTGAAGCTGTGAACACGGATTTCTCGAATGCAACGGATATAGCCGACTTCTTGGTAGGTAAGGGGCTTCCTTTCCGCCAAGCGCATGAGGTAATTGGGAAAACGGTACTCTACTGCATCAACGAAGGCAAATTCTTGTTGGATTTGACGCTGGAAGAGTTCAAGCAATTCTCACCGCTTTTCGACGAGAATATCTATGCTGTTCTTCAACCGGAAGCTGTAGTTAACGCTCGTAACGTTTATGGCGGCACAGCCACCGTTCAGGTGAAGGCTGCAATTGAACGGGCAGAGCTGGCATTGCACGAAGCTAATGAATGGGTTGTACAACACGGAGACGCTATATTGTAAACCGTATCAATATCAAATCTCGCCTCAGACCTTTATAGGTATCAGGCGGGATTTTTTTTATTATCTAAATGAACTATGACTGGATTAGCAGTGTTCTTTACGGTTATCCTTAGGTTAGAGATAGGAGGGTTCGTAGGTATGAACAGAGAGCAAATCCTAGACGAGCTTAGATCGGAATTAAAAGTAGGCAATCATATTATTGGAGTAGCCACCGGTGCTGGTATAACGGCAAAGTATGCGAAGCAGGGTGGAGCTGATTTCATTCTGATGTTAAACTCGGGTAAATTTCGCCAGATGGGGAGGAGCTCTCTCGCTGGTATTTTACCATTTTGTAATAGCAATGATATGGTGATGGACTTTGCATCTAGAGAGATCATACCGTTGGTCAGAGATATCCCTATTATTTTTGGCCTCAATGCAACTGATCCGACCAAAGATATGGAATCCTATATAAGTGAAATAAAGAATAGAGGCTTTGCCGGCATTAATAATTACCCCACGGTGGGTTTAATAGATGGTCAATTTGGAGAAGCGCTCGAAGAAGAGGGGAATGGTTATCTACTTGAAGTAGAAGCCATAAGAATAGCCCATGAGAAGGATTTGTTTACCATTGCTTTTGTATTTGACGAAATCCAGGCAGCACAGATGATCGAGGCTGGAGCGGATATTATTTGTGCACATCTAGGTCTAACAGAAGGCGGGTTATTAGGCGCTAAAAAAGTATTCTCTCTGGAAGCTGCCAAGGCTAAAGCGGACAAGATATTTAATACATGCAATGAGCTAAAGCCAGATTTAATTAAGCTGGTTTACGGTGGTCCGGTGAAAACGCCAATTGATGTGCAATATATGTACAGCAATAATCAAAACTTGATGGGGTATATCGGGGGCTCTGCTTTTGAAAGAATTCCCTCGGAGAAGTCCATTACGAATATAACCAAAGCTTTTAAAGTGTCGGGGACGCTGGATGAAGATGATTTTATGGTCAAAATGTTAGACGGCATCACAAAGCACTATGATTATGTTGAATTTGTAAAAGAATACGTAGCTCAAAATTATAGGAATGAGATCTTGTTTGCAGATTTAGCTAAGGTGGCACATGTATCCCGAAGTTACTTGAGTAGTTTGTTCACCAAAAAAGTAGGCTGCAGCTTCCAAACGTATCTCGTGCAATTTCGGATGGATAAGGCGGCGGAAATATTACATAGAGACCCTATCCAGTTATCTGAGCTAGCGCCATTAGTTGGATACCAGGATTATGCGCAGTTTAGCAAAATGTTCAAGAAGTATAAAGGGTTCTCTCCAAAACAATATAAATCTAACATAAACACAAAAACATAAGACATAAAAGCGTTTTCATCCATAAATCAAAGAAGTATGATTAACTCATAAGTTGATCATGCTTTTTTTAATATAAGAAAGTATAAGTTTCACATTATACATTATCCTTATATTTCTTGTTGTAGATATTTGAAGAGGAGGTTGAAGAAATGAAGACGATTGCTATTGCCGGAACTTTTGACACCAAAGGTGAAGAATATCTCTACATTAAAAATTTACTGGAAAGCTTGGAGCTGGGTACATTTACAATTCATACAGGTGTGTTTGAGCCCACTTTTACACCGGATATCTCTAATAGAGAAGTAGCAGCAGCCGCGGGTGTAAGTATAGATGAGCTCGTTGCCAAAAAAGATAGAGCACTAGCAACAGAATTATTAGCCAAAGGTATGGAAAAATTAGTACCTGAATTATATAAGCAAGGCAAATTTGATGGAATTATCTCTTTTGGGGGCACTGGAGGCACTTCACTTGTAACACCGGGTATGCGGGCATTACCTATTGGTGTACCTAAAGTGATGGTTTCGACCGTAGCTTCAGGGAATACTGCTCCATATGTAGGCACTAGTGATATTGTCATGATGCCATCCGTAGTGGATGTTGCTGGACTAAACTCTATTTCAACAAAGATTTTTACCAATGCAGCTTTCGCCATCGCCGGTATGCTTAAATTTGAGAATAAACAAGTGATAGAGAAAAAACCATTAATAGCTACAACAATGTTTGGGGTAACAACCCCCTGTGTGACGGCAGCCCGTAACTATCTTGAAGCTAGAGGCTATGAAGTGCTTGTATTCCATGCAACAGGTGTAGGTGGCCAGTCCATGGAAGCGTTAATCGAGGCTGGTTTTATTGAAGGTGTATTGGATCTGACCACAACAGAATGGGCGGACGAAATTATTGGCGGCGTGCTGAATGCTGGACCTCATCGGTTAGAAGCTGCTGGTAAACATCATATTCCACAGGTTGTCTCGGTAGGCGCGCTTGATATGTGCAACTTTGGTCCTTATGATACGGTACCAGCGAAATTTGCTGGGCATAAGTTTTATAAACACAATCCAACAGTTACTCTGATGAGAACAACAGTAGAAGAAAATGAAGCTATCGGCAAAAAGCTTGTCGAGAAATTAAATATGGCCAAAGAGAAAACGGTGTTAATGCTGCCGCTTAAAGGGATATCCGGCATTGATGTTGCAGGGGAAGCTTTTTATGGGGTAGAGGAAGATCAAATGTTATTTGATACCTTAAGAAATGGTGTAAACAGAAATGTTGTCGAGGTTATCGAAATGGATTGTGCCATTAATGATATGGAGTTTGCAGAAGCAGCAGCGCAGAAGCTAATAGATCTCATGAGCAAATAAGGCTTTTATAAGATAAATAAATATTTAAATGGAGGCGCTACACATGAACAAAAATACAAGAACTGAAATCATGGCGAAGTTTAGAGAAGAAGTGGCAAATGGAAAGATTCTTTTAGGCGTGGGAGCCGGCACTGGAATTACTGCAAAAAGCAGCGAAGCTGGCGGAGCGGATATGCTGATTGTTTATAATTCAGGAAGATACAGAATGGCAGGCCGGGGATCACTGGCAGGGTTATTATCTTATGGGGATGCCAACCAAATTGTAGTCGAAATGGGCTCGGAAGTATTGCCTGTTGTTAAAAACACCCCTGTATTGGCAGGCGTATGCGGAACGGACCCTTTTAGAGTAATGGAAGTTTATTTAAAACAACTTAAGGAACAAGGTTTTAGCGGCGTGCAAAACTTCCCAACCGTAGGTTTGATCGATGGCGTGTTCAGACAGAATCTAGAAGAGACCGGCATGGGATATGGTTTAGAAGTAGATATGATTAGAGCTGCGCATGAATTGGATATGCTCACCACTCCTTATGTATTTGATCCTGAGCAAGCAAAAGCCATGGCAGAAGCAGGCGCAGATATTTTGGTGGCACATATGGGCTTGACTACCAAAGGTACAATTGGAGCTAAGACCGCTCTGACATTGGATGATTGTGTAGAAAGAATCGAAGCGATTATTAAAGCAGGGAAAGCAGTAAATCCAGATATTATGGTGATTTGTCACGGTGGACCGATTGCAGAGCCGGAAGATGCGGCGTACGTAATTGAACGGACAGAAGGCATAGACGGATTCTTTGGTGCATCGAGTATTGAAAGATTTGCTGCTGAAAAAGGAATCACAGAACAGACTGGATTATTTAAAAATATCACCAAACAAGCATAATTGCCTTCGGCGTCCTTATAATTAAAAAGAACCCTCCGAAGAGGGTAATCTGAGTAGAACAGATATTAAGATGCAGCTTATGGCTGCATCTTTTTGTTGTCTATTAGGTACAGCTAGTTACTTTTTAAAGGTAGCCATGCCAGCACATCGCGGATTTTGGCATCCCAGTATCCCCATTCATGTGTCCCCGGACCTTCTTCATAGGTTAAAGAAAGTGAGGTTGCCTGGCAGGCATCGCGGAATCTCAAGTTATCGGTATATAGGAAATCTTCTGTGCCACAGCATTGATACAAAGCTGGTTTTGGTCCCGTGGAGCGGTTCACTTCCTCAAGCAGCCAAAGAAGGTCTTCCGGCGTTCCGGCGGTATCTTCTTTTCCGAAGATCATTTCGTATTCTTTACTTTTAGTGGTAGCACCTTCCCCGTTCAAGAAATTATGCGCCATATCAAGTGCTCCAGACAAACTCGCTGCCGCTGCAAAAGACTCGGGTTTACGCAGTCCCAGCTTAATTGCTCCATAACCACCCATCGACAACCCGGCTACAAAATTCTCCTCGCGTTTATCGGAAAGCGGGAAAAATGAGCGCGCCAGCATCGGCAACTCCTCACTAATGAAGGTCCAATAACGGCCTCCCATCGCCATATCTGTGTAGAAACTGCGGTGCACATTCGGCATTACCACAGCTATCCCCATCTCCGCTACATACCGTTCTATGGAAGTCCGGCGCAGCCAGATCGAATCATCGTCAGACAAGCCATGCAGTAAATACAAAGTAGGGTGAAGATCACCTCTTGTTACATTACTCATCCCGATTTGTGTAGTTGTTTTTTGCGGCAAAATTACAGTCATTGAGGTATTCAAACCTAGTACTTCAGAATAAAATTTGCACTCTATTAAAGCCATTTCATTCATCTCCTCTCTTTCCAAATCATAGCATAGACCTAAAGTGAGAGATATTGTAGAAATATCTGAATTATAAGGGTTTTGAGGATTGCTGTAGCTGGATATGAGAGAATATAATGGAAGTAGAAAATTTAGGAAAAACGTGCAAATACGAAAAGTATTTTCATAGGCGAGAGGCGGAAAGTAGGATGAAACCGGGCCTAAAGCAGGAAAAAGGATTTACGTTAATCGAAGTTCTGGCCGCTATTGTAATTTTATCGATAGTTTCTCTGGTGCTTACGTCTTACTTTACTAACGCCATGAGTTACTCTAAATCGAACCAGAACAAAACGATTATGGTCAATCTGGCGCGGAACGCGCTGTTTTATGTGGAGAAGCAGGATTTTAAGGCGATGAAGGAATTTTTTATAAAGCAGAATCATGATGCGATAGAGGCGGCGAAATGCCAAAAGGATACGGATGATTCTCTGAAATGTGAGGATTACAAGGGGCTTGTTCAGGATACAGAAATCTTGAACCAGGTTTTGAATCCTGCAATAAATGGTGTGAACTATCAAATAGATATTAAATATCAGCGTGATCTACATAACCAAAGCTTGGAATCTAGTGATCCGGAGAAACAAAATATGGCAGTATATTTGTTACCTGTGTTGGTCAAAGTCAGCAGAGCGGATTCTTCTGGCGGACCTGAAAGTGAATCTGTTGTGGAGGGATATATTACCGATGAGAAAATTCGTTAATCTTCTTCGCAGAGAAGGCGGCTTTACCTTAGTGGAGCTAATTGTGGCACTATTGTTGTTTACAGTTGCAGCGGGAATTATTTCGGGGATAACAATGCTGGGCTTACGAAGCTATCATAAAATATCGATTGAAAACTCATTACGAGACGAAGGTGATTTGTTAATGTCGGCGATTATAACGGAGTTGTATACATTTGCTCCTGAGAAGGTCACTCCAACTATTCTCAAAAATGATGCAGGGACTATTATTGATAGCTACATTACGTTAGAACGTCAGGATGGAACTAAGTCTCAGATTCGTATTGTTAATGGTGCTCTTACAATAGCAAATCCTGATGTAGTCGATCCACCAGTAGATGCAAGAACTGAGACGATATCTAAATTAGAACAGGGTTCTGCTATAACTTTAGAGTGTCAGAATAGCATCCCTTGTGGTAGCGGCTTGATATCTATAGATTTATCGCTAGTTCAGAGCTACGACGGAAGGGATTACCCATTGGAGTTGAAAAGTAAATTCGGATTCTAGGAGGAGCAGGAGGGATGAAGAATAATGAAAGAGGCTCAGCTCTAGTATTAGTTATGTTTGTTGCTCTTCTACTTACTATACTCGGAGTAGCTGTACTCGGGGCAACGATGGGTGGCGCACAACGAACGGAGACAAGGGAAAACGACGTGCAGAGCCTGCATCTGGCTCAAAAGGGGCTCGATGAAGCAGCGGCATACATACAGACCAAGTTGGACGGGCGTACGGATATTGATCCTGATCATATGGAAGATGAGATTAAAAGTATTGTTAATGAGGTGACCACCAAAGTTGTCGGCGTTAACAATGGCGTAAGTACGGGATTATCTGGAGCTGGCGGTACGATCAAAAGTATCACTTATGAGAAGCAGGATAAGCAAAAATATTATGTAGATATTGAAGCACAAGCCACAGTTAATGGCGTCATCAGACAGCTGAGACAAAAGATTGTCATTGATACCTATCCTGATTTTCTTAAATATGCTTTTGGATCGGAAAAAGTATTAACATTAAACGGAGCACCTGGTCTCCATGGCAATATATATGCGGGTGAAGAACTAAACGTCAGTGATACGGCTGTTTATACGTATAAGAAAGTGAAAGATCTTAAAGAAAAGACTCAATATCCTAAAGTAGAATTACTAAAAGACTCTGCCAGTCCAGCATCTACGGAACCTCTTCCTGAGGTGCATGTGCAATCACTTGAAAGTATTAAATATTCCGGAAATGGAATTATTAACGCAGCAGTAAATAAAAACAATGCCTCAATTATTCTTCCTAACATACTGGGAGTTAATAAAGAGCAGGTGTTTATCAAACCACAAAAAAAGTTCGTGCAGATTAATGTGCTGGAATCGTTTCTTGATAAAGTGGAGGAAGCGACAGGGTTGACCGGGAAAAGGTCTGAACTTGAGCAAGCTATTGTGGAAGGAAGATTGGGTAATTACTTAAGTGCAACAGCATTGGATAGACTACCCGATGAGAATCCACCCTACACTGAGCCAGTACTTGAAGATAATCCGACAAAAGAAGAAAAGGATAAGTATGAACTAGAGTGCAGCCAATACGAAGAACAATTGAGAATATATCAGAACTCCTTGTTGGATAAAGATTTGAATAATTCTACGATTTATAACGGTAATTTGCTTATCGATGGAATTGATTACAAACAGTTAAAGTTTAGTGATGAAGCCAAAACAGGTAATCCTTCTAATAAGCCCAAATGGGTTATTGTTAATGGTGATCTGGAGGTAAATAACTATAGTCCAGATATAACAAATTTTTTGGAGATTCAAGCTAATATTCTAGTTACAGGTAATGTTACTATTAAAGGACAGGTGAAATTCAACTCTACTATGTTTGTTTTAGGAGAAACGAAAGTAGAGGACGCCGTGATCCAAGGTTTAAGTAGTAAGGAGTTAGTCCTCATATCTCAAGGAGATGTGCTCATTAACCGAATTGATACTTTTACTAACCCACCTAAGAAAAAAGTTGAGCAGGATTCATTTTATATGAAAGCTTTTTTTTACACGGATAGTGACGCTGATTTGTACGGAGTGGGGTCAATCTTTTGGTTAAATGGTGGCTTCTTTGCCAAAGGGAATCTTACAGTAAACGCAGTACTAGGAGGAGTAACTGAGCCCTTAGATCCGGCTCTCGGCTTTAATTTTGAAAATCAGGATGCGGATCGATATAATTTGGGTCACCGTTTTCAGATTCAATATAATCAGGATGTTTTTACTCATCAGCAGTCTAGCCTCCCGCGTGTGCAGCAGGTGAATGTAACTGTAGGCTCTCTGGAGCTTGTGAGTCATTGAGACCAATTGAAAAAGGGTATCCTTAAGCGAGTGCTTAGGGATACCCTTTTTTTCGTTGGAAGTTTCTTATTTTTAAATGTAAAGATTAGTAACGATCGTCATTCTGGGGTGCTACAACCTTAACTGTAATATCTGCTTCTGCTGTTGTGCCTGTGCTTCCGGTATAAGTAACTGTAATGGTGGTTGATCCCTTTTTGACACCTGTAACAATTCCTCTGCTATCAATATTGGTTCCATTATCGACACTGGCGATTCCAGAATTGTCGCTTACCCAACTCAAGTTACCTTTGATTTGCTCGATCGAGATGGAGGTAGGGAATGCCCATAAAATATTGGTTAACGGGAAAGTATGGCCCACTTCAATAGTAATGGACTGTTCTTTAAATCGTAACCCTTTCAAAGCATCAACGATGTTAACCTCGTGTGTTGAAGTCATATCTTTGAATGAAACCTCAATCAGCAGTCCTTCTTTAGCGGTATCACCAGCCGTCAATTTAGCGGTCGATCCATCACTAGAAGGCGTAAGAGTAGCAATATGATCATTCGTAATAGTGTCATCCGTAATATTTTTATCCGTTGATTTCACGAATCTCCATCTTAGCGTTGCTGGATCAGCATCCGTAGGATTTCTACTTGCGCTTAGGTCGATTTGTCCTCCTATCAATACCGTTGTTGGACCTGTAATCGACAATGAGGTTAGTGGGTTAGTAACTGTTATGGTTTTATCTTGGGTAATTGGAACCGGGTTACTTGAATTTACAGTAAGACTTACTAGGTAAGTTCCTGACTGCGTTGCACTGAAAATCTTTTCGGTATCATCACCGGGATACTCTGGATTGGTATTAATTACAGCAGTGCTTGCCCCAGAGGTAATGTTTTTAACGGACCAGATATAGGTTATGTTGGTCTCAGGTTCTTTACTGTCTTGGACGTACGAGGCACTTAACGTAATGGATTCATAGATTCTCGCTGTTTCATATCCTTTAATTGATAGAGAACGAGAATTACGTTCTTCTACAGTTATGAATGCAGTACCAGTAACTTCGCTACCATCAATAGCCTTAACAGTGACTTGTGCTGTTCCTTTGGCCAACCCGATAATATCGCCACTGCTGGAGTCTATTTGTACAACTGAAGCATTACTAGTTGTCCAGAGGAATGCAGAATTACTTAAATCAGAAGGCGTAACTATTGGAATTAGTCGAATCTTATCTCCTACATAAATAGCTTTGTCATCCAATTGCAGGGTTTTAATTTTATATTCGGCTGTAAAAGTTAAAGTCTCAAACGAAACCGTAGTCCGCGCTAAATTAGTCGATGAAGGATCTGTTGGGATTGGAACAGGTAGCGGATAGATTTCCGCTGGTAGGCCACCGGTAAAAGGGAAATGGTATAAAGTGGCACTACTCATATTCATTGAAGCTCCAATGATTGTTCCATACACCTGTCCTCCATCAAAGTTTATAGTAGATCGTGGTGCCAGAATGGTTCCGTATACGTTGGCTTGGGAAATTAGCAAAGGCTTGGCGTTAGGGAAGTTGTATAGCACACGGCTACCGTCGCTCCCCAGTGGGAAATGTAAGAATGGTTCACTGTTACTGTCTTGTTGTACATTAACAATTACCGTTGATCCTTGCGGAACCTTAAGCTCGGAACTGTTAAGCGTATTTAACGCTGAACTAGAAATATTAACAATATTGATATCTGAGTTACCTGTGACCGTAAGTTTTCCGTATTCATGAGTCGCCGTGGCATTGGAAGGCAACTTGGCAATAGCATCAGAGAGTCCAAGGAGATAACTCTCTTGCTTGTTGAAATCGAGAAGTTCTCCGTAATTGATGGTACCATTTTGGATAGAACCAGGACGTTGGTCTTTAACGGTGCCTTTAACCATTAGGTTTCCGTAAACTGTTCCTTCAGGAAGGGAAACATCTCCGCCCGTGACAATACCATATGGCACTTGGTCTTTAAATTGTTCATTTACTGTAATACCAGCGTTGTTGAAGTTGACTGTTCCCCCGGAAGCCAGTGGTCCCTTGATAGTGCCTCCACGAAGTGAAGTGGTATGAAGGATAAATGCGTTGTATTTACCTAAGATTCCCAGAGGTGGCAATGTGGCATGAATATCGACATAACTAAGTTTGGAATCATTTAAAATATAGGTTTGGGTCTCGGTCGGTTTAACTGTGATTTGGAACGTTATAGGCTGTTCAGAGTCTGGTTTATAGATTTGGGCGCCGTTCACCGTTTTCAATGAATAGGTTATGTTATTTAGATTGCGTGTCAATCTAAACCCACTGGTTGCATTTCCAGTGACTATCGTACCGGCTGGTAATTCTCCTGAAATCTCCAGGTTAGGTGGGAGATTCTCGGTAAATACAATATCCGATATTAATTGTGTGTTAGAGGTCTGGTTGACCGTGCCGACTTTATCAAACGGTACAGATTTTGGGGTGATGGAATAACTAAGAGTGACCGGTTCTCCCTTTTCTATTTTGCCATTCACAACATTCTGAGAGAGAGATCGTGTTACACTCAAATTGGTGTTCGACGGCAGGACATTTACTCTGAGCGTTTTAATTGAGAGCGCCCCATTTTGATCCCAAGCTTTAATTTCGATGTCGAGTAGACCTCCGTTAGGAAGCGGATTGTCAACTGTTCTATATATATTTTGACCGGACTTGATGTCCATCTTGCTTATTTCATTCATAGGAAAGTATGTGTTCCCTGATTTGAAACGGACTTCAGTTGTTAGATCACGATCGTTAAAGTCCAGATCAGTTACTGTATAGTCGACAAGGAGTGTTTTTTGATAAGACGGAATCGATGAATCATTAGCCGGCGTATGCACGGTAATCTCTGGAGCATGATTGGCACCAATAAAAGCACGATACATAGTATTAACGAACAATTGTTGTTCCCAGACAGGGAATTTCTTTAGATTGGCTGGAATATCACTTACTCCAAAAAAGTGACCTGTACCTGAATAGGTAATATTTCCTTTGGAATATGTGTAATATTGATTCCAGCTATCCTCGGTATCACGTTGGTATTGATTATATTCTCCATTTGGTTTTATCCTCGTACCTGATGCTTCACTTTGAATGTTATACCAAGATACTACTTCAGGATCTTCCAGATTAAGTGTGAAGTACTGGTTATGTGTTGGTGCAATTTGTGGTGTGGAAATATCGATTTGCTGGTTGCTGTCGTCCCTCTTGCTTAGATAAAAAGGATATTGCATCAAAAGCCCGTCATTCACCGGCTTAACCTTGGTGGAAAGATTGATGGCATTATGGCCTAAGTTGGTCTCAGGATTCACCTGACCAGTAATCCCCATGAAATTATTGATCCAGTTCTTTTTATTTGCATCTAAATTAATGATGGTATCGTGAGTGAACAAGGCGCTTTGCTTGAAAGTACCAGTAAATTGTGTAATAGCGTTAATCGCATTAGTGTTTAAATTAGATTTTTTGTAGTATTCGTCTACAAATCCAAAGATGAGCATGTCATAGGTGCCATTTAATCCGTAACTATGTGTTGCAGCATAGCTGTCATCAACATATTTTTTAAATTCAGTCATCGTTTTGATTTTTATATCGAGCTTATAGTCAGATGTATCGAGAAAATTTGGATTCATATTACTAGTGTCTAGGAGGCTGCTTTCCGTTAGAGTGTCAGGCATAATCTGAAGAATATTTACTATGGTTTTCTCGCCACGGTAACGAATTACACCGCTGTCGAAGTCTTTTAATTGTCTACTGTGATAATCATTAACTTCTAGCTTCCAGTAGAGCAACCCAGAGTATGTTTTTGGCAGAGTGTATTCAATAGTTCCGCTGGACGTACTAATCTCAGTTTCAGCAACGACCTGTTCTTCTCCCATTTTGATGGATTTATCAAGACCAACGTACAGTTTGACTGAGAGTGGAGCACTATTTTGTGTAGAGGGTGTGGTGACATTGAAATTAAAAGAAAGCTTCTCCCCAGGAACATAGATTTTGCTGTTAGTTGCATTAGGGTCATAGTTGGGAATTCTATTCGTAATTTGTAGACGAGGGCGTTTCTTCAAGTCGCTTATGTATTTGGAGTCTTGTTTTTTTAAATCGGCAAAAATATCCGCCAGTTCACTGTCATCTACAAACTTAACATTTGGGTTGGAGGTGGAAAGACGATAACTGTTAAAAGAGCTGTACAGTATACCTTGCTCAGTTTGAGGTTTTGCATCTTTGTCTTTAAAGGGCTGGCTATGAAAAAAAACATATAATCCCTTGTTGATAAATTCCTTCGTAATTTGATCAGCCTTCAGATGAGTAATGTCATTCTTCATACTTTTGGTATTAAGGGCCTTAGCTCTATTTTCCTCCGAGGCGGGTTGTTGATTACTTACCTGTGCAGGATTGTAAGTCCCCTTCCCGATATATACCGCATCATATCTTCCGTCCAGATCATCCCGCAGCGCCACAAAGCGCTTCATACTCATCGTGTCGATGGTAAGGTTAGATATTCCCGTTTTTAGAGACGCAAGCTCACTAACCCCACTCTCTGTAACCTCCAGCATACGAATTTGGTATTCATTAGAACTGGCATCGACATTCATAAAGTGATTTTTGATTGGCAGAACAAGCAGAAGGAGAAGCAGGGTAGTTACTGTAAAAATAAAAACTTTTTTGTTACTGGCAAGTTTCATTGTCATCTCTCCCTGATTGTTAACTATTGGCAGATATGGTCGTATTCCGTCTCGTATATGCTAGATTCCGACAGCCTTTTTCATTCCGTGTCGTTGTAAAATTATCCAATCTATGTTATATACATTCTAGGACATTTAGCATTGATAGACAACATAAATCTATTGAAATATACCTATTAAATTATAACTAAAGTCCTAGTTAGATTGAAAAATACTCAAAATTGACAAATTTATGGAAGGTGTATTTATGGTAATTATATCTTTCGTTTTTGAGCGAATTTTGCTGGGAGTTTGATTTCTATTTCTATAAAAAATATCCATTATTTCAGCCGGCATAAATAACGGCATACGGAGATGAATAGACTTGGCTATCGCGAAAAAGAGACTGGGCGACTTGCTGGTAGAAAATAATATTATTTCGCAGGACCAGTTGCTTGAGGCTCTCGCGGAACAGCGTAAGAGCAAACGTAAGCTCGGCGATCTGCTAATCTCTCAAGGTTATATCACGGAGCAGCAGCTGATTGAAGTGCTTGAATTTCAACTCGGCATCCCGCATGTCAGTTTATTTAAATACCAGATAGATCCCGCAATCACGCAGATTATCCCTGAAAGTATGGCTAAGCGATATCAGGTGCTTCCATTCTTAAAAGAGGGCGGCAAGCTGATGGTTGCGATGGCGGACCCGCTGGATTATTTTGCGATAGAAGATTTACGTATGAGTACTGGCTTCCGGATCGAACCCGCTATTTCTACGAGAGATGAGCTGCAGCGGGCGATTGCGCGTCACTATGGCATGCGCGATTCTATGAATCAGATGCTGGTAGAACTCCCGACACAGGAAGAAATAGAAGAGACCGAGATTACAGATGAGGACTCTCCGATCGTACGTTTGGTCAACCAGATGATTCAGCAGGCAGTTGCCCTGCGGGCGTCTGATATACATATGGATCCAGGTGAAAATAATTTAACCATCCGCTACCGCATTGACGGAACCTTACGGACAGAGCGGATTATTCCTAAGCAGATGCAGGGCTTTATCACCGCCCGTCTGAAAATAATGGCCCGCCTGAATATCGCAGAACGGCGTTTGCCGCAGGACGGGCGGATCAAAATGCAGTTCGATTACAAAATGGTAGATATTCGTGTGTCTTCATTACCAACGATGCACGGAGAGAAGATTGTGCTGCGGCTGCTAGATTTAAGCACAGGGGTCAAATCCGTAGATGCTTTGGGATTCAGTGAGGGGAATGCAGAAGCTTTTAAGGAGATGATAGCTCGTCCTTATGGGATTTTGCTAATCACGGGCCCTACAGGTAGCGGAAAAACAACAACTTTATATTCAGCGTTAAATCAACTTAATGTAGAAAGCGCAAATATTATCACAGTCGAAGATCCAGTGGAATACCAGCTTGAAGGAGTAAATCAGGTGCACGTAAACTCGGCTATTGGACTAACCTTTGCAGCTGGGCTACGTTCGATTCTTCGACAAGATCCGAATATCGTAATGGTCGGTGAGATACGGGATGCTGAAACTGCTGAAATTGCTGTTCGCGCCTCATTAACGGGTCATCTAGTGTTGTCTACTTTACATACAAACGATGCGATTAGCTCCGTCTCCCGATTGCGGGATATGGGGGTAGAACCTTATTTGATCGCTTCTTCGCTGATTGGTGTGGTAGCACAGCGGCTGGTGCGCAAAATTTGCACTGACTGCAAAGAAACCTACAAACCATCTGAACAGGAAGCAATTATGCTACGTAGCCTAGGACTACCTGCGGAAGAGTTACAGCGTGGACGCGGCTGTGGTAGCTGTAACAATTCTGGCTATCGTGGACGAATAGCGATTCATGAAGTACTCAGTATTGATGATCACTTACGGCAGCTCATTACAAACACTGCCTCAGTAGAGGAACTGCGTGCAGCAGGTAAAGCGCGAGGGCTTGTTCAACTGATGGATGACGGACTACTCAAGGTCAGTCAAGGAATTACAACGCTTCAAGAAGTCATGCGCGAGACGGTCTCACATTAGAGGTTAACAGCGATTTAGCATTCTAACTTAGGGGGAGCGGCTAATGCCAACGTATACGCGGGATATTAGACAACTATTACAAACGGCTTACTCCTCCAAAGCTTCTGACTTACATATTTCCGTAGGATCACCGCCGGTTATTCGGATGGATGGAAAGCTGCACTCGCTTGAGGGTGAGTCCGTGGTTGCTGAAGAAGCGGCAGATATGGCCAAAATGCTACTTGGTAATGAACGAATTGAAGCATTTCGGAATGCGGGCGAGTTGGATTTTTCATATCCGCTTGATGGTGGGGTAAGATTCCGGGTGAACGTTTATCGTCAGCGGGGCGAGGTTAGTATCGCCGCCCGGGCCATTCCTGCAGAGATTCCGAGTCTGGAACAGCTGTCGATGCCTTCGATTTTAACTACTTTGTCGCTTAAGCCACAAGGTCTAATTTTGGTTACAGGACCCACAGGCAGCGGCAAATCTTCTACGCTTGCAGCTATGCTGAATTATATTAACCAGACGGAGAGCAAGCATATAGTGACGTTGGAAGATCCGATAGAATTTCTACATAACCATGGAACCTGTCTAGTAGATCAACGTGAAGTGGGAAGTGATACGGCTAGTTTTGCTAATGGATTGCGTGCTGCCTTACGTCAGGATCCGGATGTCATTCTCGTTGGTGAGATGCGGGATTTGGAGACCATTTCAGCAGCGGTTACGGCCGCAGAGACAGGTCATCTTGTGATGGCAACTTTACACACAACAGACGCACCACAGACGATTGACCGAATTATCGACGCTTTTCCGGGCCATCAGCAGGGACAGATTCGTTCACAACTAGCATCAGTGCTGCTGGCAGTAGTCAGTCAGCGGTTGTTCCCAAGGGCTGGAGGTCGGGGGCGTTTATGCGCTACGGAAATTTTGATCAATACACCAGCCGTAGCCAATCTTATTCGTACCGAAAAAACACATCAGATCAAAAATGTGATGCAAACGGGACGCTCACAAGGCTTGCACACCTTGGACATGAGCATCCGTGACTATTTATCGCAGGGGCTTATTGATCCAACAGCAGCTAAGGCGTTTATGGCGGAGGTGAGCAGCTGATGCCTCTTTTTGAATATCAGGTGAAGACATCCGCAGGCAAATCTATCAAAGGGAAACTAACGGCAACCGATAAACCTACGGCGATGGAGGAGCTACGCAAGCGGGGACTTACGGTATTTTCACTGATTGAACGCAAAACCACAATTTTATCGATGGACATTTATATTGGTAATCCCGTTAAGCCGATTCATTTCATCATTTATTGCAGGCAGTTTGCCACGCTTATGCGGGCGGGGGTATCGATTGTGGATGCAACGCGTATTTTGGCAGAGCAGACCGAGAGTAAGCCACTGCGCAAAGCGTTAGTAGATGTTAATTCCAGCCTGATGCGCGGGATATCGTTTTCACAAGCCGTTCAGGATCATAAAAAAATCTTCCCGCAGCTATTTGTCAGTATGATCCGTGCCGGTGAGGAATCCGGTGATATTGAGGGGACGTTGGACAGGTTGGCTATGTTTTTTGAGAAACAGCACACCACGACAGAGAAGATAAAATCAGCGCTTACGTACCCGATTACCGTAGGGGTTATGGCGATTGCCGCGGTTATCTATCTACTTTGGGCGATTGTGCCGCAATTTGTGACCATGTTCGAATCGATGGATGCCGAGCTTCCGGCAATTACACAGATGGTCTTGGCACTTAGCAAAAGCATTCAAGGTCAATGGTATTTCTGGATACTCGGAGTACTCCTCCTAGTGATAGCTTTTCAGATTACAAAACGTACGGAAAAGGGTGCTTACGCTCTGGATTATGCCAAGCTTAAGATACCTGTGTTTGGTAAGCTGAATCAAAAAGGCTCGATTGCTCAGTTTACGCGCACATTTTCTTCTCTTTATGCCAGCTCTGTACCGATCCTACAGTCCTTGGTGATTGTTGAGGAGGTAGCAGGAAATAAGGTCATCGGGAAATTCATCCGTAGTGCAGGGGATTCGCTGAGACAAGGAAATCCACTATCTGAGCCGCTAAAAAAAGCTTGGGTCTTCCCGCCACTAGTTACGCAGATGATAGCGATTGGCGAAGAGACGGGGGCGCTCGACACGATGTTGTCCAAGGTAGCTGATTTTTATGAGATGGACGTGGAGAATACCGTTGACCGTCTGAAATCGCTGCTTGAACCACTATTGATCGCTTTTCTAGCCGCTGTTGTAGGTGTCATTGTAGCCGCCATTATGCTGCCGATGTTCAGTCTGTACGGTAATATGTGAACCTCTTGGTTCCTTGTATATATTGAGAGGGGTGACGCCGGGGAGGCGGGGCAAGATCCACGAACTTACGCTGGCATTTAGACGACGATGGACGAGCTGTTTCCGTAAGCACAAGAAAGATGATGCTGGATTCACTGAAATGAAGAATATAGGTTTTATCACTCACACACCACTTAGAGGGGGAAATCAAATGTTAGCACAAGCCATTAAGAGAAGATTAAGCAAAGAGGAAAATCAAAAGGGGTTTACGCTGATTGAGTTGCTGGCGGTTATCGTTATTTTAGGGATTATTGCGGTTATTGCAATTCCGATGATTGGTGGAATAATTAATAATACTAGAGAGGACTCGGATGCAGCTACTGCTCGTCAAATTTATGATGCTGCTCGACTTTATGTAGTTAGTGAGAAAAATGGAATCTATAGTTCGACTTCTACTGCGGCTGCTCCAGAAAAGATCGCTATTACTGATCTGATCTCAAAAAAATATCTTGAGTCGGGTATTGTGCTACCTAGTAATAAAGAGACTATAAATGGAGGATCTGTAAACTTTGTTGCAGGTGTTCTAGCTGCTGCCGATGCTGTTCAAATACAGACTGCTACCACATTTACTTCTACTACTCCTAAGTCTTTTACATCAAAAGAAGTATTGAACGCTCAGAAAGAATAAATTGGTTTTTATTCGAAAATCAAGTCTATATGAAACCCCCTAAGGAATCGGACTTCCCGATTCCTTTTTTAAAATCCAGAAGCTAACAGAGGACAGCCATGACGATATTTATCGCAAGTTACATCACATTACTGGGCCTGGTTCTAGGCTCCTTCTATAACGTAGTAGCGCTGCGGGTGCCGGCCAAGGAATCCTTGTTTAATCCGCCGTCACATTGTCCGAACTGCAATACGCGGCTGAAAGCGCGGGATTTGCTTCCGGTGGTAAGCTACCTGCTGTCAGGAGGCAAGTGCCGATACTGCGGCACAAGGATTTCGCCATTATACCCGCTTGGAGAAGCGGCAACGGGTTTGCTTTTTTTATGGGTGTATTTGCAATTTGGTCTGACGGGTAAGGGAATCATCGGGTTCATTCTTGTGAGTTTAGCGGTTATCGTGACGGTTGCGGATTTGAAGTACATGCTGATTCCCAACAAGGTATTGTTGTTTTTTTTACCGCTGCTGCTGATTTTTGTACTGCTATTTCCAGAAGGACCGATATGGCATCATCTGCTAGGAGCTGTGCTTGGGGGAGGGGGCCTTATCCCTTTTGTTCTATTAGGTGGCATGGGGGCTGGAGATGTGAAGTTATTTGCGCTGCTGGGCTTGGTGATTGGCTTTCCGAATGTGATTTTGGCCTTTTTTGTGGCTTGTCTGCTTGGGAGCGTGGTGGGCGGACTGCTGATGCTGCTCGGTGTAATCAAACGTAAACAGCCGGTACCCTTCGGCCCATGGTTAGCTATAGGAGCTTTAATTAGTTTTGGATATGGTTCACACATCATCGGCGCGTATCTCTCGCTCATCGGATAGGAGGACATCGATCACATGCTTGGATTAGGCCCCAAAGTGGCCGGACTTTCAATTGAAGCTGCCGGAATCCGTTATATTAGTTTTAAGAATAAACAGTCATGGGAAGTCCGTAAAAAACGGTTTCTCCCGCTCCTTCCAGGCATGATCATTGAGAATCAGGTGGCGGATAGCGAGGCGCTTTATGATCGGGTAAGGCAGTGGGTGAAGAAGGAAGGGTTAAGGGGAAGTAAGGTTTCTTTGTCCATTCCACCTTCGCAGATCATTATCCGTAAAATGAGTATTCCTAGTACCAATGACAAACAGGTAGAACAACTCGTGAAGCTGGAAGTGGAGACGGGATTGCATTTACCTTTTGAAAATCCTGTCTACGACTATGTAACGCTCGAAGTGGATGAGGAGCAAAGTCACCTGCTCGTATTTGCTGCTCCGCGAAAATCGATTCAGGATTACGTAGAAATTCTGGAGCGGGCGGGTCTTCGGATAAGTAGTGTCGAAATTTCGGCAACCGCCTTAGCGCGTGCTATAACCACTGGGCACGGGGAGAGCTTTGCGGAGACGATGCTGATTAATATGGAGCCATCGGTAATGGACATTTATATGTTCAGAAACGGGAATCCGGTCTTCATTCGTACGATAAACTTACTTGATCTACATAAAGGAAGAAATTTAGCGGGAATGGATCTTTTGACAGACAGTGAAACCTTGGCAGAAACAGCTGTCGCTGTGGAAGAACATTTATCACCCGAGCAAATGGTTGAAATCACTGCGGAAATCTCCCGTATGCTCAGCTTTTATCAATACAGCTTGCATGACGGTTCCACTCGTATCAACAATTTAGTGATTACGGGTACTCCCTCGATTCGTAAACAACTGGACCTGGAACTCCAGCAGTCCCTAGCTGAACTTGAAATAACACCAATAAGTCTGGAACAGATGGCTAGTGCTGCTGTTTCTGACCCTGATCTAAATGATTACCGTGTAGCTGCCGGGACCGCTCTAAAAAATAGCATCAACACGGATACGATTGATCTATTGCCGAGAGAAGATCGGGAGACGTTGCTATTTCCTTATGTCACGATGGGGCTTGTAGCGATCTGGCTGCTGGGGATGATCGGAACGGGGATTTATTTTTCGGCCAATAAGGGTCAAATCTCTAACGGTAAAGAAGAGCTGCAAGGCCTGCAGGATCGCAGTTTAATGCTCCAAGTAGAGCTCGCGAAGCTTAAGAACAGCGGACCTGGACAGCTAGATCGGAAAGCAGCCATCACAGTGCTTCAGGACAATAAGGTGATTGCAGTCCCTATCTTGGACGAATTAGTGGAAGGATTGCCTAAGGAGGCACTAATCCGTGATATTAACTATACCTACCGGACATCTATAGATCTGACTGTAAATGTATCCACTATGGAGGGTGCTTCCAACTATTTAAGACAACTTCGCCAAATGTCTTTTACGGCCGATGCCTCTATTCAAAAGCTTACTGAAGGAGCCGCCGATGCCATTTCATACAATACGTATACGGCTATTTATAAAGTGAACTTAGCAGCGGCTAAGCAGCAAAAAAGTGATACGGATGCCAGCCAAGGGGAGGTGAGCAGCGATGGAACAGATCAATAAATATCGCTCTCCCATCGTACTAGGGGTGTTAATTCTATTCCTGATATTGTTTGCATTCTATATGCTGGGTGTTCAGCCGACTAATAAGGAAATTTCCGCACAGAGCAGCGAGATCAGTCAGTTGGAAAAGGAAGCAGAAATGCTCCAAACCAAAATCAATGAGCTGAAGGGCAGCGGCAATGAGGGAGATCTAGAACAGAAGGAATTACTGGGGGAACTCCCAAAGGGCGATGACAGCGAAGGTCTGATTGTTGATTTGCGGGAGGTTAGCACGTCCTCACAAGCGCGGCTAAAGGATCTTAGTTTTGTTTTGGATGAGGCTAATCCGATTCAACAAATGACAGGTTCAGCTGAGGTGTCATTCCCGACGGTCAAACAGATCAAAATGACTGCAGTGGTGGAGGGGACATATTCGGGGATACGGCAATGGATGGATGAACTACAAGCCTTACCTCGTATTGTGAATGTGGACTCTTTCAATTTTCAGCAATCCTACGAGAATCGTACTAAGAACAATACGGAGAGTATTTTGACTGCTAACGTAGCTTTTACAGCGTATTATGAGGCCACCGCAGCAGCATCCAATTAGGGTTCTAGTACTACTTTATTTAATTATATTACTCCGCTTTTCCTGTGAATCAGGAGGGTGGAGTTTTTTTATATTTTCAAAAGAGTTGTAATACGTTTTCATTCCTCTGTTTATTGGGTATTTTAGCTTGCGGGGTGCATAAGCTGAAACAGTGGCGATCGCCTGTATTTTTTAGATGAAAGAGGAGGAACTTCAGATGAACAAAAAATGGATGCTTGGTTCGTTGGCCCTATCCTTAGGCCTTTTATCAGCAGGTAGCGGAGTTATGGCAGCTTCATCATCAGTGGGAAGCTCGGCAATAAAAAATGTGGCTGTGATTGGCACAGGAAAAGAAGGTCCAGCTACCATAAACAATTTGACGGTAAAAAGTGTTGTACCGCTTGTTGTACATGCCAGAGCAATCTATTTCTATACTAGCCGCGGGGGCAACTTTTTCCCGATGGAAACCTTCATGTATAAAGCGCAAGAGTACCGTTACCTTTCCAATGATATTGGGACAAAGGCGAAGCTGATGAATTACATAAAAAAAGCCTACACGCATAATGCAGCAGCTTATTATGTGCAGACTCAATTTTTGGAGCATGAAGGTAGAATGTCACAGGTGAATGCGGATCTTGGAAACTCATTAATGTTTGAAAAAGCCACCGCCCGAATGCTCTCCAAAACTGCAACAACCGCTGAATTTGACTTAACAGTTCCTTATTCGAGCGGGCAGGAAGGCAGTGAGTCGGTGTATGTGAAGCTGAAAAAGGTGAATGGATACTGGAGAATTGATACGTCACCGGATATTCTTTTTTGAGGTAGGTTTAGGGTAGAAGAGGAAAGGTAAAGAGGTTCTACGCTTGGGCGCGGATAAGGTCAGAGGTATATGAAACACCAGCGAATTTACCTTTGCGAGTGATAATGACACAATCATTTTTCATAGGATCTGGGCGGTTCATAGCGAGGCTCAATACCATATCGAGTGGAGTGGAAATATCAAGAATGAGCGGGGTTTTGTTCATAAGCTTCATGGCAGGTTCTCTGTAGAATAGATCTACTCCGGATCTTCCTGTAGCTTTCAAAAAGAAACGTTCGCTCATCAACAATCCGAGGGGTTCATTCATAGCATTGCAGACGACGATACATTTGGATTCTGGATGCTGAAACATGACGCGAAGGGCTTCTCTGCAAGTGCGTGAGGCAAAAATAGCAGGAGCACTGCGGACAATACCAGTAAGATCATTTACAAGAGCTGTTGTCATAGGATGTTCATCCTTTCTGATTATGGGTCTACTTCTAATGTACCCCTGAATCGTAAATTTCAAAGCCGGGTAACGTAAGCTACAGGTAAAATAGATGGCTGGAAAAAATAACCGATCAGACCTTAGGGGCTCTGACCGGTTATTTGTTGTTAGCTATTCACTGCGGACGCCGTCCTCCACCAGCTGCTTTCGGGGGACATCCGGGATTATGGATTTGCTCACGCCTCCACGATTAATGGCGATTAATCGTTTTTGTGCGTAATATACGTCGCGGGACAGTTTATTCACCTCAGTGGATTTACCGTCAACATACTTTGTAATGTAGGTTTCAACAATATATCCGGTTTTCCCATTTTGAATAACGCGTGAGCTGCCACGAGGCAGTGAAGAATCGTTTACGTATTTATCGACTGGTGGGAGTACCTCTACTGTTTTTGAATGAACTTTGTAAGTGACATTTTGCGGAAACGTGCCGAACAGCTTTATGGTCAGTGATTTACCCTGCACAGCTGCTTTAATTATGAGATATTTGCCAGTCGTATTGCGAAAACGAAAGTTGATATAACCTTCAGCGAATGTTGCGTCCTGACCTTTGGGCAAGTAGTTGACGGGCAAGGAATGATTACGGCGTTCCACAATTTCCAGCCCTATACGCAGTGCGGCATTGTAAAGAGTGCTCGACACTTGGCAGATCCCTCCACCAACACCTGCTTGCAGTTTGCCGTTCACAATCACCGGCGCTTCACGGAAGCCGTAATTCACCTTTGCTTTTTCTATAGCTTTTCCATAATCAAAGACGGCTCCAGGCGGGAGAATGGTTCCATCCACAGCTTTGGCAGCAGCTTCCACGTTGTAGCTTCGTCCAGGTCCACTTGCACCTAGAGAGGTGCTGAACTGCATTACTTTTCGCTCGATACCTTGTTCCTTTAATTTCTTTAAAGTTATGTCAGGCTGCAGGATTAACAAAGGGACCTCCATCGTGATTCCCTTCTCCAGCAGGGTATTCAGATGATTAAAGCTGGTGGGGGCCGCTGCTCCTAAGGAAGTCTCCAGAGCTGTCCAATCAACCTCCAGGGAAGTTTTCTCAGAAGTATATACGATTCGGTCATCGCCTGTAATTCGTCGCGTAGCGTCCACTGGTTCACCAAAGGACTCCTTCTCCCAAGTGGGACTTAGAATCTTTTGAAATTGTGCGATTTCCAGATGGGTTTCAAGCTTCCACAACTTAGGGAAGTTATAGCGTGCCTTTACCCGCTCCCAAAGCGTTCCTTCGGCAAGCTCTTTTAAGCCCTGCTGAAAAGCAGAGGCATCATAGCTCAATCCAGTCTTACTAAGAGTTAGGGGTAAATCTGCATTGCCTTCCACTTTTAGCACTAGAGGGACGGATTCGAGGGCATGCAGCCGTTTATCCAGCTGGGAGCGGACCTCGGTGAGGGTCATGCCTCCGACCTGCCAGCCGGCAAGGGTTGTACCCTTTGGAAGCGTGGTTTTGCTGCCATATAGATGAAGCCCTCCGTAAATACAGGAGCCGATAAGGACGAGTGCGATGACCACTATGAGGGCAGCATGGATTTTTTTCATGATTAATCTCCTTTTGGGGATTTGGATTGCGCTAAGCAGGCGCGGCCCTGTAACAGAACTTAAAGAACACTTCGTGGGATACCGATAATAAATTAGTAAGAAATAAGTAGTCTCTAATAAAGGGAGTTACGACATCTGATAACAGGCACCGCTAGGTGCTTTTTTATATGTATATGTCCAGTCACTACAAAACTTTCGAATAGTCGTGCAGTTACGGGGTACTCAATCAGTTACAGATTTGTTACAATAGATACATTGCGGAAATATTGAAGTTTATGGAAACTTGAGGTGGACAATGTCGATTCGCACAAGTGGAAAATGTCATAATTGGGAAGTGAGAAAATGATTGAAATGCAAGATGTATGGAAAACGTACCCTAACGGAACTCACGCACTGCAAGGAGTTTCAGTGAAAATCGACCGCAATGAATTCGTGTACGTTGTCGGCCCTTCCGGCGCGGGTAAATCTACTTTTATGAAATTGATTTATAGAGAAGAAGTGCCTACCAAAGGACAGATTTCGGTGGGAGGTTTCAATATAGGAAAGCTAAAACCACGCAAAATCCCTTATGTCCGCCGTAATATCGGCGTTGTATTTCAAGATTTTCGGCTTTTGCCCAGAATGACGGCATACGAGAATGTAGCTTTTGCTATGGAAGTTATTGAAGCGCCGAAAAAAGTCATCAAGAAACGTGTGAATGAGGTTCTTGATTTGGTTGGACTGAGAAGTAAAGCGAATCGTGAGCCCTCACAGCTTTCTGGTGGTGAGCAGCAACGGATCGCTATTGCACGGGCTATCGTCAACAATCCTTCTGTTATTATTGCGGACGAGCCTACAGGTAACTTAGACCCCGAGACTTCATGGGGCATTATGCAGCTGCTTGACGAGATTAATTTTCGTGGAACAACGATTGTAATGGCTACCCATAACAGAGATATTGTGAACAAAATGCGCAAAAGGGTGCTTGCGATTGAGAATGGAAACATTGTCAGAGACCAAGCGAGAGGGGAATATGGTTATGAGTTTTAAAACCTTCTTGCGACATGTGCGGGAAGGCTTCAAAAGCGTATTCCGTAATGGCTGGATGTCGATCGCCTCAATCACTTCGATTGTTGTTTCTCTTTTTGTTCTAGGTGTATTTATTCTTCTTGTTCTTAACGTAAATTCTGTAGCTGATGAGGCAGACAGTCAGGTACAGATCAAAGTGCATCTAGCTTTGAATACAGATCAGAAGATGCGTGAGACCCTGCAGACTGAAATTGGCAATATGCCGGAGATCAGCAAGATTACGTTCATCTCCAAGGAACAGGGACTTAAAGATCTCCGCGCAGATATGGGCGAGGAGGCAGCAGAGCTTCTGGAAGGGTTCGATGAAGACAATAACCCGCTTCCAGATACCCTTCAGGTAGAAGTTATTGAACCTACTACCGTTGCTTTTGTGGCTGAGAAGATTCAAGCCCTTAACAAGACACATACCGAACAGCCTATCTACAAAGTGAAATATGGCAAAGGCTCGATAGAAACATTGTTTAAAATCACGCGTGCCGTACGCAACATTGGCTTTATTTTTGTAGCGGGGCTGGCACTTATGTCTATGTTCCTCATCTCCAATACTATTCGGGTAACGATTCTTGCCCGGCGTAAAGAGATTGGGATTATGAAGCTGGTAGGCGCGACAAATTATTTTATTCGTTGGCCTTTCTTTATAGAAGGGGCATTAATTGGACTCATTGGATCATTGATTACTTCGGGTGTTTTATATGCCGGCTACAAGGGTTTGGAATCTTCGATACAGGGAGATCCAATGCTCGGATTGCAGCTGATCCCTTTCAGTGATATTTGGCTGCTGCTCGTAGGTCTGTTAGTTGGACTAGGTGTGTTGATCGGCGTCTGGGGAAGTACGGTTTCTATTCGTAAGTTTTTGAAAGTTTAATTTAAGAGTGAAGGATGGGGAGTGCGAGTTGAAGAAGATTGCCGCCGGACTAGCCGTAATGTTACTAGCTGTCACTATATTCCAACCCTCTGATGGATATGCCAAAAAAACAAGTGTTGCCGAAATCGATAAGCAATTAAAGCAGCTGCAACAAGAGGTGCAGGAAGCTAAGGCGCAGCAAGAGAAAGCGGAGTCCCAAACGCAGGAAGCGCAGCACTATAAGAATAAGACAAATATCAATTTACAATATGTATTGCAGCAAGTGGATCAAGTTAAAGGCAAAATGACCGAAATCTCTAACAAAATTTCCGATACAGAAGAATCTCTTAATGTTACAGCAACGGAATTGGATGAAGCAGAGGCACGAGTGGCCTCAAGAGAAGAACTCTTAGGATCCCGTGTCCGGTTGATGTACACGGATGGAGCGGTATCTTACCTAGATGTTTTGCTCTCATCGACAAGCTTCTCTGATTTTCTGGGCCGCACCGATTCGCTTAAGATGATTGTGGATCAGGATCAGGAGCTGTTAGTCCAACACAAGCTGGACAAGCAGACAGTTGTAGAGAAAAAGCAGGAGCTTGAGGGGCAATATGCTCAAGCCAAGCAGTTATACACCTCCTTGGAAAATCAGAGAAGCCTGCTGAAAGAGAAGGAAGCGGAGAAGCAGGAGCTTATCGCATTTTATGATAAGCAGATTCAAGAAAGCGATGATCTAAGTGAAGAGCAGAATGAGAAGCTGGTTAAGCTGGCAAGCGAACGTTCTGCTTTGGAAACCCAAAAGGATAAGATTAAAGCTGAGGAAGCAGCGCGCAAGGCAGCAGCCGCCAAAGCAGAAGCGGCACGCCGGGCAGCAGCAGCTGCCAAGAAAGCCGCAGCCAGCAAGGCAAGCAGCAGTTCAAGCTCCAGCTCCTCAACCGCGTATGCTGGTGGAGATGGACCCTTCCTGCTCCCTGTAGGCTCGGCAAGAATCTCCTCCTCCTACGGACCACGGACACACCCTATTACGGGGGAGAAGGGGAAAGTACACACCGGGGTAGACTTTGCAGTTCCACAAGGAACCAATATTCATGCGGCTGATTCGGGAACGGTAATCGTAGCTGAATGGTATAGCGGTTATGGATATTGTGTAATTATTGATCATGGCGGCGGAGTTTGGACCCTCTACGGACATATCCGTAAAGGTGGTATCAAGGTTAGTCCTGGGGATAGAGTCAATCGTGGGGATGTGATTGCTGAATCCGGTTCTACAGGTAATTCGACGGGCCCCCATCTCCATTTTGAAGTTCGGATCGACGGCAAGACAGTAAATCCGATGCCTTATCTCTAATTTTTAAGAACTTATAACTCATATTATTTGAGCGTACGGCATATACTGGAAGAGATACCGTACCTTTCAGGACGGACTTATGGAGTTGTTTGCGAGATGGACAAGAAGGGACGGTGGGAACATCATGTTAAAAAAAAGCACAGCGGCGTTTATGATTATCGCCGCCCTGCTATGCGGTAGTCTGGTGACCTTGGGCGTGACGGGTTATAGTCATGTTATCGGACAAGCTGCAGGAGAAGGGCTGGCCTCAGCATTGCAGGTTACTGGCCTTCAGCAGAAGGAATCCCAGAAGCTTGGAACGGCTCTCAGTCTGATTGAGAGCAATTACTACGAGACAGTAGATCGGGAGAAGCTGATAGACGGTGCTGTCAACGGTATGATGGAAGCGCTGGGCGATCCTTATTCCAACTATATGGGCAAAGAAACAGCTGAGAAATTCGAAGAAAGCATTGAGGGTTCCTTTTCAGGTATCGGTGCGGAGGTCTCTTCGGATAATGGCAAGGTAGTCGTGGTCTCTCCGATCAAGGGCTCACCTGCTGAGAAAGCTGGGATTCAGGCCAAAGATGTTATTCTGTCCGTTAACGGTGAATCGCTGGAAGGCATGGAGCTGAATGCAGCTGTTGCCAAGATTCGCGGTCCTAAGGGCAGTGAGGCCACTTTGAAAATACAACGTTCCGGCTCTGTAGAGCCACTCGAATTTGTTCTTACCCGGGATGATGTAAAGCTTGAAACAGTCTACGCTACCATGGAAAAGGACAATGTGGGTGTAATCGAGGTTACGCAGTTCTCCCTGAATACCGCAGAACGATTCAAGGAAGAGCTGGAGAAGCTGGAGAAGCAAGGCATGAAGGGACTTGTTATTGACGTCCGTAATGATCCAGGTGGTGTTCTTCCGATTGTTATTGAAATGGCAGAGCAATTCGTTCCAGCTGGCAAATCTATAGTGCAAATAGAATATAAAGACAAAAAACGCGAAGTTAGTACCTCAAAAGGATCGAGTAAAGCTTATCCAGTGGTCGTGCTGATGAATAAAGGTAGCGCAAGTGCTTCGGAAATATTGGCGGGTGCTTTGCAGCAGTCGGCAGGAGCTAAGCTGATCGGTGACAATTCTTTCGGTAAAGGTACCGTGCAGACGAGCTTTGACAAACAGCTTGGAGACGGCAGCTTGCTGAAAGTTACCATTGCCAAATGGCTTACGCCAGACGGCACATGGATTCACGGTAAGGGCATTAAACCGGATATCGCGGTAGCGCAGCCGGATTACTTCTCGGTGGCTCCAATTAACAAGAGCGTGGCGCTGCAATATAATATGAACAACGCTGATGTGAAGAGTGCACAGACGATGCTGGACGGTTTGGGTTATAAGCCTGGACGTAAAGATGGCTATTTCGATGCTGGCACTAAGGACGCAGTGAAGAAGTTCCAAAGTACAGCAAAGCTTCAAGTCACAGGCATAATTGACGCCAAGACAGCCGAGGCGCTGGAAGCGGCGCTGATCAAGGTCATTCAAGACCCTGTTCACGACAACCAACGGAATAAAGGGATTGCTGAGATTCAGAAGGAAATTAAGGCGGCAGCGTCGAAAAAGTAAGAAGGCTGAATTCAGCCTTCTTTTTTCTTTTAGATAAGAAAATGCCAACCGACGTAGAGGAATTAGAATATATTCAAATCAGTCATCGGACGAAAAGGAGTGTGACGAACAGTTTGAATGTGATTCAGGAACTGTTAGGAAGCTTGGGCACTGCGTTCTTACACTTATTGATCCAGCCGTATTACTACATTGCTATTATATTTATTGCGTTATATTACCGTAGGCAGGTGGCATTAGAACGAAAGCTGATACATGTGAAATTACATAGCTGGGGTCAGGAAACGTGGCGGACGGTATGGAGTGGTCTAGTCATGGGTTTGGTCGTCTCTATAGCAGCCGTTCTGCTAGGAATATCATTATCAGGTACCGCTGTAGCCTGCATTTGGGTAGTTAGTCTCGTGTTGTCGCTACTGCGTGTGCGGTATTTGTGCTTTGCGTATTCTATAGGCTTGTTAGGTATCATTCAATTTGTAATTTCTTTCTTTCCAGATGCTTTAGATAGTGGAACGGTAGGGAATATTACCACCGCCATACGGGAGATGGATATTCCTGCTTTGCTAGTGTTAGCTGCGCTGCTGCACATGGCGGAGGCACTGCTGGCCCGCAGACAAGGGGCCAAGCTTGCAACGCCGCTCTTCCTGAAGGGGAAGCGCGGCATGGTCGTCGGCGGCTATCAGCTGCAGGCTTTCTGGCCGCTGCCGCTGTTCCTGCTGCTCCCATCGGGAGCAGGAACGGATTTGCCATGGCACTCGCTGCTCGGCGGCAGCCTTGGCCTCGTCTCTTTGCCCGTCATCATCGGCTTCAGCGAGATGACGCAGGGCATGCTGCCCGGGCGCAAGGCGGCCCGCACTGCAGGACGGCTGCTGATCTACAGCATCGTCCTGCTCGGCTTAAGCCTGCTTGCCGCTTGGTGGAGCCCGCTGACTCTGGTCGCGGCGCTCGCAGCTATTGTGCTGCACGAAGGGTTAAGCTGGTACAGCGCTCTGGAAGAGCGCAGCATCAGCCCCATCTTCGTGCATCCACCGCGCGGCCGCAAAGTGCTGGCCGTGCTGCCGGGCAGTCCCGGCCAGGAGCTGGGCATCCTGCCCGGCGAGATCTTACTGAAGGTCAACGGGGTCCTGTTGACCGATGCGGCGCAGCTACATGAGGCGCTGCGCATGAATCCAGCGTTCTGCAAGCTGGAGGTGCTGAACCGTGAAGGGGAGAGTAAATACCTTCAAAGCCCGATCTATGATGGGGATCACCATCAGCTCGGCATTATTTTGGTGCCGGAGACAGATGGGATGATTACCGCTGAGGCGAAGCCTTCCAGCATCTACAGCATCATCGGGATGAAGACAGGCATACGCAGTCGGAACCTTCCGGACGGCCAACTTAAACGAAAAAAAACCACTGAAGCCAAGCAGGAATCAGCGGAAGGATAACTAGAAGATGCCCCATAAGCCATGAAATGGTGAATGGGGTATCTTTGTTTTTGATTAGATGGTAATTTCGCGTGCGAGAAGTTGCTATCGGACCCAGTTGCCCCTAATCGCAGCATTTTGGCTTTTTTAGAATGGTAACGGACCCCAAAGCCGCTATTGGCATCAAAAATACCCCAAATGAGCCTCTTTCTGAGGAATAACGTCGCTGGGGTCCGAAACTCTGCTCAAACGCCGATAAAATTGTAAATAGCGTCGCTGGAGTCCGAACCCGCGTCCAAGGAGTAATGTCACTGGAGTCCGAACCGGCGCCCAAAGAGTAACGTCACTGGAGTCCGAACCCGAGCCCGTGCCCAAGGAGTAACGGTACTGGAGTCCGAACTCGCGCCCAAGGAGCAGCATCACTGGAGTCCGAACCCGCGCCAAGGAGCAGCGCGTCACTGGAGTCCGTAAGAAAAACTAACTTTGGCAGTGGACTATTCATATGCTATATGTTACTAGTTCAACCTTGCCTATTCTTCAAATAAAAAATTGCAATTTGCGTACGATCGCGGAGCTCTAATTTGCTTAATATATCCGTTATGTAATTTTTGACGGTGCCCTCGCTTAAAAAAAGCTGTCCGGCGATTTCTTTGTTACTATGCCCCTCAGCGATAGAAGCCACTACAGCCAGCTCTGTTTTGGTCAATCCGAAGGATTCCAGTGGCTGTACCTGTGGCAATTCTTGCCGTGCCGTAGGCTGCAGAAAGGTTGCCAGCTTGCGGGCGATATCAGGGTGGATAAGCATGTTCCCTTCAAAAACCGTTTTAATGCCCTGGATGATCCGGTCTGGCGGTATGTTTTTGAGCAAATATCCACTAGCTCCGTTACGTAGTGCCTCAATGATATATTCATCGTCGTCGAAGGTGGTCAGCATCAATATTGCAATTTGCGGAAAAGCCTGCTTAATCTTCTCCGTTCCTTCAACGCCACCGCAGCCGGGCATGCGGATATCCATCAGAGCCACATCGGCCATTAATCCTTCTTGAAGTAATTCCAAGGCTTCGATACCTTCACAAGCTGCTCCAACAACTTCAATATCTGGGTCCATCCCTAGCAATACTTGCAGACTTTGGCGAATAAAGGGGTCGTCATCAACAATTAACACTTTAATCATTAGCATGGCTCCTTTCGTTATACAATCTCATCTTGCTTATAAATGGGCAGCCGCGTAATGACTGTAAAATGTGGCTCCTGCCTTAGTTCGAGTGTTCCGCCGATCAGATGAGTGCGCTCGTACATGCCTTTCATCCCGTCCCCACCACGCCCCAATAATTTGCGGAGCTTCTCTTCTTCTGGAAGTGATCCATTGTTGCTAACCTCCATAGTGATTCCTGCTTGCGCGTAGTCAATTTTGATCCGGATGGACGTTGCTTTTCCATGCCGCAAGGCGTTGGTTATAGCCTCACGGGCGTTTTTGTACAGGATCACTTGGATACTAGGATAGAGCGGATAAGGTATGCCCTGAACTTGGTATGAGGTCTCGATCCCCGTCTCACGCCCAATCTCTTCGAGCAGCCGGTCTAACGCATAAGCTCCCTCAAGCTTCGGGGTGTAGTTGATACGTTTAACTGCGGACCGCATATCGTCCATGCTGGCCGACAGCTGGTCACGAATCAGTTCCATCATTTGCATTCCACTCTCGGGAGAGGTGGGCAAGGTCTGGAGGGCGGCCTCCATCATCATTTTAATCCGGATTAGCCGGTGGCCGATATCGTCATGGAGCTGGCGTGAGATTCGGACGCGCTCTTTGGACTGGGCAGACTCTTCTACTTGCGCGCTGAACTCCAGCAGGCGGTTGCGAGCTTCATCAAGCTCGAAATGCTTTTTGCGCAACTCATCATATAGAAGAAGAGTGTCTTCGCGCCGCTGGCCAGCTTTCAATAATAGCTTATTTAGGTAGGCAGTTAGCAGAAATGAAAGGTTAATGTAAGTCACTACGAGCGATGGAGAATTCTGGAGTGCAACGTTCAAAGCTATCAGATGTACACCTGTGAACACGTAAGGCACTGCTTTAGGCTGGAGTCTGGAATAATAAAGCAGTGCTGATATAGCGGGGAAAATCATCATGCTGCCATATTGATAACATAACCAGGCCGTGAACAAGATTTCAATGATACTAATCAAAGCATGAATAGATCGAGGGAGCTTTGGCACCATGACCACAAGGAATAGAAGCATCAGGATATGCAGCGTGAAGATTCCATAATCGTTATATTGATAGACATAAATGGTAATAAACGCAGGGATTAAGATGAGTCCGTAACGCAATAAGTTTAGCTCTCTGGGCACGCCTTAGTCATCCTTTATGTTTTTTAATAATCTTAGCATATTATCCCACCACTTCAGGAGATGACTTTAGTCACCTTCAAAAAATGACCTTTCGTACATCCGCAAAAATTCAACCTAGAATAAAATTGAAAATATAGAAGCACACACGACAGGGGAGATAAGAGATGGCAATCGCGGTGTTGACCGATGTGGTGAAACGGTATGAGAACAAATTAACGGTAGATCATGTGAATGTTACGATTCAAGCAGGAGAGATCTTTGGCCTGCTAGGCCCGAACGGGGCAGGTAAAAGTACAACTATAAGTATGATTTGCGGCCTGCTAAAGATTGATAGTGGAGACATTGTTATTGATGGGTTATCAGTCTCTTCGTATGCACTGGAGGTTAAGAAAAAGATCGGTTTGGTTCCGCAGGATTTGGCTTTGTACAATACAATGACAGCAGCTGAAAATGTAACTTTTTTCGGAAGATTGTATGGCTTGCGGGGGAAATTGCTGAAAGAGCGGGTGGCGGAAGCTCTTGCTTTCACAGGACTTAGTGACCGGGCCAAAGAAAAACCAGCCACCTTCTCCGGAGGGATGAAAAGACGTTTGAATATCGCTTGTGCCATCATGCATCATCCAAAGCTGATTATTATGGATGAGCCGACCGTAGGAATTGATCCGCAGTCTCGTAATCATATCCTTGAGTCGGTCAAAGAGCTGAATCGGCTTGGCTCAACCGTCATCTACACTAGTCATTATATGGAAGAGGTTGCAGCCATTTGTGATCGGGTAGCGATTATGGATAAGGGACATATCATTGCTTGTGGCACGGAAAAGGAGCTGCGGGAACGGGTTTCTCAAGAAGAAAAAATAGTGGTCAAAGCAACGAACATCACCCCGGAGCTAATCAATGAGCTTAGTCTACACCCGCGGATCACGAGAGTGGAAAGTAAAGAGGGAACGGTAGAAATGTATCTCCCCTCCTCACAGGATGAGCTGCAGGATATCTTATTTATTTTTGCTAAACATGAAGGCGTTATTGGTTCTTTAAATATTGAGGAGCCGGATCTGGAGACATTATTCCTTAGTTTGACAGGACGGACATTGCGCGATTAAAGGAGGGAGAGAACGCTTTGAGAAATATTTGGACAATTATGATTTATGAGCTTCGCAGGCTGTTTATTTCACGCTCAATCATCATTAATATGTTTCTGCTACCGCTGCTTTTGATCTTTCTGCTGGGTGCTTCCCTCTCCAGTGTAATCGGTGATAAGGCAGCGTCTAAGATTGACCCTGTACGTGTTGGTGTAGTTAATCTTTCTGGAGAAGGGTATGAAAGCTCGGCGATGATAGACAGCTTTTTGAAGACGCCGGAGCTTAAGGATATCATTATTCCGGTCAAAGTAGGGAGCCGAGAGACAGCGGAAAGTGGCCTGCGCGCCGGGAAATATGCTTATGCGGTTATTGTTCCCCTAGGCTTCGATAAGAAAGTACAAAGCGGCGAAACTGCAAAGCTAGAGTTTGTTCTGGGCAAAGATCGGACAGATAACATGGTTGCGGGGACGGTATTCGATAACTTTTTGAACAATATTAACTATAAGCAATCTGTAGCTATGACGCTGGGTCCAGAAGCTTTGACCGCTACTGCACCAAGTTTGGGAGAGCAGCCATCTGTTAAGGTTGGGGCGCTCAGTGAAGGTGGCCGATCCTATACAGCCTCCCAATTCTATGCGGTATCCATGATGCTGATGTTTCTGCTATATAGCGGTTTGACCGTCAGCAGCTCTCTTTTTAATGAAAAAGAAAATCACACCCTCTTCCGAATAACCTCAATGCCGGTAAAAGGTTCTGAGCTGTTTATTGGTAAAATGCTAGGCGTAGGGGTTGTAAGTGTAGTGCAGTGCGCAGCGATTATTATCCTGACTCATTTGTTGTTTGGCGTAAATTGGGGCAATCGTCCGGGCTTGCTGCTGCTCTTCTGTCTTTTAATGATCATAGCTTCCATGACATTATCGATTGTTATTTCAATGTTTAGCAAAACTAAAGCAAGTGCAGGAAGTATTGTTAATGTTATCACTGTGGTCATGACCTTCATTAGTGGAGGGATGGCTCCACTTCCGGAATCATGGGTGAACTCGGTCGGGGCATTTACCCTGAATCACTGGGTACTACAAGCTGTTCTAAAAATGATGCTGCATGCAGAGGTCTCAGAGATTTTGCCGAATCTGCTGGTCTTGTCGATCATCTGTCTGGTTCTATTCAGTGCAGCGGTTATCTCGTACCGGAAGGTAGGTTACCATGGATAAGATCTTAACGATTGCTTGGAATATGGTGAAAAGAACGATTGGTTCTCGGAATGGGCTGCTTTCGTATATTCTTCTGCCATGTCTTGTCGTGGCCGGGGTAGTAGCAATTAGTGGAAGTATGGGTGAGAGACCGGCTACTATTTTATATTCGAATATGGACGATGGTGCAGCGGGCAAACATTTGCTTACCGAGCTGGAGAATACCGGTGATTATAAGCTGGTAGAGAAGACAGATGAGGCTGATTTGAGGGAGAGTATTATCGATCAGAACGGAGAAGCCGGTATTTTGATACCGCAAAACTTCACCTCCGCACTGCTTGCAGGAGAAGAGCCGCAAATTAGTGTGTATGAGCTTAAGGCTACCGAAACATCCATTATGGTAAAAATGAAAATCAGTGTAATTGCTGATGAAATGCGAAACACTGCTGGACTAATTGGAGCAGCTCGGGCTGAGGCTACGGACTCGAACTCACAGTTTGCTGCCGTAATGCAGAGAGCTGAGCAACATAGTGTAGGCAGTATAAGAACAGATTATGATTTATATCCAAAAGAGGGCTTAAGCATCGTCACAGGATTTACTTTAATGTTCTTAATGGGGCTGGTTACAAGTTCAGTGTCGCTTATTATGGATGATCGAAGAGAACGAACAATGAAACGTATGTTCAGTGCCCCGGTTCGTTCGTATGAGATTGCCCTCGGTAATTTTCTGGGAAGCTTCATTGTTGGGTTAATTCAAATTGTTGTAGTACTTGCTTTGGGCCGTTATGTACTGCAGTTTGACTTTGGATTACCGCTCTACTTGTATTTTTTGGTTCTTGCAGCATTTATGCTCGTTTCCATGGGCTTAGCCAGTACGGTAGCAGGTCTGATTCGCAATCCCAATAATACTGGCATGCTTAATTCGCTGATCCTGACCCCAACATGTATGCTTGGAGGCTGTTTCTGGCCGTTATCCATTATGCCGGATTATATGCAGAAGGCAGCTAATTTTGTACCGCAAAAATGGGCGATCCAAGCGATCGATATCGCTGCTACAGGTGGAGGCTGGAATGAATTATGGCTGCCTTTTGCCATCTTGGGTCTTATGGCCGCGGTGCTGCTGGCGATTGGTTCTGCTATTCTACGTCCGAGTGAAGCAGGAATTAACGCTTAAAAATTTATAGATCATATAGATATGCATAGCTTGGACTACTCTATTCAGGTACAATAATAGGTATCAAATGTCCCTAGTTCTTAATATGTGTAAAAGAGGGTATTTCTAGGAGGATGAGCAGATGAGCAGCAATAAATTGGCTTGGACATGGCGGGTGAAGGAAGAATGTTTAGAGGAGTATGTAGCTATGCATTTAAATCCTTGGCCAGAAATTTTGGAGGAGCACAGTAAGGCTGGTATTTCTAACTATTCCATCTTTCAGAATGGCAATCAATTTTTTTACTGTTATGAGTGTGAGGATAGTAAGGCGGCTTTTGATTACATTGCCAAAAGTGATGCTTGCAACCGCTGGAATGCGATTACCTCTAAGATGGTTGAAGGTTCATTTGATTTCAATGATGAGGTGCCTATGCAGCCCTTACGTGAAGTGTTCTATCTGAAATAAGCAATTCAATTCTAGAACAAATCAAATGTGCATAATTTATATTATCGGCGCATCTGGTTTACAGTTATTTTAAATATAGGTATAATATAATTTATAAAGTTAAATTGAATAATTATTTGTTTTTTGGAGGAGCCTGTCAACAAGGGCTCCTCTTTGTCTTTTTTTGGCTTGGAGAAGCTCCTGGTTGGCAGTTCTTATATACAACAAGGGAGTGGATTGAAAGATGGAGTTTGTTTTATATCTTATGCTGATCATATTGTTCACCAAAGTAGCTGGTGATCTATCTGTGCGGCTTGGGCAACCAGCTGTGCTAGGTAAGCTTATTGTGGGAATCATACTGGGGCCTGCGGTACTGGGCTGGGTTCAGGATGGAGAGTTTATTCATTATATCTCTGAGATCGGTGTTCTACTGTTAATGTTCATAGCGGGGCTTGAGACGGATCTGGATCAATTGCGCAAGAACTGGAAATCAGCTTTTGCAGTAGCCGTCGGTGGAATTATATTACCCTTTTTGGGTGGGTTCGCCTTAGGAGAAATGTTTGGTTTTGCTTATCATAATGCTTTGTTTATGGGCGTTATTCTTAGTGCAACATCGGTCAGCATATCGGTGCAGGTGTTAAAAGATATGAATAAGCTGAACACACGTGAAGGCTCTACAATTCTGGGGGCTGCCGTAGTAGATGATATTCTAGTTGTTATTTTGCTCGCTGTTCTGATGAGCTTTTTTGGTACAGGTACAGACGTTTCTATTGGTCTTTTAATTGGGAAAAAGGTGTTGTTCTTTGCCGTAGCGATTATTGCCGGCTGGTTCATTGTTCCTCGGGTCATGAAATGGATGGCTCCGTTGAAGGTGACAGAGGCGATTATTTCAGCAGCGTTAATGATTTGTTTCGCATTCGCCTATTTTGCTGAAATCATGGGGATGGCAGGAATCATTGGTGCCTTTGCGGCTGGGATTGCTATCTCGCAAACTTCCTTTAAGCACACGGTAGAATCCAAGCTCGAGCCGATTGCTTATTCGATTTTTGTGCCGGTCTTTTTTGTAAGTATCGGACTTAGTGTTTCCTTTGAAGGAGTAGGCAGTCAAATAGGCTTCGTGATCTTGCTTACGGTTGTTGCCATTCTGACCAAGCTGTTTGGTGGCGGTCTGGGTGCGCGTCTTACAGGCTTTGATAACCACTCGTCTGCCATTATTGGGTCAGGGATGATTTCACGGGGGGAAGTTGCGTTGATCATTGCCGCCACAGGGCTGCAAAGCGGCTTGTTACAGCAACAGTATTTTACTTCGGTCATAATTGTTGTAATTGTAACTACACTTGTAACGCCGCCACTATTGAAATTTATGTTCCGTGATCCAGTACGTGCGGAAGGGAAATAAACCATAACAAAGGGAGTCCTGTTGGTCATTTATATGGCTAACGGGGCTCTTTTTTTATGCTCACGTTCCAGTTGCCATCATCAAGAAAAAGGACGGGTATCTGTCTACAGAAGGGGAAAGTTCCCCGTCTTAAGACTGAGTACGAAACCAGCCGTAGGGCTGTTTTGGGTTCAGCCAAAAATGACTAAACTAAATCTCGGGATGGAAATTAATACATAATCAAACAGACATAAGGGGAGTGCCAGAAATCATGTGGAGTGGAAGGGGAAAAAGAAAATGAAATGGTTAACAAAATGGTCGTTCGGTAACAAGGCTGCGGTGGGGCTTTTAGTAGTCATGGCTCTTGTGGTGGGAGGGATGAGCTACACTTCGCTACCGATGGAATTTATGCCAGAGGCGGATAATCCTCAAGTGACTGTAACTGTGCTGGGTCCTGGCCAGGATACACATGCTATGGAGACTAATGTAACGAAGCCGATAGAAGCTGGAGCAGCTTTTGTGAAAGGGAAGAAGGAAATACTGTCCACTTCCGGAGACGGATATGCGCAGGTAAATATTTTTTATGATTCGAAAACGAATATGAAGGATGCTGCGCAGGAGGTCCAGAAGGTCGTCGATTCATTGAAGTTCCCGGAAGGGGTAATGGCTCCTTTTGTACTTCAGTTGAATACCTCCATGATTCCTGTATCACAGGTTACTCTTGCTTTTGACGAAGGCCTGACTAAAGAGAATCTTAAGCTTGCGGAAGAAACTATCATTCCAGAGATGCAAAAAGCTGAAGGGGTAGCGAACGTTGCTTTATATGGTAAGGTAACTCCGCAGGTCAGCGTTAAGCTGGACCCGAAATTAATGGCTGAGAAGGGAGTCACGACTCCACAAGTATTAGGTTTACTTCAAGGACGTAATGTATCGGCATCCCTTGGGGAGCAAACGATTGGTGGGCAGACCGGCAATGTTAACGTAGTTTCTACGATAGATAGTATGGATACTTTGAAAAAGCTTCCTGTATCTGCGGGCGTTAAGCTACAGGATATCGCTGCTGTCGAATTGAAGCAGGATCAGGAAAGTGTCAGCCGTTCGAACGGGAAAGACGTTCTATTCGCCATAGTGACCAAAGAGGCTAATGCGAATGCAGTCAGTGTCGGAGATAACATTCAGGCTGCCGTAGATCATATTAATACAACCATTCCTAATGCAGAAGCAGCAGTGGTATTCAGTACATCGGATATGGTAGTTAGCTCGGTGAACAGTATGATGCGTGAGGTATTGCTAGGTGCATTATTTGCGACGATTGTGATTCTGTTGTTCCTGCGTAACCTGCGGGCTACTCTGATTACGGCAGTATCCATCCCACTTTCGTTAGCAGTCACCTTATATCTGCTGAATATTTCCGGCATAAGCTTGAATATCATTACACTCGGGGGAGTCGCGGTTGCGGTAGGCCGTTTGGTCGATGATAGTATCGTGGTGATTGAGAACATTTACCGTAGGCTGCAAAAAGAACCCTTTTCCCGTGAAATGATTATTAGTGCAACTGGGGAAGTGGCTAGAGCGATTACCTCATCAACCATTGCTACCGTAGCAGTATTTTTGCCGATGGGTCTCTTGCGTGGTAGTTTGCAAGCTTTCCTACTGCCGTTTGCTTTAACAGTGACCTATTCATTGCTTACTTCACTAGTAGTAGCTTTGACGGTTGTTCCTCTTTTAAGCTCATGGCTGCTGAGAAGAACATCAATGAAAGAACACGAACCTTCTAAATGGTTTATCCGCTTTCTGGACTGGAATCTTCGCCGTAAATGGGTTAGCTTATCGTTGGGTCTCCTGCTTCTGATTGGCTCCATTGCTGCTTATGTGACTATGCCCAAAGGGGCGCTCGATGCTTCGGATGCCAGCTATGTTTCTGTTCAGATGAATTATCCGAAGGATGTTCCTGTCAAAGATATTTTAGAAAAGGGAAAGCAGTTAGAACAAGATTTGATGAAGCAGCCACAAGCAGAAACGGTAATCATGCAATCAGGGAATAGTGCGGACGCCGCTAAGTGGGGGAGTGTTACCTCTGAAACCTTAGTGGACTATACCGTTGTTATGAAAAAAGGTGCAGATGCTCAGGATTTTATTGATCATGTTCGTGAGGTAAAAGATTCATACACTGGAGCAACACTTGTTGCTAACCAAATGAGTATGATGGGATCCAGCTCTACCAGCGAATATATTGATATTGTCGGAGATAATCTTGCGGATATTACTACTGTAGCAACAGAAGTCACCGCTAAGCTGAAGACCGTAGAGGGAATTCAAAAAGTCAGCAGCAATATGGAGGACACGAAACCTGTATTTTCCTTTAAGGTAGATCCGGCGCAAAGTAATGCGCAAGAGATTTCAATGCAGCTGTCAGCGATGCTTAATCCGATTCCAATGGGGCAAATTGAGCTCGATGGTGACGCAGCAGGTGTAGTGTTAGATCCTATGGTTCAGCCGCAAACGGAGCAGGATTTAAAAGCGCTGACGCTCATAACGGCTGAGGGGCCAAAGCCACTGTCTCAGCTCGCAACTTACGAGGTTCGGAATGAACCAGCAATGTTGTTCCATAAAGATGGGAAGCCGTATGTACGAATTACAGCAGAGGTTGATCCGAAGAAGGTATCTGAGATCGGTGCGAATATTAAAAAAGAAACCGATAGTCTTACACTTCCGAAAGGCGTGACCTTATTTGCAGGCGGAGCGTCAGTTGATCAGTCAGAGGATTTCAACGACTTGGGCATGACGGCATTGATCTCCATCGGGTTGGTCTATCTGATTATGGTACTCACCTTTAAAACCCTTCGGGCTCCACTGGCGATTATGTTCTCCTTACCGCTCGCGGCGATTGGTGCGATTGTTGGACTTATCGTGTCCGGTGTAACGCCTGACTTCACAGCTCTGTTCGGGGCGTTGATGTTAATAGGTATTGTTGTTACGAATGCCATTGTGCTCATTGACCGGATTAAGCAAAATGAAGCCAATATGAGTATCCACGAGGCTATTCTAGAAGCTGCCGGAACACGGATGCGTCCGATTCTCATGACGGCGATCGCCACCATCTGCGCCATGACACCGCTGCTGTTCGGCCATGCCGAGATGGGCAGCATCGTCTCGCAAAGCTTGGCGATTGTAGTCATTGGCGGTTTAACCGCAGCAACACTGCTTACGCTGATTGTAGTGCCGGCGATTTACGAGTTGTTCTACTTCCGTAAATCGGCAAAAGAGCGTAAAGGAGCAGAAAAGACTAATGCTCCGGCGCTTTAAATAAGCAAACGGCAAGCCTCCGGGTTAATGGGGCTTGCCGTTTTTTTTGTTTTGTTACAAATTCTTATAATTATGGAGTTAACTTGTCTAAACTAATAGCCAAAACTTTGTTTAGGAAAGGCTGAAAGGCGCTTTGCCAGATTGCAATATCCCCCCCTGAAATAAATATTTATTTTTTAATTTTAAATATTGCTATTTTCACAACAATGTACAGAGCATTTAACATAATTATTAAGAAAGATATTATTGGAAATATTCTATTTACCGCAGAAAATGCCAATATAAATAATGAAAACAAAAGTAAAAATGGAATAGACTTTGTATACTTTCTACTGAAAATCCCTACTAAACTCTTGATGGAATTCATTCCTTTCAGGGTAGCAGATATAAATATGTTGAGCATGATTTCTCGCTAGTCTCAGACTCCATTGTGAAATTTTTTTCTAATCAACGAATATCCCTATTTTCATAGAAAAAATGGATTTCGTATATATTCTAGGTAGGATATAGACAAGTGGTAATTGTTATGCTCTATTCTTTTTTGACGAAATTCCAAGAATACAGGACAGGTGAAAATTTCTTATCAAATAATCGGCCATAGAAAAATAACCCAAACAATGTTATTTCAATTCTTACTAATCTCCCACAACCCTAACTAATTATGTCATTGTTTTCCTTTGAAGGGAGTGATATGATATGCTCTGTTTCATTAATACCATAAGTTGGGAGAATGGATTGTTTGAATATTGTTGAATGCGAACGTGCCTGGTTTACGGTAGATGATGTAGATAAAGAATCTAATAATTCCGTGTGTGAATTTTGCCAACCCTGGAGTAACCTCAAAACAGAAAAATCCTTTTCTATAGAAGAGCTGGTTCCCTACGAGATTTTAGTTGAAGTATTACATTCAGAATTGGCGAAAGTAATGGAATTTCTCTTATTGCCCTTTGTCTTTTTCTTAACAGATCGAGCCGGCAATATTATTAATATTGTCAGTCCATTCGAAACGTTTCAGGAGAAAGTAGATCATTATGGAATTAGGAGTGGAACTAATCTTTCGAAGCAAATCTCTGGAGTGAATGCAGTTTCTTTAGCGATGGAGGTTGAGTCAATTGCAGTAGTGCGTGGAGAAGAGCATAGTATGCCAATGTTTAAAGAGTGGAATTGTGTATGCGCTCCTATAATGATAAATGATTGTATATGTGGATATATAGACATCTCATTTGAAGCCGAGAGGCAACTTGGTTTTTCGATTCTCTTTATTAAACAATTATCCGAAAAGATTGTGTTGAAGTTGAAGGAACGAAGCCCGAAGTTAATTGAGTACATATTTCAGGAGAAGTGTGATTTATATCGATTATCCCCTAGAGAGAGAGAGGTAGCGTATCACTGGGCACTAAGAAAAGGGGCGCTGCAAATTTCTAACGACCTTAATGTGAAAGAGGGAACTGTGCGGAATATCGTTAAGAGTATTTACAGTAAGATGAATATCAGCGAGAGATGGGAATTGATTGAAAGATTGGCCATTGTGGTCCCAACTATTTAGGAACTGTTCTATATCCGTATCAGCCAGAGAACGTAGGGGAAGCGGGTAAGATTGAGCTCCGGCGCTTTAGATAAGCAAACGGCAAGCCTCCGGGTTAATGGGGCTTGCCGTTTTTTTGTTTTGTTACAAATCCTTATAATTATGGAGTTAACTTGTCTACACTAATCGGATAGGTCTGATCCAGCATCCATTTGCCTGCTTTGGATTTCTTCAGCGTTGTGACAGAGGTGGAGCGGTTATCCTGAAACTCAGGACCCTTAAGCTTGATGCTCGTCTGAACCATATATACGGCTGCGGTATCCTGGGTATAATGAATGATTTTGGCAGATTCCAGAGTGAACTTTAGATCATAGACTGTGAAAATTTGGCTGAAGAGCTGTTTGGTTTGTTCGAGAGCAGGGGACTCAGGATCAATAGTAGATAGCACACCTTGAATATTCTCTGCATTGGTATAGTCCAAGTTGCTCTTAAGCACAGCTAATATATCCGTTTCATCCGACTTCGTCACAGCTGGCTTAGCGTTCAGCAGTTTATCTGGGAGTATATATTGTACGCCTTTAATCTGCAGGTTGTTGATTTTCCAGTCTTCAGTGCTGGCAGTACGCGTTAAGCTATAAATATATTCAGAGGTATTGTCTAAGGTGAATGGACCGCTGAGGTGTGTAGTCGTTTCAACGGTGTGAACCGTAGCCTCTGTGGGTTGAAGGCTGATAACCTCTAATTGATCAAGTGAAGTGGTCAGATCGTATTGTTCCATTTGGCTCTTAATCTGTGGCCCGATGATCACAAGAGGAGACTTGCTATCGATTAGGCTCATGAACCCTTCATAATTCTCATTGTTGGTATAGGTTACGTATTTTTCAAAAAAAGCATTGATTTCCTGCGGGTTTACCTGGTTAGTCTTGCCTGTAATGGTTACTGTCTTCGAGTGTGCATTCCAGGAGACTTCATTACCTGTAGCCTCCCCAACGAAGCGCAGCGGAATGTAAGTGGAATTATTGATGAGCTTAGGGGCAACAGAAAGTTGGGTTATTACACCATTGACGCTGGCCTGCTTGCTGCCTAGTTGCAGTGTAATCGTAAGCCCTTCCTTAGTACCCGTTATGGTACCTGTGGTTTGATTCCAATCGATTGAAAGTCCTAGTTTTTCAAAAACCGGGCGAAAAGGAACGACAATTGTACCATTATCATTGAAGGGAGCCTGTCCCTTCAGTGCGAGCTGTTGCTGATTGATCTGAATGGAGATTGGCTTCTCTGCGGCATGGACAGGCCAGGCGATAGCGGTAGAAAGAAGAGTTGCTGCGATTAGGCTAGATATGGTTTTCATCTTGTGATATCTCCTTTGGGTTATGAATGATAAATTAATGGTTATTAGAGGATAACTCCACTAAGAGCCAAAGTAACTTTTGCTTGGAATAAACCGTACTTTACTTTTTGCTTATCGAATTGCCGATTTAAGTTTAGTAAATCCAGCTTGTCCTGATCTGCCTGAGCCGCTGAGATTAACCCGCTATTTAGGAGAGTATCATTATCCTGGGAGACGCGTACGAGTTCCAATTGCTGCTCTTTTAGTTCTGAATATTCAAAATCAATTTCATTTGCTTCCGGCTTATAACTAGCCAGTTTTTCTTCGAATTGTTGTTGTACTATATTTTTGTGTGCAATCTGGCTAGACCATAGGACTGAATAATAAGTGATGAGTTCAGCATCGGAAGCTTTAGCTGCGTCAAGATTATCTTTGGCGAGTGTGATACGTGCATCTTCTTCGCGTAAATCATAATTACTAGAGAGGCTAATTACTGTATTACAATTCACAGGCTCTGGTGTACTGGAAATGACATCATCTAGAAGGACTTCTGAATAGGATGATAATCCTAACTCAAGCTTAAATTGTTCTAACTGAGCTTCATAACTTCGAAGGTTACGTTCAAAAATAGATTTTTGTACTATGTTTTTACGATTAAAATCGTCCAAACTTCTCTTAGACAGAAGACCATGCTCATAGGACCGCAAGGTATCCTCAGACTGTTGAAACCAATATTGGCTTTCTTGTTTGTCATATTCAATCGTTTTTTTTAGAGAAGAGAGTTGATAATATTTCTGCACAGCATAGTAGCGGATGAGGGCTTCTGTTTTTTGAAGTCGTAACTGATTAATTACTTTATCTGTTTCTAATGTGCGTAACTGGTCACGAAATTCCTTAAGCTGCGCTGTTTTAGTCTCTTGATTGTAACTGTTTTGGCTTTCATTCTGAGCGCTAACCCATTGATTCAGAGATGTGTTAATCATAATTTGAATGAGAATGGATTGATTGACCCCTGCCTGTTCTTCTTCACTTAAATCAGCGTAACCAGGAATACTATTGATAAAAATATCAGGATTTACTGGCAGCAGCCCGCTGGTTGTGACTACATTTTTTTGCTCCAACTTTTTCTCTTCAGATGATACATATGAAAATTTGGAATCCGTTTCTGCAATATTCCATTGTGAGAGCTTGATATCTACATAGTTAGTTAATGCTAGCTGGATTGCTTCTTCCATGGAAAGCGATTTTATTGCGCTGGATACCTGCGTATCAGCATAAACTGTAATGGAATGCGGCAATAGGAGTAATAAGAAGGAGAGTATCAAGAGAGCTGATTTCTTTAACATTTAGCTGGCAACCTCACTATTCCTTTAAGTTGATTTTTTCAAGAACAAAATCAATGATCTTCTTGGAGTCGGTAATAACAGAGGCTTGCGCTATCATCCCTACACGAAGCTCTCCACGTTCACCTCTGCGATTAACAAGTGGGTCATTGGATATCGTTGCCTCCACCAGATAGTAGCTTAGACCGTCTTGCTGAATAATTGAATCTGTGCTGATAGATGTAATCGTACCTTTTTGGGAACCAAAATTTTGTTTAGGAAAGGCTGAAAAGCTGAAATCAACTTTATTGCCAATCGCTATTTTTCCTGCTTCAGCATTAGGTACAGCGATGCTCATTTTATATTTTGACTCGTTGCTAGGTATAATGGAGATCAAGGCTTCGCCGGATTGTACCATGTCCCCGATGCTGGTTTCTTTTAAAATATTAATGGTCCCGGAAATTGGTGCTATGAGCAGTCTTTTGTCTCGTTCAAGCTCAAGTCCCTTAACAGCCTCTTGCAGCGTAATTAAGGTTCTTTTATTTTCTTCTATTGCTGAATGAATCTGTACAATACGGTCAAGTTTCAGTTTTTTTAATGAGGTTGCTTCAGATGAACGGTTAAGTTTCTCTTGATTCAGTAGATCATTTTGCTGCTCAGCCAGCTGTTTCTTTTGCATTTCTAAAGTTTTTCGTTCTGAAACTGATGGATCGTGCCCATTTTTTAGCAAATCGAGGCTGACCTCTATCTCAACCAATTGCTGATTGTAATTGGTGATATTGCTTTCTGAGCTGAGCACGGCTTCGGTTTGGAATTGGTTGATTTGCAAATATGAACTTTCATATTGATGCTGTTCATCTGTAATCTGGGATTGAGGCACAAGGCGGTCCCCCAAGCTGAGCGAACGATTATAGATTTCTTTTTTCTCAGCAGATTGTTTAGACAGTTGGACATATTTAATTTGGTATGTATTATATTGTTCCGTCCGTTTGGTATCTTCAATTGGAAGAAGATTTTGATTCTCTTTGATGGATTGCACAAGCAATTTCTCGTTTGCAATTTCAACATTTAGCAGTTTCTTTTTTCGTTCCAATTCAATTTTATTCTGAAGAGATTTATCCGAACTAGATTCGGCACTAAAGGTAGCAGAATCTTGCAAGCCTATATTCTCGTGAATGGCAGCTGTAAGCTGATCCTGGGTTCCTTGAAAGGTCTGCTGCTGCTGGCTGTATTCAAGGAGAAATTGTTCTACCATGTCATAATAGTAACCCTCATCTGCACGTTCAGAAGAAAACTGATTATCTAAATTGCTAATGCTTTGTTTATACAGCCCGAGATAGTGCAGTTTCTTAGTGAGCTTATTGATTTCTGAATTACGATTGGATAATTCTATATCAAGTTCTTTATGCTCAAAGGAAATTAACTGCTCGCCCTGCTTAATTTGCATCCCTTCATGGACATATACCTGTTCCACTTTTCCCATAGATGAAGTCTGAATGGTACTGACTTTTTCATTGGGTCTAACTACAGCAGAGGCTTTGGCAACTTCATCGATCTGGCCAAAATAGGACCAGACTAACGCAGCCCCCAATAGAATGAATAAGATAAGTATGAAAATGGAAATCACAGGACTGGTCTTGGATTCCATGATTTCTCTGCTATCTGTCATTTCTGATAAGTTATGTATTTGTGCGCTCATACAAGAGACACCTCGCCTACTCCTGCGGCATATTGATGGTTATGTTCTTGTTTTTGTTCAACTCCAGGGAGTTGATCTTTCCACAATTCATAGTACTTTTCACGGTAATCCAGAAGCTCCTGATGAGTTCCATGCTCAATAATCCGTCCTTGATCCATGACATAAATCCGATCACAACGCATGATTGTACTCAACCGGTGAGCGATAATAATCGTAGTCATGTCTTCAAAAGCATTAATCGTCTCCGATACAGCCTTCTCCGTTGTAGAATCCAGATTACTAGTGGCTTCATCCATTATAAGAATATCGGGCTGTTTAAGAACTGCCCTGGCGATAGCTAGTCGCTGCTTCTGTCCCCCGGAAAGGTTAGTAGCATTTTCTTCTAACAAAGTGTTGTAGCGGAGTGGAAGCTGATTAATGAATTCGTGTGCCTGTGCGGTCTGGCAGGCCGAAACAATTTGTTCCAGATCCGTATCCTGATTGACACCCAGACATAAATTTTCCCGGATTGTTCCGCTAAAAAAGAAAGTATCCTGTGATATATATGCGATTCGCTGTCTCAAGCTATCTAAATGAATATCTTTAATATTGTAGTTGTTAATTAAGATATCGCCTTTTTCATGTTGGTAAAATTGCATGATCAATTTGATCAGGGTGGTTTTACCCGAGCCGCTCTCACCGACAAAGGCGACTTTCTCGCCCTGTCTAAGTCTCAAATCAATATCATGAAGTACAAGGGAACGTGTACCATATCTGAAGCTGACACGATCAAATCTAATATCACCTTTTAATGAAGCGGGTTGAATCTTCTTGTCCTCATCCTCAAGCTTCTCCGCTTCTAAGTCGAGTATTTCCCCCAATCGGTCCGCCGCTACAACAGCTGTTTGCAGGGTAGGCTGGAGATTGATGAGATTTTGAATAGGTTCAAGGAAGTAAGCAAGTAATGAGTTATAAGTGATAAGTTGACCCATGGTCATATTTCCTTTTATTACTTGATTACCACCTACCCAGAGGATTGCTACACCTCCAAGCAACTGAACCACACCTTTTAGCGAGCCTTGTATATTATTGAAAATACCAAAGCTGAACACGGATTTCAGAAACGTGATGAATTTCTGTTCCGTCTCAAAGCCAACTTTAGACTCCGCATGGTAGGCTTTGACCGTCTCGATACCGTCTATGGATTCAACGATGTAGGAGGTAAGTTGGGCGTTTTTCTCCATTTGTTCACGGTTTAACCGGTCGAATGGCTTGTGGAATCCCCACACTAACGCTAGATACAAAGGAACCAGCAGCACAGTTACACCAAATAAAAGGGCACTCTGCGAATAAAGAATGATTCCCCCCGCAATAACCATGATAATATCGATCATGATGGTTAGGGTTGCGCTGGAGATGGCATCCCGTACCTTAGAGGCATCCATAAGTCTTGAGATGATTTCCCCCGTCTTGCGAGTACCAAAAAAGTTCATGGGTAGCTTCAACACATGATGGTAATAGCCGAGAATTAGCGAAATATCAAGCTTTTGGCTCAATGTTAGTAGAATGTGACTACGAAAAGCGTTCAATAAAACTTTGAATAGATATAGAATGATTACTCCAATGGATACTATATTCAGAGTCTTCTTTAAGCCAAAAGGAAGAATCTCATCTAGCAGAAATTGAAAATAAAAGGCTGATAATATACCTAATATTGTATAGAGCATGGATGTCAAAAAAATTCCTAGTAGCATTCTTCTCTGAGGAATAAGTAAACCAAAAAAACGAGTGAATAAACCCTTGGACTCACCGCCCTTTTTGAACTGAGGGGTAGGAACCATTAATATGAGAACACCGGTCCAGATTTTAAAGAAGTCTTCTGGTGTATATTTAACAATGCCCTTCGCAGGATCCGAAACGACAACTGTTTTTTTTGTGATTTTATGAATAACAACGTAATGCAATAAAGTTTGGTCTATGACCACATGAGCAATAGCCGGAAGGGGGAAATCTTCGAAGAATGCCTCGTGAGTCCCTTTTACAGCCTTGGCAGTGAATCCTAATTTTTCAGCAGCTTTAACAAGGCCATAGGCGCTGGTACCCATTTTATCGGTTCCCGACATCTCGCGAATTTTAGTTATAGGATAGTTGAGACCATAGTTTTTACTTATAGTGGCGAGACAGGCAGCCCCGCAGTCTTTAATATCTTGTTGTTTGACACATTGGTATTTAGTGAATGCCATATAATCCTCCGAAAAGCAATTATTAAATGATGATTTTATATTGTGACCTGTGCTATACAATGAATCATTTATCTTTGTTGCTCATGTAAAATGCAATGAAAAATCCGATCAGGCCTAACGCCACTAATCCTACGCTTAATAAAATATCTCCAGATCTATTGTCACTTCGAATAATACCTTTTGAAGTTAACATATCTAATATGACTAAAGAAAAATAGATGAAAGCATAAATAAAAACTGCTATAAATGTCTTGTTTTTATTTTTCTTATATATATATATACCTGTTAGAAAAATTAAGAAATTCATTATAAACCATTGGGATGGGAGGATTATATTAGGTCTTACAATTAATAAGAATGATATTACTAGCCCTAAAGTAATGTCTATTCTAATTAGATACGATATTAATTTATCTATTTTCAAAAAAATCACTCGCAATCTATTTATGATTATTCTCTTCTTTTATAGAAGAAAAGATGGAGACATATCCATCTGAAGATGAATGTCTCCATCAAAATTTAGAATGAAGTACCCACTAAATATCCGGCAGCCACTGTACCACTTATGTAGACAACTGCGGCTGTGGCTGTTACTGGTGCGGCAGCAACAGCAGACATGATTGTAACCATACCTAACACTCCTGCACCTACCTTGGCCCAATCAACGCCACCATCAATATTGATACTATCTTCAAGTGTAAGTTCTGAAAAACTAGGGGCATATGAAAGCATTTAATTCCTCACTCCTTATAACAGATATTTAATGTTTTAGTCCGCTACCAGTAAGATATCCAGATACTATTGATCCACCCACTGCCATAATCGCAGTAGGAATCGTTACTGGTGCTGTGGTAACAGCGGCTACCACGGTTACCATTCCCAAGACTCCATAAGCAACATTATCCCAATTTATACCTCCGGAAATCTCCATCGTTTCAATGTTGGACAATGTTGAAAATTGACTATTAAGACTCAGTTCCATTCTATTCACCTCCTTTCGAGATAGACGAGTTTTGACTAGTTAAAGAAGACTAGGATTGATGCCAATACAAATATCTATTTTTATATTTTCACTAGTACCTTCAGATAAGTTTATATTATATGCGGATGTTATTTGATGTAGATTGTTTTGAGAGATATATTTGACTAAAAATTCATAAGCAGAATTGATGCCATTCATTTTACCTTCATACATCAAGCAAATTGCATTTATTAACTTGAATTCTTGCTTATATATAAAAGGGGGATTTTTTTTAATTTCTCCTTTTACTGGTACCATAATCTCAAAATCCACCATCTCTATGCCATTATTTCGGGATACAGAATGAGTAGAAGTGATTAAAGGACCATTCTTTTGGAGGTTATAGTTGTTTAGTGAAAGGATAAATTCGTTTAGTTTATGATGTAAACAACTGGAAGGAATAGTGTTGCGATATGAGACTAAATTAAAATACTGGAATGTTTGTTTTTCATTAATTTTATACAATTCCACTGTGTTATCTCCTTAGAGGTTTCTTTTTTCTATGACTTAAGGCACATTGAATAGAAGAGAGTGTAAGGATAATTATTAATAATAAATGGGGCATCTAGCGGTTATTTAAGTTCTACAAATGTAATTATGGTCCTTATAACAAAGTTTGAAAATATCCCCCATTGGATATTTACTAATATGAATAAATATGTTAATAGCTGGTTGAATCTTCAATGTTTAAGTATATAATGGTATCATTTTACATTATAAATGATGGAAATCAGGAGGAGTTGGAATTGACAGTAACATACGATCAGACAAAACTTTGGTGTTCAGCTGAAGATCTAAAAAAGGAACAAATGGATTCTATCTCTTCATTGGGTAAAGTCAAAAGTTCAAAGGCCCCACAAAGAACGAGTGCGCACTCTTTTGAGGAGATTGGCCAGGAATCTATTTATCACGAGGCAATGATTCTTTCCCTACATAACGAGATGATTAAAATTAGTAAGTATATATCGGTAGATTTTGCGGCTTTTCTAACAGATGATATGGGGGGAATTCTCGATCTGTATTTCTCTTCAGTACATATAAAAGAAGAATTTGATAAGGCAGGAATAAGAGTTGGGAAGAGTTTTGCCAAACAGGATTTCGGGCTAAATGGTGTTTCACTTTCTATGGAAATGAATTCTATTGGAGTAGTTAAAGGGAGCGAACATACGAATTCTATATTTTCTAATTGGAACTGTGTATGTTCTCCTCTCTACTCAGATGGTGTTATAAGAGGCTATGTAGATATTTCTTTCTACAAAGGACTGCAAATCGAATTTGCTATTCCATTTATGCAACAGATAGCTGAAAACGTTACCGAGAAATGGATGTGGAGTAACCCTGAGATGCAGTTACTTAGACTAGAGTTTAGTTTTGAACAATTCAACTTGACTGCCCGAGAAAAAGAGGTGGCTCAAATGTGGTTATGTGAAAAAAGTGCATTGCGTATTTCTAACGAGTTGGGAATTAGTGAAGGTACAGTTAGAAATGTAGTGAAGAGCATATATAACAAAATGAATGTAACTGACCGTTGGCAGTTCACTAAGAAACTTTCATTTAATCCCGTACATAATCCAGAACTTCTGTATGTAAAATAGCATTTTTTAATATGAGAAAAGGAGACCACGTGTTAAGTGGTCTCCTTTATTTAGTGCGCCCAGCCGATAGTTATGGATTTCGTCCGAAAAGACAAGGGCATGATGCGGTAAGGAAAGCCAGAGCATTCATGAAAGAGGGATATCGATTCGTAGTCGATCTAGACTTGGAGAAATTCTTTGATCGCGTCAACCATGACCGACTGATGATGAAGATTTCGGCTAAAGTGAAGGACAAGAAAGTTCTCCTGCTGATTCGTAAATATCCTCAGTCAGGTGTTATGGAGAACGGGCTAGTAAATACGACAACAGAAGGGACACCGCAAGGTGGTCCACTCAGTCCGTTGTTATCTAACATCGTTTTGGACAAGCTCGACAAGGAACTCGAGAAAAGTGGACACCGCTTCGTCCGTTATGCGGACGACTGTAACATCTATGTAAAAACACTAAGAGCAGGAGAGCGAGTGAAGGCATCCGTCACCAGATTCATTGAGACAAGACTAAAACTAAAGGTGAACCAAGCGAAGAGTGCGGTGGACCGCCCATGGAGACGGAAATTTCTTGGGTTTTGCTTTAGTAGCGATAAAGAGCCCAAGGTGAGGATAGCAAAACAGTCCTTGCAGAAAGCGAAGGCTCGAATTCGGGAGATAACGTCCCGGAAGAAAGCGATGCGAACGGAAGAGCGAATCCAGGAGCTCAATCGATACTTGATGGGATGGCACGGATATTTCTCGCTGGCGGATACGCCAAGTGCCTTTAAAGCGATGGATATGTGGATTCGAAGGAGATTGCGAATGTGTCTCTGGAAGCAATGGAAGAACCCGAGAACCAAAGTCAAAAGGCTTATATCCTTAGGCGTGCCTAAGGATATAAGCCTTTTGAGTGGGGAAATACTCGGAAAGGGTATTGGCGAATTGCAGGGAGTCCAAATCTGCAACGTGCATTGAATAACCAATATTGGGAATCCAATGGATTAAAGAGTGTATTGGACAGATACAACTCCTTACGGAATACCGCCGTATACCGAACGGTACGTACGGTGGTGTGAGAGGCCGGGGGCTCGCCGCCCCCTCCTACTCGATTTATTATTGAAATATTAACCGCAAGAACAATTCAAAACCGGCTTACGCGCAGCCTGTGTCTCATCCAAACGGCTAATCTCTGTAGTATGCGGTGCGTTGATTACGATTTCCGGTGTCTCCTGTGCTTCTTTAACGATCTGAATCATCGTATCGATGAAACCGTCTAGCGTTTCTTTACTTTCGGTTTCCGTCGGCTCGATCATCATGCATTCCTCAACAGTCAGAGGGAAGTACACGGTTGGCGGGTGGTAGCCGAAGTCGAGCAATCGTTTAGCAACGTCTAAGGTGCGCACGCCATATTGCTTGAGGTTTTTGCCGGACATAACGAATTCATGCTTACATACACCCGGATATGGGATTTCAAAATACGGCGCCAGACGGTGCATCATATAGTTCGCATTCAGCACAGCATTTTCGGATACCTCACGCAGTCCGTCTGGACCATAGGTGCGGATATAGGCATAGGCACGAACCAGAATACCAAAGTTTCCATAAAAAGCTTTCACGCGTCCAATAGATTCAGGACCACCGAAGTGAAGTGAGAAGCTGCTATCTTCATTCTTCACCACAGTAGGTTGTGGTAGGAATGGAATCAAGATGGATTTTACGCCGACTGGTCCGGCTCCAGGGCCGCCACCGCCATGTGGGGTGCTCATTGTCTTATGCAAGTTCAGATGCACAACGTCAAAGCCCATGTCGCCAGGTCGGGTAATGCCCATAATGGCATTGGAGTTGGCTCCATCGTAATAGAGTAAGCCCCCTGCTTCATGCACGATCTCAGCAATCTCGACGATTTGGGTCTCGAACAAGCCGAGTGTGCTTGGGTTAGTCAGCATTAGTGCGGCTGTGTCGCTACCGACGGCTGCCTTCAGTGCTTCAAGATCGACCATTCCTTTATCTGTGGAAGGGATCGTGATCGTTTCAAGTCCTGCTGCTGAGGCACTAGCAGGATTGGTTCCGTGCGAGGAATCCGGCACGATAACCTTAGTGCGGGTCTCGCCGCGACTTTCATGGTAGGCGCGGATCATCATGAGGCCGGTCCATTCACCATGCGCACCTGCGGCAGGCTGTAAGGATACAGCATCCATGCCCGTCAGCGCGGACAGATCATTTTGCAGGGTATACATTAATTCCAGTGCGCCTTGAATACTTTCTTCCGGTTGGTAGGGATGAATTTTGGCGAAGCCGGAGAAGCGGGCAACATCTTCGTTAATCTTCGGATTGTATTTCATCGTGCATGAACCGAGTGGATAGAAGCCATTGTCTACACCAAAGTTACGACGTGAAAGAGAAGTGTAGTGGCGAATGACATCCACTTCCGATACTTCTGGAAGTACGACGGGTTCGCTACGGAGTAAACCTGATGGAATCAGAGACTCCAAGGTTTCTTCCTGTGGTACATCGCATAGTGGCAAAGAATAGGCCGAACGGCCGGGACGGCTTAATTCAAAAATTAGACTTTGCTCCGGTTTCATAAACAGCCCTCCAGTGCGCTAGCGAATTGGTCGATTTCGGTTTTGCTTCTTTTTTCCGTTACGGCAACCAGCATATGTCCAGCAAGTTCAGGATAATCACGACCCAGATCATAACCGCCGAGATAACCGTCCTTCAGCAGCTTAGAATTAATAGCGGTCACGCTGCTGCCTTCAGGAAGCTTCACAACAAATTCGTTAAAGAATGGGGAGGAGAAGGCAAGTTCAGCACCTGTTAGTCCGCTAAGTTTATTAGCAGCGTAATGGCTTTTGCGAATATTTAGTTCGCCTACGTCACGCATGCCTTCTTTGCCCATAACGGACAAGTAGACGGATGCGCAGAGAGCCAGCAGTGCCTGATTGGAGCAGATATTCGATGTCGCTTTTTCACGACGAATATGCTGTTCACGCGCTTGAAGTGTAAGAACGAAGCCACGTTTACCGTTACGGTCTACCGTTTGGCCAACGATCCGGCCTGGCATGCGGCGCATCAGGTGATCAGCTACGGCAAAGAATCCGCAAGTTGGACCCCCGAGAGAAGCTGGAATACCGAGTGGCTGAGCATCACCGACTACGATGTCGGCTCCAAGTTTGCCCGGAGTTTCAAGTACACCAAGAGCTATTGGGTTGGCGCTGACTACAAGAAGACCTTTAACCGCGTGAATCAGCGGCTCAACCGAGCGAAGATCCTCAATGCTGCCGAAGAAGTTAGGCGATTGCACCAGTACTGCGGCAGTATCACCATCGATAGCTTCAGCAAGTTTAGCTTGATCGGTAACACCGTCTTTATAGTCAATCTCCACCACCTCCAGACCCCAAGCATTAGCCGAAGTACGTAGCACTTGGCGAGCCTCAGGATGAACGGTACGGGAGACGATTAATTTTTTGCGTTTGGTAGCACCAGCCGCGAGAACCGCTGCTTCGGATAAAGCTGTAGCGCCATCATACATACTGGCATTGGCAACTTTCATACCGGTTAGTTCGCAAATGTAGGATTGGAATTCGAAGATCGCTTGCAGCTCACCTTGGCTGATCTCCGGTTGATAAGGAGTGTAGGCAGTGTAGAATTCAGAACGGGAAATGACATGGTTGATGACCACAGGGATGTGATGATCGTATAATCCGGCGCCGAGGAAGCTGGCGTGAGAATCAAAGTCGGCATTTTGGTCAGCCAAACCTTTCATGTGGCGCAGCAGGGCGTATTCATCGAGTGGTTCAGACATCGGCATAGTGCCTTGGTAACGTACCGCTTCAGGAATATCGGAGAACAGCTCATCTATAGACTGAATCCCGACGGTCTCCATCATCTCTACGCGGTCCTGTTCTGTCATGGGCAGATAACGGTGCTTCATTAAGGTTTCACTCCTTGGCTTTTTTAAAATATAAGAAAGTACAATTTTCACGCTATACTTTATCCTTCTATTTCTCGCTTAAAAGCTCACCGTCCTTATATGGACGCTAAAGGCGTTTATACTTGTAAAAAGGGGCCTTAATCACTACAGCCTTAAGCTGCTTACCGCGTATCTCCACGTAAACCTCTGTGCCTATTTCACTGTAAGCAGCATCAATCAAAGCCAACCCCAGGTTACGTTTCAGCGTAGGGGACTGCGTTCCGGTTGTGACCTCACCAATCTTAACCCCATCTGCCCAAACAGGATAATGGGAGCGTGGAATGCCTCGATCAATCATTTCTAGGCCGACAAGGCGACGGGGAATGCCAGCTTCTTTTTGCTGTATTAGTGCATCGCGTCCGATAAAGTCTATTTTGTCCAGCTTCACGAAGAACTGTACTCCTGCTTCAAGCGGGGTGATGTCAGCAGATAGCTCCTGACCGTACAATGGTAATTTCGCCTCAAAACGCAGGGTATCCCGTGCACCCAGTCCAGCAGGTGTTAATCCGTGGGGCGCGCCTGCTGCAAGCAGTCCGTTCCATAACGTTTCTGCACCTTCCAGCGGAGCGTAAATCTCGAAGCCATCTTCACCGGTATAACCCGTACGGGAGATAAGTACCTCTACACCGCAAACGGTAGCGCGTTCGATGAAATGGAAAGACTTGAGTGCTGAAATAGGGGCATCAGTAACTTCCGCGAGAATGGTCTCTGCCAGAGGACCCTGCAAGGCGAGCAAAAGCGTCTCGTCAGAGACATTAGTGAGCGTGACTTCGCCGAATTCAGAGGTCAAATGCTCTTGCAGCCACTGGAAGTCCTTGTCGATGTTGGAGGCATTAACGACGAGCATATAACGCCCTTCGCTTAGGCGATACACGAGTAGATCGTCGACAACTCCGCCATTTGGATAACAGAGCAGCGTATATTGTGCCGCACCATCCGTGAGGCGGCTGACATCATTGGTTGTCATTTTTTGCAAAAAGGCTTCTGCACCGCTCCCAATCACCATGAATTCACCCATATGCGAGACATCGAACAGCCCAGCCTGCTGGCGAACGGCTTCGTGCTCTTTCACGATACCTGTAAACTGTACTGGCAGCTCCCAGCCACCGAAGTCAATGCACCTGGACTCCGCATAAGCGGAATAGAGATCATAAAAAGGTGTTCTTCTCAAAGCATCCATGTCGTCACTCCCCTTGATCTGATTACATACGAAAAAAGGACAGGCAGAAGCAATCATGCATAAATGCACAAATCGCTTTCTGCTCTGTCCGTTGTACCTGAGAGTTACCCTGCCGTAACTAGCTTGCAGGTTTCCCCGTTGGTGATCTGACGCATCTAGCCTTGCGTCTGATGCTCTCCAGAGATACGTCCGACAAAGGTCCTTTTGCCTGAGAGATTCACCCCTGTTAGGGCTTACTCCTTCGGCGCCGTCTTCAAGTGAGACAGTCTCTCCCTATGCCATCATCCGCAATTATATTTCTTCGAGAAACGGTTATTGTCTATAAAAAGACGACAACGTCATTTCTTCTTGTATGTCTCCATTAAACGGGTATAGTCGGGCGCTGTCAACAAGAAAACGTCGAAAAAATGACAAATTTAAATTTCCTGTTAGTAATATTGACATTGTGAGCCGGGATAACTTAGGCTATAACTAAATTTAGAACTCCAAATTGGAAATGAGGCGGCTTGAAATGAGTGAAGTATTAGACAACCTTCTTTACAGCGAAGAGCATGAATGGGCACAGCAAGTAGAAGGACGAGTAGTACGTGTTGGGATTACGGACCATGCTCAGCATTTATTAGGCGACATCGTATTTGTTGAGTTTCCTGAGGTAGGATCGACCATTTCGGCCGGTGACAGCGTAGGCAGTATCGAATCCGTTAAGACGGTATCGGAGTTGTATTCGCCCGTCTCTGGGACGGTTACCAAGGTGAATGATGGATTAGAAGCTAGTCCGGAGCTTATCAATGATCAGCCGTATGGCGGGGGTTGGATTTTTGAGATTGAAGTTGATGGAGAGTATGCTGATGCTGTAAAAGGTCTGTTAGATGCAGCTGGTTATAGCGCGTTAGTTGCTGAATAATTGGAAATCGGGGACGGAAAATAGTCTGATCAAGTGTGATATTTTTAGCAGCAAGTTTCTGTGATTCGGGGACTTGCTGTTTGTGTTTCTTATGTGGATTGTGCGAGTATTCGTAAACCCAATCGAGTGGTTTGAGGGTCTAGTGGAGTATGGAATTAGGGAAAACCTCCCTCATTTTAGACGATTATAGCGTGAGAGTTAGGGTTTTAGGGAATTCCTCCCTATCATCTCGGTAAAACCACTATTTCAGACTAAAAAGAGTAATAATCAGGGAGAAATTCCCTCATTCCGCGATTGGATACGATAATAGGTGAATAATCAGGGAGGTTTTCCCTAATTAAATTGGATGAAGTCCCTTGTAAGCTCAATGTGGTAATTGCAAAGGCCCCTGCCGCCGAACTTAGCTCTGAGCGCAAGCAACTATATTTTATTCCACCTCTTGAAGCTGTCGAAGTACAATGATCTCTACGCGTCGATTTTTCTGTTTGCCTGCTACCGTAGTATTATCTGCTGTTGGTCGGGTATCGGCATAACCTGCATATTGAAAAGTGTCCGGGTTCAGTCCTTCATTATCTAAGAAAAAGCGCAGCACAGAAAGCGCGCGAGCACCCGATAGCTCCCAATTGTCGTTATAACGTGAAGCTGATGACACTGGTGTATTATCCGTATGTCCTTCAATGCTGATCGTTGCTCCGATATCTTTGAATAAGCCAGACAACTGCTGAAGAGCAGGAAGGGCTGGTGACTTCACATCTGCTTTACCCACATCAAAAAGAAAACGGTCGCTGAGCGTGATTTCTATGCCCTGCGGTTTGTCGGCTACAAATATTTGTTCACCGAGTTTATTCTCCTCCACATAGTGGGTGATCACACCCATTAACTCAGCAAGCTTCGCCTCTTGTTCTCGAAAAGCCAACTCCCGTGCTGAAGGTGTTTCATTCTCCGTTTGTTCATCAGAACCGTCATTTGGTTTTGCAGTTGCGTTCGCATTCCCATCTGTACTCTCTGGTTTGTTGTCAGGGGTCTTTCCAGCATCTAAAATACCATCCCCGCCTTCAAGAACAGTGCTGCTCGACTTGAAAGTCTGGGATAAAGAGCCGGTCACGATATTATATTTGTCAGTGTCCAGGCTGCTCATCGCATACAATATAACGAAAAATATAAGTAAAAGTGTAATTAGATCAGCGTAAGTAATCATCCAACGATCACGGCTTTCTCGATTCTCTACCCGCCGTTTGCGCCGGTCTCTTTGTCTCATATAAAACCTCTTGCTTCTGCACGGTCATCTGTGGTGGTGTCTGAAATGAAGGAGTTCAGTTTTTTACGCACCAGCAGCGGATGATCCCCGTTCTGTAGAGAAAGAATGCCTACTAGCAGCATCTCCATGCTATGCAGCTCACTTTGGCTGCGGGATTTGATTTTGGAAGCAATGGGTAAAAATATTAGATTAGCGATGGCTACTCCGTACAGTGTTGCAGTGAACGCTACTGCGATAGAGGTACCTAGATTTGATGGGTCCGTAAGGTTGCCCAGTACCCTAATGAGTCCCATAACTGTACCGATGATCCCCATCGTTGGAGCATATCCGCCAGCGGCTTCAAAAATCTTGGCGTAGCTTTCATGCTTCAATTCTTTCGCATCCATTTCCAATTCCAAAATCTGTATTACCTGCTCAGGGTCAGTGCCATCGACGATAAGCAACAGTCCTTCGCGTGTAAAAGGATCAGGATGCAGTTCCGCTTGTTTTTCGAGCATTAAAACGCCGCCGCGGCGGGCCACTGTGGCCATTGCGATAAGCTCTTCTGCTTTCTCTTCATCACGTTCAGGATTGCGGCCAAAAGCCATGCGCAGAGCGGCGGGAATGGAGCGTAGCTTAGCTGCCGGGAAGCTGATCATTACGGCGGCAATCGTACCTCCAAATACAATCAAAGCTGCATTAAGCTGCAGCAGTCCGGAAAGGCTTCCGCCTTCCCAGAGGTAGCCGCCGATTAGCGCAGCCAGTCCGGCCACTAGGCCGATTATTGCGGTAATATCCATGCTTCAAGCTCCTAACATTTCTGTGTATTATGGTTTGCATCGATCTAAGCAACACTGTATAATGAACGGGAACACATATTCTTATCTTCCATATTTTTTACTGTCGTATGGAGAGAGAAGATTCAGACAACAATTATAATATATTAATCTAGTTTAGACGATAGAGGGGAGACGGGCAAATGAGTGATATTGTCGTCAGTACGAAGACTTTTGAATTGGAGTCCGAGTATACACCCCAGGGCGATCAGCCTCATGCCATAGATGAATTACTACAAGGCATCCGGCAGGGTAAGAAGCACCAGACGCTGCTGGGAGCGACAGGTACAGGGAAGACCTTTACTGTCGCGCAAGTTATTTCCAAATTAAATCGCCCCACGCTGGTTATTGCGCATAACAAGACACTGGCTGCCCAGCTGGCAAGTGAGTTTAAGGAGTTTTTCCCGAATAATTCGGTAGACTATTTCGTCAGCTACTACGACTATTACCAACCAGAGGCGTATATTCCCTCCTCCGATACTTATATTGAGAAAGATTCCAGTATTAACGAAGAGATTGATAAACTTCGCCACTCCGCGACAAGCTCCTTGTTCGAACGGCGTGACGTTATTATTGTAGCGAGTGTGTCTTGTATTTACGGTCTCGGTTCACCAATGGAATACGGAAGCTTGCTGTTGTCCTTGCGGGTTGGGATGGAGAAACCGCGCAATGAGATTCTGAGCAGACTGGTGGATATTCAATACCAGCGCAATGATATCAATTTTGTACGCGGAACATTCCGCGTACGTGGTGATGTGGTTGAGATCTTCCCAGCCTCTCAGGGTGAACATGCGATTCGTGTTGAATTGTTTGGGGATGAGATTGAGCGGATCACTGAAATAGATGTTTTAACGGGCGAATTGATCGGTGAACGCGATCATGTCGCCATTTTTCCGGCTTCTCACTTTGTTACCAAGGAAGAAACGATGCGTGTAGCAATAGTCAATATTGAACGGGAGCTAGAAGAGCGGCTGACCGTGCTTCGTGACGCAGGCAAGCTTCTGGAAGCGCAACGTTTGGAACAACGGACACGTTACGACATTGAAATGATGAAGGAAGTGGGTTTCTGTTCGGGGATCGAGAACTATTCCGGGCCACTAACCTTCAGGGAACCGGGAGCAACTCCATATACGTTAATGGATTATTTTCCTGATGATATGTTAATCGTCGTAGATGAATCCCATGTTACCCTTCCGCAAATTCGGGCGATGTATAACGGTGACCGGGCGCGTAAAACAGTGTTGGTAGAGCATGGTTTCCGTCTGCCTTCTGCACTGGATAACCGTCCGCTTCAGTTCGAAGAGTTCGAAGATAAAGTAAACCAGATCATTTACGTTTCCGCGACACCTGGACCTTATGAAATGGAACACTGCGAAACTATGGTGCAGCAGATTATCCGTCCGACTGGTCTATTGGATCCAATCATCGAGGTCCGTCCTACAGAAGGTCAGATTGATGATCTGATTAGCGAAATCCGTGACCGGGTTGAACGCGATGAACGTGTACTCGTTACCACTTTGACGAAGAAGATGTCGGAGGATCTGACAGACTACTTTAAGGAAATCGGGATTAAGGTTCGTTATATGCACTCTGACATCAAGACGCTGGAACGGATGGCGATCTTGCGGGATCTTCGTCTCGGTACGTTCCATGTACTGGTAGGGATTAACCTCCTGAGAGAAGGTCTCGACTTACCGGAGGTATCTTTAGTTGCAATTCTCGATGCCGATAAAGAAGGGTTCCTTCGTTCCGAACGTTCACTAATTCAGACGATTGGCCGTGCGGCTCGTAACTCTGAGGGTCGTGTAATCATGTATGGTGATCGGATCACTGATTCGATGGAGAAGGCGATGAGCGAAACATCGCGCCGTCGCGCCATTCAGATTGCCCATAATGAGAAACATGGCATCACCCCAACCACTATTAATAAAAAAGTGCGTGACATCATCGAGGCAACGAAGGTTGCTGAGTCTAAAGCTGATTATCTCACAGGTGTTGGTGGCAAGATGAATAAGAAAGAAAAACAAAGTCTGATCCAGCGTCTGGAAGCTGAAATGAAGGACGCTGCCAAGAACCTGCAATTCGAACGCGCGGCAGAGCTACGCGACGCATTGCTGGAGCTTCGGGCTGAGTAATAAACTATTAATGTATCACCGATATTTAAAATAGGTATTGAACGGTGCTGTCCTAGACCGTTCTTTTTGAATCAATAGAGGGTCGCGTATCCCGCGATGTTTATGACACTTATGCGTATCCGCAGGGACAGCGCCCGAAATGCACTTGGCACTTATGCGTATCCCGCAGGGACAGCACCATGCAACGTTTATGACAGTTGCATGTACCTGTCTTTAGTTAGTGCGCTAACGTCCAAGCGGTCCCGTAGGGATAAGCGCTCTGAGCATTGTAGTCACTAAGTTACGTCTCACCATACTCCTTCTCCAGAAAATACGGGTGTCCAGAGGGTGCAACCCTTGGGGCCCTCCCTTGGAAGGGAGGGTTTGGGAGGGATCGAAAGGCTTTGATAAGGCTTTGAGAATATTTTGAAATAAAGTTGAAATAGTTTTTTTAAAAGGAGAGGTTCCGTTGGCGAACGAAAATATTGTAATTAAAGGCGCGAGGGCGCACAATCTCAAAAACATCGATGTGACGATTCCACGTGACCGTTTCGTCGTGCTGACGGGACTTAGCGGCTCAGGTAAATCATCGCTTGCATTTGATACGATTTATGCTGAAGGACAACGGCGTTATGTTGAATCTTTGTCGGCTTATGCACGTCAGTTTTTGGGACAAATGGAGAAACCAGATGTGGATTCGATTGATGGTTTGTCCCCGGCGATATCTATAGATCAGAAGACAACAAGCCGGAACCCACGCTCCACGGTAGGTACAGTTACGGAGATTTATGACTATTTGCGGCTGCTCTTTGCACGTATTGGTCATCCCCATTGCCCAGAGCATGGCATTGAGATTACCTCCCAGACCGTTGAACAGATGGTAGACCGGATTATGCAGTATCCAGAGAAAACTCGGTTACAGATCCTGGCGCCAATCATTTCAGGACGTAAAGGTGAGCATAAAGGACTTTTCACAGATATCTCTAAGCAAGGCTTCGTACGTGTGCGTGTGGACGGGGAGCTAAGAGATCTTTCAGAGGATATTGAACTAGAAAAGAATAAAAAACATACAATAGAAGTTGTGGTAGACCGGATCGTTGTTAAAGACGATGTGGAGACCCGGCTGACGGATTCACTGGAGACGGCGCTTAAGCTTTCGGGCGGTAAAATCCTTGTTGATATCATCGGCCAGGAAGAGCTGCTTTTCAGCTCTAACTTTGCTTGTCCAATTTGTGGTTTTAGTATTGAAGAGTTGGCACCACGGATGTTCTCTTTCAACAGTCCGTTTGGAGCTTGTACAGAGTGCGATGGACTTGGCATGAAGATGGTGGTCGATCCAGACCTGCTTATTCCTGATGCTGAGAAATCCATTGAAGAAGGTGCTTTTTTAGCTTGGACTGGAAGTACTTCTAATTACTATCCGCAATTTCTGAAGTCGGTTTGTGAACACTTTAAAATTCCTCAGAACGTTCCGGTAAGCAGTCTGACACCTGATCATATGAATAAATTACTGAACGGTACAGGCAGTGAGAAGGTCCGCTTCCGTTATGAAAATGATTTCGGTCAAAAGAAAGATGCGATGGTTGCTTTTGAAGGGATTATACCTAACCTCGAGCGGCGTTACCGTGAAACTGCTTCGGATGGTATTCGTGAATTTATCGAAGGATTTATGAGTGCTAAGCCATGTCATGTATGTAAAGGTAAACGTCTGAAAAAAGAAATATTAGCTGTGACTATCAATGATCATAATATTTCTGATGTTACGGACCTTTCAATAGGAGACTGTCAGCATTGGTTTGAAGAGATAAAATTGAGCGAAAAAGAAACAGCCATCGCCAATCTCATTTTAAAAGAGATCTGCAATCGGCTTGGATTCCTTGTGAATGTAGGCTTGGATTATTTGACGCTTAGCCGTGCAGCGGGTTCGCTTTCCGGTGGTGAGGCGCAGCGTATTCGGTTGGCTACTCAGATCGGTTCAAGTCTCATGGGTGTATTGTACATTCTGGATGAGCCAAGTATTGGTTTGCATCAACGAGATAATGATCGCCTGATCTCTACGCTTGCGCATATGCGTGATTTAGGCAATACGCTGATTGTTGTAGAGCATGACGAAGACACGATGATGGCAGCGGATTACATTATTGATATTGGTCCGGGCGCAGGTATTCATGGTGGACAAGTTATGGCTCAAGGGACGCCAGAAGAGATTATGAAAGATCCGAATTCATTAACGGGTGAATATTTAAGCGGACGTAAATTTATTCCGGTTACCGCTAAACGCCGTCCTACCGATGATCGCTGGGTAGAAATACGTGGTGCTAAAGAGAATAACCTGAAAAATGTGAATGTGAAGATTCCATTAGGTGTATTTACAGCGGTGACAGGTGTATCGGGTTCTGGTAAATCCTCGCTTATCAACGAGATTCTTTACAAGAGTTTGGCACGGCAGTTGAATAAGGCTGTGAAGGTGCGTCCTGGTCAGCATAAAGAAATTCGTGGACTAGAAAATCTCGATAAGGTTATTGAAATCGATCAGTCGCCAATCGGGCGGACACCGCGTTCCAACCCAGCAACCTATACAGGTGTATTTGATGACATCCGTGACCTGTTCTCCAAGACAAATGAGGCTAAGGTACGTGGTTTCCAAAAGGGACGCTTCAGCTTTAACGTAAAAGGCGGACGTTGTGAAGCTTGCCGTGGAGACGGGATCATTAAGATTGAGATGCACTTCTTGCCGGATGTGTATGTCCCTTGCGAAGTATGTAAGGGCAAACGGTATAACCGGGAAACACTAGAAGTGAAATATAAAGGCAAAAACATTTCAGATGTGTTAGAGATGACGGTAGAGGACGCAACAGAGTTTTTTGTAAATATCCCGCGTATCCATCGTAAAATGCAAACATTGATGGATGTAGGACTTGGGTATATTAAGATTGGTCAACCGGGAACCACTTTATCCGGTGGTGAAGCACAGCGGGTAAAATTGGCTTCTGAGCTCTACCGTCGCAGCACGGGTAAAACACTTTATATTTTGGATGAGCCTACAACAGGCCTGCATGTAGATGACATTGGTCGTCTGCTTGAGGTATTGCATCGTTTGGTGGATTCCGGAGAATCGGTTCTTGTTATTGAACATAATCTGGATGTAATCAAGACAGCGGATTATATCATCGATATGGGACCGGAAGGTGGTAGCGGCGGTGGTACCGTCCTGGCAACAGGGACACCGGAGAAGATCATTACAGTCACAGAGTCTTACACAGGTAAGTATCTGAAGCCGGTTCTGATTCGTGATACAGAGCGGACCGAAGCGCTTATGCTTGAGACGGCGGAAACCCTCTAAATAAACGGTAAGTAATATAACCTATGTATAATAAGGCCTCGGTATCTTGCCGGGGCTTTTATTGTAGGATTATCCGGTAATTATACGAAAGACGGCTCATAGATATATGATGTGATCTTTCTAGCAAAAGTTATACGGATTCTATAGAAAAAATGGATTTAATAATAGGTAAGGTAGGCATATGTAGGACATGTTCGTAGTAAGATTCAATGAGGAGTATTCTGTTGATAGGGTTAACGGGTAAGTGATTAACATTAGGGTCAAAAGTTCCTTGAAAACCGAATAATTAATCCTTCATATCACTCTATCAAATAACTGTTTATTAGATTAGGGAAAACCTCCCTGATAATCACAAAATGAGCTGATAATCGATCAATTTTAGGGAAAATTTCCCTAATTCATTAAAATCCTAAATTTCGAGCCCAGAGTTCTAAGTTCTAAGTTCTGAATTCCAATTCCAATTCACTGCTCAATTTATCTCATCTCTAAAGCAGTTAACGGACTTTCTATTGTAAACGTTCACGACGAAAGAGTTGATTGGGCTCACAACGTTTCCCTAAGCACACCCAATTGTCAGTGATCAATCTCATCGTTATTACGGATTTTGCAGGGATAAAATATATTTTTTACGACAAATACATAATTTTTCTACAAAACCTATTGCATCGCCCAAATGGTAGCGATAACATAGAAGGTGATATGGGGATTACTGGATCTTGCTTGACAACATTTTTGAGGAGGTAAGGTTATGCTGCTTGCAGAAGTTGCCGCGCAAGGACCGTCTAAATTTCATACCTTTGATGTGTTTATGATTTTATTTACCATCTTGATTTTGGTCGGGGTTGTTCGACTATTGAAAGCTCCCCAGAAGAACAAATTTGCCATTGGTTTTGGAGCCGTTAGTTTGCTGGTTTTTGTGATCTCTGACTATGCCATGGTGATGCATTGGTTAAGTTAATGAAAGAACTAAATTGAACAGCTTTGCACCAAAAGACTCCTTTAACGCCATGGGCGCATTGAAGGCGTCTTTTTTCAAATAATATAATGTAAAATTTATCCATGAGCAAAGAGAGGGTCTGGTGAGGAATGAGGAGTGTTGGGGAGAAGCTGGTGAAGAAAGGATTAGGTCTATTACTGTGCGGCGTAGTGCTGTCGGGAGTATGGAGTCAGTCGGTGTTTGCTTTTGATAGTACTAGTAAGGTGGTTAGTAAAGCAGCGGCAGAAGATCCGATACCTGGAATTATTAAAAGTATCACTCCTTCTGTTGTGGGCATTATCGGCAAAGACGAGAGTGGCGGGAATAGTGGCCCGGATGATCGGTACAATCTGACGCATGGCTCCGGCATCATTGTGAAATCGAACGGATGGATTGTAACCAATGCTCATGTAATCAAGGATCTGCAAAATGCCATAGTAGTCACTTCGGACTCCAAAACCTACAGCGTTAAAGAAACCTATCTGGATGAAGTTAGTGATCTGGCGCTGATCAAAATTAATGCCACCCATTTAAAGCCCGCCAAGTTTATTCCAGCGAATAGCAAAACAGTGGTTGGGGAGAAGGTTATTGCTATCGGAACACCGATTAGCTTTTCTCTACGAAACTCAGCGACTGTAGGCGTTATAAGTGGTCTTAACCGTGAGGTAGATGCGGCTTATCGTCTTATCCAGAGTGACACTGCGATTAATCCCGGAAACAGCGGAGGGCCGCTTGTAAATATGAAAGGTGAGGTGCTGGGAATCAACAGCCTGAAATACTCAGCGGTGGGTGTGGAAAATATGGGGTTTTCGATTCCAGCGAATACTGTGCAGTATATTATCAACCAGCTTTTAAAATATGGTGAGGTACAGCATCCGAGTCTAGGGCTAGAGCTGGAGGCGAGCTGGTCTACGATTGTGGGATTGCCAACGCTGGACCCGCTGTCCGTCACTAAGGTGGTGTCTTCAGAAGCGCTCAAGTCAGGGGTTGTTGAAGGGGACGTCTTGTATAGCATCGACGGGCATCGTGTGGTCTCACTAGTTGATATTAATGAATTGTTCAAAAGCTACCTGCCGGGAGCAACTGTGCGGCTGGTTATGCAAAGCGATGGGGATATCGTCGTCCGTAAACTCGTGCTCACTCAAGGTGATCCGTTGTTAAGCGGAGATGATTATGAAACGGATGGGGACGAGCACGCGGATGAGTGATCAGCAAACAGGAGAGGGGGACGGTAAATGGGCTTTAAAATTTTAAAACAAGGATTTTGTGCGATGCTGGCCTTATTACTGCTATTTTCTATATTACCCATACAAACAGCATTAGCTTCACAAGGAGATAAGCTACAGCTGAGTCTAAAAGTTGGCAGTACTTCAGCTACGGTGAATGGTAAGAAGGTGGCTATCGAGCGGCCTTATACGGAGAATGGAACGGTTATGGTCCCGCTTGGGGTTTTTAAAAAGACGTTTGGCAGCACTGTTTCCTTAGAGCAGAACAATGTTGTAAAAGTAACCTATGGTGCTCATTCAGGGGTGATGACGATTGGGAGTGATATCGCTTGGAAGGATGGGATCAAAGTTAAACTGGGCTCAGCGCCCCGGATGGTTTCAGACGTGCTGATGGTACCGCTACGTTTTGTAGCTGATGTGTTAGGTGCGACTCTCTCTCAAGGGAGTGGGGGTGAGCTAATGGTTACCCTAGTTCCTGTAGACAATGAAGAAGATACGCCAAAGGATACTGGGATTGACAGCGATGTTGGTAAGACTCAAATTGGAAACAGTTATTTTCAATGGACACTGAATTATCCCTCTGGGCTGATTGCTGGAAATAGCGGTGGAGATGAAAGTGTGGCTACCTTTTCAAGTGCGGACAATCTATATTATGTGGAGATTCATGTAAGTGACCATGCGGTTGCGGTGGATGCGGATGGGCTGCTGGAACAGCTGGTTCGGGAGGTCGAGGCAGGTGGGGAGTTGATATTGGATCGGGAGTCGTTCCCCAAAGCCGCGGTACCTTATGCTAGATTGATCAGTAAAGATTCCAGTGGAGCGCTCTGGGAAAGCAGACTGTTATATGCTGAAGGTCGACTCTACGAGATTTATTTGACGGATAACAAAGCAGTTAATTATAAGGATTTTGCTAAATATACAGGATTACTTAACTCTTTCCAGCCTTCTTTTGATACTAAAAGCAAAAAAATCCGTGATCTTTCTACGGTGAAAAGTGGATTGCGAGACGCGTATAATGAGGACTATGGGATTTCACTACAGGTTCCCGCAGATTGGAGTAAGGACGACCAGCATCTCTATTACGAGAGTAAGCAGGGAAGTCATCTGAGTGTGGCAGTTACCTCGGCACCTGCTGGTTCTACACTAGAGAGCTGGGCTGAAGATCTGAAAATGAAAACTAAAGAAAACTTTGTAGCGGATGCTTATATTCTGAAAGACAGCAACAAGTCGGAGATCTCGGGCGTATCCGCACAAATTAATGAGCTACAGCTAAATTACGGCAACGGTGTTACTACAGAATATCAAGCTCTCATACTCAAAAATGGGTATCGTTATTATTTTGAATATGTAACAGCTGCTGGGCAAGATGACGATAAGGCAAAATTCAAAGCCATCATATCCTCTATTGATATTGATTTTGATCTGCTGAAGGAGAACTTCGGGCGGCTCGCTAGTGATGATTATAAGACGCTCAAAAATAAGACATTAACCAAAGTATCCAAAACCTACGGTTATGCCATTGATATTCCAAGTTTATGGACACCTTATCAGGATATTTTTGAGACGCAGTCGATTGAATATCGGTTCAGCGGAGGACGTCTACAGATCAACTCAAAACCCGAGGGTTCAGTGGAGTATACAGTTAATGTGCTCAAAGATGCTTATCAAAATAAAAATAATGATCCCAAAGGCCCTCGTATAGAAGGTGTAGTGGAGTCTACCATTGCGGATGTCCCTGCTACGATCATAACTGCACATCAAATCAAAAATGGTATCCCTCTTCGCAGTAAGCAGGTTGTGTTTGGTAAAAATGATGTGGTCTACACGATTACCGTTACGCTGAATGATGCCAATGCCACTGCAGAACAGCAGGCTCTATTAGACAAGACACTACAATCGTTTCGGTTTACAGGCAGCAAGTAGTTAAAAGAGTACCAATGTCGTAGTTGACACACGAATAGAAGCGTGTAATTCAATCAGACGAAGAACGTCCCGGATGCCGATTTGGCTTGGGGCGTTCTTTTTTTGTATAAAGGGGGAAAAGGGATTCGACCTAAGGATGTTATGAACGATTATGGCGTTAACTTTCGTTTTGCTCGTAAATGGTTGCAGAGTTTAGTGGATAAGGGTTAGCTGCGGCCTATTACTAAAAATACATATATTTGTTACTATAAACCGATAGAAGGGTTGTCGGAAGGGTTGTTTTAGAGGTTCGGAGCCAATGTTATCCAAGTTGGGCATAATGTGAATAGCTAAAATGATGCTTTATGTACAACATTTAGTTGTCGAAGCACTGAATTGGGCAATAAAGTTGCATGTTCTACAACATTCATGGAGTAAAGAGCAATAAGCAAGAAGTCGGCTTTCTGACAGCATTATGACTTTTATTCTATATAAATGTTGGTAAACGCATAGCGCTCAAGTGTGATATTTGATACAATTATCAAGTTAATCAACTAGAAATGACCCGTCAAATGGCGGTTTGGGAGGATATAAATGAAAGAGCAACAAATACGCAGAGAAGACGTGGAGCTATTGGCACCGGCAGGTGATTGGGACTGCATGCGTGCAGCGGTAGCAAACGGAGCGGATGCTATCTTTTTTGGCGTAGAGAAGTTTAATGCACGGGCCAGAGCGAACAACTTTCGCATGGACGAGCTGTCGGAAATTATGGCGTTTTTGCATAGCTATGGTGTGAAGGGATTTTTGACCTTTAATATACTGGTTTTTGAAAATGAATTGTCTGATGCAAAAGAACTGATTGATGCATGCGTGGATGCTGGCGTAGACGCAGTAATTGTACAAGATTTAGGTTTGGTCAAAATGATCCGCGAAATCTCACCGGATTTCCCGATTCACGGATCGACACAGATGACCATTACTTCGCCGGAAGCGGTAGAGTTTACTAAACCTTTCAGTTTGGAACGTGTGGTATTAGGTCGTGAGAACAATCTGAAACAAATTCGTACGATCGGGGAGCAAGCCCGCTTACCGATGGAAGTATTCGTACACGGTGCTTTGTGTGTTTCCTACTCAGGTCAATGTCTGACCTCTGAAATGTGGGGCGGACGTTCTGCCAACCGCGGTGAATGTGCTCAGGCTTGCCGCCTGCCTTATGATCTGATGGTGGATGGTGAGGTAAAACCTATGGGAGACGTAACTTATTTGCTTTCTCCTAAGGACCTGGCAGCAATTGATCTAATGCCTGAACTGATCGAGGCGGGTGTGACTTCTTTTAAAATCGAAGGCCGCCTCAAAAGCCCGGAATACGTAGCGAATGTAGTTAGTAAGTATCGTAAAGCGATTGATCGGTATTTTGAAGGCGATCTGTCCAAACCTTCGAAGGAGGAGGTGCGCGAGCTGCAACAAAGCTTCTCCCGCGGGTTTACACATGGTTTCCTGGATGGAACGAACAATAAGAAACTGGTAGACGGGACTTTCCCAAAAAGCCGTGGTGTATATTTGGGGACGGTTGAGCAAATTCTGCGTGACGGAGTGGTCTGCCGTATTCATGCACCGCTTAAGCGTGGGGACGGAATTGTTTTTGACGCTGGGGATCCAACGAAAAAAGAAGAAGGCGGTCGTGTCTACGACCTTCGTCGTAAAGGTGTGAAGCTGGAAGGCGAAGCCGGAGAAGGCTGGATCATCGACATCGTAGCCGGTCGTAATGATGTGGATCTTCGTCGTCTAAATGTCGGTGACCGCATTTGGAAGACAAATGACCCTGCGTTAGATAAGGCGCTGCGCCAGACTTATGAAACTGAAAAGCCGTACCGGGTATTTCCGGTACATGTTAGAGTGCAAGGCTGCGTCGGCGAGAAGCTGACGACTTGGTGGACGGACTTTCAGAAGAACGTTACCGTCCGTGTGGACTCGGAGCTCGCGCTGGAAGCCGCGCAAAAGCGTCCGATGGATACCGCGCTGCTGGAAGAACAATTCGGCCGCCTGGGCGGGACCGTGTTCCAGCTTGACGCGTTGGAGTCGCATCTGCAAGGCGACGTCATCGTCCCTATGCGCGAGCTGAACAGCATCCGCCGCCAAGCGGTGGAGCTGCTTGCGGGCGAGCGCCCGAAACCGCCCGTCTACGTGAAACGGGCGATCGAGGTTTACGGCGACGCCACCCGCAGGGGCGTCGCACCGCAGCGCGTTGGTGAAGCGGAGCTCACCGCGCTGTGCCGCAGCCTGCCGCAGGTACAGGCTGCGCTCGAGGCCGGCGTGAGAAACATCTACGCCGACTTCGAGTTTATCAAGCAGTTCCCGGCAGCAGTAGATGCGGTACGGGCTGCAGGAGCCAGCATAGCGCTGGCCACGCCGCGCATTCATATGCCGGGCGAGAACGGCTACCACGCGAATATTCTTCGCTTGCAGCCGGATGCTGTGCTCGTGCGTAATACAGGCGCGTTATATTATTATCTGCGCCGCCGCCAGGAGCAGCCGGATGCTGTGCATCCACGCCTGATCGGTGATTTCTCACTGAATATCGCCAATCATAAAGCAGTGGATTTGTTCCTTGAGGCTGGCTGTGACATAGTAACGCCATCCTATGACTTGAACATTCAACAGATGGTTGATCTGCTTGAACACAGTGATACGTCCCGGATGGAGGTTGTTATTCATCAGCATTTGCCGATGTTCCATACTGAACACTGCGTGTACTGTACCTTTATGAGTGAAGGCACAGACTATACGAACTGTGGTCGTCCTTGTGAAGAGCACCGTGCTTCTTTGCAAGACCGTATTGGAATGTCACATCCAGTTCGTGTGGATGAAGGCTGCCGTAATACCGTCTATAACGCTGTCGAGCAGTCTGGTGCGGAGTATCTGAATAATTTCCGTGACCTAGGAGTATCTTCATACCGTGTGGAGTTCTTGGAAGAGACACCAGAGCAAGTGGCTGAGGTAATCAGCCTCTACAGCCGCGCTCTGCGTGGTGAAATCTCTGGTACACAGGTATGGAAGAGCCTAAAGGCTACTAACCAACTTGGTGTAACGCGTGGGCAATTGGTGAACGCGAAGTAATAAGAGTTAAGAGTTAAAGATAAGGGCTAAGTAACTACCAGGTAGATGCTGGTATTGCTTAGCCCTTTTTTCGGAATTGATCTCGTCCTCACCCTAATTTGCATATACTAAATAGTAGTATATTATAGGGTCAGCAAAGTATTTAAAATAGCAATAATTGATTATAATTCCTGCCCTCTTATTTCATTGGAATAGATATACAAATATAACAAACACTCTGACATAAATGTGCTGTAACTGCTATAATTGAAAGAAATATGCCATTTTAGGGTACTTACAGATATGTAATTGAAAAGAGTATACGATAGAAGGAGTTAATGTGATGAAGATCCGTAAAGCGATTATTCCCGCCGCAGGTCTCGGCACTCGTTTTTTACCTGCAACTAAAGCAATGCCTAAAGAAATGCTACCGATTGTAGATAAACCAACGATCCAATATATTGTTGAAGAAGCAGTCGCTTCCGGGATCGAGGATATTATTATTGTAACGGGGAAAGGCAAACGTGCGATTGAGGACCACTTTGATAACTCATTTGAACTGGAATTTAACTTGGCTGAGAAGCAGAAGTGGGAGCTGCTTGAATCCGTTCGCAAATCTTCTGAAATGGCTGATATCCATTATATCCGCCAAAAAGAGCCAAGAGGTCTCGGACATGCGATTTGGTGTGCACGTAAATTCATAGGAAACGAACCGTTTGCTGTCCTACTCGGCGATGATATTGTTGAAGCGGACAAACCGTGCCTCAAACAGATGATTGACATATATGACGAGTATAAATCTTCTATTGTAGGTGTTCAGCCTGTTCCGTGGGAGGAAGTATCACGGTATGGTGTGGTAGATGGTTCGCCTTTGGCGGAACGTGTCTACAAGGCAAATCGTCTAGTGGAAAAGCCGAAGAGAGAAGAGGCTCCTTCGAACTTAGCTATTCTTGGACGATATATTTTAACTCCACGTATCTTCGATATGCTTGGAGAACAGCAGGTGGGTGTAGGCGGAGAGATCCAACTTACTGACGCGATAGCACGTCTAAGCGAGGTTGAACGAATTATTGCCTATGACTTTGAAGGTAAACGTCATGATGTGGGTGAGAAAATGGGCTTTATCCAGACTACCATTCATTATGCACTTCAACACGAGGAGCTTAAAGATGACTTGCTTCGTTATATGAAAGAGCTTGTCGAGAGCGAAGCAGCTAAGGTCGGGCTATAAGTAAATCTCATATATCGAAAAAAGGCGCGCCACTGTAATTACAGTGGCGCGCTTTTATGGTTTCTTTCTTTTTTAAAATTGTGAATTTGTAATGGCCTCAACTTGTGCTGCTTCCGCAGGATCAGCTGCAATCAGCGAATCGTATAGTGCCTGATCCTCGCCACCAGTTTTCGCCAGTGCAGCAAGGTACCAACGGGTAACCTCTCGATTAGTTGCATCTGCGAAATCTTGGCTTAAAGCTGTTTTTAAGATGGAGGCTGCTATTTGTATCTTTCCAGACATATACTGCATCTTTCCTACCTTCAGTGTTACATCCGGATTAAATGCCTTCGAAGGATCATTATCCGCAAGTACATGATCGTAGGCCAAAAGCCCAATGACAAAACCAGCTTTCATGTTTTCTATTCTATCTTCATCATCTTGTTGTGCGTAAGCTGCCTGCCCCAAATCAAATGAACGGCTGATGAGTGAACTGTACCAATTTATATCCCATGGAGTTTCACTGTTCATAATATCCGTGTAATTAGCATCTGAATTAAGCTTGAGAGTGGCTGTAGCCTCATCCTTTTGTCCAGCCAAGAGCTGCATCTTGCCAACATTTATCGCAATCGTTGGTGTTACGGAGAACGGACGCCCTTGTAATTGTTCAGGTGGAAGTGTCTTCAGATGTTCAATCCCAGCTAGAACGTGGTTATATGCTTCAAGCTCTTCTGCGAAGTACTTCTCTTTCTTAACTTCATCCTTTTGATTAAGTGCTTGCTGACCTAAGGTAAAGGAACGGCTGATGAGAGTATCATACCAATTAATATCCCAATTGAACTTATCAGCATTCTCGAGGTAAACATTGTATGCAAGGTCACTTTGACCCTTTAAATCATAGTAGCCCGCCATTTGAGCTAAAAGATATTTGTTGTAAGGTTCATCTTTTAGCGCTCGAGTTAATACGTTATTTGCTTCAACAAGAAATTGCTCATCTTGCGTTTGTTTGAATACCGTCATATCCATGGCAGATAAAGAGATAGCTGATTCAGGATGATTAGGGCGGGTTTTTAAAGCTTCAACCAACGGCGCTTTAATTTCTTCATATGAAGTGCTCACTCTAATTAGATTCTTACCCTTTAGAGCAGCATTACTGGATCCAATATAGCTGATCGAAAGGAATAACAAGAATACAGTACCGATTGTGAGAGCTGCGAAATACCCAAGCCGAATACCGGCTTTATTCCAATTTTTTCGTAACTTTTTGCTGTCCATCACAACTGCCATCCCAGCTAGTCCAAGGAAGACGAGTATCCCCATAAAGGCATAACTCATGTTGAAATCAAGTAAACTGTGCACAAGAATCGATAAAGCAATGATTAGATAGAAGAAGCCATTCTCAAAATCATTTTTATCCCGTTTTACATACCCGCGAATATACTTATAGAAAATATACAGAATGAAACCCATAAATACGATAAAACCAAGAATCCCAACCTCGATTAAAAATTGAAGAAAGAAGTTGTGCACCTGGCGGCTAGTATAAGGGTTATTCTGATAATGTTCATATAGTGAGGACCAGCCTCCACCACCAGCACCAAGGATTGGATAATCCTTCACTACCTTCATGGCATCTTTATAAAAAGTAATCCGTTCAAGTACACTATGTTGTTGGAAATTGATATTTTCAAGACGAGTCTCCATATTATCAGGCAAGATGCTTTTTGCACTCGTACCGATAAGTAAGAAAGCTACAATAGCTACTAGAGCAACAGATCCGAGTGGGATCCAAAGACCTGTCCGTTTATGTGACGACCAATTCTCTAGTCTTGCATACAACCATGGAGCGACAAAACGCTGAATGACCCAAGATAGGCCAGCTACAACTAGTGAAGCTCCTAATAGATATGCCCAGCCTTTTAAAGCGGAAGAAGAAGTGAAATTTGTGTTTAACTCTATTCCTAGATTAGTTACGGGTGTCGTAATGAGCAAAGATACAATTCCAGCAACTCCAAGATGCAGAATCCAAAGGATTTGCTGTGCAGGTTTTAGGAATAGAAGCAGAAGTATGAATACTACAGGTAGCAAGACTAAGCCACCGCGAGATAAGGTTAACAAAATCGACACAATGATGGGCACTAACATAAAGCCATGTGTCAAGGTTCCATACCATTTTTTAGAGCGAATAAGCGCGAATATTGCTACAAAGAGAAAAGCCATTAAGAATGCAGCGTATGTATTCGCATACTGAAAGATCGAAGTCAGACGAAGGCCATTAGAGTCAGTCATAACTGCATCTAAATAGATATCATTTCGTACGGTATTTGAGAACCAGCCTACCAGAGCACCAGCTAATTTACTGCTGCCTAGCCAATTTAAGAGTCCAAAACCTACTATAAAATACGCAATCGCCATTATAGCATTTTGAATGACAACATTTACTTGCTTTTGCTTCAAGAGATAAAAGGCTATAATGAAGACTGCAACATACATGCTCTGAATAAACAGCATATTCATCGACGTATAATGCGAAACTGCGACAAACAATGATAAAGCGTAGGTCAGGGGCAGTAATATAGAAGCAGAAGCTACTAAGTCCCTCTGTTCATCAATTTTGAATTTTTTGTAGTATAAGCCAAGGCATACTAGCAGCAAAAGGCCGCTTAGTAATGAAGATACATAAATTGGCTTCTCGAAGTCTAATTGCTGTCCGTTAAATAATCCCACTTGAAATGGGGCCCAACACAAAAATAAAATGAAAGCAACAACCAATGCCCATATCGGACTAGCTATCTTTTCAACATTTCTCGACTGAGCGGCGTTTTTACCGTATACTGGTTTCGACACGTTATAATCTCCTTTTCCTGTAGGTACGACAATATTTTAGCATATTAGATAATCATTGAGCTACTTTAATCAGATTCTATGATGTTAATTACTATAAGTGAATCACTTTATTCAGACAATGTACGGAGGAATCAATAAATGAAACGAAACGGGAAGATTAATTGATTATGACTAATGCTAAATCTTTTATTTACAAAAAACTTTATAAAATAGCTGTAAAATTAAAGCCTATGGCCGTCAGATTGTTTTCTTTTGAAACTAGACAGAAGATAAAAAAAGGGCTGCTTAAAACAGCCTTCCCAATCCATAAGAATGGCACATCGGAGAATAATAAAGGTGCATTAACGGGTGTGAATTTAGTTGGGTATTCTAGAGCGGAGATGGGGATAGGAGAGTCTTGCAGAATAGCTGCTAAAAGCTTGAATGCAGTAGAGATTCCATTTGGAATTATCAATTTTACTGGTACTAATTCTGCAAGTATGAATGATAATACCTGGGTACATAAAGAAATGGCAGAACCTGAGTATAATCTTAATTTGTTTCATATTAATGCTGAGCAAATGATTGAAATCTATGCTCATTACGGAAACTCTATTTTTAAAGATCGTTATAATATTGGCTTCTGGCATTGGGAACTGCCTGATTTCCCAGACGATTGGAAAGAAAGCTTTAATTTAGTAGATGAGATTTGGGCACCTTCTACGTTTGTAGTTGACTCTATTGCTATGAAAAGTCCGGTTCCTGTTGTTAAGATTCCTCATAGTATTGAAGTTAGTATTACTGATGTTAGGGATCGAACTTATTTTAATTTGCCTGAACAACCGTTTCTCTTTCTTTCTATGTATGATCTAAAAAGTTATCAGGCCAGAAAAAATCCACAAGCTTCGATCAAGGCATTCCAGTTAGCTTTTCAACCTGATGATAATGCCGTTGGTTTGGTTATTAAAGTGAACAGTGCACAGCAAGACTCCAAAGAGTTGAATGAACTACATGAGCTTATTGGTAACTACAAAAATATATATTTGATAGATAGGACCTTATCAAGAAATGATACCAATTCATTAATTTCTGTAACTGATAGTTACGTATCTCTTCATCGAAGTGAAGGGTTTGGTCTTGGATTAGCAGAGGCTATGTATCTAGGTAAACCGGTTATTGGGACAAATTGGTCATCTAATGTGGATTTTATGGATTTTAACAATTCGTGCTTAGTGGATTATAGATTAGTACAGCTGGATCACGATCATGGGCCTTATAAGTCTTATCAATATTGGGCCGATCCTGATGTGGAGCATGCGAGCCAGTATATGCGTAAACTTTGTGACGATAAGAACTTTTATAAGGAAATTTCGTCTAAAGGTGAGGAACATATTAAAAAGAACTACTCTCCACAAGCGATAGGCGAATTGATTAAAAAGAGATTAGAATATATTTCTTTGTGGAAATTTGGAGGATGAAATGACAATTACTTGTGTAATCATGGCGGGTGGTAAGGGGGAACGTTTCTGGCCTAAAAGCCGAACGAACCTCCCAAAACAATTTTTAAACATCTCAGGGAACAAATCAATGATTCAGCAGTCGATAGCTAGATTAGAAAAGTTGATTGATATCAGTCAAATTTTTATTGTTACTAATGAACTGTATGCTGAATTAATTAAAGCTCAAATACCGCATTTGCCTCATGCGAATATTATTATTGAGCCAGTCGGAAGAAACACAGCACCTTGTATTGGGTTGGCATCCATTATTATTGAAGATAGATTTCCGGATAGTACTATGATTGTAATACCTTCAGATCATATTATTGAGAATGAAGAAGGATTTGTGCAAATCTTGAAAACTGCTGTTGAGGTAGCACAGGATAATAGCAATCTTGTTACTCTCGGTATTCAACCTACATATCCGGAGACGGGATATGGATATATTGAAAGCAGTGACCAATTCAAGGAAATCAACGAGTTGAGTGTTCATAAAGTGAATAAATTTGTTGAGAAACCTGATTTGGAGACGGCTCAATCTTATCTCGAATCCGGTAATTTCTATTGGAATAGTGGTATTTTTGTTTGGAAAATCGAGACTATCAGAGGATATATTAAAGAACTCATGCCGGAGATGCATGATATATTAGAGACTATGAAAACAGTTTTTGACTCTGAAGACCGGGATGCAATTATCCGTTCTGAGTTTCTTAAGATGCCGGACCAGTCTATTGATTATGGAATTATGGAGAAAGTAAATAATATTTATGTTATTCCATGTGTGTTCGGATGGGATGATGTGGGCAGTTGGACTGCACTAGAAAGAATAAGCGATCTGGATGAGAATGGGAATGTCATAAAGGGTAATATATTAAACCTAGATACGAAGCGTTGTATCATTGAAAGTAACGGGAAACTAATCGCTACACTTGGTGTTGAAGATTTGATAATCGTTGATACTGAAGATGTAACTTTAATTTGTACAAAAGATAAAGCTCAAGAGGTTAAGTTACTGCTTAAAGAATTACGTATGCAGAAGCTTGAACAATATTTGTAATTAACAATTAATATTAAAGGGGAATTTATTACAATGACTAAGCACGCACTCATTACTGGTATTACTGGACAAGACGGTTCATATTTGGCTGAACTTTTACTTTCTAAAGGATATAAAGTATTTGGATTACGCCGTAGAACGAGTGTGCCAATTCTTGAGAATATTGAACATTTGAAGAATGAAATAGAATTTATAGATGGAGATTTGCTTGATATGGGCTCTCTGATTAATGCAGTACGCATCTCCAACCCAGATGAAGTATATAACCTAGCGGCTCAATCTTTTGTAGCAACTTCTTGGATCCAACCAGTTGCTACAGGACAAGCAACTGGGATCGGTGTGACCAACATGCTTGAAGCTGTGCGTTTAGTAAAGCCAGATGCTAGATTCTATCAAGCTTCTAGCAGTGAAATGTTCGGTAAAGTAGTAGAGACTCCCCAAAAAGAAACGACGCCTTTTTATCCACGTAGTCCTTACGGAGTTGCTAAAGTATACGGGCACTGGATTACAGTAAACTATAGAGAAAGCTACAATATGTATGCTTGCTCCGGTATTCTGTTTAATCATGAATCACCACGTCGGGGGATTGAATTCGTAACACGTAAAGTTACTGATGCTGTTGCTAGAATTAAATTGGGACTGCAGAGTGAACTTCGTTTAGGTAATTTGGATGCGAAGAGAGATTGGGGTTTTGCAGGTGATTATGTCAGAGCTATGTGGCTGATGTTACAACAAGACAAAGCAGATGACTTCGTGATTTCAACTGGTGAAACACATACCATTGAAGAATTAGTTGAAATTGCTTTTAGCCATGTCGGGTTGAATTGGAGAGATTACGTTGTAATTGATCAAAAATTCGTCAGACCTGCTGAAGTAGATCTGTTGCTTGGGGATTGCACGAAAGCAAAAGAAAAACTGGGTTGGGAGCTTGAAGTTGGGTTTGAACAGTTGGTGAAAATGATGGTGGATAGTGATCTTGAGAAGTTGTCTAAATAGGTTTTATTCTCACAATTAAGGAGGCTTACTAATGAGGGCTTTGATAACAGGAACTACAGGTTTTGTGGGTCAACATTTGGCAAGCTACTTAATAAATAATGGAATTGAGGTTTGGGGAACGACCCGAGATTATTTAAATGAAGTAAACCTAGTAGAAGGTGTGAAAATCGTTCCTGTTGATTTTGAGAACATTGAAAGTCTTGTGAAAGTCTTGGATGATATCCAACCGGATTTTATTTATCATTTAGCTGGCCAAAGTTCAGTTATAGATTCGTGGACTGACAAAACTGCTACCTTTCAAAGCAATGTAAATCTTACTTTAAATTTATTAGAGGCTGTTATTAACAGCGAAATTAAGGGAAATGTTAAGGTCTTAACAGTTGGTTCTGCCGAAGAATATGGTGGTCCTGATGAAGAGTGTAGTCCAATTACTGAGGATGCTCGTTTGAAGCCGACATCTCCTTACGGTATTTCCAAAGCTACAGTAGGAATGCTAGCAAGACATTATTTCATTGCTTATGGTTTGAAAATAATTCACGTTAGACCTTTTAATCACATAGGACCTGGTCAACGCGTGGGATTTGTAGTTTCTGATTTTTCTAATCAAATTGTTCGAATCGAAAGAGGCCAGCAGAATAACGTGATTTCTGTGGGTAATTTGAGTGCACAAAGAGACTTTACGGATGTTCGGGATATAGTTCGAGCATATTATCTTTTGTTAAATCGAGAAGAGGTAACAGATTGGGGAGAGTGTGTTAATGTATGTTCTGGTACTGCAACGTCAATTCAAAGCATACTAGATACATTGCTCTCACTTTCTCAAACAAATATTGATGTAGTTATTGATAGTAATAAGCTTAGACCTGTAGACACTCCAGTATTTATTGGAGACAACACTAAACTTAAGAAATTCACTAGTTGGGAACCAACGATTAATTTAACCCAAACGCTAAGTGATGTTTTGAAAAATTTGAGAGATCAAAGTTAAGGTGAGAAACTGAATGATAAATGACTGGATTGATGTTTATAAATATAGAGAGTTCCTTAAAAACTCAGTTTCCAAAGACCTAAGAACAAGGTATAGAGGGTCTGTGTTTGGATTTTTGTGGACGTTTCTAAATCCTTTGTTAATGCTTATGGTATATTCTGTTCTCTTTTCAATTGTTGTAAGAATGCAAGTTGACAATTATCCCTTGTTTTTATTTAGTACATTGCTTTCGTGGAATTTTTTCTCAAATTCAATTTTGAGCGGTTCATCTGTTATTGTAGGGTCAGGTAACTTAATCAAAAAAATCTACTTCCCGCATGAGATTTTGCCTATTTCTGTCGTTATGGGTGGTTTAGTGAATTATATTTACGGTTTAGTGATTTTGATTCCTGCACTTTCTTTATATGGTTATTATCCGAATGTATATTACTTTTATCTACCTTTGATTTTGTTAATACAGGTAGTATTAACTTTAGCAATTACTTTTTTGGTATCATCACTAACTGTTTTCTTCAGAGATTTAGAACATATGCTTGTCATCATAGTGAACGCTTTATTTTATTTATCGGGAGTGTTATTCCCGTTATCAACGGTACCGGAAAAAGCACGATGGCTTTTTTATTACAATCCAATTGCTATGATAATGGCGGCCTACCGAGATGTTTTCTACTATAACAAGATGCCTGATATGATTTCTCTTTTAGTGATTGGTCTTTTCTCCTTGGTACTTCTTGTTATTTCGCAGCGAATATTTGCAAAATTAAAGTTTAGATTTATTGAAGAAATCTAGAGGGTGGATATGATGTCTAATATTGCAATTAGGGTTTCAGATGTCTCAAAAAAATTCAAAATATTTGAGGACAAGCCGGCAACTTTAAAAGATCGTATTATTTATAGAAGTAAAGGTGTCTTTCAAGAAAAATGGGTCCTAAGGGATATTTCGTTTGATGTACCCAAAGGCAAAATGATTGGATTAATAGGGCGGAATGGGTCAGGCAAAAGTACCTTATTAAAGATCCTTACTCGCATATTGCAACCAGATACAGGGAAAGTAGAAATTGTAGGACGCGTGTCTAGCCTGCTTGAATTAGGAGCAGGCTTTCATATGGATTTCACAGGACGTGAGAATATTTATATGAACGCGTCCATTTTTGGCTTGTCACGGAAAGAGATTGATGGAAAAATTGATGAAATCATTCGCTTTGCTGAGTTGGGCCCGTTTATCGAAAACCCTGTAAGAACCTATTCCTCAGGAATGTATATGAGATTGGCTTTTTCTATTGCTGTTCACGTTGACCCAGATATTCTTTTGATTGATGAAATATTGGCAGTAGGCGACAATGCCTTTCAAAAAAAGTGCATTAGCCGAATTGAAAGCTTTAAGAGCCAAGGGAAGACCATCGTTTTCGTGTCTCATGATAACGGAGTAATGGAACGTTTGTGTGACGAGTTGTATTGGATACATGAATCGCGATTAGTTGAGCATGGTGAACCTCGGAAAGTAGTCAGAAACTACATGGACTTCCTAAATGAGAGTGAAGAAAAACGATTAACGGCTGAGTCTGAAATTGTAGCAGCTCCTGAGAAACATGTGGAAACATTAGAAGTTGTTGAACAGGGTGAACGTTGGGGGAATAAACTGGCTGAGATCACAAATGTAAAAATGGTCGATGATGCTGGTGAAGAAAAACACTTTTTTGAAAAAGGGAAATCAGCAACTATTCTTATTAGTTATGAGGCTGCAAAATTGAAAATAGATAAGCCTGTATTTGGAATTGGTGTTTATAAAATGGATGGATATTGTTGCTACGGAACTAATACACATATTGACGGTGAAAAAATGAATTTAGATGATAGCGGTGTTATTGAAGTGTCTATTGAGCACCTGAATCTGGTTGCTGGTGAATATTATTTGGACGTTGCCTGCCATCATGAAAATGGGACCCCGTATGACTATATAACAAGAGCACTTACGTTTAATGTTAAGTCTTACGAAGAGGAAATAGGAGTAGCCTACTTACCGCATCAATGGATTCATAAAGGAGGCCAGAATGAGGATGAGTAACAAGTTTAAGTCAACAGAAGAGTTAATGGAACATTTAAAAAAACAAATTGTTCAGTATTCCAATGGCGAAGAAGTAACTTTGGGTTATAGTCCCAATCAAGAACTACCGACTATGGCTGGTGAAATTGACGTCGCTCGTTTAAAACAAGAGGTTGAAAGAAATAATTTGTTATGGAATGTGAGCGCCGACCAACCTATTACATCTCACCGTAAAGTCTCTGGGAAATTAATAGTCTTTGGGAAAAAGTTTGTTCGCAAATTTCTAAGATGGTATGTTGCTACTCCGTTTAAATCTCAAACAGAGTTTAATGGATCGATAACACGTTCTCTTAATGAAACGACAAATTTGTTAGTGGTTGCAAAAACAAAAATCGAGGAGTTGACTTTCTCCCATAATGAATTATTGAATAGAATAAACCAGATGGAAGAAAGATTGTCAAGACAAGATAACATCATCGAAAAATATGAAAATGAAATCCATACTAAATTTGAATATCTGAAGAGTGATTTAGATCGCTTGACTGATAATGAGGAAGTCTTTCATAATATCGGGCAAAAAATAATTACCGTTCAAGAGGAAGTAAAGGTTATAGATATACTAGTAAATGAACAGAAAAATACTATGAATAATTTTATTTTTCCGAAATTCGATGAGATGAATGGTAGAATTCATTTTAACGAGCAGCAATTAAGAGCGGAACTCAACTTTCTAAATTATAGAATTAGAAAGACTAAAAATACTCACACGAAAATTGCAGATGCTTCTTCTTTGCATATGAATATTGATAAGGACACGGCGAAATCTAAAACTGAGGAATCACAGTTTGACTATCTCCTATTTGAAAATAGATTTAGAGGGTCAAATGAGGATATTCGAAACAGACAGTTGAAGTACCTTCCTTATTTTGAAAATAAGCAAAACGTATTAGATATAGGTTGTGGGCGAGGAGAGTTTATTGAACTTCTTCTGAATTCTAACGTTTCTGCTAAAGGGATTGACATGACTGATGAAATGGTTGAATATTGCCAAGATCTGGGCTTGCCTGTTGTAAAACAAGATGCAATTAACTATTTAGAAAAACAAGAGGATAATTCTATTGGCGGGATTTTCCTGGGGCAGGTAATAGAGCATATTCCCTTTGATAGTATCATCAAACTAGTAGAGCTGGCATGGAATAAATTGATGCCTGGGTGTTACTTGATTATGGAAACTCCAAATCCGCAGACACTTGCTATCTTTAATCGTTCTTTCTATATGGACCCTACACATGTGAAACCGGTGCATCCTCTTACGGTTCAATTTTTGACAGAGTCAGTAGGTTTTAGAGAATCTAAGATCATTTACTCAGGGAGAGTTGAGAAAGAGTCTGCATTGCCTCATGTCCAGGCCTCATTGGACAGCATTCAAAACATAGAGGAAATTAATAACTCTATTGACAGATTAAATGATCTCTTGTTTGGAGATCAAGACTACGCTCTAATAGCGCGCAAGTAGAGGGCAGGAGACTATGAAAATTGGAATAATTAAACCTGATTATAAGATTAATGGCGGTTTCGAAGTAGTTATCAATCATATTAAAGAAGAATTAGAGAGAATCGGACATCAAGTAGATATCGTTTATGTGGATGCGACGGAGAGAAGTACTAATAATATTCCGTTCCCTGTAAGCAACGATGAGTATGAACAGAATGTTGAATTTTTTAATTATATTAATTACTTTTGGAAATACATGAAAATGGATTTATCATTATATGATACAGTCATAAGTACTCAACCTCCGTCCTTTGCTATACAGCATCCTAAGCATATAGCCCTCTTTTATCATCATAGTAAGGTTCATTATGACTTGTCAGAACTTATTCAAGAAGTAGGGCTAAATAAGCCATTTCATCTGAAGGCTCAAGAAGTGATAAGGGAAATTGACTCTATTAGTCTGTCAAAAGTTTCTACTATTTTGGCGGGAAGTAAAACCATAAAACAGAGGATTGCCAAATACAATAACCTAAGTACAAATGTAGATCTGTTTTATGCCGGAATCGATAACGATATATATAATTATAACGGGCCAGTCTCATATCAGTCCCCAATAGTAGTTGGAAGGCATGAGTTTCCCAAACGACCTGAACTATTTGTAAAGGCTATGAAAAAAGTACCGGGAGTTCAAGGGCGAATTATTGGTGAAGGCGGACGAACCGATGATCTTAGGAAAATAGATCAGTTGTTGACGTATGCGGCTAAGCAAGAAGTGGAGATATCTGATGAAGTTGTTTGGAAGAGAATGTCCAATGGATCGTTCACAAATGAACACTTAGACATACTTCATAAATCCCAAAAGACCCATTTGAAATCCAATGTTATTTTTACAGGGAGAGTATCGAAAGACGAATTATTTAAAGAATATGCCAACGCGTTGTGTGTAGTTTGTCCTGCTTATGAGGAAGACTACGGACTAACAGCTATTGAAGCAATGTCATTCAAAAAGCCTGTAATAGCTTGTACAGACGGCGGTGGATATGCAGAATTAATTAAAGATGGCGTGAATGGTTTTCTAGTAGAACCTAATTCTAATGCTCTTGCTGAAGCAATATATAAACTAGCGTCTAATCCGGATCTAGCTAAACAGATGGGGGTTAATGCTTATGAAACAAGCAGATTATACTCCTGGAAAAATGCAATGAGAACAATCTCGGAAACGATTATAAAGTAGGAGGCGCTCATGAATGAATATAGCCATTATCTCTCCTAGTCCTAAACCATTCGCAGTAGGTGGCATCGAAAAGTTGATGTTGGGGCTATATTATAATATAGATAAATTAACTGATCATCGAGTTGAACTTTTTAAAATTCCTACAGAGGAAAACGGGTTCTGGCAGCTTATTGATAGTTATAGGAATTTTTATAAACTGGATTTGAGCCATTTTGATATGGTAATAAGCTTTAAATACCCTGCATGGATGGTTAGCCATCATAATCATGTCGTTTATATGGCCCATCATCTTAGAGGATTATTTGATACTTATCATTTTATGAACATGCCTGAAAAAATGAATAAGACAAAGTATGATCTAATTAATGAAGTAGTCAATTATGCCAATACTAAATCGAATTTAAAGAATAATCTTGATTCTTTCTTTGAACTTTTAGATCAAATATACAGGGATAAGGATTCATATCCGGAGTCCTTATTTGCATTCCCTGGACCGTTTATAAGAACTATTATTCATTTTTTAGATGAGTGGGCTTTACATCCTTCCAGAATTACCAGGTATACTTCGATATCTAATACCGTTAAGAAAAGAAAAGATTATTTTCCGATCAATGAAGATGTTGAAGTTATCTATCCACCTACCTCGCTTGAGGGGCTTGAAGCTGGTGCATATGATTATTTTCTGATCGTGGGTAGATTGGACGGGGCTAAGCGAGTTGAGATGGTTGTTAAAGCAATGAAGTTGGTCCAGAACTCCAATGCTAAATTACTGATTGCTGGAACAGGCCCAGATGAATTTAAGTTGAAAGAACTCGCTGGAAATGCCTCTAATATAGAGTTTGTGGGATACATTAACAATGAAAAACTAACTACTCTGTACAAAGATGCATTAGCAGTAATATATATTCCTTATGATGAGGATTATGGACTGGCCACTATTGAGGCGATGCATTGTAAGAAGCCGGTAATTACATGTAAAGACTCTGGGGGCACGACAGAATTCGTGAGACACGAAATTACCGGATTAATTGCTGATAGCAACCCAGAGAGTCTAGCTATCCAACTAGAGCGACTAATCAATGATATTCCTTTTGCAATGGAATTAGGAGAAAAAGGTTATGAAGCAGTAAAAGGAATTACTTGGTCCAACACAATCCAAAGTTTACTTAATAATAAAGGAGTATCCGTTTCATCACGTCCCACTGTAAGAGATAAGAAAAAGATTGTTGTTTTATCTACTTATCCAGTTTTCCCGAAACAACATGGAGGACAACTTAGAATATATAATTTGTACTATAATTTGAAAGAGGAATTTGATCTAACTATTGTTAGCCTCAATGATAAGGGACAGTATTACAAGCTTGATAAAGATGGTTTTGCAGAAATCAGTATACCAAAGACCCAAAAGCATCAAGATCAAGAGTGGCAGATAGAACGTGAAGTGGGTATACCGATTACTGATATTGCAATGGAGAGGTTATCTCACTATACTCCTGAATATCATGAAATTGCTAAGAAGTATCTAGATGATGGGGATATATTAATTGCTTCTCACCCTTATTTATTTCATCTCATTGAACCATATAGCGGTCAGAAAAAAGTAATATACGATGCTCATAATGTAGAATATGAACTGAAGAGAAATATGCTTCCAGATGGTAAAGTAACAAATGATCTTTTAAAGGGCTTATTTGAGCTTGAAAAAAGAGCTGCAGGGCTTAGTGATTATATATTGGCATGTTCAAAAGAAGATATTACTAAATTCAAAGAGTTATTTAACGATTTAGATGATGAGAAATTTTTGCTTGTCCCAAATGGAGTTGACCTAACAAACAATAAATATACTAGTCTTACTGAGAGAAAAATGCAGAAAGAAAAATTGGGATTAAGTGATGAAAACATCATAACTTTTATTGGTAGTTGGCACAAACCTAATCTCGAAGCCGTTGAACAAATATTAGAGTTAGCTCCAATGCTGCCTACCTGTCATTTTATAATTATGGGAGGCCAGTGTGAGGCTTTCAAGGGGATAACCCCACCACCAAATGTTGCATTTGCAGGAATAGTTAGTGAGGAGCTTAAAAGCTTAATCTATTCTGTCGCAGACATTGCGATAAATCCAATGGTCAATGGTTCTGGAACTAATTTGAAAATCGCTGAATATATGGCAAATGGGGTTCCTGTTATTTCAACAGAAGTTGGGGCTAGAGGGTATAGTTTTCAAAATGAACATTTGATCATTAGCGAGTTAAATGGATTTGTCAAGATGATTGATATCTTGTCTAAAGATGAACAATTAAAAAATGATTATATTAGAAACGCATATAAATACATTGTTGAAAACTTCTCATGGGATTTGATTTCTCTGAGAATACTAGATTTACTTAAAGATTAAAACTGAGCTATTTCACTAAGCTTAGCACTAGATGACGGATAACATAGTTAATATGGGAGGTAATATGGAAAGGAGTATTGATACGGATTCCCTTTGAGGATTTACATTCATAACAGTTCGTAAGTTGAATATTTTGGGTAGGACTATTGACTAGTAATGCAGCGATAATTACTAAATAATATCACGCCTGTTGATTAACAAGATATTGAAAGCTTAACCTGCACCAAATATGTAATTTCCTTCCTATGAGGAGGGGTAGCTTAACGAGTCAGGCGCTAGGTAAATTGTAGGTAGCGGAAGAATTTAAAACTTTTTAAAGGTGAGCTTATATTAGTTGATCAACAGACGGGACACTTTATATGTAATATTATGTCGGTAAAGTCTTGACTCATATACCTCGGGAGTGTCGAGAGGTATTGAAATTTGGGGAGGAACACATGGTTACAGAAAGAATTAGAAATCTAAAAAATATATATGTATTGTTAGCTGTTTTTCTTATTAATTTCATAGTTAGAATATACTTGGCAATTAAATTCGTGATTCCAGATACGTTTTACGATGAAGTTCTTTGGTATAATTTAGGTAAAAGTGTAAACGAATCCTTTGAAATGGTGTTTAGAGGATTTAATATGGATATTAAAACGATTCTTTATTCAATGTTCATTGCCCCGGCTTTTAATTTGCCTAATAATTATCAGTATATAGGTGTAATATCAATAAATGTTTTCCTGATGAGCTTAACCGTGTTTTTAATTTATAAAATTATCATAATGATTACAAGTAGTAGAAAAATTGCATATTTTGGGGTTATATTAAATTGCTTTATGCCTGAGATGGCGTATTCGTCCAAGATTTTGCAAGACAACTTGTTTTATCCACTAACATTACTTACTTTATTGGTACTTATTAGATTAATTAAAAGCGATAAAAATAAAGTTGCTACCTCAATTTTGTTAGGTTTCTTAGTGTTTCTATTAACGATTTGTAAGGATTTTGGGTTATCTTTTTTGGTTACATTAGTTATTTTTTTTGTATGGGAAATATTCAGTAGTAAAAATGTAAAGCAATCTTTTGTTATTTTAGGGAGCTTTGGATGTACATTTATTCTTTTTAACTTTATCTATAGTAAGTGGTTTTACTTTGTTAATAATGATATAAATAATGATTTTGCTCAATCATCTCTTATTAATGTACTATTACATAAATTATTTGATATTGAAGAACTAATCAGATATTTTTATGCGATAAATATATACTTACTTTTATTGTTGCTTTGTACTGGAATAATACCGATTATATTAATAATTCTTAATTTTAGAAAATTTACAGATTATCAACAAAAATTTGCTCTAATTGTATTAACAACGTGTTTTATTACACTGAGTGTAGCAATATTCTTAACAATTGGTTCTGAAACACCAAATGACTCTAATATAAGGGTGCATTTCAGATACATTTACAGCTATTTTGTGATCTTAATTACCTTAGGTTTATATTCATGGGAGATTGGTTTGAATAGTGTTCAGCATAAAAAATTAATTAATGCACTGTATGTTACGTTTGCTTTTATAATCATTGCAACATTACGTATTAATCCTGGATCATCAATTGATTCTCCCATCATTATAAGTCTTCGTTATTTTGATAGATATGCATACGGAGAGTATTTAATAAAGAGTTTTTTTCTTTTTGTAATAATTTCAATCTTGTATGCAATTCGTAAAAATAGAAAATTGATTTCAATAGGTTTATTCGTGGGTATCCTGGGTTCATTTCTTTTGAATACAATTATTTGGTATGATTGGCAGAATGACAATAAAATAGCGCAAAAAAGTTTAATTCAGGACATAACTGCAATTAATCACATTGTTGGAAATAAGGATGTATTACTTATAGGACAAACGGTTGCAAGTGAAAGTAATTTAGAAATGGGTCTTAAGGATGCAGCATATAGATATATGCTCTTTGATGATTTTGTTAATAAACTAAAAGATGAAGGTGAATTTAGTATTGAAAATCTTCCCTTGACTGGATTTCAAATCAATGAGCGAGTTGATATGACTAATTATCCACAATATATTATTACTCGTATAAACACACTTCAAGATATAGATATTGAAGGTTATAAGAAAATGAATACAAATTTGGCGCAATATGATATTTATAATTTGGAATCGATGGTTATGAATCTTCAGTACTTAATTAAAAATAGGTATCCTGATAATTGGACTGAGAAAAATTTTAGTATAGAAGCATTTGGATTAAAGGGGAAAGATAAATTTAATCTATACTTGAATATTTCCAAAGGAGCAAATCCTAATAGAGTAATTGACATGAAATTAAGTACAGGGCAAGGTAATAGTCAATTAAAAATAGACAAGGAAAATAGTGAAATATATAAAGTTGAGCTGAAAAAGGATATAAACGAAGATAAAGTAGTTGTTAATGTTTCTTCTGAAAATACATTTATTCCAAATAATGTTCTTATGAATGGAGATAGTAGAGAGTTACTAGTTCGACTGGAAAGCTTGGAGATAGATTGAATTAAGAAATTTTAATAAAATTTTAGGTTTAGTAGTAGATTGAAACAATAGGTAGTTGAGAGGCATTTGAGAATAGTTTGATACATTAACATTTCAGATATCCACTATGTTCAATATCTATACATGTTAAGGAAGCTAAGAACATTAGATTATTAATAAGAGGTGGGTAACATTGAATAAAAGAGTCCTTCTAATCATTCCGGCTTATAATGAGCAAAGCAATATTTTAACTCTATTGAGTAAAGTTAATAGTCTAAATATTACTAGTGTTGAGATAGAATATTTGGTTATAAATGATTGTTCCCAGGACAGTACAAGTTTGTTATGTAAGGGGGCTAATGCTACGATTGTAAATCTACCTTGTAATTTGGGAATTGGAGGAGCCGTTCAGACTGGGTATATCTACGCGTACAATAATAATTTTGATATTGCAATCCAAGTTGACGGGGATGGACAACATGATCCATATTATGTGAAAGATTTGATAGCGCCTATTGTTAAGGGGCATGCCGATTTTGTCATAGGGTCAAGATATATAGAGAAAAAAGGATTTCAGTCTACTGTTTTTAGACGAATGGGTATAAGTTATTTTAGTTTTCTGATAGGGATGTTATATCGTAAAAAAGTTACTGATCCAACATCTGGGTTTAGAGCGTGTAATAAAGATATTATCAAATTGTTCGCTTTAAATTACCCCACTGATTATCCAGAGCCAGAGTCAATAGTGTATTTATTAAGAAATCGATATAGAGTAATGGAAGTAGCTGTAACGATGAAAGAGAGGGTAGGAGGAGTATCATCTATCCAATCTTTCAAGGCTGTTTATTATATGCTTAAAGTTACTCTCGCCGTATTAATTGACACCTTAAGAAAAAGAACGATAATTGAGGTGGAAAAATGATTGAATTAAAACTCCAACTGACTCTGATAATTAGTTCTCTAATAGTTTTCATTGTATTATTAAATATGATAAGGAAATACCGTCTTGAGTTAAAATATGCATTAATTTGGTTAGCTATGAGTCTCTTAATTATTATATTAGCCTTATTTCCTGGAATTTCTGTATATACTGCTCATTCAATTGGTATTGAAACTCCTGTAAATGTATTATTTCTGTTGTTTATACTTTCAAATCTAACCATATCTTTTAGTATGACGATAGTAATATCTAAAAATGCATCTAAAATTACTAAGCTAACACAAGAGTTAGGCTTGATTAAAATGGATATAGAACAGTTGAAATCTTACCAAATATCATTTAGAAACGAGCAGGTAGAAAAATACCATATTTACAAAGAGTAGTTAATGGTAAATATTCAGTTTTTTTACTTGCTTACAGAATAAAATCATTTTTTCTGAATCTATAGCCTACATTGCATTAAATAAACATAAGTATGTATGAAAAATGTGGAAAATCTGGTCAAAATTATTTTAGTTTAGTTGTTGTGAAACGCAGTTTTTATTTAAAATAAACGGATTTATTGATTATGGAGAGAAGAATGGTGAAATGTGAATAAAAAAAGACTCATTTATATGGTTTTAGGGGCTGTACTGTGTTTTGGACTAATTTTGTTTCTTCGGAATAGATTTGAAAATGTTAATTATTATTTTTTTTCTGCCGGTTTTTTTGTATATACTATAGTTCTTTTTTTGAGATCTTATAAACTTAATAGAATTCTGAATGTGTATACAAACATAGGTTATAAGGAAACTTTATCATTAACGGCCTCCAGTCAACTAATGGGTGCGTTTATTCCAGGACGCGCTGGAGAGATTCTTGTTTCGGCTTATTTGAAATTTAAATATACAGTTGACATATCAAAGGTTCTACCGATTTTATTCTTAGATAAAATTATAGAGTTACTATGTGTCTTATTGTATTCTTTATTTGCAATATTGATCTTTAGTGGGAGTTTATTTTCTTTTGTGACTGATAATTTCAAAGGCATCCAAGATAACTATTTAATTCTGATTGTGGTTATTATTTTTATAATATTCCTTTTTCTATTCTTGATAAGAATATTTGGTGCAAGGTTAAAGAATATTTTAGTTAACATAAAGCAAAGCTTGCTGATTCCTATTAAAAAACCTAAATTAGGTTTTATTATTATCATTACTTCTATTCTCACCATCATATCCGAATACTTTTACTTATATTTAATATTCCATGCGTTCAATATTGAAATTACAATTGCTAAGATAATCATTGTACATTCTCTTGGTATGATTGTCGGTGTTTTAAGTATGATACCGGGTGGTCAAGGAAGTACAGAAGTAACAATGATTGCAATATTACACTTTTGGGGTTATACAACATTAGCAGTAATATCTCCAATACTAGCGAGTAAAATCCTAACTTATATTACATTATTTATTTATGCTGTTCCATTACTGCCCTACAGTATTTCTGTTCTAAAGCAAAGGAGAGTATCCAGAAAGAAGGTGGAAAATGAATAATTTAATATCCGTCATTATTGTGAATTACAATGGTGCAGATTATATCGGTGAGTCTATTGAATCTGTAATTAATCAAACTTACACAAACTGGGAAATAATTGTGTTGGATAATAACTCTAGCGATCATTCTGTGGAGATAATTAAACGGTATCCCTCAGTAAAACTAATCGAATCAAAGATTAATCTTGGATTTGCTAAAGGCAATAATATGGCAATCAGAGAAGCTAGCGGGACATATTTTGCACTTCTGAACAATGATGCTACGGCTGAGGTCTTTTGGTTAGAGTCTATGGCTAAAATTCTCGATCACAATGATGAATATGGTAGTTGTGGATGCAAAATAATCTCGTACTATGAGCAGAATCTTCTTGACTCAACTGGATTACTGATTAGTCCTAGTGGAATGTCACGAGCTAGGGGGAGAAATGAAAGTATTCATGATTATAATACTTCTGAACCAATATTAATACCTAGTGGTTGTGCTGCCATGTATAGAAAAAAAGCATTAGACGAGGTCGGATTATTTGATGAAGACTTTTTTTGTTATTGTGAAGATACCGATCTAGGGTTTCGTCTTCAGATAGCTGGTTGGAAGTGTTTCTATGTAAGTGAAGCAGTCGTTTTCCATAGATACTCTTCAACTTCAGGCAAGTATTCTCTTTTTAAGACTTATTTAGTTGAACGAAACCATTATTGGTTTGTTATTAAAAATTATCCAATTTCTTTGGTGCTAATGAATCCTATTCATACAATTAGACTGTATTTTAATCAATTACTAAACATGTTTAATCAAAAAGGTGCAACTAGTGAGTTAATGAGTAACACTTCAACAATGAAATTACTATTAACCTTATTAAAAGCACATAAAGATGTATGGAAGATGCTATTTATAATGTTAAAGAAAAGATCTGCAAATAACAAATTGAAAAAAGTAGATAATAGACAAATCAAAGAATGGATAAAACAGTACAGTATATCTGTAGCAGACCTATTTAAGTCTTAACATTTGGAGGTTAGTTATATGAAAGGCATAATCCTAGCAGGAGGTACAGGCTCACGCCTATACCCCTTAACAAAAGTAACAAATAAACATCTTCTTCCCGTAGGGAAATACCCAATGATTTTCCATTCCGTTTATAAATTAAAGCAAGCCGATGTAACAGACATACTCATTGTTACTGGTAAAGAACATATGGGTGATGTTGTTAATCTTTTAGGTAGTGGTCGGGAAATGGGCGTATGCTTTACATATAAAGTACAGGATGAGGCAGGTGGGATTGCTCAGGCCTTGGATTTGGCAGAACAATTTGTTGGAAACGACCAAATGATTGTTATCCTTGGTGATAATGTATTTGCTGATGATATTTCTCCTTATGTTGATAATTTCCGTGAACAAAAATCTGGTGCAAAGATTTTGATCCAAGAGGTCTCAGATCCTAAGCGGTTTGGTGTGCCTGAGTTAGATGGCAATCAAATCGTTTCCATCGAAGAGAAGCCAGGTGAGCCTAAGTCTAGCTACGCGGTGACAGGAATTTATATGTTCGATAGTAGAGTGTTTAAGATAATCAAAACGATAACTCCTTCTGCACGTGGAGAATTAGAGATTACTGACGTTAATAATGCATATATTAAACGTGGAGAGTTGACTTTTGATGTTCTTCAAGGCTGGTGGACGGATGCAGGTACACATGCTTCATTAGCTAAGGCACACAATTTGGCCCAAAACCTTGTTTTTGGTGAGGAATTTGGAAAGCTGAAACTTTAGATGTGAAGGAGATTTGTGATTATGAAAGCTACAGCATTACAACTGCAAGGCGCAAGCCTACTAGAACCGGTTGTCCATGGCGACAACCGGGGTTTTTTTATGGAAAGCTATAACGAAGAAATAATGCATAAACTCGGAGTTAACTATCAATTTATTCAAGACAACCAGTCCCTCTCAGCAGAGGTTGGGGTGTTACGTGGCCTGCATTACCAGTTAAGCCCTAAGGCGCAAACAAAGTTAATTCGCGTCTTATCCGGTGTAATTTATGATGTTATCGTCGATATCCGTCGTAATTCCCCTACATTTTGGCAATGGGTGGGAGTAATTCTTAGCGAATATAATAAAAGTCAACTTCTGGTGCCTAAAGGCTTCGCACATGGGTTTTGTACGTTAGTACCTAACACCCAAGTGTTATATAAGGTGGACGAATATTATTCCCCCAAAAATGATCGCGGCATATTATGGAATGATCCAGCCTTAGGTATTGATTGGCCGACTTCTAGTCCGGTATTGTCGGATAAAGATCAACGTCATCCATTACTGAAAGATGCGGAAATAAACTTTGATTAACAGTGGTGAGCAAAAACTTGAATATAATCTCAAAGAACAAAAGGTGGGCTATAAATGAAACTGCTAGTTACTGGCGGAGCCGGATTTATCGGCAGCAACTTTGTATTATACATGCTGCAACAACATCCTGATTACCAGATCGTCAACGTGGATGCATTGACTTACGCAGGTAATCTGGAGAACCTAAAATCGATCGAGAATCATCCGAACTATACGTTTGTGAAGGCCGACATTACAGATGTTACTGCGATGGATGAACTGATTAGCCAGGGTGTGGATGTCGTTGTCAATTTCGCGGCGGAGTCGCATGTGGATCGGAGTATTTTAGAGCCGGAAGTGTTTGTGAAGACGAATGTACTTGGAACACAAGTGCTTTTGGATGCGGCGAAAAAATACAGTATCACTAAGTTTGTTCAAGTATCTACGGATGAGGTATATGGATCACTGGGAGCGACAGGATTATTCACTGAAGAAACTCCTCTGGCTCCTAACAGTCCATATTCAGCAAGTAAAGCAGGCGGAGACTTGCTAGTACGTGCGTATCACGAAACGTTTGGACTGCCAGTGAATATTACCCGCTGCTCAAACAATTATGGCCCGTACCAATTCCCGGAAAAGCTTATTCCGCTGATGATTTCCCGTGCACTTGCTGATCAAGCGTTGCCTGTTTATGGCGATGGAATGAATATCCGCGATTGGTTGTATGTTGAGGATCATTGCAGCGCGATTGATTTGGTTATTCATGAGGGTGTGAACGGCGAAGTCTACAACATTGGTGGCAATAATGAACGTACGAATGTGCATATTGTAAACACGGTATTGCAGGAACTAGGCAAGCCTGATTCTTTGATTACTTATGTTCAAGACCGTCCTGGTCATGATCGCCGTTATGGGATTGATCCAACTAAGATTATGAATGAACTGGGATGGAAGCCGAAACATACGTTTGAAACAGGTATTAAAGAAACTATCCAATGGTATCTCAATAACCGCGAGTGGTGGACCCGTATTCAATCTGGGGAATACCAAAAATATGCTGAACAGCAATATGGTGATCGTTTAGGTGACTCATTGTAATTTTGATACGGGGGTAAAATAGCTATGAAGGTACTTGTTACAGGTGCGGCCGGACAACTAGGTCAGGACGTAGTTTTACTGCTCCAGCATCAAGGTCACGAAGTGTTGGCTTGCGATCGTCAGGAGATGGATATTACTGATCTGGATCAGTGCATCCAAGTTATTGGCGGGTTTGGACCGGATGCGGTTATTCATTGTGCTGCTCATACGGCAGTAGATGCGGCAGAAAGTGATATTGATGCAGCTTATTTAATTAATGCTACTGGCAGCCGAAATGTAGCGCTTGCTTCTGAAAAAGCTGGAGCCAAGCTGGTGTATATTAGCACGGATTATGTATTTGATGGTATGGGTGCACAGCCTTACCATGAATATGATAATACAGACCCTAAGAGTATATACGGCAAATCGAAACGTGCGGGTGAGGTACTCGTTCAATCCCTCTCCTCTAAGTATTTCATCGTACGAACGTCATGGGTGTACGGCAAATACGGAAATAACTTTGTCAAAACAATGCTAAAGCTTGGTCAAGAAAAGCCAATGCTTCAAGTTGTCGATGACCAAAAAGGTTCGCCTACTTACACAGTCGATTTAGCTCGATTTTTGCTTGAGCTTATTCAAACTGAGAAGTATGGCGTGTATCATGCGTCAAATAGCGATTCTTGTACTTGGTTTGAATTTACAGAGGCTATTTTTGTAGAGGCGGAGGACGTATTAGGTTTGCAATTTACTGCCAAGGTTGAACCATGTGCTACGGAACAGTTCCCACGGCCTGCACCACGTCCTCGTAATTCGGTGATGGAGCATTTGTCAATTCGTACGAATGGTTTTCAGGATATACGTCATTGGCGCGAAGGCCTCAGAGCTTTCCTCTTGGAGTTAAAAGAATAACTATTTCACCGAACTCCTAAATCGTATAAAACGATGCGGGAGTTTTTTGTGTTCTTTCGTTATAATAAGAAGGAAGCAGGTAGTTAATTAGAAATTACAAAGTCGAGGATACTCATGAATAACAAAACAGTTAGTGTACATATCGTCACCTACAACAGTGCGGATGACATTATAGATTGCTTAGAGGCAGTAATGGCACAGGATTATCCTATTGAGAAAATTGTTGTTGTGGACAATGCGTCTTCGGACGATTGTGCAGAGAAAGTGAATATATTCTTTAACGCGGTCGATAAAGGGGCTTTTTCTAGTAATTCACTAGAGGAATTAGATCTGTTCAATTCACAAGCTAACAAGGAAGCGCCCACGAGCCTTCTACTTATCCAAAATCAAAAAAACACAGGCTTCGCCCCAGCTCATAACCAAGCTATAGCTGCTACAGAAACAGATTACATACTAGTCCTTAATCCGGATTTGACGCTGGCTCCAGACTATATCTCCAGACTAATCACACAGATGGAGAATAATCCACAGATCGGCAGCGCCACAGGTATGCTTTTGCTAAAGGCTGATCACGGATCAGTGGATAGCACTGGTCTTCAGATGAACAAGGCACGTCGTGCGTTTGACCGTGGTGCGGGGGAGCCAGCAGAACTATGGAAACAGTCGGGTCCTGTATTTGGTGTATCTGGAGCGGCTGCGATGTATTCTCGGCGGATGATCAACGACATAAGTGTTAATGGCGAATTTTTTGATGCCGACTTTTTTGCCTATAAGGAAGATGTGGACGTGGCTTGGAGGGCGGAGTTATTTGGCTGGCAGGGATATTATGATGCTGAGGCGATCGGATATCATGAACGTGGCTGGAAAACGTCTGGTCGCAGCACCAAAGCGATGTTCATCCGACGAATATCTTACATTAACCGCTACAAAATGATCTATAAGAATGAACCTGCTCGAACGATGCTGAAGACAATCTTCATTTCTCTCCCCTATGAAATTGCAGCTCATGGTTATATGCTTCTGAGAGAGCCACAGTTAATTACAGCGTGGAAGTCCTTTTTTACTCAGCTCCCTGCGTTAAAAAAGAAGCGGGAGTATATACAAGCCGCGATAAAAGAGAGAAAGAAACACAAAAGCTAAATCGCATCTGGAAAAACCTCCCTGAAAGGTCACCTCCTCTCAGGGAGGTTTTATGTTATAATAATTGTCGGTAGATTACTATATTTGTCAGGAGCGTTACGCAGTGAATGTAGATGTAAGCATACTTATTGTCAATTACAACACGTGTCGCCTGACGATGGACTGTATCAGGTCGGTATATGACTCAGAAACGAACTATTCCTATGAGATTATTTTGATAGACAACAATTCCCATGATGATTCGGTAGAGATGATTGGTAGAGAGTTTCCAAGTGTCATGTTGATCGCAAATAACGACAATGTCGGTTTTGCCCGTGCAAATAATCAGGGGATGGAAGCTTCGTCCGGACGGTATGTACTATTGCTCAATTCAGATACGGTGGTGCGCAGGGATACGCTGGAGACGATGATCTCCTTTATGGATGGTCGTCCCGATGTTGGGGCGTCAGGATGTAAGATTATATTGCCAGATGGGTCGCTGGATAAAGCGTGTAAGCGAGGATTTCCTACACCGTCAGCTTCCTTCTATTATGCTTTTGGTTTCAGTAAGTTGTTTCCGGATCGACCGAAGTTTAACGGTTACCAGTTAGGTTATCTGGACCCTGATCTTGATTACCCGATAGATTGTCTGGTGGGTGCGTTTATGCTGCTGCGGCGGGAGACGATTGATCAGGTCGGCGGATTAGATGAAGAGTTTTTTATGTACGGTGAGGATTTAGACTGGTGCTATCGTATTAAAGAGGCTGGTTGGGAGATTTATTATTATCCGAAGACCTCCATCGTCCATCTCAAAGGCGGCAGTGCCAGACGTAGACCGTTCAAGATCGTCTATGAATTTCACAGGGCAATGATTTTATTTCATCGTAAGCATTATAGTAGGAAGTACAACAGTATTATAAATGGAACAGTATATGCTGGTGTTGGTATGAAGTTTGCTCTGTCCCTTTTGCGGAATGTCCTAATCTTTCCTAAAGCAGTTCCATCACCTGCACAGAGTCTTAGCTCTGCTACGGAAACAGGCGCTCGTAACGATAAGAATACTGAGGTGAGATTATGATTCGGCGGAATCAGAAATTTTTGACACAGCTCTATATGGTTGCTGACTTTCTTGTCATCCAACTGTCCTTTTTAGCGGCTTGGTGGATCAAGTTCAAGAGCGGATGGATGGAATCCTATAACACGCTGCCTGTAGAGTCTTACGCTTATTGGAGTATGATTTATGGCGTAGTAGCTGTCTTAATTGGTATCCTTTTATCGCTTTATTTGCCTAAGCGTAAGAAACGTTTCGTCGATGAATTTCTGAAGATTTTTCAAGTGCATATAATTGGTATTTTTATTCTGCTGGGTTTGATGTTTTTTGTGAAAGAAATTGATATCTCCCGTGTCTACCTTGCTATTTATATGGGATTTAACGTTCTTTCCATTATGCTTTACCGTTATGTGTTGAAGAAGATGCTTAAATCTTTGCGCGAAAAAGGATTGAACCGCCAGTTCGTACTTATCATCGGCGCTGGTACACTCGGCAAAAGATTCTACAACAATTTGGAGCAATATCCAGAGCTCGGATATGAAGCTATTGGTTTCTTAGACGACTATCATACTTGGGATGGAATTGAAGAACAGCGCTATAAACCGATTCTAGGTACGGTTGATCAGTTATCCGGAATGCTGGAGATGCTGCCTGTGGACGAGGTTATTCTTGCTTTGCCGCTCGATGCGCATTCTAAATATCCTTCGATTATTGCGGCCTGTGAAAAAGCAGGGGTACGCACATTGATTATTCCGGATTTCTTTGATTATTTACCAGCTCGTCCTTACTTTGATAACTTTGCAGGTATGCCAATGATTAATGTTCGTGATATTCCACTGGATATGACGGGGAATAAGATGGCAAAACGTTTGTTTGATATCGTGTTCTCTCTATTCGCTATTATTATGATATCTCCTGTGATGCTGATCGTAGCTCTCGGCGTACGTCTTACCTCGCCGGGACCGATCATATTCCGGCAGGAACGGGTGGGACTTAATCGGCGTAATTTTATGATGTATAAGTTTCGTTCAATGAAGATGCAGCAGGACGGGGAAGAGGATACAGGTTGGAGTACGCGGGAAGATCCGCGTAGAACTCGATTTGGAACCTTTATCCGTAAGACAAGTCTGGATGAGCTTCCGCAATTTTTTAATGTATTACTCGGTCATATGAGTGTAGTTGGCCCACGGCCAGAACGACCATTTTATGTAGAACAATTCCGTGATGAAATTCCGAAGTATATGGTGAAGCACCATGTGCGTCCAGGAATTACGGGCTGGGCACAGAGTAATGGGCTGCGCGGGGACACTTCAATTGAGGAACGGATTAAGCACGATATTTTCTATATCGAGAACTGGTCCTTACTGTTCGATATTCGAATTATTTTCAAAACGATTCGCAACGGCTTCGTTAACAAAAACGCATATTGAGACCTGCACTTATTTAGATTTGTGAAATTTTAATAATACCCCGTTTTGCCACTGGCAGAGCGGGGTATTAATTTTCTAATCTAAACTTTGCAAAGGAAACTCACAACTATGAATAAGAAAAAGATTATTGCAACCGTAGTAATGATTGTCGCACTAATAATGATTCTTGTAATAACGTTGAACAAAGAGGAAGAGCAACCCACGAGCGGTTTTGAAGCGCACAGAATCGTTGCACATGCCATGGGGGGAATTAACGGATATACGTATACCAATGCTTGGGAGGCCTTTGTCGCTAACTATGAACGGGGAACTCGCGTATTTGAAGTTGATTTTTTGTTATCGAAGGATGATCAGTTGGTTGCGCGGCATGAATGGACAGGCAATATGAGCAAGCTTTTAGGTCAGTTGGAGGTTCTCCCTGCTAATAAACAGGGTGTGGCACTAGATTACGAGGAATTTATGGACAGCCCCATCCTGAATATATACTCTCCGCTTGATATTGAGAAGGTGCTTGATCTAATGCAGAATTATCCAGATGCTTATATCGTTACGGATACCAAAGAAATCCAACCGGAACTTATAGAGAAGCAATTTACATTGCTGACCGAAGCGGCGCAGCGTCGGGATCCAGCGTTGTTGGAGCGGATAGTTCCACAGATCTACAATCAGCCGATGCTTGATGAGATCAATAAGGTGTATTCTTTTCCAGAAGTGCTTTACACCCTGTACCAATCTAAGGATACGGATGAACAAGTTATTGAGTTTGTTAAAAAAACAGGTGTGGATATTACGATGCCAGTTAGCCGGGCCACCAAGAGTTTTGTCAAACAGTTAAAAAATATCGGAGCTCGTGTATACGTTCATACAGTGGATGAAGAGGATGAGATTAGAGCGTTATCTCGTATGGGTGTAGACGGATTTTATAGTGATTTTGTGCCTGAAAATGATTTGAATAACCTCAGAGGTATACGCTGAAATTTATCCCCACTCATTACAACTAATATATCCCTGCAAAGTGCTGCTTTCCTCAGATGTGTATTCAGGTACTTTGCGGGGACCTCAAATTTACATACGAAAAAATGTTCGTATTTTTGTTCGCTTTAAATTGACACACCTCCTGTGCTGGCATAGACTAGATCTATATCTTTTGCGGCGGCAGGAGTGTTTTGTCTTGCCCAAATGACAATTAAGGATGATTCCCATGAAATCAGTACAGCAAATGATCAAACCTTGGCGGCATGTGTTTAAGTTGGACCCAGATCGTATGATTTCAGATGAGGATTTGGAGGCCGTTTGCTTGTCCGGCACGGATGCCATATTGATAGGAGGCTCTACAGGAGTTACTTATGAGAATACAGTAGATCTCTTATCAAGAGTAAGACGTTTTGAGCTGCCCTGTGCACTCGAGGTATCCGAACTTGAAGCTGCTGTACCCGGATTTGATCTTTATATGATTCCTATGGTGCTAAATACACCTGATCCAGCTTGGATTGTAGGCCATCATCGTCGAGCTATAGAGCGTTATGGATTTATGATCCCATGGGATCAGCTGCTAACGGAAGGTTACGTCGTTTTGAACAGTGATTCTTCAGTTGCGCGGATTACAGGGGCCGAGACAACCATTAATGCTGAAGAGGCGGCTGCGTATGCCCAGGTTGCGGACAAGCTGATGTCCCTGCCAATAGTCTATCTTGAATATAGCGGTAGATTTGGGGATATGGAGACAGTACGTATAGTGCGTGAGATGGTGGAGCAAGCCCAACTATTTTATGGAGGCGGCATTACTTGTGAGGCAGAGGCCGAGCAGGCAGCAGCTCTATGTGATACAGTAGTTGTCGGCAATATTATTTATCGGGATGTAGAGCAGGCAATTCGTACGGTATTTGCTGTTAAAAAGACGGTGCAAGAGCAGTTCGACTAGCGGTTAGCTTATGGACTACTTATGATTTGTAATTTTATTTTTAGAAAGGAGCATGTTACACATGCAACTTATTAACATACAAGACGCGGTCAGCCGATTGAATCCTCCACAAAGGCAGGCTGTCGAAACTACTGAAGGACCCCTTTTGATTATGGCTGGTGCGGGCAGTGGGAAGACGAGAGTGCTGACTCACAGAATTGCCTGGCTGATTGCTAATCGAAAGGCGCCGCCTTGGGCGATTTTGGCGATTACATTTACGAATAAAGCTGCGAGGGAAATGCAGGAACGTGTATCTAAGCTCGTTGGACCTGAGGGAAGAGATATTTGGGTATCCACCTTTCACTCCATGTGTGTTCGGATCTTGCGGAAGGATATTGAGCGCATTGGATTTACTTCCAACTTCTCGATTCTGGACTCTACAGACCAGTTATCAGTCATTCGTAATTGCATGAAGGAACTGAATATTGATACGAAAAAATTCGAACCGAAAGCTGTACAAGCCATAATTAGCGCATCTAAGAATGAACTGATTACTCCGGCGCAGTATGAGCAAAAAGTCGGTGATTATTTCGAAGGTTTAGTTGCCAAGGTTTATAAAATGTACCAACGGCGTTTGAGAAGCAATAACTCGCTTGATTTTGATGATTTGATTATGAAGACTATCGAATTATTTAAGGAAGTTCCCGAGGTTTTGGATTTTTACCAAAAGAAGTTCAAATACATCCATGTGGATGAGTATCAGGATACGAACAGAGCACAATACATGTTGTGCCGCATGCTGGCAGACAGCCACCACCGCATTTGTGTGGTAGGGGATAGTGACCAGTCGATCTATCGCTGGCGTGGTGCGGATATTACGAATATTCTTAATTTTGAAGAGGATTATCCGGAAGCGAAGACGATTCTGCTAGAACAGAATTACCGTTCAACCGCTAATATCCTGAATGCAGCCAATGGGGTAATCGCGCTTAATAGTGGCCGTAAACCGAAAAAGCTGTGGACCGATTCCGAGGAAGGCGCCAAGATTAAGGTGTACCGGGCGGATTCCGAGCATGACGAAGGGTATTTTGTAACCGGAGAAATCAGCAAAAATGTGAAGCAAGGTCAAGCTTACCAGAATCACGCGATTCTATATCGGACGAATGCTCAGTCACGGGTAATAGAGGAAATTTTGATCAAATCAGATATTCCATATCAAATCGTTGGCGGGATCAAGTTCTATGATCGTAAAGAAATCAAGGATCTGTTGGCGTATCTACGTTTACTGTCTAACCCTGATGATGATATCAGCCTGACGCGTATTATTAATGTTCCTAAGCGTGGATTAGGGGATACCACGGTTGGCAAGCTGGCAGCTGCTGCTGGTGAACGTGGTGTTTCTATTTTCCGAGTACTGCAAACGGTCGATGATTTGGGCTTTGCTGGACGGACGCGGAATATGCTAGTAGAGTTCTACGATATGATTGAAGCTCTACACCGTATGGTGGAGTTCTTGTCTGTAACCGAATTGACGGAAAAAATACTGGAGATGTCCCAGTACCGTTTGGAGCTGCAAAATGAAAACACACTCGAATCACGCTCGCGGCTAGAGAATATCGATGAGTTCTTATCGGTGACGATGGAGTTTGAAAAGAACAACGAAGACAAGTCGCTGGTCTCCTTCCTCACGGATCTTGCACTTATCGCAGATATCGATAGTGTGAACGATGATGAAGAGGATCGTAGTGATGCGGTTGTGTTAATGACGATGCACAGCGCCAAAGGTCTGGAGTTCCCGACGGTATTTATCGTCGGAATGGAAGAAGGCGTGTTCCCACACAGCCGTGCCTTCCAGGACAACGACGAGCTGGAGGAGGAACGCCGGCTTGCGTATGTGGGGATCACCCGCGCGGAGAAACAACTGTTTCTCTCTTGTGCGCGGATGCGTACGCTCTTTGGCCGGACGACGGCGAACCAACCGTCCCGCTTCTTAGAGGAGATTCCGGAGGAACTGAAGGAAGATACCGTTAAGACTCAAGACCGCTTCCAGCGCGGAGGCGCGGAGGCAGGCGGTGCTTACAGCGGACGCGGTTTCGGCAGCGGTGGCCGTGGGAACTTTGGCGGCCGGGGCGGAGCCGTCGGAGCTACGCCGGCAGGCGGCGGAAGCACGGCGTCAGCGGCGGCAAGCAAGAGCAGCGTGACCGTGACCTCCGGAGGCGCACAGCGTGCTACCGGAGCAGGGGCTGCAGCAGCTGGCGATTACAAAGCGGGTGACAAGGTCTCCCACGGCAAATGGGGCACGGGCACCGTTGTATCTGTTAAAGGCAGTGGGAATGACACGGAGCTACAGATTGCTTTTCCGGCTCCCGTGGGTGTGAAACGCCTGCTTGCGGGGTTTGCGCCGATTACCAAAGTGGAATAATAGCAGACAACGATTAACGAACGGATATTTAGACCACGCTAACTTTAGGAAACTTATTGACGGAGGGATGTACCTGCATGGATGCTATGCATGTGATGGAAGAGCTTGTTGCGGAATTAAATAACTATAATTACCACTACTACACGCTGGATGCACCGCTAGTCAGCGATAAGGAATACGATGTTTTATACGACAAGCTTGTAGCACTGGAGGCTGAGAGTGGCTTCGTACTACCGGATTCGCCTACACAACGTGTAGGTGGAGAGCTGCTTAAGGGCTTCACGCCGCATCGGCATCTGGCACCGCTTTGGAGTCTGGATAAAGCACAGAATATTGAACAGCTGCGCAGCTGGAATACCCGGGTGCTCCGGTTAGTGAATGAATACAATCTTAAGAATCCAGATACCCCTCTTCCTGATCCTTGTTATGCAGTAGAACTGAAGTTCGATGGCTTGACGCTGAATTTAACCTATCGTAATGGTGTTCTCGAACAGGCATCAACGCGTGGCAATGGTGTAGTTGGCGAAGGAATACTTGCACAGGTGAAGACCATCAAATCCGTTCCATTGACGATTCCCTTCAAGGATGGGGTCATTGAGGTTCAGGGTGAAGGGATTATGAATCTGTCTGTGCTGGCTGATTATAATACAAGGGCTGCAGAGCCGCTGAAGAATGCGCGTAATGCAGCAGCAGGTGCACTGCGTAATCTTAATCCGAAGACTACTGCGGACCGCCGTTTGAACGCTTTTTTCTATAATGTAGGCTTTGCAGAAGGCGCGGAGTTCGCTGACCATCAGGAAATGATGGATTTTCTGCGGAATAACAAATTTAAAGTGAACCCATACCTGACCTACTGCAATGATTTTGATGATGTAACTGAGCAGCTCGCTGGAATCGAGGAGAGTCGTTCGAGTCTTGATTACCTCATTGATGGGGCTGTAATTAAGGTCACGGATTTCCGGATCCGTGAGGTGCTTGGCTACACTGACAAGTTCCCGCGTTGGGCAGTAGCTTATAAATTTGAAGCCGAAGAAACGACGACCGTGCTGGAGTCTGTTAGCTGGAATGTAGGTCGTACAGGTAAAGTGACTCCGCTGGCTCGGGTTGAGGCTGTAGAGCTTGCCGGAGTTACCGTTCAGAACTGCACCCTGAATAATGTGGGTGATATTGAGCGCAAAAACTTGAAATTTGCCTTAGGTTCGCGGGTCTTTATTCGCCGTTCCAATGATGTTATCCCAGAAATTCTCGGCAAGGTAACAGAGGAGAATGACGGTGGAGAGATTATTTTCCCTGAGGATTGTCCAGCTTGTGGATATCCGTTAGAAATGCGCGGAGCACATCTTTTCTGTAACAATAAACTGAATTGTAGGCCGCAGATTATCAGTCGGATCACCCACTTTGCTTCGCGTGATGCGATGGATATCGAGACGTTCAGTGAGAAGACGGCGGGTCAGCTCTATGATGAGCTTAATGTACATGACTCTGCGGATCTGTATGAACTGAACTTTGAGCAGCTTGTACAGCTGAACCGTTTTGGTGAGAAAAAAGCACAGAATTTGCTGCAAGCTTTAGAAGATAGCAAAGGTAGAGATCTTGCTTCATTTCTCTTTGCGTTAGGGATCCCTAACACAGGTAAAGCAACGACGAAGATGTTGGCTGATCATTTCCGCGATCTGGATGCTGTGATGCAGGCCAAAGCCGAGGAGCTCGCTGAGTTACCAGACATTGGTGGGATTGTCGCCGAGAGCATTGTCAGCTTCTTCGCAGACCCAGTTGTAGTAGCTAATGTTTCCCGCTTGCGGACGTTGGGTGTGGAAGCAAAGGCTCCTGAGGCGCCACGTCCTGTTAGTACCGATTCCTTCTTTAGTGGCAAAACGGTCGTATTGACCGGTTCCTTGCAAAAGCTTACCCGAGATGAAGCAGCTGAACGTCTGGAAGCACTCGGAGCAAAGGTGTCGGGAAGTGTGTCGAAGAAGACGGATTTAGTTATTGCTGGTGAAAAAGCTGGCAGTAAGCTGGCTAAAGCGCAGCAGTTAGGCATTCAGGTCATTGAGGATGAAGATGAGCTAATTCGCTTGTTGGATATGTAAGTAACAAACTATATTCGATTCCAAAAGGTTCCCGGTTCCATTTCGTTTAAGTACGAGAGGAACAGGGGCCTTTTTTTGCGTGGATTACAACTAAACGTTTCATTTTTAGAAAAAAATTCGGATGATCTGCTAATATATAGCTATAGATATTTATTACTATATTTGAAAGGAAACCCTTCCTGTGAAGAGAGAAACGATATTGTTAGTAGACGATGAGAAGGAAATTGTAGAACTGTTAACGATTTATCTCTGTAATGAAGGCTATAGACTGCTAAAGGCTTATGATGGAATGGAAGCGATGGAATGTCTGCAGAAAGAGGAAGTTGATCTAATTATTCTTGATGTCATGATGCCTAAAATGGACGGGCTAGCTGCATGTATGAAGATCCGTGAAGAGCGGAAAATGCCAATTATCATACTATCAGCCAAAAATACAGATATGGACAAGATCTCCGGCCTGAGCCTCGGGGCAGATGACTACGTGGGCAAGCCGTTTAATCCTTTGGAGATTGTGGCACGAGTAAAATCACAGTTGCGCCGTTATCACGGATTTAATAAGGATAGTAATACGTTGGGAAACGACAGCAAACTAAGCTTTGAGGATCTGACTATAGATACGTCTAAGCATGAGGTGTATGTAGACCAGCAGAAGATTAAACTGACTCCGCGGGAATTCTCTATTCTAGAGCTTTTAGCGAGACACCAAGGTCAAGTGCTTAGCTTGGAGCAAATTTACAATAAGGTATGGAATGAACCCTTTTTAGATGGCGGTAACACAGTGATGGTACATATTCGTAATCTCCGAGACAAAATCGAAATCGATTCGAAACGCCCACGTTATATACAAACCGTCTGGGGAGTTGGCTATAAATTAGACGGACCTTCCTGAAAGGATTAGGTGAGGCTTCTTGAATTCTAAATATATAACGACGATTCGCTGGAAGTTTATGTTTGCTTTTTTGCTGAGTGTGCTTTCGGGCGCTTTGCTGCTCATGGCAGGGTACCAACTCGTCAACTTTATGATCTATCTAAATCCGGCTTCAGAGTCGGCTCCCTATTCACGCATACTGCGCTGGATTATTAATCATATTGGCTCTATGCCACTAATGACAGCAGCGGGTATTATCAGCTTTTTATTATTCTTTTTTATCTACACTCGTAAAGTTGTGCTGTATCTGGAAGAGATCACAAAAGGGATTCGAGAAATTACAAGCTCCGGGATGTCCCATAGAATTGAAGTCAGAACCACAGATGAGCTGGGTGTGCTGGCTGAGAATATTAATGAAATGGCTGAGCGTTTGCAGCACTCCATAGAGGAGGAACGTAAAGCTGTAAATGCGAAAAATGACTTGATCACAGGTGTTTCCCATGATTTACGCACCCCGCTTACCTCTGTCTTGGGCTTTCTGGAATACATTGAACAAGATCGATGTCAGGAAGAAGCGGAAATCCGGTATTACGTGGATATAGCCTACAACAAATCCCTGGTGCTGCGTAAACTGATCGATGATCTTTTTGAATACACACGTGTAAATAGTGGAGAGTACCCTTTGGTTATGCAGAGATTGGATTTGAAGGCCTTCATACGGCAGCTGGCGGAGGAGTCAGTTCCTGAACTAACAAAGGCGGATATGATCTATGAAATCGAGGACGTTGCTGATGAGTTATGGATAGAGGCTTCGCCTAAAGAATTAGTACGTGCTTATGAAAATTTGATTACTAACGCGATCCGTTACGGCAGAAGCGGCGGGAAATTGGAGATAGGTTTCAGTAAAAAGGAAAATGATGCTGTGGTCCGTATTAGCAACTTCGGAGAGAGGATTGCGGAAAGTGATATCCCTTTTATTTTTGAACGATTCTATCGGGCAGAAAAGTCGCGTTCACAGCATACAGGCGGCTCAGGGCTTGGACTTGCGATTGCCAAAAGTATCATCGAACGCCACAATGGCGTTATTTATGTAGAAAGTATATCTCTTCGCACGGATTTTATTACCCGTTTCCCATTCTTCATAGAATCTTAAGAAAACTATGGCGGGTTCTTAAGATTTGGAAGTTATCCTTGTGGCACAAGGAGGGAACTACCATGCCAAAACTTCGGACGGTTCGTATCAGCTATTTATATATTTTTATGGGTTGCGCTCTTTTGAGTGCTGCCTTTCTTTTTGTTGTCCAGCGGGCTGTCGATTTGCTGTATTCTCATTATTCGGGTCAACCAGGAGCCTTTTTTGTCCGGCTTATTCATTGGGTTATTAATCATATGGGTCAAACCCCTAGTGCCATCCTTCTATTTATTCTAGTCTTCGGTGGGCTGTATGTTCTTCGTTCACAGAAAATGGCTGATGATTTGCGCTCGCTAGTGGTGGGAACCTCGGAGCTGGCAGATAAAGGAGTCGCCCAGAACATCAAGGTTCTCTCTGGAGGAGAAATAGGTGAAATTGCTGCTAACCTCAATCGAATGCAAAGAATAGAAGTTCCAGAAAGAGGTGCAAGCTCAAAGCGGATAGAGGACACACCAGCAGTAGCTTTATTAATAAGAACTAGGGCGATACTTCGCACTCTCCGTGAGGTTGAAGAGGATGGGGCGGAAGTACATACACTTCTTGCAGCAGCGAATGATGAAGTACGCAGTATGGAGCGGTTCCTGGAGAACCTGATTATCGAATCATGAGCAGATGGAATGCACGCACCCGGATATTGCGAGTAGGGTACCTATTATTTGATGTGAGTGTTATTAGTACGGTATTGGTGCTTTTGATTTTGTTTTATGTATACCAGTATGGGGGTATTGTACTTAACCGGCATGAGGATAGGCTGCAATTGCCAGAATCAAGCCTCATCACAGCTTCAGATGGAACAGTTATACGAATGACTCCGCTACCGAGCTCGGGTTATAGGCTTACAGCAGAGCTTGAGGAGATGCCGGCTTTATTAATAGATACCTTTTTAACAGTAGAAGACCGCCGTTTTTATAGCCATCAAGGGGTCGATTATAAAGGGATATCACGCGCGTTCTTAAAAAATATCTTGGACATGAGTTTATCAGAAGGTGGCAGTAGTATTACTCAACAGCTTGCTCGCAATCTTTATTTGAACAGAGATAAGAATATGCTGCGTAAGTTAAATGAAACCTCTATTGCTTTTGCCTTGGAGCAGCGACTGACGAAACGTGAGATTTTGCAGCTGTACCTCAATCAGATTTATATGGGGCGGGGACAATATGGAGTAAAAGCAGCAGCGAAGCGTTACTTCGGTGTGTCTGATCTGAAAAAATTGGAGATCTGGCAAATAGCCACTCTGGCGGGAATCCCTAAAGGACCCTCTATTTATAACCCAGTAGACAATAGTGCATTATCCAAAACGAGAAGAAATCTAGTGCTAAAGATGATGTTCAATCAGCGACTAATCACGTATGAGCAAATGCAGGAAGCTATGAATAAACAATATCAGCCTCCAGCTGCGGTCGAAAATGGGGTTGCCGGAGTGTACTATGTGGATGCCGCCCTTAAGGAAGCGGCTCAGATCACAGGGAAATCCGTAGAGGAGCTTCGTACAGGCGGCTACACTATAGTTACAGGTTTGAACATCAAAGCACAGCAGGCACTTGAGCAGGCCGTTCTCAAAGAGGCTTCATTTCCACCTGACGGAAAAGATCAGCAGGTAGAAGCAGCTATGACCATAATGGATCATCGTACAGGAGAAGTAGTGGCATTGATTGGTGGGCGAGATCAAAACGAGGGCAATTTGAACAGAGCTATTATTGATGCACGTCAGCCGGGTTCCAGCTTTAAGCCGATCATTGATTATGGACCTGCACTGGAGAGCGGGAAATTCAACCCGAATAGTATGCTGTCCGACCGTAAAGTTGCTTATGGCAGCTACAAGCCTGAGAACTTGAACGGTATATACCAAGGTCAGGTCACAATGAACACAGCTTTGCAAAAATCCATCAATGCACCAGCCGTATGGGTATTGAAGCAGGTTGGAATCTCTTCTGCGCGGCAATTTGCCGCCAAATTAGGAATTGTACTGACGGAGGAGGACAATCATTTATCAATAGCTTTGGGGGGGCTTCATAATGGGGTTTCTCCACTAAAAATGGCCCAGGCCTACAGTGTCTTTGCTAGTGGAGGGAAATTTAATGCGGCTCATATGGTGCGCTCCATAACGGATTCAAAAGGGAAGGTCTTGTATACTCATCCCTCTGAATCACGTCAGGTAATCTCGCCGCGTACCGCAGAAGCGATGACGGCTATGTTACGCAATGTTGTTAATGAAGGAACAGGGAAAAAAGCGCAGATGAACAGACCAGTAGCGGGAAAGACCGGTACGACCCAATTGGACTTGGCTGGCGTGAGCAAGAAAGCTAATCGGGATCTTTGGTTTGTAGGCTATACTTCGGAGTGGACAGCTGCGGTATGGATGGGTTTTGATCGTACGAATCAGGATAATTACATGACTGAAGGCAGCGGGAAGGCTGCCGCTCTATTTTCTACAGTAATGAGTAAAGCCTTAAGTGATCATTGAGAAGTTATTGCGCCGCCCATTCTTCTAATTTCTCATCTCTAGGAAGCAGCAAGGCAAGAAACCCAAGCAGCGGGAGGAAGCCGCAAGCGATGAACACTTTAGCAATCCCGATACTATCAATGAGGTTGCCGAGGACTAATGAGCCGATCCCGCCGAGTCCAAAAGCAAGTCCCGTGATCAGACCTGAAACTGTGCCAATGTTGCCCGGATATAGCATTTGAGCATAAATGACGGTAACAGAGAAGCTGGACAGAAGGATGAAACCGCCAATCAGCAGCAATACAGCCGCCCATAATGGACCTACAAAGGGTAGAGCAAGTGCAAAGGGAACGGTTCCTACCATTGATAGTAAGATGAGATTACGCCGTCCAAAACGGTCAGCCAGCGGACCTCCAAAAAATGTGCCCACTGCGCCAGCAGCCAAATACATAAAAATATAGATTTGGGCTTTATCCAGCGTCATTTGATATTTGTCCATTAGATAGAAGGCGTAGTAACTGCCGATAGAAGCGCCATACCAAGACCTAACAAAGACTAGGAATACAAGAATAATCGTTGCTGTTCGTATGCTTTTTCGGCGGGCGGGGTCGATTGCCCGTGCTGTTGATTTTTTATGAAAGGTATAACCGGCATCTAGCATTTCTCTATACCAGCGAGCTACATAGGTCTGAACAGCGATTCCGGCAGCCGCGACGATCGTGAAGCCTAGGGCACCAATCTGGCCAAAGGGGATGAACACCCATTTCGTAAGCATTGGACCCAGGGACTGTCCAGCATTGCCGCCCACTTGAAAAATAGATTGCGACAATCCCTTTCGCTGACCTGCGGCCATATGAGCAACACGCATACCCTCTGGGTGGAAGGTGGCTGAACCGAATCCGATCAGGATAACCGAGAATAAGACCAGAAAATAGCTATTGGCATAAGCCAATAGAAGTACACCTAAAAATGTGCTGCACATACCCAGTGGTAATAATATAGGACGGGGTTTACGGTCTGCAGCATATCCAATGACGGGTTGGATTACTGATGACGTCATATTTAAAGCGAATGAGATCCATCCAATCTGGGCGAAAGAGAGCAGTAGATTATCTTTGAGAATAGGGAAGATTGCTGGAATGACTGCCTGTATAGAATCATTAAATAAATGAACAAAACTGACAGCTAACAAAATTTTATAAATCGTTGCCTGCTGCAGATTACGCTGCTCCTTGTTCTTGCTGTCTACCGTGGATGCAGCGTCTGTAGGTTTGGTCTTCATTTTGACTCCTCTCTGTACTGATAGTTAAAAGGTAAGATTGGCGAATACGATAAATTCTATTTAGCCACAAATAATGGATGAATGGTATCAATTTGTGTTGTATCGAAGTTATTTATACGATTGATTTTTTTATTTCAAAAAAAGCTTGCAAACTCAATGACAGCATGGTATATTATCTCTTGTGCTTACGACGCATCGCACATACGAAACACAAGCGATGAAGAAATAAGTTGACAAGATAGAAACAAACATGATATACTCTAATTCCTGTGCAAGAGACATTGAATGTCGAAATGCTAGGAGCAAGTTCTTTGAAAACTGAACAAATGGAACACGTTAATTTTTAAAAAGATTCAATTAATGAATCGTCAGTTTCAAAATGAGCATATCGCTCTTTTCAATACTAATTGGAGAGTTTGATCCTGGCTCAGGACGAACGCTGGCGGCGTGCCTAATACATGCAAGTCGAGCGGAGTTGTTTTGAAAGCTTGCTTTCAAAACAACTTAGCGGCGGACGGGTGAGTAACACGTAGGCAACCTGCCCTTCAGACTGGGATAACTACCGGAAACGGTAGCTAATACCGGATAATTTCTTTTTTCTCCTGAGAGAAGAATGAAAGACGGAGCAATCTGTCACTGAGGGATGGGCCTGCGGCGCATTAGCTAGTTGGTGGGGTAACGGCCCACCAAGGCGACGATGCGTAGCCGACCTGAGAGGGTGAACGGCCACACTGGGACTGAGACACGGCCCAGACTCCTACGGGAGGCAGCAGTAGGGAATCTTCCGCAATGGGCGAAAGCCTGACGGAGCAACGCCGCGTGAGTGATGAAGGTTTTCGGATCGTAAAGCTCTGTTGCCAGGGAAGAACGTCCGGTAGAGTAACTGCTACCGGAGTGACGGTACCTGAGAAGAAAGCCCCGGCTAACTACGTGCCAGCAGCCGCGGTAATACGTAGGGGGCAAGCGTTGTCCGGAATTATTGGGCGTAAAGCGCGCGCAGGCGGCTATTTAAGTCTGGTGTTTAAACCTTGGGCTCAACCTGAGGTCGCACTGGAAACTGGGTGGCTTGAGTACAGAAGAGGAAAGTGGAATTCCACGTGTAGCGGTGAAATGCGTAGATATGTGGAGGAACACCAGTGGCGAAGGCGACTTTCTGGGCTGTAACTGACGCTGAGGCGCGAAAGCGTGGGGAGCAAACAGGATTAGATACCCTGGTAGTCCACGCCGTAAACGATGAGTGCTAGGTGTTAGGGGTTTCGATACCCTTGGTGCCGAAGTTAACACAGTAAGCACTCCGCCTGGGGAGTACGGTCGCAAGACTGAAACTCAAAGGAATTGACGGGGACCCGCACAAGCAGTGGAGTATGTGGTTTAATTCGAAGCAACGCGAAGAACCTTACCAGGTCTTGACATCCCTCTGAATCTGCTAGAGATAGTGGCGGCCTTCGGGACAGAGGAGACAGGTGGTGCATGGTTGTCGTCAGCTCGTGTCGTGAGATGTTGGGTTAAGTCCCGCAACGAGCGCAACCCTTAACTTTAGTTGCCAGCAAGTAATGTTGGGCACTCTAGAGTGACTGCCGGTGACAAACCGGAGGAAGGTGGGGATGACGTCAAATCATCATGCCCCTTATGACCTGGGCTACACACGTACTACAATGGCCGGTACAACGGGAAGCGAAGCCGCGAGGTGGAGCCAATCCCATCAAAGCCGGTCTCAGTTCGGATTGCAGGCTGCAACTCGCCTGCATGAAGTCGGAATTGCTAGTAATCGCGGATCAGCATGCCGCGGTGAATACGTTCCCGGGTCTTGTACACACCGCCCGTCACACCACGAGAGTTTACAACACCCGAAGTCGGTGGGGTAACCCGCAAGGGAGCCAGCCGCCGAAGGTGGGGTAGATGATTGGGGTGAAGTCGTAACAAGGTAGCCGTATCGGAAGGTGCGGCTGGATCACCTCCTTTCTATGGAGAATCGTTCTCTGCAATGAGAACATTCAAATCGGAAGTTTAACTTCCACAACCAATTAACGTGTATCCATTTGTTCGGTTTTGATGGAATTTGCGGGGCCATAGCTCAGCTGGGAGAGCGCCTGCCTTGCAAGCAGGAGGTCAGCGGTTCGATCCCGCTTGGCTCCACCAACAAACTTCATCTATTTGTTATGTCTATACATTTGATCCTTGAAAACTGGATACCGAAACGAATTTGCGTTTTAGAACATCTTTTAGCAACTTGTGCAAACAAGTAAATGTTATTAGTGAGATGATTCCAAAGAGAATGTCATCGTATGATATTTTCCTGCGGAAAAATCAAGGTTAAGCTAATAAGAGCACACGGAGGATGCCTAGGCGCCAGGAGCCGACGAAGGACGTGGCGAACAACGAAACTGCCTCGGGGAGCTGTAAGCAAGCTTTGATCCGGGGGTGTCCGAATGGGGAAACCCAGCTGTGGTAATTCGCAGTTACTCATTTCTGAATACATAGGAAATGTAGAGGCAGACCAGGGGAACTGAAACATCTAAGTACCCTGAGGAAGAGAAAACAATAGTGATTCCGTCAGTAGCGGCGAGCGAACGCGGAACAGCCTAAACCTAAGAGCTTGCTCTTAGGGGTTGTGGGACGTCTCACATGGAGTTACAAAGGAATATGGTAGGTGAAGAGGTCTGGAAAGGCCCGCGATAGAGGTAAAAGCCCTGTAACCTAAACTGTGTTCTCTCCGAGACGGATCCCGAGTAGTGCGGGGCACGTGAAACCCCGTATGAATCCAGCAGGACCATCTGCTAAGGCTAAATACTACCTGGCGACCGATAGTGAAACAGTACCGTGAGGGAAAGGTGAAAAGCACCCCGGAAGGGGAGTGAAATAGAACCTGAAACCGTGTGCTTACAAAAAGTCAGAGCCCTATTAATGGGTGATGGCGTGCCTTTTGTAGAATGAACCGGCGAGTTACGTTTAACATGCAAGGTTAAGCCGAGAAGGTGGAGCCGCAGCGAAAGCGAGTCTGAATAGGGCGAATTAGTATGTGGACGTAGACCCGAAACCGTGTGATCTACCCCTGTCCAGGGTGAAGGTGCGGTAACACGCACTGGAGGCCCGAACCCACGTACGTTGAAAAGTGCGGGGATGAGGTGGGGGTAGCGGAGAAATTCCAATCGAACTCGGAGATAGCTGGTTCTCCCCGAAATAGCTTTAGGGCTAGCCTCGGTATAAGAGTAGTGGAGGTAGAGCACTGATTGGGTGCGGGGTCCGCAAGGATTACCAAGCTCAGTCAAACTCCGAATGCCATATACTTATTGCCGGGAGTCAGACAGTGAGTGCTAAGATCCATTGTCAAAAGGGAAACAGCCCAGACCATCAGCTAAGGTCCCCAAGTGTGTGTTAAGTGGGAAAGGATGTGGAGTTGCACAGACAACCAGGATGTTGGCTTAGAAGCAGCCACCATTGAAAGAGTGCGTAATAGCTCACTGGTCGAGTGACTCTGCGCCGAAAATGTAACGGGGCTAAACACACCACCGAAGCTATGGCTAGATGCTTTGCATCTGGGGTAGGGGAGCGTTGTGTAGGGGTTGAAGGTGTACTGAAAAGAGCGCTGGACACTACACAAGTGAGAATGCCGGTATGAGTAACGAAAAGATCAGTGAGAATCTGATCCGCCGAAAGCCCAAGGTTTCCTGAGGAAGGCTCGTCCGCTCAGGGTAAGTCGGGACCTAAGGCGAGGCCGAAAGGCGTAGTCGAAGGACAACAGTTTGAAATTACTGTACCACCGTAATCCGCTATGAGCGATGGGGTGACGCAGGAGGGTAGTGACGCGGACTGATGGATGTCCGTCTAAGCAGTGAGGCTGATGTGTAGGCAAATCCGCACATCGATAAGGCTGGGCTGTGATGGGGAGCGAAAATTATAGTAGCGAAGGTCATGATCTCACACTGCCAAGAAAAGCCTCTAGCCAGGAGAAGGTGCCCGTACCGCAAACCGACACAGGTAGGCGAGAAGAGAATTCTAAGGCGCGCGGAAGAACTCTCGTTAAGGAACTCGGCAAAATGACCCCGTAACTTCGGGAGAAGGGGTGCCCCGGTAGTGTGAATAGCACGAGGGGGCCGCAGTGAAAAGGCCCAAGCGACTGTTTAGCAAAAACACAGGTCTGTGCGAAGCCGCAAGGCGAAGTATACGGGCTGACGCCTGCCCGGTGCTGGAAGGTTAAGGGGAGTGGTTAGGGGTAACCCGAAGCTATGAACCGAAGCCCCAGTAAACGGCGGCCGTAACTATAACGGTCCTAAGGTAGCGAAATTCCTTGTCAGGTAAATTCTGACCCGCACGAATGGCGTAACGACTTGGGCGCTGTCTCAACGAGAGATCCGGTGAAATTTTAATACCTGTGAAGATGCAGGTTACCCGCGACAAGACGGAAAGACCCCATGGAGCTTTACTGCAGCTTGATATTGAATTTGGGTACGATCTGTACAGGATAGGTGGGAGCCGTAGAAATCGGAGCGCAAGCTTCGGTGGAGGCGCCGTTGGGATACCACCCTGATCGTATCTAGGTTCTAACCTAGTACCCTAATCGGGTACGGGGACCGTGTCAGGCGGGCAGTTTGACTGGGGCGGTCGCCTCCTAAAGAGTAACGGAGGCGTTCCAAGGTTCCCTCAGAATGGTTGGAAATCATTCGCAGAGTGCAAAGGCATAAGGGAGCTTGACTGCGAGACCTACAAGTCGAGCAGGGACGAAAGTCGGACTTAGTGATCCGGTGGTACCGCATGGAAGGGCCATCGCTCAACGGATAAAAGCTACCCTGGGGATAACAGGCTTATCTCCCCCAAGAGTCCACATCGACGGGGAGGTTTGGCACCTCGATGTCGGCTCATCGCATCCTGGGGCTGAAGTAGGTCCCAAGGGTTGGGCTGTTCGCCCATTAAAGCGGTACGCGAGCTGGGTTCAGAACGTCGTGAGACAGTTCGGTCCCTATCTGTCGTGGGCGCAGGAAATTTGAGAGGAGCTGTCCTTAGTACGAGAGGACCGGGATGGACGTACCGCTGGTGCACCAGTTGTTCCGCCAGGAGCATGGCTGGGTAGCTACGTACGGACGGGATAAGCGCTGAAAGCATCTAAGCGTGAAGCCCCCCTCAAGATGAGATTTCCCAATTAGTAAGACCCCTTGAAGACGACGAGGTAGATAGGTTGGAGGTGGAAGTGCAGCAATGCATGGAGCTGACCAATACTAATCGGTCGAGGGCTTATCCTATACGTAGAATGCAGATTCGTTTCGGATTCAGTTTTCAGGCATCAAGCCTGTAACACGCTTAGAAATTCATTGTCACTTCTGGTGATGAACCGAATTTCACGCGGCAGCGTCTGTTTCACAGATGCATGTTTGGTGGCGATAGCGGAGGGGTTCCACGCGTACCCATCCCGAACACGACCGTTAAGCCCTCCAGCGCCGATGGTACTTGGACCGAAGGGTCCTGGGAGAGTAGGACGTTGCCAAGCACAAATAGACCACTGTTGATAACTCGACAGTGGCTTTTTTGCGTCTATTATAGATTGTGGAAAACTTGTGGATAATTCATTGGAATTTGCAGAAAACTTACGCACATGTGGATAGATGATTAAAAGGCAAAAAATCACCAAATGGTGTGGATTAAGTACATATTTATGTAGATCTGTCAACAGAAAACCTAAGTAATACACGGGTTGCTGTGGATATAGTCATATTTATGTGGATAGAGGGATTGATAAGTGGATAATTATTTTAACTTGAATAGAACAAGATTACAAGACTATTTTTAAAACTGCCTAAGGCTGTGGATAACTGAAAAAAGTTCGAAAAATATCCTTATAATTCGCACACAATACACTCTCTTGTTATACTAACCATAAAAGTAAATTCATAAATGATGAGGTGAGTTTTGTGGATATCAGACAGTTGCACTCAGAAGAGTTTGATCTAAGCATGGATTTATCTGAATATGCTTTTCAATACAAGCTGCCTAGTGAGAAAAGGGCGAATGCTAAGGAAAGATTTAAAGCAGAACGCGTATGGGGTGCTTTTGAAGAAGGGACTTTGGAAGCTAAACTTACTCTTCTTCCGTTCGAAGTGTACATACAAGGTAGATTAGTACCTATGGGAGGGCTCGCAGGGGTAGCGACATGGCCAGAGAATCGCAGACAGGGGCATGTGGCAAAGCTCCTGGCGCATACGCTGCAAACGATGAATGAGGCGGGGCAGACATTATCTTTTCTGCATCCGTTCTTGATCCCCTTTTATCGCAAATTTGGTTGGGAAGTTTATTGTGAATATAAGAAATACTCCATTCCTGTTGCCAAGTTTCCCAAGAAGGTTGAAGTTGAGGGCAAGGTAAGACGTGGTGTTATAGATATCGAAGTATTGGACAACTTATACAATCGTTTTGCAGTTAGATATAACGGAACACTTAAGCGTGATTTGGACTGGTGGGAAAACTCTGTTCTGGATGATGAAGGTCAGACTGCGGTATTTTATTCACAGCTTGGGGAACCTGAAGGATACGTACTATATAAGATAGAAAATAGAGAGCTGGTCATTGATGAATTTGTGTTTTTGAACGAACAGGCCCGGCAGGGGCTGTGGACATTTCTTGCAAATCACGATTCGATGGTGACCGGTGCATCGCTAAAACTGGTGCCATCCGATGATATGTTACCCTTTTTGCTGCCTGATCCGCGTATAGAGCAGGAGAATTATCCTTATTTTATGGCGCGTATTGTTAATGCTAAAGCATTCGTGGAGAGTTATTCTTTTAAGCGTCACAACAGTCAGAAGAAACAGGTTATCTATATTGAAGATAAATATGCCCCATGGAATGACGGGTTGTGGGAATGGACTGTCTCCGAAAAGGGAGCAGCAGCTTTCTTGCGTATAGAGGGTGAACGGGATGCAGCTGACTTAAGCTGTGATATTGGTACGCTGACGATTCTAATGTTTGGATATAAACGCCCGGCAGAGCTGGCTCGTTATGGACGTGTGACTGGTAATCCGAGGGCTCTGGAATGGCTCGAAGAAATCATACCGCAAGCTGAAACTGCACTTTTTGATCATTTTTAGAAAATAATTAGGCTCTCCCCTTCGAAAGATGCTGGGAGAGTTCTTTATTTCCGAATACATTCGCTGAAAAAAGTGAAAAATAAGAGAATCCTCTTGGAATTAGCACAGAATATGTTATAATATTAAAAAGTCAAAGAAAGTCAAAGTCAACGCACCTGATGACATACAGTGCGATCCTCTGAATTTGTGAAGTTTTCTTCAGACTTATATGAATGAAGTTCACTAATGAATGTCATTAAGGATGCGGGCGCAAGCGATATTATGAAGCTTTAAAGAGCACTGGAGGATGAGTGATGCGCAATATCTCTGATATTATTGAACAATATCTGAAGAATATTTTGCATGAAAGTCCCGAAGGTACGGTGGAAATCCAGCGAAATGACCTGGCGGACCAGTTCTCATGCGTACCGTCACAGATCAATTATGTTATTAGTACACGCTTTACACTGGAAAAAGGCTATGTGGTGGAAAGTAAGCGTGGTGGCGGGGGATATATTCGTATTCAACGTTTTGAATTGCCGCCCAACGTGGCACTGCATGCCCATTTAAACCATACTATAGGTGGCGGGATAGATCAGAACGCTGCCGAAGGGTTGATTTATCAACTGGAGGAAGCTGGTTTTCTAAGCAAGCGTGAGGCGTGTCTTATGCGCGCTGCTGTTTCTCGGGATTGCCTAACGGTTAAGATTCCATATCGGGATGAGATTCGGGCCAAGATTATGAAGGCGATGTTAATCTCTTTGTTAGGCAAATAATTGTCAATCATAAGGGAGGGGCTTTCGCTTATGCAATGTCAGGAATGTGGCGTCAAGCCAGCAACACTCCATTTCACCAAGATCGTGAATGGAGAGAAGACAGAATTTCATATCTGCGAGAGCTGTGCGCGGGAGAAGGGTGAACTGATCCCGGGAACTGCTGGAGGATTCTCCATTCACAGCTTGCTGTCCGGTCTGCTTGATCTTGAAGGGGCCGGTAAGGAAAAGACGGCTGCTACGAAGACTACGCAGAGTCTGCAATGTGAGAATTGTGGAATGACGTACTCGCAGTTTAGCAAATTGGGTCGTTTTGGCTGCAGCTCCTGTTATAAATATTTTAACAGTGCACTGGACCCGCTCTTTAAACGGGTGCATGGCAGCACTTCGCATGTAGGCAAGATTCCTAAACGTGCTGGAGCACAAATTGTGTTCAAGCGGCAAATTGATGAATTGAAGCTGGAATTACAGCAAAGTATCGCACAGGAGGAGTTCGAAACTGCGGCAGAGCTGCGGGATCAAATTCGCCAACTTGAAAAAGAAATGGCACAAGAGTAAAGTCTTTGATATATAGGGGGGATATGACATGTCAAGTCTCCGATTTACTGAACAAGCGCTTAGTGATTGGATGCGCTCGGGAGGCAGTCACTCCGAGATTGTAATTAGCAGCCGTATGCGTATTGCACGTAATTTAGAGCATCTTCCATTCCCTATGCTTGCTTCCTTAGAGCAATCGGAAGAAGTATTAGAGCTGCTGGCCCCTGTGTTTCATGGGGAAACTGCTGCCGAATTCGGATCTTTTCAACTGATAAAGCTTGCAGAAGTGAATGAACTGGATAAAAAGGTATTGGTCGAGAAACATCTCATCAGTCCTAATCTGGCTAATGATTCACGTGGCGCAGCTGTGATATTAAATGAAGATGAGTCGGTCAGCATCATGATTAACGAAGAAGACCATCTGCGGATCCAATGTCTGTTCCCGGGTCTTCAGGTAAGAGAAGCATGGGAACGTGCGACAGCCATCGATGATATCTTCGAATCGGCTGTGAATTACGCTTTTGATGATAAAAGAGGATACTTGACCAGTTGTCCCACCAATGTGGGTACAGGGCTGCGTGCCTCAGTAATGCTGCATTTGCCAGCACTAGTAATGACCCAACAGATCAATCGCATATTGTCAGCAGTGAACCAAGTGGGATTGACTGTAAGAGGAATTTATGGTGAGGGCAGCGAAGCAGTAGGGAACATCTTTCAAATTTCCAATCAGATTACTCTCGGTCAAACAGAAAGTGAAATCATCGAGAACCTTCACAGTGTAGTCACCCAGATTATAGAGCATGAACGAAATGCCCGTGAAAGGCTGCTTGTAGATTCCGCTTTAAGAATTACAGACCGAGTGAAAAGATCTTATGGGATTTTGTGTTATGCAGCTCTAATGGAGCTTAAAGAATCCGCACAACGGCTGTCTGATGTGAGACTTGGGGTTGACCTTGGCATACTGGAAGGCCCTTCGATTTCCGTGCTTAATGAGCTTAACGTTAAGACACAGCCAGGATTTCTGCAAAAAATGTTCGGTGACGAGATGAACGCCACTGAACGGGATATGTATCGGGCGAAACTGCTCCGAGAAACACTGGGAACACAACATTAATATAGATATTTATTATTCATGGAGGTGCAGGAGATATGATGTTTGGAAGATTTACGGAACGCGCACAAAAAGTGCTAGCGCTAGCGCAGGAAGAAGCTGTTCGTTTAGGACACAACAATATTGGCACAGAACATATTTTGCTAGGACTTATTCGTGAAGGAGACGGCATTGCTGCTAAAGCATTAATCGCTTTGGGTCTGGGTCTTGAAAAAATCCAGGACGAAGTGGAGACACTGATTGGCAGAGGCCAAGAACAACCTACGAACATTGCTTATACTCCTCGCGCCAAAAAAGTAATCGAGTTGTCGATGGACGAAGCCCGCAAGCTGGGACATACGTATGTCGGCACTGAGCATATTCTGCTAGGACTTATTCGTGAAGGAGAAGGTGTCGCGGCTCGTGTGCTTAATAATCTCGGCATCAGCTTGAACAAAGCTCGTCAGCAAGTGCTTCAGCTTCTGGGAAGCAGCGAGGCTGCATCCAGTCATAGCGGAACACCTGCTAATGTCAGCACACCTACTCTAGACGGTCTAGCACGCGATTTGACGGCTTATGCCAAGGATGGCAACCTGGATCCAGTTATCGGTCGTAGCAAGGAAATTGAACGTGTTATTCAGGTACTGAGCCGCCGGACGAAGAACAACCCGGTGTTGATAGGTGAACCTGGGGTTGGTAAAACAGCTATTGCTGAAGGCTTGGCCCAAAAGATCATCAATAATGAAATTCCAGAAACACTGCGCGACAAACGCGTAATGACGCTCGATATGGGCTCGGTAGTGGCTGGTACTAAATATCGCGGTGAGTTTGAAGACCGCCTCAAGAAAATCATGGATGAGATTCGCCAAGCGGGGAATATCGTACTCTTTATCGATGAGCTTCATACGCTGATCGGTGCTGGTGGCGCAGAAGGTGCTATTGATGCTTCCAACATTCTTAAGCCGGCTTTAGCCCGCGGAGAACTTCAGTGCATCGGTGCGACTACGCTGGATGAATATCGTAAATATATTGAAAAAGATGCAGCTTTGGAGCGCCGTTTCCAACCCATTACGGTGGATCAGCCATCCCCAGAAGAAGCGGTACAAATTCTATTTGGACTTCGCGATCGTTATGAAGCACATCACCGTGTGAAAATTACGGATGAAGCTATCGTGGAAGCTGTAAAGCTGTCTGATCGTTACATTCCGGATCGTTTCCTGCCGGATAAAGCCATTGACCTTATCGATGAAGCAGGGTCTAAAGTAAGGCTTCACTCTTACACTATCCCGCCAAATCTGAAGGAACTAGAAATGCGCTTGGATGATATCCGCAAGGAGAAGGATTCTGCTGTTCAGAGCCAAGAGTTTGAGAAAGCGGCTGCCCTGCGTGATACGGAGCAAAAAATCCGTGAAGAGCTTGATACGACTAAGAACCAGTGGAAAGAAAAACAAGGACGCACCGATTCTGAAGTTACACCTGAAGATATCGCACAGGTTGTTGCAAGCTGGACGGGAATCCCTGTAAGCAAGCTGAAGGAAGAAGAGACCGACCGTCTGCTTAACATGGAAGCTCTGCTGCATGAACGAGTGATTGGTCAGGACGAAGCTGTTAAGGCTGTCAGCCGGGCATTGCGCCGGGCGCGTGCGGGTCTTAAAGATCCGAAACGTCCAATGGGCTCCTTTATCTTCCTCGGTCCTACGGGTGTAGGTAAAACTGAGTTGGCACGTGCGCTTGCTGAAGCCATGTTCGGCGATGAGAATGCGGTCATCCGTATTGATATGTCGGAATACATGGAGAAGCACTCCACGTCCCGTTTAGTTGGTGCCCCTCCTGGATATGTCGGCTATGAAGAAGGCGGCCAATTAACAGAGAAGGTACGTCGTAAACCATACTCGGTAGTACTGCTTGATGAAATTGAAAAAGCACATCCGGAAGTATTCAACATTTTGCTGCAAGTGCTTGAAGATGGTCGCCTTACCGACTCCAAAGGCCGGGTAGTTGACTTCCGCAATACACTTATCATTCTGACCTCTAACGTAGGCGCACAGGCAATCAAGAAGAATTCAACGCTTGGATTCACGGCTGTGCAAGATGCAGGAGCAGAATACGGCAATATGAAGGGCAAGGTTATGGAAGAGCTCAAGAAGAGCTTCCGTCCAGAGTTCTTGAACCGGATCGACGAAATCATCGTCTTCCACTCACTCGATGAGAAACATATCGCTGAGATCGTTACGTTGATGTCTGATGAGCTGCGCAAGCGCCTGCGTGAATATGATGTTGATTTCGTACTCACGGATGCAGCGAAGGCCTTCTTGGCTAAAGAAGGTTATGACCCAGCCTTTGGTGCACGTCCATTGCGCCGGGCAATTCAGAAGCATATTGAAGACCGTCTTTCTGAGGAATTGTTGAGAGGAAATATCCAAAAGGGTGATTCCCTCAATATTGATGAGGTCGGCGGAGAACTTGTGGTGACTAAAGTGGACGCTCCAGTAGCGCCAGCGCTTGAAAAAGAAGTAGAATCCGAATAAAATAAACAAGGCTTTCGCTCCTTATTTATAGAGGAGCGGAAGCTTTTTTTATTGGAAATAGATCAATTTAAAATATACATTTAATGCAAATACCGAATGACCTTTCGTTAAAGGGGTAGAAATGGTAAACTTTCATTAGAAGAAAATGATCCGAATTGTAAACAGTTCGGACCGTAAGGAGAACAAATGGCTAAAGCAAAAACAAAATTTTTTTGCACCGACTGTGGATACGAATCGCCAAAATGGTTCGGGAAATGCCCAGGGTGCCAGGCTTGGAACTCCATGGTGGAGGAAACGGAAAGCGTAGTCAAAACACAGGGAATGAATGCCCCTATTTTTCATAGTAAAGAAAAGGCACAGTCGATCATAAGTATAGAAAGTGACAAGGAACCGCGCATACTGACAGGTATAGGTGAGCTTAACCGTGTTCTCGGTGGGGGGATCGTACCAGGATCGCTGGTACTAGTAGGGGGAGACCCAGGAATCGGTAAATCTACGCTCTTATTACAGACCTCGCACGCCCTTACAACACAGGGATTGCGAGTACTGTATATCTCGGGCGAAGAATCGGTAAGGCAAACTAAGCTGCGCGCGGATCGCCTCGATGCGTTGTCAACGGAGCTTTATGTACTATGTGAGACAAATATGGAAAGCATAGAAGAAGCGATCGAACAAATCCAGCCACAATTTCTTGTCATCGATTCTATTCAGACCGTATTTATGCCAGAAGTAACGAGTGCGCCAGGCAGCGTGACCCAGGTTCGGGAGTGTACGACAAGATTTATGCGTATCGCTAAGATTCGTGGAATTGCAACAGTTCTCGTTGGTCATGTTACCAAGGAAGGGGCTATTGCTGGACCACGGATGCTTGAACATATGGTGGACTGCGTGCTGTATTTTGAGGGTGAGCGGCATCATACGTATAGACTTTTGCGGGCTGTAAAAAACCGCTTTGGCTCTACGAATGAAATCGGCATTTTCGAAATGGGTGAAGCGGGGCTTACCGAAGTAGAGAATCCATCGGAGCTCTTTTTATCGGAACGTCCGCTTGGCGTGGCTGGTTCTACTGTGGTGGCAAGTATGGAGGGAACTAGACCTGTGCTTGTAGAACTTCAGGCACTTGTTGCTGCCACCCACTTCCCTTCCCCACGGCGAATGTGCACAGGCATGGATCACCAGCGGATGGCACTTATTATCGCTGTACTCGAGAAACGGATGGGCATGTTCCTGCAGAATCAGGATGCATACCTTAATGTTGCCGGGGGAGTAAAGCTGGATGAACCGGCGATTGATCTAGCTGTAGCTATTAGTATCGCCTCCAGTTTTCGTGATATTTCAACAAAACCTTACGACGTTTTCTTCGGAGAAGTAGGACTTACCGGTGAGGTAAGAGGCGTTTCGCGCGCGGAAATGCGCGTTAAGGAGGCCGCAAAGCTTGGCTTCCGGCGGGTGATTATGCCTGAAAAGAGCATGAAGGGATGGAAGCACCCGCAAGATATCCAGATTATTGGCGTCAGTACCGTAGCAGATGCACTATCGGTCGCGTTAGATTAGGGGGCACAGGGATATGAAAGAATATAACCAATTAGAGAATATGAATGATCTGCTCAGACTGGCGGCACCGGGTACACCTTTTCGGGAAGGTTTGGAGAATGTGCTGCGCGCTAAGACAGGGGCACTTATTGTCGTAGGGTACAGTCCTGAGGTGATGGACGTAGTGGATGGCGGATTCTCCATTAACTGCGATTTTTCGCCCAATTATTTATATGAGCTAGCTAAAATGGACGGAGCTATTATTCTAAGTGAGGATTTAAAGCGTATATTGTATGCTAATACACAACTTATACCGGATTCCTCTATCTCATCCATCGAGACGGGGATCCGTCACCGGACCGCGGAGCGGGTAGCGAAGCAAACGGGTAAGCTGGTGGTTTCCATTTCACAACGCCGCAATATCATCACGCTTTATCAAGGCTCGATACGTTATGCACTCAAAGAGATCGGGGCTATTTTGGCAAAGGCTAACCAAGCGATTCAGACACTCGAGAAGTATAAAGCAGTGCTCACGCAAGGACTGACGAATTTGTCAGCTTCAGAATATGAGGGCATTGTTACCGTTGCTGAAGTAGTGGGTGTTATCCAGCGTGTAGAGATGGTTTTGCGCATAAAAATGGAGATCAAACGCTATATCAACGAATTGGGCAACGAAGGACGCCTGATCAGCATGCAGATGGAAGAACTGGTTGGAAATACAGAGGAAGAAGCATGGCTTCTATACAGAGACTATGCTAAGGAAGAGCAGGAAGATAAAATCCGTGAAATTATCGCCGGTCTCAAACGGATAAGCGATGATGATCTGATGGATGACAACCATATTGCCCGTATACTGGGTTATTCCTCTACGGCAATTACCTCTGAAGAAGTGGTGACTCCACGTGGTTATCGCCTGCTTAACAAAATTCCGCGGCTTCCGAATGTGATCATTCACAATCTGGTGGAGCGGTTTGAAATGCTGCCTAATTTGATGTCCGCAAGCATAGCTGAATTGGATGAAGTGGACGGAATTGGGGAGGTGCGGGCCCGTAATATTCAGGATGGGCTCAAACGTTTACAGAAGCAAGTTCTTATTGACAGGCAAATGTAAATAACATACAATCACGTAATATTGGGGACGTTAAAGGCCAAAGTTAGAAAATTGAGGTGAAGAAATGATACAAAAATCAATTCCGAGTCTTTTTACGATAGGTAATTTGATGCTCGGAATGTTTGGTATCATGATGGCGTTTGACGGTAAGATTAGCATGGCCGCTATCATGGTTATTATTGCTATGCTGTTAGACGGCTTAGATGGTCGAGTAGCTCGCGCTCTAAAATGCGAAAGCGAATTTGGCAAGGAGTTGGACTCCTTATCTGATGTCGTTTCTTTCGGAGTCGCACCGGCCGTTATTTTGTACGTCTCAAGCCTGCAGGATTTGAACTCTGCATTAGGCTGGACAGTAACTGCGATTTTTCCGGTGTTTGGTGCTTTGCGCTTAGCCCGTTTTAATGTTCGTCCGGGGGTTCCGGGTTATTTTATCGGTTTGCCAATTCCTGCTGCAGGTGGTGTACTGGCCACATTAGCTCTTTTTAATAAAGATGTTTCGGCTCCGTTTATGATCGTTGCTACACTGCTCTTATCCTATTTGATGGTCAGCACTGTTAAATATCCTAATTTTAAAAAGATTGGATTGCCGAAAAAAGCGGTGGTTGGAGCGCCAGTGGTTATTGTTGTTGCAGTGGCTGTAGCTGTTGTGTTCCCAGAGCAAATCGCTAAGCTGATCTTTGTCTTACTTGGAATTTATGCATTATACGGCTTTAAGCAAAATATTGATCGGTTGACAGCCAGACGCCGTCATCGTCGTCGTAGCCGTTCAGAGGATAAAGTGTATCACTCCAAGAACGGTTAATCGGTCCATAAGGTAAGGTAACTGAATAAATTATGACCAAAGGTTTTGTCTTCCCTAGGGGATGGCAAAGCCTTTTTGCATTTCCAGCGCTACCCCAAGTTTATCGTCTTGAAAATTGGAACATACTGGTGAGGAATAGATCCATTTAGGATGAATAAAAAGGAGGTGCGTTAGGTTATGTGGAAAAAAGTGATTTTGTCTTTTGCCTTAATATGTGGTGCTTGGTCAGGTTTTTCGCTATACCATGCGCTCGAAAGAGGATTCCCCAAGGGGATCGAAAAGCTGGGTGAAAGCTTACCTGTAGAAGGAAGCATTTTATTTACGGTGCTGGGTGCCATTATTTTTTTGTTTGCGGGGTCTTTATGCGCGGAATGGGGAGGTTCAAAACTGCGGGAGGCGGTTCACTACTGTTCGCGTATTCCAATGAATGAATTAGCTGCAAGTGCAGCTGGGCTAACAGGGGGGCTTCTGTTATCTCTCCTGTTATACCCTGCAATGATCTGGCTTGGGAAAGCTGGGCAGCTGCTGCAAGTGCCAGCTACGTTAGCTTTTGGATATCTGGGGCTGCGGATCGGTTTGGAGAAAAAAGAGGAGCTAGCTGCACTGTGGACATCTGGACGCTGGGGTCAAGCGGCTGAGCCGGAAGGCCGCGGGCTTGAGGAACATAAAATTCTCGACACAAGTGTTATTATCGATGGAAGAATCGCTGACATTTGTAAGACGGGATTTATTGAGGGAACCATTGTCATACCTGAATTCGTGCTTGAAGAGCTCCAGCATATTGCTGATTCCTCGGATCTGTTGAAGCGGAACCGGGGACGGCGTGGGCTTGATATTCTCAATAAAATTCAAAAAGAGCTTGATGTGAAGGTATTGATCTATGAGGGAGATTTTGAAGAAATCTCTGAGGTTGACAGTAAGTTAGTGAAGTTAGCGAAGGTACTCCAAGGTAAAGTAGTCACTAATGATTTCAACTTAAATAAGGTTTGCGAATTGCAGGGTGTTTCCGTTCTGAATATTAACGATCTGGCGAATGCTGTGAAGCCTGTAGTGCTGCCTGGTGAGGAAATCGTAGTTCAGGTCATTAAGGATGGCAAAGAACATGGGCAAGGGGTAGCCTACTTAGACGATGGAACGATGATTGTTGTAGAAGGCGGACGTGAATATATCGGAACTACGATGGAGGTTCTGGTCACTAGCGTGCTGCAAACTTCGGCTGGCCGAATGATATTTGCTAAGCCAAAACTTTTGGAAAAAGCGCAATAAGTGAAGATAAAGTGTATGGGGACTGTCCTATGGGTTGGAAATGCCCGCCAAACACGTTATGATGGGATTATACGTGAAAGACAGGAGCCAGATTAATGTCAAACAGTGTGGGCGTCGTCATTGTGGCGGCAGGCAGAGGAACGCGAATGGGAACTGCGGAGAGCAAGCAATATTTGTTACTGCAGGGGAAGCCGATTATCGTTCATACGCTGGAGGTATTCCAGCAGCACGAATTGATCTCTGAAATCGTGCTCGTAACCGGTGAAGAGGATATTGAACGCTGCCGGGAATGGATACAGCTCTATAAGCTGGACAAGGTAAAGGCTATAGTAACTGGTGGATCTGAGCGTCAGCATTCCGTACATAAAGGGTTGTTGAAACTTACGACACAGTGGGTAATGGTACATGATGGTGTTCGTCCGTTTGTACAGCCGAATGAAATTGAGGCTTGCTACGAACGAGCGAAGCAGATGGGTGCTTCGGTTCTTGCTGTACCCGTCAAGGATACGATCAAACAGGTGGATAATGAAGGACAAGTACTGTCTACGCCGGATCGGCGAAGTCTGTGGGCGATTCAAACCCCGCAGACTTTTCGTCTTTCTGATTTGCTGGAGGCTTATGCAGCGGCAGAGCGGGATGGCTTTCTGGGCACCGATGACTCCAGCTTGGCGGAGCGTGCGGGGATTCCGGTTTCTGTGGTAGAGGGAAGCTACAGAAATATTAAGATTACGACACCTGATGATTTGGATTATGCAGAATTCACAGAAAGAAACAGGGGAGAGGGACAATCATGATCGCTGTAGGACAAGGATTTGATGTGCATCAGCTGGTAGAGGGCAGGCCTTGTATTATTGGGGGAGTTACGATTCCTTACGAAAAAGGATTGCTTGGGCATTCCGATGCAGATGTGCTGCTGCATGCAGTTAGTGACGCGATTCTAGGCGCACTTGGACTTGGTGATATTGGCAGACATTTTCCGGATACAGATCCAGCTTTTAAGGACGCAGATAGCTTGAAGTTATTAGAAGAGGTATGGGTACTTGCTCGTGAGCGAGGATATAAGCTGGGAAATATCGATTCAACGATTATCGCCCAAAAGCCTAAGATGGCTCCGTACATTCCACAAATGACCGAGATTATCGCACGTGCGCTTAATGCCGACCCGTCCAAGGTGAATGTTAAAGCTACTACAACTGAGCAGCTTGGTTTTGCCGGACGCGGCGAAGGAATTGCCGCACAATCTATTGTCTGTCTACTCCAAGATGTGATATCATCTTGAGATGGTCTAAGTAGTAAATTAAGTTCAACCATATGAAGCGGAGGGAATACAATGACGGATGAAGTCCGGGTGCGTTACGCACCGAGCCCTACGGGACATTTACATATAGGTAACGCCAGAACGGCGCTGTTTAACTATCTGTTCGCCCGTAATAAAGGCGGTAAATTCATTATCAGAATTGAAGATACAGACGTAAAGCGCAATGTCGCTGGTGGTGAAGAGAGCCAGCTTAAGTATTTGAAATGGCTGGGTATGGATTGGGATGAGAGCGTTGATGTGGGCGGAGAGTACGGACCTTACCGTCAGACAGAACGTCTTGACTTATATCGTGTACATTGGCAGGATTTGCTGGACAGAGGTTTGGCTTACCGCTGCTATTGCACAGAGGAAGAGCTGGAAGCGGAACGTGAAGAACAGACTGCCCGCGGAGAAACGCCTCGTTATTCTGGCAAACACCGTGATCTGACTGAAGAGCAACGTCTAGCTTTTGAAGCTGAGGGACGAGTGGCTAGCATTCGCTTCCGTGTGCCAGAAGATCGTACGTATGCGTTTGATGATCTCGTAAAAGGCAGTATTTCTTTTGACACAAAAGAAATGGGTGACTTTGTTATTGTGAAGAAGGACGGAATTCCGACCTATAACTTCGCGGTAGCTGTTGACGATCATCTGATGGCTATTACTCACGTATTGCGTGGAGAAGACCATATTTCCAACACACCCCGCCAGCTTATGATCTATGAAGCGCTTGGCTGGGAGCCACCTTTATTTGGTCACATGACGCTTATTGTTGGCGACAACCACAAGAAGCTCAGCAAACGGGATGAATCCGTTATTCAGTTTATCGAGCAATATGATGAACTGGGTTACTTGCCTGAGGCTCTGGTTAACTTCATTTCTCTGCTTGGCTGGTCTCCAGAGGGAGAAGAAGAGATCTTCAGTAAAGAAGAACTTATTTCTATTTTTGATGCGGACCGTTTGTCCAAAAGCCCGGCTGTATTCGATAAAAACAAGCTGGCGCATCTGAATAATCATTATATTAAGCATGCTGATCCTAAACGGATCTCTGCGCTAGCTATTCCACATCTGCAAAAAGCGGGTAAAATACCTGCTGAGCTGAACGAAGAGCAACAAGTATGGGCGGAAAGCCTTGTCGCGTTGTATCAAGAGCAGATGACTGCAGCTTCTGACATCGTGGCGCTATCGGAACTGTTCTTCCGCAGTCACCTAGAATTAGAAACGGAAGCAGCGCAGGTACTGGCTGAAGGCCAAGTTCCTGAGGTATTGTCTGCTTTTCTGGCTAAGGTTGAGGCCTGTCAGGATTTCAGTGCAAGCAACATGGCTGTTCTGATTAAGGAAGTACAGAAAGAAACAGGTCATAAGGGCAAAGCACTCTTTATGCCAATTCGTGTGGCTCTGACCGGACAAACGCACGGACGTGATCTTAATATAACCATTGCTTTGCTCGGCAAAAACCGGGTCATCGAACGTTTGAAATCACAAATTAAGGGCGCTTAAGGTCGTATTTCATACGACTAAACCCCCTTGTCAGTATCTTGTCTTTTGCGCTAAGATAGAATTATATGATAATAGCTGTGATCAGGAAAAGTACGTCCATTGAAGACAATTGCCAGAGAGAATAACCGAGAAAGGGACACCCTTTCGGGCTGGGAGTTATTCATTTGTCCGGGGCAGAACATGCGCCTGTGAGCTGCACGGTTGAATGACCTTTTTAAGGCTCATTAGATCGCGCCGGGAACGTCGCCGTTAATGATGCCAAGTGGAACGAAGAAATTCTGCCGTTTGTTACAATAGCGGCTCATTTGATTCGTTCAAGCAGAGTGGAACCGCGGTTAAACGTCTCTGCAGCATTATGCTGCAGGGGCGTTTTTTGTCTAAATATAAGCAAAAATAATTTTCATACAATACTCTTTGTCTTATATTTCTACGAGATAACAAACCAAGCGAACACTCACCGCATATGTATGATAAGGATGATGGGCCTGGAGACAATACCTTTCTTGTGTACCTGTAAACAGGAGATAAGGAAGTTAAGAAGAGAGGAACCGTGATGTTTAAGCATATTAAGTCGGACATTCGGGCGGTATTTGATAACGATCCTGCTGCCCGCAGCTGGTTCGAGGTTGTCTTCACATATGCCGGCTTGCACGCCATTTGGGGTCACCGGATCGCCCACTCTTTTTTCAAACGCCGCTGGTATACAATGGCTCGTATGGTTTCGCAGTTTAGCAGATTTATGACTGGTGTTGAGATCCATCCTGGAGCTGTCATCGGAAATAGGCTGTTTATCGACCATGGTATGGGGATTGTTATTGGGGAAACCTGCGAAATCGGTGATGATGTTATAATCTATCAAGGGGTTACGCTTGGAGGAACAGGAAAAGAAAAAGGTAAGCGACATCCCACGGTCGGCAACAATGTAGTTATTGGTTCCGGTGCGAAGGTTTTAGGATCTTTTCGTATTGGTGACAATTCAAATATAGGTTCGAATGCAGTTGTGTTGCGTGAAGTGCCTAACAACAGTACAGTAGTAGGGAATCCAGGTCGTGTGGTAAAACGTAATGGAGAACGGGTATCCGATCGGCTCGATCATACGAAGATGCCTGACCCGCTTGTCGATTCACTGCGGTTTTTGCAGAAAGAAATCGAAGAAATTAGGGAAAAGCTTGGCGCAGAAGATAAACAAAAAACCGCACAGCGGATAGCAGAAGCTCAGCAGTATATTGGTGACTACGAAATTTAAGCATCCCGGTATGAAGGAATCCGGAAGAACAGAAAGGGCTGGAATAAGGATGGCTTTACAAATATATAACACAATGACACGCAGCAAGGAGCAGTTTGTGCCCCAGGAGCCGGGCAAAGTTAAGATGTATGTGTGTGGTCCAACCGTTTATGGATATATGCATATCGGAAATGCTAGACCTATAATTGTTTTTGATATGGTCCGGAATTACTTGGAGCAGTTAGGTAATGAGGTGCGGTATGTTACGAATTTCACGGATGTCGATGATAAACTGATTCGCAAAGCCGAAGAAATGAACACTACTGTAGCAGAGGTAGCGGAAACTTTCATAGCTGCTTACCGTGACGACCTGGAAGGGCTTGGTGTTAAACCGGCAACCTTGAATCCCCGTGTAACGGAAAGCATGGAGCTGATCATTGGATTTATTAAAGAGCTTGAGGAAAAAGGATACGCATACGAAAGCGGCGGCGATGTATATTACCGCACTTCAAAATTTGAAGACTACGGTAAATTATCTCGTCAGAATCTGGATGAGCTGCAGTTTGGTATCCGTGTTGAGGTGGACTCACGTAAGGAAAAACCGGAGGATTTTGTGCTTTGGAAAGCAGCCAAACCTGGTGAAGTGCACTGGAGTAGCCCTTGGGGAGACGGACGTCCCGGCTGGCATATTGAATGCTCGGCTATGGCGCGAGAGTTCTTGGGAGATACGATTGATATCCATGGTGGTGGACAAGATTTGCAGTTCCCGCATCATGAATGTGAATGCGCTCAGACCGAAGCTCTGACTGGTAAACCACTCTCTAATTACTGGATGCATAATGGATTCATCAACATCGGAGACGAGAAAATGTCGAAATCGCTCGGTAATGGCTGGCTTGTAAAAGACATCCGTGAGCGTTTTAAAGCAGGAGCTATCCGCTATTTCATGCTATCGACCCATTACCGTAACCCGCTGAATTTCTCAGAGGAATCTATGACTTCCGCCGAAAAGAGCGTTGAACGGATCACGCTTGCAGAGAGTAACGTTAAACATCGGCTTGAACTCGCTGCTGATGGTGCTCAAGGTGAGGTCAACTCAGAGATTAATGATAAGCTGTCAGCTATAGTGGCCAATTTCCATGCTAGAATGCAGGATGACTTTAATACGCCTGATGCGATCACGGCTATGTTCGATTGGGTGAGCCTGGCAAACCATACGCTTGCGAATAACGAGGCTGCTCCTGCTGATTTTGCTGCATTACTGCAAGCTTTTGGCGAAATGAATGCTGTGCTGCGATTGACGCCTGAACTGGAAGAGGAAATTGCAAGTGAAGAAGTTGAACGGTTGATCGCCGAGCGGGTTGAAGCTCGTAAGAATAAGAATTGGAGCCGGTCTGACGAGATCCGTGATGAATTAGGCCGCTTGGGCATATTGCTTGAGGATACTCCACAAGGAATGCGGTGGCGTCGTAAATGAGTGAGGAACGCAAGTTTGATAACGGATGGTTTCCTTATGAGCCTTCCAAACCTGCGCGACTACTTTCGCCTATTGTTCTAGCTTATGTAGGAGATGCTATTTATGAGGTGGCTGTTCGCCAGTATTTAGTATCTCTTCCGAATTTGCGTCCGAACCATTTGCATCGTTCTGCTACAGGGCTGGTATCCGCTAAAGCACAGTGTGCAATTCTGAACTTTTTGGAGCCTAGTCTCACGGAAGAGGAGAAGGATGTCGCCCGTCAGGGAAGAAATGCGAAATCGGGAAGTGTTCCTAAGAATGCGGATGTGCTTGAATACCGTCATGCTACAGCTTTTGAGTGCTTGATTGGTCACTTGTACTACACAGGACAACAGGAGAGAATAGAAGAAATTGTGCACAAGGGTATACAGTTTATGTTGAAACAGCCGTGATAGGCTTTGGTGAAATAGAAAATAGGAGAAGTGAACATGGAAGAAGAATTGAAGACTGAAGAGGAAATATTGGCAGGGAAGCATTCTGTGCTTGAAGCGCTTCGTGCTGGTCGTACATTAAATAAAATTTGGATTGCAGAGACAGCCCAGAAGCATCTGACAGCACCCATCGTTGCCGAAGCCCGGAAAGCGGGAATTGTCATTCAGCATGTGGACAAGCGTAAGCTGGATCAACTGGCACCAGGCGTGCAGCATCAAGGGGTGGTTGCACAAGCAGCACCATTTGCCTATGTTGAAGTGGATGATCTGTTAGCTATAGCAGAAGCCAAAGGAGAACCGGCATTCCTTATATTGCTTGATGAAATTGAAGATCCTCATAACCTGGGCTCGATTCTACGGACGGCGGATTGTACTGGAGTACATGGGGTAATCGTACCTAAACGCCGTTCGGCTCAGATAACTGCGACCGTGTCCAAAACATCCGCGGGTGCTGTGGAGTATGTTCCGGTTGCCCGGGTTACAAACCTGGGTCAGACCATTGACCGTCTAAAAGAGCAGGGAGTCTGGGTAGTAGGAACAGACGTGGATACCGATCAGAATCTATACCAATCCGATATTTTCACGGGTCCGGTAGCTGTTGTAATTGGCAATGAGAATAAAGGAATGGGACGCCTGATTCGTGAAAAATGTGATGTACTTCTTAAGCTGCCGATGGCCGGAAAGATCAATTCATTAAATGCCTCTGTCGCCGCAGGAGTCATTATGTATGAAGTGATACGCCGCCGGCAACAGCAGGGATAGCTATGGCCGACTGGCGCGATGTGCTGCTTGTGGATGGATATAACATGATCGGTGGCTGGCCGGAACTTGTGGCACTGTCCCAGATTGGTATGCAGGAAGCACGCGACCGCTTGATGGATTTGCTGGCAGATTACCAGGCTTTCTCTGGACGAAGAGTTATTGCTGTTTTTGATGCATACCGTGTTCCGGGGTTGGGAAGGTCTTTTGTCCAGGGTAAGGTCCAGGTGTACTTCACCAAGGAAAAAGAAACCGCAGATGAATGCATTGAGCGACTGGTTGGGGAATATAGCAATCGGCGCCGGCAGATCTATGTGGCTACGAGTGATTTTATAGAGCAGCATATTATTTTTGCACAAGGTGCATTGCGAATTTCGGCAAGGGAATTGCATCTGGAAATTGAAGAGAATCAGAAACAAGTAAAAAAAGCTATTGAACCTGGCGGTGTCAGTTCTACTCGTCATTCTTTGGAAGACAAACTGCCTCCCGATGTGCGCAGTAAGTTGGAAAAATGGCGCAGACAGTGAGATCGAGGAAGAATCAGGAAATATTTTATTCCAATTTATGCTATTCTAGATTGATTTTGGACAAACTCCGGTTGACGGTGGAAGGTAACATAATATATACTGATCCTATATTTCGCGAAGTAACGATGTGTCTTGCGTTGCAGCCGGGGGGATTCTTGGTGAGTGTCGACCTCAAGGAAATAATGCTGTCTGAGTATGATTTCATAAGTGATGAAGATATTGTCGAGGCTTTCCGTGGTGGCGACAGTGGCGCATTAGAACACTTGATTAATAAATACCGTAACTTTGTACGTGCTAAAGCCCGCTCTTATTTCTTGATCGGGGCAGACCGTGAAGATATTGTACAAGAAGGAATGATTGGTCTATACAAGGCTATTCGTGACTTTAAAGGTGACAAGCTCTCTTCATTCAAGGCTTTTGCTGAGCTCTGCATTACACGACAGATTATAACGGCTATTAAGACGGCCACTCGTCAGAAACATATTCCGCTGAACTCTTATGTTTCCTTGGACAAGCCCATTTATGACGAAGATTCTGATAGAACACTTATGGATGTCATTTGTGGAACACAGGTTCTAGATCCAGAAGAGCTAATTATTAATCAAGAAGAATTCATTGGTCTTGAAGATAAGATGGCGGAGATTCTAAGTGACTTGGAGCGCAAGGTTCTGATGTTGTATTTAGACGGAAGATCCTATCAAGAGATTGCTGAAGATCTTAAGCGGCATGTAAAGTCTATTGATAACGCTCTACAACGAGTAAAAAGGAAATTAGAAAGATATCTAGAAGTACGTGACAATTGATGATATAATGAACAAGAGAGGGCTCGGACATCGAGTTCTTTTTTTTAGTCTTTTTGAAATCACTCGGATAGAATTAGGTGCTTGCACCATAAATTACTATTTGAGCCGATTTTAGTCGTTGCCGTTGAAGGTAGGTTTATACACAGACGGAATACCCCATAATGGTAAGGAAGACAGCGAAGTGTGAGGAAGAGATAGACCCAAAGACAGGGTACGGCCATATGACTACTAAACCCGGAATTACCCAGTGCAGAACGGAATTCTTTCGTTGACACAGACCTTGACATTATGCTAAAGTGTTTTAGGTAGGCCTAAATTCGCGGCTTTTTTTTAGGATCAATATTTGCGTCTTCTAATGTGAATTAGAAGGACGTCTCGGGAGGTGCACATCATGCGGGTAATTATCACTTTGGCTTGTACAAGTTGCAAACAAAGAAACTATGCGACTACCAAAAACAAGCGAAATCACCCCGACCGCATGGAGATGAAGAAATTTTGCAAGTATTGTAACTCGCAAACTCCTCATCGCGAAACCAGATAGTCTGTGGAGGTGTAGTCGGCATGAAACGTAGTTTCAAGTCTATGTTTTCCTTTTTCACTGAGAGCTGGAGTGAACTCAAAAAGGTTCGCTGGCCAAGTCGTAAAGAATTGACCAACTATACATTGATCGTTCTCGGTACGATTGTAGTTGTCGCTATTTACTTCTGGGTTCTGGACATCGGTATTTCCGCTGTGATTGAAGCGATTATTTAGAGAGGTCCCAGGTGGCTTGATATGGAAAAAAGATGGTATGTCGTTCATACCTATTCTGGGTATGAGAATAAGGTCAAAGCCAATTTGGAAAAGCGCGTTGAGTCCATGGGCATGGAAGACAAAATATTCCGCGTTCTTGTTCCTATGGAAGAAGAAATCGTAAACAAAGACGGTAAGAAAAAAACCGTTATGCGTAAAGTTTACCCCGGATATGTTTTGGTGGAAATGGTTCAGACTGATGATTCCTGGTATGTTGTCCGCAATACTCCGGGCGTTACTGGATTTGTTGGTTCGACAGGCTCAGGGTCTAAACCAACAGCTTTGCTTCCGGAAGAGGTAGAACAAATTCTGAAGCATATGGGCATGGTTGAACCTAAAGCGAAGATTGATTTCGAAATCAAGGAATCCGTACGTATTATGGTTGGTCCGTTTGCGAATTTTGTGGGCTCCGTGGAAGAAATTTTGGCTGACAAGAGCAAGATCAAAGTGCATGTTAACATGTTTGGACGGGAAACCCCGCTAGAGTTGGATTTCACTCAAGTGGAGAAAATATAACATAAGCTAGGGTTTCTTGTGGGAGAGCGCTATTGGCGTTCGAAGACCACTATTTTTGCAAGGAGGTGTCACTCATGGCTAAAAAAGTTATTAAAATGGTGAAACTGCAGATTCCTGCAGGGAAAGCGAATCCAGCGCCTCCAGTAGGTCCGGCGTTAGGTCAAGCAGGTGTCAACATCATGGCATTCTGTAAGGAATTTAATGCTCGTACTGCCGACCAGGCTGGCTTGATCATTCCGGTTGAAATTACAGTATTTGAAGACCGTTCCTTTACTTTCATCACTAAAACTCCTCCGGCTGCTGTTCTGCTTCGCATCGCTGCTAAAGTAGAAAAAGGATCCGGCGAACCAAACAAGAAAAAAGTAGCAAAAATCGGCCGCGCTGCGGTACGTGAAATTGCTGAAACAAAAATGCCTGACCTTAACGCTGCAACTGTTGAAGCTGCAATGCGTATGGTTGAAGGTACTGCCCGCAGTATGGGTATCACAATCGAAGACTAGTAGTTTTCGAAGAATCGGTCATTCGTGACCCGCAAGTATGTGGGAGGAATTTCCGCTAACACCACAAAGGAGGAACATTTTCATGGCTAAACATGGTAAGAAATACCAAGAAGCTGCTAAGCTGATCAACAGCGAAGCAACTTACGAGCCTTCAGAAGCTGTAGAGCTTGTGAAAAAGGCAGCGACTGCTAAGTTCGACGAAACCGTTGAAGCAGCAGTTCGTCTGGGTGTAGACCCACGTAAACAAGACCAAGCAGTTCGTGGTGTTGTTGTCCTGCCTCACGGCACTGGTAAAACACAACGCGTGCTTGTATTTGCAAAAGGTGAAAAAGCGAAAGAGGCTGAAGCTGCTGGCGCTGATTTTGTTGGTGATCAAGACATGATCAACAAAATTCAACAAGGCTGGTTTGAATTTGATGTCTGCGTAGCTACACCTGATATGATGAGTGAAGTCGGTAAACTGGGTCGTCTGCTTGGTGGTAAAGGTCTTATGCCTAACCCTAAAGCTGGCACAGTTACATTCGATGTTTCCAAGGCTGTGCAAGAAATCAAAGCCGGTAAAATCGAATACCGTCTCGACAAAGCAGGTCAAATTCACGCGCCAATCGGCAAAGTGTCCTTTGATGCTGCACAATTGAACGATAACCTTAAAGCTCTTATCGACGCTTTGAACCGTGCGAAACCAGCTGCTGCTAAAGGTGTATACCTTAAAGGCATCTCGATTTCTTCCACAATGGGACCTAGCGCTCGTGTGAACACAACCGTCTTCAGATAATTAAGGGTTGACTCTTTGAGTCAATTTTGATAATCTATAACAGTTGTGAAACTTAAGGTATCAATCTTAACCTTGAATATGCTTACCGTAGACAGTAGGTGCCTTAGTGCTTAATTTCCTACCGAGGTGTTGTGATAGAAACAAGAAGTAACGAGCTCGCTCGTATAACTTTCGTTTTATCAAGCCTTCGTGATTCTGCGGAGGCTTTTCTACTGCCTGCGTAGGAGCGGTGAAGCTTTCCTTGGAAAGAACGCCGACACATAAATTTTCAGGAGGTGTATACATTGGCAAATGCAAAAGTAATTCAAGCAAAACAAGACGCGGTTGACGTCGTTACTGCAAAACTGCAAAACAGTCTTTCGACTGTTGTAGCTGACTACCGTGGATTGAACGTTTCCCAAGTGACTGAACTGCGTAAGCAACTTCGTGAAGCTGGCGTTGAGTTTCAAGTCCTGAAGAACACATTGCTGCGTCGCGCAACTGCTGCGGCTGAGTTGAGTGAATTGGATGAAGTTTTGACTGGTCCAACAGCTATCGCATTCAGCACAACTGATGCAGTAGCACCAGCTAAAATTTTGAACGATTTCGCCAAGAAAAACGACGCTTTGAAATTGAAAGGCGGCGTAGTTGAAGGTCGTGTCATTGACGCGGAACAACTGAAAGCACTGGCTGAGCTTCCATCCCGCGATGGTTTGCTGTCCATGCTGCTTAGCGTACTTCAAGCTCCAATGCGCAACTTCGCGCTTGCAGTTAAAGCTGTTGCTGAAAAAGAAGAACAAAGCGCGTAAGCCTTTGACTCTTGCAGCATAATCAATACCACAAATAAATTTAAATATAAAATGGAGGTTCAATCATGAGTAAAGAAGCAATCTTGGAAGCAATTAAAGGCATGAGCGTATTGGAACTGAACGACCTGGTTAAAGCAATTGAAGAAGAATTCGGCGTAACTGCAGCAGCTCCAGTAGCAGCTGGCGGTGCAGTAGCAGCAGTAGCTGAAGAGCAATCCGAATTTGACGTAATTTTGACAGGCGCTGGCGCTTCCAAAATCAACGTTATCAAAATCGTTCGCGAAATCACTGGTCTTGGCTTGAAAGAAGCTAAAGATCTTGTAGACAACGCACCAAAAGCAATCAAAGAAAAAGTAAGCAAAGACGAAGCCGAAGCTACTAAAGCAAAATTGGAAGAAGCAGGCGCAGCTGTAGAAGTGAAGTAATTCCTTCTATTACTGAAAACCCCTTGAACTTGTTCAAGGGGTTTGTTTTATAAATAGAGTTAGTAGGGCGTATATACCAACTGCTAACATAATAGGAAAGGGAGGAAAGAGATGTCGCAACATTATTATTCGCAGCAGCCGGAAGTACGTCATGACAGACGTAGCATTGATACCGTACTAAGAGGCAAAAGCTTTCGTTTTACGAGCGATGCCGGTGTATTCTCTAAAGGGGACATCGATTACGGTAGCCGAGTTCTTATTGAAGCTATGATAATTCCGGACGGTTCAGCGGTGCTTGATGTAGGTTGTGGTTATGGGCCGATTGGATTAAGTGCAGCATACCTAGCTCCCAAAGGACATGTAACCATGATTGATATTAACAGTCGTGCGGTAGAACTGGCGCGTGAGAATGCTCAGCACAATGGAATCCGGAATGTTACGATAATGGAAAGCGATGTGCTCGGCGCATTGAATGAGCAGCAGAAGTTCGATGTGATTCTAACTAATCCTCCGATTCGTGCAGGAAAAGCTGTAGTGCATAAGATTTTTGAAGATGCGTATGAACATTTAAATGAGGGTGGCTATCTGTGGATTGTGATTCAGAAGAAGCAGGGCGCTCCATCCGCAGTGGCAAAACTAGAAAGCTTGTTCTCAATGGTGGAAGAAGTGGGGAAAGACAAAGGCTATCGTATTATTAAAGCGCAAAAATAAAATACAATAGGTTATTGACATGTGATAGTGATAATGGTATTATTATAAAATGTCAGTATTAAGATAGGCTCCATGTCTTTAGTTTGCTGAAATGTCAAGCAATATATTGTCGCCCGGCTAGCGCATGCCGCACGGCAAGTTTTTGCGAGTTGGTTGTCTATGCTCTAACGCAGCGAATGCTACGTGGTAATAGATAATAGCGCATAAACTATTGCTTGGTGACGTATAATATGTACGTTTTGGGCAAATCTACTTGATAAGGAGTATTTTGGTCATGGATAAATGCGCTCTTTTTTCGAAGATTTCGATAAGGGCTTTTCTTTTATTTATGACTGAATCCTTGTAGTATGGTTCCATTATACGGTTCCAAACAAGGGTTCGCAATCAATTTTTAAGTGAGTAGACATGAGGGGTGAGTAAAGTTGGCAGGACATCTTGTTCAGTATGGTCGACGCACTCGGCGGAGCTATGCGAGAATTAACGAGGTACTCGAGGTCCCGAACCTGATCGAGATCCAACAAAAATCTTATGATTGGTTTTTGGAGGAAGGATTGCGGGAAATGTTTCAGGACATCTCGCCGATCCAGGATTTCACAGGTAATTTGGTACTAGAGTTCATTGATTACAGCCTGGGTGAACCGAAATATACGGTTGACGACGCTAAAGAGCGGGACGTAACGTATGCGGCTCCTCTGCGTGTAAAGGTGCGGCTCATTAATAAAGAGACCGGTGAGGTTAAAGAGCAGGAAGTGTTCATGGGAGATTTCCCGCTGATGACGGAGACCGGCACTTTTATTATTAATGGTGCGGAACGGGTTATTGTCAGCCAGTTGGTTCGCTCTCCAAGCGTCTATTTCAGCACAAAAGTGGATAAGAACGGCAAAAAAACCTACACCGCCACAGTAATCCCGAACCGCGGAGCCTGGTTGGAACTTGAAACCGATGCTAAGGACATTATGTATGTTCGTATCGATCGGACTCGTAAAATTCCTGTTACCGTACTTTTGCGTGCTCTCGGTTTCGGTAGTGATGCCGAAATTCTGGAATTGCTTGGCAATGATGAATATATTCGCAATACGCTGGATAAAGACAACACGGACTCCACGGAGAAGGCGCTTATTGAAATTTATGAGCGTTTGCGTCCGGGCGAACCGCCGACACTAGACAATGCCAAAAGTTTGCTGGTTGCGCGTTTCTTTGATCCAAAACGCTACGACCTAGCTAATGTAGGCCGTTACAAAATCAATAAAAAGCTACACATTAAGAACCGTCTTTTCAATCAACGTCTTGCTCAGCCTTTGGTTGACGACTCTACTGGAGAAATCCTGGCAGAATCCGGCCAAATGGTCGATCGTAGACTGCTTGATGAATTGATTCCATATTTCGAAAAGAATGTTGCCTTTAAAAACTACCGTGTTACTGGTGGAGTTATGGACAGCGAAGATATTCCTCTTCAAACAATTGACGTATTCTCGCCGATTGAAGAAGGCCGGGTTATTAAGCTGATCGCTAACGGCAATATCGACAAATCTGTTAAGCATATTACTCAAGCTGATATTATATCCTCAATCAGCTACTTTATTAATTTGCTTCACGGAATTGGCAATACCGATGATATTGACCACTTGGGTAACCGTCGTCTGCGTTCTGTAGGTGAACTCTTGCAGAATCAGTTCCGTATCGGTTTGTCCCGGATGGAACGTGTTGTACGTGAAAGAATGTCGATTCAGGATGCTAATGCGATTACGCCTCAGGCTCTGATCAATATTCGTCCGGTCATCGCGTCTATTAAAGAGTTCTTCGGTAGCTCCCAGCTGTCTCAATTTATGGATCAGACGAACCCGCTTGCGGAACTTACGCATAAACGTCGTCTGTCCGCCCTCGGACCTGGTGGTTTGACACGTGAACGCGCGGGCTTTGAAGTTCGTGACGTCCATCACAGTCACTACGGTCGGATGTGTCCAATTGAAACGCCGGAAGGTCCAAACATCGGGTTGATCAACTCCTTGTCTACCTTTGCCCGCATCAATGAATACGGCTTTATTGAAGCTCCGTATCGTTGGGTGGATCCGAAGACTGGTAAGGTGACTGAGCAAATTGACTATCTGACTGCTGATGAGGAAGATAATTATGTAGTTGCTCAGGCTAACGTGTTGATCGAAGAAGATGGCACCTTTAAAGAAGACATGGTAATCGTTCGTTACAACAAAGACTCAGACAACATTACAACGATGCCAAGTAATCGTGTCGATTACATGGACGTTTCGCCTAAACAGGTTGTATCTGTCGCTACGGCGCTCATTCCGTTCCTTGAGAACGATGACTCCAACCGCGCACTGATGGGATCTAACATGCAACGTCAAGCTGTTCCGCTTCTAATTCCAAAAGCTCCGCTGGTCGGAACAGGGATGGAACATAAATCCGCTAAGGATTCTGGCGTATGTATCGTTTCCAAGTATGACGGTATTATCGAACGTTCTTCAGCTAATGAAATTTGGCTGCGTCGCGTTGAGACTGTCGAAGGCAAGGAAGTTAAAGGCGATATCGTTAAATATAAATTACACAAATTTATGCGTTCTAACCAAGGTACCTGTATTAACCAACGTCCTCTAGCTAAAAGAGGGGACATTGTTAAGAAGGGTGATATCCTGGCAGACGGTCCTTCCACAGAAATGGGCGAACTTGCTCTTGGCCGTAACGTAGTCGTTGCGTTCATGACTTGGGAAGGTTACAACTACGAGGATGCGATCCTGTTAAGTGAAAAGCTGGTTAAGGAAGATGTATATACTTCGATTCATATCGAAGAATACGAATCTGAAGCTCGCGACACTAAATTGGGACCTGAAGAAATTACGCGCGATATTCCGAACGTCGGCGAAGAAGCTCTGCGCAATCTTGATGAGCGCGGAATCATCCGCATCGGTGCGGAAATCAGCGCTGGTGACATTCTGGTGGGTAAGGTTACTCCTAAGGGTGTAACTGAACTGACAGCAGAAGAACGTCTCCTGCACGCTATCTTTGGTGAGAAAGCTCGTGAAGTACGGGATACCTCTTTACGCGTTCCTCATGGTAGTGATGGTATTATCGTGGACGTTAAAGTCTTTACACGTGAGAACGGCGATGAGCTGCCTCCTGGTGTAAATCAATTGGTTCGTGTCTACATCGCTCAGAAACGTAAGATCTCTGAGGGAGACAAGATGGCCGGACGTCACGGTAACAAGGGTGTCGTTGCCCGTATCCTGCCAGAAGAAGATATGCCGTTCCTTCCGGACGGTACGCCAGTACAGGTTGTTCTTAACCCTCTGGGCGTTCCTTCTCGTATGAACATCGGACAGGTGCTTGAGGTCCATATTGGTATGGCCGCATTGCGTCTGGGAATTCACATTGCAACGCCGGTATTCGACGGAGCGCGTGAGTACGACGTGTTTGATACGATGGAAGAAGCAGGTATGCAGCGTAATGGTAAAACCGTGCTGTATGATGGCCGTACAGGTGAACGCTTCGAACGTGAAGTTACTGTTGGTGTCATGCACATGATCAAACTGGCGCACATGGTTGATGATAAGATTCACGCCCGTTCAACAGGACCTTACTCACTAGTTACGCAGCAACCATTGGGTGGTAAAGCTCAATTTGGTGGACAGCGTTTCGGGGAGATGGAAGTGTGGGCGCTTGAAGCTTACGGTGCTGCATATACATTGCAAGAAATTTTGACCGTGAAATCCGATGACGTGGTTGGTCGCGTGAAGACGTACGAATCTATTGTCAAAGGTGAAAATGTACCGGAACCAGGTGTTCCTGAGTCGTTCAAGGTATTGATCAAAGAACTGCAGTCCCTGGGTATGGATGTTAAGATTCTTAGCGGTGACGAGCAGGAAATTGAAATGAGAGAATTGGACGATGAGGACGAGACGTCAGGCGACAAACTAAGCCTCAATTTAGAAGGTTCAGAAGTCGGAGTAGAATAATCAAGCTGGAGCTTAAAAGTTCCATTTTATAAAGGACCGCACGCCCTCTTTTGATGTAACAGTCAGAAGAGGGCAAAGCGGTACTAAATCAGGATTAGGTTAAGGAGGGTTGCTCCTTGTTGGACGTTAACAATTTTGAATTTATGAAAATCGGACTCGCTTCTCCGGAGAAGATTCGTTCATGGTCCCGCGGAGAAGTTAAGAAACCGGAAACCATTAACTATCGTACATTGAAACCGGAAAAAGAGGGTCTTTTCTGTGAGCGTATCTTTGGACCACAAAAAGACTGGGAATGTCATTGCGGTAAATACAAACGTGTCCGTTATAAGGGCGTAGTCTGCGACCGTTGTGGCGTTGAGGTTACCCGTGCTAAAGTTCGTCGTGAACGTATGGGTCACATTGAATTGGCTGCTCCGGTATCTCATATCTGGTATTTCAAAGGTATCCCAAGCCGCATGGGGCTTGCACTAGATATGTCTCCAAGATCACTTGAAGAAATTATCTATTTCGCATCTTATGTTGTAACGGATCCAGGTGAAACTCCACTGGAAAAGAAACAACTTCTGTCCGAGAAAGAATATCGTAGCTACCGTGAAAAATACGGTTATGGTTTCCAAGCCGGCATGGGTGCTGAAGCTGTTAAAAAGCTTCTTCAAGATATCGACATTGATAAAGAGCTGGAATTCCTCAAAGAAGAACTGCGTACGGCCCAAGGCCAACGCCGTAACCGGGCGATCAAACGTCTGGAAGTCATTGAAGCATTCCGTAACTCCGGCAACAAGCCTGATTGGATGATCATGGATGTTCTTCCGGTTATTCCTCCGGAGCTTCGTCCGATGGTTCAGTTGGATGGTGGCCGTTTTGCTACGTCTGATTTGAATGATCTCTATCGCCGTGTTATTAACCGGAACAACCGTCTGAAAAGACTGCTTGATCTCGGTGCTCCTGACATTATCGTGCAGAACGAAAAACGGATGCTCCAGGAAGCTGTCGATGCTCTCATCGATAACGGCCGTCGGGGACGTCCGGTAACCGGTCCTGGTAACCGTCCGCTTAAATCGCTCAGCCATATGCTGAAAGGTAAACAAGGACGTTTCCGCCAGAACTTGCTCGGTAAACGGGTTGACTACTCTGGACGTTCCGTTATCGTAGTAGGACCGTACCTTAAGATGTATCAGTGCGGACTTCCTAAGAAAATGGCGTTAGAATTGTTCAAGCCTTTTGTTATGAAAGAATTGGTTAATAAGGGCCTTGCCCACAACATAAAGAGCGCGAAACGTAAAGTTGAACGCGTAAGTCCTGAAGTTTGGGATGTACTCGAAGAAGTAATTAGAGAACACCCAGTACTTCTAAACCGCGCACCAACACTTCACCGTCTCGGTATTCAAGCATTTGAACCGATCTTGGTGGAAGGTCACGCTATTCGTCTTCACCCACTCGTATGTACGGCGTACAATGCCGACTTTGACGGTGACCAAATGGCGGTGCACGTTCCTCTGTCTGCAGAAGCTCAAGCGGAAGCACGCATTCTTATGCTTGCATCTGGTAATATCTTGAACCCTAAAGACGGTAAGCCAGTTGTAACACCTTCCCAGGATATGGTCCTTGGTACTTTCTACTTGACCATGGATAACAAGGAAGAAAAGGGTAGTGGTATGATTCTGCGTACCGTTAACGAAGCTGTATCAGCTTACCAACGCGGAACTGCAGGACTTCATGCTCGTGTTGCTATTCCGGCTAAAGCACTTGGCAAAACATGCTTTACGGAAGAACAACAAAATGCAATGTTGATTACTACGGTCGGTAAGATCATTTTTAATGAAATCTACCCAAGTAGTTTCCCTTATATCAACGAAGCAACCAAAACTAACTTGCTGCACGGCACACCAGAGAAATACTTTATCTACGAAAAAGGCGCGAACATTCGCGAGCTGATTGAATCCGCTCCAGAAGCCAGTGCTGTAGGTAAAGAATATCTGGGTCTGATTATTGCTCGTTGTTTTGAAACTTATCACACAACCAAAACTTCTATGATTTTGGATAAAATCAAACAACTCGGATTCACTTACTCCACACGTTCTGGTGTTACAGTTGCCGTGTCGGACGTTATTGTTCCTGAGGAGAAAGTTACCATCCTGAAAGAATCTGAAGCTAAGGTTGATGTGGTTGCTAACCAATATCGCCGTGGTTTGATCACCAATGACGAACGGTATGACCGTGTTATTGAGATCTGGTCGAAGACTAAGGATGATCTTACGAACATCCTGCTTAAGTCGATGGACCGTTTCAACTCTATCATGCTCATGGTTGACTCTAAAGCGCGTGGTAACAAATCGCAGATCACTCAGCTGGGTGGTATGCGTGGTCTGATGGCAACACCTTCAGGTCGGATTTTCGAATTGCCAATCAAGGCGAACTTCCGTGAAGGTCTTACCGTCTTGGAGTACTTTATCTCCACTCACGGAGCGCGTAAAGGTCTTGCCGATACCGCACTTCGTACCGCTGACTCAGGGTATCTGACTCGTCGTCTTGTTGACGTTGCCCAGGACGTTATTGTCCGTGAAGAAGATTGTGGAACCGATAAAGGCTTCACAGTTAGTCGTATTCAGGATGGTAAAGAAGTTATCGAAGATCTGTATGACCGTATTGAAGGTCGTTACTGCTTCGAAACTGTTCGTCACCCAGAAACAGGCGAAATCATTGTTCACCGCAATGATTTGATTGACTCCGATAAAGCGGAGGCAATTGTAAACGCAGGTGTAACTAAGCTGCAAATTCGTTCTGTACTGAGCTGCCGTGCCCGTCATGGTGTTTGTAAGAAATGTTACGGACGTAACTTGGCAACTGGTAAACACGTTGAGATTGGTGAAGCAGTTGGTATTATTGCCGCACAATCTATCGGTGAACCAGGAACCCAGCTTACAATGCGTACGTTCCATACCGGCGGTGTTGCCGGTGATGACATCACTCAAGGTTTGCCGCGTATTCAGGAGTTGTTTGAAGCTCGTAACCCTAAAGGTCAAGCTACAATCAGTGAGATCGATGGCGTAATTAAGGAAATCCGTGAAACCAAAGACCGTCGCGAAATCGAGGTTCAAGGTGAAGCAGAATCCAAGACTTATTCCATTACTTATGGTTCACGTCTACGTGTTAGCGAAGGCCAAGAAATAGAAGCCGGCGATGAGCTGACAGACGGTTCGATTGACCCTAAAGAAATGCTGCGTATCAAAGGGATCCGTGGGGTACAAAACTACATTCTGCAAGAAGTACAGCGTGTATACCGTAACCAAGGCGTTGAGATCAATGATAAGCACATTGAAGTTATGATCAAGCAAATGCTTCGGAAGATCCGTATCATTGACGCAGGTGACACAAGTCTGTTGCCAGGTGCATTTGCGGATATTCATGAGTACGAAGGTGCTAACAAGGAAGCTATCTTGTCTGGTAAAGAGCCTGCTGTTGCTAAACCAGTCTTGCTCGGTATTACCAAGGCGTCTCTTGAAACGGATTCCTTCTTGTCAGCTGCATCATTCCAAGAAACTACTCGTGTCCTAACAGACGCTGCTATCAAAGGTAAAGTAGATAAGTTGCTTGGACTTAAAGAAAATGTTATTATCGGTAAGTTGATTCCTGCAGGTACTGGGATGAACCGTTACCGTAACGTTAAGCTAAGTGATCCAAATGCAGAAAGCGAACTTGAATCTTTAGAGACGGTTCCTGCTGAATAAATTAGCAATCATGGTAGTGTGCTCATGTCATACCTACTCATAGGTGTGGCATGAGTGTTCTGCTGTGTATAATTTCTATAAAAATTGTTGCTGAATTTCTTGACACCATCTATTGATAATGCTAAAATGTCTAAGGTGCGTGAGTAGCCATGTTATCCTTGTTCATTGGAGGTAAAGAGAATGACTGATGATAGAGGACTACAGGATGCTCAGGTCAAGATCGGTACCAAACAAACCGTCAAGGCGGTAGAGTTGGGCCTAGCCGCAGAAGTCTATGTGGCAGAGGACGGAGATCAAAGGCTTACTTCCAGGATAGTTTTGCTTTGTAACAAACAAGGTGTTAAGATCACATATGTGGATACGATGCTGAATTTGGGCAAGGCCTGCGGAATAGAAGTTGGCGCTGCGATGGCAGCCGTCTTAAAACAATAGCTACAGAAATGTTTTTGTACTGGGGTGAACACCAGCGGCAAGAACTTTTCATTTGTCTTTTTATGAACCGCCTGGGTCTGTGGGCTTAGAGTTCTTAAATCGACTATCATTTCAGGAAGGGGGTGGCAACAACATGCCAACAATTAACCAATTGGTTCGTAAAGGCCGTCAAGCCAAAATCGAAAAATCTAAATCTCCCGCTCTTCAAAAAGGGTATAACGCCCTCAAGCGTGAGGCTACAAATTTGAGCGCTCCGCAAAAACGCGGTGTGTGCACTCGTGTAGGCACAATGACTCCACGTAAACCAAACTCAGCGCTTCGTAAATATGCCCGTGTTCGTTTGACGAACCGTCTCGAGGTAACAGCTTATATCCCGGGTATCGGACATAACTTACAAGAGCACAGTGTTGTATTGCTTCGCGGAGGTAAAGTAAAGGACCTTGCAGGGGTTCGTTACCATATCGTTCGTGGTGCTTTGGATACAGCAGGTGTAGCTAACCGGATGCAAGCTCGTTCTAAATACGGTGCAAAACGTCCTAAAGCTAAGAAGTAAGATAACAATATCTGAATAATAAACATTTAAGAAAGGGGGATATCCATGCCACGCAAAGGTCCAGTTACAAAGAGAGACGTATTGCCAGATCCGTTGTATAATAGCAAGTTGGTTACTCGTTTGATTAACCGCATTATGCTGGGTGGTAAAAGAGGTGTCGCTCAAAGCATTCTGTACAATTCATTCAAATTGATTGAAGAACGTACGGGTAAAGATCCGATGGAAGTTTTCGAAGCTGCCATCAAGAATATCATGCCGGTTTTGGAAGTCAAAGCTCGTCGTGTCGGTGGTGCTAACTATCAAGTACCTATCGAGGTTAAACCAGAGAGACGTACTGCTCTGGGATTACGTTGGCTCGTAAACTACTCTCGCAACCGCGGTGAGAAGACTATGGAAGAGCGTTTGGCGGCTGAGATCATCGACGCTTCCAACAACACAGGCGCTTCTGTTAAGAAACGTGAAGATACACACAAAATGGCTGAAGCAAACAAAGCGTTCGCTCACTACCGTTGGTAGGATAAAGGTCATTCAAATAACTTATATTTTGAAGGGAGATCCATTTCATGGCTAGAGAGTTCTCCTTAAAAAATACACGTAACATCGGGATCATGGCGCATATTGATGCTGGTAAAACAACTACCACAGAGCGGATTCTTTTCTATACAGGCCGTACGCACAAAATCGGTGAAGTTCACGAGGGTGCTGCTACAATGGACTGGATGGAGCAAGAACAAGAGCGCGGAATCACGATTACGTCCGCTGCTACGACTGCTGCGTGGAAAGGTCACCGCATCAATATCATTGATACCCCAGGACACGTTGACTTCACTGTTGAAGTTGAACGTTCCCTGCGTGTATTGGATGGGGCAGTTGGTGTATTTAGTGCAAAAGAGGGCGTTGAGCCTCAGTCTGAAACCGTATGGAGACAGGCTGACCGTTATAACGTTCCCCGGATTGCATATGTAAACAAAATGGACATTATCGGTGCGGATTTCCTTAACGTAATCGAAACTATGCGTGATCGCCTTCAAGCCAATGCAGTTGCTATTCAATTGCCAATTGGTGCAGAAAGTGATTTCACTGGTATTATCGACCTAGTTGAGCAAAAAGCACACATGTTCAGAGATGATCTGGGCCAAAACATCGAAGTAACGGATATTCCGGAAGAATATTTGGCCAAAGTTGAGGAGCTGCGTCTCGAGTTGATCGAGAAAGTTGCTGAACTTGATGAGGATCTGACTATGAAGTATTTGGAAGGCGAAGAAATTACAATTCCGGAAATTAAAGCTGCAATTCGCAAAGGCGTAGTTGAAGTTAAATTGTTCCCTGTAATTGCTGGATCTTCCTACCGAAACAAAGGGATTCAGCTTATGCTGGATGCTGTTGTTGATTACTTGCCATCTCCTCTTGACGTTCCAGCTATTACTGGACATCTTGATGACGGTACAGAAGCTGTTCGTCACTCTTCGGATGAAGAGCCGTTTGCAGCTTTGGCATTTAAAATCATGACAGACCCTTATGTTGGTAAACTTACGTTCTTCCGTGTTTACTCAGGCGTACTTGAGTCCGGATCATACGTAGTTAATGCAACTAAGAACAAGCGTGAACGTATTGGTCGTATCCTTCAAATGCATGCGAACAGCCGTCAAGAAATTTCCATCGTGTATTCTGGCGACATCGCAGCTGCTGTTGGTTTGAAAGATACCAGTACAGGTGATACACTGTGTGATGAGAAGAATCCAGTAATTCTGGAATCAATGAACTTCCCTGATCCAGTTATCGAGATCGCTGTTGAACCAAAAACTAAAGCTGACCAAGATAAAATGGGCGTTGCTCTCGGAAAGTTGACTGAAGAGGATCCAACTCTTCGTGCTCACACTGATGAAGAAACAGGCCAAACAATCCTGGCTGGTATGGGTGAACTTCACTTGGACATCATCATCGACCGTATGCGTCGTGAGTTCAAAGTAGAAACTAATGTGGGTAAACCACAGGTAGCTTACCGCGAAACGTTCAAGGCACCTGCTCGCGTCGAAGGTAAATTTGTACGCCAATCTGGTGGTCGTGGTCAATACGGTCACGTATGGGTTGAATTTGAACCCCTCGAACCAGGTACTGGTAGCAAATTCGAAAGTAAAGTTGTTGGTGGCTCGGTTCCTAGAGAGTACATCGCTCCTGCACTTGCGGGTATTGAAGAACAAATGAAAAACGGCGTACTTGCTGGCTTCCCGCTAGTAGACGTTAAAGCTACCATCGTAGATGGTTCTTATCATGATGTCGATTCCAACGAAATGGCATTTAAAATTGCCGGTTCGATGGCACTCAAAGCAGCTAAAGACAAGTGTAAGCCTGTCCTGCTTGAGCCAATCATGAAAGTAGAAGTAACTGTTCCTGAGGAATATATGGGTGATGTAATGGGTATGCTGAACTCCCGCCGTGGCCGTATCGAAGGTATGGATTCCCGTGGTGGAGCGCAAATTATCCGTGCTAAGGTGCCTCTTTCCGAAATGTTCGGATACTCTACAACACTTCGTTCTGGTACACAAGGACGTGGCGTATTCTCAATGGAGCTTTCTCACTATGAAGAAGTTCCTAAATCCATTGCGGAAGAGATCGCTGCAAAGAACAAAGGCGCTGAATAATTACCAGTTTTAACTTGCCGTCCCGGGTATAAACACTCAGTCATCTAAGATTACAGGTATGCGGGCGGCTCAAATATAAGGAACCCCACATTAAGGAGGAACTGTTCAAATGGCAAAGGCAAAGTTTGAACGTAACAAACCGCACGTTAACATCGGTACTATTGGTCACGTCGACCATGGTAAAACGACTCTGACTGCTGCAATCACTACTGTATTGTCCAAAACTTACGGTGGCGCAGCTATCGCATTCGATCAAATCGACAAAGCTCCTGAAGAGCGCGAACGTGGTATCACAATCTCCACTTCCCACGTTGAATATGAAACTCCTAACCGTCACTACGCTCACGTAGACTGCCCTGGTCACGCCGACTATGTTAAAAACATGATCACTGGCGCAGCGCAAATGGACGGAGCTATCCTGGTTGTATCCGCAGCTGATGGCCCAATGCCACAAACTCGCGAGCACATCCTGTTGTCCCGTCAAGTAGGCGTTCCTTACATCGTTGTCTTCTTGAACAAATGCGACATGGTTGAAGACGAAGAGTTGTTGGAATTGGTTGAAATGGAAGTTCGCGACTTGCTTAGCGAGTATGACTTCCCAGGCGACGATACTCCAATCATCCGTGGTTCTGCTCGTGAAGCTCTGCAAAACCCAGATGGCGATTACGCTAAAAAAATCATCGAAATGTTTGAAACAATCGATGAGTACATTCCACTTCCTGAGCGTCAAACTGACAAGCCTTTCTTGATGCCTGTCGAAGACGTATTCTCCATCACTGGCCGTGGTACTGTGGCAACTGGTCGCGTAGAACGCGGAACAGTTAAAGTCGGAGAAGAAATCGAAATCGTTGGTATTCACGAAGATACTAAGAAATCCGTAGTTACGGGCGTAGAAATGTTCCGTAAATTGCTGGATTCCGCTCAAGCTGGGGACAACATCGGAGCATTGCTTCGTGGTGTTGACCGTAACATGATCGAGCGTGGTCAAGTATTGGCTAAGCCGAACTCCGTTAAACCACACACTGAGTTCACTGCTCAAATTTACGTTCTGACAAAAGAAGAAGGTGGCCGTCACAAGCCTTTCTTCACTGGATACCGTCCACAGTTCTACTTCCGTACAACTGACGTAACTGGTATCATCAACTTGCCAGAAGGTACTGAAATGGTTATGCCTGGTGATAACATCTCCGTAACCGTACAACTGATCTCCCCAATCGCTATTGAAGAAGGTACTAAATTCTCCATTCGCGAAGGTGGCCGTACAGTTGGTGCTGGTAGCGTAGCTTCTATCCAAAAATAATAATTCGACTTCTATCTGCGGGTAGATTCCGAATTACAAACACCCCTGATTCTTCTTGCGGAGAATCAGGGGCTTTTTTTTGAGAATAATGTATTATTCGACATCAATTGATAATAAAGCATAACAATATGATCTTTTTCTACATAATTCGTCAAATTACAACAATCAATTGTTTACAATTATACTAATGATAGAGTAAAATGAAGGAGGAATAATAATGTAAAATAATAGGAATTGTGGGAGAGTGGTAATATGGGGAAATGTCCTTTTTCCTTCATGCATGCGTTAACTGCACGTAATAATAATGTGGATTCTCCTGCCTCTCATTCCTTAGACTTCAAGGATCAGAATCATTCTGTGGCAGAGTCTTTTCATAAGCTGGATGGACATGGTGAGCTTAACGAGCAGATGAGAATGATTGATCTAACTGAAGCAGATTTGAACTTACTACGCAGGGTGAAACCTGTTGTTGAGCAAAATATAGACTATATCATTGATCAATTTTACAATTCGGTATTAGGCGTAAATAAACTTGAAGCTATTATTTTAGAGCATAGCAGTATAGACAGGTTAAAAACTACTCTTCGTGGGCATATTCTAGAGATTTTTAATGGAAAGGTTGATGATGAGTACATAGCAAAGCGTCTAATGATCGCTAATATTCATAAAAAAGTTGGGCTTGAGCCCAAATGGTACTTATCTGCTTTTCAGAATCTTCAGAACGTATTTATACGCGTTATATATAATGAAACAAACGATGATAATACACGCCTTCGAGTGGTTCAGACCGTGACCAAACTCCTTAACCTTGAGCAGCAGCTGGTTCTAGAAGAATATGAGAAGGAGAACATAAAAGAGAAGGAAGAGCAATATCTATTGGTGAAAAATGAATTAAAACAAAAAATTTCAGAGTTTAGCGTTGAATTGATAGATTATAGCATCGATACTAATGCTGCTGTAAAGCAGCTAGTGGCAAGCAGCAATGAAGTAAGTAGAACATTCCAACGTACGGCTGCATCCGCCCTGGAGTCACAGGGATTAGCTACAGATGGGCATGAACACTTGGGTGATTTGACTGAGCAAATTAATCTTATATATCAGACCACCAGTGAGATGGAAGACTCGATCATTGAGTTAAGCGATTCCTCTAAGCAAATTCAAAAAATTGTGAACTCAGTAAGGGAAATTGCCGATCAGACTAAAATCCTCTCACTTAATGCAACGATTGAAGCCGCTAGAGCCGGTGAGCATGGTAGAGGTTTTAGTGTGGTTGCTCAAGAAGTTAGCCGGCTTGCAGAGGATACTAAGAGTACTGTAATTCAGATCGTAGAGCTAACAAATAAATCTGGTCTACTCACTCAGCAGGTTGTAGAAGAGATTCGTAAGGTGCAGGAGTTAACTAAGAATGGGAAGCACCAATCGGTCGAGACTAGTCTTTTGTTCTCTGATATTGTAGACGCTATGCGTAGCAGTACACAGGAGATTGTAATAGTGGAAGAAGAAATAAGAACCTTAATCCAAACCATTGAGGGGATCGGAACAGCAACGGCTCAGACTGCTTCCTCCGCAGAGTTTTTTAAGTCTGCCACAGAGAATCTTTAACATATATATAGTAGAAGAACAGCGCATGAAAAAAATATGCGTTGTTTTTCTATTTTCGCTTGCAATACTGCTGCCTATTATATATAATAATAAATGTTGTTCTGAGACGTTGCGATGATGTGAGAGGTTACTGACACACCCGGCCCCTTTGCCATGGGGACGAGGTCAGAAAATTTTCACGGAGTATGTCCGATACCAAATTGGGCGATAGAAGGAGGGACTAAAATGGCAAAGCAAAAAATTCGTATTCGCTTGAAAGCATACGACCACAGAATTCTTGATCAATCCGCTGAGAAGATTGTTGAAACAGCAAAACGTTCGGGTGCAGGTGTGTCCGGGCCGATTCCGTTACCAACTGAGAAGCAAATCATTACTATTCTCCGTGCGGTACACAAGTACAAGGATTCCCGTGAACAGTTTGAACAACGGACTCACAAACGTTTGATCGATATTGTGAACCCAACACCACAAACTGTGGATGCCTTGATGCGCTTGGATCTACCGTCCGGTGTAGATATCGAAATCAAATTGTAATTCTATTTTAAGTAATTTAGGAAAAGAAAAGAGGTGTCAACATTGAAAGGTATCTTAGGAAAAAAACTCGGTATGACTCAAGTGTTTACTCCAGAAGGTAACGTAATTCCTGTTACTGTTATCGAAGCAGGCCCTTGTGTAGTACTGCAAAAGAAAGACCTGAATATCGACGGATATGAAGCAGTGCAATTGGGCTTTTCTGATAAAAAAGAAAAACGCTCCAATAAGCCTGAACAGGGTCACGCCAAAAAGGCAAATGCAACACCTAAGCGCTACGTTCGTGAAATTCGCGGTGTTGATCTCGGGTCTCTCGAGGTTGGACAAGAGCTGAAGGCTGATATCTTTGCTGAGGGCGAATTTGTTGACGTAACTGGTACATCTAAAGGTAAAGGTTTCCAAGGTAACATCAAACGTTGGGGACAAAGCCGCGGACCAATGGCACACGGATCGCGTTACCACAGAAGACCGGGTTCCATGGGTTCTATCCAAGCTAACCGTGTTCCTAAGGGCAAACGCCTTCCAGGACATATGGGTCACACGACTATTACGGTTCAAAAGCTTGAAATTATCAAGGTTGATGTTGAACGTAACGTATTGCTGGTTAAAGGCGCTATCCCAGGTCCTAAAAACAGCTTCGTGAAAGTTAAACAAACCGTTAAGAAATAATTATTGAAGAAAGGAGGAACATGAAATGCCAAAAGTAACACTTTTTAATATTAGTGGCAACGAAGTTGGTGAAGTGGAACTGAGCGATACAGTATTCGGTATTGAACCGAATGAGCACGTTCTACATGAAGCTGCGCTTATGCAAAGAGCTTCCCTACGTCGTGGTACACACAAAGTAAAAGGACGTTCTGAAGTTCGTGGCGGTGGACGTAAACCTTGGAAACAAAAAGGTACAGGTCGCGCTCGTCAAGGCTCCATTCGTTCTCCACAATGGAAGGGCGGCGGCGTTGTCTTCGGACCAACACCACGTAGCTATTCCTGGAAACTGCCTAAGAAGGTTCGTCGTTTGGCGATCAAATCCGCTTTGTCCTCGAAAGTACTCGAGAATGACATTATCGTATTGGATAGCTTGACAATGAATGCTCCGAAGACGAAAGAATTCGCAGCAATCTTGAACAACCTGAAAGTAGATCGTAAAGCGTTGATCGTAGCTACTAGCTATGATGATAACGTAGCACTTTCCGCTCGTAACATCCCTGGGGTGAAATTCGTAGCGGCTGACGGCATTAATGTTCTTGACGTACTGACGTACGACAAACTGATCATCACTAAAGAAGCAGTTCTGAAGGTAGAGGAGGTGTTCGCGTAATGAAAGATCCTCGTGATATTATCAAACGTCCGGTGATTACGGAACGTACTTCCGACTACATGAGCGAAATGAAATACGCTTTTGAAGTGGATATCCGTGCTAACAAAACCGAAATCAAAAAAGCTGTCGAGGCTATTTTCAAAGTAAAAGTAACTAATGTGAACACAATGCGCGTACCTGGCAAACTGAAACGTTATGGTAAATATTCTGGTTACACTCCAGAGTGGAAAAAAGCCATCGTTAAGCTTAGCCCGGACAGCAAACCGCTTGAATTTTTTGAAGCGGTAGAATAATACTCTGTTGAAGTAAGGAGGGAACTACAGTGCCAATCAAAAAGTACAAACCGACCTCTCCGGCAAGACGCGCTATGTCCGTGTCTACGTTTGAAGAAATTACAACAAACCAGCCAGAGAAATCGTTGCTTTCTCCGCTGTTCAAACATGCGGGACGCAACAACCAAGGTAAAATTACGGTTCGTCACCATGGCGGCGGACATAAACGTAAATACCGTATTATCGACTTCAAGCGGACTAAAGACGGCATACCAGGTAGCGTTGCTACAATCGAGTATGACCCGAACCGCACATCTAATATTGCTTTGATCCACTATGCTGATGGAGAGAAACGTTATATCATCGCTCCTAAAGGTCTAAGAGTTGGGGATAAAGTAGAGTCCGGTCCTGCGGCCGACATCAAAATTGGTAACAGTCTTCCACTGGAGAACATTCCAGTAGGTACAGTTATCCACAACATTGAGTTGAAACCAGGTAAAGGCGGACAATTGGTTCGTGCAGCTGGTACAGAAGCTCAATTGCTTGGTAAAGAAGAAAAATACTGTTCCGTTCGTTTGTCATCCGGTGAGGTTCGTAAGATCCTTAGCGTATGCCGTGCAACTATCGGTTCCGTAGGTAATGAAGATCACGAATTGATCAAAATCGGTAAAGCTGGACGTAGTCGCTGGCTCGGCCGTCGTCCTGAAGTTCGCGGGGTAGTAATGAACCCTAACGATCACCCACACGGTGGTGGTGAAGGTCGCGCTCCAATCGGACGTAAATCGCCAATGTCTCCATGGGGCAAACCAACCCTTGGTTACAAAACGCGTAAGAAAAACAAGGCATCTGATAAATATATCGTTCGCCGCCGCACTAAATAAGACGCTTCTGGCAAGTTAATAAAGCGCGAAGCGTCGATTCGCGGTTTGAAGAACCGGATGAAGGGAGGATTCACACATGGGTCGCAGTTTAAAGAAGGGGCCGTTTATCGATGGCTACCTGCTTAAAAAAGTTGAGGAACTGAACGAGGCTGAGAAAAAGGTTGTAGTTAAAACTTGGTCCCGTCGCTCAACCATTTTCCCTCAGTTTATCGGACATACGTTTGGTGTATATGACGGCCGTAAACACGTGCCTGTATACGTAACAGAAGATATGGTAGGTCACAAGTTGGGCGAGTTCGCGCCAACACGTACTTACAAAGGCCACGCGGGTGACGATAAGAAAACAAGAAGATAATAATAAGGTCTCTGTTTGAAAGGAGGTTAAACAATGGAAGCAAAAGCACATGCAAGATCGGTGCGAATTTCCGCTCGTAAAGCGAAACTGGTTGTTGACTTGATTCGCGGTAAGCAAGTGGGGGAAGCAATTGCTATTCTTCGCCACACTCCGAAATCCGCTTCTCCGGTCGTTGAAAAGTTGCTTAATTCGGCAATTGCGAATGCTGAGCATAACTATTCTTTGGACGTGAACAGTTTGTTCGTTAGCGAGGTTTTCGTTAACCAAGGACCTACTATGAAACGTTTCCGTCCGCGCGCCATGGGCCGCGCAAGTCGGATCAATAAACGCACGAGCCACATTACACTGGTGGTATCTGAGAAATAAGGAGGGATAACACGTGGGTCAAAAGGTAAATCCAATCGGACTCCGAATCGGTATTATTCGCGATTGGGAATCTAAATGGTATGCAGGAAAAGATTTCGGTACTCTTCTGATGGAAGACGTCAAAATCCGGGAATACCTTAAAGGCAAATTGAAGGATTCCGCTGTTTCCCATATCGAGATCGAAAGAGCGGCTAGCCGCGTGAACGTTACAATTCATACAGCTAAACCAGGTATGGTTATTGGTAAAGGCGGAGCAGAAGTAGAAGTACTTCGCAGTGCAGTTACAGCAATCGCTGGTGGCAAAAAAGTACACATCAACATCAATGAAATCAAGCACCCTGAATTGGATGCAATTCTTGTAGCTGAGAGCATTGCTCAACAATTGGAACGTCGTGTATCGTTCCGTCGTGCCCTCAAACAAGCGATTCAAAGAACTATGCGTTCTGGCGCAAAAGGGATTAAAACTCAAGTGGGCGGACGTCTTGGCGGAGCTGAGATTGCTCGTTCAGAAGGTTATAGCGAAGGAACAGTTCCACTTCATACGCTTCGTGCCGATATCGATTACGGAACGGCTGAAGCACATACAACTTACGGTCTTATCGGCGTAAAAGTATGGATCTACCGTGGAGAAGTTCTTCCCCCAGCTAAGAAACAAGCTGCTCAGGAAGGAGGCAACTAATCATGTTGGTACCAAAACGCGTAAAACACCGCAAGCAACAACGCGGACACATGAAGGGTATGGCAAAAGGCGGTACTGAATTGAACTTCGGCGAATTCGGCCTGGTTGCACTTGAACCGTCTTGGATCACTAACCGTCAGATCGAAGCTGCTCGTATCGCGATGACACGTTATATCAAACGTGGCGGTCAAGTTTGGATCAAGATTTTCCCAGATAAACCTATTACTCAAAAGCCTCTCGAGGTTCGTATGGGTAGTGGTAAAGGTAACGTTGAGAAATGGGTAGCCGTAGTTAAACCGGGCAAGATTATGTTCGAACTCGGAGGCGTGTCGGAAGAAATCGCTCGTGAAGCGATGCGTCTTGCCGCTCACAAGCTGCCTGTAAAGACTAAGTTTGTGAAACGTGAAGAATTGGGTGGTGAAGCAAATGAAAGCTAATGAACTTCGCAACTTAACCACTGCTGAGATTGAACAAAAGATCGCTGGATTCAAAGAGGAACTTTTTAATCTCCGTTTTCAATTGGCAACTGGCCAATTGGACAACCCAACTCGGATTCGTGACGTGCGTAAGGAAATAGCTCGTGCTAAAACCGTGATCCATCAAAGAGTGCTTGGGATTAGTTAAGTGAGACGGATCGCAGATCCGTATTCAGGAAGGAGGCTAACTAATGAGTGAAGAACGTAATGCACGTAAAGTGCTAATCGGTAAAGTGGTCAGTGATAAAATGGATAAAACCATCGTAGTTGCTGTTGAAACCTATAAGAAACACAATTTGTACCACAAACGCATCAAGTCTACGAAGAAATTCAAAGCACATGATGAGGGAAATGTTGCAAAGATTGGCGATACCGTAAAACTCATGGAAACTCGTCCGTTGTCTAAGGACAAACGTTGGAGACTAGTTGAAGTGGTAGAAGCAGCGGTTATCATCTAAGATAATCAAGAGAGTTTTTCCGGAAGGAGGAAATTATAATGATTCAACCATTTACACGTTTGCATGTGGCTGACAACTCTGGTGCGAAGGAACTGATGTGTATCCGCGTACTGGGTGGTACTGGACGCCGTACAGCAGCAATCGGTGATTTGATCGTTTGTTCCGTTAAACAAGCAACACCAGGCGGCGTTGTCAAAAAAGGTGATGTTGTTAGAGCGGTAGTTGTTCGTACGAAACGTTCCGTTCGTCGTAAAGATGGATCTTACATCGCATTCGACGAAAATGCAGCTGTTGTTGTTAAAGACGACAGAAGCCCTCGTGGAACACGTATCTTTGGACCAGTTGCTCGCGAACTTCGCGATAAAGACTACATGAAGATCGTTTCCTTGGCACCGGAAGTTATCTAATAAACACGGCACCAATAAGTTGAAGGTTAGTTATAGGAGGTGTAATAAATGCCTAGAGTGAAAAAAGTTCTGGAATCCCATAACAATAAACTGCACGTGAAGAAAGATGACGTGGTGCTTGTGATCAGTGGTAAAGACAAAGGCAAAAAAGGCCGTGTCATCGCTGCTTATCCTCGTGAAAACCGCGTTCTGGTAGAAGGCGTCAATATGGTGAAAAAACACCAAAAGCCGAACCAGCTGAATCCACAGGGTGGAATTATTGAGCAGGAAGCTTCGATTCATGTGTCCAACGTAATGCACATCGATCCGAAGACCGGCAAAGTAACCCGTATCGGTTACAAAGTTTTGGACAATGGTAAAAAAGTTCGGATTGCTAAAAGATCCGGAGAGATTATCGACTAATCTAGCCCTTAAGAAAGGAGGTTAAATCTTCATGGCAGCAAGAATGAAAGAACGTTTTCTTAACGAAATTACACCTGCTTTGATGCAGAAGTTTAACTATACAACTGTTATGCAAGTGCCTAAGATCGAGAAGGTTGTCATCAACATGGGTGTGGGTGACGCTGTTCAAAACTCCAAAGTACTTGATGCTGCAGTTAATGACATGCAGTTGATCGCTGGTCAAAAACCAGTAATCACTAAAGCTAAAAAATCCATCGCTGGTTTCAAACTACGCGAAAATATGCCGATTGGGGTTAAAGTAACACTGCGCGGAGAGCGTATGTATTACTTCTTGGACAAATTGTTCAACGTAACACTTCCACGTGTACGTGACTTCCGTGGTGTTTCCACTAAAGCCTTTGACGGCCGTGGTAACTACACACTTGGTCTTAAAGAACAATTGATCTTCCCCGAGATCGAATATGACAAAGTGGATAAAGTCCGCGGTATGGACATCGTTATTGTAACGACTGCTAAGACGGACGAGGAATCCCGCGAGCTGCTGGGTCAGCTGGGAATGCCTTTCGCAAAATAAAGTCGGTTAATCCATTTTCTCCGAAAATGTTTAGGAGGTGTCAGGCTAAGTGGCAAAAACTTCGATGAAAGTTAAACAACAACGTACGCCTAAGTTTAAAGTACGTGCATATACACGTTGCGAACGTTGTGGTCGTCCACATTCGGTACTGCAAAAGTTCAAAATTTGCAGAATTTGTTTCCGTGAATTAGCTTATAAAGGCCAGATCCCTGGCGTGAAAAAAGCAAGTTGGTAAGAAGTTTATAAACGGGAAGGAGGTTTACACACATGACTATGTCTGATCCTATTGCAGATATGCTTACTCGTATTCGTAACGCTAACATTGTGCGTCACGAGACGGTAGAAATGCCTGCTTCTACTATGAAGAAACAAATCGCTGACATTTTGAAGCGTGAAGGTTTCATCCGCGATGCGGAATTCGTTGAAGATAGCAAACAAGGGATTATCCGTATCTTCTTGAAATACGGCCCTAACCAAGAGCGTGTTATTTCTGGTTTGAAAAGAATCAGTAAACCAGGCCTTCGCGTATACACGAAGAGCAATGAAGTGCCTCGTGTACTCGGTGGTCTAGGAATCGCGATTATCTCCACATCTAAGGGAGTTATGACCGACAAAGAAGCTCGTCAATCAAAATCTGGCGGAGAAGTTGTCTGCTACATTTGGTAATAAACGTCACAAGATAAGGAGGTGCAACACATGTCTCGTATTGGTCGCAAACCAATCGCAGTACCTAGCGGTGTAGATGTCACTTTGGACAACGCCGTTATTACAGTAAAAGGTCCAAAAGGTTCTTTGACTCGTGAGCTTCATAAAGACATGAAGGTTACAGTTGAAAATAACGAAATTACCGTTGTTCGCCCGTCGGATAACAAATTGCATCGTTCACTTCACGGCACAACCCGCTCCGTTGTCAACAACATGGTAGCAGGTGTGACTGAAGGTTTCTCGAAATCTCTGGAACTGGTTGGGGTCGGATATCGTGCAAGCAAATCCGGAGATAAAATCGTTCTGAACGTTGGTTATTCCCACCCGGTTGAAATTACACCGGAAGCTGGTATCGAGTTCGAAGTTCCTGCGAACACGAAGATCATCGTTAAAGGTATCGATAAAGAACGCGTTGGCGCATACGCTGCTAAAATCCGTTCCGTTCGTGAACCAGAACCGTATAAAGGTAAAGGTATCAAATATGAAGGCGAGCGTATCATCCGCAAAGAAGGTAAAGCTGGTAAGAAGAAATAACCAGTTTAAACTTAATTGTAAGATACCCCGTGCATCTTAAAGTGAAGCTGTTTACGGCAAACTGAAGGGAGTGAAAGGGAAGTCATGATTACAAAAGAAGATAAAAACAAGGCTCGTCTCAAAAGACACCTGCGTGTTCGTAAGAAGATCCAGGGAACTACTGAGCGTCCACGTTTGAACGTATTCCGTTCTTCGAAACACATCTACGCTCAACTGATCGATGATGTTAAAGGGGTTACTATCGTATCCGCTTCTACACTTGATAAAGATCTGAGCGCTAACATCGGTAATGGCGGTAGCGTTGAAGCTGCAGCGAAAGTTGGCCAATTGGTCGCTGAGCGTGCCAAAGAAAAAGGATATGCAGTGGTCGTATTCGACCGCGGAGGTTACTTGTACCATGGACGGATTCAAGCATTGGCTGATGCAGCTCGTGAAGCTGGTCTTGAATTCTAGAATAATTCTTAAAAGGAGGTTAACGACTTGCGTGTAGATCCGAACAGTTTAGAACTGACAGAAAGAGTTGTACACATTAACCGTGTTGCAAAAGTTGTAAAAGGCGGACGCCGTTTCAGCTTTAGTGCACTTGTTGTTGTGGGCGACGGCAACGGCTACGTCGGTGCTGGTATCGGTAAAGCCGGCGAAGTTCCGGATGCCATCCGTAAAGGCATTGAAGACGCCAAGAAAAACCTGATTCACATCCCAATCGTAGGAACTTCGATTCCCCATCTCGTTACTGGACACTTCGGCGCAGGACGCGTGTTGTTGAAACCAGCATCAGAGGGTACTGGCGTTATCGCTGGCGGTCCAGTTCGTGCGGTATTGGAATTGGCAGGCGTTGGCGACATTTTGACAAAATCACTGGGTTCTTCGAATTCCATGAACATGGTCAATGCAACTTTGGAGGGACTTTCCCGTCTGAAACGCATTGAAGAGGTCGCGAAACTTCGCGGCAAATCTGTCGAAGAATTGCGCGGTTAAGGAGGGGAACGTCAATGGCAAAATTGCAAATTACCCTCGTACGTAGTGTAATCGGACGTCCAGAAACACAACGTGTTACTGTTAAGACGCTCGGCCTGCGTAAACTCAACACGACAGTGGTTCACAATGACAGTCCTGCAATTCGCGGAATGATCAATAAAGTGAGTCACTTGCTATCTGTAACTGAAATTGAAGGCTAATCGCCTCGCATAAATTAACAAACATAAGGAGGTGCAAACGATGAAGTTACATGAACTTGCTCCAGCTCCTGGTTCCCGCAAAGAACGCAATCGCGTTGGTCGTGGTCCTAGTAGCGGAAATGGTAAAACTTCCGGTCGCGGTCACAAAGGTCAAAACTCACGTTCTGGCGGTGGTGTTCGTCCGGGCTTCGAGGGTGGACAAAATCCGCTCTATCGTCGTCTGCCTAAACGTGGTTTCGTCAATCCTACCCGTAAAGAGTATGCGATTGTGAACCTGGAAGATCTGAATAGCTTTGCAGAAGGAACTGAAGTGACTCCGCAGTTGTTGCTTGAAACTGGTGTTGTCAAGAATTCCAAAAGCGGCATCAAGATTCTCGGCAACGGTGAGTTGACCGTAAAATTGACTGTACAAGCAAATAAGTTCTCTCAATCTGCGGTAGAGAAAATCGAGGCTGCCGGCGGTAAAACCGAGGTGATCTAATGTTCAAGACGCTTAAGAATATCTGGCATGTTGAAGATTTGCGCAAAAAGATCCTGTTTACCTTGTTCATTCTGATTATCTACCGTATCGGTTCGTTTGTTCCGGTTCCTGGTGTGAACAAAGATGTACTGCAAACAGCAAATCAGAGCGGTGACGCTTTGATGGGACTCTTGAACACCTTTTCGGGCGGAGCGCTCAAAAACTTCTCGATATTTGCGATCAGTATTTACCCGTACATTACAGCATCCATCATCGTGCAATTGCTGTCGATGGATGTTGTTCCTAAGTTTGCTGAATGGGCTAAACAAGGGGAGCACGGGAAAAAACAATTGGCGCAAATCACTCGTTACGGTACAGTGATATTAGCCCTGATCCAAGGTTTTGCTACGTCGATAGGGTTTAACCGGATATATAATACTCAAATGATGCCGAATGCGACATTTGCTGATTACTTGCTGGTTGCCATTATCTTGACGGCGGGTACTTCTTTCTTGATGTGGCTTGGTGAACAGATTACCGAAAAGGGAATCGGGAACGGGATTTCGATCCTGATTTTTGCGGGAATCGTCGCCGCCATTCCGGGATATATCACAAGTACGGCTAACTCAAGTTTTATTCAGCCGGATCAGGTGTTCCTGAATATTCTTAAAGTCGTTATCGTGCTGATTGTGATTGTAGCGATTATTACAGCAGTTATCTTCGTACAGCAAGGTATTCGGAAGATTCCTGTTCAATACGCTAAACGCGTAGTCGGCAATAAAATGTACGGTGGACAGAATACACATATCCCATTGAAAATTAATGCGGCAGGTGTAATTCCGGTAATCTTCGCCGTATCATTGCTTCAGTTCCCAGTTGTTCTCTCCAGTTTCTGGTCAACACATGCCTGGGCTCAATGGATTGCTAAGTATTTAGCAACCGATGCTCCACTTGGTATGCTTCTGTATGTAGTGATGATCATCGGGTTCACGTTCTTCTATACGTTCGTGCAGATGAATCCTCAGCAGATGGCCGATAACATGAAGAAGAATGGTGGTTACATTCCAGGTATCCGTCCTGGTAAAGCTACAGAGAAATATCTGACTAGAGTAATGTCTCGTCTGACTATGTCCGGCGCTTTGTTCCTAGCTTTGATCTCTGTTCTGCCGATGTTCTTCGGTGCTTTATCTGGATTGCCTAAAGAAGTTCGTATTGGCGGTACATCACTGCTGATCGTAATCGGTGTGGCATTGGATACTATGAAGCAGATCGAGAGCCAATTGATCAAACGCCATTACAAAGGCTTCATCAATAAATAGGTGATAGGTTCCGGTGAAGCTTAAGTTTTTATTCTTCCCGGCACCTATTATGCTGTTTCTTGCTTGGTGGCGAACTTTTGGGGGGAGAGAGAAATCGTGAACATTTTATTCATGGGCCCTCCTGGGGCAGGCAAGGGAACGCAAGCGGCAGAAATCGTTAAAGAATTTGGTATTCCTCATATTTCGACAGGAGATGCTTTCCGTTTGGCAATCAAACAGGAAACTCCGGTAGGATTGAAGGCCAAATCATTTATAGATCAAGGTTTGCTTGTACCAGATGATGTGACCATTGGGATAGTCGAAGAACGGTTGCAGCAGTCCGATTGCGAAAAAGGATTTCTATTGGATGGTTTTCCAAGAACTCTTTCGCAAGCGGAAGCGCTGGATGATATTCTTAGCCGTTTGAACACTTCTTTGGATCATGTCATCAACTTGAATGTTGACCGTGGATTGCTAATGGCACGTCTTACTGGACGTCGTATCTGCAGCGTTTGCGGAGCATCCTACCATTTAATCTTCAACCCGCCGAAGCAAGATGGCATTTGCGACATTGATGGCGGTGAATTATATCAACGTCCGGATGACAACGAAGAAAGTGTAGGCAAGCGCCTGGATGAGTATGATAATAAAACAGCGCCGCTGCTTGCGTTTTATGATAATAAAGGTCTTTTGCGTCAGGTAAACGGGGAAAACGAAATTAATGTCGTTACTTCTGAAATCGTGTCTTTAATGCGGGGTTAATGTAATGATCATTTGTAAATCCGAACAGGAACTTGCCTTTATGAGGGAAGCTGGTCGAATTGTTGCCGAGAGTCACCGTCTTATTGCTCAGGCCATTGAGCCTGGCATTACAACGGGTGAGCTCGACAGAATCGCCGATCAATACATTCGCAGTCAAGATGCTGTGCCGTCTTTCAAAGGCTACAACGGTTTTCCTGCCAGCATTTGCGCTTCAGTCAACGAACAATTAGTGCATGGATTTCCTGGTAAACGTAAACTGATCGAAGGCGATATTGTTACGCTGGATATCGGTGCAGAGTACCGCGGTTATCACGGTGATTCCGCCTGGACCTACGGTGTGGGCAGCATTTCCGAAGAGGCTCAGCGTTTGCTGGACGTTACGGAAGGCTCCTTGTACGCGGGACTGGCGTTAGTTAAGCCGGATGTGCGCTTGTTTACAATCTCCCATGCTATTCAGCAATACATCGAAGAGGCTGGTTTCTCAGTCGTACGTGAGTATGTTGGTCATGGTATTGGGGCAAAACTGCATGAAGAACCGCAAATTCCGAATTATGGCATAGCGGACCGCGGACCACGTCTGAAACCGGGTATGGTGCTCGCGATTGAGCCGATGGTAAACGCAGGAAAGAGACATGTCAGAACACTGGAAGATAACTGGACTGTCGTTACGGTTGATGGCTCACTATGTGCTCACTTCGAGCATACAGTAGCAGTTACTCCGGACGGCATGGAAATTTTCACAAAACTGAATGCGTAGGTGATCTCCTCTTGAATACTGTGAGCAGCCCGCAGGTTGGTCAATTAGTGAGAATTCTCAAAGGCAAAGATGCCGGAGAGGCAGCCGTTGTTATCGTAGTTGTTGATAGCAGATTTGTATACATTGCAGATGGAGACAAACGTAAGTTTGATGGGCCAAAGAAGAAGAATATTCTTCATCTTGAGCTCATACCCTTCATCAGCAGTGAGGTTGTGGACAGTTTGAAGGAAACTGGGCGGGTAACAAACGGAAAGCTGCGATTCGCAGTCATGAAGTATGCTGGACCCACCGGAATAAGTGCTGATGAGAAAGGAGACTAACTGTGGCTAAGGAAGATGTCATTGAAGTAGAAGGTACTGTCCTTGAACCGTTGCCAAACGCAACGTTTAAGGTTGAGCTTGAGAACGGTCATCAAATACTTGCCCATGTATCCGGTAAATTGCGGATGCACTTTATCCGTATTTTGACCGGAGACAAAGTGGTCGTGCAGTTATCGCCTTATGATTTATCAAAAGGTCGTATAACTTACCGTAAATAGATGGGAACTACGAAAAAAGTTTTGCTTCGCAAAACTTTGAGGAGGTAATTAACATGAAGGTAAGACCTTCTGTAAAGCCCATTTGCGAGAAATGTAAAGTAATCCGCCGCAAAGGGACTGTTATGGTGATTTGCGAAAATCCGAAACACAAACAAAAACAAGGTTAAGAAGGGGGTGTAGCGTAAAATGGCTCGTATAGCTGGAGTGGATTTGCCACGTGACAAACGCGTTGAGATCGCCTTGACTTATATTTTCGGAATCGGTAAAACGACTTCTCAGAAAATTCTTAATGAAACAGGCATTAGCGCTAATACACGTGTCCGTGATTTGACGGAAGATGAAGTCAGCAAACTGCGTGAAACGATCGACAAAACGGTTAAGGTTGAAGGTGACCTGCGTCGTGAAATTTCCTTAAATATTAAACGTCTTACTGAGATCGGCTGTTACCGCGGTGTTCGCCACCGTCGTGGATTGCCTGTTCGCGGTCAACGTACTAAAACGAATGCCCGTACCCGGAAAGGCCCGCGTCGTACGGTAGCAAACAAAAAGAAATAATAAGGGGGGATAAGAGACAATGGCTAAACCGAAAAAAGTCGTACGTACCAAACGTCGCGACCGTAAAAATATCGAATCCGGCGTGGCACATATTCGTTCCACGTTCAACAACACCATCGTTACCATCACGGATCCTCACGGAAATGCAATTTCCTGGGCAAGTTCCGGCGGCCAAGGATTTAAAGGTTCCCGTAAGTCCACTCCATTCGCAGCGCAAATGGCAGCTGAATCAGCAGCTAAAGCAGCTATGGAGCACGGCATGAAGTCGGTTGAGGTTATGGTTAAAGGACCGGGCGCGGGCCGCGAAGCAGCCATCCGTTCCCTTCAAGCTGCAGGGCTTGAAGTTAACCTTATTAAAGACGTAACTCCGGTTCCTCACAATGGATGCCGTCCGCCTAAGCGTCGTCGCGTATAGTGAAATCAGTATTGTGAATGTGGTATAATTCTGACGCATCTGCTAATAATAGGTGTTTAGGCATACTACATGATGCACCTGATGGGGTGACAGTTTCATATAGGAGCGACGTTGAAGGAGGGGTAAACTCGTGATAGAAATCGAAAAGCCGAAGATTGAGACCGTAGAAGCTAATGATGAAGGTACCTATGGGAAATTCGTAGTTGAACCGCTGGAACGTGGGTATGGCACGACTCTGGGGAACTCGCTTCGCCGGATATTGCTTTCTTCGCTTCCAGGAGCCGCAGTGACTTCGGTCCAAATTGACGGCGTTCTGCATGAGTTCTCGACCGTTCCAGGCGTAATGGAAGATGTGACGGAAATCATTCTGAACCTTAAAGCCTTGTCTCTGAAGATTCATTCAGACGAGGAAAAAGTGTTCGAGATTGATGCTGAAGGGGAAGGCATCGTTACCGCAGGTGATATCCGTGCGGACAGCGATGTTGAGATCCTCAATCCGGATCTTCACATTGCAACGCTGGGACCTGGTGCGAGACTTCATATGCGTATTTTTGCAGGCCGTGGTCGCGGCTATGTCCAAGCGGACCGGAACAAACGTGACGATCAGCCAATTGGTGTTATTCCAGTTGACTCCATCTACACTCCAATTTCACGCGTTAACTACGGCATAGACAATACACGTGTTGGTCAAGTGACTAACTATGACAAATTGACGCTTGAAATTTGGACGGATGGAAGTATCAGACCGGAAGAGGCTGTAAGCCTCGGAGCCAAAATTTTGAACGAGCACCTCGTTCTGTTCGTAGGTCTTACGGACGAAGCGAAAGACGCCGAAATTATGGTTGAAAAAGAAGAAGACAAAAAAGAAAAAGTACTTGAGATGACAATCGAAGAGCTTGATCTTTCTGTTCGTTCCTACAACTGCCTCAAACGTGCTGGTATTAATACCGTACAAGAGCTTACCACGAAGACTGAAGAAGATATGATGAAGGTGCGTAACCTTGGTCGCAAATCTTTGGAAGAAGTTCAGGAAAAGCTTGAGGAACTTGGTTTGGGTCTCCGCACAGAAGAATAGCTGCAGATTGCTTTAGTAAAGGAGGGAAAACACAATGGCATACCAAAAATTGGGCCGTGATTCCAGTGCGCGTAAAGCGTTATTTCGCGACATGGTAACGGATCTGTTTTTATACGAGCGCATCCAAACAACGGAAGCTAAAGCAAAAGAAGTTCGTTCTATCGCTGAAAAGCTGATCACTAAAGCTAAAAAAGGTGATCTTCATGCTCGTCGTCAAGTAGCTGCATTTGTTCGCCGCGAGACTGTTGATGGTGAACAAGATGCAATTCAAAAATTGTTCTCTGACATTGCTCCTCGTTACACTGAGCGTCCAGGTGGATACACTCGTATCCTTAAACTAGGACCTCGTCGTGGCGACGCTGCGCCTATGGTTTATCTTGAATTGGTAGACCGCGCGTAGTATCACAAGTATTGATTTCCGATGCTTCCCTTTCATCCAGCCCTCTTTGGAGTAAAGATGGGGGAAATATCAGCGTTATTGTGCTGCAGAGGCGCAAGACTCTGCTGTACTAATAACCGTGGGAATCACCTTGGTTCAATTGAAGGAGCTCCCGCAGGGGCTCTTTTTTTTGAAATTAAGGATCCTATAGGACTTGTAGTTCTATATATGAAAAATGGATGCCGTCCTACTAGGGACGGCGAAGCCATTTCTTCAAATAGAAGATCAGACAGTGCTTCGATCGACGTTCTGCTGACCGGTTTAAAAAGGAGAACGGAATGCGTAATCTATTGATGAAGGTCAATTATGACGGAACGAATTATGATGGCTTTCAGACCCAGCCTCAGGGCAATACGATTCAGGATCGGCTGGAGCAAGCCATACTCCATCTGACAGGTGAGAAGCTTAAGATTACTGCTTCAGGCCGCACGGATGCCGGAGTACATGCCTATGGCCAGCCTTTTAACTTTACAACCTCCTCTCGAATCCCAACTGAACGTTGGTGTCTAGCGCTTAATGCCCGGCTGCCACAAGACATCGTGGTTACCGAGGCTAGGGAAGTTCCGCTAACGTTTCACTCTCGTAGAGGGGCTAAGCGTAAAACTTACCGATACACGATTAATGGCAACAGGTTTCCAGATCCGTTTCAACGGCGCTGGCAGCTTCACCATCCAGTGAAGTTGGATATTCCTGCGATGCAGCAAGGCTTAACGCAAATTATAGGGACACATGACTTCACTTCGTTTGCATCACGACGGTCTACGAAGACTTCTCATGTACGAACGATCTTTGAAGCTCATATGGAAGTAGACCGCAGTATGTGCCGACCCTCTTCATCAGATCAAGGAGTTATCCATACTTATATAACGGGTAGTGGATTTCTTCAGCACATGGTTCGCATTATTATGGGGACTTTGATCCATGTGGGGGAAGGTAAAATACCTGCTGATAAGGTTGCTGAAATATTGGCAGCATGTGATCGATCACATGCTGGTCCAACAGCTGTGGCCATGGGGTTAGCTTTGTGGAGTGTTGAATATGACGAGATTGAAAGTGAATAGTTTTTTCTATAAATTTCTTCCTGATTAATAGGCTAAATGTTTAAAAATCACTTGCACTTGTTATGTTTATACTGTAATATAAAAGTTGTGTTTTCTTGATGGCTATCCCACAGCCCCGATCGAGAAAATGCCAAAAAAATGCTTTGCTTAACTCACATAATCGTAATTCAATGAGAAACAAGATATACGAAACAGAAGATTTTCGTACGAGAACAAGGAGGAAACATTCATGCGTACCACCTATATGGCGAAGCCGAACGAAGTTGAACGCAATTGGCACATTATTGATGCCGAAGGCAAAACACTCGGTCGTTTGGCCAGCGAAGCCGCTGCTTTGATCCGTGGCAAACACAAACCGCAATTCACTCCACACGTTGATACAGGAGATTTCGTTATCGTAATCAACGCTGAGAAAATTCACTTGACCGGTAAGAAATTGCAAAACAAAAAATACTACCGTCACTCGATGCACCCAGGTGGTTTGAAAGTTACTAATGCTGAAACTCTGCTGAATACTAAACCAGAACGCGTAATTGAATTCGCGGTTCATGGTATGATTCCTAAGACTCGTCAAGGGGACCACATGAAGCTGAGATTGAAAGTATATGCAGGCGCCGAGCATCCACATGCAGCACAAAAACCTGAAGTTTACGAACTTCGCGGATAAGAATAGAGGAGGACAGTTTCATGGCACAAGTACAATACTATGGGACAGGTCGTCGTAAACATTCGGTAGCACGTGTTCGCCTTGTACCGGGTGAAGGACGCATTGTCATTAACAAACGTGAGATGGACGAATATTTCGGTGTGGAAACACTGAAAATGATCGTAAAACAACCTTTGAACCTGACTGAAACACTTGGCAACTACGATGTAATCGTTCTTGCACATGGTGGCGGCATTTCCGGTCAAGCTGGAGCAATTCGTCACGGTATCTCCCGTGCATTGCTTAAAGTTGACCCTGAATATCGCGGTGCATTGAAGAAAGCCGGTTTCCTGACTCGTGACCCACGTATGAAGGAACGTAAGAAATACGGCTTGAAGGCTGCACGTCGTGCGCCTCAGTTCTCGAAACGTTAATATTTACAGAATTCAACCCTTGGCCATATGGCCAAGGGTTTTATTTTTTATTGCCCCTTTCCACAAGAAATGGGCTTTTTTTGCATCTATTTACTAATTCTAACGGTTGAAACGCATTGACTTCCTCAGTAAAAGTTATATACTATTTCATATAGAATTAGTTGGTTTTATTACTTCTTTTACCTCATTTATTCATACGATTAATATTTTGGATGGAGGAATACCTTAATGAACCTGCTCGAGAAAGAGGATTTAATCAAAGTTAAGGCCGAAGAATTAGAAACTGCTTCACCCGAGGAAATTATCCGCTGGGCTGTAGAAACATTTCCTAACATTACTTTTGCCTGCAGCTTTGGTGCCGAAGATGTAGTGCTAGTTGATATGCTTCACAAAGTTAGTCCGTCTACAGACGTCTTTTATCTCGATACAGATTATCATTTTAAGGAAACCTATGAGACCCGAGATTTGATGGCAGATAAATACGGGCTGGAGTTCGTACGAGTGTCTCCACAAATCACTCCGCAGGAGCAAGCACTTCAACACGGTGATGCGTTATGGACAGTAGATCCTAACCAATGCTGTGGGATTCGTAAAGTAGAGCCGCTGACTCGTATCCTATCTCAATATGAAGCTTGGATTACAGGCATTCGTCGTGACCAAGCCCCTACCCGTGCTAATGCCAAAAAGGTTGAGTATGATTATAAATTTGGTTTGGTTAAGTTTAATCCAATTGCGGATTGGACAACCGAGGATGTATGGAACTATATTCGTGAAAATGATGTAATTTATAACCCTCTACATGACCGTAACTATCCAAGTATCGGCTGTGAGCAATGTACACGTCAGGTTATGCCTGGTGAAGATCCGCGTGCTGGACGTTGGGCTGGATCAGAGAAGACTGAGTGTGGATTACACAAGTAAGACCTATCCCCGTGAGAACACAGAAGGAGAGACGATAATGACTTCAATACGTCCGCATGGCGGAACATTAGTTAACCGTGTAGTAGAGGGTACAGAAAGAGAAGAATTGCTGCAGCTTGCACGTGAATATAAGACGCTTTCCGTGAACACTTGGACTTTATCTGATTTGGATCTAATAGCGGTAGGTGCATTTTCTCCACTGACTGGATTTTTGAATGAACAAGATTATCACTCCGTAGTCAAAAACATGCGTTTAGCAGATGGCACAGTGTGGAGCATTCCAATAACACTTGCTGTAGAAGAGGATGTGGCCTCTGGTTTAGCTATTGGAGACAAGGTATCTCTAATCGGTGAAGAGGATGGCGAGATCTACGGTTTATTGGATATTGAGAGTATTTATACGGTTGATCAAAACCTTGAAGCGCAAAATGTATTCAAAACAACAGACCCTGAACATCCAGGAGTAAGTAAGCTGTTGGCCCGCCCGGCTATCTATGTAGGAGGACCAATTACAGTGCTGAATAGACCACAGCCAGAAAAGTTCGGAGAATTTTATTTTGACCCTTCAGCTACACGTAAGATATTTGCAGACAAGGGCTGGAGAACAGTTGTAGGCTTCCAGACGCGTAACCCAGTTCATCGTGCACATGAATATATTCAAAAATGCGCTATGGAGGTTGTAGACGCTCTGTTCTTAAACCCGCTAGTGGGTGAGACGAAGTCTGATGATGTACCGGCAAATGTACGAATGAAGAGCTACCTGGCGCTTTTGGAGAATTATTATCCTGAGGATCGTACCTTTCTAGGTGTTTTCCCGGCGGCCATGCGTTATGCTGGTCCGAGAGAAGCGATTTTTCATGCTATGGTTCGCAAAAATTACGGCTGCACCCATTTTATTGTCGGACGTGACCATGCGGGCGTAGGTGATTACTACGGAACTTATGAAGCGCAAGAAATTTTCGCGAATTTCACCGCTGAGGAACTTGATATTACTCCATTATTTTTTGAACACAGCTTCTTCTGTAAAAAATGCGGAAATATGGCTTCCAGTAAAACCTGCCCACATCCTGGTGATGATCATATGACTTTGTCGGGTACAAAGGTACGGGCTTTGCTTCGGGAGGGTCAATGTCCGCCTCCTGAATTTACGCGACCTGAGGTTGCGCAGATTCTAATTGAAGGCATGACTCAAGAAGTAACAGCTTAATCATCGTTAGCTAGTACTATTTGGCCTTCTTGTCCCATATAGATGAGTATTATCTATCGGGACGAGGGGGTCTTTGTTATGTCTGGCCGAAAACACAGTAAAGTCTCGGTCTGGATCTCATGGAGCAGTATCAAAAAATGTATGCTGGGCGCGACACTGCTGGCTATAATGATCGGCATTATAGCGTATGACATGCCTACTGCCAAAACGTTAAATTATTGGAGTCTGCCTTTGTCTGGTAAAGTGATCGCTATCGACGCTGGACATGGGGGAGCAGATGGAGGGGCAGTTAGCCGGGAAGGGCTAATTGAGAAAGACATTAATCTTGCAGTCTCTCTTTATTTACGTGATTACCTGCAACAGGCAGGGGCTATTGTTGTAATGACCCGTGAAGGGGATTATGATTTGGCTCAGGAGGACACTAAGGGCTATTCTAAGCGCAAGACTGAAGATCTTAAGCAAAGAGTGAGAAGTATTGAAGAGAAGGGCGCAGATCTTTTTATAAGCGTTCACATGAACAGTGTGCCTTCGAACCGATGGAGCGGGGCGCAGACCTTTTACTATCCCAATCACAAGGATAATAAAGCAATCGCAGAGTTTGTACAGAGTGAGCTGAAGACTACACTGGAGAATACTGATCGTGTAGCTAAGACTGTAAATACTGTTTATCTACTAAAAGCATTAAAAATACCTGCGATCCTTGTAGAGGTCGGTTTTTTGTCGCACCCTCAGGAATCAGTTCTGCTCGGAGATGATGTTTATCAACGCAAGGTAGCGACTAGCATATATCGTGGCATTCTTCGTTATGCTTCCGAGTAGCCGGGACTACTCATCAGGAGATGGGTAATGCTATAATAGACAAAAACTCCGGAAGAATTCTCCTCCGGAAAGGAAACAGAGGTGCTTTCCATGCTGACTAGGGAACATATCCAGGAAATACTGCAGTCAATAACAGACCCGGAAACCGGAAAAAGCCTTGTGGAACTACAGCTGATCCGTGACATTATGATTAAAGAAGATCGTATATCTTTATCAATCGTATGTCTGGATCCTGAAGAGCAAAGTCGCATGGACCTAGAACAACGGGTTCGTGAGTTACTTGAAGCGGGTGGAGTCACTAATGTGCATATCCGGCTGCGTGATGCAACCGATTATGAACGTGCTCTACTACGCGGAGAGAGTGCTGGGGAAGAGCCGTTGGTTGATGAACCGGGGAAACTTAAGGGACATGCAGCTGGCCTTGACGATCATGAATTAATCAATGAGAACTCTGGTGTTAACTTTATCGCCATTGCCAGTGGTAAAGGCGGTGTTGGAAAGTCTACAGTTACTGTGAATTTGGCAGTAGCTTTGGCTAGAAAAGGTAAAAAGGTTGGATTGATTGATGCGGACATTTATGGGTTTAGCATCCCTGATATGATGGGAATCGAAGAGGGACCCGTTGTAGAAGAGGGAATCATTATTCCTGTGGAACGTTTCGGAGTGAAGGTCATGTCTATGGGCTTCTTTATCCGTGAGAATAGTCCGGTAATTTGGCGGGGACCTATGCTTGGCAAAATGCTGCGCCAATTCTTCGGTGATGTGGGCTGGGGAGAACTTGATTATATGCTGCTTGATCTTCCTCCAGGTACAGGTGATGTGGCGCTTGACGTACATCAGATGCTCCCTCACAGCAAAGAGATTATTGTTACTACCCCTCATGCTACCGCAGCGTTTGTGGCGGCTAGAGCGGGCTCTATGGCTCTGCAGACAGAACATGAGATTATTGGGGTCATTGAGAACATGGCTTATTATGAGTGTAAAGACTGCGGTAAAAAAGATTATATTTTTGGCAGAGGCGGAGGCGCTCGGCTTGCGGAGACACTCCATACGGAGCTGCTTGCACAAGTTCCATTGGGCGCACCGGACAACCATATTTCTGAACCGGATTTCTCACCTTCCGTATACAAGGAAGACACAGCTACTGCGTTGTTGTTTGCTGATATCGCCGATAAGCTGATTGCGAAATATGAGCACTAATTATTGTGCATAAAAAGAGGCCGTCCCACTTTGTTAGGTGGGATAAGGCCTCTTTTTTGTTATGTGCTTGAATCATCGCCGCTACCGCTGCCACTTTCACCACCGCTGCCGCTGCCTTCCTGTTTATCGCCGCTTTCGCCGCCCTTTTTCTGTTCCTTCGGTTCGAGCTCGTCCTGAACGACCTTTTTAAGTAAATTCAATACCTCCATCCGGAATAATGGAGTCTGCATAGATTCCTGGATGGTCTTCATGGATTGCTTTCGGTAGTCAGGTGTTTTGGTGAGATTAAGAAACATGGTCATCATTTCTGGAGACTTCATGATTTCCTCGACGGATTTTTGATAGGTGGGATCTTTAATTAGTTGCAGGTGCAATTCTTTGCTTTGTGATTGAATGGCTTTAGCAAAATCGCCTGCGAACTTGGGATCAGTCATAATTTTCTCGATTTCCTTTTGATATTCCGGTGCAGTGAGGGTATCTTTAACAGCGGTTTTTATATCCTCTGTTGTTTGAAGTGGCATCATTTTCATACTCATTCCGCTGGTGCCTCCAGAACTGGAATTTGATAATGATTCCTCAACTGCTTTTTTTCCATCTTCACTTTTTAATATATCAATAACCATGGTCTTCATTTCTTTATAACTGCCCTGACCAGAAGAAGAACTGCTCTGCTCACTTCCGCAAGCCGTTAAGGCCATAACAAAGCTTAAAGCCAAACCCACAGATCCGATAAATCTCCATTTCATTGGCGCTGCCCTCCTTTATTAGGATTCTCCAGTTGTATTATGCCGCATTAACACACATTTATGTTGCTGATGTAATGGTGTTTTGTCGGTATCCTTGGTAAAATAAATCTGACATAGGGGAGGTGAAGTGGCTGAGTATAAAAAAATGGTTTTATTTATTTTGGACAACCCTTCTAATAGGAGCGGGCGGAGCAGTAATCGCAGGTCTGGCACTGCAATTCGTGAACGGTCGAATTGATTTCAAAAGTGTCGCTGATTTCTTTTTATACCCGCTGATACTATTCGGCTACGGTATGCTTGTCAGTGTTTATGCGCAACTTGGTTTTTTTGCTTATCTAATTTTAAATTACATGGGCAATGGTGTTTTCCCGCCAAAAATTTGGAAATACATACAACTGGTGCTTTCTGTGCTCGCATTGCTTGAACTGATTTTTTTGCGTACCGTCGTTGGCGGGGAAAGAAGTGTCTTGTCTGATCTAATATTAGGAATCTTTATTTTGTTAGCTGCCATTATTGTGTCTTATTTCAAAGTGAAAAGTACAAACATCTCAGCTTGGATTCCAACCCTCTTTTTTATGACAGCTATTTCAATTGTGGAAATTATCGGCGTGCTCCGTATAGGTGTTGATAGTGCGACAGTGTTTATTGTTGTTCCGCTCATCGCCTGTAATGCATTCCAAATTTTGATGCTTCACCGTATTCTCAAGCCGGCAGCCGGATAAAGGCTGGGGCGAATTCAGCAAATCATGAACCCCGTGCTCTGGCCTTCAGAAAACGGGGTTTTTTGCTCTAGAATGTATCCTAACGATTAAAATCCGCTGGAGGAGGTTAATCTTAAAGAACAATAGAGCGGATTCTTTGTGTGTAGCAACGCTCACAAAACTAAGCAGATGCTTCCGAAGTGAGTTTTGTACGAAGTTTTTCAATGATGCACATGCTTTACAAAACTAAGCGTATGCTTCCGAAGCAGTTTTGTACGAAGTAATACAAGCGTAGCAACGCTCACAAAACTTTTAGGAGGGGAATATATGGACATCAAGCGTTATATGATAAAAGACACAAATGAAATCCAGCTTAACAAGCTGGACCCGGACGATACAGGTAACTTTAAATCAAAAAAAGAAGCAGAAGCCAAAACAGAGCAGTTAAAGGAACGGTTGGCAGAGCTTCAAGATATTCTTTTTGCACAGAAAAAGCATTCACTGCTCGTAATTCTGCAAGGGATGGATTCCAGCGGTAAGGATGGAACGGTTAAACATATTTTTTCAGGGATTAATCCACAAGGCTTTATAGTGACCAGCTTCAAGAAACCTTCTCTGGAGGAAGAAGCTCATGATTTCTTATGGAGAGTGCATCAAAAGACACCCCCTAAAGGCTACATCTCTGCATTTAACCGCTCACACTATGAAGATGTATTGGTACCGCGGGTACATGGGGGCTTGAAAAAGGATGATTTGAAGCGCCGCTTTCGTTACATACGGCAGTTTGAGGAGATGCTGGTGGAAGAGGGAACGACAGTTATCAAGCTTTTTCTGCATATTTCAAAAGAGAAGCAGCTTAAGAAAATCAAAGAACGGCTTGAAGATCCCAAAAAACACTGGAAATTTGACGCAAGTGATCTACAGGAGCGGGAGTTTTGGGATGATTACCAAGAGGCATATGTAGATGTTTTTAAGGAGTCAAGTATTGATAAAGCACCCTGGTACTGGATACCAGCCAATCATCAATGGTACCGCAACTATTTGGCCTTATCCATCGTGGTAAAGACACTGGAGAGTCTGGATCTGAGCTATCCGAAGCTGAATACCCCCACACCCGACATATCGGAGCTCATTTCCCCGCGTCATTAATATTTGGATAAGACCAACATCTATTGCGGTACCTAAGATTGGGAGGAGCGTTACAGCCCGGCAGCATCCTCTAAGGCACTATTTAGTGAGGCCGAGTCGCGAACCTCTTTACCCTCCGCATTGCTTTGGCTGATCAGCTCAGAGACGGTAACGAATTCATAACCTTGTCTGCGGAGCTCATCGATAATTTGCGGAAGAGCTTCGTGAGTTTGTTTGCAGGAATCACTGGCATGTAGTAGAACGATATCACCAGGATGTGCTTTAGTCGTTACACGCTTCACGATATTGTCTACACCTATGTTCTTCCAGTCCAGAGAGTCTGTGTCCCACTGGATGACTTTGTAACCAAGATCATTGGCCACTTGCAGAACTCTTTTGTCAAAATCACCATTAGGCATACGAATTAAATTTGGTTCTTTACCGGTTAATTCTGTAAGCACAGTGTGAGCCGTTGTGATCTGAGTGCGAATCTCTTCGTTACTTAGAGTGCTGTAATTGACGTGTTTATGGCCATGGCTGCCAATTTCGAATCCTGCGTTTTTAATGCTTGTTACAATATCCGGGTGAGTCTTACTCCATGGTGACGATAGGAAGAAGGTGGCTTTGTCCACTTTCTTGTCTTCAAGTACCTTCAAAATTGGTTCGGGTCTCTTTTCTCCCCAGCTAATATCGAAGGTTAGGGCAATCAGCTTCTTCTCTGTTGGCACACTGTAAATGGCAGAAGGTCCAGCCTCAGAAAAAACGGTGATATTACCCCTCTCGACATAGACAACTCCAGCAGCAAGAAGCACAGCGGCGAAGATATAGATGAACCTTTTGATCTTTTTGCCGCTGAATACATAAAAAGAATTCATTAATGACAGCGCTCCTCTCCCATGCGAAATGCTTGTTTGTTCTAAATGTATGCTCGTACCGCACGGTTATGACCTAAGAAACAGAGATCACAATTTCAGGAGGTAGTTATGTTGTCGTTCTTCACGTTTGTTAAAGATATTAAATCGATCCGCAAGGCTTTGCTGCTATCCTGTCTGCTCTTCGTAATAGGAGCGGTTGTTGGCTGGGTAGCGACAAGTAGTCTGGAAAAACTATTGGTTCAGCAATTGGAAGGGCTTAGTGAGATCAGCGGAAACTTAAGAGACACCGCTAATCCGCAATGGAACTTCTTTGTATTTATATTTCTGAATAACGCCATCAAGGGCGTGGTTATTATTTTCCTGGGAGCGTTGTTCGGCATATTGCCAGCTATATTCTTATTTATAAACGGAGCGGTAATTGGCTACTTGATACATTTATCCGCACTGCAAGGGCAGGATTTGTTCGATTTAATCGTAAAAGGATTGCTGCCACACGGGATTATAGAGATTCCGGCAATCATTATCGCGTGTGCCTTTGGACTGCACTTTGGCGGAAAAGTGATTTCAAGTTTATTTCGATCTACAGATAGAAAAGAGGAGAAAAGCGCAGACTGGTCTGCATTCATGCGTCAAACACTTACGGCTTCCATATGGACTGTAATCCTGTTATTTGTTGCTGCCATTATTGAAAGTACAATTACTTTTTCACTTTTATCATAAAACTTCAGGGAATAGAGCATAACATTAAGGGCGTTCATCCAAGGATTGCCTAAAGGTAAGGAGTATATAATCGAGACGAAACCATAAAGGGAATTTTTAATAATTATGGTTATAAAAAGAGGACTCCGGTTAATCTAGTGTAAGAGGATCTTAAGGCAGCTTTCTCCATGAGATGTACTTACTGATTATGCAAAAAAGGTTTTGGGGGTTTAGAGAAGGTGTTAATTGCAACTTCATGAAGGAGGCCAAGCATATGTTGGGAATGTTGTTTAACGAAAAGGAATGCAAGGAACTGGATTATGTTTTGAGAAAAGAACTAGATGAGATGCTGTTAGATTTGAGTGATCAGCGCTTGGACCAAAATATCAGGCACGCCATCGCTAATAGATATAAGACTGTATTCCGGATGTATGCTCGCTTCGCTCCTCAGAAAGAGCTTTCCAAGTATGCATGGGGTGGGCGTTCTTCTCATTATAAACACTGAAGATATACGAGAATTGCTACAGTTTTATAAAGTTTTCAGATTATTTAATAAAATAGCTTGACTAAAAAGGAGTGCTCATGATAAATTATATCTCGCGCTCCTTTTGCTTGTGTAAAAGGAAAGCGGAAGGCAAGAAAAATTGAAAAAAAGATTTTTCAAAAAAAAGACTTGCCAAACAGCTTAACACTGTGATATATTATAAAGGTCGCCGCTGATAAACAACGACGACGAAATGAGAGATATTGATCTTTGAAAACTGAACAACGAGTGAGTGGGAAATCACGTAAGTGAAATCCAAATTAGAGAATTAATTTTCTCGTCAGATGTTTCAAAATGAGCATATCGCTCTTTTCAATACTAATTGGAGAGTTTGATCCTGGCTCAGGACGAACGCTGGCGGCGTGCCTAATACATGCAAGTCGAGCGGAGTTACTTTGAAAGCTTGCTTTCAAAGTAACTTAGCGGCGGACGGGTGAGTAACACGTAGGCAACCTGCCCTTCAGACTGGGATAACTACCGGAAACGGTAGCTAATACCGGATAATTTCTTTTTTCTCCTGAGAGAAGAATGAAAGACGGAGCAATCTGTCACTGAGGGATGGGCCTGCGGCGCATTAGCTAGTTGGTGGGGTAACGGCCCACCAAGGCGACGATGCGTAGCCGACCTGAGAGGGTGAACGGCCACACTGGGACTGAGACACGGCCCAGACTCCTACGGGAGGCAGCAGTAGGGAATCTTCCGCAATGGGCGAAAGCCTGACGGAGCAACGCCGCGTGAGTGATGAAGGTTTTCGGATCGTAAAGCTCTGTTGCCAGGGAAGAACGTCCGGTAGAGTAACTGCTACCGGAGTGACGGTACCTGAGAAGAAAGCCCCGGCTAACTACGTGCCAGCAGCCGCGGTAATACGTAGGGGGCAAGCGTTGTCCGGAATTATTGGGCGTAAAGCGCGCGCAGGCGGCTATTTAAGTCTGGTGTTTAAACCTTGGGCTCAACCTGAGGTCGCACTGGAAACTGGGTGGCTTGAGTACAGAAGAGGAAAGTGGAATTCCACGTGTAGCGGTGAAATGCGTAGATATGTGGAGGAACACCAGTGGCGAAGGCGACTTTCTGGGCTGTAACTGACGCTGAGGCGCGAAAGCGTGGGGAGCAAACAGGATTAGATACCCTGGTAGTCCACGCCGTAAACGATGAGTGCTAGGTGTTAGGGGTTTCGATACCCTTGGTGCCGAAGTTAACACAGTAAGCACTCCGCCTGGGGAGTACGGTCGCAAGACTGAAACTCAAAGGAATTGACGGGGACCCGCACAAGCAGTGGAGTATGTGGTTTAATTCGAAGCAACGCGAAGAACCTTACCAGGTCTTGACATCCCTCTGAATCTGCTAGAGATAGCAGCGGCCTTCGGGACAGAGGAGACAGGTGGTGCATGGTTGTCGTCAGCTCGTGTCGTGAGATGTTGGGTTAAGTCCCGCAACGAGCGCAACCCTTAACTTTAGTTGCCAGCAAGTAATGTTGGGCACTCTAGAGTGACTGCCGGTGACAAACCGGAGGAAGGTGGGGATGACGTCAAATCATCATGCCCCTTATGACCTGGGCTACACACGTACTACAATGGCCGGTACAACGGGAAGCGAAGCCGCGAGGTGGAGCCAATCCCATCAAAGCCGGTCTCAGTTCGGATTGCAGGCTGCAACTCGCCTGCATGAAGTCGGAATTGCTAGTAATCGCGGATCAGCATGCCGCGGTGAATACGTTCCCGGGTCTTGTACACACCGCCCGTCACACCACGAGAGTTTACAACACCCGAAGTCGGTGGGGTAACCCGCAAGGGAGCCAGCCGCCGAAGGTGGGGTAGATGATTGGGGTGAAGTCGTAACAAGGTAGCCGTATCGGAAGGTGCGGCTGGATCACCTCCTTTCTATGGAGAATCGTTCTCTGCAATGAGAACATTCAAATCGGAAGCTTAGCTTCCGCAATAGAACCTTCGGGTTCGAACACTCACTCGTGTTCAGTTTTGAAAGAGCAAGTCTCTTTCGTATGCGTTTGGTGGCGATAGCGGAGGGGTTCCACACGTACCCATCCCGAACACGACCGTTAAGCCCTCCAGCGCCGATGGTACTTGGACCGAAGGGTCCTGGGAGAGTAGGACGTTGCCAAGCGGACAACCAATTCATTGGTTGATTCACAATGTTATATATGTTATATGGGCTTTTAGCTCAGTTGGTTAGAGCGCACCTCTGATAAGGGTGAGGTCGGTGGTTCGAGTCCACCAAGGCCCACCATATAACATTATAGAGTAATTTTATGGGGCCATAGCTCAGCTGGGAGAGCGCCTGCCTTGCAAGCAGGAGGTCAGCGGTTCGATCCCGCTTGGCTCCACCATAAATTTTTAAATGAATAACTTTTTTAACTTGATCCTTGAAAACTGGATACCGAAACGAATTTGCGTTTTAGAACATCTTTTAGCAACTTGTGTAAACAAGTAAATGTTATTAGTGAGATTTTTCTTCGGAAGAATCAAGGTTAAGCTAATAAGAGCACACGGAGGATGCCTAGGCGCCAGGAGCCGACGAAGGACGTGGCGAACAACGAAACTGCCTCGGGGAGCTGTAAGCAAGCTTTGATCCGGGGGTGTCCGAATGGGGAAACCCAGCTGTGGTAATTCGCAGTTACTCATTTCTGAATACATAGGAAATGTAGAGGCAGACCAGGGGAACTGAAACATCTAAGTACCCTGAGGAAGAGAAAACAATAGTGATTCCGTCAGTAGCGGCGAGCGAACGCGGAACAGCCTAAACCTAAGAGCTTGCTCTTAGGGGTTGTGGGACGTCTCACATGGAGTTACAAAGGAATATGGTAGGTGAAGAGGTCTGGAAAGGCCCGCGATAGAGGTAAAAGCCCTGTAACCTAAACTGTATTCTCTCCGAGACGGATCCCGAGTAGTGCGGGGCACGTGAAACCCCGTATGAATCCAGCAGGACCATCTGCTAAGGCTAAATACTACCTGGCGACCGATAGTGAAACAGTACCGTGAGGGAAAGGTGAAAAGCACCCCGGAAGGGGAGTGAAATAGAACCTGAAACCGTGTGCTTACAAAAAGTCAGAGCCCTATTAATGGGTGATGGCGTGCCTTTTGTAGAATGAACCGGCGAGTTACGTTTAACATGCAAGGTTAAGCCGAGAAGGTGGAGCCGCAGCGAAAGCGAGTCTGAATAGGGCGAATTAGTATGTGGACGTAGACCCGAAACCGTGTGATCTACCCCTGTCCAGGGTGAAGGTGCGGTAACACGCACTGGAGGCCCGAACCCACGTACGTTGAAAAGTGCGGGGATGAGGTGGGGGTAGCGGAGAAATTCCAATCGAACTCGGAGATAGCTGGTTCTCCCCGAAATAGCTTTAGGGCTAGCCTCGGTATAAGAGTAGTGGAGGTAGAGCACTGATTGGGTGCGGGGTCCGCAAGGATTACCAAGCTCAGTCAAACTCCGAATGCCATATACTTATTGCCGGGAGTCAGACAGTGAGTGCTAAGATCCATTGTCAAAAGGGAAACAGCCCAGACCATCAGCTAAGGTCCCCAAGTGTGTGTTAAGTGGGAAAGGATGTGGAGTTGCACAGACAACCAGGATGTTGGCTTAGAAGCAGCCACCATTGAAAGAGTGCGTAATAGCTCACTGGTCGAGTGACTCTGCGCCGAAAATGTAACGGGGCTAAACACACCACCGAAGCTATGGCTAGATACGTATGTATCTGGGGTAGGGGAGCGTTGTGTAGGGGTTGAAGGTGTACTGAAAAGAGCGCTGGACACTACACAAGTGAGAATGCCGGTATGAGTAACGAAAAGATCAGTGAGAATCTGATCCGCCGAAAGCCCAAGGTTTCCTGAGGAAGGCTCGTCCGCTCAGGGTAAGTCGGGACCTAAGGCGAGGCCGAAAGGCGTAGTCGAAGGACAACAGTTTGAAATTACTGTACCACCGTAATCCGCTATGAGCGATGGGGTGACGCAGGAGGGTAGTGACGCGGACTGATGGATGTCCGTCTAAGCAGTGAGGCTGATGTGTAGGCAAATCCGCACATCGTTAAGGCTGGGCTGTGATGGGGAGCGAAAATTGTAGTAGCGAAGGTCATGATCTCACACTGCCAAGAAAAGCCTCTAGCCAGGAGAAGGTGCCCGTACCGCAAACCGACACAGGTAGGCGAGAAGAGAATTCTAAGGCGCGCGGAAGAACTCTCGTTAAGGAACTCGGCAAAATGACCCCGTAACTTCGGGAGAAGGGGTGCCCCGGTAGTGTGAATAGCACGAGGGGGCCGCAGTGAAAAGGCCCAAGCGACTGTTTAGCAAAAACACAGGTCTGTGCGAAGCCGCAAGGCGAAGTATACGGGCTGACGCCTGCCCGGTGCTGGAAGGTTAAGGGGAGTGGTTAGGGGTAACCCGAAGCTATGAACCGAAGCCCCAGTAAACGGCGGCCGTAACTATAACGGTCCTAAGGTAGCGAAATTCCTTGTCAGGTAAATTCTGACCCGCACGAATGGCGTAACGACTTGGGCGCTGTCTCAACGAGAGATCCGGTGAAATTTTAATACCTGTGAAGATGCAGGTTACCCGCGACAAGACGGAAAGACCCCATGGAGCTTTACTGCAGCTTGATATTGAATTTGGGTACGATCTGTACAGGATAGGTGGGAGCCGTAGAAATCGGAGCGCAAGCTTCGGTGGAGGCGCCGTTGGGATACCACCCTGATCGTATCTAGGTTCTAACCTAGTACCCTTACCGGGTACGGGGACCGTGTCAGGCGGGCAGTTTGACTGGGGCGGTCGCCTCCTAAAGAGTAACGGAGGCGTTCCAAGGTTCCCTCAGAATGGTTGGAAATCATTCGCAGAGTGCAAAGGCATAAGGGAGCTTGACTGCGAGACCTACAAGTCGAGCAGGGACGAAAGTCGGACTTAGTGATCCGGTGGTACCGCATGGAAGGGCCATCGCTCAACGGATAAAAGCTACCCTGGGGATAACAGGCTTATCTCCCCCAAGAGTCCACATCGACGGGGAGGTTTGGCACCTCGATGTCGGCTCATCGCATCCTGGGGCTGAAGTAGGTCCCAAGGGTTGGGCTGTTCGCCCATTAAAGCGGTACGCGAGCTGGGTTCAGAACGTCGTGAGACAGTTCGGTCCCTATCTGTCGTGGGCGCAGGAAATTTGAGAGGAGCTGTCCTTAGTACGAGAGGACCGGGATGGACGTACCGCTGGTGCACCAGTTGTTCCGCCAGGAGCATGGCTGGGTAGCTACGTACGGACGGGATAAGCGCTGAAAGCATCTAAGCGTGAAGCCCCCCTCAAGATGAGATTTCCCAATTAGTAAGACCCCTTGAAGACGACGAGGTAGATAGGTTGGAGGTGGAAGTGCAGCAATGCATGGAGCTGACCAATACTAATCGGTCGAGGGCTTATCCTATACGTAGAATGCAGATTTGTTTCGGATTCAGTTTTCAGGCGATTAAGCCTGAGCATTTACGCTGTAAATGCCCGTTTGGTGGCGATAGCGGAGGGGTTCCACACGTACCCATCCCGAACACGACCGTTAAGCCCTCCAGCGCCGATGGTACTTGGACCGAAGGGTCCTGGGAGAGTAGGACGTTGCCAAGCGGATATTCCCTGATAGCTCAGTTGGTAGAGCACTCGACTGTTAATCGAGTTGTCACAGGTTCGAGTCCTGTTCGGGGAGCCATGCTCTCATAGCTCAGCAGGTAGAGTGCTTCCATGGTAAGGAAGAGGTCACCGGTTCGAATCCGGTTGAGAGCTCCACAGATTTGCAAGGCCCGTTGGTCAAGGGGTTAAGACACCTCCCTTTCACGGAGGTAACATGGGTTCGAATCCCATACGGGTCACCAACTTTTACTTGTACTTACCCTTAGAGGGTCCCATAGATATGGAGGCTTAGCTCAGCTGGGAGAGCATCTGCCTTACAAGCAGAGGGTCGGGGGTTCGATCCCCTCAGCCTCCACCATAATCTTCCTAAGAGATTATGGGCAACATAGAGGTACCATCAATGGGGATTAGCCAAGCGGTAAGGCAACGGACTTTGACTCCGTCACTCATAGGTTCGAATCCTATATCCCCAGCCAAGTGCGAGCCATTAGCTCAGTTGGTAGAGCACCTGACTTTTAATCAGGGTGTCGAAGGTTCGAGTCCTTCATGGCTCACTTTTATTATTATCATGCGCGTGTGGCGGAATGGCAGACGCACCAGACTTAGGATCTGGCGTTTCACGACGTGGGGGTTCAAGTCCCTTCACGCGCACCACTTATTGCGGACGTGGCTCAGCGGTAGAGCATCGCCTTGCCAAGGCGAGGGTCGCGGGTTCGATTCCCGTCGTCCGCTCCATAATTTTGCGCCCTTAGCTCAGCTGGATAGAGCGTTTGACTACGAATCAAAAGGCCGGGAGTTCGAATCTCTCAGGGCGCGCCATTTTATTATTAAGCAATTATAGTATTTATAACGGGATGTAGCTCAGCTTGGTAGAGCACCTGGTTTGGGACCAGGGGGTCGCATGTTCAAATCGTGTCATCCCGATTTTCACCTTTGCGGGTGTAGTTCAATGGTAGAACTTCAGCCTTCCAAGCTGATAGCGTGGGTTCGATTCCCATCACCCGCTCCATAATTTTATAGTAACGGGATGTAGCTCAGCTTGGTAGAGCACCTGGTTTGGGACCAGGGGGTCGCATGTTCAAATCGTGTCATCCCGATACTCAGCTTAATCGCTGCTCAAAAGCTCTTACTTCGGTAAAGGCTTTTTTTGTTATGTATTTAATATACATATAAATACAGCCAAAGAACATATGTTCTATTATTCCTCCAAAAAAAATCGGACTTCCGGTGGAATTCCAATCCGTAGATAATAGTTTCTCCATGATTCCTCTTGTTCGGGGCTTCTGCCTGAAGATAATAATTTTACAGCAAAGACATTAGCTTGACGTTCAAGCTTCCCAGGAGAGAAATAGGAGCTTTCCTCCAGAAAAAAGCGATTGATCCCCTTGTGAAGCCGATCATGTCCTAATTCATGCGCACAAACGAAGCGCTGCCATTCTACAGGCAACTCATTATGAATGACGATAAACCTTCTTCTTAGTTTTCGATAATATAATCCCTTTGTGCCAGTCCCCAGATTCATGAAACGAATTTGAATGCCTAGTGCTGCGGCAAGCTCGAACGGGCAGTTGGTTTTATATTTTTTAATCAGACTATTGATCAGTTCATCCATGTTCTTCACCTGCAGCATGTTAGTATAGTTATTTAGTGTCTTTGGATTTTTTTCTCTTATTCATCTGTTTGGCTTCCCAGAACAATCCGGTTAGTACATCTTTTATCCTCTGTTTATCTTCTTTGTCTAATGGAATTCCGTCAAACATCAGCTCTCCATCATCCTCTAGCATTTTTCGAAAGTCTCTTTTATCTTTGCTTGTAGCCCAATCTGGGACAGCCTCATCGCTTGAAAGAGTCTGGTCCTGCAAATACCCTGCCTGATCCATTAGCTCCCCGTAGGGGACGCCAGTGGCCTCAGCAATTTTGCGTAACGTGGTTGGTTTAGGAACCCCTCTTAATCCATTCTCAATCCGGGAAATTTGCGAACCGCTAATTCCGGCTGATGCTGCTAATTGATTAATGGTGAGTCCTTTTGTTTCCCGAAGATGCTTCATATAATCTCCGAATTCCTGTTTCATCTCAACTCACTCCTTATTGGCTGTAACCTTATGATAATAATATAAGCCATTTTTGCCAATAGGTAAACAACAAAGCGTATATAATTGCCAAAAGGCAAGATAATGGAGGGATATACGCTCTTTTTCGATAAAAACAGCCTAAAACGCGGTTTTACGAGATTGGTAAAGAAGTGGTATATTATAGAAAAATACGAACAGAATACGAACAAGATTTATTTTATCACATTGGGCTGGAAAATTCCGCAAATTAAATCTCATTCAGTTAAACCCAAAAGGAGTGCATAAATGATGAACATATCAACTTTACCAGAGTTGGACCGTCGCCGAACCCAGGTCGCTATAGAGAGCATGTTGGAGAAATACCGTATTTTTAAGACCGTTACATTTGAAGCTAAGGAAGCAAGCACAACTTATTCATACACAGAAAGATTTCATGGTCCTACTAACACTGTAACTGATCAGACTGCTGCGATAGCTTCTTACAATGTGGACATCCCCGCCGCAAGGAGAGCTTATTGTTCCGCAATAGACTCTGTGGTAGAGAGACTCGATACGAGAGAACAGCAGCTGGTACGGGAAAAGTATATGAGAAGAGACGAGATGTACGATTATACGATTTACAATCATGTGTTTGATCCACCGGTAAGTAAGGACACTTACGTGAAGATACGCTCGAAGGCTTTTTACAAGATGGCATTAGCGTTAACGGATCTCGGCTTACTGTCTCTGCAAACTTTAGTAACAACAGCGCCTAGGGTAAAGAAAGAGAAAATGAGTATTACTTAATAGAAGTAGAATAGTTTGATTAGTAAAGAAGACTGTATCGTCCGAGCGGATGATGCGGTCTTTTTTTGAATTATAAGAAAGTATAAGTTTCAGGGTGTACTTTATCCTTATAATCCTTGCACAAATGCTTGCCGTCCATAAAAGGAGGGTCGAAGGCTCTTTAGCTTGTCTTCAATTGTGTACCTCCAAAAAACCGCTCTATACCATCCCAAAGCTAGCCAAAACCTCGTCCGTTTACCCTCTCCGCAAGGATAATATGGGGGTATGATTATAACATGGCAAATGAAGCAAAAGAACACCGCAAGAGCATGAATGCTCTGCTAATAGTTCCGCCCTAAGGGTGATGAGAACAACCTAGCGGTGAAAGATTCTTCTTGCATTTGCCTAATGAAGAAGGGATATTATCCAACCTCGGATAGTATCCTTTTTTCTTAAATCTAGTTGAGGGGGTGTCTGCTTAATGTTCATGCAGTTGAAGGTTAACACCATCAAGGATCGACGAACGGTCGCAGATCAGAAAGGAATGGAGTGATGTCGGTACAACAATTGCGAGAACACATTACAAGTACACTTGAACGGTATTTTCCTGATGTGCCTGTATATGTAGAAGGAGAAAAACCTCAAACCGCTTATTTTCATCCCGGATTGATCTCAGCAACACTGGATCGGCAGCGGGAGGGCAGGTATTTAGCGGTCTACCGTTTTGGCATCCGTTATGAGCAAGGCAATTTGCTGGAAGCTGAGAGAATGGCAGATAAGCTGAGTGAGGCGATGGCAGGAATGGAGCAGGATGGTGGAGCTTTTCGTGTAGTTAGGCAAGCTTGGGAAGCTGGAACTGAAGGGCATGGGCCGCTGTTTACAGTTGACTATATGTTGTATTTGCAAAACGACAAGCCTGACAGCATTAAGATGGGACAAATGATTGGAGGAGAACGATTGAAATGAGTACTAAAGGAAGTAACGGGAATGGGTTCAGTAAGGAACAGATTGTGAATTCCCCACTTTTTACGCCGAGGGAAAAGGATATATTGAACGTTATTTTGCAGGATGGCAAGAACTATACGCTAGAAGAAGCAAAGCAATCTATGGGATTGTTCAAAAATAAGGAGGTAATGAACTAATGGCAGGCGGAACATGGACAACGCAAAATAAGGTGCGTCCCGGGGTGTACGTAAATGTAGCATCAAATCAAGGTGCCATCGGCAAAATGGGAGAACGCGGGATTACGGCATTGGCGCTTGCCCTATCTTGGGGAGAGCCGGGAGTAATCATGAGGATTACCCCGCAGGATGATGTGAATAAGCTGCTAGGAGTGGATTTGGAACATCCAACTCTACTGCCAGTGCGTGAAGCGCTGAAACGGGCGGGAACCTTGCTGCTCTATCGATTGAATGAAGGTGTTAAAGCGGCAGTCACAAATAACGGCCTTCAGGTAACAGCTAAATATGGCGGTGTACGCGGAAATGATCTTTTGATTGTGATTGAGAAAAATATAGAGAATGCTGCTCTTTTTGATGTAAAGACGTTGCTTAATGGAACCGAACTGAACAAGCAAACGGTCGGAACGGCTGAAGAGTTGGTCGCGAACGATTATGTTCAATTCCAGAAAAATGGTGCAGAAGGCTTGAAGCTAATTGCAGGCATGCCGCTTACAGGGGGGGCTAACGGAACCGTGACGAATGGAGCACATAGTGACTTCCTGTCTGCTCTTGAGGTGCAGGAATTCCAAACAGTGGGTCTAGTATCGCAGGATAGTGCTCTGAAGGCACTCTACAGTTCTTTTGTGAGACGGCTTCGGGATACAGAAGGGAAAAAGGTACAGGCTGTACTATCCGATTATGCGGCTGCAGGTCATGAAGGTGTGATTAGCGTGAATAATGGGGTAGTACTGAGCGACGGAACTACGATTGATAACGTCAATGCCGTTGCTTGGGTAGCTGGTGCTACAGCAGCAGCTGCTGTTAATGAATCGCTGACTTATCAGGGTTATGATGATTCGGTGGATGCTGATGTAAGACTTAGCCATTCTGAGACTACAGCTGCGTTGCTAAAAGGAGAGCTTATCTTTACTTACAGTGGCGGACGGGCTGTGGTGGAACAGGATATCAATACATTTACCGCGTTTTCACCGGACAAAGGCAAAGCATTCTCTAAAAATCGTGTACTGCGCGTGCTGGATGGAATTGCAAATGATATGAAGCGTATTTTTGAGAACTACTATATCGGTAAGGTCGCGAATAATGAAGATGGCCGTGCTCTTTTCTGGTCACAATGTGCGACTTATATGAATGATTTGCAGGATATGGGTGCGATTGAGGGCTTTAACGCGCAGACAGATGTTGTAGTTGTGGCTGGTGCAGATAGTGATAGTATCGTGCTGGATGTGGCTGTGAAACCGGTAGATTCGGTAGAAAAAGTATATATGAAAGTGAAGGTGGTTTAAGATGGCATTTTTAAAAGCTAGTGATACAATTTCCGGCCAGGAGGGCCGTGCTTATGCTGTGATTGGTACGCAAACCGAAGAGATGTTCTATGTGAAAACTCTTGAAGCTACAGTAGAAAAAACAAAGGCAGAGGTGAAAACACTGGGCCGCCGGGGTGTTCAGCATAAAGCGACTGGATGGTCGGGCAGCGGTTCGATGACGATTTTTTATATGACTAGTCGTTTCCGCCAGATGATGCTCGATTATATGAATACGGGTGTTGATCAGTACTTCGATATTGAGGTTACGAACGAAGATCCATCGTCCAGCGTGGGAGCACAACGTATTATTTTAAAAGGCGTGAACCTTGATAGTGTCATCATGGCCTCACTTGATACAGAGTCAGACGCTCTGGAAGAAGAAGTTAGCTTTACCTTTGAAGATGTGCAGATTGTGCAAGCTTTTGGTGCTCCGGCAGGTTCCGGGCTTTAATTAAGACAACTAGATAGATTGGAGCAAGCAAGACCCGAACGTAGAATGAGCGACGGGTCTCTTCTCTGTCTATTGGCAGCTAGTAGCAGGAGAAGTATCTAAATAAATAATTCTAGGAGGAAGACAATGAGCGAATTAAGTTTATTTTTTGCCCAAAATGTAGCATGTGACACGACCGAGGAGTTTGTAGTATCCCAGCGTTTTAAGGATAAGGAAGGAAATGCGGTAGCTTGGAAGCTGCGCAGTATGACTGAGGATGAGAATCAGGAATGCCGCAAGGCCGCAACCCGTAAAGTCAAAGGTAAAAACGGAGTGTATACCTCCGAAATTGAGCCTAACGATTATATGGCGAAGCTGATGACCTCAAGTGTAGTGCATCCGGATCTGAAAAATGCTGAATTGCAGCGTTCTTATGGCGTACTTGGCGCTGAGACACTGCTGCGTAAAATGCTGCTACCAGGTGAATTCGCGGCGTTGGGTGAGCGGGTGCAGGCCTTAAATGGTTTTGGCACGGACATGAACGAGCTGGTGGATGAAGTAAAAAACTAATCAACGAGGGCGATAGTGAAGCCAATTTTGCTTATTACGCCCTCCATGAGCTGCACATTTTACCCCATGAGCTGATGAAGCTGTCTTCCCGCGAACGCGCTGCAATATATGCGATGATTACTGTTCGTGTGGAGAAGGAGAAGCGGGATCAGGCACGGAGTAAGGCGAGGAAGAGATAGTTAGGGGGTGAGAGAATGAAGATAGACGCATCTAAAGCCGTAATGCTACCGATGAAATCTCTGGGAATTTGGAAGAGTGTTAATAAACAATGTGTTCGTGTGAACAGCAATCTGGATATCGTTAATCGATTGGTCAAGGGAGTGCAGGTAGTTGTTAAGCGGTCAAGCGATGAGATGAGCCGTTCTCTGAATCTAGTGAACCAATCTTTGCAGGATATCAATGATACGCTGCTTGAAGGCTTTAAGAGACTTCCTCCTAAGGTCATAGTTACCAGAGATATAGTTATCAAGCAAAGCCAACAAGCAGGGCAATCACAACAGTTAGCGCTTCGAACATTAAATAGCTCCCCAAGTGTGCAAAAAGGTAAGGCTGAAGAAGAAGAGGCGAAAAAGATAGAGTGGTGGAAAGGGCTAAAAGCGAAGGAGAAAAAGAAAGAAGAGGAGAAAAAGCCGGAGGTTAAGGCTGATCCGGTCCCCAAGCCCAAAATTAATCTGAAAAAGGAACCTCCGGTTCCACCATCCCCACCAACTCCTGACTCGAGAATTATGAAGTTTCTCAAGACAGTTGATGTGGTAAAGCCATTTAATGCCGTGAAGTCTTTTGGGGAGAAAGCTGTAAAAGCTGCGGCACAACCAGGAGATATCGACGACTGGAATAAGCTGAATGACAATACAGATGTTGCACTTGGGAAAATTGGTGAGAAAGCGATGGGTGCCCTAAGGCCAGTGATGGATACCTTGAACAATGCGCTGACTTCAGGCCAATTTATGCCGATTATAGATGCTATGGCTAACGGCTTTCTGATCATTGCTAATGTGATTGGCATGGTAGTGGATGGCTTATTATGGTTGGTTGGAGTGGTGCAGGAAAACTGGTCTTGGATTCAACCGATCCTTGAAGCGATAGCCATTGTCTATCTCGTAGCTATGATCGTACAAGTGGCTCTACTTGTAGCAGCCGCTTATCAGCTTGCAGCAGCATGGTTGGTAGTAAACTGGCCTATTTTAGTGGTTATCGCTGTTATAGCTGTTCTTATTTATATTTTTCAAATGTTAGGTATTTCTGCGGGGGATGTCGTTGGAGCTATAGTGGGAGCATTTGGATGGTTAAGCGCAGTGATGGATAACATTTGGATTTTTATACAGAATGCAGCTATCTCTGCATGGGATTATATAGTGAATAAATTTCATGAAGCGGTCAATTTTATGAAGCAGCTGCTATATGATTTGGGTATGGGTGCCCTTAATGTTCTTTACAATATGACAGTTGGAGCAGAGGGCTTTGCCGGGGGATTCATGAAGGTAATGGCAAAAGCAATCAATTGGGTACTAGACAAATTCAATTCCATGATTGAGGCTTTAAGTCATATTCCATTCTTCGACGAATTGGGGATAAGTGAACTAAAAGTTGAGAGGAAGGAGCCGGAAATTCCTCATGCGGCAAGCGATATGATCGATAAATACCGGCAAAATTTTAAGGCGTTTGCTCCTACCGCTGATAATTTTCCGGAGCAAAAGACTGCTAAGATCGAGTACGTTAATCTTGAAGATAGTTTTAATAGCGCCAGTCAAAAAGGAAAGAATGCCACGAACAAGTTGATGGACAAAGGGCGCGATGCTACTGAAAAAGTGAAGGATATGTTGAATCCGATCAGCAGTACAAAAGCACTGGATTCAACAGGTCTACTAGCTACTCAGGGCAATAATCTGAACACCGTCAACCGTGTGAACGAGCTCGGCTCCATCAACGACACCGTAGACATCTCCAGTGATGATCTGAAAATGCTGCGCGAGCTGGCCGAGATTCAGGCGATCCAGAATTTTGTGGAGCTTACGCCGACGGTGCAGGTGACGACCGGAAATATTAACAATGCCGGAGACATTGATACGATTATCAACAAGATCGGGCAAAAGCTGAACGAGGAGTTTGTCTCTACGGCGCAGGGGGTGTATACGTAACGTGGAAGAGTACGGGATTTTTTTGGGTTTTAATAATCAGGAGGATGCAATTCGGCTGCCAGTCAATCCAGAGACCTTGGAAATCAAGGAGAGTGGAGATGGAAAAAGCTATACCATTATCGATCTGGGTGAGATCAATACGATTGCTTATCCGAAGCTTACGGAGATCACAATTGAAAGTATTTTCCCGGCACAAAGGTATCCGTTCGTATTGGTGCAAGAGGATGGACTGAAAAGGCCTTTTGAATATGTGGAGCTTATTAAGAAATGGATGACGAGTCGTCGGCCTATTCGGTTTGTGTTCTCCGGTGTGAGGTATCCCGATGATACGAAAAAGGATGAAAAGAAGTTAAACAAACCGCAGAAATGGCTAGAGGAATCTTCAATTAGTGAGGATAGATCTTTAGAAATTGATTTTGCTGTGAATATGGCTATGAGCATTGAAGGTTTCACTTGGAAGCTTAGTGCGGGTACGTCAGGGGATATTGAATATTCGTTATCTCTCAAAAAATACGTATTCTATCAGGCGGTAGCTGTGAAGGTTGTCAAAGGTGAAGTGAAGGCGGAGCAGAAGCGGGCCAATGAAAAAGCAAAGCCTACTACCTATACCTTAAGAGCTGGAGACAGTCTATGGAGCATCGCTCAAAAAAACCTAGGAGATGGCTCGAAGTACAAAGTCATTCAGAAGCTTAATGGCATTCCGGATAGTGAGCTGAAAAAGCTGCCCATCGGTAAAGTCATCAAGCTGCCGTAGGAGGGTGTTATGGAACTGCTAGTGAAGAATAAAGAAGGGAATCTATGGGATATTTCTGGCATCGTCTCAGATATTTCTTGGAAAACCGCACGGTCAGGTAAACCGTCAACGCTAGAGTTAACGCTTGTGGATAGCGGAATCTATCAGCTTCCCAAGTTCGGGATCAGCAACGGTGATATTATTCAGTTTAGTAAAGATAATGTAGATGTATTTTACGGATTTGTGTTCAGCATTGATACGGGCTCGGATCAGGAGATTAAGCTGACTGCCTATGATCAGATTCGTTATTTGCTGGGCAATGGTAGTTATGTTTTGCAGGATGTTACGGCTAGTGATGTGATCAAGAAAATAACAACGGACTACGGATTAAAGACAGGTGTGCTGGAGGAGACAGAGTACCGGATTCCTTCTTTAATTGAAGATGACAAAAAGCTGTTGGACATCATTATGGGAGCCATCGGCAGTGAGCTTCAGTATAAGGGGCGGTTGATGGCTTTTTACGATGATTTTGGGAAGCTGACGCTGCGCAAACCGGATTCTATGCTGCTTAACCTGGTGCTCGGAGCGGGTCATTATCTGTACGATTATTCGCTCAAAAAAAGTATTGATGACGATACGTACAACACGATTTTTCTGTACAAGGATAACGAGGCATCGGGCAAACGCGATTTCTATCCGGTTAGTGACAAGGACAATGTGAAACGCTGGGGTATCCTGCACTTGTATCAGAAGGCTGATGACAAAGCGAATGCTGCCCAAATTCAGGAGAAGGCAAACAATTTACTGAAAATGCACAACCGTGAAAAGCTCAGTCTCTCCGTACAGGCGATTGGTGATATGCGTGTAAGAGCAGGCAATTTCATTTATGTCCTATTGGATGAATTCGAGACTCAATTGTTTCTGGTGGACCAATGCAGCCATAAGATTTCTGGAGGGGAGCATACCATGTCCCTCGATATTAAGGTGGTGTAGAAATAATGTTAGATATTATTAAAAAAGCAAGTCTAGGAGCCGTGGGAAGTACAAATCCCGTGGCTTTTTCTTATGGAACGGTAACGGAGGCAGCTCCTTTGCAGATCCAGGTGGATCAGCGGTTTATTTTATCGGGGAATGCGTTAGTGCTGCCTGAATCGGTAATGGAAAGCAAGATCGACATCGAGGGCAAAGAAGTAATACTTCGGCGAGGACTAGCGAGTGGGGACCGCGTATTAATGGTTCGAATGCAGGGCGGACAAAGCTACATTGTTCTGGATCGGCTGGTGAGCCCGATATGATCCCTGCGATTGGAAAAGCTGGACCGATAACGGCCCTGCTTGAGGGGGAGGTCAACCTTGAGCGTGGGGAAAGTCCTAGTCTTACGTACCGGATGGATTGGGAGAGAAAAAGGATTACAGGCCAAACGGATGGACTAGAAGCTGTTCAACAGGCGGCGGCTAAAATATTGCGAACCGATCGGTTTGAACATCTGATTTACAGTTCTGATTACGGAACAGAGTGGCGGTTGGTGCTTGGTAGGGACCGGCTGCTGGTTAGAGCTGAAATCAGACGTATCGTTAGTGAGGCACTACTTCAGGATGAACGAATCCTTAGTTTAGAGAATATTGTTGTTTCGTTTACCGGAGATAATCTAACTTTTGACTGTAAGGTCGTCACACGTTACGGAAATTTTCAGCTGAGAAAGGAGTGGAATGAGGATGTATGAGGATCAGACGTATGAGGCTCTTTTGGAGCGGATGTTGGACCGGATTCCATCAGGATTGGATAAACGCGAGGGCAGCATCATTTATGACGCGTTGGCTCCAGCAGCTGCTGAGTTGGCACAGATGTATATTGAGCTGGATGTGAATAATAATCTGTATTTTGCAGATACGGCTACCGGAGAGTACTTAGAGCGAAGTATCTCCTGGTCAGGCATTGTAAGGCGTGAAGCTAGCAAGGCACAGCTGAAAGGGATTTTTTATAAGGCGGATGGAGGATTGTTAGATGTTCCACTCGGCAGCCGCTTCTCACTCGAAATACTGAATTATACGGCTGTGGAGAAGTTATCTCCTGGAGTGTATCGCTTGGAAAGTGAAACCGCTGGAGAAGAAGGAAATCGATATTTTGGCTCTTTACTCCCAGTGGATTATATTTCAGACCTAGCGCGCGGAGAAATAGCTTCTCTTCTGATCCCTGGGGAGGACATTGAAACGGATGATGCACTACGCCAGCGTTATTTGGATTCAGCCAGACGCCCAGCTACTAGCGGAAATAAATATCACTATATGGAGTGGGCACTACAAGTTCCGGGTGTGGGAGGCGCACGTGTTTTTCCATTATGGAAAGGTCCTAAAACTGTGAAGGTGATTATTGTGGACGCCGAAAAAAAACCAGCATCCGAGCTGTTGGCGGCTCAGGTGCAGCAATACATTGATCCGGTCTCAGGAGCGGGTGAGGGACAAGCACCGGTAGGGGCTGTTGTGACCGTGGCACCGGCTGCGGGCAAAAACATCAGTATAAGCGCCAAGGTAACCCTTGCTTCTGGCTATGCACTGCAAGCTGTAAACCAAGGCTTTCAGGTGATGCTTGAGAAATATCGCAAGGAGAAGGCTTTTTCAGCAACCTATATCAGTCAGTCTGTCATCGGGGCATTATTGCTTGCTACTGAAGGAGTTGCGGATTACACAGAGCTGAAGTTGAACAGTGGAGCGGGCAATGTGATGTTGAACGAAGAAGAAGTACCGTTGTTCGGCAACGTTCTACTGGAGGTGTAGCATGGGTTATCCAGAGCAAATTGATATTTTTCAAGAAAAACTTAATAAAAAAGCAAACGGTAGCAGCTATGTTATCGAAGAGAGATTACCGCTTGTAAATGGCGTTTACAGCGGTCTTCTAGCGCATGACAATATTAATAATCAGACCATTGCGGTGTACACAGGGTCACAGTATTCCGGGATCGAGCTACGCAATTTCACTGTGTCTTTTCCGGATGAGGCGCCCTGGCGGCGGTTGATTAAGATTTTTGCCGATGTGCCTGAGGTATATGTGACTTACGAAACTCCCGGCGATACGGTTGAAGCAGAGGATATTAACGGTTTGCAGGTGAGTCTTACTGCTGTCCAGACTGAAATAGAGCGTTATAAGAACAAGGGCCAGATTGATGGAGGATCATTTAGAAGAGAGGTGTAAAATGGCACAGACCATACAAATAAAGCGAGGTACAAAGGCTGAGCTAACGAGTTATGGCGTGTTGAAGGCAGGCGAGCTTGGTTTTTGCAGTGATACTAAGGAAGTTTATATTGGTGACGGCACGTCCAATTCCATGGTCGGCAGGGCGCTGTCAGGGCCAGAAGCTTCGCGTCCGGTTGCAGGATCCGTTGGTCGTTTGTATTACGTGACTACGGGTTCGAATAGCGGATATTTATATTTTGATGATGGGGCAGCTTGGCGGCGGGTGAATGTGCAGAAGCTTACCGATCTGACAGGTACAATTGACGATATCGCTGATGGAGCTACCTATGCGAAGGTGCTTAAAGCGGATATTAGTGCGGGACATATCAATAAAGTATCGGATGGCACAAGCGTAAAGACTGCCGCTGAGATCAAGACTCACATTGATGATGTGGCCAAGCACCGGACAATCAATGATACAGGGACTACGATTACAGACTTGTGGTCAGCGCAGAAGATTAAAAATGAAATTGAGTTGGCCAAGCGTAACATCGAACCGCAAGCATCGGTAAAAGACCAGAACCTGCTGGCTCCACCTGCCAGTCCGGTTGAGGGGGATCGATATATTATTCCAGCAGGGGCAACCGGGGCATGGGCGGGCAAAACGAATCAAATTGTTGAATATCAATCTGCCACTTGGGTATTTTATGTTCCTGCCGTCGGTTGGACCGCTTACGTCGATGATGAGCAGAAGATTTATAGCTGGAACGGCAGCGCATGGGTACGTACCGGTGGTGCACTACAGACCATTACAGCCGGGAGCGGGCTGATTGGTGGTGGTCAAGCCGATGCTGTGACGCTGAACATTGGTGCGGGTATTGGTATCACGGTCACTGCAGACGCGATTGCGGTTACCGCTGGAAAAGGAATCACCGTAGATGCAGCCGGTGTAGCTGTAAGTGTGGATGGAAGCAGTATCGTTTATGATGCTGCGAATGGCAATAGACTTACCGTAGCCAGTATTGATGGCGGAACATTCTAGGGGGCGGGACAATGGCTCTAAAAACATTGATTCAAATACGCCGCGGCTTGGAAAGCGCCATTGGAACGCTGGCTATTGGTGAGCTTGGGTATTGTACAGACAGTGGCAAGCTGTACATTGGTTCTGCCGCTGGTAATGTCTTGCTGGTAGCCGCGCAGAGTACCGGGGATATGCTGAAAAGCATTTACGATACGAATAACAATGGCAAGGTGGATTTTGCGCAACAAGCGGATAGTGTAGCTTGGGCGGGGGTAGCAGGTAAACCAGTGGTATTTCCTCCGGCGGCGCATACACATGATTATTTGCCCAAAGGCCCCCTAACCTGGAATCAACTGAAGGGGGTGTAGAGGATGAGTTACGGCAGCTCTTTATACAGCGAATTGCAATATTCCGCAGATAAAGATTCGAGCCATCCGGGTGAAGTCGAGGCGCCTGATCTAATGCAGTATTTGCCGGACTATTATAAGGATGTCCGCGAAATGGAGAAGCTTCAGGAGACCATCGGGCTAGAAATTGGTGGACTGGAGCTGGGCACTATAGACGTACTGGATCAGGCTTTTGTTGAAACGGCAACGGTGAGCCTTGGACGATGGGAAGCTGAGCTTGGACTAAATATCGATTCATCCAAGTCATATGCCACACGCCGAGAGATGATTAAGGCAAAGCTGCGTGGAAATGGGACGACCACACCGGAGATGATTCAGCGGACGGCGTCAGCTTTTTCAGGTGGAGTGGTTGAAGTAAAGGAAGTGCCTGAGGAGTACCGTTTTGAGATTCATTTTGTGAGTACACTGGGGATTCCTCCAAATATGGCAGGGTTGATTCAAATCATCGAAGAGATTAAACCTGCGCATTTAGCTTATGAATTTGTGTTCAGCTATACCTGGTGGGACTCTGTTAAGGCTTTGACTTGGGAGAGTGCTCACAGTAAAACATGGAACGAATTAAGAACTTATAGATAGGAGAGTGACATATGCAAACCACAGGAAATTTGGGCTTAAAGAAGCCAGAGGGAACAGATATCGTTGATATTGCCGATCTGAACGGGAATATGGACATTTTGGACAATGCCGTTAATGGCAAGGTCGATAAAGTAACAGGCAAACAGCTATCTACGAACGACTACACCGCAGCTGAGAAAACGAAGCTGGCGGGGATTGCGACGGGAGCGAATAATTATGTGCATCCTAATCACACGGGGGATGTTATAAGTACTGGTGACGGGGGGACCGCAATTGCGGCTGGGGTGATTGTAAACGCCGATGTTAATGCTTCAGCCGGAATTGAGGCTTCGAAGATTGGAACGGGAGTGGTCTCTAATGCAGAGTTTGGGTACTTGGATGGGGTGACTAGTGGGATTCAGGGGCAGCTGAATGGTAAGGCGCCGTTGGTTACTACACCTCAGCAGACGACAGCGGATATTACGTACTACGTACGGACGGACGGGAATGATAATAATACGGGATTGGTGAATACGGCGGGTGGGGCATTTAGGACTATACAAAAGGCGATTAACAGTATTTCTAAACATGTTCTTCATAGTGTCACTATCAATGTCGCTGCCGGTACGTACGCCGAAGATATCTCTTTTGCAGATATGAGTGGTGGCACCGAAGTATGGCTTAACGGCGGAACAAGCTACGAGACGGCCGCAAACTTCAAGGTTAAGAGTATGACCTTTTATGGTGTTAGTAATCAAGTAGTTGTAACTGGATTCATTGCAACTTCTACAACGAGAGTCGGATTTCTTATTAATAACTCGATATTTATTCAGATGCTATATTGCCGTATATCAGCAGATGGCAAGACAAACTCCGTTGGAGGATTCGAGGCCAGTAACCATTCTGGTTTGCGACTTTACGGCTGTGAAGCTTCTAATCGTACTGCAGGCATCGTCAGTAACCAAGGATCAACGGTAATATCCAGAAATAGTTTTGGGACCTCAAATAATATTGGACTTTCAGCATACGACGGTGGCACAATAACAAAAAAAGACGGTCAGCCCGCAGGCACAACAAATGAACAGATTGACGCAGGTATCATAACTTGGGGTGTACTTAACCCGTGGGGAGATAACACGATTGATACACGCCCCTTTGCAGCAATGTATATGGATGCCGGTGGCGATGTACCTTTAACTGCCGGTGTAGATAAAAAACTTATTTTTAACGGTGTGCACATGAGTCAGAAGGGAGTAGCTGAACCTTCACAAGGCGGTTTCTATGCGCCCGAGAGAGGGATTTATGAATTATCTGTTCGGGTTGGATTTGGGATTACGACGAGTGTTACAAGCGGTGTTGCAACTAAGATCTATATAAACGGAGTTCTAAACTGTACATTGAGCGAGGGGGCTATCACAACTGCACTTATGGGCTGTACCCTTAATGGTAATACTACCTTGGTTTTAAATCCAGGAGACCGTGTTCATATCTATGCCGTTGCTCTTCACAATTCAAATGTTTCATGGGCTTCTCAGTACACATATGCCACTCTTGCGAGAGTTGCATAACTAATGGAGGTGACTAAAATATGGATTTAATGAAGAACTTGCTATTTCTATTTCCGGATAGTCAGTTGGGAGTCGATTTCACTTTGAGAGACGACGGCCCAATAGTAAATTATCTTAAAGAACCTTTGCTTACGAAGCATATACAGACGCCTGGTGAGACTACGGAAGAGGCAGATTGGATAGAAGGCGTACATTATATACTTCGTCCAGCACACCTCGCAGAGTTAGAAGAGGGCGTAGATTATGAAATAGAGGAACGTGGCCCATACATCGCAGCTTGGAACCTAGATGTCCCACAACCAACGGAAGAAGAACTCGAAGCCGCGTGGGAAGCATATCTAGAAGCAGAAGCTAACAAACCACCAGAATTAAGCGAATTCGAGCAACTCCGTGCTGAAAATACTACTTTGCAAGACAGGCTTCAAGATGTCGAAGTCATTATGGCTGAATTACTCAGCATATAAACCCAAAAGGAGGTGAGTTGTAATCATGACAATGGATTCATTGACAGCCGCCAAACTCCGCTTGATGGCCAATGCCTGCATCACTCGTTTTGATCGTGAGGAGGGTCCGATAGAGAATATCATTTCTTCCTATAACATGCAGCCGGATAATGAGATTTTGGTTAAGGATCAGATTATCGAGAAACGATCAGATATTCATTTTGCTGAAAACGATTCGACTGAGCAAGCTTCATCAGCCAAATAATTAGCACGCATCCACACAGGAGCGTGTTTTTTTGTGCCCTCGGTGGTGCCGGGGGCTATTACGCATCAACATCATTACAGAAAGGAGCAGACGAATGGGCGAAGGGGATATTGCGCAATTGGAGAAGCTGCTGCCGCTGGCAGATAAGTATGGGCTGGCTTATATTGTTGCTTTCATTTTGATGATCGTACTGATGGTGTTATTGCGTGCGATTGTCAAAGGGAACCTTGTACCGCGAGAAATGCTGGACCGGGCAGAGGAGGATCGGGATCGTCTGCAAGCGATTTTGGATAAGGAGCGCTCGGAGTTTATGCAGCCCACACTGGACGTCTTAAAGAAACTGAAGATTGACCATACGGAAGACAGGGGGAGTTAGGAATGCTGTCACAATGGATTCGGCGGCTGCTTCTCCCCCGGCATGTTGATAAAGAGATGGAGCTCCGCAGAGCCTCTACCAGCGTTACACTGACCATAAGTCATTATAAAAATGTCTCGCAGGAAATTCAGGAGGAGATTGATCGTAACCGGTTCGCCAAATATTTAGTTTATGATCGAGGGGATCATGATGCACATGATTGAATTTTTATTATTGGTGCTATATGGCACTACTACGGCCTGCGGAATATACATTATTCATTGCCACAGGCAATATTTTTACGAAAGATTTCATAAAGGTGTGGTCAGCGTTTTTATGCTGGCTATGCTTTTTTTCTTATTGGCTTATACATTCAATATGCTTATCGTTCTACTATTCCGTTTGGCAGAATTACTAGGAGTGGACATGGCAACAGGGCTGACTTGGCTTCATTATAGCTGGGCTATTGCCCAATTCGGTACAACTGGTGGAATTATCATATTAGCGATACTGACACGTTCCGGGAAATACGACCAATTTATTTATCTGAAAAAGATAGTCAGAAAAGAGGAACATCATGCTGACATTAACTCAGGTGAAAAATAAATCAGCCCAACGCCTAACAGGCCTACACCCCGTAGTTCGTTCCGCTGCTACTGCGCTTATCGAGCGGTGTTACAAACTCAACATCCCCATTCTCATTACGCAGGGACTTCGCACAATTGCCGAGCAGGATGCTCTATATGCACAAGGCCGCACCAAGCCCGGAGCGATTGTAACCAATGCGCGAGGCGGGTATAGCTATCACAATTTTGGATTGGCCGTAGATTTTGCTCTTTTGCTGCCGAATGGATCTAGTGTGTCATGGGATATGTGCCGGGACGGCAATAACAACCAGATCGCAGATTGGCAGGAGGTTGTGAAGGAGGCAAAAGGGCTGGGCTTCGAGTGGGGTGGCGACTGGACAAGCTTCAAGGATTACCCCCATTTACAAATGGCGTTTGGGTTAACACTCACACAGTTACGAGCAGGGAAAAAGCCCTCAACATCTGCGGTGGAGTCAGCGTATAAGGTCATCAATCGGAAGGAGGAGGAAGAATTGAAAAGTGATGTTATTGCTGTCGTAAAGGTTAACGGGGTTAAGGTTGCTGATGGAGTGCTTGAAAAAGGCATCACCTACGTCCCTGTACGTGTTATTGCAGAAGCGCTGGGTGCTCAGGTAGGTTATGATTCTGCGACTCGAACGGTTGAGATTATAAGTAGCCACTAAGGAGGGAAAAGGATGGAAAATGGAACAATTTTAGATGATGTTATGGCATTCGCCTCTATATTAGCAGTATTCGTACTGGCACTGGTTCAGTTGGTCAAAAATAGTATCAACATCCCGCGTAATGCAGTCCCGATTATCGGACTATTGATAGGTTTGTTCATCGGCGTAGTAGCGTATCCTTTTACCGAACTGGATATCATCCTGCGTCTTTGGGCTGGGGGCCTTGCAGGTTTATCTGCAACGGGGTTGTTTGAGCTAGCTTTTAAGGATCGCTCGGGCACGACGAAAGAGTAAGTGGATAATAGGTGCGAATTATAAAAAGGGCTGTTCCAAAAGTCTGAAAAAGACCTGAGGAAGAGCCCCATTGTTTTTCTCATGATATTACATAAATAAGTTTCAGAACGAAAGCGTGCTGCCGGGTTGTAAAGAATATAGTCCTGTGAAACCTTCTCCTTTTAATATAGAAGCTACTTGGTCGATATGTGGTTTGGGAGCATGGACGAGCACTGTCCGGTGGCTGGGAATCGTTTGGAGCATTTTGCGAATGTCCGGCAAGCCTTGATGGACTTTATAGCGGATAAGTGAGACTGTACAGCGTACGCTGCTAGATTCTCCGATCATAGCTTGCTCAACAAGACGATGTCCAAAGCTTCCCGCCGCTAAATGTCCCGTAAAAATCACATGGTTGTCAGGAGAAACAGAGAGTTGCTGAAAGTATTCTTGTGCTTTTGCTGACTGCATCATCCCGTCATTGGTAAATACGATAGCGCCCTTAAGATTCAGCATTGCCTTCGCGCGTTCGTCCGAATTAGATACAACACACAAGTTTTTTCTGTTAAAAAGCGCATTTACGCGCTGAATAGCGTCCTCTTTCAGCCATTCCACCTTGTCGCTTAATGCTCGTAAAGGAGCGACGAGTGCTTCTTCAACGATCAATTGATGATCTGGAAAACATTCATTTGCCCATACGATCAATTCCTGGCTTCTGCCATGGATAGGCACGGGAAGGAGAACAGAACCCCCTTTTTGCAAGGTGTTGTGGATGGCTATCTCTAATTGCTGTAATTTTACAAGCTGCTCATCAGGATCTGCCCCATAAGCGGCATCGATAATGGACAGATCAGCCACATTTTTAGCTTCGGCTTCCATAATTGCTGGTGTGTCTGCCGTGAGCAGCTGCGATTCCTCCGAATAATCCCCCGAGAAAAATACAGTCTTGCCCTCCCATTCTAGGGCCAACCAAACCGAACCTGCTAAATGCCCGCTACGTCCCCATTGAACTCGAAGGTTAGGCGCAAGCGTCAGCCAAGTGTGAGGGGAGACATACTCCTCTAAATACATGAATTGAATAGCTTTTTTATCCGTTTCCTCATAGGGGAGCGGGGCGGATTGAGCCGCCACATATTTATCCCAGGCCTCGAAATAATCAGGAAGCTGTAATGAGGTAGATCTAGTAGTCCATACCTTACCTCTGTATCCGTGTTTATAAAGTAAGGGCAGCGCTATGGAATGATCCTCATGCGCATGAGACAGAAATACTGCCTGCAAATGTGGAATAATATCCGTATCAAGTAGGGGGTATTCACCGGGGCCTTCTTTTTTTACGCCACAATCGAGCAGGATGCCATTTCGTGAATCCTTGCCCTGCAAAAGATAGGAGGAACGGCCATGCTCTCCGGCCCCTCCCCAAATCGTTAGTGTGCTCATTGTTGTCTCCGCTTTCTATCTGGGCTTAAATATTCTAAGACTAATAGTAATAAGGTAGTGATGCCTACAGAGATTACAGCCATGGCCATCCCCATGGCTACCGCACCTTGTTCAAACTGGGCAAAAATATAGGTTGCCGAGGTCTGCATTGAAGGTGGCAGAATGAGTAATGAGGCTACCAGTTCCCGATTAGAAATGGTGAAAGTCATCATCCAGCCAGCCACCATCCCCGGAAGGATGAGGGGAAGCAGGATACGGCGGAACACATACAGCTTACTACCTCCGAATACTTGTCCCGCTTGCATCAGAGAGGAATCGATTTGCCCATAGCTTGCTTTTACATACTGAACAGTATAAGGAAGGAAAAGTACGACATAAGTCAGTACAACCATCCAGTAGGTATTATAGAGCGGGATAGGCATCCAGCGGGCATTCCACAGCAGAATTAGCCCTACTACAATTACAATTCCAGGGACTGTATTTGGAAGCAAGCTGAATAAATCTGTAATTTTCTGCTTGAATGTAGCCCCTTTTCCTACCGTTAAGGCAAACCAAGTCCCGAGAATAACAGCGATACTGGAAGCAACGATAGCTAATGTAAAGCTATTTAATAAGGCCTCTAGTCCTTGCGAACCCGGGGATAACAGCTCTGCATAATGTTTTAAGGTTAGATTGCTCCAGGATACACCTTCTCCCCGAAGCTTCAATAATGAGGCTGTTATGATAGAGAAATAAGGAATGCCGATGGATGCCAGAAGCAATAGAAGAACATAACCCCAGCTAAGAAACCCTACGATTCCTGTACTCTTATAACGTTTAGTACGAGTTCCTTTTCCACCGATCAGACGGTAAGAGTAGCGGCTGCTAATTATAGTTTGGATGTACCACATGACAAGACAAACTCCGAGCAGCAAGGAGGCTAGTGAAGTAGCCTTACCAAAATCAATCGGCCAACTGGAGATATATTTATGGATCTCAGAGGTCAGCACGTAAAAGCCGATCCTGCGGCCAAAGGTCGCAGGGGTACCGAATTCAGCAATGGTTTTGACGAAGATGAGCAGTGCTCCAAGCCCATAGCTAGAGAGCAGTAAAGGAATAATCACTCTTTTAAATCTGTAAAAGAAGGGGGCGCCGTGAACAGAGGCTGCTTCCTCCAGATTGCCCCCGATCTGCAAAAGCGCATTGCGCAGCAGCAGGTACAGGAAGGGAAACAGGTGAAGGCTCATGATCAGCACCATACCCCCATAGCTAAAGAAATATGGTGTCAACACGGAGGAGGAGGGCAGAAACTGCTCCATATACCCACCCGTCTGCATAAACAACATCCAGCCCATAGAACCAATGTAAGGCGGCGTCATAAATGGAATTAACAGCACGACATCCAGCCAGTTGTGGCGCCCTAAGTCGGTTTTTGCCATAATCCAGGCTAGAGGTAGCGCAAACAAAGTAGTTAGCAGAATGACGCTTACCCCAAGCCCGATAGAATTCAGCAGCACCTCTACTAGGTCATTGCTCCCCATAATGGTTCGTAGTGGTGCGGCTATGTCGAGATGCTCCTCTGGATAAATACTGGTCCAGAAAATGAGCAGGAGTGGCAGCAGCACGATCACGGTTAGTATAAATAAAGCCAGTCCACCGCTCACCCATTTAAATGAGCGCAAAGAGTTAGTATTCATTACGCTTATTTAAAAATTTGTGTGAAGGTCGAGGAAACTTCATCGCTGTGCTCATTCATCCATTCCCAATTCACATCAAATGTTTTGATTTCTTCAAGATTGGCACGATTTTCTGCCTTCACGTCAGTTCTGCCTGGCAGCAAATAGGCTTTGGCAACAAGGGCTTGTGCTTCATCGGAGAGCAGGTAGTCGATAAAAGCCTTAGCGTTATCTACATTTGGGCTTGTCTTAATGATCGCAGCCGGACGAGGGCTGATTACAGTTCCTTCAGCAGGATAGACGATATCCACAGGTTCTCCGTCAGCTTTTGCTTTATAAGCCATGTAATCTACGCCAGCAGCAACGACGGATTTAGCACCGGTAATCACCGGATCAAGTGCCTCTTGATTGGCGCCTGCCATAGCTACTTCATTGCTTTTATATTGTTTAAAAAGTTCCCAGCCACTGTCCCCCTTAGCACTTAAATACCCAGTCATGAAATCAAGAGCCGAGCCGGAAAGTGAAGGATCAGGGATATTGACTGCACCCTTCCATTCCGCTTTGCTGAGGTCATCCCAGGAGGTCGGCGGTGAGCTTACTTTTTTAGTATTGTAGACAATACCGAGTGCGGATGCACTGTAACTGAAATAGTTACCTTCATCTATATCTGACCAATCGCTAACCAGCTTGTCTGCGTTAATCGCTTCTTTATATGGAAGTAATAATCCGTCGTTTTTCATTCCTTGCATGGACGGAAGAGAGGCGAGGACAACAACATCAACGACCGGATTGGATTTTTCTGCTTCCATGCGGGCAAGTATTTTTCCTGTAGTGCCTTGGAACATTTCAACCTTAACGCCAGTTTTGGCTTCAAAGCCGTCTTTGATTTTATTAGCTAAGCCTTCAGGGCCTGCACTGTAAACGACAAGATTGCCGCTTAGTGTCTTTTCTGTTGGTTGTGGGGCTTCAGTTTGCGTCGCCGCCGCAGTATCGGTTTGGTTGTTGCTTGCGTTAGCCGCAGGGGTGTTCGAGGAGCCGCAGCCCACTAAAGTAATACCAAGTGCAGTTGTTAGAAGAAGTGAACTTAACCCTTTTGTCTTTTTCATTTGATTCAATGTTATTGCCTCCCTAATATTGTTGTGTGCATCTTGCTGCATGGAACAGCATCATATAGAGCCATTCCATGCAGTGGACGCTTAATTCAGATGATGGATTTGGTGCTCTGAAGCGTACAGCTGAATCTTTTCCCCTACAGGTAGGCGCCGCTCATGATAAGCGGTCCAAGTCCCATTGTGCTCCATGTCCAGAATGATCTCATAGCGATCCCCCATATAACTCACATGCTGAATAGTCCCTGTAAAAAGAAGAGAGGAAGCATTCTCCTGAGACCAGCGTAAATGTTCTGGACGCAGCATCTGTTTATCCGGAACGATCCAGTTGGATTTACCAATAAAGTGGGCTACAAAAGGATGACTCGGTTTACGATAAATGTCCTCAGGAGATCCACTTTGTAAAATAGTACCACCTTGCATTACAACTACTTCATCTGACATAGACATCGCTTCGGTTTGATCATGCGTCACATACAGGGCTGTAATGCCCATGTTTTTTACCAAGGAGATTAACTCCAGCCTCATTTCATCTCGCAAGACCGCATCCAGCGCACTTAAGGGCTCATCGAATAATACAAGCTGAGGGCGCATGACTACGGCTCTGGCAAAAGCAACCCGCTGCTGTTGTCCACCAGACAACTGATGTGGAAAACGCAGCTCCAGCCCCTCCAGCTTGACCGATCGAAGCGCCTCCTGCACCCGAACCCGTAAATTCTTTTTTTGTTTGGAAGCTCGAAGGCCGAAGGCTACATTCTCGAACACAGTCAGATGCGGCCAGAGGGCGAAATCTTGAAAAACCATGCCAAAGTTACGGCGATGAATGGGGTGGCTAATTCTTTTGCTGCCTGAAAAAATAAACTCATCATCGATCAGAATTTCTCCTGCATCCGGTGTTTCCAGCCCAGCAATCAGACGGAGTAGTGTCGTCTTTCCACAACCTGAAGGACCGAGTAATGTCGTAAAGCTTCCAGCGGGAATCTTCAGATCTGCAGCTTTCAAGGCATGCACATCTCCGAATTTCTTTTCCAATCTGTGGATTGTAATTTCCTTCATTCTATCTACCTGCCTGTTCTTAAGCTTGTTCTTAGTGTAAAGGTAAAGAATTCCCGCTATATTTGCTGAATGTAACTGTGATATTAACTTTTTTGCCGATTTATTTTAACATTCATAGAATTCTTCTATGTTACCGTTTAGGAAAAGGCGAGGGAGTGGAAGAGAATGAACCTTAATCTAATGAAGCTGGAAATTGTAGAACTGCTGAATAAACATAAGAAAATTACCACGGTAGCAGATAAACTCGGACTAAAGCAGCCCACCGTTACGTATCATTTGAAGAATTTAGAGCAGCAATTGGGGGAGAAGTTATTTGAATCCAGAATGGATAAAATGATTCTTACGGAGAGTGGCAAAGCTTTTCTTCATTATGCGATCAAAATCAATGCGCTTGCTGCGGAAGCGGAGCGGGTGGTAAAAGAGTTCAGTCAGGCAGGTCGGGGGACGCTGAAAATTGGCGCCAGTTATGTTCCAGCTACTTATATTCTTCCACAAATATTGGGGCAGTTTGGCGAACAGCATCCGGGGATTACCATTTCTTTATCGGTTAAGCCTTCACCGGTGATCAAAGAAATGCTTGCCAGCCATGAGATTGATCTTGGTATTTTGTCTACGGAATCTTTTTATCTGCCTGATCTGCATACTCAAGCCTTATGTGAGGATGAGCTTGTCCTTGTTTTTGCACCTACACATGATTTTGCCGGATTTTCTAATTTAAACTCGGCGATGATTGCTTCAGCCAGCTTTATTTTACATGACAAGGAATCAAGCACACGCCAGTTGACGGATAAATGGTTTGAACGAGAGGGAAAAGAATCAAAACCGCATATTTTACTCGATTCACTGGAGGCAATTAAGCAATCGCTCATGAGTGGACAACATGTTTCATTTATTTCACGCCTTGCTGTGGAGGACGAGGTAGCCAGAGGAAGATTGCTAATGCGAGCCATTCCGGATTATAATTTTGAAAGACATATTTATTATTCGTATAACCGTGATCGCCATTATTCTCCTTTAATTGGGCTGTTCATTGACCAGCTCCGCACAATCCGAATATAAGCATACATAGAGAATATACGATAGAGCCATTATATATATGAAAGAATACATAAAATATAAGGACTGTATAAATTCAGAAATTGGTGTATAATCTTAGGTGCTGTGTCGCTTTACAGCACAAAAAAGTTGCAGATTTTCAAACGGTTTTATTGTATGATATGAGGAAGCTTTAATAGACGATATTTAGACAGACAAACTTAACACATTGATCCGGAAGAGAATGGGGGGAGCAGCATGACCGAACTTACGACTACCGTCAGCAAAAGCAACTCTAACAATCTGCTGCGACGGGACGTACGGTTCTTGGGGAACATTTTAGGAGAGGTCTTGGTTCACCAAGGCGGTAACGAACTGCTGGAGATCGTGGAGAAGATCCGCGAGACCAGTAAATCGCTACGCTCACTATTTTTACCTGAACTGCATAGTGAATTTAAGGAGTTAATCAATTCTTTGGATCCGGAGAACCGTCATCAGGTAATAAGAGCGTTCGCCATTTATTTTCAATTGGTGAATATTGCCGAACAGAACCACCGGATTCGCCGTAAACGTGACTATGAACGTTCAGCTGGGGAGACAGTACAACCCGGTTCTATAGAAAGCGCTATTCAAGAGCTTCGTGAACGTGATTTCTCTCATGAGGAAGTCAACGAGATTATTGAAGGATTGTCTCTGGAACTTGTAATGACGGCACATCCAACGGAAGCTATGCGCCGTGCGATTCTCGATATTCATAAACGGATATCCGATGATGTTATGGGTCTTGATAACCCTACCTTAACTTTCCGTGAACGTGAACAGCTTCGCGAGAAGTTATTGAATGAAGTGATTACGCTTTGGCAAACGGATGAGCTGCGTGACCGCAAGCCTACAGTACTCGATGAAGTGCGTAATGGAATGTATTATTTCCATGAGACGATTTTCCATGTATTGCCCGACGTGTATCAAGAGCTTGAACGCTGTCTGAGCAAATATTATCCAGGACAGAATTGGCATGTGCCAACCTACTTGCGTTTTGGATCATGGATTGGCGGAGACCGTGATGGTAACCCATCGGTAACCTCAACAGTCACTGCGCAGACTTTACGCATGCAGCGTAAGCTGGCCATTCGTGAATATCAGCGTATTATGCGTGAACTCATGAAATATCTAAGCTTTAGCACAAGTATTGTTAAAGTGACGCCTGAGCTCGCAGAATCCATCGAAGCTGATCGTCAGATCATTAACCTAGGCAAGATGGAAGAATGGCGCAATGACAATGAACCTTACCGTATTAAACTTAGCTACATGATCTCTAAGACACAAAATGTTTTGGATGATGAGAAAAAAGATACTCCTGAGCGTTATGCTACACCTGAGGAGTTCATAGATGATTTGAATGTCATTGACCGCAGTCTACGGCATCACTACGCCGACTATGTGGCCGATACTTATATTAAAAAGCTAATCCGCCAAGTGGAGCTGTTCGGATTCCATACGGCAACTCTTGACGTGCGTCAACACAGTCAAGAACATGAGAATGCCATGACAGAAATTTTGGCGAAGATGAACATTTCGCCGGATTACTCTAAATTGACGGAGATTGAGAAGATTGATCTGCTGGAGAAATTGCTGAATGATCCACGTCCGTTGACCTCTTCTTACCAGACTTATACTGAAAGTACAGAGGAGTGTCTGGCTGTTTACCGGACGATCTTCGCATCGCAGGAAGAGTACGGCAAACAATGTATCACCAGTTATCTGATCAGTATGGCTGAAGCTGCGAGTGACATTCTGGAGGTTATGGTCTTCGCCAAAGAGGTAGGACTATTCCGCAAGGATAACGACGGTACAGTTGTATGTACCCTGCAAGCTGTGCCACTTTTTGAAACGATTGATGACTTGCATGAAGCACCGCAAATTATGAACACACTGCTCAATATGCCGATCTACCGTGATGCGGTAAGAGCAATGAATGATTTGCAGGAAATCATGCTTGGATATTCAGATAGTAATAAAGATGGCGGCGTGGTTACTGCTAACTGGGAACTGCGTGTTGCCCTAAAAGAAATTACAGCGACAGCGGATAAGTTCGGAATCAAGCTGAAGTTCTTCCATGGTCGTGGTGGAGCGCTCGGCCGCGGGGGTATGCCACTTAACCGCAGTATTCTTGCTCAGCCTGCTTCGACAATTGGCGGCGGGATTAAGATTACCGAGCAGGGAGAAGTAATCTCCTCCCGTTACTCCATGCAAGGAATTGCTTACCGCAGTCTGGAGCAAGCGACATCTGCGCTTGTAACAGCAGCAATTAGTGCGAGAGTGCCACAAGCCGATCTTTATGAAGAGAAATGGGAAGAGATTGTTGCCCGTATTTCTGAGGTCTCGCTGAACAAATATCAGGATTTGATCTTCCGTGATCCGGATTTCCTGACTTATTTCAAAGAATCAACACCTCTGCCTGAGGTAGGAGAGCTTAATATCGGTTCCCGTCCTTCCAAACGGAAGAACAGCGATCGTTTTGAAGATCTGCGCGCAATTCCTTGGGTATTTGCATGGACACAAAGCCGTTATTTGCTCCCAGCCTGGTACGCTGCTGGAACCGGACTGCAGAGTTTCTATGAGGGTAAGGAAGAGAATCTGAAGATAATGCAACATATGTATGAGAACTTCTCATTCTTTACTACACTGATAGATACGCTGCAAATGGCTATTTCAAAAGCGGACTTGATCATTGCTAAGGAATACGCCAGCATGGGCAAGAACGAGGAAGCACGTCAACGGATCTTTGGCCAGATTGAAGATGAGTTTAATTTGACCTCTGAGCTAATCCTGAAGATTACAGGCCAGCAGGATATTCTGGATAACGTTCCTGTGATTCAAGAGTCGATCAGACTCCGCAATCCATACGTTGATCCGCTTAGCTACCTGCAGGTTCAATTGCTATCTGAGCTTAGAGCGCTCCGTGAAATTGATGGAGATGATAGCGAGTTGCTTCGCGAAGTATTGCTTACCATCAACGGCATTGCCGCCGGTCTTCGGAATACCGGCTGATATAGTCTTAACAACAAAAAGTCCGCCCTATTTGGGGCGGACTTTTTTTGCCTAATACAAGTTGTTGTGATCATAAACTGTATATTGCTGCTGTGAACTTTATTTGTTCCTAAATATTGGAGAGTCATACCCGATATTTCTTTATTACCCTACCCAAGTAACCGAGATGTAATCGGAGGTAATTAACGTGGCACTTATTACTTCGGTGATGGAGCAGCGTAGAGGATATTTGGAACTGTAGGAGCGCCAGCGTTCGCCTTTATCCTCAGATTTCGACCGCTATATGCGGTTTATAATCAGGAAATGTGAGGATAACAGCGACCGGAAGTCCAAATATTTCTCGGAGCTGCACTTAATCGCCTATACCAACTTGTCCAGTTTTTAACTCAGTTTACATAGAAGGTTACAATACAATCCTTGATTTTTACACAAACTTGAATTACGATTTAATTGCTTGTACCGTGGATATTTGCGAAGAAATACCAAGGGCGGCAAGTCTGGGGGAGTTAACAGGTGGAGAATTTGGAAGGCAGATTGACAAAGCTCGCCTTGAAGGGCGACCAAAGGGCATTTGCCGAGCTTGTGGAACTATATAAAGACAAAATATATCATTTAGCTTACAGGATGTTGAACAATCGCCATGAGGCGGAGGATATTGTTCAGGAGACCTTTTTGCGTGTGTATAGGAATTTGGATCGTTATGATGATAAACAGAAGTTCTCCACATGGATTTACCGGATTGGAACGAACCTCTGTATTGATAGATTGCGTAAACGAAAACCAACCTATTCGCTGGATGCTGAAATGAACGATCAGGAGGGCCTTGATGGCTATTCGTTGATTCCGAGCGACAATGTGACACCTGAGACCGAACTATTGCTCTCTGAGACGCAGGGGCTAATCTATGAAGCGATTGACAGTTTGCCTGTGAAATACAGGTCGGTGATGATTCTGAGATACCTGCAGGATCTGTCCCTTCAGGAGATTAGTGATGTCCTGGATATGCCCGTGACCACGATTAAGACGCGTGTACACCGAGGCCGTGAATTTTTGCGTAAAAAATTAGGCCCAAAAATGTAAAAATAGATTTTATTTATGAAACATCTTTTCGAGAGCGACGTATGTAAGTTAAGCAAGTCTTATGTGTCCTGACCCTTTGTCTTAGGATAATTAAATAGCACTCATGAAAGGATTGGCTCCTATGGAATGCAAACTGGCCGTCTCTATGATGCATGACTACTTGGATGACGACTTGCCCGAACAGCAGCAGAGGGAATTGAAGGAGCATCTTCTATCCTGTCCAGATTGCCGTGCAAAGTTTAAAGAATTGGAACAGACAGATATGTTGATGTTCTCCCTAATGCATCAGAATCCTGTAGCTTCAGATGATCTTGTGAGCCGGATAATGAGTTCATTGCCAAAGACTAAGAAAGAAAAAGCCTTTATTACCTGGATCAAGAGGCACCCTGCACTTACAGCGGCATCTCTATTCCTTGTCGTTATGCTGATGAGCACCGTAACTTTTTGGAGTCCAGACAGACAACTTGTAGTTAGAGGTGTTGATTTGGATCAAGTGGTCATCAAAGGGGATACTGTAATTGTACCTTCCGGCAAAATAATTACCGGGGACCTTACCATAGAGAACGGTAAAGCACAGGTATATGGAGAAGTGAACGGCAACGTGACAGTCATTGACGGATCTCTATATCAGGCTTCAACAGCTCATATTTCTGGGCAAGTCAAAAGCATAGACCAGGCAGTAAGCTGGTTCTGGTATAAAGTGACGAACATGTTCTCTGAAGTTGCCTACCGTTAATGCGGGCAGTGGTTACCTTGAGCAGGAATATTAATTAGCGCCTCTTTTTCCGGAAAGATGGCGCTTTTTTGTTTCCTTAAATTGGGTGGTTTCGGAAAGGATTGAGGGACTAAACTTGCAACTGAAGCCCGAACGTTATAACCTAGATATGATACAGAGCTAACAGACATTTTACATAAACCCAGCTAATTTGAAATGACGGGGGTTTTAGGCAATGAGTTATTTTACTGAGCTAACATGGAAAGATTCCATTAAAGATATAATTGATATCCTAATCGTCAGTTACATTATTTATAAAGTGCTTAATATGGTACGCGGGACGCGGGCGATTCAGCTTTTAAAAGGGATACTGGTTCTGGTCTTGATTTGGGCGGTAAGCACAATCTTGGACTTGTATACACTTAAATGGCTAATGAATCAAATGTTTACTTTCGGGGTCCTAGCTGTCTTTATCATTTTTCAGCCGGAACTACGAAGGGGACTGGAGCAGCTTGGACGGGGCAGATTTTTCGGACGGGCTGGAGAAAGTGACGAAGAGATCAGTAAGTTAATCGGCGAAGTGATTAAAGCCGTGAATTATTTATCTCGCAGAAAAATAGGGGCGTTAATCGTTTTTGAGCGGGAGACGGGGCTAAACGAATATACAGAGTCAGGTATACCCATGCGTTCCCTGGTCAGCTCCGAATTGCTTATTAACATCTTCATTCCCAATACACCTTTGCATGACGGAGCCCTTATTATGCAGGGAAATCAGATTGCTGCGGCTGCTTGTTACTTGCCTTTGTCCGAGAATCCTTTTATCAGCAAAGAACTGGGAACCCGGCATCGGGCTGCTATAGGAATAAGTGAGGTTGCGGACTCGGTGTCTGTCATTGTCTCGGAGGAGACAGGGCAGATTTCCCTTGCAATCAATGGCCAGATCGTTAGAGACATTAAGGAAGAATCCATGATATCGAAGCTCCATCAAGAGCTTAGTGTAAGTTCATCGCTGAAGGAGAAGGGTTCAACTTTCTGGAAACGGAAGGGGGACAAGAATCATGGATAAGTGGATGAATAATAACAATTTCAATAAGATTCTGGCCCTTGTGTTTGGGATCATTTTGTTTACGATGGTTCATGTCGATACTGCGCCTTCTGGACAGACAACAGTGGATATTAAAACAAAAACTATTGAGAATGTGAAGATTGAAGTGACCGGCCTTGACGAGGACAAATATGTCCTTGAACCCTTGGCTGTCGATAGTGTCAGTCTGGAGGTAGCGGGTAAAAATTCCGATATCTCCTTTCAGTTCTCGGATGACTATAAAGTGATGCTTGATCTGAGTAAGGTTGAACCTGGGGACACCACGTTGCCACTTTACTATAAACTACCCAAAGGTGTATCTCTAGTAAGAATGAATCCTAAAGAGGTTACTGTACATGTAGAACCGCGAAACACGAAGTCTTTTCCCATAACATTGGTTACAAAGGGAAAACCTGCAGCGGGCTATCAAATAGGCACGCCTGTCTTGCAGCCTACAGATACTGTAAAAGTGACACTTGCGGATAATGAACTAAGCAAGGTAGCCAAGATACAAGGGACTATTGAGCTTAACGGTGAGAACGAAACCTTTGTAGAAAAAAAGCTGAAGCTACACGCTTATGATAATAATGGAAATGAAATTAAAAATGCTGTAATTGAGCCTTCTACTGTATCTGTGGAATTGCCGATTACCTTACCTTTTAAGAGTGTGCCGCTGGAGATTGGCTTTACTGGGCAACTTCCAGATTCACTCGTATTATCCAAAGTGACCCCTGAGCAAGAAACGGTCGTAGTGTATGGACAAGCAGAGGCTTTAAAAGCTTTATCTGCTTATGAAGCTACAGTCGACCTTAGTGCAATAGATTCTGCGGGGACGAAACAAGTAAAGGTGGATCTGAAGGCACCGGCTGGAACGGAGAAAGTTATGCCAGAAGCTGTGAATGTTTCATTAACCATCTCAGAAATTGCTGAGCGGACCATTGAGGCGGTACCCATCAAGCTCCAAGGCGTGGGGGATGATTTGGAAGGAAGTATTGTTGATCCTTCAAGCAAGGAAATTGCGCTTACCTTAAAGGGTGCACCTGCTTTACTTGATCAACTAGATAAGAAAAATATAGGGGTTGTGGCTGATGTTAGCGGACTTTCAGCTGGAACTCACGAGGTTTCTTTGCGGGTATCATTACCCAAGTTCATCGCACTAGCCAATGCAGGGGTGCCACTTACTGTGACCGTGCAGCTGCTATCGCCTGCAGCACCAGTCCCTACGCCTCATCCAGATACGGGGGGTGTGACTACTCCTGAGCCGAGTTCTGAACCTGTTATAGGCGATGTGGAACCTACGGAGAAGCCCACGCATAGTGGAGAGGCTGGTGGAGCAACACCAACGCCTGTCCCGACGGATAGCAATCCGGAGAATAACGGCACAGCTAACACAAGTACGAATTCCGAGAATCCTGTAGGTACAGGCGGGACGTAATCTTTTGAGCCCAGAGGTACACCAAAATAGTATGCAATTCATATGATAGTACATTAAGCTAACGTAGCGTATTCAAAGGAGAAAAATAATGGGGAAGTATTTTGGAACTGACGGTGTGCGGGGAGTAGCAAACCGTGAATTGACTGCAGAAATGGCTTATAGTATTGGCCGTTGTGGAGGATATGTACTAGCGGGTAACTTGGATAAACCGAAGGTTGTTATCGGAATGGATACACGTATTTCCGGTCCTTTATTGGAATCCGCGCTGATAGCGGGCTTATTGTCTATTGGAGCCGATGTAATCCGTATAGGCGTAGTGAGTACCCCTGCTGTTGCTTATATTACGAGATTGTTAAAAGCAGACGCAGGCGTCATGATTTCAGCTTCTCACAATCCTGTAGAGGATAACGGCATTAAGTTCTTTGGTGGGGATGGCTTCAAGCTTACAGATGAAACTGAACTGCGCATTGAAGAGCTTATGGATGCTGAGGTAGATGAATTGCCACGTCCTATCGGTTCGGGTTTAGGTATGGTTACCGTAGATAATGATGCTAAGTATCTTTATCTGGAGTATTTGAAAACTACCATTTCTCAGGACTTTAAGGGAATCAAGGTTGTACTGGACTGTGCGCATGGCGCAGCGTATGAGCTTGCTCCAAGACTGTTCAGAGAGCTTGGCGCTGAGGTTATTTCTATCGGGGCTGAGCCAGATGGATTGAATATTAATGATGGATTTGGTTCGACACATCCAGAGACTTTGCGTGAAGAAGTCTTGCGTCATGGAGCCGATTTGGGACTTGCTTTTGACGGAGATGCTGACCGCCTGATCGCTATTGATAATAACGGTGATGAAGTCGATGGCGACTTTATCCTTTGTATTTGTGGTGATGCCATGAACCGTGCAGGTAAGCTGAAGGATAGCACGATTGTATCAACTGTTATGAGTAACATCGGATTCTATAAAGCTACCGAGAAATTATCCCTGAATACTGCTAAGACAGCTGTAGGGGATCGTTATGTTATGGAAGAAATGCGTCGTGGGGGCTTTAATCTAGGCGGAGAACAGTCTGGACATGTTATTTTCCTGGATTACAATACAACTGGTGATGGTATTCTTACAGCTATTCAGCTGGTAGATACGCTTAAGGCTACAGGCAAACAGCTTAGCGAAGTTAAGAGTATGATGACTAAATACCCGCAGGTGCTGGTTAATGTTCGTGTACAGGATAAGACTAATTACCCTAATAACCCGGCTATAGAAGCGGCTATCGCTGAAGTTGAAGGTAAGCTAGGTGACAATGGCCGTGTGCTTGTACGTCCGTCAGGTACGGAATCTCTAATCCGCGTTATGGCAGAGGGACCGGATAAGGCAGATTTAGATCTTTATGTGAATCAAATTGTGGAAGTAGTTCAACGCGAATTGGTATAATCCATTACCTTAACTATAAGGCTGGTGCAGTGAGCGAGAGCGATTCGGACTCGTTGCACCAGTGTTATTTTATTTTAGGATTGGATCGTTTGAACTGCTTTTGTAAAATTTAGGTTGATGCGCCATTGCCAAAGTACAACAAGGTGCATATAATAGATTAAGTGTCATTCTAGAAGGAAAGCGGGGATTGTGAGGTTAGCAATAGCAAGCGCCAGAGCTTGGTCTAGCGCGGGGGAGAAGGGAAAGCTGCTTACTTGTTATGTAGGCTATGGCTTGAACGGATCACGGCAGACGTAAGCTGACGAGGTGGAGGTGTTCGAAATGTTCGGCGGGGACCTCCCGGTGATGCACCAGAGCCGTAAATGGATACGGAAAATGAAAGGGCGACCTTTCACACAACGTTTTCATGGGTGCAACAAATTATATTATTCATGTGTGCGCGCATCAGAAGGAAACACGTTATTTCTGCCACGGCAGAGGAGAAGGCTGTGCATTTCATGAACATTAGAATGTAAGTGACAGTTTATTTTGTTGATCCTAAAATACAACAGAATATTTGCTTTTTCTCAAAAACATGCCGCACGGCACGTTTCTTTCCTTATGCCGCCACATTACGATAACTCGGACGGGGGAAATTATAATGTGTGGTATTGTAGGATATATTGGTAATCAGAATTCGCAGGGGATCTTGGTTGAGGGTTTGAAGAAATTGGAATATCGTGGATATGATTCCGCTGGTATTGCTGTATTCACCCAAGAAGGACTGCAAGTAGTGAAAGCTCAAGGCCGTTTGGCGAATCTGCAGTCGAAGCTCGAAGACAGCCCGCTGGCAGGTAGCGCAGGTATCGGACACACACGCTGGGCGACTCACGGTAAACCATCCGATGAGAATTCACATCCACATACGGATAACAGCATGAAGTTCTCGGTAGTTCACAACGGTATTGTCGAAAACTATCTGGATCTGAAAGAAGAGCTGATCGCTGGCGGATGCCACTTTGTCTCTGAAACCGATACAGAAGTTATTTCACATCTGATTGCTCGCGAATATGACGGAGATATCGTGAAGGCTGTACAAAAAGCGATTACGTTCATGCGCGGTGCGTTTGCATTAGGCGTCCTGACTGAATATGAACCAGATAAACTGGTGGCTGTGCGTCAAGCTAGCCCGCTCATTATCGGTCTTGGCGAAGGAGAAAACTTTATCGGGTCAGATATTCCGGCACTGCTTGAATATACCCGTAACGTATATATTTTGAACGACGGCGAAATGGCTGTGCTGACAAGAGATGCTGTCGAATTGATGACGATTGAAGGCAATTTTATTTCTCGGGAAATGATTACTGTCGATTGGGATGCAGTTACCGCAGAAAAAGGCGGCTACGAGCATTTCATGCTGAAAGAAATACACGAGCAACCTAAGGCTTACCGCGACACCATGCGTGGTCGTATCAATGCCGAAGGTAACAAGGTTGTATTGCCTGAACTGAACATGACTGAAGAACAAATCAAGAACATTCGTAACATTCAAGTCGTTGCTTGCGGAACGGCATACAACGCTGGTGTGGTAGGACGTACTATGATCGAATCTTTGGTTCGTATTCCGGTTGAGAATGATATCGCTTCGGAATATCGTTACCGTTCACCAATCGTGACTCCAGAAACTTTGGTTATCGTAGTCAGCCAATCCGGTGAGACTGCAGATACTTTGGCAGCTCTGCGTGAAGCACAAGCTAACGGGGCACATGTATTGGCGATCACTAACGTTGTGGGCAGTTCTATCGCTCGCGAAGCAAATGATGTGTTTGTAACCTTGGCAGGTCCAGAAATTGCAGTAGCTTCGACCAAAGCTTACACTTCACAATTGATCGCATTTGGATTGTTTGCTCTTTACTTGGCTGAAGTTCGTGGTACACAAACCGAAGCACAAGTTACTAAGATTCTTGCAGCTATGCAATCTCTACCAGAGCAAGTAGAAGAGATCCTAGCTCAAAAAGAAGCGATCAAAGGTTATGCTGAACAAATTTCTGAGCACAAAAACTTGTTCTTCATCGGCCGTGGCGTAGACTACGCTGTTGCTCAAGAAGGATCCTTGAAGCTGAAAGAAATTTCTTATATTCACTCCGAAGCTTATGCTGCAGGTGAATTGAAACACGGTACATTGGCTCTGATCGAAGAAGGCGTTCCAGTTATTGCCCTGGCAACTCAGGAAGCTGTACTTGAGAAGACCGTCAGCAACATCAAAGAAGTGAAAGCTCGGGGCGCAGATGTGCTGGCAATCACGCACCAAGAGCATTTAACTGACCTGCTTAGATCAGTTGATCAAGTGTTCGTGATTCCTAAAACACTTCCAATGCTGACAGCAGCTTTGTCCGTAGTGCCTCTGCAATTATTGTCCTATTATGCTTCTCTTGCGCTGGGTCATGATGTGGATAAACCACGTAACTTGGCGAAGAGTGTTACTGTGGAGTAGGTTTGGTGATGTAAAAGTACAGTTGTTTGTCTGGTGACATTAAAGTTGGTGAACAGACATTAATGAAAGTGTTCAGACAATAATGTCAGTACCTTTACAAAATAGTTGGTCTTAGAAGTTGAATAGGCCCATTAAATATCATAAAAAAGTCCCGATGATGTCTTACATCATCGGGCTTTTTTATGATAGGTTAATTAATGAAACTTTATCCTATTTCAAAATTCACTTATGTATAAACCGTCAAATGAAAATAAAGTTCTATGTTGAAGCAGCAAACAAAGTTGTAGACTGAGAAAATAAAGTATTGGACTGACGACACTTCATTAAGCTAACGGGCAGGATAGTTCAATCACTTCGCGAATAATTTAATTGTAGAATATTCACGAAATTCGTAAATAATACGTTATGCGGGGAACCTCGGAATACCTGTGAAAATTAATTAGGGGTCTAACTGTTCGTATAATTATTAGTTCTTTGAAATACGCTGAACATAAATACACACAATAAATTTGGAGTTGAAAATTATGTCAGAAATTAATGTTGCTTATACAAATGAATATCAGGAGCATAAGAAAAAGTTCGAATATATTTTTAATAAAAAGTTTATGTCCAAAGATATCAATGAAAGACTGTTGCCGGATGGGAAGCATATACTTAAGACATATTATTACTATGATGATAGCCACCAAGTATCAGAATACAATGTAAGAGCTTCAAAAACTGACGTGTTGGACCTAAGGGGAAATATAATAACAGAGTTAAAGAATATAGACTACCATGTTGATTTTTTTTCAATGGTTGAACATTCCAACGGTAAGAATTATCTGTTGTTTTCGACTGAGCTATATGGCTATAGTGTTTTAGATTTGTCTGATTTAAGTACACATCATTTCATCCCAGCCGAGAGTTTTAAGGAACATAAAGAAACATTTATTTGGACGAGTGTTTTATACTGTGCTCAAAATAATATTCTGGCAGTTGATGGATGCTATTGGGCTTGCCCTTCAAGTACATTCTTTTTCGACTTTTCCCAACCGACAAAAATTCCACTTAAAGAAATATATAATTCCTATGATATGGACGGCGAGGTAAATATAGATACCGATGTAATACCTTTACGTTGGAATAATGATGGAACGATAGTCTTAAAATGTTGTATGGATGAAGAAGGCGTGAAAGAAGTTGAAAAAACAATAGATGTATTATCACGCAAAAAATAAGCAGTTCATGTTTTATTTTGATAGTAACCAGGAAACAAAATATGCGTGAAACACGTGCAACTGATAGTAAAGTTTGGGGATTAATATCTGCAATAACCCACGCTAGTATGTAGCGTTGTGCTTGCAAATCCTGATAAGTTTTATGATGTCGCTTTAATTTTATTCAAAACAATAGAATTCTTTCATTTGGACACTTTCAGGTGCACAAATGAATTTCAAGCAAAATCGCTATATTCAATAGGATATGGAATGGATAAAATTAAAGATATTTTATACACAGATGAAAGATTGAAAACTTGCGAGGATAAACATAGAAACTCAAATTTAGAATCACTGTTTTTAAATTATCAGCTTTTTGGCGTAAAAGGTTTTACAGAGGAACAAAATACTGAATTCATCAAAAAATTGTATGGGATAATTGACCAACACAAATCAAACACCTTAGCAAGTAAATCTTACGGAATTTTGATGGCAAGAATGGACAGACGAAATTTAGAACCAAAAGTATCACAACATGACGACGACCATTTACAAATAGAATTTAGTCCCATAGAGCTTTCTGATGAACTTAAAAAGGAAAGTGAAGAAGCCTTAAATCAATACCAAGATGTTTTTAAATATTCTTCGCTAAGAGTGTGGGCAGATTTTTTGGCTGGTGCAAGAAATCAAACTAAAACCACAAAACAAGAGGAATATGACAACAATCCTCTTTTAGCATTATCCGAGACAAAACAACTTGTTGAAGAATTGAAAGAGGGACGAGACGGAATGGGTATGTTTGAATATTCCATACCTGCGTTTTCGTGTTCTAAATTATTACGTGAGCACAGTGACAAACTATCAAAAGAAGATAAGGCTTTTTGCAAAGAAATAGTTCTTGCAACAATATCTAATCTTTTTGCAGATGATTACGGTTATCAAATAAGTGACGGAGTTGAAGCAGCTGTCCATGCAATTCCAGCATTAGTAATTGAAAATCCAGAAGAAACAGAAGATTATGTTTCGATAATGGTTTTGGCACTTTTAGATGAAACACCAATTGGGCATTACAAGAGAATATGTGACTACGTTATTGAATCAATTCACAAATCAAATTTATGGGAACGGGATTCAAAAGTTGCACAATCAATTTTGTTTGGTTATATAAAATTCAAACCTATTTATAAAAATATCATTGCTGAAATAAGGAAAGAAAAAGGTTGGGGACAAATTTCTAAAAGTTCAATTTTTGAAAGGTTAGGCAAGATAGATGACGATTTCACTTTTGAAAATATATCATTTGATATAAATGATATTGCCTCACTTGATATTCATGACTTGGAAATAGTTCTTCAATTAATTCCTTCGGAGACGAAAGATAAAATACACTTAGACATTTATACGAAATCGTTGCCTTCATTAGCTTCACAGTTATTAAAAGACAGAAGAAGTTACAAAGATGATTCGGGGGACAACTCTAACATATACTTGTTACGCAATCATATTTTCAAAAAATTTGCTTATTTCATTTTACAAAGAGAAAAAAGTGAAATTGATGTGTTTCTAAAACCATTTGTTGATTCGTTTTCTTCAACAGAAGAAACGGCTTCAATTATTGAAGAATTAGTATTGGCGGAAGATAACCTAAACCGTCATGAACAATTTTGGCATATTTGGGATAACCTGTATCCTAAAATAAAAGAACTATGTTCAAATCCACGTGGCTATCATTTAACAGAAATCATAATAAATTACTAATTCGCATGGCGTTGGTGGCGTGAAGGAATTGAAGAGTGGCATAGCTTAAAGAAGGAAAATTTGACTCTCTATACTAGCGCTTCTAAAGAAATTGGAAATATTCCATCTGTATTGTATTCTATTGTCAAAATTTCGAATTCAATCGGAAGCAATTTTAAAGATGAAGGTATTGAGTGGCTTCATACAATTGTGTATCGAATAACAAGTTTTTAAACCTTGATGATTTAGAATCAAATACCTTATACTATTTGGAAATGTTTTTGAGAAAATATATTTTCATTAATAGACAAAAAATTAAAGAAGAAATAAGATTGAAAAACAAGATTATTCCGATTCTTGATTTCATGATTGAACGAGGTTCTATACATGGATATTTATTAAGAGAAAGTATCTTATGATGTAAAAAGGAAACACCTACTGCCAACAAGAGTTTGCAATATTTCAAAACATTATGCAACCACGGAAAAGTAAAATTGGTAGTTGCAAATAAGTATTAGGAACCAACTCTAATGTAAAAATCAGACACAAACTTTAATGTCATCAAGTATTTTATGTGTTTTTCTTAGACACCAACTATATTGTGAAATTAATTAGAGGTAAAATAAGAAAATCACTTAATTTTACTGGTTTTTTCAGACACCAACTATAATGTCACTGAACATTGACTAATTACATTAATGTGTCGTTCTGAACATTAAAGTATTGTTTTGAGTAACAAAATTGCAATAAAGTTGTGTTTTGAAAAGCTTAAGAAAAAAATGAGTGTGGAACAGCAACACTGACATCTAGAGCCGTCCTGAAAATACAGGGCGGCTTTATCTTTTTTTTATATGGGGGAAGATGATCTCACAAGGCCGACTTAGTGAAATTGAGCAGGGAAAGACTAAACCCTCTGCCGAAACTCTAAAAGAATTAAGGAAAGAAATTAATGTTGATTTAAACTGGTTATTCGACGAGGATATTTAATTTTGTTAATATGTTGATGGTGTGCTACCCGCGTACGTTCTTTAATAGGTAATTGGAAATGGAATATAATGAGGAGGACGCAGCCCAAGCGAAGGCGCGGGAGCGTTCTTTTTATTAAACTAACGGGAGGATATCCCTCAATTCAATGTTTTAAGTACGGCAGCATAACGAAATAGTAGTTCATTAGCGTTCGAACCAAAACAGTGAGATACAGACAACTGAAGCACGGATGAGTCGGAACGAAACTATCATACGGACGAAGATCCTGTCGGGCAGCATATCTGACCTCCACCTCATGGACAGGTTGAATGAAGGAATGTGAGAGCGTGGACTGTGAGACTTGGGAGGGTTGACCTCCATGAGGAATGTGGAGATACATAAGTGCAACCATACTTTTCCTAGGTAACCACTTTCTTCAGACTGTGGTTAAGGAGATGTTCTTTTGCGCTTTTCCTCGTCCCAACATTTTCTTCGATTTCAACTTGATTCCACCATGAAGTCGTCTGCACTGAACGAATAAAATCAGAAACCTAAGATATTACGAGCATTCAAGAGAAAAGTGATTCCTCATAGAGGGAGAATAGTTTAACAAAGGACAGGATACCGAAGCACCTGCTCTTCAATAATTTCACCATACTTCGGCTACTCTTTGTAAGTGGATTGATCTGTGTCCATGTAGACTACACATTAAAAGACTTATTAGAACATAATATTACATAGAGGAGAATTGGAGATTATTGCGTAAGGAAATTAATATTATAGTAAACTGATGTTCACATGCACTTTAAAAGGTAGTATAATAAAATAAGGAAAATAATACATTTTTTAGTTTGATCTTTTCCTTTACGGACCTTATCCATTCGTTCAACATTTAAGTGAATATAATGTTTTGAAGTAGGAAATAATTTATTGGTATAGAAAGGGCGGGATAATATGTTTAAAAAAATATATTTAATAGCCTTTGCAGTGACTATTATTTCAGGAGTGGCATTAATATCAAATTCAAAAGCAGACACCTATCCAGAAATGGAAACCGTAAATAAGGCAGTTGAAAATCCTGTTAACACTAATTTTTCAACAAATAACGTAAAATCCGTAGAATCAGTAAAAAACGTAGAATCCGTAGAATCAAAAATCGCAAAAGGGTATTATAGTCAACTATATACACCTCATGGCATGTTCTTGCGAGCAGATAAACAAAGTATCTTTAAGGAATCGGAGATAGCAAGAAATTTAGATCAAATCGGGCCTAATACGAATCAACTAATTTTTGAAGGCGAGTTTTTTTTAAAAGTAGATGAATCAACATTTCTTAAATCGTATCCCAATTCGTTGATCTTAAATGAAACCTTAAATGAAACAGATGAAAACCCGATTAGACTGACGATGCTTCATTAAGCTAACTGGCAGGATAGTTTGAATATCCAATATACGGTATTATATTAATTATATCGATAGTAGTACTTTTTATATGCATCGGATACATTGAGTTCCAAAGGATGGTTCAAAACAGTCAAACAAAATCATGAAGGTATAAGCCGCTGTAATGCGGCTTATACCTTATTTTGATGGAATTCACTATCAAGCTTATATATTTTGGCCTTCGGGTACATCATAAGATAATCGATTTACGGGTCGGATCAACAACTTTATCAAGGTGATTTTCCATTACAAGACGGATATTTTATCGGTTATAGGCCGGTGGAATAGTCGAAGAGGTAGGACCAGAAGTTTCAAAAGTGAAACAGGGGTTATCCCTTTCAATATTGTATCTGACTTCATATGAGCTAATATTTAACTACTGGCTACTCAGAAAATTGTAAGGTAATATCGCCGTTATTTGTATAAGCAGATAATTTTTTTGAACCATTCTCTTTATTGGCAGGCAAATTGCTATCTCCTTTCTTTACCTTGCTTAAGATCGCGAAATCATCATATGGCCCTAGAATAGAACCGCTAATATTTCCGTTTTTTGTTTCAAGGGTTATAGCCGTCCCTACATTCAATTTGTCCAGTTGGATATTTCCGTTATTTATGTTTACTTCCACTGTCCCTAAAAACGCGATTGTTGGTAATACAATATTTTCATTTGATGTTTTTAATGTCAAATTTTTTAAAGTTGCATCAGGTATCCATACCTGAATAGTTCTGGTTACTTGCGAGTCTTTTCCTCCGATATAGTCGTTCCATTCCTTATTACTGTCACTTACCATTGACAGTTCTTTATCGTCAGATAGATCAATCTTGTAAAAATCTTTCTCACTTTCATAGTAAACAATATGAATTTGTTCATCTTTAGATTGGAGAATAGTTATTTTTTTGTCCTTTGCATCAATTGTTAAGGTATCAATCTTTTGGGCAGGGATGATGTAATTTTTTTTCTCCATGGAAGTGGAGTGGGAGGAGCATCCTGCCAATGCTATCAATAGTGTCACCAATATGCCTATAGTAGTTAGTAATTTTTTTGCAGTACTTTTCATTATAAAATGCTCCTTCGTTAAATCATTTTTCTTTTTAATATAGCCAGTCCTACGAATACCAAACCTAAGCTGCTCTGCAAAAAAATTGCGATATGCAACAAAGTATTAGAGTTGAACATAATCATCTTGAAAAAGTAATAAATCCATTTTTGTATTTCGTTGCGTTTATCAGTCGCATATGTTTTAATCATCATAAACTTTTGTGTTACAAAAAGGTCAAGAGGGTAGATATGAACAACTATTTTACAATTAAGCAAGCAGCAGAAATCGTAGAGACGACCAGTGAGACCTTGCGGCACTATGATCGTATTGGATTAGTCAAGCCATGCCATAAAGATGAATTGTCGGGATATCGATACTATTCCGAGCAGGAGCTCGTAAAGCTGCAAACCATTGAACTGCTCAAAGCAATGGATCTTACTTTAATGGATATTAAAGATATATTGCAGCAGAATGATCTCTCTAAAGTAATTGAATTTCTAAAACAGGCAGAAAAAAGAGCAGACGATAAAATTGCTCGTCTGCAGTATGCAAAATCGAAAATTAAACGTGCCTATCTACATTATGAAAATAAGTTCCACAACGGTTATAGTCAAAGTGAAAATTACTTTGTCAGAAACATAGAGGAAAGGGTAATTATGCTTTCGAATAAAATGGAAAGCCCCACACTTAAGAATTTATGGGACTATCACAGACATTTCTATCAACAAATTGAGACTTCTGTGCATTCACAATTTCTGTTTGAAGATATGGCGGGAATGTTCACGACTGAAGGAATAACACGGTTATTTGCTGTTTGCTTGAAATATCCGTCTTTAGAGGGGTTAACTGTGCTACCAGAAGGGGACTATCTGTGTGCAAACTGTACCGAAGAGAATAAGAATGCTGTATTACAAAATTTACTTGAAAGGGCAAAGACGGAATACGATGTGTGTCCAGATTTTGTTCTTCATAACATTATTGTGACTGGAATATTGCAGTGGGATTATCAGATACAACTGTTCATTAAAAAACGCACATGTTAGATTAAATACAAAGGAAAGGGTTTAGGAAAAGAAAATTGTTTGATTAAAAGTCGCTAATTTAGCGGCTTTTTTTGATTAAGGAAGCACGTTTCTTGCCCCAGGCTGAGGACAAGAATGTTATACTTCGCCGATTAGCTAAATATTTAACTATAGTTCAATGTTATCTATTTAGCTAACTGGCAGATTAACGCTATAAGTCTTAGGAATAGTATGCTTAAGTGAAAAAAGTATTCTCATGAATTCTCTAATGTGAATAAATACAAATTCCACTGCAGTTAATCCATTTTCTATACATATTTTTATAGTATATTGAGGTAAATAAAGTGATTATTCACTTTGATAAATCCGAAATTGCTTTGTCGGTATTATTTTATGGCTTCGTAAGGATTGCAAAACCATCGAAATATGGGAGTTTAAAACAGATGTGTGCCGTAGTTAGTTTTATGAAAGGAAGGTGTAGGGGTGAGTATTTATTACGCTTCAAGCAAAGAGGATATCACTAAGGATGCACTCCAAGAGTTATTTCTTTCGGTAGAATGGGAGTCTGGCAAGTATCCAAACGAGCTTTTACAAGCAATCGGAGGGTCTCATTCAATTGTTACCGCTTGGGAAGGAGGAAAGCTTGTCGGTTTAATAAATGCTTTGTCAGATGGTGTTTTAACGGTATATTTTCATTATATGCTTATTAATCCGAGTTATCAGAGTATAGGTATAGGTAAGGAAATGATGAATATAATGCTTGATAGATATAAAGGGTGTAAAACAAAGGTATTAATTTCTTATCCGCATGCAGTGGATTTTTATAATAAGTTTGGCTTTAATACAGAGGATGGAGCTACACCAATGTTTATCTCAGAGTTGATATGATTAAAATAACGGATCACGATAGTTTAATCGCAACAAGAAGGCAGCCGATCCGAGGATCAGCTGCCGTTTTTATTGAAGTAAAGGGGCAGGATAACTCAGTAATTTCGCGAATACTCAAAAGATGGAATTATCACAAAGTTCCCGAATAAGACGTTATAAGAAATCGGCGAGAAACTATAAGGAGCAGAAAACATGAAATGCCCTCACTGTAACAACGAATTAAGTGAACTTCCTTTATGTTACGGAAGTGAAGCACCATATTATTTTTACACTGTACCAGAAGAGAAAAGAACAGAATTAATTAGAGATTTTTGTGTAATTGATGAACAGCATTTCTTTATTAGAGGCCATATTGAAATACCAATAATCGATAGCAAAGAGAAATTTATATGGAGTGTGTGGGTTTCTCTTAGTGAAGAAAACTTTCTGAAGTCTAATGAATTATTGCACGTAGAAGGAAGGGAGACGGAAGAACCTTATTTTGGTTGGTTATCGACTGAACTTTCAATATATCCAATAACTACATTATCGTTAAAGACAATGGTGCATACACAAGAGGTTGGTGCTGTTCCGTTAATAGAATTAGAACAAACGAATCATCCACTTGCAGTTGAACAAAGAGAAGGAATTACAATGGAGAGAGTTAAAGAAATTGCTCATTTAATAAACCATAGTAAGTAAGAGAAAAATTTGAATCTATAGTCGAAGAAGCTGCCGACAGCTTATTAAATCATATCTACGCCAACAGACACCCCTGCAAGGCTAAACTCGGTGCGTAATGTCGTTTAAGCTAACAGGAGACTTTTGTTCAATGAAACAGAGACAGTCTTAATATTTTATTTTCTGCTGACAATGACACTTTTTTATCCAAAAGGCAAACTTTCGGAGGGTATATTCTTGAGGCAGACTAAGCTAACTGAAGTGTTTTTTTATAAGTTGTCGCCCGTGAAACACTCAACGTCACCCGTACTCCTATTAGGGAGTTAACGAGTGGCGTTTTTTCATGCCCGATTCTACAGATGTAGTATCAACAAGGCGTGCCCTAAATCATTACACCTATAAAGATCACGGGTTAAATTGCAATCAACTTCAGCTGATGGAAAGTTAGCTTTACATGTATAATCCAATATGTTATTCTTACGGAAAGTTAACTTTCCATAATTGCTTCAGGAGGTAAGATATTGAAAAACAGGCTTGAAGAGATTAGAAAAGAAAAGGGCATTAAACAAGAAGAACTAGCGGATAAATTGGAAGTATCCAGGCAAACGATTGGTTCACTTGAAAATGGCCGGTATAACCCATCCATCATTCTTGCATTTAAGATTGCGCGATTTTTTGAAATGAGTATTGAAGATATTTTCATTTACGAGGAGGAGCTGGGTAATGAAAACGGCAAGTAAATGGGTGCTCTTAACAATTGCAGGTGCTATTATGGTTTATATGGGTGGATTTATTTTAACTGACGAGAAGCTAAAAGGAATTTCCGGTTTGCTCATTGGTGTGGGTTCAGTCCTTGCAGTGCTTGGAGTAGGAAATATGGTGTATTCGTTATGGCTTAATAAGCCCCAGAACAAAATAAAGAATGATGAGAAAGTTAGAATGAGTAAAATTGAGGCTAATGATGAACGGAAAATAAGAATAAGAGAAAAAGCGGGTTGGAAAACTAATATTGTTAACTTTTACATCCTAATGGCTCTAACTGTTGTATTTAGTTTAATGGGAGTAGATCAAACTGTAGTCACTGTGTTATGTGGTGTTTTTGTTTTTCAAATCTCCTTAGGAATTTTCCTGTTTAATTATTATGCTAAGAGAATGTAATTGGAATGACGTAACATCAATTAGACCATTCGAAAATATTTTATTAGGAGAGAATGACATGGAAGTATTTTCAGAATATTTAGCGCAAATTGATAACCCGCAACATCGGGAAAGAATGGAAGAAGTTTTGGCTTGGGTAGCTGGAAAATTTACTGATTTAAAGCCAAAAGTTGCGTGGAATCAGCCTATGTTTACCGATCACGAGACTTTTATTATTGGTTTTAGTGTATCCAAACATCATTTGGCGGTTGCCCCTGAAATTGCAGGAATTAATCGTTTTTCTGATGAAATAGTGCAGGCAGGTTATGATCACACCAAGCAGTTGTTACGCATCCGGTGGGAAAGTCCCGTTGATTTCTCATTACTTAAAAAAATGATCGAGTTTAATATTTTGGATAAGGCAGACTGTTCAACTTTTTGGCGGAAATAAAACGTATTATTTAGCGTTTAATTCATTTTAAGCAAATTTATATGTGGAAGCACCGGAGGACAAGTCACTTTTAATATGTGATTTGTCTTTTTTATTTGAATTCTCAGCACGAAATATTCAATATTTTGGAAGGTGGACGGAATGTTGGAAGCGAATTTATACACGTTAGTTCAACCTGATGAATGATGAAAAATGGAAGTGAGACAAATGGCTACTGTAGGCGAGAGCTAATTCAGATTGGAGGATGAAAATGCCACTAAACGATGATCAACTATTAGAGCTATTAAGAGGTCAGGGTATTCCTGAGATTCTTGAGATTAAAAGAACAAAACAAGAAATACGCAATCGAGCAGCACTCAATAAAATAGAAGTGTATACGAAAGACAATAAGGTTTTGTCGTTATTAGAGAAAATTACGAAGTCAGATCATATCCCATTTGAAAATACTATTTACAATCATTACTCTACCAAGGATGTATCCGTTCCGAGAGTCTTTTTTAATAAATATGATACAGTTGGACAAGAAGGGATATTGTTGATGGAAGATCTGACCCCGACACATAACAATTTAGCTGACTGGGAAGTACCTATTGAATCTGATAAATTAGCAAACATTATTGATGTGATCGCACAGTTTCATTCTGCTTCTTGGGAGACAAGCGAGTTAGCTCATCCCGAGCATTTGAAAAGTATAGAGCATTATTTAAAGCATATTTCGTATTTGGAGAGAGATTATCTGGCTTTTAGAAAGCACCAGACTTATAACCTTGGGGAAGAACAGTTTAGTATTTACGAGAAGTGTTTACTTAGCTTGCGTGAAAATGCCCAGAAACATATTAGTCGTATCTCCAGATATCAAAATACAACATGCATCCATGGTGATCTAAATGTTGGCAATTTATTATATCCGATGTTCAGCAGTTCAAGGCCGTGCATCATTGATCTTGAAGCAGTGAAGGTTGGGCTTTGTACCGAGGATCTCGTTATGTTATTTATCCACGATTTGTTTCATGGCAGTGAGGAGACTACACGTATTTTTGATCTGTATTTTCATTCAATTAACAATAAAATCAGGAGCGCATACACGTACACACAATTTGTGGAGGACGTTAGATTATCGATTATGGAAGGAATCTTTTTTCCAATAAAGTTATTTGTCCATGAAGGAATTAAGGATGAGGAGCTTATATGGAAATCGATATATGCTTATAAGAATCTATTCTGAAAGGAAGTGGCCCTCGTTGTTTTTTCTTCAGATGTCTGGATACCCCGGATCAGGGAAGTCTTCATTAGCCAGAGTAATAGCGCAGCATACTTCTGCTGTTATTCTTGATCACGACATTGTAAAGTCTTCTCTTATGGAATCACTTGGAGCAAACATTGGGTTCAAGGAAGTTGGAAAAATTTCGTATGACATTGAATGGGCTTTGATAGATTTCCACTTATCTCAAGGTCATAATGTTATACTCGATAGCCCTTGTTTATACTCTGAAATGATAGAGAGAGGATTGAATCTGACCCGGAAATATAATGTGGAATATAAATATGTAGAATGTCTATTAAATGACTATGATGAGCTCAATAATAGACTGCGAAATAGAAAAAGAATGATTAGCCAGATTGAAAGAGTGCCTTCTGAAGAGACATTGCTAAAAACTATTGAAAATGCTAAAAAGCCATCTAATGTCAGAATACATATTGTTAATACAAAGGAACCGATTGAATCCTATATTAAAAGTGTCATTGAATACTTAAATACTTAGCCTAAATTTTGAGGAGGGGAACAGATGGATTTTGAGAAAGCAGCCCATTTCATTTGGACACATGGCAGATTATTAGAAAGAAGGGTTTTTGAATATATTTTCCACGGTGGATCAATGAGCAATGTTGTGACTTCACTAACAGCCTACCAAAACGAAGATGGTGGGTTTGGAAATGCAATAGAGCCGGATTTACGGGTACCCGGTAGTCAGCCACTTTTCATGGAATTTGCACTACGTTTTTTATATGACTGTAACATAAAAGACGAAGAACTTTCTCAAAAAGCATGTGATTATATTTCAAAGCATGCTGATTTAAAAAAAGGGATTCCAACAATATTTCCTTCATCAGCAAACTATCCAAGAGCAGAACATTGGAGTAACCCTCTTTCTACAGAGCCATCATTTAGCAGACTTACTGGTCTTGTCGGGCTTCTTAAGTGGCAAGGGATAGAACATTCCTGGCTTGATAAGGCGACAGAAATTTGTTTGGAAGATATTCACGCACAAGCATATGACGATGCGCATACAATTTTGACTGCATTTTATTTATTGGAAAGCCTACCTCAATCGGATTATATCAAAGGATTATTTCAAAAATTATCTAAGGAGCTTATTACTGCCAACTTCTTTTGTATGGATGCCGCATCCCACAGTTATGGACTCTCTCCTCTAGAATTTTCGCCATCACCCACTTCTTACTGTAGCAGCATATTTTCTGATGAAACCATTCTTGATCATTTAAAAGTATTAGAATACCAACAGGAGGATGATGGAGGATGGCAGATAAAATGGGAGCCTCCCGGTGAAACAGCAAGGTTGGAATGGAGAGCCTATAAGACGCTAAAGAGTTTGATGATACTAAATTCATACAATAAGATTAATCTATGAGACTATTAAGGAGATAATAAACACTCCAAGGAGAGGAACCTATGAACAAATTAAGGGCAATCATAGTTCCGTTATTCTTAATCTTTTTATTTGGATGTAGTAAGGAGCAAATTAGCGATAATTCAAAAAAAGAATATAGCAAAGCTGAACAATTTATTACCGATATGGGCTATCTGATCATTAGTAATGAAGGAATTGTTTCTGAATATTTATTAGATAAAAAACTGCTGACGGAAATGCCATACATACAATATTGGAGTGTTCAAAGTGTTGATCCAATCGATTATATAGGCAAGGAAATAACTACAAGTAAGTTCATCGTTAAAAACCACCCCTTAGATAATGAGAAGGATAATACAAAAAAACAAACCCTGATTTTTCTGCAAGAAGCAGACGATGAAGTGATAGGAGGCTATAGTTTTCCTGATTTCGCTGAATTACATATGGGCTGGGTTTATACCATTGATGGGAATACACTCGAAGAATTGACCGGAGAAGCTTTCCCGAAATGGTCTAAGGAGTGGAATTTAAGATATAAATAATGGCTGGGGAGTATTTATAAAGGAGCAGATATGAAAAAACTAATCCTAGTGCTTGTAGCTGTGGTTATTATTTTGAATGCGATATGGAGTTATTTATATTTCAATAAAGAGGTCGAAACAAATTTAAACACTGGTGTTCAAGTATATACACTTAAGGGTACAGGGGATACATGGGATGTTTTAGATTACAAAATAATAATTTCATCTAATAAAATTTTACGGGGACATGGGAAGTTAGTGTTCAAGGGAGACCCAAGCGCTTTAGTGAATAGTAGCTATTATAAGTATGAAGTCAATGAAAAAAACAATAATAATAAGGATGAAACAGTTCTTGTAAATGAAGCTAGGTCAACGGATGGACCCGTTTCAATATTAAGTAACACTGATATCGCGTCTATAACAGGTCCGTATTCGTATGACGAATTAAATAAAAATAGACAAAATTATGAAAATACCACTTTATCTATTACATGGAATGATAATGAAGGGGAGATTCATTCCGAAACAATAAGTTTAGATATTGAGAGTGAAATTTCTCTTAAGGATGATCTTTAAGGGTGATAAATCCAAGAGACTAAGATTGAATCGAAGATCCTCTACGCCCCAAAAGCCTGCCGGTACTTCACAGGAGACATGCCTTCAAACCTTCTGAACACTTTAATGAAATAGCTGGACTGGGCAAAACCGGACTGAGTAGCAACCTGAGCAATGGAGAGTCCTGTGGAAACTAGTAAAAGCTTGGCTTTAGCCAGCCGACAATCGGTTAAATAACGATTAGGTGTTTTACCCATAACCACCCGGAACAGCCTTAGAAAATGATAGCTGCTGTACCCGGTCAATCTTGCCATCGATTCCAGAGACCAAGGGCTGGCACATTCGACATGAATGATATCTGCAGCACTGCGGATGGACTGCCTAACCTCGTGCGGTACTGAGCCGTGAAGCGGCTCGGAGTTCTGCAGCAAGTTTACTAGAAGCTCATACAGCAGAGCAGATAGTCTTGGCTCGCTACGGGTCACGTAGGAAGCGCTTAGTAGGTACATTTCCTCGAATAGCTCGTCCAGCTTAGCATCCAAATCAAAAGTGAACAGGTATGCACGAGACTGGTCCACTTCTTCTAATAAGGGAAGGACAATTTCAGTGTTAAAATGAACCCAGCGGACATCCCAAGGCTCGCCTGGGTCAGAGCCGTATTGCTGATAAGCCCCTTTAGGGTACAGAAAACCTCGTCCTCTACTCATCGGAATACGTTCGCCCTCATGGAATACATAACCCTCCCCATCAAAGATCAAATGCAGGTTATAACTCCCCAGAAAACCTTCGCTTCTTCTCTCTGTATGTTGTGGAAAGTGAGTGTAATGTCCCAAAAATTCAGGATAACAGACATATTTTGAAAAAGCCGGTGTCGGCAAATACCATTGTTTCTTCATGTTTGGCAGCACCCGTTTCTGTAGCGCAACAGAGCGCAAGTTGGATTAAGGCAATGAACGCAAGATTGTTATATGATAGCAATATTTTGTTATATAAGACCTCTTATCATTGATACTACAATAGAATTATAAAATATTGAAAGCATATTTTTAATACTTTGGAGGTAATGATGAAGAAACCTGTCGCAACTGAAAAATTCGAGCTTGGCGTCTGTTATTATCCGGAGCACTGGCCAGAAAACATGTGGGAGGACGATTATCGCCGGATGCGTGAACTCGGCTTTACGATCATTCGGATGGGGGAGTTTGCTTGGTCTATTTTTGAACCGGCAGAAGGGCAGTTTCAGTTCGGGCTCTTTGATCGGGCGATTGATCTAGCACATAAATATGGTCTTCAGGTTGTACTTGGTACTCCGACGGCGACGCCTCCAGCTTGGTTGACTGATAAGTATCCCGAAGTTTTAAATGTTACCTACGAAGGTGTTACACTTCAGCATGGCATGCGCCGTCATTATAATTACAGCAGTCCTAAATACCGGGAACTGTGTGCACGTATTGCAGAACAAATGGCTGAACATTACGGCAATCATCCGGGTGTAGTTGGCTGGCAAATTGATAATGAGCTCAACTGTGAGATCAGTGAATTTTATTCGGAGAGTGACCATAAGGCTTTCCGGGAATGGCTACAGCAGAAATATGTTACACTTGAGCATTTGAACGAGGCTTGGGGAGCTGTTTTTTGGAATCAAAGCTATAGTGACTGGTCTCAGGTCTATCTTCCACGTCCGACTCCAGTACCGAAGCAACCCAATCCTCATCAGGCATTGGATGAAAAACGGTTTATTTCGGACAATACAAATTCTTTTGCCAAAAACCAAGCGGATATCATCCGTAAACTTGCCCCTAAGCAGTGGGTAACCACGAACGGTCTGTTCGGGCATCTCGATAGCCATGAAATGACGGATGAACTGTTGGATTTCTTCAGCTATGATTCCTATCCTCAGTTCTCTACTATTTTTTATGACCCGAATGAGCGGAATCCGCTGAATGATAGAGGCTGGGGACTGTCGTTATCTGTTGTTCGTTCGATATCCCCGAATTTCTGCATTATGGAGCAGCAGTCGGGCCCGGGTGGCTGGGTGAACCGGATGGATATGCCTTCTCCAAAGCCCGGGCAGATGCGGTTATGGACCTATCAGTCGATCGCTCATGGAGCAGATATGGTGTTATATTTCCGCTGGCGGACAGCTACGATGGGCAATGAAATTTATTGGCATGGAATCAATGACTATCATAATCAGCCTAACCGGAGAGTGCGGGAAGCGGGGCAGATCGGTCAGGAGCTGGCAGCAGCAGGTCATGCGTTTGTCGGTACTCGTAATCAGGCTAACATTGCTATTGTTCGTGATTATGACAATGAGTGGGATGGAGAATACGATGTTTGGCATGGCCCGTTTATGTGGAAGAGCAATAAGGAGTGGTACAAGGCGCTTCAGCGGAAGCATATCCCGAATGACGTACTCTATTTACGCAAAAAAACAACGCTGGAGGAGCTTGCAAGGTACGACGTGCTTATCTATCCTCACCCAGCGATTATGACAGATGAGACAGCAGCACTGCTGGATGAATATGTTCAGCAAGGCGGCAAACTGATCTTCGGCTGTAGAACCGGCTATAAGGATGAGCGCGGACAATGTTATATGCGTCCTTTCCCAGGTGCTGCTAAGGATCTATGCGGGATCACAGTTGAAGAATTCACAATGGTTAAGGGCAGTCGTCAGCCAACAACAATTAGCTGGTCGGGCGTGACCGAAGTCGTTACAGGAGCAGATGACTTTAATGATATTCTCAAAATAGAGGAAGCTTCGGTTGAAGTGATGGCGGTCTACGCCTCTGATTATTATGCGGGAAAACCGGCGGTAACTAGAAATCGTCGCGGCAAGGGTGAGGTTTGGTATTACGGAGCCGTATTTAATGAACAGGCAGCGGCTGAGATCATAAATTTAATTGATCTACAATCACCAGCAGATTGGCTGGAGCTCCCAGAAGAGGTAGAACTGCAAGTCCGTACCGGAGCTTCTTCCAGTTATGCTTTTTTGCTTAATTATAGTGAGACTCCTGTCACGATCCATCTTCATGAGACCAAAACAGATTTACTGAGCGGCACAACATTGTCGGGCGAGGTGCTTCTGGAAGGATTTGGGGTATTGGTGTTAAACTAACGTATACATTGATCTCACATTTGAGTAGATTTGGATAATTTTCTCTTTTCGGTTATACTTTGAAGTAGCAATTATATAGTCACGGGAGCTTGGTGGGACCAGGCTGAGAGGATAGTTATAACTATCGACCGTCAAACCTGATCTGGATAATGCCAGCGGAGGAAATGGAGTTCTATTTCTATTTGTCTACTCTAAGGCCGCATCTTATACAGATGTGGCCTTTTCTATTTGTGGGGGAGTAGACCGTCTCCGCTTGATCAAATCACCTTATAGGAGGAATTGAGATGACAAGCGAATTGAACAACGATCCAATCAATCTATCAGCTTTTCCAGCAAGTCAAAAAGTGTATGTAAAGGGTTCACGGCCTGATATTCAGGTGCCTATGCGGGAGATCTCACTTAGTCCAACTGCGGGCATAGACGGCGAAGAGGAGAATGCCCCAATTCATGTCTATGACACAAGCGGGGCTTACACGGATGCTAATATTCATACTGATATTCGTCAGGGGTTAGAGCCCAATCGTCTAAGCTGGATTGAGGAACGAGGGGATGCGGAAGCGTACGAAGGAAGAACCATGAAGCCTGAAGATAACGGGAATGCAACGGGAAAAGCTGTGGCGGAAGTGTTTCCAGCGCTCCATAGAAAACCTTTGCGAGCGAAAAAGGGGCGTAATGTCTCTCAAATGCATTATGCACGCAAAGGGATTATTACTTCGGAAATGGAATACGTTGCGATTCGTGAGAATGTGGCACCGGAATTTGTAAGAGATGAAGTAGCCCGCGGCCGCGCCATCATTCCAGCGAATATCAATCATCCAGAGAGTGAACCAATGATTATTGGACGCAATTTTTTAGTGAAGATCAATGCCAATATAGGAAATTCCGCAGTATCCTCATCCATAGAGGAAGAGGTAGAGAAGATGAGATGGGCCACCCGCTGGGGTGCAGATAATATAATGGATCTCTCAACAGGTAAAAACATTCATACGACACGCGAGTGGATCATCCGTAATTCTCCTGTTCCTATTGGAACGGTGCCTATCTATCAAGCGTTGGAAAAAGTGAATGGGAAAGCGGAAGATTTAACGTGGGAAGTATACCGTGATACGCTCATTGAGCAAGCGGAGCAAGGGGTTGATTATTTTACCATTCATGCGGGGGTTCTGCTTCGTTATATCCCGTTGACTGCACAACGTATGACAGGCATTGTTTCAAGAGGTGGCTCCATCATGGCGGCATGGTGTCTTGCGCATCATCAAGAGAACTTTTTATATACACATTTTGAAGAGATATGTGAAATCATGAAGCTGTACGATGTTTCTTTTTCCCTAGGCGATGGATTACGTCCGGGTTCGATTGCTGATGCGAATGATGAAGCACAATTTGCCGAGTTAGAGACGTTAGGTGAATTAACAGCTATAGCTTGGAGTCATGATGTACAGGTGATGGTAGAGGGTCCAGGACATGTGCCGATGCACTTGATTAAAGAGAATATGGATAAGCAACTTGAAACTTGTAACGAAGCCCCTTTTTATACATTAGGTCCACTGACTACAGATATTGCGCCTGGTTATGATCATATTACCTCTGCTATAGGTGCAGCGATGATTGGTTGGTTCGGTACAGCTATGTTATGTTACGTAACTCCGAAGGAACATCTTGGCCTGCCTAATAAGGAAGATGTACGTATAGGGGTCATTACTTATAAAATAGCGGCTCATGCCGCAGATTTGGCGAAAGGGCATAAAGGAGCACAAGACCGGGATAATGCTCTTTCGAAAGCCCGTTTTGAATTTCGTTGGCGTGATCAATTTCATTTATCGTTAGATCCTGAGCGAGCGCTCGAATATCATGATGAGACATTGCCTGCGGAAGGCGCTAAAACAGCTCATTTCTGTTCCATGTGCGGGCCGAAATTTTGCAGTATGAAGATCTCTCATAATATCCGGAATACGACGGGAATTGAATCAGGAATGCAAGAGAAGGCGCAAGAGTTTCTCCAAGGCGGGAGCCTTATTTATAGATAACTTTTTCTGCTAAAAAGAAATATCTAAAAGAAGTCGTCATTGGCGGCTTCTTCTTTTATACTTTGAATAGATAGGAGTTGATGAATTGGAAGCGATTCGTTCAGAGGAAGCCATTTTAGAGGATTTAAGTAATAGTTTCTATCATTTTTTTGGATTGAAAGTCCTTCATGCTACCCCAATAAAACGTGGCTGGTTAAATCTTAAATGGAAAATCATAACGGATTCAGGACCATTTCTACTTAAACAATACAACAAAAAAAGATATAAATTGTATAACCCAGAAGAGCTGAGCTTCGCCTTTTCTCAACAGAAAAGATTGTATCTACAGGGACTCCCATGTCCCGAATTGTTGGCTTATAACCATAAAGTTTTACTGGAATCAGATATGGGAGAGACGTTTATGGTTATGGAATATTGTGAAGGGCGTGTCATAGAGCCGGGCAAAATTAACATCCTTCAAATGTTTGATTTGGGTCGTGCCACAGGTAAAATGCATCGTTTATTAAATGATGGGACCCTTAGTTTGAAAAGAACCCCACAATTTATTCCCCAAAGCCCTGAGGAACGTTTAGAACATTGGAATGTACTCCTACAACAATCAAAGGAAATGGGCAAAACTTCACTCATCACTGACCTAGAGATACAACTGAGAGCGACTGAAGAAATAGATCCGGAAATATTCGAAGGACTTGTAGCTGGATGGGCACATCGTGATTTATGGGTTGATAATCTTTTATTTCAAGATAGCCAATTGTCTGCAATTCTAGATTTTGATCGGTTCAAATATGATTATCCGCAGCTTGATGTAGCGCGAGCAGTGATGTCATGTGCTTTAGATGAAGATTTAGATGGAGCACTAGCTTCAGCATTTATTGACGGATATCGTGAGGAACGAACGGTGGAGCAGGGGTATTTAACAAAATCATTGCAGTTGTTGTGGTATATGGAAAGCCCGTGGTGGATTAATGCCGCGATGGACAAACATAGTGTACCTCCAAAACGTTTTGCAAAAGAAATGAATTGGCTGGCTAAGAACCTGAACAATTTACCTGCTATCTTAGGGAACTTATAGTGAAAACGATTGAATTATAGCCTAAAAGATGCATTGACCAGCAAAAGTTTGGCGCCTATAATCTTAACAAGGAAAATTCATCAGATATTGAACCGTTTGTAAACGCATACAATGAGTTTTTTCCTTATTATTCATTGAAGGAGGAGATTAAAACTATTAAGTATTTCTTTTTTTCTCATTTTTGCAAACGTTTGCACATCACGATGGGCTTAAAATCGTAAGCTGCACTTAAAATTATGAGGAGGTTATTTACTTGGTATCCAAACAATCCAGGCGTTATATTTCGTGGTTAATTATTTTTTCACTCATTTTTAGTTTATTTGGTTTATCGGGTGGAGCATCGGCCAGCAATACGGATCATACAGTCACCTATACCAATCCTACAGCGGCAGCTGTGACCTTACATTGGACTACGAATAACTGGGCTAATACTACGGACACGGTGATGACCAAAAATGGAACCACGTTCATCGCCAACCTCAATGTTCAGGAAGGCGCCACCCTAATTTATTGTTATCACATCACGGCTCCAACGGATAGTTGGGACAATAACGGCGGGAAGAACTGGACGGTTGTTATTCCGGTCGCCGGGAAATACGAAGCAGAGAGTGCATCCCTGTCTGGTGGTGCAAAAGTAAATACGAATCACACCGGATATTCGGGCACTGGTTTTGTTGATGGATATACAACTACAGGAGCAGCCACCACTTTTAACGTCCAGGCTTCCGCAGCAGGGTCCTATAATGCCACGCTTCACTATGCTAATGCATCCGGCAGTGCTAAAAAAGTGTCCATTTATGTCAATGGAATAAAGGTTACACAGACAACATTAGCCAACCTGACCAACTGGGATACATGGGCAGACCAAACAGAAACACTCTCTTTACAGGCAGGAAATAACACGCTTGCTTATAAATATGACTCGGATGATAGCGGGAATATTAATATCGACTATGTGACCCTTTCGGCCGGAGCTACACCAACACCAACGATAACTCCTACCTCAACAGTGACACCAACACCTACGGTAACTCCTACCCCAACAGTGACGCCAACACCTACGGTAACTCCTACACCTACGGTAACTCCTACACCAACAGTGACGCCAACACCTACCATAACACCCACACCAACGCCAACAGTGACGCCAACACCTACACCTACTTCAGCGGGGCTAACCGTTCACTTTAAGAAACCAGCAAGCTGGAATGCAGCGATCCGCATCCATTACTGGAATCTGAATCCGGCAACCGTTCCGACTAGTGGAGCATGGCCGGGGATACTGATGAAATCGGACGGGAACGATTGGTATAGCTATACTGTTCCAAATGCTACAGGGGCAAGCCTGATCTTTAATGACGGCAATGGCAAACAGACGGCTGACTTATCTCGCAGCGTAAAAGAGGGCTGGTATAACTCAGATAACGTATGGTATGATGCCAATCCAGACGTTCCTAAGGTTCCGGTGATATCCGTCTCGCCTGTGCCCAAAACCTATGATTCTGCCCAAACGGTGACCCTATCCAGTACAAATAGCGGCGATAAAATTTATTATACGACCGACGGATCAACACCTACGACAACCTCAACGTTGTATACGACTCCAATCCAAGTACCTTCTTCTTTGACTATCAAAGCATTCGGCGTTAACTCTATAGGGCAAGCGGGTAATGTAGGCTCTTTTGCTTATGTGATTGATCTGAATGCCGATTTGCAAGCTCCGATTATCACTGCGAATCTGCCTGTTGGGAATTCGAGCTCAGCGGTTTCCGTATCTTTTAATATAAAAGACAACAAGGCGGCAACAACCACAGCATATTACACAGATAATGGTACGGAACCAACAACGAGTTCAAAAGTCTATATTTCAGGCAATGCACTAACATCTCTTGCGGGACCGTCTATCTTGATTAACAAGACGACAACCTTAAAATTCCTTGTGATCGATGGTGCCGGAAATGAAACCAAACAGAGTTTTGTTTATAACATTGGTAATAAGGGCGATTTTCGTGAAGATACGATTTATTTTGTAATCACTTCCCGGTTTTATGACGGTGATCCGAGTAACAACGAACATGCATGGGAGGATGCCAAGGCAGGAAATCCGGACTCGGATCCAGCTTGGCGAGGGGATTTTAAAGGACTGATTCAAAAGCTCGATTACATTAAAGCACTAGGCTTCAGTGCCATCTGGATTACACCTGTGGTGCAGAATGCCAGCGGTTATGATTATCATGGGTACCATGCAATAAATTTTGCAAAAGTAGATCCAAGATATGAATCCGCAGGGGCATCTTATCAGGATTTGATCAATGCAGCACACGCTAGAGGGATAAAGGTTATTCAAGATATTGTCGTCAATCATACCGGTAATTTTGGAGAAGAAAATCTGTTCCCGATGTTCAAAAAAGATCCAACGGCGGCGGACACCGTGAGTAACATGCTCAAAATTACGGATAAGCTGCCAGCTAACTATGATTCCATGACCCCGGATCAGCAATATCAGGCAAGACTTGCCTTAATGAAGACTGCGGAGACTAACAATAATATTTACCATACGGAAAAAAGTCTTTCTTGGGAGTCTTACACCGTCCAGACAGGACAGATTGCGGGAGACTGTGTGGACTTAAACACAGAGAATCCTCTAGTGAATCAGTATCTAATCGACAGCTATAATCAATATATTGATATGGGTGTGGATGCTTTCCGGGTCGATACTGTAAAGCATGTAAGCCGGTATATTTTTAACAAATATTTTGTGCCGGCATGGAAAACAAGAGGGGGCTCAGACTTCTTTGTCTTTGGGGAAGTGGCTACTCGGTACAGAGATGTGTGGAACAGTGGAATTCCGGCGATATCAACACCATTTTATACTTGGAAAAGCTCAAAACCCTATCCAGGTGACGGTCAAAATGACTACGCTTCCAATAAGCTATCGGTGGAACAAGAGTGGGCAGATAACTCTACTACAGCAGGACAACCTACCTCGAACAATGCTTTTTTAACAGGAAATACTTATCATACGCCTGATTATTCGAAGAAATCGGGTATGGATGTTATTGATTTTCCAATGCACTGGGCTTTCAAAACTGCTCAGGAAGCATTCAGTATGAGAAGCGGTGATCAATTCTATAATGATGCTACCTGGAATGTAACTTATATTGACTCTCATGACTATGCACCTGACCAAGCACCAGAAAATCAAAGATTTGCCGGCACACAGGACACTTGGGCTGAGAATCTCGCGCTGATGTTCACCTTCCGAGGAATACCTGCGATCTATTATGGTTCTGAAATTGAGTTCAAAAAAGGATCAGTCATCGATGTAGGTCCAAATGCGCCGTTAAGTACAACAGGCCGTGCTTACTTTGGCGATCATATTGAGGGTAGTGTTACTGTTCAAGATTACGGTAAATATACCAATGCTACTGGCACACTTGCAGACTCGTTAAATTATCCTCTGGCGAAACATATCAGACAACTTAATTTAATTAGAAGAGCTGTTCCTGCTTTGCAAAAAGGCCAATATTCTACAGAAAATGTATCAGGTGATTTGGCATTTAAAAGAAGATACACTGATAGTAGCAAAGGAATCGATAGCTTTGCTTTGGTTACAATCTCAGGAAATGCAACATTCACTGGAATTCCTAACGGAACTTATGTGGATGCAGTGACTGGTGATACCAAAACCGTTACCAACGGTGTGATCACAATCAACTGCTCCGGTAAAGGAAATGCGCGAGTGTATGTATTGAACGGTAGTGGTGGAATCGGAGAGTCAGGAACCTATTTGAAGTAGAACCTATATAAGTTAACAGAAATAGCCTCAGTTCGGGATGAACCCGTACTGAGGTTGTTTTTATATAGTACAGATTGAAACGTCAGTATTTTTACCCGTGTTTAATGCAAAGTTCTTGCCATTTCATAAGCCAACTATATTGTTCATCGCAGAATTCTTTGGATATACTTTGCAATCCTTGACACTGCACTATTCTTGAGATGATTTGAAAATGTCTGATCGCAATAAAATCGAAAAGAGCCTTAAACTCATTACTACTTATTGTACGTGTTGTACTATAACCCGAATAGAAACGTTCGTACAAACGCATGGTTTGATCATACATCGATTCATTTGAGTGATTAAAATCGGTAGCATCACACATGTATGCAACATCCATACTCGGATAATCACCCGAAGCATCATCGAAGTCCAAAAGAATATATTCACCGCACTCATTTCTGAGCATATTTCCTGTGTGAAGGTCACCGTGACAAAAGCTTTTGGGAAGCCTTGTGATATGTTCCCATAATTCATTGCCGTAATGATTTAGTTCAAGGATTTTTCCTGGGTCAAATTGGAGATCTTGCATATTGGAGATATAACCATCGATGTAATCGAATTTTGTTCTACGGATAAGCTTCTCGGGGTATCGCTCCATTAAGTTATGGAGTTTCCCGATCTGTGTCCCGATGCTCTTCGCCTCGATTTTACCATCGGGTGTTGCTCCCTCGACATAATCGTATAGTATTCCAACGCAGCTGCCAGCCTGACTACTGAGTATAATGTGGCTATCATTCTGTACAGTTCTAATCACAGAAACTGCTGGATATGAGTTAGCTTTTAAATAATCGAGGATGCGAACCGTCTGCAGAGCATCATCCGTTTTAAAGCTACGAAATATTTTGAACATATACTTTTTCTCTTGGTTCTGCAAAAAATACACCCTACCGATCATCTCACGATGAAGGTTGATATTCTCTATATTTATTTGATAGGAGTGTTTAATTTCATTGATAAGGCTATCATATTCCATATACAAAGATCTCCTTCTGATATATATCGAGCTATAAAAAAGTATATTCTCTTTGTACTTTATAACTAATATATAAAGCTTACACATACCATATGTCACTAGAAAATATTTAAGACAACCAAATAATGCTTGTAAATCATGATTGGAGATATTTATGAATACTATAGACGTCGATTTAGTAGCAAGATTAATAAATGAACAATTTCCTGAATGGTCCGATTTAGAGATCAGACCTGTGAAATTCAGTGGGCATGATAATCGGACTTTTCATTTAGGTGAACAGATGAGTGTGCGATTACCAAGTGCAGTCGCTTATGTTCCTCAAGTGGAGAAAGAACAACAATGGTTACCTTTTTTAAAGAAAGGACTGACGTTACCTATTTCAACACCATTAGCGAAAGGGACACCTACCAAAGAATATCCCTGGCCTTGGTCTATTAATAATTGGCTAAAGGGAGAGACTTTATCCCATGAGAACATTAATGATCTCAATCAATTTGCGAGAGACTTGGGAAGCTTTTTAATTGAATTACAGTCTATTGATGCTAGTGGGGGACCTTTAGCCGGAGAGCATAATTTTTATAGAGGTGGGTCCTTAGCTGTATATGATGAGGAATCTAGAAATGCGATTGAGCATAATAAAGATATTTTTAATGAAGGTCTATTGAAAAAGATCTGGGAACTGGCATTAGACTCTGAATGGGAGTCAGAACCAGTTTGGGTTCATGGTGATGTCGCACCTGGAAATATATTAGTCAAAGACGGACAGCTTTGTGCAGTCATTGATTTTGGCATATTAGGGGTGGGTGATCCTGCTTGTGATGCTGCAATGGCGTGGACTTTTTTTGATCAGGCTAGTAGAAGGATCTTTAAAAAGGTATTAAACATGGATGCACAAACGTGGAATAGAGCAAGAGGGTGGGCTTTATGGAAAGCACTGATCACCTATAATGGAAATCGATATTATTCTAACCCAACAGTAGCGGAAGAATCCTTGAATATTATCAATCTAATAGTAGAAGACATCGAATTGTAGAAATTGAACTACATAAAACATGTAAACTAAACCATAATAGTCAATAAGCACGAATGAGCATCAGTCAGATGATAAAGTGTTGTATTTAAATCCGAAAGAAAGGAATTTGTATGAACATTTAGCGACTGACAACGATTATCATATTAGAATTATTATAAATAACTTGACAGGCCTTAATTTGGTTAATTATAATAATTATAAATAGTATCCACTCTATTCATAAATTAAACCCAAAGGAGATTAAACAATATGTCATTAATCGGAACAGAAGTACTACCATTCAAAGCAAGCGCATTTCAAGATGGGAAATTTATCGATGTTACAGAAGAAAACTTCAAAGGTAAATGGAGTGTAGTTTGCTTTTACCCAGCTGACTTCACATTCGTATGCCCAACTGAACTAGAAGATTTGCAGAACCAATATGAAACCCTCAAACAACTAGGTGTTGAAGTATATTCCGTTTCTACTGACACACACTTTACACATAAAGCATGGCATGAAAGCTCCGCAGCAATTGGCAAGGTGAAATACATTATGATCGGCGATCCTTCCCATGTGGTTTCCCGCAACTTTGATGTATTGATCGAAGCTGACGGTCTTGCTGATCGTGGTACATTCATCATTGATCCAGACGGTGTTATTCAAACTGTTGAGATTAATGCTGGTGGTATCGGCCGTGATGCTAGCGCTCTTGTTAACAAAATTAAAGCAGCGCAATATGTACGCAATCATCCAGGTGAAGTTTGCCCAGCGAAATGGTCGGAAGGTGCAGAAACTCTTAAACCAAGTCTCGATCTTGTAGGTAAGATTTAAGGAGCGAAAGCTAAATGAAACTAGATCAAGAAATAAAAGCTCAACTAGCGCAATACCTAGAACTCTTGGAAGGCGATGTAGTACTGAAACTCAGTGCAGGCGCTGACGAGGCATCACAAGAGATGACCGAACTAGTTGATGAAATTGCCAAAATGTCACCTAGGATTACGGTGGAAAGAACCGAACTGTCTAGAACCCCAAGCTTTAGTGTAAATCGTGTGGGTGAAGATACAGGCGTAACCTTTGCCGGAACTCCGCTTGGACACGAATTTACTTCATTAGTATTGGCTCTGTTGCAGGTTAGCGGAAGAGCTCCTAAGGTTGAGCAAAGTGTAATTGATCAGATCAAAGGCATTAGTGGTGAATATAAGTTTGAAACTTATGTTAGCCTGAGCTGTCATAATTGCCCTGATGTTGTACAAGCACTGAATCTTATGAGTATCTTTAATCCGGGCATTACCCATACGATGATTGACGGTGGAGTATTCAAAGAAGAGGTAGAAAGCAAAGAAATTATGTCTGTTCCAAGCGTCTACCTTAATGGTGAATTTTTCGAAAGTGGTCGTATGACGGTTGAAGAAATTTTAGCTAAAATGGGCAGCAGTGTGGACGCATCTGAGTTTGACAATAAAGCTCCATATGATGTGCTTGTTGTCGGCAGCGGCCCAGCTGGTGCAAGTGCAGCCATTTATGCGGCACGTAAAGGTATTCGTACAGGTATTGTTGCTGAACGCTTTGGCGGACAGGTTAACGACACGCTTGGTATCGAGAACTTTATTAGTGTGAAGTACACTGAAGGTCCTCAACTCGTAGCTAAACTTGAAGAGCAAGTAAAAGAGTATGGCATTGATGTGATGAAATTGCAGCGTGTCAGACGTCTAGACAAAAATGACTTAATTGAAGTTGAACTTGAGAACGGTGCTGTTCTAAAGAGTAAGACGGTCATTCTGTCTACAGGTGCTCGTTGGCGGAATATGGGCGTGCCTGGTGAAGCTGAATTCAAGAACAAAGGTGTAGCCTACTGCCCACACTGTGATGGTCCTTTGTTTGCAGGCAAAGATGTTGCAGTTGTTGGCGGCGGTAACTCAGGTATTGAGGCAGCTATTGACCTTGCAGGTATAGTGAAGCATGTAACGGTTCTGGAATTTGCTCCAGAGCTCAAAGCTGATGCTGTACTGCAAGATCGTCTCTATAGCCTTCCTAACGTTACTGTTCTTAAAAACGTGCAAACTAAAGAGATTACCGGAACTGATAAGGTAAATGGTATTTCTTATGTTGATCGTGCGACAGAAGAAACTCACCATGTTGAATTGCAGGGTGTATTTGTACAGATTGGTCTGGTTCCAAATACAGAATGGCTAGGTGACACAGTTGAACGTACTCGCGTAGGTGAGATTGTTGTAGATAGCCATGGTGCTACTAGCTTACCAGGAGTATTTGCTGCTGGTGACTGCACTAATAGTGCTTATAAACAAATCATTATCTCGATGGGATCCGGTGCAACTGCAGCGCTAGGAGCATTTGATTATCTGATCCGTAACTAATCGATATTGTTAGTAACAGCAAGAGAACGAAAGCCCTCACTTTTCACAAAGTGGGGGCTTTTTTTATCTTTTGTGAGAGAGAAATGGGTGTTTGTAAACTTTTTTGGAGGATTTTATGAAGATTTTCGCGAATACATATCTAAAATATGAATTAAGCAAAATTAAGGGTTTAGATTAAATGCATGTATGTAAGGCATGATCTGGTTAGACTTGGTGCGCTATAAATAACGTTTTGCTGGAATGGAGACTATATTTCTGTGATTAACAACATTGAATCGTTAGACAAATTTATCTCACTTATACCAATTATAAAATTATCTATCCCCGCTGATTTATCAATAGCGATATGTGATTTGGAACGGTTCGTTGCTTATTTTCCTGGCGACACCATAAATTTAAACATTAACGAAGGACAACCTTTACACAAAGAAGAACCACTTTACTTAGCGATACAAGAGAATCGTACCTTGAAGTCCGATGTTCCAGCCCACTTTTATGGATTTGAGTTTACAGGTACAGCAACACCTCTTCACGATCAAACGGGACAAGTCATTGGCGGGATTGCAGTTCAGATTCGAAGACAAAGTGAATTAAAAGCCATTGTAGAACAAATCTCGGAATCATTATCCCAAGCCAATGAGCAAATTAATAATATTTCCTATGGCGTAAGTTCACTTTCCGATCACTCTCAGGAACTACTCATTCAATCTCAGCAGGCTGGAAAAGATGTGGAGAATACAACAGAAGTCCTATCCATTATAAACAGGGTTGCTGATCAAACGAATTTACTTGGGCTGAATGCTGCAATAGAAGCAGCGCATGCAGGTGAGAAAGGTAGAAGTTTTGAAGTCGTAGCCAAGGAAATCCGGAAATTTTCAAGGGAAACCGTCGCCTCGACGCAAAACATAAATAAAACCATGTTACAGATTAAGGGAATTACGAATCAAATGGCTAATTCGATAGAGAAGATAGCAGCTATCGGCCAAGAACAGGCGGCATCTGTTCAGCATACTTCTACATTTATTGAGGAAATAAAGATAATGTCCCAAAAACTTAACGAGTTTGCTAATAAATTATAAAAAGAGATTCAGTAGCAGTATTTTTGTCGCAATAAAAGAAAATTTTAAACGTATATTTAAAATCATGAATGGTATAGTAAGATAGTAATGAGTAATCAACATAGGAGGAATAAATTATGTCAACGCCGCACAATGCAGCACAAAATGGTGAAATCGCCAAAACAGTATTAATGCCAGGAGATCCTTTGAGAGCGAAGTATATTGCAGAAACCTATTTGGAGAACCCAACCCAATTTAATACGGTACGTAATATGTTTGGATATACAGGAACTTATAAAGGCAAAGAGGTTTCGGTAATGGGTTCGGGAATGGGAATGCCAAGTATCGGTATTTATTCTTATGAACTATACAAAAACTATGGTGTGGAAAACATCATTCGTATCGGTAGTGCTGGAGCATATACTGATAAATTGAATTTATTTGACGTGGTGTTGGCGGATAGCGCGTGGAGTGAATCTACATATGCCTATGTGCAAAGCGGTGTAGAAGGAGATATCCAGCTGCCAAGTAAAGAATTGAACGAAGTCATTGAAGCAGCGGCTACACGTATTAACAAGCCAGTTCTGACGGCGAGAATTCATTCCAGCGATGTATTCTATCATGAAGACAATGTGCCTGGAGTTAATGAATTTTACAATGAACATGGCTGTGTTTGTGTAGAAATGGAGAGTTATGCGTTGTTCCATAATGCGAAAGTGTTAGGTAAACAAGCTGCATGTATTCTTACCATTTCCGATTCGTTAGTTACTCATGCTGTAACCACGGCAGAAGAAAGACAAAATTCTTTCAACGGCATGATGGAAGTAGCTTTAGAAGCAGCGATTTCTATTTAATAAAAAAGATTAAGCAGCTTAAAAAGTTCTACGAGAAAAAGCTTGAAAGCCTATTAAATTCAGGATTAAGTCCTGATATTTAATAGGTTTTTTTCTCATTTGTAAGGTTGTGGAAATGGATAGGTGAAGCGTGTAAATTATTGTTGTTTTTAATCAAAATTTAATGTTAAATTCGTAATAATTCTCTCGGATTATACCGATATAAAAATCAAACCAAATGGCTACAAATCTTAGAAAAGACATCTAATCTCCATATGGTGGAAGTATTTATATTTTGGTGTAATGCCAAAGGGGGAAAATTGTGATTAAGCGGAGTGGCAATCTTTTATTAGCAATAAGTTTAGTATTCTCTATCGTCAGTTCTCTGTTTATGCCTGCAGTAATTTATGCAGCACCCAGCAATAGCAATAGCAATATCATAGATCAAAGCTCCACATCAGCTGGAAATTTGAGCAGTGTTGCTTTTGGTAACAATGTTTTTGTAGCGGTGGGCCAAGGAGGGATATCTACATCATCAAATGGCGTAGATTGGTCTATCTCAAAAAAGGCGGGGAACCCCAAACTAACTTCTATTGTGTTCGCTAATGGGCTGTTCTTAGCTATTGATGGTAGCGAAAAGGCAGTATACAATTCACTCGATGGTGAAAATTGGACAAAAAAAACGTTAGCTATCACACCGGAAAGGTTGAAAGCGGTCAATGAAAAGTTCTTTGTATGGCAGTCAGTATATAAACCTGGCACCAATCCACCTTCTTATGATGTAACTCTACTACAATCCTCGGATGGCATTAACTGGACAGACACAGGAATCACTTCTACCAATGCAATATTCGGAATGCAAAGCTTAACGGATATTGCTTATGGCAACAACAAATATGTGGTCTCTGCTAACAATGCTGTCTATTATACCTCAACGAATCTGATCAATTGGACAACGGTCACCTTAACCGATCTTGTGATCAACCACTATAACTCTAGTTGGCCTTATGTTACGAATGTAATCTATTTAAATAATCGTTTCTTTAGTTATATCGTGACTCCGTATGCTAAAAAAGTATTCACCTCTACAGACGGTGCTAATTGGACCGTTGATGCCTCATGGGATAACAAGCAATTTTATGGGGGAGGTTCTTTAAATGGGAGCTATTTGTTGTTTGGGCAGGGTGTAATTTATAAATCTTCTGCGGCTCCGCTGGACAGCACCCAGTGGACATCTTCGGATACCCATACAACAATGATGATGAACAATATGGTTTACGGAAATGGAAAATATGTTGCTTCAGGGGGCAACGGCTTACTGGTTTCTTCTGACCTATCGGCGTGGAGTAATGTCAGCGGTAATCTGAAAAGTATTGCTAAGGATGGTAATGGCAATTATGTTGCCGTCTCATCCGGGGAATATGGCTCTATTTACAAATCTAATAGCTCCGCAGTATGGAACGATGTCACACCCTCCAAGCTGCCGGGAATGAATGCGGTCACTTATGGAGCAGGGAAGTTTATTGCGGTTACAGATAAAGAAAACTACAATCTTAACGCCAAAGTGGTGACCTCGACCAACGGTGATACTTGGACTATGACAGATACCGGAGTGCAGGACAATCTGACTGGCGTTGCTTTTGGCACAAATCAGTACGTTGCTGTTTCCGATTATGGCGGAATTTATTCTTCAGTTAACGGAACCTCATGGACAGAGAGATTTAAAAATGGGGATTTTGCATTTAATACAGTAGCTTACTTGAATAATCAATTTGTAGCTCTTGGGATGAAATACAATAGTACTACTTATGAGCAAGAGAGCGTTGTTATCGCAAAATCATCAGATGGAATACAGTGGAATGTGCCCTTAGAGATTGGGTTCCCCAATACTTCTTTAAAGGGAATTGCCTATGATGGTAGAGCTTATATTCTGGTTGGAGAAGATACACTTAGCCAGCAGGCAGTAATTCTAACCACAGAAGATTTGGTAACTTTTACGAAGGTTACAATGTCAGCTAGCGCACTAAATAATATCAGCTTTGGTAATGGGAGTTTTCTGGCTGTTGGATTGAAGGGGGAGTTATTCTCTTCGGCAGACGGATCCACGTGGACTCAGGAAACATCTGATCTTACCTCTAATCTTAATGGCATTATTTACGATGGTACTAATTTTAAGGTCGTGGGGGATTATTTCACTAAAATGACCCTGAACCTAGGACCTACTCTTGCATATAGCATCACCGCCTCAGCGGCGACTTTAACACCTGTCGTAGGTGTAGATAATGGGATTACGCTGACCGTGAAAAATTCGCTGGGCGATACGGATACAACGTTCACCGGAACGAAAGAAGTGACGGTAACCGGTTATGATGTTGCGCCGGACGGAACGTACGGAAGCTTAGGAAGCACCGCTTTGGCAGCTTCACCGAGCAAGATCAACGTTAATTTCGTTGAGGGTGTAGCACAGGTGAACCTGAAGCTGAACAAAGCTGGCGCGCAAGCGGTTGTGTTCAGCCAAGCAGGCGTAGCCACGCCAGCAGCAACAGCGCTGAACATTGCACCTGTCGCAGGTAGCACAGCGACAATGAAGCTGACCACAGGCGTAAGTGCTCCGCAAGCCAATGGCGGCAGCTTCGCGCAGCAGCCAGTAATTACTTTGCTGGATCAGTTTGGGAATGTAAACCTTGGCGACAACAGTACGGTTGTTACTGTGTCGAAGAAGGACACAGGAAGCTGGACGTTGACGGGGAATACGACGTTGACGGCAGTAGCGGGTCTCATTTCCTTTACGGATCTGGGAGCTACGAATGCAGCTGGAATCACCGGAGCCCAACTGGCATTTGATGCGACAGGACTTCCACAGATCACTAGTGTAGCGTTGAATCTTCCAGAGCCACAGGGAGCCCAAATCATCACCGCCTCAGCGGCGACGTTGACACCTGTCGTAGGTGTAGATAATGGCATTACGCTGACCGTGAAAAATTCGCTGGGCGATACGGATGCAACGTTCACCGGAACGAAAGAAGTGACGGTAGCGGGTTATGATGTTGCGCCGGACGGAACGTACGGAAGCTTAGGAAGTACCGCTTTGGCAGCTTCACCGAGCAAGATCAACGTTGATTTCGTTGAGGGTGTAGCACAGGTGAACCTGAAGCTGAACAAAGCTGGCGCGCAAGCGGTTGTGTTCAGCCAAGCAGGCGTAGCCTCGCCAGCGGCAACAGTGCTGAACATTACACCTGTCGCAGGTAGCACGGCGACAATGAAGCTGACCACGGGCGTAAGTGCGCCGCAAGCCAATGGCGGCAGCTTCGCTCAGCAGCCAGTAATTACTTTGCTGGATCAGTTTGGGAATGTAAACCTTGGCGACAACAGTACGGTTGTTACTGTGTCGAAGAAGGACACAGGAAGCTGGACGTTGACGGGGAATACGACGTTGACGGCAGTAGCAGGTGTCATTTCCTTTACGGATCTAGGAGCTACGAATGCCACTGGAATCACCGGAGCCCAACTGGCATTTGATGCGACAGGACTTCCACAGATCACTAGTGTAGCGTTGAATCTTCCAGAGCCACAGGGAGCGCAAAGCATCACTGCCTCAGCGGCGACGTTAACGCCTGTCGTAGGTGTAGATAATGGCATTACGCTGACTGTGAAGAACTCGCTGGGCAATACGGATACAACGTTTACCGGAACGAAAGAAGTGACGGTAACGGGTTATGATGTTGCGCCGGACGGAACGTACGGAAGCTTAGGAAGTACCGCTTTGGCAGCTTCACCGAGCAAGATCAACGTTGATTTCGTTGAGGGTGTAGCACAGGTGAACCTGAAGCTGAACAAAGCTGGCGCGCAAGCGGTTGTGTTCAGCCAAGCAGGCGTAGCCACGCCAGCAGCAACAGCGCTGAACATTGCACCTGTCGCAGGTAGCACAGCGACAATGAAGCTGACCACGGGTGTAAGTGCCCCGCAGGTCAATGGCGGCAGCTTCGCGCAGCAGCCAGTGATAACGCTGCTGGATCAGTTTGGGAATGTGAATATTGGCGACAACAGTACGGTTGTTACTGTGTCCAAGAAGGACACTGGAACCTGGATGTTGACGGGGAATGTGACGTTGACGGCAGTAGCGGGTGTCATTTCCTTTACGGATCTGGGAGCTACGAATGCAGCTGGAGTTACCGGAGCGCAACTGGCATTTGATGCGACAGGACTTCCACAGGTCACTAGTGTAGCGTTGAATCTTCCACAGCCACAGGGAGCACAAAGCATCACTGCCTCAGCGGCGACGTTGACACCTGTCGTAGGTGTAGATAATGGCATTACGCTGACCGTGAAAAATTCGCTGGGCAATACAGATACAACGTTCACCGGAACGAAAGAAGTGACGGTAACGGGTTATGATGTTGCGCCGGACGGAACGTACGGAAGCTTAGGAAGTACCGCTTTGGCAGCTTCACCGAGCAAGATCAACGTTGATTTCGTTGAGGGTGTAGCACAGGTGAACCTGAAGCTGAACAAAGCTGGCGCGCAAGCGGTTGTGTTCAGCCAAGCAGGCGTAGCCTCGCCAGCGGCAACAGTGCTGAACATTACACCTGTCGCAGGTAGCACAGCGACAATGAAGCTGACCACGGGCGTAAGTGCCCCGCAGGCCAACGGCGGCAGCTTCGCTCAGCAGCCAGTAATTACTTTGCTGGATCAGTTTGGGAATGTAAACCTTGGCGACAACAGTACGGTTGTTACTGTGTCGAAGAAGGACACAGGAAGCTGGACGTTGACGGGGAATACGACGTTGACAGCAGTAGCGGGCCTCATTTCCTTTACGGATCTGGGAGCTACGAATGCAGCTGGAGTTACCGGAGCGCAACTGGCATTTGATGCGACAGGACTTACAGAGATCACTAGTGCAGTTATTGACCTTACCTGGCCTGAACTTGCTGCGCCAAGTATTGAGTCTGTAACAGCAGGAAACGGATATATTCGTATTACTTGGAGTCCCGTATATGGTACCGATAGTTACGCTGTATATCAGTCTACAGCTTCGGGTGTTTATGGAGCTGAGGTAGCTACTATAAGTGGCTCTGAGAACAGTTACGATGCTGTAGGATTAATTAATGGAACTGCTTATTATTTTATTGTTAAAGCTGTTAATCCTGATGGTATCAGTGCGGCTTCCAATGAAGTAACTAGAACGCCTCAGGTTCCAGCGCCGGGCGCGCCAATACTTCATTCACCTGTGGCAAGTAATGGCCTCATCGGCTTAACATGGGATCCGGTGAAGGGTGCGATTGGATACACTATATATCAAGGTATCACTTCTGGAATCTATGAGACCCAAGTGGCTACAGTAAGCGAATCTGTCTACAACTATGATGTGACAGGGTTAACTAATGGCCAATCTTATTATTTCGTAGTTAAGGCATCTAATCCGGGCGGGGAGAGTGCAGCTTCTAACGAAGTCAGCACGAAACCAAGAACATCACCATCTGCACCTACGGACTTAATAGCGGTAGCGGGAGATGGCGAGGTGACTGTGACATTTGCAGTTCCTGATTCGAACGGGGGAACTCCAATTACGAATTATGAGGTTACTGCTTCTCCGGGTAATATCGTAACAGTTGGGGCAACAAGTCCAATAACGGTAACAGGTCTAGCGAATGGAATCACTTATTCGTTTACAGTTAAAGCGATTAATAGCGCTGGTAGTAGTGTAGCTTCTGAAGTTTCGAACTCCGTGACACCGAAGTCATCAACGGAGGTTGAGGTTACACCTACACCGCCAACACCAACACCAACGCCAACGCCAACAGAATCACCGACATCAACACCGACATCAACACCGACTGCACCACCTTCAACAACTGCACCAACTGCAACAGCAGGATCCACTGCTACAGCTACAGCTACAGCTACAGCTACACCATCTAGCAGCTTGGTTGAGGTATTGGTGAACGGTAAGGTTGAAAATGCCGGAACAGCAACGATATCTGAGTATAACGGGCAGACGGTTACCACGATTGTTGTAGATCAGGCAAAAATAGAGCAACGTATCGAAAAGGAAGACCAGAATGCAATTATAACTATCCCTGTGACTGCGACTTCAGATGTGATTATTGGCGAGCTTAATGGCCAAATCATCAAAGATATGGAGCAGAAGCAGGCGCTGCTAATCATTCGTACTCCAAAAGGTACTTATACAATATCAGCAGCACAGATTGATATCAGTGCAATTTCAAAACAGTTTGGCACAGACATTGCTCTACAAGATGTGAAGGTGCAAATTTCAATTTCTGTTCCGACTGCGGATGCACTGAAAAGAATAGAAATGTTGGCAGCCAATGAAAAGCTAACGTTGGTAGCTCAGCCATTAGATTTCACGGTGAAGGTTACTTACGCTGGGAAAACTGTTGAACTCACTAAGTTTAATACCTATGTGGAAAGAACTATTCCTCTAGCGGATGGTGTAGACCTTAAGAAGATCACGACTGGGCTAGTGCTTGAAGCGGGGGGGACGTTCCGCCATGTACCCACACAGATTGTTGCCATTGATGGCAAACACTTTGCGAAAATACACAGTTTAACGAACAGTACGTATTTTGTAGTTCAAGATCCACAGAACTTCAAGGATGTCGCTACCCACTGGGCTAAGGACATTGTCAATGAGATGGCTTCCCGTAAGGTTATTAATGGAGTCGGCGACGATTTGTTTAACCCTAATCTGGAGATTACACGTGCAGAATTTGCGGCGATTATCGTACGTGGATTGGGATTGAAGTTGGAAAGCGGGACAACATCCTTTACGGATGTAAAGGTCTCAGATTGGTATAATGATGCTGTGCAGACAGCTTACTCCTATAAGCTAATCAACGGTTTTGAAGATGGAACGTTCCATCCAACAGACAAGATTACTCGGGAACAGGCGATGAGTATTATTGCTAAAGCTATGGTGATTACCGATTTGAAGACAAATCTTCCGGCCAAAGAAGCAAGCGAGCTGCTGAGCATTTACACGGATGCGAATGAAGCATCAGACTGGGCGAAGAGTGGCATCGCAGACAGCCTGCAAGCAGGAATCATCACGGGCAGAAGCGGAAATGTACTTGCCCCACAAGCCTTCATTACGAGAGCAGAAGTTGCGGCTATCATCCAAAGATTGCTGCAACAATCAGATTTGATTTAATACACGGTTCTGATTCGAGAGGATCCTTCATGCAGGAAGAGCTGCGGAGGGTCCTCTTTATTTTATTAGGTCAGAGACAATCATTTGTTGCTTTTTTATTGACAAGAAGAAAAATCCAGTTAATAATAACACATGAACACATGCTCATATGTTATTATTAACTGGAGCTTTTGAATGTAACTGCGCAGGGCTACGAATACTATCTAGCTGAAGGTAATAGGAGGTTAAGCATGATGAACAAGAAGAACAAACGCAATCATCAGGTCGAGAATGTACACGGGCAACAGTCCAATCACGATCACAGTAACCACGACCACGCTCATGAAGGACACAGTCACGCTCATGAAGGACACAGTCACTCCCATGGTTCTCACGGGCATCAACATTTTGATCCTAGTGGAAATAAAAAAGGGCTTTTGATTGCGTTGATCATTACGGTTGGAATTATGTTTTTGGAGTTTTTTGGTGGGTTGATTACTAACAGCTTAGCCCTGTTATCGGACAGTGGGCATATGCTAAACGATGCAAGCTCTCTAGCATTAAGCCTAGTAGCGGTCTGGTTTGCAACTAAACCTGCTTCTCCGAACAAAACGTATGGTTTTCATCGATTTGAAATTTTGGCGGCACTCTTAAACGGAGTTACTTTATTTGTAGTTGCTGGATTTATCATTGTAGAAGCTTATGGGCGGTTTTTTGAGCCGCCGACAGTTGCCAGCGGATCTATGATGCTGATCGCAAGTATTGGTCTTTTAGCCAATGTGGCTAGTGCATGGTCGCTTATGAGAAAAGGGGATGTGAAAAATAACATTAATCTCCGTAGTGCTTATCTCCATGTGCTTGGTGATGCTTTAGGTTCAGTAGGGGCAATTATTGCCGGTTTAATCATGATGATTTTTGGCTGGTATGTTGCTGATCCAATCATAAGCGTACTGGTTGCTCTATTGATTCTTAGAGGGGCATGGGGAATTATCAAACATACCGTTCACGTCCTTATGGAAGGCACCCCGATTACAATTAATCCAGCTGAAGTAAAGGAAATCCTCGAAAGCATTGAGGGGGTTAAAAATGTCCATGACCTGCATATCTGGACCATAACTTCGGGATTAGATTCACTCAGCTGTCATATCTTAATTGAAGAGGAAGCAGATGACCAACGCATTTTGCAGCAAGCGATTCGGTTAATTGCCGATCATTTCAAAATTCAACATACAACCATTCAGGTTGAAACTTCAGCTATAGTTCATGAAGAATTGAAAATCTAATCAATGATTTATTTTTTGAATAGAATAGGGGGGCTATAGTATAATAAAAATACGAGGAAAGGGGTGATCGGTGCATGGATAATCTGACTCACGAGCATGAATCATGCAGTACGGATGAGCGGAAAAGTCATCACTCAGATAAAACTAAAAAGAATTTGATTAGCCGGCTCAATAGAATTGAAGGTCAAGTTAGAGGGCTAAAAGGGTTAATTGAAAAAGACACCTATTGTGATGATGTGTTGCATCAAATCTCCTCGGTCCAATCTGCATTGAACGGCGTGGGCAAGCTTTTGCTGGAGCATCATATGAAAAGTTGTGTAGTGGAACGTATCCAGGAAGGTGAGAACGAGGTACTGGATGAACTATTAGTTACCATCAATAAATTAATTAGATAATTGATCAATCGGAAGGATTCCCCGGAATCCTTTTTTATTTGCTCAAATTGGGTATATATAGAGTAGGGGACTATCCTAATTAATGAATTGAGAGGAGAATGTGTTATGGCACATCAAAACTACAAAGAGTGTATCGATGAGTGTTTAAAATGTATGATAGCTTGCAATCACTGTTACTCAGCTTGTTTGGATGAGGATCATGTGGGGATGATGAAGGAGTGCATTCGCCTGGATCGTGAATGTGCAGATATATGCGAGTTTGCAGCTCATGCCATGTCGATGAACAGTAAATATGCAAAAGAGATTTGTTTAGCTTGTGCAGAAGCTTGTGAAGCCTGCGGCAACGAATGCCAAAAGCATGATCATGAACATTGCCAGCAATGTGCAGAAGCTTGCTTAGCTTGTGCAAAAGTTTGCCGTGAAATGGCGGCGTAATTTAAAGCTTGAAACTGAAAGGGCTGCTGCGGCAGCCCTTTATTCATGAATAGGAAGCCAAATCTAAGGGCAACTAGTGAGGTTTTGTAAAATTATTAAGCAATATAGGTAAATATAGTGTTAAAATTTATTGAAATAATACCTTTATAATCAAGAGATATAGATGCCATAGGGGATGGCTGAGAAAAATAAACAGTTATGAGAGGGATGTTAACGACGGTATGATCAATCTTAGTCCAGAACGACTCCAGCAAGTTAGCTATATAGGGATTACTGAGGCTGATTTAGAATTATTAAAAAGCAAGGAGAAAGAATTCAACTTAATCGTTAGCTCATTGGTTGAGGAGCTGTATAAACAGATGACGATGGAGCCAGAGCTGCTCCACATCATTGAGCAGCACAGTACACTGGATCGATTGAAAGAAACACAGCAGTGGTATTTTTTATCTATGGCCGCTGGTGTGATCGATGAAGCATTTATTGAAAGACGTTTGCTTATCGGGAAAATCCATTCCCGTATTGGATTAACAACGAATTGGTATTTGGGGACGTACATATTATATCTGGATCTGGCTACTGCTTATTTTGAACGGATATTACCAAACGAATGGAAGCCTGTTATCCATGCCTTAACCAAGATGTTTAATCTCGATTCACAGCTCGTTCTTGAAGCCTATGAAGTGGATGAAAAAGCAAAAATAGAAAACTTGCTGGAGAAGCAAAATCACCTGCTTACAGGAGTGAGTTCAGCCGTTCAGGAGCTGGTATCTTTGATGGTTCAATTAAAGGATAGCAGTGAATCGATAGAAAGTTTAGCTAGTAAAAATGCTGATTATCAAGAGAAAACGCATCAAACGGTATTATATTTGGACAAAGAGGTGGAGTCTATTCATCAAGTGGGTACGATGATTAGAGAAGTGGCTGATCATACGCATCTTTTAGGCCTGAATGCGGCTATTGAAGCAGCCAGAGCTGGGGAGTTTGGAAGAGGTTTTGAAGTTGTGGCTAATGAAGTTCGTAAGCTAGCCCGTCGCTCAAAGGATTCACTGGTAACCATTGACCAGAAACTCGACAATATCAATGCCACCCTTTCCAAGGTGAAAAAAGAATCGGAACATAACTCCATGTATTCCAAGGATCAGGTCAAAAGCTCTCAAGAGCTGGCTTCCTTCGTGAACTTAATTGAAAAAGTGACTGCTGAGTTAGAGAACTTGAAATGAAGCTGCCACGGATTGAAACACTCCTTCAGAAAATTCTGAGGAGTGTTTTTTGATTGAAGAAGTTATTAGCGGTATAGCTTAAACATCAGTTTTGGAGACACCGTTTAAGCTGGGCACATAATCAGCAGCCTTATCGATGTTCACCATCTGAGCGGCTTCATTGAAATTGTTGTTATTCTCCGCATTGTTTTTCTTACTTGGTTGATGTTTTCCTGGAGCTTCTTTGGGATTGGCACTATTTTTGGGCATGACATTCACCTCCATATTCTTCACCTAGTATGAGAAGGTAGTTTGAATTTTATGCCAGCAGTTGACAAGTGTATCATTAAAAGATATAGTTCATTTAATGATATATCTTTTAATGATACATATGAGGAGGTGATTAAGTGTCAAGAACGGACTCATTGGAAATGGGAGAGCTCACAGACACTGCATTTTATATTCTCTTGTCTTTAGTCGAAGCCAAACACGGATATCTGATTATGAAATCAATCGAAACGATGACGAACAATCAATTTTCAATTGGGCCTGCTTCCATGTATACAACCATTAAGAAGCTGTTAGCGGCTGAATTTATTGAGCTGTATAAAGAAGAAGAGGACGACAAACGAAAAACGTATATTGCAACGGAAAAAGGAATTGGATTGCTAAGAAAAGAAGTAGAGCGCCGAAAAGAAATGATTAGACATGCAGAACAAATTCTCAAATAAAAGGTGGGGAATAGGCATGAAGAATACAAAATATGTGACCAGCGGGGGCTTAGCTTTTACTGAAAAAGGAGATATGCAGAAATTGAGTAAGTATGCCAAAAGGGGCTGGCTCCTGGAGAGCTTTGCACCTTTGGGTTATAAGTTAAGAAAGGGAGATCCCCAGAATCTTGAGTACAGTGTAGATTATCACACGAATGTCGATGAGGAGTATTATTTGATTTTTGAAGATGCCGGATGGACTTATGTCTGTTCTGCCGGAAATGGGTTTCATATCTTTCGGGCAGCTGCAGGTACGGCGCCTATCTACTCGGACACAGGGACCCTCATTGACAAATATGAACGTGAAAAGAAAACGATGGGCAAAGTAGCCTTGCCATTGCTTATAGCTTTGATTGCTTTTATCTTCCTAGCGATCTTGGGCGTTAATGGATGGTTACCTGAGATCGTGAGGAATATCAGCCTGGTGTTAGTAGTGGTCACACTTTGTATGTTGGTCTTTCCGGGTCTTCCATACATTGCGTATCGATTCAAATTGAATAAATTACGAGAATAGCGAATGGATTTTTATCTAAAGGATGTTTGCACAGCCATGAATGAAGTTGGTTGTGGAACCATCCTTTTTTTTAGTTGAGGAGTGAGAACAAATCTAAGTCTCAGATATATAGTACTAATGATCTGTTAATGGAATTGCTTATATATTAATTCCATATTCTGTATTACAATGATAGCGAATACGAATTAGCTTGCTGTTTTCTTTCAAATTTATTACCACAATTGAAGAGGAGGCAATGAATGATGAAGAAGGATACAAAGCTTAGGTTGAGTTGGAAAAGCCTTATTGTCGTATGCTTGGTAATTAGTATTCTTCCTGCCGGTTCCGCGTTTGCAGCAGTGAACAAACCTTTTCCACAACACACCACCTACACGAGTGGATCTATCAAGCCAAACAATGTAACCCAGACCAGTATGGATAATTCAGTGAAGAACAAATGGGATGCGTGGAAAACGGCCTATCTCAAACCAGCTGGCACTGGCAAATATTACGTTAAGTATAATTCAGATGGAGAAACGGTATCTGAAGCACATGGTTATGGGATGTTATTCACAGTTTTGATGGCTGGTTATGACAGCAATGCTCAGACTTATTTTGACGGCTTATATAATTATTACAAGGCTCACCCAAGTGCAATTAACCCTTATTTGATGTCCTGGAAGCAAAATAGCAGCTTTCAAAACATTGAAGGCGAGGATTCTGCTACAGATGGAGATATGGATATAGCTTTCTCATTGCTGCTTGCGGACAAGCAGTGGGGAAGTAGCGGTACGATCAATTATTTACAAGCTGCAAAAGATATCATTAATGCGATTATGGACAATGAGATTAACCAGACACAGTGGACGATCCGTCTAGGTGACTGGGCGAATAGCGGCTCGTATAATACGGCAACTAGACCTTCGGATTTCATGCTAAATCATTTAAAAGCATTCCAACAGGCTACAGGAGATACCCGCTGGACGAGTGTTATCGATAAAACGTACACGATTATAAATAGCCTTTATACGGGTTATAGCTCTAGCACTGGGCTCTTGCCTGATTTCGTAGTTTACTCTGGGGGTGTGTATAAACCTGCTGCGGCGAATTTCCTTGAGGATGCCAATGACGGGAATTACAATTACAATTCTTGTCGTACCCCATGGCGGATCGCAACAGATTATTTAATTACTGGGGACAGCAGGGCGCTTACGCAGCTTAATAAGATGAATAGCTGGATTAAGACTAAAGTAAGCAGTACACCTGGTAGTATAAAAGATGGGTATAAGCTAAACGGAACCGTATTTGGAAGTTACAATAGCGGTGCTTTCTATGCTCCATTTGGGGTCAGTGCGATGACCTCATCAACTTACCAAAGCTGGTTGAATTCTCTCTGGAGCCACACAGCAAGCAGTGCTGCAGAAGATTACTATGAAGACAGCATCAAGCTGTTTTCGATGATCGTTATGTCTGGTAACTGGTGGACCTATTAAGAGAACGTATAGTTAGAAAAAGGCTGTCCCCAAAACGTTCATGCCCAAAACCATAAAAGTCAAACAGAACAGCGATTCTCCTAATATCGGGGAATCGCTGTTCTGCATTTTTGGTCAACTACTGTTTGCTTCAGTAGATTAGGGGCAAAAGTAAAGCCACCTGATCTCTAATGTTACGGCGGAGCATCCTTTATTTGATAACCAATTGAATCATGGGGCGTACCTAATGATGCTCCAAATGATGCAATAAGTGAAGCACTTATACAGTAATTAGGGAATTTCTCCCTAAAATTCAGAGAATTTTGTTCATCAGACTTATAATTAGGGAAAACTTCCCTGAATTTTGGCCGATTCAGTAACTAATAAAGAAATCCCCCTGATTATTAGGGAGGAATTCCCTGATTCCGTCCTTTTAGAGCCAAAATCGGCTATTTTCAGGGAGTATTTCCCTAATTAGTTTACACTTACGCTGCACATCGCACATCGCACATCGCTCACCATTTCACTATTTTTAGGACAACCTTACTGAAGACTTTGCGGCATACAGATAAGTAGTACCGCAAAAGAATTGTGGTTTTAACGAACGTTGTTTTCGGTGAAACGTCCTGCCTGGTTATATACAATTGGATTAAATAGGAAGATATAGTTCCTTATATCTAAAAAGGGTAGGTGATAATATTGCTCTCAGACAAGAAACAATCTCTTCTATTTATTATTATCGTATGGGCAATGGCGTTAGGGATGTTGCTGCTTCCGGAATCGGCGCAAGGTCTGTATGGATTTACTCCTTTTTTCACAGTATGTATCATGATGTTTCTGATTGTGAGAGATGGATACAGTGCTGAGGGATGGAGAAGGTTGGGCTTCAAATTTAGGGGAGGCAAAGAATACATATTGGCTTTAGTTATTCCCTTAGGTTCACTGGGAGCGGGATATGCTGTCTATTGGATGGGATGGAACTCAAGCTTAATTTCTCCAGATTCATGGATCAAGACTGCTATATATTTGCTCGTTTACATTGTTCTTGGTTCATTATCTGCTTTGGGGGAAGAGATCGGTTGGAGGGGTTGGCTGCTCCCGCGTTTTCAATGGATGGGAAGAGTAAGTTCTAGTGTAACAATGGGCTTAATCTGGGCTATATGGCATTATCCGGCGATTCTTGGGCCGCGTGCTTATCATTCCTCTGGAAGCCGCTGGCTCGTGGTGGTGCTCTTTACCTTATCTGTTATGTTTGCGGGCATCATTATAAATGAACTGCGTCTGACCTCCGGTAGTATTTGGCCGGCAGTGCTTTTACACGGAACTAATAATGCTGTAGATAGTGTTTTGCACAATATTACTGTCAGTTCTTCACCTATGTTGGAGTATGTAGCCGGGGAGAGTGGTTGGGTTCCAGTGATTTTATATGGCTGCGCAGCGATATGGATTCTGGATCGAAACCACAGAGTGAAGCAGCAAAAAGCCAGGATAGAGCTATAATTCAATGCGGATATTTAGAGGAGAAGGAATATCATGCATAAAAGTATATAATTTCCTTTGTGATTCATATAAAATGGTAGGGGAATACCAAATAAGAATAGAGATATGTATAATTTTGTTCGTTCGGGGGATTTGAAATGACAGTAAAACTCCGCCAGTTATTCATATCAGGGTTACTTTGCATTTTTGTTTTTCTTATTATTCATTTTGTGTGGGTCATTCACTCTAACATCTTGCTTGGCGTTGGTCTGGAGCAGAATGAAGAAGGGCAATATTATATTGCTGAGGCAGACGTTTCAAGCGAAGGGTATAAACAGAATCTAAGGGAAGGGGATATCTTATTACGGGTTAATGGGAAACCGATTGATAAAGTGGATGAAGCTGTGAGATATGGAAGCTTAACTCAGGTTCAATCCGTTGACCTTCTTCGTAACTCCAAAGGGGGGGCTCCACTTGCTTTGCATTATGATATTGAGAATAAGTCCTCCATCTATCATACGTTTACCCAGCTTGTAGTCCCTGGAGCGACATTTGTTTTTTTGGCAGTGTTAAGCCTTCTATTATACCGCAGGAAAAGCGGGGATCGCTCAGCAGAGCTGCTGATTTTATTCTTTTTATTAGTCGGAATAACTTACTTTGCGGGATATGCCTCAAGTAGATCTGATCTTATAGGTAGAATCGCGATGGGTAGCGTGTTGCCTTTAATTCCACTGGTTTTTATTCACTTTCTCCAAGTATATCTGAAACGATTTGATGTATTAGTTCTATCTACTACTGTAATCAAAATATACTATGGCCTGGTCATTTTACTAAGCCTATTTTCCACCTCCAGTCTAATGGTTTACTCCTGGGATAGATCCTTGTATTCCTTTGTAAGGTTAATTATTATTGGGTTCTTTGTTTTTGGAATTTTTTACAGCATATTTAAGCTGCTATATTTATACATTACTTATCGAAGCACAGCGCTTAAATCGATGTTTAAAATTATGCTTACCGGACAAATCCTTGCGTTTACACCGTTTGTTCTCTTCTCAGCTGCACCCATTGCTGTTGGGGTCAACCTGATTCCTTACGAAATTACTACGATCTTTTTGTTTTTGATGCCAGTTACTTATTTTTATCTGCTGACGGCTAGGCAACTATTTGATATTGATTTCGCTTTTAATCGGTTTAAATATTATTTATTAATTGCTTTTTTTCCGGCGCTAATGATTGTAGCCGTATTTGCGATCATTCAGAGCAGGCAAGAGTATGATTGGATCAAATGGATTCAGATGTTTTTGGTTGTATATTTATCTATTACAATCTTTTTATTCTTTAAGGAGAAAATAGATTATTATTTCCGGCCTAAACTGTTCCGTGAGCTTTATCATTATCAAGGTAGTCTGGAGCGATTCTCGAAGCAAATCTCCAAGGTTATGAAGCGGTCTGATTTGGAGGCTGCAATTTACAAGGAAATCAATGAGATTTTACCGGTTAGTCGGTCTGCTTTTTTTGAGAGAGATGAGGATATGAGTAACCTCGAACAAATAGTCGACAATTCGGGCCAAGAGATCAACATAGAATTTGTATCGAAATCTCCAGTTTTTAAGGTAGGAGAAGTAGTTCAACTCAAACAGGGGATCTTACTCGTAATCGGACGTCACCAAAAAAAATTTCATCTCCTCTGGATTGATCATAAGAAGAACCATACAAAGCTTAATTCGGATGAGCTTAACTGGTTAAATACCCTCGCAAATTATGCGAGTATTGTCTATGAGAATTTATATCTTATTGAAGGCTTGATTGAAGACCTTGAAGCAGAGATGAAAAAAGAGCTACATGCAGCACCATGGGTTCTACGCCTGATCTTTAACTTATCAGAGAAAGAACGCAGAAAGCTGGCGGCGGATTTACATGATTCTGCTCTTCAGGATCAGCTCATTTGGCTTCGCAGGCTGGAAACACTGATCTCCGATCATGATATTGAGGCGGATATTTTGCCAGAGCTGCTTCAGATTAAAGAGGGACTTCTGGATGTGATATATCAGATTAGGGAGACCTGCAATGAACTGCGTCCACCGCTGCTAAGAGAGACCGGAATTGTGAAGGCACTGGAACTATTGTTTGAGTATGCCCAGCTGCAGTCCAACTACATTATCACCTTTACATCCAGTCCGATTGGTGAGCTAAGTGAAGACCTGGTGATTGCGTTGTATCGAATAGTACAGGAGCTCCTGCGGAATGCCGGGAAACATGCCAAGGCGAATCAGATTGAAATTGAGCTGGACCAGCAAGAGCACCTCTATTTTCGATATAAGGATGATGGGATTGGCATGAATATAGTTGATATCAGGGAATCTTTTCAGCATATGGGCCTGTCTGGAATCAAAGAACGTGTTGCTAGCTTAGAGGGGGAGTGCACTTTTACCTCGGAGAAAGGGAAGGGACTGGAGGTTATTATTTATTTACCGACAATGGCTTTTGTAGAAGAAAAGCACAGAGGAGGCGATGACGATGATACGTATCTTGTTGGTTGATGATCATCCTTCAGTCGGAGAAGGAACCAAAACTATGATTGAGCAGGACGCGGATATGGAGGTTACTTTTGTTTTGTCAGCGATGGAAGCTTTGGATAGGCTGGAGCAACAAGAATTTGATGTGATCTTATGCGACCTCAACATGCCTACGATCAGCGGACTTGAATTCGCCAAAAGAGCCGTTCAACGTGATCCTGAATCTAAAGTGGTGATTTATACCGGATATGAGATCAGTGCTCATTATAATCTTTTGATGGAGTCAGGGGTCACAGGATTTATCTCTAAAACAGCTTCCCGGGAACAGTTGTTAAATACCATTCGTTGTGCACTAAGGAATGAGGCGGTCATTCCGGTGTCTTTACTTAAACAGCTACGAAGAAATGATATCAAGATTTCTAATCACCGGGATAATCGGCTGCTTGAAGAAGTGTCCATTAATCAAAGAGAACAGGAAATACTCCAAGAAGTAGCTAGTGGAAAAAGCAATAAAGACATAGCCAGCAAGCTTTTAATGTCACAAAGGACTGTAGAGTATAACCTGACGAGAATCTTTGAGAAGCTTAGTGTACATTCCAGATCCGAAGCTATAGTGGAAGGGAAGCGACTAGGTCTTGTTAGGATGGAGACTTTCTAAGTTGAAGCCCATACAACCCAATACATAGTTTTGTTAGTTTTATTCATGGTGTTAAGCACCTCACTTTTGCATCTTGATCGTCATTACCTGTAATTCATAATTCTGAACCATTCAGGTATTTAGAGTATTATTCTGAAGAAATCAAGGAGGAACATCCATATGATTGACATGAACCAAATATTTTTGATTACAGATATCCCAGGTTACTCCCCGCAAATCAGCCGACTTTTATCCATGATGAACTATGCAAGATATACAACATTAGAAGCCGTTAAGGGTCTAACTGTGGAACAACTGGATTATTTATTGGATGCTCAGAGTAACTCTATTGGAGCGTTATTATTGCACTACGCTGCTGTAGAATATGCATATCAAGTAGCAACGTTTGAGCAAAGAGATTTGTCTGAAGAAGAGCTAACGAGATGGGGGCCAGCATTAAATTTAGGAGACGAAGGACGAGCCAATATTAAGGGGAATGACCTGAGCTATTATCTAGATCGCCTAAATGAAGTTAGACAAAAGACTTATGAATTATTCGCAACCGTCGATGATAATTGGTTATATACTGAAGAGGAATTCTGGCATAACAAACCTGCGAACTACTATTTTATGTGGTTTCACGTTTTTGAGGATGAAATCAATCATAGAGGCCAGATTAGGCTGATCCGAAAAAGAGCACTAGCTTAAGAAAGGAGGCGCGCGCGAATGGAGTACATAGAGAAAAATATAAAGCCTTTATTTAAGAAATATCCGCTGCTCTCGAAATTTATATTAACAGTGGTGATTATAGACATCGTTTATTACGCCGGAAAACAAGTTGGAGGATTAGCTTATCACCTCATGCACTAATTTCTTTTGAAAATAAGTCGAATAGAAAAGGCGAGTTCCACTCATTTTGAGTGTGAATTCGCCTTTTTATATTGCTTAACCTAAATATTTGCTGTAGCTCTGACTCTTCCATGTGGCTATCCAGTTCATTATCAGTTCACACAAATTTGTTAGGATATGAAACATCAAAAGAGATATAGAGCATGACCAGGAGAGGAAGAGAAACAAATGAAAATATTAGAAGTTAAACATGTAAAGAAATCATATACTTTGTATGGTAAAGAAAAGGTACCAGTACTCCATGATGTGAATCTAAGCTTTGAGACAGGTGAATTCGTCTCTATTCTAGGTGAGTCTGGCTGCGGAAAGTCCACACTGATGAACATCATTGGGGGAATGGACTCCGATTATGAGGGCGAGGTCCTTGTCCGCGGAAAGAATTTAAGCACGATGACCGAAAAGGAAATGGATGATTATCGTAAGAACAATATTGGTTTCGTTTTTCAAAATTTCAATCTGATCCCGCATCTATCAGTTTTGGAGAATGTTACAGTGGCGATGCAGATGACGGATACCAGTGAGAAGGACCGTAATAAACGTGCTATAGATATTTTGACTGAGGTAGGCTTGAAAGAGCACCTGAAAAAACGTCCCAATCAGCTGTCCGGTGGACAGAAGCAAAGAGTGTCCATCGCCCGCGCGCTAGCGAATAATCCTGATATTATTTTGGCAGATGAACCTACAGGGGCCTTGGACAAGGATACCGGCGATCAAATTTTAGCCTTATTGGACAGCATAGCCAAAAGAGGGATATTGGTCATTACCGTGACCCACTCACAGAAAGTAGCCGACTCTGGTACCCGTATCGTAAAGGTGGAAGAAGGACGGATTAAAGATGATATTCAGTTAAAGGACCGCTCTTTGATTAGTTACGATGGAGGAGAGGGGTCATCCCGGAATCTCAGTTTATTTGCATCTTTTAAAATGGCTCTGCAGAACATGAAACTCAACGCCAAACGTAATGTATTGGTAGCTTTGGGTGGGTCTATTGGTATTTTAAGCGTACTGTTGATGCTTTCCTTAGGGAATGGAATTACGAACTATATGAATGACGAAATTAATTCAAGTATGGATCCTTTACTCGTGGATATAACTAAACCCAGTGAAGAAGCTAAAGGCATGCAAGGTCCAGAGGCAATGATGTTGCCCGGCGAAACGTTTACGGCTGCCGATATTGAAACCATCCGAAATATTCCAAATGTTGATTATGTAGAAACCATCACTTCCATTTCGGGCAAATCTACTATGGTTTATGCAGATCAGACGGTTAGTCTTACACAATTAACAACCTTAACGGATGCTTTTGCTAAAGAGACGATTACCGCAGGGGCTTTTCCAGAGGGCAAAGAGATATTATTACCCGTGAAAACGGCTAGTAAATTAAGCGGAAACGACAGTCCAGAGTCTTTGGTAGGGAAATCGATTCATCTATATATTAATGAAATGGATGCTAAGCATAAACCGATCACATTGGAACAAGAAGTCACTATCTCTGGTATTTATGAAAGCACTGATCCAAGAGCGCAAATGCAACCCACGGGTTATCTTCCAGCGCAGACTTTGGAGCAAATGTATGCTGACAAGGGGATTACAATAGGTCCAATTCAAGTTAATGCTTTTGCAACCGATATGAAATATGTGAATGATATTAATGCAGCCGCTGTTGATGCTGGGTTCTCAGGTTCTCAATCGGCAAAAATCATGGAGCGAATCACAACTTATGTGAATATGGCTACTATAGTTCTCTCTGGTATTGCCGGGATTTCACTTCTTGTATCAGGGATCATGATATTGGTTGTGCTATATATCAGTGTAGTGGAACGGACTAAGGAAATTGGGATTCTTCGGGCAATTGGCGCAAGGAAAAAAGATATCAAACGTATATTCTTTTCTGAATCAGCTTTATTAGGTGTATTCAGCGGTATCTTTGCGGTACTCTTTGCCATTGTCATTAGTTATGTGTTAAATATTCTCTTGGACAATGCTTTTGGAGTGAAACTTATTAATCTATCCGGTTATTATGTGTTATTCGGGATCGTTGTGAGTACTCTGATTAGTATTATCGCAGGTTTGATGCCATCCTCTAAGGCTGCCAAACTGGATCCAATGGAATCTCTACGATATGAATAAATAGGTTAGCGGAGAGGAAAATTGAGAGATGAACACGATTCTAGTGGCGGATGATGATTCTCATATCCGTAGATTAATACGATTATATCTTGAAAAAAACCAATTTTCCGTAGTGGAAGCAGCAGACGGTCAAGAGGCATTAGACATTCTAGCGCATACAAAGATCGATTTGGTGATTGTAGATGTGATGATGCCAAATGTAGATGGTATTGAATTGACCGAAGATATCCGATCTTATATCGATATTCCAATTCTGATGGTTACAGCTAGAGGAGAATCTAAGGACAAAGTCAGAGGATTTAATGCCGGATCAGATGATTATTTAGTCAAACCGTTTGATCCCATTGAATTGGTCCTGAGGGTAAAATCACTATTAAAAAGATATCATTTAACCTCCTCGAGTGTGATTCAACTAGGCGCAGTGATGATTGATCTGGGGAATTTGAACGTTGTTACGGCTCAGAGAACGGTGGAGTTGAAGAAAAAGGAATGTGAGTTGTTATTTGCTCTGGCGGGTTCGCCAGGGCAAATATTCACGCGTTCTCAGCTCATAGAAAATATTTGGGGTGTCGATTATGAAGGCGACGAGCGTACGGTAGATGTGCATATCAAACGTCTGAGAGAAAGACTTGAATCGATTCCCGAGCTAATTATTTCTACGGTAAGAGGACTTGGATACCGTCTGGAGTTGGCCTAAATGTTGAAAAAAAGCCTGCGTCTGCGTATTGTCATTACGTTCATTGGGATTGTGATCGTCAGCTTAATGATCTCTTTTTTGCTAAATGTACGGTTTTCCGAAAATAATGTGACCCCAAACCATATCTTCATTAGAGTAGCTGGGGACGTAGCCAAAGTGCTTACCCTAATCGATGATCCGGAAAAAGCACAGGCATTTACTAAACTGCTCAATAAATATGGGGTCGATATTGCGAAAGTGAGAGTGAATGAGTGGAGTGATGCTGTTTTTTCAGTGGATAAGGAGAAGGTTGCCGCTCTATTTAAGCCAGATTCCACAGACGCAGTGATGCTTAATGATAAGTCTGGTGTTGCTATTGTTGGCATTCCCATCGTAGATAAGGAGAAAGCTGCGCTCATCATTAAAATTGATTTTTCGTCGAGCTTGATCACATTCAGACGCAACGTGTTTTTTACACTTCTAACGGTTTTAGTCATTGGAAGTTTACTGATTCTCTTGATGTCCGGATTCATTGTTAAGCCTATCAAACGTCTGACGGAAGCAGCTAAAAAAATGGCATCAGGCGATTTATCTGTGCGCTTGACGCATAAAAATCAAGATGAGTTCGGGGAACTGATGGAAAGCTTTAATCATATGGCTAGTGAGCTGCAAAAGATAGATTCAGTTCGTGATGATTTTGTCAGCAATGTCTCCCATGAAATGCAGTCTCCACTTACGTCCATTAGAGGGTTTACTAGAGCGCTGCAAGATGGTGTCGTTCCAGTAGAAGAGCAAAAAGAACATCTGGATATTATTTATCAGGAAACGCTGCGCTTATCCCGCCTAAGTGACAATCTGCTTAGATTAGCCTCGCTTGATTCAGAACATCATCCGGTTAATCTCACCACTTTTCAGCTGGATGAACAGTTAAGAAGAGCGATCGTTCTGGCGGAGCCACAATGGGTACAGAAAAACATTCAGATAGAATTGGATTTATTACCCTGCCAAATTACGGTGGATAAAGATTTGTTTGATCAAGTCTGGCAAAACCTAATTAATAATGCTATAAAATATACAAGCCAAGAGGGTATCATTCATGTCGAAATCGAGCGTTCTATAGCGTTTGTGAAGGTTTCTATTAAAGATTCTGGTCAAGGCATACCAGAGGCAGCATTGCCCCGCATTTTTGATCGTTTTTATATGGTGGATAAAGCGCGGAGCAGCGTTCATAAAGGGAATGGACTTGGATTATCTATTGTATTAAAAATTCTAAAAATGCATGATTGTAAAATAGAAGTGGAGAGCAAGGTTGGGGAAGGAACCCAGTTTATCGTCTGGATCCCTGTCTCTCAACCCTATGAATAGTTAACGGGCTGAAGCTTAAGGCAAACGCTGAGGGGGAAGATGATGATGCTAGAGCGAAAATCTATCTATCTACGCGAACTGAAGTTTACGGACTGGCAAGATGTACATGCCTATTGTTCACAAGAACGTGTATGCCGTTTTCAAGCTTGGGGTCCAAATACTGCTGATCAGACCCTTTCATTTGTGAACCAAGCAATAGAAGACTCTCAAAAAGTTCCCAGAACTCGGTTCGCGCAAGCCATAGTTGCAGTAGGAACTGAACATTTGATCGGCATGATTGAATTAAATATTAGAAGCCATACGGACAGAAGCGGCGAAATCGGCTATATTGTCCATCCTGATGCCTGGGGACAGGGAGTCGCTACAGCAGCGGCCAGACGAATGTTGAAATTTGGCTTTGAAGAACTGCAACTACATCGAATATATGCGACCTGTGACCCTAGAAATAGCGGATCATCCAAGGTACTCACCAAGATAGGTATGACTTATGAGGGAAGATTAAGAGATGCTTTGCTTATTAAAGATGGATGGCGGGATTCTTTGATGTTCAGTATGTTGGAGCATGAGTGGACGGTAGCCCGCTAAAAATTAACTCTTGCTTCCCAATGGTAAGTTTACTAGAATATAAGTATTAGCTTATATACTTTCAAGAGGAGGAGAGAAGGAATGCAGACACTAACGGAAATTGCTGAAGACTTGAAGCTGTTCGGAGATAAGACCCGATTGGCAATGCTTTCTCTTCTGAAAGAGCGGGAATGGTGCGTGTGTGAATTCGTTGATATCTTTGACATTTCCCAGCCGGCGATTAGCCAGCATTTACGGAAATTGAAAAGTAGAGGAATCGTTAGGGAAAGCAAGCGGGGACAGTGGGTACATTATTCGTTAAATGTCGAGGATAAACCACATCTTAAGGCTGTTCTTCAACAGATGCCTAGTACCAAATCGATATTGGCTGAACTGAATAAAGAGGCTAAAGAGCCATGCTGCGACTAAATTTCAGGTAAGGATTTTTTTGATTTATATATAATCATATAGTTATATAATGATGTTGGATTGAAGTCACATGCTTATATAGGAGTGTTGAAAAAGATGTGGATTTGCAGTAAAAGGGGGATGGCACTTTGGCTATTGTAGCTATCCTTATATTTTTAGTAACTTTAATCCTTGTAATCTGGCAGCCCCGTAATTTATCAATTGGATGGTCAGCCTGCGGTGGCGCGATCATAGCTTTGCTAGCTGGGGTAGTCAGCTTTAATGATGTTCTGGATGTAACGCAGATCGTGTGGAATGCTACTTTAGCGTTTGTGGCTATTATTCTGATTTCTTTAATTCTGGATCGAATCGGATTTTTTGAATGGGCTGCTTTACATATGGCGCGGGCTGCCCGCGGGAATGGCAGACGAATGTTTGTGTATGTTATCGTTCTTGGTGCGTTAGTGTCTGCATTTTTTGCGAATGATGGAGCGGCTCTGATTCTTACGCCTATTGTGCTTGCGATGGTAAGGGCGTTGCATTTTGATGAGAAAAAAGTATTTCCGTTTATTATCGCCAGCGGTTTTATTGCCGATACCACCTCATTGCCGCTCGTGGTCAGCAATCTGGTCAATATCGTATCAGCGGATTTTTTCGGGATTACGTTTATGGAGTATGCAGGCAAGATGATTATACCTACGCTGTTCTCACTTGTGGCGAGCATCGTAGTGCTCTATTTCTTTTTTCGAAAAAGTATTCCCAAGCACTTTAACGATTCACAGCTAAAAGATCCGCATGAGGCGATTAAAGACAAAAAAATGTTCCAGCTGTCATGGATTGTATTGGCTGTTCTTTTGGTAGGGTATTTTGTCAGCGAATTTTTGGGTATTCCGGTATCTGTGGTTGCGGGGATCATAGCTATTTTGTTCCTGCTTCTCGCGAGAAGAAGCCCTTACGTCAAGGTGAAAGAAGTGATTACCGGAGCGCCTTGGGCGATTGTGTTCTTTTCTATCGGAATGTATGTCGTAGTATATGGACTTCGAAATGTTGGGCTGACGGATTTACTTGCTAAGATGATTGGGTCTATTGCTGATCAGGGCTTATTTGCCGCAACGATGGGTATGGGCTTCATAGCTGCATTGATCTCATCGCTGATGAATAATCTGCCTACCGTTCTGATTGACGCGCTTGCCATTGATGCGACGCATACCACTGGAATCATTAGAGAGGCTTTAATATATGCGAATGTTATAGGCTCGGACTTAGGACCGAAGATCACTCCGATTGGCTCACTCGCCACACTGCTGTGGCTACATGTACTTTCGGCTAAAGGCGTGAAGATTTCTTGGGGAACGTATTTTAAGACAGGTATTATTTTAACCATTCCAACGTTATTTATTACGCTTTTAGGTCTTTATATGTGGTTGTTGATTAACTAATTTGGACAGGGGAAGATCAAGATGAACAAGAGAACGATTTATTTTTTATGTACAGGGAATTCCTGCAGAAGTCAGATGGCTGAAGGCTGGGCTAAGCAATATCTAGGAGAAGAATGGAGTGTGTACAGTGCAGGTATTGAAGCTCACGGTCTAAATCCAAAAGCTGTACAAGCGATGAGCGAAGTAGGCATAGATATTTCCGGCCAGACTTCGGATATTATTGATGCTAATCTGCTGAACAATGCCGATCTGGTCATTACCTTATGCGGAGATGCTGCGGATAAATGTCCAATGACCCCTCCGCAGGTCAAACGGGAACACTGGGGCTTCGATGATCCGGCAAAAGCGCAAGGGAGTGATGAAGAGAAGTGGGCAGTGTTCCAGCATGTGCGTGACCAGATTGGTGAAAGAATCAAACAATTTGCGGAGACGGGTGAATAAGCAAAGGGAGAAAGTAACCTATTCTTTTAACTTAGGGTATTTCACCACTGGCCATTTCACTTTCCGTAAGGCATTGATCACTTCGGGCCCAACGTTCAAATTACTTTGAACCAATTCATGGGGAGTGAGAGCCATCCATTGGTTCAGAGAGACGTCGGCAAAACGGTCACTTTTGAACATTTCGAGGAACCACAACGATTCTTCTCCTGTATTCTGAATATAATGTCCAAATGCAAAAGGAACATACCCAACATCGCCAGCCCTGTAATTAAAGGTACGTGCTGCACCGTTTCCGGCAAACACAGTCATCCGTCCTTTTCCGGTAAGATAATATTGCCACTCATCGTTGTTGGGGTGCCAGTGGAGCTCTCTCATTCCTCCAGGTTCAATCTCTACCAGTGCAGCAGCCACGGTCTTGGAGACCGGAAAGTTGCTGGAGTCAACGATTCTGACGCTCCCGCCAGGAGTCTTTAATGGAGGCTGTGCCAACAGCGAATGTTTGAAGCTCTGTGGAATTTCTCCATACGGCGATTGCACCTTTTGGCTTTGTAATGAGCCGGGAACTTGATCCTGATAAATATAGACTTGTTCAGTGGGGATGGAGTCAAAGGCCTCGGCAGGTATTCCAAAGTTAGCTGAAAGTACCTCTTTAGGCGTATGGGCGAACCAATCGGAAATAGACAAGGTATTCAGATCAGAGAAGCTTCCGTCGTCGAAGACAAGGAGAAATTCACAGCCTTCTTCAAGACCTTGTATAGAGTGAGGAATACCCGGCGGAAAATACCATAGATCACCAGGTCCTACATCTGCTATAAAGTTCCGTCCATTCTGATCCACAGCAGTAATCCGAGCGCGGCCTAACAGCATATAAGACCATTCCGCTTGCTGATGCCAGTGAAGCTCTCGTACTCCACCGGGGGTCAGGCTCATATTCACACCTGCCAGTGTAGTTGCGATAGGGAGTTCTCTGACGGTTACTTCTCTGGACCAGCCACCATGATTAAGCTGCATATGCGCATCAGAGAAAGAAAATTTCAAATTGGGAACCAGGCCCGCATCAGTCACCGGAGGAACGAACATATCCGGATTCTCAAGATCCCGCATAACATCGCGGGGTCCTTTATCTAATCCCCCTGTGCCATCGCTTCGGATGGGCTGGGGGATGTTTGTTTTGTTTGCCGAATCCTGTCCAGCAGAAGTCATAAGAGGTTCTCCTTTCTTGTTCCTTAAGAGTTCAATGAAAATATATGCGGAATGCTGTCTTTTATGATGGATAGCAGAAGTGGTACAAGTTGACATGTGTAGGGTCATCATTGATTATTACTAATAGAGGCTAAGGTTCTAGATGAACTGGAGAGGGGTTTGTGATGATTCACATCAAGGAGTCCTTACAACGATTAGGGAAAATAAAAGCTTACGTAATAGGTCTATTAGTGATTATGTTCGCCGCGGGATCTGCGGTTACACCTACATCGGTGTCGGCAGCTGTCCAGTTAGGGACACAGGTAATGCCACTGTCATACGGGGGATATTACGTGCTTTTTCCAGGTAAACTCGCCCCTTATTTCAAAGCAGGTAAATTAATGGTGCCGATTCGAGCCTTCTCCAATGCGATTGGCGCAGATTTGCTCTATGACGCTCTGAGCAAGAGTATTACTGTTTCACTGCTGGACCGATCGGTAGGAAATATTAAAGCAGGGCAGCTAGAGGCAGATTTTAATGGGGAGACCGTAGATTCATTAGGCGTTGCTCCAGAGATAAAGGATGGCACTCTGTTTGTTCCGGCGTCCCCCATTTTAGAAGGGCTTAAGTCTTTTCGCTGGGAAGTGCAATTTAATAATGTGAATAAATTAACCCTTGGTATTGGAGCCAGAAAAGGGGAGGAATGGGTGAAGCCTGAGGCAGATCGTGCGCTTGCTCCTTATCCACTCGAAACGACAGCACATCCGTATCCGTTATATCCTACTATGCTAACGCAGGCTCAATCCGGGAAAGAATATAGATTGACCTTAGGCGTGCAAAATACCTCCGGATTCATCATCCCTAAAGGAAATGCGGAATTAGAGCTGGTGAGTGTGGACAGTAAAGGGAATTCTTTTTATCAAACGTTGAAAGGACCTGATTCCTCAACCTCCAAGACGGCATTATTATCATTTTCCGTTAACATACCAACAGAGGCTGAATACGTCATTTTCAGGTCACGCACCTTGAGAGCGCAATAAGGCAATTGCTATAGATTATTCAAACAAGCTAGACAGAGAGCGGGTAAAGAAACAGATGACAGGGAACAAAGAGCAGCAATATCGCTTCAGCGAAGCACCGATTTGGGAATTGCAACGAACATATTATGAAGAGCAGGGATTAAAGGCTTGGAATAATGATCAGGTCCCGCAGTACATCACGAGTAACCCTATGATTGCGACAGCATACGCAGAGATGATCTTTGGATTTCTGCAAGACCGGGCTGGACAAGGGCATCTCTCAGAGACCGTTACGATTCTAGAACTTGGAGCGGGAGCAGGCCGGTTAGCCTTCCATGTGCTTAAAAAGTTATGTGAAATCGTAGACTACGCAGATATTCCTCTTCCTCCTTTTCGTTATGTGATGAGTGATTTGCCTTCCAAAAACATATCCAGCTGGCAGCAGCACCCGAGCCTACTTCCTTACGTAGAGCAGGGTATTTTGGACTTCGCTCGTTTTGATGCTGTGCAGGATGTAGAACTACATTTAGTACACGCTAAGCTCAGCATTCGGCCGGGTGATTTACAGCAGCCATTGGTGATTGTGGCAAATTATTTTTTTGACAGCATTCCGCAAGAATTAATTTATGTGGATGAAGGAAAAATATATGAATGTGAGGTTTCGATCCAGTATTCGGCGGAAGTTGATCCGGATAACCCCTCCGATGCGCTCGGCAAAATCATCCCGCAGTACCATTATCGGCGTGCGGCTAGTTATGAAGAGGAGACTTATCCCTATCATGACGTTATAACGCTTTATCAGCAGAAGCTGGAGGATTCACATATACTCTTTCCGGTGGTGGGGCTTACTTGTCTGGAGCGGCTTGCGCGGCTCTCTACAGAGGGATTCGTGCTGCTTACAGCGGATAAGGGAGACCATCGCTTAGAGAACTGGGAATTTGCAGAACCTCCATTGCTGATTCATCACGGAAGCTTCTCTTTGACCGCGAATTATCATGCGATAGAGCATGTGCTGAAACAAAAAGGGGCGCATTCAATATTCACCAGTCATCACTATAAAAACCTGAACATCGGCTGTATTCTTATGCTACCAACACCGCTGAGCTATACAAACACTCGGCTGGGTTACAAGCGGTTTATAGAACGTTTTGGCCCGGATGATTTCTTTAGTATGAAGGAATGGATGGATCAGCAATTAGATACGATGGGGCTGCAGCAAATTTTGGCCTTTTGGCGTTTGGGTGGGTATGATGCTGAATGGTTTATCCATAGCGCTGAACAGATTTCGGAGCTGCTGCCGGGTGCCAGTGATGAAGAAATGCTGGATCTACAGCGAGGTATACAGTTGATGTGGACGGGCTATTATCCGATGGAACAGAGTTATGATCTGTCGCTAGATGCGGGGTTGCTGCTGTATGAAATGGATAAATTCGCGGAAGCATTGGGTTACTTAGAACGCTCCATGCATGCGAGTACGGAAGAACCATTGGCATCAGTGCTGTATAGCATGGCAATCTGTAACTATGAGCTAGGAGCTGAAGCTGCTGCATTGGAATACGCGCGTAGAGCTTTGGCTGCAGAGCCTGACAATGAAGTAGTATTGGAGCTCCTAACGGCGCTTAGCGGGGAATAAGCACATTTACATAGGGTTATCTTTTTGGTATCCTATACAAAATAATCAAACGCGATGACGAGAAGAGTACATGAAATCATTCCTTCACAGAGAGCCCTGGATGATGAGAACAGGGTAAGGGAGATTTTATCGAAACAAGCCTCTGAGCGGCATATCGGAACCGGACTAAGGGGATGGTATGACGGGAGCTCCTGTTATAGAGCTAGAGTATAAGCACTGCGCAAGATGTTTTGCCGTACTTGATGAGATTAATATGGCGACATATTAATGAACCTGGGGTGGTACCGCGAGAATTTCGTCCCCAAGACCATAAGTCTTGGAGGTGAGGTTCTTTTTATTTTGCAGATTAAGCAGGCGGATATCACTTATAAACAGGAGGTAACACCAATGAACGAGGAACCGGAAGTATTAGCAGAGAGTTACATCGACAGATTGATTCAAGAAGAGCTGGAAGCAGGGACTTACAGTAGAGATATTTGCACGAGATTTCCACCGGAGCCTAACGGGTATCTGCACATTGGCAGTGCGTATGCTATTCATACGAACTATACGACTGCGAAAAAGTATGGCGGGAAGTTCCATTTGCGCTTTGATGACACCAATCCTTTAAAAGAGGATCTGGAGTATGTAAATGCCATCATCGAAGATATTCAATGGATGGGCTATCCACCGGACTATATTTTTTATGGATCAGACTATTCTGAGAAAATATACAATAGCGCAGTTACGTTAATCCGAAAAGGAAAGGCGTATGTCTGTGATTTATCACCTGAAGAGGTGACAGCCTATAGAGGGACGCTTACGGAGCCGGGAAAAAACAGCCCGTTCCGGGAGCGTTCTGTGGAAGAGAATTTGCGGTTATTTACGGAGATGAAAGCTGGAGATTATCCAACGGGAGCCAGAGTGTTGCGGGCTAAAATAGATATGAGCTCACCTAATATCAACTTACGTGATCCGGTGATTTACAGAATCATTCATGCGGAGCATTATAGAACGGGTAACGAATGGTGTATCTATCCGATGTATGATTTTGCCCATCCTATACAAGATGCTATCGAAGGGATTACGTATTCCTTATGCTCGATTGAATTTAAGGATCATCGGCCGCTCTATGAGTGGGTATTGAAGGAGCTGGATATCCCTGAGGCTCCTAAGCAAAGAGAGTTTGGACGGGTGAACATCACCGGAGTTGTGACGAGTAAACGGTATATCAGACAACTGGTTACAGGCCATTATGTGGATGGCTGGGATGACCCGAGACTTCCTACGCTTCGCGGTTTACGCAGAAGAGGTTTTACGCCGGAGAGTATCCGGAATTTTGTGAAGGAAATTGGCTTTGTCAGAAATAGCACCATTGTGGATATTGCCATGTTAGAGCATGCGCTTAGACAAGATTTGAAGGCAAAGGTTCCAAGTGTGATGGCTGTTCTTAAGCCTTTAAAAGTGGTCATTACTAATTATCCTGAAGATCATAACGAAGGGCTGACGATTGAGAATAACAGTGAAGATAAGTCACTTGGAGAAAGAGAGGTTCCTTTTTCACGAACCCTTTATATTGAACAAGAAGATTTCATGGAGGAGCCGCCAAAAGGGTATCACAGGCTGACTATGGGGAACGAAGTAAGGCTGAAGGGTGCTTATTTCATAAAGTGCAATGAAGTAATCAAGGATGAAGTTACCGGAGAAATCCTAGAGCTTCGCTGCACCTATGATCCGAGAACGAAGAGCGGAAGCGGGTTTAATGAACGGAAGGTTAAGGCAACCATTCACTGGGTATCGGCAGACCAGGCTATCAAGGCTGATGTTCATCTATATGAGCGTCTGCTGAAAGATAACGACGGTCCTAAAGAAGACGGTGAGCGCTGGGACGAGTATCTTAATCCAGATTCCTTAACGATCCTGAAGGATTGTTTGCTGGAGCCATCAATGGGCAACGCAAGGCCAGAAGATAAATTTCAATTGATCCGGCACGGATTTTTCTGTGTGGATAAGAAGTATACCACGGCAGATAAGCTGGTGCTGAACCGGATAGTACCGCTCAAGGACACATGGAAGAAAAATTCATAAGCAGCTTAAGCTGGGCGAAGATCGGGTAATTCCTGATCATCGTCCAGCTTTTTTTGTGCCTAGTCGTTGGTGAACAAGCAAATGAAAATTCCATATGAAACATGTTTACATTTTTCAGAAATAAGCATATACTTTAAATATAAGTTGCACAGGGGAAACTTTCGTGTATATAGACAACTTTTTCAGGGCAAGAGGAGGAATTGAAATGCTCGAACAAACTTTAGTAGAACAACCACATATAAAACAACATAAGAACTCGATTTCAGCACAAGCCGTACTTAACGGGGAGATCAAAGGGATTAAACGATTACTTCCTTTTCTAGGCCCAGCTTTTATCGCTGCTGTTGCTTACCTGGATCCAGGTAATTTTGCCACCAATATTACGGCGGGCTCTAAATATGGATATCTCTTATTGTGGGTGATCGTGGCCTCTAATCTAATGGCTGTGCTAATCCAAGCGTTATCCGCCAAGCTGGGGATTGCGACAGGCAAGAACTTGCCTGAGATCGCCCATGATCGTTTTCCGAAGAGTGTATCTATCTTCTTATGGATTCAAAGTGAGCTAGTGATTATAGCTACGGATCTGGCAGAGTTTATCGGGGCGGCATTAGGACTATATCTCTTATTTGAGATTCCCATGCTGCCAGCAGCACTGATTACTGCGGTGGGCTCATTTGCTATCTTAGAGCTGCAACGCCGGGGATATCGCTCCTTAGAGGCAGGGATTGCCGCGATGATCCTTATAGTCGTATTAGCCTTCGCTTTTCAAGTTATTGTAGCTAAACCGGATATGGGAGCAGTTGCCGTAGGCATGTTTACACCTAAGTTTGAAGGGGTGGACAGCATCCTATTGGCCGCAGGAATTCTAGGTGCAACCGTGATGCCACATGCGATTTACCTGCATTCATCACTTACACAGAACCGTATCGTCGGGGTGAATGAATCGGAGAAAAAACAGATTTTCAAATTGGAATTTATAGATATTATTATTGCGATGATTATCGCAGGTGCAGTAAATCTGGCTATGGTTATTGTCTCCGCGGCATTGTTTTTCAAAAATGGTCTCGTGGTTGAGGATCTGGATGTCGCGTTTCAACAATTTGGTCACTTAGCTGGGCCAGTAACGGCGATCTCGTTTGGGTTGGGACTACTCATTGCGGGACTGTCGAGTTCCTCCGTAGGGACTATGGCTGGCGATGTGGTTATGCAAGGCTTCATCAACAAAAGAATTAACCTGTACTTGCGCCGTGCGATTACCATCATTCCGCCACTAGCGATCATTGGTTTTGGTGTGAATCCAACCAAAGCGCTCGTGATCAGTCAGGTGATCCTGTCCTTTGGGATTGCGTTCGCGTTGATTCCGCTGGTTGTGTTTACAAGCAATCGCCAGATTATGGGCGGGTTAGTGAATCGCAAAATGACAGCCACTCTGGGCTGGATTATCTCCGGTCTGGTTGTATCGTTGAACTTGTTCTTGGTCTATCAAATGCTCGTATAAGGAAGCAGTCAAAAGAGCCCGACCCACAGATCTCCTCAGATCATACCTGAGAGATACATGGGTCGGGCTTTTTTTTGGAGTGTTGTTCCAGCCAGTTATTTAAAATAATCCGCAACGCCTTCAGCGATGGCTTTAGCCGCTTTTTTCTGATAGGAGGCCTTGCGGACAATGGACTCGTCTGTAGGATTGGTAAGGAATCCAAGCTCAACCAAGGTAGCTGGAATCCGATTCTCCCTTAGGATGTGATAATCGCCAAAGGACAACCCGTTGCTTTTCAGACCGATGCCTTGCCCCAGCCGGGTTTCAATCGCCCGCGCCAGCTTCAAATCATCCGCTTCTGAATAAAAGAAGGTCAACGTTCCGGACACATTTTTAGGTGAAGAATTATAATGAACGCTTACAAAAGCATCAGCACGCAGGGCTTGGCTCATCTGAACACGACGCGCTAACGTCGGCTTCTGATCATCTCGGGTGCGCGTCATCTCTACCCGTGCTCCTTTAGCAACAAGAGCATCGCGGACATAAAGTGCAGTATGCAGATTCAAATCTTTTTCCATGGTGTTATATGTAGTGCCAAGCATGCCCGGATCACTCCCGCCATGACCAGGATCGATGACGATCAGCTTTCCTCGTAGTCCGCCTTTATGCTGGACGGTGCTTACACTGCTTGTACTGCTTGTACTGCTTGATGTGCTTCCACTTCGGATATACTGCTCTGCCACCCAACCGGTTTCACCGCTGACTGTGCGAATTCGAGCCCAGCCGTTCTGATGAAGAAGGAGAGTGACTGTATCCTTGGCTTTTAAAGAACCGAGCACCTTATATTGTGTTCCTGGGCCACTTCGGATGCGCAGAGAATTAGCCGTGACTGTAGCCTTTGAAGTTCTACTAGAAGCATTGGCTGATGTTGACGAGGCAGTATTGGTTTTAGTAGCAATAGACGTTCCAGAAGCGCTGGATTGCAGGGAGTTGCTGTTCACCTTTTTTAGGTAATAACCCGCTACCCAGCCAGAGGTGCTCCCCGCCTTAACCTTTAACCATCCGTGCTGCTCATCAGTCACAGTAACCCGAGCCCCATTCTTAATTGATCCTACAACAGTTGCATTCTTAGCCGGTTCATCGCGTACATTTAAAGAACTCGCATATACCTGTGCGGTATAACTTCCCGCTGCTGTCTTTGCTTCAGCAGACTGTGGCGCTGCTATACCCAAAAGGCAAGCTGTGAGCAGGGTGACACCTATCATTTTGTTCATAGTATCCTCGCTTTTTGAGAGTAGTCGTAATTCCTTACCCAATTTACGAGGTTTAGAATAATATTTTTTGAGAATATGGCCTCTTTTCTGGTGGTCTAAAGACTTGTATAATTATTACATATCGGGAAAGAGGATGAAGGAGCATTGCCGTGACTAAACCAAAGCTATTCATTGGATCTTCCAGGGAGTCTATACGTTATGCAAGAGCGATTCATGAGCAGCTGAAGAGGGATGCTGAAGTGCATCCTTGGTATGCCAACGCTTTTCGGGCGAATGAATACACTATGGAGGCGTTGGAGCGAAATTTGGATGAGAGCGATTTTGCCGTATTTGTGTTCTCGCCAGATGATGTCGCCAAAATCCGTGGTAAATATTATTATGTGACCCGCGATAATACGGGGTTTGAAATGGGTTTGTTTTGGGCTAGATTACGGCGCAGCCGTGTTTTTTGTCTAGTACCTGATCAGGTAACTGCGCGTGATGATCTCATCCCTGGAGAAAATGTAGAAGAATATCATCTGCTATCTGATTTAGCGGGAATTACATCTTTAGAGTATGAAGTGCATCACGATAATCCTACGGCTGCTGTGGATGTGAGCTGTGGTAAGATTATTGATAGTATTCAAGAGCGTGGAAGATTCCGTGACCCGCTTAAAGATTTAGAGCAGCTAAGGATGGATTTAAGGCGCAAGGAAAGTATCCTTCATTTTTTTTGGCAATATAATAGTAATGTGACCATCTCCGAGAATGGAGATAAATATCACGCACTTAGTGAGGCGATACGCAATTCCTTTTTACCTCCGAAGCATTGTCGTGTAATCGGTGCAGCCATCTGGCAGGCACAAGAGAAGGAACAACTTGTTCAGGTGGGGGGGAATGTCGGACGCGGTCACTCCTATCCCTTGTCTGTAACGAAAGGGAATGAGAAGCAGCCTAGTGTGGTAGATGCATTTTTATCGAGTAAATGGACTTTTTTTCAACGCACGGAAGTTGCAGAGGTATATATCCTATGCTATCCTCTAGGTAAGAAGTATGTTCTTTCCGTTCATTTCTCAGGAAGTGATGGATTATCTGCAGATGATCTTAAGGCGGTAGTTGGGAATAATCAGGATTTATTCCGTACCATCAATCATTTAGTAGGAGAGGATTCAGCATGAAGAGAATAAAAGGTATTAACAGCTTATCCGATGCTGTTCTCCGATCTGCGAGTGGTGGGAGCAGGAGTGCAGGCGGCGATGACAAAAGCACCAAAAGAAAAGCAGGCTCGAGTCATTCTGCTCAGCAGCCAGCTTCAGCTCAGATTTATACTGCACCTTCTTTGGACGGCGGAGACGACGAATATAAGAAGCTTATCAGCGGGAAAGTAGATAATAATAAACCATCCTTTGCGTGATTTTATTTATAAAAAGGGGGCCTCAGCCGTTGGCTTGAGGGCCCCTTTTTGGTATTCCATTCTAACGGCTGTTCTTCTTGGCGATCTCACGCCGTACGACAGGTGCAACCTCTGTTGCCAAAAGTTCAATGGCTTTGGCTACCTTAGCGTAAGGAAGGCCGCCGATATCGAGCTGAGTCATAAAGCGGCTATGACCGAACAGCTCATGCTGATAGAGAATTTTTTCGATAATTTGCTGCGGGCTGCCTACAGCCATCGTGTTATCAGCAGATACATATTGCCCAAAGTCATCACGAGACACCTTGTACTCTTGACCCGGTTTTGGACTGATAGAGTTACGGTAACTATAGTAGTAAGGGTAATATTCATCCAACGCCTGCTGTGAGGTTTCAGCAATGTAGCCGTGGCTAGTGATCGCAATCTTTAGATCTTCAGGTGGATGTCCTGCTTGAATTCCGGCACGCCGATAGGTTGCGGCAAGCTCTTGAAAAGGCTCTGGACTGCCGCTTAGGATGGCGATAGCCATTCCGGTCCCGAGCATCCCGGCCTTCTCCGCACTTTCTGGAGAACCGCCTACACCAATCCAGAGCGGAAGATTCTCTTGCAATGGACGTGGAGCAATCTCCGAATCCTTCAGCGATGAACGGAAGGAGCCCTCCCAGTTCATAACTTCATGTTTGTTAAGCTCCAAGAGTAAATTGATGTTCTCGGAGAATAGACGGTGATAATCTTCAAGCTCATACCCGAAGAGCGGAAAAGACTCCACAAAAGCACCACGCCCCGCAATAATCTCTGCACGTCCATTCGACAGCAAATCAAGTGTGGCGAAATCCTCGAACACCCGTACAGGATCAATGGTGCTTAATACGGTTGTTGCGCTCGTTAGTTTAATTCTGTTAGTAACCTGAGAAATGGCAGCCAGCACCACTGGCACCGAAGAAATTACAAAATCAAGACGATGATGCTCACCTACACCAAATATATCAAGTCCCGCCTCATCTGCCAGCTTAGCTGCAGCTACAACTTCGTCGAGACGTTGTTTTGGACTGATCTTCTTCCCTGTATGACAATCCGCTACGATGTCTCCTAAGGTATAGATACCAAATTCAAAATCGGATGCTGGTGCTGCGGTTGCTTCGTTACTCATGCTCACAAACCCCTTGTTATTCATATATTTGCTAAAGCCTGTCCGTGTATGGAGGAATGTGATTATTATAACACAATGACTTACAAAATGTAAGTTTGTGAGTAAATGTTTTGATTTCTTCTGTTGTTTTTGACAAAATGGAATAATAATCCATAAGTATTATTTCCTGCTCGTCCAATATTATTATATTTGATTTTAAGAAGCTATCCAAATGAGGCAGTTACTTATATGAGGAGGAGTTTGGTGGTGAGAGGAACAATATTGAAATCTTATCTTCGTACTGCGGTTATTGGTTTAGGGGTATTGCTTATGGTACCGGTACAAGCAGCTGCGGTTGATCCACACACCTCTTTTATAGGCTCGAATGGTGATGATTACTATGCAAACCTGCCTGCTGCGAAGGTTGAATGGTCAACAACAATGGATTTGCCAGCTTTGAAAGATGTGCCGTCGGATTATATCATGGGTAAGGGTGTTGTTGCAGTCGGAGCGGGCAAAGCTTTTATCCTTCAAAAGGGTCAGCTTTTAGCGATTAACGTCCAGACTGGAAAAGTAATGTGGAAATACGGCTCCAAATTAACAACGCCGCTGCTCTATCAGGATGGCGTGGCTTACGTCACTTCGGAGGCAGGTACGATCTATGCAGTTAACGCGGCTACGGGCAAAAATAAATGGAGCTCATCGGCAACCAGTAAAGGTGTCAGTAAATTGTTAATTGATAAAGAGCAGCTATTTGCTGCTAATGGCGATATTCAAGCCTACAATCTGAAAGATGGCAAGTTGCAGTGGCGCGATAATTTCAGCGAAATGCTGTTTGAACCATTTATGGTTGAGGGGAATCTGGTGCTAGCTCAAAACTCAGAATCCGGAGCGTATACGTATGACATTTTACATGCGTTTGATCGAACAACAGGTAAAGAGCTTTGGAATAGTGGTAATCATAGTCTTCCGATTGCAGCAGATGGGACTACGCTTATCTCACAACGGGAAGCTACATTGGTAGACCCTCTTCCTTTGACGACACTCGATCATTTGGATGTGAAGACAGGTAAGCTTGTAAAGGCTGTAGAGTATAACCCCGCTCATATAGATCCTAATCATCCGAAACCAGAAGAAGAATATATGACTAGCGGAGGCAGAGCTTGGATCATTGGGGCCAGGATATATATTGGGGGACAAAAAGGAGTCTATGGCTACCCAGTAAATGTTGATCCAGCTGCCGTAACACGAGATAATTATTCGTATGAATCCATCGGAGCTAAGTTATCCTACGCGGCGGGTCCTTATGATGGAAGAATTCTTTTTAGTAACGAACAGAGCATCTATGGTGTTAAAATGTCTAATAAATCTGTGTTCCAGTACGGAGGAATCAGCAATCCGATTGCCCGCTTCGATCTGCTCGGACATGGCATGTATGTTGCCCAGACCGATGGGAAATTGGTTGCTATTGATCTAATTACCGCCAAACCGATCGTGCAGCTCAAAACATCAGGTAGAGTATTCGGCCCAACCTTGCTGGAGGATGGGATGATTATTGTGCAGAGTAAAGGGAAGTTAACTGCTTTCAAGGAGCCTCAGGCTCTGAAAATGAAATAATCGAATCCACAACGGCTCTCCGATAAACATCCGGCAGAGTCGTTTTTTAGTGGAATGATTCCACAAACCCAGTGCGAAAAATACAAATCTATTTTATGATAATAAGGTTATAGGATGAGTAGACTGTAAGTTAACGAAATTACATAGAAGGACCGAGGGATATTATGGAACAGCAAGCGGTTTGGGCGATAGGCATTTTTCTGCTGATTTATGGACTTATTATTTCCGAAAAGATTCACCGTACCATTCTGGCGATGTTAGGAGCTATCGTCATGATAGCGATGGGCATTGTGGATCAGGAGACGGCATTGCAGCACATCGATTTTAATACTATAGGATTGCTTGTAGGAATGATGATGATTGTAGGGATTAACGCTGACACGGGGCTCTTTAAATACGCAGCTGTGAAATCAGCTAAGTTGGCGAAGGGGAAGCCGAAGAGAATACTGATTGCTTTGTTTGTGATTACCGCAGTGGCTTCAGCCTTTTTGGATAATGTGACGACAGTGCTGCTTATGGTGCCAGTCACCTTCAGTATTACAAGACAACTGCGCATACATCCGCTGCCTTTTTTGATGTCACAAATTATCGCATCTAATGTAGGGGGAACGGCAACCTTGATCGGAGACCCGCCTAATATCATGATTGGCAGTGCGGTTAAGGAGCTGACCTTCATGGCTTTTATTAGCAATCTGACACCCGTGATTATCATCATTGTTTTGGCGTATATCCCGCTGCTGTTATTGATGTTCGGTAAACAAATTAAAACTACACCTGAACTGCAGCAGAGCATCATGGACATGGATGAGAAGGTTATGATTACGGATCATAAGCTGCTGCGAAAATGTTTGATCGTACTGGCAATTACGATTGCCGGGTTCTTTTTACATCAGGCGTTACATTTGGAGTCCGCTACGGTTGCGCTGGCTGGTGCATTTTTACTGCTGCTGCTGACCGGAGGGGAACATATGCTGGAAAAAGCTTTTCACAGCGTGGAATGGATTACGATCTTCTTTTTTATCGGACTGTTCGTGTTGGTGTCAGGGCTTGTAGAGACAGGTGTGATTGCAGAGCTGGCAGCAAAAGCGATTGAAATAACGAATGGTGATGTGCTGATGAGCTCAATGATGATTTTATGGGTCAGCGCCATTACCTCGGCATTTCTGGATAATATCCCTTTTGTAGCAACTATGATCCCGCTGATTCAGGAGATGGGCAATATGGGGATCAGCAATTTGGAGCCGTTATGGTGGAGTTTGGCCTTAGGCGCTTGTCTGGGTGGCAATGGCACATTGATTGGTGCGAGTGCTAATTTGATCGTAGCAGGTTTGGCAGGAAAAGAGGGGTACCCGATTACATTCATGAAGTATTTGAAGGTCGGATTTCCTTTAATGCTGTTGTCCATTGTGATCTCCAGCGTGTATTTATATTTAAGATATCTGATGTAAGCAGCGTTGCTAAGAGCCGGGGGAGCGATATGCTTGAAGTGATATTTTGAAACGGTAGAAGTTGTGGAGGAAGTAGAAGGAGTAGGAGTAGTGGAAGTAGTGGAAGTAGTGGAAGTAGAGGAAGTGGTGGAAGTAGAGGAAGTAGTGGGAGTAGAGGGAGTAGATGCAGAAGTATAAGTAACAAGTGGAGGCAAAATGCAGATTTTGAAGCGGTAGACATAGGTTGGAGTGACGGTGGGGGCATATAAGTGTATTTTGTACAGTTATAACTCATCGAATAAATCGCTAAGAAAAATAGTTGTATTCAGTACACTTATTTTCATGATTTCATCAGCTAAAGGTGGTTTTTCTGGATTTTAATTGTATAGAATACAGTTATATTCAGGACAACCCCTTTTTTATACGAAATAAGTGTACAGAATGCAACTAAATCAAAGATTGGGTTTAGATTCGGTAATTAAAATATACGGGGGGATCCGGAGGAGTTATTCCGAGGTTTACCCAAAGTCGACTTAACCCTACGCAATGCAGATAAACAAGCAGGCAGTGTTTCTCCAATATCTGGAGGCTCACTGCCTGCTTGTTTTTTACATTAGAAAGGGCTGCTTAAGGAGTATGGCTTCCAAAATACTGGTAAGTTCCTTTGGGATATTGATTCCACTCGCCCTCAAGTGAATACTGCTGTGATCCAGTGTATATACCAGATTTACGGACAATAGTTCCACCTGTGGAGAGGAATTGCTGAGTAGAGGTAGGGTCACCGAGAACATCCACGATTTGACCGTTTTTCTTCAGTACTAATGCTGTAATATTATATGTTTTTGGATTATATAGACTCAGCTCATCATTGTAATAGGAGATATTCATTAAATCAAATGCGTCCCCAAAAGTAGAATCTATAAACATATACGGCATTGCTACAGGTACAGGAAATAATGGCCGGGAATAAACCTGTTTGGTTTGGGTGGCTTTCATAAATTGGTGAACTTCAAGGGTGTAACCTTCTGCTTTTCCTGCGGGATTACCATTTCCTTTATAGTACAGCTCAACTGCGATTCTGCCGTCACCGCCGTCCAGATACTCTGAGAAGAATAGCTCAGAGGTACCCTGTGAAGCCACGCTTATAGATAATACAACCGCTTTGCCATCAGAACCTACTATCCATACCGTTCCTGGACTTGTAGGACCATTCCATATAGCTCCATTCAGATTTGCAGGTCCGCTCAATGAACCTGTGCTGCTTTCTGTATACACTTTAAATTGACTCTGATTAGGAATCAGCTTGGAAATATCGAAGGAAATATTGGATACACCTTGCTTGGTGGTTATTGGCACAAAGCCGTTGTTTACAAGCTGGGCTGTAATCAAGGTGAAAGTTGAGGTAGCTGAACCTCCTTTATCATCCGTTGCTGTGAGGGTCACTAAACCACTAGCTGAACTATTAGCTGCCGGAGTTACCGTCAGAGTGTTGCCATTAAGGCTAAGTGTACCAGCATTTACGTTATCTATAGAAGCTGAATAAGTAAGCATGTCATTGTCGGGATCTTGAAAAAGCTGGGCCAGATCAAATGTACGTGGTGCAGTGATACCTGGTGTTAAGAGTTGAGTAGTGATTCCAGATATCGCAATTGGTGGCTGATTAGACGTTACAGTGAATGCAAAAGTAGCAGTGTTAACGCCACCTTGGCCGTCCATTGCTGTTATTGTAATCATGGCTGTGCCTGAATCGACCGGCACAAGGTTGAGATGATTCCCATTTACAGATACAGTGGCAACGCTAGCGTCAGAGGATGCAGCTGCGAATGTAAGCGGGTCGCCGTCCGGATCAATGAACACATTACTGATGTCGACGTTTTGGACACCACTTGTGATCAGAGCAGATATTGGATCAATATTATTTTGCACGACTGGTGCATGGTTCACCGGAGTAGGACTAGGAGTCGCTACGGGAGTAGGCTCAGGAGTAGGCGCCGGAGTAGGCTCAGGAGTCGTCGCCGGAGTAGGCTCAGGAGTCGCTACGGGAGTAGGGCTCGGAGTCGTCACCGGAGTAGGGCTCGGAGTCGCGACCGGAGAAGGACTAGGAGTCGCTACGGGTGTAGGCTCAGGAGTCGTCGCCGGAGAAGGACTAGGAGTCGTCGCCGGAGAAGGACTAGGAGTCGCGACCGGAGAAGGACTAGGAGTCGTCACCGGAGTAGGACTAGGAGTCGCTACGGGAGTAGGGCTCGGAGTCGTCACCGGAGTAGGGCTAGGAGTCGCTACGGGAGTAGGGCTAGGAGTCGCGACCGGAGTAGGACTAGGAGTCACTACGGGAGTAGGACTAGGAGTCAGCACCGGAGTAGGCTCAGGAGTCAGCACCGGAGAAGGACTAGGAGTCGTCACCGGAGTAGGACTAGGAGTCGCTACGGGAGTAGGCTCAGGAGTCGGATCGCTCACGGCGTTAGCAGACGTGGACGAAGTATATGCAGGAGCAACGACTCCAGATGCATTTTGAACCTTTTGGATATTATCTTGAATGGCTGTGTAATTTGTTATGAAATGTGAAGGCAGACTGTTGCCAGGCAACTGCAGATTTTGAATAGACAAGGAGGGATCGATGGTGATCCTAGCGCCGCCTTCAACTATTTTTAAGGTTTGCAGGGGACCGCTGCCATGAATAGTAACTGGAGTTATAGAGTCCACAATGATCTGCCCAATTTGGCCCTGAAAAGTTATACTCGAAACGCCATTTTTAATCTTTAGATCACCGGTAACATTACCTTTAATAACAACATCATTTCCAGAAATATTGAGCAAAGAACCGGAGGGAAAGCCGGAGGTATTTAGTTGAACCCCTTTTTGTACAATTTCAAGCTCTTGCAAACCATCTACATGACGATTCAAGGAATTGAACTTAAGGACAGCTCCTCTTAAAGCATCATGGTTGCTATCACCCATTAATTCTTTGAGTGTACCTTCAATGAGGTAAGGCGTGCCATTGATCGTTATGAAATCTCCATCTATATTGTCGATCGTTGCAGTTTGTTGTTCTTCTTTAAAAATATTCAGCAGAAAAGAAGCCATATCCTGCCGCTGAACAGTACCTTTGGGGCTGAACATATCTTCGGGAGAGTCTATAAGTTTAAGACGTAGTGCGACATCAGTATACTCTTTTGCCCAATTGCTGATTGTGGATTCGTCATTAACCTTGTTGGCTTGTCCGCCTTGTGCTCCAGTTCCGCGGATGGCACGTACAAATATAACTGCAAGCTCTTCCCTAGTTACAGGTCTGGATGGATTAAAATTACCTGTAAGATCACCCTCCATAAATCCTGCCTTTTTAACAGCCTCAATAGCGGAGACACTCCAACTGGAATCAGATACGTCTCTAAAGGAAGAAGCGGAATTCACTGAGGAATCTAGCTTTAAGGTCTTCGCTAAAATGGCTGCCAGCTCTTGGCGGGTCATAGTCGCAGTGGGTCTGAATTGTCCATTGGGATCGCCTTTAAGCAATCCTAGACGAGCAGCCTCGAGGATTGCGGCACTTTTCGTCTGTTGTATTTCGGTTAAATCGGAGAACGGTGGAGTGATTTCAGCTGCAGATGCATAGAGAGTACCACCGAACAAGGTGTTAAGGGCAACAAGTGTTGCTCCCCATTTTAATGATATGCTTTTCAAGCAAAAGCCCCTTCCTTAGAACCAATTTGTCATAAGCTTACTTCATTATATCGACGCAAAAGCAAAGTTTTTTAATACTTTCATCCTACTAAAAGTGATTAAATTCATTGCTTTTCTAACTTATGAACTAGAAATAACTCCACTTCTGTTCCATAAAAGGGCTTGTTTTTTGTTGACAGCTTATAAAATCGATGATATTTTAAATATTATAATTCCAATTGATTTACTTTGAATAATGATTGCCGACTGTTCCTACAGAGGTATTGCGAATGTAAAAACGCAATGCCTCTGTTTTTTTGTCCATACAGATTAAAGGAGGGGTCAAGGTGGGAGAAGCGTTGCTGTCTATTTCGAACCTAAATAAACGTTTTGAGTCTGCCGGTGGTCATGTTCAAGCACTCCATAATGTAGATCTCCATGTACAGGAGGGCGAATTTATTACAGTCATCGGCCCCAGCGGCTGTGGAAAAAGTACACTATTACGCATCGTAGCCGGTCTGGATAGCGGGTACACTGGCAGTGTCACCCTGGAAGGGGCGGAGATTGGGGGTCCTGGGATCGATAAGGGTTTTATTTTTCAGGAGCATCGCCTCTTTCCCTGGCTTACCGTTGAGAAGAATATTGCCTCTGATTTACCGCTAGGGAACAAGGAGGTTAGGCGGAAGGTCGATGAATTGATTGATCTGGTGAAGTTAAATGGATTTGAGAAATCTTATCCCCGCGAGTTGTCGGGAGGGATGGCCCAGCGGGTGGCAATAGCTCGTGCACTTCTGCGCAATCCGAAAATACTGCTGCTGGACGAACCGTTTGGTGCACTGGATGCATTCACTCGGGCTCATATGCAGACGGTATTGCTGGACATTTGGCGGGCTAACCAAACAACCATGATTTTTGTGACACATGATATTGATGAGGCTGTGTTCTTGGGGGATCGGGTAGTGATTCTAGAGCCGCGTCCCGGGAAAATACGTAAAATTGTACCGATAGATTTACCGTATCCACGGAAAAAAACAACGATATCCTTTCAAGAGCTGCGTTTGAAGGTGTTGAATTATTTTGAAAAGGTAGATGAGCTAGAGCTTACAGACGGAGCCGGAATATAAAATAGGTCGACCATACCCATGGAGACTTTCGAAGGCATTAACATTCGAGGGTCTCTTTCTGTTTATTTAAAGTGATTGTAAAGCTGAAAAAAGGTGGGTTCAAAGTATGACAAATCGGGCTGTAGTCATAAGAACTTCCGGAAGACCCGGAAAGGTGGCAACACTAGGACTTGGTCTTTTGCTGCCGGGCAGTGTGCTAATTCTGTGGCAGACGCTCGGGCATTATGGAATGATCTCGGAGATGCTGTTCCCTACGCCGTATACGATTGCGGAATCTTTTGTAACTTTAGCGGCTTCAGGCGATCTGTGGCCGAACTTTAGAATCAGCTTGGTCAGAGCCTTTTCTGGATTCCTGCTAGGTGGTGGACTGGGTCTGCTGTTAGGACTTCTCGTAGGCCTGTTCCGCAGATCGGAGAAGCTGTTAGATCCTTCCCTGCAAATGATCCGCATGATTCCCAGTCTGGCGGTAGTACCGCTGTTCATTTTATGGTTCGGGATCGGTGAGGAGTCGAAGGTGCTATTGATTGCTAAGGGAGCTTTTTTCCCGCTTTATATCAATACGTTCATGGGAATTCGCGGCGTGGATAACAAGCTGTTCGAAGTTTCCCGGGTACTTGGCTTCAGCCGGTTGAAGCAGATTGGCAGGTTAGTACTTCCAGCAGCGCTGCCGAACATTATTCTTGGAGTGCGTCTCTCTCTAGGGCTTTCTTGGCTGGGGTTAGTAGTGGCAGAGCTTATTGCATCTACCTCAGGCATTGGATACATGATGTCCGATGCGCGTCAATTTGCGGACACACCAGTGGTGTTCGTGGGAATTATTATTTTTGCCGTAGCTGGATTGTTGAGTGATTCCATTGTTCGTTACATTGAACGACGGTTGTTGAGATGGCAAGACAGTTATCGCGGATAACCTTGAACGCTCATTAAACAAAAGGGGGATGCACCATGAGCGATGGAGTAGAAGCTATTATCAAAAATACTAAAAGAGCCAGAGAAACGCTGGATAGCGGCGGCACAGCTCCTTTATCCAAGAAGACACCGAAGAAACCCGCAATACAAGTTGCATGGAAACCCCTGCTCTCTGATTGGGGAATGGGTGCAATTATCCCGGTGGTGACGTTAGTCCTTTGGCAGCTGGCAGGGAGTACGGGGCTGGTCTCAGCAACCTTTTTGCCGACTCCGCTTTCGATTGCAAGAGCTTTTACCGACTTGTTGGTTACTGGAGAGTTAACTCATCATCTGGGCGTCAGCATGGGTAGGGCGGGCATCGGATTTCTTATTGGAGGTGTGTTGGGTCTTCTATTCGGCGTACTGACCGGCTTGTTTCGCAGTGTAGAATATGTGCTCGATCCTAGCGTACAAGTGCTTAGGCTTGTTCCCCATTTAGCTATAGCGCCGCTCATTATTCTCTGGTTCGGGTTTGGAGAGATGTCAAAAGTTGTGATCATTATGACAGGCTCATTTTTTCCGCTCTATATTAATACATTTATGGGCATCCGCAATGTGGACAATAAATTGTTCGAAGTAGCTCGGGTATTGGGATTCAGTCCATATCAGAAGCTGCGCAGGCTTATACTCCCGGCGGCGCTGCCTGGAATTTTGTTAGGGCTAAGGTTGTCGCTGGCTGTAGCTTGGATTGGTTTGGTTGTAGCAGAGCTTATTGGATCACAGTCAGGTATTGGGTTTCTTATCAATGAAGCGAAGCAGAACTCTAATACAGAGGTTGTATTCGTAGGCATTATTATTTTCGCAATTGTCGGTAAGCTGATCGATTCCTTGTTCCGGATTATTGAACGAAAGTTCCTGTTCTGGCGCGATAGTTACGAAGGCTAAACAAACTGAGGAGGTCTTAAACATATGAGTGGATCGGTGAAAAAAGGATCGGTGAATTTGGTGGCAGACGTGCTCGTTATCGGAGGAGGTCCGGCAGGAACGTGGGCAGCCCTTACTGCATCAGCGAAGGGGGCCAAAGTAATCCTTGCAGATAAAGGGTACTGCGGTTCAAGTGGGGCAACGGCACCGTCGGGAACGGGAGTCTGGTATGTGAAGCCGGATGAGAAGCTCCGGAAAGAGGCAAAAGCAAGTCGTTATGCGCTTGGCGGTCAGCTGGCTGAATCTCGCTGGATGGACCGGGTGCTGGATCAAACCTATGCCAATATGAACAAGCTTGGTGTTACCGGTTATCCATTCCCTGTAGATGAGCAGGGCAATCAATTCCGAAGAAGTCTGCAAGGACCGGAATATATGAAATTAATGCGTAGGCTGGTGAAAAAGGCAGGCGTCAAAATTCTAGATCACAGCCCAGCCTTGGAACTCCTGGCAGATGAGCATGGCGTAGCTGGAGCGGCTGGAGTTCATACCCAGAGTGGAGAAACCTGGACTGTTCAGGCAGGAGCAGTCGTCATTGCTACCGGAGGCTGCGCCTTCCTAAGCAAGGCACTTGGCTGCAACGTGTTGACCGGAGATGGTTATCTCTTCGCTGCTGAGGCTGGGGCGAATCTGTCCGGCATGGAATTCTCCAATGCCTATGCGATCTGCCCTACGTTCTCTTCGGTGACCAAGACAGCGTATTACAGCTATGCCAGCTTTTATTATGAGGATGGAAGCATTGTGGAGGGAGCCGGTTCCAAGAAAGGCCGTTCTGTAATTGCCCGGAATCTGTTGGCAGGTAATCAGGTGTACGCCAAGCTGGATGGGGCACCAGAGGATTTAAGACCGCTGCTGCGGGTGGCGCAGACGAACTTTTTCCTTCCATTTGACCGCCAGGGAATTGATCCGTTCAAGGATGCGTTTCCGGTTACTTTGCGGCTCGAAGGCACGGTTCGGGGGACGGGTGGCATTCATATTACAGATGAAAGCTGCGGCACAGGTGTTCCCGGACTTTACGCGGCAGGAGATGCTGCTACCCGCGAGCTGATTTGCGGAGGTTTTACTGGCGGAGGCAGCCATAATGCGGCGTGGGCGATGTCTTCAGGTTCTTTTGCTGGTGAAGGAGCTGCTGTCTATGCACAGAGTCTGGGGTCGCACGCTGCGCAGCGTAGTCCAGTCGGCTTATCGTCATCACCACTGGTGCATCAGGAAGTGAAGCCGGGAGTGGCAGCCCAAACAGCAGAGTATGTGTCTGCTGTACAGGCTGAGGTGAAGCCGTATGATATCAATTTGTTCCGGACAGAACAAGGGCTGACGTCTGCACTTGATCGTCTGGATGGATTGTGGAAAGAGCAACGAAGCCGCGAAATTCAGCGTACGCCAGAAGGGGTCAAGGCACGGGAAGCCGAAGCCATGACCGCAACAGCCCGCTGGATGTACAATTCTGCACTTGCTCGTACAGAGACGAGAGGCATGCATAAGCGTGAGGATTTCAAGGCTACAGATCATGGCCAGCATCACCGCTTGATCAGTGGCGGATTAGATCAGGTATGGGTGAAGACGGAAGCCGTGGCTAAGGAGGGTGTTCTATCGTGATTGAGGTGATCAGCGCTGCCAGATGTGTAGAGTGCAACCAATGTGTATCTGTCTGCCCGACTAATGTTTTCGAACGGGTAGAGGATGGCATTCCTGTTATTGCCCGGCAGAGTGATTGCCAGACTTGCTTTATGTGTGAGCTGTATTGTCCTGTCGATGCTCTCTACGTTGCACCAGACTCTGAGAATATTATCGGTGTGACAGAAGCGGAACTTCAGGAGCAGGGACTACTTGGCGGTTATCGTGAAAAAGTAGGCTGGGGTAAGGGCAGGCAGCCGGTGGCAAGCCATGACTTTATGTATAAATTGGCGTCGAGGGCAGGGTTCTGAGCTGGATCAAGATTTAAATAAATAGCATAAACCTAGGGGGAGAAACAATGAAACAAGCGTACAGAGAGATTCAAGGGAAACGTTCTAGGAAGATTCGGTTTGCACTTTTAACTACAATTATGATGGCCATGCTGGTGCTTCAGGCTTGCGGAAATAATACGGGCGGCAATGGAGCATCTGCCCCCGGGGGATCAAATACGGAGAAGGCGGGAGAAGGGGCCACGAGCACGAGCAATGTTCCAGCGGTATTGAACTTTGGGTTTATCGGTTCCAACAAATTGAATGTGCCCGGCGGTGCAGAGGGTTGGGGCTTTTATAAAGGGATTATTCAAGAAGAGTTGAAGAAATACGGCATTACTGAAGTGAAGCTTACTGGCTTTCCAAACGGTCCGGATCAGACAGAATCCTTGATTAGTGGTCGGCTGGATATCGGCAGCCTTGGAGATACACCTGCTATTATTGCCTACGCTTCTGGAGCCAAGACCCGTCTGATTTCACAATCTTCCGCGAACACGATTGGTTATTTGATCGGCAAGAAGGATGGGCCCAAGACGGTGAAAGATCTGCAAGGTAAAACTATCGCGATTCAAAAAGGCTCCTTCATGCACCGTTATGTAGTTGGATTACTACAGGAAGAAGGCGTGACCGACTACAAACTCGTGCATATGCTCATTCCAGATGCTACTGCAGCTTTAGCCCGTGGAGATGTAGATGCTACAACAAATTTAGGCGTTCCTGCGCTGAAGCTGATTGACCAAGGCTACACTCACTTGGATGATGCCTCGAAGCACCCGAACCTGCTTGGTTCTAGCGCAACAGTTGTGTCTGAGGATTATCTGGCGAAATTCCCTGATTTTCCGAAGGTATGGAACGAAGCTAGAGAGAAAGCCTTGGCAGACTTGAAGCAGCATGAAGATGAGTATTATCAATTTCTGGCTGAAATCGGAGATACAACGCCTGAGCTGGCGAAGCAAGTGAATCCGATTAGTGATATCAAGGATACTGCGTTCACTGATGAAGGAACAAAGCTGCTGGACGGTACCAAAAACTTCCTCGTAGAAGAGAAGTTAGCGAAAAAAGACTTCAATATTAGCGATTGGCAGCTGAAATAAAGTTGCTTAAAAGCTGTTTTAATTGAACTTAAGATTCTTCTGTAAAGGTAATTGAGTGACTGCGGTGAATATTTGGACTTTCGGCCGCCTCTCCGCCACTCCTCCCTTTAGTGATTTTTAAGTTCAACTAACTCAGCTAATGGTGTAGGAGGAAAAAATATGTCGCAGCTTAAGAAGAAAATGACAGTGGATGTCCTCGTGCTTGGCGGAGGTCCTGCTGGGGCGTGGTCGGCATGGAGTGCAGCCTCGCAAGGTGCAAAGGTAGTCCTGGCGGATAAGGGCTACTTGGGCACAAGTGGCGCAACTGCACCGGGTGGAACAACGTTGCTCGTTATCCCTCCCATTGCCGAGCTGCGGGAGCAGGCAGTGCAGGCCAGACTTAAGGCCGGCGGATATTTGTCGGAGAATGCTTGGATTCACCGGGTGCTGGATCAGGTAGAGCAGAACCTGGCTCAAGTGGAGCAGTGGGGGTATCCGTTTCCGAAGGATGAAGAAGGAAACTCACTGCGTACCCATCTCCATGGACCAGAATATATGCGGATTATGCGAAAAGTTGTGCGCAAAGCAGGGGTCGCAATTCTTGATCAGTCACCAGCGCTGGAACTTCTTCATGATGAACACGGTGTTGGTGGAGCGCGTGGGATCAACCGCCTGACAGGAGAGTCTTGGGAAGTGAAGGCAAATGCCGTTGTAATGGCTACCGGCGGCTGTGCTTTTCTCAGCAAAGGTCTTGGTTGCAACGTGCTGACAGGGGAGGGATTGTTGATGTCCGCAGAGGTGGGAGCTGATCTCTCGGGCATGGAATTCAGCCGCCAATATGCGCCAAGCTTTGCGGACGGAACCGTAACACGTGGCCGTATGCTGGCTTGGGCCACTCTCTATGACGCGGACGGTCATCCGTTGCATAGAGGGGATCGGACCTTTGGCAGCATTCCTGAGCTGATGCTGAAGGGTCCGGTTTACGCTTCGCTGGATCTGGCAGACACCGCGGAGAAACAGGATTTCCTGCGCAAAGCGCATCCGATTTTCTTTATGCCGCTGGAGCGGGCGGGAATTGATGCGTTTAAGCAGAAATTCCCGCTCACCCTGCGCTATGAGGGCACGATGCGCGGGACTGGGGGTCTGCGCTTGAGCGGTACGGATTGCCAGACGACCGTGCCCGGACTCTATGCGGCCGGTGATGCCGCATCTCGCGAGAAAGTGACCGGCGCCATCTCCGGCGGCGGGGCTTATAACGCTTCCTGGGCCATGTGCAGCGGAAGCTGGGCTGGACAGGGAGCCGCGCAGCATGCGCTGTCCTGCCGAGGACAGGCGAACAGCCGCAAGCTGACCGCAGCGGGACGCTACGGGCTGGCGGCTGGCGCCGATGCCTCGGAAACGCTGGAGGTGAAGCCGCTAATCGCGGCAATCCAGCGTGAAATCTTGCCGCTGCAGATCAATTATTTCCGCAGCGAGCCGGGCATTTCTTCAGCCTTGAAGCGGCTGAATGCCTTGATGCCCTATTTGAACGGGCAGGCTCCTGCCAGCGTTCAGGGCATCGTGCAATCACGTGAAGCCGCGGCTATGCTCGCGGTCGGCAGGTGGATGTACACCGCGGCACTCGCCCGGAAAGAGACCCGCGGACTGCAAAAGCTAGCGGAATATCCGGAGCTTGATCCGCGCCAGACTCACCGGCTGATCTTATCCGGTATTCAACATATAAGCGTCAGTACAGAGGCTGTGCCCCATGCTCATGAACTGAATGCGCTGAAGGAGGGGCAAGCGATATGATCGAATTAATCAGCTTGGAGCGTTGTGTTGGTTGTAAGCTGTGTACGAAAGTATGTCCGACGAACGTATTCGAAATGCAGGGGAAGATTCCGGTCATTGCCCGTCAGGAAGATTGCCAGACCTGTTTCATGTGTGAAGCTTATTGTCCTGTAGATGCTTTATACGTGGCACCACAGGCGGATCAGCTGATCGGTGTAAATGAGGAGGTGCTGATTCAGTCAGGTGTGTTGGGAAGCTGGCGTGCTGAAATCGGCTGGGGACCTGGTGCGAATGGTTCGATGGCGGAGAGGGACACGACTCCTTATTTTGAAGTGTTTACCGAGCAGTACCGAACATGATTAAGCAGATGCTTAAACCCAAAAAATCCGCCCGAAAGCTGGGCGGATATTTCATATATTAGAAACTTATAGCAGGGCTTCGATAGCTGGTTCAATATCCAGCGGGTCCACCGTAGATTCGAATCTAGTGACCACATTGCCTTCGCGATCAATCAGGAATTTAGTGAAGTTCCACTTGATTTCGTCATTGTTCAGAGCCTCTGGATCTTTGTCTTCAAGCATGCTTTGCAGCAGCTTTCCTGAAGAATGGTTGATGTCGAACCCTTCAAATCCAGCCTGTTCTGTTAGGTAGGTGAAAAGAGGGTGTTTAGCTTCGCCTTTTACGTCAACCTTTTCAAAGAGTGGGAAGGTTACCCCGTAATTGATTTGGCAAAATACATTAACCTCTTCATTGCTGCCGGGTTCTTGCTCTCCAAATTGATTGGAAGGAAAGCCGAGAATTTGGAGGCCGCGTTCCTCGTACCGCTCATAAAGCTTTTGCAGATCTGAATATTGGTGGGTAAATCCGCACTTACTTGCTGTATTCACTATCAGTAGCACTTTACCTTTGTATTGCTCTAGCTCGATATCTTTTCCCCGAATACTGCGTGCTGAATATTGATAAATGCTCATGGCTGCTACATCCCTTCAGTTATCTATGCTTTTTGAAAAAGAACAGGAAATATTTATAATAATTAAATTGTAAACAATTCAATTATCGCTGTCAAACAATACAGCTTGAAGGAATTGGAACCGTAATTGCCAGGTTGGAATAGGATAGATAATGGGTATGGATCAGTCAAAAAAATTTATTGCGTTAAAGCTACTCTGCGTTCCATTATTATCTTGCATCGGGGACGTTTTTTGATTAAGATAGCAGAAACCAGCGCAAAAGCCGCGCTGACATAGATAAGGACTATGACGAAGAGAGTAAGCATTATAGCGGATCTTAACAGGGAAGGCGTGCCGGAGACTGAGAGCACCCTCATGAGACGATTAATGCCGAAGTTCACTTCCGAGTCGGCCCCTGAAGTAGTTTGTCACAGGTTGTGGCAGGTATGAGTAGGGAGGCCCGCGCCCCGCGTTACCGGGTGAAAGACAGAATTAATTCTTAGTCAGGGGAACATGAGATTCTATTCCTTTGTGCTAGTATTCGGGTTAATTCTAAATAAGGGTGGTACCACGGCTCCTCGTCCCTTGCGACGGGGGGCCTTTTTGCGTTCCAAATTATAACAAAAAGAGGGAGTGGAAGGGTAATGAGTAACGTGGAATTGGATGTTCTTAGAGGTCGTCTGGATGAAATTAATGGGCAATTGCTGGAGCTGATCTCCGAGCGGGCTAAGATTGTTCAGGAGATTGGAGGAGTTAAAGAAAAACAAGGTGTCCCTAAATTTGATCCAGAACGGGAAAAACAGATGCTGGATAAGCTCGTAGCGAGCAACAAAGGCCCTTTCACTAACGGGACGATCCGTAGCCTCTTCAAACAAATTTTCTCAGCTTCTCTGGACTTACAAACAGATGATCATAAAAAAACTTTACTGGTAGCCCGCAAGAGCCACAAAGAGGATACAGTGATTGTTCTGCCGGGAGATGTAACGGTTGGCGGTCCTTCTTCACTGATGGTAGCCGGTCCTTGCTCCGTGGAAAGTGAACTGCAGACTCGTACCGTAGCTGCCGCCCTGCAAAAAGCCGGAGTACGTGTAATGCGTGGAGGTGCCTTCAAGCCTCGGACTTCACCTTATGATTTCCAAGGGCTGGGAATGGACGGTTTAAGAATATTACGAGAAGCAGCAAATGAATATGGACTGCTGACCATCAGCGAAATTGTAGATCCAAGACATATTGAAGAGTCACTTGATTATGTGGATATCATCCAGATCGGTGCACGTAATATGCATAATTTCGAGCTGCTAAAAGCGGTCGGAGAAGTCGACAAGCCGGTACTGCTGAAACGTGGATTGGCTGCCACACTCGATGAATTCATCCATGCAGCGGAATATATCATGTCTCGTGGAAACACACAGATCATGCTGATTGAACGTGGAATTCGTACCTATGAAAAAGCGACCCGCAACACGCTTGATATCTCAGCAGTGCCAATTCTCAAACAGGAATGTCATTTGCCAGTATTGGTTGATGTAACTCACTCGACAGGCCGCAAAGACATCCTTATTCCATGTGCGAAAGCCGCACTCGCAGCTGGAGCTGACGGCATTATGGTGGAAGTGCATCCTGATCCTGCAACCGCATTGTCTGATGCCGCTCAGCAGCTGAACATTGATGAATTCAACACCTTCTTTAATGAAGTGAAAGCTTCCGGATTGTACCGGTAATCTAGAAATATAGAATTTGCATGATATTTTAAGGATTCGCTAGAAAATGAGGTGTATAAGCGCTTACAAGTCTAACTAATCTTTTTGTGAAGGTGAAGGTGGGTCGAGTACAATAAGCAACATTAGCGTTGCACCGGCCCCGGGTCTTTTCTGACAAAAGATCCACACATTTTAATAGTCACAGGAGGAAAATAGATTTTGAAGCAGCTTACCTTAAATAATGGGTGGTTTTCTAACACTCGAACCGATATTTTATCGGGGATGACCGTAGCCGTTGCGCTGATTCCTGAAGCGATCGCTTTTTCGATCCTGGCGGGAGTAAGTCCGATGGTTGGTTTATATGCCTCTTTTTGCATTGCGATTGTAACGGCACTTGCCGGAGGCAGACCCGGAATGATCTCGGCGGCTACGGGAGCTATGGCTCTGTTAGTCGGAAGTCTCGTACTAGAACACGGAATAGAGTATCTGTTCGCGGCAACTGTACTGGCTGGCGTGTTTCAGATATTGATGGGGATGCTAAAGCTGGGGCGGTTTATCACGTTTTTGCCACAGCCGGTCATGACGGGTTTTGTCAACGCGCTGGCGATACTGATTTTTATGGCACAGCTTACCCATTTTAAAGGACAAGGCTGGGTGATGTACGGACTGGTAGCTCTGACCTTGCTTATTATCTACACGGTTCCTCGGTTTACCAAAGCCGTACCTTCAGCACTTGTAGCGATTGTTATTGTTTCTGTTCTTAGTATCGCTCTTCATCTGGACGTAAGAACCGTAGGCGATATGGGGAATATTACAGCAACTTTGCCACTATTCCATCTCCCGCAAATCCCGTTCACGCTGGATACGCTGCTTATTATTTTGCCATATTCACTTTCGCTGGCCGTAGTTGGGCTATTGGAATCCCTGATGACTGCCACCTTAATAGATGATATTACGGGCACAGGTAGTGATAAGAACAGAGAGGCGAAGGGACAGGGGCTTGCGAATGTAGTCACTGGTTTTTTCGGAGGGATGGCAGGCTGTGCGATGATTGGCCAATCGATGGTTAACATGAAGTCAGGAGGACGCACGCGTCTGTCCACGTTTGTATCAGGGATCTTTTTATTATTCTTAATTATCGTACTTGGCGATGTGGTGAAGCAGATCCCGATGGGCGCGCTCGTCGGCGTAATGATAATGGTCTGTATCAGCACCTTTGAATGGGGCTCACTCAAAACTTTAACCCGTGTTCCGCTAAGCGATGCGCTGGTTATGATTGTGACGGTGGTCACTGTGGTGGTTACGGACAACCTTTCTATTGGGGTTTTGTTTGGAGTTCTGCTAAGTGCTTTAACGTTTGCTTGGAAAATAGCTTCGATCCGCCTAACTGTTCAGGAAGCAACCTCTTCCAAAACATATGCGGTATCCGGCCAGTTGTTCTTCGGCACGACCAGCCACTTCATTCATGAATTCGCCTACGATAGCGATCCGGATCATATTATTATCGATTTTTCACACTCCCATGTGTGGGACCAATCCGCTGTCCATGCCATAGCGAAGACGATGAGCAAATACGCCGAGCATGGTAAAAAAGTCACCATTACCGGACTTAATGACCAGAGCTCACAGCTGGTTCAGCGGGTGGGATTATCCATATGAAAAAAGATTGCGCTATATGCGCGATCTTTTTTTTATAGCAGATATTAACTGAAAGAAAGGCCAGCAAGGTTTTACTTTTGGTGCAAACTGATATAAAGTATAAAGTGGATAATGTTTATCCGCTTTATACGCGGATGGTATTATCTACAGTTTGAATCAAGCTATTTACGTAAATCGAGGTGCTGTACATGCATATGAAAACAGGGGTAGAACAGTCGGTATATGCACTGGTTCTACTCAACATGCTGCCGGATAAGGCGGTGTTGTCTGGGGAAGCGATTAGCCAGCAGCTCGGAGCATCGGCGACCTATTTTCAGAAACTGTTAAGAAAGCTGGTAACCGCAGACATCATCACGTCTGTTCCCGGCATTAAAGGCGGTTTTAAATTAAAGAAAAGCCCTGAAGATATTCGTGTATATGACGTTTACCTCGCGGTGGAAGGCCAGCAGTCGCTGTATTCATCGAATGGTATTCTGGTAGATATGTTGGATTTAGAAAAAGAAGACAGCTGCTGCCTGTTATCGAATCTGATGGAAGAAGCTGAATCCTCTTGGAAAGCCGTATTAAAGCGGGAGACTATTGCTTCGTTGTCGGAGGAAATGCGTGGTGAACGCTTTAAAGATAAGATTGCAGCCCTAGAGGAATGGGTCAGTAATAAAATGGTCATCTAACCAAAGAAGGGATGTATTCGCATGAGATTAAGCATATTGGATCAGGCACCCGTGACAAGCGGCAACACTGCGGAAGGTGCCCTGAATAAAGCAGAAGAACTCGCTATTTTAGCAGATGAGCTGGGATATAGCAGAATGTGGATGGCAGAGCACCATGGCGGAAATACATTTGCTAGCTCAGCTCCGGAAGTAACGGCTGCCCGTTTAGCCGCCAAGACCAACCGTATTCGAATCGGCACCGGCGGTGTAATGATGATGCATTATTCTCCGCTTAAGCTGGCTGAAGTATTTAAAACGTTAAGTGCTTTTTCCCCGGGGAGAATTGATTTTGGTGTGGGACGAGCTCCTGGTGGCGATACAAGCGCCATGTACGCTTTATCTGAAGGCCGTGAGTTAATGCTGCATAATATGTATGACAAGCTTGGCATTACCATGCAGCTGCTTAGTGATCAGATTCCGGAAGATGAGCTATATGCCAAAAATCTCGCTGCTCCAACGAAGGTGGCGCTCCCAGAAGTATGGTTGTTAGGCTCGAGCGGCAATAGCGCGCGAAAAGCTGCACAAATGGGAGTCGGATACTCCTTCGCACAATTTTTTAATGGTGCGATGAGTAATGAAATCTTGGACCATTACCGGAATAACTACCAGCCTTCTATCTTTATGGACAAACCAGAGATCAGTGTATCCTATATGGTGACCACAGCAGAAACGAAGGAAGAAGCTGAGTATGAAGCATTACCGCAGGATATTTTTCGGTTGATGATGAGTAAGGGCCGGATTACTCAGGTGCTGACACCAGAAGAAGCTCAGAACATTTCGCTATCGGAAATTGACCGGATGTCAATCAAGGAAGGGCGCAAGATTCATTTAGTTGGTGCGGTTAAAGACATCACCGTACGTTTGCAAGAAGAACAAGCACAATATGGATTCCAAGAAGCAATGATATGCAGCATCCCACATTCGCAGGAGAAACGGCTAGAGGTTTACCGACTACTGGCGCGTGAACTGCTAGGCTCTTGATTCTGGATAGCTAACCTTAACCCGCATTTGATGCGGGTTTTTTGTATGCCAATTTAGCTTTTTGATCGGCGCATACCCTCAAAAGACAATAAATTAACCCTCCCGCCTCCTAAAAGTAACATTTGAATGCCTAACTTCATCTATGATTAATGAAAGATTTATTTTTAAAAAGAGGTTAGGAAGTGATCAAGGATGTTTCCTTTACATAAATCCGTTACGCTGACAGCCTTGCTTCTAATGAATCTACTGGCAGGTTGCCAACATCAGGTGGACCCATCCCCCGCTCAATCGGCTAACGACTACCACACCTCAAGACCGAAGCCAACAAACACCGCTGCTAACCTCATTAAGCTGGAGTGGAACCTGGTGGATACAATGCCCATAGTCTCTCAACTAAGTGCTCCACCCACAGGCGCTACTTTGATTACAGAGAAGAAGCTGGAGGATTTTGGAGGAGTCAAAGTGAGTGTGTATACGATGGCTAGTGACGAAGACTATGTGTATGCCAGAACTTCTACTTCCAAAGGACAATACAGTCTAGGGGCGATAGGAACTTATAATTATCGTCAACCGGAGGATATTAAGGTAGAAGTAGTGCGGCTGTTTAGCGAAAAGGTGTTGAAAATCACCGGGGGACTAGGAGCAAATAACTCGCTCAGTAACTATTATTTAATCGACGAGAGCGGTAACCCCTCGGGTTTGCTGCAAATTGATACCGGACATTCCAAAGAGCTGGATGTTGATCAGGATGGATCTTTTGAGGGTGTAGCCGCACATGGAAATCCGATGAGTGCCTATATTTACCGCTGGAATGTTGATCACGCTGAGATAACTTTCGTTAATGATGCTTTAAAGGCGGACTCCGTGGTGCTAACGGATGAAGGAATATATGAAGCTTCTAATATCGGGGACAAGCAGAGCAAGAAATTCCGGTTGACCGTAGAAGGACTGATCCCAGAGCGGTAACGCCATGACCACTGCTGTTGAAATATTTCCTGCGACCATTTACCCTAAACCTCCGTATAGACGGTTAAGCTTGAATGATTATCCATAATCTAGGAGGGGTATTGGATGAATATGCAAATGAATCCGAAATTGAAACAGCTGCGTCCGGGAAAAATAGTCACCGGTATTGCAGCGGTGCTTATTGTATTGTTGATCGGCGCGAACTCTTTTGTATCAGTGGAATATGGGCATGTAGGTTTATACAAAACCTTTGGTAAATTAAATGACAATACATTGTCACCCGGCATTCATTTTAAAATTCCATTTATTCAGACGGTGATTCAGGTCAATACACAGGTAACGAAGGCGGAGACCGATACTTCAGCCTCTTCAAAAGATCTTCAGCCCGTGTCCACACATGTGGCGGTGAACTATTCCGTAAATAAGGCTTCCGCCTTTAATCTGATGAACAATATCGGAGGTAATTTTGATAGTGTAATTATCAATCCGGCCATTCAAGAAATCGTTAAAGAAGTGACAGCCAAATATCCAGCAGAGGATTTGATTACGCGTCGTGATGTAGTGTCGAGTGAGATTAGTGAGCACTTAACCGCTAGGCTGGCAAAATATGACCTGATCGTCAACGATATTAACATCGTTAACTTTAAATTCTCGGAGGCGTTTAACCAGTCGATTGAAGCAAAGCAGGTCGCCCAGCAGCAGGCATTGAAGGCCGAAAATGATCTCCGGCGGATTGAAATTGAAGCGAAGCAAAAAATCGCCCAGGCGCAAGCAGAGGCTGAATCTTTAAGACTTAAGAAGCAAGAGGTTACACCTGAGCTGGTGCAGCTGAAGCAAATTGAGGTTCAGGAGAAAGCGCTGGAAAAATGGAACGGCGTGTTGCCATCTGTAACAGGGGGAGCCACACCTTTTGTGGATGTTCAATCTCTGACTAAATAATTCATTATTGGGTTTCTGATTTATTTCCTCTGATGAAAAAGCCCTACTTCTATAGAAGTAGGGCTTTTTATGCTATTAATATTGATAAAGCATCGTAGGAATTTGCCAGCCAGCGCCAACTGACCAAAAGAAGACATAATCGCCACGTTTGATTCGTCCGTCCTCGACTCCGCGTTGAAAGGCGATAAAAGGACTGCTTGTGGCTGTGTAGCCGAACTCGTCGCCTACATAAATGAACTTTTCTGCGGTTAGCCCAAGTCCGATTTGGATGAGCTCGATATTTTTCAGTGAGAATTGTGAAAGGCAGAATGCAGAGATATCATCCGTAGTCAGACCGTTGCGTGAGAGAAGCTCCTTCATATCCGCTATAGCCGCATCCACACACACTGTACCGTCAAAAGGGGTCCACCGTATCCGAATCTGCTCTGGGGTCATACCCTCTTGATAAATATTCGACAGGCCGCAGGCCGGGAACATAATATTTTCGGAGCCTTCAGAATCGGTGTAATAAAGGGAATCTATGAAGCCTGCATGCTCACTGCTGCGCTCTAGAATCACTGCTGCTGCGGCGTCCCCAAAGTTAGGGTAAGTAATTTCATCATCTGTATTGCAGTTTACTGAGCTGTAGTCGCTTCCTACAACGAGTGCGTACCTGATGCTGGGATTGGCTTGCATATAACGACTTGTCTGCTCCACGGCGGAGACCATTCCTGCGCAGTTAGCATTGGAATCCTGCGTAATGGTCCGGTGTTTACCTTGAAGCATACGGTGTAGGAGAAGTGCATTGGTAGGATAGGTGTACTCTGGCGTCTGTGAAGCGAACATGATCATGTCCATATCCTCACCTTGCAAATTCGCTTCGCTAAGCACTTTTTGGGCAGCCTTTAATCCCATCGTCAGAGCATTTTCACCCTGTTCTTTTACGATGTATCTCCGGTCGCGACCCATGACTTCTAGGAATCGTTTGATGTCCTTGCCCATACTCTGAAAATGCTTCAGATAATATTCGTTATCTACGATATGCTCTGGGTGGTAATAAGCAGCTTGGCGAATCGCTATATGTCCCAAGTGGCGCCTCCTATGCTTCAATAATTTCGTAATTTTCTAATTTCGTTGCCCGTGCCACTCGGCTTAACTGCATTTTTAGGACAGGGCTTTTGGCAATAATAAAGGTTACTTTTTTAAATCCGGATTGTTTGTACAGTATGTAGCATTGCTCAAGCATGGGAAGTGTGTCCTTTGAGGATACATTCAATGTCTTGCAATCTAGGATGATCTCATATTGTTTCGGGTCGAATGCACTTATGATTTGGTTGTACTCATTAATGAAACGTCCTGCATCTTCTGGCGACATAGTTCCTTCCACTTGTACATTCAGTTTTTGATCGGCAGCATTTGTGGCGAAATTGAAGTTTCCCATTTTTGATTAATCTCCTCCTAAGTTTTATCTAAGAAAAATTTTGATGAATAGGATAAAAAAACCTATTTATCTAAGACTATTATCGTATTTTTAATTGGGAAAGTTTAGGGGATTAAACCTTTATTTTTTTAAAAAGATAATTTAGGGAATGATAGACTACTTAAAATCCATAAAATCTGCACAAATTAAGGTTTGAGGTAGGCATGCCCACCCTGTTTGCTTTGCAAAGCACAGTTCTATTGGTATGATTACAGAGATGAAAAAAACTACTATCCAAATCATGGAGGAATAATAAAAATGAGCGAAATTACACTATCGGGGATCATTGATCATACACTGCTTAAAGCAGATGCACGGAAAGAAGACATTATTAAATTGGCGGAGGAAGCTAAAACTTATAAGTTTGCTTCTGTTTGCGTAAACCCTGCTTGGGTAGCTACTGCCCATGAAGTGCTGAAAGATACGCCTGAGGTTAAAGTATGTACAGTAATCGGCTTTCCGCTGGGGTCATCGACAACAGAGAGCAAAGCATTCGAGACTACCGATGCTATCGCTAAAGGTGCAGGCGAGGTGGATATGGTCATCAATATCGGAGCATTAAAAGATGGCAACGATGAGCTGGTTAAACGTGATATTGCAGCTGTTGTAGATGCAGCGCGTGGCAAAGCCCTGACAAAAGTCATCATTGAGGCTTGTCTGTTAACGGAAGAAGAAAAAGTTCGTGCCTGCAAGCTATCTGTTGAGGCCGGAGCAGATTACGTAAAAACATCCACTGGATTCTCTACAGGCGGGGCAACGAAAGAAGATATCGCGCTTATGCGTGCTACAGTTGGACCTAATATCGGTGTAAAAGCTTCCGGTGGTGTACGTAGTGCAGAAGATGCACATGTAATGGTACAAGCAGGTGCAAGCCGTATTGGAACTAGTGGTGGTGTAGCGATTGCTAAAGGCGAAACAAGCCAAAGCAATTACTAAGCCGAAGGGCTGAATCGGAAGCGGCGAGTGAGGAGGACAAGCTCATTCGCCGCTGTCCTGATTCAAACTATTAACCGATCAGCTTGATTAGCGATTGTGTTTTATACATAAGGTTGAGGTTTTTATTAATTTATATTGAAAGCGTTATCCAGTAGGTAGAGGACACTAGCAGAAGCATTTGACCAAAGTACAATAATTCACACCGGAATAATGAGATTTTTTCCTTTTCAAATGACGTGGTTTGTGAGAGAATGGGTACAATTCAAAATTGTTAATCATTTCTATACTTAATTATAGGGGAGGAAATACCTATGTCAGAAGATCGCAAGCTGTCGTTTGAAACTTTGGCTGTCCATGCAGGCCAGGAAATTGATCCAACTACTTTCTCACGTGCTGTACCGCTTTATCAGACCACTTCCTACGGGTTCCGTGATGCTGATCATGCAGCGGATCTGTTCGCGCTTAAAGAATTCGGTAATATTTATACTCGGCTGATGAACCCAACTACGGATGTATTTGAACAGCGTGTGGCAGCACTTGAGGGCGGGGCAGGTGCGCTTGCTACAGCTTCCGGGGCAGCGGCTATTTCCTTTTCCATTCTAAATATTGCGGGCGCTGGGGATGAAATTGTATCTGCAGCAAGCCTATATGGCGGGACTTATAATCTATTTTCGACAACACTGCCTAAGCTTGGTATTAAGGTACATTTCGTAGATTCGGATAATCCTGAGAACTTCCGTGCTGCGATTACAGATAAGACCAAAGCCTTGTATGCAGAAACAATCGGCAACCCACAGGGGAATGTTCTGGATATTGCGGCAGTTGCAGCGATCGCCCATGAACATGGGATTCCTCTCATCGTAGACAATACGTTCCCAAGTCCATATTTATTGCGTCCGATTGAGCATGGCGCGGACATTGTTGTCCATTCGGCAACCAAATTCATCGGTGGACATGGTACATCCATTGGCGGGATTATTGTTGACGGCGGTAAATTTGATTGGAAGGCAAGCGGTAAATTCCCAGGTCTTACGGAGCCAGATCCAAGCTATCATGGAGTGGTTTATACGGAAGCGGTGGGCCCGATTGCTTATATTATTAAAGCCCGCGTTCAATTGCTTCGCGATTTAGGGGCGGCGATTTCACCGTTCAACTCTTGGATGCTGCTGCAAGGTCTGGAGACTCTTCATTTGCGGATGGAACGTCATAGCCAGAATGCGCTGAAGGTAGCGCAATATTTGGAGGCACATTCAGATGTGGAATGGGTAAGTTATTCGGGACTTCCTACGCATCCATCTCATGAATTAGCGCAAAAGTATTTGCCTAAAGGCCAAGGTGCGATCCTTACTTTTGGTATTAAAGGTGGAAGTGCTGCGGGACGTAAGCTGATTGAGAATGTGAAGCTGTTCTCTCATTTAGCGAATGTTGGGGATTCCAAGTCATTGATCATCCACCCAGCGAGCACAACTCATGCACAGCTGTCGGATGAGGAGCAAATCACAGCCGGAGTAACGCCGGAATTGCTGCGTTTGTCGATCGGGACGGAGTCCATTGATGATATTATCTATGATCTGGAGCAAGCTATTGCTGCCAGTCAACAATAGAAGTTTATATTTCGAAAAGCATTACTGCTCTGCGGTAATGCTTTTTTTGTTGCCTAAAAAAGTTGGAATATTCATCGGATTTGGCAACGCTTGCATATTTCAGGTGTGGCTCCCGTATTTATAAGTGAGGTAGGTAAATGAAATGTCGGTCGCTTATGTTATATAGCTTGGCATACCGGCATCAATCCAAAGATAAAGGGTGGGTGCGAGGATGAAGGGTGAACGTCAGCAGGATGGTTTGCGGAGTAGTGAAGAGCGCCCGTTCAAGTTCATGTATAAGGCTGGTGATCGGACTGTGGGAATGGAAATGAGCCAAGCTGGATCCGTAGCCTCCGCTGCCGCAGAATTTATCGCTGGAGTAGAGCAGAGGGATGTCATTGAGCCTTTGAAGCGGTCTTATTTTAAGCGGCCGGGGGAACCATCGACATTCCTAGTGCTGCGTGAAGGAAGAGAAGAACGTCTTGCTGGACGGGAAGGAACAAGGACTGTTCAAGCGGGCCCGTGTTTGATACGGAGTGAGGAATGGCTGCTGGAACCAGAGCTGTTCTGTCTTTATGAGAACTGGTTATCTAGCGAAGATGAACTCCAAACAGCGCGTATTCTGCAGCGAATCTCTTATCGTCTGCGTGCAGCTGTTGCCGAGCTGCTCGAATCGCCGGATGGCGAATGGGCAGCGGTCACCCTGCTGCATCCAGAGTCGCTTGCGGTGGCGCAGCCCGCCAAGCTTGCCGCGCTTCAGGACGCGCAGCTCGAAGCGCTGTTCGCTGCGGTGGCGGAGAGCCAGCGGCAAGGCGGCGATTGCCGCCTTGACCTGCTGGTCGCCTACACCGCAAGCGCAGCCGAATTCGCTGCAAAGCGCGAATTCATCGAAGACGTGGCCGATCAGACACTCGGCCACGCTTATGCGGCGGCATGCCGCATCGGGGCGCTGATCGCGCCCGATGTGGAGCCTGCCGCCGCTGCGGAAATCGCGCGTATCGCCGATTTCCTAGTGCTGGACGGCGCGGCGGGCGAACACGCGCCGGAAGAGACCGCCGCGGAGGAATTCGCCCTGGCGGCGGGGAAGATCTTTGCCGCCGTGACGAGCGTGAAGCCGGCGGCGGTGGTGCTCGCCGCGGGGACACCGGCGGCGTCGGCTTTGGCCGATCTGTATCAGATCGGGCTCAGCGGGATCTTTTGCAGCGCCGGTCAGCGGACCGAAGCGCTGCTGAGAGCGGCCTGCCTGATCTGGATCGCCAGGCAGCGAGAAACGCTGGATACTGCCGCCGGGGGAAGGCAGTAAGCTTTTTCTGATGAACGATACGGTGCAGTTCATATAAGAATCGAAAAAAGACCTCAGAGCAGCGATTATCCGGTTATCGGAGAATCGTTGCTTTTGTTTTTTTGTCGTTAGCTGCCTGCTTCAACAGCGTACATATATCCCTTTACTCAATCACTATACTCAACCACCGCACTTTAAACTAATCGTGCACCTCTGCACTTAAACTAATCAGCACTCAAACTAGGCACTAACCTCCGCACTCCTCACCCCCCGATGCTTAAGGACCCAGATGACGCTATTTGCCTGATTTTAGCTTTTTAAGCATGGTTTCGGACACCAGAGACACTATTCGTTAGGAAGAGGTACATATTTGGTGCTTTTCAGGTCAATAGCTGCAATGAGGTCCGTTAGAATACCAAATGTGTTTAAAACCAGCGATTAAGGTCAGCTGAGTCCGATAGTAGCTACATTCGCGAGCAACTTGCATCATACGTTCATCAATCGTGTCGTACTCATACTTTGCGCTCAACCTCCGTACTTAAACTAATCTGCACTCATGCTTTGGATGCAACCTCCGTACTCCCACCCTGTGCCCAGCCACCGCACTCAACCTCCGCACTTTAAACTAATCGTGCACCTCTGCACTTAAACTAATCAACACTCAAACTAGGCACTAACCTCCGCACTCCTCACCCCCCTGATGCTTAAGGACCCAGATGACGCTATTTGCCTGATTTTAGCTTTTTAAGCATGGTTTCGGACACCAGAGACACTATTCGTTAGGAAGAGGTACATATTTGGTTCTTTTCAGGTCAATAGCTGCAATGGAGTCCGTTAGAATACCAAATGTGTTTAAAATCAGCGATTAGGGTCAGCTGAGTCCGATAGTAGCAACATACGCGAGCAACTTGCATCATACGCTTATCAATCGTGTCGTATTCATGCTTTGCATTTAAACTCTGCACTTAACCTCTGCACTCCTCAACCCCCGATGCTTAAGGACCCAGATGACGCTATTTGCCTGATTTTAGCTTTTTAAGCGTAGTTTCGGACACCAGAGACGCTATTCGTTAGGAAGAGGTACATAATCCTTTCTACTATCACCAGTAGCTACAGACAACATTAGTTTTAGGACATCCACATACGTTTCCAGCTTCTCCTTACATTTTACATAAACAGGATAATGACAGTGAAGGCTCGAATTTTATTAGCATCTTGCTGAATAGGGGTGCTGTAGATGTCTACAAATTTTAGAGTTGGCCTGCGAAAGGTCGTAGATCATTCTTACGATATTGAGATTGGGGAAGGTCTTTTTGGCGCTCTGATCGAGGATTTGAAACATGGAATTGTCGAGAATGTAAGCAAATTCGCGATTATTACAGATTCAAAAGTTGAAGCCCTGTATGGACAAGCCTTGCTGGAACAACTGCATCAGAATGATTTTCAAGCGGAGTTATTTTCTTTCCCTGCTGGAGAGAAGTCTAAAACCCGAGAAACGAAGGCACAGCTGGAGGACCGGCTATTAAGCCGTTCTTACGGACGAGATTGCTGTATCCTTGCCATAGGAGGTGGAGCGGTAACGGATTTGGCAGGTTTTTTGGCTGGAACATTTGGTCGGGGAGTGCCAAGTTTGAACTATGCAACTACCCTTTTAGCAGCAGCGGATGCTTCAATTGGTGGTAAAACGGGCGTGAATACACCAGTTGCAACCAATCTAATTGGTGTTTTTCATCAGCCTAAAAAGGTCTACATTGACCTAGCCACTTGGAGAACGCTTCCGGTACGTGAGCTTCGTAGTGGGTTGGCTGAAACAATCAAACATGCCTGCATCGCGGATGCTGATTTTTTTGAGTTTCTTGAACAGAATATGGAGCGAGTGGTCTCCTCAGAAGGCGAACTTGTATTAGATCGAGAGGTTTGCGAACGGATTGCTTTTCATAATTGTGAGATCAAGTATAGCGTGGTGGAAAAGGATGAACTGGAGAGCAACCTGCGCCAAATTCTAAATCTGGGGCATACTGCTGGCCGGGCGTTAGAGGCATTAAGTGGTTATGAATTATTACATGGTGAGGCTATTGCGATTGGACTCGCCGTTCAGGTGCAGCTGGCAGAGCAGTTGGGGTATGTAACGGCTGACCAAACTCAGCGTGTGATTGCTTTGTTGAAGAAGGCGGGACTTCCGACTGAAATACCAGCAACCATTACAAATAGAATGCTGATTGATAAGATGTATACGGATAAAAAGGTTCGCAAAGGGCGTATACGGTTTGTGTTCCAAGCTGGAATTGGAGCGATGAAGTCTTTTGAAGGTGGAGCTTATTCGACGCCAGTCGAAGAGCAAGTCCTATCCGAGCTTTTAAATAAAATACGCAGCTAAGAGAGGAAAACGTTAGTTTAAATTTATGACAAATAGCCTAGAAGGTAGGGTTTACTTTTTCGTTCAAGGTGGTATTATTAAAATATAAGTTGCACTAAGGAAATATATTTGTACTGTTGCAACAATGATTATCATTCTCACTACTCATAGTTATCATTCATGCTGTCCCGGCTAAGCCGGGGCAGCATGTGTCATTTTAGGGGTCTTAAGAATGGCTCTCATTATCATTTAGACAAAACAAAACGTATGCTCCCGAAGCAAGTTTTGTTGCGAAGAGAAGTCAATGAAGTAATCCTACACAAAACTTTCAGGATGGTGATTATTATGCAAGCAACATCAAAACATTTACCCCAGCAAACCTCAATCTCCGGCAGCATGAAGAAACCAGGCGCTCCAAAACGCCGGTTCGATCTGAGAGCCATGCTCAGCAACTCCGAGATGCAGGCTGCGCTTGGCAGCGGAGTACTTATGCTTTTTGCTTGGGCTATGGGCAGCTGGTCAGAAGTTTTCTCTATAGTACTTTATGTTATTTCGTATACCATTGGTGGCTGGAACAAAGCCAAAGAAGGCGTTGAGACGCTCGTCAAAGAACGTGATCTCGATGTGAACCTGCTGATGATTGCGGCCGCACTAGGCGCAGCTACCATTGGGTACTGGAATGAAGGTGCTATGCTCATCTTTATTTTTGCGCTTAGTGGAGCTTTAGAGAGCTATACGATGGAACGGAGTAAGAAGGATATTTCCTCACTTATGGCCTTGAAACCTGCCACAGCCATGCGGATTGAGAAAGGAAGCATGAACGAGGTAGCTATCGATCAGTTAGTAATTGGAGATCTGTTGCTTGTACGTCCAGGGGATCTTATTCCTGCAGATGGCAAAGTGTACAGAGGAGAATCGGCAGTAGATCAGGCTTCCATTACAGGAGAGTCAGTGCCTGTTGAAAAATGTGCCGGTAGCGAAGTATTCGCAGGTACGGTCAATGGAGAAGGTCCGCTTTATATTGAAGTAACGAAATCAGCAGAGAACACACTTTTTTCCAAGATCATTAAGATGGTAGAAGAAGCAGAGACGGATGTTCCGAACTCACAGCGATTCATTAAAAGACTGGAAGCCATCTATGCACGGGTAGTCGTTGCCTCGACTGTGGCTCTTATTTTCCTTCCACCCTTTTTGCTGGACTGGAGCTGGAGCGCAACCTTTTATAAAGCGATGGTTTTTCTTGTAGTAGCCTCGCCTTGTGCGTTGGTCTCATCGATTATGCCTGCGATGCTGTCGGCCATTTCCAAAAGTGCGCGAAAAGGGATTTTATTTAAAGGAGGGGTCCACCTCGAAAATATGGCTCGGACCTCTGTTGTAGCTTTTGATAAGACAGGGACCCTTACAGAGGGAACTCCGCAGGTGACAGACTTTATTGCAGCTGAAGGCTACAACCGGGAAGAATTACTGGCGATTAGCGCATCCATTGAGCATATGTCACGCCATCCATTGGCGGAAGCCATTGTGCGTAAAGCTGAGGAAGAATATCTGGAGCTGCGGGGAGTGCAGGAAAGTAAAACCATCACTGGCTGGGGAATTGAAGGTCAAGTTGACGGGCATCTCTGGAAAATTGGAAAGTCCAATTTACTGGATGAGCTGATTTCATCTGCGATGAACTCTGAGCTTGCATTCTGGAGAACTAAACGGCAGCAGTTGGCGGAAGAGGGGAAGACTGTCTCCATTATTTTGGACGGTGAGCATATTGCAGGTATGATTGCATTGCAGGATACAGTTCGCCCACAAGCAGAAGCCGCAGTGCGGAAGCTGCAGGAGCTGGGGATTAAAGTGGCTATGCTTACGGGTGACCGGGAAGCTACAGCAAAAGTTATTGCGGCTTCAACCGGAGTAGATTTAGTATTTGCCGACCTTTTACCAGAGGATAAAGTAAAGCATATTAAGGCGCTTCGTGAAGAGCACGGTAATGTTGTGATGGTGGGTGACGGTGTGAATGATGCGCCTGCTCTGGCTACAGCGACTGTTGGCATGGGTATGGGCATGAAAGGCAGTGGTGCAGCGCTTGAGATCGCCGATGTAGTGCTTATGAATGATAATATTGAAGAGATCGCCTCGACCATTTCATTGGCACGGCGCTCACAGCGTATTGTGAAGCAAAATATGATTTTTGCTGTAACAGTAATCGCGGTTCTGATGATCAGTAACTTTGTGCAGGGCATCGCCCTTCCTTTTGGCGTGATCGGTCATGAAGGCAGTACGATATTGGTTATTCTTAATGGGCTGCGATTGTTGCGGTAAGAGGTCAGTGATGTTACTGTGTATTATTTATTGCCAAAAATTAAATTGTTCACAAATGATTTTTCCCTGAGGGAGTCTGGCTTATTGACATTTTTGCTTTCAGTTAGCATAATTAAGACTACATTATAATTATTTTAAATAAGAAGCGACGTCACTGCCGTCTAACTCAAGGAGGATATAGATATGTATAAATCAATAATTGTTGGAACCGGACCGGCGGGGTTGACTGCTGCTATCTACTTGGCTCGTGCCAATTTGAACCCACTAGTAATCGAAGGACCTCAACCTGGCGGACAATTGACCACCACTACAGAAGTGGAGAATTTCCCGGGATTTCCTGATGGAATTATGGGTCCAGACTTAATGGATAATATGCGTAAACAAGCTGAACGTTTTGGTGCGGAATTCCGTACGGGTTGGGTGAACAGTGTAGAACTTGGAGAGCGTCCTTTTAAGCTTAATGTTGAAGGATTGGGTGTTCTTACGACGGATACCCTGATCATTTCGACTGGCGCTACGGCAAAATACCTCGGTATCCCAGGCGAGCAGGATAATGTGGGACGCGGTGTAAGCACCTGTGCTACCTGTGATGGATTCTTCTTCCGTAATAAAGAGATCGTGGTTGTTGGCGGTGGAGATTCTGCGCTTGAGGAAGCGGGTTTCTTGACTCGTTTTGCCTCCAAAGTAACGCTGGTACACCGTCGTGAAGAGCTACGTGCTTCCAAGATCATGCAGGATCGCGTTCGCGATAATGTTAAAGTAGCTTGGAGCCTGAATCGTACTCCTCTGGAAGTAACTTCTGGAGACAAAGGCGTGAGTGGACTAAAAGTGCTGAACAATGAGACCGGACAAGAAGAAATCATTGAAGCAAGCGGAGTGTTTGTGGCGATTGGCCACCATCCTAACACTGCATTTTTGGGTGGACAAATCACAACTAATACTGAAGGTTATATCATGACTAACCCAGGTACTTCTGAAACTAATATCCCAGGCGTATTCGCTTGTGGTGATGTGCAGGATACCCGTTATAGACAAGCAATTACAGCAGCAGGCAGTGGATGTATGGCAGCTATGGATGCTGAGAAATACATTGAAAGTCTGGAACATAGCGCGGTTATTCTGTAACATAACTGTAATCTTCCATAGGAGGTCTAATGATGGAAAATGTAATTGTATATACATCAACAAATTGTCCACATTGCCGTCAGGTGAAGAGCTTTTTGAGTGAAAAAGGCGTAGCCTATGAAGAGCGTAATATTGAGCAGAATGATGATTACGCGCAGCAGGTTTGGGATATGGGAATGAGAGCTGTTCCTGTAACTGTAATTGGTGAGCACAAAATCGTGGGGATGAATAAAACTCAGTTCGACAAAGCATTGGCGACTGTTTAATTAAATATATTTCTGTGAGGAAATTGCAAAAGGTCGCTTCCATTTTGGAGGTGATCTTTTTGTGGTCTAAGTATACAAAAATAGCCTGACGCTAATATGCGGAGGCTATTTTTTATGATGTAAATCGCAAAGTTCAATTTAAGCTTGAGTGAAAGAGGTAATGATCTGAAATAGGACGTATACAGCAACACCGCTGCCGATCAGAATGAACCCTGATTTCTTTTTGGCTTGAAAAAAACGGAGCACACCGAGACTGATCAAAGGGGCAATAATGAGCAGAAAAAGCAACACAGTGATGAACATCTGTGCCGAGATATCAGACGTATCAACATAGGTCATGGACTCGCTCTCCATTTCAAAAAAGGGGTTGTAGTGATAAATGTCACACTAACTTATCCTTTATTATATAGGATTTAAGTTGCTTTTACTGCACTTTTGATCCACCTAAATGCGGCAATTTTACGTCAATTCTATCCGCTCTTGAATTTCACCCGTGAAACTGTCCCGCAAAACGTTGTCCATTAGACTACATTAAACGGTCACCCGAATATCGCCTAGAAAATGCATAACTGCAGAGAACCCCGCGCCTATCATCGTGCCTCGGCTGCCCAGCTTGGAGAAGGTAATCTCGAGCTGCTGCTTATGATAAGGAAGTGTACGCTCGGCTACAACCCGGCGAAGGGGCTTCCCTAACCAGGCTTCTGCTTCGGATAAGGCTCCACCGATGACAATCAGCTCTGGATTAAAGCTATTGATTAGATTCGTTACTCCGATGCCGAGATATTCACCTATAGATGAGAAGTGGTGCAAGGCGTCTTCTTGTCCAGCGGCTGCATAACGGACCAGTTCTTGTGTGGTATGAGCAGGGAGGGAGAACTCGGAATGGTCATAGGTTTTCTCCGAGGCATATAGCTCCCAACAGCCACGGCTCCCACAACTGCACGGCTTGCCTTGTGCTTCAATCGTCATATGTCCGGTCTCGCCGGCATATCCTCTTGCACCTTTGTACAGCTCTCCGCCAATAATAATACCGGATCCGATCCCTGAACCCGCACTGATATAGAGCAGATGTCTAACATCTTTTGCCGCCCCAAAGTTCAGTTCACCTTGTGCACCTGCGTTAGCTTCGTTATCAATAGTGACTGGAACCGCGAATTCCGCCTCCAAAATACCCCGCAGGTCGACCATTTCCCAGCCAAGGTTGGGAGCAAAAAGAACAACCCCGTTCTCATCCACCATCCCGGGGACACCTACTCCGATGCCGACGATACCGTATGGGGATTCAGGTGCTTTATCAATCAAGTCTGAAATTGTTTTTTTCATCCGTTCCAGTACATAAGGCAGAGCATGATTGTCCAGGGAGAAATCGCTTTCGAAAAGAATGCCACCACTTAAATCACATAAGACGGCTGTCAGTTGCTTCACCCGTAGCTCTATACCGATTACACTGCCGGCCATGCTGTTAAAATGCAGCATTAGCGGCTTACGTCCGCCACTGGATTGACCTGGTCCAACTTCAGTCACTAATTCTTGAGCGCATAGCTCAGCCACCAGATTGGATACGGTAGCTTTATTCAGTCCGGTCATCTCTGAAACCTTGGCGCGCGAGAGCGGAGAGTTCCTTCGAATAGTATGTAGTACGATCGATTTATTGATTTTTTTGACCAGCGCCTGATCTCCGGTAACCTTCACGAATCACACATCCTTTTTAGCATAGTTCCCTTTTGTTGTATGCCACTTAGTCTAGAGTGATGTGCTGGAAATTGCAATACATCGGCAGAAAAGAGGAAATCTATGTTTGTTGAATTTTTTGAATATTAAACGGATAGGCAAGGGAGACTTAAAGAGGCGGAAATTTTATAAAAAAACTTTGTTTAACCAATATACAAAGTCAAAAAGATGTGTTAAGATGATGCTGTAAACGCTTGCTAGCGTAGCACAATATGAGGAGGATTACACAATGGCTTATTTTGAGACAGTGAACAAAATCTCTTACGAGGGAAGCCGTTCCACCAACCCTTATGCATTTAAATTCTACAATCCTAAAGAAGTCGTAGCCGGCAAAAGTATGGAGGAACATCTGAAATTTGCAATGGCTTATTGGCATACATTAACTGCTGGCGGTTCTGATCCGTTTGGCGCTGAAACTGCAATTCGCAGCTGGGACAAATTGAGTGGTCTTGATAAAGCTAAAGCTCGCGCTGAAGCAGCATTCGAATTTATGGACAAGATGGATCTGCCTTACTTCTGCTTCCATGATGTAGATATCGCACCAGAAGGCGCATCTTTGCGTGAGTTCTACAGCAACATCGACACTATTGTTGATATCCTTGAACAAGGCATGAAGACTTCCGGCAAGAAATTGCTGTGGAATACAGCTAATATGTTCACTAACCCGCGTTATATGCACGGTGCAGGTTCTACACCTAACGCTGATGTTTTCGCACATGCAGCAGCACAAGTGAAGAAAGGTCTGGAAGTTGGTAAACGTCTGGGCGCAAGCAACTATGTATTCTGGGGCGGCCGTGAAGGTTACGAAGAATTGCTGAATACAGATATGGGTCTTGAACAAGATAACATTGCACGTCTGTTCAGCATGGCTGTAGATTACGCTAAGGAAATTGGTTTTGATGGTCAATTCCTGATCGAACCTAAACCAAAAGAGCCTACTAAACATCAATATGATTTCGATGCAGCAACAACAATTTCGTTCTTGCAAAAATACAACCTCGATAAGCACTTCAAGCTGAACCTTGAAGCTAACCACGCTACGCTTGCAGGTCATACTTTTGAACATGAACTTCGTGTAGCTCGTATTAATGGCATGCTTGGATCACTTGACGCTAACCAAGGGGATACACTGCTTGGTTGGGATACTGATGAATTCCCAGTAAACATCTACGATGCAACACTTACTCTTTATGAAGTATTGAAGAATGACGGTCTTGGCAAAGGCGGAATTAACTTCGACGCTAAAGTACGTCGTCCTTCCTTCGAGCCACAAGATCTGTTCTTGGCACACATCGCTGGTATGGATACTTACGCAAAAGGCTTGAAAGTTGCTGCTAAATTGATCGAAGATCGCGTATTCGAAGATTTCATTGACAAACGCTACAGCAGCTTCACAGAAGGCGTTGGTGCAGACATCGTTTCCGGTAAAGCAACATTGGCTTCTTTGGCTGAATATGCTTTGAACAATGAGAACCCACGTCCTAACCAATCCGGACGTCAAGAATACCTGAGAGCTACCCTTAACCAATACATCTTGGCTGAGTAGTCCTTATAGGGAGCTTGAAGCTTAGGCTTTGAGTCGAGTTTGAACAAATGCAACGGGGGTTGCTGAAGAGAGCATTCTTCGGCAGCCCCCTTTTTGTAGTAAAAACTAAGCAAGATGCTTACGAAGTAAGTTTTGCTCGAAGTAATTCAATGAAGTCTATGCTAACAAAACTTTTAGGAGGTCAAAAATGAAATACGTTATAGGTGTTGATTTGGGGACTAGTGCAGTGAAGACTGTTCTAGTGGACCCGCAGGGGAAGGTGGCTTTTGAGCATTCCGAGTCCTACCCGCTAAGCAGACCCCAACCGAACTGGAGTGAGCAAAATCCTGAAGATTGGGTAAAGGGCACGCTGGTCAGCCTGCGCCGTCTGATTGAAGTATCAGGCATAGACCCTTCTCAAGTAGACGGTCTAAGTTTCTCCGGACAAATGCACGGATTGGTACTGGTAGATAAAGAAGGGCAAGTGCTGCGTCCAGCTATTCTTTGGAATGATACCCGTACTACTGCACAATGCCGTAAGATTGAGAAGACGCTTGGAACGAAGTTGATCGATATCGCCAGAAACAAAGCATTGGAAGGTTTTACACTGCCTAAGATTCTGTGGGTTCAAGAGAATGAACCAGAAGTATTATCACAGGCGCATCAGTTCCTGCTGCCAAAAGATTATGTTCGTTATCGGTTGACGGGTGATTATGCAATGGATTACTCCGATGCTGCCGGAACGTTGCTATTGGATGTAGGTTCTAAAGAATGGAGTGCAGAAATCGCAGAGGCTTTTGAACTTCCGCTTTCTCTTTGTCCTAGATTGGTAGAATCCTTTGAACAGACTGGAACTTTATTGCCGGACATTGCTGAAGCGTCAGGTCTTTTATCTTCAACGAAGGTATTTGCTGGTGGTGCAGATAATGCTTGTGGCGCGCTCGGAGCAGGTGTATTGGGAGAAGGCCGGACCATGTGCAGTATTGGTACATCTGGTGTAGTTCTTTCTTATGAGAGCAATAAAGATTTGAATCTCGAAGGCAAAGTCCATTTCTTTAACCATGGTGAAAAAGATGCCTACTATATTATGGGGGTTACACTAGCTGCTGGTCATAGCCTTACGTGGTTCAAAGAAACCTTTGCGGCGGACAAAAGCTTTGATGAGCTGTTAAGCGGAGTTTCCTCTATTCCAGCTGGCAGCGGAGGCCTGTTATTCACACCTTATATTGTAGGAGAACGTACACCACATCCAGATGCGAATATTCGCGGAAGCTTTATTGGTATGGATTCAGGGCATACGTTGACGCATTTTACACGTGCAGTATTAGAAGGCATTACCTTCTCACTGCGTGAATCCATTGAGATTGTACGTGAGTCAGGCAAAGAGATTACAGAGATCATTGCAATTGGTGGTGGAGCTAAAAATGAGGCTTGGCTGCAAATGCAGGCTGATATTTTCAATGCATCCATCGTGAAGCTGGAAAGTGAACAGGGTCCGGCAATGGGAGCAGCTATGCTGGCGGCTTATGGAAGCGGATGGTTCACATCCCTTGCGGAATGTGCAGAAGCGTTTATCCGTCCTGCTGATGTTTATAAACCAGATCCGAAACAAACGGCAATCTATGACGGTCTATTCAACCTCTATCAGGAAGTTTATGGCCAGACCCGCGAATTGAATAACAAGCTGGCTGCATATCGCCAATAAAACGCCATTTATCAATCTGTCTGATATAAAAGAGGTCTTTCGCATCTGGCGGAAGGCCTTTTTAAAGACCATCTTCTTTATAGAGGTGATGAACGGCAATATTCAAAAATGTTGCCGTTTTCATTTTTCTTCTGTAAAGTATGGAATATCTCCAAGGTAGTGGCAGCCTGTACATGAGATAGTGAAGGTTTCGGGGGGCGAAAGGCCATGTTTCAATGGTTTGTTAAGGTGCTGAATGACATCAAAATCCGCAATAAGCTGCTGCTTGCTTTTTTACTGACTACACTTTTACCGGTATTACTGGTAGGTGGTTATCTTACGATTGAGATGAGGACCATGGCGTTTGAGAACGCACTGGAGCAAGCTTCAATTAACGTAGATCGGGTAAAAAAAAGAACAGAAGAAGTCATCGGTGTATCGCAAGATATAGCGTATCGATTGTCCAATGATGCCCGGCTGAAAAAACTCGCCATACGCCAGTATGTAAGCACTTATGATGTGGTTGAGGCTTATCGGGATTACACTGATATGCGTGAATACCTAAGATTATATAAAGACATATCCAACATACGTTTATACACTGATAATGCTACGCTGCTTAACAACTGGGAGCTGATCAATCCTTCGTCTGCCATTAAGGAGAGCCAGTGGTATCAGAGAGCACAGCGGTACGATAGCCTCGTCGGTTGGGAATATATAGAGGATGAGCGTGATCAGCGGAATTATTTAAGTCTTGTCCGCAAAATCGAGCTGGAGGGCTCCAGTAAAATTGGCGTGCTCGTTATTAATGTAAACAGTCACCAGCTAACCTCAATTCTGAGCCAGGAATCATTTGATACCATGATCGTGGATGATCAGGATAATATCATTGCTGCGAACCGGAGCGATCGGACAGGAAAGAAACTGGCAGATGTTTCTTTTGATACAAAGCTTTTGGGGCAAGGAAGCGGGAGCTATGAGGCAGAAGTAGATGGTGAAGCCTCCAAAATAGTGATAGAAGAACTTAAACCACAAGCCAGCCGTAACGCCCTGCGAATTATTTCTGTTTTTTCTATTGATAGTATAGTCAAAGAACCTAATCGGGTGATTAAGCTTTCGATTACCGTGATTGCCGTAAGCGTTTTATTGGCCTTTTTAATCATATATAGTTTCTCTTCATTATTTTCACGTCGATTATTGCAGTTAAGCAGACATATTAACCGCGTTAGTACGGGTGATTTTGACACTTCATTAAAAATTGATGGCAAAGATGAAATTGCCCTGTTAGCTCGTCAGTTCAATTCTATGGTACGGAGTATTAACGATTTGATGTACGAGGTACAGGAATCTAATGACCAGAACAGCCTGCTGGAACAGAAACAGAATGATATCCGTTTTAAAATGCTGGCAAGCCAGATCAATCCTCATTTCTTGTTCAATGCGCTGGAATCTATTCGTATGGAGGCCCATATGAAAGGGCAAGTGGAGATTGCACGGGTAGTGCGTCTTCTTGGCAAAATGATGCGCAGTAATCTGGAGGTAGGCCGAAGTAAAATTTTGCTTAGCCAGGAGCTTGAAGTGGTTCGTTGTTATTTGGATATTCAGCAATTCCGTTATGAGGATCGTTTGAAATATCAATTTATTGTAGACCCTGCCGTCGAATCACTCTACATCCCGCCGCTTATTGTGCAGCCGCTTGTGGAAAATGCGGTGATTCATGGGTTAGACAACACGATGGATGGAGCAATGGTTACGGTGAATATCAAGCGTGAGCAGAATCATGCGGTCTTTACCATTACCGATAATGGAGCCGGGATCACTCCGGACAAGCTGGAGCAGATCCGTTATACCCTTGAGGTTCGTGATGAGCAGGAAGAGGCACGGATCGGGCTGCGCAATGTACACGACCGTTTGAAGTTATCCTACGGTGTTGAATATGGACTGAATATCGAAAGCCGGATGAATGAAGGAACATCTATTACGTTTCGTATTCCAATGGAGGACATAAATCTATGATCAAAGTATTGATTGTTGATGATGAGCCAAAGCTGCGGGAAGGCCTTCGGGCTCTAATCCCTTGGGAAGAGCTAGGGTATACGGTGGTGGCTACGGCCGCCAACGGCTTGCAAGCTCAGGAGAAATATCATATTTTTTATCCGGAACTGATTGTGGTGGATATCCGCATGCCTGGTATGGACGGGCTGGAGTTAATCGGTGAGCTGCGCGAGGAAGGCTCGACCAGCCATGTGCTAATTTTAAGTGGTCATGCGGATTTTGAGTATGCTAAACGAGCCATTTCTTACCGCATTGACGGCTATTTACTGAAGCCGGTGGATGAGGAAGAGCTAATCAACTATTTGGAGGAACTCAGAGTCACGATCGCTCAGGAAGATCGCTTTAGCCGCTGGAATGAAGAGGAGCCTGCCCGTAATCGCGAAAGCCTGCTGCGTACATTGCTGCAGCCTTCAACAGCGGAGGAGGGGGAGAATGATCCTGCTAAGCAGGCGGCAGCACTGGGTCTTAAATCAGACCATGTCGAAGTGATCCTACTCGAATTACTCGCGCCTGCGGGCGGCAGTGAGGAAGGGGAGCGGGCCGTTAAGGCCGCGGTAGAACAGTATTTTGGCAGCAGTGAAGAGCGGATGTTTTTCACGATGCCGCCATATATTGGATTCCTGCTGCAAGAGCCGCTGCCAGGAAAGCAGGAACAGGAGCGGCTGATGGAAGAGCTTGCTTCCTTAATTTGCCGCGAGGGATACAACTTCAGCGCAGCAACGGGAGGCCCTGTAGCTGGACCAGAAGAGGCGGCACAGTCTTTTCAAGTGGCGCGTGAACTGCTGCGCCGGGCATTCTTTTACCGCAAAGGGATTCTGATCAGCGCCGATCTCTCCGGTATGTTGTTTCCTGGAGTGGCGGAGGCGTACACCGAAGAAGGGCAGGATGCGGAGAGCCGCCTAATGCTTGCTGTTGAAACCGGAAGCCGCGCGGCCATTGAACCGCTGGTGGATACGATCTGTGCGGAGCTACTGGCTGCGGGCAGTGAGGAGCAGCAGATCAAAGATACATTTGTGCGGATTCTCAGTACGGTGTTGGCCCGTCTCGAACCGGTCTATCCAGAGATTCGCAGCAATGCCGCTAAGCATTCCCCGCCGATCGGTGAGCTCTACCATAGTCATTATCTGGCAGACCTGCAAGAGCAGGCCGTCAATTTCATGGCGGAGATCGCCGATCAAATGTCCAGTGGCAGCAAAGGGAATGAGATCAAAAAAATTACGGAGCTAATCAACCGCCGTTACAATGAGAACCTTAAGCTTGAGACCTTATCCGAGTTATTTAATTACAACAGCGCATATCTAGGTAAAATGTTCAAGAACACTACCGGGGAATACTTCAATACGTATGTGGACAAAGTGCGGATTGAGAAGGCGAAGCAATTCCTTGCGCAAGGCATGAAAGTATATGAGGTGGCCGAGAAAGTTGGGTACATGAACCCCGATTACTTCAACGCCAAGTTCCGTAAATATGTAGGACTCTCCCCAAGTTCTTTTCGCAAAAACATCTAAAATAGAAGCCCAAAAAGCCACAGTTGCAGTTCAGGTATAACCTGAGCTTTAGCTGTGGCTTTTTTTCTTACATTAAAGCTACTTCACTAATAATAAATCTAATCTTTGTTGCAATTCTTGATTTGCAGGGTCCTTTAGAAGGGCAAGAAGTAACTCTTGAATTTGATCCATCTCTTTATAAGGTTCATTTTGTACATATTTGTCATGTATTCTGGTTTCCAAGGTATATCCATAATCGAACCCTAATGTTGAATACGTCGAAAGGGCAGCAACTTTACTCGCTTGCTCTACAGCAAGAATGCTTGGTGTTGAGGATCGTTCTAATTCCACTCTTAGACCGTCGAGTTCTGATGTCAGATTCAGGTCCAGCCTATCCATTAATCTGTTATGACTTACGTTGTTATTGAATTGAAATAAATTTAGTGTCAATAATACTGCAGCAATAATCAATAATAATATCTTGATGTTTTTTTTTTTTTCATTGCTCTCCTATTACCCTCCTTTAGGAAAAGAAATTGCAGGTACAACAGATAATGTCGACTCGGCATGTGCGTATAAGGAATATGTATCTGAAATAGTTGAAGTACTGATGTATCAGGTAATATTTTCTAGCTAAGATGATATTAAAGTAATTAATTTTAATTGAACCATACAGAGGTTTTCGTTGAGGAGCAGGGCAGGGGTTACGGGTATACTTGTTACGCCTCATCTGAGAGCATATTATAGTTTTCATTCGCGGGTATGACGGACTCCAGAGTCGTTATTTGGGCTATTTCGAGTCCAATTTCGATTTATCGGACTCCATGTACGTTATTAGCTGCAAATGTTCTCCAAAAGGTGGTTTTTTAAGTGAATAAGGTCTTTATAGTCCGCCTAACCCAATAAGATGTGCAATTTGCTTAAATAGGGTCATTTCAGTCCGCGCCTTCGCTTCCGGCCACGTTCACTTATAGAACGTTAGCTCGGGGCGTTTTTTAATTATGGGATGAAGTATTAATTGTGTGAAATAGACAGGGGATTAAGTATCGTATCGATTTATGAAATCAAATAATTTCACTTGATTATATTTTCAGTAAATTCATGTTTGTTTTCAGTGTTTTCAACGATGTATCCGCTTTATTTGGGCTCTAAATCTCTAATTTTCACCTGATTTTAGGTCGAATTTATAGGGTACTGCAATCGCTTACAGAGATTTAGAATATAGACATAGAGAGGAGGGGCTTTATGAAAGCGGACACAGTAACTTCTCAAATCCCGCCGGATACCCGAACACGCAACAAAAAGCCTGCTTCAGGAGGACGGTTTTGGAGAAGCTTTAAGAATCAAAAGTACTTATGGATGATGTCGATACCTTTTGTGATCTGGGCATTCGTCTTCAGTTATCTCCCGTTATGGGGCTGGACGATGGCTTTTCAAAAGTACAAGCCCGCACGTGGCTTTTTTGAACAAGAATGGGTAGGTTTTGAACACTTTAAGACACTGTTCAGTGACTCGCAATTCCTTCTGGCGCTGCGTAATACGCTGGCGATGAGTGGAATGGGCTTAGTCGCAGGATTTATCTTTCCAATAACGTTTGCAATATTGCTCAATGAAGTGCGTCTTGGCTTCTTTAAAAGATTTGCTCAAACAGTCTCGTATTTGCCCCACTTTGTATCATGGGTGGTTGCAGCGGGGATTGTAACTAAAATGTTATCTGGTGAAAATGGTCTTGTAAACGATATCTTGTTAGGAATAGGATTCATAGACGCACCTATCCAGTTTATGGCCCAGGGCCATCTCTTCTGGGGAATCGTTACCTTATCGGATGTCTGGAAAGAGACCGGATGGAACGCCATCATCTACCTTGCAGCTATCGCAGGTATTGGGCCTGAATTGTACGAAGCGGCCCGGGTAGACGGTGCCAGCAGGCTTCGTCAGGTATGGCATATTACACTTCCGGGTATTCGCCCAACAATTACTGTACTACTCATTATGTCGGTGGGTAATTTGCTCAATATCGGCTTTGAGAAGCAATTCTTGCTCGGAAACAACCTCGTTACCGACTATTCTCAAGTGCTAGACTTGTATTCACTGAAATACGGACTGGGCATGGCGAGATATTCCTACGGTACTGCGATCAATATATTCAACTCAGTGATCAGTGTAATTCTACTGTTTACGATTAATGGAATCTTCAAACGTACAACAAAAGAGAGCCTTCTGTAGCACAGAAGGCCCTTCTACCCAATCGTGGCAGTAAATTGCCCTTTTCATGAAAGGAGAGCGTTACAGTGGGAAATTCAGCTATCACCGGAAAGTCATGGTCAGACCGGATCTTTGATTTCTTTGTATATTTTGTAGTACTGTTCGTGGTTGTAATCACGATTTATCCGTTTTTGAACGTGCTTGCCATCTCTCTGAATGATTCAGTGGACAGTGTGCGCGGTGGAGTGACCATCTATCCCCGGGATTTTACCTGGGACAATTACCTAAAGATCTTCACTTTCTCCGGATTAATCACCGGGTTTAAAATATCCGCTTTGCGGACAATTATCGGTACTTTGTTCGGACTGATCAGTGCCTCGATGCTGGCGTTTACGATCAGCCGCCCTGACTTTGCAGGTCGCAAGTTTGTCTCCACATTCTTGGCAATGACCATGTATATCTCAGGAGGAATGATTCCAATCTATATGCTGATCAAGGATCTGCATATGATGAACAGCTTTGCAGTCTATGTATTGCCTGGACTGGTTAGTGCCTTTAACGTCTTCGTTATCCGTTCCTTCATCGACGGCCTGCCGTATGCGCTGCAGGAATCGGCGAAGCTGGATGGAGCCAATGACTTTACTATCTACTTCCGCGTTATTCTGCCATTGATGAAGCCAGCGCTAGCAACGATCGCGCTGTTCCTAGCAGTAGGTCAATGGAATGCTTGGTTTGATACTTATCTGTACAATGGTTCAAGCCCTAACTTGACCACATTGCAATATGAATTGATGAAGGTTCTACAGACCACAACCAGTGGTAACGGAGGCGACTACCGCTCCAACATTGCTTCGCTGGCTTCCAATCAGGTCTCGCCGGAGTCGCTCAAAATGGCGATTACGATTGTCGTAACCGTACCGATCCTGTTGGTTTATCCGTTCATTCAGAAGTATTTTGTTAAAGGTATGACACTTGGTGCTGTGAAGAGCTAATCACAGTTTAACGGGGGAGCTTAGTCTCCCCTATGCTTAAAACCTATTGTGTATCCGTTTTCTTTTGGCAAGCTGGGTAAAGTATTAACAGGTCTTCACCTGTGATACGATAGATAAACAATTTTAAGGAGGGTTTATTTAATGGGAAGTAATAGAAAGATAAAAGCCAAAGCTACGGCATTAACGCTCACTTCTATTATGCTGCTCGGTGTGCTTGCAGGCTGCGGCGGTAACAATGGTAACAATGGTAATGCTGCAGCTGGAAATACAGGCGGCAACGCAACTAATGCTGGAAATGCGACCAATGCGGCTGAGGATATTTCCCCGCTCACGATGACCTTCTTCAGTGCAGACCCTAACCCGAACTGGACAGGTATGCAAGATGAAGTTGGTAAAGTGATTACGGAAAAAACGGGAGTAACCCTAAATGCTGAATATGCAGTTGGTGATCCTCAACAAAAAGTAGCCTTGATCGCAGCGAGCGGCGAATATCCGGATTTGATCAGTGCTAAGACTGATGTCAGCAAGCTGGTAGATGCAGGCGCAATGCTTGATCTAACAGACCTGATTGAAAAATATGCTCCGAATATCAAAAAAGTATTGGGCGAAGAAGGCATGAAACGTTCACGTTACAGTGACGATGATCATGCGATTTATGCCATCCCTACCTATGCAGGTGTGGACAACAAATATTTTGATGCTGGTGGCGGATTTGAACTACAGCACCGTGCTGTTAAAGAAGCTGGATATCCTGCAATCAAAACTGTTCAAGATTATGAGAACGTAATCAAGGCTTACCTGGAAAAACATCCTACGGATGAAAATGGTAACAAAAACATCGGCCTGACTCTGAATGCAGATGATTGGTACATGTACATTACAGTAACTAACCCAGCATTTATTACTACTGGTTCTCCTGACGATGGTGAATATGCGATTGATATCGACACCCAAGAAGTAACTTATCACTTCCGTCGTCCGGCTGAAAAAGAATATTTCCGCTGGCTCAACCACATGAACGATATCGGATTGCTTGATCCAGAAAGTTTCGTTCAAAAGTATGATCAGTACAAAGCTAAAATCGCTACCGGCCGCGTTATTGGTTTGATTGACCAAGACTGGGGTTATGGCGATGGAGAAAGAGCATTGAAAGCTGAAGGCAAGCTGGATCAAGGCTATGGACACTATCCTGTAACCTTGTCTGAGGAGTACAAAGAAACCTCCTTCTGGCCTACAGGCTTCATGGGTGGTAACGGAATTGGGATCAGCGTAGATGCTAAAGATCCAGTTCGTGCGATTAAATTCCTGGACTACCTAGCTTCCGACGAAGGTCAAGTATTGGTTAACTGGGGGATTGAAGGCAAACACTACAATGTTGTTGATGGCAAACGTGTCATTCCTGAAGATGTGAACGACCGTAAATATAATGACACTACCAACTTCCAAAAAGAAACTGGTTTGGGTAATGTCGGATCAAACTATGCATTGCTGAGCGCTCACTATGGCGACGGTGTATTGGATCCATCTGGTAACTACTACACAACTCGTTTCCCTGAGCAAGTAACCGTAGGTTACAATGCGGTTGAAAAAGAAACACTTGCTGCTTACAAAGCAACAACTTGGAAAGACCTCTTCCCAAGTGAAGATGAGTTCAAAGTTAAACCTTGGGGCGCAGCATGGAACATCACGATTCCTGGGGATAGCGAAATTGTCGTTCTTGACAACAAGCTGAAGGATATCAGTTGGAAACGGATCCCAGAAGCAATCTTGTCTAAACCAGCTGATTTCGATAAAGTTTGGGATGCTTACATGGCTGAGCTTGATAAAGCTGGTGTAACGAAAGCTGAAGATTTGCGTGAAGAGCTGGTTAAACAACGCGTGAAACTTTGGAATGATTAATTATTAAATTTCGTCTAATCCAATAAAAGCATGAAGATGGCGGGAAGTCCGAACGAAAGTCCGGGCCTCCCGCTGATTGCTTTTCACCGGTAATAACAGGACAGGAGGAATATACATGGGAGAGAGCAAGAACTCCGGACGGCATGAGTTATGGTACAAGCAGCCGGCGGCTGGATGGGAAGAGGCGCTGCCCGTAGGTAACGGCAGGCTGGGCGGCATGGTCTTTGGTGGAATCGAAGAAGAACGGATTCAATTAAATGAAGACACTCTATGGTCAGGTTTCCCGCGGGATAAAGCCAACTATGAGGCACTGCGGCATTTGGCTCCAGCTAAACAGCTAGTTGCAGAGGGGAAATACAAGGAAGCAGAAGCACTGGTGGACGCCAAAATGTTAGGCAGCCGGACGGAATCCTATCAACCGCTTGGAGATTTGCGATTGAAGTTTAATTTTGCAGGTCCTGTAGAGGATTACCGGAGAGAGCTTGATCTGGATCAGGCGTTGGCTACGGTAACCTATACTGCCGGTGGTGTAAGGATCGTACGTGAAGTATTGGCCAGCAGACCGGATGACATTATAGCTCTTCATATCCGTGCTGAGGGGGGGGAGGGCCAAGCTACTCTGCCAGATTTCTGGGCGGATCTGGCATCACCACATCCTTTCAACTCGGAGATTACTCCGGATGGCATGCTGATTATGACTGGCCGTGCCCCGTCGCATGTGGCTGATAACTACGTAGGGGATCACCCGCGTGCCGTATTATATGAAGAGGGGCTTGGCATAAGTTTTGCTGCGGTTATGGAGATCCAGACGGAAGGTGGGACTTGTGTAGCGGAGAACGGCTCGCTGTTGATTTCTGGCGCGCACTCCATTACCCTTCGTCTGGCTGCGGCAACCGATTATGCCGGGTATGACCGGATGCCGGGAAGCGGTGGCAAGCTGCCAGCGGAGTTGTGCCTAGTGCAGTTAGCTTCAGCCTCTAAAGGATACGCAGAGCTTAAGCAGCGCCACTTAGAGGATCATCAATCCTTGTTCCACCGTGTGGAGTTGACGCTTGCATCTGCTGCTTCCCGAGGAGAGCTTCCGACTGATGAGCGCCTGGTACAATACCGCGAAGGACAGGCAGATCCTGAACTGGAAGCGTTGCTGTTCCAGTATGGCCGCTACCTGATGATTGCTGGCTCACGGCCGGGGACGCAAGCTCTGAATCTGCAGGGCATTTGGAATCCCTATATTCAGCCACCATGGAACAGCAATTATACGACAAATATAAACACCGAAATGAATTATTGGCCAGCCGAGTTATGCGGATTGGGTGAATGCCATGAACCTTTAATAGATTTTATCACGGAGCTTAGCGTGGCTGGCAGCCGTACAGCGAGTATTCATTATGCCGCACGTGGCTGGACAGTACACCATAATACCGATTTGTGGCGGATGACTTCTCCATCAGACGGTAAGGCGATGTGGGCTTTTTGGCCGATGGGCGGGGTATGGCTCTCTCGCCATCTATGGGAGCGTTACGCTTTTCGTCCAGATGAGGACTATTTGCGCACAGCTTATCCCATATTAAAGGGAGCCGCATTGTTTTGTCTGGATTGGCTAGTAGAGCTGCCTGATGGAAGATGGACCACAGGTCTGTCTACCTCGCCAGAGAATGTATTTCTGACTGCTGACGGCACACCATGCAGTGTCTCGGCTGGCTCAGCTATGGATTTATCGCTTATCGCTGAGTTGTTCAAGCACTGCATTCAGGCTGCTGATATTTTAAATACCGATGTAGAGCTGCGTCAGGAGCTTATGCAGAAACAGCTTGCCCACCAAGGGATCGCACCGGACGGAACTGTCCGCGAATGGAATGAGGATTTTGCTGAACAAGAGCCTGGGCATCGTCATGTTTCTCATTTGTATGACCTGTATCCTGGGAACGTAATTAGCCCTTCCTCCACACCAGAGCTAGCGGAGGCGGCAGCCTTAACACTGAAGAAACGCATAGAACACGGAGGTGGCCATACAGGCTGGAGCGCAGCATGGTTGCTTAATCTTTATGCGCGTCTGAAGGATGGCGAGAGTGCGGTTAGCTGTCTACGTCGCATTTTGCAAGATTCCAGTTTGCCGAACCTGTTCGGAAATCATCCTCCGTTTCAGATTGATGGAAACTTCGGCACTACAGCCGGAATAGCAGAAATGCTTTTGCAGAGTCATCAGGAGGGTCTGGAACTATTACCTGCTCTTCCAGAGGAATGGTCTGAAGGCAGCGTGAAAGGGTTGGTGGCACGTGGTGGCTTTGTCATGACTATAGAATGGAGCGGGGGCTGTTTAACTAGGGCAGAGGTTACCTCGACTCATGGCCGATCCTGCAGATTTGTTCAACACCAGCCTTTGCTCATTCAAAAACCGGATGGTACACAGGTTGAAGGAGCGGGGCTGGAATTTGAAACAGTAATAGGAGATACCTATATCATTACACCCCTAAAGAAATAATTCATATTGATCTGGCTTAGAGGCTGTTCTCAGAGTAGAATTATTCTACAGAGAACAGTCTTTTTTTGCCCAAGTCTTCATTATCTATTAAATGGAGGGTTTTGAATAAGTCTGTAGGAGCCGGAGGATCAGAATAATTATGTGGAAAAAACGCTTCACGTTGGCAAAAGTCATTCTTGGAGGAGTGATTATTTGCGCAGCCATTCCCCCGACATTGTATTGGACCTGGGGGCATGCTTATGCGGCCACGACTTCACCGACCGTTCGTTCTGTGAGTGAAATTGCCCAGAAGCTAACCGGTGCGATGAATAATCGTAGAGAGACTATCACTTTTACTTATGAGGGGAAAACCTCGAATTTAAAAACACAGATACAAACGGGTCTAGATCAAGCGATGAATAGCGATCCCTATTTGTATTACATCATAGATAGCTACGGATACACTTATCGAGGGAGCAAAAGTTCTGTAAAGGTTACGGTAGAAGTGAAATACTTGGAAACGCTGGAGCAGACCGCTTTTGTGAACAAAGAAGTAAAGGCAACGCTCAAGAAGATCATTACACCGGGCATGAATAATCATCAGAAGGTTAAGGCTATCCACGACTGGGTGGTGCTGCGTCTGAAGTATGATACCTCTTATCGTAAATATACGGCTTATGAAGGCCTGAAGAGTGGCAGTGCCGTTTGCCAAGGGTATTCGCTGTTGACCTATAAGCTGCTCAAGGAAGCGGGATTCAGTAATAAAATCGTCGAGGGCACTGCAAAACAGCCGGGAGGACGCAGCCAGTCTCATGCTTGGAATCTAGTGCTGCTCGAAGGGAGATGGTATCATCTCGACACAACTTGGGATGACCCGACACCTGATAAAGCCGGCGTGGTAAGCACCGCGTATTACTTGAAGACGGATGCACAAATGCGTCAGGACCATAGCTGGACGAAGTCTTATCCGGCAGCTTCGGTTGCCTATTATAAGACCTTGTCAGCACTTGTAGAGCGTGGAGGACAGAACGCCGGGGTGTATAAGCAGCTTCAGAAGGACCTTAATTATGAGCTGTATGCCGAGGAACGGATTGTACGTTCAGCAGCAGATTTAATTCAGCTGGCGAATAAGGCTGTCGCTTCAGGAGAGGGATCTTTATTATTCCGTTATCACGGTAGTGGAACCCAGCTGAAGAATGATCTACAGGAGTTATATAAACTTGGACTAGAGGAAGTGTCTTATTCTAGCACTTCTTTTGATAATACGGGTGATCTAAAAGTGTATGTGACTTGGGAATAGGCAAAGGGCTAAGTAAAATCAGGAGTTGAATATACTAGATTGATTTATATAAAAAGGGATATCCCGCAGCCTTTCAGGCTTCTGGATATCCCTTTTTTGCGGAGTCTATTTATTCTGGGTGAGTACTAAGATCGCATTTTTCCAAAGGAATAATATTACTCTTGCGGAAGAAGCGATAGCCGGCCCAAATCAAGACGAATAATGGCAGGCTGATATAGGAAACGGCAATACCGTACCAGTCGATGTTTCCACCTGAGAAGGCACCCATATTCTGGCCAAGGATGGCTACCGTACAAAGTACTAAGGCAAATATAGGCCCAAACGGGAACCATCTAGCCCGGTAAGGCAGCTCATCAAGGGAATGACCTTGAGCTATAAAGGCGCGTCTGAAACGATAATGGCAGACAGCGATGCCGAGCCAGTTAATAAATCCACACATACCGGAAGCATTAAGCAACCAGTTGTATACAGCACCATCACCAAAGAATGATGCTAAAAAGGCTAACATACCAACGGCTGTGGTCACGAGCAAAGCACCAACAGGAACACCGCGGCGATTAAGCTTGCCTAGAGCACGTGGAGCCATTCCATCCTTAGCCATAGCGTACAGGACGCGGGTGGAGGCGTACATTCCCGAGTTCCCGGCTGACAATACGGAGCTGAGAATGACAGCATTCATGACGGATGCGGCAATAGCAAGTCCTGCTTTATTAAATACGATCGTAAACGGACTGACTCCGATATCATCAATACCACCGCGCAGCAGATCTGGATTCGTGTAAGGAATCAGCATTCCGATTACTAGTATAGCGAGGATATAAAAGATTAATATACGCCAGAAGACTTGGCGAATAGCAATAGGTACGTTACGGCGAGGGTTCTCACTCTCACCTGCTGCAACACCGATTAGCTCGGTGCCTTGGAAGGAGAATCCCGCAGCCATAAAGACACCGACGAAAGCGAAGAAGCCACCGTGGAACGAGCTGCCCCCGATCTGGAAATTGCTGAAGCCTACGGCTTTTCCGCCCATGATTCCGAAAATCATCAAAACTCCGACAATAAGGAAGGCGATAACAGTAATAATTTTGATAATGGCAAACCAATATTCTGATTCTCCGTATCCACGAGCAGATAGGAAATTAAGACCGAACATCAGCAGCAGGAACACGAGACTCCAGAGAAAGGAGGGACTGTCCGGGAACCAATATTTAATAATGACGGTGGCGGCAGACAATTCTGCTGCAATCGTAACCGCCCAGTTATACCAGAAGTTCCAGCCGATGGCGAACCCAAAAGCGGGGCTGACGAAACGCGTGCCGTAAGTGCTGAATGAGCCCGAATCCGGCAAATAGGTAGCGAGCTCTCCCAGACTGGTCATGAGGAAATAAACCATAACACCAACAGCCGTATAGGCTAGAAGTGCTCCACCGGGTCCGGCTGAAGCGATAGCGCCACCACTGGCCAGGAAGAGTCCAGTACCAATAGATCCTCCAAGCGCAATCATGGTCAAATGCCTTGCTTTAAATGATTTTTTTAGCTCAGGCGGGTTACCTACGTTGCCTTGTGCTAGATTTTGCTGCTTGCCCTGCATGATTTGACACTCCTTATGATCTAATCTTTCAATTCATGAACGGGGAGTGCTGAGCTGCTTCCTCCCGCAGAGCGGGAGAGTGTATTTGGTGGTCTCCATAAGGTTATGGACAAACACTAAATATACAAATTCTGTAAACGCAAAGAAACCGCAGACTATATCTGCGGTTTCCATCTATACAGCTCCGCATCATACTCCCTGTGAAGATAGCGCAACACATTATGACCTGCTGCTATGCAGGTTATACAATGTGACAGTTCCGTGCCTTTCGGCAACGGCCCCAGCCTGCACCGCTGTAAGAGCGACAGTGCAGACTTCGGCAGATATTCCTTTCGACGCGATTCATAGACGGCTCTAACGTCTCCACGCGCGTACTCTTTATATCCGCGACCTCTACCTCATCTTAGTATGACGAGGCTATCTTTACTTCATTCATTTATAAACAACAGGAATTAGTATAAAGCAAGTTCGCAAGTCAAGCAATGACAAAATCCGGTAGGGAATGTTAGCTGCGACGACGCTCTGACATTTGCTGCCAAACGGTACCCGCCGCTGCTTCACCGGAAGCGATACGTTCCAAAGCCATTTTGGCCTGAAGTCCAACCTCGAATTCCGGATCTTCCGCCGCAACTGACAGCGCTTCTTGGGCATCGGATGTGCCCACCTCATAGAGGAAACGAGCTGCGCGCCAGCGGACAAGCTTGCTCTTATCTGTCAGTGCCGCCGTCATCACTGGCGTGGCGGCAGGATCGCCGATGTCGGACAGCGTATCGCCTGCCGTACGTCTCACGGCTGGCGCGCTGTCTGCCATCGCCTCATAGAGCAGCTCCATCGCTTCAGGCGTGCGAAGGTCGCCTAGATACACGACCGCAAGCCTGCGAATATGCAGCTTGGGATCGTGCAGCGCCGCCTTAAGCTCCGGCAGGAGCTCCGCCGTCGGCGTAAGATCCTCCAGCGCGGCGTAGCGCACGCGCCAATCCTCATGCTTCAGGTCTCGCAGCAGCTCATCCTGACTGCGGGTTCGTCTCTGCTCGACGAACTCGCCTTCGGCGCCGTGCGCAATGGCTTGCTGCACGAGAGAGTCGAGGCGTTCCTGCGGATACGCCGCTTCGACCTCTTGCTCCACCTCGCGTGCAATCTCCGCGGGCTCGCCATAACGCACGCCGTAATCAGTGAGCTTACGCTCTTTAATCATCACGGCGCTAGCCACATCCATAACCGCCTTCGTGAAGCGGTTTGCTAAGGAGATGCGCTCTTCATTCGCGCCGGTCTTAACGCGGATCTGCAGCGGAATTCCGCGGAACATCTGGACGAAGACTTGAGCTTCGCCGAAATGAGCGCCAGCGTTCTCATCGGCAAGATTCCAATCGTCATTTAAGCCTTCGCTGTTGCCGAAGCGGTTCTGGACTTCTCTTAGAATCGCTGCCCAATCCGCATTGCCCTTGCGTTCGAGCGCTGCAAAGTCAGCAGCGTGATAGATGCTAATAACGCCCGGTATCGTTAACATTTCGCGTGCCCAGGCCGGTGCGGAACGTTCACTTTCTGGTGTATAGGTTCTGCGAATTCCAGGTTCCAGACTTTCGTCCAAATGAAGCTTCATCGTATTTGGACTTGGAGTCGGTTCAATAAAAGTAATCTTCATACGTAGCTCCCCCTTGAACGGTATATGCACCGCCATACTTTATACACATATTATCTCATTTCTGGCGTGAAACACAAAAGGGTACTTAGATATTTTGCGGAAAAAGGGCGCACCATTACCAAGTAACTTGTATATTTTGCAAAATACTCTGCCGTTCAATATAGTTGTATTATATTCGCTAAAGTAAAGCATGCTCTGCAAACTTCTAAAGATGAGGTGCTCTATGGCTAAATTTCGCTACAATAACCTCGACAATGTGAGTACCGATAAAACACTTAAAGAGTTTCGTAAGTGGCGGGAGGAACGTCGACGGAAGAAAAAAGATTATTCATATGTAGTGCCAAGTACGCCGCCGAGGTTAGCTTATCTGGCGGAGAATCGCCTGGAGACCACCATTACGTGGATTGGGCATTCAACGTTTTTCCTTCAATATGAAGGGATGAATATCATTACTGATCCAATCTGGGCGAGAAGACTAGGCTTTGAGAAAAGATTGGGGCAACCCGGGATTCCGCTCAGCGAAGTGCCTCCCATTGACCTGATTCTGATCTCGCACTCTCATTATGACCACTTGCATATGGCTTCTATCCGTAAATTATATAGAGCAGGGACAACCCTTGTTGTTCCTATAGGCTTGAAACGAAAGATGCTCCGCAAAGGATTTCGCAACTGCATAGAAATGGAATGGTGGCAGGAAAATACGCTAGGTAAAATTAAGCTTACCTTTGTGCCGACTCAGCACTGGACGCGGAGAACACCTTGGGACACGAATACTTCTCATTGGGGAGGATACATTCTGCAGCCGATCGAATCGGATAGCGACAAGCTGCCCCCTAACCTGTATTTCGCAGGAGATAGCGGTTATTTTCCGGGTTTTAAGGAGATTGGGAGCCGCTATAAGCTTCATGTTGCACTCATGCCGATTGGAGCTTATGAACCGGAGTGGTTCATGACCTCGCAGCATGTAACCCCTGAAGAGGCTATACAAGCATTTGTAGATGTTGGAGCGGAGACCATGATTCCGATGCATTACGGCACCTATAGACTTGCTGATGATACGGCCCGGGAAGCGCTGGATCGGATGGAAAGTGCCCGGCTTAAACAGGGTATTTCTGAAGAACGAATCCGTACGCTCAGCTATGGCGAAACGCTTATTATACAACCCAAGAATCGCATAACTGGACAATAATTGAAAAAATTCCTCCTAACTGGCGACCTCTGTACAGCAGCTGGAATAACTTTAGTATTGGAGAGAACAGCTGAAAAGGCTATTTTACGGGCTTTTTGCTCTCTATTTATGCTATAATGAGCCGAAACCCTAAGTGAAAAGGATGGTAATGCGTAATGATTAGCACAAGCGGCGTAACACTCCGCTACGGAAAACGCGCTCTCTTTGAAGATGTAAACATAAAATTCACCCCTGGTAACTGCTACGGTTTGATTGGTGCCAATGGTGCCGGTAAATCAACCTTTCTGAAAATTCTGTCTGGTGAGATCGAAGCAAATACCGGTGAGGTACATGTTACACCGGGCGAACGTCTCGCAGTACTCAAACAGAACCATTTTGAGTATGATGAATTCCCAGTACTTGAGACCGTAATTATGGGTCATACACGTCTTTATGAAATTATGAAAGAAAAGGACGCGCTTTATGCGAAGTCCGATTTCACAGAAGCGGATGGCCTGCGTGCAGGGGAGCTTGAAGGTGAGTTCGCTGAGCTTAACGGCTGGGATGCTGAGCCAGATGCAGCTGCCATGCTGATTGGTCTCGGAATTATGCGTGAACTGCATGACAAAAAAATGGCCGAACTGAGCGGCAATGAAAAGGTACGGGTACTCTTGGCGCAAGCCTTGTTTGGCCGTCCAAATAACCTGCTGCTAGATGAGCCTACCAACCACTTGGATCTCGAATCTATTGGCTGGTTAGAGAACTTCCTCATGGACTATGAAGGTACTGTTATCGTCGTATCCCATGACCGTCACTTCCTGAATAAAGTATGTACGCATATTGCGGATATTGATTTTGGCAAAATCCAGATGTACGTCGGCAACTACGACTTCTGGTATGAGTCCAGTCAGCTTGCGCAAGCTTTGCAGCGTGATTCGAACAAGAAGAAGGAAGATAAAATCAAGGAATTGCAGGCATTTATCCAGCGTTTCTCGGCCAATGCTTCCAAGTCTAAACAAGCGACATCACGTAAGAAGCAACTTGAGAAAATTACACTGGACGACATTCGTCCGTCCAACCGTAAATATCCGTTCCTTAACTTCAAACCAGAACGTGAAGCGGGTAAACAATTGCTGACAGTCAGCGGATTGTCCAAAGCGGTTGAAGGTGAAAAGCTTCTTGATGAAATTAGCTTTGTAGTAAATAAAGGGGATAAGATTGCGTTTGTAGGCCCTTACTCCCAGCCTAAATCACTGCTGTTTGATGTGATCATGGGTGAGCAAGAAGCGGATGCGGGCGAATATACATGGGGAGTAACTACAACTCAAGCGTATTTCCCGAAAGACAACTCCAGCTATTTCGATGGTGTGGAAATGAATCTTGTAGAATGGCTACGCCAGTATTCTAAAGATCAGGACGAAACTTTCCTGCGTGGATTCTTGGGACGTATGTTGTTCGCCGGAGAAGAAGCACTGAAGAAAGCAAGTGTGCTGTCCGGGGGCGAGAAGGTTCGCTGTATGCTGGCCAAAATGATGCTCAACGGCGCGAACGTGCTTGTGTTCGATGAACCAACCAATCACTTGGATCTGGAATCCATCACGGCACTGAATAACGGGCTGATCGATTTCGATGGCACGATTCTATTCACTTCCCATGACCATCAGTTCATCCAAACCATTGCTAACCGCATCATCGAGATTACACCTACAGGTGTAATTGATCGCTCCATGAGCTACGATGAATATTTGGAGAATCCAGAAATTAAGGAAATGCGCCAGCGCATGTATCCTGTAGAAGTATAATATTTAATTTCCGCTATGCGGAAGGAATCCATGAAGCAGCTACACTAATCCTTTTAGGATCAGGGTAGCTGTCTTTATAATTTCAATTTTGAAAAGTTATTAACAAGTAGAATTCTACGGGGTGTATGCGGGGTTTCCAAGACAGGAGTCTTTAGCCCTTGAGGTTTCCCAAAGCGCATGTTTTCAGCTGGCTAATCGTACATTAAAGAAAAGCAGTTATGAATTTGAAGAGTTCTAATCCATCCTATCAGGCAGGACGAACGTATAAACGGCTGCGTTTCCCCGAGGGATTCGCAGCCGTTTATGTTTAAGTATAAGTAAATACTAAGATCCGCCAGTACGACGGCGTTGGTTGTTAGGCTTTTTGTTATTTTGGCTTTTTAGCGGTTTGGCGGAACCGGCCTGAAATGTGGATCCAGGCTTGGAGGAAGATTGTTGCTTCTTCTGTTCCAGTTTTTTACGGATAGCTTCCGCTAAGTTGATTTTTCCTTTATCGTTGCTTTCGCTCATTATGATAACCTCCTTCGAAGCAAGTCCTTACACTTTATTCTAATTGTTTTTAAATGCTGCCACAAGGGCAAGAATAATTGAAAGAATTCTTTTCCGTATTTTAAATAATCGGGGAAAAGAGGGGGAGCCAAGAATGACTGATATTTACGAAGATATACGTAAAGGTGAACGAGGAGCTTGGGTGAGCATAGCGGCTTACCTCATCCTATCATCATTCAAGCTGGTTTGTGGTTATTTATTTGCATCTAGCGCACTCGTTGCGGACGGGGTCAACAATTTAACAGATATCGTAGCATCCATAGCTGTACTGGTGGGGTTACGGATTTCGCGGAAGCCACCTGACTCTGACCACGCTTATGGGCACTTCCGGGCAGAGACCGTAGCGGCGTTGTTGGCTTCTTTTATCATGGCGGTAGTGGGCCTTCAAGTGATTGTGGAGGCGGTGCGTTCCTTTTTCGATCGTACAAAAGAAACGCCGCAGCTCTGGTCGGCAGGGGTGGCTATTGTATGTGCAGTAGCTATGATGGGGGTATACATATATAACAAAAGACTGGCCAAACAAATTAACAGTGGGGCACTTATGGCAGCGGCTAAGGATAATTTTTCTGATGCAATGGTCAGTGTTGGAGCCGCAGTTGGGATTGTGGGTGCACAGTTTGGTTTGCCATGGATTGATTCCGCAGCAGCTGTTCTTGTCGGACTCATTATCTCCAAGACCGCTTGGGATATTTTTCGTGATTCGACCTATCGGCTTACCGATGGCTTTGATCAAGATAAATTGATGGATCTACGCAGTACGATTGCTCGAACGCCGGGAGTAGAAGAGATTAAAGATGTGAAGGCACGGGTTCATGGTAATCATGTGCATGTGGATGTTGTAGTGGAAGTGGATGCGAATATTTCTGTGACGGAAGGTCATGAAATAAGTGATTCCATCGAAGAAAGAATGAGCAAAATGCATAATATTATGAATGTGCAGGTGCACGTGGAACCTAAAAAATAAATCGCGAAATGCTATATTAAGGAAAAATAACACATATTCAAGGAGAAATCGAGACTTTAGACCTGTGTGTTACCATAAAGTGGCATGATTATATGTGAAATTTGGAGCATGTTCCAAATCCCGGGCAAGCCTATAATGAGGGCATAAAGGAATAATGTAGTACAATCCTTTATTGAAATCTCATCATGGAATTTGGGGGAACGTATGATCAAATCACATAAGCAAATTACAGCATCTTTGTTAGTATCTGCTGCAATTGTTGCAGGTTTAGGAGTATCTGCTCCTGGACAAGCAGCGGCAGCCTCAAGTTCATCTAATTCAGTTACAGCAGCTTCAGCCGTTCAAACAGGTGTGATCGAGGCTAGTGTTCGCCTTCGCAGCACCCCTTCTACTGACGGAGAAATAGTGAAGTACTTGCAAAAGGGAGATCAAGTGCAGATCCTTTCGCAGCCTAACAGCTATTGGTATCAAGTAAAAACGGCTGATGGTTCAGTGGGTTATACAAGTGCAGGAGATAAATATATCAGTGTATCCTCTGCTTCAGTAACGACACCATCGGCACAAACTGGCACCATTAAGTATGGTGTGAATCTTCGAGTTTCACCTTCAACAAGCGGGAAAATAATGAAGCTTTTGAATAAGGGAGAAAAAGTAGAAGTTCTGGCGCAGCCTAACAGTTACTGGTATCAAGTTAAAGCGGCGGATGGTAGCATCGGATATATAAGTTCAAGTGAACAATATAGTACACTTTCAGGAAACGGTGGGGGATCTGGAACGGTAACACCAACGCCTACACCAACGCCTACACCTACACCCAAACCACCTGTAACAACACCGGGGGCTTCAGCCCAAATCGAACGGGTGATTGCTGCAGGTATGGGATATCTAGGAACGCCTTATGAGTATGGCTCCAGCAGAAATGATACAAGCACCTTTGATTGCTCGGACTTCATCCGGCAAATTTTTATGGATGCAGCCAATCTCAAACTGCCGGCGGATTCCCGTCAACAGGGAGATTGGGTGAAGTCGAATAGTACGGTGGTTACGTCTATTTCCAATTTGAAGCGCGGCGACTTAATGTTCTTTATGGATTATAAGGGGAATTCTGCTTCTGCTTATGAGGGAATCGACAAATCTACGGCTAGAATATCGCATGTTGCAATGTATCTAGGAGATGGACAAGTTCTACAAACTTATTCCGTAGCTTCAGGCGGGGTAAGGGTAGATAAATTAAGCGCTTCTTGGATGAATCGTTTTCTCTACGGAGGTTCGGTCATTCGCTAAATATATGAAAATGCAGGAAGCGACAGCATCGCATGTTTGTGACGGGTGAACGATGGCGGGCGTACGCGCAAGAGGGCTATCCTTTTAGTAGAATTCTCTACTGAAGGGGTAGCTCTTCCTGTTTATCTGTTCAGAATATGTACTCTCCACATAAAAAAAGGGCAGTACCATCGGCCATTTTCTTGGCTCTTGGGACACCCCTTCTTCGCTTATTGATTAATTATGGCAAAATCACATTGGCTGATACAGGAACCTTAACCCATGCTTTTCCTAGCCAAGTGTAAATTTCTCTCCATTCATTACCCCAAGTATCCGAAATGACTTCACCTGTTGTATCAAGAGTCTGAACGCCAAGCCAGCCTGCTGGAATTATACCTCCGACTGAAAAGTAGAAAGGTGTTTTCTCAGTCAGCACTATTTGCGGTGTAGCTGGACTCATATCCGCTGGAGTAATAATGGTTTCAAAAGAATTGCTGTAAGTGCTTCCAGTTACGGTTGCAGGAGCCGTAGTAGTTCCTGTTACTTCAGCTGCTGAAGCTGTAGCTGCAATGGAAGCCATAAGTCCTAAGGCTACTGTAAGGCTGGCGATTTTTTTCATGTTTGGTTCCTCCTGTGGGGGTTGGATGTATTTTTTTCCAAAAGCGCTGTTTGTTAATAAGCTAGTAAACGTAATTGATGCGTGATGAACCACCCATTCAACATTTCTTATTTTCTCAAGTGACATCTGTGCAGGAATGACCTATACTTTCTGCATGATGAATAAGATATATGGATAGATATGGGAGGGATACAACAGTCACACCATTAATAAGAGGGGCTACATAGATCTGCCTCTGCGTCCCGTGAAGAGAGAAATTACAAACAGAACCAGGAAGACGAAGAACAGGATCTTAGCAAGACCAGCAGCGGCAGCTACTAGGTTGAAGAAACCAAAGATTCCGGCGATTACTGCGACTACAAGTAGTATTGCGGACCATTTTAACATTACATATCACCTATCCTTTTTTGATTAATGTAGTCATTGTATAAACGGGGACTTTGATTTTGAAACAAAAGGGAAGAGGGACTCTTGACAACGCTCGACAAGATGTTTCGGCTTATGGGACCAGGGGTAACTATGCAGTATACAAGGCTGATTAGCCGATATTTATGAGATATGGAAGGGGTTATGAATATGATCATTGAACTTAGTGTAGCACTCGTCGCAATTGCATTCGCAGTACTTGTTTTCTTTTTAATTAAAACTTTAAAGTCGGCAAAGGATTCACTCGACAAAGTCAGCCAAACCTTGGTGGAAGTACAGAAGACGATGGATGAGCTTACTTATGAAGTGAAAACGACGGTCAGACACGCAAATGAAATCACTGCCGATGTACAGCATAAGATTCAGAAGATTGACCCAGTCATCGATTCTGTCAAGAATCTGGGTGATGTTATGAATGAGCTAACCTTAACAGTCAAACAAGTGTCAGTCACAGTGATCGAGAAATATCGTAAATCGCGTGAGCTGAAGGAGAAAAGTAAGGAAGTCTCTATAAAAGAAGCTCCGCTAACTCCTGCTGAAGAACGTACTGTTAACTCCTATGATGCCATTTATGCTGAGAAGTCACCGGGAAAAATAGCTACAGTGCTAAAAGGTGTAGACGTAGCTGCAACTCTTTGGAAGAAATTTCGTCATTAAGCATAAGATAGTAAGGCTTCTGTAATCGGTGGCTGCAGATAAGAAAGGTGGGACACAACATGAACATGATGATCCTTTTATTTGGTCTTCTTTTCCCATACTTTGATGCGTCTCCACAGTTGGTGCCTATCTCTACTTTTATTGAACAACCTAAGTCGGTTCTCGCATTTGAACATGCTTCAGAATCCAGCCCATATATAAATCGCTTTGATTCTCTGCAAGGTGTCGCTTTATACACCACAAAGGAAGAACTGCTTCTGACCAAAGGCAATCCGCTTGCGGTGACAAATGATCCATTGCTAGAGACAGTGGAGTACCATTACGCAGATGTGACAGTGGGTGTGGGCGAGGGTGTTGTACTTTATGTACATGTTGCACCTCCGCAAGCACAGCAGTTCGGTTTACATGTAGATGGCGTAGAAATCGATCCTTTAACAGATAATCTGCAAGATACTCTGGGCAAACCGTATTTTATAGCCGAAGATGGGGATGTATACCTGAGAGGGAATAACGCACTCAAAATATATCGAAATTTGGCGGGTGAATTTGAAGGAATTGATTTATTTGATAGTATTTCTTCCTAATCTGTTTCATATTTGAGCAAATTGGTTAATAAACATAGGCTGTCTTTAGAATAGAGTAACCTCCAGCCCCACTAGGTATAGTGGGGCTGGAGGTTACTTTGCTGAATACGTAAATTGATCCTATGACTATATTTACATATTATGAAAATAGAAATAACACTGTGAAATAGCGTATGATATAGTTAGTAGGTTTGCAGAATTTTACGGTCGTAATACTAATCGTGTGAGGTGAAGATGATGAGAATCTTAATCGTGGATGACAATCCGACTAATGTTATCATTATCCGTGAAATCCTGAAAAAAGAAGATTACCGAAATTTCGTAACCGCATCCTCTGCCAAAGAGATGCTGGAACGGCTTGGAATCGGTTCGGGGAGTGAAGATGGACGTCCCCGGATGTCAGATATTGATCTGATTTTACTGGATATGATGATGCCAGAAATGGATGGGATCGAAGCATGTCGTGTTGTGCAGCAATACGAACATCTTAAGGATATTCCAATAATAATGGTTACAGCTGTAGGCGATTCTAAGAAATTGGCCGAAGCGCTGGATGCAGGTGCAGTAGATTATGTTACGAAACCTATTAATAAAGTGGAGCTAATGGCCCGGATTCGGCTTGCTCTGCGGTTAAAACGTGAGAAAGATTGGCATAAGGAACGGGATCAGCGGATTCAGGAGGAATTGAGACTGGCTGCACTCGTGCAGAATGCTGTACTCAGCCTACCCCTGCAGGAAGAGAATTTCGAGGTGCATGCTATCTATCAGCCTTCCTCTGAATTGGCGGGTGATTTATATGCCTGGTATCCCCTTGGAGATGGCCGATATGGCGTAATCCTCCTGGACATTATGGGACACGGTATATCGTCCTCTCTTTTTTGCATGTTCCTTGCGTCAGTATTAAAGGATACGGTAACTACCTATGTAGAGCCGGAAAAGGTAATTCAGGAACTCAATCGAAGGTTTAACCAACTTTATATTGAGAAAAAGCTGATTCAATATTATTTTACGACGATTTATCTTGTGATCGACACTCGTATAAAGCGTATTGACTACGTTAACGCCGGGCATCCACCTGCGCTATTTTTTGAGGGCGCAGCTAAGACTCCGGTCTTGCTGGAAAGTAATTGTCACCCTGTAGGCCTGTTTGAACGGATTGATATTCAGCCTCAGAGCTTGACCTACGAAGATGAAGGGCATTTGGTTCTCTATACAGATGGTCTGCTGGAGCTGGTTGAGGGTGAACAGGAAGAGCAGCTGAAGTTTATGATTAAGCATTTAAATGTTGAGCATGAATGGAAGGAAGAAACTATACGGGCTGCTTTTTTCAATGCTGATGTTCCTAAAGAGCGTGACGATGACAAATGTATAGTGTGGATCTCACTGAAGAAGGGAACAGAATGAGGATGAAAATAAAGGCTAAACTCTTAATTGGTTTTAGTGCGATGTTGGCGATTATGCTGGCACTTACTATGATTGGATACGATCGTTTGGATTATATGAATGGTCAGCTTGAGGGTTACCAGGATAGATATATGAAGGGGCGCTCTTCTTCAGGTATGCGTGGAGAAGTGAATGATATGGCGCGCATATTAACGACGACCATGTTAAGCGCGGATACATCAACGGTAGAATCACAAAAAAAAGAGATTGATAAAAAAATAGCTAAGGCGAATGAGCACTACGACAAAATAAAAGAATCAATGACTAGCGCTGAAGAGATGCAGATCGTTAATCAAATTGATGATTCTTATACGATCTATCTAAATTATCAGGAAAAAATATTGAAGCTGCTATCAGCTGGTTATTTCCAGAATGCCAGCACGTATTCTAACACAGAGGGACAAGCGATTCAGAATGCCGTGTTAAATGCTCTGAACAGTCTCTCTGATTATAATGCCTTTATTATGAATGAAGAGAGCGCAAAAGCTAAAGATGCCTATCAAAGCTCTACTCAGATGGTCATCTTGATGATGATTGTGGGCCTGCTACTTGGACTTGGAGTTGTTTTATGGATCATTCCAAGCATTACGCGGGGGCTTAATGTCGTTTCGATGATGATTACCAGCTTTGGCAACGGCAGAATTCGGGCCATAAGGCGCATAAAGGTTACTTCGAAAGATGAGATTGGTGAGGTTGCCCTTGTCTTTAAGAAAATGGCGTTAGATCTTGAAGAGAAACAGCAAATGGAACAGGCTTATGCACAGGCACAGAATGATCAATCCTGGCTGAATGCAAATGTTGCTCAGGTGACAGAACTTCTCCGGGGGGTTAGCTCATTGGATCAGGTCTCACAGACCTTTATCAACGAGTTCACCCCTGTGCTCGGAGCCCAGTTTGGAGCTGTGTATTTGAAGGATGCTAATCGTCCCGATTTTTTACGAAGCAGTGGTTATTATGCAGTAGATAACGATAAGAAACCAAAGGAAGGTTTTTTGATTGGAGAAGGGCTTGTAGGACAAAGTGCGCTTGATATGCACCCAATCAGATTGGAGCGGGCTCCTGAAGATTATATCTCCGTGAAATCCGGCTTTGTGGATTCACAGCCAGGATATATTTCCATTCATCCGCTTATTTTTGAAGACGAGCTGCTCGGTGTAGTAGAATTCGCTTCATTCCAGCCATTTAGCAGTCTGAAAAATGATTTGCTGCAACAACTTGCGAATAATTTAAGCATTATTTTCAATAATATTAGTCGTCGTCTGATTGTAGAGAAATTACTGCGTGAGTCACAAGCACTTACGGAAGAACTGCAATGTCAGTCAGAGGAGCTGCAGACTCAGCAAGAAGAACTACGTCGTTCTAATGAGAACTTGGAAGAGCAGACGGACGCGCTTAAGCGTTCAGAAGAACTGCTGCAACGCCAGCAGGAGGAACTGGAGCATTACAATACGGAACTCGTCGCCAAGACTCGTGCACTAGAGGAACAAGTGCAGGAGGTCGAGGAGAAAAAAGATGAAATTGAGCATGCTAAGGTTCAGCTAGAGAAACAGGCTATGCAATTATCCGTGACTAGTAAGTATAAATCGGAATTTATGGCGAACATGTCCCATGAATTGCGGACGCCGCTCAACAGTCTGCTGATCTTGTCCCAGCTGCTTACCGAGAACAAAGATGGTAATTTAACGGAGAAACAGGTTGAATTTGCCCATACGATTTACATGTCAGGTGCTGACCTGCTTAAAATGATTGATGAAATTCTCGATCTATCCAAGGTTGATGCAGGAAAAATGGAACTGAATCATGAAGAAATTAAACTGACTGAGCTGAAAAGCTTTGTGAAGCAGAATTTTGCTCCGCAGGCGATCAAAAAAGGACTCTCCTTACGGATAGCCTTTAACGAACCGCTGCCAGATAGCGTTATTGCCGATAGTCACCGGTTGAAGCAGGTCTTAAGAAATCTGCTCTCCAATGCCTTTAAATTTACAACCGAAGGTTTTATCGAGTTTTCAGTTAGCCCGGCAGATAATAATCTCTTGCCACTAAATCTGCCGAGTGATAATGAATATATTGCTATTGCTGTGAAGGACAGTGGCATTGGTATTCCGGCTGACAAAACAGATATTGTATTCGAAGCCTTCCAGCAGGTAGACGGAACAACCAGCCGTAAATATGGAGGCACGGGGTTGGGATTGTCGATAAGCCGTGAATTGGTTCGTATAATGGGTGGAGCTATTGTGCTCGAATCCCGTGAGGGACAAGGCAGTACCTTCACTTTATATTTGCCGGTGAAGGCAAATTACAGTAAACAACGTGCAGAAATAGAAGCTGCGGTGTCCAAAGAGGATTCCACATATGATGAATATATTGGAGACATGCTTCCAACCTTAGTGCCAGCAGCAGTTAACGTACCCCTTCCACAACTGACAATTGAGGATGACCGTGACAATTTGACGGCGAATGACAAAGTCCTGCTTATTATTGAAGATGATGAAAGCTTTGCGAAAATCTTGTTAGACATGGCTCGTGGGCGCAGATTTAAAGGTTTAGTAGCGCTTCAAGGCGATATAGGACTGCAGATGGCAAAAACTTATTTGCCAGATGCGATCATTCTCGATATACAGCTGCCTGTAATGGACGGCTGGACCATTCTTAGAGAGCTGAAAAGTGCATCTCAGACCCGTCACATTCCTGTTCATGTTATCTCAGTGAACGATGAAGTGAAGCAAGGATTAATGATGGGAGCTATGGCGTATCTTAGAAAACCATCTTCAAGAGAAGCATTGGAGCGGGCTTTCTCACAAATTGAGAACTATACGTCCAGCACAGTGAAGTACCTTCTGATTGTTGAAGATGATGAGATTCAACGTCGTTCCATTATGGAATTGATCGGTCACGATGATGTAGCTATCACCGCGGTATCAACCGGCAATGAGGCACTGATGGAGCTGCGCAAGCAGAGATATGATTGTATGGTTCTGGATCTTATGCTTGGGGATATGAACGGCTTTGAATTGCTGGATCAGATTCGTGATGATGAAGAATTAAATGATCTTCCTATTATTATTTATACAGGTAAGGATTTAGATAGCAAAGAGGAGACACAGCTCCGCAAGTATGCTGAATCCATAATTATTAAGGATGTTCGTTCTCCGGAACGACTACTGGATGAGACAACGTTGTTCTTGCACCGGGTAGAAGCCAATCTTCCGGAAGATAAACGTAAAATTTTGCAGAAGCTGCATAACAAAGAAGAGTTATTCGAAGGGAAGAAAATACTGCTCGTCGATGATGATATTCGTAATGTTTTTGCACTCTCTAGTGTACTGGAAGAATACCACATGGAAGTGAAGTTTGCGGAGAATGGACGTGAAGCGCTGGAAATGCTGGTAGAGCAAGAAGATTTTGATCTCGTGCTTATGGATATGATGATGCCGGAAATGGACGGATATGAAGCTATGCGCCGAATCCGTGAAATGCCGCAATATCAGAAACTGCCTATTATTGCGCTTACCGCCAAAGCAATGAAAGAGGATCGCGCCAAATGTATTGAAGCGGGAGCTTCTGATTATATGAAGAAACCGATCGCAACAGGTCAACTTCTTTCGTTAATGCGTGTCTGGTTGTATTCGTAAACTCATATTTGGGGTAATACCTTTTTAAGAACTAACATGACTAGAATTAGGGTGTGTTAATAAGGGAGTCGGGATAACAATGAAAGCGATAGAACACGGATATGAGGAGCAGCCCGTTATGGTAGGAAGTGACGAGTTGGAGCAAATTGAGATCGAGCTGCTCCTTGATGGAGTACACCGTTTATATGGATATGATTTCCGGAATTATGCGTTGCCTTCTTTGAAGCGACGTATCTGGCATCATGTGCATGCGGAGAATGTACACAGCATATCCGCGCTGCAAGAAAAGGTGCTGCATGATCGTGCCTGTTTTGAACGATTTGTCTATAGTCTCTCCATTCCGGTTACCGAAATGTTTAGGGACCCGGGGTTATTTTTAACGTTTCGCCAGAAGGTAGTTCCGTTGTTGAGGACTTATCCCTATATTCGTATCTGGCATGCTGGATGCTCCACTGGTGAAGAAGTATACTCTATGGCCATCCTGCTTCATGAAGAAGGGCTTTACGATAAGGCTCGGATTTATGCCACAGATATGAATGAGCGTTCTTTACAGCAGGCTAAGGAAGGCGTCTATGATATTAGCAGAATGAAGCAATACACTAAGAATTATTTGGAGGCGGGAGGTACCCGGGCATTCTCTGAATACTATACAGCGAAGTATAACTCGGTTATTTTACAGCCATATTTACGCAAAAACATTATATTCGCTGAGCATAACTTGGCTACAGATACTTCTTTTAATGAGTTTAATGTTATTTTCTGCCGCAATGTGATGATCTATTTCAATGATGAGCTGCGGGATCATGTTCACGGCTTGTTTCATGAAAGTTTAAGTCGTTTTGGAATACTTGTTCTAGGCTCTAAAGAATCCATTCACTTTACGAAGTACAGCGATTGTTATGAGTCTTTGGACAGAGTAGAAAAAATATACCGTAACATAAAATAACGCATGAAGGAGGGTGGTCCTATGGGGTTTCAAGAACCAATTCATATACTACTAGTAGATGACCGTCCTGAAAATCTGCTGGCGCTGGAGGCGGTACTTGAAAGCCAGCATTATGAGCTAGTCAAAGCCACCTCCGGCGAAGAAGCGCTGCGGTGTTTGTTAAGGTATGATTTTGCTGTCATCGTACTGGACGTGCAGATGCCAGGTATGGATGGGATCGAGACCGCAAAGTTGATTAAAGCCAGAGAAAAAACAAAGGAAATTCCGATTATCTTTATCTCTGCGAATAGTAAGGAAGCGGAGCATTTATTCGCGGGCTATTCTGCAGGGGCTATTGATTATATGGTCAAGCCCTTCATTCCACAAATTCTGAAGTCTAAGATACAAGGTTTTGTCGAGATGTATATTACGAGCAAGAAGCATCAGACTCAGACCATGCTGCTGCAGCAAAAGACGAAAGAACTGGAAATCATAAATAGTGAGCTCGTAAAGGCTAAGGAAGAGGCGGAGATCGCCTCCAAAGCGAAGTCGGAATTTCTGGCTATGATGAGTCATGAGATTCGTACACCAATGAATGGCGTAGTGGGTATGATTGATTTATTAATGGAGACTGACCTTGCTCCTGAGCAGAAGGAGTATTCCGAGATCATTCGGAAAAGTGCAGACACGTTGATTACGGTGATAAACGATATTCTTGATTTCACCAAAATGGAATCCGGTAAAATGGAAATCGAAGAGCAGCTGTTCGAACTTCGCACATGTATTCAAGAGGTGTTCAGCCTCTTTTCGGTGGAAGCGGGAAAAAAGAACCTGGAGCTTGCTTATTTTATCGATCAGAAGTTGCCTAGACTTTTATATGGAGATATGGCCCGTTTACGCCAAGTATTAATTAATCTGATTGCTAACGCAGTTAAATTTACGAATCAAGGCGGTGTCTATTTAGTCGCTTCCATCAAAGAAACATCTGGGAACAAGGTAGAAGTCGAGTTCACGATCATGGATACAGGGATTGGTATTTCTCCAGAGAAATGCGACCGATTGTTCCAACCGTTCTCACAGCTGGATTCTTCAATGACACGGAAATACGGGGGAACAGGGCTTGGTTTAGCCATATGTAAATCCCTTGTAGGCATGATGGGCGGAGAAATACGGGTAGAATCCATGGAGCAAAAAGGAGCTACCTTTATTTTTACGATACAAGCATCCGTACCTGGAGAAGATTTGACAGGAGGTTATCAAGAAGAGGAATCGCCTCATCTTCTTCTTAATCAGGAGAGCAGAAGCCGAATCCTTGTTGTAGATGACCATCCTATCAATCAGCGTCTGATGGTTAGCATGCTAGATAAGCTCGGCTATGAAGCTGATATGGCTGAGGACGGGAAACAGGCTGTGCAAATGGCGCTTAAGCAGCCCTATGATTTTATCTTTATGGATCTCCAAATGCCAGTAATGGATGGCCTGGAGGCAACCGCTCAAATCCGTCGAGAAGGCGGTCCGGCGGCTGAGAAGACTATTATTATTGCAATGACTGCGAATGTCATGGATGGCATCCAGAATCGCTGTAAAGCCTCAGGAATGGATGACTATATCAGCAAGCCACTTAAGATGAGTAGTATTAAGCAGATTATCTCTCGGTATTCTAGCAGCGATAATCGGATGGTTGAAACAGATACATCTATTTTTCAGGCGTAACCCAAGATTTACTAGTTTATATTTTAATGTTATTTGTTTCAAAGGTAGGACTATGAGGTTATTAATATAGAAAATATTTATCAGGAGAGATCGTCTATGAACACGCATAAAAGTAATAAGTTTCACGCTAAGACAGAGACAAAAGAAAGTGTATGTACGGTTTTCCTGAATGGTGAACTTGATCTATCCGTGGCTTCCGATTTCCGTTTGGTAATGGAGCCGCTTGTAGGTGATACGAAGCATGATTTAGTAATAAATCTTAAAGAATTAAAATACATCGATAGCACGGGTATTGGTATTCTACTTTCGATCCTGAAATCAAGACAAGGTATGGACGTTAAGTTTATGGTTGAGGATGTTCCTCCCCAAATTCAGAAGCTGTTTGACATGACTGGTATTACCAAGTTTTTTGCCTCCCAAGAGAATTCCCACTAGGAAAGGATAGAACAAAGAATGAGTGATGATGTGCAAAAAGTAATTCTTCAGCTGCCGGCTAGCGCAGAGTATGTGGATATTGTTAGGTTGAATTTATATGGTATTGCTTCAAAAATGGGCTTCACCTACGAAGATATTGAAGATATGAAGGTAGCTGTATCAGAGGCGTGTAACAACTCAGTATTGTACGCCTATGGACAACAAGACGGAATGGTTGATGTAATCTTTGAGGTGGGTGAAAGTGCCCTATCCATTACAGTCAAAGACGAGGGGGAGAGCTTTGACGGTTTGGAAGACTCGTCCAGTGAGCGTATGACACTGCATGATAAAGAGTTAAGTGACGTTCAGGTCGGCGGTTTAGGGTTCTACTTAATGCAAGCGTTGATGGATGACGTGAGCGTCGTAAGTGAGGCCGGAAGAGGGACGGTAGTAACTTTGAAGAAGCACCTTAACTTTAGCGAGGAAAAGGTATGAGTGATAAGGTGACTCCCCCCGAGTCCATGAATGAAGCAGTCACCCAAATTTGGGAATATCAGCAGACTAAGGATAATGAACGCGCAACAGTGCTGATTAAGAAATATGAGCCTATGGTAAAAATGGCTGCTGGAAAAATTTCTCGCAACCGCCCCGACTTGTATGAGGATTTATATCAGGTCGGGCAAATGGCGCTCATCCGGTTATTACAGCAATATGATATTAGCCTTGGAATCCCTTTTGAGCCCTATGCGATGAAAAGCATGATTGGACATATGAAGAATTTCCTACGTGATAAATCTTGGTACATACAGGTACCTAGACGGATTAAAGAAAAGGGAGCACTTGTTCAACACGCGATTGACGAACTAACAGTGAAGCTGGAACGTTCGCCTGCGGTGGATGAGATTGCTCATTATCTTGATTTGTCTGTTGAAGAAACTGTAGAAGTACTGGCGGGCAGAGAATGTTATCATTACGTCTCCCTAGACTCGCCCCTTTCTCAAGAGGAGACAGGAGCCACACTAGGCGAGCTGATCAGCTCTGACGCAAATGATTACGAGACCGTAGAGAAACGTATGGATTTGCAGCAAGCACTAGGTCAATTGAAGGAACAGGAGCAGCAGGTGCTGCTGTTAGCGTTCCAAGATGGACAATCCCAGCGGGCGATCGCCCAGAAGCTGGGGGTATCACAGATGAGCGTTTCACGCATACAGAAGCGGGCCACTGAGAAGTTAAAGCAGATTATGGCCAACTCTTCCTATTGAGTTCCTGTATGGGTAATATACATTTTCGACGATAAGGACATGCCTCTCTCCGCTGACTGGAGACCCGCATGTCCTTTATTTGTATACTGTTGTAGACTTATTCCCCCGCTTGTCCGTCCAACCTAGAGGATTAGACGGACAAGCGGGGGAAGCGGTCGATAGTTGGGGAATAGATTGATAGTCTTGCGGTTAGCTATTAGCATCAATGTATTTTTTAATTTCGCCAAGATACTCTCCGATTACTGGAACATTAAGAAAAAGACTAAGAATGTAGCCTAATAAACCAAGGACTACAAATGTTCCGAGAGATAGTCCAAGTCCCCGAGATATACCGGCCATCAGGTTTGTGATGATTCTTTTTTTCGGATCTGAATAGTTGTCGAGAATGTCTTTGAATTCTGATTTTTCCAGTGAGTGAGCGATCTTATCAAGACGACTGTTTAAGCGTTTCACTTCATGTCGCAACTCGAAAGGATGTTCATCAATTTCATAAGGTTTTGTTTGGTTATTTGAATCTGCCATGCGCCATCCCTGCTTTCTATAGCCCGAACGGGCATTAATTAAATGTCTAGTTGTATCTGCTGATGTGAATAAAGGTGTAACTAAACAACAGCCAGCTGCGGTCAGCTGGCTGTTGTTTGTTAAAGTGATAGCTGTATGATGCCGCAGATTAGTAATTGGATTTATAGGAGGATTTTACATCCTCTTTCGCATCCTTAGCCTGATTGGCAACCTCTTTAGAGGATGCTTTAGCTTCATCAGCTACGTCTTTAGAGGCGTCTTTAACATCCGAGCTTACATTGCTTGAGGCTTCACTTACAGTGTCACCAATTTTACTTCCAGCCTCTTGAAGAGTGGCGGCAATTTGTTGTTTGCTGTCACTGACAGTGGTATAGATATCAGAAGCTTTATCTGACACCGTACTAGCCAAATCGGTTGCTTTTTCGCCAACTGTTGTCGCAATAGCTTTGGTTTTGTCAGTTACGGCACCAGCAACTTCTTTGGTCTTGTCTGTAGCTTGAGAAAGTTTATCTGACAGATCACTGCGCATTTCACGACCAGGCTTTGGTGCAAATAGCAGGGCTGCTGCGGCACCAATTAAGCTACCAATAAAGATACCTTTTAATAAGCTGCTTCCGTTCTCTACTTCATGTTCTACGTTACTCATCACCAATCACTCCTTATAATTTATCTTACTTCGTATATAAACTTTGGCGTATGGGCTGAAACAGTTGAAGAGCAAGGGAGAGATTACGGGAGTTTAAGGGAGGATACGGTAACCTAGAGGGCTTTAGGTCATATAAACCGCCTTTTTAAGGCTTTATCAAGATTTGTTTATGCGCAAAAAGAAGGGCGAAGACAGGCTGTGATATGCAGCATATGTCTCCATCCTTCCACGATTGAATTTATAATGTTACGGATTAATCATTAACGGCTTGGAGTACCGCATAGCCGAATTCAGGCAGATTCAGATGCAGCTGGGATGTGGAGGTTTCAGTCCGCTTCTGCGTCTTTAGATTTACCCATATCGTGTCTGCTCCGGTTACAGGAATGATGACTTCGGCCATAACATCTTCATTGTTCAATACGATTATGAACCGGCTTTGTTTGTCCCACCGCTCATATACAAGCAGCTTTGGATAACCCGGAATCTCCAGCGCTTTAAATCCACTGCTCCGGAATGCGGGATGAGATTTACGAAGGCTGATCGTCCAGCGATAGTATTCGAACAATTCTTGATTCTGTTTCTGGGAGTCCCACTCCATACATTTTCGGTTGTCCGGATCGTATCCGCCATCCATGCCGATTTCATCGCCATAATAAACACAGGGTGCTCCTTGAAAGGTCATCTGGAACAAAACGGCCAGCTTTAACTTCCTGATGTCACCGCCACAAAGTGTCAGGAAACGAACTGTATCATGGCTGTCTAGCAGATTAAAGGCGGCTTCCGTAATTTGCTGCGGATAATTCGCTAGCATAGTAGCAACCGACTGAGAGAATTGTGCAGCATTGATCTGTCCGTGAGCGAAAAAATTAATTTGAATATTCGTTAGCGGGTAATTCATAACGGCGTCAAATTGATCGCCAAGCAGCCACGGCAAGGAATCATGCATGATTTCTCCTACGAGATAGGCTTCTGGATTAATGCTTTTGATCGTACTGCAGAATTGCCGCCAGAACGAATGGGAGACTTCATTTGCGACATCAAGCCGCCAGCCGTCTATACCGATTTCCTCGATCCAATAGCGGCCTGCATTCAGTAGATATTCTATGACTTCAGGATTCTCAGTGTTGAACTTAGGCATGATAGGCTCAAATGCAAAGGTGTCATAGGTGGGAATTCCGTCGATGACCTGTGGCGGCCACTCGCGTACATGGAACCAATCCGCATAACGTGAAGATTGCCCGTTCGCGAGCAGATCAACAAATGGCGGGAAGGTATGTCCGCAATGATTAAAGACACCGTCCAGGATGACACGGATGCCTTTGGAGTGACAGGAGTCCACAAGCTCTTTCAGCAATGTATTGGTGCCAAAATGAGGATCGACCAAATAATAATCTTTTGTATCGTATTTATGATTGGTGGTTGCCGCAAATAAAGGATTAAAATATATAGCATTGATGCCCAATTCACAGAGATAATCCAAATGATCTAGTACACCCTGTAAGTCCCCTCCGAAGAAATTCCGAGGACTCGGCGTGCCGCCCCATTCCAATACATCTGTCGGATCGTTGGTGGGATCCCCATTCGCGAAACGCTCCGGGAATATTTGATAAAATACTGCATCTTTCACCCACGATGGAGGGGAGTGCACATCTTCACGATTCAAAAATGGAAAGTCGAACAAGCCCTCATATACCACAGCAGGTGGCTCTGGATAAAAACCTTTTTCCAAAAAATAAAGAACTTCGTCTTTGTCATAAAGCGCAAAGTAATACGCGAGTCTGCGGTAAACGGGACGGACGGAGGCTTGCCAGTAATCGAACAAGCCGTCAGAAGCGAGGCGCTGCATTGGAATGACCTCATGCGTTTTGTCCCAGCCAAATTTATCTCCACAGAAAAGATCGATCTGTGATACGTTGTCCCGCTTAGTTCTTATGCGAATATGAAGTGTAGACTCATCGTAGGCATATGACCAATTTTGTCCCATACGGTGATAAACGGCTTCCGGTTGAATCATACTCATTTTCCATCCCTTCGGGCATGTAAACGCAAAAAAGGGCCAACCTCATGATTTTCAGAGGTTGAACCCTTGGCGGTTTCATTGCCTTTAAATTTGTCTGCATCTTACCATAACCCTCAAGAGCAAAGCAAGAGGTTATTTCACAAGAATTTACAATATGGAATTTTTAGTATGTGGTAGGGATAAAGAGAAAATAAAAGAAAAGAAAAGATAAACTTTGTTAAACCGTCTTTTTTGGACTTATACTCTGATTGCAATCAAAATTATGGATATTATAGAATGAGGGCGAACGAACTTGATTTTTCATAACACGCATTCAAATTAAAGGCACTGTTACCTGGAAAGGTACAACCTCGGCACTTTGTGCAAATGAGGTTGTACCTTTTTTATATGCTTTTTTTCAATGCGGGTTAGGTTTAATCACTCATGAACGAAGGGGAGATGAGCAAATGAAGAAGAGTAAACGTTCCAAAATGCAAGCGGTAACATTTAGTTTAGTCCTATGCCTGCTGTTAACTTTGACGGTCACCGCATGCGGTTCAGGCAATGGGAACTCCGCATCAAAGCCGAATTCGAGTCCGAATTCCGCAGTGAACGAGCCGGGGGGAACCACAAATGAGACAAATACTTCCGGAGAGAATACCACCGATGAGGAAATGAAACCAGAAGCAGGGGCCAAACTGATGGTCTGGGAAGCCAAGGAGCAGCTTGAGTACATGAAGCAGGTTGCTGCTGATTTCGAAAAAGAATATGGTGTTCCCGTCACAGTTGAGGAAATGGCAGGTGGTGATCAAGGCGCAAGACTGGCGACGGATGGTCCGTCTAAACTTGCTGCAGATGTGTTGACTCTGCCCCATGACCAGATCGGGCAAGCCGTAAAAGCAGGGCTGCTTTTGCCAAATGATGTTTTTGAGGAAGAAACCAAATCAACGATGGTGGCAACAGCCGTTCAGGCATCGTCTTATGATGGCATTCTTTACGGTTATCCTAAATCGGTAGAAACCTATGCGCTGTTCTACAACAAGGACCTGATTCCTGACGCTCCTAAAACGTGGGATGATGTGATTGCTTTTGCAGATACGTACAACAATCCGAAGGAAAACAAATTCGCAATCATGTGGGAATTCGTCGGATATTACAGCTATCCGTTTATTGGCAGCTTCGGCGGATATATTTACGGAGACAACAATACGAATTTCAAGGATATTGGATTGAACAATGAAGGCACTATCAAAGGGTTTACGTTTCTGCAGAGCCTCAAAAAAATTCTGCCTTTGAATGCAGGAGATATCACTTATGACGTGAAAACACAGTTGTTCCAAGAAGGTAAGCTGGCGATGAATATCGACGGGCCGTGGTCCATAGCGGCGTTTAAGGAAAATGTTAACCTGGGTGTGGCGCCTCTTCCAAAGGGACCTGACGGTCAAGACAGTCTTTCTTTCTCCGGGGTCAAATCGTATTATGTCAACTCATATACGGAATATCCGGTCGCAGGCCGTTTGTTCGCACATTTTGCAAGCAATAAGGAGAATCAGCTTAAGAATTTTGAGATGACGGGAGCGATTCCTGCGAGTATAGAGGCTGGAGAAGCGCCGGAAATCAAAGATGACCCTATTATTGGCGGATTCTTCGAGCAATTCCAAAATTCCGTTCCAATGCCTTCCGTTTCAGAAATTAAATCGGTCTGGGAACCCCTAAAAGCAGCGTTTGTGTCCCTGTGGAACGACTCAAATCTTGATGTTAAACAGACGCTAGATCAGACTGTAACCACGATTCAGGCCGATCTGGAGTCGAAGTAAAGGGCAGGTGATTTAACCATGAGGAAGAAAACAGGCGCAGCGCTACTCTCGGCTATTATTCCGGGACTGGGCCAGTTCTACAACCGGCAGTGGCTGAAAGGATTGGTATTCCTGCTGGTGGGGTCTGCTGGAATCTACTATATTGCTCATGATCTGATGGGACATTTGCATGGCTTAATTACGCTTGGTGAATTTCCAAGCCGTATGGTCAAGGTAGGCAAATTAACCCGGATGGTGGAAGGCGACCACTCCATTTTTATGATGATCAATGGTCTAATGGCATTGCTGGCGCTGCTCTTTTATACAGCTTTTCATTTACTGAACATCAGAGATGCATTCCTAGTTGGAGCTGCACGGGACCGGAAAGAGCCCATTCATTCATTCGCTGAATCGCTCAGAGCTATGGGGCGGAGGAATTTTGCCTATCTTGTCCTCGCGATTCCCTTTGTGGCCGTGGTTTTTCTGACGATATTACCACTTGTTTTTTCGGTGCTACTGGCGTTTACGAACTATGCCGACCCGATTTTACCGCCAGCACATCTAGTAGACTGGGTGGGTTTCGGTAATTTTAATAAAATGCTTAGTCTGGATGTCTGGAGTTCCACCTTTGGTGGAGTGCTGACTTGGACCTTGATCTGGGCGGTTATTGCTACTGCGACGACTTACATTGGAGGTGTGCTTATTGCAGTACTTATTCACCAGCCCCGTGTCCGCTGCAAAAAGCTTTGGCGCACACTTCTGATCGTTCCTTTCGCTATTCCCAATATGATTTCTCTGCTCGTCATGCGCAATATGTTCAATAATCAATTCGGACCGATCAATAGTTATTTAAGAGCCTTGGGACTGGAGGGTGTGGCCTGGCTAACCAATCCTTTCTGGGCTAAGGTCACTGTAATCCTGGCTAATATGTGGATCGGCATTCCGGTGACCATGATTCTGGCCTTTGGGGTGCTGACAACAATTCCGAAGGATATGTATGAAGCGGCAGAAGTAGACGGTGCTGGGTCATTTTATAAATTCCGCATGATTACGCTGCCCATGGTATTGTTCGCAACCGCACCTATCCTGATTATGCAGTTTGCCGGCAACATTAACAGCTTTAATGTCATTTATCTAATGACTAACGGAGAACCGGTTAATCCTAACTACCAGTACGCGGGCCACACTGACCTGCTGGTGACTTGGCTTTATAAACTGGCGCTGAACCAGTCACAGTACAGCTTTGCTTCTGTCATCGGGATTGTCATCTTCCTGATGGTCGCGACATTCTCCATCTGGAGCTACCGGCGGACGCGATCCTTTAAAGAGGAGGATATGATTGCATGAAGCTAAGACTGACGGAAGCGTTAAAAACGTTTGGAAGCCATTTATTGCTGATTGTGCTCAGTTTTATTAGTCTTTTCCCAGCTTTCTGGATTATTATGTCTTCTTTCAAAACAGGAAACAGTTTGTTCAGTGACTCATTGATTCCTAAGAATTTCACCTTTGTTCATTACAAGGAACTGTTTGAGCAAACTAAATATTTGCTATGGTTCATGAATACGCTAAAGATTGCGGCGTTGTCTACGCTGCTCGGCACCTTTTTGCTGCTGCTGACTTCGTACGCCATTTCTCGTTATCGATTTACGGGCAGAAAAACTACACTAACCACGCTCCTAGTTCTGCAGATGTTTCCGGGATTTATGGCTATGATTGCAGTTTACGTGCTGCTGAACACACTTGGGCTACTGAATTCTCATTGGGCACTTGTGCTCGTGTACAGCAGCGGTGCTATTATCACGAATGTTTTTGTGGCTAAAGGTTTTTTTGATACGATTCCTAAAAGCTTGGAAGATGCTGCGCGAATGGATGGGGCGAGTCATATGAAAGTATTTCTTTCTATCATGATCCCGTTATCTAAGCCGATGCTCACCTATGCCAGCCTTATGATTTTCAACGGCTGCTTTGTGGATTTTATATTCGCCGACCTTGTATTGCGCACGGAGGATACAAGAACGCTCGCCGTTGGGCTTTACCGGATGGTGAACCAAAGTAACTCAACCGAGTTTACGTTGTTCGCTGCCGGAGCGGTATTGGTCGCTCTCCCAGTCACGCTGCTGTTCATTTTCCTACAGCGTTTCTTGGTGGATGGCCTGACCGCAGGTGCAAGCAAAGGATAAGACGAACTGCGCTACCCTTGTGAGGCTACGCTGAATTCCATAAAAACCGCTTTCTACTCAGAGATCAAGATTCTGAGAAGGAAGCGGTTTTTTATATTTTATCCGGTTTCTAAAATCTTCTTGGTGGGGACAGGATTGAAGAATAATGAAAATAGGAGTAGAATTCCTCATGGAACCAACACTTAAGGGAGTTTGTAGAGTACTCAAAAATCCCGGAGCACGGGGTTATTTTCTAGCATTTATTAAATGTGAATACTAATAAGTCCTTGTGAGTTATAGAGCATCTAGTTAAAAGAGGAGAGAAATCATGGAAACCGTATTAGTACGAGAGTATCGGGCGGATTTGCTGGAATGTGTCCATAGTGGGCATATTGCCATCGTAGGAGAGAACGGAAATTTAAAGGGGTATGCAGGTGATCCGGAATTTGTATCGTTCACCCGTTCAGCTGCTAAACCCCTTCAGGCTATTCCAGGCGTACGTGGGGGGATTGTGGAGCATTACGGCTTTACACCCGCAGAGGTTGCCCTGATGACCGCCTCTCATCGGGGAGAGAGCTACCATGTAGCTGCGCTAGAGAGCATATCCTCCAAGATTGGCATCGATGAGCAACAAATGATCTGTGCAACGAGTTACCCGCTGGATTATTCCAGCAGGGAGAACGCCATCCGTGGTGCGGGCAAAAGAAAGTTCTATCATAACTGTGCGGGCAAGCACATGGGTATCTTATCTTATAGTAAGCTCAAAGGTTTGCCGCTTGAAGAATATTCACAGCCGGAGCAAACGATGCAGCGTGAGATTATCAACACCATTGCTTATATGGCGGGTGTGGCCCCAGACAGTATCGGTTTAGGTACGGACGGATGCGGGCTGCCGGTATTTGCTCTGCCTCTGACCGCCTTGGCGACGGCCTATTTGAAATTAGCCAATCCGGATTTGATTGCAGATGAAGCTACTCGCAAAGCGGTTACTACTATTACAACGGCAATGAATGCTTATCCGGAGATGGTTTCTGGATCTGGTCGCCTTGATTCTATTCTTTTGGAAGATGATAATATTATTGCTAAGGGTGGATTTAAGGGTGTATATTGCTTTGGCTTACGCCATGAGCGACTGGGGATTGCCTTCAAGATTCTGGATGGGTCGGAAGAAGAGTGGGGACTTATTGTACAGGGAATTTTAAATCAAATTGGTTATAGTCAGAAAAATACCTTGGAAAAGCTGCGAAATGCATTTTCAGGCGTGATTTACAATGACGGGGGTACACGAGTAGGCCATGCGGATACCGAGTTCAAGCTTAATTTCATAAAGTAGGATCATATAAAAAGAGCCCTTCGACTACGAATCCATCTTCTGGATACGCAGCGAAGGGCTTTTTTCTACGAGAAGCGGTGGTCATCTTTAAAGGACGGCAACATCGGTTCTTCTTGTAATAAGGAGAACTATTATTTATGACGTAGACGGCCGAGTTCGGAGACGAGTGCTTCCACCTGAGAAATACTCAGTCTGTCGCTGCCCATGGCTACCTCATATACATCATAGATATCTTCATAATGATCTACTGAAAAAGCGGAGGCTTGCATCGCCGCGGCACTGGCCATTTTTAATTTGTTCTTGATAGCCTCGATCATATACTCAACATTTTCCTGACTAGGCTTTGTTAAATCCATTAGGTTAAAACATCCTCTCTGTATACTGATTCATGTATTTTACCATGTTTGGCAGCTTGACCACCATTTTTTTGTCGGGTTCACTGAAATCATGTTAAATTAAAGGCATGAGATCAAAAATATCATCGAAGGGAGGAAATGTATTGGCAATCAGAGAACAGGGAAGCGGAAAACGCATTAAAATGGACGATGCTGGATTAGTGTCCTTTTTCATGGAAATAGCTGCTCTGCATTCCGCCGAGGAAGTCACGTTCCTGTGCATTGGAACAGATCGGTCTACAGGAGATGCACTCGGTCCGCTGACGGGCAGCAAACTTGTGGAACATGGCTTCCGACATGTAATCGGTACGTTGCCGTCTCCTTGCGATGCAGATAACTTGGTGGCCAGAGTGGCTGAGATTCCCTCCGGGCATATTGTAGTTGCGGTAGATGCTTGTCTGGGTCCTCCGATCGCGCTTGGATATTACTTCGTTTCGAGTGAGCCACTACAGCCTGCACAATCGGTGGGGGCAAATCTTCCAGCCGTAGGTCACTATAGTTTGGCGGCCGTTGTAGATATGAATGGCCCGAAACCCTATAGAACGTTGCAGACCACTCCACTGCATAGAGTGATGGTTATGGCAGAACATATCGCTATAGCGGCAGCAAAAGGATTCGGACTCCAGTAGTACCCATTGGGCACTTAAAAATAAGTTGTCCGTTTCAAGGCGGGCTGTTTTGCTTAATAATAGATATTAGACACATTATCTTAGTATTCTAGAAAGAGGGAAGCAGCCATGGAAAGAGTTCGTTGTGACGGAAGCAATATATGCTACAGTGATCAGGGGAAAGGCGAAGTTATTGTATTGCTGCATGGCTTTTGTGGAAGCGCTGAATATTGGGAACAAGTCATTCCTGTCTTAAGCAGCGGCTACAGAGTGATTGCTCCCGATTTACGTGGTCACGGAGCTTCGGAAGCTCCATTAGGACCTTATAGTATTGAACAAATGGCAGATGATGTTCTGGGTCTGTTAGATTCGCTGGAGATTGCTGAATGCATCATGCTTGGTCATTCGCTTGGCGGATATATTACGCTATCGTTTGCTCAGCGTTATGCTTCTCGATTGAAAGGCTTTGGATTAATTCATTCTACTGCTTATCCAGATAGTGAAGAAGCTAAGGAAAAACGACTGAAGAGTGTCAGCGCGATTCAAAATGAAGGGATTACTCCTTTCGTAGACAGCTTCGTACCAGGATTGTTTGCTGAAGCAACCGCTTCTGCATCTCCACAGCTGCTGGAGCGTGCTAAAGAAATCGGCTACAAAACGCCTCCACAAGGAGCGGCAGGAGCTGCACTGGCGATGCGTGAGCGTCCAGATCGACGGGATGTAATTACGGCCACTACGTTGCCGGTATTGCTTGTTGCTGGCGAGCAGGATGGATTGATTCCTGCTGAACGAACCTTTACTGCGGATAAACCGAATATAACGCAAGCAACGATATCGGGTGCAGGCCACATGAGTCTTTTTGAAGCTCCTGAACGATTAGCCGAGATCATAAAGGATTTTGTTCAGGCTTCCGTTTTAGACAATAGCCGCGTATAAAAAATCATCTACAAAGAGGCAGCACGGCGCCATTATGGCGTGTGCTGCCTCTTTTTTTAAGGGCTATCTAATGATCTGGTATTTTCCTTAACTGGCATAGAATTCGGCAATGGTTTAAGATAAATCAATAGAATAACTTAAGTGGTCTGAGTCCTGAATTTTTTGCTACCACAGTACGGAAAAGGAGGAATTGCATGTTTCGAAGAGACTATATTGTCCGGATGATCGAAGATATGACGGCGATGGTTGCCAAGGTATTTTCTCTAAAGCAGGAACGGAAGACGACAGAAGCTTTATGGGAAATTGATGAGCTGTTGAACCGGCATTTTCCGCTGAATTCACGTCTTTTAAATTCACTATCTGTAGAAGATATCATAGATATGTTTCGTTTTGGCGGTGTGGTTGAGTCCGATAAGCTTCAAGGTCTGGCCAAACTGCTGAAGGAAGAAGGCAGCATTTATGCGGCAAATGGCGATAAGGATGCAGCATTATTTAGAAGTATGAGAGCTTTACACTTATATTTGTACGCGGATCTTCATGGAGCAGACAGGGAGCTGCTGCATATGACTCAGGAAATTGATGAACTCTTGCAGGATGTGCAGGCCTATCGTCTCCCGTCTAAAACGGAGCGGCTACTGTTGGAGTATATGGAGTCGGTAGGACGATATAGTAAAGCGGAGGACAGCCTCTACCGGCTGTGGGAGCAAGGAGAAGATGTTGTAATAGAAGGGGATAAGCTGTACAATCGGCTGCTGCTCAAATCATCTGCAGAATTGGAACAAGGTGCCCTTCCTCTGGAGGAAGTAGAGCAGGGGTTAAAAGAGTGGGGCAGGGTAACAGCGATACGAAAGGAAGCAGGAACCTGATGAATACGATGAATATCCCTTTATATATTATCGATGCTTTTGCAGAACAGGCTTATTCAGGCAATCCTGCGGCGGTATGTTTACTGGAGCATCCCGTCGATGAAGGTTATATGCAGAAGACAGCAGCGGAAATGAACTTGTCAGAGACAGCTTTTCTCTGGCCAGAGGAAGATGGATATCGCTTGCGATGGTTTACACCTAAAGTTGAGGTCAAGCTGTGTGGGCATGGGACTCTAGCAAGTGCGCATGTACTATGGGAGAGCGGATTGCTAGCGCCTGACATGGAAGCAAGGTTCTATACACGCAGTGGGTTGCTTAGAGCTTCTCGTTCAGGAGATTTGATCTCACTGTACTTCCCGCCTTATCAGCTTCAACCCTCTCCTGTAATTTCAGGTCTCGCAGCAGCGCTTGGTATTGCAGAAGCCAATGTGGTGGAAACTATGCGATATGTTGATAATATACTTGTACGACTGGATCAGGAAGCCCGGGTTCGCGAACTCAGCCCTGACTTCGGAGCTTTATCCGGACTTGAAGGGAGAGGTTTCGCGGTTACCGCAGAAAGCTCTATCGAAGGTATAGATTGTATATCACGTTTTTTTGCGCCGAAGGTAGGAGTGAATGAGGATCCGGTAACAGGCTCAGCGCATACTGCATTGGCACCTTTTTGGGCGGATAGACTCAATCGTACGCAGTTGACCGCTTATCAAGCTTCGAAACGTGGAGGTTTGCTTCAGTTAGAGGTAAGTAAAGACGAGATTAAGTTGTCTGGGCGAGCATTAACTATAGTTAGTGGTGAACTGCATGTTAAGCCCTGCTAGAACAAGGAACGCCCCTTGTTAACACGTGATATAATGAACGATGATGGTTAGGAGACATAGATTCTCCATTTTTAATCCCGAAAGTGAGATGTGCGTTGTGGAATCTTTAACAGCTCTAATTGAACAACTAATTAATGACCGTACTTTGATTACGGCTACCCTAAGTCAAGTACGTTATAAAGGCGAAAATTGTACCAAAGTGCAGGTTAAACCTGTTGAACTAAAGGGGAAGCTGCATTATCAGTTTGCGTCCTATATTGGTACAAAGGTAGAACATCGCAACGTACCCGCAGAGTTAGCGGCGGAAGAAATATCTCTTTTATTTAGAGAAACGTATCGGCAAGGTTTGTTGTGTACAGTAGAAGCCGATTATCAGGTGCTTATTAGCAAGAAATTCAAAGTATCAATCCTAACCAAGTCTCCAAGTAAAAAGGAAGAGCCGGATCTAGCTCACAACCGTCGCAAACGTTATGTGCTGGAGGATGGAGAGCCTGTGCCATTTCTGGTGGAGCTTGGAATCATGAATAAAGAAGGCAAAGTGCTAGCCAAAAGATATGATAAGTTTCGGCAGATCAATCGTTTTCTGGAGATGGTAGAGGACGTGCTTGCCGATCTGCCAACAGGCCGACCGTTGACGATTGTGGATTTTGGCTGTGGAAAATCATATTTGACCTTTGCGCTGTATCACTATCTGACCGTTCGCAAGAAGCGGGAGCTTAATATCATTGGGTTAGATTTAAAAGCAGATGTGATTGAGCATTGTAACGAACTTGCTGCCAAAATCGGTTATGATCACTTGAAGTTCTTCGTGGGTGACATTGCCGAGTATAATGAGCTGGAGCAAGTGGACATGGTGATCACACTTCATGCTTGCGACACAGCTACCGATGCTGCCCTTGAAAAAGCAGTACGTTGGGGAGCGTCTGTTATTTTGTCTGTGCCTTGCTGCCAGCATGAATTATTCGCACAAATCGAAAATGAAGTAATGAGCCCTATGCTTTCGCATGGCATATTGAAAGAGCGTTTTTCCGCCTTGGCTACAGACGCCATTCGCGCCAAATTGCTCGACATGATGGGCTATAGCAGCCAGCTGCTGGAATTCATCGATCTGGAGAATACACCGAAGAACATTTTGATTCGTGCCGTTAAGAGCTCAGCCGGGGACAACTCCGTCAAATGGCGCGAATACACCGCATTCCGCGATTTTCTGGGAGCAAAACCCTACCTCGAACGCGTATGCGCCGATCTGCTTCCTACTGAGAGTTCGGTAGAAGGGTAGAGGATATTAAGGTAGAAAGCGTAGGATGTTGCAGTGAGTGCGATCTAATGGCGAGTTGGTTTAGTTGTACTTTGTGCAATTAAATATGCTCTGAAGCTGCGTTTTAGTGATTTAGTTGCACTTTGTACACTTAAAAACGAACAATACTCCGCATATGGCGGGATTCTCGAAAAACAGTTGCACAAAGTACAATTAAAGTGGAAGTAAGCGGCGAGAGCACGGGAATAGCTGCACTTTTTACAACTATATAGCTTTTTTGATGAGAATTAGGATGGTGCAGCTAGTGTGATCTAATGGTTAGGATGTTGCAGTGAGTGCGATCTAATGGTTAGGACGGTACGGCTAGTGTGATCTAATGGCGACTTGGTTTAGTTGTACTTTGTGCAACTGGATATGCTCAGAAGCTGCGTTTTAGTAATTTAGTTGCACTTTGTACAATTAAAAACGAACAATACTCCGCATATGGCGGGATTTTCGAAAAACAGTTGCACAAAGTACAATTAAAGTGGAAGTAAGCAGCGAGAGCACGGGAATAGCTGCACTTTTTACAATTATATAGCTTTTTATGGGAATTAGGGCGGTACGGCTCCTTTGTGGAGAGGTATCGTCTTTTTGCGTTCTAGTCTTGTATAAGGGAAATGTGGAAAGGATAGAGATAAATTAACGAATACAGGGGTATCTAAATGTGGCGTTTTAAAAAAGACCGGAGTCTGGAATCATCAATCGCATATATGTGTGGAGCCTTAGTGATAGCGGCTGGGGTGGGTGCTTGTTTGTTGCGGGGATTGTTTTTTACTGAGGAGATGTATCCCTTTCTAACTTTATGGTTTGTATTGTGTTGTACGTGCTCGCTTTATTATCTTGTTGGGGTTGGCGCATGGAGAAAAAGTGGGGGAGGTGCAGTAAGTGGTATTACGGGAGTCAATGGAGTTAGTGAAGGTAGTGAAGGTAGTGAAGTTAGCGGAGAAAATAAAGCGTTAAGAATATTATTAAGCGTCCCTTTAATTATTCTATCGCTTTATGTGATTCATTGGTTGCGCGGGCCGCTTTCTTCCCAGGGAACTATGAATGAAATGCTGCGGTGGGGCTTGTATGCTAGCTTTGCAATATTGGTTTGTTTTTGTGCGGTGAACCGGGTGGGGCGGCGGATTGTAAATGTAACTTGGTCTATGGCGGGTATGTTTTTGAGCATGAGCGCTTTGTTGGCTGTTTGCGGAGTGGTAAAGTTGCCTTTCGCTGTCGCCTACAGCAATTCATCGGAAGTGAGCGCCACAGGGGTTAGGTTAGCAGGATTGATGGAATATCCGAATGCTTTTGGTGCTGTTATGGCTGTTTTTCTGCTGGAACGGCTATTTGCTGTTGCTGTTTATTACGGGGAGCCAAAAAAGAGCGTGAATATGTTGGGAGCAAGATGTGTTGGGCTGGGGATGGAGTGCGCAGAAGCAGAACGGAGGAGCAAAGGGGCAGGAGGCGTGGAAGCGGAGCAGGGAAAAGCGGGAAGCACGACCGCCGCGCTGCTGCGCTTGCTGCCGCTGTTCCCGTACACCGCCGCGCTGCTCCTCAGCGAGTCGCGCGGCGCATGGCTGACGGCGGCTTGCGCCTGCGCCGCCGTCTTGCTCTGGAAGCGGCAGCTAATCGCGCCGCTTCTTGCTGCTGGCGCCGCGCCCGTGGCCGTCGCGGCGCTACTCTACCGCCAACTGGCCCGTGCCGGGTTGGCGGTAGAGCCTGCGCCCGGCCTGCTGTTGCTGGCCGGGCTTTGGGCCGCCGCGCGCTGCTGGCCGGCCTGTGGCTGTGCCGCCGCCAGCGCAGCGCGGCGGGCACTGCCCGAGCCGCCATGCTGGCATTGGCGGCGGCAGGTTGGACGGCGGCCGGGATCGCCGTCCTCCTGCACGTGCGCGAGCGGATTACCGGACCGTCATCGACGGTATCCGCGCGCGGGCTGTTCTACCGCGACGCCTGGCGGCTAGCGGCAGAGGCACCTTGGCTGGGACGTGGGGGTGAGACTTGGCGGCATGCCTACCTTGCCGCCCAATCTCGCCCTTATGTAGGCAGCCAGGTGCATAATGGATACCTCGACATCCTGTTGAACTTAGGATTCGTTGGTCTTGCAGCCATACTCCTTATGCTGTTGGCAACAGGCTGGCTGCTGGCTACTAAATCGCCGCGGTTGCTGCCGCCGTTTCTGGTCATCGTCTTACACAGCGTCGTCGATTTTGACTGGAGCTACGGATTATTTTGGCTGCTGCTATTCTGGCTGCCAGCGCTTGCTCTGGCTGAGGATAAGCAGAAACATCAATCTGCGCCAACCCACCCTCAGTCTGAGACCAAGCTGCCAATTCAATCCACATCTACGAATCCGCTCACCAATGTCTCTACACCAGCGAATCCGCTAATTGCTCAATCTTCATCTACGAACCCGCTCACCAATGTCTCTACACTAGCGAATCCGCTAATTGCTCAATCTTCATCTACGAATCCGCTCACCAATGTCTCTGCACCAGCGAATCCGCTAATTGTTCAATCTTCATCTACGAATCCGCTCACCAATGTCACTACACCAGCGAATCCGCTAATCGCTAACTCCACACCAGCGAATCCGCTGATCACTCACTCTACACCTACGAATCCGCTAATCGCTTACCCCACACCCAAGAAATCGCCCCAAATCCGCCTTCGCCAACTAATCGGAACTACGGTATGTTGTTTTTCGCTTCTGCTGGGGGTGCTATCTTTTCACGCCGCTCAAGGAGAGAAGTTCTATCGACAAGCGATTATGTCGGTGGATCCTTCGGTGAAGCTAGAGTTGCTACAGCAATCGCTGGGTTGGAATCCCCGGTCACCTCGAACGGTTATAGCATTATCTAGGCTGCTCTCGGGTGAACAGAGCGTGAGTCTGCTTCGGCAGAGTTTGTTGTATTCTCCCGAGAATGCCAGCTTAAGCTGGGAGCTGGCTGAACGATGGATGAGCAGTGACCATCCGGGGGCAGCGTTATATTGGATAGACCAGAGCTTTAGGCTGGATAAGTACAACAATGCCAAGTGGGTGAAGGCGATTGAAGGGATGCTTCTTATGGGGCAAAAAAAGCTTGCAGAAGGAAATCGAAAGGAAGGCCTAGTCTGCGTCGCCTCTGGGAATGAACTTCTTCTGGAATATAGAAGGTTGGCAGAAGAGGAGGCTAATAAAGGAGGGCAACATAATGATCGTGAGTTCCAAATGACAGAACAAGCCGACGACTTGAGTCGACGGCTTAGTATGCTGGCTTTACGATTTTAGCGGACGTGAAATCATCCAGGAGTAGAGAATGGGCACGATAATTGCAAGTACGAGTGCCGTAATAATAAGAAGCTGAGACAAGGCTCCGCTCAAAAAGGCTCCTGCAAAAATAAGTAGGCCACCGATCATCCACATTATCCCGGATAGACGATGTGTTTTTCGCCATACCTCAGGGTTGGCGAGCGTCCAGGCTGTACGAACCCCAAACAAGTAATTATCTTTTACCTGTGGCATGTAGTTGCCAAGAGCAATAAACATTATTCCAACAGCGCCTGTGGCGATCTTCCCAACATTTATATCTTTACCTAGACCGTAAGCAATCGACAGCACCAGCATTAGATTAAAAAGCATCCCAATAGCAAGTCTGCTCATGGCATAGGCATTTTCGAATTTTTTGTAATTGTCCCGCTTAGGGTCGATGCTGCGTGTGAACTGCATGATCAGCGGGAGCACAATGCCTAAGATTCCGAACACAAAAATAGCTATATTTTTGTCCCAGTATCTGTTGACCTTACCCGTAATTCCAAATTGTGCCGGTAACTCCTGCGGAAGCTTGCTGTAATTGATCAGAGCGTAGGCTAATGTAGCTAAACCTAATATTACGATGAGGGTATCCTGCCATCTCCATTTGAAATCTTTCATCATTAATCCGCCTCCTTTTTGGAATCGATATCCTGATGTTGCTGCTTTCCGTCCAGTGATTTACTCTCCGTCTCCGTTTGCTTACCTGTCCCAGTGAGCTCCAATAACCAACCGAGAACCTCTTCGAGGACTGTTGTGTTTAGCGAGTACATAATAAATTGTCCTTTTCGCTCATCCTGTACAAGATCGGCATGCTTCAGCGCATTCAGATGGTGAGAAATGCTTGGCTTAGACATGTTGAAAAAATCTGCGATTTCACCTGCGGTTCGATCTTTCTCCCTTAGTAACCGAATGATTTGGCGACGGGTAGGGTCAGCTAGTGCTTTGAAGGATTCATTCATATTCCACCCTGCCTTTCGATATTTAAATAATTATCTAAATATATAATAACTCTTTGTTTTAATAGCTGTCAATGCAGTATTCACTTAGCAATAGCGTGTGTAAAAGTGTCACCGAATCTTTAAAATTAAGGACCGTTCAAAGCCTCCTCCTGTTCATACTAACGAAGGGCATGCATTCCTTGATGCACCGAACATACGATGCAGAGGAGCGGATATATGATACTAACCAATAAAGTAGCAGTAGTTACGGGTGCAGGATCGGGGATTGGAGAAGCGATTGCTCTGCTTTTTGCCCGACAGGGTGCTAAAGTGATTGCTGCGGACATCCATCTGGCGAATGTAGAAGCGGTAGCCAAAAAGGCGGAAAAGGGTGAGGGACACGGAGTCGTCTACCCTGTAAAGGCCGATGTCTCGAAGGAAGAGGACACACAGCGAATGATTGATGCCGCAACCACACAGTTCGGAGGCCTTCATATCCTTGTTAATAATGCCGGAATTATGGATAAAATGACGCCAGCGCACGAGATCACTGATGACTTATGGGAGCAGGTGCTTGCGGTCAACGTAACCGGTCCGATGAGAGCCATTCGTAAGGTTTTGCCGATTTTTATGGCGCAGGAAAGCGGATGTATCATCAATGTAGCCTCTATTGGCGGCTTAGCGGGCTCGCGGGCGGGAGTGGCTTATACTTCCTCTAAGCATGCTGTAATCGGGATGACCAAAAATATAGGATTTCAATACGCTAAGCTTGGAATTCGCTGTAATGCCATAGCGCCGGGCGGGGTAAAGACAAATATTGATCTGTCTGATCCAAGTCCTTTTGGGAGTCAAAAAGCGGGCGAAGGTATGGCGTCGATGCCACGGACAGGGGAGAGCAGTGAGATTGCTTCAGTAGCTTTATTTTTAGCTTCAGATGCTGCAAGCTTTTTGAATGGATCGGTGATAACGGCGGATGCCGGCTGGATGGCTTATTGATTGAGCGCAGATAAAAAGGTGTTCATTTTCCCTTTATTGGTGGAATTTGTTCACCTTTTTTGTTTATGCCTATTACTCAAACTCTTTTTAAGTATGGTTGGAAGATGGAAGCTGCTTGCCGCGTAAGTAGAAGTGATAAGGTTGCTTGTGCTAGAATAGGCTAAGAGAAACTGGAAAATATAGCAGAGCGGCAAAGCTTTTAAAAATATAAGAAAGTATAAGATTAGTATCTATGCTTTTATGTTCTTATATTTCACTCGCTTAAACGCTTAGTGTCTTATAAAGATGCCAAAGGCGATTAGCTTGATACATGTAGCCATATTCTGCGGAAAAGGGAGGAGGAGCACGTTTGCATTTTATTTCTGATCTGATCTCGACATTATTTGAATGGATTCAGAGTCTTGGTTATTTTGGGATTATGATCGGACTGATGATTGAAGTTATTCCTAGTGAAATTGTATTGGCTTTCGGTGGTTTCTTGGTATGGAGTGGAGATATTAATTTTTTCGGCGCAGTATTGTTTGGTACGATAGGCGGAGTGATTGCCCAGATCTTTGTATATTGGATTGGCCGTTATGGGGGCAGGCCTGTACTGGAGAAATACGGGAAATATATTCTTATCCAAAAAAAGCATATTGATCATTCGGAAGAGTGGTTCAATAAATATGGGACAGGCGTAATCTTTACGGCACGCTTTATTCCCGTTGTTCGCCATGCCATTTCGGTTCCAGCGGGGATTTCTCGTATGCCTTTAGGTAAGTTCACTTTATTGACTACACTTGCTGTTATTCCATGGAGTGCTTTGTTCGTATATCTCGGTATGACATTGGGGAATAAGTGGGAAGATATTGACGAGGTAGCAGCTAAGTATACCAACGAAATTATTCTCGTAGCGTTAGCACTAATCATCATTTATTTTGTGTATAAGTGGTTTAAATCCAAGAAGAGGGGGACTGCAAAATGAAACCGAATGTAGCTCATAAATTTGGAAAAGGTCTTACACCGCGCCAATTTGTAGAAAGCATGACGAAGAACCAGCAGGCTTTTGAATCCTGGTATGAGAAGTTTTCTTGGGAAGATGAGAGTGACAAGGAATTTTTTGAAAGCCTGAACCATCGTGATGATTTGCGGGTACTTATCCTTGCCGCTGATTGGTGTGGAGATGTAGTTCGTAATGTCCCTGCGGTATTCCGTATTTTGGAGACTGCCGGAATGAAGACAGAGGTATTCATTTTGGAGGAGAACCAGGAGCTTATGGATGAATTCTTGACCATGGGCGGAAGATCTGTTCCGATTGTGATCTTTGCAGATACCGGCGGATATGTGCTTGGACATTGGGGTCCTCGTCCAGAGCATGTGCAGAGCCTAATGAGAGAGTTCAAACGTGGGAATCCTGATCGCGAGGCCGCTGATTACGACAGCAAAATCGCAGAAGTACGTAAGGCTATGGGGCAAGCTTATGGGGAAGGAACGGAATCACAGGCAGTTATCGCAAAAGAGCTGCGTAGTCTGATTTCCGGATTCTAGACCAATGCTAAATATACGTTCGTTTAATTTAGGTCCTCTTCAGACCAATGCCTACTTGCTGACAGGTGCAGATCCAACGAAGGGTATCATTATTGATCCCGGTATGAATCCTGCGGCATTAGTGCGGAGTATTGAAGGGATGGAGATCGAGGCTATTTTGCTGACGCATGCGCACTTTGACCATATGGGCGGCGTAGACGAAATTCGTAAAGCTAAGAAATGCCCTGTTTATTTACATCCACTAGAGAGTGAATGGCTCAGCAGCCCTAAGCTAAATGGTTCATTGATGTGGCCTGATGTTTCATCTCCTTTAACTACAGATCCTGCAGAATATGATCTGGCAGAAGGACAAGTTCTGCAATTCATCGGACATACCTTCCGCGTGTACCATACACCTGGGCACTCTCCGGGCAGTGTCAGCTTCCTATGCGGGAATGATTTATTCTCTGGAGATGTGCTGTTTAAGATGGGAGTTGGGCGCACCGATTTGCCTGGTGGCAGGGAACGTGATTTGTTCGATTCTATTCGTGGCAAGCTGTACAAAATGGATGATGAAGTGAAGGTTTATCCAGGTCATGGCTCCCGAACAACCATCGGTTTTGAAAAAGTTCGTAACCCTTATATCCCTCAATAAACAATCATTCTAGTAGAACTGACAAGAATCGAGGAATTTTTGATAGACAAAGGGATACAAAAGGACTACAATATTGTTAATTAAATGTAACATTAACCTCGCGAAGCACGCAGACTGCGGAATTATCCCGGTTTGCGTTCTTTTTTTGTCTACATATAGGTTTAAAAGCATGGGGGGAAATAGATTGGAGAAGAATATATATTACCCGTTGGATTACGGATGGTATGACTCCAAGGAGAAATGGACTAGTTTTTGCAGCAGTAAATGCCGATGTTTTTCAGAATGTTCTGGAAAGGGCGGTTTTTGTACTTCCATCGAACGCAGGGACATACAATCTGAGAATAAGGATGGGAGAATACCAGTGAATTCAGGAGGCGAGCCTAGAAGAACGCCTCTTTTTTGGCATTTCCCTGCTGAAGCAGGATTGCTTCAGCCATGGCGGCGTAAGCTCTGGGAGCTCAAAAAATAAAATTAAAGCGCATTGAACGAATCACTATACATAATCGTATTACAAATAAGAACGAAATCCTGAATGGAGGGGCAGATGAGCGATCAGGCGCTGGAGAAAATCAGACGGGCACAGCAGGGAGATACTTCAGCACTGTCTTCACTGCTGCGAGAACATTATACTTTTCTGTTCAAATATCTACTCAAAGTGACTATGGATCCGTTGCTGGCAGAGGATCTTGTACAGGACACGATGGTCAGATGTATGGAAAAAATCAATACCTATAACGGTTCTTCTTCGTTCTCCTCTTGGTTAATTACGATAGCCACCAGAATATTTATCGATCGAAAGCGGCGCTGGAAACGTGAGGCAGAATGGAAGAAACGGGAACAGCAGGCGCAGGGCACCCGTTCGATTCGTTGGCGGTTTGAGAGCAGGGGGGAAGAATGGAGTGAAGTACTTGATTCCATTTCCAAGCTACCCTCTGCTCAGAGGGTAGCTGTGCTGCTGAAGCATTATTATGGCTATAGCTATGAAGAAATCGGTGTGATCATGCAAATTCCTTCTGGCACGGTCAAATCGCGTGTGTCCCTTGGTCTTAACCAATTGCGAAAGGAGCTGAATGAGGATGGAGAAAGATAAGGAGCCAGAACTGTATTTGCACAAGCTTACTGAAGAGCTTGAACGTTTGGATGCGCAATATGATGACCTCACCCCACCTTCGTTACAGGAACTGGAGTGGTTAATGGCTGATGCAGCTGTGCAGAGAAAGAGAAGGGAACGCAAAGAACTACTGTTATTCTGGGGGGTCTCATTGATCCTGATCTGCGCATTTTTATCCATTCTCACTTCTGCACCCATGATCTATTGGATTATTCAGGCGATCATTCCTATTGTAGGACTGGGTGGCTTAGGGATCTCCAGGATCAGAAGAAATAGAGAAGGTGTACAAGAATGAATGAGCTGCAGGATGTGCCTCTTTGGTTGTGGTTTGGCATAGCAGTAGCGTTAATGCTGCAGGGGACCTTACTGTTCCGGGATGCAAGACGGCGCGGGAAAAAAGCTTGGTTCTGGGGATTGTGGGCGATTACTACAGTTCCGTCACCTGCATTAGTCTACTTACTTGTTGTTATTCTTCCTGAGCGACGTAGACGGAATAAGCAGTTGTGAAGCTTTAGTAAGAAGCTCGTTCCTTTCATCCTATTACAAGGAGTGGTACTTCATGGAAGAGGTAAAATGGGGTTTAATCATGCCGTTAATTATTCTGCAGGCTTTGCTTGCTATTATTGGTCTGATATCTCTGGCCAAAGCGGATAACGTTCGTGGTCCAAAATGGATGTGGATTATTATCATTATTTGCGGAAATATATTAGGCAGCGTAGCTTATTTCACAATAGGAAGGAAAGATGTCTGATGTCACTCCTTCAAGTTAAGAATTTGCGCAAAAGCTATGGGGCGCATATTTCCGTAAATGATATAAGCTTTGAAATTGAGAAAGAACGGTGCGTCGCTTTACTGGGGCCTAACGGTGCTGGGAAAACGACCACACTTCGTATGCTGGCAGGGCTGCTAGAACCCACCTCTGGAATGATATCATTTGAGGGGAGCCGTCCTGGAGCCGAATATCGCAGAGGATTAGGATATGTGCCACAGTCTCCAGCTTTTTATGGGTGGATGACTGGACATGAATATGTTGTTTTCGCTGCAAAGCTTAGTGGAATGGGAACTAAAGACGCATCCAGCAGGGCATTGGAATCGCTTGAGCGTGTAGGGCTTAAAGGTGATGCTCGTCGCCGGATTGGTGGATACTCCGGTGGGATGAAGCAGCGGCTGGGTCTGGCTCAGGCGCTTGTGCACCGGCCTCGTCTGCTGTTGCTTGATGAGCCTGTATCTGCACTTGATCCGATTGGCCGCAGAGAAGTAATGGGACTGCTGCGGGAGATACGTGAAGAGACAACTGTAGTTTTTTCTACACATGTGCTGCATGATGCAGAAGAAATTTGCGATGATATTATTTTAATGAATCAGGGCTTGATTGCTGAGAAGGGGTCTTTATCACAGCTGCGTACACAATACAGCCTTCCTGTTATTCGTTTACGTACAGAGAAGCAAGAAAAAGCTATTCAGTGGCTGGAGTCTCTTGCTGCCAAACCGTTTGTACTAGAGACTCAGTTGTTCGGAGATCAGGCAATTTTTAATGTGAACGATGTAGACATGGCCCGATGGACGATTCTGCAAGAAGCGGCGCAGCTCAAAATTCCATTACTGCAATTTGAAGCGGGTTCTTCCACGTTAGAGGATTTATTTATGAAGGTGGTGGGAGTATGAGAAGCGCCTGGGTCCTTTATCGCAAAGAAATGCTCGAAATGGCTCGCAGTTATAAGTTAATCTGGATACCTGTCGTTTTTATCCTATTAGGTATTATGCAGCCGTTAACTACTTATTATTTGCCGGAAATATTAAAAGCTTCAGGTGATGTTCCCCCAGGTCTGCTAGAGGGGTATGAAATACCGAGTGCCGCAGCTGTGATGGCGCAATCTCTGGGACAGTACGGAACGATCGGAATGTTAGTATTGGCGCTTGGCGCGATGAATGTTTTAGCCGGTGAGCGCTATAGCGGAACTATGGAATTAATTCTGGTAAGGCCGGTTTCTCCAGCCGCAATAGTGTTCGCTAAATGGGCAGCGCAGCTGACCCTGTTGATCGTTGCTCTAGGATTAGGTGCAGCGGGGGCGGCTTACTACACGGAGCAGTTGATTGGTTCACTATCTTGGGGAGATGTCATCGCAGCTTCTGGAGTATATGGATTGTGGCTGTTATGTGCTGTCTCAGCTACGTTGTTGTTTAGTGGATTTTTAAAATCTCCAGTTGCCGCCTTTTTAGCATTGGCGCTAATGGCAGGATTATCATTAGGCCAAAGCTTATTACCTTCATGGTTTGAATGGGCACCTGCGGGTCTTTCCGGGTTATCGGCTGGAATTCTTATGGCTGGAGAAGGCTTCAGGGTTGGACCCTATCTTTCAGCAGCTATTTTGATCTTGATTTGTTTAGTGGGTGCTGCACTTTTGACAAGGAAGAATAACTTACCCGCTTGAACCATAAGTTATATTTTTATTAAATATAGTATATTTTCATAGAATTTGTAGGATCGGCCAGCCTTCAACTAGACAGTTCTATCTTTTTTTAGTAGACTGTTGAAACAAGCAAAATCTTGAAAGATTTTGGGGTTAGGAGGTAGGGCGATGCTGCGTTTAGGAGAGAAGATTGTCATTGTTGCGGACGCTTTCGAGCAGAGTCTTCCTATCGGGGAATACGGCTACCTAATTGCTTACGACCGCAATCCCGATAATGCGTTTGACTATGTTATTCGTGTACCAGAGGCTAATAGGAACTTTTATGTTCCGGCTGAGGACATTGAGGCGGAAGAACATTTATTAGTAGCTGAGGCTGAGAGAGCAACGCATGAAGCGTTGATTGATTATGCTTTGTCCACGTACAATGAGAAGCTGTTCCATCATTTGATGAACGGTGAAGATATGGATATAGAAGAGACGGAATCAACGTCAAGCGAAAGCATGTCCCAAGCGGATTTCATCAAACAAGTGAATCTTCGAGCTTGGATTTAAGGAAGGCCGGCGCAAGCCGGCTTTTTTGTTTTGTCATACCGCTGCTAAATGCTGTGAAATCACTGACTGTCAAAACCCTTCTCTATGAATATACTAACGATACGCTCCTTTAAAATGTGTAGGAATCCCCTTCACTTTGATAAAGGAGCGTTTGTTTTACAGCCCATCATTGAATTGTCCAAGCTTCTACAATATAATTAAAAACGTTATCCGGGCGCTTTAGCCCTTTAAACAGGAGGGATTTTTCTTATGAGCATTACCGTTAAAGATGTGCAGCATGTGGCCAAGCTGGCTCGTCTGCAGCTGAGCCCGGAAGAAGAGGCAACCTTTACAGAACAAATGAATGCTATTTTACAATATGCCGAGAAATTAAATGAGCTAGATACGGAGAATGTAAAGCCGACCACGCATGTGCTGCAAGTCAGCAATGTAATGCGGGAGGATGTTGTGAAGGATAGCCTTACGCAAGTGGAAGCACTTCTTAACGCTCCAGATGATGAAGACGGACATTTCAAGGTTCCAGCTGTTTTGGAATAACTACATAATTAGAAAGGGGGAAGAATCTTGAGCCTGTTTCAAAATCGATTGCCTGAAGTACACCGCATGTTAACTGCTAAAGAGGTATCGGTCAGTGAACTGACTGAAGAATCGCTGGCGATTATCGCTGAGCGGGATAAGAACGTAAATGCATTTTTGACCTTGAATGAGGAGGGCGCTCGTAGCACTGCACGCGCTTTGGACGACAAACTGGCATCCGGAGCAGCACGTGGGTTGCTGTTTGGTCTTCCTGCTGGAATCAAGGATAATATTGTAACTAAAGGCCTGCGCACAACTTGTGCCAGCCAATTTTTGAGTGACTTCCAGCCGATTTATAACGCTACTGTAGCTTCTAAACTGCAGCAAGCAGATGCCGTAACGATCGGTAAATTAAATATGGATGAATTCGCAATGGGCGGATCTAATGAGAACTCAAGCTTTGGTCCTGTACGCAATCCTTGGGATTTAGAGCGTGTGCCCGGCGGTTCCAGTGGCGGATCTGCAGCAGCAGTAGCTGCGGGCGAAGTGTTCTTCTCACTAGGTTCGGATACTGGGGGTTCCATCCGCCAGCCAGCTTCCTATTGTGGTGTTGTAGGTCTCAAACCTACTTATGGTCTTGTATCACGTTACGGGCTGGTAGCCTTTGCCTCCTCACTAGATCAGATTGGACCATTAACACGTAATGTAGAGGATTCTGCCTATGTGCTTCAAGCAATTGCTGGTTATGATGCCCAAGACTCTACTTCGGCTAAAGTAGAAATTCCTGATTATTTGAGTTCACTTACTGGTGATGTTTCCGGACTTCGCATTGCTGTTCCTAAGGAATACCTGGGAGCAGGTGTCGATGCTTCTGTGCGTGAGACAGTTTTGTCTGCACTTAAAGTGCTGGAAGGAATGGGTGCTGTCTGGGAGGAAGTTTCATTACCACATACGGAATACGCAGTAGCAGCTTATTATTTGCTGTCCTCTTCGGAAGCTTCATCTAACCTCGCGCGTTTTGACGGTGTGCGTTATGGCGCACGTGTAGATGAAGGCGGAGGATTGCTTGATCTATATCTTAATTCCCGCAGCCGCGGCTTTGGCCCTGAGGTTAAACGTCGTATTATGTTGGGTACTTATGCACTCAGCTCCGGGTATTACGATGCTTACTATTTAAAAGCACAAAAGGTGCGTACTTTGATTAAACAGGACTTTGATGACATCTTTAAAAAATATGATGTGGTCATCGGCCCAACAGCACCAACGACAGCATTCAAATTGGGTTCACAGACTGAAGATCCGCTGACCATGTATCTGAACGATATTCTCACGATTCCTGTAAGCTTGGCGGGTATTCCGGCCGTGAGTGTTCCTTGTGGTTTTGCGGAAGGCATGCCTGTAGGTCTGCAAATTATCGGTAAGGAATTTGACGAGAGCACGATTTTGCGTGTCGCTCATGCTTTTGAACAAAATACAGATCATCACAAGCAGCGTCCACAGCTGTAGTAAAGGAGGGAATGGGATTACTTATGTCTAAATACGAAACGGTCATCGGCTTGGAAGTTCACGTAGAGCTTCATACCAACTCAAAAATCTTTTGCGGATGCTCCACTGAATTTGGAGCCCCACCTAACACTCATACCTGTCCTGTCTGCTTGGGTCACCCCGGCGTATTGCCAGTGCTCAACAAACAAGCGGTAGAATACGCTATGAAAGCAGCGATGGCGCTGAATTGCACCATTGGTGATGTTAGCAAATTCGACCGCAAGAACTATTTTTACCCGGATTCACCAAAAGCTTATCAGATTTCACAATTTGATCAGCCTATCGGCCTGAACGGTTGGATCGACATTGAAGTTAACGGAGAGACCAAACGGATCGGCATTACTCGTCTTCATTTGGAAGAGGATGCAGGTAAGCTTACGCACGTAGATGGCGGTTTTGCCTCGTTAGTCGATTTTAACCGGGTGGGAACACCGCTTATCGAAATCGTATCCGAACCTGATCTGCGCTCCCCTGAGGAAGCTCGTGCTTATCTGGAGAAAATCCGTGCGATTATGCAGTATTGTGACGTATCCGATGTCAAGATGGAAGAAGGATCGATGCGCTGTGACGCGAACATCAGTCTACGCCCAGAAGGACAAGAGGAATTCGGCATTAGAGCAGAGCTTAAGAACATGAACTCCTTCCGCGGTGTATTGCGTGGACTGGAGTATGAACAATATCGTCAGGCTGAGATCCTGGATGATGGTGGAGTTGTTGTGCAGGAGACTCGCCGCTGGGATGAAGCACAAGGGAAAACATTATCGATGCGCGGGAAAGAAGAAGCGCATGATTATCGTTACTTCCCGGACCCGGACTTGATCGTTCTGCATATTGATGATGCTTGGAAAGAATCCATTCGTTCAACGATTCCAGAACTTCCGGATGCTCGGAAAGCACGTTATAGCGAGGAACTGGGCCTGACAGCTTATGATGCAGGCGTCATTACATCCTCTAAACTGTTAGCGGACTTTTTCGAAGGGTGTCTTGCCTATACGCAGGATGCCAAGGCTGTAGCTAACTGGATTATGGGTGACTTGCTTGCCTATTTGAATGGTAATAATCTGGAGTTGTCGCAGGTACAAATTACACCACAAGGGCTAGGCGAGATGATCGGGCTGATTGCAGCCGGAACCATCAGCAGCAAAATCGCTAAAACAGTATTTAAAGAAATGCTAGAGAGCGGTAAACTGCCAGCTGTTATCGTTGAGGAAAAAGGTCTAGTGCAGATCAGCGATGAAGGTGCCATTAAAGGGATAGTGGAAGCAGTCGTAGCCGCCAATCCGCAATCAGTGGAAGATTATAAAGCGGGTAAACAGAAAGCAATCGGCTTCCTGGTCGGACAAGTCATGAAAGAAAGTAAAGGTAAGGCGAATCCGGGTCTTGCTAATAAACTTCTCATCGAGGTATTGAGCAGCTAAACGCTTGTCGTCTGTAAAAGGACGCCAGAGGCGTTTATAATTGGGGTAATATACTTATGTAATAAGCTAAGGGCTTGTCGGCAACGGCAGGCCCTTAGCGGCATATAAGGGGACTGGTTAGGATGAATACAATTAACAAGCTAAATCTGCAGGATGAAAGCACCGTTAATGAATTATGGAGTCTTCAGCATAAGGCCTATAGACTGGAAGCTGAACTTATAGGCTTTCGTGAAATACCACCTCTGATGGAGACGAGAGAAATGCTCAGCAGCTCTAAAGAGGGTTTTTATGGCTGCTTCGATAAAGATGAGGAACTAATGGGTGCTGTTGCTGTAGAGGAAGAATCTCCTGGAAAATTGACGATTACACGAATGATGGTGGGGCCGGACTTTTTTCGTAGAGGTATCGCTAGCCATCTTTTGGAATATGTATTTGAGCATTTTGCAGGGATGGAGCAATTCATTGTGTCGACAGGCAAAAAGAATACACCTGCCGTTTCGTTGTACAGTAAACATGGTTTTCTGCCTACCGGTGTGGAGGAAGTCGCTCCAGGAGTTGAATTGATTGAATTTCATCGGAGTGGTTCGCTTTGAAAAAAGATATTCATAGACAACTATTTACGAAAGGAGGAGTCCAAAATGAAACATGACTCTGCAATGCTCCCAGAGCAGGAAGAACTGCAAGGTTCTGTTGATATAGAGACTAAGGAAAATGAGATACAGAAGAGGATTATTCCTCCGCGTCCGAAGCGGCGCCACCGCAAACGTAAATTTATTGCTGGACTGCTGGCAGCACTCATCCCTGGGACGGGGCATTTGTATTTTGGACTTCTCCGAAAAGGGATCACCTTCATCTTTCTAATTCTTTTGGATATCTCAGCTTTATTGTATTTCTCATCCATCGGGATGCAGATCAATGTTCCACTGCTTATTTTACTTGCGCTCATTATTCCAGTGATCTATTTTTATAACGTGTATGACGTATTGCAATCAGCGGACAGGCTTCTTCGCTTCCCAGAGGATCATGATCTTGCTATTTCTGTGACCAAAGCAAACGAGGCTCCTAAACGTCGTAGTATCGTCAGCGAGCCTGGGATATCCTTTGGACTCTTATTGCTCTTAGGGGGCGCCCTGCTTATTCTGTTCCGGCAGAAACCAACATGGCTCCAGTTCTTTATTGAACATTATGCCGAAATGGCCGTGTCTGTCATTTTAGTATGCGGTGGCTTATTTATAGGAGCTAGAGAAATTGCCAGAGCAGTTGTGCAGCGTAAAGACAATGAACCTCGCAAGCGGCGCGTGGGAAGATATACGGCTTCTGTATTACTGATAGCTATTTCTGTTCCTTTGTTTTTGGATTGGAGAGAGGGAACTGACTATATGCTTCTGCTCTTGAAGTGGTGGCCAGTCATCCCGGTGTTATGGGGGATTGAGTTCCTGCTGATGTTTATCTTCTCTAACCGTTCAGCCAAGGGAACCAGAATCAGATTGGATTTACGTGGGCTTTTATCTGCTATATTGCTAGCTGCGAGTGTATTTATTGTTGCAGAGCAAGAACATTATTTATATCTATGGAAAAATGTCAGTCTAAACCTGACGGCAGCAGCAGTGGACTATGGTGAGGCTAAAGGCAGCAAATATCAGAAAGCCCCGCTAATTGTTCCGGTGGAATTAAATACAGCAAAAATATCTATTGATAGTATTAATGGTGATATTTTATTACACCGTGCTCCGGTGGATGATATTCAAATTACAACGACAGTTTGGGTAGATCAGTTGGATGGGCCGATGGCTGAAGCTATATCAGAACAGTCCTTTGTGGACGTTGTTGAAGGGCCCAACATAAAAATCACCTCGAATAGCAAGGCCTATGGAGAATCCGGTAAACGCCAGCCACGCATGGATTTAGATATTTACTTGCCGGAGGATCGCCGCTTTAATCTCGATGTTCGCACTATGAATGGCGGGATCACGTTGCAGAATGTAGAAGCCATTGAAGACATTTCTCTGGAAACGGGGAATGGAGAGCTGATCCTTCATCGTATCTTTGGTAATGTTAAGGGAAAAACACTGAATGGAGCTGTCCGTGCCAGATCTGTTCAAGGCAGCGTTGATTTAACAACGAGCGGAGGCAATATGAATGCTTGGGATGTTACCGGTGCTTTGAAATTATCGACGGCTGTCGGCAATATTAGTGCGGTCGGAAATAGCAATGATATCGATATTACTACCAAAAACGGTAATTTAGAGGTGGATGGAGCCAGATCCAAGCTACATGCCGAATCTCTAAATGGTACCATTGATGTTCGCTCTTCTGATGTCGCTGGAGATTGGGACATTTATAGCGCAGTTGGTGACATTCAATTGTATTTACCGATGTTAAGCAACTATACAGTGAATGGATCCAGTGGATATGGTGATATTACTTCAGATTTGCCTGAACTTACAATTGATAAGAAAAAAGTATCAGGTGAAGTGGGGACCGGCGAGTTCAAGCTTCATGTTGAAGGAAATAGCAATCTAAATGTTAGGAAATATTGAAAAAAGTAATTTTTCTTATATAATAATAAATATAATGTATAGACTTCGTTGACAATATTGAAAAATCGGTCTTACAATCTTAAGAAGTATTTCTTTTATTTTTAAATTCAAAAGGCGGTGACAGTAATGGGGAGTGGAGTACAACATGCACTGGAACAATTAAAGACAACAGGTGTCCGTATAACGCCCCAGCGTCATGCGATTCTTACGTATTTGATGGAAGCAATGAATCATCCTACAGCTGACGATATATACCGGGCGCTAGAGCCGAAATTTCCGAGCATGAGCGTAGCAACTGTATATAATAATCTCAAGATGTTTATGGAAGCCGGCATGGTTCGCGAGTTGACCTACGGGGATAGTTCCAGTCGTTTTGATGCCAATGTATCTGATCATTATCATGTCATCTGTCAGCTATGCGGTAAGATTGAAGATTTTAGTTATCCTTCGCTTCATGATGTAGAGATACATGCAGAGCAGGAAACGGGCTTCAAAATTACGGGTTTGCGTATGGAATTGCATGGAGTTTGCAAATGTTGCAGAGAGAAGCAACAATAAGACAGAATACTACTGTACTTAAGGGCGTATAGCCAAGCTACACAATAAACGTGTGAAATCCGAAAGCGGAGGACTCACGTTTTTATTTTTTTTCAAAATAACAAAATATAGTGAAAATGACTAACTTATACTGGTTATCCGGAACCAAGTGGATGTTATAATCGTATTGTTAGACTTAACTTAAAATCATCTAATATTTGGAGGATATATTTTGGACAGAAGATATAGACAGAAACGCGTCAAAAAGCGCGGAGGTCTTTTCCGACGCTTTTTTGGACTTTTGCTCATTGCGGCAGCAGCTTATTGGGTTGTGTTTTTTGTATTGCCAAATCGCCAGCACATCGATCCAGACTGGAAAGGCCTAGAACATCCTATCTTCGTAAAAGGAGAGCTAACAGGATATTCCGCCTCAGGGACCGGTGATAGCATGCTTTTACCTCTACCATTACTGCAGGAACATGTGGACTCATCTATTCGTTATGAAGAAAAGACTAAATCGGTCATCCTATCAACGGAAAGTGAACTTCTATATATGCAAGAGGATAAAACCGATGCTAGTCTGAACAATCGTCCGCTGCAGCTGCGGCTGGCACCTGAAGTTAAGGAGAAGATAACTTATCTTCCTGCGGATGTTTTAGAAGACCTGTATGGGTTTGAGATTCAAGAGGATACGACTACCGGGGCTGTGCTGTTAATGACAGCAGGGGAGACTGTACCGCTGGGGAAAGTGAAAGGTGAAGCAGGTGATAAGACAGTCGCTCTTCGCAGCGAAGCGTCGATTCACGCACCCATCGTGGCCGATATGTCCCCAGGTGCCATCGTGAGTATTTGGAATAAGGAAAATGAGGACTGGCTGTATGTGCAGTTAAGCAGCGGTTATGCGGGTTATACCAAGGCCAGTGATATTATCTCAGACGGTCAAAAGACAGTGGAACCCAAAAGCACCACTCCCTCACGGGCAGAACGAAGCTGGAAAGGGAAGTCAGTGAATTTGTATTGGGAAGCTGTTTATCAACGCAAACCTGACCCAAGTACATTCGGTGAGCTTCCGGGCGTTAACGTGGCTAGCCCGACTTGGTTCAGTATCATAGATGGTGACGGGAATGTGCGCAGTCAGGCTGATAGTGCGTATGTGCAGTGGGCCCATGAGCGCGGTTTGGAAGTATGGGGGCTGCTCAGCAATAGCTTTGAACCAGACATAACCACTGAGGCATTGTCGAGCTATGAGAAGCGGATGAACGCGATCGTACAGATCCTCGAGTATTCAGATTTATACAAGCTGGATGGAATTAATATTGACTTTGAGAATGTATATACGAAAGACGGGGAGAATGTTACACAATTTATGCGAGAGCTAAAACCTATGGCTCAAGCCAAAAACTTAATCGTCTCCATAGACGTAACCCCTAAATCCAACAGTGAGATGTGGTCAGCATTCCTTGATCGTAGGGCTCTTAATTCAGTAGTTGATTATCTTATTGTTATGGCTTATGACGAGCATTGGGCTGCTAGTCCTGTAGCGGGCTCTGTTGCGTCTCTGCCGTGGGTAGAAAGCTCGTTAAGCCGGATTATAGAGGAAGACGATGTGCCGCCTGAGAAGCTGATTCTAGGGATTCCACTGTATACTAGAATCTGGACTGAGGCCCAGGTGGATGGCAAGACCAAAGTAAGCTCTAAATCGGTTAGTATGAATGCCGTTGAAAAAATTATTAAAGAGAAGAAGCTGACCCCAACCTTTGATAAGGCAGCAGGGCAGAATTACGTTGAGTATAAGGAGGATGGCGCTCTTAAAAAAATATGGATCGAAGACAAAGTTTCTTTAAAAGCTAGAGTTGAGCTTGCTAAGTCTTTAGGGCTTGGTGGCATCGGTTCATGGAATCGCAGCTTTAGTAATCCGTCTGCGTGGGAGGCATTACAAGGGATTCATAAGTAATTATTATTTCATTCATAATAAACAAAGGGGCTCCCAATATAGGGGCCCCTTTGTTGTATTAAGCAAATGTTTGATTGCATTATAAATCGCTAGTAATAAGCTTCTGTAAGATGTGTTTTATTGATTAAGCTGCTGACTCTTAAGTTGTTCCGCAGTAATATTGGCCTCAGCTGGATCCATAGTAAGGATGGTATGGCAGAACATACAGCGGTCTGTTTTGCCCAGCATTTTGGTCAGCTTGTGACATTCAGGGCATTCCAGTTGGACTGCGCTAGTTGACAGCATCCCAGCCCAGAAATAGATTGCAAGACTTGCCATCATTGAGATTAAACCGATTACAAGACCGATTCCAGCGAATACTTTTCCGGTTGAGCCCCAAAACACGATGCCCGCTGTACCCAAAACCATAAGTCCCATTCCGAGCATTGTGAGCAGTAATCCCCATGTGCGAAAAGCGTTGATCTTAGCCGTTTTAAACTTCATGAGTGTTTGCTCCTAACTAAATATAGTTGGGTTGTCCAGAAGGAACTGTCTTTCATATGTAGAATAATAATTATAACTGAATTATAACTGACTGGACGCAAAATCGCCAAATTTAATGGAGGGAAGCATGGAATTGTCCAATGTAACTTTGTTGAGTGGAGAAACGTTTGATGAGAATGTTTTAGGAGCGGTCGTTTTGCGGCAGAATGGGGATATTCCGTTTCAAAGCGCACTTCTTCAAGATTTTGATATGGTAGTGTTAGTATTGCATGAAGAACAGGATAGAGAGCATATTGTTCGCCATACCATTGCCGGTGACCAACGGACCCAGTCAGTCCATATCGGCCTTTTTGCTTTGGAGCAGGCTGTTATGGCAGGGGATAATAACGAACTTCTTATCAGTTTGATGAGGGGGGAAGTGATCTGGGACCCCAAGGGAATACTCGAGGAAATGCGCCGCGAGATATTACAATTTGAAGGACCGATTAAGGAACGGGTCGCATTTATGGAGTTTGCTCGCTTTTTGCATATGTATGTGAAATCCAAGCGCTATATAGAGGCTGGCTTTATTATGGATGCTTACAACTGTGTATTGATAGCCTTATATCATTGGGCAAGAATAGAAGTGAGTGAAGTGGGTGCTTTCCCCGAGCCAGCTATTTGGGAGCAGGTTAAAAGCATGAATACCTCCGTTCATAAACTTTATGAGGAGTTAACGGTCAGTACTGAGACCTTAGAGCAACGTGTGGAGCTTGTGCTTCTTGCATGTGAATTTGGGATTATGTCCAAAATGACGGACTGTTGTCTATTGCTCTTTAATATTTTGAATAGCCGTAAGGAAGCATGGAGCATTAAAGAATTACTGCAGCATTCAGGTCTGAGTCAATTAGAGTCTGAACTACCCCTTGTTTTACGAAAGCTGGTTTCTCGTTCGCTAATCCGAGAGATTACATCTTGGGCTGATGTTCACGAGGGAGAAGGGCATGCGATCCGCTATACATTATAGAGATGAATTAGATACAGCAGAAGATGTTTAATTATAGAGAGATGAGCAAGGATAGGGAGAGGCTGAGCACTCTCTTTTTGTTTGTTTACTAATATGAAACGCTCATATTTATTCAGAAAAATTAATGGTTGACTCTTTCCTTGTTCATGTGTTAAATTATAACTCGTCCCTCTGACACAGAGATGTGCTTTCGAAAACATTCGAAAGACAACCAAAAAAAGAAATTAAAAAAAAGGTTGACTAAAACGAGGACGCTGTGATATATTATAAAGGTCGCTGCTGAACAACGCATCGACGAAATGAACAGCTTGATCTTTGAAAACTGAACAACGAGTGAGTAGGAAATCACGTAAGTGAAATCCAAAATTAGAGAATTAATTTTCTCGTCAGATGTTTCAAAATGAGCATATCGCTCTTTTCAATACTAATTGGAGAGTTTGATCCTGGCTCAGGACGAACGCTGGCGGCGTGCCTAATACATGCAAGTCGAGCGGAGTTACTTTGAAAGCTTGCTTTCAAAGTAACTTAGCGGCGGACGGGTGAGTAACACGTAGGCAACCTGCCCTTCAGACTGGGATAACTACCGGAAACGGTAGCTAATACCGGATAATTTCTTTTTTCTCCTGAGAGAAGAATGAAAGACGGAGCAATCTGTCACTGAGGGATGGGCCTGCGGCGCATTAGCTAGTTGGTGGGGTAACGGCCCACCAAGGCGACGATGCGTAGCCGACCTGAGAGGGTGAACGGCCACACTGGGACTGAGACACGGCCCAGACTCCTACGGGAGGCAGCAGTAGGGAATCTTCCGCAATGGGCGAAAGCCTGACGGAGCAACGCCGCGTGAGTGATGAAGGTTTTCGGATCGTAAAGCTCTGTTGCCAGGGAAGAACGTCCGGTAGAGTAACTGCTACCGGAGTGACGGTACCTGAGAAGAAAGCCCCGGCTAACTACGTGCCAGCAGCCGCGGTAATACGTAGGGGGCAAGCGTTGTCCGGAATTATTGGGCGTAAAGCGCGCGCAGGCGGCTATTTAAGTCTGGTGTTTAAACCTTGGGCTCAACCTGAGGTCGCACTGGAAACTGGGTGGCTTGAGTACAGAAGAGGAAAGTGGAATTCCACGTGTAGCGGTGAAATGCGTAGATATGTGGAGGAACACCAGTGGCGAAGGCGACTTTCTGGGCTGTAACTGACGCTGAGGCGCGAAAGCGTGGGGAGCAAACAGGATTAGATACCCTGGTAGTCCACGCCGTAAACGATGAGTGCTAGGTGTTAGGGGTTTCGATACCCTTGGTGCCGAAGTTAACACAGTAAGCACTCCGCCTGGGGAGTACGGTCGCAAGACTGAAACTCAAAGGAATTGACGGGGACCCGCACAAGCAGTGGAGTATGTGGTTTAATTCGAAGCAACGCGAAGAACCTTACCAGGTCTTGACATCCCTCTGAATCTGCTAGAGATAGCAGCGGCCTTCGGGACAGAGGAGACAGGTGGTGCATGGTTGTCGTCAGCTCGTGTCGTGAGATGTTGGGTTAAGTCCCGCAACGAGCGCAACCCTTAACTTTAGTTGCCAGCAGGTAATGCTGGGCACTCTAGAGTGACTGCCGGTGACAAACCGGAGGAAGGTGGGGATGACGTCAAATCATCATGCCCCTTATGACCTGGGCTACACACGTACTACAATGGCCGGTACAACGGGAAGCGAAGCCGCGAGGTGGAGCCAATCCCATCAAAGCCGGTCTCAGTTCGGATTGCAGGCTGCAACTCGCCTGCATGAAGTCGGAATTGCTAGTAATCGCGGATCAGCATGCCGCGGTGAATACGTTCCCGGGTCTTGTACACACCGCCCGTCACACCACGAGAGTTTACAACACCCGAAGTCGGTGGGGTAACCCGCAAGGGAGCCAGCCGCCGAAGGTGGGGTAGATGATTGGGGTGAAGTCGTAACAAGGTAGCCGTATCGGAAGGTGCGGCTGGATCACCTCCTTTCTATGGAGAATCGTTCTCTGCAATGAGAACATTCAAATCGGAAGCTAAGCTTCCAAAACTCAGGTTTAGGCCTGTTACTCACTCGTTGCTCAGTTTTGAGAGTTTAAGCTCTCAAGTAAGACTTGATCCTTGAAAACTGGATACCGAAACGAATTTGCGTTTTAGAACATCTTTTAGCAACTTGTGCAAACAAGTAAATGTTATTAGTGAGATGATTCCAAAGAGAATGTCATCGTATGATATTTTCCTGCGGAAAAATCAAGGTTAAGCTAATAAGAGCACACGGAGGATGCCTAGGCGCCAGGAGCCGACGAAGGACGTGGCGAACAACGAAACTGCCTCGGGGAGCTGTAAGCAAGCTTTGATCCGGGGGTGTCCGAATGGGGAAACCCAGCTGTGGTAATTCGCAGTTACTCATTTCTGAATACATAGGAAATGTAGAGGCAGACCAGGGGAACTGAAACATCTAAGTACCCTGAGGAAGAGAAAACAATAGTGATTCCGTCAGTAGCGGCGAGCGAACGCGGAACAGCCTAAACCTAAGAGCTTGCTCTTAGGGGTTGTGGGACGTCTCACATGGAGTTACAAAGGAATATGGTAGGTGAAGAGGTCTGGAAAGGCCCGCGATAGAGGTAAAAGCCCTGTAACCTAAACTGTGTTCTCTCCGAGACGGATCCCGAGTAGTGCGGGGCACGTGAAACCCCGTATGAATCCAGCAGGACCATCTGCTAAGGCTAAATACTACCTGGCGACCGATAGTGAAACAGTACCGTGAGGGAAAGGTGAAAAGCACCCCGGAAGGGGAGTGAAATAGAACCTGAAACCGTGTGCTTACAAAAAGTCAGAGCCCTATTAATGGGTGATGGCGTGCCTTTTGTAGAATGAACCGGCGAGTTACGTTTAACATGCAAGGTTAAGCCGAGAAGGTGGAGCCGCAGCGAAAGCGAGTCTGAATAGGGCGAATTAGTATGTGGACGTAGACCCGAAACCGTGTGATCTACCCCTGTCCAGGGTGAAGGTGCGGTAACACGCACTGGAGGCCCGAACCCACGTACGTTGAAAAGTGCGGGGATGAGGTGGGGGTAGCGGAGAAATTCCAATCGAACTCGGAGATAGCTGGTTCTCCCCGAAATAGCTTTAGGGCTAGCCTCGGTATAAGAGTAGTGGAGGTAGAGCACTGATTGGGTGCGGGGTCCGCAAGGATTACCAAGCTCAGTCAAACTCCGAATGCCATATACTTATTGCCGGGAGTCAGACAGTGAGTGCTAAGATCCATTGTCAAAAGGGAAACAGCCCAGACCATCAGCTAAGGTCCCCAAGTGTGTGTTAAGTGGGAAAGGATGTGGAGTTGCACAGACAACCAGGATGTTGGCTTAGAAGCAGCCACCATTGAAAGAGTGCGTAATAGCTCACTGGTCGAGTGACTCTGCGCCGAAAATGTAACGGGGCTAAACACACCACCGAAGCTATGGCTAGATGCTTTGCATCTGGGGTAGGGGAGCGTTGTGTAGGGGTTGAAGGTGTACTGAAAAGAGCGCTGGACACTACACAAGTGAGAATGCCGGTATGAGTAACGAAAAGATCAGTGAGAATCTGATCCGCCGAAAGCCCAAGGTTTCCTGAGGAAGGCTCGTCCGCTCAGGGTAAGTCGGGACCTAAGGCGAGGCCGAAAGGCGTAGTCGAAGGACAACAGTTTGAAATTACTGTACCACCGTAATCCGCTATGAGCGATGGGGTGACGCAGGAGGGTAGTGACGCGGACTGATGGATGTCCGTCTAAGCAGTGAGGCTGATGTGTAGGCAAATCCGCACATCGATAAGGCTGGGCTGTGATGGGGAGCGAAAATTGTAGTAGCGAAGGTCATGATCTCACACTGCCAAGAAAAGCCTCTAGCCAGGAGAAGGTGCCCGTACCGCAAACCGACACAGGTAGGCGAGAAGAGAATTCTAAGGCGCGCGGAAGAACTCTCGTTAAGGAACTCGGCAAAATGACCCCGTAACTTCGGGAGAAGGGGTGCCCCGGTAGTGTGAATAGCACGAGGGGGCCGCAGTGAAAAGGCCCAAGCGACTGTTTAGCAAAAACACAGGTCTGTGCGAAGCCGCAAGGCGAAGTATACGGGCTGACGCCTGCCCGGTGCTGGAAGGTTAAGGGGAGTGGTTAGGGGTAACCCGAAGCTATGAACCGAAGCCCCAGTAAACGGCGGCCGTAACTATAACGGTCCTAAGGTAGCGAAATTCCTTGTCAGGTAAATTCTGACCCGCACGAATGGCGTAACGACTTGGGCGCTGTCTCAACGAGAGATCCGGTGAAATTTTAATACCTGTGAAGATGCAGGTTACCCGCGACAAGACGGAAAGACCCCATGGAGCTTTACTGCAGCTTGATATTGAATTTGGGTACGATCTGTACAGGATAGGTGGGAGCCGTAGAAATCGGAGCGCAAGCTTCGGTGGAGGCGCCGTTGGGATACCACCCTGATCGTATCTAGGTTCTAACCTAGTACCCTTACCGGGTACGGGGACCGTGTCAGGCGGGCAGTTTGACTGGGGCGGTCGCCTCCTAAAGAGTAACGGAGGCGTTCCAAGGTTCCCTCAGAATGGTTGGAAATCATTCGCAGAGTGCAAAGGCATAAGGGAGCTTGACTGCGAGACCTACAAGTCGAGCAGGGACGAAAGTCGGACTTAGTGATCCGGTGGTACCGCATGGAAGGGCCATCGCTCAACGGATAAAAGCTACCCTGGGGATAACAGGCTTATCTCCCCCAAGAGTCCACATCGACGGGGAGGTTTGGCACCTCGATGTCGGCTCATCGCATCCTGGGGCTGAAGTAGGTCCCAAGGGTTGGGCTGTTCGCCCATTAAAGCGGTACGCGAGCTGGGTTCAGAACGTCGTGAGACAGTTCGGTCCCTATCTGTCGTGGGCGCAGGAAATTTGAGAGGAGCTGTCCTTAGTACGAGAGGACCGGGATGGACGTACCGCTGGTGCACCAGTTGTTCCGCCAGGAGCATGGCTGGGTAGCTACGTACGGACGGGATAAGCGCTGAAAGCATCTAAGCGTGAAGCCCCCCTCAAGATGAGATTTCCCAATTAGTAAGACCCCTTGAAGACGACGAGGTAGATAGGTTGGAGGTGGAAGTGCAGCAATGCATGGAGCTGACCAATACTAATCGGTCGAGGGCTTATCCTATACGTAGAATGCAGATTTGTTTCGGATTCAGTTTTCAGGCATCAAGCCTGGTATGAATATTCCCTGATAGCTCAGTTGGTAGAGCACTCGACTGTTAATCGAGTTGTCACAGGTTCGAGTCCTGTTCGGGGAGCCATATGGAGAGGTGTCCGAGTTTGGCCGAAGGAGCACGATTGGAAATCGTGTAGGCGCCACAAGCGTCTCGAGGGTTCGAATCCCTCTCTCTCCGCCACAAATTTTTAATTAGTATGGCCCGTTGGTCAAGGGGTTAAGACACCTCCCTTTCACGGAGGTAACATGGGTTCGAATCCCATACGGGTCACCAAATTTTTACTTGATTTATCCTAGTGGACTTTGGTACAATAACAATTGTTGTTTATGGAGGCTTAGCTCAGCTGGGAGAGCATCTGCCTTACAAGCAGAGGGTCGGGGGTTCGATCCCCTCAGCCTCCACCATAACACTTTCTTACTGACGCGGGGTGGAGCAGCCCGGTAGCTCGTCGGGCTCATAACCCGAAGGCCGCAGGTTCAAATCCTGCCCCCGCAACCAATTAACTTAAGCAATTATATCTTTTGGAACCGTGGTGTAGTTGGCCTAACATGCCTGCCTGTCACGCAGGAGATCGCGGGTTCGAATCCCGTCGGTTCCGCCATTTTCATCATGGCTCGGTAGCTCAGTCGGTAGAGCAGAGGACTGAAAATCCTCGTGTCGGCGGTTCGATTCCGTCCCGAGCCACCATTTATCATCACAAAAGAATGAGTGCCATGCCGGTGTAGCTCAATTGGTAGAGCAACTGACTTGTAATCAGTAGGTTGGGGGTTCAAGTCCTCTCGCCGGCACCATCCTTGGAGGATTAGCGAAGTGGCCAAACGCATCAGACTGTAAATCTGCTCACGTGAGTGTTCGGTGGTTCGAATCCATCATCCTCCACCAGTTTTTAGGGGCATAGTTTAAAGGTAGAACAACGGTCTCCAAAACCGTTGGTGTGGGTTCAATTCCTGCTGCCCCTGCCAAGTTCTTTCTAAAGTTTAATATGGCGGCCGTGGCGAAGGGGTTAACGCACCGGATTGTGGTTCCGGCATTCGTGGGTTCGAGACCCATCGGCCGCCCCATTTACTTTAAAATGAATAATGGCAACAATATCAACTTAATATGGCGACTGTGGCGAAGGGGTTAACGCACCGGATTGTGGTTCCGGCATTCGTGGGTTCGAGACCCATCAGTCGCCCCATTTTACTTTAAAATGTTATTGGGGATTAGCCAAGCGGTAAGGCAACGGACTTTGACTCCGTCACTCATAGGTTCGAATCCTATATCCCCAGCCATTTTATGCGGACGTGGCTCAGCGGTAGAGCATCGCCTTGCCAAGGCGAGGGTCGCGGGTTCGATTCCCGTCGTCCGCTCCAAGTTTTCATGGCGCCATAGCCAAGTGGTAAGGCAAAGCTCTGCAAAAGCTTTATCCCCAGTTCAAATCTGGGTGGCGCCTCCATTTAGTTCATATGTGCCGGCGTGGCGGAATGGCAGACGCGCTCGACTCAAAATCGAGTGGGAAACCGTGGAGGTTCGAGTCCTCTCGCCGGTATCTTAAAAAGGTTTGTAAGAATGCTTTTATAAGCAATCTTACAAACCTTTTTTCTTTATGTCCTTGGGTTTACAGCAGTAAGCCGTTGAATAGAGAGTTTCTCTATTTCAACGGCTTTTTTTAATCTGATTAGTGATTAACCTGATTGATTATTAATGCGGAATGCTCGCGGGGTAAGACCTATTTCTCGTTTAAACATATTGCAGAATTGGGCATCGTTCACAAAACCTGCAGCAGCAGATACTTCAGAGATTTGCATCTGAGTATGACGTAATAGAGACTTTGCATAATCCAGGCGTTTTAACAGCAAATACCGCAGGGGTGAAGACCCGAAACGTTCTTTAAATAGATGGCGAAAACGATCGTAACTATATCCGGACATTTCTGATAGTGTTTCGACGGACAATTTATGGCGATAATGCTCATTCATATAATTAAGGACATATTGTACTCGATCTTCTGTTGGGGATTGATATCCAGAGGCACTAAGAAGCCTCATAAGATGGACGGTAATCTCGCTCATTTGTAGGTTTAGAAGCTCAGAGAATCCGTCTTGCTTGCGTGTAAACTCTGCTTTCATTCGCAGCAGGATTTGAAGAACGGTCTGATCTTTATCATCTTCATATACGCCGAGCAGATTACTCATATTAGGGTGTTCCGAGTGGAAGCCTACAAATAATACATTTGCATCCTCACGGTGGTGCTCGTCATGTTTATGATTGGGTGGCACAAGCGCGAAAGAAGAGGAGCGAAAATGGTAACTTCGTGGGCCAACATTGGTTGTCCCTACCCCCTGTAAATAATAGACTAGTTCGTAGCATTCATGCTGGTGTGGAGGGATATAAGTATTTAGCTCATGTGTGGCACTTACAATATATAGAACACGATCCATGATGATCCTCCAATACTTATGTTTTAGCCGAATCGTACAAAACAATGACCGAAATCATATAATTATTTTTAATAATATTTGTTATGATCGTATCAATAAATCCGAAAGTTCGCAACCTGACTGGCCATCTCGTTCGGAAATAAAGCGGATTATTAATAATAATGGTATTTTTATTGCTATTTTTGAGCCTAAACGTTAAATTTATTACTTTTAATGATACTTTATTTGGAAAAAAGAGAATTTCCATTTGAACCGTGAATTATACAATGGGTGAAGATGGGATTCTGCGGATTACTAACCAACTAAAATTAGGGGTGGAATAGAGTAATGAATAAAAAAGTTCTTTCTTTGTTGTTATTAATGGTGATGGTTCTGGTCACAGCATGTGGGAATAACACGTCCAATAACGGTTCTTCTGCGAATACTGGATCAAACGCTGCTGAGGGTGGAGAAACAGGTGCAGGGGATAAACTCAAGGTTGTATTGCTGATTCCGGGGACACTTGGGGATAAATCATTTTTTGATTCCGCTAATAACGGCTTGCAAAAGGTTAAGGATGAACTTGGTGCAGAAACAAAGGTTGTTGAAATGGGCGTTGATAAAACGAAATGGGAGCCTACATTTAACGATATCGCTTCCGAGGATTGGGATGTAATTATTTCTGGCGGTTCTGAAATTACAGAGATGTTTAATGCAACGGCAGAATTGTATCCAGACAAAAAATTCATTAATTATGATACCGACATCGATGAAGCACCAGATAACATGTACAACATGTCTTATGCGACAAATGAAGTATCTTTCTTGGCAGGTGCAGTAGCAGCATTAGCTACACAATCGGATATGCCGAATGCTACCCCTGAGAATGTGATTGGGTTTGTGGGCGGTATGGATATTCCGGGGATTAATGCTTTCTTGGTCGGTTACATTCAAGGTGCTCAGTACGTTGATCCTGATGTAAAAGTGGCTGTGTCGTACGCTGGTGATTTTGTTAACCCGGCAAAAGGTAAGGAGCTGTCTCTAATTCAATATAACTCCGGTGTGGATGTTATTTTTAACGTGGCTGGGGGTACAGGTCTTGGGATCTTTGACGCAGCTAAAGAGAAGAAAAAATATGCAATCGGTGTAGACTCCGATCAGGCAATGTTGATTAACGATACAGATAGTGAAAAAGCAAATCTAATCGTTACTTCATCTATTAAAAAGATTGATACGGCTATTCTAGGTGCAGTGAAGAGATTGCAAGAGGGTACGCTAGAAATGGGCAAACGTGATGTAATGAGCTTTGTAGATGATGGTGTAGGTATTGCTGAGAATGATATTTATAAAAATGTATTCCCGGCTGATCTTCAGGCCAAGGTTGAAGAAGTGAAGCAAAAGCTGATCAATAAAGAAATTAAAGTGGATAATGCGATGGGGATGGAAACCGCAGAGGTAGAAGCTATTCGTAACGCAGTTAAGCCTTAAGCTTTAAATCTTAAGATCAGCTCTATAGAGATAAACCTACAGTTGGAGATTCTTCTAGTCAGGGGAATTCCAGCTGTATATTTTTGCAGACCTCCAAGTTGAAAGGCGTTGAGACCTATGTACACAGCTCTGCTGGAAATGCGGGGAATTACCAAGGTATATCCCAATGGCGTCGTTGCAAATAAAGACGTGCATTTTTCTTTACGTGAGGGAGAAATACATGCGATTGCAGGTGAGAACGGTGCAGGTAAATCGACTTTAATGAAGATTATGTTCGGCATGGAAGAGCCAAGTGAAGGCGAGATCTATATCAAGGGTGAAAAAGTAAAGCTGCAATCCGCTCAGGACGCCATTGATAGAGGCATCGGCATGGTCCACCAGCATTTCATGTTGGTACCTTCTTTTACGGTGGCAGAGAATATGGTGCTGGGTATGGAGCCGCGCAGAGGAGTTGGCATTAATTATGCCGAGGCTGTGCGCATGACGGAAGAGACCGCAAGGAAATACAATCTGGCCGTGGATCCAAAGGCAAAAGTAGAGGATCTTACAGTTGGGATGAAGCAAAAGGTTGAGATTCTTAAGGCGCTGCTGCGTGGTGCGAAAATTCTGGTGCTTGATGAGCCAACTGCGGTGTTGACTCCACAGGAAACAGAGGAATTGTTCCGCGAGCTTAAGCAATTAAGGGAACAGGGGCATACGATAGTTTTTATTTCGCACAAATTAAAGGAAGTCAAAGCGATTTGCGACAGAATTACGATTATGCGCAGCGGCCGTAGTGAAGGTGTTTTTCAAACACAGGATGTGACAGAACAGGAAATCTCGCGGTTAATGGTCGGCAGAGATGTCGTGCTGAAATATGACAAAGAGATTCTGGCTGTTAGTGAGCCAGTACTAACGGTGCAGGGACTCGGTGTGAATGATGCAGATGGCAAAGCATTATTGTCGGATATCAATTTTGCGGTACGTGGTGGGCAGATCGTTGGGATTGCTGGTGTAGAAGGCAACGGGCAGACACAGCTTATTGAAGCTCTTACAGGTAGCTTGAGAGGTGTCTCAAGTCAGGGTTCTGTACTAGTGAAGGGAAAGGATATCCGTGAATCGGATATTTTGGATATTCGTAAGCTAGGCGTTTCCTATATACCGGAGGATCGGATGTGGCAAGGGATCGCTAGTGAAGCAAGCATAGCTGATAATCTGCTATCTACTCAGTATCGTACAAAAGCAATGAATAAAGGTCTTTTTTTGAATGGCTCACGAATTGCCAAGCTAGCAGTATCCCTTGTAGAGGAATTTAAAGTCCGCTGTTCAGGACCTTCTCAGCCCATAGGAATGTTGTCAGGCGGTAATATGCAGAAGGTGGTCGTAGCTAGAGAGTGTTCGACTGAACCGCAGCTGCTTATTGCAGAACAGCCGACACGGGGTGTGGATATAGGCGCAGCCCAGTTCATACATCAAAAGTTGTTGGAATTACGTTCAGACGATTGCGCGATTTTGCTAGTGTCGGCAGATTTGAATGAGATCTTGGAGATCAGCGATAGTCTGTTAGTAATGTACGAGGGTAAGATTGTTGCCTTTTTCGAGGAGCCATCTAAGGTTAGTGAGGAAGAATTAGGTCTTTATATGCTGGGGATTCATCGACAGGACGAGGAGCACATCGGGAGGGCCGTAAATCATGTTTAAAGTTAAATATTTTGAGTACATTCGGACATCGGCGGTAATCGTTATTGCACTCGCTATTGCCTTTCTGATCATCTCTTTGGTCAGTAATCAGCCTGTGAAGACGATTGGTATATTCCTATTAGAGCCGTTATCCAGTAAAGGTCATATTGGTAATGTGATTGAGATGGCGATTCCGCTCATGTTCACTGGGTTGGCAGTATCCTTGTTGTTTCGAGCCAATATGTTTAACCTGGGAGCTGAAGGGATTTTCTATTTCTCCGGTGTTGTAACTTCCGTATTGGCTATTCATTTAACGCTGGACGGCTGGCTGCATCCGATGGTAGCTATTGCTGCAGGTTCAATTGTAGGAGCATTGCTCTCGGCAATACCTGGTATTCTGAAGGCAAAATGGAATGCTAATGAGTTGGTTACATCCTTAATGTTCAATAATATTTTGTTCGGAGTAGGGCTATACCTACTGAACTATCATCTGCGTGATGCTAAAGCTTTTGCCAATGTATCCTACAAATTCGAGAAAACGGCACTGCTGAGTAAAATGGTCTCGGGCACCCGTATTCATACCGGTCTTATTATCGTTATCGTGCTTATTATTGCAGCTCATCTATTCCTATACAAAACGAAATGGGGATATGAGCTGCGCATGACAGGCATCAACCGGGACTTTGCCCGTTATTCCGGTATGAAGACAGCCAAGGTTATTATTCTCGTCCACTTGATTGCAGGTTTTATCGCAGGTATGGGGGGCTCCGTAGAAGTGCTGGGGATGTATAACCGTTTCCAATGGACGTCACTGCCTGGTTATGGTTTGGATGGTGCCCTTGTAGCGATGTTAGCCAAAAATAATCCGCTGTCCGTAATCGGCTCTGCATTATTCCTAGCGTACATTCGAATTGGGGCTGACATGATGGCGCGTCTGTCTGATGTACCTTCAGAGATGATCTCAATTATACAGGCAATTATCATTCTTCTGATTTCGGCTGAGCAATTTCTGAAATTCTGGAAAAATCGGATGCTCTTGAAGGAGGCGAAGGAAGCGTGAATAGTTTGTTTGATGTGATTTTTACAACTGACTTTGCGTTCTCTGTCCTTCGCGTGACGACTCCGATTCTGTTCGCCGCGCTCGGCGCACTCATCTCCAACCGTGCAGGGATCATTAACATTGGGATGGAGGGCATCATGCTTGTTGCCGCTTTAGCGGGTGTCATCATAAGCAGCTATACACATAGCGCATGGGTAGGTCTGCTTGGGGCGGTGCTGTCTGGAACATTGATCGCTGGAATATTAGCTTTTTTCACCCTGAAATTCAAAACACATATCATTCTCGGGGGTGTGGCCATTAATATGTTCGCTTCGGGAGGCACTGTGTTTATCCTCTATCTGCTTAGTGGCGATAAGGGTTCTTCCACTTCGCTGGCGAGTAAAGTTCTACCTAGTGTCCAGATTCCTTTGTTGAAGGATATCCCGGTGCTTGGACCTATTTTATCGGGGCATCACATTCTGACGTATGTTTCTATATTGGCTGTGTTTGTTGTCTACTATCTATTAAACCGTACACCGCTTGGACTGCGCATTCGTTCAGTGGGTGAAAATCCACATGCGGCTCAATCCGTGGGTGTAAGTGTTGTAAAAATACAGTATATGGCTTTGCTGCTTAGCGGATTTTTTGCCGGTTTAGGCGGTGCTTATATGTCGATGGGGTATTTGTCACTGTTTACCCGCGATATGATCGCTGGCCGGGGCTGGATTGCCATTGCCGCTGAGTCGATGGGAAGAAGTACGACCGTAGGCACGGCGCTGACCTCTTTATTATTTGGTACTGCAGATGCATTGTCGAATGCGCTACAGGTGTTGAAGATTCCTGCGGAGCTAATCGCCACTCTTCCTTATGTAGCCACAGTAATTGGACTTGTGATCTACGCAGTATCTGAGACACGAAAAAAAAATAAAAAACTTAAAAGCCCGCTAGTTAAATAGCGATTGAAATGATTGATACACAGACAAGGAGTGAGTAACTATGCCAACACCTATTATTATTGACTGCGATCCAGGGCATGATGACGCAATAGCGATACTGCTTGCCATAGCAAATTCGGAGAAGTTAGATCTGCGCGGGATTACAACGGTTGGTGGAAACCAAATTTTAGATAAAATCACGGAAAACGCCCTGAAGGTGATCAGCTTCGTGAATGCTGACATTCCTGTAGCTAAAGGGGCTGCTGGCCCACTGTTCGGCAAGCTTGTTACAGGTGAGGAAGCGCATGGAGAATCGGGCATGGATGGGCCGCTTTTGCCTCCAAGTAAATTCCGCCCTGTAGAGCAGGGTGCTGTGGAGTTTATGCTGAATATCATCCGTTCTTCAGAGGAGAAGATTACGCTCGTGCCGATGGCTCCTTTAACAAATATCGCACTGCTAATCACGGCTTATCCAGAGATTAAAGACAGAATTGAAAAAATCTCACTGATGGGGGGAGGTATCTCTTATGGGAATGTCACCTCTACTGCGGAGTTTAATATCTATGTAGATCCTGAAGCAGCCCGTATTGTGTTTGAGTCGGGGATTCCGATCACAATGAGTGGTCTGGATGTGACCGATAAGGCTGCTATTTTTGAAGATGAGATCCTAGCATTGAAAGAGCGGGGACCAGTGTCTACAATGGTCGGAGAATTGCTGGATTTCTATTCGATTTACGGTAAAAAAATGGGCTATGTCGGCAGTGCGCTGCATGATCCATGTGCTGTTGCCTGGCTGCTGCATCCGGAACTATTTGAATCTAAGCATCTATATGTAACGGTGGAGACAGAAGGCAAGCTGACGCGGGGAATGACAGTTGCAGACAGACGGAAGAAGACGGATCGTCCAGCGAATGTGCAAGTATTGGTGGGCGTTGACCGGGAAGCATTTATGAAGCTGATCTTTGATTCACTGGAAAAGCTTGATCAAGAGCTGCTGCTAGCGGCTGAAGGGAAGTAGCCTATGGCAGGATGGGAGAGACTTCAAGAGACCGTGCAGTTTGAAATTGCTCAGCGTGGAGAAGAAGGTTGTCTGATTGAGGGTTTTGCGGATAAGCTAGCGGCTGCTGGTGCCGATGAGCTCAAGCTGATGCAGGTATACAATGAGCTAATGGAGCTTACGATCAGTGAGGATTTTCCGTATCAAGAGCCATCCTCTCTGGAGGAGATTCGTCATCTACGTCCAGAAGGCCCACGTAAGCTTGAGGCGGACTGGAGCGAAGCGGAATGGAGAGATAAGTTCTATGGAGCCTGGCTCGGTAGAAGTGTCGGCTGCGCACTCGGGAAACCGCTGGAGTATTGGGACTATCTCTATGGGAAAGATGGCCGTCCGGGCTGGGAGAATATTGAGCTATGGTTTCAGGGTGCGGACGCCTGGCCAATTACTGGCTATACGCCTGGGCATTCACGGGCAGAGGCTGAATATGGTCTTGGCTTAAGTGAATGGACACATGCGAGTACCCGCGAGACGATCAAGTATATGGAAAGCGATGACGATATTCGCTACACTGTCCTGGGTCTTATGCTGCTGGAGCAGAAGGGTCTGAACTGGGATTCTTGGGATATCGGAAAGCTGTGGCATACACATTTAACATATAGTCAGGTGTGCACGGCGGAGACACAGTCATATATGAATTTTGCGCAGGAGACCTCTCATCTGCATGGCGAGAAGCCTGCGGATTGGCTGGTGCGGCAGGAAAGAGTGCGGATGCACTTAAACCCTTACCGCGAGTGGATTGGTGCCGCTATACGCGCAGATGGACTGGCTTATGGCGCAGCAGGTTATCCTGAGCTTGCGGCAGAACTAGGCTGGCGCGACGCTTCATTTTCACATGTGAAAAATGGCATCTACGGTGAGATGTTTAACGCGGCGATGATATCGGCAGCTTTTGCAGAGAAGGATAATGAACGGATCCTAGAGATTGGCCTTAGCGAGATTCCGCGTACCAGTCGTCTGGCCAGTGATGTTTTGCGGGGGATAGATATTGCGCAGAAGGCCAAAAGTGAGCGGGAGTTGGTTCGTAACATTTGGGATACTTTTAGTCACTATGATGCGGTCCATACAAATAATAATGCTGCTCTTGTAGCTGCGTCGCTTGTTTATGGCGGGAATGATTTTGAAAAAACAGTCGTTACTTCCGTATACGGTGGGATGGATACAGACTGTAACGGGGCTACTGTGGGCTCAATTATGGGAGCGAAGCTTGGAGCAAGTAAGTTGCCGGCTTCATGGATCGAACCGCTTCACGATACGTTATATGCCGATCTGCCCGGATTTCATCCGATAGCGATTTCGGAATGTGCGGAACGCAGCTACCAAGTGTTCTTGAAGATTCGCAGAGAGCTTGGCGAAAAGGCATAAAAGATTTAGCGAGTATGGGACTCGATAGATCAGGGATTCAGGGATTACTATATGAATTATGGGATGTCTTAAGCTATTGGCTTAGACATCCTTTTTTGCGTAACAGCAGGTCTTTAATCACACTCCAAGCAACCAAATGTAGCTTTAACTGCATTTCATACACTTAAAAAAACCAAATATGGCTATATTAACAGTGGAGCGTTTAGTGGTGGGGCAATAGGAGAATCATGATTTCAAGAGGGCAGGATTATCTTTGCTACCCTTTTTTATTTTATTAATAAATGTGTAAAAAGAGCCCGGTATAAAGGGTTTTTAGGTTTTCATCAACCTTCCTGGTATATCATTTAAAGAAAAATGATGACACAGCAGAAGAAATGTCTTATTATTTAAGGAGATTTTTAATAAAACAGATTTTAGAAAATTGTAATACAATGTCTCACTTGATGGAGGTTCATTATATAAGGGAAAGGAAGGGGGAGCTTCTAATACTGTCGCTGAGTCGGGTAAGTAAAGGGTTCAAGCTGAAGGAAGGCATCTATCAGGCTGTAGATGAGGTATCGCTGGAGGTAAAGCAGGGATACATTCACGGGATCATTGGTGAGAGTGGTGCGGGGAAATCTACGCTGCTGCGACTGATGAATCTTCTGGAACAGCCGGATGAGGGAACGGTTACCGTAGATGGCCACAACCTGACCGAAATGCCTAGTAAAGCACTGCGTAAAGCAAGGCAAAAGATTGGAATGATCTTTCAACAATTTAATCTTGTTTATAACGTCACAGTAGAGCGGAATGTTTCGATCCCGCTGGAGCTGGCAGATGTCCCAAAGCATGAACGAATGAAGCGTGTGAAGGAGTGTCTGGATTTTGTTGGACTGGCAGATAAGGCAAAACAATATCCGGCACAGCTCAGCGGAGGACAACGTCAGCGTGTTGCGATTGCCCGCGCACTAGCGAACAGTCCGGGAATATTACTGTGTGACGAGCCAACGTCCTCCCTGGACCCAGGAACCACTACAGATATCTTGAACGTGCTGAAGCATGTGAATTCAAGTCTTGGAGTAACGGTTGTCATTGTTACGCATGAGATGGATGTTGTTAAAAGCATATGTACTCATGTATCGGTGATGGAAAAAGGGCGCATTGTAGATTCGTTCTCTCGGGAAGACGGTGAATTCCGTCCAGCGGCAGCCAGTACCGGGACATACCGCGATCAGATTCTTGGTAAAGCGGGGGAAGATCATGTTTGATAGTGTACTTCAATATCAGGCACAGATGTGGGATTCGATTGGTGAAACCTTTGTGATGGTTGGTATTTCTGTTGGAGCGGCCGTGCTGCTGGGGCTTCCACTGGGTACCTTGTTGTTTTTTTTCCGAAAAGGGCAGCTTTATGAGAATACAACGTTGTCTCTGGTGCTCAACAGTATCGTTAATATTATCCGCTCTTTTCCGTTCCTGCTGCTGGTCGTTGCGCTAATTCCAGTCACTCGTTTCCTGGTCGGGACCGCCATTGGTACGATTGCAGCAGCGGTTCCATTATCTATAATCGCTATTGCCTATTACGCTCGGTTAGTGGAGCAGTCGTTGCTGGAGGTTCCTAAAGGGGTCATTGAAGCAGCATTATCGATGGGAGCCTCGAAGCTGGGCTTGATCTTTAAATTTCTGTATGTGGAAGCTCGTTCGGGTCTAGTCCTTGGACTTACTACTTCTACAATTAGCTTTATCTCCTTCTCGACCGTGATGGGAGTTGTTGGTGGGGGAGGGGTTGGTGATTTCGCTATCCGTTATGGTTATCAGCGTTTTGAGACGGAAGTGATGATCTATGCCATTCTAGTGATGATTGTATTAGTCCAATTGGTTCAGTTCACCGGGGGGACTATCGCAAGGCTGTTGGATAAGCGGTAATACAAAATAGTTCAATATATAAACTGGGGGTTAGTAGTACTAATGAAAAAATCAATGATACTTGTGCTTACATTAATGGTATTGGTCGTAGCGGGTTGTGGCTCTAATAAAGCAGCCGAGAACAATGCTGCAAAAGGTAGTAATGATGAGTTAACCAAATTAAAGATCGCTACACTGATCCCACCTATGACAGAAATTCTGGATATTGTGAAGCCGCTCCTGAAGGAAGATGGCATTGATCTGGAGATCGTTGTTCTCTCTGATAATGTGCAGCCTAATGAGGCGTTGGCTAATAAAGAAGTAGACGCTAACTTTTTCCAACACGTTCCTTATATGAAGCAATATAATGAAAGCAAAGGCTCTAATCTGGTAGAGGTACAGCCTGTTTATGACGCTATTTATGGCGGATACTCCAAACGTTATAAGACTATCGCTGATCTTCCTGAAGGGGCTACGCTTGTAATGGCTAATGATCCATCTAACATCGGCCGTTCATTGCAAATGTTCGCTGCAGCTGATCTTATTAAGCTAAAAGAAGGCGTAGGCATTCAAGCCACACAAGCAGACATTACTGAAAATCCAAAAAAATTCAAGTTTGAAGAAGTCGATCTCCTAATGCTGGCCCGTATGCTTGATGATGGCGATCTGGTAGCCATGACTCCGGCTTATGCGAGCCCACTAGGATTGACACCGAAGAAAGATGCACTGATTACGGAAGGCGAAGATTCCGAATTCACAATTACTTTGGTGGCACGTGAAGATAACAAGGACTCTGACGCCATTCAAAAGCTGGCTAAACGGATCAGCGGTCCTGAAGTGAAGAAGTTCCTTGAGGATAATTACGCGGATATTGCGTTGCCTGCGTTTAAATAAGCTGAATATGGATCTATAAAAAAGGGCAGCCCGGCGATATTTACCGGGCTGCCCTTTTTGTAATAGGAGTATTTAGGTGTGTCTTACATTACTCGGCTTCTCTCAGCCGTTCCACAATGGATGCTTGGGATAACGTTTTATAGGCTCTCAGTGTCACTGTGTAAGCGAGAATTAACAAAATAGGAACGGTGAGGATAAACGGCAGCCAACTCATCTGAAATACCATAAAGGCCATATTATCCGTGATGCTTTTGGAAAGGTTATAGGTCAGCAATATACCTAATGTTGAGGTTATGAGGACGGTTAGCAAAACGGTGTAGAATCCTTCAAGGATCAGCATACGTTTTAGCTGCTTTTTGGTCATGCCAATACTCTCCAGCATGGCAAGTTCATTCCGGCGGGAGACTACCCCGGTGAGTACAGTGTTGATATAATTCAGCACCCCGATTAGAGCAATGACCAGGCTAAGCCCATACCCGACGGTTTGAAAAATGCGAATGAATCCACCGAGCTCATCCTTGTAATCCTCCCTTGATTTTAAAGTTAATTCATCAGTTGAATCTGTTAAAGCTTTGACCACTTGTTCTACCTGGTCCAGCTTAGTCGGATCGACATGTAGTGTGGCTGAAACGATATTGGCTGGATCTGTACCCTTCGGCATTTCCTTCTGCAGCTCCGAAGCAGGGAGGAAGATGTTGTAACCTAACATAGAGTAAGATTTTGTTGTGGCAGCATATACTGCATCATGTTTTACTACTGCCATCACTTCATAAGATTTACCCGACTTCTCGAAAGTGACTGTATCTCCAGGATGATAATAGGTGCGGTAGCTATCTTCTTCTATAAACATGGCCTCAGATATGACCGCATATTTTCCTGAAGCAAACTTCTGCCTGTTAAACTCCCCTTCAATAATATCCTTGTCCACAAGATCATACCAGCCCGGATCTAATCCATATAAATGATTGTAGACCATCCCCACCTTATCTAAAGTGGAGAGAAGATAAGGATGTGGGTCAGCAGTTGCCATTGGCTCCAAAATAGCCCGGACAGCATCATCGATAGGAGATGGAACATATCTGTGGTAAACCTTATCAACAGTTTCTACACCGTCAATATTACTTAGATTGTTGGCGAATTCCTCTGAAAGCTTATATGGATCACCGTCTCGAGGCCCTGTAATACTGACTAGCACTTCATTCTGAACCACAAAATCACCGGAGATAAAGGCACGCAGATATTTATTCACATCCAGTGAGGAGATTACTGTGAAAATGGTACTGAACAAGATGATACTCAAGGAGAGTGAAGAGAGCATCAGGATCAGCTTCTTTTTGCTTCTGAACAGGTTGGAGAACGCCATGTTGTGAAGTTTTGCGCCATGTTTTGATTTTTTGGCATTCCGTTTTCCACCGCTGCTGACTCCGGCAAATTTTACAGCCTCTACCGGCGAGGTTCGCGAAGCCATTCGGCCCGGTTTGCTTGCGGCGATCCATACTGTCATAAACGAGAATGCTGCTGCACCAATAAATATCCACGGGCTAGCAGAATAGACATTATCAGTAGAACCGTTTAAAAATGAGGAGGCCATAGGGAGAATCAGCAGACCTAGCAGATACCCGAACCCCAATCCAAAAGGCAATGCGACGAGATAAAGTGACCGGGCCTGAATGGAGATGATCTTTTTCAGTTGTCGGGGTGTGGTACCGATGGTCTTTAGCAGCCCGTAAAATTTGACATCCCGCACGACGGAAATAAAAAAGATATTGTAGATTAGTAAATAGCCGCTCAGCATGGTGATAAGAATGACAACTGCATAAGGAATGATATTCAGTAGATTATCGGAGAGAGAAACACTTGTATAAGCCGGATTGACACCATAAGGTACATCCAGGCCGGTGTCCGTCAAAATCTTTTGTACCTTCTGTTCAATATTATAAGAATTATTAAACATCACCCCTAGACCTGCGGTGTTCACATAAGAACCCGTTGCTTCAGAGATGTCCGGGTCAATATGGGAAATGTTCTTCTGTGTAAATGCTTCGGATACAAAAGCCAATCCTGACATCGCCAAATTTTGATCGGTTTCGTAATATCCGGAGAGCTTAAAGTCTTGGCTTATGACTTTTTCACCAATGTCTATATCCAGCTTCACAGTCTGGCCTAACTCATGTTTTGCTCCTAGCAAGTCAAGCGCCCAAGTATTTAGGACGATTTCATTCTCTTGGGAGGGCAGTCCGCCGGCTATAAAGTTGATAAAACCGTGGTTGGCATAATTCTCGTCAATTCGAAGGACCTCTACCCGGTGATTCTTGAACAGACTGGTGCTTATATCGCCAACCTTAAGGAAGACGCCATATTCTTTGATGGATGGTTGATTCTTCAGCTTCTCCAACTCGGCAGGATTCAGATATTTGAAGCTTCCATGATAATCGCTGCCGGTAGTCTGCATTTGTGCGCGTTGCATCGATTTGTTAATACTGAGCGCCAAGGTAAACACGCTGGTGATCAAAAGCGTAGTCAGTACGATGGCACAGATGATAGTGAAATTGCGAGCACGGTTGGCTTTGAGGCTTTTTTTGGCTAAAGTAGCAATGGTCTTATGGTTATTCGTGCTGATCATGGCTGGCTCACTCCGGAGCTACGGAGTTGTCCAGTGAAAATGACGCCATCTTCAATACGGATAATACGGTCAGCAGTTTGAGCAATTTGTTCATTGTGTGTGATCATCACAATGGTTTGGTTGAATTTTTCACTCATCTGTTTAAGTAAAATCAGCACTTCTTGGCTTGTTTTGCTGTCCAGATTACCTGTAGGTTCATCTGCTAAGATGATTGAAGGTTTGGTCGCCAATGCTCTGGCTATTGCCACCCGTTGCTGCTGTCCGCCAGACAGATTAGAAGGTAGAGTATTCATCTTTTCCTGCAAGCCTAAAGTGCGGATGATCAGATCAAGATAAGTTTCGTCAATTTTGCCACCGTCCAGTTCAATGGGCAGCACAATATTCTCCCGCACATTTAGTATGGGTACCAAATTGTAGTTCTGAAAAACAAACCCCACCGATCTGCGCCGAAAAATGGTCAGCTTCTCATCACTCATCGCAAAAATATCATTCCCGTCCACGTAAACCTTGCCCTCTGTTGCCCGATCTAATCCACCAAGCATATGAAGAAGGGTGCTTTTGCCGCTGCCGCTAGTGCCGACAATGGCGACAAACTCCCCTTTATCCACTGACAGTGATATACCGTCCAAAGCCTTAACGCTTGCGCCAACCTTTCCATAGTGTTTTTTTAAATTTTCAGTCTGTAGAATCGGCATAACTCTTCCCCTCCAATGAGATCTGTTTGTCCATGATTTAAGGGTAGCAAATCAATCTGACAGGAGAGTGTCTGAATTCTGACCATAATGACACATTCTATTTCAGCGCTGGGGCAGGTAAACAGAGAAAGTTGTACCTTTTCCAGTTTCAGAAATGACGTTGATATGGCCGCCTTGCGCCGTGATAATCTCTCTGGACAAAAACAACCCGATGCCGACCCCCTCGAATTCACGCGCTTGCTTTCCTCGGTAAAACCGCTTAAAGATGTGAGGGATTTCTTCGCTGGGGATTCCAAGTCCAGTATCGGTAAGGTGGAGACAGGTGAACATCTCGTTGCTTTCAGCAAGAACGGAAATTTGTCCGTTATGCGGTGTGTACTTCACAGCATTCTCGAGCAGGTTGAATAGTGCTTCACTTGTCCATTTGACATCGTGGCAGGCTAAGATGTGTGTCCCGCAGTCAATATTGATCGTAATTTGTTTGTTTTCCGCTTGTGCATAAATCTGGGATAAAGCCTGCGTCAGAGTTTGTATGAGCGGTTTCGCCTCAATCTGCTGTAGGGAGATCATTCCTGTTTCCAAACGTGATAATTTGATTAGAGACTGAATCAGCCAATCCAACTTATCTGACTGCGCTTTAATATGCTGTATGTAGTGCCGGACATTCTCATTTAGTCCGGGCATCTCTTCGAGCAACTGACTGAATACCATGATATTAGAGAGGGGGGTCTTGGTTTGATGGGAGATATCCGAGATCAGCTCTTTTATTTTGTTTTTCTCTGTTTGGATATTTCGTTCATTCGCCTTAGCCATCCCTATATACCGCTTTAGTTTATGTTCCATCGAAGACAGAGCGGTTTCTTCATAGTTAGTGAGTGGCGGCAGGTCATGTATAGCCCGTTCAATCGCAGTATCCAAGGTCTGTATATAGATTGCGATCTGGCGGTTCCATAACCAGACCCATACGGCTCCTGTCGCTAATATACAGATGATAAATAGAGAAGTCAGTTGGAGCAGAGTGGGGTCGAACCCGTACAGAAACATTATACTGCCGATAAAACAGGCCACTAGTATAAGGATGATCAGTAAAAAGAGCCTATGAATTTGCTTGAAATTAGCAGGTGGGCTATTGGTTTTCATGGTTTTTGCCCTTCAGTCCACATGTATCCAAGTCCGTAAATGGTCTTGATATATTTGGGTGCTGCCGGGTCATCCTCAAGTTTAGCACGCAGCCGTTTGATGGCTACTGTCAATGCGTTTTCATCCACAAATTCGGCATCCTTGCTCCAGATCTTGTCTATCAGCTGTTCTCGGGTCAAAATATTGCCCGTATTCGTCACCAGCAGCCGCAACAGTTTTTGCTCAGTTTTGCTCAGCTGGAGCGATTGTTTATTTTTGCTGTACTCCAGTTTCTCAAAATCGAGTTCTAACGGACCCAATGTTATTTTTCCAGTCCCTAGCGATTCCGTTCTTCTGAGCACTGCCATTACTCTGGCGCGAAGCACCATTAGGCTGAATGGTTTGGTGATATAGTCATCGCCCCCCAATGCAAAACCGGTGATAATGTCGGACTCCATATCATTGGCGGTTAGGAAAATAATGGGTACGCGTGAGGCCTTGCGAAGTTGCTCGCAATAATCCAGTCCACTGCCGTCTGGCAGATTGATGTCCAGAATGATGAGATCAATAGGGTTTACTGCGAAAATATGCTCCGCCGCGGCAATATCGTAGGCTTGATGGATCATGACATTGTTTTGAGAAAGAGTGAGAGCGATCCCTTTATTTAAACTACGGTCGTCCTCAACGATCAGTATGTTCATAGTAATTCTCCTTTGTTTCTTATTTGATCATTATACATTCTCGGGATTTATTCGAAAGCGAGATTTTTATTTAGTAGACAGTTGAAAGTGGACTTTTCTTTATAATCTTTAAAAATGTTTTATTGTATATTAAATGTAATTTTCTAGAACAAATAGTTAGTATAGTCCTCAAAAAAAACATTGTAAACGAATTTTTTTTATATAAAATAGTAAATTAATGGAATAAAGTGGATCTTGGAAAAAAATGTCGAAGCACACACTATTTATTCTAGTTATTGGTATTGCAAGAAATTTCACGACGGTATGACACATGAAGAATCAGATATTCTAAAGAAATAGAGGGGTTGTGCATGAGTATATTAAAAGCTAACGACTTGAGAAAGTATTACGGTAGTGAACCAAACCCTGTCAAAGCGTTGGATGGCATAACAATGAGTGTGGAGCAAGGTGAATTTGTGGCTATCGTTGGGACTTCCGGCAGCGGTAAGTCTACGAGTCTACGCTACTGCATATGCTCGGGGGCCTTGATAATCCTACCTCTGGCACCGTAGAAGTGAATGGGAAAGAACTGTCAAAGATGAACAGTGATCAGCTTACGATTTTTAGACGTAAAAATATCGGGTTCATTTTTCAAAATTATAATCTAATGCCGATACTTAATGTCTACGAGAATATCGTTCTGCCGATTGAACTTGATGGAAACAAGGTGGATAAGGAGTATGTGAACATCATTGTAAGGATGTTAGGACTGAAGGAGAAGCTGAATAATTTACCCAACAATTTGTCTGGGGGCCAACAACAGCGTGTAGCAATTGCAAGGGCTTTAGCGATGAAGCCCGCTATTATCCTTGCCGATGAGCCCACTGGAAATTTGGATAGTCAAACAAGTGAAGAGGTAATCAAGCTGCTGGAAATGACTAGTCACCAACTAAATCAAACAATCATTATGATTACACATAACAACGAAATTTCCTTGCGTGCTGATCGGATTCTCCGTATGGAGGATGGGAAAATCGTGGATTAGAGAGGGAAAAAATGTATAGAAATCATTCTTCATCCGTCATCCGAAAATTATTTCAGAGATACTATAAGGCAAACAAAACCAGAAATATTATATTGGCATGCGCCATCATTCTTACGACCATTCTGATTACAGCAGCTTGCAGCACATTTTACAGTTACTTGAAATTATCTAAACATCAAGAAATGAAAGAAACCGGGACAAGTGCTAATGTTATTTTGAGTCGTCCAACACAGAATCAATTAGATTTATTAAGTAAATTTGATATTTTAAAGCCTGAAATGAATATTCAAACCAAAATGGGATCACTTGTCAATAATAAGGGACAGGCTGGGATTGATATACAGATGATCAGTTCTACAAATTGGGAGGAATATAGCGGATCACTTGTAGATAATATGCAGGGTACCTATCCTGCTAAAGGCAATGAAATCATGATGTCAACATGGCTGTTGAATAGGTTGGGATACTCAAAGCCGCAGACTGGAATGGAGGTTTCATTGTCTGTTGCTATCAGTGATATTTCAAAAAACGGCGACGCAGAGGTTCAGAGCCTTCCCTTTACTCTGTCTGGATTCTATGAGGACACGGCAAATATCAATTCTGAAAACAATCGAATTGTCTTTTTTTCAGAAACATTTTTAAGAGAACATCCGCAGGAAGTGCCGAATCTTGTAGGGTTATTATTTAAAGATACCAGACATTATCACGATAAAATCGAGCAGATTCGAGCCTCCATTGATTTGGATGGAAATCAGCAGTTGATTCCTTCATATGACGGTAAATTGAATATGAATGTCAAGGATTCACTGGTTGCAGTAATAATGGTTTTGTTTTTTATGTTTGATGGATACCTTATTATTTTCAACGTTGCGTATATCTCTATTACTCGAGACGTACGATTTTATGGGCTGCTGAAAATGCTGGGAATGACTAGTGCGCAAATCAAGCAAATTGTCTATTACAGTGTTGCTAAAGTAGCCTTTTTTGCCCTGCCTGTGGGGATGCTGTTGGGATGGGGGCTTTCATTTTACGTAGTGCCGCTTGCCTTATCTTCGTATGAGGGTTTCTCATCCATAGATAGGCAAGTCAACTTATGGGTGTTGCTCTTGGCCCTATTTTTCTCAGCGTTAACTCTATTTTTAAGCTATAGAGCACCTGCAAAGAAGGCAGGGAGAATTTCTCCGATTGAAGCGTCGAAACATACTGATACACAATCCGGAAAACAAAAATCAAGAGGTAGACATGGCGCGAAAATACCGTATATGTCGTTAAAAAATATACTCCGTAGTAAAAAAAGATTGCTTTTTGTTGTGTTAACGCTCTTCTTAGGCAGCACTGCACTTGTGGTGCTTTCCACATTTCTAAAATCCTTCAGTGCGGAGGAATACATCAATGCAGAGGTTAAATACGACATTGCTATGTATAACCAAATGACCAGAGCCAGTTTTAATCCAACAGAGGAGCAGCACTTTACTCCTGAGTTGTTGTCGCAAATTTCCGCAGTAAACGGGATCCGTGAACTCGAACGAACGACGGTAGTATCTATTTTCCAGCATTATTCAGATAGTACTCATGGTGAGTGGCTGCGAAATTACAATGAATTTCGTGCAGGTGTGAATGAGGAACTCAGAGATAAAAAACATTATGAGGAAGATCCTAAAACTAACTTTTGGGGTTTATTGATCGGCATTGATGATAAAAAACTGGAGGAGTATAACCGTACTGCTAAGAACCCGATTAATTTAAGCGACTTTTCCAAAGGGAAGATAGCATTGGTAACTGATATTAATGGGAATGGCATTCCAATAGGTGTACAGATACCCTTTACGGTAATTGACAACAACAAGAGCTATAAGGTGAAAATTGGCGGTCAAATGACGTTTGAACGTGATGCTATGAATAGTGGTGCTGCTCCATGGCTAATTGTGTCAAATAATGTTATCAACAAATATCATTCTGATGCTGTGATTTACTCTATTAAGATTAATGCGCAAAAAGGAAAAGAACAGGATGTGTTGAATGAGGTCAAACTCCTTACAAGCGGAGACAGCAGCATTTCACGCACCTCAAAAATTGAACAGGCAAAAGCGTTTGCTGACTTAAAGCAGTCTTTTTCCAATCTTTCTATTGTTATCATTATCATTTTAAGCAGCATCGGTGTTTTGAATTTTATTAACACTATATTAGTAAGCATTGTATCCAGAAAACAGGAGTTTGCTGTTCTAGCATCTATTGGCGCGACGAAGAAGCAGATTAAATGGCTGATCACCTTTGAAGGAATCTGGTTTGCTCTAATTGCTTTTGTTCTTACATTAATAGTGGGTAGTGGCATTAGTTATCTGGTCTTTAATATATTGCATGAATATATAGGCTATGGAGTGTTTAGATATCCGGTTACCTCTTTAATCATATATTCGGGGGTTGTCTTGTTGATCTGTTCTATAATTCCTGGTTTGTTGTACAAATCTATTTCCCGTTCAAGTGTTATTGAACAGCTAAGACAAGCGGAATAATAATGCAAGGGAGGTGGGAACTTTGAAACACAATAGTGGAAAAACTATGAAAAAATTGGCAAAGCGCTCTCTTAAATCTAGCAAAAATTATTTTGCTATTCTGGCAATAGCCTTGGCTGCGATTATGTTCACCAGTGTATTTACTATTGCAGGGAGTTTGTTAGAGTCAATGAAAGACAACAAGATGAGAATCGCGGGGAGCAATGCTCATGGTGGATTTCATCAAATGTCTATGCCTGAGTATAAAAGAGTCTCTTCAGATTTAATGATTAAGGACATCTCCTATTCGGTTCTTATCGGTGATGCACAGGGGGCTGCCTTTTCTAAGTTACCTACAGAAGTGAGGTATGGTGAGGAAAAGTATGCAAAATGGGCGTATAGCTTACCACAGCTTGGAAACATGCCACAGCAAAAGAAAGACATAAGTGTAAGCACCTTGGTATTGGATGCGCTGGGTCTTCCCCATACATTAGGTCAATCTATTTCGTTAACCTTCAAAACAGATGAAAAAACAATAACAGATACCTTTACCGTTTGTGGAATTTGGGATGGAAATCCGCTCTCTTGGCGTCAAAATATTTGGCTTTCTCGTGAATATGCAGATTTAATAGCTCCTGTGGCAACTGAACCATGGAACAACCGTCCCAATGTGTACTCAGGCTATATCAACAGTCAATTTTGGTTTTCGAATACGTGGGATATTGAAACGAAATCTGAACAACTTGCCAGCAGAAGTGATTTTGATGGTCAAATAACTGTTAACGCTTCTTATGATATTCTAGGATCTGAACCTCAAAATATACTTCTAGGTTTCCTTGTAATCACAGTGATTTTCTTAGCTGGATATTTGTTAATCTACAATATATTCTATATTTCAATTGCACAAGAAATTAAATCTTATGGTTTATTAAAAGTCATTGGGACAACCTCAAAACAAATCAAAAGAATGGTTCGTTATAAGGCAATATATCTTGCTTGTATCGGTATTCCTTTTGGACTAGTGATAGGTTGGACGATCGGTCGTTTTCTTGTTCCGGCTATTATCGATATTTTTGGTGAAGATATGCGCGTCGTAACAAGTGTACACCCGCTTATTTTTGCTATTGCCGCTATATTCAGCCTCTGCACAGTGTTATTAAGTTGCTTAGGGCCAGCAAAGGTTGCATCAAGGGTTTCTCCAATAGAAGCTCTAAGTTATGTTGAAGGAAAACAGGCGGGAGAACTAAGAAGAAAAAAGAAAAAAGCTCAACCAATAACATCCGTTCGTCTAGCAATGGCTAATTTAAAGAGGAACCCCCGAAAAGTGATCATCGTCACGCTTTCTTTTACACTTAGTTTGGTTATTCTTAATAGTACTTATGGTCTTGTGCATTCTTTTGATTTTAATAAGTTCATTGAGTTTCAGTCTGTTTCGGACTTTACGGTTGCTGATACTTCGATCATAAATAATTCGCCTCCATTTGATACTTCCGGTGTAAGCAATGAGTTCATAAAACAAGTAGAGTCATTGGACGGGCTTGAAAATAGCGGTAATGTTTATGTACTCCCTTTAACACAAAATTTAAGTGATCAGGCAATGTCTGCGCTGAAAAGAGAAGTCGGCTTGATGAATGAAAAGGACCAAGAGGAATTTCTGAGTTCTCAGGAAATGGTGAAACGGAGATCAATAGTGAATACATTTGGTTTCAGTGAGTGGCCGGCACAGATGATTCAAGTAAAGGAAGGAGCTTTGGATCAAAAACGCTGGGAGAACGGAGAGGGAATCTATGTTACTAACTGTAAGAAATTCCTAGATGGTACAAGCAGCATTTATCATCCGGGAGATAAAGTTAAAGTGAGTTTTGGAAACGAAAAGGAAAAGGAATATGAAGTGCTTGCCATTGTTGATTTTCCGGGAGCTATTCACTCAGTGGCATATTATGATATAGGATTAGAGTATTTGTTGCCTTCGGATGAACTGCTTGCCCATGCAGATTCTATGCTGCCAATGTATACAATCTTTAACGTAGATGATGAACATTTAACTCAGACAGAAAAATGGCTGGAGGACTATTGCTTACATACGGATACCGGATTGGATTTCTATTCGAAGAATACTTCTAGAGAAACCTTTCGTAGTTTAATCTTTATGTATGAGGTGGTAGGAGGTGCATTTTGTATTCTGCTAGGTGTTATTGGGATTCTGAATTTCATAAATTCCATGCAAACTTCTATTTTAACCAGAAAACGAGAAATTGCCATGCTGCAATCAATAGCCATGACGGATAAGCAGGTAAAAGAAATGCTTATCTTTGAGGGGGTCGGGTATGCCTTCCTAGGGCTGATGTTTTCGATTGTGCTAGGAAGCTTGGCAAATACTACCCTAGTACCCGCAATGGGAGCAGAACTTGATTATTTTACTTGGACTTTTACATTAACCCCTATTTTACTTAGTATAATCCCCTTTATGCTGGTCTCTATTGTAGTACCCGTTTTGTGTTACCACAGCATATCTAAGAAGACTATTATTGAAAGATTACGGAGCGAGGTTTTTTGATAAAGAGCCACATAGTTAACCCTAAAGGAAAGTTCAAAAGGGCATCACCTATATAGGGTGGTGTCCTTTCAATTTTTGATGGGTAGCATTCCCATTTATATGTGCAAAGGTTGGTTATGAGCTACAACTAGCCCAACAGTGGTCTGTAGTCGTACAGCTACCTCGACTAAGGTCCAGTACGAAAAACCGTCGTTGGTCTGTTTTGAAAGTCTGCGATTTACCCTAGAATAAGGCTATAAGGTTAAGGACAACGAAAGGCGGTGAGAAAAAATGCAAAGAAGACAAGGAAACGGATTAGCGGTTGTACTGATTGTGATTGGTGCGGTTATGCTGCTCGGCATTGCGCTTCCTCTGATCCACGGAATGTTCAGATTACTTTTCCCGGTATTGCTGGTTGTTCTCGGGTACTACGGGATTAAGAGCGGACGCAAGATTATTGGTTGGGTACTGATGTTCATTGGTGTGATGTCCCTGATCGCGAAGCTTTCCTGGATCATTGGACCACTTCTAGGAGTGGCGTTGATCGTCTGGGGCGTATCAGCATTAAAGGGCAGAAGTAACAATGGTACTTATTAAGAAGCAATGTACTTAAACAAGAAGCAGGGAGGGAGCAGGAGATCATGAGTGTTTTTCGTCGCATGAGGGATATTACTGTAGCTAATCTAAACGAACGTCTGGAGCAAAGCCAAGATCCCGTGAAACTAATTGATCAATTTCTACATTCAACCCGTGAGGAAATCAGTGAAGCTGAAAGGCTGTACCAGCAATATGCTTCCCACACGAAGCAATTGCAGCAGCAAGTGAACCAAGCAACTGCCATGAGAAACAAACGTGAAGAGCAGGCGTTGTTGGCACTGAAAGCAGGCGAGGATCATCTCGCGAAGCTGGCTTTACAAGAAAAGATCATTCACGAGGAAAAACTGGAGCAATATAGCGGGCTGCTAGAACAGAGCAAGCAATCCTTGTTTGAACTTGAAGCACAGCTGAATGAGCTGAAAATAGAGTATCAAACGGTGTACAGCAAACGTCAGTATTATTCGGCACGAATGGAGTCGCTGCGATTGCAGCAACGGATGAATCAAAGAGCCAGTGCTTATGGCAATGGTGGTGATGTTCCCAAAATGTTCGGACGTCTGGAAGATCAGATGTCGGATTGGGAATTAGAAGCAAAGAGCTTGCGTGATTTGCGGCGCATGGGACAGGAATATGCGGTGCAAGCGGGTGAGACCGTAGCGACCGTACTCGAAAGAGAAATGGCTCGCCTAAAGGAGAAACTGAACAATGGTGGAAAGGAGTAGCGCTATGAGTCGATTGTATCGTTCAACAAGAGATAAAGTGATGACGGGTCTTGCAGGTGGATTATCTGAGACACTCGGTATTGATTCCACGTTATTCCGGATTCTATTACTGGTCAGCATTCCGTTTACAGGTGGTGCGGTGATTCCGGTATACTTCATTGCAGCAATGGTCATTCCTAAGGAACCGACGCATTATAATCCATTTGGACCAGGGCCTGGGGCACCGGGTGGCCCATTCGGCGGACCCTACTCAGGCAGACCGGAACATGGACACGGACCACAAGCTACTGGCGGATATGGACCTTATGGACGCCAGCCAAATTACAATCCTAATTTTGAGAAGAACAACGCTTATTCCGCACCGGACTCCGGTTTGGATGCGATGATGAAGGATATTGAGAAGAAGGCTTTGCAAAAAGAAGTAGAAGAACTCAAACAAAAACTGTCTAAATATGAGAAAGGGGAATTGTAAATCATGGGAGTATTTCAAAGAATTAAAGATATGACAAAAGCGTCGGTAAATGACTTGTTGGATAAGGTAGAGGACCCAATCGTAATGCTTAACCAATATCTGCGCGATATGGAGGCTGAAATTCACGAAGCAGAAGTAACAGTTGCTAAACAAATGGCTAACGAACGCCGTATGAAGCAACGTGTGGAAGAAGCAGCAAAAATGTCTGCACAACGTGGATCACAAGCTGAACTGGCACTGAAAAATGGCCAAGAAGAAGTAACTCGCAAGCTGTTGGAAGAAAAAATCTACTTTGACCAAAAGCAAGTGGAGTACAGTGATCTTCACGCACAAGCTGAAGTACACGCTAAGGAATTAGTGCAACAACTGCATGACATGAAGGATGAGTTCTACAAGCTGCGCAACAAACGTAACGAGCTTGTATCCCGTGCTCAAATGGCTAAAGCTAAAAAACAAATGTCGCAAATCAGCAGCGTGCATTCCATTGAAAGTGGCAGTGCATCACTCGGATTCCACCGGATGGAAGAGAAAATTATGCAGCTTGAGGCTGAAGCAGATGTAATGCGTGCACCTTACAGCCCATCCGCTGCTTATAGCAAACCCGTTGATGTTGAGAAGCAACTGAAAGTGGATGAGCAATTGGCACTACTGAAAAACAAGCTGAATGATACACCCGCGGCTCCTTCTCTAAACAAAAAAGAACAATAAATCCTGTTCCTAAAACTTGGACGGATATGATATGCTGGACAAGAAGAAGCCATACGGTATGGATCTCCATACCGATATGGCTTTTATAGCGGCTAGCTATAATATTTAACGGTGATAATATTCCTCATCATAGTGACGGATATCTAACCGATAGTATAAAATGAGTTTTGCTTCGCAAAACTTTTAGGAGGTGCGAAATGGATAAACGAAACCGTTTGATTGCCATCGGACTGATTGCTGTTGGCTGCATGATGATTTTTGGTAGATGGCTCGGCTTTTTCTCCATTGTCGCGCTTCTGTTCCTGCTGCTGGGAGTCTACCGTACGACATCAGGCAAAGTAAAGCAGGGCTATAAACTGCTCGGGATAGGTGCTGTATTGCTTTTGCTGGACCATTTGGTGCTCGTGCTGGGGATTTGTTTAATCTCACTTGGGATGTTTTTTACCAAATCCAAAAGAGTACAGCGCAAGGAAGGGTTTATGCAGAAGCAGAACTTTTCATCCAGATTTGACTGGGACCGCTCACCTTGGGTGATGCACAGCCTTAGCTCTTGGCATGTACTGGGTGAGGCCGATGTGGATCTTTCATTAGCTATGGCGGATCATAAGGAAACGGTCATGCTGTTTCAAGGGATTTTTGGCGATATGGACATTAACCTGTCCGATGATTACGGCGTGGAAATTGAAGCTTTTGTGCTCTTTGGGTCCATTGAATTCGGCAACCAGCGAGATACAGGGATGTTGAACCGTCTGAATTGGAAATCAGCTAATTATGACAGCAGTGAATACAAAGTGAAATTTAGTGTTTCTTATTTAATGGGAGATCTAGATGTACGATTATCCTGAAAAGCTTGATAGAGAAGGGAGAGTCCCCCGCATGGAAAAAAAGAACAAAAACATGATATCACGCAGCATGGGTGAGGGGGCTCTGTTCTCTTTGGTCATGCTGCTTGTGATAATGTATGTCATGTATACATATGGCTATTTGAAGCCTTTTGAAAGCTGGAAATTTGGCGTGCGGACAGCCGTCACTCTAATTCTTCTGCCTATGGGCTTTGGGATTGGTTATGGCTTTTATCAGAGCTTTCGTGTGAAGCGGCAGTTGGAACGTCTTAGGCAGACCCTCGTATTATGGGAAAAGGGAAATTTGACGCTGTCCATGCCGGATCTAGGTGATGATGAGCTGGGAAGGCTCGGAGAACAGCTTGGCCGGATTAGCGGCAAATGGGAGAATCAAGTGACGACGCTGCAGCGGTTGTCCACGAATAACGCGAAGCTTGCGGAGCAGGCGCGGGTATCTGCTATTATGGAGGAACGGCAGCGGCTTGCGCGTGAACTGCACGACGCTGTTTCCCAGCAGCTATTTGCAATCTCCATGACTGCCACGGCGGTGGGCCGGACCTTGGAGAAGGATTTCGATAAAGCCCAGCGGCAAATTGCGCTTATAGAAGAAATGTCTGCCGTAGCCCAATCGGAGATGAGGGCATTGCTGCTGCATTTGAGACCTGTTTATTTGGAAGGAAAGGGCCTCGAACAAGGTCTGCAGGAATTGATCAAGGAGCTTAAGATCAAGGTTCCAATCGAAATTGTATTTGAAATGGACCCTGATGTGCAGCTGTTAAAAGGGGTAGAGAATCACTTGTTCCGTATCGTCCAAGAGGCGATTTCTAATACACTTCGTCATGCGAAAGCAGAAAAAATGGAAATCCGGCTGCATAGACGGGGAGATACAGTTCGCTTGACGTTGCGTGATGATGGGATCGGCTTTGAGATGGACGACACCAAACAAGCTTCCTATGGTTTGTCGAACATGCAGGAGCGGATTAATGAAATCGGAGGCTCCATTCAGTTCATTACCGCTCCGGGTAAAGGAATGCGTATTGAAATTACCGTTCCGTTAGTCAATGAATAATAGGAGGAAAGAGTAACCATGGAGATGGAGGAAGCAATTAAAGTACTACTCGTAGATGATCATGAAATGGTACGGATCGGGCTAGCAGCAGTTTTAGGTACCGAGGATGGAATTGAGGTCGTAGGTGAAGCTGGAAGTGGAGAAGAAGGCATTCGGCTGGCTCAGGAGTACAATCCCGATGTGGTCTTAATGGATCTCGTAATGGATGGGATGGATGGCATAGAAACGACTAAACAGCTGATGAAGCAGTACCCAGAGATCAAAGTTATTGTTCTTACAAGCTATTTGGACGATGAAAAGATGTATCCTGTTATTGAAGCGGGCGCTTTTAGTTACCTGCTGAAGACTTCGCGGGCTAGTGAAGTGGCGGATGCGATCCGCGCTGCGGCAAGAGGACAGTCCGTGCTTGAGTCACAGGTGGCCTCTAAAATGATGAACCGTTTTAGAAACAATGCAAAAGGAGAATCACCTGCTTATAAAGAGCTTACGGAGCGCGAGATGGAAGTATTACGTCTGTTGGCGCAAGGTAAATCCAATCAGGATATTGCCGATCAACTAATTATTGGAATCAAAACTGTGAAATTTCATGTGACGAATATTCTCGCGAAGCTGGGCGTGGAAGACCGGACCCAAGCAGCAATTTATGCATATAAAAATGGACTAGCTGAATAACAATAAAGGACTGAAGCCTCTGCTTCAGTCCTTTTTATTGTACAAGAAAGTGTGTTTTGGGGCTCCCGCAAAGTACTTGAGTACGCATCGAAGTATAAACCCTCACTTGGTGGGGATATTTCAGGTATAGAATCTCCTAATTCGAACATACTGTCTAGTAGATTGCTAGAGAGGTTCGAAGGGAGAATGACATATGCGGAAGATGAAGCTGAACAACGGAACAAAAAAAAGGACTTTTTTTATAATGATAATCGTGTGCTGCGCTGCGGCTCTGCTAGTTAATCTGCAAAGTGTTAAAGCGAATTCAACCGTTCTTGATGAGGGCGTTAACCAAGCTTCAACAGGAGCCGAACTGAATCATGCTCTTGTGAGCTTAATTGATCTCGGAAAAGAAACAACCGTTTCTGATTCACCGCTGCGTTTAGTGTTAAAGTGGCAGGGAGAAAGCAGCAATTACGCGGATCTGTCTGCCGAAGTTGCTAAGCTAAGCACAAGTCTCGGATTGAATGTACCGTCAGGTACTGAGGAAGATGGACATATGACGTATCGTACAGAAGCTGTAAAACCATATGAATCGCGGCTCTCCTTATTTTGGAGTGAGCTTAGCGAAGGCAACAGTTATGTGATTGTAACGTTAGAAGCGGCTGATCTGCAAAATGAAGCCAGCTTTCAAGCGGCTGCTCGTGAAGTAAGTATGATTCTTGAACAGAATAAAATTAAGGCGGAATGGAATGTATCCCTTCAAGGAAGCGCGCAAGAACAGGGAGCACCTGAAAAAGTTCTAGCACAGACGGAGTCATTGATGCATGACCGGTTTGAAGCTATGACCGGAGGAGAAAGCTACAAGGATATCTCAACGGTTAGCCGTACGTATTCGATTCCTAATTTGAATCGCTTCGTGATGAGTGGAAATCAGTCAGTTTCTGCCCAAATCGCAGTGCATCATGAAGATCAGAAGGGGACAAACCGCGTAACTATAGGCTTTCCTTTAATAACCATCGAATATTGACATTTTTCTCTTATATAAGCGCAGATATAGTTAATAATAAGAAATATTAATTGAAATTTGCGAAATCCCGAGAGTATTTGTCAGGAATGTGATAGCATCCTTTTTAGGAATATGCTAAAATGACATAACGTCGTTATTCACCTTATGTTAGTACCGACGCTGAGCATGTCAATAAACTATATTACATACAGAAAGATGAGGAGCCATGGCTGAAAATCAAACCCTTGATGCACTGCACACACCCGGTGCTGTCTTTTTTATCTTTGGGGCAACCGGAGACTTAGCCCGGCGTAAGCTTTTCCCGGCGATTTACAGCTTGTACCGTGAAGGTAAGCTGGCACAAGATTTTGCGGTAATTGGCGTGGCGCGGCGCCCGCGTACTCAGGAAGAATTTAGAAGTGATGTGAAGGAATCCATCCTTGAATTCTGCCGTTACAAAGCGGGAGAAGAAAGCGAATGGAATGAGTTTGTTCAGCATTTCGAATACAAATCTCTGGACATTAACAATATTGATGGTTTCCGCGAGTTAAGAGCACAAACTGAAGTTCTTGAAGAGAAATTCAGTATTCCGGGCAATCGGATGTTCTATCTTGCGCTGGCGCCTGAATTGTTCGGCAGTGTCTCCTTCAATCTTAAAGCTGGCGGGATGCTGGATAGTACGGGTTGGAATCGCCTCGTAATTGAGAAGCCTTTTGGTTATAATCTGGAGTCGGCTGAACAGCTGAACGAACAGATTCGTCAGGTCTTCAAAGAAGAGGAAATTTACCGGATTGACCACTATCTTGGTAAAGAAATGGTACAGAATATCGAAGTGATTCGTTTTGCTAATGCTTTTTTCGAACCGCTCTGGAATAATAAACATATTGCCAATATTCAAATTACACTTGGCGAAACCGTAGGTGTAGAAGAACGCGGTGGTTACTATGACCATGCGGGAGCCTTACGGGACATGGGCCAGAATCATATACTGCAACTGCTGACTATGATTGCTATGGAACCACCAAGCCGTCTGCTCGCAGAAGATATTCGGGATGAGAAAGTGAAGGTACTTCGTTCCCTTCGTCCTTATGCGACATCTGATGAGGTGCGTGAGAATGTCGTAAGAGCACAATATATTCAAGGCTTACACCAAGGCAAAACCCTTCCTGCTTACCGTCAGGAAGATAAGGTTGACCCTGAGTCGAATACAGAGACGTATTTTGCTGCCCGTGTATTTGTAGATAACTTCCGCTGGGCTGGAGTTCCTTTCTACATCCGTACAGGTAAACGTCTCCCAGTGAAGACGACGGAAGTGGTAGTTGAGTTCAAAGGTATGCCAACCAACGTTTATTTGGGACAAAAGCATAAACTTGAGCCTAACCTCCTTGTAATCCGTGTGAACCCAATGGAAGGCATTTATGTAAAGATTAATGCCAAGAAACCAGGTTCAGAGTCTGAGATTCAACCGCTGGCTATGGACTTCTGTCAGAGCTGCCTGGTTGGAATCAATTCTCCGGAAGCATATGAGCGCTTGTTACATGATGCCGCACGCGGCGATTCCACTTATTTCACTCGTTGGGATGAGGTATCCTCGGCATGGTCATTCGTGGATCGTATTGCGAAAGCATGGAGCGAAGAGTCTAGCGACTTATCTTCTTATCCTGCTGGCTCTTGGGGTCCAGTGGAAGCAGATGAACTGCTTGCTAAAGAAGGTTTCCATTGGTGGCCTGTAAACGGCCAAGATGAAGATAATGTGGTTTGGCTGAAGAATAACTAAACCTTGAGTTAATGCTATCTCCCTGCAGAGGATGCAGGGAGATTTTTTGTAATGCTAAGATCTAAAAGATCGGACTTCAGGCGGTATTTAGGGGATCTGGGCACTGTTCTAATAACTGCACTTTGTACAATTAAAATCGCTTATCTCGTTGTGATTAGTTTTTTAGATGTATTTTCTGCAACTATAATCACCGGATAAGGCGGAAAAGCGTGCACAACTTATTTTTAATTGCATCAAATGCAACTAAAGGCTAATGAAAATGCTAATACTTCAAGTAAGTGTAGGAAATACATCTATTTTCTTGAGCGATGATATGTGGGGATCATAATCCAGACCATTTGGGAGATATTTTGCGGCACGCGCTTTTTAGTAGATAATGTCTGCCGGATTTTGATATACTTTAGAGGATGCTTTCACTTGAAGCGGACTGGAGCTAGACCTAAGAGCTATTCATTCAGAAATGAAGGGGTATGAACAATGAGCAGAGCACCGATTTGATGAACCCCAGTGTAATTGAAGCAGAAGCAGGAATTTTATATATGAAGGGATATGCGTAATGAACAAAGCAATAGATCAGAAGCTGCAAAAGGAAGTGGATAGACGCAGAACCTTTGCGATCATTTCCCACCCGGATGCGGGTAAAACAACTTTAACGGAGAAACTGCTGTTATTCGGTGGCGCGATCCGTCTGGCGGGAACGGTTAAGGCCCGTAAAGCGAATAAACATGCGACGAGTGACTGGATGGAAATTGAGAAGCAGCGGGGGATTTCTGTAACGTCTTCCGTGATGCAGTTTGATTATTTGAATCATCGCGTGAACATTTTGGATACACCGGGTCACCAAGACTTCAGTGAGGACACCTACCGTACCCTAACTGCAGCGGATAGTGCGGTCATGCTTATTGACGTGGCAAAAGGTGTGGAAGCCCAAACCACTAAACTGTTTCAAGTATGTGCTAAACGGGGCATTCCGATCTTTACCTTTATTAACAAGCTGGACCGTGAAGGACGTAGCCCGTTTGATCTGATGGAAGAGCTGGAGCAGGTTCTTGGTATTCGTTCTGTGCCAATGAACTGGCCGATCGGTAGCGGACGTGAGCTATGCGGCGTGTATGACCGGATGAAAAATCAGGTAGAGCTGTTCCAAGGTGACGATCATTCCGTAATCAAGGTTCAAAAGGTTGACGGATACCGTGATCCAATCATTCGTGAAATGGCTGGAGAGTATCTGCATGATCAACTGTGTCAGGATCTGGAGCTGCTGGATGTAGCAGGCGATGCTTTTGACTATGAAAAAGTATTAAGTGGTGAACTCACACCTGTGTTCTTTGGCAGTGCGATCAACAATTTTGGTGTACAGACTTTCCTCGATAATTTCTTGGATCTGGCACCGAAGCCTGAACCACGCCGCAGTACTATAGGGGTAGTAGAACCAACGAATGAGAAATTCACTGGTTATGTGTTCAAAATTCAAGCGAACATGAACCCGGCTCACCGTGACCGGATTGCTTTCCTGCGTATTGTGTCCGGGAAATTCGAACGGGGTATGAGCGTGAAGCATGTACGTGCCGGTAAAGATATCAAGCTGGCGCAACCACAGCAATTTTTGGCGCAAGACCGCGATATCGTAGAGGAAGCTTATCCGGGAGATATCATCGGTCTGTTTGATCCAGGTATTTTTAGAATTGGTGATACCTTGAGCCAAGCAGGAGATATGGAATTCGATGAGCTGCCAACGTTCTCACCAGAGATTTTTGCTAAAGTGAGTATAAAAAATGCATTGAAATCAAAGCAGTTCCAGAAGGGTGTCGATCAGCTGACTGAAGAGGGCATGATCCAGGTGTTCCGCACGGTCAACTTTGACGATATTTTGCTTGGTGTAGTTGGACAACTGCAGTTTGAAGTGTTTGAGTACCGCATGAAGGGTGAATATGGTGTGGATGTTCAGTTGCAGAGAATGCCATACCAGTTTGCACGTTGGATTGTAGATGATACTAAGCCGGATGCGAGCAAATTCAGAATCAACTCAACGTTGGTGACGGATAAGAAGGGCAATTTTGTCGTGTTGTTCGAGAACGAATATGCTATGCGGACAGCGATGGATAAGAACCCGACAGCTAAATTCCTGGAAATGGCTCCAAAAGCATTACTATAATTAGGACGCTATAACTTTCTGAATGTAATAATAAAACCTCCGCCTCCATAGGTGAAGTTACACCATGGTGAGCGGAGGTTTTTGACTAGTTGCGGTCAGTTTACGATGTGATATCCCCAGGGGTAATAGTCTCCAGGTGATCATGTAGCATGGTAACCAACCTATCTTGCTTAGCGGGATCTAAATCCTTCCAGATCATTTCGAACACGGCGCCAAGTCCCGGGAGTGCTGCCTCCGGACCATCCACAGAGCCTTCAATCATATGACGTAAATCCTCTTCAGATTGACCGTGCACTTTATGAATAATCGCCTGGCGCAAGTCAATGGTAACGGGCATAATGTACCTCCTTTTTTGAAAATATAGTGATATTGACCTCGTTATAATGTGCCCTGCAAAGGTGCTGGAAATTCAAGTTTTTGTCCAAATATAAGATAGTATAAGTTTGACACATATATATCATCCTTATATTCCTACGAGAAACGGTTGTCATCCATAAGGACGGCAATGACGTTTCTTCTTGGCTTATGCTATACTGTTTGAGATATAGAATGCTACGGGAGGTACATAGACATGGCCAAAAAACAATATGCCGTCATCGGTATGGGGCGTTTCGGATCTAGTGTTGCTAAGGCGCTCAGCGGCATGGGGTTTGATGTACTTGCGATTGATGCTGACGAGCAGCGAACACAGGAAATTTCAAGTATTGTAACTCATGCCGTATCTGCAGATTCCACGGATGAGGAGGCGCTGCGTGCCCTTGGTATTCGCAATTTTGATGTGGTGGTTGTAGCCATTGGCGAGGACATACAAGCTAGCATCCTGACAACACTTATCCTAAAAGACCTGGGTGTGCCTGCAATTCTGGCAAAAGCCAAAGGTGAACTGCACGGCAAAGTATTAAGCAAAATTGGTGCGGACAAGGTGATTTATCCTGAACGGGATATGGGAATGCGGGTTGCGCATCATCTTGCTTCGCCTAATATATTGGATTATATTGAGCTGTCGCCGGACTACAGTATTCTGGATATGAAGGTATCCGGACCGATGCTCGGAAAAAATCTACAGGAGCTCGACATCCGCGCAAGATTTGGCTGCAACGTAATGGCCATTCGCCAAGGTGAAGAAATGAACATCTCTCCCCGTGCAGAGGATCGCCTGATCGATGGCGATATCCTTGTTATTGTTGGGCATAAGGATAATTTGACGAAGCTGGAGATGGCGTATCAGTAGGAACAAAGAATAAATGGCAAGGCAGAAGAAAGGAAGACTTTATGGAAATCATGTCTCCGCAAAATACGCGGGTTAAAGAGTGGGCCGGGTTACAGGAGAAAAAGCATCGTGACAAGGCTCGTAAATATATCGTAGAGGGCGTTCATCTGGTTCAAGAAGCACTGCTGGCTGAAGCAGATGTGGAATGCCTAGCTTATGACCTCGACAAAGGAATGCCTGCTGAACTTAAGGGGCTGCTTCAGGCCGTTCAGGGAATGGAAGTGATTGGCGTTTCGGCGGCGATCATCTCAAAATGCAGCAGCACCAATACGCCGCAGCCGGTGTTCGCCATCGTGCGGAAGGAACAGCAGGCTGTAGAAGCTATCCTAGCGAAGAAGGATAGCCTTGTGGTTGTGCTGGACGGCGTGCAGGATCCCGGCAATGTTGGCACCATCATCCGCAGTGCGGATGCAGCGGGAGCAGACGGAGTGATCCTCGGACAAGGCTGTGCCGACCTCTATAATCCGAAGACCATCCGGTCCACGATGGGCTCGATGTTCCATCTTCCGGTGGTGGAGGGAGAGTTAAGTGAGATTTTGCCACAGGCCCGGGAAAATGGGGCGCTGCTGGTGAGCACTTCGCTGCAGGGCGAAGAATCGTGCTATGAGCACAATTTCCACGGCAGCCAGTGGCTGCTGATCGGCAGCGAAGGCAAAGGCATCTCGCCGGAAACGGCGCGACTCGTGGACAAGAGTATCATCATCCCGATGGCAGGCCGCGCGGAATCGCTGAACGCCGCAATGGCGGCGACGATTTTGCTGTTTGAGGGAATGAGACAGCGGGGATAAATTATCACCGTTTGTAACGTAGTTTTCTCACACTAAATCCAGTCCTGATGATCAAGATAATCTTGATCATCAGGACTTTTTTATAATCCTGCAACAGTATTGGCTGCATATTGGCCTGGTCATTTCCATTCTCAATACTTATACATTCTTTAGAAATTACTGTTTTCCGAATATTCATCTGTCATTCTTTTTTACGACAAATATATACGAATGTTGGAGGGAAAGTGTAAGGCACAAATTCAATTTTCTCAATAAGTAGTTGTTTAGCCCATCTTTTTTTCATGTGCAGCGAGTGCTGATATGCAACTAAAATTCCGCCTGGTTTAAGTGACTTAACAATCTGATGTAGGATTTTGTCACGCATTTCAATTGAAAAATTAAAAAATGGTAATCCGCAAATTATGCAATCTAACTCACGGATGCCTTCCTGGTTCAATTTCTTGAGTAAGTAGCTGGCGTTGGAATGGAAAATGCATTCCGGATAAATTGCTTTTAAGTGTTCTCTCATTTTTTTATTCCGCTCAAACAAAAGCACTTTTGTAGAATTCGTTAATTGTGATGTCATGAGATGTGTAATAGCACCTGTACCAGCTCCAAGTTCTGCAACGGCATTTACATTATGCCATTGTACAGACTGGACTATTTTATTGGCTAATAATTGCGAACTGGGTAGAATATTTCCTACCCGCTTTGGATCTTTGAGGAAGCCTTGTAAGAAAAGTAAGTATTCAGACATAATCAATTAGCAATCCTCTCCGAAAGGCAATCTCAGTTGGAATGTGAAGACGTCATGAGTGTGTTTAAGCGTTAAAGTACCCTTGTGCAACTCAGCAATATTCCTAGCTATCGAAAGACCAAGTCCTGCTCCGGTTTGAATTCCCTGGCTTTTTCTTGAGTGGTCAACCTTATAAAATCGGTCAAATAGACGGTTTTCTTGATCCTGTGAGAGGGGAGTTCCTTTATTTTCAATCTCAATGGTACAGTGTACAGAATCAGTTGTAATTCGTATGCTAATGCTTCCCGGGCTGATGGAATATTTTAAGGCGTTCATAAGTAGATTATCTATGGCTCTGGCTATTTTCTCACTGTCGATTAAGGTGATGATTGGACTCTTATCTATATCTTTTATAAGGTGGACATTGTTTTCTTGAGCGATCGGTTCGAATTCGAATAACAATTGATTCAAAAGCTGCGACAAATCGATTCTCTCCAGATTTAAACGGGAATCCACCGAATTAAGTCGGGTATATTCAAACAAATCATCGAGGAGTTTCTTCAAATGAAGCGCCTTGTTATAGGTGTTTTGAATAAAACGTGTGTATTCTTTTTTATCTTGGTACGATTCTGTACGTAAAAGCTCAATATACCCGATAATACTTGTAAGAGGGGTGCGTAAGTCGTGTGAAATCCCCGTGATCATCTCCATCTTGGATTTTTCTATTTCGCGTTCCTTGATGATCTGTTGCTCTAAGCGCTCTGCCATCCGGTTGATGTTCAAAGCCACCAGTCCTAGTTCATCTCGGCGCACAACATTTACCCGATAACTCAAATTACCTTCGGATATAATCTGAAGTCCTTGTTCCAGCACAATTAAATCTTTGACGATTCGCCGGGTCAATGTAAAAAATGTAATAACGAATATAATGAAAAACATCGGAGTAAGAAGGTAGGCAAGAAAATTGAACACCCAATCCAATTTTGTTGCATTTCCAAAATGAAAGAACAAGATGCTAAGTGAGGTATTTATCGCAATGGTAATTATGAAACTCAACACCATCCTGATTAAGATATTGGATTGAATGCGTTTATTTATTTGTAGATTTCGTATGATTTTAATCAACTTTGTAACCAACTCCCCAGACTGTCTTAATATACAGAGGTTCTCTTGGATTTTCCTCTAATTTTTCTCTTAAGTTACGAATATGAACCATTACGGTATTGTCAGAATATCCGTAAGGCTCTTTCCATACACTCTCGTAAATTTGCTCCGAACTATAAACTTGCCCAGGCCGGCTTGCAAGCAGGGTTAAAATCGCAAACTCTAGTGGAGTTAATGAAACTTCAATTCCATTTAACTTTACGGAATGTTTATTTTTATCTATGATCAGGTTTTTAATTATAAGCAGAGAGTTGAATTCTTCCTTTCCAATTAAGGACTGACGCCGTAACTGAGCTTTTACACGGGCCAGTAGTTCCAGTGGATTAAACGGTTTGATCATGTAATCATCTGCCCCGGTAGTTAGACCTGTGATTTTATCAATGTCCTCTTGCTTGGCTGAGAGCATAATAATTGGGATATTTGATATTTCCCTAATTTTGAGACAGGCTGTGATACCGTCCATTTGAGGCATCATGACATCCAGGATAACCAGTTGAATGGATGTTGTTTGTATTGTACTCAACGCCTCTTGACCATCTGCAGCTTCAAGCACTTGGTAACCTTCATTTCTTAAGTAAACATGAATCACATCTCGAATTTCAGAATCATCATCTGCAACAAGAATTGTATTCAATGGAAGCTGCCCCTCTTCTATAGTTATTTTATTATGTTTCCCTTTTACGACAGACGTAGACGAAAGCGGGAGGGAAATTAAATGGCACATATTTTATTGTATCAATATTAAAATATTCGGAGAGTTGCTTCTTCATTTGAAGTGAATACTGAAAGGCAATAAATAATCCCTCAGGTTTAAGGGATTGGTAGATCTGTTCAACCAATGTATTTCTTAATTCGGGCTCAAAATTGAAAAAGGGCAGCCCACTAAAAATACAATCCAACTGATGAATATGTGAACTTTTAATTGTTTCTACTAAACTAGCAGCATTATGATAACAGGAAAAGTCCGGATAGCTTGTCTTCAGGTTATGCCTCATGGTTTTATCCATCTCAAATAGTAACACTTTCGTTGTACTAGTTACCTTAGTATTGATTACACGGGTGATTGCACCTGTACCTGATCCAAGTTCAGCGACTGCTTTAACTTCATGCCAAGGGGCTTGGTTAACCATGCTGTGTGCCAGAAACCGGGAACTCGGGGTAACACTGCCTACCTGTTTTGGATCATGAATAAAACTTCTTAAAAATAAGAGTTTTTCATTGAAGCTCATTCGGAATTCCTCCATAATTTTAGAATTGATTTAGATGTTTATTAATTTTGATAGGATGTGATCTCCAAAGTACGTTCCTACAAAAAAGAACAGTAAGGTCCAACTTAAAGCACTGGGATATGAAATAAGGGCAAATCGTTTATAGCTTGTACCGCTGAGCCCGATCAACATGGGAATGATGTAACGTACAACTGGAATAAACATGCCGATATACATAGCTGTACGCCCACGTTTTTTTAGAATCTGCTCTGCTTTTTTAAAATGTCTGTTAGCTTCAAATTTGCACTTCAGCTTTTGCCCAAAGAATTTACCTGCAAAGTAGGCAACCGTAAAGGCCGTTAATAGCCCTGATAAAATGCAGAAATAAGTCATCCAGGAATTGATAATCCCCATGTGGCTTAGGGTAGCTCCAGTGAGGATTGTAATTTCATTAGGGATTGGAATTCCAAAAGGGCCTAACGTGAAAGCAAGATAAAAAATCAGATATCCATACTGATTGATTAGCTCTAAGACGGTATTACTGGCCAATATGCCACCTCCTTCGCTTACTTCAATACAGAAATCTTAACTAAAAAAACTGAGGAATTAGGTGGGGGAATTCTAAAGAAATCCTGAAGAGACTTAAAATTCGATAGGATTGGCCAAGTCTCTTATTTATAGGGGGCTAAATTATGATAGAAGAAGGGATCCGTTTCTGCCTTGCAATTTGAAATGTCGTTGATATCAAGGAATCAGTCCCACAGTCACAATAAAAAAGTCCTGAGGATCAAGAAACTCTTGATCCATCAGGACTTTTTACATAATGACCTACCCTTTCATCATCAAACGAAGCGAAACGATGATGAGAAAAACGGCTAATAGCTTTAAAAGCAGCTTGGCAGGAAGGCGTTTTGCCAGGCGTGCGCCAATTTGACCGCCGATAATTGCGCCAGGTGCTAGGGCTAACACCATAAACCATTCAACATTCAATAAAAAGGCATGTGTTGTGGTGCTTACGATAGCTGACAGGAAAATTTGAAGCATAGAAGTTGCAACAGCGATATGGGGGGCAAAGCCGAGAAGTAAGGTCATTGTCGGAACCATAAGACTCCCGCCGCCAATCCCAAATAGGCTTGCTACAAAGCCAACAAGAAAACTGATGATTATGCCGGTAGGCATATGATAAGCATATTCGAAATGAGCACCGCTATTATCGGAAAAGCTTCGCTTCACGGTTGGTTTGAAAGGCCAATGGATGGGTTTATTCGGCTTGAACAAGAGCAATAAAGCGACAAGGATTAAGAAAATACCGAAGCTTACGAAAAACATTCTCCCGCCCATTTGCTTGGTAAAGAGTGCACCTATTACTGAACCCGGAATCGAAACGGCGGCAAAGGTGAGCGCTGCTTGATAATCGATTCTCTTCTGCTTTGCGTACACATACGTACTTGAGATGGAGTTGAAAAGCAGCATCGCCATTGATGTTCCAGCCAGATGTGAAGGCTCCATATCAGGAAAAAGGAAAGCCAACGCAGGCACAACGATGAACCCGCCGCCAAGTCCGACCAATGAACCGGAAATGCCAGCTGCTAGCCCGATGACTAAGAGCAGTAAGTAAGTTAGCACAACAGCATGTTCCTTCCTTTACGTGAATTCTACAATCATTTATCTTACCAGAAAAAACGTCCCGCAAATAAATTGTTTTTTAGCCAATTGCGCTGTTCTGCTGCTAAACGGGGATCATTGTCCATTTGGGACAGGATATCTTTTTTTACAAGTTTGCAGACGGATTGAACAATAGTTTGATCCTGGCTAGCATCTAACCAGAGAATTTCCGCAGACCGGGGATTAGGGGTGTATCGTTGCCAAGCAGGTTGTCCCTCAGCATTAGGATTACCGGTATATAGGAAATGCCGTAAATAGTCCCTCATTAGGGAAGAGAGCATGTTACGCCCAGGCTCGTTATGCTCGGAAATTACATCCGCAGGAAATCTTTCCTGGACACCGGAAAAGTCACCTGTATAGAAGGGGATGTCTGCACCATGCGGGGCACCCATAAGAAAACGGATATAAGGATCGATCACTCCGTCTCTTAACCCCCAGGCGAAGCGGTAAGCATAGATGGGCATCTCCGGAATCGCACTTAATAATATCTCTGTAGTCTGCTCTACATTAAATTCTGCATACAGATCGCTCCCATATTGGACTGCAGCTTCATAGAGCTTCTTTTCTTCCAGATTTCCAGCTAACTCTTCCTTTTGCACTAGGGAGAAGAAATGAGTATCCCATAAAGTGAACTCGGAGAATTCGCTGGCAGTGCTGCCAAGGATGATCGGCAGGGAAGGGTGATCGCGGTTATTTAGATTGTCGAAGCCACCAATAGGAATGACCGTGCCATCTTCGATCAAATGGGGAAAAGCAGCCATCTGAAGCCCCGTCTCACGAATGATTTCGACAAAGTGAAAGGCATTCTGACGATATAGGAAGGCGGAAATCTTATCCGCAGATTGTGTGGAAATCCATTCTCTTGCCTCATCTTGAGTGCTGACCATTCCTGTTTTTATTAATAACTCTGTTAAAATGTCATCTGCTTTTTCTTCGCTTTGCTCCGTAACAGCCGTTGTTAAACCTCCGCTCATAATAAAAAGCTTATGAAAGAGCCCTCTGCCCAGCGGTGAAAGGTAAGCAGCTAATGCATTTCTTGCACCTGCAGACTGGCCCCCTAATGTTATGTTCCCTGGATTTCCCCCAAAGCAAACAATGTTATTGTGCAGCCACTTTAGCGCATGAAGAACATCGAGGAGACCGTAATTTCCTGAGTCATCCAAGGGGTCCCCGGTTCGGAGTGAGGGATGCCGGAAAAATCCCATTGCTCCTAAACGGTAATTCACTGTAACCACTATACTATTTGTCTTACACGCCAATTCTCCACCTTGAAAATCCCGTCCCGAACCCCCAATATTTCCGCCGCCGTGGAGGAAGACGAATACGGGTAAGCCTGCCTCGGCATGATCCGGTCGCCAAATATTCAAAAAGAGGCAATCTTCACTGCCGCCAGGTTCCCCTTGAATGAATTGGACACTGCTATTATTAAAATGGCATGCAGGCAATACACCTGTCCAAGGTTCTATCTCACGCGGTGCTTTCCATCTGAGCTTATCTATGGGAGGTTCCGCATAAGGAATCCCTAACCATGCGATCGCCCCAAGTTCTGGCAGACGTATGCCCTTAAGCTGACCACTGGAGACTGTAATAATTTCTTCCATGGGTTCTCGTGTGCTCATTTATAGTTCCCCTTTCTCCTGCAGATTCTTATGTATTTTTAATTCTCTTTATTATAGTGTTCTGCTATGATGATGAAAAATATATTATTATATATAAAATACATAACTCTAAGGTTATAGAAGAGGTGGTTTCGTTGGATTTACTTTCGCTTCGGTACTTTCAAACGGTTGCAAAGCTTGAGAATATGACCCTGGCAGCCGAAATACTCCAAATCTCACAGCCTGCTATTAGTAAAATGATCAAAAATCTTGAGGGCGAATTAAACGTCAAATTGTTTGATCGCACAGGAAAATACATTCGATTAAATGAATATGGAAAGCGGTTTCTTGTGAAAGTTGATTTAGCCCTACAAACGTTAGAGGAGGGGAAAACAGAGCTATTGGACTTGTCTGAGCGACCGACAGGAACTGTAGTGATTTTTATCCAAGCGGGTTCCTATTTGCTTCCGGATATGATCACATTATTTCGTCAGAAGTACCCGGAAGCTCAATTCAAGCTATTGCAGCAGGATCAGGAGATCTCACGTTATCCGGCTTTTGATTTGTGTATTTCTTCTACTCCGCTCAAGATTCCAGGAACAGTGTCCACACCGGTATTAACGGAAGAAATCCTGCTGGCGGTTCCTAATGAGCACAGGCTCGCAACCCGTAAAAGTGTACGTCTGAATGAACTCGCGGAAGACGGTTTTATCAGTTTGAAAATAGGCAAGCAGCTGCGCGAAACGACGGATTCTCTCTGTCACGCCGCCGGATTTGCTCCGCGTATCATTTATGAATGCGATGAGCCTTCGATGGTACGCAGTCTAGTCCGTTCGGGACTAGGGGTTTCTTTTATCCCCGCTGTAACTTGGGGGGGTTCTCAAGGATCCTCTGTTGTGCTTCTTCCCATTGAAGAACCCATAAGTACCCGCACCATTGAAATCTCATGGTATACCAACCGGTACATGACTAATGTCGCTAAAAAGTTCAAGGCCTTTGTTGAGGATTATTACAAGCAGTTAAAAGAAGACAATTTAAAAAAAGAGCCAATAAACCCTAAGGCTTAATTGACTCATTGTCAGCAACGCTAATCATTTAATCCCTTACCCTCAAGGATTTGCGGGATGAATTTTTCAATTCGGGATACGCGGGTTTTGGATTGTTTCGCTTGAGAAAAATGATAAATATATGCGTTTTGCCGTCCAGGCGTTAAGGCTTCAAAAGCAGTTTTCAAGCCAGGAAGTTCAGCGAATTTGGTCTGAAGCTCTTCAGGAATGAGGTAATCCTCTTTCTTTTTTAATTCGACTTCCAAACCCGCTTTTTCAACTTCTATGGCATTTTGAATGTAGGCTTTCAGAACAGCTTCCATTTCAACGATTTGTTGCACATTCGTAAACCGAATCTGGCGCGCTGCCTGCACATTTTCTGTTTGTTGAATTAGAATCCCATTGGGATCCTGTAACAAGGCACCTTTGTGAAAGAGAAGCGCACAATATTCTTTAAATCCATGAATTAATACTATGTTTTTATCATCAAATGTGTAACATGGATGCATCCACTTATAATCTTCGGTCAGCCCGCAATCAAGCACGATCGTTCTCAACTGCTCATATTCTTCCCGCCATTGTTTCGCTTTACTTAAGAATTTATCAACCCTAGGATTCAATACATTATTTGTCATAAAAAACCCCCGTCTTCATCATAATTTTCAATACAATTTTACTGTTTTTTTATGGAATGTACAGTCGGAATCTTCTGAGAATGGGCAACCTATGTTGTCTCCCGTTCGATCAGTTGGAACGATAGGGGCTGCAGCTCCATATCCAGTCCAAGCAGGGTTGGAGCCAGCAGAAGAAAGGCGTTCTCCGCCTGTCCTGCAATCGGATTCCGAACAGTGGTAATTCCGAGTGTCTGTGACAGCTCCGAATTATCGTAACCAATGATGGCTAGATCACAGGGCACATCCAGCTGCTGTCTACGTGCTTCGCTCAGAACGCCCACCGCCACCAAATCATTGGAGCACAGAATGGCATCCGGCTGATCGGGTTGTCCAATTAGGGTTCGCACCAATTGCTCTCCGTCACGGATTCCATAAATCGTGGAGTAATACCATTTCTCAACGATGGGAAGATTATATTTGGTCATGATTTGCTCATAAGCTAGTCGTCTACTCTGGGTATTTATGCTGCTTGGGCGGCCAAAAGCATTAGCGATACGCGTATAACCCCGCTCTATCAAATGCTCTAGAGCGAGTGCATATCCGTCATATTGGTTCATGGCAACTGACGGTATTTCAGGATGGTCCATGCGTTGCCAAGACACAATCGGGCCGTATTTGCAGTAGGAAGTTATGACATTTTTATCGTTAACAGCGGTCAGAATAAGCAGGGCGTCGACTCTTTTTTGTTTGAGATCCTCGAAGGCCTGAAGTTCCTTTTGCTTATCTCCACCGGTGGTATAAATAATCGTCTGGTACCCGTAACGGCCGGAAATTTCGACGAAGCTGTTCATGAAGCACAAAATAAGCTCGTTGAGGTCTAAGGTAATCATGCCGATTTGCTGGGTTTGACCTTTGGATAAAGATATGGCATTCCGATTGGGAACATAGTCCGTCTCTTTCATAATGGCGAGAATCTTCTCCCTAGTTTCCTTGCTGACATGGGGAGAATCGTTCAGGACTCGGGATACCGTAGCTTTGGAAAAGCCCGACAGCTTAGCAATTTCGTCAAGTGTGGACATCGGCTTATCTCCTTTGCAAGATTAATCCTTGACATGTAACGCGTTCCAAGGTTTAGGATTCGGATTAGAGCAGTAAACCTATACTATCACAATAGCAAAGGCGGGAAGAAATATGAACTTACAATTTCCAGAAGGATTCCTATGGGGTGGGGCTGTAGCCGCTAACCAGCTTGAAGGGGCATATCAGGATGATGGCAAAGGCTGGTCTACCCAAGATGTCATGCCGCATGGCATTAAGTCTGCGCCTACAGAAGTTCCTACCGACGATAACATGAAGTTGATTGGTATCGATTTCTATCACCGATATAAAGAAGATATTAAGCTGTTTGCGGAAATGGGCTTTAAAGTATTCCGGACGTCTATTGCCTGGTCCCGGATTTTCCCGAAAGGGGACGAGCTGGAGCCGAATGAACAGGGCTTGCAGTTCTACGACGACCTGTTCGACGAGTGTCATAAATACGGCATCGAACCGCTAGTTACGATCTCCCATTATGAGACCCCGCTGCATTTGGCACGAGAGTATGATGGATGGGTTAACCGTAAGATGGTGGAATTTTACGAGCGTTATGTGAGAACGATCTTTAATCGTTACAAGAACAAGGTCAAATACTGGCTGACCTTTAATGAGATCAATTCTATCCTAGAGTTCCCATTTATGAGTGGCGGAATCAATACTCCATTGGAAAAATTGAGTAAGCAGGATCTGTATCAGGCCATTCACCATGAGTTCATTGCAAGTGCTTTGGCGGTAAAAATCGGTCATGAGATCAATCCTGATTTCAAAATAGGCTGCATGGTGCTGAGCATGCCAATTTATCCGCTCACTCCGCATCCGGACGACTTGATCAAGGCGATGCAAAGTGATCACAAAAATATGTTTTTTGCGGATGTTCATAGCAGAGGTTATTATCCAGGCTATATGAAACGGTTCTTTAAGGAAAATGGAATTCACATTCATTTCGAGCCAGGGGACGAGGAAATTCTAAAGCATACCGTGGATTTCATATCGTTCAGTTACTATATGAGCACATGTGAAACGGCTGATCCGGAGAAACAGATCAGAGGAGAAGGAAACCTGCTGGGCGGGGTACCGAATCCGTATCTGGAAGCGAGCGAATGGGGTTGGCAGATCGATCCGCAGGGCTTGCGTTATGTGATGAATATGTTCTATGACCGATACCAAAAACCGCTGTTTATCGTGGAAAATGGCCTTGGCGCCGTCGATCAGCTGGTTGTAGACGGGAACGGTGAGAAGATCGTAAACGACGATTACCGGATCAATTATTTGCAAGATCATTTGGTTCAAGTAGCGGAAGCTATTGCTGATGGCGTGGAAGTTATGGGATACACAAGCTGGGGCTGCATCGACTTGGTTAGCGCAACAAGCGCCGAGCTGAAGAAACGTTATGGTTTCATTTATGTAGATCGTCATGATGATGGTTCAGGTACACTGGAGAGATACCGTAAGAAGTCCTTCCACTGGTACAAAGAAGTAATTGAATCCAACGGACAAAGCCTGTTCTAAAAAAAGTCCTGATAATCAAGATATTCTTGATCTATCAGGGCTTTTTTTGTTATCCAATATTATACAGACCGTGGTTTATTGTTGACATCATTAATTGAACATGTTAATTTGTAAATAATAAATTAATCGGATATCAGGATTGCTACTGCATAGCAGGCAAAACCTAAGTTTCATTTATGATTACGGGGATAATCTCTCTCGTACATAGATGTGATTTAGGTTTTTTTGTGTTCCCTGATAACCGTGATTAATTGATCTGTTACAAAGGGGTGTATAAAAATGAGTTATGAACAGCTAAGTAAAGACATTATTCAATCTGTCGGTGGGGAGAAAAATATTAACAATGTGATTCATTGTGCCACGCGACTAAGATTCACACTTAACGATGAGCAAAAAGCTGATAAAGAAAATTTGGAAAAAATGAAAGGGATTATTGGGGTAGTTAGCAAAGGGGGACAGTTTCAAGTTATAGTGGGTACCCATGTTGCTGATGTGTATAAAGAAATTGCCAAATCCATATCCCCTAACAGTGACTCTGGCGAGAACAAGGTAAAGAAACCTATAGGGACTCTGATTTTTGATGTTATTTCTAGAAGCTTTTCGCCTCTGATTGGTGCTTTAGCAGGTGCGGGTATGTTGAAAGCGCTATTAACCGTACTTGCTTCGTTACATGTTCTAAGTGCGGATAGTGAAACTTACAAAGTATTAGCCGGCGCTAGTAATGCTGTGTTTTATTTTCTACCCATTTTCTTAGGAATTACGTTATCGATTAGGCTGGGTGTTAATGCTTATGTGGGTGGTAGTATCGGTGCGGCTTTACTTGAACCTAATATTACGGGATTAGCAAGTGTTGAATCTCCACATTTTTTAGGTATTCCTTTAGTAATTTCGGACTATTCATCAAGCGTGTTTCCGATTTTTATCGCCATCTGTATATACGCTTTATTGGATAAGCAGCTAAGAAAGTTTATACACAAGGATTTGCAGATGTTCTTGGTCCCTATGCTATGTTTGATTGTCATTGTTCCGTTAACTATTTTGGCTTTCGGACCGTTTGGCGTGAATGTAGGGAATTTAATTGGAGACGCTATTTTGTTCCTCAGTACGAAAAGCGGTATTGTTACAGGGGCAATTGTGGGAATAGCTTGGACGTATTTGACTGTACTCGGATTGCACTGGGGACTTGTGCCAATTATTCTTGAGAACATTGCTAAGGGTGGAGATCCAATATATGCAATGGCCGGCATGGCCATCTTCGCGCAGCTGGGTGTAGCGTTGGGTATCTTCCTGAAAACAAAGGACAAACAGTTGAAAACATTGGCCGGCAGTACATTTATACCAGGCGCGCTTTCCGGTGTAACTGAACCTATTATTTACGGTTTGCTGACTCGTTACAAACGGACTTTCATTTATGTAACCATTGCCGGCGGTGTAGGTGGAGCACTTAGTGGTCTTTTCAAAGTGAAGATGGAAGTCTTCGCATTTGTGAGCGTATTAAGTCTTCCCGCATTCTCTCCGCTGGTCGTTCAAGCGATTATAGCAGGTGTGACCATTGTATTGGCTATGGTAATTACCATGGTATTTGGTTATGAAGATAAAAAGAAAGTGAATATTGTAGAAGAAAAAACGAATACTGAAAAAAGCGGGGTTATCCTCCCTCACGCCGTTAAAAGTTCAACCGTTGTAAGCCCTCTGGCTGGTAACGTAATCCCGTTAACCTCAGTAGATGATGCTGCCTTTGCTTCTGAAGCAATGGGCAAGGGGATTGCAATTGAACCCACAGAAGGTAAGCTTTATTCACCGGTAAGTGGAGTTGTATCCACTATTTTCAGAACAGGTCATTGTATTGCGGTAGTATCGGATGAGGGTGTTGAGGTCTTGATTCATATCGGTATAGAAACCGTGAAGCTAAAAGGTAAATACTTTGATGTGAAGGTGCAAGAAGGAGCAACCGTTAAACAGGGTGATCTATTGATTGAGTTTGATTTTGAACAAATAAAAAATGAAGGTTATCAATGCACAACACCGATAATTATTACCAATACGGCTAATTATAGTGATGTGATTGGTACCAATAAAACAGTTATTACACCGGGTGAAGATTTGCTGACTGTTGTAGTGTGATCTATTGAAGAGTCATAAGGTATGAATGGAATCGATCTCTTAGTACTGCTACTTAGAGATCGATTTTTTATTATAGAATACTATAAAAAAGTGCTAGCTTCGTAAGATGAAAAGGTAAGGAGCTGTAATATGCGGATCGAAAAAGTGTTAAACAACAATGTTGTTACTGTCATAGATGACCAAAATTTTGAACTAGTAGTTATGGGAAGAGGACTGGCCTTTAAGAAAAAACGTGGAGACTTTTTAGAAGAAGATAAAATTGAAAAGATATTCACTTTAAGTAATCAAAAACTTTCAGATAAGCTAAAAACGCTGCTTTCCGAGATTCCAATCGAGCACATGGAGCTCTCAGAAGAGATTATTAACTTCGCCAAACTGCAGCTCGGTAAAATGCTGGATGACAGTATTTATGTTAGTCTGACAGATCATATCAGTTTTGCGCTGGAGAGATTCTCAAAAGGGATGAAGATTAAAAACGCCATGCTTTGGGAAATCAAAAAATTCTATAAAGAAGAATATGAGGTTGGGAAAGCTGCGCTTCAAATTATACATTCCAAGCTCGGAGTCAGACTTCCCGAAGATGAGGCCGGACATATTGCGCTCCATCTGGTGAATGCAGAACTAAATGAAGAGATGCCTAACATGGTGAATATCACCAAGATCATGAACGACATCCTAAATATCGTGAAGCGCCATTTCAGGCTAGAGTACGACGAGGAGTCCCTTGCTTATTACCGTTTTATCACTCATTTGAAATTTTTTGCACAACGTCTCATCAACGGTACTCCACCTCCTGATAATGAGAATGGCTTATTTATTTTGGTAAAGCAGCAGTATAAGGAAGCTTTCGCAAGCGTCGAGAAAATTAAAATCTATATTGATAAAACATATAATCGGGAGTTAACAAATGATGAAATGCTGTATCTGACCATACACATTGAAAGAATTACAAACCAGATCATGGAGTAGGGACGGTTAAGCATTAAATTTTAACTTTGACTTTCGGGAGAATCGCGTATAAGATTACTAATATGTTTTCTGTGATAATCATTATCAATAGATTGATAACGGTTATCATGGAATCAACTTCGAACGTTGAATCCAGGGGGATAAAGCAAATGCACAAAAGGTTAATTAGTTTATTTATGGTTATTGCTATTATATTGGTCGTATCAGGCTGTGGTACTAACCAAAAGAACAATTCAACATCGAACGCGGGAGCAACTGATAAACCAGCTGCTGAAAACGCGGGCAGTGAATCTACAAGTGGTCCTATTGTATTAAAGGATTCTAAAGGTGAGATTACGCTGGACAAACCTGCGCAAAAAGTTGTGGTATTGGAATGGACCTTTACAGAGGATGTTATTGCACTGGGAGTGCAGCCAGTAGGTAACGCAGATAACGAAAACTATAAGCTGTATGTAACTTCTGAAGCACCACTTGATGCAAACGTGACTGATGTTGGTTCCCGTGACGAGCCAGATCTGGAGACAATTGCTTCATTAAAGCCTGATCTGATTATTGCCAATACGGGTGGGCATGAAGGAATTTATGATCAACTTAAAAGTATCGCTCCAACACTGATCTTCGGCTTGTATCCGAATGAAGGAGAAGGTAATCAGTACACGCTGATGGAAGATACTTTCAAAACGATTGCAGCGGCAGTAGGTAAAACAGCAGAAGCCGATAAGGTTCTTGCTGATTTGGATGCACATTATGCAGATGCAAAAGCAAAGCTGGCTGATGCAGGCAAAGAAGGCTTGAACTATGTACTGACACAAGCATACAGCTACCAGAATGCAGCAACGATGCGTCTTTTTACAGATAATTCACTTGCGGTACAAACTTTGGATCGGATCGGTCTGAAAAACGACTGGAAACCCGAAAATTTCGAAGTTTACGGATTCAGTACCTCTACAGTTGAAGCATTGCCTGCGGTTCAGGATACAAATCTGATCTATATCGTCCAAGAGGATGATAATATTTTCACGAAAGAACTGAAGGATAATTCCGTTTGGAATGGCCTTAACTTTGTGAAAGAGAATCGCACCTTCGGATTGAGCAGTACTACTTGGGTGTTCGGCGGTCCGATCTCCTCTAAAGTTATCGTGGATGAAGTTGTAAATACATTAACGAAATGAGTGCGGTTATGAACGAAAAGAGTAGCAAAGAAGCCTCTATCGGCATGAACTGGCGGATCATTGGAATATTTGGGGGCGGCTTTGCCGTCCTCTTCATTCTGTTCGTTTTAAGTTTGGGCTTTGGGGAAGCCAAGATCCCTGCAACTACTGTAATAGATGGCTTGCTGAATCGCCAAGATATAATGGAACATAATCTGCTCTGGGATATCCGCATGCCACGTACAGTTATTGGTCTGCTGGCCGGGGCTGCTCTGGCTGTGGCTGGGGCATTATTGCAAACTATAACGAAGAACCCGCTTGCTTCCTCAGATACACTTGGGATTAATGCCGGGGCATACTTTATGGTCGTGCTTGGTATGGTAGCTTTTCCTGCTTTGCAGCATGAGTTTCCATTTTTGTTGGCAGTTGCAGGGGGACTGCTTGCTGCTTTAGCCGCTTATTTATTGAGTGGAGGCAAGGCGGCCACACCTGTTCGGCTGGCTTTGTCAGGTATGATCGTCTCCATGGTGCTCGGAGCGTTTACATCGGCCATACATATTTTTAAAAGAACAGAAACACAAAATCTGTTTTTATGGGGTTCAGGTTCCCTAATCCAGTTGGATTGGGACGGTGTTATATATGCCTGGCCTTTTGTCGTAGTGCTGCTATTGGCAGCGATATTTGCCGGCAGACAATTTGATGCGCTGGAGCTCGATGAGTCAACGGCCCGTTCACTTGGACAGCGAGTAGGGTTAATTCGGGCGACGGGGCTTGGCCTATCGGTATTAATGGCTGCGGTTGTAGTCAGCGTGGTCGGACCGATTGGCTTCGTCGGCTTAGTGGCTCCCCATCTTGTCCGGCTTAGTGGAATTCGCAAGCATCGCCTGCTCATTCCTGCAAGCGCGTTGTGGGGAGCCTTGCTCATCACGGCAGCGGATACGCTAGCGCGTGTAGTGCGAAGCAGTGTGGGAGAAATGCCTGTTGGTGCAGTTATGGCGATTATTGGAGCCCCGTGGCTCATTTGGCTGGTACTCACCAAGATGAAAAATATATCGGGCTCAGGCGCTGGCCAATCATCGATGAGCATTGGTGGAGCGGGGCTGCGTCTGCGCTTTGTGCCGACGGCTATAGTTATGACCGTGCTGCTCATTGTTATTATCCTCGTAAGCTTATCGTTTGGGGGAACAAAAATACCGATCAGTGAATTGCTAAGTAGTCTGTTCCATAGGGGGGATCAATCCTATTCCGTCCTGCTGAATTTACGGCTTCCCCGTACACTCGTAGCGGCTGCAGGAGGGATCGCACTTGCAATCAGTGGTGTATTGATTCAAAGTGCTGTTCGAAATCCATTGGCAGATGCTTCTATTATTGGTGTGACCTCAGGGGCTGGCTTTGGTGCTTTGGCCGTAATGACCGTTTGGCCAGCATTGACGGTATTTGCAGTTCCGCTTGCCGCAATCGTGGGTGGGGCACTGGCTGCTGCTTTTGTCTTTTTTATGGCCTGGCGCAGGTCCTTGAATCCATCGGTTCTGATCTTGCTTGGAATCGCAGTCTCTGCTATTGCCTCTGCGGGAATCCAGGTCATGATCGTCAAAGGAAGTTTATGGAGCAGTAGCTCCTTAATTTGGTTAACGGGTTCGACTTATGGACGAAGCTGGAATCAATTTTACATCCTATTTGTATTCCTGCTTGTACTTGTTCCGATTGCATACTATTTGGGCCGAAAATGCGATTTGTTGGCATTTGGTGACGAGAGTTCAACAGGATTGGGCTTGCCGGTTCGAGGAACGCGGCTTTGGGCTATGATTATCGGCGTTTTGCTTGCAGCGGGAGCCGTTGCAAGTGTGGGAACAATTGGCTTTCTCGGACTCATGGCGCCGCATGCGGTGCGGATGATGATTGGTCATCATACGAGACGCTCGATTGTTTTGTCAGGATTACTTGGCGGCTTGATGCTCGTCATTGCCGATACGCTCGGAAGAACCATAATGGCGCCGAAAGAAATCCCTTCAGGCCTTATTATTATGCTGATTGGGGCTCCGTATTTCTTGTTTCTAATGTACCGGTCACAGGTTAGAAAAGTGTAGATTTTGTTATAAGAAAAAATCAGGGGGTGCCCCATCAGCCGTAAAATGGCTGCTGGGCACCCCCTGATTAATTAGAGCTTGCTCCATCAAGAACGCCTCAAACATCGTTTCATCTGTTTAAAATTCCCCTTCCTTACGCTACAGCTATCGGACACAGATGACCTTAAACGCAGCTTTATTTCGCATTTGAAGTGACAACGGACCGCATAGTCGCTATTGGCATGAAAAGCACCCGATTTGCCCTTCTTCCTATGAAATAACGTCATTGGAGTCCGAAACCAAGCTCCAAAGGCTAAAAATGGGCATATAACGTCATCTGAGTCCGTAGGCCTCAACGAATGATGACAATTTATTGGTGCAGGCCACCAACGCCCATAAACAAAAAGCAGCGATTCTCCCATACCGGGGAAAGCTGCTTTTTTAATTGGATATTATCGATTTGTGAACAATTATTTAACTATTATTCTTAATTTTGTATATTTCCATTTGCTAGTTTATACTTTAATCTTATGCTGTAGAATTTTGGAAATAAGGAGTGGGATTATGTGAGGCTCTTCGACAGAAAAGGTGTACAAGACGACAGCAAAACTATTAACAACTCTGGCGAATTAAGAATCAACATTTTTTTCTTTAGCACTTTTATTATTTTTTGTGTGATTATCCTACGCCTTGCGGTCTTGCAATTTGTCGAAGGACCTACGTTATCTGAAGCTGAGGCTAATCGGGATACGAAAATAGTGGCATTATCGGCATTGAGAGGGAATATCCTCGCTGCTGATGGTGAGAAATTGGCATACTCAACGCCCGTTCAATCTTTGTACCTTACTTTGGATAAGGAATATACCGCAACAAAAACAGATAAAACTACGAAAAAAGTTACCTTAACTGCTGAGGCAAATAATAAATCAAAGGCGCTCGCCAGCAAGTTAGCAGAAGCCTTCGAAACTTATGGTGATTCTAATGAGAAAAAACTAACCACAGAAGAGATCCTTGAGTCTATGGATTTATATTCAAAAAAACTCTCTGGTTATGTAGCGCGAAGAATTAAATCAGGTTTAACTAAGAAAGAAATCGCTTATTTTTTAGAACACAAAAACGAATATCCAAACCTTGAAGTGATAGAGGAAAGCAGCAGGCATTATGATACCGATACGGTGGCTGTACAAGCTGTTGGCTACGTGAAATTTTTCAAATCCTCTACTAGTTTAGATCTTTATAAGGATGTACTTCAGGCGATGAAAAATAATCAGCACCCTGGACTTAACTATAAAGAGGATGAGCTAGTAGGCTTTGATGGCTTGGAGCTGCAATACCAGAAGGAGCTTCGGGGACAGAATGGTTATAAGGAAGTTTCTGTAGATCCGCAGAATATGGCAGAAAAAATTGTGAGTATTGAACCCCCGGTCAAAGGAAGCACTATCTGGACGAACCTTAATAAAAAAATTCAGCTGAAGACCGAAGAAGCCATTAAAGATCAGATTCAGTGGTTGCATTCACACACCGTTCAGGGAGAAACACATCCTGATGCTTTAACAGGTTACGCTGTAGCCATGGAAGTGGATACAGGTAATATTATTGCAATGGCAAGTATGCCTGACTATGATACCAACAGCTGGGCTACGGGTTCGATCTCTCCAGAGGTGTATAAAAAAATTGAAAAGCATTACCAAAATGGAACGATAACTCCATACTCATCGGGAAGATCAGGGCATAATTTTGAATCCACCGTGCTACTTGGTTCGACCATAAAACCATTGAGTGTGTTAATTGGCTTAAAAGAGGGCTTTATAAGTACTTCTTCTACTTACCAAGATAAGGGGATCACCTCATTTGGTAGGGAAGGACATGAGACTAATGTAAGGAACTCATCCAATCATGTTTACGGCTCTTTGTATCCTTATACAGCCATTGAAAAATCTTCAAACGTATATATGGTTGATATGATCGGGAAAAAATTGTATGACAAATACAAGTCTAAGGGCATTGGGGTATGGGACACATATATGAAAGAATTCGGTCTAGGTGTTCCAACAGGGATAGGTTTACCAAGGGAATACTTGGGTGATCTGAATTATAAAGCTGAAGCTAAAGCGGGTTCAGTTCAGTCGGCACTTGTTTATGCTTCTTTTGGGCAGCAGGGACGTTATACCGTTCTTCAGTTGGCGCAATATGCGGCTACACTAGCCAATGAAGGGCAACGAATCAAACCACAGCTAGTAAGCAAGATCACGGACTCCAAAGGTAAAGTTATCAAAGAATTCAAACGGGAAGTGCTTGATGAAGTGACTACTTTCGATAAATCCTATTGGCGGGAGATAAAGAAAGGGATGAACAGTGACGTTAAAAGTGCCTTCGGAGATTTCCCCTATGATTTTGCGCGTAAAACAGGAACTTCACAACAGACGGATAGTAAAAACATAAACCGTGATAACGGAGTATTTATAGCTTTTGCACCACGTGAAAATCCAAAACTTGCTGTAGCTGTAGTTATTCCTGAAGGCGGATTTGGATCTAGCAGTGCAGCACCTGTAGCGAGAAAAATTTTTGATGCTTATGATTGGGAGTACGGATTGGATGGAATTCCGAAGAAAAATGTGGATAAAAGTATCAGCGAATAACACAAAGGAGAGAGCGCACACTGCGCTTTCTTTTTCTTTTTACAGAGCGGTTTGTGGCGGATCGAAGGAACGGGTTCCAGATTAAAATATTGTAACCATAAAGCGTGAAACTTTTATCCTAGTGGGAGCGTCAAAAGGTTAGGAAAAAAATGTATTCGTCATTCCAGGAGGGTGAATCTGTGAAGAAGTTATGGATTTCTATTTTAGTGGGCTTATTAGTTTTGCCGATGATGTTTCAATCTTCAGTGAAAGCTGCTACTGCGCCCATCAGTATTTTTATTGACGGGGTTCGATTGTCCACAGATCAAGCACCGGTGATGGTAAATGGACGGACGATGGTACCCCTACGGGCAATCTTTGAAGCCTTTAATGCCACCATCAAGTGGAATCAGAAAACACAAACTGTAACTGCAACTAAAGATGATACAACGATTATGTTAAAGATTGGCTCAAAGACAGCCACGATTAACAATAAAGCTGTAACTCTAGATGTGCCGGGACAGAATTTGAAAGGAAGAACGATGGTTCCTACACGGTTTGTAAGTGAGTCATTGGGTCATGATGTGGGTTGGAATCCGAGCACCAAAGTAGTGACCATAACGACTTCCGGCGGTAAAACTGGAACTGTAAATCCGGCATCGAATGTGCAGTTAAAGGATGTAAGTGATAACGGTGACGGCCGTGATCTCCAGGTCAGCTTCACCCAATCTTCTAATGAAGCTCTTGTGGATCATTACCGGGTAATGATTGTAAAGGCTTGGAGCACTTTTAATATCTCATCTGCACAAAAGGTTACATCCGCCAATTATTCTACTGTTTTAGCTACAGGCACTAATCCTACGATTAGAATGACCGCAAATTCAAGGGATGTGGATGGTGACCTCATTAAAGGTAATCAAACCTATGTAGCTTATGTTTTCGCAGTGGGCAAAGGCAATAATACCAGCGCTCTCTCGTATAGTTCTTCGACTATATCGCTTAATACTAATACTGTAGTCGTTGCTCCAAGTAATGTACAAGTAAGTGATGTGAGCGATTATAGTGATGGCCGCGATTTAGCCGTAAGTTTTAATAAGGTATCGGATGAATCCAAGGTGAGTTCTTACCGGATATTTGTAGTCAAAGCTACTAATTATTCTTCTTTTAATTTGGCGGCAGCAAATGCTGTTAGCAGTTCAAATTACACACAGGTCAACAAAACAGGCTCCAATATCACTCAGATCCTATCGTCAGGAGCGAGGGATGTGGATGGAGCCCTCATTAAGACGGGAGTTGGTTACCGTGTGTTTGTTATGGGTGTAGATAGTGGCAGTAATACAGCCAATAATTTATTGTCTGCTGCTTCATCTGCGATTACGCTGTCCTCGGTCAATGTCTCTAATTTAAGTGTAAGCGACGTTAGTGACTTTGGAGATGGCCGTGATTTAAAAGTATCCTTTAACCACGCTACAGATGAAACGTATATTAGCCAGTACCGAATTCTAGTTGTGCCTACAGCTTATTCCAACAACTTTAGTTTATCTGAGGCGAATAATGTCTCCAGCTCTTATTACACAACGGTGAGCACAACAGGATCTAGCACCAGTCAAGTGTTAGCCTCGTCAGCAAGAGACGTGCGTGGTAATTTGATTAAGAATGGAACACCTTACAGAGTGTATGTGTTAACGATTGGAAGCGGGAAGAATTTGGGCACCAACATTCTCTCAACGGAGTCAACATTAATTACGTTGGCTGTTGACTACAATGTGAGTGCTGTCTACAATTTGGATGTAAGCGACGTAAATGACTATGATGATGGCCGTGATTTAAGAGTATCCTTTGACCACGCTACGAATGAAACGTATATTAGCCAGTATCGCATCCTGGTTGTACCTACTTCCTATTACAGCAGCTTCAGTTTATCTGACGCCAATAATGTGTACAGTTCTAACTACACAGCAGTGAGCACAACAGGATCCAGCACCAATCAAGTGTTAACCTCGTCATCAAGGGACGTGCGCGGTAACCTGATAAAGAGTGGAATCAATTACAGAGTATATGTATTAACCGTCGGAAGCGGGAATTACTCAGGCAGCAATGTTCTTTCTTCTGGTTCACCTTTAATTACGTTGAATGTAGATTACAAATTGGCTCCTATTTCGAGCTTGGATGTAAGGGACGTTAATGATTACGAAGACGGCAGGGATTTAAAAGTATCCTTTAACCATGCCACGGATGAAACGTACATTAGCCAGTATCGTATCCTGATTGTACCTACTTCCTATTACAGCAGCTTTAGTTTAACCCAGGCAAATGCGGTTTCTAGCTCCAATTACACAGCGGTAGGCACTTCAGGAAATAACACCAGTCAAGTCTTGGATTCTTCAGCTAGAGACGTAAACGGAAATTTAATAAAGAGTGGAATCAGTTACAGAGTGTATGTGTTAACGATTGGCAGCGGCAAGTACTCAGGCACTAATGTGTTGTCCTCAGAGTCGAATGCCATAACTTTATCCACTAAGCTGCCGGTAACCTCTGTCACCAATGTAACGTACAGTGTGGATGAGGGTAAAATACTAGTAAGTTTCAACCGTTCCTCTAACGAGTCTAACATTTCGGAATATCGAATTCTGGTGGTTCCGTCCAAACAAGGTTTTGGTTCAGCGGAAGCAATTGAGGTGAAATCCTCGTATTATACGTCGATAACGCCTAACGGAACGAATCCTACAATTGTAGCCTCGAGAAGAGATGTTAATGGTGCATTAATTGTTAAGGGTGTTAAATATAAAGTATATGTTCTTGCGGTAGCCAATAATAATGGCGTGCAGAGTGGTGGACTTTCGGATTCAACGGAAGAGATTGAAATATAAGGATAGGGAATAAAATCATTATAATATAAGGCAAAAAACCTTCATTGAGCACTGGGCTTGATGAAGCGCTTTTTGCCTTGTTTTTTTGTTTTCTATTTTTTATAAAAATAGGGTTGCGATTATACACATTTAAAACATTTGGTTTAACCTATTGGAAGCGCTATAATTGAAAATAATTACATGCTTAAGGAGTCTATCATGAAAAGAGGCAGGATATTCTACAAGATTTTTGTTCCTATTCTGGTGCTGGGAATTGGCCTGGTTATTAGCTTCGGTGGCTATATTTATCTGACGACGATTAATTCGGTAAATGAAAGAGTAGCGGATGATAAACAGAGTTTAATTACTCAAATTAAAAACACCCTGGAACAGAAAATTCAGACCATTGAATACGCTTTTAATACTTACAGTACCACCAGTTCCTTCAGGGAGGTCGTGCAAAATCCGATCACCGAGCAGGATTTTGAGAAGTATCGCGAGATTAATTCCCAGCTTAACTACATTGCCAGCATGGGGATGGATTTTGTTAATTATTCTCTAATCAGTTTGGAGCAGAAATGGCAGATTTCCAATGGTAAGCTTTCACATTTAACGGAAGAAGAGAGCAGGACACTTTATGAGAGCTATATTAATAACCGTAGCCGGGGGTTGTTTTGGGTTAAGACGGATAAGGGTATCCGCTTTGTAAATACCCTGCCGGTATTCTCACAGACCAAACAGGCGATTGCCTTATCTGATATATCCCTTCAGACCTTGCAGAGCACCCTTCAGACCGAAGGAAACACACCGGTGTTTATTCTTAACCGGGAGGGTGAGCTTTTATATGAGTCGGAAACTGGAAAGTCCCTGCTGACTAATAATCAACTTAGCCATATCACTAATGTTGCCGGAGGCGGGGGGCAATTGGGGACGATTGCCATGGAGCGGGCTGATCACCAATCGATAAAAGCTATTTATGCTAAATCTTCTTATAATAATTGGATTTACGTAACTATTTTGGATAAATCAGAAATTTCTGATGCACTAAAGACAACCCGATTCGGGATTGTGATGATGGTACTGCTTATTACGTTGTTGATTGCGGTAGTCGCTTATGTGATCTCTTTGTATTTCACCAAGCCATTCCGGCAGATTCAGCGCCGATTATTGCCTGCCAATGCGGAGCTAGAGCCTAAGAATGAGGTAGACTGGATTATTAATTCGATTGATACCATCTTATCGGAGAAAGAAAGCCTAGAGGGTCTGATTGAGTCTGAGATGCCTAAGTTGGAAACTCAGTTTATTCTAAATCTGTTTCGTAGCCGGATATCCCAAGAAGAGCTTAATCTGGGTTTGCCTCGTTTCGGTTATGAGCTGTCACAGAATTCGGTGTACGCAACGCTGCTAATACAGCTGGATAACTATGGGGAACGGCAGGCTAGTGATAAGGATCTTCTGCTTGTAGCGGTTAACAAACTGGTGGAAGAGCTGATTCCGCAGGAGAGGCGGATGATTCCTATCTTATTAAATGACCGTACACAAGCGACTATCCTGATCTTTGAGGGAGCGAATGAACAGGAGAACCGGAGAATAGCACTGGACTATGCCAAGACAATTATTCGAACAGCTAGAGAAATCCTGAAACTATCCATTAGCGTTGGAATCAGCAATTTTTATGATAATTTATTGTTTAGTAGGGAAGCTTGCGAGATGAGTAAGCAGGCGCTGCATCATCGTTTAAATCTGGGCAAAGAGTCTATCATCTTCTATGAGGATATATCGAAGGTGATCTCGGGTCCAGTTCTACTGCATTATCCGTCTGAGTTTGAGTCCCAGTTATTTGACGCGATTCGGATTGGAGATGAAGAACAAGTCTCCTGTTCTCTGTATCCATTACTCGGGGAAATGATGAAGCACAGTAAGAACCCTTTGAATTTCGAAGTCACATTAATACGTTTCGTCAACAATCTGATTCAGCTGGAGCAGCTGCTGGGTGTAGAGGTTCTGCTGACAGAGGACAATTCTACGTTGTATCACCGATTGTTAGACATCCGTAATCCGGAAGAGATCGAACGCATTTTGGTCAAAGAAGTTATCCATCCGATGGTGACCAGCGTTAAGGAGAAGACAGACCGTCAGTTCCGCCTCTTATCCGATAAAATTGCGGTGATTGTCCGCTCGGAATTTGATCAGGACTTAACGCTAGAATTAATTGGTGATCGTCTCCATTACAGTCCGAACTATTTAAGCAGTATTTTCAAAAAAGAGTACGGGATGACGTTTAGCGAGTATCTGATGAACTATCGTCTGGAAATGGCTAAGAAGTGGCTGGTGGAAACGGATATGACCATTAAAGAGATTGCTGAAAGGCTGCAGTACCATAATCCACAGAACTTTATTCGATCCTTCCGTAAAAAAGAACATGTAACACCAGGTGCATACCGAACCCAGAAACAGGAGAAGTAAGACGCTGAACACAAACAGCCAGCCCCGGGAGACCGGGGCTGGCTGTTTGTGCAGCTGCAATGTTTTAGCCTTTTACAGAACCCAGCAGGGCTCCTTTGGTGAAGTGTTTTTGTACGAAAGGATAGGCGAGCAGCATTGGAACGGTTGCGACTACGATAACCGCCATTTTGATGGTTTGAGCAGGTGGGATAATATCAACAGAAGCATTATCTCCCTGCATCCCGCTGGCGACGATAACAATTTGGCGCAGCAGGACTTGAATAGGCCACTTAGTGGAGTCTGTCATATATAAAATTGCACTCATATAAGTGTTCCAGTAAGCTACCCCGTAGAACAAGGAGAGGGTCGCGATAGATGGCATCGCCAGCGGAAGCATGATTTTGAAAAATACACCAAAATCATTAGAGCCGTCAATCTTGGCTGATTCCTCTAGCCCTTCCGGCAGCGCCTGGAAGAAGTTACGCATAATGATCAGGTTAAAAGCATTGATCGCAACAGGCATGATCATGGACCAGTAGGAATCGATTAATCCGAAATATTTAACTACCAGGAAAGTAGGGATCATTCCCCCGCTGAAGAGCATGGAGAACACGATTACGAAATTGATGAAATCTCTTCCGTATAGATATTTTCTAGATAATCCATAAGCCATTAAAGAGGTAAGAACCATACTGACAACTGTACCCACTAAGGTTACACCGATGGATACGCCAAGCCCTTTAAAAATAGTAGGCGTTGACAGTATATAACGGTAAGCATCCAAAGAGAATGTCGTCGGGAACAGGATGAAGCTTTTTTCTACTACCTCCTGTGTTGAAGCAAAGGAACTGGCAAACACATTGACAAAGGGTAAAAGACAGGCTAGGGCAATGAGTGTAAGCAGTGTGGTATTTACAATAGTAAACAGCCGGCTACCCATATTTTCTTTTTTAAAAGATGATTGCGACATGCAGATATCCTCCTTGTAATCGTTTCATTGAAACTTTAACAGGGGTCTGTTATTCCGTATATAATCATTAGCTTGGGCTTTGTTTTGGGAGGAAAAAGCGTGATAAGGCATAGATGATCTTTATGTATTGTAATAATCACTATAAGATGCACGGGCCTGGAAAACCTTATAGCTGTAGGGTTCTTGGAGTATCAGTATCTGATGATTATATACGTAATGGACGAATGATCGTAATCTGGGAATCGTAAAGAAACGCGATCAAGGAGGCCGATCAGGTGAAAGAGGCAAACGTCACCATGCTGAACACGAAAGTTAATCCAGTAAGAAAAAAGCGAACGGGGCCTAGCTGGCTGAGTTTAAAAAGAAACAAGTTATTGTATCTAATGATACTCCCGGGATTTTTGTATTTTGTTATTTTTAAGTACCTGCCTATGGGCGGTCTTATCATTGCATTTCAGGACTATCAGCCGTTTCTGGGTATAGCGGATAGCCCGTGGGTAGGGTTTAAGCATTTCGTCCGATTGTTTACAGAACCTACCTTCTTTATGCTATTGAGTAATACACTTATCTTGTTTGCATTAAACATTGTTATTTTCTTCCCGCTACCTATTATAGTGGCGCTGATGCTTAACGAAGTTCAGCACAAGTTATTTAAGAGCACCATTCAAACGATTATTTATATCCCCCATTTCATGTCATGGGTTATCATCGTCTCCATTTCCTATGTATTTATGAATGTGGATGGAGGGGTGCTGAATGAGATGTTGGCGGCCCTTGGGATGCAGAAGATCAGCTTTTTGACTTCTCCTGAGTGGTTGCGTACCGTGTATATCGGACAGATCATTTGGAAAGAAATTGGTTGGTCAACCATTATTTATTTGGCAGCCATTACCGTAGTGGATACGCAGTTATATGAAGCAGCTGAGATGGATGGAGCGGCAAGATTGCGCAAAACATGGCATATCACCCTGCCGGCAATTCGCCCAATCATTATTACCTTGCTTATTCTGAAGATTGGCCACACGCTGGATCTGGGCTTTGAGCATATGTACTTGCTGATCAATTCCTTGAACCGCGAAGTTGGAGAAATTTTCGATACCTATATCTATACAGCTGGTTTAAAGAACGGACAATTGAGTTTCAGTACCACAGTAGGTCTGTTCAAGGGTGTGGTTGGCTTGATTCTCGTTATGCTGTCGAACAAGTTAGCCAAAAAAATCGGCGAAGATGGTGTTTACTAGGCTTCACAGTATGCTGAATTCTTACCTCTGCCTTAAGGGCAGAGGTGGAAGATACAACACAAATACATTAGTAAAAGGGGTAATGTTGATGAATCGCAATTACAAAAAAATTGCAGCCTTAATGTTGTGTAGCGGGTTAGTACTCACTGCATGCGGAGGAGGCAATAACGCGAAGGAGTCAAATTCTTCAAATGAGGGAACGAATTCAACGGCTAAAACAACTGCTGCACCTGCAGATGTGCTAGATGCTAAAGCAAAGATTAGCTGGCTGAACATTTTACAAACGTCTACAACACCAACGGGTCCTATTCTGGACAAAATTGAAGAATTGACGAATACAGAGATTGAATTCTCATGGATTCCGGATCCTTCCAAAGAAGAACGTATTAATACTTCATTAGCATCGAATTCCCTAGCAGACATCGTTACCCTGACTATTCTTGATAACTCTTCTGTACGTAATGCACTGAAGGCCGGTATGTTCTGGGAAGTAAGTCCTTATCTTGATGAGTTCCCGAATTTGGCTAAAATTTCACAGGATACACGTACATCGGCATCGATTGCAGGTAAGCTGTACGGGGTTCCTTTCCAGAAGTCCTTGGCTAGAAACGGCGTTGTTCTCCGTAAAGATTGGCTGGATAAGCTTGGACTGCAGGTTCCAAAAACAACAGATGAGTTGATGGAAGTTGCGAAAGCGTTTACCGAAAAAGACCCTGATGGTAATGGCAAAAAGGATACCACAGGCTTCATGGACCGCAGCGATCTTGTATATGGAGCATTTAAGACATTGGGCTCATACTTTGGAACACCGAACTATTGGAGTGTAGATGATGCGGGTAAAATGACACCGGAGTTCGATACAGAGGCTTATGTCAAGACCATGGATTATATGAAGACTCTTTATGATGGTGGTTATATCAATCAGGATTTCGCTGTGACGGCTAAAACAGATCAGCAGCAGAATTTTGCGCAAGGAAAGGCTGGAATTTATGTGGGTGCCTTGTTTGACAGCAAGAACCTGCTGAATCTGTCTAAAGGCATACAGGATGGTATGGATTTGGTTATGGTTAACGATATCACTTCCACCGGTAATGAAGCGGATCGCGCCATCTGGGCTGGTAATAACGGAATTGGGGGACTGTTGTCTTTCCCGAAATCCGAAGTCAAGGATGAAAATGAGTTAAGACGGATCTTGAAATTTGTTAATGATCTTATGAATGAAGATGTCTATGGCTTGATGACTTATGGTATTAAGGATGTCCACTATACAATCGATGGAGAACAAGCGGTTACGATTAAGGATACAGATCTCTGGAAGCAAGAAGTTCAGCCATTTTCGGCATCTCGTCCATTAGAGAATGGATTCATTATCCATGATGCTGATCCACTCAAAGTTGAAGCTGATAAGCTGATCGTTGAGAATGCTAAATATGCTGTACTGAATCCTGCTTACTCTCTGGAATCTGAGACCTATTCTACTCAAGGATCTGAGTTGCAGAAGATTATGACAGATGCCACTTATAAATATATCCTAGGCAAAATTGATTTGAACGGATTTAAAGCTGAGGTTGAAAAGTGGAAGAAATCCGGCGGCAGCAAAATCATTACTGAATATGAAGCTGCTTATAAAGCTGTAAATCCTTAAGAAGTACTACAGACTATATTCTAAGAAAATAGTAGAGGGGTCCTAAATGGGGAGGCTGCGTTTAGGACCATATCTATTCAAACAGGAGGAAAAAATGAAAGACAACAATGCACTTAGGAGTATGGGCTGGGGTGTTCGAATGGCAGATTCGATTATGGAGCGAACGCCAAGATTATATGAGGATAACGGATATCATGGAAAATGGTCTTATGATTATGGAGTCATCTTGAAGGGTTTTGAGCTGCTGTGGAGACAGACCGGGCAGGTTAAATATTATCAATTCATCAAAGATAATATGGATTATTTTATTGAGGAAGACGGCTCTGTGAAGGGATATCGCCTGAGCGAACATAATATTGATCACTTAAATAACGGAAAGATCCTATTTGTGCTCCATAAAGAAACTGGGTTAGCGAAATATAAAATGGCTGCAGATTTATTAAGAAAGCAGATAACAACGCATCCTCGAACCTCAGAAGGTGCGTTTTGGCATAAGAATGTATATCCTTATCAGATTTGGCTGGATGGCTTGTATATGGGCTCTCCTTTCTATCTGGAGTATTTACTTGAGTATGAAGGCGGCAAGGGTCTGGACGATGTGACCCGGCAATTTATTCTGTGCGAGCGTCATACCAAGGATGCTGAGACGGGTCTTCTGTTTCACGCATGGGATGAAAAGCGGGTACAGCCGTGGTGCGATCCTGAAACGGGGTTGTCTCCGAACTTTTGGGGGCGTTCGCTGGGCTGGTATGTGATGGCGCTAGTGGATGTACTCGGAATGCTCCCTAAGGAACACGCGGATTACGAGATCTTGGCACGTATTCTGACAGATACGCTGACAGCGCTTCGTCAGGTTCAGGATGCGGATGCTGGAGTCTGGTATCAGGTTGTAAATATGGGCGGCCGTAAAGGCAATTATTTGGAGGCTTCCGCCTCTAGCATGATCACCTATGCAATGGCTAAGGGCATTCGGATTGGTGTACTCGATGATAGTTGGTTCGAGACTCTTGACCGTGCTTATCAAGGTCTTATTGCTGAATTTGTGCTGGAAACCAAAAAAGGCTGGGTTAACCTGAATAAAAACTGCCAGGTCGCTGGACTCGGTGGTGAGGACCGGAGAGATGGTACTTACGCCTATTATATCAGTGAACCGATCGTAACCAATGATCAGAAGGGGCTTGGCGCATTCCTCCTGGCTTGTGGAGAATATGAATATTTGCAGCATCCCGCCGTGACGAAAGGAAGCGAGTGAAGCACATGTCTATCTACAATATAAATGACTACGAAGCACATCCTAATAGTGCAGAGCCTTCAACGGAAGCGATAGCCAGTGCCATTCATGCGGCAAGCGAGGCAGGGGGAGGAACAGTTTATGTTCCTTCCGGGCACTATCAGACGGGTGCTATCTTCATGAAAAGCAATATTGAGCTGAAGCTCAGTCCTGGAGCTGTGCTTAGCTTCAGCTCTGATCCTAACGATTATCCGGTGGTGGATTCCCGTTGGGAGGGTGTGAAGCAGAACGTCCATGCTTCATGTATTTTTGGAATAAATCTAGAGAATGTATCGGTTACAGGTGCAGGCAAGCTGGATGGAAGGGGCGCACCTTGGTGGGATAAACATCGGAATTCTCCTGATTCACTGCTGTATCCCCGCCCGAAGCTTATCAGCTTCGACAACTGCCGTAGAGTCACGCTCAGAGATCTGACACTCGTGAACTCCCCAAGCTGGACTGTGAATCCTATCTGTTGCCATGATGTTACGATTGATAATCTGTCGATCTATAATCCGGCGGATTCGCCTAATACAGACGGTATTGACCCAGAATCCTGTGTGAATGTCCGCATCAGCAACTGCAATATCGATGTGGGTGATGACTGCATCGCCATTAAAGCAGGGACGGAGGATACGAAGGAGCGGGTTGCCTGCGAGAATATCACGATAACTAACTGCACGATGATTCATGGTCATGGCGGTGTGGTGCTGGGAAGCGAAATGAGCGGAGATATCCGTAATATCGTGATCAGCAATTGCGTGTTCAAGCAGACGGACCGCGGCATTCGGCTGAAGTCCAGACGCGGGCGCGGAGGTGTTGTCGAAGATATTCGTGTCAGCAATATCGTGATGGAGGACGTGATCTGTCCGTTTATTCTTAATCTTTATTATTTCTGCGGACCACGTGGTAAGGACAAATACGTATGGGATAAGAATCCTTATCCGGTGACGGAGGAGACCCCCTGCTTCCGACGGATTCATTTTGCTAATATTACTGCTCGGAATGTTCACGCGGCTGCAGGTTTTCTTTACGGCCTTGCGGAGCAATACATTTCAGAAATTACCTTTTCCGATATTGATATTTCCATGGCAGAGAATGCAATCCCTGGCCGTCCAGCCATGATGTCAGGAATCCAGGATATGAACAACCGTGGGTTCTATCTGGGCAACGTAAGAGATATTCGCTTCCGCCAAGTGACGATCGAGAATCATGAAGGACCGGCTTTTTATATTGAAAATGGAGAAACGGTAGATATCACCGGCTGCCAATCGAGAAACACCCGTAAAGTGGAAGAATTAGTGCAGCAAGTAACCGTTATCCCGTCACAGGAAGATCTAAGTGAGCAGACAGACTGATAATTGACAGGATAGACTGCAGATTTGCTTTGGGTGAAGGGTGCGGATGTATGGAAATAGGAAGGAGTATGAAGATGATTACAGATAACATTCAGACAGGAGTTATTCACAATCCCATATTAAAAGGCTTCAATCCTGACCCTTGTATTGTAAGAGCAGGGGAGATGTACTATATTGCTGTTTCTTCTTTTGAATGGCTGCCCGGTGTGAGGGTGTATCAATCAGCGGACTTAGCAGACTGGGAGCATTGCACAGATATTCTGACTCATCAGGTGGATCTGCGGGGAAATCCGAAAAATTGCAGTATCTGGGCTCCACAGCTTAGTTATTATGACGGTTTGTTTTATCTGATTTATACCGATGTTAAGAGCACCAAACGGCCTTTTAAAGACTGTCATAACTATCTGATCACTGCGGAGGGTATTGAGGGACCTTGGTCTGAACCGGTATACCTAAACAGCAGCGGGTTCGATCCATCTCTGTATCATGATGAGGATGGGCGCAAATGGCTGCTGAATGAGCTGTGGGATTACCGGATTACGGACGGCAACAAGTCCTGCGGGATTGTAATTCAGGAGTACGATCCAGAGCAGTGCCAATTAATAGGTGAACCTGTGAAAATCTTTGATTGCACGCCGCTGAAGAAGACGGAAGCGCCGCATATTTACAAGCGGGGAGGTTATTACTACTTAATTACGGCAGAAGGCGGCACTGGATCGGGGCATGCCGTAACCGTAGCGCGCTCCAAGGCGCTGCTTGGTCCGTATGAGGTGGATCCGCTCAATCCGATGTTGACCTCTCGGGATAATCCCGAGCTGCCGCTTCAATGTGCCGGCCATGGAAGTCTGGTAGAGACACCAGAAGGTGAATGGTATATGGCCCATTTGTGTACGCGACCCCTGGAAGGCGAATACGCCATACTGGGGAGAGAGACTGCCGTTCAGCAGGTGCACTGGAATGAGGAGGGCTGGTTAAGACTAACCTCAGGCGGAAATACACCACAGCTCAAGGTACCAGCACCTAAAGGAACAAAGTTCCTGAACCAAGTGCGGACGCTTGAATTTGAGGATGATTTTAATGGCCCAGAATTGAAAAAGAACTGGAATACATTGCGGATTCCTAGGAATGAAAGCTGGTGTTCCCTTGCTGAAAGACCGGGCTGGTTAAGAATCAGGGCCGGGGAGTCCGTGCAGAGTCTGTTTGAGCATCATATTCTGGCTATTCGCCAGACGGATATAAGCTTCCGCGCTGAAACAGCGCTTGAATATGAACCGAATACTTATCTGCAGATGGCAGGACTACTGTTATACCTGAATGAGGATAACTATCTTTATGCGTATATCAGCCAGGAAGAAGGACGTGGCAAGGTGCTGCGGTTAATGCGCTGTCAGCGCGATGAATTCACTGCGGAGCCTGTAATGATTGAACTAAATGCAGGGGAGACAGTGCGGATCGCGGTTGAGGTGCAGGAAGTGACTGGGCAATTTGTTTATCTTAAGGGTGACGATACGGAGTGGAAGCCACTTGGCGATCCGCAGAATATCAGCTTTTTGTCGGGAGGCTTCACTGGGAACTTTGTTGGCATTGCGGCGCATGATATGCAGCAGTTCGGTGGCAGCAGTGCTGATTTCGCATATTTCCGTTATCAGGGCAAGGAATAATACACACGGCTTTACTAAGGAAGGGGTTGCTCTGAGGACAGGGCCCCCTTCTTATTCCAATAGATATTAGGAGGTCTTGTATGAAGAGAAAATGGTTATCCGGGGCGCTGGTTGCGAGTCTTCTTGCAACATGTATGCCATTTGGTGGTGTCGAGGCCGCTTCTTTGGAAGCGCTTCCTGCTTTTCCGGGCGCGGAAGGCGGCGGCAAATATGTAACCGGCGGAAGAGCTCAACCTGTGTATGAAGTAACGACGTTGGCTGATTATGGTATCAAGGAAACTCCGATCCCCGGCTCCTTCCGCGATGCGGTAAGCCAAAGTAATCGGACCATTGTTTTTCGAGTGGGGGGAACCATCCATCTGAAGGAATCCCTCAAGATTACCGGCTCAAATCTGACGATTGCCGGGCAAACGGCTCCAGGTGACGGAATTACAATTGCCGACTACACAACCTCTATTGAAGCTGACAATATTATTATGCGCTATATGCGTTTCCGGTTAGGCGACCGGGTAGCTAGTGAAGATGATGCTTTTGGATCAAGGTACCATAAGGATCTCATTATCGATCATAGCTCATTCAGCTGGTCGGTGGATGAAGTGGTCAGTCTGTATGATAACGAGAATACTACTGTGCAATGGTCGATATCCGCTGAAAGTATGCTGATGACGACGCACCAGAAGGGACGTCACGGCTACGGAGGAATCTGGGGTGGCAAAAATGCCAGTTTCCTTCACAATCTGATTGCCCATAGCACCAGCCGCAACCCCCGTTTGCCGACGGTGACCAAATTGGTGGACCTGACGGAAATGTCTAATAACGTTATCTATAACTGGGGATTCGCTTCGACCTATGGTGGGGGTGCAGAAGATTATCGATATAATATCACTAACAATTATTATAAAAATGGTCCAAACACCTACACCAGTGTAAAAAATCAATTGTTTGGGGAAGTGTCACCAGAAACCCGGTTGTTTATAGATGGGAACATCATGGATGGTAATCCGAAGGTTACTGAAGACAACTGGAAGGGTGTGCAAAAGTATTCGGATATCTCTAAGCTTACGGAGCCGGCAAAGATGCCTAACCCCTATGCGGCAGTGTCGGCGGAGGAAGCCTACGTAAATGTAATGGCTGATGCCGGTGCCACTCTGCCAAGGCGTGATGCTTACGATGCGCGGGTCATTAATGATGTGAAGAATCGCACTGGACAGCATATTAATTCACCTATTGAAATAGGCGGTTACCCAGACTATACAGAGACAGCTTCCAATGTAATCGACATGGATCATGACGGTATGGATGACAGCTGGGAGATTGCTAATGGACTAGACCCTACCGATTCTGAGGATGGTAAGAAGACGACGTTATCTACGGAGGGCTATACGAATCTAGAAGTGTATCTGAATGATCTGATTGTTTTGGGAAAAGCAGGGAATGAGCATACAGACAATCCTGTAACCGCTATCAATTATCCTGTGAATAACCAAATCATAGAGTCGGGCAACAATGTGAAGGTTACAGCCTCTGCCAGTGATAGCGATGGTATTGCTAAGGTGGAATTTATCGTTAATGGTGTGAAGCAAGCCGAAGCTACCACAGCACCTTATAGTTTCGATTGGAACAATGTGCAGGATGGTACCTATTATCTCGTTGTTCAGGCTATAGACAATAAGGGTCTCAAGACACAATCTGATAACGTGGCTATTCATGTCAACACGTCTGGATCCGTTCTTCCTTGGACTTCGGTGGATATTGGCCATCCAGGGATAGCGGGAGTGACTACGCTTCATCCGGATAGCGGGAAGATTACGCTCAAATCGGCTGGACTTATCGGAGCAACATCAGAGAGCGAAACGGCTGTTGATAATTTTCAGTTTGCTTATCAAACCCTGACAGGCAATGGTGAAATTATTGCTAGAATCGACTCCGTAACGGGAACTGACGATTATGCCAAAGCAGGTGTCATGATTCGTGATAATCTCAATGAGAACTCTAAAATGACAATGCTGGCAATCCCTTATGTCAAATATGGCAAGAAGGGAGTTATGATTACCCGCTCCACCACAGGAGCCAAGGTGGTAAAAACAGAACCGGACAGCTTCATCAATACACCTTATTGGGTGAAGCTGGTTCGTCTTGGTAATGAAGTGACAGGTCTGGTATCGCCGGATAAAGTAACATGGAGCAAGGTAGGCACGGTGAAGCTTGACCTGAATGATACGGTTTATTTTGGTCTTGCAGCCGATGCCGCTAAGGTAGATAACGAGGTTAATCGTTATAATGCATCTGTCTTCAGTGAGGTGGAGCTGAAACCGCTTAGTGATCAGTTTCCTACTGCGCCCCGTGGTCTTACAGCGACAGCAGGTGAGGAAAAAGTGAAGCTGAACTGGGAGGATGTTGGTTCTGCCAAGTCGTATAGTGTTAAACGTAGTGAGGTTTCAGGCGGTCCATACAAGACGATCAATACTGAAATTAAAGATAGCCTGTATACTGATTCCGGACTCAGCTCCGGAAAAACTTATTACTACGTGGTCAGTGCTGTGAATGAGCTTGGTGAAAGCTTTGATTCCGATGAGGCCAGCGCTACGGCTGAAGGTGAAGCAGGTAATGTGTATTATGTGGATGAAGACTTTGAACAGGTTGCTGTGGGTGTGACACCAGAGTATTATGATGTGACTCCCAATCCACAGACTGAAATTCAAAAGGTTATTGTATCTCCCACACCGTCTGACAGTAAGGGGAATACGTCAGATCAAGTGTTGAATGTGTTCGATGGTGCGAACGGCAGCGTGCAGTTTATCCGCAAATTCGCGCCAATTACGGGTGCACTCGTTATTGACACTGACTTTATGTTTGCGACAGAATCGGGAACCTCGGTGTTCCTGCAGGCCCAGAGTACAGATGGAAGCAAAACGGCATTCTCCATTGAGAGCAGAAAGCCAACGCTTCCTGAAGCTACAGGTAAATATACGCTAACCATGAGTAGGGGAAGCAGTCAGTATCATCAACTGATGAACTCTTATTCCCTAAAACAATGGTATAACCTGAAGCTAAAGGTGGATGTGAACAACGATAAAGTGGATGTATATATCGATGATCAGCCTGCGGGCTCTTTTCCGTTCACAACCACGAATTTCGCCAGCTATGGCATTGGGCGTATTTTGTCCAAGACACCGGGCGGCGGCTCAGGAAATTATTACTTAGATAATTTAAAGATCTATGTTGAGCCGATTGAAACACCGCTTGGACTGACTGGACTTCCAGGAAACCAAGCAGCCCAGCTATCCTGGCCTGCTCTTGAAGGGGCAACTTCCTACAATATTAAGAGAAGTCTTAAGAGCGGGGGGCCTTATGAGACTATTGCCAACGCTATTACAGAGACATCATATATTGATACTGAAGTTACCAACGAAACTACCTATTATTATGTTATCTCGGCGATGGCGCCCACTGGTGAATCGGGAAATTCCAATGAAATTAGTATTACCCCATCCGCTTTGGCGGTGAAATTGCCTGCGCCAGAATCGTTCGCGGCTATAAGCCGGAATGCTCAGCTGGATCTCAGCTGGAATGCTGTGGAGAATGCAGCCAGCTACAGCATCAAGAAGTGGAATGAGACTTCAGGCAGCTATGAACTCGTGGCAAAAGAAATCGCCGGCACAACTTACCGCGTCGGAGGTCTGGCCAACGGGCAAACCTACCGTTACGTCGTATCTGCAACAAATGTGGCCGGAGAGGGAAAAGAATCAGCGCCTGTTGAAGCTACTCCGCAATCTCCTTTGGGAACGCCTGTGGTTTCCATTGAAGCTGGTGACAGTGTAGTGAAACTAAGCTGGCCAGCGATTGAGGAGGCGAACCAGTATATTGTCAAACGTGCCTCATCGGCGAAAGGTCCTTATGAAGTGCTCGGGTCTGATTTATCAGACACAAGCTTTACTGATAGTGGGCTCGTAAACGGAACACCGTATTATTACAAAGTCAAAGCAATAAATGGTACCCGTAGTAGTCTAGATTCAGCTGTTGCCTCAGCGGTTCCATACCAGAATTCCGGCCAGCCGCAGGCTCCACAAGGAGTTAGTGCTGAGCCTGGCAACACTGATATCCATCTGACTTGGAATGTAGCTGATGGAGCTAGCAGCTATCAAATTCTACGCTCGGAGAGCGGTGGCAGTTATGCGGTCGTGGCCGACGGCATCGAAGCAACCGATTATACCGATAAAGGCTTGAGCAACGGGACTGCCTATCAATATGCGGTAATCGCCATCGGTGATAAGGGTGCCAGTCTTCCATCCGAGGTGGTCAAGGGAATTCCAGCTCCTGTCATTATTGTTGCTCAGAATGGGACAGGAGATTATAAAACGATTAATGACGCTATTCAAGCAGCACCTGATAATAGTGCCCTAACCACGATTATTAAAGTGAAGAACGGCACGTATAAGGAGAAGGTGCTTGTACCTTCTAGTAAGATGAATATTAGTATCATCGGTGAGAGCCGGGAAGGTACCGTACTTATTAACGGTGACTCCGCGAAAACCATTGGCTCAGATGGTAAAGAAATGGGCACCAGCGGCAGTTATACACTAAAGGCTGCTGCAACTGATTTCACACTGGAGAACATGACGGTTGAGAACAGTGCTGGGCGGGATGCCGGTCAGGCAGTCGCTTTATATGCTGAAGGAGACCGGGGAGTGTACAGAAATGTTAAGCTTCTAGGATATCAGGATACCCTGTTCGCAGATAAGGGAAGAGCCTATTTCGTCGACAGCCATATTGAAGGTACAGTGGACTTTATCTTCGGTAATTCCGCTGCTGTATTCGAGAATAATGTGATTCAAAGTGCGGGTGCTGGCTATGTTACTGCGCCTTCCACGGCAGCGGGTAAGCCTGGTTATGTGTTCATCAATAATCGACTAACTGCCAGTGAGGACGTTGCTGCTGGAACCGTTGACTTGGGCCGGCCATGGAGAGAATACGGCAGCTCTACCTTCATTAATACGGAGCTGGGAGCTCATATTCGTGCTACTGGCTGGCATGAATGGTATGAAGGTCGTTCCAAAACTGCACGGTTCTCTGAGTTTTTAAGTTACGGAGAGGGTGCTAATGAAGCTTCACGTTACAGCTGGTCCAAACAATTAACAGCAGAAGAGGCGGCTGCCTATACGATTGAAGCTGTGATTGGTGGAAGTGATGGCTGGAATCCACAGCAATCCAAGATCTTAGTGGGTCAAGAGCAGATACCTGAGTTACATGTCTCTTCAATTACTGTAACGGGTAAAGATGGAATTAGCAGCATTGAGTCGAAGGGCGGTGCCTTGCAGCTGCAAGCCTCTGTGCTTCCAGAAAATGCGACGAATCCTAAAGTTATCTGGACGGTAACTGAAGCAGATGGGATAACCTCTACGGATAAAGCGGTTATTAATGAGAAGGGCTTGCTGACAGCTAGAAAGAACGGTAGCGTACAAGTAACTGCGCGAGCTATAGATGGAAGTGGAGTATCCGGAAGCCTAGAGATTAACATCAGCGGACAAGGTGAGATTGCCCGTAATCTGCCCGCTGCAACGCTGAACGGACCGGTCACAGTGGCGGCAGGACAGGATTTCACTTACCGTGTAGGGCTTACAAATGTTACTACCTCCGTCTACAAGGAAGTGTATGCTGTAGACTTTACCATGGCATATGACGTATCTGGTGTGGAATTCGTATCCGCTCAGACCTTGCCAGACGGATTCAGCATCACTCATATTAATGAGGACAGTCCAGGTCTAATAACAGTTAGTGTAGCTGGAACGGAGGCAGGAAATATCCTGACCGATGATGCGGAATTCTTAGAAATGATCTTCAAAGCGAAGAAGACAACCCGTGAAATCACCGTGCCGCTTGGATTTATTTCTTTCCGGGGATCCAACACAGATGTTGAATTTGACATCCTGCATGAGGCACAGTCGGTTGTTCATGTCATTCCTATATCCGTCATGGAGATAAAAGTCTCCTCCAAAGATAATGTGAGCGAAATCAAGTCAGGGCAAACCCTGCAAATGGCAGCTGTAGTCCTGCCGGACCATGCATCCGATCCAGGAGTGAGCTGGTCAGTGGTGAATGAGGATGGATCAGCTACTGAGCGAGCATCTATTACGGATACCGGCTTGCTCACTGCAATTGCAGCAGGCAAGGTAACCGTGAAAGCGACAGCTAAAGATGGCTCTGGTGTTGTAGGCATGATGTCCATTGAGATTATGGCAGAATCGCAGGTTTCAGAATCGGGCGGTACTTCATCTTCAACGACAGTCAAACCAGTGAAACAACCGGAACCAACTGTGAACGCAAATGGAGTTACTCTTTCCGTGACAGCGGATGTGAATGGTAAAGCTATCGCAGAGGTATCCTCAGCGATTCTGCAACAAGCAATTGGCTCAATGCAGAATGGAGTATTGAGAATCACAGTGAAGCCAGCCTCTGCCAGCTCGGTGGTTGAACTGACCTTGCCAGCTCGTGAGTTGGCTGGAGCAAAAGCAATTCAACTTTTAGAAATAGACATGGGATTGTCTACGTTCCGAATAAATGCTGACCTGCTTCTTGAGATGGCAGGATCTGACGCCGCAAGCGTGAAGCTTGTAGTTGGCAAAGTTGACGCGAAGACACTGTCGCTTCAGACAGATGTCGGGGATATTTATGAGTTTAAGTTCTTTGTTGATGGCAAACAGTTTGACAGCTTTGGGCGTGGACTGAAGGTTGAACGGGATTACAAACCAAAGACAACTTCAGGTGTAGAACAAATAGTAGTCTACCAAATCCGTGAAGACGGGACTGTGGAGGTGGTTAGAAACTCTCAGTTTAATCTGACAACTGGCAAAATCATCTTTAGACCAGACAATTCCAGCAGATTCGCAGTAGCATATGCGGAAAATTCCTTTAAGGATATCGCTGGACTAGGCTGGGCACAAAATAGCATTCAAGCCCTCGCCGCCAGAGACATCCTGAATGGCACCGGAGATCATAACTTCGGGCCACAGCTGAATGTAACTCGGGCACAGTTCCTAAAGATGCTGATGCTTGCATTAGAGCTAGAGGAAAGTAATGCGGCAAGTACATTTAAGGATGTTTCGCTGGATGCTTGGTACTACAGCTCCGTTGCTGCTGCTCAGCAGCTAGGAATTATTCAGGGCAGATCTGATGGAACCTTCGGTGCTAATGAAACAATTAGCCGTGAGGAAATGGCGTTGATGGCTTATCGTGCAGCACAGCTCGCTAAGCTTACGGTCGTGGAAGTGGACCAGCCAGTGAATTTCAATGATGCCGCTGATGTTTCAGCCTACGCTCGTGAGGCTGTACAATTCATGAGCGGAGCAAAGATTATTCAAGGTGTAGGAAAAGATAACTTTGCACCTAAAGCCAATACAACTCGTGCTCAGGCAGCTGTTATTGTCTATCGATTGTTCCAGCTAAATCCTTAAATTTCAAGTTGACACCCTGTGTGATTTATCATATTATGATTGGAGTTGTTATAAGTAAATAAACCAAACTCTATCCAGTGGATGGAGTGGCGGAATTTTGTCAAAGATGTATTCTTTGGTTTCAATCGCCCCTTGTCATTTCGATGACAAGGGGCTTTATTATGTTAATGAGCTTGCTCAAGAGAAAGGGAAGAGGTTTACGATGAATATGAAGTTATTTAAATATGCTTTACTAGTTTTTTTAGGCGCTTGTAGTTATGGCTCACTCTCTACGATCGTCAAGCTTGGAATGAACGATGGCTTTAGAATGAAACAATTGGTAGGATCACAATACTTTTTTGGATGGTGTATGCTGCTCTTGCTGGTCTTATTATTTTCTCGAAAGAAATTAGGGTTAAAAACAGGCGGGAAATTATTAGCCGCTGGGATCACCATCAGTTTAACTGGCATATTTTATGGCTTCGCCGTTGAACAATTACCTGCTTCGATTGCGATTGTACTGTTATTCCAATTTACTTGGATCGGTGTAATTCTGGAGGCAGTTGTAGATCGAAAACTTCCTAGTCGGGAAAAAGTGATTTCGATGGTTATCCTTCTAATTGGTACAGTATTAGCGGGGGGCATCCTTGAGCCGAGTATAGGTGGAATTACGACCACTGGTGTGATTTTTGGCTTAATGTCAGCCGTGTCGTTTGCTTTCTATATTTTTGTGAGTGGACGAGTAGCTACGCAGGTGCCTGCCGTTAATAAAAGCTTGTATATGACCACTAGTGCAATGGTTATTATTATGACTGTTTTTTCGCCTTCGTTTTTATATGACGGTGCGATTACCGATGGGCTTTGGAAATACGGCCTACCTCTAGGTTTGTTGGGCATCGTAATTCCAGTTCTGTTCTTTTCGATCGGGGTTCCGAAGCTAGGTTCAGGTCTAGGCGCGATTTTAGGGGCAGCGGAGTTACCGGCAGCTGTAGTAGCCTCCGTGTTAGTTCTGCAAGAAGAGGTATCATTACTTCGCTGGATCGGGATTATCGTAGTTCTGATCGGGATCGCAGCTCCACAAATCCTACCGATGGGGACAGGGAAAAAGTCATCCAAACCATCACCGAAGCAATCACTCCGTAAGGTAGAACTTTAATCGGCAAACTGGCATCGATGGTATGATCTGATCCTGAGAGGATTAGATTATCTATCGGTGTTTTTTTTGTGAAAAAAAAGATTGGTGTTAATTTTTCTGGTATCGATAATGGATGTCTATTATATAGTGGTTCTATTCTTAACTAAATGGAGATGACCACTTATGAACACTAAAAACTATGACTATTTTAAAACGCTGCATGATCAAAAAAATCCACTGATCCTGTACAACTGCTGGGATGTAGCCTCGGCTAAAGCAATAGAGCAAGCTGGATCAAAGGCGCTAGCAACCAGCAGCTATTCCATGGCGGAAGCGTGGGGATATTCGGACGGTGAACAGCTTACATTTGAGCTTATGCTTTGGATGATATCAAAGATTGCCGAACGAGTAGCAGTTCCATTGACCGTAGACATCGAAGGTGGATATGCTATAGATGAGGATATTTTAGCGCATAACATGGAGCAGTTATTTCAATTAGATATCTGTGGTATCAATTTTGAAGATCAGATCGTAAATCATCCTAACAATGAACTATGGGAGACCAGCGAACAAAGCCGGAGGATCAAAACCATACAACAAGTAGCCTCCAAACTGCAAAAGCGCGTGTTTATTAACGCTAGAGCGGATATCTTTTTCAAGGCTAAGGAACATTCGATGGATCTAGTGAATCAAGCTATAGAACGTACCTATGCTTATGCAGACGCTGGAGCGGATGGGATTTTTATACCGGGGCTCGCTGATCCAAGCTTGATTGAACAATTTGTTGAAAAATCGCCACTGCCTGTGAATATTATGGTTATGGACGGTATGCTTTCAAATCATGAATTGCAAAATATTGGCGTGAAACGGATTAGCTATGGACCGCGTAGTTTCTTTCAGGCACAACATAACCTCCAAGAAAATGCCCGGCAAATGCTTGATGCCTCAGGACTTTATTTAGAAATGAGCTAACCACACTATGATAACTAATGAGCAGGATATCGATAAATATTATAAGATGCTGGTCGAGAAAAACTCGAATTATGAGGGCGTATTTTTTGTAGGAGTGAAAACAACGGGCATCATGTGTAGGCCAACTTGTCCCGCTAAAAAGCCATTAAAAGAAAATTGTGAGTTTTTTGCTACAGCCAAGGAAGCCTTATTAGCTTCATATAGACCTTGTAAAAGGTGTCAGCCGCTATCCAATCCAACAAAAATGTCTCCTGAAGTAAAGCTGCTTGTAGAAGCTATTGAGAGCAACCCGGAACGAAAATGGACAGATAAAGATTTTGATGAGCTGTCTATTAGTGCAAACACGGCACGCCGCCAATTTAAGAAACAATTTGGAATGACCTTTATCGAATATGCACGTTCTAGACGTTTAGGACTGGCATTCAAACATATTAGGAATGGGGATTCAATCATTAACGCACAACTGGAAAGCGGGTACGATTCGAGCAATGGGTTTAGGGATGCTTTTTCACGAACGATGGGGACTGTCCCGAATCATTCCAAGCAGATTAAAGTGCTGTACTGTACTTGGATAGAAACGATATTGGGTTCTATGCTGGCCATCTCCGATGAAGAGAGTCTTTTACTGCTGGAATTTGTGGATCGCAAGGGACTTGAAAATGAAATCAAGAGATTACGCATTCGCTTAAATGCAACTATATTACCTGAAAAGGTAGCCGTCCTTCACCAAATTGAGGAGGAATTGAAGCTGTATTTCACCGGTGAACTTACGGAATTTACAACGCCGGTTCGTTATCTGGGCTCAGACTTTCAGCAAAAGGTGTGGAATGAACTCCGGAAAATACCTCTGGGACAGACAGATTCTTATAAGGAGCTTGCAGAGAAAATCAACAATCCTTCTGCTTGCCGCGCTGTAGCAAGGGCGAATGGCACCAATCAACTTTCAATCTTGGTTCCATGTCATCGAGTGATAAATAGCAATGGTGAATTGGGGGGCTATGGAGGCGGGCTTGCCAGAAAAGAATGGTTAATCAAACATGAGTCTAACCGCTCCTTAAAGCAGAATAATTTCATTTAACTACTTCTTTCTATTACGGAGAAAGTGATGGGTCCCCTTACTTCAAGGCAGGAGATTCATCACTTTCTGTACTTAAATACTGAACTAACATGTCCACAAATCGGTTAGCAATTTGAATATCCTGAAGTTCGTTGTTGAAATCGTCTTTGGAAATCAGGCTCATTTTCTGCAATAAACCCATCATAGACGTGAAGATGAAATGAGCAGTGGATAAGGGTTCTGTATCAAATTTTAATGATCCATCTTTAACTCCGGCCTCCAGAGCATCCATTAAGAAATGTCGTTCTTTACCCCGCATCACAAAATTTCTGTAATTTTCTTTGAGTTCTTTACTGTAATCATAGGCTTCAAAATGCAAATCGAATAGAAGAATGAATTTGATGTAACCTGGGTGTTGCCGGGCATAATCAATCCAAGCATTAAGCATCGAAGCAAGCATTTGCTTACCATTCATTTCAATTGAAGAAGGTGCGTTTCTAACAAATTGCGTCATGCTCTCCAGGATTTCCATCTGGACCTCAAAAATCAGTTCGTTCATGGACTGGAAATGCTTATAAAAGGTAACCCGGCTTACACCAGCCACGTCGCAGACATCCTTAATATTAACTTTGAGAAAGCTTTGCTTCATAAAAAGATCCTTCGCCGCAGCAATCAATTCTTCCCGGTTTCTGTTTTTTAAATTCTGGTGCCAGTTCTCAGTCATGGGTTACACTCCTTTCTTGTTCTTTTTTTGGTTTTTGTAAGGTGATGAAAAAGGCAGATGCCAGGATAATTGCCCCAAAAATATAGGGGATATCCATGTGTTTGTCAAACATCAATCCCGCTAAAATGGGTCCAAGTATGTTTCCTATGCTGGTATACGTTGTATTTAATCCGGCAGCAAATCCTTGCCGATCACCAGCTGAGTTGGCAATCAATGTACTTACTGTGGGTCGTAAAAAAGCATTAAAAGCAAAAAATAAACCGGATACAACTAATAAATAACCTAAATTGATCTTGAATATCATCAACAATAAGGTTATAGCGGTCATCACCAATGATATACGTATAAGCTTTATCTCGCCAAGTCTCTTAATCAGATGATCAAGCAGCCAGATCTGCACAATAATGCCTATAATAGCACCAACCGTAATAATGATTGAGATTTTCGTTGCATCAAAACCGTATTTTTGTTCCACAAAAAGGGCGTACACCGTTTCATAATTCATCAGACCAAATGTCATGATTAGAATGAGCAGAAGATAGCGGAAATAGGACGTCCGGAATGAATTTACGATTTGATTACGAATAGATTCCCGAGGGGCCCATTTGTTAACGGGTTTCCGTTTTTCCTTTGGGAGTGTCTCTGGCATATAAAAACAAAGTATCGTAGCGATAAGTCCAAGTCCACCCGCAAAAAAATAAGGCGTCCGTATGCCAAACCCAGCGATAATGCCGCCTAACCCTGGACCAAGTACCATACCCAAATTCATGGAGGCCCCCAAGTACCCCATACCTTTAGCGCGGGTTTCATGGGTGGTGATATCAGCGACGTAGGCCATATTGGAAGGAACCATGATTCCGATACCTATACCCCCAATAAATCTAGCGACATAGAGTAGGGGCAATGTCGTAGAGACAGCAAATATCAGATCTGAAAGTACGGTTAAAAACATTCCGGAAATGATCATTGATTTTCTTCCCCATTTATCCGAAAGCTGTCCCCCTATAGGTGAAAAAATAAACTGTGCTGCTCCAAAAGCTGCAATAAGATATCCGGCAGCAGCCCCTGACGCATTAAACAGCTTCAGATACTCAGGTAGAATGGGAATAACCATACCTTGCCCCAATAAAGCGATAAATAGATTCAACATCAGAATGAAAAGTGGAAATCTAGCAGACTTAGATAAGCTGCTCATATCTTAGCCCTCCCATATGGTTTACACTATGTAATTCTTTACTCAATGTAAACCATGATAATGGAATGATGGGCCCTTGTAAAGGTGTATCTGAAATTTAGGATACGTCGTTTTTTGTACGTTTTTTCAAGTAAAAAAAGTACTGTTTTAAACAAAAGAAGGAAAATTTATGAATTCACATCATTATCCAAGTATGATAGCATGATCTATATATTTTGGTGTAAAGCGCGGGCTTAACTTAATAAGATTGGAGCGAACATCATGCTTAAGGTTCTGATCGTGGACGATGAACCCTGGGTTCTTGAGGGGCTAAGGACGATGATCGACTGGGAAAAATTCGGTTATGAAGTTTGTGGTGAAGCTCAAAACGGCACGGATGCGATGAGGCTTATCCAGGAGAATAAACCGGAACTGGTTCTTACGGATATTAATATGCCTGTAATTAACGGACTTGAGCTTATTACAAAGTTGAATGAGGTCATGGAGAAACCTCCTAAATTTGTGATTCTGTCTGGATATGATGACTTCAAGTATGCACGTACGGCATTGCGCCAGCGGGTAAATGAATATTTATTAAAACCCATTGATGATGAAGAAATAGAGGCTTTATTAAGCAGGATCACTCCAATAATCCAAAATGAAATCGCTTCCAATGAGGAGTTTGATAAAAAGCAATTTTTTATCGTAAATAATATCATCAACCGCCTGATCCAAGGGGAGTATAACGAAAATTTAGAGCTTCTAACCCGAAACACCTTGAAGCTTCAAGCGGATGCAGAGTTAATGTGTATTCTTATCGAACCGGCCTCCTCTATGAATCCATTCCAACCGCAGATAAGTGATTATTTTTCCGAGGAACACTTCTGCTTCTTTCAAGACGGATCGGGAAGAGCGGGGATCATTCTTCAGTCTGCTTCTATCGGCAATGAGAGCCTGGAGACTATCGTCAACCAGATGCATTCAGATCTCACTGAACAATCACAGGAGCTGGTCTTTCTAGCACTTAGCAGCAGAATGGTCGGGGTGAGCTCGATTCGAGAGATTTATAGGCAGGCACTTGAGGTATGGAAACGAAAAACGCATCAGCAGAAAAGAGGGGTCTTTTATTATAGTGAGCTTAGGAGCCTGAAAAAGGAAGAACCTCATGAGGATCATTTCAGACAGCTGCTGCATAAGGTCCAAACGAATGATACGGAACAGATCCAGCCTTGTGTAAAAGAAGCGTTCACTGCTTTCGTTGAGAATCTGTTGACCCTTGAAGTTGTAAAAGCAAAAGTGGCCCATTTAGAGCTTACGATCTGTAGAATTATAGCTCAAATGAATGGAGACCCGGATACGATTATGATTAAGCTTCAGCAAGAATACGGAAATCTAGGTGAGCTTAGTGATTATTTTATATTAAGCCGTTATGTACAAAGTCTGTGTGAACGGGCTGCCGTCTATCTGTCTGAACTAGAGCAGCAGAATGAACAAAATACGATTTACAAGGTTATTCAGTATGTGGATCGGGAATTTCGGAATAAATTAAAGCTTCAGGATTTGGCACAACAATTTCATATTAATTCTACCTATTTGGGACAACTGTTCAGAAAGCAAACGGGTCAGGGTTTTAGTGAATACCTAAATGCCAAACGGATTGAAGAGGCAAAAAGTCTGCTGAAACGAACACAGCTAAAGATATCGGATATAGCGGTGCAGGTGGGATTCTCTAACACTGATTATTTTATAGATAAATTTAAGCTGCTTGTAGGGGTAGTACCATCCGTGTATAAAAATGAGAATAAGAACCAACAGCTCTAGGGGAAGCAAGGTGTTTCATATGGAGAGAAAAAAATTCAGATTTAGAAAAGTAGTGAATGATATTCCCTTGAATTATAAATTTTCCCTTATTTATATCATAGGTGTTCTTCTCCCTATCATTATTATTAACCTTGTTTTTTTGGATCGGATTTCCGATCTGATCAAATCCAGAGAGCAGCAGAATCTGGAGATATCCTTAGAAAGAGCCCGAAAGGATATTCATGATTTCATTGAAGGTGGGGTAGCTGTCAGCTATACGCTTTCTGCTGATAAGAACCTGTATGAATTACTTGAGCGGACGTATGGAAACTCTATTGAATTCTATGACACTTTTGATGAACAGCTAAGAGGCCGCATGAACAGCTATATGCCGGTGAACAATCAGATTGAACGGATTACTGTATTCACGAACAATGATTCCATTGTTTCTGGCAGCAACTATCAGGTCATCAATGAAAAGGTAATGAACAGTGAATGGTATAAGCAGTCGAAGGCTGCGAATAAACATCTGTTTCTTGCCGCTTATCATATGAGTGATATCTCTAGTGTGATTTCTACAGCGCCTTATTTGAGTGTTATTGAGCGAATGGACGCTTACAGCTCATACAATAAATTTGAAAAGCTGCTTAGAATTGATTTGGATCTCAGTAAAATATATGACGTGATTATCAGAGAAAAAGATTACTTGAGTCTTTATCTGGTTAACGAGCAGGACGAGATTATTATGTCTGCACAAAGCGGGTATCAAAGAGGCACCACGGAACCTTATCCCGTGTTCAAGCTGCAGGATGATGAGCGCAAGGAGGATGTGCATATTGTACCCGTCGGCGGAGCTAGTTATATAAAAGGCTGGCGGATAATAGGAATTACACAAGGTGAGCGTATTACCCAAGCGATAATGGAGATTCGGATTTATGCAGGGATTCTGGCGTCTATTGTCACGCTAATCACAACCGCTTTTTTATATGTGATGTTAAGATCCTATAATTATCGGGTGAAACGGTTATCCAGACATATGCAGAAAGTATCCAATGAGAAATTTGAGCTGATTCGGATTGATGAAGGCCAGGATGAGATCGGGGGCCTGATCCGTAATTTTAACAGGATGACCACTACCATTAATTCCTTGATCAATGATGTATATAAACTGGAGATTCAAAAAAATAATCTGGAGATGGAAAGAGTAAGGGCTGAGCTGAATTTCCTGCAAAGCCAGATGAATCCGCATTTTCTGTTTAATACGTTAAATGCCATTTTGGTGGTCTGTACTAAAAATAATTACTCAGATGTTACGGATATCATTAAGAGTTTATCGAAATTACTTAGACGGCTGCTGAGCTGGAAAGAGGATCTCGTTACCTTGGAAGAAGAAATGACCTTCATTGAGATGTATTTGAAAATTGAAAAATTCCGGTTCAGGGATAAATTCGACTATCAATTTGAGATCGATGAGCAGTCGCTTCAATATAAGATTCCCAAGCTAAGCATGCAGCCGCTCGTTGAGAATTCCTGCAAACATGGTCTACAGGCCATAGAGGGACTAGGTGTGATAAAAGTGAAGACGTTAGTGGAGGAGGGACGATTAAAAGTTACCGTCTCTGATAACGGTAAAGGGATAGAGCCAGAGAAGCTGCAAGAATTATTAGGTAATGTTCAAAATGAAGCGTCATCAGGAACGAACATCGGAATCCGCAATGTGTACCGCCGATTAGAATTGTACTATGAAGATCAGGTCCGTTTTGATATCAGCAGCGTTCCGGATGAAGGGACCATTGTCACTTTTGACATTCCACTAAAACTCCTGGAACGGAAGAATAGCTAGAAAGTGAGGGACCTCCTATGAAATACAAAGTATTATTGATCGATGATGAGCCTAGTGCTCTTGAAGCGATGCAACTGTGGATTAATTGGCAGGAGCTTGGCTTTGAGGTATGTGGAACCTCCAGCAATGGCAAAGAGGGGCTGGAGCTAATGAAACAGCTAGAGCCAGATCTTGTAATTACGGATGTTAATATGCCGCTAATGAATGGGCTGGAGATGGTCGCAGCTTGGCAACAAGCTGAGATTAAGGAGATCAAATTTGCCATACTAAGTGGTTATAGTGAGTTTGAATATGCCAAGACAGCTATACACTATGGAATTAATCATTATCTGATGAAGCCAGTGTTTCCCGAAGAGGCGGCAGAAGAATTGCTGGAGATATATCAGGAGCTGGAGCAGGAAGCTCAGAAGCGCAGTTTAAATCAAATAGCCTCCGCGGAGGAGGCTGTTTCTCTCCTGAAAGGAATGCTGCATGAGAAAGCTGAGCAGTCGAATCAGGAGGTACTTAACCGACTATCGAAAGGTAAAAGCCATTGGAATATTTGTTTGATACAGACAGAGCCGGTTTTATATACGGAGATCAGAGAGCAAGCCTCAGTCCTCCTAACCGATAAAGATTCTATGTTTCTGATGGATCTGGAGAGTCATTGTTTTGGAATCGTATATGGATACAATTCATTGTCCACTGAGGGAGCTGTGATCGATCAGATTGCAACTCCTTTGCTGAATGAACACCCCAAACAAGCTTTATATATTGCAACAGGTGCTGGTGTAGGCTCCTTGCTTCAGATCGGGAACAGTTTCCGAATGGCGAAAGAAGCATTAATGTATTATTTTTATTATTCTGAAAATGTAGAGATCCTGACTTATCAGGAGATTAAGGATAGTCCCTTTAGTTATCATTATGATCAAATTCAACTGATGGATGACTTGATAAGACCGATTAACACCCTGGACTCCGCAGGCTTTAGCCAAGCTGTGAACTCGGCAGCCCGCAGTTTCCGGGAACAGCGCATCGCTCCAGAGGTTGTGAAGAAAATTGTTATTCATATGATGTATAAGATTATTGAGTTTACCTCGGAAGCCAGTGAAGTTCATGAGTCCTCCTTATCTAATCAAATTAGAATCCCCGCGATGTTAGACTCAATGATCACCTTGACGGACTTAATGCGTAATTTGCTATTCTGCGGCGAGGCCAGTATCGATATCCTTCTTAAGGAACAAAACCTAAGATCACAGGGGATTGTTCAGGAGATTAACAATTATATTGAAGAGCATTTTCGCGAATGTCTTACCATTAAGAGACTATCAGAGGTGTTTTTCCTGCACCCGGTATATCTGGGCCAATTATTGATCAAGAAGAACGGTATTAATTTCAATGAACAGCTGCATAACCTCCGAATAAAAGAGGCAGTACATTTACTTCAACAAAATAAGTTAAAAAATAGTGAAATCGCTGAGAAAGTGGGTTATGGCAATTATAGCCAGTTCCTCAAGCAATTTGAAAAAAAGCTGCATATGAGCCCTAACGAATTTAAAAACACTAATACCTAAACTTTTTGGGGGTACATCTTTAATTCTGGCGTATTTTCAGAAGATTATCACCTCTATAATTTAAGTTGTAAGGGCTTACAACATTGTTACACCAACAAATATATGGAGGTGCTTTATGGGGGGCAAGTTAATATCCAAATGGAAACTTAGTCTGATTGCTGTGTTATCCCTAAGCTTTACCTTAGCAGGGTGTGGAGGAAATAACAGCAACAATACGACGGCTAAGGGAGAAGACAAACCAGCAGAAACAGCCACTTCAACTGCTGCAGGAACAGATTCTGATAAGATTGAACCTTTTGAAATTAGTATCTTTCTTGGAGAAGCAGGCCAGCAACCAACACCAGATAATAAAATCTACAAAATGATTAAAGAAAAAACAGGCGCATCCTTCAATTTCGAATTCTTAGCTGGGGATCTTAACCAGAAGCTAGGCGTAATGATTGCCGGTCAGGATTATCCGGATTTGATGACTGCCAATACCAAGCTGACAGGAGCGGAAGCTTTTATCCCGCTTGAAGATTTGATTGAACAATATGCTCCAAACTTGAAAGCGCATTACGCAGATTACTGGAACATGATGAAAGACCCGAATGATGGACATATTTATACGCTTCCGAATTATGGTGCGTATAACGGTAAAGTGAATACAACCTATTATGCAGGTCCTGCTTTCTGGATTCAGAAGGACATCCTGAAAGATGCTGGTTATCCAAAGGTGAAGACCTTGGACGAGTATTTTGACCTCATTGTCAAATATAAAGAAAAAAATCCAACCATCGATGGAACGCCAACCATCGGATTCGAAATTCTTAACAACGACTGGAGAAACTGGGGATTGTTTAACGCTCCTCAGCATCTGATCGGGCACCCGAATGATGGCGGAGTGGTTGTTAATGATAACGTTGCAGAAATCTTCGCAGATAAAGACTATGCTAAGCAATACTATCAAAAGCTTAATGAAATGAACCAATTGGGCGTTATCGACCAAGAAACATTTGTGCAAAACTACGATCAATATTTGGCAAAACTGTCCAGTGGAGCCGTTCTGGGAATGTTTGATCAGCACTGGAACTTTGGTTCAGCAGAAGATTCACTCCGGACACAAGGTAAAGATGAAAGAACTTATGTAGGACTTCCACTTGTGTTTGATACCAGCACTAAAGATTATTATCTGGATCGCCCAGCGCTGAACTTGAATAATGGCTTCGGGATCAGTATCAATGCCAAAAATCCTGAAAAAATTATTAAACTAATGGATACATTGATTCAAGAAGATTGGCAAAAAATCTTCACTTGGGGTATCGAAGGTGAAGATTATCAAGTGGAAAATGGCCGCTTTATAAGAAATGAAGAACAACGGAAGAACGCAGTTGATGCTACATGGAAGCTCAGCAACAAAGCAGATGCTTGGTATGCTACAGCTCCGAAATTGCAAGGATTCTTTGAGGATGGAAACTCAACAGATGCTGCGGCTCAACCAGAAGAATACCGGGCTGCACTCAAGCCGTATGACAAGGAAATCCTTGATGCTTATGGCTACAACAGTTATGTGGATTTCTTCAGCGAGCCTGAGCCGAACCCAGTAGCTTATCCAGCTTGGTCCATAGATCTTGTTGAAGGCTCAGATGCCAAAATTGCCGAAACGAAGCTGAATGAATTACGAACCAAGTACCTGCCAAAAGCAATCTTGGCCAGTCCATCAGAATTCGATAAGGTTTGGAATGACTTTGTTGGAGAAATTGGTAAAGCGAATGTCAAAGCCTATGAAGACAAAATCAATGAACAGCTTAAATGGAGATTTGATACTTGGAGTGTTAAATAGTTAGAGCTTGCTTAAAAATCAGAAAGTGGTGGCTTATTAGGCCAACCACTTTCTGAAATATATGGATGATGTGGGGAGAAAACATATATGGATGAGATATTAACGGGGAAAAAAGTTAACCGGCATCCTAAAAGAAAAAAGAAGCAACCGATTACTATGACCTTGATTAAGAATCAGAAACAGCTGATTTGGATGTCGGTTCCATTAATGCTTTATATTATACTATTTGCTTATGTTCCCATCTGGGGATGGACGATGGCTTTCCAAGATTATAAACCAGCTAGAGCATTTAGTGAACAAACATGGGTGGGTTTAAAACACTTCAAGTTTCTTTTTACGGACGATAGCTTTTTGAGAGTACTGCGCAATACGTTGGCCATGGGCCTAATTAATCTAGTTCTAGGATTTGTGACTGCGATAATACTGGCATTGCTGCTTAATGAGATCAAAAATGTATTTTGGAAAAGAACCGTTCAGACCATATCCTACTTGCCTCACTTCCTCTCTTGGATTATTGTAACAGGCATTGTAGCTACTTCTCTTTCGGTTAATGACGGGATTATCAACATCGTGCTCATGAAATTGCATCTCATTGATTCACCGATCCTTTGGTTGAGTGAAGGGAAGTATTTCTGGGGTATTGTAGGTGCTTCACACGTCTGGAAAGAAGTCGGATGGAGTACTATCATCTACTTGGCGGCTATCGCCTCTATTGATCCGGCTTTATATGAAGCTGCTGAGATTGATGGAGCGAACCGGTATAAGAAAATGCGTCATGTAACTTTGCCGGGCATGAAAGCAACCATTGTAATCCTGTTAATAATGTCCGTAGGACATGTACTGGAAGCTGGATTTGAGGTTCAGTACTTGTTAGGAAACGGGCTTGTCGTAGATTGGTCGGAAACGATTGATATATTTGTATTGAAATATGGTATAGCGCAAGGGAATTATTCCTTAGCTACCGCGGGTGGTATTTTCAAAACAGTCGTAAGTGTAACGTTGCTGCTATTAGCTAACTGGACTGCGAAGCGGCTAGGGGAAGAGAGGCTGTTATAATCATGGAAAAAACTCAATTGATTCCTCAAAAATCTCCAAAAAGTAATGCTGGAAACCGGATGAAAAATCTGAGGTTCGAACCCGTAGTGTTCAGCACCTTCAATACTATATTTATGGTTTGTCTAGTTATTGTTACCTTGTATCCATTCCTGAATACTATAGCAGTCTCCTTTAATGCGGGGAATGATACCATCCGCGGCGGCATTTATTTATGGCCTAGAGAGTGGACCATACAGAACTACAAAGCGGTTTTTGCCTCAGGTACAATTTATAATGCTTTTTGGATTTCGGTAGCACGAACAGTGATATCTACGATCCTGAATCTATTCTTAACCACGATGCTTGCGTATACGTTAAGCCGGAAAGAATATGTTTTCCGCAAACATATTACCTTTATATTCGTCCTTACCATGTATTTTAGTGCGGGTCTGATTCCAAACTATTTCCTTATGAAGGATCTTCATTTGCTCAATTCGTTCTGGGTATATGTAATCCCGTCCATGGTAAGTGCATTTAATATGATCGTTATCCGTACTTATATTGGTACCTTACATGAAAGTCTTATGGAATCTGCAAGAATCGACGGTGCCGGGGAATTCAAGATCTTCATGAAAGTAGTCTTCCCTTTGTGTAAACCTGTTCTTGCTACCATCGCCCTTTTTGTTGCAGTAGGTGCGTGGAACCAATGGTTTGATGCGTTTATCTACACCTCTTCCCGCCAGAACTTGAGTACATTGCAATATGAATTAATGAAGCTGCTATCCTCTACTATGAACTCGAACAGTAACCCTAGTGTAAATAACGGGACCGGGATGACTCAGGAGTCGGTACATGCCATGGTTACACCAATCTCCATACGGGCAGCCGTTACGATCGTTGCTTCGGTTCCAATTTTGCTAGTTTATCCATTCATGCAGAAATATTTTGTGGTCGGTCTAAATGTAGGAAGCGTGAAGGAATAAGGAGCTTGCAATCACTATTAAGTAATAGGAAGGTTGTCTGTTAAATTATGACCCCATCTTCAATCACATACACGAATCCGATACTTCCAGGCTTCTATCCTGATCCAAGTATCACTCGGGCAGGGGATGACTACTATTTAGTTTGCAGCTCCTTTGAGTATTTCCCTGGCGTACCTATTTTTCATAGTCAGGATTTGATTCACTGGACACAAATAGGTCATGTGCTCAATCGTGTAAGTCAGCTGGATACTCGTAAAAGCAAGAGCTCTGGGGGGATATTTGCCCCAACGATCCGGTATCATGAAGGAACGTTTTACATGATAACGACCGAAGTACACGGGAAAGGAAATTTCTATGTTACGGCTACGGATCCTGCGGGTCCGTGGTCAGATCCGATTAGTATTCCTTATGGAGGAATTGATCCTTCCCTAATGTTTGATGAGGATGGAAAGGTATATGTAACCACCCAGCAGGGGGCAGATTATGACTCCCATGCCATCCAATATGAGATAGATATTGCTACGGGAGCAGCGTTAACAGAACCTGTTGTTATCTGGACTGGGGATGGCGGACCTTGGACGGAAGGACCCCATTTGTACAAAATAAATGGAATGTACTATATCATGACGGCTTCAGGAGGAACGGCTAAGGAACATCGGGAGATCATTGGCCGCAGCTCCTCTCCATATGGACCGTTTGAACGATTGCCGTATCCAATATTGACGCACAGCGGTACTGACAATCCCATTCAGTATTTAGGGCATGCCGATTTGATTGAGGATCGTAACGGGGATTGGTGGGCCGTATTCCTTGGGGTAAGACTAGTAGATACAAAATTCACTGTGCTTGGAAGAGAGACTTTCCTTGCTCCGGTAAGCTGGACTGAAGACGGATGGCCGATGATCGATAATAATGAAGACACAGTTGGACTGGAAATGAAGGTTTCACGTGTACCTGGTCAATCGCCAAAACCTGAGACTAGTGGAAGATATGATTTTGATGATCAAGTATTGCCGCTGGGATTAGCCTTTCTGCGGAATCCGGCTGAGGGAAGCTGGTCCTTAAACGAAAGACAGGGATGGTTATCTCTTCGAGGACAATCTGCAGGTCTCAGTGAAGTAGGCCAAGTGGCTTTTGTAGGCAGAAGACAGCAGCATACTTCGGCAGAATGGAGCACGCTGCTTGAAATGCCTTCATCTATTGCTGATGTGGAAGCTGGACTTTGCGCCAGATTAGATGAGAATGCTCATTATGAAATTGGACTTGTTCAAAAAAACGGGCAAACAGTGATTACAGCTCATGTGACTATGGATGGAATAACCCATACAGTGGCAGAGGTTCCAACTACTGCCGAGCGAATTTATTTGAAAGTTAAGGCTGAGCTTTCCGAATACAGCTTCCTTTATTCTTTGGATGGGCAGGAGTGGAATAAGCTATCAACAGCAGCAGCGTACCCATTATCTCCTCAAGCCGTAAAAGGAAATGGATTTACGGGGGTTCTTATTGGATTATATGCAACAGGTCATGGCAAGGTGGCTGAGGTGCCTGCCTACTTCGATTGGTTCGATTATCAGTCTTAATTATTCGAATACTGATATAAATGCTTTTGTCAGGAGGGAACTTGTTGAGACAAGCTAGTGATTACACAGAACTTGCACTAAAAACAATATTTGCTGAGGATTTCAAAATTGGCGCAGCCGTTAACCCGATGACGATACAATCACAGGAGCACTTGCTCGCCTATCATTTCAATAGCATTACCGCTGAGAATGAGATGAAGTTTGAAAGTCTGCATCCGCTTGAAGACATTTATAACTTTAAACTAGCAGATCAGTTGGTTGCGTTCGCCCGAAAACATCATATGGCTATGCGTGGGCATACTTTAGTCTGGCATAACCAGACTACGGACTGGTTGTTTAAGGATAAGAAGGGCGGGTGTGTAAGCAAAGAGACATTGCTTGCACGGCTCAAATCACATATTCAGACCGTGGTTGGGCGTTACAAGGAAGATATCTATGCTTGGGATGTTGTAAATGAAGTTATTGCAGATGAAGGAGAAGAACTTCTTCGCCAGTCAAAGTGGCTGGACATTGTCGGACCGGAGTTTATCGGCAAAGCGTTTGAATTCGCTCATGAAGCCGATCCTAAGGCTTTATTATTCTACAACGACTATAACGAGTCTAATCCTCTTAAGCGTGACAAAATCTATAAAATGGTGAAGTCGCTGCTGGAACAAGGAGTGCCGATCCATGGCGTCGGATTGCAAGCCCACTGGAATCTATACGATCCGGACTTAGATGAAATACGTGCTGCTATTGAGAAGTATGCATCTTTAGGGCTTCAGCTCCAATTGACAGAGCTGGATGTGTCCATGTTCCGTTTCGATGACAAACGAATGGATTTAAAGGTTGCACCTGCCGAACTGCTCGAGCTACAGGCAGAGCGCTATGAAGCGATGTTTGCTCTGTTGAAAGAATACCGCGACGTGATTAGCTCAGTCACTTTCTGGGGAGCAGCGGATGACTATACATGGCTGGACGGCTTCCCTGTTCGGGGACGGAAAAATTGGCCATTTCTATTCGATGAGCAGCATAATCCTAAGCCAGCGTATCACCAATTGCTTAACGCTGTCACCAAATCATAGAGCGGGTAACCTGCTCAAGCTTGCGAATCATGAACCCGTCCTTTTCAATCCAGGGCGGGTTATTTATACGGGAGGAATAAACATGACAAATACCGCTTATGAGGCTTGGCTCAATTATGGTCAGCTGAAATCAGGATCTCTATACAATCAATATATAGATTGGTGTGTTGAGTTGGTAGTAACGGAGGACAACGAGACGATTCAGGCGGCAGCCGCGGAATTCATACAGGGGATGACCTCTATGCTGGGCAAAGCGCCACTGCTCACAGCGAAACCTGAAGGACCGTGTATCGTTATAGGAACCTTCCAAGGGGGGAATCCATTAATTAGTAGAGTATTCGCAGGAGAACGAACCGATTCACTGGGTCCTGAAGGTTTCCTTATACGTACAAACGCTACTGAGCAATGTATCGCTGTCGGTGCTTCAACGCCTGTTGGAATATTGTATGGCGTATTCCATCTGTTACGGCTGATAGGAACAGAAAGCGAAATAGACGCTCTGAATTTGTCTATGAGTCCGGTGAACGGCCTGCGAATGATTAATCACTGGGATAATTTTGATGGCAGTATTGAACGTGGCTATGCTGGACGGTCCTTTTTTTACGAGTCCAATCAATTTCTTAACGATACAAAGCGGCTGCGTGATTATGCCAGATTGATGTCCTCTGTGGGGATCAACGCGATTTCGATTAACAATGTGAATGTTCATGAGCTTGAATCTCTATTTATAACGGAGCAATATTTGCCTGATATCGCGTTAATTGCAGGAATATTCCGCGTATACGGAATTAAGCTATTCCTCAGTGCTAACTTCGCCAGTCCGATACAGATCGGAGCATTAGAGACAGCTGATCCACTGGACCCAGCGGTGCGGCAATGGTGGAAAGATAAGGCGGGTGAGGTTTATCGAGTGATCCCTGATTTTGGCGGGTTTGTGGTCAAAGCAGATTCAGAAAATCGACCTGGACCATTCACTTACGGGCGTGACCATGCCGATGGCGCTAATATGCTGGGAGAAGCACTGGAGCCGTTTGGCGGAATCGTGATTTGGCGTTGTTTCGTATATAACTGCAAGCAGGATTGGCGTGACCGTAAGACAGATCGGGCCAGAGCAGCGTATGATCATTTCAAACCATTGGATGGCCGATTTAATGATAATGTAGTGCTGCAAATCAAGAACGGACCGATGGATTTTCAAGTTAGAGAACCGGTATCTCCGCTGTTTGGCGCACTGGAACATACCAATCATCTGATGGAGTTTCAGATTGCTCAAGAATATACAGGGCAGCAGCGGCATCTCTGTTATCTCGTTCCACAGTGGAAAGAAGTCCTTGATTTCAATACTTATGCCAAAGGGCAAACTACGCTTGTGAAACATATTGTGGACGGATCGGTGTGGGGAAATAAGTATAATGGTGTGGCTGCTGTAACTAATGTCGGGGATGACATGAACTGGACGGGGCATGGGTTAGCTCAAGCCAATCTGTATGGATATGGGAGATTAATTTGGAATCCGGAGCTGACGGCAAAAGAAATAGCTGAGGAATGGATTCGCCTTACCTTTGGCACTGATAAAGGTCTAGTGGCTGCTATTCGCGGGATGTTAATGGACTCATGGAGGATTTACGAATCTTACACAGCTCCATTAGGTGTGGGCTGGATGGTTAATCCGGATCATCATTATGGGCCGAATGTGGATGGATATGAATACGCCAAGTGGGGAACGTACCATTATGCGGATCATAAGGGCATTGGTGTGGATCGTTCAGTCAAATCGGGAACGGGGTATAGCGGACAGTATATGGGTCTTAACGCATCAAATTATGAGAATCTAGCGTCTTGTCCAGAAGAGCTGCTGCTGTTCTTCCATCATGTTCCATACACGCATGTTCTGCAATCGGGGCAAACGGTTATACAACATATCTACGATACTCATTTCGAGGGGGCAGAGCAGGCTGCACAGCTTCTAGCAACATGGGAATCACTTGAAGGCAGCATGGAGAGTGGATTGTATGTACAAGTGAAGCAACGTCTTGAAGAGCAAGCAGAGCATGCGCAGGAATGGAGAGATCGGATCAATACGTATTTTTACCGCAAGAGCGGAATTGAGGATCTTAAAGGCAGAAAGATTTATTAGATTTCGATTCGAGGGATGATGATAGTGAGCCTCACGATTAGAGCGATTTTGAAAGATTTAATGGGAACTGTGGAACAGGTAGAAGGGACTGTGGATATTCTGAACCCAGGGGAACCGGAAACTGAAGTCACAGGGATTATTACGGCCTTCTCTGCCACACAAAATATTGTGGAGCAAGCAATAGCGTTAGGAGCCAATTTGCTGATCACGCATGAAGGTGTATTTTATAGCCATCATGCAGCGAGCGAGTGGTTAGAAGGTGATCCGGTTTATCATGCGAAAAAAAGTCTGATCGAACATTCCCCAATAGCTATTTTTCGTTATCATGATTATTGGCATCGGCAAGAGCCGGATGGGATTATGATGGGTTTGCTGCGAGAGCTGGATTGGTCAGACTATGTGGAAGAGCAGCAAGCGGCTGCTACGATTCTCACTATTCCTGCTATGACTGTAATGGAAGCTGCTCAGTATATTAAAAGTAAGCTAGGCATCTCTTATGTACGCGCTGCTGGTGACCTGTCTCTGTCCTGCAAACGCGTAGGGATATTAGTAGGTTACAGAGGAGGCGGGACGATGGCTATTCCGCTTTTTAATGATCACAATCTTGATTTAATTATTGCTGGAGAAGGACCAGAGTGGGAGACTCCGGAATATGTGCGGGATGCAGGGCACCAAGGCAAATCTAAAGCGCTCATCATGTTAGGTCATGCGGAGAGTGAAGCACCGGGGATGAAATATTTAGCTGAAATCTTAGCAGACAAATATCCCATGCTTCCTACCCGGTTCATTGCTGAACAACCCATCTATCAGATGGTTTAATCTGGGAAAATTAAGAGTACGGAATAAATAAACATATTATGGAGAAAATGAAGGGAACAGGTCACTGAGAAAGGAGTGTTTCAATGGAAATTCCTTTGGAGGCTGATGAAGTATTAAGTCGGATCAAAAAGCTGCAAAGCGACGGAAGCTCAATCAGTAAAAAACAAGTAAAGCAAAGCGACCCAGAGCTTATGAGAAGTGCGCTGTTCTTTTTTCCAAGCTGGAGCATGCATTGAAAAACGCCGATCTTTTGTAGCCATAGTATTGTAAAAGGAAGCTAAGTGGACAGGGGGAGATCTCTGATTCTGCTTAGCTTTTTTCTTTTTTATGAAATCATTCGTGCTGTTCATGTGAAATAATATTAACAAGCTTGCCAAACGGATCGGGGACATAGAAACGACGAATACCCCAAGGTACAGAAACTGGCCCAATATTGGTATTGAAGATTGTCGTTTCTTATTAAATAGGAAAGTACTGGTGAATCACCCCCTTTTTCGCTTGCTTCAGAGCTGTTTTTCTAAAGAAAACGAGTAAACAAGAGCAAAAGAAAGAGAAAATGAAGAGTATGCTTAATATGAAATGAAAAGCATTGCTTTCAACATTATTTTGACCAGAGCCCTCCTTTACAAGAAAACCTTACAAGAGTATGATTCATCTCAGAACTGAGAATTATCTTAAATTTACAATTACATAAGCAATCCGCTTAATTTCCGTTTCTGGAAAGCGGGGGAACCAACAACTGGCAGCCGATGTGAGAGTCGGCACTGGTTATGGGGTGAATCCTGTTCCGGGTGCATAATATGCATCCCTGCAGGTAGGGCAACTCTCACTGCCCGAATCCGACAGCTAACCTCGTAAGCGTATGGAGAGAGGATGAATGGCGTGTTTAGTGATGAATAGCCACAGAGAATCCCTCTGTGGTTTTTTGCTGCGTTTTTAAGCAGATATAGTCGTAGAATTTATTATGAAAGAGGTGTTACCTTTGCCTATCGCTAAACTGAACGGAACTTCGCTCTATTATGAAATCAATGGAACTGGCACTCCGGTTGTGTTTATCCATGGACATGGATTAACACACAGTATGTTCAAACCACAGCTGGAGTATTTTTCCGATAAATATAAAGTGATTTTGTGCGATTTACGGGGGAATGGCAAGTCTGGTAAACTGCTGGAGGCCCCACATGAGATTATTGAGACGCAATGTCTGGATCTGATTATGCTGTTGAATGACCTAGGTATCCGTGAAGCAGTTTTTGTAGGAATCGCCTATGGTGGCTTAGTCGTTCAGCATATTGCCAAACAATATCCTGAGCGTGTAAAAGCCATTGTGGTCGCGGATAGCTTTTGTAGGACTCACGGATCAACAATAGTAGGGAAAATACAAACTATGGCAGCATATTGCAGTTTACTAATGTATTATCTCCCAAGTGAGCTGGTGTTGCCTTCGATTCGGATGATGTACCGAGAGCGCTGGAGTCTGGCCTACAATGAGATTAGAAGAGGGCTGCTGGACAAACGTCCCCGGGAGTTATATCGGCAAAGGCTGGCTACGAGCCATGTTGATTACACCAGATGCTTAAAGGCTTTTAAACGTCCTGCTTTATGTATTGTAGGGGACTTTAATGAATTTGGAGTGAATTGTATGAAGGAAATGGTGTCTCAGCTGCCACATGCGCAGTTGGCGATTATTCCGAACGCATTAGATCCAAGTAATCTGTGCCAGCCGGAGCAATTCAATGCGATTCTTCAACGTTTCTTAGAGAAGCAGCAGGGTACTCAGCAGATTAGCTGATCTATTGGGAGACCTTCACAAGCGAAGCGTTTAAGTGAGAAAATAGGCGTCCCATAGCCAGGGCGGAATGAGCTGGCTATGGGTCGTCTTTCTGGGAAGAACTTTAGGGGAATTCTCCCTAAAATGAAGGAGATTATGGCTCCTAGAACGTAGATTAGGGAAATCCTCCCTAATAATAGGATGTTTTTAGCCATAAATGGGTATTTGCATGAATTTTTAGGGAGGAATTCCCTAAAAACCTCATTTTAAAGCGATTATCGATGAACATTAGGGAGGATTTCCCTAATATAATGGACATCCAATTAAAGGCTGGCTTATCCGTAGTGAAATCTACGAATGAGCCAGCCTTTGGTTATTTTACTAACCGATGGATGTTGAACATTTACAAGCATATTGTACCTAGAACGCCACTTAATGTCCCTACCCTACCACAGCACCAAATATAGCTCACCAGACGTGGGAAAGAACAATAGACTCTAAATAGTTATAGAAGGAGGCGTAGTAAGCAACGCATCTGCTACTCTTGCATTTTGTACAATGCGATCTACTCGTGTAAGATTAAGATAATTCATACTAAAGGAGCTGAGTCATGATGTCTCAAGCTGAAACTATAAAACTGACTTCATTATCTTCAAAAGGGGGCTGCGGCTGCAAAATCGGTCCCGCCGATCTCATGCAGGTTATTCGTAGTCTGCCACCAACTGTTCCTAACCCGGATCTACTAGTAGGTCTTGATACTAGTGATGATGCAGGGGTGTATCGTTTAAGTGATGAATTAGCGTTAGTGCAAACTGTTGATTTTTTCACGCCGATCGTGGATGATCCCTATTCATTTGGTCAAATTGCAGCAGCCAATGCATTAAGTGATATTTATGCGATGGGTGGAAAGCCGCTTACGGTGCTTAATATTGTGGCCTTTCCTATTTCTGTTTTAGATAAAAGCATTCTCGGTGACATTTTGCGCGGTGCAGCGGATAAAGTACAGGAAGCAGGAGCTACTCTTGTGGGCGGACATTCCATCGACGATAAAGAGCCCAAATTCGGATTGGCCGTTACGGGCCTTGTGCATCCTGACAAAGTGAGAACGAATGCGGGCGCCAAGGTGGGAGACAAGCTGATTCTAACGAAGCCTATCGGTGTGGGGATCTTAACAACTTCCATTAAAAAGGATCAGCTATCTCCTGAAGAAACCACACGCCTTACGACAGTAATGTCTACTTTGAATAAAAAAGCGGCTGAAATCATGGAGCCTTATGATGTACATGCTTGTACAGATGTTACCGGATTTGGGCTACTGGGACATGCCTCGGAAATGGCTAAAGGGAGCGGCACGGGCCTGATCATTCGTCAAGGCGATGTACCGATGCTGCCAAGAGTAAGAGAGCTTGCGGAGCAGGGATTTGTTCCAGGAGGCACTAAGAATAACTTTGCCCATCTGGAAGGCAGCATTCTTTATCCGGAGGAGATGGACCAACTAAGCCGCTATATTCTATGTGACGCTGTGACTTCTGGCGGACTGCTGATCTCTGTGGCCCCTGAACAAAGCGAAGATTTGCTAAAAGAGTTAGTAGATGCAGGGGTAGAAGCGGCATTGATCGGAGAGGTAACGGAAGAGCATCCGGGTCAGATTACAGTTATAGCTGCTGTGGAATAACTGTTGTATATCAGCTTAGAGCAAATTATGAAGGTTAGCCACCAGAGGAGAGAGCATATTGTTTCAGGACATTACACTGGAAGAACTTAGAGTGTTAAAAAACAAGAAGCAGATCACCATTATTGATGTTAGATCTCCTTCTGAATATAAAGATGCAACGCTGCCGGATAGTTTGAATATTCCCTTTTTTGATGATCAGGAACGGGCTGAAGTAGGGACGTTGTATAAACAGACAAGTGTGCAGGCCGCGAAAGAACGTGGTTTGGAGATTGCTGCGGCAAAACTGCCTTCTTTTGTCAAAGAATTTGCAGCGATTCAAGGAGACAAAGCAGTATTCTGCTGGAGGGGGGGTATGCGCAGCCGTACAACTGCGACCGTACTCTCTTTAATGGATATTCATGCTTACCGGCTGATAGGCGGCTATAAGGCTTATCGTAAATGGGTGCTCGACGAATTGGAGTCCTATGAATGTAAGGCGAAGTCTTATGTGATTCACGGAAATACAGGCACAGGTAAAACCAATCTGTTACACCGCCTGAAGGCGCAAGGCTACCCCGTTCTGGATTTGGAAGGGATGGCAGGTCATCGTGGTTCTATTTTTGGTGAGATTGGCCTTCGTGCGAACAATCAAAAAACGTTCGATAGTCTTCTTTTAGAGGAGTTAATTAAGATCGGAGATTCTCCTTATGTACTATTTGAAGCGGAGAGCAAAAAGATTGGTAAGGTAGTAATGTCCCCATTTATGGCCGAGCAAAAAGAGAGCGGAACGCAGATCTGGATTGAGATGCCTTTGCATGCCAGAGTGGAGCAAATCCTTGAGGATTACCGGCCAGAAGAATACAAGGAGCAGTGTATTTCTGCATTTCGGAGTATTAAATCCCGAATTCATATCCCTATTGCGGCAGAAATCGAGCGATGCTTGCAGGCAGATTTGTTCGGCGAAGCTGTGGCGCTGCTGCTAGAATATTACTATGATCCCAGATACGATTATACGTCCACTCAGTATGAAGGCATTGAGAGAGTTACTTTTAAAGTGAATAATCTGGATGAAGCTGAGACTGCTGTGCTTTCTTTTTTAAAACATCAAGAAGTATAAGTTTCGCGTTATGGTTAAAGGGGGCTTTACTTAATATGATCTATTTAGATTACAACGCTACAACACCAGTAGATAAGGAAGTAGCAGAGGTTATGATCCCTTATCTTTACGGTCATTTTGGGAATCCTTCAAGCAGTCATTCTTTGGGGCGGGAAGCTAAACTCGGAATAGAGCAGGCAAGAACACAGGTGGCTGATTTCCTGAATTGTGCGCCGGGTGAGGTGCTTTTTACCAGTGGGGGTAGTGAGTCTAATAATACTGTCATTAAAGGAGTAGCCCAAACGTATCGCCATAAAGGTAATCACATTATCCTGTCTGCTATTGAGCATCCGGCGGTAATTAAACCTTGTCAGTACCTGGAGCAGATGGGATACAACCTGACTTATGTACCAGTTGACTCGTATGGATTGGTGCAGGTTGACGATGTGAAAAAGCAGCTCACGGACCAAACCATTCTGGTCTCCATCATGCACTCTAATAACGAAACGGGCACGATCCAGCCGATCAAGGAAATAGCTGAGGTCTGCCACGAACGGGGTGTTCTTATTCATACAGATGCTTCACAGTCTGCGGGAAAAGTAGACCTCGATGTAGCGGATTTAGGGGTGGATTTTCTAACGCTTGCAGGCCATAAATTATATGCGCCCAAAGGCATTGGAGCACTGTACATTCGGGACGGCATTCACATTGAGCCTTTGATACACGGTGCGGGCCATGAACAGGGGCGAAGAGCGGGGACAGAAAATACACCCTACATTATTGGCTTAGGAAAAGCCTGTGAGCTTGCTGCTGACTCTGATTCTAGAAAAAGAGTTAAGCAAGTTACGGAGTATTTCTATGGAAGACTGCAGGAGTCTTTTGGCGAAAAAATTCATTTGAATGGTCATAAACACAAGCGCTTGCCTAACACCCTTAACGTTAGTTTTCTTGGAGCAGTGGGTCATGAAATTATCGATTCCCTGGAAGCTGTGGCGGCTTCAACTGGCTCAGCGTGCCATTCCGGTGAAACGTTGATTTCGCCTGTTTTAAAGGCTATGCATGTGTCGGAGAATATTGGACGGGGAGCGGTTCGTTTTAGTGTGGGACGATATACGACTACAGCGGAAATCGATGAGGTCATCGATAAGCTGAAGGTGTATTTGTTATAAGCTGAAATCGTATTAGTTGTGAGGTTCGTTTTTGCAAACAGTGACAAAGTGTGAATCCTAGTGAACGGACTTTGACTTCCAGTGGACGGACTATGACTCTCAGTGAACGGAGTACGAATCTCACTAAACGGGCTATGAATCTCAGTGAATGGACTATGGTTCCCAGTGAACGGAGTAGCTATCGGACTCAGGCGCTCTTATTTGCAATATTTTCCTATTTTTGAGTTGCTATAGGACTCCATAGGCGTTATTAGTACAAAATAGACACTACTGAGCACCATTTCTGCCCAATAGCGCCTCTCAGGTCCGATAATCTCTCTAAACAGTGATAAATTAACGAATAGCGGCATCTGAGTCCGAAAGATCAAGAGTTGAATCCGCATATTACAAAAAAAGCATCTGCCACCTCCTTCAAAAGGAATCGCAGATGCTTTTTTTAGTGATTATACAATCGTAAAGCCAGCACTTGCATAACCAGTGACTGTATTTACAAGGGTAAGACCTGTAGCGGTGGCTGAGAATACCATAAGCAAACGTGTCTGTGGTGTTACAGTAAAATTGATACCATTCGTAATTCCGCTGACAAAAGTTCCAAGATTAATAGTACCGGTGATAGGTGGAAGTGGGACTGTTGCGCCTGGAATAGGAGTAAATGTGTTATTTGGTGTGGCAGATTGGTACAATTGCGCTGTTACATTTATCGTAGTACCAAGCAGCGATAAAGCTATGGTATTACTGAAGTAAGCGGCAATGGAAGTTATTACTCCAGCTCGAGGAGTTGAGAATGCAAAATTGATAAGCGGTCCAAGGAGAGTACCTGTCAAATCAATATTACCGCCAACAAGCGAAATACCTGTGGCTGAACTTCCGAAGCCTACAAGGCTTGTTGTTCCAACCAAACCACCTAAAACCGTGGTCATAATAATAGGTCCTCCGGATGCCAGCGGAATAATTGCACCGTTACCGGTTGCACCAGTGACTCCGGTAATGCCAGTAGCTCCGACCGCGCCGGGATCACCGGTGGCACCCGTAGCTCCGGCAACGCCGACCGCCCCCGGATCACCCGTCACGCCCGTTGCCCCCGTAGCTCCGGCAACGCCGACCGCGCCCGGGTCGCCCGTCGCGCCCGTTGTACCAGCAGGGCCCGCCAAGCCGGCAGCACCAGTCGAGCCCGTCGCTCCAGTTGCTCCTACGCCTGGACCCGCTGGTCCTTGCGCACCTGTTGGTCCTTGAATCCCTTGCACACCCTGTGGTCCTTGAGGTCCCATCGCACCACCAGCGATTAACAAGTAATCTGGTGAACTGCCAGGTATTCCAGTAGGTCCAGAAACAGTAGCAATATAGGTGCTGCCATTGAAGGTTACTACTTGACCTGCTGGATAAGTAGGACTTTGTGCAGGATTAAAGATTACAATTCCTTGCAGCCCTACCCCTTGCGGACCCTGAGGTCCTTGAAGTCCAGGCGTTCCTTGAGGGCCTTGAGGGCCTTGTGGTCCTTGCGGTCCTTGGGGGCCTGTGGAGCCACCAGCAATTAATAAATAGTCTGGTGAACTTCCAGGTGTTCCCGTTGGTCCAGCAACAATAGCAATATAGGTACTGCCATTAAAGGTTACTACTTGACCTGCTGGATAAGTAGGGCTTAGTGCAGGATTAAAAGCAACAATTCCTTGCAGCCCTACCCCTGTGGTTCCCTTTGCGCCTGGAACCCCTTGCGCTCCTTGCGGACCCTGGGGTCCCTGTGGCCCTTGAGGTCCAGTCACACCTTTAATAGGTAATCCAATTGCTTGTGTAATAGAAGCTTGAATATGTCTGATCTGAATAATCAGCTGATCTTTACAATTAGAGTCAATCTTCGTGGCGAGAATAAAAGATAATAACTCAGCTAACAACAGTTGAAGATTAGTGCCCACGCTTACGACAGAGAAGGGACTGACTTCGGTCGATACAATGGTTATCTCTACTACAGAAAGTAGCTCAGTTCTAAAAGGGCTGCATAACTTAGAGGTATGCAAGAATTCCAATAGTTCTCTTAACACTCTTTGGAGATTGGCAATATGAAGTGTTGTGGGATTCGTAAGTACGGGGGGCACCACTGCAGAGAGATCAGTGACTATTTTTAATAGTGCGTTACACTCCCTCTTTCTAATAGGACTGCTGATCCTTCCATGCTTGTTTAGGATAGCATCGCCTTTAAATGGTCTGTAATCAGGCATATTTCTATATCTCCTCCTTGAACTTCTCCTGTTCATTCCTTTAAAAAATGGGAACCTGCCCAATCAGCATATTCTGAGAAGCGGAAGTGGTTACAAAAATTGCCCTAAAAGCCGTTATTCCTGAAAGTCGTTATTAATGAAGTAATACAAAAAAGGCAGGCCACCGCTAATTACGGTAGTCTACCTTTTTAATAGATACGTTAAGTAGTCTCTCCCTTAATAAGAGTTACGTCTACAGTAGTGTTGTTGATTAGCTCTCCGTCAGCACTTTCGATCATTTGCAGGAGAGTATTGGTCAGCATGACCCCGATCCGATCACTAGGTTGCATAATGGTAGTCAATTTAGGACTCTGAAGCATGCGGGTAAAGCTGTGGTAATCATAACCGATGATTTTCAGTTGCTCGGGCACTCGAATGCCTTGCTGTTCAGCATAAATGTATAAAGCATAAGCCACAATATCATTACTGCAGAATACTCCATCATATTCTCGAAGTTGGGCCGGAGAGATATTTTCGGTGACAAAGGACCAAAAATAATCAAAGGTAAGCTTGTTGTGCGCGCCTTCGATAATATCGTAAGTTACACCATGTTTCATACTTGTGATGACAAAAGCATCCCGACGGCGATTCGCTAGAATATCCAGATCTAGCGGGCCGGAGATATGTAGCAGCCGTTTACAGCCCAGCTGTATCAAATGTTCGGTAGCTAGCTCACCACCGCGGTAATTATCCGATCCCACACAAGGGATATTGGAAGAAATAAAACGGTCAAAAGAGACAATAGGGAAAGGGACCTTTTTATAGCTTTCAATATTCATAGTGTGGCTGCACATGATAATGCCATCTACTTGATTCTGGCGAAGCATGCTAATATAGTTGGCTTCCTTCTCAGGATCGTCAAGAGAATTACATATTAGCAATTTATAGTTTTTTTCATTAGCACTCATTTCAACATACTTGATGAGATCGGAAAAGAAAGGGTGGTTTGAATCTGGAACAATAATCCCAATAAAAAAGGATTGATTCTTCTGTAAGGCTCTGGCGATTTGATTAGGATGATAATCTAAGGCGTCCATCGCTTTTTCAACTTTTTTTCGCGTCTCTTTGCTGATATATCCCCGGTTGTTCATTACTCTGGACACGGTAGCTACAGCAACGCCCGCCTCCTTGGCAACATCTTTAATACTTGCCATACCCTCATCCCCGTTTCATAAAATGCTCTAATCTATATTCTACAACTTTCTTGGATTGTTGACACTAATCGAGACTAACAATTGTAAAAGCATAGATAGTTTTTGATAGTTATAATAGGTATGTTATACGTTACCACAAATATATGGATATAATATTAAAAATCAATCATTATACCCATATTTTATTGATTTAATTATATGAAAACGTTTGACATATTATTTGCGCATCTATAAAATTGGTTTTGAATAAACCTTCATCTAGGGAGGAACAAGATCGTTAGGAGAACGCTTTCATAAGTTGCATTAGTTTGATGATTTCTCAGACCTTATAAAGCAAGAGTGTATAAATTGAAATAGAAGGAGAACGCCAATATGCAGATTAAAAATGAAGCTATGCTTATCACTTACGCAGATAGCATGGGAAACAATTTAAAAGAACTAAACGAAGTACTGGATACACACTTGCAAGGAGTCGTGGGTGGGGTTCATTTATTGCCGTTTTACCCCTCTTCGGGCGACCGGGGATTTGCTCCGATGGATTATACGAAGGTTGATTCGGCTTTTGGCGACTGGGCGGAAATCGAAGAGATGAGCGAGAAGTTCTACATGATGTATGATTTCATGATCAATCACATTTCACAGCAGTCTCCATACTTTCAAGATTTCCTTGAGAAGAAGGATGCATCGCAGTACAAGGATTTATTTATTCGTTACAAGGATTTCTGGCCTAACGGTGAACCAACTGAGGTTGATGTGGATTTAATTTATAAACGTAAACCGCGGGCGCCATACGTAGAGGTTACCTTTAAAGATGGGACGAAGGAAAAGGTTTGGTGTACGTTTGATGAGCAGCAGATCGATCTGGACGTGACTACGGAAACTACGAAGAAATTTGTAAAAGACAATCTGACCTTCCTTGCTGATAAAGGAGCATCGATTATCCGGCTGGACGCTTTTGCCTATGCCAACAAAAAGATGGGTACCAACTGCTTTTTCGTAGAACCGGATATTTGGGAAATGTTGAATTTGTCTAAAGAAGTAGTGGAGCCTTATGGCGTAACTGTTCTTCCGGAAATCCATGAGCATTACAGCATTCAATTGAAGATTGCAGACAAGGATTATTATGTCTATGATTTCGCCCTGCCAATGTTGGTATTACATGCTCTATACAGTGGAAAAGTAAATCGGCTTGCGCATTGGCTGGAAATCTGTCCGAGAAAACAATTCACTACCCTGGATACACATGACGGCATTGGCGTAGTGGATGTTAAGGATCTGATGACCGACGAAGAAGCTGAGATGACCAGAGAAAGCCTATATAGTCAAGGAGCAAATGTTAAGAAAAAATATAGCTCCGCCGCTTATAATAATCTGGATATTTATCAAATTAACTGCACTTATTATTCTGCACTTGGCAATGATGATCAGGCATATCTTTTGGCCAGAGCTATTCAGTGCTTCGCCCCTGGTATTCCACAGATTTATTATGTAGGTCTATTCGCTGGCGAGAATGATATTGAGCTGCTCGAAAGCACAAAAGAAGGACGCAATATTAACCGCCATTATTATGCTAAAGATGAAATTGCTGCTGAGGTACAACGTCCTGTTGTTCAAAAGCTGTTCGCATTGTTGAAATTCAGAAATAGCTGTCCAGCTTTTAATGGTGAGATCAAGATTGAACAAGGTAGTGAGAATGAGCTGAACATCACTTGGAAAAATGAAAACAGTGTGGCGAAGCTTGAAGCTAATCTGTTGACCAAAGAATACACCATTCTTGCAGGTGAGAATGAAGCAAATATTGCGAAGGTATTTTAATATTTCCTTTGATATCGAAAGGTGTTCCAAAGGCCAATGTAATGGCTGCTGGAGCACCTTTCTTTTTGGGGGATAGGTGATTCATGTTATGAACTGTTTTTGGTCCGTCTGAATTCTATTGGTGTAAGGCTGAAGTTGCGTTTGAACATCCGGTGGAGATAAGAACTGCTGGTGAAGCCAGTTACTTCAGCAATATCCGATACCGATAAATCACTCTCTACAAGCAGGCGGCATACTTCCTTCATCCGTACCTCCATGATGACATCCACAATAGTGGTTAGGGTCTGCTGCTTATAAAGTCTGCTGACATAGATTGGAGACATATTAAGTTCATCGGCAATTTGGTTCAGACTTAAGCAAGGGTCCATGTAAGATTGCTGAATGGTTTGGTTAATTTGCCGGATTAGATCGCTTTGCTTGGAGCTGCGCTTATCCGCTTGGAATTCCTGAATATGATCAAAAAGCTGGTAAAAAGCTGCCTCAAATTCTTCTATTGTTTCATAATGTTCAAGCGAAGGCATCACCATCATCCCTTCGGTGGGGGTAGGACTAAGCTTCTTGATGTTATCGACAATTCGTTTAATCGTTAGCGTCACCCTTGAAACAGTAAGTTCCAGCACATGATAGGGATATTGCTCCATTTCACGTACCATTTCGGAGAAGTGACTGCGGGCTTCGTCTGTTCTGCCACTTGTGAGCGCATCGACCAGCTTTTTTTCGCTGTCAGCCGGGTAGGAGTAAAGATTGTTCTGAAGCTCGCTAATTCGCTCAGCATTGATCAGGCTGCCATGACCATAAAACAGTCTATGTTTGGAAGCTTCTCTGGCCTGACTGTACAGCCGGTTTAGTACATCTGGATTATCACTGATAGGGCTGTACACTAACGACAGTCCGATTTTTAAATAATCACAACAGGCCACACGGATCTGCCGCAGCAGCACTTCAATCAGCTCGGTATCCAGATGCTCAGTGGAGGTCATGCTGCTAAGCAACATGACCACACTATCGTCATTCATATCTACAGTTTCCACCTGATAAGTCTGTCCACAGATCTCTGAGGCAATATTCATGATGGCAAACTTGTACGGAAGGAGATAAGAGCCTCGTTCCTTTCGCAGAGCTTCGTACTCATCAATGCGTAGTAATACTAGCCGGTAGCCCTCGTTTAAATTAAAAGAAATACCCAGCTGTTGAACATCATTTTGCCGGCTGTTATGAGGAGATTTAATGCCAAGCACCAGATTGCGTAATGAGTTCTGCCTGATCGTAAACATACTGTTGCGTTTATCTGCCTCAAGGGTGTTCATTCGGCTTACGATCGAATCAATCGGCAGATAAAGCCGTTTGGACAGTACCCTAGAAATAACAAGACCGAACAATAAAATAATTAAAGAAATCAGAAGCGTAGTATTGCGGATATGATTGGTCTGTTCAGTAATTACCTCATAAGGAGTAATGCGCACATATTGCCAGCCAAGCGAATCGGGCGAAGTATAGGACACCAGTGATTTATTCCCTCTAAAAGGGGCAGTAAAATAGCCGGCAGAACGTGCTTTTACTTGATGCTCCAGCCAACTGTTTTCATCCCCGGAGAGCTTCTCCAATGTCAGCTTATTCCCCGACAGAAAACGGCCTTGGTCATCCAAAATGTAGGTACTGCCACTACCGGGTGTATTGCCGTTAGCCAGTTCTTTATTGATCCAAGCCGCGGATATGTTAACAATAACCGCAGAGTTAATAGAGCGGTCCCAATTGATCGCATCATAGCAAAGGTAAGTATAGACTGAGATGGTTTTTTTCTCAGGTTCATCTATGGAATAGGTTCGCGGAATCGGCGTAAATGTTTTGTAATCCTGATAATGATTCAGCATCTGAATAATTTCAGTGTCCACCAGTTCGCGGGTGGTGAATACGCCATTCTGGCCCTGTGCTGCCGAAATATAAACCGTGTCATTATTCGGATTATATACATAGATGGATTCAATATAAGGCATGGAATTTAAGTAGTTTCCGAGATCGGACATCGCCGCGGTTACCTCATAAATAGAGGGCTTGTTGTAGAACAACAGATGAGAAATCGTGCTGGTTCGATACAGTTGAAATGAAAGCGTTTGCGCGACTTCAGCCATGTTGACCACTTTTTTGCCAGTCTGGGTCAGATCCCTTAGATCGGAGCGAAAGGTTTGCGTCTTCTCGACGCCGATGTAGTACGTATAGTAAACAAAAGTAGAGATAAGAAGGGTTAACGATATGCACAGAGTTATGGTGGTGAGCAGCTTGCCATACAGTAGTCTTTTTCTCCGTAGATCATTATTCTTCATACCGTCCCCCCTGATCATCATATGACTTACTCGGACAAGACTCTGGATGAATTCATATTATGAAGTTCCTTTATTATAAGTCCCCAAGAGTGAACAGAACAGTGGAGCAACCTTAGAATCCTGCATTTTTCCAATCTGAAGGGAGTGAACAAATTAAATATTCGTGTACAAAACAGTCTTTTCTACAAGGATTATAAGGAGTTAGCGAAGCTTGAGAAGCTCAGTGGGTCTCCGAAGACTTTTACATAAACATCCTGATTGTTCAGTTCCTGTTTCGCCAGTTTGTGCAGTAAGGCTTGTAAGCTTCACTTCTGTGTTCAGAAGAATCCCCCTATAGTGGAATTATGCAGTTTCTATATTAAGGGGAGTGAGAGATCTTGAGCCAAACCTCATCCAAAGGAATTTCAAACGTCGAACTTGGCATCCAGGCTGATGGTAGAGCACGCTTACGAACGACAAGAAAGAAGAAAGGATTGTTGTATGAGCTGGTGCACAATCGGGTAATGTTTCTGATGCTGCTGCCCACCTTGATCTTTTTTCTGGTGAATTCCTATTTTCCAATGGTAGGCATCTATTATGCGTTCACTCAATTCGACTTCAACAGCAGCATGTTCAACTCCAAGTTTGTGGGATTACAGAATTTCGAGTTCCTCTGGAGATCCGGTACGCTGGTGAAGCTCACGATGAACACGATAGGATACAATATTGCTTTTATTGTACTAGGGAATGTGCTGGCAATTGTCTGTGCGATCCTGCTGAGTGAGCTCAATGGAAAATGGTTTAAAAAGATTAGCCAATCGGTAATGTTTCTGCCTTACTTTGTATCCTTTGTAATTCTCAGCGTAATTGTCTACAACTTGTTTAATTATGATAGCGGTTTCTTAAATACAATGCTTACCCAATTTGGCCTTGATCCGGTCGACGTTTACAGTAAACCTTGGGCATGGATCTTTCTGATCATTATCTTTTATCTATGGAAAAATCTTGGCTACAGTATGGTGATTTATCTGGCGGCGATTACGGGGATTAGTGACGAATATTATGAAGCGGCCAAAATTGATGGCGCTAATATTTTCCAACGGATTTGGTATATAACGGTGCCGATGCTGAAATCAACCTTTGTGGTGCTGCTGCTCTTTGCGCTCGGGAGTATTATGAAGGGCCAATTCGATCTTTTCTATCAATTAATAGGCAATAACGGGCTGCTCTACAATACGACGGATATCCTTGATACCTATGTATACCGTTCGCTTAAAGTAACCTTTGATGTGGGCATGGCAACGGCTGCCGGGGTCTATCAATCCTTGTTCGGCTTCGTCCTCATTATGACGGTCAACTACATTATCCGCAAAATAAACGATGACTACGCCCTGTTCTAGGAGGATAAGAAATGAAAATTCAAAAGGATAAATATACGCGAATGCTTCATTGGATTGCCTATGTGGTCATTATTGGCTTATCGATCGCTTGCCTGCTGCCCTTTTTGCTAATTATCTCTGCGTCTTTGACCAGCAATGAGTCCATTATTCGCGATGGCTATCATCTGATTCCGGCACAGTTCTCACTGGAGGGCTACAAGACGGTATTCATCTTCCCGGATGAGGTGCTGCGGGCATATGCGGTCACAGTCAGCACAACTGCGATTGGAACGGTAATGGGACTTTTTTTCATGACTATGGCGGGTTATGTACTGGCGCGTAAAGATTTTAAATATCGAAATAGCTTTTCCTTCTATATATACTTTACGACTTTGTTTGGGGGAGGACTTGTCCCGTGGTACATCATGATTACGAAATACCTCGGTCTGCTGGATTCCTATGCGGTACTGGTGCTTCCAGGTCTGATGACGCCATTTTTGATCATTTTAATGAAAAACTTCATCAAATCAGCAGTTCCTGAGGAATTGTTCGATTCTGGCAAAATAGACGGGGCCGGTGATTTCCGGATTTACTGGCAGATTGTACTCAAGCTTTCCATGCCGGGCATCGCTACAGTCGGTTTGTTTCTGGCTTTGTATTACTGGAATGACTGGTTCACCTCTTCACTGTTCATCAATGATACGCATAAATATCAGCTGCAATTCTATCTGTACAATGTTATTAATTCAGCACAGTTTATCGCACAGATGGGGGCGGGAACCGGGGTGTCACTGGCTACGGAGGTCCCTGCTGAGTCTACCAAAATGGCGATGGCAATTGTCGTGACGGGACCTATTCTTTTTCTGTACCCGTTCGTTCAGCGTTATTTTGTCAAAGGCCTAACCATCGGCGCTGTAAAAGGTTAGAACCGCAACCTGCCCACTACCGGGTTAAGGTACAGTCGGCTAACATAGAAGCATAGTGAAAAGGGAGGATTCAGATGAATAAACAACGGGGCAAACGCATGTCTATTCTGCTTACGTCAGTACTGGGCTTGACGCTGCTGGCAGGCTGCGGGGGGAATTCTAATTCTGCAAACGGAGACAATGCGGCGGTAAAAGAGAGTAATAGCGGAGGAAACACAGCACAAAGTACGAACGCAGGGACGGAGGAGAAGACCGGACTGGACACTTCCAAAAAGGTCGAGCTGCAATTCTATATGCTAGGCGATGCGCCGAAGGACCTCTCAAGCATTGAAGCGGAAATTAACAAAATGGCCGAAGAGGATCTGAATGCAACCGTTAAATTCAACTATACAACCTGGACAGATTGGGATCAGAAATATAAGCTGCTGCTGTCGTCGGGTCAATCAATCGATCTGATCTTCACTGCGGACTGGACCCAATATCAGGCTTATGCGAAAAAGGGAGCTTTTTTAGCTATAGATGATCTGCTGCCCAAAGCTGCCCCAGAGCTCCAGCAATTCGTACCACAGGAAATGTGGGATGCTGTGAAGATTGATGGCAAGATTTACACCGTTCCAGCGACTTATAAGGAGTATGTAACGAACGGCTTCGTATGGCGTGAGGATCTGCGCAAGAAATACAATCTGCCTCAGCCGACAGATCTGGCTAGCTATGAAGCATACATGGAAGGAATCAAGAAAAATGAACCTCAGATGTCGCCTGCTTCTTTTAACAGTGATGTAAGAGGTAACATTCATGATGTATATTCAACACTTACCGCACAGGTCGGCAGTCCGCTGCCTTATGGTATTGGTATTAAGTACGATGATCCTTCAAAAGCTTATCTGTATTGGGGTTCGGAGGAACATAAAGAAGAGCTGCTGACGATGAGACGCTGGCAGGAAAACGGATTGATTTCCAAAAACGTCCTGAACTTGAAGGATACCATCCAGGCTCCGATTATCGCGGGCAAGGCAGCAAGCATCTTCGGAGATAATCCGACTCGCTTCAACGATACGTTGATGAAGGTGAAAGCAGCACATCCGGATTGGGATCTAGGTTACTATCCTTATGGAAATACCATTGGTTATGCAACACCAGTTCATCCTATTCATAATGGTTTCGCCATTCCGAAGAGCAGCAAGAACCCTGAACGTGCACTGGCCTTCTATGAAAAAATGGTCATGGATAAACGTTATAATCAGCTGACACAATACGGTGTGGAAGGAAAGAACTATAAAATTGATGCGAACGGCTACTATGAACTTATTGGAGATGCTTCAACGAACGGTTTTACACGCGAGGGAATGAATGGCTGGGCCTGGCGGAATCCGGAGTTCATGCTATTTGATAAATCCTATGATGGCGTGAAGGAAATTTTCGCTGAGCTCGACAAAATTCAGAAGCCGGATATTTTCACCGGTTTTGCTGAGGATTATACCTCTTATCAGGCGGAAAAAGCAGCACTAGAGCAGGTGGAAAAGCAATACCTGTATCCATTGCAAGCTGGATTAGTAGAGGATGTTGATGCGGGTTTAGCCACCTTTATGGAAAAGGCTAAGCAAGCCGGCCTTGAAAAAATCCAGACCGAATATATCAAGCAATGGGATGCTTATGTGCAGGAGAAGGGTTTGAAATAATAAAAGTAGCAAGGGATGTTCCTTAAGCCTAATGGCAGGGAGCATCCCTTTTTTTGTGTTCTTTAACGTACTCAGATTTACGAGAAACGTTGACGGAATTCCCGTGGAGTGGTTCCTTCTATTCGAATAAAGCTGGAGCTGAAGTAAGGCGCCTGATTGAAGCCAACTTCCTCGGCTATACGGGCAATCGTGTAGCTAGTCTGCATCAGCAAAAGTTTACTTTGCTGAATCCGATAATGCAGCAGATATTCCATCGGCGCACAGCCGTATTCCTTCTTCATGCAACGAGCGATATATACAGGGTGAAAGCTTAGACTTTCCCCGAGCTGCTGCGCAGTGATATGCTCACGAAAATGGCTGCGTAAATAGGAGGCCGCTTGCTCTGCACATATTTTGGAGGGCGAGGGGCGCTCATGGCTGAGGGAGGCGGATAACTGCTGAATAACCTCCTGAAACAACAGCTGCTGCTGAAATGGAGTATCGCTTAAATGGGAATTAGGCACAAGCTGATTCAGCTGCGAGAGCAGCTCTTCCATCTTGGACGGCTGCAGCAGAGTTGTATATTGAGGCAAGCGTAAGCTAAACGGCCGGATATCAAATTCGTCAGATTGCAGGGAGTTCTCTATTTTGACGTTGTCTTTCTCAAGCGTAGCAGTCGTATCCTCGGTCATATTCCAGTCGCCCACCGTTTGAAAATGCAGCCAATAATAAGAGGTGGATTCCTTGCAGCTATCCGTACTGAAATGATGGCTGTCTGGACGAAGTAAGAGCGCCTGACCTGCTTTTACTTGAAAAGGGAGACCGCCTTCACTCATATATAAACAGCCTTGTTTAACTACAAGCAAATCGAACACCCGGGTATTATGGCGGCTCATATGATAATGGCCGGGGGAGAAAGTATGGAATCCGCTTACAATGTAGTACAGCAACGGAGGAACGGTGAAGTTCAAGATGTTCATGTCAGAGGCTCCTTTTTGTGAGGTTGGAATAATGTAATAATTGGTTTGAAATCTGTACCATCATCCAAAGTATATCATCTATAATTTAGTCTGACCTAATGAATAAAGATGTTATTTTTTAGGCTAAGTCTGTAGGCATGGTTTACGAGGAGGGTTTGTATAGTGAAAAAAGAAAGACAGGGTTTTGGGCTCTGGGTATTGGCTTGGCCTATATTTATAGAGGTATTTCTACAGACTCTGCTGGGTACGGTAGATACATTAATGGTCAGCCGTATCTCTGATGATGCAGTCGCCGTAGTCGGCATTTCCAATCAATTGTTCGGTGCATTGACCACACTTTTTACAACATTTGCGGGTGGAGCGGGGATTCTGATCGCACAGAGAATGGGCTCCAAACGTTTTGGTGAAGCGCGCACGATTGCTATTATGGGAGTATCGGTTAGCCTCGTGTTGGGGATTGTCGTGAGTATTGTGTTGTTTTTCTATGCGGGCCCTATTGGTGGGGTTCTAAATATAGCACCGGAACTATTATCACTTTCGAATGTCTATATCTCCTATGTCGGCGGTGGACTTTTTATGGTCGGGATGATCGCTTCCCTCGGTACCGCTATCCGGAACACAGGGAATACCAAAGGGCCGATGTACACAGGGATTATAATCAATGTCATCCATATAATTCTGAACTATATTTTTATATTTGGTGTATTCGGTCTGCCACAGCTAGGCCTTGCGGGCATCGCGATCTCCAGTATTGTCAGTAGACTGGTCGGAGTGATTATTCTCTACTCCTTATTCCGGCGTTCTTTCGAGATCAAGGTTAGACTTAGAGATTTCCGGATATTCAATGGCAAGCTGTTTAAGCAAATTCTGAAGATTGCCTGGCCGCTCGGGATCAATTCTTCCTGTTGGGTATTCTCCCAGCTTATTGTGTATTCCTTTCTGGCTGCACTTGGAGCCGAAGCGTTAGCAGCACGCACGTATCTTAACACCCTGGAGTCCTTTTGCTTCACGCTTGGTTATGCTTTTGCGCTGGCGGGGCAGATACAGATTGCTCATTTATTTGGAGCAGGCAAACTAAAAGAAGCTTATCGCAGTGCGTATCGTACACTCTTTATTGGTTTGAGCATTGTGTCAGCTAACATGTTGTTATTATTCTTGTTCGGAAAACAGCTGCTCGGTTATTTCACATCTGATCCGAAAATTATTGCGATCGGGGTTTCTTTGTTAGCTCTAAATCTATTGCTTCAGCCCTCCAAAATGCTAAATATGGCCCTCGGCAACGCGCTGAATGCCATCGGGGATACGCGTTATACGATGTATACTTCCATCGTGTCTATGTCCCTCATTGGCGTGGGCTGCTCCTATTGGTTAGGAATCAGCGTCGGCTGGGGACTCATAGGTATCTATTGTTGTATGATAGCCGACGAATTGGTGAGAGGTTTGCTTGTTTTGGCGCGCTGGAGGGGGCGAAAGGTTCTCCGCCAAGCGGATATCGGCTTGAGTGAAGAGAATGCTTCACTACATGGAGCGGGGAAAAGAAGCGCCTCGTTAACCACATAAGCGGGACTCTATAAGTCCAGCTTGATGGGCAATGGAGTGGTTTTAGAGTAGGACGTTGTTTGTGGAGTAGTGTTTTTGTTTCGGCAGTAGGGTGGTAGTAGTGCTGCAGTAGTGCGATAGTAGGCCATTGCGGGAGGCGGTAGTAGGGCGGTTGCGGGAGGGATGACGTTGTGCTTTCGGACTCAGATGCAGTTATTTGCTAATTTAGAGCCTTTTCCGGTTAGTTTCGGACTGGAGGGGCGCTATTCCTCGTGAAATGGCTCATGTAGGGGTAATTTTGCGGCAATAGTGACACTGGAGTCCGATAGCTTATGAAAAGAGACGTTTGTGCGGAAATAACGGCTCTGGAGTCCGAAAGCGACTTTGAAAGCCCAAGTAACACCGTGCACCCAAGCGACAACGAGCACTTCAAGTAACTTTGATCATCCCGAGTAGCGTCGAGCACTTCAAGTAACTTTGATCATCCCGAGTAGCGTCGAGCACTTCAAGTAACTTTGATCATCCCGAGTAACGTCGAGCACTTCAAGTAACTTTGATCATCCCGAGTAACGTCGAGCACTTCAAGTAACTTTGATCATCCCGAGTAACGTCGAGCACTCCAAGTAACATTAAGCATCCCGAGTAACGTCGAGCACTCCAAGTAACTTTGAACATCCCGAGTAACATCGAGCACTTCAAGTAACATAGATCAACTCTGTGGCTTAAAAATTGATTAGTTTAGGGGCAGTAGGGCGGTTGCGGGAGGTCTGGCGTTGTGCTTTCGGACTCAACTGCCGCTATTTGCTAATTTAGAGCCTTTTCCGGTTAGTTTCGGACTGGAGGGGCGCTATTCCTCGTGAAATGGCTCATAATGGGGTCGTTTTTCACCAATAGTGACTCTGGTGTCCGATAGCTCATGAAAAGAGGCGTTTGTGCGGAAATAACGGCTCTGAGGTCCGAAAGCAACTTTGAAAGTCCAAGTAACATCGTGCACCCAAGCGACAACGAGCACTTCGAGTAACATTAAGCATCCCGAGTAACATCGAGCACTTCAAGTAACTTTGATCATCCCGAGTAACGTCGAGCACTCCAAGTAACATTAAGCATCCCGAGTAACGTCGAGCACTCCAAGTAACTTTGAACATCCCGAGTAACAACGAGCACTTCAAGTAACATAGAGCAACTCTGTGGCTTTAAAAATTGATTAGTTTAGGGGCAGTAGGGCGGTTGCGGGAGGGATGACGTTGTGCTTTCGGACTCAGATGCAGCTATTTGCTAATTTAGAGCCTTTTCCGGATAGTTTCGGACTGGAGAGGCGCTATTCCTCGTAAAATGGCTCATAATGGGGTGATTTTGCGGCAATAGTGACTCTGGAGTCCGATAGCTTATGAAAAGAGACGTTTGTGCGGAAATAACGGCTCTGGAGTCCGAAAGCGACTTTGAAAGCCCAAGTAACACCGTGCACCCAAGAAGACAACGAGCACTTCGAGTAACATTAAGCATCCAGAGTAACGTCGAGCACTTCAAGTAACATCGTGCACCCAAGCGACAACGAGCACTTCAAGTAACATTAAATTTGCTGATGTTTTTTTGAAAGAGGTTACCTCATGAGTAGAAATAGTTACTTCTGTGAGGGCCTCTTTTTTATGCGCGTATAAAGTTTAAGTTTGACGGTCCTCAAATTTGATTATTCATTCATATAGAGTTTGATTCTATGATATAAATGAGGTAGCCTTTATAGAATGGGTAGCCGTTATATAAATACATGTTAGTGAAGGGTTTGAGGGAAATGTTGTTGTCAAAATGGAGAGGGTTTTCGTTACTAGGGCTGCTCTTAATGCTTGTACTATTATCAGGCTGTTCTAAAGGAACAGCGCATGTCACAGTGAATAAGAATGGAAGCGTAGATTTTGCAGTGAATATGAAAGTGAATTCGCGGGCAGAAGCGTTGATTAGCGGAAAAATGGAAGATGCTCTGGTAAACAAACTTAAAGATCAGGGGATTGAGCTAGAGAAAAGCCAAGATGGAAAATCTACAGTCTATGAATTCATGAAATCTTATGCCTCTTTTGAGGAAATGAAAGCACTCTCTGGTGACTTAGATATTGTGGACCTGAAATTAGATACCAAAGATTATTGGGTTTATACCAAATATGATGTTGAGGCGAAGCCTAAATTAAATAGTTACATAGACACCATAATGGATAATATGGGATCGCTCAGCTTATCGAAGCCGATTATTCGGGCGTTTTTGCAAAACATGGCTTTTGACTTTAAATTAACGTTACCTGTGGATTTATATGGAGACAATAATGCAAATGTGGAGGACGGCAGAACCCTTACTTGGAATGTTACACTAGCGGATACAGAGCCAATTCAAATGCAGGTTTATGTGCCTAATGTATGGAATATCGTGATTGTGCTTATCATTTTAGTGGTGGTTATTGTAACTGCGATTATATTGTTTATCAGAAAAAGAAAGCAGCGTAATAGAAAACGGTTCTAAGTGGGTTCGTAAGGTTTCGGAAGTGCCGGGAAGCTAGGATGCTTTACCTAGCCTTCTTTACTTTTTAGCAGGCACAGAGTTATAATTAGTACCAAGTACTAATATCAGATACTAATTGAAGAGGTGATTGGAATGACAGGTGCAAAAATTACCGCTATCGGAACCTATGTCCCAGCTAAAAGACTGACTAATGCCGATCTGGAACAGATCGTAGATACAAATAATGAATGGATTGTGCAACGGACCGGAATCCGTGAGCGTCGAATTAGTCGGCAGGATGAGTATACAAGTGATTTATGTGCAGCAGCTGTGCAGGATCTTATGACTCGTTATGGAAAAAGCGTTCAGGATGTCGATATGGTCCTGGTAGCTACGAGCACACCTGACTTTTCCTTTCCCTCAGTAGCTTCTTTGATTCAAAATCGTTTTAACATTCCACAGACTGCGGGTGCTATGGATTTGAGTGCAGCATGCGCGGGTTTTGTCTATGCACTGCATACTGCTCACAGTTATGTGGCTTCAGGAATGCATCGCAAGGTCCTGGTTATTGGTGCGGATACGATCTCCAAGATTACGGATTATACTGACCGCAGTACATGTATTCTTTTTGGGGATGGAGCGGGAGCTGTGCTTGTGGAAAGTGATGAGCAGTCGACGGGATTTTTGGGCTTCCAGCTGGCAAGTGATGGCGGTGGGGCACATCATGTGTACCGTACGGGGCTTGCCCATACTGTAAACAATATTGAGCTGGTAGATACACAAATGCTGGTACAGAACGGACGTGAAGTGTTTCGCTGGGCGGTCAGAACGGTTCCTTTAGGTGTGCAACAGCTGCTTGAAAAAGCGGAGGTAACTCTGGAGGAAGTAGACTGGTTTATTCCACACAGCGCTAATATGCGCATGATTGAGCCAATATGCGAGCGATTAAATTATCCGCTGGAGCAGGTGCTGCACAGTCTTGTGAATTTCGGCAATACTTCTGCTGCCACGATTCCTTTAGCACTCGATTTGGGCATCCGCGAGGGTAAAGTACAAAATGGACAAAAGATCCTGATGTATGGTTTTGGTGCCGGATTGACCCAGGCTGGACAATTGATTGAGTTGAATTTGGATCATCAGGTAGGGATACCTACTCCATATTAAGAGGTGGAATTTGGCGAGTTAATGTCCAATGAATGTTTAAAACGAAACGTTTCGGTTAATCAATAAAAAGACAACGCCGTTTGCGGAAACCCGCTTACATTGGCTGTTGTCTTTTTTTTGTTGATTACTGAGTATTTAATTGACTGCCACAGGATTCACGTACAATAAGCACAGGCTCCACTACAAACGATCCACCGCCAGACTGATTGTTAATCAAGTCATAGAGCATATGAGCAGCGAGGATGCCAAGCCGTTCTTTGTTCTGGCGGATGGTCGACAGTTTTGGACTGGTATATTTACAGGCTTCAATGTCGTCACAACCGATAATGGCAATATCTTCAGGAACGCTGAGGCCGTGTTCTTTCAAAGCCCGGATGGCTCCCAGAGCCAGCAAATCAGAAGCCGCAAAAATGGCTTTTGGTAAATTTCCGGCTTGAATTAATTGCTGCATAGCCGTATAACCGCTGGGCTCAAAGAAATCGTCGCCATGAACAAACCACTGACGGTTCAAAGTGAGGCCAAAACTTTCAATAGCTTTGACATATCCGGATTCCCGCAGGTTAGAAATGTCTGAATCCGCTGCACTTCCGATAAATCCAAGCTCTCTATAGCCAAGTAGATAAAAATGCTCCACGACCTTGGAAGAAACCTGAAAGTTATCTGACATCACAAAGCCGGATTTTTTGCCCTTTAGCTCAAGGTCGACCCCGATACAAGGAATACTGCTCATATCCAGATCGCGGATGGTAGGCTCCATCTTTTGCCCGGAAATAATGACACATCCATCCACATTAAAATGAACAGATCGAGCGAAATAATCGCCGCTGCTGATGAATTTCTCGTTGGAAAAGAAAATGAGATCGTAGCCCAGAACGCCCATCTGCTTTTTAAAGGAATTTAGCACTTCTACGAAAAAGGGATGGGTAAATTCGACATTAAGCTCGCCAGCAAAAATAACCCCGATCAGATTCGACTTCTTAGTTGCGAGTGTCTTGGCGGAGTTGGAAGGTGAATATCCGGTTTGTTCGATGATCTCCAAAACTCTTTGCTTGGTTTTTTCGGAAACATCGCTGTAATTGTTCATAATTTTCGAAACAGTCGAGACAGAAAACTTACCATTTCGGCAATCATTTTGATATTCATAGTTAATAAAGCCACCCTCCGCTGAATAGTTGAAATTTGAGAAAAAGACTGTTCTAGAGCGGTTATTTGCGAGTTATTATGAATAGGGTGAATGAAAATTCAATTATTTTCAGTCTATTATTATTGCCGAAACAAGTCAAATATATATTTCACTATGCAGATTTATTCCAAAATAATCTATGTAAAAAAATTCAAAATTACATCTTTACAAAAATAGAAAACTAAGCAACAATAGCATTGTCGAAACCGATTTCGATTTTTCGCTTGAATTACGAATATTACGAAATTCGAGGAGTGATGTTTAGGATGAAAAGGAATTTCACAGCAGCGCTTGCTGCTATGCTCCTTGTCACCGGGCTGCTATCATCTATTGGGAGCATGAATGCTTCAGCGGCAGAGGCGTTAAAGGAAAACTCACCTGATTCAGCGGCAACGAAAGTGGAAAATGAACCAATCAATGGATTGAAAGCGTTTACCGATGTATCTCCAAGTCATTGGGCCGCAGGTCCATTACAGCGTTGGAGCGCAAATGGGATCATAAGCGGATATGACGACGGGTCGTTTCGTCCGGGTAAGGAAGTCACGAAGGCAGAATTCGCAGCTATTATGAATCGTATATTTAATTATCAGGAGCAATCGGATAAGGTTCCCGCTGATGTCCAGGCTACAGACTGGTATAAAAATGATATAGCCAAAGGGATTGCAGCTGGATATTTAAGCAGTGATCAGAAGAACAATATTTATCCTTCAAAAGCACTTTCGCGCGCTGAGGCGGCGTTAGCCTTGGAGAAAGTGTTTCGTTTCAATGCAGACAAAAGCAGTACAGCAGCATTCACCGATCTGAACGGAGTCAGCGATGAAACCGCAAAAGCAATAGCTGTTCTATCGAGTGCAGGTTTTGTAAAAGGATATCCTGGAGGTTTGTTTAAGCCAGATGGTGGGATCACCCGTGCAGAGTTAGCTCAGTTGGCTGATCGAATGGTTTCGGGACTCCTCCTGAAATCAGGAGAGACTTCACTAGGAACAGTTAAGGGCAATGTAGTCATAAATCGGGCTGATGTGATTCTTAAAGACACGGTCATCCAAGGTAATCTTTATCTAACCGAGGGGGTAGCTGACGGGAATGCAAAGCTTGAAGGTGTAAAGGTAACAGGGACTACTTTTGTACGCGGGGGCGGCGAGCAAAGTATCGGCTTACACCATACTTCTCTTGGACTGCTTCAAGTAGCCAAGCCTAATGGTAAGGTTCGGATTTATGCCAGCGGGTCAACAGCTGTGGGTACTGTGCAGCTGCTATCTGGGGCAATCTTGGAAGAAAGCAGCGATCTTACCGGGGCAGGGTTTGGGGATGTTGAGATGGATGTCGTTCCTCACAATATTTCGCTTCGCGGAACATTTGGAGCGGTTCGTTCGGCAGACTCAGCAGTCAGCGGTTCTTTGTTAAGAATCCTTGGAACTGTCGGCAGCCTTACTCTGGGAAGTCCGACCCAATTAACATTGGAGAACAATTCACAAGTGGCGGCACTAATCCTATCTGCGAGCGCTGGAGGTACAACAATTCAAGGCAGCGGAAGCGTAACCACAATAGATAACAAAGCCGATGGAGTAACGATTGGCGGTGTAGCATTAAAAAAGGAAACACTGGCAAAACAACATTGCCAATAGCAAGCTCAGCGCCAAGCAGTTCGGGGAATGTAGGTCCAATATCGACACCAAACTCCACACCTGAAGCAACGGTGACACCTACGGCAACTGCTACGCCAATCGAAACACCGACACCGACACCAACACCAACCGAAACACCGACACCAACAGCCACACCGACACCAACAGCCACACCGACACCAACAGCCACACCGACACCAACAGCCACACCGACACCAACACCAACACCAACACCAACACCAACACCAACGCCAACGCCAACACCCACAGCCACGCCAACAGCCACGCCAACACCAACCACTGATCCGTGGACACTGGTGTGGGGGGATGAGTTTGATGATGGAGAGATTGATGCTACAAAGTGGACCTATGACCTTGGAGATGGTTCGCAATACAACAATCCAGGTTGGGGAAACAATGAGAAGCAGTGGTATACCAACGATGAGAAGAATGTAAAGGAACAGGACGGTAACCTGATCATTACGGCCCACAAAGAAGAAAAAGCTGGCAAACAATATACTTCTACACGGATTAAGACTAAAGGGTTGTTTAGTAAGAAATATGGGAAATTTGAAATTCGGGCCAAAGCACCTACTGGAAAAGGGTACTGGCCGGCGATCTGGATGCTACCGGAGAACGATGTGTACGGGACTTGGGCTGCTTCCGGTGAGCTTGATATTATGGAAGGCTGGGGCAGTCGTCCAGACACGGTAGCGGGGACGATTCATTACGGCGGTATGGCGCCGAACAATGTATACTCCGGCAAAGAGTATGTATTTCCGGACAACGCCACGATTGAGCAGTTCCATACGTACTCTATTGAGTGGGAGCCGGGCGAAATTCGCTGGTATGTGGATGGTGAATTATATTCGACCAAAAATGACTGGTACAGCATCAGCAATGGGCAGCCTGCCAATAATGTGTATCCAGCGCCGTTTAATCAGAAGTTCCATTTGCTGATGAATCTGGCCGTAGGCGGTAACTTTGATGGTGATCCGACTAGCGAAACCGTATTTCCAAAATCGATGGAGATTGATTACGTTAGAGTCTACGAGCTGACAGGTCGTGAGTACCGCGAGCCTATTCCAGTTACACTGGAGAAGGCAGCCTATCCAGAAGGCTCCAAGCTTGCACTGGCAGACGGCAACATGGTTTATAACAACAATTATTCGGAGCAGGTGCCGGGGGATGGCGGTATGGGAATCCCGAATACCGCACATTGGGCACTTTATAAAGAAGCAGGGGCTGAAGCTACGGTTTCTACCGTTCCTATTGGGGAGCGCAATTATGTGAAGGTAGATATCAGCAGTGGCGGCGGGAATTTTTATTCGATTCAACCCCAAGCTATCGTATCTATAGCTAAAGGCAGGTTCTATAAACTCAGCTTCGATGCCAAAACCGATATGTCCCGCAGTATGAGCGTTCGGTTAACAGGTGGAGAATCTCGTGGATTTGCAGCGTATTCTCCATCGCTTAAGGTAGATCTAACTTCAGCGATGACGCATTACGAAACGATGTTTCAAATGAAGGAGAACTCAGATATTGCTGCACGCGTCGAGTTCAACGTGGGTACCAATACTTCACCGGTATGGTTTGGTAATGTCAGATTAGAAGAGATTGAGAATATTCAATTCCCGCATGATAGTGCGAAGGAACCGCTGCCCAACGGTAATCATCTGTACAATGGTACTTTCGATATTGGGGAACCCAATCGGATGAGTTATTGGCATACGGAAGCAGCTGGTGGTGCAACGGTAGAATCAAGCGTTAATGACAATGGCCAGTTAAAGCTACAGATTGGCGGCAGTGAAAATGGTGAGGTTCGGTTACTTCAGAAGGGAATTCAGCTCATTCAAGGGCAGGACTACGAGGTTACCTTCAATGCTTCAGTCTCCTCTGCACGCACAGGAACGGTCCAACTACTAGGAAAAGACGGCAGTGTACAGGCAGAACAACCGGTTAGCTTAAGCGAAGGTGAGCAAAAAATTAAAGCCACCTTTATCAATCTTAGAGGTGCAACCGATCATGAAGGACAATTCGTATTACTGTTAAACGGAGCTGTGGATACAGTCGTTCTGGATAACTTCCAGATGATACGTACTAGCTTCTATTTTGATCCATCGCTAATATATTACCCGCTCCTGAATGGTGAATTTAACTTTGGGTTTAGCGCCTGGGATCGCCTGTTGACAGAGCAGGGTGGTCAGAGCAGCGCTACGGTTGCAGATGGAGCAGCAAAATTTAGCATTACGAATACTGGCAGTCAGGCTTATTCTGTAATGTTGTTTCAGAACAACTTGAAAGCTGCTGCTGGAATGGATTATGTGGTTGAATTTGATGCCAGTTCAACCGTAATCCGCAAAATCGGGGTGAACGTAGAAAATGGTACGTATCAGGCCTCGTTCAGCAATATTCTGGAGGTAACGCCGGAGACGAATCATTACAGATTCGAATTCCGGCAAGGCAGCAAGGATACATTGTCTCTTAAATTCCTGCTTGGGAAGGTTGAGGGGATTAGTATTCCTCAAAACCATGATATTATCATTGACAATGTGAAATTTGAGATCAAAAATGCACCGGCCAAACCGCAGGAGCTGCTGAGCGACAGCAGTAATAACAGAGTTTCGCAGCCGATTGAGCTTACTTTTATCGACAATGCAAATTGGCGGAATCAAATCATGGAGGTAAAGGTTAACGGTACAACACTTAATGCAGAGCAGTACACTATTGAACCGGGAAAAATCACAATTGAAGCAGCAGTATTTCCGGCAGAAGGAAGTTATACCATTACTGTTGAGGCTGAACATTATGTTACTGCAACTGTCGCGCAGACTATTCTAGCTAATGATAACAATCTAGTCATCAATGGTTCGTTTGGCAGCGATAAGACGGGCTGGACTACATGGTCCGGAGAAGGTGGCGTCTCCGCGTTTAATGTGAAGGATGGCGTAGCTGAAATCCTGATTACGTCGGCCGGATGGGAAGCGTGGCATACACAATTTTTCCAAGAGGGTATTCCACTGGAGGGCGGAAAAACATATGAGGTGAGCTTCAAAGCAAAATCAACGGTTCCGCGCCAAATTGTGTTAGAATACTCCAATACTTCAGCTGCTTCCGCGCAAGCTAAGTTTGATATTCATGCGGATTGGGCTACTTATACAGCACAATTTACGGTGTCGAACAGCAACCCGCTGAAGCTTAATTATCTGATCGGCAAAACGCTGGGCGCTGATCCTGCGGCTAACAATACGCCGCATACGATTTCTTTTGACGATATTGTGGTCAGGGAGGTACAAGGGGGTCCACCAGTAACACCGCCAAGCGGTACCCTGGATAATGGAACCTTCGATGTAGATGCAACGGGCTGGAGCCAGTATTTTGACGGAATCGGAACTGCTTCTGTTCAAGAGGGGGAATTTGCTATCAACTTAACAGGTACCGGGCAAGCCCCTTATAGCGCACAGGTGGATTACGAAAATCTCAAGCTCGTTCAGGGAAAGACGTACACCTTGAAGTTTAAAGCTCGTTCTACAGTAAACCGCAATATTCAGGTAGCTGTGGAGCATAAGGGCGGGGACTACACCAAATATATGGAAGCTGAGCTTGTAGCCTTGACCCAGAATATGGACGAATACAGCTACACTTTTACCATGAATGGGGCAACAGACGCTGGTGTTCATCTGGTGTTTTTGCTAGGGCTTATAGATGGGAATAGTACGGAGACGAATAGTGAAATTAGCGCGGGCAGTACAATTTATTTAGATGATGTAAGCTTGATCGAAGGGTAAACGAGAAAAAACGGCAGTGTTTTCCTTTTTACAGGAGCACTGTCGTTTTTTTGTGTGTTTTTTGTGGGTTTGACTTAAGTTTCTTTAGGGATAAATTCAAAAATTTTGCCACTCTCAAAAGATTCTATTAGTTTCAGCAACCAGCGGTAGTAGTTAATGGATTCAGTTATTTTTTCTTCATCTGTATTTAAGAGCTGCATAAGTTTACTATCGTCACTATACTCTTTTTTCATATCGTTAATTTCTGCAAGTGATTTCGCTAGTGAGATCATATTACCTTCGACGGCTTTTCTCCATTTAATAGAGAAGTAATCACTGAAGTTCTGATGCCAGTCAGGCACAGTGGTGAACAAGTCTTTGCGCGTCCCTCTCCCCCATACTTTGTCGATCATTTTCAGATCTAGAAGGGTACGGACTCCCGTACTCATGGACGTTTTACTCATTCCCATTGTTTTACTGAGTTCATCCAGTGTCACTGGACCTTGATTGAAGTACATATAACCGTATAAATGTCCAATAGACAAGGTAATGCCATACAGATCCATGTTTTTGCCGATAGAATCGATCACACGTTCACGGGCTTTACTAATCTTCTCTATTTGTTCGGGCGTAAGCCCTTCTAAATCGTTCATGATGTCCCTCCTGAGGAATAGGTCGATAGACTGCAACCTTATACAATGTATTGTAATCAAATCCCCCTCCATAAGTAAAGAATTCATGAAGAAAGGAATTTGGCGTAAAACAGAGTATTCCATACATAAAGTTCATAAAGTTAAAACTGTACACTAAATTTTATCCGTATATGGTGTTTGCATGAATTTTCAATAGTCCGGTAAACTACTATAAGTGAACTAAACCCGGATAACATTTCGGGAGAAGGAGGACGGCATGGCTATTATAGAGGTGAAACAACTAACCAAAGTATTCGGTCATGATGCGGGACGCGCGATTCCTTTATTAGAGCAAGGGATGTCGAAGGAAAAAATTGCTCAGGAATTGAAGTTGACAGTCGGAGTCAACAAAGCCGAATTCAGCATTGAAGAAGGAGAAATATTCGTCATTATGGGTTTGTCCGGCAGCGGTAAGTCGACGCTGGTTCGTTTGTTGAACCGCTTGATTGAGCCTACAGGGGGGCAAGTTCTTTTTAAAGGGAAAGATGTTGTGAAAATGAATCCGGAGCAGCTGCGCCAATTCAGACGGAAGAACATCGGCATGGTGTTTCAGAAGTTCGCATTATTTCCACATCGAAGCGTACTGGAGAATGCAGCATACGGGCTTGAAGTTCAGGGCGTAGATAAAAAGAAAAGAACTGAACTGGCAACAGAAGCCTTGCATCTGGTAGGTCTGAAAGGTTGGGAGAATCATCGTCCTGATCAACTCAGTGGAGGGATGCAGCAGCGTGTTGGACTGGCACGGGGCCTTGCTAACGACCCGGATATCCTGCTTATGGATGAGGCATTTAGTGCACTGGATCCGCTTATTCGTAAAGACATGCAGCAAGAGCTGCTGGAATTACAGGCCAGAGTGAAGAAGACCATCGTGTTTATCACTCATGATCTAGACGAAGCTTTGCGGATTGGAGATCGGATCGCACTGATGAAGGACGGAGTCATTGTGCAAATTGGTACACCGGAAGAAATCCTCATCCAACCTGCCAATAAATATGTAGAGCGATTCGTGGAGGATGTGGACTTGTCCAAGGTGTTGACTGCAGCTCATGTAATGCGTCAGCCGGAAACAGTCAGACCTGAACGCGGGCCTCGGGTAGCGCTTCAATTAATGCGTGACAGTGGTATATTCAGTCTGTATGTAGTGGACAAGGAAAATAAGCTTCTGGGTGTTATTACAGCTGAGGATGCCCTTAAGGCACTGAATGATAATAAATCTATTCTGGAAGTAACGCGGAGAGAAATCCCACGTGTACAACCGGAAACGCTACTCAATGATTTCTTTGAATTAATATCTGAGACACATTTGCCTGTAGCCGTCGTAGATGAAGCGGATAAATTGAAGGGTATTGTGATTAAAGGAGCCGTTCTTTCCGCACTCGCCGGCAACGCGGTACCGGAAGGAGGATTATAATGGACATTCCTAAACTGCCTTTGGGAAAGGCACTCGAGTGGTTGGAAAATTGGCTGACGACTTATTGTGGGCCCCTGTTTGACTTCATCCATTCGATTATCGGTGGTATGGTGGCTGGCATTGAAAATGCACTTACCTTCCTGCCAGCATTAGTACTTATCGTGCTTATTGCAGCTTTGTCTTATTGGATCGGTAAATGGCGCATGGCACTATTTGCGGTCATTGGGCTGCTTCTGATTGATAATCTTGGATTATGGGGACCTTCTATGCAGTCCTTGGCCCTTGTTCTAACCGCCTCGATATTGGCTGTAGTAATTGGTGTGCCGATTGGTATTTTATGTGCGCAGAGAAATACCGTTAGAAATATAGTTACGCCTATTTTGGACTTTATGCAGACGATGCCGGCTTTTGTATATTTATTGCCAGCGGTATCCTTTTTCTCACTGGGCGTAGTTCCAGGGGTTATTGCTTCGATTATTTTTGCAATTCCGCCAACGATTCGCTTGACCAATCTCGGAATTCGTCAGGTTTCGGAGGAACTGGTGGAGGCAGCAGATGCTTTCGGATCGACACCTACTCAGAAATTAGTTAAATTGCAGCTTCCAATCGCTTTACCAACAATTATGGCAGGTGTGAACCAGACAATTATGTTGTCACTGTCAATGGTTGTTATCTCATCGATGATTGGTGCACAGGGCGTGGGTGCCTATGTATACCGTGCGGTATCACAGGCTAAGACAGGAGACGGATTCGAAGCAGGGATTGCGATCGTTATTATCGCCATTCTGCTGGACCGTTTGACACAGAACGCACTAAAACCAAAACAAAGATAGGAGTTTTAAATAAATGAAGAAGAAAAATATAGGGGTATTCCTGTTAGTTATTATGATGATTGCTGTTATTGCTGGATGTTCTTCATCAAGTAAAGAGAAGGTAAAATTAGCATATGTAGCATGGGATTCGGAAATTGCGAGTACTTATGTAGTAAAGGAAGTACTTGAAACTAAGCTTGGAGCTACCGTTGAAATGCTGCAGGTAGATGCTGGTCCAATGTGGGCTGGGGTTGCAGACGGTAGTGCGGATGGAATGGTTGCAGCTTGGCTGCCAAGCACCCATGCGGCTTATTTAGAGAAGTACGGTGCAAAAATTGAAGATTTGGGTGCAAATCTAAACGGAACTAAGGTTGGCTTGGCTGTTCCGGCCTATATGGATATTAACTCTATTGAAGACTTGAAGAACAGTGATATGGCAGCAAAGCTGAACAATCGCATTATCGGCATTGAGCCAGGTGCTGGCATTATGACAACCACAGAAAAGGCTATCGCGGAATATGGTCTTAGCGATTACACACTTCTTGAAAGCTCATCCGCAGCGATGGCTCAGGAACTGCAAAAGGCTTATGACAATAACGAGCCAATCGTTGTTACAGGTTGGACACCACACTGGATGTTCGCCAATATGGATCTGAAATATCTGGAAGATCCAAAAGGGGTTTACGGTGCGGATGAACAGATTCACACGATGGTTCGCCAAGGTCTGAAAGATGACATGCCGAATGTCTACAAATTCCTGGATCAATTCGAATGGACAGCAGAAGATATGGCCAAAGTAATGATTGAGGTTCAGGGTGGCAAGTCACCAGAAGAAGCCGCTAAAACTTGGGTGGAGAGCAATCCGGATAAAGTGAATGCTTGGGTTGCAGGTATAGAATTGTAAGTAGATTAAAAACTGTGTTATGATGTGAAGAATAAATGGAAACAAAAATGTAACTTGTACGCTAACTACTGTTCTTTACACATTACACTTCATAAGCAAGCTCATTCAATAAAACACCCCGTAAGGGGTGTTTTTCTTGGGAATATAAGCAAAGTATTACAAGCTCTTAGTGTACCCTGCTTATATTTCAATAAGAATGGATACCTAGTTTACACACTTAGACTTATGCTTTGTCAAAGTAAATCAGGAGGCAGCTGCTGCAAGGAGTCAAGAGAGGAGACTGCTTCATGACAGAGACCATAAATACCTGGATTGATTGGCTGCTGCAAACGCTGGGCCTTAGCGGGCCATCTATTTTATTCGTGACCATCCCGCTCGCACTTTTGCAGAGTATATTAGGATTTTTTCCATTCGTAATTTTGATCGTGCTGCATGTCTCTGTTTTTAACGTAATTGGAGGCATGCTGATCAGTTGGCTGGCCTGTAATCTGGGCGGAATACTGATGTATTTTCTCATTCGGCGATATCTGTATAACTGGTTTGACCGAAAATGGAGAAGCAAACTGAAGCGCTATGATAAATGGCAACGTTACTTGGATCGATATGGGATTTGGACACTGGTGCTATTGCGTACGATCCCGATTATTCCGAATAATGTAATCAATTTCATGTCTGCTGTTTCACCGATTAAAGCCTCATCTTTTATATGGGGAACCGTACTTGGTAATTTGTCTTATATATGGTTATTCGGTACGATCGGATCCACCTTAATTGTTCCGCGTGAAGAATGGAATGGTTATCTTACCTGGTATGCGGTGTTTATAGCTATTCTCATTGGCATCTTTATTCGGCGTCATTGGGACCATTTGCAGGAGGATAAGCGGAGCAGAATGCACTAATATCATCTTCCCAGTTCATGATCTAAAGGATGAAGAACGTTACTTCAGGCGCAGTTTGCCGGAGGGAACGTTCTTCTTTTTTGTCCTCTTAGCGAATACCTTAAATTAAGTGGAGGTGGCTTGACCTCTGCGTAAGGCGGGAGGGACTATTGCAATGGGCAGATTGAAAAAATGGGGAAACCGAAGGCTGAGAATACCTGATCTAGGCCATTTTCGGCTGCCAAAAATAAATGGGGACACGAATCGGAGATTCTCAGCGAGAAGCTCCGCATTCAAGTCAAAACCCAGCCGGGCAGCGGTTAGGCCGCAGCGTACGCGCTTTGAAGCCAAACGTAGCAAAGGCCGCTTTAGGTTATCCAGCCGGCCAGAGAGTAAGGTAACGGTTGCAGGCGGAAGAACACATAAGCCAAGAAGCCGACGCAAATTTTGGCTGATAGCATCCTTAGTAATACTTGTGCTGGTGCTGCAATCCTTGCGCTATGTGGAGCTGCATATGAAGCCGCCCATCCTGCATTTAGCACAAATACGTGTGAAGCAAATCGCTACGGAATCGATTAATAAGGCGATTACCTCACAGGTTGCGAATGGAGGGAATGCGGAAGAGCTAATTGATTGGAAGACGGATAAGAACGGGAAAATATCAGGGTTCATGCTCAACTACGCGGAGCATATGCGTATTACTTCGCAAGCGGCACAGGTCATTCAGTCTACGCTGCAGGAATTGCATAATCGAACAGAATATATTCCGCTGGGGCAAGCGCTGGGCAGTCCCCTTATTGCTTCTTATGGACCCGATATTCCGATCAAGATTGAACCACAAGGTGCGGTTAAGGTTGAACTCAGCACCCGCCAGCAAAACGCTGGGATCAATATGATTCTGGTCGAGGTATACATTCATATTGTGACAGAGGTTGCAGTCGTCATTCCTTTTGATATGGAGCCGCAGGTAGTGGATACAGAAATTCCTGTGTCTTATCTGATGGTTGTTGGAGATGTACCTATGTATTATTACGATAATCAAGGTCAACCTGTGGGGGCGAACGGCAGCAGTGCTCCGGGAATTGCCATTCCTGCTCCAGCTGTAGGCGGGGATAAGAGTGGAGTAGTGGATCAGGGCAAGGATACCACCAGTAACAGTCAGAAAGATAACAGCTCGTCTCCAGCGGCAACCGATCCCGCGAGTACGGGTGCAGATCATACGGAAGAAGACAAAGGCGCGGGCGGAGGAAATTAAGGGGATATCACGCTTCAGCGCTCATAGACTATAGGTAGAACAGCTTTAATAAATGGAGCGTGAATCCTAATGTCGCAAGAATCTCTGAATGTGGAACGCTTGGCGGGAAGGTATGGGTTCTTGGAGCGCACGGGACTACTTCCACTGCCGAGTAAAGATGGACTTACCCTTGTAGTTGAGCTAAGCCGCCTGGAATGTGCCGCAGCTTGCTTACCCTTGCTGCTGCTCCATTCTGGAGAGTCTGTGCGCATTATTGCTGTGGCGATGACTCCTGATTTTCCTATGGAAACTTTAGCGGAACAGTTCTCACCGGAGCAGTCGATTCTCTTTCTTCCTTATGAAAAGGAGGAGTACATGCCTAACCAGGCTTTGGCACAGATCGAAACCAGTTTCGCGGTTTTGCTTGAAGATTCGATCATGGTATCGCCTGGCTGGCTAAGTGAGCTATTGTGGGTTCCTTTTGATGACGCTTCAGTTAAGGTGGTGGCCCCTCGCTCTTCAACCGAAAGAGGGGAAGGGAAGAAACGTCTTCACTTCGGCACCTATGATGAGTTTGCTGCGCATGTAAGCTACAGTCTTGGCCGGCATCAAGGAGAATGGCGAGAGATGCATGTACTAACGGGTTCTTGCCTCCTGTTCTCTAAAGAGCTGCTTCAGCGTATTGGAGGGTTGGACACCTCGCTTCAAGCGCGGCCTCTTATGATTGCCGATTGGTGTCTTCGAGCCCGGCAGTCTGGAGCCAAGCTGGCGCTAAGTGATGCTGTGTATGTTCATGCTATACATTCACTTGATAGGGGCCAGAGAAGGCTGAACGGACCAACACTTGCGGATGGCTGGCAGGCGTACAGTACAAAATGGGCGCTGGAGGATGTCTTAGAAGCCGAAGAACATCTTGTACCGCAGAATGGATTCTTACAATCAACACAACCTGTTATTCCACTCGGTAAGGCAACCTTGGCAACCCCATTAGTGACGGCGATTGTTTATTGTGAAGAGGATGGGAATGGGGACCATCTTCCGCAGGAATGGGCAGCTACACAGGAGCAGCAGAGCTACAAGAATATTCGCTGGATCTGGATCAAGGACAGCTGGATGAACACAGCTCCCGGCTTGCCAGTAAATGAACAGGATGTAGTGATTACAGTTCGTGGTCAAGAGGCTTGGCTGCGGGCTTTGAAGAATGCATCTGCATTATTTGAGTGTGAGATAACTGTGTATTTATCAGACTCTATCAGATATGAGAAATATTACGTTGAACGGGTAGTGAAGGCGATCACCCAAGGTTCCGCGGATCTGATCGTTAGTTTATCTACAGATATGGACGAAGAGGTGGGGCGGTTGCTTAGGGGGGACCCTTCGGGAATTGTTTTTCCATTAGAGCGAGTTGCTCATAAAGGCGGGAATGTGCCTGGAGTGATTACTTGTAAGGCGTCTACTTCGCACCAATTGCAGCTTCACCCTGAAGCTTCACTAACTATAGGTTATGTGGGGGATTTGTCCGAACCGCAGGGGAAAAAGGCAGATAGGAGCAGGGGCAAGGAGGCGCAGTCATGAAATATTTAATTCTGAGCAGAGGCTCCTGGGAGGAATACGAATATAAAAGACTGTTGGATCTTCTGCCCGAGCGGGAAGAGGTCTGTTTTGCCGGAAGAATGACTCTTGAGCAGCAGACTAACAGCCAGATCAAGCCAGTAATGATCGCGGATATTCATACTCTCAAGGCGAGGGAGTACACATTTCTGGTCTCCTCTCCTTATTGGCTGCCCGAGGTTCTTTCTTTGCAAGCGGGATATATAGTGGCTTTGTTAGAGCGCTGTCCGGAAGAAGAAAATAAGGTCTTATGGGATAAATACAGCGGCTTGTTTGGAGCAAAGGCCGATCTAGTAGGAACCCGATCAGAACGGATCTATTTGGAGCAGAGCTTGTGCAGGGAGAATGTTATTTATCTCGACGGGGATCAGCAGGAATCGTATGGAGTTGTATGTCAGCGCGAGCGGATTTATTTTCTGACAGATTATGAAGTGTTATGGAGTAAGGCGATTGGGAGCTTATGGCAGGAGGATCCCCTCCTTGCTAAGGACTGGTTTAGGATTCAACTCCAGCTTAGGGCGGATTATTATACTTCGATGTGCGCCAAGCTGCCCAGCCAGCCTGTTGTACATTATTTGGCAGCATCTTATTTGTATTTGCTTGGGGACTCCACAGCGAATCGATATCTGGCGCAATCCTTTGAGTTAATGGTGCTGTATGAATATTTGGATTGCCTTATTTCACACTTCCGGTTTTTTTCTGCAATAGAAGCCAAGACAGGGAATCTGGAAACCGCGGTCCGCCAATTTGCGATTACAGCATTTAACGCAGAGGAGAAGCAAGCAGTAGAAAGGATGGAGGGCTGGCTCCATTCCGGGCAGGATGAACTGGTTCGCGCGGAGTTGTTCCACCTGAATGAGGATGAGGCAGCGGCGGTAAGAATTTTAAGTCCGCTAACTTCTTCCGAGGCAAAAGCGTTGCTGGTGCAAAATTATGTGCGGACTTTTCAATGGGAAAAGGCAATAGTGCTGCAACATGAGCAGGAAGAAAATGTGGATGAAGCCATGGAAGGCACCATACACTTGCTGTATGGCAGGCGGCACGAGGCCATTCGCAGCTTTTTAAATGTAGGAGGGCAAGACAATCAGGCATGGCCACTTTTGTCAGAGATGGCAGATCTCGAAGAGGCTGTAAGACGATTGAGAAGGAGAGTGGAGGATGAGTAGTCATAGAGGGCCACTCCGCAAAACATCAGGCAACCGTCTGACCGCTATTATGCAGGTTAGGAACGAAGCCGGAAGGTATTTAGAGCAGGTGCTGGAGGAATTAAGTGAGTTCGTAGATGATATTGTGATCGTGGATGATGGAAGTACAGATCATACGGCTCAGTTATGTCTCTCTTTTGCCAAAGTTAAGAAGCTCGTAACCCTGCAAAGCTCTTTGTTTAACCGTGAATGGGAGCTGCGGCAAACATTGTGGGAGCTGGCGGTATCTACGAATCCGGATTGGCTGCTGTCTGTGGACGCCGATGAGTTCTATGAAGAGTCTGCTAAACGGGAGATGAGGCGACTCATCGATCAGGATGTGTATGACTGGGTATCCTTCCGATTATTTGATTTTTGGGGTGGCACCACACATTACCGTGAAGATGAGCATTGGAATATCCACACGAAGCATACCCGTACACTAGTCCGGTATTTGCCAAACTTTCATTATTTTTTTCCGAAAATGGATCATCATGTGCCAAGACTTCCGCTCTCTTATTCGGTATTGCCGGGTTTTCTTACCGAGCTGCGTGTGAAACATTATGGTTGGGCGATATCCCCTGAGGAGCTTCGGCGAAAATACTCGCGTTACCTGGAGCTTGATCCAGAGGGGCGCTGGGGTAGTCTGGAGCAGTACGAATCTATCCTTGATGAGCAGCCCCATCTGGTGGAATGGCAAGAGGAGCTTTGAAATCCGCATCTGATCTGCCAACTGGCTAAGTCCGGCTGGCAGATCTCAGAAGCAGCGCAGAAGGGATATGAGCTGATGGTATCCCTTGCGGATATACTTCTGCTGCGAGCTGCAGCTTGTAATAAGCGAGGCTCACGGCTGCGGTAGCCCCCCCGACTCTACGCAAAGCGGCTTCATCCTCTACATGAAGGATGGGCATCTCTCCACAGGAGTAGGCTATCGCAGCGTATAATTGCCACTCGGTACAGTCTGCAGGTGTATGATATTGAGGGTGCTTGCTGACATAAATAGAGCACCATTGTTTTTTTATGGAGGTGGGGGCTTCAAGTAAACCGTAAAGTAAGGGCTGCGGCAGACTGGACCATTGTAAGGAAGAACCTTGCGAATGCCGATAAAGTGCTAATAAACTATTCCAAGCACCAGTCTGAAGCAGCAATTGTGCTGCATAGCTTAGATCCGAAAGATCAGCCTTAAGACTATAATTCCCTGTTAAAATATGATGGATCGATAAAATCGCCGGTCTGTAAGGCAATAGACAGACAAGCCAGCGCATGGCAGACTCAGTATCTCCAATACGGCAAGAGAAAGCCCACAGGTAGCCAAGTACAAAGGATCGGTTGGAAAGATGGGAAGGATCATGAAGCAGCTGTTCAAGCGGTGCGAGTGTCTGAAAATGTTCCGGTTGATTGTTTATTTCCAGAATCGCCTGCAATGCAGCCTGAACAGATGAGGGTAACTGGCTGGCTGTAGAAAGCTCAGCTTGCCATTCCGGATCGCGGGCATTGAGCGCTGCGGGCAGAAGATAACTCAAAGTATCAGGAGATAAAGAGTGAAGATAGTTGTGGGTCAATGCTCGTAGTTGTGCCTTCTCTCCAGATAGAAGGCTTAGTGGGACGAGTTCTTTCCACGCTTCGCTATAATCAGGCTTATGTTGTATAGCAGCCTCGTAATGTCTCCACGCATCCGGATATTGGTATAACTTCTCACAGACTCTTCCGGCTAGTAGTTCTGTCCGATACGTTCCACTGCCTGAGGAAGAAGGGTATTTATGTGCTGTATTCCCGCTCTGAAGTGCTTTCTCCAAGAAGTGCTTGGCTGAGCTGAGCTTCCCTTGTTCCAGTAATAGGAGGGCATAGCTTTCTAATAAATCCGTGAAATCAGGAAAAAGACCGCTCCCCGTACGAAAAACTTCCTCGGCTTCCTGCTTTCGGCCACATAGTTGTAAGGCGTACGCCGTCTTAAGGTAAATATCTGAGACATAACCGGAAGGGGCTGGAGCATCGGTGAGCAGCGGAAGGAGGACCTCTGCCGCTTCTTTATATTGTCCATGCTGATAATACTCTGCCCCTAACGCGTAACGAAGAAAAAGATGGTTCGGTTGAAGCCGCAGACCCCTGTTGATAAGTGCTAAATTGCGGTTATATTTATTTTTACGCATCAGTTCATCTTCTAAATATCCGTAGTGGAAAATACGCAAATCTGCATAAGCGATCTCCCCAGCTGGAAGCTCCCAAATGCTGCTGGCAATCTCCTCATGAATACTTCCGCGAAAAATAATTCTTTTATCATTTTTGAATAATCGACAGACATGATCTGTAACAAAATCCGCTTCAGGTATTTCACCGACATAGTGGATAATGGGCAGCCAATACCCATGAATATACTCGGCACCAAGCAAGGGCTGGAGCAGCTCCTCACTCCAATGATCCACAGCCTCATCAGCATCCAGTACCAGAACCCAAGCGGAAGTTGCATACTCTAGGCTTATATTCCGCGCTTTGGAAAAATCATTTTCCCAAGGAATGTCGATAATCTTTGCACCGAACCTCTGAGCGATTTCTTTACTGTTATCCTCTGAGCCTGTATCCGCAATGATAATCTCAGACACTAGCCCGCGCACAGAGGATAAGCATTTCTCCAGATGGTTTGCCTCGTTCTTAATAATCATGCAAAGTGTGATATCCGGTGTGGTCATAGGAATACGTCCTTCCTAATCTGAAACTCTGGGCAGTGGAAGTGCGAGTCGCACTCTTTTAGCCGCTGGAGAATAGGGGGTTGAAGAAGTGAGGGAGGCAAGCAGACGATCCGCCAACAAAAGCTCTGAACGCCCTGGGTGATAGGCTGGGTTGAATAACGAGTCATTAGATGAGGACTGCCCTGTGGTCTTCATCAGCTGTTTTGCTGCCTCTTCACATCCCTCAATCCGCAATAAATCTAAGAGAAGTCTGCTTTTAACAGCTGTGTATTCGGGTAGATGAGCGTGAAGCCAGCCCGAAATTTCATTTTCGCGCTCAGCACATTTTAAGGCTCGGATCAGTCGGGTTATGATGGGTGTTGGCTCGGGATGAAGCTGAGCAGCTTTGGTATAACAGGCACAGGCCTCGGTCTCATCGCCTATTTCTTCGCATAACTGTCCCAGCAAATAAAATGTCAAATAAGATCCGAATCCGGACTCGGTATGGTAACCGGAAGGAGCTTCTCCAATGACTAAGGCTTGCAGCAATGCTGTTTTGGCCTCAGCTAGGGCCCCCATTTGAAACAGCAGCACACCTTTGATATGTGCCAAGTCAGGATAATCCGGATGTAAGGTTATCCCTGAGTCGCAAGCTTCCAGCGCCGCGTTGAAATCTTTTAATTCTGCCAGGCAGCGGATTTGATATTTGTGCAGCAGATGAACGTAACTTGTGTCGGGTGGAGCTTCGTTAAGTGATCTTTTGATATGCTCTAGAGCCGGTTGATATTCACTAAGCCGCATATATTCAACAGCCATATTGAAATGGTGGAAGGGGTCATTGGGATTTAACTTTAGCTGTTCCTTGAGCAGCTCTACATTTCGTTTGATCTTATCTTTTTTAGCTACTACGCCGTCTGCATAACCGTAATGATGGATGATTATGGTGCTTAAATGCATTGCTGCTTTGGGTGTAGCTTTTACGATCGTTTCTGCAATCTGTTCGTGGATGATGCCGCTGAAACGGTACTGCGGGCGGTTACGGAATAGCCGGATAATCGGATTAACAGTAATGGTCTGTGAAGCTGCGGTTAAACCTTTATGATTATGAATGCGCAGAAAAAAAGCTTCATACTCCAAATGCTCCGCACACAGCAACAGCTCCCCCTTACTTTTCGCATCCAGTTCCTCGTCTCCATCCAGAATGAGAATCCATTGTCCGTGGGCTTGCTGAAGACCCGCGTTGCGGGCAGCGGCAAAATCGCCATTCCAAGTATGGTGAACAACTTTAGCTCCAAAGCTTAGAGCAATTTGTAGCGTGGAGTCAGTAGAGCCAGTATCGACTACAATAATCTCATCGGCGATACCACGTACACTTTTTAAACATTGGTTTAGGTTATCTGCTTCGTTCTTAACGATCATGCATAGAGAAATCAGAGGTTTTTGGCTGGGCATGCTCATTTGGCTGTCCTCCCCTCACTCTGGCGGAAGCTCCACTGTGTATGCCACGGTGTACGATTTAGTAAAAAGATGGATTTATGGATGGCACCAATATCCGTTTGCAGTGGACCATGAACGTTAGCTGCATCCAAGCTGTTTAGTGCCTCCTCCATGCTATGCTTCGCTTGCTGAAGGTAACAGAGTGCTAAACCCACTCGGGCAGCCTCATGCTCAGGCATCTGCTCCAGCGCTTGTTGAAACCATTCACTGGCTTCCGTGTAATGCCCTTTGTCAAAGACCATCTCACCTATATAAAAAAGAACCTTCGCATCAGCGGCTTGATCGCTAACTAACCTGATAAAATGCTCACCTGCCGCATTCCTATTGCCTTCTTTATATAATGCTGCGGCTAATTCAGACCGAAAGGTAGGGAACAGCTTTACCAAAGCGTCGCTTAACTCGGGCTGGTGTAGTTTTACTGATTGTTCGATCAAATCTGAAATGAATGAGGAATGTAATGGTAATGAATCTACCTCTGCTTCAGCGGGATCTACCTTTTGTTGCTGGTGGCACTTCTGAATGTATTGCAGTCCGAAACGAAGTTCGTCTGGTACATAGGTTAGCAGGTCATTGTGGAATTCTCCAAAAAGCGACCAAGAGCAAATAGCCCAGAGGGTAGGCCACTTTTTCAGATATTCTAAATCATGGTTATCTTGCGTAGCTAAGGAGGTCATTTGTCTTATGGTTGTATAGGCGTCCTCTAGCTTGCCGGTGATCAGGAGTGAAGAGATCATCCAATTTGCCGTCTCTAATTCCAAGGGAAAAGTGTCTCGGGATAAGTTAGTGATGGTCTCATTAGCATTTATCGCAAATAAGCTGTCAATGATCGCAGCTCGTTGGGCAGCATTAGTTGGGGGGACGATTTGTATCAGCAAGCCGGCAATCTCCTCATCGGGTACAGCTAAGCGTTGAAAAGCAGAAGCTATTCCCTGCAAGGCAGGCCTATATAAAGAGTGGTGTTGAAGCGCACGGTGGTAGAATCTCGCAGCGTCCTCCTGAAGCTCAAGCCGCTCTGAGATTAAGCCTAGTCGATAAAGTGGGCGGAAGGTGTTCATCCCTTGCTCAGATACATATTTTTGACTAACCTGATCTCCAGAAATGGATACTGCACGCTGATAAGCTTGAAAAGCACGTTCTAACAAGCCTTGACTCTCCAAAGATTGGCCTAATAAAAAATGCAGGTCAGGGTAATCCTCATAACGCTCCAATTCAGGCAACAGCAAGGTATCTATGATATTCGTTTTTCCTTGAGTCAGATAAATTTTACAGAGATCTCTAATCATCGTAGGACGGTAGGAAGCTTCAAGTGGCACATGGTGAAGGGTCTGGCGAAGTAATGTCTCTGCTTCCAGAAGACGACCGTCCTGACAGCAGGTGACTGCTAAATTATACGAGTGAAAAGGATCTTCCGGTTGTTCGGCTAAAGCGAGTCGCAGCAGCTGCTCATTGCGTTTGATTTTATTTTTTCGTGCCATGATTTCCGGCAAATATCCGAAGTGTTCAATCTCAATATCACTATGCTCAATCGCCGAGATGTTATGTGATTTAAGGATTGCAGCGTCAATTCCTTCATGAATTCTTCCGCTATATCGATAACCCTGTCCATTTCGGAATAAACGAACCGCACTGTGCTTTACCTTATCTTCAGGCCGAACGCCAAGCCAATTATCAATTTGTACTGTAAAAGCCTGAGCTTGCGTGTTTTGCAGGAGGCTGCGAAGTTCCGGAAGTGGAGTTTGCAGGCGTTCATCGGCATCAAGGACTAGAATCCAATCGGTATCCGCCTGATCGAGACCTTCGTTACGTGCTGCAGCAAAGTTTTCTGTCCATTCCCGTTGGAATACTCTAGCCCCGTGCGCTTGGGAAATAGCTATGGATTCGTCAGTAGAGCCTGTATCTATGACTACAATCTCGTCAACACCTGCTACGCTTGTGAGACAGTGGGGCAGAAGATCAGCTTCATTGTTAACGATGAGGTGGACGCCAAGCGTAATATTGTTCACGTTGTTTCCTCCTTGTTACATATGTAGAAGTAGAAATCAGCTTTTGCTATCAAAAGAAAAAGCACATGGATATCCATGCACTCTTTCGTTACAACATATGATGGGCATCTGCATTACGTTCCCTGTGCGTTGAAACTTACATTGATTGTTGAGGCGGCTCCTGCATTCGTTGATTGATAGGATAAGCGTGTATATTTCAAGAATCTGGCCGGAACTATGACATCTATAGAACCTGCTGCTAAAGGATTATCTCCTGTGGTATCGACGAAATAGTTCGTTCCGTCAGCACTGATTTCTACTCGTGTGTTGACCGGGTTAGCTCCAGTGTTATTGATGAAAAAGGAATAGGTACCCAATACGCTTGTAGTCACTGCTGGCAGTGGAGTATAGGCATTAGCAGTTGCAATACCCGTCGTCGTCTGTTCGATAAAGCTGCGTTGTGAAATAGAGGTCACACTGCTGAGCGTACCAGCGGTAATGGTGGCTCCAAGCACACTGGTAATGGTCCCGTTTAAGAGGTTGGTGACCGTACCTGCTGAGGACAGAGTACCCGCAGTGATCGTGGCTCCGAGCACGCTGGTAATGGTCCCGTTTAAGAGATTGGTTACTGTACCAGCCGAAGACAGAGTACCCGCAGTGATCGTGGCTCCGAGCACGCTGGTAATGGTCCCGTTTAAGAGATTGGTTACTGTACCTGCTGAGGACAAAGTACCAGCGGTGATTGTGGCTCCAAGCACGCTGGTAATGGTCCCGTTTAAGAGATTGGTGACCGTACCTGCTGAGGATAGGGTACCAGCTGTGATCGTAGCCCCTAGCACACTAGTAATGGTCCCGTTAAGGATATTGGTGACCGTTCCTGCTGAGGACAAAGTACCCGCGGTAATAGTTGCGCCTAGTACACTAGTAATGGTACCAGCCGTAATCGTAGCTCCGAGCACGCTAGTAATCGTGCCTTCGAGAATGTTAGAAATGGTACCTGCGGAAGACAAAGTACCAGCTGTGATGGTAGCTCCAAGTACGCTAGTAATAGTCCCGTTAAGAATGTTGGTAACCGTACCTGCGGAGGACAAAGTACCCGCAGTGATGGTAGCCCCGAGTACGTTAGTAATGGTACCTGCGAGAATGTTAGTAATGGTACCTGCGGAAGACAAGGTACCAGCTGTGATGGTAGCTCCAAGTACGCTAGTAATGGTCCCGTTAAGAATGTTGGTAACCGTACCTGCGGAGGACAAAGTACCCGCAGTGATGGTAGCTCCGAGTACGCTAGTGATCGTCCCGTTAAGAATGTTAGTAACTGTTCCTGCTGATGACAAAGTACCCGCAGTGATGGTAGCTCCGAGTATATTGGAAATCGTACCATCTAGGATAATTGTCGTTAGATTTCCGCCTGGATCTGTAGTGAGCGGATGATCAATCAGCGAGGCATCCCGGCCAAAAATAAGCGTTCGTAGATTATCGGGATTAGCTTGAAAAGAGCTGTAGTTAGGCAAAGTTCCTCGTCCCTCTCTTATAAAATTGTTAACTCATACCTATAGACTGGGCTTGGACGTATACATCAATTTTGCCTAAACCCGTTGACTGTTGCGTGGAGGCGGATATCCGAGTCCACTTTAAAAATCTGCTTGGCACTAGCACCTTCATTTCTTTTGCAGCCACGATCTCTTCTGAATCTATAAAAGAATCAAAACTGTTCGGACTAATCTCCAAGCGGACGCTAACAGGGTGGTCTCCTTGGTTCATAACTGCGTAAGAGATCATCGTTTTGGTTCCGCTTTTTTGCCAAGGCAGAGGTGAAATGGAGCTGGACACGGGGAATCCGATAAATTGATGCTCGGAAAATAAAGGACTGATCGTCACCTTACGGCGGTTTCTTCGACCCTTTGGAGGTGGAAATGATTGCGGATTTCTAGAACAATTCCCCTGTTTTTTTGAGTGTTTTATTTTGCTGCGCTTTTTTAGTTCCAGACCGTTATGGATTTCATTCACCTCCTACGGGTTTTCTGGAACCCTATCCATAAAAGGACCCTAACCGTCGTTTGAGCCCTGAGCATCAATAAACCGCAGTTCAATAAGCCGCGAACCGTTAGGGACAATCCTTAGCCATTCGAATGGTGATAATAATATATGGTGAAAAATAAGAGGTGATTGGGCTGGGAAAGCAAAAATACGCACATTCCCAAACAACCTGTTACTTAGAGCGGCATAAAATAAGATAAGCTCAAGTACGGGGAGGATAGCGCATGCCAAACGATTCAGTCTTTAATCAGAGTAGCCAGCCACTCTTTACAGAACAAGTCAACACGTATGTTGCACCTGGTATAGATTCAGCTCCGGAGGGAGGAGCGGCTAAGGCGGGGCTATTGTTTGGAATCCCTTTTACTTCTACGGTAACGACTGCTGCACCGCTAGTTGTTCAGATTAGTAATCCGGCAGGCAGCGGACGTACATTGTATGTATCCCGTGTTGCAGCTAGCTCGGCAACAGCTGCTGTTACTTTATCTCTGCTTCGAAACGCTACGGTCACCGGGACTACCGTTACACCGATAAATTTTAATTTTGGAAGTGCGTTAACCAGTGTGATGACGGCCAGAACCTCGACTTCTGCCCCTACGGGAGGTCCGGCCACTCTAGTATCTTTATTACTGGCAGCGGGTCCCGTCATTGTTGATTTTACTGGACAAATCGTTGTTCCTCCCGGAAATTCTATAACCACGTCCATCACGATTGCATCGGGAACTTCAGCAGCGACAACATCTATTAGTTGGTGGGAATATTAGAAATGGGAGGGGATAATCATGCCTAATCAATATGTGTTTAACGACAATGATCAACCTCTTTTTGTGGATATGGTCAATACCTTCCAATCTCCGGATATCAGCGCGCCACCTGAAATAAGTGCTTCGAAGGCTGCGGTCTTGTATTCTACCAACACATCCGCGTCTAGTTTGGTCGTACTTAGTCTTATTTCTGCAATTACTTCTATTCGGATTAGTAATGCTGCTGGTAGCGGGAAAACCGTATATATCTCTCGTATTAGCGGCAGTATCGGCGGATCTTCTCTGCTATCGGCTATGTCTGGAAGCTTTACAATTGTAAAAGGAGGGACGTTAACCTCTCCTGCAACCTTGACACCAACCAATAATAATCTCGGAAGCGCGGCTACAAGTGCGATGACCGTTCAATCTTCAACAGCGGCAATTAGCGGGGGGACGACGCTTTACAATTATCAATTAGCTCCAGGCGCTTTCTCACAGAACTTTACGGGCAGCATCATCGTTCCACCGGGGACTGCTATTTGTGCTAACGTAACTTCATCTAGCTCGGCTGTAGGCTTAACGATTACTTCTGCACTTGGTCTTCTTTGGTGGGAGCAATAGAGTTTATATTTTTTTTGAACCTATAACGGTGGTAAACCTTGACATCATTTGGTTAAGGTTTTACATAGAAGGTTGGAATGAATAGAAAATAAAGGGGATTGGCATTATACAATAAAGTTGGAATTCAGTATGGAATGTGAAAAGAGGGACAATTATGGAAAGTTGTTTATTTATTCATGGCTTTACCGGAGGTGAGCATGAAATCTCTCCCTTGTCCCAGTTTATGGAGCAGCATAATTATCGTTCCAGAACATTTACCCTGAAGGGGCACGGGGGCAGCAGGAATGATCTACTGCATTCGGATCGACATGACTGGCAGCAAAGTGCTGAGGATGAATTAACAGAGCTGTTAAAGACAAATGACGGCGTTCATCTGATCGGTTTTTCAACCGGTGCTCTTATTGCTTCACATCTTTCCGTGCGCTATAAACCTTGGATTAAATCTCTCACTTTGTTGTCTACCCCTGTGTTTCCGCTGAATCCTGTAGAAATTATTAAGACCCTTGGGAGCTTTTCCATGCTAAAAACTTATATTAGTAAATTCAGTTCAACGCCTCCAAAAGCAACTCGAGAGTTCCAGCGATTGGTTCGTGAGAGCTTTTCTGTCTATCCGCATATTGAGACTCCAACCCTGATCGTGCAAGGAAAAAGAGATCATCTAGTGAAGACTAGAAGCGCCGATTACCTACGACATCATATGATCAAGGCGACCCAAAAACAGGTGCTGATGGTCGACAACAGTGGTCATATGGTGTGCCATTGTGAAGAGAAGGACCGAATTATGAATGAGGTCTTGCAGTTTATTCAGACGGCGGGACGCTGAACTCAAACAGTAAATATTCAACCCCAAGAGCTTCCTAAATAGGAGCTCTTTTTTTGTTGTGCATTTCAATTTTAAGGCTTGACAACGCGTCCGGTGTCATGGTAATTTTTAGTAGGGAAACCGGTTTCCCTAAAATTCGTTTGTTTCTATGCCAAAAACATCGCTGGAAAGGTCGTTTTTAATCCAAGAAGTAGGTTTTAGTGTGTTATGAATACGCTTTAATAAGAGAGGGAGATGCGCGCGATGAAACGTAAGTTATGGTACGTGCCCGTTCTGATTACATCTATTCTTCTTTCTACTGTGATTAATTTATTCGTCTTAGCGCCACAACAGGCAGATGCAGCCAGCATCGGTACGATTAACGAGAATGATACCATTTATCAGATTATGGTTGACCGGTTTAATGACGGGGACTCTTCCAACAATGCTACGGGAGCGGCAATTCGCTATGGCGAGAACTCTGAAGAAGATTTCCGTTATATGAAAGGCGGAGATTGGCAAGGAGTGATCGACAAGCTGTCTTATATTAAAAATATGGGCTACACCGCGATCTGGATTTCCCCAGTGGCGGAGCCGCAAATGACGAATCGGGAGAACAATGGCAGTGGTAAAAACACGGCGTATCACGGGTACAACGTTAAGGACCCTAACGCAGCCAATCCCTACTTCGGTACAAAGGAGAAGCTGAAGGAGTTAGTGGATTCCGCACATGCGGTTGGCATCAAGGTGGTTATAGACGTTGTGCCAAACCATATCGGGGATTATATGCTGGGTACCCAAGCCTACTATGATATCCCTAGTCTGCAGCCAGCAGCTCCTTTCAATAACCCGGCTTGGTATCACCATAACGGAGATATCAACTGGTCTTTGGCAGACGGAAGATACGATCAATGGGCACAGGATTACTTAGAAAATCATGATCTAGGCGGACTGGATGACATTGACTTCGATGTCCCTGCTGCTAAAAAGGCCATATTTGATTCGATTAAAGGCTGGTTTGACTATACAGGGGCAGATGGTGCGCGTGTAGACGCAGCCAAGCTGATGAAGCCGACTGATATTGGTGAATTGCAAAATTATCTGGGGGTTAATACCTTTGGCGAGAATTTTGACGGCAATGCTGAATTTGTCTCGCGCTGGGTCGGCAACAACAAGGAGTGGGGCATGCTTGATTTCCCAATGTTCTTCTCCGTTCTAAATAGCTTCGCATATGGGCAGTCTTTTGACTCCAATATTAAAAGCACCTTGGCACAGGATTCCTACTATAACGGAAATGCCAATCACATGGTTACCTTTATCGACAATCATGACCGCAATCGTTTTCTCACAGAAGCTGGAGGAAGCGTAGATAAGCTGCAGAACGCTTTGAGTTTTATTTTTACAGTGCGTGGAACACCCGTTGTCTTCCAAGGTACGGAACAGAACAAAGGCAATGGTAATGGGCAGATTATGACGGGAGGCATCGCCGATACCTGGAACCGCTGGTCAATGGTGAAACGGGATGCAAACGGCAATGTAATAGAGAATTATTTTAATGAGAATGCCAGCACCTACAAGCACGTAGCCAAACTTAATGAGATTCGGAAAAATAATCCGGCACTCCGTACAGGCACTCAACGTGAAATGTGGTCTGCACAGAACTTATATGCTTTTTCACGTCGTATTGACACTGGAACTAATCTGGGGCAGGAAGTTATCTCCGTATTCAGTAATAAATCCAGCGGCTCGCAGACCGTTACCATTCCACTGCGTGCAGAGAGCAGCTTGGCAGTCGGGACGGTTCTTTATAACCAGTTGAACACTTCGGATACGGTAACCGTACAATCGGGTGGAGCAACTGGCAAGCAGATCACTGTAACCGTGGGTGCAAATGCAGCCAAAATCTATGCCAAACAACAGCTTCCTACAGATACAGTTGCTCCAACTGTACCCACTAACGTGACCGCAACCGTTCAAAATGCATCCAGTGCTTTAGTAAGCTGGACCGCTTCCACCGACAATGTAGGTGTGACCGGATATGAAATTTATCGCAACGGCGTAAAAGTGGGTACATCCGCAACTACTTCATATACAGATAACGGATTATCTGCCAGTACTACGTATGACTATACGGTAAAAGCAATGGATGCAGCAGGCAATCTATCCCTCCTTAGCGCGATTGCTTCAGTGACAACACCAGCGGGGAACAGTGTCACTATTTACTATAAGCAGGGCTATGCCTCGCCTTATATTCATTATCGCCCTGCAGGCGGAACTTGGACGACATCACCGGGTGTGGCGATACCTGTCTCTGATGTAGCAGGCTACAACAAAATAACGATTAATATCGGCTCAGCCAGCCAGCTTGAAGCTTGCTTTAACAATGGCAGCGGCACTTGGGACAGTAATGGGGGCAGCAACTATTTATTTAGTACCGGCACCTGGACCTATACACCAACTGGCAATATTCAATCGGGTGGACCCGTGACGCCGACACCAACGGTAACGCCGACACCGACACCGACGGTAACACCAACGCCAACTCCGACGGTAACGCCGACACCGACACCAACCGTAACGCCAACACCGACGCCAACGGTAACGCCGACACCAACTCCGACGGTAACGCCGACACCGACACCAACCGTAACGCCAACACCAACACCAACGGCAACACCTGTCGGCAGCACGGCAACGATCTATTATAAGAATGCGGCTTATAGCAGCTCTTATATCCATTATAAGCTCGATGGTTCAACGGTCTGGACGACGTCTCCAGGCGAGCAGCTTCAAGCTTCTGCTTTTACAGGATATAAGGCGGTTACGATTCAGTTGGACACGGCAGCTGGGCTGACCGCAGCCTTTAATAATGGCAGTGGCACATGGGATAACAATGGAGGCAATAACTATCATTTTGCTGCGGGCACCTGGAGTATGGTGAATGGCAACATCACCGCAGGAGAGCCACAAGCAGATAGTGTTACATTCCGAGTAACTGTTCCTGCGTCTACTCCTGTGAGTGGTCCCGTTTATCTCTCCGGTTCCTTTAATAGCTGGAATGCGGCAGATCCGAACTACCAACTGACGAAGGGTAGTGACGGTATTTACTCCATCACACTAAGTCTACCGGCGGGAACAGCAATTCAATACAAAGTTACACGAGGCGCTTGGACTAATGTGGAGGTGAATTCGAATGGATCGGATCTTTCCAATCGAACCCTTACGCCATCAGGCGGTGCACAAACCGTAAATCTGACGGTTCAGCGCTGGAAGGATCTATAAGCTTCATAATATCTACAGCTTAAACACACCAAGGAGCGGCTCCCGTATGGGGCCGCTCCTTGGTAAGCAGTATGAAGCTTTTTAATTGCAGAAAGTACAATTAGACTTTCTGTTTGAAGCTGGAAGAAAGATTTAACTGCATTTTGTGCAGTAGAATTCAGGAAAAAGGCTGTTTTTTACCGATTTCACGAGTTTTGATTGCACAAAGTGCAATTAAATCGAATGTTACCCATCTTATAAGGATTTCTATTGCACAAAATGCAATTAAATCCGATGTAGCCATTTTAGCTACTCAAATTCGATCAAGCTAAAGCAGTTACTCCAGACAATCAAGCCGAATCAGCACGCAGCGCAATAAAGTTCAGTCAGCTACACAAGCTCAATCAAGCTCAGTTAGTTACTCCAGATAATCAAGCCGAAACAGCACTCAGCGCAATAATGTTCAGTCAGCTATACAAGCTCAATCAAGCTAAATCAGCAGTCAGAGTAACCAAGCTTCCCGCCTCTTCACTACGTTCCCGCCGGGAACTGGGATCTCATAGTTGACTCACGAGGAATGAGTTCTGGCTCGAGAAGCAAATGCCTAGAGGGTATGTTGTTGTTACGAATGCGTTGCATCAGCAGCTCGCCTGAAGATACCCCCAGCTGGAAGGTGTCGATATTTAGCGAGGTTAGAGGAGGCGTAGTGTAACGGGACAGAGGATATTCATCAAATGCGGCAATGCCGAGCTGTGAGGGAACATGAATATCCAGTGATTTTGCAGCTTGAAGCACCCCGAAGGCAACATAGCTGTTCATGCATACTACGGAGTCTGGTCGATCTTCGCTCTGTAGAAGCTCAAGTGCAGCATGATAGCTCTCATGTTCATCAGCCTTACAATTGATAATCCATTGCTGCTGATCGGTAAGATCTGCTTGCTGCAATGCTTGCAAATATCCACTCAGACGATGGGTATAAATCTTTTCCTGCTGCTGCCCGCCTATGAAGGCTATTTTGGAGTACCCCTGCTTTATTAAATGTGAGGTCAGCATGCTGCCGCCTGCTTCATTATCGAAATCAACCCAGCTTCCGGGAGTCATAATTTCGCCGATGGAGATGTAGGGAAACTCCAAGCGGTTCAGTTCTTCGCAAAGCTCTTCCGTGAGTACGGAGTTATTCGCTATGATTCCGTCGACACGTTTGCTGAATACAAGTCTATTTAGAAAATGTCCTTCCGGACTACTATGCTGTACATTGGAAATAGTCAGCTCGTATTTTAAAGGCGCAATTACACTTTCTATTCCACCGATGATGTTGTAGAAAAACTGGTTTAGAAATTCACTTTCCTTGGACATATCGACCAGGAGACCAATATTACAGCTGCTTTGTCTGGCTAATCCGGTAGCGATACTACTTGGTGTATAGTTCATCTGCTTCATAATTTCGCGAACCTTGTGTTTCGTTTCCTGTGATATTTTGGGGGAATCGTTTAATACTTTGGATACGGTAGATTTAGCCACATTGGCTGCTTTGGCAATATCAGAAATGGTTACTTTCATTGTCTTCCCCTCATAATCCGGAACGGTATTTGTAACCATAATAACACAAATTTAGCAGTCTCTCTAATCACAATAAGTCTCATAGATTTAACGATAAAAGTATAAAAAGGAGTTTAGAAGTTATGCCTCATACATGGTTTTTATATCATACAAGTGAAGATCCGTTTGCCTATCCTATGGGTACGGGCATCTTGAAGCTCAGACTGTTCACGCAAGCTGGACAGCAATTATCCTGTACCGTCATCTACTCAGACCGTTATGATTCTCCGGGGCATGAAGTTCCTTTGCAGATGGAGCGGATTGGGTCGGCAGGTGTTTATGAGATACATGAAGCGGTCATTGAGACCCCTACTAAAAAATGCAGATATCTATTCCATGTAACTAATCCTGCTGGTGAATATGTCTGGTATGGAGAGAGAGGGGCGTCGGAGAACCGGGAACGTGCGGGTTCTTTTCAATATGCATATCTCCATCATTCTGAGGCGTTGAAGTTACCTTCATGGAGCATGGATGCAGTAACCTATCAAATCTATCCCAGCAGTTATAACGAAGGAACCTTACAAGGCATCTCTGACAAAATGCCCTACCTGCAACAGTTAGGAGTAAACGTTGTTTATATGACGCCTGTATTTGAGTCTCCTTCAGAACATAAATATAATACCTCCGATTACTATAAGGTTGATCCAGTATTTGGGGATACGGAAGGATTGAAGGCACTGGTCAGCCAGGCGCACAGACATGGAATCAAAGTGATTTTAGATGCTGTGTTTAATCATTCGGGAGATCGCTTTTTCGCGTTTAAGGATGTGTTGGCAAAAGGAGAGCAATCTCCGTATAAAGATTGGTTCTTCATTCATTCCTTTCCGGTTACGCAGACCCCTGTACCCAATTATGAAACGTTTGCCAAAGCTGAAGCGCATATGCCAAAGCTGAACATGGACAATCCGGATACGGCGAATTACATGATTGAGGTTGCGAAGTATTGGGTGCGCGAGACAGGGATTGACGGCTGGCGTCTGGATGTGGCCAATGAAGTTAATCCGCGTTTTTGGTCCCGGTTTCGGCAAGAACTCAAATCTGAATATCCTGAAATCCTGCTGATCGGTGAGATTATGCATGCTTCTGGGCCATGGCTTAGAGGGGATCAGTTCGATGGAGGAATGAATTATGTGCTTCGTGATGCAGTGTTAGAATTTTTTGCGGAACAATCGACGGGGCCAGTTCGCTTTATGGAGCAATTGCTCCATCAGGAGGCGTTGTATAATGACCAGGCGAATTCGGCTATGTTTCAGTTGCTTGGCAGCCATGATACCCTGCGGTTTCTTACAGCGTGTAAAGAAGGTGGGCGTGGTTGGGACCGCTTGGGTACCGCTGTTGAACGTATGATGCTGGCTGTTTTTTTCCAGATGACCTATATCGGCATTCCAATGATCTATTACGGGGATGAGGTTGGGATGGAAGGGGCGACGGACCCCCACTGTAGAAAAGCTATGATATGGCAAGAACAAGCTCAGAATGCAGTGCTGCATAAGTGGTATCAACAGTTGATTTCTCTGAGAAAAAGTCATGAGGTTCTGCGCAAAGGCTCCTTCCGTCCTTGGTTTACTGATGAAGTTCGTAGTGTGCTTGGTTACATACGAGGTGTGGAGCACGAAAAGATAGGGCTGATTATCAATAATTCTCCAAACCCTTACCAACTAGAGCTTAGCCCATATCGAGCTGATAAGAACGAATTAACTGATTTATTGTCTGGAGTAATTTTTAAAAATAATAATAAGCTTACGGTCAGCATTGAACCATTCGGCTGTTTGATGTTGTATTAAAAAAGAAAGGGCCCCTCTCTAAGGAAAGGGACCTTATTCTAATTTACGGCACTTTTTTTGCTTCTTTTGTTCTTTAAGTCTCTATATTCCTGATTCTCCCATTGTTTCAGTAATGGAAACGGATCAAAAGCCCATTCGGTAATTCCGCGATCGCGGTAAATGCCAAAATGTAGATGCGGAGGAAATTTCCCTTGAGTTCCGGGATTGCCGTAACCCGAGCTGCCTACCCAGCCAATAATTTCACCGGGGGTGACTATATCTCCGCGAGAAATGGTTTTGTTATATCCAGATAGATGAGCGTAATAATGGTAACGGTTCTCAATATCGCGAATCCCGATTCTCCAGCCGCCGTACCGGTTCCAGCCTTTTGTCTCCACTAAGCCAAAGCAGGTGCTTCGGACTGGCACTCCTTGAGGTGCAAATAAATCTGTTCCTTCATGGATACGTGCTCCACCCCAGCTTCTTCCAGTGCCCCAAGTGCTACGATAAGAATAAAGGTTACTTAAGGGAAGCGGGAAGGCATTGCCGGATAGGTCCAGCCGTCCAAAATGTTCATATAACTTCGCGAACTGGGTAATGCGCTGCGAGGCGCGGCCATTGTGATAATACTCCCAGACCCCGATACTGAAATCACTAGCGGATTGTCCATACTTCAATAAGTGTCTAGCCATACTATACAGAACGTCCGCATCATTCTCTGGATCAGCAATGCCGTCTCCTGAGCCATCACTGCCAAAACCATCAAAGAAGCTAATGGAGTTCGGGGAAGTATCCCCTTGATCCGGATTGAGTGGACCAGCCCATACCGGTGCCGGGATCTTTATGGCTGTAAGGCGCGTGGAGACAGGCTGCCCTGAGGCTCCCTTTTTGGCGAGCGTGCGTTCATATTGATCAATGGCTGCGAACCTAAACCACGGGATACCAGTAGCTGCGCTCATTTGCTCATAAATCTGTCTTCGGCCAGACCATTGCGCTTCTTTGCTAGCACTAGCGGGATCCCCGCTGCTCATCACCGGTTGGATTGTAGGCCGCGCTACAGCTGCTGAAACGGGAAGGTTTAAACCACCCCAGAGGATAGCGGCCGCGGACAGGCATAACAGGGTTCTCCGGTCTTTAATATTCTTAAATAGGGCCAGCAAGATAACAGCCTCCTTTTGTCCGGGCATTAAATTGAATGTAGTTACTTCGGATGAAGCTTTTTTATAGATTGGTGCAAAATGCTACTTTTTATCCGTTCTTGTCTAAAGGTACCAGAAAAATCTCGCTGGAAACTCCAGATGATACACCCTGCATATTTCACAAAAACAGGCAATTGTAAATCGCACATGTTATAATATGAGGCAGCAACTTTCATCTGCAGCATCACATTCAGGAGGAAGCGGGGTTTATCATTTTGTCTAATAAAACAGCAAAGCAACCTAAACCGGATTGGATTAAGATTAAGCTAACTACCGGTGACAACTATCAGGAAATCAAAAGCATGATGCGTTCCAAAACTTTACATACCGTATGTGAAGAAGCTAGGTGTCCGAATATTTATGAATGCTGGGCAAACCGTACGGCTACCTTCATGATTTTAGGTGATATTTGTACACGCGCATGCCGTTTTTGTGCAGTGAATACAGGGATGCCTACAGAACTGGACCTGCAGGAGCCTGAACGTGTAGCTGAAGCTGCAGAGAAAATGAATCTTCGTCACTGTGTGGTGACTAGTGTGGCCCGCGATGATCTTGCGGATGGTGGCGCTCAGATTTTTGCTGAGACGGTAGCGGCGATTCGTAAACGCCTTCCGTTATGTAGTGTTGAAGTGCTTATTCCAGACTTTTTAGGAGACCGGAATAGTCTTGAGATTGTCATGAACAGTAATCCAGACATTCTTAATCATAATATTGAGACCGTGGAACGGATGTCAGATCGTGTACGGGCTAAAGCGAAGTACCCTCGTTCCTTGGAATTGCTGCGTAGAGCCAAGGAAATGAAACCCAATATTCCAACCAAATCGAGCATCATGCTTGGTGTCGGTGAAGAGTGGAATGAGATTTTACAAGCAATGGATGATTTGCGAGCCGTAAATTGTGATATATTGACTTTAGGACAATATTTGCAACCCACTCCAAAACACTTAAATGTGGAGAAATATTATCCACCGGAGGAATTTGCATTGTTGAAGGAAGAGGGAATGAAGCGTGGCTTCAGCCACGTGGAATCAGGCCCGCTAGTTCGCAGCTCTTATCATGCGCATGAGCAGGTGAAGTCTGCAGCTCAAGCTCGCGAGGAGCGTGCGGTTTCTTCTAGCTAATTATTGCTTTTCTGTGGTTTAATTCACGGAGAATGTTAGTAAGAGGAGGAAGAAGCGACAGCGTTCTGATATCTCTGCTCTTAGGTTACCCATAAAAATCGTTGATTTGCGTCATCGGAGGGGAATATTGGTGCTGTAGGAGCGGTTCTAGAACAGCGACCGAAAGCCCAATATTCCACATAGATGGCGGCATAATCAACGCCACGATACCCAAAGAAAGGCAGGCGACAAAAGGTTTGATCGTAATAGGCGGAAAAGGCTATGAACTTATGTTGGATCATAAGGATGGTTGGAATCCGGAGGCGTTTCGCGGGAGATATAGCGAGGTGCTGGAAAGATACGACTATATTATCGGTGACTGGGGTTACAGTCAGTTGCGTTTGAAAGGTTTTTACCGGGACAACCATCCTAAGGTGAATCGGGATACAGCGATTTCGGGTATGGTTGATTATATTAATGAATACTGCAATTTTGGCTGCGCTTATTTTGTGCTGCATAAATTGAAAGAGGTACCACAGGAAGGCATGTTTAAGGATATTTTAATCAAAGAAATACCAGAGCCGAGTGATGAAGAGGCCTTGGAGCAAGAAGGGGAAGCTAGTGATGAAGCGGCTGCAGATAAAGAGTTCTCTGTTAAAGAAACATCCTCTAAGCAAGGCTCGAATCACTCATTGGCATTTAAAGAGATGACTTCTTCTAAGGACAATATGGTGAAGGATAGACCTGTGAGAGAACATCAGAGCCGAAATCACCGGGGCAAGGATTCACAGGGCAAGAAATCCAAAAAGGATTTCCAAGGCAGACCGCCACAAGGTCAGTCTCAGAAGCCCCAAAACACACCAAAACCTCAAAGCGCTCAAAACAACCAAAACAATCAAAACATAGAAAATTCACAACCTTAATGATGAAAGCTGAACCATAAGTAGAGTCCTTCTACGAATGAGCCAGCTTTTTTTCTTATAAAAAATAGCAGAGCAGCGTTTCTCCCGTTACTTGGAGATCGCTGCTCTGCTGTTGCTGTGCCGCTCGGTGTTGCTGTGCCGCTCGGTGTTGCTGTGTGGCTCGGTGTTGCTGTGCTGCTCGGTGTTGCTGTGCCGCTCGGTGTTGCTGTGCCGCTCGGTGTTGCTGTGTTGCTCGGTGTTGCTGTGTTGCTCGGTGTTGCTGTGTGGCTCAGTGTTGCGGTGTTGCTCAGTGTTGCTATGTGGCTCGGTGTTGCTGTGTTGCTCGGTGTTGCTGTGTGGCTCAGTGTTGCGGTGTTGCTCAGTGTTGCTGTGTGCTGTTCAGTGTTGCTGTGTTGCTCAGTGTTGCTGTGTGGCTCGGTGTTGCTGTGTTGCTGTGCCGCTCGGTGTTGCTGTACCGCTAGGTGTTGCTGTGTGGCTCAGTGTTGCGGTGTTGCTCAGTGTTGCTGTGCTGCTCGGTGTTGCTGTGTGGCTCGGTGTTGCTGTGCCGCTCGGTGTTGCTGTGTGGCTCAGTGTTGCTCTGCTGCTCTTTGCTGTTAGTCGTTGGCTGCTTGACCCAGCAGTTTCATCATCCCCTAAGGCTTAAGGACCCAGATGCCGTTATTTGCGAATTTTCAGCCTTTTGAGCGGTGTTTCGGACTCCAATGATGCTATTCGTTAGAAAGAGGCGTAATTATGGTGTTTTTCATACCAATAGCGACTATGGGGTCCGATAGCATAACAAATATGGATTAATATTGCGTTTAGGGTCATCCATGTCCGATAGGTGCTACAGATGTTTCGTAGGTGCAAATATTATCCAACTAAACAAAGAACAGGAGTTGTCTCAACGGCCATTTCATGGCTTATGTGACAACTCCTGTTTTTACTCATTGGTGCTTGATTCAGCAGCTTAATGATTAGTGAGATTAAGGATCTATTTTACAGATAATTTCAATTGTTTCTGTGTTGCATTGTAACTCCATACAAGCGCAGGGAACTTCTTCTTAAAGGCATTTAATTCAATGAAGGTCTCGCCGTTCTGAGAAAGCGCCTCTTTGGAGGACAATGTAAAGCCGGTCGCTTTACCTGCCCCGTTCGTAACGATGACTTTTTTGTTTTTGGCATCCCATGTGATGTCGCCTTCGATCAGTGCACCTAATACGAGCGAAGAAGCATAAGTCTTATCTCCTTGCTTTATTAGACCCACATTACCAGCAAAGGCAACCCCGTTGACGTTCAAGATATGATGATCACCGGAAACCTCAATGCTTTTCATTCCTGCAATCTGAAGAGCGGTAATCAGCTGTGCAGTTTTGCCTTTAACCTCAATATCCGGTGCAAGGCCGATGTGATTAAAGTCTTCTTTATTTGGAGTTAGGTATTTCTGCGTAGTCAGCTTCAGCATGTCTCCATTAGACATTGGAAGCAGGCTCTGAATACGTGCTTTGCCGAAAGAACGAGTGCCTACGACGGTAGCGAGCTTATTGTCACGTAATGCGCCAGTAAGCGCCTCAGAAGCGCTGGCAGTGTACTCATTCGTTAGAATAACGACGGGTACGCCTATTTTGCTGCCGCTGGTAATCGTTACTGGAGTAAGTGCTCCGGTTTGATCAGAGGTATACATCATAATGCCTTTATCCATAAAATTGGAGGTAATGTTGTATGCCGAATCCATATAGCCGCCTAAGTTGTCACGCAAATCAAGCACCATCGATTTCATACCTGCTGCGCGCATCTTTTTCAGCATGGCGGCGAATTCTTCATCGGAATTCTGTGTGAAACCGCTTAGTGTGATGTAGGCTATCTTCTGTCCAACAATGGTTCCGGTAACGGAAGTTGAGCTGATTTCATTCCGGGTTACACGAAATGATTTAGACACTCCATTCCGGAGCACCTGCAGAGTGACCTTGGTGCCTGCGGCTCCGCTTAACTCGTCACCTTCAGTCTCTTCAACGGGGATTCCGTTAATTTTGACTATCGTATCGCCGCGTTTCAGACCTGCTTGTTCTGCAGGCGAACCGGGTGTTATGTCTTCGATGTAGAGCTCTGTTGCGGTATATTGCAATCTAACACCAATACCAACGTATTCCAGATCAACATCATGTTCAAATTGTGCCGCTTCCTCGGTATTGAAGTATTGGCTATAGGGATCATCCAGGGTGTTCACCATGCCGTCAATGGCTCCACGAATCAAGGTATCCTTATCTACACCGGAGAGGTTATAGTTCTCCAGAATATTCATGACTTCATTGATAAGATCACGGTTATCTGTAGATGCCTGAGCGGCATCGGCAGCAGACACCACTGGAGCAAAAGTTAGGGATAAAGCCAGACAGCTGCCTAGAAGTGCACTTATTACTTTATTGGATTTCATGGAATCATACGCCCTTTTTATATAATTTATAAGATAAGAAAGTATACACTGCACGAATTAACTTTCTGTGACGTATGGTTGTTAGGATTTCACAAGTTTATAGTAAACGCTGTAGGTGTTATCAGTAGTCCATACCCCGTTATCCGACTTGGATAAAATGAAGATCGTGCCTTGCTCAAAAGTTTCCTCTTCACTGGCATCCTTCTCTTTGCTTTCTACATAAATAGCGGCTTCTTTGGCGCTAAAATAGTAGATATTCGAAACGCTTGGAGTATAAGTGACGTCATATGAAGTAAAGAAATCTTCCAGATCTTCCTTAAGGGAAGTATCATATTCTTCTCCGTATGAAGTCATGGTGGAGAGAACAGCAGCCGAATTTTGTTCATTCATAGCTTGATAATATTTGGTGATATTACCTTTGATGGCATCCGCATCATTTTGAGGAATGTTAGCTGCTGTTTTTAGAGCTTGTTCACGAGTCAGCAGTATCACGGAGCTTTGGGATTCCACAGATGATATTTTCCAGCTTCCATTCTTGCGGACAAGTGTATACATGTATTCGTCCTCTGTATCTGGCGTATAGGCCCCACCTGTCCGGCGAGAGCTTTCCAGTGTATAGACAGTAGCGTCATTGCCTGAAATATCAATGATTTCCAAACTCTCAATAGTATTTTTTATGTCAAAAATCTCAAAGGATGCATTAAGATCCGCTACTGACTCCGCATTTGAGGATTCTGAATCCATAAGGGAATAGAAGCTAATCGCTTTTTCTTCATTGAAATACTTATTAGACAAACGGATTAATGCTGTAATCGCTGCTTCGTCCTTATCTTTGGATACTGGGGTGGTAATTTGCACGCTTCTGCTGGTTGAATTCCAGACGGCTGTGCCTCCGGTTGCCTCTGCGATAAAACGTAAAGGAATGTATGTAGTGCCAGCTGAGGAGACTGGTGCGGTGGTCAGTTTTTTCACGGTTCCGTTAACGGTTGCGCGGTTGCTGCCAATTTTCAGGCTGATCGCCAGATTTGAACTTTTACCTGTTACTGTTCCAGTCTTGGCATCCCAAAGCACCTGAAGTCCAAGCTTTTCGAAGATGACCCGGAAAGGGACAAGTACAGAATTGTTCGCTAAGTATGGGGTTCCTGCGGTAAAGGAAACCTTACTGCCGTTGATATAAACATCAATCGGTTTTGAAGCAGCAAAAGCCGGGACCGCCAGTATCAGGGCCAGAAGACTTATGCTCAAGAGGGATAATAATTTTTTCAACAGTACTCTCTCCTTTTATGTAACTCTTTGTAAAATAGCCTCATTATACCATTTGATTTCTCTCTATGTCTATCAATTGGTGTTAGTTTTGTCACACCAAAAATAGCCGGAGATATTGAAATCTCCAGCTTTTTGATCCCCTGATCTCAGACTAAGAAAGCTTCACGGACACGGTTCCAGAACGGAAACGGACGATACCTTGCAAAGCTGACTTTTTTGTCTGAAACTTGACAGCGTACTGAAATCAGGTCATCAACAGGAATGTTGTTATGATCTACGGTGAGCAGCAAACGCTGGTCTTTACATGAAAAAATGTCACAATGATGATGCTTCGGCAGTAGTAGCGGAGAGCCCATTGTCCGGAATACACGGTTGTTAATAGACGCGATTTCGGCAATCTGCAGCGCTTCTATTGAAGGGTGAACCATAGCGCCCCCAAGGCTTTTGTTATAAGCGGTGCTGCCAGAGGGAGTTGAAATACAAAGTCCATCGCCCCGGAACATTTCGAAGGTGACATCATTGATGTCGATTTGGATCATTATAGTTCCATCCACCCCTTTAAGGGTAAATTCGTTGAGGGCAATGTGAGACGAAGATCCCGATTTTTTGTGAATCTCCAGCTCTATTAATGGATATTTCACAATGCGCGGTTTCTGCGGCTCAGAATCACCGGTTCCGCACATATAATCGATTAAGGTGGGCAGCTCTTCTGCTTGCCAGTCCGCATAGAAGCCGAGGTGTCCTGTGTGCACACCTACAAAGGCTAAGTTGGGAATCTGATCGATAAAGGTATGAAAAGCGTGCAGCATTGTGCCGTCTCCACCTATCGAGATGACGATTTCCGGAGACTCGGCATCCAGTTGCAAATCCCGCTCCGCCGCCAGCTTGTGAAATTGCTCGGCAAGTTTGATTGACAGCTCATCACCGCGGTCCAGAACATAATATCTCAAGATGTACAAGCTCCTTTATATAATTCCGTCATACACCGATCATAATCAATCTTGCCCCGGAACACAATATGTAATCAACTTCGGCGCATCAATCGGAGCATTGCCATAAAGACAGGAATAAGCAGTGACACTAGAAGAGCAGCGGCCAGTATAAGACTCAGTAGAGCTAGGCTGGCAGTGACACCAGAGGCTGAAGGTGTAAAGGCGGTGGAGGCTGGCAGAGAGACCCAGGCAGAAGACAATCCTGATCCCATCACAGGCTTCCATAGCAGCACCACGAGACCTGCTGCGAGTACGGCATGTATTAGTCTCGCAGTTAAGAACGGCAGATAACGCAGCCCGGTACCGTTCAAAATACTGGCGACTTGGGCATGTACAGATAATCCGCCCCAAGAGAGAATAAAGGCAGCTGCTGCGACCTTGAATTGAAGCGGGATGGAAGAAGCGGCTTCACCAGCAGAACGGGCACCTATGGTGACCTCGAATAATCCGCTGATCAAGGCCTGAGCTAATTCGGGAGGCCCTCCAACAAGGGAGACGAGAGATCCGGCCAGGCTAAATAGTGAGGGCAGGATTCCGGCACGGGCAAGCAGCTCCATTAGCACGTTGAAGAATACAACCAGACCCCCTACGACAACAATAAGCTGTAGCGAGGATTGGATCGCTCCTTTTAACAGCTCCCCGAAGCTACGTCCATCCTTGCGGCGGGCTTCGGACATCGCAAGGAGTGCGGCATGTATTCTGCCGAATCCTTGTTTTGCTGGAGCAGAGGGGACGTCAGAACTACTTTTTGTTGGGTCTTGGGTGGGGGTCTTTTGTTCCTTGCGTCCATGAAATGACATTAGGAGACCAACCATTAAGCCACTTCCGTAGTGGGCTAGTGCCAATATTAGCCCCAAAGAAGCATCGCGAAAGAACCCAACGGATACCGCCCCTAATAGAAAAATAGGATCGGAGGAGGTTGTAAATGCTACAAGGCGTTCACCTTCGATTCTGCTGATCAGCTTCTGCTCCCGCAGCTTAGCGGTTAATTTGGCTCCAACGGGATATCCTGATACATATCCCATGGCCGCGACAAAACCACCGCTGCCTGGTATACCGAAGAGGGGACGCATCAGTGGATCAAGTAAAGCGCCGAAGAGATGGACAATGCCTAAGCCTAGCATGATTTCAGAAATGACGAAGAAGGGAAACAGTGAAGGGAAGAGCACGTCCCACCAGATGGCCAGGCCACGTAAGGCTGCGGCAAGAGATGCTTCAGGATGAAGTAACATAAGCAGCATACAACCTGCCAATATGAATCCCAGCAGCGGGCCGCCAATCTTTTTAAAAGTCATAATTAACGCCTCCTGGTCTATGGTTAGATGTATGCAAAAAGAGGGACAAACAGCACAAAAAAATGGAGAAAGCGGTTACAATTATCTGTGCTTTTTCGCAGGAATTATGATATTATGTAATAAATAAATGCACCCTCTGTTACACGATTAAATGGGATGGAGTGATGGCGATGAGCGTTATAGCCGGAGTTCTCGTTTGTGCTTTTGTATATGTAATCCGGGTCTCTCTCGTCCCTCCTGGTGATGAGGAATTTAGGACCTACTAACCTTACTCTTCAGGCGCTGAACTATAGTTTAGCGCCTTTTTTCTGTAGTTTAGAGAGCACTTTCGACGGATATCCGTGTTATGCTTATCTTTGGTATAATAAAATAAGTAACGTTTCATTAATATGGAAGAAGGCTGGTAACCTCAATGAATCCAAATGAGAGTATATATGACAATCTAGGGGGGGCTGAAGCACTACATCGGTTGGTGGAAGTGTTCTATGCCAAGGTACAGATTCATCCGCAGCTGGGACCCTTGTTCCCTGAAGATATTACTCCAGTTCTGGAGAAGCAATATCAATTCCTGACACAGTTTTTTGGCGGGGGTCCACTTTATTCGGAATTACATGGACATCCCATGATGAGAGCAAGGCATATGCATATTCCTATTACTCCAGAACGTGCTGAGGAGTGGCTACAATGTATGAAAGAGGCACTGGTGGAGACTGGAGTCGAAGAACCATTGCGTTCATTCGTGCTTAGCCGCCTTGCAGGTCCTGCACATCATTTTGTTAACATGCCCCAGGAATAATAAGGGACAGGTTGATCCTGAAAGGAATGAGAGTACTTGACAGAGTTAATACCCCTATATTCTATTAAGGTCAAGTGTTGCAACTGTGAAAATGAATTTTCAACCTCGCGGGTACGCCCTAGTCTAAAAAAGGCTATTCGGCGTGATGCTGATTTCTGCGCGTATTATAAAAATGAGAATCCGGATTATTATGTTGTACGGGTCTGCCCCAATTGCGGGTTTGCCTCCACAGAAAATTCGGCTGACAAGCTGACGGAACGCCAGCGCAAGGCATTTAATGAACAGGTAGGGAAACGCTGGAAGAGCCGGGACTTTGGAGAGAAACGAGACTGGGAAACTGCGCTCGAGACCTATAAGCTGGCGCTTTTATGTGCTCAAAGTATTAACGATAAAGATCGGATTATCGCAAGTCTGCTGCATCATATTGCTTGGCTCTATCGCTATCAAGGGGAGACTGAGCAGGAGAAGCGTTTTTTACGCTATTCTTTGGACGAGTATGTTAAGGTCTATGAAATAGATGGCATTGCCGGCAATGATGCCCGGCTCATGTACCTGATCGGCGAACTTAATCGGCGGATCGGAGAATACTCAGTGGCTGTAATGTGGTTCTCCCGTCTGATCAATGATCAGAAGATCATGGATGCGGCGATGATTCGAGCGGCACGTGAGCAGTGGGTTATTTTACGGGAGCAAATGCGTGCTGAGGCTCTAGATGTTGAAGTTGATATCGAAGGCTTGTCTTCAAGTTCATAATGTTTGCGAACAACAAAAAGCGCAGAAGAGAATTTAAATTCTCCTCTGCGCTTTGTAGAAAGAAAATGTTAGGATTTGCTTATCTGACAGCTCGATCGAACAAAAGGTAATCGCCGTCATTATCTATAACTGTAGGACTGGCGCTGCAGCAGGGGAAGACGAGCAGTTTTTTCTTGCCGTCACGAACGATTTGTAATTCTTTAGGCTTCATAGGCAGAAGCACATTCTCTGAGTTGCAGAATGGACAGTATTGCACATACATATCGCCTAGAATGATGTCATAAGGCCAGGTATGACTAAATGGAATCATTGTGAGTCCTTCCCAGAAGGAGTCTCTTCATTTTCGCCCTCAGTTTGTGGGGGATTTTCTTTTTTGGATAGCTCCGCTATTTTTTGTAGTAAAATATGTTGGGGCATATGCATCAAGTGTTCCAAAGGAACGCCTAGTTGCTTGGATAACGTAATGGCTGTTTCCGGTGAAATTTGTAGTGGCTTCATATGGATGCCCTCCTAAAGTTTATCGGCTATAAATGTTCAGATATCGTTATTCACTTTACCATGGTGTTAAGACAATTACAAAGAAAGTCAAATGAAAGCAAAGGAATGGTGAGTACACATGAAACAACCGTTATCACTGACTTGGGAACTTGATACTATTTTTCCGGGGGGTTCTTCGTCTGCAGAGTTAGAAGGGTTCTTGAGCAAGCTTGAAAAAGATATTTTATCCTTGCAAGGCTTTGTGAAGGATGCTGTGACACCAACGGATGTTGCGTCTACAAAAGCATTGGATGAGGTTATAGCATTGCTTCAGAGCTGTTCAGGAAGACTTGTGGAGGTCACTTCCTTCGCAGACTGTCTAGGCGCTCAGAATCAGATGGACAAGGGTGCGGTAAGGCTGGCGGCCAAAGTGACAAGCATGCGCGCCGGATTCGAAGGGATCAGCTCGCAATTTAGCAATGTCCTTCGTCAGACTACGGACAAGGTATGGGCTGAGTGGATGGCTCGTCCAGAGATTGCTCCTTTAACGTTCGTACTGAGCGAGAGCCGTGATTTGGCCCGTGAGAAGATGAGCCCTGAGCTGGAAAGCTTAGCGTTGGAATTAGCTGTTGACGGATATCATGGATGGAGCGGGCACTATGATACGATTGTTAGCTCAATCAAGATCCCATTTGAGGATGAAGAAGGAACAAAGCTGCTATCTGCTGGCCAAGCTTTTAATAAGCTGGATGATCCAGATCCAAAAGTGCGTCAAACGATGTTCCATAAATGGGAAGAGGCTTGGACTGAAGCGGCAGATAATTGCGCGGATACCTTAAATCACTTAGCAGGCTTCCGCCTGAAGCTCTATAAGGGCAGAGGCTGGGACGATGTTCTGAAAGATCCGCTCAGCATCAATCGTATGACACAGGACACCTTAAATACAATGTGGGACGTGATTACGAATAGCAAACCTGTACTTGTGTCCTACCTTCAGCGTAAAGCCAAGCTGCTGGGGCTGGATTCTCTCTCATGGGTCGATGTCGAAGCTCCTGTAGGCAAATCCTCCGGCAAGATCCCTTATGATCAAGCTGCGAAGGATATCGTCACACAGTTCCGTAAATTTAGTCCTAAGATGGCTGAGTTTGCAGAGCGTGCCTTTGATAATAACTGGATCGAGGTTGAGGATCGTAATGGCAAACGCCCTGGTGGATTCTGTACTTCCTTCCCTGAGAGTAAAGAATCACGGATATTCATGACTTACAGCGGCACACCTTCCAATGTTTCAACATTGGCCCATGAGCTGGGACATGCTTATCATTCCTACCTGCTTGATGATCAACCTGTATTTAATCAGAATTATGCAATGAACGTTGCAGAGACCGCTTCAACCTTTGCAGAAGTGATTGTATCTGATGCTCAGGTTAAAGCTGCGGGCAATGCAGAGGAGAAGCTGGCTCTGCTTGAAACGAAGATACAGAACAGTGTGGCATTCTTTATGAACATTCACGCTCGATTCTTGTTCGAGACTCGCTTTTATGAGAAACGTAAGGAAGGTCTTGTAAATGCTGAGGAACTGTCCGCTCTGATGGTGGAAGCACAGAAAGAAGCTTTCTGTGGTGTGCTTTCTGAATACCATCCTCACTTCTGGGCGTCAAAGCTGCATTTCTATATCACAGATGTACCTTTCTATAATTTCCCGTACACCGTTGGTTATATGTTCAGTACAGGCTTATATCGTCTGGCATTACAAGAGGGAGCTTCCTTTGCAGACAAATACGATAGCTTGTTGCAGGATACCGGCGTGATGACATTGGAGGATTTGGTGCTCAAACATTTGGGTGTAGATCTGACAAAACCGGATTTCTGGCAAGGAGCTACAGATCTGATTGTGGCTGATATCAACGAGTTCTTGGAGATGACAGAGCATTTAGCATGAAATGTCTAAAATAAGACAAATTTCAGTGCGCAAAAAATAACGGAATTTCAGTGTGAACACGCAAAGACCCCGGTTAAGGGGTCTTTTTTTAATGTTTAAATGTCGAAAACTCCCGGTTTATAAAAATTAATATACGAATGATCCATGAATTTTGCGCATTACTAGGGATAATAACCCAATTTTGTAGAATAATGTTGTTTGACGTATTTAAGGGGTCTATAATGAGCCTTGAGCCTTATAAAAGGCTTGCATGGAAGACAAATGAGCTCAGCTCAAAAAGCTTAAGTAAGCGCTTACTAAGCCGATTTGTACGAAGTAAACTCGAAGTAGCTAAGCTCACAAAACGATATAAATCGAACCAGAAACTTGGGAAAAGGGGAAGGAGTGGCGGAGGGGAATTTTGGAACTGTAAGAGCGAGAGCGACTGCCTTTGTCTCCGAATTTCACCCGCTATACGCGTAAGAATTCAAGAAATTTGGAGACAACAGCGGCTGGAAGTCCAAACATTTCCCGCAGTGGCGACGGGCCCTTAGCCCAAATATTTAGGGTTCGATTTATAAGACGAAGTAAACTCAAAGTAGCTAAGCTCACAAAACTTTTAGGAGGAAAGATATGCTTAAGACAGAACAGCTATCATTAGCAAGACAGATGGATTTGGTGTTTAGGGAACTGCAAGAGGAATTGTCAGGACTATCTTCCGGTACGGTATTTGTGCAAATACGAAATAATACCATTGGCAAGTTCGGCATACGTCATCATCCTTTAGCCGGTCGGGGGGGTGGATTCACAGAAGTGAAGGAAGGAATAACGGAGAGCCAGCAGTCTTCTTTTCGTCTAATGGCACTGGAGAGTCTGAAATACAAACGCCGTTGGACTCATGGTGAGATCAGCTATGAGTTCGCTATAAGACAGGGAAAGCTAATCGTAGATGCTACGCTGGAGTCTAATTATAATATGGCGAATCTGATGATTCGATCTCCCCGTAATGCTTACGCCGAGAGTGCTGATCAATTTTTAAGTTAAACGTTTTACATAAAAATTGTTTGCAGCTGGGATTATAGGCTATAAATTAGAAAAACCTCCCACAGCTTCTGGAAGAAGTGTGAGAGGTTTGAAAGCTAGTCGGCAATAGGCTTTTTAAGACCTCTGCCGGATAAAACACTTAAGATAACGATGTTACTGACGACCGGACAGTTGTTGTTCTGCCAGTTGTACTAGACGTTTAGTGATGTAACCTCCCAAAGAACCAGTTTCGCGGGAAGTGTAGTTCCCGTAATAACCGTCAGCTGGGATCGTTACTCCAAGCTCTTGTGCTGCTTCATATTTCAATTGTTGCAACGCTGCATTTGCTTGAGGAACTACAAGGTTATTGGAACGGCTGCTACGACCTTGACCTGCTTGACCCATGTGTGTCACCTCCTTCGCCCGTTGTGAAGATAGTATGAGCGCTAAGAGGCTAATTCATGCATGCTATCGAAAGGTTTTAAGGATGGTAATTATTAGTCGATTAAAAGTAAGGGTAGAAAGCCCAAATAACTAAGCTCGCACAAAAAATCGGCCTTCTCTTACGTAAACGCAAGGGAAGACCGATATAATGTATATCTGCTTTAATTCTCGGGATAGATCATTTCCAGCATAGTGGACAGCTCAAGACTTTGACCTGGTTCTACCTTCAGCAAGCCCGTGAAGGAAGGGTCATCGGAAACGTTAGGAGCATCCGGGAGCCAGGTGTAAGGTTCGATGCACAGAAATTGGTCGGCCGGTCCTTTGGTATACAGGACCCAGTGACGGAAATGATTCTCGTCAGCTGTATAACGAAGACCATAACCATCATCGCGTAATAGCAAGGCTTCTACGGGCTGCTTGTCACCAATACGTAGAGCAGTATCAAAATTAGTTCCCTGGAGGTTGATTCCAGAATTTAGAGAATCTAGATCACCAAGTGGAATTAGATTGCCACTAGGGAGCAATTCATCGTTTAGTTCATAAATGCTGTTTACGGGCAGCTTGAGATTCCAGCGTTCAGGTTCTCCATCGATCATAAACCAGGTGTGATAACCGATCCCAAAGGGAATACGATGATCGCCGAGATTTGTAACCTTTAAAGTCTGGCTGAGCCGGGCATCCTGAAGCCTGAATGTCATTTCGAATTTGAGTGGAATGGGAAATTGCTCCATCCAGTGCGGATCATCTTCAGTAAGGAATTCAGTAGTGACTGCACAACCGTCCTCGTCTTCTTCAATATCGCTGACACACCAGGATTGAGTCCGGTGTAGACCATGGATATGATTGTCACCAGCGGTATTCTGGTCAAATTGATAACTTGTACCCTCGAATTGAAATTTTCCTTTACGAATTCTTCCGGGTGGAATTAAGAGCGGGATGCCAAAATGGTAAGGTTTTTGCATAAAGAAAGCTTGATCGCTTTCATCAGGCCGCCGCAGAATTTCCCGTTGTTCTTTTACATCAAACAATGAAATCACGTTGTTTCCTAGTCGCGGCAAAAGCGTGACTTCCAGTTCGCGGCTGTGCAAAATATAAGTATCATAACCGCCCCACTGCCCTTTGGTCACCTGTTTCATGAGATATGCTCCTTTATCGTAACTGTAATCGAATAGAACATGGATAACCTTATCATAACAGATTTATGCGGAAGTGGTTAAGTGATTTGACAACTTCTCTTTATGGTTCTATGATGAAGGCATTAAATTATGATGAGAATGTGATGACGGGGACAAGTAGACAGGAAATGCACCTTCAGAAAGCCGGTGGTTGATGCGAACCGGTAGGACACTCCTGATGAATGGACCCCTGAGCGCCGCGCTTGAACGGGAGCAAGATGCCCTAGTAGACCGGCCGGATCTTCCCCGTTAACGGAAGACTAAGGCTGTTTCCCTTTGACTATACAAAGGTTAAGCAGCGAATAAGGGTGGCACCACGGTCTCACGTCCCTTGCGGATGAGGCTTTTTTTGCGTTCTCGGAAATCTGAAATCACATCTAACGGAGGTCTATATTATGTTGAAAAAAGTAATGTCAGGCATACAACCGAGCGGTTCTCTAACTTTGGGTAACTATATCGGAGCGCTGAAAAATTTTGTGAAGCTGCAAGACGATCATCAATGTTTCTTTATGGTTGTCGATATGCATGCGATCACCGTTGCTCAAGATCCTGCGGCACTGCGTGAGCAGTCTGAAGCTGTAGCTGCACTCTTTATCGCGGCAGGAATTGATCCTGTGCGTTCGAATGTATATATGCAGTCTCATGTGCCTCAGCATGCGGAATTGGGCTGGATCATGACTACGCTAACGGCAATGGGCGAGCTTGAGCGTATGACACAGTTCAAAGATAAATCATCAGGTAAGGATTCAGTTGGCGCGGGCCTATTCGTATATCCTTCTTTAATGGCAGCAGATATTCTTGTTTATAATGCGGATCTTGTGCCAGTAGGTGAAGATCAGAAGCAGCACTTGGAGTTGACCCGTGATTTAGCTGGCCGATTCAATAACCGTTTTGGCGAATTCTTTACGATTCCTGAACCATATATCCCTGAAGTGGGCGCACGCATTATGTCTCTGGATGATGGCACTAAAAAAATGAGCAAGAGCAGCCCGAATGCAGGCAGCTATATTGCCCTGTTGGATTCGCCGGATGTGATCCGTAAAAAAATCAGCCGCGCAACGACTGATTCTGGACGTGAAGTGATCTTTGATCCGGCTAACAAGCCAGAGATTAGTAACTTGATGAGTATTTACTCGGAATGTTCTGGGATGTCCCTCCAGCAAATAGCCGATCGTTATGAAGGACAAATGTATGGTGGCTTTAAGAAGGATCTTGGGGAAGTGGTTGTATCCACACTTGAGCCTTTGCAACAAAGATATCATGAAATTCGCAGTTCAGGTGCGATCACTGATATTCTTGCTGAAGGTGCTGAACGTGCACGTATTGTTGCAGCTGAGACGTTGAATGGCGTAAAAGAGCGGATGGGCTTTCTGCCAGCTCGTTAATCTTAGTCAGAGCTTAAGCTTTCCTGTTTGCGTCTAATTCTGGCTTTGAGGATAAATCCCCAGCCAATATTCATTACGCAAAGAAAACCAAGCAGAAGTGCCAGCCAGAAGCTATAGCTGATCGCGATTGAAGCGGCAGTGAGAATAAGAATAGAAGAACAAGCGAACCAAAGTGAGAGTCCTTTACCCATTAAGAGCCTTCCTTTCCGTGTCTGCTAAAATGAATCCCGGAGTATTATAAAATACTCCGGGATTTTTTGTGATTATAGAATAGATCTCTCAGTAAGTCTACAGTTTCATCGTAAAGAACCAGGGTCGATGGAAAATCGTTTGTCGAGCTTATCACTGCTAAGCCAGCCTACATAAGTATTTAAAGGTTTATATTGGTTATCCATAACTAATACAGCCACAAAAGGGTATTGTTTGCGGTGTAAATAACGAACGTCTCCCCAGCGCACCATATATCCTGAAGGAAGCTCCTCTACTTCGGCAACCGCATAAGAGGTGAAATATAGAAAGGACTGAATATCTGGATGCGACTTGGATATTTCCACAGCGGGATGATTTGAGCAGACCGCATGTTTGAACCATTCCAGACGGTTGTTCAGTAGCTGCCCAACGTCATAGCTGCCGTCTTTTTTCACTTTAACTACGTTCCAGCGTTTAAGTGAAATTGTAGGGATTACAATATAACGTTCGCCAGCATTATGGTGTATATCTTTAAGCTTGATGTTTCGTGTAAGGCGGGCATGAACAATCGTTCTCCAAATATAATAAAGAATGGTACAGGCATAAAGCGTAATAAATAAAGGTTTGGGCGGCACAATCCCAGTGATCCAGAGTAGAATAGCTGCGATATGGCTGCCAAAAATAAATGGATCGAAAATGTGGATGATATTCCAGGCAATCCATTTCTCAGTGAATGGACGGGCGGCCTGGGTTCCATAGGTGTTAAACAGATCAGAGAAGACGTGCACGCCTACGCCTATGAAACCCCAGAGTGCAACATGGCTTAAAGCTGCCAAATCAGTAAATCCAAACAGAGGCCCTAAGACTAGGGCAATCAGAGCGGGCCACAAAATTAGAAAAGGCAAGGAGTGTGTGATTCCCCGGTGATTACGAATATATATTGCATTGTCCTTCAGTCTTAATGCGGTATCGGCATCAGGAGCTTGTGAGCCTAAAATCGTAGCCAGCATAACGGCTCCGGCCAGTTTAGGGTCAGAAGCAACGACAGGATCTACGAATGAAAGTCCGGCTAACCCTATGCCCATAACTAAATGTGTAGCGGTGTCCATTGGTCAGTTCTCCTTTGTTGTTCGGAAGTACATTATTAATAATTACCCAAATACAGCTTAGGTTATTAACGGGCTGGAAATAAATATTGTCACGTAATTGTCAAATTCATGAACATACTGTGCCATGACTGTCAAAGTCTCCTCGGGTTTGATATGATAAAGTTAACAGCGAAGTCTATTTAGTGCTTCGGCTAGAACGTTAGAAGTTCGTTTAGAAGGAGGATCATTTGGTGTGGATAATCATATAACATTTCAAGCTTCTTCCGATTCTGCAGCTATGTCTGCAAAATCTCCACCGGAAGGTGCAAGTTGGCGTGATTTCATTACCGTAACAAAACCCGGTATTATCCGATCTAACCTCATCGCTGCCTTTGCAGGATATTGGCTGGCTTCAGGTTGGGATGTTCAATACGGCAGATTAGTTCTGACTCTGCTCGGTACAATGCTGGTTATGGCTTCGGCCTGTGTTTTTAATAACTATTTCGACCGTGACCTGGACATGAAGATGGAAAGAACGCGCGATCGGGGGCTTCCTACAGGACGACTGAAACCCAAAACCGTATTGCTGTATGCTATTGGGCTAGGGATTGCGGGCTTGATTGTACTGTTTGCTTTTTCCGGAGTTTTAGCCGGTCTGTTCGGGATTGTAGGGATGTTCGTTTACGTTGTAGTATACACCCTTTGGTTGAAACGGACATCAACATGGAGCACTTCAGTAGGTGCGATCTCTGGAGCTATGCCACCGGTAATTGGCTACGTTGCAGTTACGGGAACAGTTGATCTAGGGGCTTGGCTGATGTTTGCGATGTTGTTTCTGTGGCAACCTCCCCATTTCTGGGCACTCGGGATTAGACGTAAAGAAGAATATAGAGCCGCTGGATTTCCGCTGCTGCCTGTAGTCAAAGGAACACGTCGTACGAAGTTTCAAATGATTCCTTATGTAGCACTGTTGCTGCCTATTCCAGTGTTAATGTACGCCTACGATTATGCAGGCATTTTTTATCTGGTGATTTCAACAGCGCTGTCCCTGGCTTGGTTAATCATAACCTTGATGGGCTTTGCAGCAAAAGATGACGAAGTCTGGGCGAAGAAGAACTTCCTCTTCTCCATTAACTACCTAACGGTAAGTTTGATCGTACTTGTATTGAATACGATTCACGGTTAAGAAGAGGGAGGGTATTATTGTCCGTGCAGACCTTTAAGCGTTATAAATGGACCTGGATTCTACTATTGCTTGCTTTGGTAATGGCTGGTTATCTGGCAGTTAATTCTTTGAATTTAGGAAAAGAAAAACTGCCGGTAATCGGAGAAGTGCAGGACTTTTCACTTGAAAATGTGGATGGAGACCAGATTACTCTGGCTGATACACAAGGTAAGGCACGGCTGGTATACTTTTTTTTCACACAATGTCCGGATGTATGTCCTATAACTACGTTTTTGTTATCTCAGACGCAGAAAATTCTGGTCGACGATGGCAGCTTTGGAAAAGATACGGCGTTCGTCTCCATTTCTTTTGATCCAGAGAATGATACGCGTGAAGCCATTAAAAGCTTTGCGGACCGTTTCCAGGCAGATTATAAGGGTTGGTACTTCTTACGGGGGGATCAGGAAGTCATTCGTAAGCTGGCAACTGATTCTTTTAAAGTACTAATTGCAGGGAATAGTAAAGAAAATTTCGTACATGCCAATCGCATAGCATTGGTTGATCGGGACAATCGTCTCCGTGCATTGTATGACGCAGGGGATACGGATAACATAACGCCTGAATTTCTTGCCGATAGGCTGAATGAATTGGCTCGTGAATAGAACCTAACCGCATAACAGAAACGCCTTTTTCGAATCCCATTTATTGAAGGATAACGAAAAAGGCGTTTTTAATTTCTTAGGCAATATATCGCGAATCAAAAAGGAATGGGTTCAGGGTAAATGATGAACTCTTCCAGACCCGCTTTTTCAAGCTGATTAATATTGTATTCATCTGGAGTGCCTTCCACTCCGGCATAACCCCGGCGTGTATAGATGTGACCAGCATCGGGAAAGGCATCGCGGAGAATCCCGCGTATTTTTTTGCCTGAACTGTCGTTATCCATATAAAGATATACTTCTCCATCTCCTACTTTTTGTCGCAGGGACTCGAGTTTGAGCGTATTTAATGTACCAAAGGTACAGAGGATTTCGACTTCCGGTACCAGCACGCGTCGTAATCTGCTGCGATCGTTTTTGCCTTCGACAATAATCGTAATGGACATTTGCTGACAATCACCTCCGGAAATGAAGTCTGAACTTACAGACTCATTATAGTTTACCGAAGGAGGAGCAGTTTTAACAACTGTTTCTACAGGAAAATCTTCATTCCCCGGGAAATGTCGTAAAACAATAAATCATGCGGCCCGCCCATTCCATTTGGAAGAGTAGGTAGACAGCTTGGTTGAATTTTTTGGCGGAAGCAGTAATAGTGCAACCATCAGCAATAGAAAGGCAATGAAATAAGGTGAAACAACGGCTCTTAATTGTCCTGCGGCCACAGGGCCTGCGAATGCGCCTAGTGACATGGCTATCGACTGCATGGAGAAGGTGCGTCCCATACGTCCTGGTCCACCTAGACTAATAAAGAGCGATGCCATTGCAGGAAATAATATTCCTTTGGCTGCACCCAGCATAAAGAGAATAACGGAAGCGGGAATGCTGTGAAGTGAGGCGAGCGCAAAAAAACAAAGGGCCATACCTAGCAAGGCCACGGCTATTCTTCCTCCTGGGGAAAAGCGGTTCAGGAAGAACAAACTGAGTGTTACCAAAGCCCCTAAGCTAAGGAGCGATAAAAGAATTCCTGTGGAAACAATGCTATTACTTCCGGTCTGAGATAGAGGAAGTTCAAAGAACAGAACCCCTTGTGAACAAGAAACGAAAAAAGGCAGCAGATAATAACGTTTGGAAACTGGATTGGCATCGGATATAGGGACCGAAGGAAGATCCTGTTTTTTTAAAGGAGGTGCTGCAGAGTTTACAGGGCGTACTAAACGCCGGGCAGGCGCCGGTACACTGAAAAAAGCCATGATGCCTGTAGCGATAAGCAGCCATCCCAATGTGGTGAAGGTGCCGGAATAGCCAGCTTTAGCTACGATAAAGGCCCCCGCTGCCGGGGATACCACTGAAGCTAAGGTATGAACGATACCATGTCCGGACATATATTTCCCCTGCTCAGTAGCATCAGATGATAATGAAGCCAGCAAGGTCATGCACGCTGGAGAGAGGAAGGCGAGCGCGAACCCGCTTGCTGCTCGTAGCATCAGCAAATGCCACGGAAGCTGAGCATGAGCCTGCAGCAGTAGAATGGCTCCCGCAGTAACAAGGCTAAAGACGATGTAGCGGCGGCTGCCATTACGATCGACGAGTACGCCTGCGAGCAAATTGCCAGGAAGATGGGTTAACGAATACATACCCATCATCCAGCCAATAAAGGCGGGTCCCGCACCAAGAGAGATGGCAAAGGGCGTTAGAATAGGATACTGTGCATGTAAATCAAAAAACGCCAGAAAAAGAAACAGGTACAGCCACAGCGCAGTTTTCACAGGGAAACACCTCCGAGAGCCACCTACAATAAAGATTAATGCAGGAAGGCGGATTTTAAGAAGATCAAATTTAAGCAACTACTTGTACTTTACGTGGGACAGAGAGGGCTTATACCGCTTTTTTAATTCCTATAAGCAGGTATACCTTTCTCTGGCTGTGGAACCATGAATTATGATGGGCATTCATGTATAATAATTAATATTGGCGTCATGTCTATAGAGGAGATAATCCTTAGGACGAAACTAGGTGATAGGGGTGTTGTGAGGTTGATGGATCCAGAGGTGTGGTCGCAGTTTATTAGAGAGAATTGGTTAGTTATTGTTATTGCGCTCATTCTGTTGTTCGCGGTTGTTAATTTGGTCAAAACGATGTTGAAATGGGCGATTGTCATTATTATCGTTGTAGGTCTATTCATCTATAGTGGTGTGACAATGGACCAAATTGGTAACGCTGTGAATAAGGTGGCAGATGGAACGGTAAGTACGGTGAAGAAGGAAGCACAAGAGGTTATGCTTAAAGAGGCGCAGGATGCGAAGTACACTTCAAATGGTGACGGAACATTTACGATTATAACTCCGAATATTGAAGTGAAAGGTACTACTGGCGAAGATAAGGTAGAGGTTACTTTCCGCGGAGTTAGTCTTGGGAAGTGGAGTATTACTGATACCACACAAACATTTATCGAGGAAGCTAGGAAACATCAATAAACGGCTTCAGTTTAAATCATTATCAAAACAAGCAAGCGGGCGACTGAAAGGGGAGATTGGATATGATAAACGGTTGGTTGACTAGTCTGAGTGATGCAAATATCATCTCCATCGCCCTCCTGCTGGTAGTAGTCTTTTCACTATTGCAAGGCTGGAGCAGAGGGTTCTCAAGTGCTACCGGAAGATTATTCGGTCTGCTGGGAACAGGACTGTATACAATAGCTTCTTTGGTGCTGGCCATTCCTGCTGCGGCTTATCTCAATCCTCATGTACAGACTTGGGCAGCAGGAATAAGTCTGCCTGATAAACAGTTGACCCAGTGGCAGCAAATTTATTATACGGCTGTGTCTGTGCTGGCGGAATCGCCGCTGGTGCGGTTTCTATTGTTGTTATTGCTCTCTTATATCTTAATTCGCATGCTTCTGGGATTGTTGTCTATGCTGCTCCCATTCCATCAGCTACGGCGCACCAAGACATTTAAGGACAGAAAGATTACGCAAGTAAGCCGTATGGGCGGAGCTATCATAGGATTAATTATAGGTTTGACTCGTGGTTTAATTATTGTGCTTGCTCTCTTCATTTGTGTTGGCCTAAATCCAGAAAGTCAATTTAGCCGTTATGTTGAATCTTCTCCGATCTACAGTCAAAGCGCTGCCGCTGTATTTGAGCCCTTTGTTGGGGAGACAGTGCAGAAAAAGCTGCCTATTCTGACGAAGACCGTTGCAGCTGAGATGAATGATATCCTGCGCAGAAAATATGAAGTTATTGATCATGACATTCCACAAGATATTGTGGGTGCGGCTGAAGATATTATTGGACAAGCGCAAGGAGACGAGAAGAAAGCCAGACTACTGTATGATTGGGTAGGAACACGAGTAACTTATGATTACGCCAAAGCGGAAAATTATGAAAAAAATAGAATTTGGCATGAACAGACCCCGCAGGATACCTTCGACACACGCATAGGGGTATGTATTGATTATGCACGTCTTTACGCTGTAATGGCCCGCTCCCAAGGATTGCAGGTGCGCGTTGTAACGGGTCAAGGCTATGATGGTCGAGGCGGGTATGGCGCACATGCCTGGAATGAAGTTTATATAAGTGACCGGCAAGCTTGGATTCCATTGGATCCCACTTGGGCGAGCAGTGGGGATTGGTTTAATCCGAAGGATTTTGACGATACGCATATTAGGGAGAACGCACTCTGAGTGAGGGCGCCGCACTCCTTCCGTGTGGTACAATAAACTCATACCAACCGCTCTAACACAAATGCGAGTGCAATGCTCACAATCAGCTTCTTAGAAATCACCTTCATTATAAGAGCAATGTCGCTGGCTAAGGCAATTCAGACATTATTTTTATATAGAAGGGAAGAAAGCTGGTGAGCTTTGGGAAGCAGCTCCCGCCTGCGGACGGGAAATCTTCGAAACATTCTGTAGGTCTGAGATTGAATCTGTTTTTCTTTGGCACTTTTTTTATTTTTTGTATCATTATTGTGCGTCTTGCAGGTTTGCAGTTTACTGAGGGAGCTTTGCTGACAGAAGAAGAGATCAAACGGGATACGAAGTTTGTTCCGCTGGCAGCCATGCGAGGGATTATTTTTGCTGCCGGGGGTGAGCAGATAGCCTATTCTACACCTGTTGAGTCGCTCTATCTTACCCTAAATAAGGAATATACAGCTAAAACTACCGATAAAGTAACGGGTGAAACCTCACTAACGGAAAAAGCGAAAAATAAGTCTAATGACCTTGCAGCAAGATTAGTAGCGGAGTTTGAGAAATATGGAAGTGCAGATGCCCCTAAGTTAACGCAGCAGGACGTGCTGGATTTACTTGATCTGGACTTTAAAAAGTATCTGGGTTATGTACCTCGTCGTATAAAAGCAGGGCTAACTTCAGAAGAAATAGCTTATTTCATGGAACATAAGGATGAATATCCAGGTATTACCATTGTGGAAGAAAGTGTACGCCACTACGATAAAGATACGGTAGCTGTGCAGACGGTGGGTTTTGGTAAACCTTTTAAATCAACCGAAGACATAGCGATGTACAAAAATATTCGTAGTGCAATGAAAGACAATTCTTCACCGGGACTTATGTATAAAACGGAAGAATATGTAGGATTTGATGGTCTGGAAATGCAGTATCAACGCGAACTGCGCGGAGAAAATGGTTATCAGGTCATTTCGGTCACTCCTCAAAATATGGCGGAGAAGGTAGAACAGACCGTTCCCCCTGTAAAAGGCAATAACATTTGGATGACCATTAATAAGAATGTTCAGATGAAGACTGAACAGGCTATATTGGATCAGATTAAATGGCTGCATACCAATGCTGTTCAAGGCGAAACTCATCCTGATGCTTTAACAGGTTATGCAGTAGCAATGGAAGTAGAGACTGGGAATATTGTCGCTATGGCGAGTATGCCTGATTACGATTCGAATGTATGGACAAAGGACTCGCTGCCTACATCTGTCTGGAATAAAATTATGAATAATCATCTGAATGGTACAATTACCTCGAATTCTTCCGGGAGATCGGGTCATGATTTTAGCTCACTTGTATTCTTGGGATCGACCATTAAACCGTTAAGTGTATTAATTGGTTTAAATGAAGGATTTTTTAACACCTCGAGCACCTATCCCGATGTGGGGATTACCTATTTCGGTAAGGATGATAAATCATCGGTTAGAAATTCATCAGGTCACGTCTATGGAAAACTGTATCCGGCTGATGCTATCAAGCAATCCTCTAACGTATTTATGGTAGATATGGTCGGAAAGCAACTATACAAGAAATACCTGGGGGATAAAGGTGTAGAGGTCTGGGACGAATATATGAAAAAGTTCGGACTGGGTGTGTCAACACAAAGTGGTCTTCCCGGTGAATCACCAGGTCAGATTAACTATACAGATTTCAAGGCTGCAGGGAGCTCACAGGCCGCGCTCGTCTACGCATCTTTTGGCCAGCAAGGCAGTTATACTACATTACAGCTTGCCCAGTATGCTACTACACTTGCAAATGAAGGTGTGCGAATTAAACCGCAGCTTGTAAGTAAGATTACTGATGCGCAAGGTAAGGTGGTTAAGGAATTTAAAAAAGAAGTGCTTAATAGCGTAACCTTTGATAAATCGTTCTGGAGAGAAATCAAACAGGGAATGAGCAGTAAAGTTAGTGCTTTTGACGATTTTCCTTATGATTTTGCCCGTAAGACAGGAACCTCTGAAAAAACGGATAGAAAAAATATAAACCGTGATAACGGGGTCTTTATTGCCTTTGCTCCACGTGAGAATCCGAAGCTGGCTGTAGCGGTTGTGATTCCGGAAGGCGGCTTTGGCTCCAATAGTGCAGCTCCGGTTGCCCGTAAGATTTTTGATGCTTATGATTGGGAATATGGGCTGGATGGGGTTCCAAAGAAGAATATTCCACCTGTGGCAGATCCCGTTCAAGAACAATAAGCTTAAATTAGAGAAAAAGGAGAGAAAAACTGTGAGTTTTTTCCGTAAGCAGGCCTCACCTCCTGACGAGACCAGCAGCAAAAGTTCCATTGGCCTGCGACTCAACGTGTTTTTCTTTAGCACGTTCGTTATATTTTGCGTAATCATCATCCGACTAGCTGTTCTGCAGTTTGTGGAAGGTCCAACTTTAACTGAGGTAGAGACGAGTAGAGATACTAAAAATGTACCGTTAGCTTCCATGAGAGGGGTTATATACGCTGCAGGTGGTGAGAAGCTAGCTTATTCCACACCTGTTCAATCGCTGTATATCACACTCAATAAAGAGTATACGGCTAAGGAAACAGATAAAGTCACCGGTAAAACAACGCTGACCCCAGAGGCTAAGGCCAAGTCTGATGCATTGGCAGCCAAGCTGGTAGCTGATTTCAATAAATATGGGGATCCAAATGCAGAGAAGATGACGGAGAAAGATGTAATTGATGTGTTGGATTTATATTTTCGTAAATCACTTGGCTTTATGGCACGGCGAATTAAGGCTGATCTGACTACTGAAGAAGTTGCTTATTTCATGGAACATAAAGGAGAATATCCGGGGCTTGAGATTGTCGAGGAGAGCATTCGTCATTACGATAAAGATACGGTTGCTGTACAGACGATTGGTTATATCAAACCCTTCAAATCCGCGAACAGTCTTAATATTTATAAAAACATTCTAAGTGCTATGAAAAACAATCCGGAGCCAGGGCTAACGTATAAGGATGATGAATTTGTTGGATTCGATGGGCTGGAGCTGAAATATCAGCGTGAGCTTCGCGGGCAAAACGGCTATCAGGAAATTTCCGTCAATCCACAGAATATGGCGGAGAAAATTGAGCGTGTCGTTCCGCCTGTCAAAGGAAATGACATCTGGACAACGATTAATAAGAACGTTCAGATGAAGACAGAACAGGCGATAACAGATCAGCTCAAATGGTTGCACTCTAATACCGTACAAGGCAGAACGCATCCGAATGCTTTAACGGGATATGCAGTAGCGATGGAAGTAGATACTGGCAATATTGTTGCTATGGCGAGTATGCCTGACTATGATACGAATGTTTGGACAACGGGTTCTTTATCTGCAGATGTCTGGAACAGTATTATGGATAACTATCAGAACGGCACGATAACTCCTATTTCTTCAGGAACCTCAGGGAATGGACTAAGATCTGTATTGCTTCTAGGTTCAACGATTAAACCTTTGAGTGTACTCGTGGGCCTGAATGAAGGGTTGTTTTCAACTTCATCGTATTATCAGGATAAAGGTTTTGCGACTTTTGGTAAGTCTGGGCATGAAACGAAGGTAAGAAACTCTTCTAACCACGTATATGGTTCTTTGGATCCTGCTAGAGCCATTGAGAAATCCTCGAATGCATTTATGGTCGATATGGTCGGTAAAAGATTGTATGACAAATATAAAAGCAAGGGGATAGACATCTGGGATGTCTATATGAAAGAGTTCGGCCTTGGTGTATCTACGGGAATTGACCTGCCAAATGAATTCTTGGGTCAAAGAAACTATACCAATATAGAAGCTGCTGGTAGTGCGCAGTCCGCACTGGTCTATGCCTCTTTCGGACAACAAGGAAGTTATACAGTAATGCAGCTTGCACAGTATGTTACAACACTTGCTAATGAAGGACAGCGGATTAAACCTCAATTGGTTAGCAAGATTACTGATGCAGATGGAAATATAGTCAAAGAGTTTAAACGTGAGGTGCTTGATGAAGTAACAAACTTCGATAAGTCCTACTGGAATGAAATTAAGCAGGGGATGCGAAGTGAAGTTAGTGCTTTTTCTGATTTCCCTTATGACTTTGCCCGTAAGACGGGAACCTCTCAGCAAGTAGCTAAGGGTGAAATTCGCGATAATGGGGTATTTATTGCATATGCTCCACGTAATAATCCTAAGTTGGCTGTGGCGGTTGTAATCCCTGAAGGTGGCTTTGGTTCACAAAGTGCGGCACCAGTCGCACGTAAAATATTTGATGCCTATGATTGGGAATATGGCCTTGATGGAGTTCCAAAGAAAAGTCTCCAGTCTGGCAATAATACTAATGATAATGCGAAGGAGGGAGAGACTACAGGTACCGAGTAACTCTGACCCTATGGCTAAGATTTAAAAAATAAACAGCTTCTCAATAGAGAGCATACAAGAATGGAGGGGTGGCAAATGATTGCCAAATACCGCCTGCTTGCATTGGATATGGATGGAACCCTACTGAATGATGAACAGATAATTACACCCACAACGGTGGAATGGATTCAAAAGGCGGTCAACGCAGGCGTTCATGTCTGTCTGTCGACAGGCCGGGCATTTGTAAGTGCCTTACCCTATGCAGAGCAGCTAGGTTTAGAGACACCGATGATCACTGTGAACGGCAGTGAGGTGTGGAGAGCGCCACATGAAATATACCGGAGATCACTAATGGATCCCAAGCTGGTACAAGAAATGTATGATCTTGCAAAAGCAGATGACATCTGGTTCTGGGCTTATTCTCTGGACGAAGTTCTTAAACAGGATAACTGGGATGGGGATGTAACGGGTAGAGAGTGGCTTAAATTCGGTTATCATACTGAAGATGATGAGCTTCGTCATAAGCTGTTGCTTCGTCTTCAAGATATGGGTGGACTGGAGATTACGAACTCTTCTCCGCACAATCTGGAGATTAATCCTCTAGGCGTGAATAAGGCAGCAGGAATAAAGGAAGTCTGCAAGCTGCTGGGAATAGAAATGTCGCAAGTTGTAGCTGTGGGCGACAGCCTTAACGATCTGGCGGCGATCCAGCAGGCTGGGCTTGGGGTTGCCATGGGCAACGCGCAAAAGACGGTTAAACAAGAGGCTGATGTTGTGGTGGCGACCAATAATCAAGACGGGATTGCCGAGGTCATCCAAAAGTATATCTTTACCGAAGCTGCAGCCTCTGTAGGCAGCAAATAATAAAAGCAGTACTGCGAAGTGAATCCATGGAGCATTATGCTAGTAGGAGGTTAAGGAATTGACGATCCTGGGTTGGATTCTTATCATTGTTTTGTTTGCTGTAGGATTGGCAGGGGCTGTGTATCCCATACTGCCGGGTGCGTTAGCGATCTATCTTGCCTTTTTTGTATACGGCTGGTTCTTTTCTTTTGAGCCCTTTGGGGTTTGGTTCTGGATTATTCAAACACTGATCGTTGTAGTTCTTTTTGTTGCTGATTATGTTGTAGGAGCGTGGGGTGTCAAAAAATTTGGCGGTTCACGTTCATCGATTATCGGGAGCACGATCGGGCTGATCTTGGGACCTTTTGTTATTCCAGCTTTTGGTCTTATTATTGGACCATTTCTAGGGGCTTTTATTGGAGAACTGATCGTGGGATCTTCCCCGTCTAAAGCTGCTAAGGTAAGTGTTGGCTCCATACTCGGCTTATTTAGCAGCACCTTGGTCAAAATCGTGTTGCAGGTAATTATGGTCGTCCTCTTTTTTATATGGGTCGCCCGGTTTTAATTTAACAGTGAAGAAGGGGAAAGAGTTTGTCCAAGAAAGAGTCTTTTGTTAAAGGCACGCTTATCCTTGCTGCTGCAGCTTTGGTGGCAAGGGTACTCGGGCTTGTCCAGCGGGTGCCGCTGGAGCATTTATTTAATGATGTTGGTAATGCTTCATTTACACAGGCAAACACAGTTTATTTAATGTTATTACCGCTGGCTACAGCAGGGATTCCAAGTACATTAAGTAAAATGGTATCTGAGCGTTATGCACTGAATAGACCAAATGAAGCTCAGCAGGTGTATCGGGCGGCATTAATCTTTGGTGTTGTAGTTGGCGTAATTATGAGCGCATTGTTATACATAGGTGCTCCTTATTATGCAGAATATGCAAAAGTTCCTGAAAGTACTTTGGCGATCCGGGCCATAGCTCCGGCACTCCTACTCTTCCCTTCTATTGCAATGATGCGTGGTTACTTTCAAGGGCGGAATAATATGATGGCTGGTGGCATCTCTCAAATTGTGGAGCAGATCGCGAGGGTATCTACCGCTGTTCTTCTGGCATTTGTATTGTTACAAAAAGGGTACGACAACACGTGGATGGCTGCTGGTGCATCATTCGGTAGTGTATTTGGTAGTGTTGGTGCGTTTGGTGTAATGCTCTATTACGCTATGAAATTACGGCGTAGCGAGGGGCAAACTGCGTTATACGAAACGAATGAAGCAAAGCTTCCTCTATTTGGAATTTATAAGGATATATTCAAATTATCCATTCCTATCGTTCTATCTTCAGTTACGGTTCCAGTAGTGAACTTTATTGATACATCTTTAATTGTACCGTTACTGAGTGGACAAGTTGGTGTAGCTGATGCCACACGTGCTTTGGGTATTTTCGGGAGTCGGGCACAGAGTGTCGCCGGGATTCCGCCGGTTCTTTCTATAGCACTGAGCACTTCACTAATACCAATTATTTCAGCTGCATATGCCCGTCGGGATGAGAAACACCTAAAAGGGCAAGTGACGTTAGCGCTTCGTATCTCTATTTTAACAGGAGCACCGATTGTTCTATCACTCGTAGTTGCTGCATATTCAGTTAATGGCCTCTTATTCAGTAGTTTAGATGGCAGTGGTATCGTAGCCATGCTTACTTTAGGAACGATCTTTCAGATTACGATGATGACAACGAACTCTATTTTGTTAGGTATGGGCAAATCGCGAATTTCCATGTATTATGTGTTAGCGGGTATTATTGTAAAATTAGTGGCAAGCTTATTACTTAGTAAGGTATTTGGCATCTACGGAATCATCGGTGCAACAGCACTTTGTTTCGTGGTCATTACTTTGCTTAACTTACGTATGCTGAAATCGATTGTGCCTTTTGAAATTATGGGCAAACGTTGGGGCGGTTTCGTGATTGCGGTACTTGTGTCCGGCGGGATTGGTTATGGCTTGAATGAAGCTGGGATTCTGTTAACAGATCTGATGCCTGTACGTTTGGCGTTTCTGATCACTTGTCTTGTTGTAGGAGCCGCTGTTGTTGTTATTTATCTAGTACTGCTTATTGTGCTGGGCGTGCTGACTAAACAGGAAATCTCCAGTTATCCGCGGGCGCTGCAAAAATTATTGAATCCGCTGATGAAGTTACAGCCTGCACGTGTTCGTATGAGAGAATAGGTTTGACTTCTACACTGCATTTTGCTTCACTTAAAGAGTAGAAAATAGACAGATATTGAAGAAGGGACTGAGTAAATCATGGACAAAATTAGTTCTCCTGCTGAATTTCAGGTAGCCATTCAATCACCTCCATTAACAGTGGCCATCTTCAAGGCTGACTGGTGCTCGGATTGTAAATTTATCGATCCTTTTATCCCAGAGGTAGAGCAGGCTTATGCAGACCGCCTTACACTGGTTGAGGTAGATGTTGATGCCGTGGGCGATGTTAGCCAAGAACAAAATATTATGGGTATTCCAAGCTTCGTCGCATATTCGGATGGACGGGAATTGGTTAGATTCGTTAATAAATTGCGCAAATCCCGTGAAGAGATTGAGAATTTCCTTGATAAAGCGGTCCAAGTGCATCAAAGCCTTCAAAAGTAATTCCTAAGGAACCACCGCTTTCGCCTGTTTGTGCAAAAGCGGTGGTTTTTTGAAATATAAGTCTGGCTGCTTCTTCATTACTAAAAACTGCGGGTGATATTTTTGACGACAAATCAGTTGAAATGGCTTAGTTATCTTACTTGCCTTATCATGTTCCTCGCTGTACTCGGAGGAGCGGTAGTGACGAAGACTGGATCGGGCTTGGAATGCGGAAATGAATGGCCGCTCTGTCATGGAAAATTAATTCCGGCTTATACTATAGGCTCGATGATTGAATACACCCATCGCTTGTTTAGCGGTTTGGCAGGGTTATTCTCACTTGCCTCGATGTTTGCTTTTTGGCGTTATGCCCGTACTCGGCGCGATTTGCTGGGATATGCATTTATGACCTTAGTATTCGTCATCGTTCAAGGTGGTATGGGAGCGCTTGCAGTAATTAAATCCCAATCCGCTGCTGTAATGGCGTTGCATATGGGTTTTTCTTTGATCGCCTTTTCGAGCGCTATGATGTTGGCTCTTGGAACCAAGAGATGGCATGAAGCGCGCGAGTATGATCATAAGCTGGAGGCTCAAAAGAAGCCCGTAAGTAAGGCTTTTCGCAATTTAACCTGTTTTACTGCCATCTATTCTTATATTGTCGTGTATATTGGAGCCTTTGTAAGTCATACGGATTCACAAGGCGGGTGTTCGGGTTGGCCGCTTTGTAATGGAGAATGGGTTCCGGAGCTTTCCGGAGGAGTAGGTGTTGTTTTTACGCATCGGATTGCGGCTTTAATCTTATTCATGCTTACTGCGCTGCTCGGGCATTTAGCATTTTGGAAACATAAGGATTATCCAGAGCTTAGAGCGCTAGGTATAGCTGCAGTGCTGTTATGCTTGATGCAGGTATTTAGTGGGGCGGCTGTGGTTTACACCTTAGATAATGAAAGATTGTACATATTTGCCGCTTTGGCTCATATTTTGCTGATTGCCAGTTTGTTTGGTGTCTTATGTTATATGAGTGTAAGAGTCTGGCAGCTAAATCGCGCGAGTAGTGTCGTGTCTGGAAAAAATGTAACGAACCCAATGATTCCACCGCCTTGGTAGAACATTCCCTCCGTGGATAGAGGTGCTTCACCCGCGGAATAATAAAGTGGAAATCGGTATATCGTGGAGCTGATTGGCCGATGCTTACGTCGCGAGTTTTGTACGAAGCAGTCCATGGAAGCAGACGCTGAACAAAACTTTAGGAGGACTGGGATATGCTGCGGGTATTACTTGGAGAGCCGCCTCGAAAGAACAGCGGTGTGTTGGCTGATGCGATGGAGAATATGGCCACTTTTGCAGCATTGCTGCGCAAGGAAATGAGTGCCCATGAGGATAATGACCATGAATACCGCAAGCTGGAGATTTGGACACGTGGGCTGATTTCCTCTCTGGATGAACTGGAGCAAAGTTGGTTCGCGGCCGCTTTTTACCGGAAATTAGTGATTGCGGGTTATATGGATGATATGACACCGGTGGAACAGGGCGATTATGCACGTTATGTTTATTTTTATAAAGATGGCTTTATCCGGGTTTTCTCTCTTCTGGACAAGCTTGGGACGGTACTGAATCATTTTTATGATCTCAAAACATCCAAATTAAAAACGCACTTTTCTTATTTTACAGTGCTGCGTCAGCTTCAATTATTGAATGTGCATCCTGCATTAGCGGATCAACTGGAAGAGATTAAGAACTCCTACCGCGATCCATTGGAGAATTTACGCAAGCGCAGAAATGCTGAAATTCATTATATGAATTCCGAAATGCAGGATGATTTGTGGCAGCGGCACCAAGGTCTGCATGACAAAATTCAGCTCGAGGATCTGGATAGCCATCTTGAGGATTTAAAACAATCGCTCGAAATGAACTGTAAGACATTAATCGCGGCATTCAGCTACAGCAATGAACAGCTGCGTAAGGAAATAAGCAAGGCAAAGAGCATAAAATCGTAATCGTTCAATATATTTCCTTTTGACAAAAATAGATAAACTCACTATACTTATGCTTGCATTAAAGTATGTACGATTTCAGAAAAAATATAATTTCATAACTTTATCTTATCGAGAGCGGCGGAGGGATAGGCCCGATGAAGCCCGGCAACCGATTTGTATCCAGCGCGGGAAGCGTTGTACAAATGTCATGGTGCTAATTCCTACAATGGCGCAGGTTGCGGTCGTTGGCAGATGAGAAGGCATTGTCTTAATAAACCCACAGAGCCTCTTGCGATCTGCATCGATCGTTGGAGGTTTTTTTGTATAGAATAAGTGAAGTATAAAGGGGGGGCGACGAGAGTTGATTAATCTAAAAGGGATAACAAAGGTTTATGGAAAAGGGAGTAATGCGGCAACAGCACTTTCTGGATTGAATCTGTCCATCGAGAAAGGTGAAATATTCGGAGTCATCGGCCACTCTGGAGCCGGGAAAAGTACATTGATCCGTTGCATTAATCTGTTGGAACGTCCGACAGAAGGAGAGGTCTGGGTAGACGGTGTTGAGCTAACCAGTCTTAACCAAGGTCAGTTGCAGGAACAGCGGCGCAAGATTGGGATGATTTTTCAACATTTCAATTTGTTGTCTTCGGCGACCGTATACGATAATATTGCCTTTCCACTGCGCCTTGCAGGTACATCTAGAACAGCTATTGATACAAAAGTGAAAGACTTGCTCGCTTTAGTTGGGCTCGAAGAACATAAAGGTAAGTATCCTTCTCAGTTATCTGGAGGACAAAAGCAGCGGGTCGGCATCGCCCGGGCACTAGCCAGTGACCCTGATGTACTGCTGTGTGACGAGGCCACTTCTGCGCTTGATCCCCAGACAACGGACTCCATTCTTAAGCTGCTGCTCGATATTAATAAAAGATTCCATTTGACCATTGTGCTGATCACACATGAAATGCATGTAATCCAGAGCATCTGCGACCGTGTCGCGGTCATTCATGGTGGTGGGATTGTTGAGCAAGGCAAAGTTACAGAGGTATTTCTCAAGCCGCAGCATGAGGTTACACGCGATTTCATCCGCAGTGAGACACAGAATGAAGGACCTCTTCGAGTGGCGCTTGATGCTGCTGCCGGGGATAACTCTCAAGCTGTCAAAATTACTTTTTTCGGAGAAAAAACTTACGGCTCGGCACTATCCGATGTCGTGCGTGATACGGGTGTAAGCTTTGCAATCTTACATGGTACCATCTCAACGATTAAAGATGTGCCTTATGGACAGATGATTGTGCGGTTCGAAGGGCCAGCTGAGGCGATTGCTGTAACGATCTCCAGACTAATTGCTCAAGGCCTTGATGTGGAGGTGATTTCGTAATGAATTTTGCAGATCTAAATTGGCAAGAAATGATGGATGCTACGGTTGCTACTATAAAAATGATATTTTTTTCCGGATTGTTCACAATTATTCTTGGTTTACCACTCGGAATTCTATTGTATTTATGGGGGAAATCGAATAGTATAGTAATCAGAGTAACTTACTCGGTCTTATCATTACTTGTAAATATCCTACGTTCCGTACCCTTTATCATTTTGATGGTGGCTCTAATTCCTTTCAGCAAAGCCGTTGTTGGAACCTCCATTGGTGTACTCGGTACGATTCCACCTCTGGTGATTGGTGCAGCTCCATTTTTTGCCCGCTTGGTAGAGACGTCGTTAAGAGAGGTAGACCGCGGAGTCATCGAAGCCGCACAAGGTATGGGAGCATCGACGAACCAAATCGTTATGCGTGTTCTTTTGCCAGAAGCTCGTCCAGGTCTGCTCGCTGGAGTTACGATCACACTGGTTACACTGGTCTCCTATACAGCAATGGCTGGTATGGTTGGGGGCGGCGGATTAGGTGACTTGGCGATTCGTTACGGCTACCACCGCTATGAGACGGAGATTATGATTGTTTCTATAGTATTTATTGTCGTACTGGTGCAATTGCTACAAATGGCCGGTGACCGACTCGTAAAACATTACACACGGAAATAAGGTACATCCATATATATCCTTATTCAATACAAAATATAGATTAGAGGGGGATTTACAATGAAAAAAGTACTACTTACATTTTTTAGCCTGACACTGGTTGCGGTGCTTGCGGCTTGCGGTAACAACAATGCATCTAATAATGCTGGGAGCTCGGCTGCTACAACAGCACCAAACGCAGAAGCAACAAGTGAACCTACTAAAGATCCAGTGAAATTGGTGATTGGTGCCTCACCTGTTCCTCATGCTGAAATTTTGAAGGCTATTGCTCCATTGCTTGAAAAAGATGGAATTACACTTGAAATCAAAGAATTCACTGACTATATTCAACCTAACGTACAGCTTGATGAGAAGGAGTTAGACGCTAACTTTTTCCAACACCAACCGTATCTGGATGACCAAAACAAAAATAATAAAACCGACCTGGTCTCTGTTGCATCCGTTCACGTTGAACCTTTTGGAGCTTATTCCAAAAAAATCAAATCGATCGATGAGTTGGCTGATGGTGCAAAAGTTGCCATTCCGAACGATGCTACTAACGGTGGCCGTGCACTAATCCTACTTGCAAAAAATGGTCTGATTACCTTGAAAGATGATACAAACATTGCTGCAACAAAAGCAGATATCACTGAAAACAAGAAAAATCTCGACATCATTGAGTTGGAAGCTGCTATGCTCCCACGTCAACTGGATGAGGTAGACCTTGCTTTGATCAACACGAACTTTGCACTAGACGCTGGTCTTGTGCCAACTAAAGATGCATTGTTCATCGAGGGTGTAGATTCCCCTTATGCTAACATTTTGGTAACCCGTCAAGACAATAAAGATTCCGAAGCCATCAAAAAGCTGGTTGCTGCCCTGAATTCTCCAGAAGCTAAAGCTTTCATTGAAGAAAAGTACGAAGGTGCGATCATTCCAGCGTTTTAAGGAATGAAGCTAAATTCGTCTATAGTCATAACAAGAACCCGCAGCCAAGTTGGCTTGCGGGTTTTATGTTCTAAGGTTGTGAGAGAATGTTAAATCCTCTATAATAAGAAAATCCCGATCTCCTTTACAGGAGAATCGGGAGGGTTATTGAACGGGATTTAGAATACTTGAACTACTTCTTCAACGCCTTCTACTTCTTCAAGGAGGGCGCGTTCAATCCCGGCTTTCAAGGTGATCGTGGAGCTTGGGCAGCTGCCGCAGGCACCCATAAGTTTCAACTTAACGATGCCGTCTTCCACATCGACCAGTTCTACGTCACCGCCATCGCGCTGCAGGAACGGACGAAGCTTATCCAGCACTTCTAGTACTTCATCATACATTTCGGTGCTTTGTGCATTCTCACTCATTTCTCAATCACTCCTTTCGTAAGTTCATTATAGTACAAAAAGTTAAAAAATAAAATGGTTAGGCGGAATAGGGAGATCATCATGAGACCAATTATTGAATTTTGTTCCAGCAACATGGGTCACGGAACAGACAAGCTAATGCATAAGCTGGAGGAAAATCCAGATTATGATGTTATTGAATACGGATGTCTGAACAATTGTGGAGAGTGTTATTTAATGCCTTTCGCCATGGTTGAAGGTGACATTATTGCAGCAGACACTGTTGCAGAGCTAGAAGAGAAAATTGAGGCCAAGATCAAAGAGCTTGAGGCTTGGTTTAATATAGATCTTGACTAAATTTCTCGAGAAAAAAAGAGGGAGCACTCCATAATCTAAATTATGGAGTGCTCCCTCTTTTTGGAACCTTACTTGAACAAAATCCACCAATTTGATCGATTAGGCAACATATTGGAGAGTGCAGGGGCTACAGTGAAGGTGCCACCGGACTCAGGCGACCTTATATTGAGTGTTTTCCTACATTTGGATTGCTATCGGACCCCATAGTCACTATTCACCTGAAAAACAGCATAAATGAACCTCATTATAAGCAATAACTTCACTGGAGTCCGAAACTCTCCTTCAAAGGCTGAAAATTTGCGAATAAGGTCATCTGAGTCCGAAGGGTATACGCACCAATAACGTAAGAAAGCTACTCTCGTGTTTATCTGAGAGTAGCTTCCTTTAATACTTATGAACCAATCATAGGCTTATCCTAAAGTGCGTTTCGACATCCAGAGCACTCCGCTCTTGAGGATGCGGGGAACCCGTCCTTTGACGGAGCGTTGTCCCATAAGTCCGAATCCTGCTTTTTTTCCTAGTGACCCTAAAGTACCCTTCAGGCGAATAGGATGAAGCTTAGGAGTCTCACCGCGCCAGGTCGCTTGGATAACCTGAGCTACCTGCTCACCCTGTGCTCCAGCGGCTTGTGCGCTTGGTGCGAATGGCAGACTGGCACAGTCACCAATCACATATACCTCCGGATAATCCGGTATACGATAATACTCATCCAGCATAATCCGTCCACCGCGGTCCTTCGACACATTCAAATCTTGAACTACTTTTACAGGTTGAATCCCTGCGGTCCATACTGTCACATCTGAAAGGATTTCCTCGGTACCGTTAAAAATCGAATCCTTCTCTACATGAGATACAGAGATTCGTCCTAGCGTTTGCACCTGATGGTGATGAAACCATTCCTCTACGTACTGTGACAGCTTTGCCGGAAAGGCAGACAAAACACGTTCACCGCGATCCAGAATAGCAATGTTAAGGTCTGGACGGCTCTCCCGAAGCTCTGCAGCTAATTCAACACCGCTTAATCCTCCACCTACGATGTTTATCGTTCCGTAAGGCTTCACATCATTTAAACGGCGGTAGGTTTCCCGAGTACCAGCAAAGGTCTGGATGCTGCAGGTATATTGATCAGCACCAGGGATGTTGTGGTAATTGTCGGTACAGCCAAGAGCAATGGCTAGGAGATCATAAGATACAATCTCACCGGATTCCATACTGACTATTTTGCTCTCCAAATCAATGGAACTCACTTCACCGTACCGGACAGTAAGCCGGGGGTGAACCGGAAAATGAATGCGCAGGTGATAATCAGTTACGGTACCTGCGGCGAGCGCATAATATTCCGTTTTGATTCCTTGATATGGCATTCGGTCAATTAAGATAATTTCAACATCATGAGGAAGATGATTATTGAGTAATTCTTGAATTAAGGCTAGGCCGCCGTAGCCACCGCCAAGAACGAGTATTGTTCTCATGCTGACCGAACTTCCTTTCCAATATGGGATAACAAATCTCAGGTAGTCTTCTTATTCGTATACCTTAACTTCATTATAGAAAGTGTCACGTTCGACAGGAATTCGTCCAGCACCTTTCACTAGCCAGATCAATTCGTCGCGAGTCAGACCTTCCGGTGTTAAGGCGCCAGCCGCGTGGCTGATACGTTCTTTTAGAATTGTGCCATGCACATCTGATGCACCGAAGTTCAGCGCAACTTGAGTAAGCTGAGGGCCAATGTTAATGAAGTACGCTTTGATGTGATCGAAATTGTCCAACATCAATCTGCTGATCGCAATGGTCTTCAGATCCTCATAAGCAGAGTTGCGGCGCATGATGCCAGCGTTTTTATTCTTAGGCTGCATGGACAATGGAATGAATACCATAAAGCCATTGGTTTCGTCCTGCAAATCACGGATTTGCATCATATGGCGGATACGGTCTTCATGAGATTCAATGGAGCCGTACAGCATAGTGGTATGGGTCTTCATCCCAAGCTGATGTGCTGTCCGATGGACTTCCAGATATTCTTCCACATTAGCTTTGTCTACACGCATTTTTTTACGATATTGGTCGGATAATATCTCTGCGCCACCACCGGTGAGTGTTTTAAGTCCAGCAGCACGCAATTGTTCCAGTACCTCACGAATACTCAAACCGCTAATACGGGTGAAAAAATCAATTTCAGCGGCAGTGTAGGCTTTTAAGGTAACCTCAGGGAAACGTTCGTTCAAAGCTTTTAAAGAATCCACATAATATTGGAAGGGAACCTTGTCGTTATGGCCACCAACAATGTGGAATTCGCGTACGCCTGGGTGGATATGCTGTTCGACATATTGCACCATTTCCTGACCGGAAAGGGTATAGGCTCCCTCTTCTCCATCATCTTTGCGGAAATTGCAGAATGCACAGTGCGATTCGCAAACATTGGTGAAATATAGACTCATGTTTTCGATAAAATATACCCGATTGTGATTCTTGGCGATATTGACTTCATTCGCTAGCTGGCCAATGGTAAGTAAATCGTTGCTTTGATATAAATAAACGCCATCTTCCAAATTCAATCTTTCGCTGCTGCGAACCTTATCAATAATGTTCGCCATTCGGGCATCCGTGTGGGGGGTAAAAAGAGTAGACATATTATGATTTCCTCCTGAAAGTTTACGAGCAGATTGCTCGAAGATAAATTCCAGACGTACCCAAGTGGTAGCTGTTCATTCAAAAAAAGAAAGAGGCGAGCTTGCCTCCGTGACAAATTTCCGAATTTTTACTTAGAGTGCCTTCCCTATTATAAACCTACTCTCCTAAGGGTATCAACAGCTTGATATTGATGGTGTTTTTTGCTGTGAAGGGTCATGCCGAAGGCAGTTGTGACTTGAGGGTAACGGAATAGTCGGTTATACTGAATTTATCAAGCATAAACGTCATTGGCATCCTTATAAAGTTGATAAGCGTTTAAGCGAGAAATATAAGACATAAAGAATAGGTGCAACACTTATACTTTCTTATATTTTTAAGAAATAACTTTTGGCCGGAAGGTCCCTTAAACATAAGTTTCCGCTTATGAAGGGAGACGAATTTGTAGGAGGATGAGATCATGATTAATATTAGTGAAAAGGCAGCAGAACAATTAAAGGCGATGCTTGCTGAACAAGAAGTACCGAACATGTTCCTCCGTATTGGAGTAACGCCCGGCGGTTGCAGTGGATTCTCGTACGCTATGGGCTTTGATGATAATGAAACCGATCAGGACGTATATATGGACATTCAAGCCATGAAAGTGGTTGTGGAGAAGGAGAACCTTCGTTACCTGGACGGTCTCGAAATCGACTTTGAAGAATCCGGTATGACGGGTGGTTTCACCATCAACAACCCTAACGCTACTGCAACTTGCGGCTGCGGTTCAAGCTTCCGTACAGCTACGGATGCAGGGAAACCTAACGAAGAGCCTTGCTAATCACAGCAATCACGGCTCCAAGCCCGTGTTGGATTCCAACAACACAGGCTTGGAGTTTTTTTTTATTCTCAATGACAAAAATCATCACAAGGAGTTCGAAAATGGAAATGGAAATCAGAAAATTAAAAGCTGGTGAACAGCCTCCATTAGAATTACTTCTATTAGCAGATCCTTCGGAGAGCTTAGTTAACGGATATTTACAAAGAGGGTTATGTTGTGTGGCTGAGGTGGATAACAGCATCATCGGAGTCTACGTTGTGCTGCAGACAAGACCGGAGACTGTAGAAATCGTAAATATCGCCGTCGACGAAAATAAACACGGGCAAGGAATAGGTAAGCAGCTGCTGAACCATGCGATTCAGAATGCCAAGCTGCTTGGAGCAAAAACCATTGAAATTGGCACAGGTAATTCGAGTGTTGGACAATTGGCACTTTATCAGAAATGTGGATTCAGAATCACCGGCATTGATAGAGATTTTTTTATTAGGCATTACAGTGAAGAAATCTTTGAAAATGGGATTCAAGTCATAGATATGATACGCCTGTCGCTGGATTTATGAGTAATAGGGGAGTTTCTCAGAAGCCATTTAATGGGCGCTGGGGTAGCTCTTTATTCTTTTACATAGGAAGCAAACGATAAATCGCTAACCATGTATCACGAACGATATATCGCTAACCATGTATCGCAAGCCATGTATCGGACACAGAGGACCCTAAACGCCGCATTTTCCCATATTTGTGGTGCCAACGGACCTCATTGCCGCTATTGCTATGAAAATCAGTAAATATGAAGCTCTTTCTAAGCGATAGTGTCACTGGAGTCCGAAACCACGCCTCAAAGGTTGAAAATCTGCAAATAACGTCATCTGGGTCCGAAATGCTCATGGGTTAACGACACTGTTGAAGCAGATAGCTATTGTTTAAAAACACAGAGCAGCGATTCTCCACATAACTGGAGAATCGCTGCTCTGTGTTTTTTTTGCGAGGGTCGGACCGTCTGTGCATAGAAGTAAGCTGTTTATAGGCAGTCCCCTGCGTACATTAGGCTGGAATAATAAACTTGTAATTAATCATAAATACGATGAGCGCTGCAGCTCCAAGGGAGAAGGCGATACAGCCCGTACCCAGTGCTCTGCGTTTGTCTTTAATAAATTTAAAGCCAATGGCGCAGATCAGTATAGTCGTTCCAGCCAATACAATGGACATCCCAAGCATAGCCACCCAATATAAAACCTCAAAAAACTGTGCCATTCTGAGCCCTCCCCGCGCTGTGCTTTTTAGTGATTCTGTTAGTACTCACTATAATAGTAGAAATTGAAAATGTAACCGCTATTAATAATACAACGATTTTGAAGATTATTCTAGTTATAGTGAACTCATCCATTAAGATAATGATGTCGAATTTCTTGAGAACTGAATCTACAAAATCCGCGGTTGTACCCTGTCGCTGTCGACTGATGCTGTGCTAAACACTAAGCCCTTTTTGCTAAGAGCGGCATCTTACACGGACAATCATACAAGAGGGCGAGACCTTCTCTGAGTAATGTATAGGGTAGGCTGGATTGTGAAGGGAGGGAAAGGACGATGGCAGGAAGACAATTGGCCAGTAAGTGGCTGAAGACAGAGGCGTTGCTGACCGACGCTCGGGTTGCACCCTATATCCCAATGACGAGGGGGTACAGGGCAGAAACGCTCCTGGCAATGCTTCGTAGATATGGAAATGTTGTCATTAAACCTATTGTGGGTGGCGGAGGTTACGGTGTAATCAAAGTTTTTCGGGATAGTCGCGGTTATGGATTCACCTATATGGACAGAACTCGAATTTACAAGGATTTTGGATCCATGAGACGTGCGCTTAATACTGTGAAGGCAAGACGCAGATATTTGATTCAACAAGGGATTTCCCTGGCGAGAATCGGTGGACGGCCTATTGATTATCGGGTCAAAGTAGTTAAGAATGGTGAGGTTTGGGAATTTCGCTCCATGGTAGGGAGATTGGCTCGGCCAGGTCTGTTCGTAACCAATCTTTGTAAAGGGGGAACGATGCTATCATGTCGTGAAGGACTTCGTAGATCGTTGCCGCGGATTAAAGCTTCAGCGAAGAAAGCAGAAATGCGGAGACTAACCCATGTATGTATCGGAATTATGGAACGGCATTTTCCGGGAATAGGTGAGCTGGGCTTTGATTATGCTGTGGATTATTCGGGGAAAATATGGATTTTGGAGGTTAATACAAGACCTCAATAAATTAACAATTATTTTAAGAATTGACGATAATAGAGTAGTAAGATAAAATTGCGTTTAGTTGCGTTCTTTTGGGGTAAATAACATTGTAATTTATTTACAATAAAAATATATTTTTTGCTTTATACAAGTGGTTCAATCCTGTGTATAACTATTATCCCCATAGTCCACTGTGTAGCTAGTACCTTTATAACGCTTACACACATTTTATACACAGGATTTCCACATGTACTTGTGGATAACGCGAACGCTTGTTCGAAAAATGATAGTTTGATATGATAGATTCAGATCCAAATAAAGGAAAGGTAGATGAAGTTTATGGTTGAATTGTCGGATGAGATGCTGCTTGACTCTTACCATAGAGCAATAGAGCTGCAACTAGAGCATGATTTCATCGCTCTTCTACTCGTTGAAATTCGCAAACGAAACTTACACTCTCCAGTACATGCGGTTCTTCATTAAAAAGCGCAAAGGATAACTTTGTAGCAGGCTACATATATAAAACCGCGAGGCACAAACAAACATAAAAGGGTATCCTCACAGGCTGTTATTAACAGGTCTGTAAGAATACCCTTTTTTATTGTGTTAATAGATTTAGAGTTTCATATTACTGCTGTGACCCGGTGATAGCTTCGCTTCTGGATCAATGTACACCTTAGCATTATTCACAGCCGTTGGAGCTTCGCCAAATCCTACAGCAATCAGCTTCAGCTTACCAGGATAAGTTGTGATATCGCCGGCAGCAAAAATGCCTGGAATGCTTGTTTCCATACGCGAGTCAACAACAATGGAGTTCCCCTCAATATCAATACCCCATTCGGCAATAGGACCTAGGGAAGAGATGAATCCGAAGTTAACAATAACGCTGTCCACTTCAATTTCTTGAGTTTCTTTGGTCTTGATATTTGACAATGTAACCTTGGTAATGAACTCATCACCATGCAGCTCTGTAATTTCAGTAGGGGTAACTACGTTAACCTTGGAAGCCATCAGGTTCTCAACGCTATGTTCATGCGCACGGAATTTATCCCGGCGGTGAATCAGGGTTACCTGTTCAGCGATGGGTTCCAGCATGAGCGCCCAGTCAACTGCAGAGTCACCGCCACCGCTGATCAGAACTTTTTTATCTTTAAAGGCATTTAGATCATTTACAAAATAATGGAGGTTTGCTTTTTCAAAACGTCCAGCGTTGGGTAATTCCAAACGACGAGGTTCAAATGCACCTACACCAGCTGTAATGATGATCGCCTTACTGTGGTATTCGGCTACATCGGTTGTAACCACAAAATGACGCTCGTCCCGTTTTTGAACAGAAATCACTTTCTCCTCCAGCCGGATATTGGATTGGAACATATCCATTTGCCGAGACAGGTTGTCGACCAATTCTTGTGCTGTTACTTTTGGAAAACCTGCCACATCATAAATGTATTTTTCTGGATAAAGGGCAGCAAGTTGTCCCCCCAATTGGGGCATACTTTCAATAAGGGTTACTGATGCCTGACGCATTCCGCCGTAAAATGCGGCAAACATGCCAGCTGGCCCGCCACCTATGATTAAAAGGTCGCTCATAGGAACGCTGGATTGCTCTTGGGTCACGGGATATTACACCTCCGAGTTGATATATTCATTTTGCCATACTTGTGTACCTACTTATTATAATCATTGTGACACATACCTGCAAAGAAAGACTTTAGAAGTCAATAAAAGTGTGACGTTTTTTAGTATTTTAATGTTTGATTAATGCTACACTAAGGTTTACAATGGATATGGTCAATTTAGAAATGCTTCAAGTTTGATTGGAATTTCTTCTAAATATAAGTGTATAAATTCACAAAAAGGACCGTACATTGTTTCAATAAAAAATACAAAGACAGATTTACCTCTTGGAAGGAGCCGGAACATGAGTAGTATTCCCAAAATCGTTATCTTAGGCGCGGGCTATGGGGGTATTTTGACCGCACAGCGCTTGCAGAAGGCTTTGAATTATAATGAAGCGGATGTCACGCTTGTAAACCGTCACGAGTACCACTATTTTACTACCCATCTACATATGCCTGCGGCGGGTACGGACAGTATTGAACACACTCGGGTGTCCATTTCGAAACTAATCGATGAATTCAAGATCGACCTCGTGAAGTCATCTGTTCAGGAAATTCGTACTCAGCAGAAAAAGATTATTTTGGAGGATGGTACCCTATCGTACGATTATCTTGTCATTGCTTTAGGTGGAGAGCCTGAAACATTTGGTATTCCTGGACTTGATAAATACGCACTGACAATCCGGAGCATCAATTCCGTTCGTTTAATTCGCGAGCATATTGAATATCAATTCGCTAAGTACAAGAACGAGAACAATGCTCAGGAGCATATTAATTTTGTTGTCGGTGGTGCCGGCTTTAGCGGTATCGAATTTGTAGCTGAATTAGCTGACCGTATCCCTGGACTGTGTAAAGAATATGACGTTGATCCAAGTATGGTTAATATATATAACGTAGAGGCTGCTCCGACAGCACTGCCTGGTTTCGCTCCTGAGCTTGTTGAGTATGCGATGGACTTGCTCACCAAAAAGGGAGTTACCTTCAAGATGGGTGTTGCGATCAAGGAGTGTCTGCCAAACGGGGTAATTCTGGCATCAGGCGAAGAAATCAAAGCCTCCACAATTATTTGGACAGGCGGAATCCGTGGCAATCGTCTTATTGAGGCTGCCGGATTTGAAGCTATGCGTGGGCGCGTGAAGGTAGATGAATATCTACGTGCACCGGGCCAAGAGAATATCTTCATTATTGGTGATGGCTCCCTTATGATTAATCCGGAAGGACGCCCTTACCCGCCAACCGCTCAAATTGCTATGCAGCAGGGTGAATGCTGTGCGCATAATTTGGTGGCGGCAATCCGCAATCAACAGCCGAAGAAATTCGCATTCAGCAATAAAGGAACCGTAGCTTCCCTAGGCAAAGGCCAAGGAATCGCTGTAGTAGGCAGCAAAACTTACAAGGGCTGGACTGCAGCTCAGTTGAAAAAAGTTGTAGATATGCGCTACTTGTTCATTATCGGCGGAATTCCGCTGGTTCTGAAAAAAGGAAGATTCTTATAAGATGCGCCATTGCAGCGTACAGGTACGCGGACTGCTGACTCGTGAAGAATTGGACCGTTATAACGGACTGATAGAGGTTGGATCTTATCTGGAGGATCAGAACCAGTATGATCTGGCTTATATCGTTCAGAAGGAAATTGATCTGCTCATTCTCCCTGGTATCGAACGCCTGAAGGATAAAGGGCGCGCTCGGGATCGGGCCACGGCTGAATATCTGGAAAGTTTACGTGAAGATGATGAGGATAACGAAGATGAGGATTCAGGAACTTCGGTGTCTTAATCTAATCATATGGCAGTTAAAAAGGGTGTGTCTCCATGCGAACTGGAGACACACCCTTTTTTTGTTGTTACAGCTTGAGCATTTCTTCAAAAGATTCTTCAGTCAGCAGATTGCCGACATAAAAAGGTCCGAATTCGCCGTAGCGGGCACTTACTTCGTCAAAACGCATTTCGTATACCAGCTTTTTGAATTGCAGTGCATCTTCAGCGAACAGAGTCACGCCCCATTCCCAGTCATCAAAACCGACGGAGCCGGTGATAATTTGCTTCACTTTACCTGCATATGAACGTCCAATTAACCCGTGTGAAGCCATGAGCTCCCGGCGTTTGTCCATATCAAGCATGTACCAGTTATCGGCAAGCTCGCGTTTTTTGTTCATAGGATAGAAACAAATGTGTTTCGCTTGCGGTAAAATAGGCTTTAAACGTGCGGCAACATGCGGATTCTGCATAGGGTCGCTGCCGTCGCTGCCACTGCCACCAGCAGCGTAGTTGCTTAATTCAACAATACTTACATATGAATAAGCTTTGGTTGTATATTGAGCAAAAGCGATTTTGTTAAAGGCGGTCTCAAGCTGGTTCAAAGCTTCTAGGCTTTCGCGCAAAAACATCATTACAAAATCAGCCTTTTGGCCCACTATGGAGTATACTGCGGTGCTGCCTTCTTTAGCTTCCTCAACAGGGCTCCATTCCTGCATAAAAGCATGTAGTTCTTCCAGGGCAACGGCACGTTCTTCATCATCTGCTGCCGTCCAAGCGGTCCAGTTCAGAGAGCGGAAGTCATGCAGTGCATACCAGCCTTCCAGTGTCAAAGCGGCTTCGATCATGATCTCACTCCTTAAAAGTTTTACGAAGCATAAGCCTCGCCCAAAATAACATCGCGTAAAACTCGCAATTGAAGCATAAACTTAGTCTTACGAAGCATCTGCTTCATAGGCTATGTATGATCTGATTAATCTACTTGCATTGTATCGCAATCAAGCCGCCAAGAGCAAACGGAGGCATCCTCTAAGTGTGCGAATTAGTGCGTGAATTTGAATAAAGTTCATTGCTTCGTGACATTTTTTCTAGTAAACTTACTACTAGCTTGTAAAAGATGTGCGCTTCTTTATAGAAAGGGGTGGAGACGGTAAGATGGGATTTATTCCAGTGTTTATCCTAGCCGTTTTATTCTTTGTGATGATGTTTGGTATCGGCTTTATTCTTAACATGTTAATGAAGACAACCTGGTTTCCCGCTTATCTATTCGTACTTATTATTCTACCCGTCGTAATCTATTCTATTTGGGATAGAAACGCGATGTCGCTCTGGGAGCATCTCTCCAGTTTCCACTTTGTTGATTATCTTACAGGTGTCGCTGGTCTTGCAGGTGCTATACTTAGTGGATGGACCATTCAAAAGCTGCGCTTTGGCGGTTACAAGATGTTTTAAAGATTTGAAAGAGCCTATGTTATGAATCAGTCTTATATTTCTGCGAGAAACGGGATACCTTCCTCTTTAGAGGACGGCGAAGCCGTTTCTTCTTGTTTAATAGAGGTAGATATTCGTAAGAAGAAGTTGATTATATTGCGAAAAGAGTCGAAATTGGGATTTTATTTACATTTTCGCTATGTTAATTTGTGATAGAATAGAATCCTGTATGAATTCGTGTAAACAAGGGGGTATCCGTAGATGCGGATGAGTAACTTACATCATTTCACCGAACATCATCGGTACTGCGTTTCCCGCGAATTTGGTCTTAGTGTTATAGATGGACGTATGCTTAGCTCTGTATATCAACCTATGGTAGGAGCCTTTGCAATCAGTTTCTATCGCTTGCTGGTTGAACATGTGCCAGCAGATAGCATTGGCTATTCTGGAGTGGAGCAACAGCGCAGGCTATTTATGACTTTGGGTGTTGAACCCAATGAGAAAGGCCGCAAATATTTAATTGATCAGGCTTCCCGGTTAGAAGCAGTGGGTCTGTTGCAGACCTGTCGAATCTATGTGCCGGAAACAGATGATTATTTATATGAATATGAGCTAATGCCGCCGCTATCGCCAGCCGACTTTTTTGCCACTCAGCATTTAACCTTGCTGTTACGTGATAAGATTGGCAAATTTGCTGTGCTGTCCTTACGGGAACAGTTCTGGAATCGCGAGCCGGAAGAGTGGAGTCGCAGATCTATAGGCAAAGAGAATATTTCCGTGCCTTTTTATGATATTTTTCAACTTAATACACATGTCATTGATTATGAGCTGGAGCAAGCTTTGGCAGAGGTAGCCTCTGTTCGACAGCCCGGCACGCTTGAATCCGGAGAGCAGGCAATCGGATATAGTGACATTATTTTGCGTTTTCCACGGGAGTCTGTGAATCGGGCTCATGTAGAAAAACTGCGCTTTGACCATACTCAAATGGGTGTAATTAACTATGTTGCTCATAAATACGAACTGAGTCCGCAGGATTTATGTCGTTTGCTGGATGAGGATGGAGTGTTCTCACCGGAGGGCGAGGTCATGCTGGATGCGTTGCAATATAAAGCGAGCCAACATTTCAGGCAAGATATGAAACGACAGGAAAAACGTGAAATTGCAGCTGCGAAAGTTGTTTCTATCCGGTCCAGTGCGACCCAAGAGAATGATGATTCTATAGCACCACCAGAGCAATCTGTTGAGATGGAGTATTATGTAGAAGTACCGCCACAATTTTTGTCCAAATGTGACATTCACCAATATAATATGATGCTGCGGAACGAACCTTATACAAGACTGCTACAAACCTTTTTCCCGGGTGCAGTGCCCAGCCATCTGATGGATATGTTCGAGAAAATAGATCTGAACTATAAGCTGAGCGGTGAAGTAATTAATGTACTCATTCATTATTTAATGACTATGGTAGCCTCGGGTGGAGAACAGCGGATGAACCGCAATTTTGTAGAGGCTATCGCCTCCAATATGCTGGTTAAACAAGTGAACACCTACGAGAAGGCTGTAAGATATATTAGAGATCAGTCCAAAGTGAAGGGCAAGGGGACAACGGCTAATACGGCTGGAGGAACACGATCACGTTCTTATGCCAAAAATACAGGCCGATCCAATAAACCGGAAATTCCGATTGTGCTGGATGATGGAAGTGCCGGAACAGTATCGGAAGAGGAATTCGCGGCGATGATGAAGAAAGCGGCAGAAATTAAGGCCAGTAAGAAAAAAGGCGTATCGCAAACGCCTTAATGAAAGAGAGGTGGAACAATGGAGTCTATGGGCGATGTACTTCGTTCGATCAACAATCCAACTCTACGGCAGCGTCAACGCGATCTTGAACAGGGGTTATTCAATCATCCACTTGTGAAGGCATTACAGTCCGAACATCCTGAACTGGACGAATCACGACTGCGGCTTCATATGAGTCGCCTGTATCAATATGTAGAGGAAAGCCGAAACTGTGCGAACTGCCCAGGACTAGAGAAGTGTCCAAATGATTTTCCTGGCCATTATAGTAAACTAACGGTAGAAACTGTGAATGGTTCAGTGGATCTATATGAACGCAAGACGGCATGCCGGCTTAAAGTGGCACAAGATAATCAGGATAACATCCGCAAACGTATTCGTAGCTTTTATGTGGACGAGCGTGTACTTAACGGCGGTTATGATGAGATAGATATTATGGGCAAAGACCCGCGCCGGGTCTCGGCTGTGAATAAAATATTTGATTATATCACGAATGTTAAAGAGGAAGGCCTGACTTCACGCGGCATTTATTTACATGGCTCTTTCGGAACAGGCAAAACTTTTTTGATGTGTTATTTACTGCATGAGCTTGCTGTTACTGGATATACCGGAGTGATCGTATACATGCCGGACTTTATAGAGGACTTGAAATCGATCATGATGGATGGCCAGAAGATGAAGGAAACTGTTGATACGATGAAAAACTGCGATTTACTTATTTTTGATGACATTGGTGCGGAAAATTTGAATCCTTGGGCTCGTGATCATGTACTTGGGGCGATCTTGAATTATCGGATGAACCGCAAACCAACCTTCTACACCTCGAATTATCCGTTGGATGGCTTGGAGAAACATCTTAGCTTTACGAGCAAAGATGGTGAAGAGGTCTATAAAGGCCAACGACTAATGGATCGCATTGCTCCTTTTGTGGATGTTCTTCCACTGCATGGGGAGAATCAACGAGGGGCCAATAGATAAGCCTGGAATATTCATAATGTAAAATTCAAAAGAGCAGTGATTCCTCTTTTATTGGAGGATCGCTGCTCTTCGTTTTTTTTAGTTATTCGAACTCAAACGCCGCTTTTTCCCTGCTACGAAGCAGGATCGCCTTAAGTCCTGATTGTTTTTCACTTGTTCAAACACACTTTCGGGTTGCAGCATCTGGCGGGCATACTGAATCTGATCGATAATTAGGGAAGATCTCCCTAAAAATGAACTGATTCGTCAGCGAAAACAGATATTCTCCCGATAATCAGGGAGGTTTTCCCTCATTATTCTCAAAAAAAGAAGCCGCCCCATAAGTAGCATTCACTACTTTTGAGACAGCTTCTTTTTATTGTGCGATGATTCCTTTACTCCGAGAGAATAAACTTAAGGATGACCATTCCGAAAAAGACAACCGTCATAAACGTGGTCATTCCGAAAAATCCGGTCATTAAATCCCCAAGATCATTGCGGGGTTCTTCGTTGATATGTTCTCGTGGGTCCCGTACTTGCGCGTTAACATCCATAGTTTCTGCCTCCTTACAGGGACAAGCCCTGTATTATTAGATGCAAATTGACATTAGTTTATGAAATAAGTCATTGACAATTAATGCGCTTTCTTTAAGTATACCGAAATGCTGGGGAGGTTGTAAAGAAAAGAGTACGCAAAAAAAATACATTGAAGGCAATATAATTGCGAGTGATATTTCACATATCCCATAAAGATATGTTATACTTGTAATGTGTCGGTAAGTGGTAATTTGGTTATCATATTACATGAAACAATTTATTAACTCATATTACGGAGCAGCTTCCATGAACTAAGCTTTGGCTTAAGATGTGCGTAATGCTTCGCAAAACTTAAAGGAGGAACAATATCATGGCTATCGTGAACGTGTCTGACCAATCCTTCAGTAACGAAGTGGAAGGTCAAGGTACTGTAGTAGTAGACTTCTGGGCTCCTTGGTGTGGTCCTTGTAAAATGCTCGCTCCAATCTTGGATGAATTGTCCACAGAGCTGGGAGACGACGTGAAAATTGCAAAATTGAATGTGGATGAGAATCCGGAAACGGCTTCCCGTTTTGGTGTTATGAGTATCCCAACTCTGATCTTCTTCAAAGATGGTCAACCGGTAGATAAAGTTGTGGGACTGAACTCCAAAGAATCCCTGAAAAATATCGTAGCAAAACATCAATAATTGATAGATGCTACTGTTCGGGCCTCGGCCCTGCCACTCAGCGCCTTCGGTTCATTCCGGAGGCGTTTTGTGTGCTGAATGCCAACTAATCATGGGTCCAATTTAGCTGGAGGGGATCATTTTGGACAATATCCGCAATAAACTGGCACTACTACCCGATCTGCCTGGCTGCTATCTGATGAAGAATCAGGAAGGCACTATTATTTATGTGGGCAAAGCGAAGGTACTTAAGAATCGGGTACGCTCTTATTTTACAGGCAGTCATAATGGTAAAACGCAGCGGCTTGTCGCTAATATTGCTGATTTCGAATACATCGTTACGTCCAGTAACATGGAAGCGCTCATTCTAGAGTGTAATCTGATTAAGAAACATATGCCGCGTTATAATGTGCTTTTGAAAGACGACAAGACGTTTCCTTATATAAAAATAACGAATGAAACTCACCCGCGCCTTGAGGTTACACGCCGGGTGATTAAAGATAAAGCAAAATATTTTGGCCCTTATCCTAATGCTTATGCTGCTCAGCAGACTAAAAAGCTCCTAGATCGTATGTACCCGCTTCGTAAATGCGGCGTGATGCCAAAGGAGGTCTGTCTTTACTATCACATGGGCCAGTGTTTGGCACCGTGTGAGAAGGAGGTTCAGAAATCCGAGTATGAGCAGATTACGCAGGACATCGCTGCTTTTCTAGGCGGAGGTCATGAGGCGGTCAAAAAGGATTTACAGCAAAAAATGCAGGAAGCTGCTGAGGAATTATATTTTGAGCGGGCGAAGGAACTGCGGGATCAGATTATCCATATCGATGCATTGATGGAGAAGCAGAAGATCAACACTACAGATACTAAGGACCGGGACGTATTTGGTTATGCTGTAGACAAGGGATGGATGTGTGTACAGATTCTGTACATGAGACAAGGGAAGATGATTCAGCGCCATTCCTCCGTGTTCCCGTTCTATGGTGAAGCCTACAGTGACTTTATGTCTTATGTGACGCAGTATTATAGTGATAATCCCGCTTTGCCGCAGGAGATCCTGCTGCCGGATGTGCTCGATGAGGAGTCTCTGGCTAATAAAGAGACTAAACCCGAGATCGCCATAGCTGCTCCAGCAGAAGCGGATTTACAACAGGGTGAAGATACTCCTGAATCGGCTGAAGAGGCTGAGGCACGTGCGACGGCGGCGGAGGAAGCTGCGGCAGCAGGGATCGTGGATGCCGCTGGTGGTGCCTCCATTCTGCAGGAGTGGCTGGGCATTAAGGTGCTTGTGCCACAACGCGGTCTTAAGAAGCAGATGGTTGGCATGGCTTGCCAAAATGCAAGAGTGGCTATCGACGAGAAATTCCGGCTGATTGAACGGGATGAAGAGCGTACCTCTGGAGCAGCGATCAGCTTAGGCGAGAGCTTGGGGCTTGAACGCTTGAGCCGTATTGAGGCGTTCGATAACTCGAACATTCAGGGGACTAATCCGGTCTCAGCGATGGTTGTCTTCATTGATGGTAAGCCTGCACGAAAAGAGTACCGTAAATATAAGGTTCGTACGGTGGTGGGTGCGGATGATTATGGAACGATGCGCGAGGTCATTCGGCGGCGATATGAGCGGGTATTGAAGGAGAATCTTCCGATACCGGATCTTATCGTGGTCGATGGAGGGAAAGGGCAAATCTCCTCTGCTATTGATATTCTGGAGAATGAGCTGGGATTATTCATTCCGGTCTGCGGCCTTGTTAAGGATGATAAGCATAAGACGGCTCAGCTTTTGGTTGGAGATCCGCCAGAGCCTGTCGCGCTAGCCCGGGACAGTCAGGAATTTTACCTTTTGCAGCGGATTCAGGATGAGGTCCATAGGTTCGCGATCACCTTCCACCGTGAACAGCGCGGGAAGTCCATGGTTACCTCCAAGCTGGACTCTATACCTGGTATAGGTGAGAAGCGCCGTAAAGCGCTGCTAAAGCATTTCGGATCGCTTAAGAAAATTAAAGAAGCCTCCGTGGATGATTTCCGTACACTTTCTATTGGAGAAAAGCTGGCAAAACAAATTCTTGATGCGCTCAAGGATGAAGAGCCAACCTCATAGCAATGGTGACAAAAGAAAAAGGGTATCAAAGCAGCGACTAAAGCGGCTTTGATGCCCTTTTTTAATTTCATTACGTCTTCACATTAGTTTAAATCAAAGAAGAAGGCTCCACCGGCTTAGGCTTCTGTGGTGGATTAAATCGATAGACGATGTAAGCGACTATGAACGGCATAATAATCGCGAAGATACCCGCGCCTACATTTACGCTCTCCTTCATAAAGATCAGCGTAGCGCCCATCAGGATGCTGTCAAACACGACGTGGCTGAACATGACAGCAATAAACCCGTAACGAAGGAAAATATAGCTGAACAGCAGCCCGATTACAGTCAGCTCAATGGGACGGGAGCTGATGGGATAGATCGGATATAACGTATGGCCAAACGCCCAAACCAGCGTGGTGATCAAGCAAGCGATAAAAGTGTTCCGGAACACCTTTTTCAGCATAGGAATTCCGAAAAAGCGATAAATGGCTTCCTCAGATAAACCAGCGAGCCATGCGACGATAGGCAGAAGCCAAGCATATCTCATGTTATAAGGAGATTGGGTGGCGTCTGTAGTAGACCAATTGTGCAAGGTAAACGATAATATGATGAACATAACCGTCTGCACCCCTAGCAGAACGAAAGCCCAGATGTATCCAGCCCGGATACTGTCCAACACATATTGTCCATAGCCGGGCTCTTTGGCGCGGGGCCAAGGGTTCATGCCTTCCTCTTTTCGCCATAAGCCATTGCCGCCCACTAAAGAAAAGTAGAGCAAGGAGGACATCAGCAGGCTGTACAAAGCATAAATGATAAACATAATGACAGAGGTAATCTGTGCTTCTAGCCCTTCGCCCGTTGATTCAGGCAGCATATTATAGGTGCTGATCATCATGATTACAAAATAGGCTGAGCTTAGGAATACTCCACGTTTAAAGGAAGTATGCTCTCTTCTAAGAATACTGTAGACGAGTGCCAGAATTCCTAAAATCAGTGTGGGTATACCGTAACCGAATAATGTTAGCTTTTCCGCTAAAGAGGTCTGTCCTTGTACGTAGGAGGTATGCCAAGCCGGTGCAGTGAATCCGGCATTAAAGCTGGATACCTGCTCTCCACTGAAATCAAAATAATAGTGCAATAAGGATTCGCCGACCTGAACAGTACTATCCGTATACACTAGCCCATGGCTTCCTGTATTCGATTCAATTTGTAGCTTGGCAGGATTTACTTCCCATTCCTGAAGCCAAGGACGAGCAAGATTCTCCTTCTGCGCTAGAGTGAGGTCAGCTCCCTTGTCCTCTTTTGCACCAACGGAAGCGATGCCTGACCCCTCTTCGGAGGTAACTTTTGCAGCCTTTGAGAAAGCGACAATCTTACCGGTATACATATTGAGGTCAACGATGATTTGCGGCTCTTGCTCCGCTGAAGGAGTAAGCGTTGCCCGAAAGACATCAAAAGGATAGTTTTGATCCAATTTTTTCTTGGTGTAGTCCTCCACAAGCTTCTCGCGAGACATATAACCATAAAAGGAAGAGTCCGTCTGGTAAAGTACATTCCATTGATCGTTTGGTGCTTCGGTGTATTTGAGCTTTTGTTCTGCGAATAATATGGCTTGGTCACGGGCTTCTGCCTTGCTAATGACGGTGGTATCTTCACCTGTAGGGCTACTAAGCAGTGAAGGGGAAATCTGAAACATAATAAATAGAATAAGACCGATAATGCCCGAGATGATGAGCCTCTTGGAGAGGGCACGTTGCTGTAAGGGCTGGCCGACGGGATTCATGTAACGCCTCCTTGTTATGTACTGACAATGTTATGTTCCATTATAGTATTAGTGCCTGGTTGGTTACAAAAAACATTATATGTTCTTTTTATGGGTAATAGAGATAGTATAGAATAGTCATGTGAATTTATACCATGAATTTTATCGTGTTCATTTCTGCACGAATGATGAGAATCGGTGTAATTGCAGGGAAAACACGGAAAAGTGATGAGAAAAGGCACTCCTTTTGATGCAGTCTCTTTAAACCGCATTTTTTCATGTGAATGAGCATTAATTGTGTCTTTGTGAATTCACTAAATAACGTATATAATTTGTATGCAATTGTATAGTAGCCGAATTTCTGGTGAAAACGGGGGAACCATAAGAAGTGATGAAAAGTGGAGTGTACACGATAAATGGCACTTTCATCAGGGGTGAATTTCGTTCTGGGAACGAATAGGGCAGCCTGCACAGTCCGAATCCGACAGCTAACCTCGTAGGCTAATTTACTGCAGGAACCAAGTCAGCATTGGTTTTCCAGTGCTTTTTTTGTTGGAATTTTTGATAAGAAGGTGAGCAAAGTGGCTTCACAGTTTCGCAGGATTTCTGAATTTAAGTTTCTGAAGCTCTCGCCGCCGCAGATACTGGTGCTTGGTTTTGCATCGATCATTCTGATAGGGGCCTTGCTGCTTATGCTGCCCATCTCAAGCACAAGCGGGAATTCCGTGGAATTTATTGATGCATTATTTACTTCAACGTCGGCAACCTGTGTTACAGGGCTTGTTGTGCTGGATACCGGAACTTCGTTCACCATTTTTGGGAAAACCGTAATTATGATTCTGATCCAGATCGGCGGCTTAGGTTTTATGACCATGGCCACTCTATTTTCACTGGTGTTAAAGCGTAAAATATCTTTGCGGGACAGGCTAATCCTACAGGAAGCCATGAATCAAGGCTCTATGGAAGGAATTGTGCGACTGATCCGGAGAGTCCTCATATATTCTCTTGTCATAGAAGGCTGTGCCGCTGTGCTGCTGTCTATTCGCTGGGCTTTTGATATGCCGTTGGGAAAAGCGATTTATTATGGCATATTTCATGCGGTGTCTATGTTTAATAATGCGGGGTTCGATATTTTTGGGGATTTTCGCAGTTTAACTGATTATGTATATGATCCGCTTGTGAATATTATTGTGATGTTTCTGATTGTCTCCGGCGGGATTGGTTTTATTGTAATGTCAGATCTGGTGGAGTTTCGGGTAACCCGCAGGCTGTCTCTACATAGTAAAGTTGTCTTGTCCACCAGCACAGGGCTGATTCTGATCGGAGCTTTGGTTATTTTTATATTTGAGTTTACTAACACTCGTACCCTGGGTTCACTGAATTTCGGCGGTAAAATATTATCGGCCTTCTTTCAATCCGTGTCTCCCCGTACGGCTGGCGCGAACACAGTAGATATTGCTGGACTTCGGCAGGCTACACAATTTTTTATAGTGATTCTTATGTTTATTGGTGCTTCTCCGGGCTCAACGGGCGGGGGGATTAAGACAACAACCTTTACGATGATGATTGGTGCTGTAATTGCTATGCTGCGTGGACGGGAAGATGTTGTGTTGTTCCGTTATCGGCTGGCTCAAGAGCGCATCTACAAGGCATTAACGATCACGCTGCTGGCTTTGTTGTTAATCGCCTCTGTGTCGATGATACTCTCTACAACTGAAGACAGTAATTTCTTGGCAATCTTGTTTGAGACGACCTCCGCCTTTGCTACGGTAGGACTGACTATGGGGCTAACTCCGGAACTGTCAGCGATCGGTAAGATTCTACTCTGTCTGACGATGTTTGCAGGTCGGCTAGGTCCACTAACCTTAGCGTATGCACTCGGTCCCAAACAGGGTAAACCACTGTATAAGTATCCGGAAGGTAAAATAATTATTGGATAGGAGTTAATTAGAAATGAAAGCACAGCAATTTGTAGTAATCGGCTTAGGTCGCTTCGGTTCAAGCCTGGCGCTTGAGCTGATGGAAATGGGCTACGAGGTGCTCGGCATTGACCACCATGAAGAACGCGTGGAGGAAATGAGCGATCAGCTGACGCATACGGTAGTAGCAGATGCTACAGATGAGGGAATTATGCGCTCGCTTGGTGTACGGAACTTTGATTGTGGGATTGTTGCGATTGGTGACAATATGGAGAGAAGCATTCTGGCGGCCATTTTGTTGAAGGAGATTGGAGTCAAGCAAGTGGTGGCTAAGGCAATCTCTATCCTTCATGGCCGCGCACTGTCGCGGCTGGGGGTTGATCGGGTTATTTTTCCGGAGCGGGATATGGGGATTCGTGTGGCACATCAGCTGGTGACGCCCAATTTGCTGGATTATATTGAACTGTCCAAGGATTATAAAATTGTCGAGCTGACCGTACCGTCCTGCATGAACGGCAGAAGCTTGTCTGATTTAAATACAAGAGCTAAATATGGCTGCAGTATTGTTGCCCTAAATAGGGAAAGCGGAATAATCGTCGCTCCAACTGCCCATGATTATTTGAGTGAAGGCGATGTTATGGTACTCATTGGTCCTAATGAAAGTATTGACCGTTTTGAGAGTGAAGTTGTGAACCAAGAATCATAGGAAAAGAAGCTGACTCAAAAGTAGTGAATTCTACTTGGGGGCAGCTTCTTTTTTATGGAGTAAAGAGTAGGAAACGTATTGGATTTTAATATGCCATATGACTATGGACCATGCGTAGTGTTCTATAATGTTGGTTTGGTCGGTGCGCGACTTGCTAGGTGTGGTTATCGTACGGCTTGCAATTAGATGATTTGTGGTATCTGTGACGGTGAAATATGTGTGGCGAAAAGCGATATGTGTTCTTTGTTTGTGCGATGTACAGAGTGGGTTTTAAACTAGTTGGGGAAAAACTCCCTGAAAATAGCCACTATTCGCTCTAAATGAACGACATTAGGGAATTCCTCCCTAATAAACAGAGGGATTCCTTTATTAGTTACTGAATCGGCCGAAAATTAGGGAAGTTTTCCCTAATTTTAAGTCTGCTGAACAGAAATCTCTGAACTTCAGGGAGAAATCCCCTAATTACGCTATAAGTACTTCACTTATTGCCTCATTTGGAGATCACTAGGTGCGCCCCTTGATTCATTTGGTCCGGCTTTACTGCTCACGTTCTGTCAGAAACATCTCTTCGGTAACTTGCACCAGACTGCGAGCCGCCGTGCTCATGCTTCCATCGTCACGGTAGATCAGGCAGGTGGTCCGTTGAGTCTGCTCCAGCTCCTTGATATGTAAGGACACCAGCCCGCCGCCGTTCAGCAGCTCTGGACGCAGATAAGACTTTGGCAGCAACGCAGCCGCTTTGACAGTCGGAAGCAGCCGTACGATGGCTTCGAAGGAGTCAATCTCCATGCGCACATCGGGATCAATCCCGCAGCGCTGGAATAGATCGTCCGTCAGACGCCGGTACCAGGTCCCCTTTGAGAAGAGAATCATAGGCAGCCGGGATAGATTATCCATGGTTAGCTTGGAAGATAAATTTAAAGGATGCTGCTCTGAGACGACTAGTCGCAGTTGATCCTCAAATAGAGAAATGCAGCGCAACCCAGGTTCTTGAATAGAGGAAGCGATCAGACCTACATCTGATTTTCCCTCACTAACTGAGGATACGATCTCATGCGTTCGGCCTGTGATCAGCTTCAGCTCTGCGGTCGGATATTTGTCCATATAAGCGTTTACCAGCGGCGGAAGCGTGGTCTGCAGGGAGGTAAGACTAGCCCCCAAGGTGACAAGCCTTGGCTCCCCCTCTTTGAATTTGGAAAGAGCCTCCAGAAACTTCGAACGCTGCTGCCGTTGTTCAAGCGCATAGGAATAAGTGAGACGCCCAACCTCGGTTAACTCCAGTCGTTTGCCATAACGATTAAACAGTGCGACCCCCAGACGTTCCTCGAGTTTAGAAATTTTGCGAGACAAGGCGGGCTGGGATAGATTGAGCTGGCGTGAGGCCCGGTTTAAGCTGGAATGTTCCACAACTGCTGCAAAAACATCTAAATCGTCAAACATAATTGAGTTCCTCTCCTAATGCGATGTACGATCAGTAGTGATGAAATTCATAGCCGTAAGAGTAACTGTTCTTATTACATAAGGAAAATCAGGTTATGTCGGAAAATGTTGTTTTGCTAAATGAGAATTATTATCATATAAAATCTATTCTTATGCGTTTATTGTATAACGTTTAATAATTAGATTGCAATTCCCTTATAAGCGAAAAAAGAGTAACATGAAAAGTGACACAAGATATTCACATTTTGTGAAAAATAAAACTAAGTCCGGTAAACTCTAGGATAACGGTAAATTAAGGAATTATTGTCATTGGATTGTCAACGTTATCCTGTGTCAAATGTAGTTCCGGCGGTGAATACCCATTAATGAAAACGCTGTTTTAATCGGAAAGGGGTTACTTTGTATGAAAGGATTTTATTCCAGAAAGATTCATTCCTTGCTAGGCGTTATCCCACTTGGAGCCTTCTTCATTGAGCACATGATGACGAATTTTGCGGCTGTAGAGGGTGGCGCTTCCGGTTTCACTGACAGCGTGTTATGGCTGAACAGCCTGCCGCTCGTCTTCTTCCTGGAATTGTTCGGTATATGGCTTCCTCTGCTGTACCATGGGGTATACGGACTTTATATTGCGTATCAATCCAAGCCGAACTTGAACCGTTTCAACATTGAAAGAAACTGGCGTTATACCCTGCAACGGATTACAGGTATTGTTACCTTCATCTTTATCGTCTGGCACTTGTTCCAAACACGGGTTCAGGTGGCGGTGGGTAATGTGGAGCACGAAGAATTAGGCGGTCTGATGCATGATATCGTGACTCAGCCACTTCTGCTGACACTGTATATTATCGGTATCGTTGCTGCATGCTTCCACTTCTCGAACGGTCTCTGGTCTTTCTTGATCAGCTGGGGAATTACCGTTGGTCCACGTGCACAGCGGGTATCTTCTTACCTCTGTCTTGGCATATTTGTATTAGTAACTTTCATGTTCCTGATTTCGCTGGTTACTTTCCGTGACAGTGAATTTCAAACTGCAGCAACCATTGCCCAGTCCATAAAGACCTTCATTTAATTTAAGAATCCTTTCTGATATTTTCGATAAAAGGAGTGAACTATCATGGCAACATCCGATATCATTATCGTGGGCGGCGGCCTGGCCGGCCTGATGGCTACCATCAAGGCAGCGGAAGCCGGTGCGCATGTCCATTTATTCTCATTAGTTCCTGTAAAAAGATCACACTCCGTATGTGCGCAAGGCGGCATCAATGGCGCTGTAAATACCAAAGGTGAGGGCGACTCCCCTTGGGAGCATTTTGACGACACCGTCTATGGCGGTGACTTTTTGGCGAATCAGCCGCCGGTTAAGGCGATGTGTGAAGCTGCGCCAGGTATTATTCACCTTATGGACCGGATGGGCGTTATGTTCAACCGCACACCGGAAGGTCTGCTCGACTTCCGTCGTTTCGGCGGAACGAAGCGGCACCGTACAGCTTTTGCCGGCGCGACTACAGGCCAACAGCTGCTGTACGCGTTGGATGAGCAGGTGCGCCGCTGGGAAGCTGAAGGTCTCGTAACTAAACGCGAGAACTGGGAGTTCCTTTCAGCTATCATCGACGACGAAGGTGTATGCCGAGGCATCAGTGCCCAGAATCTTAAGACGATGGAGATTGAGACTTTTCCTGCGGATGCTGTTATTTTGGCAAGTGGCGGGCCGGGTATTATTTTTGGCAAAACAACGAACTCCGTTATTAATACAGGGACAGCCGCAAGTGCGGTGTATCAACAGGGCGTACATTATGCCAACGGAGAATTTATCCAGATTCACCCAACGGCTATTCCGGGAGATGACAAGCTCCGCCTGATGTCGGAATCGGCACGTGGCGAGGGCGGCCGTATCTGGACTTATAAAGACGGGAAGCCGTGGTATTTCCTAGAAGAAAAATATCCGTCCTACGGTAACTTGGTGCCGCGCGATATTGCTACACGTGAAATTTTTAATGTGTGTGTGGATCAAGGGCTGGGCATTAATGGCGAGAACATGGTGTATTTGGACCTCTCTCACAAGGATCCAAAAGAGCTGGACGTGAAGCTTGGCGGGATTATTGAAATTTACGAAAAATTCATGGGGGATGATCCCCGTAAAATACCAATGAAGATCTTCCCGGCTGTGCACTATTCTATGGGCGGCATGTGGGTTGATTACAATCAAATGACGAACGTTCCTGGTCTTTTTGCAGCCGGAGAATGTGAATATCAATATCACGGAGCGAACCGTCTAGGCGCCAACTCTCTGGTATCTGCTATTTACGGCGGTATGGTCGCAGGACCAAAGGCTGTTGAATACATTAAAGGCCTGAAGAAATCATCGCAGGATATCTCTTCTTCCGTATTCGATAGCTTCCACAAAAAGCAAACGGACAAATATGAGTCTCTATTGGCAATGTCAGGGACAGAGAATGCTTATGTGATCCACAAGGAACTGGGCGAATGGATGACCGCTAATATGACCGTGGTGCGGCACAATCCGAAGCTGGAAGCGACCATTGGCAAAATCAAAGAGCTTAAGGAGCGTTATCGCAAGATCAATATGAATGATGCATCGCGCTGGAATAACCAAGGTGTGGCCTTCACTCGCCAGCTCTGGAATATGCTGGAGCTGTCCGAAGCGATGACACTTGGAGCGCTTATGCGGAATGAGAGCCGTGGTGCACATTACAAACCGGAATTCCCGAATCGTAATGATGAGGAGTTCTTGAAGACCACAAAAGCAGCCTGGACTGCAGAGGGTCCACAAATCTCCTACGACGAAGTGGATGTCTCGCTGATTCCTCCACGGGTACGCGATTATTCGAAGGATTAATGCTTTCCAGTAACAGAATAGCTTGCGAGGCAAGCTTCATGAAATAAAATCAGGCAATTTTAGGAGGGAACCATTATGGCGGAAACAGCTGCAGCTCCCAAAAACGTAAAGTTTATCATCACCCGCCAGGACGATCCACAAAGTTCATCGTATGTCGAGGAATTTGAACTTCCTTATCGTCCAGGTATGAATGTGATCAGTGCTTTGATGGAAATTCAGCGTAACCCTGTGAATGCCAAAGGTGACAGCACAGTTCCCGTATGCTGGGATTCCAACTGTTTAGAAGAAGTGTGCGGAGCTTGCTCCATGGTGATTAATGGCAAACCCCGCCAAGCCTGCGCTGCACTTATAGACAATCTGGAGCAGCCTGTACGAATTGAGCCTATGAAGACATTTCCGGTGGTGCGTGACTTAGTCATTGACCGTACCCGGATGTTCAATGCACTAAAAAGGGTGAAAGCATGGATTCCGATTGACGGTACGTACGATCTTGGACCGGGACCGCGGATGCCGGAGAAAAAACGGCAGTGGGCCTATGAATTATCCAAATGTATGACCTGTGGCGTATGTTTGGAGGCTTGCCCGAATGTCAACGAAAAGACGGATTTCATCGGACCGGCAGCCATTTCTCAAGTACGTCTGTTCAATGCTCATCCTACAGGTGAAATGAACGCTGACGAAAGATTGGACGCTCTGATGGAGGATGGCGGGATCGATGGCTGTGGTAACTCACAGAACTGTGTACGCGCTTGTCCAAAGGGAATACCTCTTACGACATCCATTGCAGAAATTAACAAGCAAACAACGAAGCATATGTTCAAACGTTGGTTAGGTGTGTAATTAATAGTACCGCCAAATGTTTATCTATTGAGCTATCCTCAAAGTGGATTCCATTCGCTGGGGGGTAGCTTTTTTTATGTTGTTATGACTCTCTTATCTGCTTGTGGCGGGAAAGTCTTGCAGGGCTGGAGCAGGTTCAGAACATTGACCAATTTATGCTATAATATCCATTGTTAACGTAATGTTAGCTGTGGAACAAGGAGGAATAATCGTGATTTGTCGGGAGCAAGATGGAGCAATTGTAATGGTTAAGCAGCATGATCACGGGAAACTTGCCGGAGAGCTGGCCATTGGGTTCAAAGAGCAGCATGTGCCAACTGAAGGACGCCGGGAAGAGGTACTGTGGGCAGTAGCACAGCATGATAGGGGCTGGATTGATCTGGATGAGACCCCTTTCTGGAATGATGCGGAGCAAGCACCCTACACCTTTATTGATTTTCCTGTAGTGCCTAAGTTGACCTTTTATAAGCGTGGATTAGATGAGATCGAGGAACACACACCGTACGGAGCGTTGCTGTGCAGCTTGCATTTTGAGCGGCTTATTAAGATTGCGGGACTCGATTATCCAGAGCTTACTTTATATCAAGAACATGAAGAGGAACGCAGAGCACGTATCCATCGGGAGCTTGAAGCTTCCAAGCCTATTGGGGAAGATGAGCTGTATTATGATGCCCGCCTTTTAGAATTCTGCGATGATCTGTCCTTGTATTTGGCCTTAAATGAGCCGGGGTGTCCGAAATCAGAGGAGCATCCATGGTGGCGTGAAGGGTTCTCAGGTACTGAAGATTTCAGTTTTACGTCAGGTCGTGTTATCACAGCGGAGTGGCAGGATAAGTCAACGTTAATGCTTGAACCGTTTCCTTTTGAAAAAACGCTGGAAGTAGCATTTATGCTGAGACGAGTTCAAAAATCAGAAATCGCAAAAAAAGGGATTGCACGCGCTTACAGCGAAACTCCGGAAGAAGAATGCCGGATTGTTCTAACTGCCCGAAATAATATATAAGTTATTATTTGGACCATCTGTTTTTCGGGGAAAAGGTAAAGAAAGGAGAATCTCCCTATGAAGATACAATCGTCTGGGGCTTCTCCCAATAAGAATGGCGATAAGATCCACAAGGACACCTCTAAGGGGCGTTCTGGTGGCGAGTCTACAATTACCCGCCGGCAGTTCCTGACTCGGAGTGCGGCTGCTGTAATCGGCGCAGGATTGCTTACAAGCGGATATGCATGGCAGGGGGAGCCGAACTGGATTGAGGTCACTAAGCTGGACTTGCGCTTTAAGGGGCTTCCTTCCGCTTTTTCAGGGATGAAGCTTGTTCATTTCAGTGATACGCATCTCGGATTTAATAAGGATGCCAGGGATCTGGCCCGGCTCGCTAAACATATAAGCAAAGCTGAACCGGATCTTATTTGCTTCACGGGTGACATTGTGGACAGCGATCCTGAGGATCTTGTTGAAGCCGTACCGGTGCTGGCAGCGTTAAGTGCGCCATTGGGTAAATTTGCGATATTAGGCAATCATGATTACAAGAATACCCAGCTGGTTACCGAGCTGCTGGAGTCTGCGGGCTTCCGGGTGCTAAGGAATAAATCCTACCTTCTAAAAAGAGGCGGGGCAGTCATGGCGGTTACGGGTCTGGATGATCTGTTACACGGTAAACCCGACCCAGCGAAAGCAATTGCTGGTGTTCCTGAAGGAACCTTTAACGTTCTTTTGATGCATGAGCCGGATTATGCGGATACCGCACAGGCCTATTCATTTGATCTACAGCTTTCCGGGCACAGTCATGGCGGACAAATTCGCCTGCCCTTTATAGGTGCGCCATTTACACCTTATGGATCACTTAAATACATAAATGGATTGTATTATACAGAAGACAAAGCCATGCCTGTGTATGTGAATAGAGGGTTTGGAGAGACATACATGCCTTTTCGGTTATTGTGTAGGCCAGAATTAACGGTTCTGACGCTGCATCGGTCCATGAGCTGATTAGGCTGGAATTTTAGCTGCACGGAAGGGGAGAGAAGATGAGCACCTATGGAGCAGTGTTGTTAGAGACACAACATGGTTTAGCGGTAGATCTGAGGCTGATCATGCCTGAGGATGTTTTAGCTTTGCGGCAGCTGCTCTCCCATCCAGATGTGCAGCGCCATATTCTAGTACGCTCCGGCCCTGGATCAGTATCTGCCCAGGTGGAGAAGCTGGTAAACCGGATGTTATTTGCCTTCGATCCTTGTGCGCTGCATGCCGGGATCTATTTAAAGGGGCAGCAGCGGTTAATCGGTATAGTGGCTTTGCAGAATTGGAACCGCCGTGAGGGCACAGCTACCTTAGGATATATGCTGGACCCGGCATGGTGGGGATGCGGGCTGGCGACGGAGGCCGTGGGTTTGTTTTTGAACTATAGTGTTCATACCCTTGGGATAACAAGGATCGAAGGACGCTGCACAGGAGATAATATTAGATCGGAACGTGTGATGCTCAAGAACGGTATGAAGCTGGAGCGGGTGATGCCCAAAGTCGGCTCCTTGGACGATGTAATGAAAGTATTCACATTGTTACACAAATGAAATAATGCCGTTATCAAACTCTAACAGTGTGCGGTTAAACTAAGTACATGACCCCCTTTTAAAAATATACTGCTTTGGGACCCGATGATTCGGGTCCATTTTTTTGTTTGAAAAGAGTAGCGTAAGTGATTGGCAGTACCGAATCCGATCGTTTATGATTAACATACTATGGAGTGGAATGACCAAGGAGGCGTAACATTTTGAATGAAGTGGTACAAACATTAAAAAATCATCGTTCTTTCCGGCAATATTCAAACCAGCCTGTGGAGCCAGAGAAGCTACAAACAATGATTGAATCGGCTCAAGCCGCACCGTCATGGGTTCATGGACAGCAGGTATCGATAATCGCCATCAAAGATCCTGCGCGTAAGCAGCAGCTTTCAGTTTTGTGCGGAAATCAGAAACATGTAGCGGCAGCACCGGTTTTTTTGGTGTTTTGCATGGATTTTTATAGAGCTAAAGTAGCTAGTGAGCTGGAAGGCAAGTCTTTTGAAGCCGTAAAAGATGTGGATGCACTTTTGGTTGGAGCTACAGATGTGGGAATCTCATTGTCTAACGCGATTGCAGCGGCGGAATCCATGGGACTGGGCATCATTCCTATTGGAGGTGTACGCCGCAACACAGCGGGTGTGATTGAACTGCTGAAGCTGCCGGAGTACGTATTCCCTGTCGTCGGTCTCTGCGTGGGATACCCAGCGGAGGAGGTTTCTCAGAAGCCGCGGCTGCCGCTGGAAGCTATATTTCATGAGGAGCAATACAATCCGGATGTACAAGGCCTCCTGGAGGCATATAATCAAACCCACCGTGAATACTTGCAGCAGCAGGGGATGACGGAGAGAGATTGGACCAGTACGATTGCTCATTTTTATGAGATCAACCCGGAATATGGAGATGCGAAACGTACGCTGAAACAACAAGGTTTTAGCTGTGATAATCTGTAAATAAACAAAAAAATGCACCAAGCTGAGATTGGTTTAACGGAGGGTGAACCCTGCCCCTAAACCAATAACGCTTGGTGCATTATTTAATTTCTCGCTTTAACGCTTACCGTCCTTATAGGGACGTTGAAGTCGTTTAGGCTTGATTACAGAGAAACTTTGACTTTTTGGCGCTGCTTGTAATAAACCCAGTGTGTAAAGCCTATTGCTTTGAGCTGTGCAGCTACCGCATCCCGATCCTCGGCGACCCGGGAAGGCTTATGTGCATCCGAACCAAAACTAACCTCTACGCCAAAATGTAGTGCCCGCTCCAGAATATCTTCAGAGGGATACCAGCCGCCGACCAGCTTAGTTCCGCCTGAGGTATTGATTTCGATGGCCACGTCACATTCACTAATTACACGCAGACAATCGTCAATCGGCTGAGGTGCAGGAATTTCGGAAAAAGCAGGATAATTCCCCTTCATCGCATCAATATGCCCGAGTATTTGGAACATACCACTGCGTGCGGAATCAGCAATCAACCGGTAATATTCAGACTTCACGCGGATCTTCTCATTTTTGCTAAGGTTTTTCCAGCGCCCTTTGTTAAAAATGCTGACTCCACCAACACTATGTACCGATCCAATCACATAATCAAAAGGGTAGGCGGATAATGTCTTGCGGTATATCTCAGCATGTTCGGGGAAGTAATCTGATTCGATGCCTAACAGGACGTCGATAACGCCTTCGTACTCTTTTTTGAGGGAGAGAACATCATCTACATAATTAGCAAATTCGGATTTAGCCATTGCGATTTTGGGAAAAGCCTGATCGGATGGATCTCCGAAATAGGGAGTATGATCGGAAATACCTATAACGCTCAATCCAGCGGCAATCCCAGCTTCGATATAATCTCTAATCGTTCCGTCAGCATGGCCACAGCGGAAATGATGGGTGTGTAAATCAAATTTCATCAAGAACATCTCCTTTAAACAAGGTTATGCAATCAGCTCAGAAGTAATCGGTTCCACTTTGTGGGTGGGATTTATTCAGACCCGATAAATTGGGTTTCTGGCATGCCTTTAAGATCGCTTAGGAACTGCCTCATAGCAGAGTTTACGTATTTTCCTGATTTCGTGATCACACCAACAGGATGCGTGACCTCCAACTCAATAATTGGCACAATTTTGAGAGTGCCGGCTCGAACCTCAGCGGTAACTGACTGCTTGGAAATAATGGCGGCGCCCAAATCGAGCTCGACCATCCGTTTCACTTCCTCGCTGCTGGTCAGCTCCATAATGACCTGAGGTTGAATGCCATGTTTGTTCAGAACCTCATCCGCAAATTTACGGCCCACTGTGTCTGGTGAGAGCAGAATCAGCGGGGTTTTGCTTAAGGCTTCTATCCCAGCGGTCTTCACTTGAGCGAGAGGGTGTCTGGGAGAGACCACCAGTTCGAAGGTATCATAATACAAAATGGAAGTAGACATGCCCGGGCTACGTCCAATTAAATAACCGATGCCGACATCAACTATGCCGTTTTCGACATGCTGATAAATTTGTGATGAGGACATAGAGGAAATTGATGTTTTGATATGGGGGAACTGGTCTTTAAAATAAGATAGAATACGCGGTAAAATTTGAATAGCGATTGAGGTAGTTGTGCCTAAAACTATATGACCTTGGGGATTTTCATCAAGATCTGCAAGCCGTTCCTTAAGTTCCTCGACAATCCTCACTATTTGTTCCGCATGCTCCAGAAAGACAGTCCCTCTATCCGTTAATGTAACAGGCTGGTTTCGGTCAACCAGCTGAGTCTTGAACTCTTCTTCAAGGCTCTTAATCTGTGCTGAAACCGCTGGTTGGGTCAGATTAAGCAGTTCTCCGGCCTTGCGAAAGCTCATCGTTTTGGAAATTGTTATTAGTGTCTCCAGCTGGCTGATGTTCATGGAATACCTCCTTTGGACCATCGAATTGGATGTGTAATTGCGTTAATATCTTACGTTCCACGTTGGCATTTGTTTAAATTATAGGAGATAATACCCGGCAGAGCAATGTTGCTGCGTAAACTATCTTGGGTTTGAATTCGACATATGCATTAATTTTTGCTGAATTGTGCCGATATATAAAGTATAATATATCCATATTGCTTGGGACTTTTGGTATATGACCAAAGCACGATAAAGGGGGAGACTAGACATTCATGAAAGCAGAAGTAATTAATCCGTTTCTAGAGTCTGCACGGACTGTTATAGAACAAGTAATTCAGGTCTCGCCTTCTACGGGGAGTTTAGGCATTAAAGAAATTGAACTGATCGATAATCATATATGGATTCAAGTAGGGATGACAGGCCAACTGAGCGGAAATATTATATTTGGTATCGCGGAGCAGGTAGCCTTGCGAATGGTATCGATTATGATGGGTGGCTTTGTGATCACCGAGATGGATGAGATGGGTCAAAGTGCGATTTCAGAGCTGAGCAATATGATCAGTGGGAATGCCAGTACCATTCTATATAATCAAGGTGTTTCGGTGGATATAAGTCCTCCTCAGATTATGAAGATGGAAAGCATGTCTTTTATGCCTCGTAAAGCGCTTAGTATTCCGTTGTTGATGGATGGGGTTGGAGAGATGGATATTCAGGTGATGATCTCTTAGGCAAGAGTTAGGAGCTGAAATACTATTCATGGTACTCAAAGATAAGGTTGTTGTGATTACAGGAGCGTCCAGCGGCATTGGTGCATTAACGGCACAGATGCTTAGTAAAAAGGGGGCAATCCCTGTCCTGGTAGCACGTTCCGAAGCGAAGCTGAAAGAAACAGCGGCCGGTATCCCGGGCGTTTTTGGACTGTACACCTGTGACGTAACAGATGCTGAGGGTGTTCAGAAGACCTTCGCACAAATTTTGGAGGCATATGGCAGAATTGATATTTTGCTAAATAACGCAGGGTACGGCAAATTTGCTGCTTTTACAGAGATGGAGCCTCATGAATTTGACGATATGATGGATGTTAACTACATGGGGATTGTCCGGTGCACGAAGGCTGTTGTTCCACATATGCTGGAGCGGGGAAGCGGCCAGATTGTAAATGTGGCTTCCATGGCAGGGAAGATAGGCACAGCCAAGTCCGTAGCCTATACGGCTACCAAACATGCTGTACTCGGATTCACAAATGCGCTCCGTCAGGAGCTGCGGAAGAGTGGAATTATCGTCTCGGCTGTGAACCCGGGGCCGATCGCCACCGATTTTTTCAAAACGGCTGACCCCTCTGGCAATTATGAGAAGAGTGTAGCCCGGATGATGATGACCCCAGAGCACGTATCTTCTAAGATCGTTAAGGTTATGGAGACCGGCAAAGAAGAGCTCGATCTTCCGGGTCTGGCAGGGTTTGGCATACGGCTTTACGGGCTGTTTCCTCGCCTGGCGGACAAGCTTACTTATAATGCGATGAACAGAAAATAGACCCTGTTGTCAGCTTTATTGGCCTTCCATTTGGTGGAGAGGCCTTTTTGGCATATAATGAAGATATTATCTCAAGCGAAAAGGATGAATTACACTTATGAATAAAGCTTCTTTTGCGGCTATCGGCATTCAGGAAGACCTCATTGCCCGGTTGTCGGAATTCGGCATTAACGCTCCATCCCCGGTACAAGAGCAGACAATACCGCTTCTACTAGAGGGAAGAGATGTTATTGCAGCTTCCCAGACTGGAACGGGTAAGACGCTGGCCTATCTATTGCCGCTGCTTCAAACGATTAATCCGGAGCAGAAGGTGGTCCAAAAGCTGGTGCTCGCCCCTACACAGGAGCTGGCGATGCAAATCTTACGCGAGGCGGAACGTTATGGTGAACAGCGCGGAATCCGAGTTATGGGTCTTATTGGCGGGGCCGCAATCAAACGCCAGATTGACAAGCTGCGTGAGCATCCACAGCTAGTTGTGGGAACACCTGGGCGGATCCGCGAGCTGATTGGACTTCGTAAATTGAAGATGCATGAAGTCAGTACTATTGTTCTGGATGAGGCGGACCAAATGTTCCAGCTTAGCGGAGCTGGCGAAGTTACAAAGATTGTCAGCAGTGCGCTGCGTTCACGCCAGCTTGTTATGCTGTCGGCAACGATCGGACCAGAGACGAAAGCGCTGGCTAATCGTGAAATGAAGAATCCGGCAGAGGTTGGGATTGCTCCAGGTGTAATGACTGCTGAAAGCTTGGAGCATCATTATGTTGTTGCTGAAGAGCGTAACAAAATGGACATGCTGCGCCGGGTGATTCGCCATTACAATCCCGATAAAGCGATTGTGTTCGTGAATGCTACAGATGATATTGCCGAGGTTGAGGCTAAGCTGAATCATCTTGGGCTTACTGCGGCAGCACTTTACGGAGATGCCGATAAGGTAACGCGCAGCAATGTATTAAAAGGTTTCCGGGAAGGCAAATTTCGTGTGCTTGTTGCCAGTGACGTAGCTGCCAGAGGACTGGATATTGAGAATCTTTCTTTGGTAGTTAGCTACGATCCGGCTTTTGATTCTGAACATTATGTACACCGTGCAGGCCGTACCGGACGGATGGGACGCCGCGGCTTATCTGTAACGATTGTTACAGAGCAACAGACCTTTATCATGCGGAAATTCGCCCGCGAATTGGATATTGCGCTTGAGGAGCGGGAGATGGTCGGTGGTAAGGTGCTTGCAGCAGATGAAGCACGCAGCGCTTTGCACAATGGACGGGGACGGAGTAATGAAGGCAGTGGGCAACGCCGTGATGGATCCGCTCCACGCAGCGGCAAGCCGCCTGTTAGCACATCTGGAGCCTCCAATGTTCAGTCGCCATCCGTTGGAGCAGGTACACCGCCTGCCAAAAGAATGGCTACGATTAACACAAGTGAAACAACAAGCGGAGAACAACAGCGCGATCCACAGCGCAGTGCGAATCCTTCTGCGGGAGCACGCGGAGATGCAACTCCTGCACGGAGTAAACGCAGCAGCAATGCGGAACGTGAGAAGAACCGTAAAAATAAAGGAGCTCCAAAGTGGTTGAAAGACAAAACTCCGAGAGGTGACGGTCAATGAATAATGCTCCCGTATTGCAAATTACGGGTCTCAGTGGTGGGTACAGCCTGAATAAGCCAGTGCTGCATGATATTGCACTTCAGGTGCAGCCTGGCGAAATGGTTGGATTGATTGGTTTAAACGGAGCAGGAAAAAGTACGACGATGAAGCATATTCTAGGATTGATGTCGCCCCATAAGGGCGATATCACCGTACAGGGCAAGACGCGTGCTGAAGATCCCGTTGGATACAATAATGCGTTGTCTTTTGTACCGGAATCGCCGCTACTGTATGACGAAATGACGGTTCGTGAGCATGTTGAATTTACTGCCAGAGCTTATGGGGTAGATCAAAAGGATTATGAATCCCGCACCTCGCATCTTGCCAAGCTGTTCCATATGGAGGATAAGATGGACACCCTGTCGACCCATCTATCCAAAGGGATGAAACAGAAGGTTATGATCATGTGCGCTTTCGTTGCACGACCTGCTTTATATGTCATCGACGAGCCCTTTTTAGGATTGGATCCGCTAGGGATCCGCTCCTTGCTTGATTTCATGATGGATCTGAAGAACTCTGGATCGTCGATTCTGTTAAGCTCTCATATTCTTTCCACAATAGAGAATTATTGCGACCGTTTTATTGTATTGCATAAAGGTAAGGTGATTGCACAGGGCACGCTGGCGGAAATAGCGGCAACTGCCGGGCATCAGGGGCTGACTTTGGAGCAGCTGTTCTACGAGCTGGTTCAGGGAGGGAAATAATATGGATTTGAAAGAGCTGCGGCGCACGCGGCGCGGTAGATTCATGGGAAGTATGCTTCCTTATGTGGGATATATCATTCAAAGCGGCGTAGCCATGGTCTTCCTGTTCGTGTTGATTGTCTTCTCTGCTTGGTATACATCGCTGCTACAAAATGTACCTGAAGGCATTCCCATTCGCTGGATTATGTTAGCATTACTGTTGCCTGCGACAGTGCATAGCGGCTTCCGAACCTATTTGCAGACCCCGGATACGATCTTTCTGCTGCCTCAGGGTCACCGCATGAAGGAATATTTTGCACCATCCTGGGTCAGTGGAAACGTGTGGAAGATCATTCGCTTGTTATTTGTACTGATCACCCTTTGGCCGTTGTACATACGTACAGATGATTCTCCCAAGCGACTTTTATTTACAGTGTTGATCCTGATTGCTGTGAAGCTGATCGCGAGTTATGGATTATGGAAAGAGATAGCTATGCTGTCACGTCCGATGGCAGGTGTGTATGCTTTCTTGCGCTGGGCAGTTGGAGGTTTGATTATTGCCGCTTGGTTGTGGCAGCCTGCCGGCCCGAGCCTGATATTTATGGTGTTATTGGCAGCAGCCTATCTTGCTGCACTGTCTGTGCCCGGACGTCACGCTGTGCCATGGGAAAGACTGATCGCCATGGAAAACAATCAAGGTGCACGTGCGCTGATGGTTCTGGGCTGGTTCGTGGATGTGCCGGGCCGTGAGCAACGGGTGTATTCCCGCCGTTATCTTTCCAAATGGGGCGCTAAGCTGCCTTGGCGCAAGGATACTGCTTATCGGTATCTGCTGACCAAAAGCTTTGCCCGGGGCGATATCTTTGGAATCATTATGCGGATATCGGTGCTGGCTCTGCTGCTGAATTGGTGGAACCGTGATAGTTACTTTGGCACCGGAATTTATTTGTTCTTCCTGTTTATCATTGGTGTTCAATTGTCGGCACTCCGCAAATTGCATAGCGAGTCTTTTTGGCTGACAGTGTATCCTTTTCCTGAAGGCAGTAAGGCGGACAACACAACACAATTTGTATTCCGTGCGCATCTGGTTGTGGCATTGGTTCTTGGATTACCTTTCTTAGCTTCCATAGGTGACCGTCTGATGCCAGTGATCTTTACCTTAGCGGCAGGTATTGTGGTAGTCTTTCTGTTTAAAGGATACTTGTCCCGCAAAGCGGCACGATTGGATGACGATGATTTGTAAAGCAATTTCATAGTCACAATAAAAAGGCTGTCTCACAGTAGAGAAATTCTACGAATGAGAGAGCCTTTTTTTGCTGGAAGCATAATTTGAGCGGGCAAGTCCTTAAATTTGCAAAAACGGAACAGAGTATTTAAAAAATGCTGTATGTCTTTTACCAGATGGCTCCAGCATAATAAGCCTGTATCTTACATCATGTATACGCTTCCATTTATAGGCGTAGTCATCCGTACCAACAAAACAGTATTGGGGGAGGATTCAGGCGTGAAAAGAAGATTATCAATATTCATGGTGGCGCTTTTACTATCATCCTTATTCTTGAATGTGCTTGAGGCGGGTATACCGCGGGCCGCAGCGGATGCCGCAGGAGTTCCAATGTACTATGATCCCACAAAAAGTGTGGAGGAGCGCACTGCGGATCTATTATCCCGAATGACGCTGGAAGAGAAGATTGGGCAGATGGTTCAAGCAGAAAGAGCTGCCGTCACACCTGAGGAGGTACAGAAATATGCTCTTGGCTCTGTACTCAGCGGGGGAGGCTCATTCCCTAACGGAAAAGAAAGTGACAGCACTCGCGATAACTGGAGAAGTTTGATTGATAGTTATCAGGATGGTGCATTGTCTACCAGATTAGGCATTCCGCTGCTCTATGGGGTGGATGCGGTGCATGGACATAACAATGTCAAAGGCGCGACGCTTTTTCCGCATAATATTGGTCTAGGGGCTGCTAATGATCCCGCATTGACTGAGCTTATTGGTGCAGCTGCTGCTAAGGAAGTAGCCGCAACAGGAGCGAACTGGACGTTTGCCCCAACGATAGCCTCCCCTCATAATGCAAGATGGGGTAGAACCTATGAAGGTTTTAGTGATAATCAGGATATTTCAGCAGAACTAGGTGCGGCTTATGTGTTTGGTCTGCAAGGACGGACTGCTGCTGCATTGGCAGGGACAGATACAATCACGGCAACTGCAAAACATTATCTAGGTGAAGGTTATACGGATAATGGTGTAAATCAAGGCAACATCACTAAATATACCGAGCAAGAGATCATGGATAAGGATTTGAAAATTTATAAAGCAGCTGTAGACGCAGGGGTGCAGACGGTTATGGCCTCCTATCACAGCATCCAAGGTCTTAAAATGCATGCCCATAAACATTTGCTGACCGATGTTTTGAAGGGTGACAAGAAAAATGGCGGACTTGGCTTTACCGGTTTCGTTATCTCGGATTATAACGCTGTGCAGCAAATCACAGTGGATAGCGAGGGCAAAGCTGTTAGCGGGTTGAAGAACCAGCTGAATGTGTCCGTAAACGCCGGAGTCGATATGTTCATGATGCCGACCGTTTGGAAGGATACGATTAAGTACATCACAGAACTTGTAGGCGAAGGTAAAATCTCTACGGAGCGCATAGATGATGCGGCAGAACGTATCCTGCAGGTCAAAATCGCTTCAGGATTGTTCGAGCATCCCAAAAGCGAACCGGAGCTGTTGAGTGCTTTTGGCTCAGCAGAAAGCCGCAAATTAGCCCGCCAAGCTGTGGCGGAGTCGCTTGTTCTTTTGAAGAACGATGAGGTAAATGGAAGTCCAATTCTATCGCAATTAAGCGGGATGGATAAAATATTCGTAGCGGGTAAAAACGCTAATAATATCGGTAACCAAGCCGGCGGCTGGTCGATCACTTGGCAAGGGAAGTCGGGCAATATAACTGAAGGCACGACGATCCTCGAAGGGATAAAGGAGGCTGTTCCTGCTTCTACAACGGTCACATATAACCTTAATGGGCGTGGGGCTGCGGGTTATGATGCGGCGATCGCTGTTATCGGTGAGACACCTTACGCCGAGACCGATGGCGACCGGACCAGCTTGAATCTGGATGAGCAGGATCTGGCGACACTTGCGAATATACGTGCTGCTGATCCTAATATTCCGCTTATCGTTGTACTGGTGTCTGGACGTCCAATGACGATAGCCAGCCAATTGGAAGATTGGGATGGGCTTGTGGCAGCTTGGCTACCAGGCACAGAGGGTGCTGGAGTAGCTGATGTGTTATTTGGTACTAAGGATTTTGTAGGCAAAAATCCGATTCGTTGGCCATTCACTTTGAACAATTATCCGGCAGACAATAACAGTACAAATGTGTTGTTCAAAACGGGATATGGCTTGACCAAAAATGAGAAAACACCAAAGCTTCCAACCGCTCCTGTCGATCCGGAAGCTCCAGAGATTCCTTCTCTGCCGATTCCCGGCAAAATTGAAGCAGAGGATTTTTTGAACAAAAGCGCAGGACTGCAAACTGAAAATACGCAGGATATAGGTGGCGGTCTCAATGTCGGCTATACCTCGGCTGGCCAGTGGCTCGAATATAACGTGAATGTGGCGCAAGCAGGTACGTATCAAGCCGATTTCCGCTATTCCGTTAATAGTGGCACTACAGGCGTCAACATCAAATCAGCAGAGGGAACTAAGCTAGGAACATTAAGCGTGACCTCAACAGGTGGCTGGCAGAATTGGCAGACGAAAGCTGTAGAAAATGTTGTGTTTAAGAAGGCAGGGTTGCAAAAGATCCGTCTGGAATTTACCGGTGGGGATATCAACCTGAACTGGGTAAGCTTCACTCGAACAGGTGATGTGCCTGTAGATCCATCGAATCCCGGAGATGGCGGGGAAAGCACTAAACATGTTATTAAGTCAGATGTAGTTAGCTCTTGGGTATCGAGTGAGCGAGATCCTTCCGATCGGAAGTGGTATTATGCTGACCGTTATCAAGAGGGTGATTTGAAGCTGGAAGAGCAGGCGAAGCTGGATATTGTGGTTCCCGACGTGAAGGCAGGTACAGAGATCCATATTGATCCTGACCGGAAATATCAATCTATTCTAGGGATCGGTACCTCCATGGAGGAATCGACGGTCAATAATCTGGCGAAGATGTCTGCGGCGAAGCAGGAGGAATTGCTGCGGAAAATGATTGATCCTGTATCGGGGATCGGAATGAGTATGCTCCGGTTGACGATTGGGACGGCTGACTTTACAGATAAACAATTTTATACCTACGATGATATGCCTCCAGGACAAACCGACATTAATTTGGAGAATTTCTCCATCCAAAAGGACATTGACTACCATATCATCAGCACGGTTAAAAAAATTCAAAACATCAATCCGGATATTAAGTTTTTCGCCTCACCTTGGAGCCCGCCCGGTTGGATGAAGACTACAGACAGTATGATCAAAGGCCAAGTGAAGGATGAATATCTGCCTGTACTGGCCAAATATTATCTTAAATTCGTACAGGAGTACGAGAAGCTGGGAATTACCTTTGAAGGTCTGACCTTGCAGAATGAACCTTTGCTGGAAATTGAATATCCAAGCACCAAAATGCCGTGGGAGCAAGAAGCCCAGCTGGCTAAACTGCTGCGGAAGGAATTAGATGAACATGGTTTCAAAGACGTGAAGCTGTGGACATTTGATCATAATCCTGGTGACACGATGGCCTATCCAGCACAAATCCTAGGCAATCCTGAATTAGGTGCCTACGATGCGGTGGACGGAACTGCTTTTCATGATTATGGCGGTGACCTTGGTCTGATGACCCAACTCCATAATCTCTATCCTGACAAAAATGTATATTTGACCGAACGCGCAGTCTGGGGTACCTCAGGCGCAGACCGCATTGCTCAATATTTCCGTAATTGGGCCCGCAGCTATAACTCCTGGGTAGCGATGCTGGACAGTGATATTGCCTCCCATCAGTGGACCGGAACGCCAGACCCAACCCCGATTGTGCAGGATTCGGGAGACCGTAACCATTACTGGCTGCTGCCAGAATATTATCTGATGGGCCAATATACAAAATTCGTTAAACCGGGGTACGTGCGGATTGATAGTGACTACGGCTCAAGCAGTACTGTAACGAACGTAGCTTTTGCTAGTCCAGATGGAAAAGAGATTGTGACGGTAGTAATCAACCAGACGTCGGATCCACAGCCGTTTAAATTGCTAGTGGACGGTGCGCAAATTAGTGCTGTGCTGCCGGCGAAATCAGTGGGCACTTATAGCTGGGAACGTCTGAATGGTATACAGGCGGTGCCGGGTGTAGTGAGTGCTGTTGATTTTGAAGAAGCGCAAGGGGTTTACACTGTGAATGAGCAGGGTTATATTGGCGGGTTCTCGCCAGACGCATCGTCCACCTTCGACTATGTGATTGATGTTAAAGAGAGCGGTGAATATTCACTTCAATTTAAGCATGCCGCTCAATTCAGCGATGGCGCCGGAAAATCGGTGGAGATTAGTGAAGATGGTAAGGTCATTGCTACGCTTCCAATTGTGCAGCAGACGGAGAGTCTGACCGATTTTGCAGATTATCAATCCTTGATCTCTCTGAACAAGGGCATTCACAAGCTCACCTTGAAGACGAACGGGAACGGTTATAATATCCGTTCATTAGCTTTACGCCAAGCGCCTTCCGGATCACATGAGCTTCCTGCTGTGCTTCAAGGGCAAGACTACACGACAGCTTCAGGTGTATTAGTAACGGGTGGTGCAGTGGGTTATACTGACCCCGGCGATTGGGTGAAGTACAAGATTAATGTACCTGCCAGCGGTACCTACCCACTCCTGATCTCCTATGCTACTAATCAGGATGATGCAGAGCTGGAACTGCTGACGGGAGAGGATGGAGTAACGGTAACGGCAGCTACTTATGCTTTGACGAAGACGGGGGGATGGTCCAATTGGCAAATAGCTAATGGAACGGTAACCTTGCCTGCCGGGGAGCAGACGCTGACCATGAAAGTAAATGGAGCAGGATTTCATCTGCAGTCGCTTACGATCGGCCCCGCGCTTCAATCGGAGACTGCTCTGGTAGAAGGAAATGAGGAGGGTGCAGAAGTTATCGTCAAGCTAGTAAATGACAAATATGCACCTGAACTGGACACCGCTTATTGGTCTATTGAAGGTTACGAAGGTACAGTTGTCAATAGCGTATACCGGGTGGATGATTATACAGCGAAGGTCGTATTAGCGGGTACGCGAATTATTGATTTCGACACGGATCGTATTCTTACGGTTACCGCTGATGTGTATCAGACAGAATCAAATCAGTCTTTTGGCAGCGTACATGTTCTGAAATTGCCTCTTATAGTTACAGCAATCAACGACGAAGAGAGCATCAGTCTTTCTCCGAGTACTCTGCCTTATCAAGTGAACGGGAATGAATTGGTAGTCAGCCTTTCAGGAGGGACATTTAATCCTGATGCCATTCAGAGCATTTCTGTCTCGGGCCCAGGTAAGGATCAGGGGCATGTAAGTATTGGGGCAGCTGCCTTACTTGACCCTACCCATGTGAAGCTGACGCTGGCCTGGAATGATCATACCCCGTATTATAGTGATTTGCAGCTTACCGTAAATGTGCCAGCAAATGCTTATGCCGATTCAAGTGGTGGCGGCGTGCTGCGTGCGGAGGTTAAGCTCTTAGGAACAACTAGTGCTACAGCACCTATAGAAGTCACAAGCTTGAACGCACTGGATCAATTCTACCAGCTGCAAGGGATCACAGTCAGCGGTCAAGGCAGCGGAACGAAGCTGACCGGCATTGATGCTGGAGACAGCATCGATTACTGGGTAAACGTGCCGCAGGATGGAAACTATGCTTTTACGCTTACCGTAACTTCCGCGAATGGTGCTCCTAAGGGCATTATTTATAAAACGGAGGATGGGAAGACATTAAGAACCGTTGATGTGCCGAATCTTTACTCGCAAACCGTTGGCATACGCACCGTTCTTCAATTGAAGGCGGGTGAACAGAAGCTGCGCCTGCAAGCTGGATCAGCAGGATACGAGCTCAGTGGTATTCAAATAGAACCTTATACTGAAGAAATCATGGATGGCGCTGGTTCTTTAAAGGTGGAAGCCGAGAATTATTACGATGCTACACCCAATGGAATTCAGAGTACCATGACTGGCGGTGTGCTGGACTTTAGAAATGTAGGGTTTACCGTTGCAGGGGGTTCCATGGATTATGTCCTTGATATTACTGAAGCCGGATTTTATAAAATCGTATATCGGTATGCTACAGCACAAGGCGGGGTAAGCACTACGTTATCTGTAAAGGGTACAAAACTCTCAACAGTGCCTATGCCTACTACAGGTGGATGGTCGAATTACACGCTGGCGAGTGGTGTCGTACAACTTGCGCAAGGAAAACAGGTAGTACGGATGAGCTTCAATAATGACGGTGCCAATCTAGATTGGTTTACGCTGGAACGGACGGAAGAAGGAGAGCAGCCGATTCATTCAAAGGTTTCCTTACCTGTTTCTTCTTTGAAACCGGGAGCTTACAGCGGATTACAAACGATCAGCCTTACTACAGCGACATCAGGAGCAGAGATTCATTACACAACCGATGGGTCATTGCCTACAGCAGACAGTCCACTTTATACCGGAACTATTGACGCAGCAGGAGTCACAGTTCTTCGTACGATAGCGGTAAAAGAGGGCATGGAGAACAGTTTTGTAGCTCCATTCACGTATGTGATCAGCGGAGTGGTTGATATGAAAACGGTGTCTGCACCGCAGGCTGATCCTGCCGGGGGAACTTATACAGGGCAGGTTGCCGTGAAGTTAACTACAGCTACAGCTGGAGCGTCTATTCACTACACGTTGGATGGCACTGTACCTACAGCAGCCAGCGAACTGTATAGTGGAGTGATTTATGTAGGCAAGAGCAAGACGATTAAGGCGATTGCTGTAAAAGAGGGCTGGAAGCCAAGTGATATTTCCAGTTTTGAATATATTGTTTCTGCGGATAAACCTGATCCAACACCTACACCAACAGCAACGCCTGAACCAACCCCAAGTCCAACCATTGAACCGACTACTCGGCCAACGACAGCACCAACTTCCGGAAGCGGGGGTACCACAGGTGGTGGCAACAGCGGAACAACAGGGGGGAATTCAAGCGGAAATGCAGGCAGTGTAACCGGCAGCACCCTCCTTACAGCAACACCAGTGCTGAACAGTAATACCGGTGCGGCGAGAGCAAGTGTAGACCTGGAGAGCTTGAAAAAGGCTGCTACAGCAGGCTTAAGTGGAGCAACTTCAGCGGTTACTGTTGATATACCGGCAGTAGCTACAGCTAAGGGTTATGAGCTGCAATTGCCAAACGGTATAATCTTTGCAGATGATAAGACTTCATTGGTCGTTCATACTGAATTTGGTGTGCTGGAGCTGCCAGGTAGTCTGCTGAAACAAGCGGCAAAAGAGGCAGGAACCCCTTGGGTAATTACGATAACCAAGGTGGATTCAGATTCTCGTCCAGAATTTAAACTGAGCGTAACTATCAATGGCAAGGAAGCCGTATGGAACAGTCCTGACATGCGGGTTAAGGTGTCCCTACCGTATATTCCACGATCAGAAGAACGCGGTAAAGAAGGACATATAACGATTCATAGTCTGAATCCGTTGGGGATTCTAACGGTTGTTCCAAGTGGCAGATATATCGCTGCTACAGGGATGGTTTCCTTTACAGGAATTCTCTCTGGTACGTACAGTATCACCTTTACGGAGAAGACATTCCGGGATATCGGTAAATTTGAGTGGGCCCGCAATGCGATTGAGGTGCTTGGCTCCAAAGGCATCATCAACGGAATGACAGAGGATCAATTTGTGCCTCAAGCGGAAGTGAAGCGGGGAGATTTTGTGCTCCTGCTTATAAAAGCGCTTGGCTTGGAAGGCGTTAGTGCAGAAAGCTTCATAGGTGTGCAGCCTGGCGATTACAGATATGAAGCGTTGGCTATAGCGAAGCAGTTGGGGATCGCCACTGGTCGTCCAGATGGAAGCTTTGATCCTAACGCTTCTGTTACGCGGCAGGAAATGATGACATTGGCTGCAAAAGCGATTGCAGCAGCCGGCAGACAGCTTCCAGCCGGCAACGGAGCTTCAATGACCCGTTTCACGGATAGCCAGCAAGTATCAGCGTTTGCACGTGACAGTGTGGCAGCACTAATACGTGCTGGCCTGATCAAGGGAGACGGCTTGCGGATTCATCCACAAGGTGTTACCACCCGTGCAGAGGCAGCGGTTTTGATCTACAACTTGTACAATCTGTAATACATCAGTTGTAAAGATACTTTAAGCTTTTGGGCTGTCGCAGCCGTAGATTTTCTACGTTTGCGACAGCCTTTTTTAGGTGTGGTTGTTGGATCTACATTAAGCCCGCACCTCCGCCGCCGATCATAATTATCCCCTGAGGCTTACGGACCCAGTTGACGTTATTTGCAAATCTACAACCTTTATCGGGGAAGTTCGGACACCAGTGGCGTTATTCCCTATGAAGAGGTTCATATTTGGGGTTTGGCATGCCAATAACGGCTTTGGGGTCCGTAAGGAAACCAAATATGGGATTATACTGCCTTTAGGGTTTGCGGTGTCCGATAGCTGCTTTTGTGCGGGCAAATGTGATCTGAGGTAACAAAGGTTGGTGCGGTTGGTGCTAAGAACAAGGTGGAATTTTTAAAAAAAGACGCAGACGTCACAGCAGCCATTATCATGACCTACTGGACACCCACGTCTATTGTGAAAAAAAAGGGATTGAAAATAGGAAAGAGCTTAAAGCTCTCTCCCGAGACTGTCATTAATGGTTAGACAAAAAGTGAACGGCTGATGATAACCAGCAAGATAAAGAGAACCAGGATGGCGCCAGTGCTAGTGAATGGGCCACCTCCACAACATCCATATCCGCCTCTAACTTCTTCGCTCATGTTCATTCCCCTTTCGGTGTGTGTGTTGTACTTGAGTACATCGTATTGTATGTGCGGAGAGTGGGGCGTGTATAGGCCAATGTCGGATTCGTGTACAAAAAAAATCAGCTCCGTGAAAACGGAGCTGATTGTAAGCTATATAAAGTTCAGTTAGGCTTTTTCTAAATCGCGAACACCTGCGTATACAAGATCGAAAAGATCTTCGAGCTGTTCCTCTTCGATACATGAGAAAGCAATACGTAGGTCAGTTTCACCCAAAGCAATAGTGCCTAGTCCGTAATTATGAATCAGGTGAAGCCGGAGATCTTCAGCCGCAACTGTGTGCAGCTTCAGACACATAAAGTAACCGGAGTTAAAAGGATAATACGTCCACACATCCTCGCCGTATTTGCCGCTATCCAGCAGTGCTTTTACTTTATTCGCACGGCCTTTCATGATCTGGAACTTCTCTTCCTTCTGTGCTTCGAATTCCGGAGATTTCAAGGCGTCTAGTACGAAGGTCTGCGAAGGATGCGCACCGCTGGAAATGGTGGCACGGATGATGCCTAGTGTTTTTTGCTCCAATGCTGCCAGCAGGTCTTTGTCCTCCGAGGCATAAGTGATGAAACCCACACGGAAGCCCCAGACAAATTCTTCTTTGGTCGCACCGTCAATCTTGATTGGAAGCACACGAGGATGCAGATGAGCCAGTTTGCCAAACAGCGATTCTTTAAGTGAATCCTCAAAGAATAACCCGAAGTATGCATCATCACTTACAACAACAACGTTGATGCCTTCCTCAGCCGCACGAAGGATAGCTGCAACGATCTCATCGCCTTCCTTAATCCCTGGAGTATATCCGGTAGGATTGTTAGGGAAGTTCAGCAGCACAATCGCTTTGCCGCGTTCTTTTTGAGCAAGCAGCGCGTCTTCCAGACCTGCACTGTTAAACGTCATTTCTTCTGTGAACAGCGGATAGTTAACGGTCTCCCCATGGCGGCGGATTCCGAAGGTTAATTCGTAGTTCTCCCAGTTCTTGTCCGGGTAGATAATCGCGTCACCTGGCTCTGCGAAGAGGTCAGCGACAATGCTAAGCCCGTGAGTCAGGGCATTGGTTACAACGGGATTGCTGATGGTTTTACCTTCTAGCGATGGATTTTCGCGCAGCATCTTTTCACGCCATACAGTACGCAGCTCTGGTTTACCTGCCGGAGGGGCGTAACTATAAAGATCCTTAGGACTGTAAGCGGAGAGTTTATCCTGAATGACGCCGAGGTGCATAGGTACGCCACCTTCAGTAGCAATACCGATGGTTGCGTTGTATTTCTTGGCGTGAGCTCCTGCTTCAGCGGATTGGCTCAGGATGCCCTCTTTTGGGAAGTAAATCTCTTTGCCAAGCGTAGAGAGCATATCATACACATGTTCATTTCCTGCTTTGATACTTTCGTTTAATTGTCCAGCTAGTGGATTCATCAGTTTCATCCTTCCAGGGTTCTTTGGGGATAACATACTGTTAACATTGCCTAACATTATATCACCGCCAATTGCAACCGTCACTTGGAAAGATACGATTTTTAAAAAATATCATTCGGCGTGGAAAGGGCAGTATTTTTTCATCATTTCTATCGTTTCTTCATCACGCGGATTATTTCTTTCAGACAGGCCGGAAATGATGCCGGAGCGCTCTTCTTCTTTTAGGTTTTGCCCAAACTTAAACTTCGCAGTGATCTCCTCGGGGGTAATGCGCACAACGGCAACTCCCTTTAGACGGGGACGATATTTAGGGTCCTCTGCATCGATGGAATCATAACCCCCCTCGGGCTGGAGCTTTTTCATAAATAAGGAGAGTACACTGGCTTTTTCACTAATGTCTTCAACAGGTTCGGCTGTGCCGTAGGCGGTCACACTTTTAAAATAGGCGGTTGCTGGGCAGGCCAGCTCGGGATCGCTAAAATAAGACGGGATAAGGGCATACTCATCCGCTACCGTAAAGCAGACCTGCTGCTGATTGCGGATCGACTTCATTTTGCTACCAGCATGACTGCCGTGGAAATAGAAACAACCATCTGTATATACAAAATTCAACGGTGTCACCCGCGGTTGCCCCTGCTCATCGCTTGTTCCGAGAAAACCAAAACTCATTCCGTTTAGAAAAGAGACCAATTCTTCCTCCTGATCTACTTTAAATTCTTTTCTGCGCATAGGGATCACGTCCTCTTTCTTTTTAGTCTAGAGCGTCTGCTCCAATGTAAATGTTCTTTAAAGAATAGTAGAGTGGTTGACAATTAAAAAGGACCAATTAAGATAGTTTTTAATGGACCACTTGCTGGTCAAGGAGGATAACGATGAATATCACGCTGGCATACGATCAATATCTGGCGATACACCGCTACAAATATTTAGCGTTATATCACGCGCTCCGCGCAGGAATATTGGAAGGAACACTTCCGGGAGGCACTCCGCTGCCGTCTACACGAAGTCTTGCTAAGCACTATGAGCTGTCGCGCGGATCGGTCTCGCAGGTGTATGAAATGTTGCTCGCTGATGGTTATGTAAGGACTGAAACGGGGCGGGGGACATTCGTATCGGAAGATAGCTTTGCTTCAGCTGCCAGTCGCAGTGACGGTGAGAACCGGGCTTTGGGTGAAGACGCAGATGCTGCTGGAGGAGATTGTGCAAGCGAGACTACGATTCCAATCTCGGCATGGGGAAAGCGGCTGCTTGCGCGCCCGATACCCTTCTATGGAAAGAGTAACAAGAAAGTAGTGAGCTTCCAAAGTAGTGGTATGCGGATGGAACATTTTCCTTACTCCGAATGGCGTAGTGCGCTCTCTTATGCCGGAGGGAAGGAAGGTGGATTGCTGCAAAGCACTTGTCCACCTCAAGGCGACGAAGGACTTCGGAAAGCTATCGCTGCACATCTGCGGATTACCCGCGGGATTCGCGCGGATGCAGAGCATATCGTATTGTTCAGCGGCTCGATGCAAGGCATCGTTATTTTGACGCAGCTGCTGCTGGATGCAGAAGGCTCAGCGGTCGTTGAGAACCCGGGCTTTCACGGGATTCGCCGAGCCGTAGAGATCACCGGAGGCCGATTGCTGGCAGGGGAGCTGGATGGCAACGGTCTTATTCCGGAGGATTGGGATGCCCGGCTGTTGTTTGTTACGCCGAGCCGTCAATTTCCTACGGGTGTGGTACTGCCTTTGGAACGACGCCGAACCTTGTTGGAATGGGCGCAGCGGCATCATGCAGTAATCATTGAAGATGATTATGACAGTGAGTTCCGTTGGGCTGGGCGTCCTATCGAGCCCTTAAAAGCACTGGATCGTGAAGAGCGGGTCGTATATGTGGGCTCCTTTTCAAACACGATGTTTTCAGGCCTGCGGCTCGGCTTTGCAGTGCTTCCGCCCCCTTTAGTAAAGCCGACTATCGCCGCCAAGGCGCTATATGAGCCCTTGCCGGTAGGGCTGCTGGAGCAGCGAGCCTTGGCGAGGTTCATGAATACAGGCGGCTATGGCCGTCATCTGCGCCGGATGACACGCATCTATGGTGAACGCGGACGCATCCTCAGGACGCTGCTGTCGGAACGGCTTAAGGAGCTCTTCGAGCTGCTGCCTGGTGATGCAGGCTTGCATGTATATGCCCGCTGGCTGCGCAGCAGCGAAGAGTTTGTAGCTTTCCGAGCGGCAGCGCTTAGGCGCGGCACGGATTTTAGAGATGCCGCGTTATATCAGCTATCACCGGGAGCGCCGGCCGCTTGTTTTTCTTTTGCCCATCTGAATGCCGCGGAGCTGGAGGAAGGGATAACAAGCCTGCATCTGGCGTGGGAAGATGTACAAAATGCAACATGACAAGGTATGATAAAGAAGATGAAATGCAAAACTAAGCGAATGCTTACGAATTTTGACGAAGAAACTCGGAGTAGATTAAGCTAAACAAAACTATATAGACACTGCGAAGTCAGAAAGAGCAGATTTGCTAACAAAACAAAGCGGATGCTTACGAGGTGGGTTTTGCTAACAAAACAAAGCGAATGCTTACGAAGCAAGTTTTGCGAAGAGGTTTAAAGTAGGTTTGCTCACAAAACAAAGTGAAATGCTTACGAAGCAAGTTTTGCGAAGAGGTTTAAAGTAGGTTATGCTAACAAAACTTTTAGGAGGGAACGTTATGCTGCATGCATCGCCGTCCTCTTTTGTTATTTTGCCGGCTCTGGCTAAGATTGTATGCGAGCCGGGCTGGAAATGGCAAAAAAGAGAGAAGTCGCTGCAAAATTATGATTTATTTTATGTATGGAGCGGGGAAGGGACGGTTGTGCGTAACGATGAACCCTTTCAAGTAGGCAAGGGAAGCTGCTTCCTTTTTCGTCCGGGTGACCATACAAGTGCTACACATAATCCGCAAAAGCCACTTGTACTTACATATATTCATTTTGATGTCTCCGAAGAGGTGAAGGATATTCCGCTGCCCTATCGTGAGCTTACAGAAACCGTTGAATTTGAACATCTGCTTGCTCGGTACGTTCGACTATTTCTGGTGGATACTTACGCCGCTGAGGAAGAAGGGCAGCTTGTACTGAAGCAGCTGATGATTCATCTGCTGAGGGAGGACCGTGTGAAGCCAGTAGAACGTTATGTTAGCAACCATTTGACAGAAATCATTCACGAAATAGCGAACTATGTGAGCCAGCATCCGGGGATTGCACATCGTGTAGAGGATCTTGCTGCTCGTGCGGGGCTTTCACCGCGGTATTTTTCAATTAAGTTCAAGGAGCTTACGGGTTCTTCTGTGCAGTCTTATGTCATCCGAGCCCGGATTGAGCGTGCTCAGCATTTACTGCTGTACGCGGGAATGAATGTTACTGAGGTAGCAGATGCGCTTGGGTATCGTGACATTTTCTTTTTCAGCCGCCAGTTCAAGCAATATACCGGAAAAAGTCCATCTGAGATCCGCTGATTCACTTTTTTTGTTTCAGTTTGTTCAACCAAGGGTAAATACTTTGCAGTTTAGTTTACAGAGAATTTACATAACTTCTTGGAAGGAGACTCTTGGCATGATCATCAGACGCAGAATTTGCAACACGGATTGTAAGAGTGGAGGCGGAGGTATTTTTAGAAACCGCTTAAAACGGTTAAAGCAGGCGAATGCTTTTGTCGTGGATAGCTGGTTCTAATTGAACAAGCAAGCATAGAATCGCATGATATGACTAAAAATATAAATAGCCGGGGCCGTGAGGCATCCGGTTTTTTTGTGTTGTTAGAAAATGATATATATAATGAACTTAAGTCGAAGATTAGAGTAACTGATGGGCATTTCATCGTGCCTCACGTTGTATTTTGTACAATAGATTGACTCTAATAGCAGTCGAATTTGAATTCTGAAGCACATCTTACATTCAAATTCAGGAGAAACAGCCTTTTAGAGATTATCACGATAATCTATTGCACGAAGTACAATGTAATGTATCTTCAAGTGAAAGTTAAGATTTTCTGTTGCACATTCTGCAATGAAGCGTACGCTCATTTACCGCAATATCCACACACCGTTCACGCTCCATGCACGCCTCATTCACGTACCTTTAAGGATGTTTAATTGGCCTAACTATGAGGTAGCGGTAGATATTTATTTCTACGATTGGGTTATTACTAAGGTGAGAGCTTTCTGCGATACGTTTCGCATAATGTTGTTCGTCGGTTGAATATATAAGGTCCATAGTTGGAAGGAGAGAGAGAAAATGTACGAAATCGTACTTATACGTCATGGTGAGAGCCAGTACAATGTACAGAATTTGTTCACAGGCTGGAGTGACCCGGATTTAACTGAGAAGGGTATCCAAGAGGCAAAGACTGCTGGCAAGCTGTTGAAGGACGCTGGGTATACATTTGATCTGGCTTTTGCTTCGGTACTCAAACGCTCGATTAAAACTCTTAACTATGTACTGGATGAGATGGATTTGCTGTGGATTCCCGTGCAAAAGTCTTGGAAATTGAATGAACGCCATTACGGGGCATTGCAGGGATTAAGTAAAAGCGAGACAGCACTAAAATATGGAGATGAGCAGCTGCATATCTGGCGGCGGAGTTTATCGGTGAGACCCCCGTTGCTGGAGCTTGATGATCCTAGGTATGCCAGAAACGATATTCGCTACAGCAGTGTTCGTCCGGGAGATATCCCGCGTGGAGAGAGCCTGGAGGACACTGTACATCGTGTAGGCGATTTCTGGGGAAACCGGATCGTACCTCTTTTGCGTAAAAAAGAACGGGTGCTTATCTCAGCCCACGGCAATACGCTGCGTGCATTGATTAAATTTATGGAGGATATTGATGAAGCGGCATTACTGGAGCTCAATATTCCTACAGGAGTACCGCTCGTGTACAAACTGGATGAGGACATGAATCCTATCAGTCGCTTTTATCTAGGAGATCCGGAACAGGTAGCGGCCAAGGCGCTTGATGTTGCTAAGCAGGGACATGTGTAATGGGCGTGTAATAAGCGTATAGGCGTAGCAGGTGTATTGAGTATAACGGGTGTACAGTAATAAGCAAAACGGGGCGTAAAGGTTAAATAAGCGCAACAGGTGTAATAGGTTATATAAGCGTAACAGGCGTATTAGGTGTAATAGGTGGGTTACATGAAAAGATAAAAGGACAGCCTTGGGGCTGTCCTTTTTGTTATTAGTGTGTTTGTGACCAATTAAATGTGCGAAAATGGCGCGTTTAAGGTCAGCTGGGTCCGATAGCGTTGAATGCTAACGTTCCACCAACTCTCCGTAGATCTTGACCAATGCTCCACCAGCCCTCCACTAACGCTCGACTAGTCCTTAACTAACGCTCGACAAACCCTCAACTTACTCTCAACTTACTCTCGGCCAGCCCTTAACTAACTTTCGACCAACCTCCACCAACGCTCTGCAAATGCTTACGGACTCAGCCGCCGCTATTTGCTCATTTATTGCCATTTGAGCGGAGTTTCGGACTCCAGCGCCGCTATTGCCTAAGATCTAGCGCAAATAGGGTGTTTTTCATGCTAATAGCTGCGGTGGAGTCCGATAGAATCGCAAATGTGTCAAAAATCCGCGTATAAGGTCATCTGGGTCCGATAGCGCTGAGGCTAACCTTTCACCAACTTTCCGTTGATTCTCGACCAACGCTCGACCAGCCCTCCACTAACGCTCGACCAGCCCTTAACTAACTTTCGACCAACCTCCACCAACGCTCTGCAAATGCTTACGGACTCAGCAGCCGCTATTTGCTCATTTATCGCCATTTGAGCGGATTTTCGGACTCCAGCGCCGCTATTGCCTAAGATCTAGCGCAAATAGGGTGTTTTTCATGCCAATTGCTGCGGTGGAGTCCGATAGAATCGTAAATGTGTCAAAAATCCGCGTATAAGGTCAGCTGGGTCCGATAGCGGCGAGCGCACACCTTCCACCAGCTCTCGACCAGCCCTCAACCAGCCCTCAACCAACACTCGACTAGCCCTCAACTAACGCTCGAGCAACCTCCCCCAAAGCTCTGCAAATGCTTACGGACTCAGCCGCCGCTATCTGCCCATTTATCGCCATTTGGGCGGAGTTTCGGACTCCAGCGCCGCTATTGCCTAAGATCTCGCACAAATAGGGTGTTTTTCATGCCAATAGCTGCGGTGGAGTCCGATAGATTTGCAAATGTGCGAAAAAGCCGCGTATAAGGTCAGCTGGGTCCGATAGCTAGCGATAGGTGTACGATGGCTAGACGATATGTATACGTTGGCTAGCGATAGGTAGATGATAGCTGGACGATAGCTAGAGCGTTCGCCTCCGCAACTGTGCTCCACACGAAGTCCCCAAAATTAGAGGGCACCCCAGCAGCCATTTCATGGCTTTTGAGGCACCCTCTAATTTTTCTGGGAATTCGCCTAAATCTCCCTACAAAGGTCGATGCAACGTTCCCAGTAGTTCGCCCATTTTTACCTTTGAGTTGACCTCAAGCTTGGGTCTCGGGGTAAAGGTACCGCTTTCCGTGAGCAGCACTACGGTGGAGCCAAACTCAAAATAAGCCAGATCATCGCCTATTTGCCACTCGGCAGCCGTATCATCCGTATAACGGATACTGCTGACGTTCATTGCGCCTACCTTTACTACCGCGGTTTCCCCGTGACTCCCGGCAATATACGTAATGAGACGTTCGTTGCGGTTCAGGACACCCTTCATATGTCGCATTCCGAAATCGTTGACAGGATAGGCCCGTCCGCGAATATAATCGCTCTCCACCTTTTGTCCGGTAAGGGGAGAGTGAATCCGGTGATAATCGGTAGGACTCAAATAAAGAACGAAGAAAAAACCCTTCTTGTACAGCTCCAGATGCGGGGAGTGATTAAGGAGATCCTCGATCTTATAATCCTGCCCTTTTACATTCATAATCGTACCGGCGTTAATGTCACCCATAGCAGTAATCGTTGCGTCTACGGGACTAACCAAAGCGTCAGCGTCGGTTGCAATAGGCCGCATGCCCGGCTTCAGCCGGCGGCTGAAAAACTCATTAAGAGTGAGATATTCTCCAGGATTTTTCTCCGCTTGAGCGGAGGGGATTTGATAAGTCTTAATAAATGCCGGGATAAGAAAACGGCTGATTCTACTATGAGAAAAAGATCCCATTAACCGTGAAAGCCACCGGTGTGAGGATAGCTCGGTCATCAGCCGTAGCAATTGTTTTACCATGCCCATCTCCCTTCCATAATGCAGCAGTACGGTTGTATACGGGTCGTCTCTGCTCTGCATTATATTGACATAGAATAGGAGACAAATCAATAACTGTTATATACCGTACTGTTCGTTTCTATTAAAAAACGCGCGTATCCCATAGGTCTGCGATAGCTGTCTTTCCAAATTTCCGTAAGGCCGGCTTTATGAAATCCGTAGCGTTGGTCGCGACCGTTACATTCTATGAAGAAGAGTCGTCCGTCCTTAGTAATGCCTATATCCAGTCCGATATCGGCCAGTCCGGGAAGGTCTTGCTCCAGACACCGTGCGATTGCAAGGCTAAGTATTTCGACAGACATACGGATGTGGGCCGCTGTGGATCTTGAAAAGGCCTTTTCGAGCGCGAGGGAGGAGCTTAACGCTTCTCCTCCGCGGGCTATATTGGAGACAAAGCCCCCTGGGGCAGCCAGTTTGGCGAAGAGCCCAGTGACCTGCCAATCTCCTCCCCAGCCGCGCTGAACGGTGACGCGTAGATCAAAGGGACGTCCTCCAATCTCAGCAAGGGGAATACGTTCTTGTACAAGATAAGGCACGGAGGTTAGGCGTGCGCGGAGCGCTTGTGGCAACGCCGCCTGATTGACGGGAATACTTCTCCAGCGCTGCATCGAAGGGGAGAGGTAGCTCAAGGTCCAACGCTGAGCTCCCTTGCGGACCAGCCGCATGACCCCATTCCCTATACTTCCCCGGCAAGGTTTAAGAATGAGATCGGGATAAAGATTCATCATTTCTTTTAGGCCTGAGACTCTCGTTGTTACGGGTAAATATTCGCGAAGCTCCGTATTTTTTTCAAGCAGCTGATGGATCTCATCTTTGCCGTATCGATTACATGTATTGAAAATCAGGGGATAGTGCTTCAGCAGACGCTGCATCCCCGGGCTGTTTTTGCTGTATATTGCCCGGTTATGGATAACAGCAGGCGTAGGAACAACTACGCTTTTATATCCATTAACTCCCTTTATATAGGCGGCACTAAAGCCTGTGTCCGTATCGATGTCCGCGAGCTTCAGGAAGCAAGGGACTAAACCGTATGCCGCCGCGGCCTCTTCATAGTTGGATAGAGACTCCTGTCCTGTTTTTAGCCGGGGAACGCCCCGGTGCATATCGGCATTTAGTAATATTCCAACGAGCTTATGCCCCATGTTTGTTCCTCCTGTTTCATCGGTTACATGATCCCTGCTTTTTCTACTCTTGTCATAGTATGTTTGTACCCGCGTGTCAGGGTGGACGAATGCGCGAAGGCAGATGCCTTTTTTTATACATAATCTTATGAAGGCCTCATCGCAAAAGGGTGTCATAAGCCCATACCGCTGCATATGATGCCTAGGAGAAACATTAGATGGAAGGAGGAGACTGCTTGTGAGGGGTTCCAAAAAAAAGCAGCCGCGCAGTCCACAGAAACGACTCTATTTTGTAGATAATCCCAATAAAGAGGAACTGAGTATGCTGGATACCAAAAGCAGCTCTAGAAGCTCGGGGAATAACAGTGACGGAGTCAGTGAAGCAGAGATCGCGGAAGTTCAGGTAAGTGGGGGAGCAATAGCTGAAGTCGTTCTAGAGGAGCCAACTTCTGCTCCAGTTCTACAATTGGAGCCGGAGCTTATAGAGGAAGCGCAGCTTCAGAAACAGGCGGATAATCTTCCTGAAACCGTATGGTTCGCTCCTCCAGAGAAAGAACGTTTTCAGCCCGTTTATACAGATGATCTTTCGGATGCAGCGGTGACCGGAGCCAAAATCGCTCCACGTACCATTGACGGTTCTAAGCTAAAGTTCGGCATTATTGGTACACCTTGGCTGCAAGATTACGCTGTACAGAGTATCAATATCGCGGACAAGGCAGTCACTTCTGCAAAAATCGCACCAGAATCGATAGTGGGCGAGCATTTAGCAGAAGGAAGCGTTAGTGGCGGTAAGCTGCTGGATCATTCGATCAGTGGAGAGAAGCTGAAAAATGGCAGTATTAGTCCAGAGAAGCTGGCTGATCGGATTATAGGCGGCGGTCAAATTGCAGATAAAGCCATTGAGAGCCGCCATTTAAGCGATTTGATTATTACTGCGGATTTACTGGAAGATGGAGCCGTTACTAGTGACAAAATAGGAAGCAGCAGCATCACAAGCCGCCACCTAGCAAACGGCAGTGTTGACCGTTCCAAGCTGGCCGATGCAGCGGTATCTGGCGATAAAATAGCTGATGGTGAAATCAGCAGCTCAAAGCTAGCGGATGCTGTCATTGAAGGCCGCCATCTTAGCGACGCTTTGATAACCGCCAGACATCTGGCCCCGGGAGCGATTGGTTCTGATCAGCTTGCCAGCAAATTGATCGGTAAGGAACAGCTGCAGTCGGGTATTATCGAAGGCGGGCATTTAGCTGATGGAGCTATAGGTTCTAAGCAACTTGGTGCAGATGTCGTAAGAAGCGTACATTTAAGCCCAGAAAGTGTGAATGGTAATCATATCGGTGATGGCGAAATATCAAGTCGGCATTTGGCTGACCGCAGCATCTCTTTTTTAAAGCTGGCTGAGGGTGCAGTAGGGACTGCGCAGTTAGTGGAGCAAGCGGTAACCTCGTCCAAAATTGCTGACCAAAGCATTCTCCCACATAAGCTGGCAGACGAAGCAGTGACCACAAGACATATTGCTAAATCCGCCATTCGCGGACCGCAAATTGCTATGCAAGCCATAACTTCTATTCATCTGGAACGCGAAGCAGTGAATCATTCGCATATAGCTGCGGAAGCGGTCGGCTCGGAGCAGCTCAAGGAAGAAGCTATTCAGACTCAACATTTATCTTCCGGTGCTGTGACTGGAGAACAGCTGGCTTCAGAATCTGTGGGTGGGGAGCATCTTCGTGCACAGAGCGTTACTTCAGCCAAGTTGGCAGATGGAAGTGTAAATGCAGCTAAGCTGGCAGCGGGTGCAGTGATTGGCAGCACGATTGCGCGTGAAGTAGTCAGTGGCGAACATATCGCTTTTTGTACAGTGGAGGAAAAACATCTGGCGGATGCCAGTGTGAGCGGCCGTGTATTGCAGGATGCTGTGGTAAATAAGGATCATTTGGCCACGGGAGCCGTGGAACGAAGACATCTTGGTGAAAATAGTGTGACTTCCGCTGCGATTCAATCGGGCTCAGTTTCAGGAGATAAGCTGGCTTCCGCTGCGGTGAGAGAAATTCACCTGGCAGCAGGAGCCGTGCAGCCTCATCATCTGGCCGATCATGCAGTGACCTCGTTGAAGCTTTCACCGGAAAGTGTCTCAACGGATAAAATCAGTGATTTAGCAGTCACTTCGGCTAAGCTTGCAGACGGCAGCATAGAATCGAGTAAACTGGCGGCGTCAGCAGTTCAAGCTGAGCATTTGTCGGTAAATGCTGTGAGTTCGAAAACCATAAGCGAAAGTGCTGTTCAAAGTAGACATTTGAATCCCGGCAGTGTCAGCGGGGCGCATATCCGGCCGTTGTCTATCGGGAATGGTCATATCCTTCCGAATTCTATTTCTGCGGTTCAAATCCAAGAGGGCAGTATTAATAGCTCTAAGCTGGTAAAAGGTGCCGTGGATTCTCAGCATCTTTCACCTGGTAGTGTAGACGGCAGCCATCTGTGTATCGATACGATTGAAGGCCGTCATATCCTACCGGGTGAGATCACGCTGGCTCATCTGGCGGAAGAGGTACGTAGCTCTGAATTGCTGCCAGACGGCTGCATAACTGGGGAGAAGCTGGCAGAAGGATCGGTAGATTCCAATCATCTCCTGCCTGGAAGTGTGAACGGAAGCCATTTGAACTCGGGTTCTGTAGAAGGTCGACATATCCTACCGGGTGAGGTCACGCTTGCTCATCTGGCTGCAGATGCATATACCTCCGACTTGCTGCCTGAAGGCAGTATTACCGGGAAGAAGCTGGCGGGAGCATCTGTGGATTCTTTTCATTTAGTGTTTGGAAGTGTGGAAGGCGGACATCTGAGTTCAGGTTCCGTCGAAGGACGTCATATTGGAAAAGGTGAGATTACCCTAGCTCATCTCGCCGATGAAACCCGAAGCGCTGATCTGCTGCCAGACGGTAGTATTACTAGAGAGAAGCTGGCGGAAGAATCCGTAAGTTCTATACATCTAGTGCCTGGCAGTGTGGATGGCAGCCATTTAGGACCAGACACAGTTGAAGGACGTCATATCCGATACGGTGAGATCACGCTGGCTCATTTGGCAAAAGAAACACGCAGCTCCAAATTGCTGCCAGACGGTAGTATTTCTGGAGTAAAGCTGGCACATGCTTCCGTAAATTCAAATCATCTAGTACCTGGCAGTGTGGAAGGCGTTCATCTAAGTTCAGGTTCTGTCGAAGGGCGCCATATTGGAAAAGGTGAGATTACGTTAGCTCATCTGGCCGAAGAAACACGTAGCGCTGACTTGCTGCCAGACGGTAGCATCACTCGAGAGAAGTTGGCGGAAGAATCCGTAAATTCTAATCATCTGGTGCCTGGAAGCGTAGATGGCAGTCATTTGAGTCCAGACACAATAGAAGGACGTCATATCCGATATGGTGAGATCACGCTGGCTCATTTGGCCGAAGAAACACGCAGCTCCAATTTGCTGCCAGACGGTAGCATTACTGGGGAGAAACTGGCGGAAGCATCCATAAATTCAAATCACATTGTACCTGAAAGCGTGGAGGGAACTCATCTGAGTCCGTCTGCAATAGAAGGACGCCATATTGGAAAAGGTGAGATCAAGCTAGCGCATCTGGCGGATGAGGTACGCAGCTCCGAGCTGCTGCCAGACGGAAGCATTACTGGGGAGAAGCTGGCGGAAGCCTCCGTAGAAGCAATTCATCTAGTGCCTGGAAGTGTGGATAGAACTCATCTGAGTCCGTCTGCAGTAGAAGGTCTCCATATTGGAAAAGGTGAGATCAAGCTAGCACATCTAGCGGATGAGGTACGCAGCACCGAGTTACTGCCGGATGGCAGCATTACCGGTAAAAAGTTGGAGGGTGGATCTATTACTGCCTACCACTTGGCTCCTGGCAGTGTCTATGGGGGACACTTAGGGGGGAATGCGGTAGATAGCCGCCATATCCGTGCTGGAAGCATTACTCTGAATCATTTGGCAGAAGAAGTGCGCAGTGCTGATTTATTACCGGAAGGCAGTATTACAGGCGAGAAGATTGAAGTCGCGACGATTCAGTCTTTCCATTTAGCCCAAGGCAGCGTCTCTGGAGGTCATTTGGCCGGGGATGCGGTGGATGGCCGCCATATTCGATCGGACAGCATCACCCTGAATCATTTGGCAGAAGAGGTACGCAGTGCGGATTTGTTGCCGGATGGCAGCATTACGGAAGAAAAACTCGCTGAAGGCTCCGTGAGTTCTTCACATTTACAACCATGGAGTGTTTACGGAGAGCATCTTGCTGACAAGATCGTGGCAGATCGGCATTTGCAGCCTGGCATCATCAAATTAGAGCATCTTGCGGATGAAACACGCAGCTCAGCCCTGCTCCCGGATGGCAGTATCAACGGAGCTAAGCTGAAGGAAGGCAGTATCGAGTCCGCTCATCTGACAGAAGGTGCAGTAGGGACAACAGAGCTTCAGGATGAAGCAGTAGTAGCATCCAAAATCTCTTCGTTTGCGATTCAAGCCCGCCATCTGGAAGAAGAAAGTGTTCAGGAATATCATATTTCCCCAGGTGCAGTAAACGGGACTCATCTGGCACCGAACTCTGTAAATACAGATCATCTGTCCTTCAGTCCGATTCAGACAGCTGGGAAGCGAGAAGCACTACAGCAGTTTGGAATGACAGCATTTATGTTCAATGGGGATGCAGAGAGTGTAGAGGTGACCGTATCGTTTGATGAGAGCTTTGGGCATACGGGTTATGTGCTTGTTGCCATGACCAATCAGCCTTACTTCTATGCTTCCTTAAAGAGCAGAGCCAATGGAGAAGCAGTGATTCAAGTGGTGCGGTTGCGCGAAACTCCGCATTTCTATGGGGTTATCTCTTGGATTGCTATAGGTGCTCCCTTAGCTAAACCGGCAGCAGATGATCGTGTATTTGATTGAACCTTAAGCAATTCCTCTTAAAAACAGCAGAGCAGCGAATCTCCTTATTGGAGATCGCTGCTCTGTTTTTTTGGTGGGGAACGGTACTTGTCAGCATCGCCGGGTTTAATCAATCGCTGTGGCTGCGGTTCTGTCCGATAGCCTGGTACTCTAAACATCCGCTGCTACTTACGGACCCAAATGGCGTTATTTGCAGGTTTGTTGTCTTTTGAGGCTGGTTTCGGACTCTAGTGACGCTATTGTATAGAAATAGAGCCTTATTGGGTTCTTTTGATGCCAATAGCTGCTATGGAGTCCGTTAATAATCTAAAAGTGTGATAATGCGGCGAATAGGAGCAACTGTGTCCGATAGCGCCAAAGTATAATCATCCGCTGCAGATTCGGTTGTGTCCGATAGTGCAAAAGTATAATCATCCGTTATGGATTCGGTTGTGTCCGATAGTGCTGAAGTATAATCATCCGTTGTGGGTTCGGCTGTGTTCGATAGCGCTAAAGTACAATTACCTGATGCGGATTCGGCTGTGTCCGATAGCGTCCTAACCTAATCCCCCTGCTGCGTTACTGCGTTCGTTACCGCCGCAGGTTGTGTCCGCGGCAGCTGGCTATGCGCAATGTATCTAAGCCGAAGTTTGGTGGGGAGTACATTTGTCCTGTTTTCAGAACGACAGGAGACAATTGCCGTTACCCTGTGCGTTATAGTACATAAACTGTGATGTAACCCTCAGCCTGAAGAATTGGCTCTGTAAGGAAGGTGGATGAGCATGAAGCCCAAACGAACTTCTGCCCGCCGCACAGGGCGGCGGGTCTCTCGGATGAAGCGGCGGACTTCACGCCCAGTGCGGCAAGTCGCTGTAGTCCCTATAGTTAACCATCCTAATCCCTATGTTTCGGTTATTATTCCAGCCATGAATGAAGCTCAGACCATTGCGGGAGTGATATCTGGAGCCAGAGGGGTCCATCCGCGCTGCGAGGTAATTGTGGTCGTGAATGGATCCACTGATCAAACGGCAGGGATTGCACAATCGCTAGGTGCGCGTGTTATTTCCTATGAGTTGCCGCTTGGACACGACGCTGGCCGTAGTGTGGGAGCTGAGGCAGCCAAGGGAGAAATCCTATTGTTTACAGATGGAGATTTGGTGATACCTGCTTCGGGGCTGCGTCCTTACGTCACTGCTGTTAGTGGTGGAGTGGACATAGCGCTTAATGATTATTCCGGTCCGGTCCGGAAGCTGTCCCCCCATCCGGTGGTGCTATCTAAACATGCACTGAATATTCTGCTTGGCCGTCCAGATCTGAAGGGATGTTCGATGACGGCAGTTCCGCACGCAATCAGCCGCAGAGCACTTGATATTCTAGGGAGCGATTCATTATCACGTCCTCCACTGGCGCATGCCCAGGCAATTCTTAGTGGACTGCATGTGGTAGCCGCTCACAAAGTACCTGTAGGGAAGTTAAATGCGGTGAGACGCAAGGAAGACGGCATAGATCCATTGCAGCAGTTGATTACAGCGGATCATATGGAGGCTGTATCCCTCTTGCTGGAACATCGGGGGAACAGAGCGGGCTTTGGCGACGGAGCCCGGCGCAGAGAGATGGTGAGATGATGGTTGCAACTTTACGAGGCACAGCAGCTCGAACGGCAAAGAAACGCCCAATCCGTCACAGGTCAGCCAATCGCTCTGTAAAAGCCAACGCTGCTACTCGCCCGCTTCTGTCTCGGCAATCGAAGGCAGGCAAGGAGACTCTGAAATTACCGAAGTTACGCGGGACTTTGTCAGTCATTATCTCCGCGCGTAATGAGGAGCAGACCTTGTCCCGTCTGCTGCATCAGGTTGCACGGCTTGAACCTGCAGAAATTATCGTCGTACTTAATGGCTGCAGTGATAACTCTTTTCCTATTTCTAGACAACATCGTCAAGCCATTGTAGTACACTGCCCAGAGTCTGTCGGACATGATGTGGGCCGGGCTATCGGTGCAAAGCTGAGTCGCGGGGATATATTGCTTTTTCTGGATGGAGATATGGTCATTCCGGCCTCTCAGCTTGTTTCATTCACGGCGGCTGTAGATCGCGGAATTGATGTAGCTCTTAATGATTTAGACTCACTGATGCCTTCCTTTGGATTATGTGATGATGTCACCCGCAGCAAATTGTTTTTGAATTATGCTCTGGATAGGTACGATCTCGGGGTTAGCTCTATGACAGCTGTTCCTCATGCGCTTTCGCGGCATGCGCTTGAGACCATAGGCTACCGTGAATTAATGGTTCCACCTAAAGCCCAAGCTCGCTCTGTATTAGAAAAGTTACGGGTGGAGAAGGTAGGAACGGTAAATGTTATTAAACATAATCGGCTGCGCAAGGCAAATACAGGGGTTGGAAATGCTGTGGAAAAACTGATCATAGGAGATCATGCTGAGGCTCTACATGAGGTTCTTTCCCGGCGAAAAGCTGGCGGTCTGCTAAGTAGTGAAACACAGCGTGAGTACCGCAGACAGGTAGCCGCTTGGAGGAATCGGATATGACGCTGACGAGTATTATTATTCCAACCTACAATGCGCTGCCCTTGCTGCGGGCCTGTGTGGAATCTATTCGTGCCTACACTCCGCCGCCTTATGAGATTATCGTAGTGGACAATGCTTCAACGGACGGAACAGACACCTATTGCCGTGCGAATCATATAACGTTTATTTCATTGCCAGACAATCGCGGCTTTCCAACTGCATGCAATTTGGGGCTACAGCTAGCGTCAGGTGATGAAGTCCTGCTGCTGAATAACGATGTAGTGGTGTCTCAAGGATGGTTAACTAATCTGAAGAGGGCTCTATATAGTGCTCCTGATGTAGGTATTGTTGGACCAGTCACAAACTATGCCAGTGGACGTCAACAGGTGAAGACCGATTATGAAGGTCTGATAGGTTTTCATCAGGCTGCTGAGAGGGTGAACCTTCCAAATCCCCAGAAATGGCTGGAGACGAGACGGCTGGTAGGATTATGTTTTTTATTCAAAAGAGAACTGCTAACTTCCGTAGGTCTACTGGATGAGAGATTCTCACCTGGACATTACGAAGATGATGATTATTGTTATCGCGCCAGGATAAAGGGATATCGGCTGCTTATCGCCGGGGATTGCTTGGTGCACCATGAAGGAAGTGCAAGTTTCAAGCAAGTTTACAATACCGGACTGCAAGAACTGGTGGAACGAAATCGCAAGATCTTTATAGATAAATGGAATGTAGATCCTATTAATTTTATATGAAGTGCAGATCCGAAGGCAAAGGACGTAGATAAAGAGGAGGAAAGTAAGTGAAAGGAGTCATACTGGCGGGCGGAACAGGATCTAGACTTCAACCGCTGACCCGGCTTATGAACAAACATTTGCTTCCGGTCGGCAAATATCCTATGGTCTGTTACGGCATAGACCGGCTTCGCCGGGGAGGAATTACCGACATTCTTCTGGTCATAAGCAAGCAGTCTGCTGGCCTGTACACGGATTTTTTAGGCAGCGGTGCTGCATTTGGTGTATCTCTGACCTATAAAATTCAGGAAGCTGCCGGAGGCATTGCCGAGGCGCTTGATTTAGCAGAAGGGTTCATTTTCCCAGGGGAACGATTTGTTGTATTGCTCGGGGATAATCTTTTTATGGATGATCTGAAGCCTTATGTGGAGAGTTATCTTCGTCAGCCGGCAGGCACTGCAAAGGTGTTGCTGAAGCCGGTGGAGGACGCGCGCAGATACGGTGTACCTGTGTTTGATAGTCAAGATGCGGCATGGATTGCTTATATCGAAGAAAAGCCTGAGCATCCGAAGACCAATTATTGTGTAACTGGTATTTATATGTACGATGAAGCTGTATTTGATATCATCCGGCAGGTATCGCCTTCCAAGAGGGGGGAGCTGGAGATTACCGATGTAAATAATATATACGCCGCTGATCGCAGACTTAGTTATGATGTGCTTAAGGATTGGTGGAGTGATGCGGGGACGTTCCAGTCTTTACACGAGGCGGGGGAAAAGTTAAAGGATGCACTGCCATAAGGCAGTGCTTTTTTTGTTGTAATCCTGCTATAGATAGCCGCAAGGGCTTTGAAATCACACGTTACTCAGAGAGCTCGAGGGTTAGAAATCCTCCACCAGATTAAATCCTCAGTTTCTTTGTATCTCTCAGAGCCTAGACGCTCCAATACTTTGTGGGAGGCTGTATTATCTTTTTCAGTGTCAGCGATTACATAGACAGCTTGGGGATGGGAGAAGATCCATGCATTAATTGTGTGTAGTGCCTCTGTTGCATACCCTTTTCTTCTATATTTCTCATCAATCCCATACCCTAGAATAACCTCGCCTTTCTTATTCGGGTAACCTTTAAGGATAATGAATCCTATAATACATTGATCTTCCCGATGAACGATGGCCCAGTTCGTTAACCATAGGTAATGGTCGGGGTCCTGCTGCACCTTTTTTAGCCTGATCTGCATAGCATATTGCATTTCATCATCAAGCGCCGCACTGATGGCAGCTAAGCCTAATTGTTGCTGTAGCTCCGAATAGTTATCTATTGCTAGCGAGAGCTCTGGGGCAGTTAAAGGTATTAGATCGATACGCTTGCTTTCAAGCTTCATATATTCCCCACCAACCTTTGGTAAACTCAGGATTGCGCATTTCACATTTTAATCCTTTTAAATGTACTTAGCAATAACGTAATTTTTATGTCATTCCAGTCACGAATAGAGCCTTAACTTGTCGAGGATCCCGGCACCGTCCCGGCTCCTGCCGCATATGCTGTAGCAGGGCGTTTGAGCAAAGGAGACATGAAGGTGCAGAGTAAAATAACTAAAGTCCTGCAGCACATGGCCCATACGCACGAACAGATGGCGCGGATTCTAGATGCTGAGCGCCATGTGGCTGTCCGTATGTCGCAAATTGTCCACGATCTGCCAGATGCGGAGCCTGATTTTGATGGGATCAGCGGGATGATCGAAAGCTCAACTCAGGTAAACAAGAATATTATTGCTTACTTGAATGCACTTGCAGATCTGGAAGAAGCGATGGCTGATGGGGTAGGCAGAGTGATTAAGGAATTGAACGGTCAAGAAGAAGAGTAACGCTATAGGAGCAGGAGGCGGAAGATGAGCAGAGAAAAGGCTTATCTGCAAATGCTGGAGTCCACCGCCGCCATCCAGTGGAACGTTGCGTTGATTCTGGAAGCTAAGGCGGTTGAAGCTGAAAAGGTAAAGCAGTGGGCACAGCATCATATCCACGCTAGAGCCTTTGATTCCCACAGTGAGCAACTGAAGGAGTCCCTCTCTATACACGAGGTCATCGTGGAGATGGTCGAAGGGCTGACCAAACTGGAGAACGGACTCTACAGCAATTTAAAAGCAGTGCTGGGCAGTGGTGAAGACGATGGTGGCGGGGAAGGTTTTGGAGACATGTCAGGTGATGGCTTTAGTTTTGGAGAAGACAGCAAATGAGCGGGGACCGTCTCTCTGAACATGCCGTCAAGCTGGAGATGATTCGCTCCATTTCGCGCAGTCAGGCTGCTTTGGCGGCCATCTTGGAGAGCATCGCCGAATTGACGGAGCAATCTGAGTTGACGGCCCGCAAATTGAGCGACAATATCAGGATTTTAAGTGGGTATCAGAGTGCGATGTGCCGGATGATGTCCGGGATTTCACTACATCGTCCTAAACGGGGAATTCCTGCTGCGCCATGGCTGAGCAAGGCATACGCCGTAGGAACCTCCAGAGAACATGGAGCACAGGAGGAGTAGAAGCATGAAGAAAAAAAGCCGCAGAACGCTACGTTCAGGCAGAACCCGTAGACGCACATTGCTGCTCTCGCGGAAAGCAAAAGTTCGTAAAGGGCTAGCCCGTAAATCCCGCAGAGTTCTTGCCCGGAAAACTGCTCGTTATGGGAAGTCAAAGAAAGGCCTATTGCTACGCAAGAAAAGAAGACTTCGTCGCAAGCTTGTTCGTAAAGTAAGGGTTGCGCAACCACCGGTGATTGTGGTACCCGTGAGCGAGGCTCCGCCTGCTCCACAGGTAATTCCGCTCCCCCCGGAGCTGGGCGTTTCGCCGGAAACGCCTCCGGCAGACGCCTTTCAACAGGGCTACACCGAAGCATACAACGTGGGGTTCGACGCCGGTTTCGCCAAGGGCTTCGAGGACGGGCATAAGCTGGAATTCAGCTAGGAGACACAGATGACAAGATCCGCTCCGTCCGTGAGCGGGTCTTGGGGTTTTCGTGCGGACTGGTTTGCTGCGCTGCCGATGTGATAAACTTCATAATGAAAGTGAAAATAATATGAGGTTAAGATGAAGGCAGGGATGATTCATGGGTACTGAGATTCGCAGAGCACGCAAAGATGAGATTGATGAAATTATGGAGCTGATTGCCAAATGCGTACAGGTGATGCAAGCAGGTGGCAGCGATCAGTGGGACGAGCATTATCCGAACCGGGAGATCATCTCCCTTGATATTGAACGTGGCAATCTATGGGTATGTGAGGAGAACAATGCGGTGGCCGGCATTCTAGTGTTGGACGAGCACCAATCTGAGCAGTATGGGAAGATTGACTGGACTGAAACGCAAGGGCCTCATTTAATTATGCATAGATTGGCTGTGCATCCCGAAGTGCAAGGGAAGGGAATTGCGCGCCGTCTTAGCACTTATGCAGAAGAATATGCTCGCCAGAATGGTTATTCCAGTATCCGTCTGGATACATATGCTAAGAACACTGGGGCACTCGCCCTATATCCCAAGTTAGGTTATGATCGCAGGGGTGAAGTAACTTTTCCGGGGCGCACCGCTAATTTTCCGGTGTTCGAGAAGGTTCTAGAAAAGCACGGAAATTCGGAAGCTTAACATAGCAAGAGAACCAGAGGATATCTCATGAGCCATCAAATGGCTGCTGGGATATCCTCTTTTTTCGTGAAAATAACACCTTTCTCTAATCAAAAACTTTGTTTGATTAGGTAGCATTTGCGCTTACGGAAACCCTGCTCAAAAGGTGATAAGTGTGCAAATAGCGTCATATGAGTCCGAAACCATGCTCAAAAAGCGAAAATGTGCAAATAGCGTCATTGGAGTCCGAAACCCTGCTCAAAAGGCGATAAGTGTGCAAATAGCGTCATTGGAGTCCGAAATACTGATCAATAAGCGAAAATGTGCAAATAGCGTCATCTGGGTCCATAAGCATCAGCAGTTGAGTATGACTCGACAGTAATGGACCCAGATGACCTTAAATGTGGAATTTTCCCACATTTGGGATGCTATCGGACTCCAGCGCAGCTATTGGTACAAAACACACTGCATATGGACCTGTTTCGAGGGAATAGCGTCACTGGAGTCCGAAACCCTGCTCCAAAGGCGATAAATGTGCAAATAGTGTCATCTGGGTCCGAAAGCATCAGTGGCTGAGTGTGACTCGACAGTAACGGACCCAGATGACCTTAAACGTGGGATTTTCCCACATTTGGGATGCTATCGGACTCCAGCGCAGCTATTGCTATAAAACACATTGCATATGGGACTGTAACGAGGGAATAGCGTCACTGGAGTCCGAAACCCTGCTCCAAAGGCGATAAATGTGCAAATAGCGTCAGCTGGGTCCGAAACCCTGATCAATAAGCGAAAATGTGCAAATAGCGTCATCTGGGTCCATAAGCATCAGCAGTTGAGTATGACTCGATAGTAACGGACCCAGATGACCTTAAACGTGGAATTTTCCCACATTTGGGATGCTATCGGACTCCAGCGCAGCTATTGGTATAAAACACACTACATATGGACCTGTTTCGAGGGAATAGCGTCACTGGAGTCCGAAAACTTACTCAAAAGGCGATAAATGTGCAAATAGCGTCATCTGGGTCCGAAAGTATGGAGGATTATGACTCACCCGTGGTGTGGACGTAGCGAGAGCAGTAGAAGCAGGAGTAGATGTAGATGTAGATGTAGATGTAGACGTAGCAGTGTAATAGGCGCAAGGGGAACGTAGAAGTGCGTGCAGAAGTAGGAGTAGAGTAGTAGAAGCAGAAGTAGATGTAGCAGTGGAGTAGGCGCATGGGGAAAGTAGCGGTGAAGAAGAGGTAGCAGTGGAATAGGCGCAAGGGGAAAGTAGTGGTGCAGAAGTAGGAGTAGTGTAGGAGCTGTAGTTGTAGTTGTAGCAGAAGCAGAAGCAGAAGCAGAAGCAGAAGCAGAAGCAGAAGCAGAAGCAGAAGCAGAAGCAGAAGCAGAAGCAGAAGCAGTATCAGTAGATGTAGCAGTGGAGTGGGCGCAAGGAGAATGTAGGAGTGCAGAAGCAGTGGAGTAGCCGTAGGGGAGAAATACAAGAAGCCGAAGCAGTGCAGAAGTAGCAGTTGAGTAGCAGTAGGGTCGGCATAGGTCAGTTAGATGAATAGAGCTAGACGTACACTTTCGGGCTCTGACTAGTCCACCGTACCGTGCTATATGCAGGCAGCGGTTTAGCACAACGCGTTAGAGTAAGCAGAGATACTGTCCGAAATGGTCGACCTAATCGTGCGAAATGGCCGACCTAATCGAACGAAACGGCTGTCTCTTAAGCCGTGAAATAGCTCTCGGATAGCTTATTTTCTATGTTTTCCTGACAGTAAATCTGACGCAAAGTACAGGGTATCGTGATCGAAATTTTCTTCAAACAGAATAATCGTGATCATAAATCGAATTATGTTATTTAACATAACATAAAATACTAAATCACTTTTATATAACAGTATTAATAAAACAAAATCGATTTTATATGTCATATATATTGACATGTAACCTGTCTTTAGATTATTATTGGACTATTCAAATTACAAATGAATAGTCTTTTTTTTCGTATATCCTTAATAATTGGTTTAAGGGTCTCTACCGGGAACCGTAAATTTCTGGCTACGAAAATATGCTCAGGCATATTTTTGTGGCCTTTTTGTGCTACATGCGTGAGGTTGTACTGGAATTAACTCAATGAGGGGGAGAAGGGCTATGGGAAATATTTTGATCAAAAATGCCGAAATCATTACGATGAACAAGCAAGAGGAAATAATACACGGGGATGTCCGGATTAAGGATGATCTCATTGTTGAAATCGGCACTGGCCTGATCCCGCAGGGCGACGAGCAGATCATTGATGCTACGAACCGTACATTAATCCCGGGTTTTATCCAGACTCATATTCATTTATGCCAGACGTTATTCCGTGGTAAAGGGGACGATCTGGAGCTGATGGATTGGCTGCGCAAACGAATCTGGCCATTAGAGGCCGCGCATGATGAAGAATCCCTTTATTATTCGGCTATGCTTGGCATCGGCGAACTGATCACCAGCGGCACGACGACGATTGTGGATATGGAGACTGTCCATCATACGGATTTTGCGTTTCAGGCTATAGCTAAAAGTGGAATCCGGGCCTTGTCCGGCAAGGTGATGATGGATCAAAAAGGGGGAGATGTGCCTGAGGCGCTGCAGGAGGATACCGCATCTTCTTTGCAGGAAAGTGTCGATCTACTGGAAAAATGGAATGGTTATGGAAACGGTCGGATTCAGTATGCATTTTCTCCACGTTTTGTGATTTCCTGTACAGAGCCTTTATTAACCGAGGTGCGAGATCTGTCCGCAAGATACGATGTGAAGGTGCATACTCATGCGTCTGAGAATATAGGGGAAATTGAGATTGTGCAGGCCATGACTGGCATGCGTAACATCGTCTATCTGGATCATCTAGGATTAGCCAATGAACGGCTTATACTGGCGCATTGCGTGTGGCTGGATGCTGAGGAGCGGCGGATTTTGCGGGATCGAGGGGTGCATGTAAGTCATTGCCCGGGTTCCAATCTGAAATTGGCCTCCGGAATTGCGGACACACCAGGGATGCTTCATGAGCATGTTTCTCTTAGTCTGGGAGCGGATGGCGCTCCATGCAATAACAATCTGGATATGTTTAATGAGATGCGATTGGCGGCGATTATTCAAAAGCCTCATCACGGACCCACAACCATGGATGCCCGCAGTGTATTCCGTATGGCTACTATTGGTGGGGCGAAGGCCGTAGGGATGGAGGATAAGATCGGGAGTATCGAGGTAGGCAAAAAAGCAGATCTAGTGCTCCTGAATCTCTACAATTTTCATACCTTCCCCTCTTACGACGTAGATCCCATCTCTAGAATTGTATATTCCGCTACGCGGGCAGATGTGGAGACAACGATAATCGACGGGGAGATCGTGATGGAAAGAGGTTTGCTAAAGACTGTGGATAAAGAAATTGTACTAAATGAAGCTAACCGTTCTATTAAAAGATTACTCACGCATACCTCGATCGTTTGAGGGGAAAGGTCGATTCGGATTCGGATATCTTATCATTCGCAGGGGATCATCACTGGACCCCCTGTTTTTTTATGAGAAAATATGAACATAAGGGAACTAAAGTGCCTTTTATGAGGTCGTATTAAGTGAGGTGAAGCTAATTGGAACTGGAAGGTCTTCAGCATAGCGAGACGATGAATGAACAGCAACTAAGAGAAATCATGAGCCGTTACGGAGAGGATATATGGAATTATATCTATTATCTTACCAAAAATTCTGAACAAGCCGATGATCTGGCTCAAGAAGTATTTATTAAATGTTATTACCGGATTGGAACGTACCGGGGGAATTCTTCATTTAAAGCATGGTTGCTTACGATTGCCAGGAATACTGTTTTTTCGCACCGGAAATCGCGCTTTTTTCGTTCGGGCTTATGGGGTGGTGTACAGCCATTGTCCACGGTTGATGTGGAGCAGCGGGAAAAAACTATCGAACCTCTTGGCGTAGCCCGATCTGCGGAGATGGAGTATTTGGGTAATCAGTCCATTGGTGAGATATGGGATCTAATTATGGCATTGTCTCCAAAGCTGCGCGAAATATTGGTCCTGGATTTGAAATATGAACTCTCTATAAAAGAAATAGCTGAACTGATGAACTTGAGTCACGGAACGGTAAAATCAAGATTGCACCGAGCGCGGCAAAAAATTCAGAACAAATTAAAGGGGGTAGAATGATGGAGGATCATAAACCGGAATGGTATGCTCAGGCCCGAAAAGGACCTTTTGGAAATGAAAAGTTTACTATGAGGCATGCAGACAACGTCATTCGCCGAATTCAAGAAGATCAACAGGGAGCGAAATCTTACTCAGGAAAAAGACTGCCTGTGCAATTGTTGGCTGTGGCGGGTTTTATTGTATTGTTGGGCTTAGGTGTATTCTTTCTGAACGGAAGGTTCCTCGGTAATGATTCAAGCAACCCTGCGCAAACTGAGGTTTCGTCGCATTTCACGGAGGCTGAGCTACAGCGGAACGCAGATCAGGTGATGCAGAGTTTACTTGGAAAGACTTATCCGCTAGATCACCGGGAATGGCTTAAGGAGCAACAGCAGATATTTTACTCTTACCAGAAAGGTGAGGACTCCGCATATATCTGGATCAATTATGAGACAGGAGAACTGGTGCAAACGAAGATGAGTAGGATTCTGACAGCTGCGGAGATCGACGCTGAAATGAATACCCGTGCGGAAGAGATCAAGGGCAAACTGGGTTATGCGAATGATTCAGCTTATGAAGTGCTCAGATACGTTGAATATGATGTTACACAACATTCTGGCGTGAAAATTGAGAATAACTTTAGGGCGGAGAAATGGCGTATCGGATTTGTAAATGGTGAATTCGATTACGCATCAGCCACGCTTGAGGCCTCGGCGGTATCAGAAGAGATGCGTCAAGCTGGGGAACAGGCCTTGAAGGTGTTGAGAGGTAACGGAGGTGAAGAGCTTAGTTTAGTATTTCGGGCTATGGACAAGGATCAGGATACGCTTACGCTGCAATACGGATCAAAGGTTTCGGTTACGTTCGATACTGTTACTAGAAGGATTGAGCAGATTAGTGATACAAATCCTCGTGCTAGTGATAAAACAGATCCCAAACAACTAACGGTATTAGACCGGGAGCTGTCTCTAATTGATGGGGATCGCCTACGTGAGAAGGCAGCACCTCTGCTGACTAAGATATTTAGCGTTGCTGATGTGGGCGAATATAGCTTGCTTAAAAGAGATCAGGAGCCCGGGAATCTCACCTTTCATAAGCTTGGCAGTCCTGAGATTACTGTATATTATGATAGTGATTTAACGATCTGGAAGGTAAAAGAGGATTTGCCAGCAAGCCAGTCTTAGATTGAAAGGCATAACATAATAGGCTTAAATAGGGAGGTTCCACAGCCGAAAAGGTACGGGATTTCCCTGTTTGTAGTGGGAGCGAATGGTGCACATTTTTGATAAAAAAAGTAAGTATTGTTATACTAGAACAATCTGATATTTTACAGAAAAGATGAATAGAGTTCATAATCAGAACAAATGAAAAGGTAAGAGGGGATTAAAACGTGAAAAAGCACGGGCCGAATCGAGCTCAGTTCTATATTGTTGTCCTGCTGCTATGGTTGAAGCTGCTCCTGCTGAGAGTGCTGTTCTTTGATAGAATTGCTTGGGAGTGGATTGCAGCAGATGTTGCTCCAGTCCTCTTCATCATGGGGATTCTGACGGTCATTACTCCTTCGCGGGTGAGAACAGCCGTCTATTGGACATTTAACGGGATATTATCGCTGCTGCTGTTCGCAGCCAGTGTATATTTCAATCACTTTGGTTCTGTTCCTACGTATCTGGCTTTATATGAACTGAATCAGGTGTTTCAAGTGAAGGCAAGCGTAGAATCAACGATACAGACTATTGATTATTTATTTTTCGCTGATTTTGTGATCATGGCAATGTATGTCTTGATCCGCAGATGGAAGCATGGAAAAGCCTATCCGCGTGAGCGTGAGCGATTCAGCTCCCGGAACACACGATTGGCACATATGATGGTGATTCTGGTGGCTATTCTTGGAGGTTTTGCTTTATCGGCCAATTCTGTCAATTCTGCGCGGGGAATTACAAATGAGCTTGTGCAGGCAGAAAGTGCCGGATTCCTGAATTATGAGGTCGTTGCCGCAATTAAGGTCAAGGAAGATAACAATCTCATTGGAACCGGAGATATTAAGGATACCATCGCGAAGATTGATGAACTGCAAGCTTCCTATCCTTATAGTAGTAAGGCCGCGGGCACAGCACCTGATTATTTTAGCTCGCAAAAGGGCAAAAATGTAATTGTCATCCAAATGGAAGCTTTCCAAAACTTCCCGCTGCATCAATCCCTGAAGGGTCAAGAGCTGACTCCAGTGTTGAACAAGTTGGCAGATGAGGGATTTTACTTCCCCCATGTCTACCAGCAGATTGGTCCGGGCAATACTTCTGACGCTGAATTTATGAGCAACACGTCGATTTATCCAATCGGGACCTTGGCAATGTCCACTGGATTCGGGGACAGAGAACTGCCGAGCCTACCACGTCTGCTGAGAGATAAAGGATATGAGGCGTACACCTTTCACGTGAATCAAGTGGGCTTTTGGAATCGGAATGAGCTATATCCTGCACTTGGATTTAACGGCTATTATGATAAAGATTATTTTACCAATGATCATTTTAATGCGTTTGGTGCTTCCGATGAACAGCTTTATATTACGGGTGTCGAGAAATTGGCAGAGCTGCAGAAGAAAGGAACTCCTTTCTACGCACAAATGGTGACGGCGTCCAGCCATCATCCCTTCCAAATTCCGGACTCTTTTAAGAAGATTTCAGTGCCTGATGAGTTAAAAAACACGATGCTTGGCGATTATTTGACTGCTATTAACTATACTGATTATGCCATTGGAACTTTAATAGAGGGTTTGAAGAAAAATGGAATGTGGGATAACACTGTGCTGGTGATGTATGGCGATCATTTTGGCTTGCAGCCGCAGGATGTGCCACCGGAGCAAGTAGAAAGTGCGTTGGGGATTCCATACGATTCCCGGATCAGTCGCTTTAATATTCCATTGATTGTACATGTACCAGGAATGGAGCAAGGGAAGGTAGTAGAGAGAACAGGTGGACAGTTGGATATTCTTCCTACGATAGCTAACCTATTGGGGGTTTCTTTAAAAGAAGAAGGTTATACAGCATTTGGTCATGATCTCTTGAACATTGATCGTAATGTGTTAGGAATGCGGTATTATTTGCCTTCTGGTTCTTTCTTTAATGATGATATTCTCTATGTGCCTGGTAAAGATTTTGCTGATGGTAAAGCTGTGTCGCTGGATACGCTTAAGCCAGTATCGGATTTCACAAAATATCAGACTGATTATGAGTATATTTTGAAGCTAATGAATTTGTCCGACGAATATGTGAAGCTGTTACCACAGAGATAGGGGGAATCATGAAAAAGTTCTGGAAACCGGAGTATCTCGTAGGCCTTGCCGGCTGCGGTATCATTATTTATTTGCTATTCGTAGGGCCTTTTATTGGTGTTGCCGATAACGGAGATTTTTTGCGTATGATGAATACCATCGGTCTGAACTACTATGACACTGGAGCATCGTATGCCGACCAGTTTTTCAATTTTAGTCATTCCAGTTTTGCTTATGAAAATTTATTTAGAGGTTTTTATCCTTCCTCACAGATTTTAATAGTACTTGTGCCGAGATTGATCGGCGGGCTCATCCATGGCAGCTTTTTTGATGTTCGTTTGCTGGGTGCAGTTTATGGGCTTCTTTTACTGGCGGCAACTTGGCTGCTGGTGAAGTATAATGCTCGTGGCTCTTATGTTACAGGGCTGCTGTTGGGAGCAGCTATCTTATTTGTGTTTTACGATATCGGGTATGTGGCCTATTTCAACTCCTTGTTTGGAGAACCAGTGTCGATGGTGTTTATGCTGCTGACATTTGCAGTAGGATTAAGATTAACCAGCCAAGAGAAGCCAACCACTAAAGGGTTAACTTTGTTTTTTATCGCAATTCTGTTTCTGGTCACCTCCAAAATCCAGAATGCACCGATTGGGATTGCCTTTGCTCTGATTTTCTTGCGGTTTATGATGCTTGACGGAGAGGGCAAATGGAGGAAGCTGGCTTTACGTTTTTCGATTGCCATCTTTCTTGTATCCATCGTTTTGTATGTGGCAGCGCCAAAAGATCTGAAGCATATTAATCTGTATCAAACGGTGTTTTTTGGGATTTTAAACGAATCGCCGGATGTGAAGGGAGACTTGCAGGATCTCGGATTGCCGGAGCGGCTGGAGGTACTGGCGGGTACAAATTATTTTCAGACCGATACAGTGATTAAGCAGGATGATCCTTCGCTGGTTCCGGACTTCTATGACCGTGTATCTCATAAAGATGTATTGTTCTTCTATCTGAAGCATCCGGACCGGTTGATAGATAATATGAAATATGCTGCGAGTAACAGCATGGCGATTCGCCCGTATTATCTAGGAAACTATGAGAAAAGCGAGAATAAACCAGCAGGTGCATTATCCTATACTTACAGTGCATGGAGCCAATTCAAAAACAAACATATTCCGCACACGCTCGGATTTCTCTCCATATTCTATCTGGTGTATTTTGCGGGAGCTTTGTTCCAGTATTTCCGCAGCAGAGATATTCGTGGCAAAGTTGCCGGCGAGCTGCTGATGCTGCTAGGGCTAATAGGGATTTTCTCCTTCTTGGTTCCGATTCTTGGGGACGGAAGGGCTGACATCGGTAAGCATTTATTCTTGTTTAATGTGTGCTTCGATATGATGGTTGTAGTCATGTTTGGATGGATTATACACAAGCTGACGGGGATTGCGAGACGCTGATTTCAAGCACCTATCAAACACAAAATAACACAAAGCAAACAGCAAGTTTCCGATTTGGAGACCTGCTGTTTTTTTATAAATATGACTATGTTAAACTTTGTTGTTGATGTTTGATAATTACGAACAAGTGTTCTATAATAAGGGCGATATAACTGTTCGGAGATGATTTGCCCATGGATTTAAAGGAACTGAAAAAGCTTGCTGATACGTTGGACGATAATGGTAAGCGAGAACTTATCTACTTTTTGCAGTCCCGAACCAAGGGAGTGGCACTTCCAGTTCGAGCGATTGATGAAATTCAAGAGCAGAAGCATAAAGATGGACTTGTTTGCCCGCATTGCAAAAACCATTCTGTTGTTCGATTTGGAAAGTAGGCTGTAAGAACACGCACTGGAGAGGTTAAACGTCAACGTTACCGTTGTAAGTCCTGTCGCCAAACATTCAATGACCTTACGAACACCCCTCTGCAACGAATGAGGCGACCTCATATGTGGGTTCGTTTTATCGAATGCATGATTGAGGGCTTTTCTCTGAGAAAATGTGCAGAGCAGTTAAACGATGAAGTCACGCATGTCACCTTGTTTTACTGGCGGCATAAGATTCTTTCCGCTCTGAAGCAGATTCCAACCGAAGCATTTCAAGATATTGTTGAAATGGACGAGACCTACTTTCTTTACTCGGAAAGGGGCAAGCGGAATATTACCGAACGCAAGCCACGTAAACGTGGCGGCAAAGCGAAATATCGTGGTATAAGCCACGATCAAGTGTGCGTGCTGGTTGCCCGTGACCGTCAGAAAATGACTTACTCTGGCGTACTTGGGCGTGGACGTATTCGGATTACAAAATTAGACGAAGCGATTGGTGGTCATCTATCTGACTCAAACGTGTTATGCACTGATTCATGGAGGGCATTTAGCTCCTATGCGAATTCAAAAGGCATGACTCATTACCGATTCAAGTCCGACGGAAAACAACGTGTGAAAGGCGTGTACCATATCCAAAACGTAAACAGCTACCACAGCCGCTTGAAGAAATGGATGGATCGCTTCACTTTTAGGGAATGTAAACATCTAAATAACGTAAGGAACGAGGAGGCAGACAATTCATGGGAGGAACGAATGTATGGGATGCGGAGTGGGAGGTTAACGAAGAGCAGGCGCGGACGCTGATCGGCAGACAATTCCCTCAGCTGTCATCGAAGCAAGTGAAGCGATTGGGCTGGGGCTGGGACAATACGGTTTTTCTCATCGGTGACGAGTACGTGTTCCGGTTTCCAAGAAGAACGATTGCAGTTGGCTCGATTCGTATGGAAGGGAAGCTGCTGCCAAAGCTGGAGACATATATAACCATCCCCTATCCGAAACCGTTGTTTTATGGCGAAGCAAGTGACGAATACCCGGCACCATTTCTTGGCTATGACTACGTGCTAGGAGATTTCCCAATCGGTTTGACGGAAGAACGCCGGGCTTTATCGGCAGAGACGCTGGCGAAATTTTTGCGGAGATTGCATGAGTTTCCGGTGCAGGCGGCGCTGGAGTGCGGAGTTCAGCAAGATCATCGAAACTTGACGGACATAGCATCGCGCAAAGTGAAATTGGAGGGCTTTCTATCGAAGGTGGTTGAACACTTGTCGCCGGAGGAGTCCGGTGTGATCGAAGCGTATATTAGCAGGCTGCAAAAGGACCGTGTCGAGGCGGTGAATGCACTGCTACATGGCGATCTTCATTTCAAAAATATGCTTGTGAATGAGAACGGGATCGTTTCCGGCATCATTGATTGGGGCGATCTGAGCGTAGGCCATCCGGCTTGCGATTTGAGCGTTGCTTATAGCTTTTTACCACCTTACGCTCGCGGCGTGTTTTTCGAAACGTACGGAGGAGCGGACGAGGAAACGAAGCTGCTGGCGCGGCTAATCGCGGTATACATCCCCATACTGATCTTAATGCAAGCGGTCGATGACGGGAATGAAGCAATTGCGGCAGAGGCGAAATCCAACATCATGCGGGCACTGTCGGATTAGGCTTATTATTTCGTTGCGGCTATGGGGCTATGGCTATCGGCACCATTTTGTCGTTTAAAGGCCGCGATAAGGTACGATCCGCCTTCTCTGATGCCGCTTTATGTTGAGGAACACGAAATTCAACAGAGTAAGTCGTTGCGCTAACGGGACACGATAAGCAATAAACCGCCTTTTCAACGACGAAGGCGGTTTTCTTATGGTCAAATATCAACATTAGAATTTAACATAGCCTATAATATAAGAATTTATATGTTCCATGTTGTAAATTATCCTTATATTTCTCGCTTAAACGCTTACCGTCCTTAAAGGGACGTCGAAGTCGTGTATGCTTATTCATCTTCAAATAACTCACGCAACATCCCTTGACGATCGTTCATAAACGCTTTGGTCACGGTATAATGTTCGGTTTCCTCCAAGGCGACGGACCGTATTCCCTCCCCCTCCAAGAGAAAAATTTCAGCACCGGGATAGGACATCAGAATGGGGGAATGAGTTGCGATAATGAACTGTGAATCCTGTCCGACCAGCTCATGCATACGCACCAGCAGAGACATTTGACGTAAGGGGGAAAGCGCTGCTTCAGGCTCGTCGAGGATATAAAGGCCGCGGCCGCCGAAACGGTGAACGAATGTAGCTAAAAAAGACTCTCCGTGGGACTGCTCATGCAGAGATTTGCCTCCGTAGGAGTCTTTGATCGGTGGGCCACCGGGTTGTTCATCCAACTCATCAATATAAGAAGCCACATTATAGTAACTCTCCGCACGCAGAAAAAAGCCGTCCTTCGGCCGTCTAACCCCTCTAGCAATTCTAAAATACTCATAAAGATTCGAATGCGAGGAACGAGTGTTAAAAGAAAAGTTTAGCGTTCCACCCTCAGGGTTAAAGCCCCAAGCAGCAGCAATTCCCTCTAACAAGGTTGATTTGCCCGTGCCGTTCTCTCCAACAAGAAAGGTCACTGGTTTTTGAAAAGTCAGGCGATCCAGCGTTCGAACAGCAGGCAGATGAAATGGATAGGTTTGAAAGGATGGCACCAGATCACGCAGCAGCTCCGCGTGTCGCAAATACAACGTGGTGTTATTCATAGTTCCCCCCTTGTGAATTTCAAAAAGTAATCATCTTCGGACAGATTGGACAGAGATGACAAGTTTAGTGCCTCTAGCTAGACCTTTATAGTATAACAGCATCCAGCGAGTGGATGAAATCTGACGGGGTTCGGGCAAGCCGGGCAAAAGACAGGGTACATCTGCCAATTTAGTTCTAGTAATGACAGATGTCCATGAGGCGAGTGCTGACTCCGCATATAGTTATACTGTCTTGAGAATACAACGGGGCAGGGTGAAGGCCGTGAAAGCGAAAAGGAGAAAACACAAGCGTCCGCGAGATTATCGCGACGGTTATCACGAAGGATATCGTCTTGGCATGTGTGAGGCTGTGCAGCGTCGGAGTACTGTAGAGGTCGAAGCCTGTCGGCCATTTAAGCTAATGTATGTTCCTCAAGGGTTCCATGCAATCGATACTGGGGTAATTGAGGCGCTTCAGCAGCTTGTAAGTGAGCTTGTGATAAGCACTCCAGAAACTATGCTGGAGACCGCAGCTCGGGAGATGCCCGGGGCAGTGCTGGTTATGAATGGACTGCATGTTTTTCCGGAAAATCATTTAGAACAGATTACAGAAATCAGAAAGCTGGGCATTCGGACTGCGATCTGGTTTGTGGATGATCCTTATTTTACAGAGGATACTTCAGTGATTTGCCGGCATTATGATCACGTCTTTACGCATGAGCTCGGTTGTGTGGAGTTTTATCAATCCTTTGGAGTTCCATCCGTTCATTATTTACCGCTTTGCGTCAATCCAAAGATGTTCTATCCGCGCCGTACGGCACCGCAGTATAAGTACGACATTGTGTTTATTGGCAATGCATTTCATAATCGGACAGCGCTGTTTGATGAACTTGCCCCCTATTTAAAGGATAAGAAGGTGCTGATCGCTGGCGGCTTCTGGGAACGGCTTGCGACATATGACCAGCTTGCCCCTTTTATTAGCAATGGCTTTATCCCACCTGAGGAAACTGCGAACTATTACAGTGGTGCAAAGCTAGTCATTAATATTCACCGTCCGTGGGAGGAGGGGCAGGATAACCGGAATAGCTTCCGTTTACCATCACGCTCTATCAACCCACGTACTTATGAGATCAGTGCCTGCGGTACTATGCAGCTTACGGATGTTCGTGAGGATCTGGGCAATTATTATCGGCCAGGTTATGACTTGGATACTTTTGGCTCTGCTAAGGAATTGCAGGAGAAGATTGAGTACTATCTGAAGCATGAAAAAGAGCGCCGAATTTACGCTTTACGGGGACTACAGACAACCATGCGGAACCATACATTCACTGCGCGTTTGCCTCATTTGCTGAATGTGATTGCTTCAAGTGTATGAAATCTATAACGGGATAAAGGAGCGAGGATGATGATGAACAACAATGAATTTATTATGCCTGCACCACCGCTACCACTGACACCTCCAGAGGAAGAAAAGCTTCGTGGTCGTCTGAGTGGTTTTAAGGGCGGATATGATGAGGGATATTTACGGGGACGGCTTGCGATTTTAGATGGTCGGCCAGAAGAAGTATTTCCTGTACGGAATATTCATGTAATGTATGTGGCTTCTGGTAAAGGATATCCCTACTCTCCATTAGACGATGCAGTCCTCTACGCGCTGCAAAAATTAACCACACAAGTCACGATAACAGATGTGCGTCAAAACTTAGTGGAGTTAGCCGCCGCTCAAAGACCGGATCTGGTACTTGTGCTGGATGGTATGGATTTACCGCTTGAGCAGATCTCCGTTCTTCGGGCTAGCGGAATTAAGACAGCCATTTGGCTTACAGATGATCCTTATTACACTGATTTTACAGTTAAAATTGTGGCGCATTACGATTTTGTGTTCACGCTTGAGCGTAATTGTATTGATTTTTATAAGGGACTTGGCTGCCCTGAAGTTCATTATCTTCCTTTTGCCGCTCACCGCGAGCATTACCGTCCAACTACAACACGTTCACCATTGAATCGCGAAGTTAGTTTTATTGGCTCTGCCTATTGGAACCGGGTTAATTTCTTCCGTGAGATTCTTCCGGATTTGATGAACTATAACACGGTGATTAACGGCATCTGGTGGGACCGTCTGCCTGAGGCGGCACTCTATGGAGATCGAATTGAGATTGGTAAGTGGATGTCACCACAGGAAACAGCGGTAGCTTACAGCGGATCCAAAATCGTCATTAACCTCCACCGCTCGCACATTGATGAAGTAGTGAACAACAATACGCTTTCGATTCCGGCGGTATCTCCTAATCCGCGTACTTTTGAAATCGCGGCTACGGGTACGCTGCAATTAGTGGATGCCAGAGATGATATGGGATCTTTCTACAAACCTGGTGAAGAAATTGAGACTTTTGCAAGCCCTCAAGAAATGATGGATAAAATCCGTTATTACCTGACTCATGAGGAAGAACGCCGTGCGATTGCCCTGCGCGCTTTTGAACGGACGCTTAAGGATCACACCTACACCAAACGTATACACCAGCTGTTAACAGTAATTTATGGCTAGGTCATATGCCCGGAAATGGAACGGAAATGTGCGCTTACCAGGGGACAGGTGTCGTGCCGGCATCTGTTTTTCCTCGATATACTGTAGAACCGAACCTCAGCTTATGCCTGTGGCCTGATGAAAAGAAGCAACGTCTGGAGCGGGCTTGTATAGCGGAGCGGAAGCGACTGGCTAGATTCGAGAGCAGAGTGGAAGTAAAGGGGCGAAGCTCGGGAGCGAATTGAAATTGACTGACGAGATTCTAGAGCGAAGCGGAAGCGATGTTGCGAGTCACAGGAGCGACCATTTTCAAAGAGAGTTTTACTGCGAAGGATAGAAATTAGCGCAAAGTTTGTAAATTTTTTAAGGAGGTGAATGGCTGCTCCAGGCCCCTCGTTAGGGAGCGCCGAAACGCCATGGCTGACAAAGCTACAATCGTCCTCTTTTCACATGTATCCAATACACGCAGTATTACGGGAGCGGAGAAGCTATTGTTGTTTTTCGCTCAGGAGCTTTCTCCGTACTTTAATTGTATTCTCGTTGCGCCTCAGGACGGCAAGCTGACTTCTCAGGCTCGAAGCTGTGGAATAAGTGTACAGTTGCTTTCGATTCCTCTTTTATATGGAATGTACACTCCTTATGCAGGGTTGGAGGCAGATGCTCAGAAATTCCAGGAAAGCAGGGAGTATCACGAATTAACAGACTGGCTGAATTCCCTGCGCCCGGCGTTTGTTATTACAAGTACCTGTGTGCATGCTCTGCCAGCAATGGCTGCAAAGTCACTGGGCATTCCGGTGATATGGAAAATATCAGAGACGATAACAGACAATGAATATACACCTATTAGTGTAGGGCTGATTCTTCGGAATAGTGATGAGATACTAGCTATTTCACAAACAGCTGCAGCTTGCTTTCCAGAGGACGTGAGAGCGGAAAAAGTGATCCAGCTGCCTCCCTCTTGGAATGATAAAGAGATGATGATTGAGGCTTGGAGCAAGCTTCGGAGCGAACGGCGGCGGGAATTGCGGGTTAAACCGCATGAACAGCTGATCGGTTATATTTCTTCTTTTATCAACAAAGAAAAAGGTCTAGAACATTTTGTGAAAATGGCTGTGCTTGTGCACGCGGTTCATCCAAGCTCGAAATTTGTTGTCATTGGGTCAGCTGGCGATAAAAGCTATTATGAGCGTTGTGTCCGCAAGGTAAAGCTTGAGGGACTGTACACCCGGTTTAAATTTGTTGGTTATGCTGAATGTCTTCCATCTGCCTATTGTGCCATGGATGTGCTAGTGGTTCCTAGTCTGATCCGCGAAGGCTTCGGTATGACTGCTTTGGAAGGAATGGCTTTTGGAAAGCCCGTGATCGCTTACGACTCTGGGGGCTTGCGGGAAATTCTGCACGCAGCGGGCTGCGGCGAAAATCTCGTGCCAGCATCGGACATTTCCGCGCTGGCAGAAAGAGTCAACGTCATGCTGGCGCAGCCGGGACTGGCGTTAACTCTAGGCAGTCAAGCGCGGGAGCGCGTCGACGCCGTCTATGGTCCGGCGGCTTATCGGAGCCGCCTGCAGGGTCTTGCGGAGATGTGGAACCTCCGCTATTGCAGCGCACCTGCGGTGCGCGAGGCTGACAGCGTGGTGGTGGTGGAACCACCTGCTGTCCAGCCTGATTTACCCGCAGCGTCGCCGGCTTTGCCGCCGCGAAGCAAGGGCCTGCCGAGCCGCGTCGCCCGCAAGCGGCGCGGCAAAGCCCGGGCGCGGCGAAGCGGGCGCCCGTTGGTTTTGCGCCGCGTTGCTCGCAAGCGGCGTAAAGGTTCTGCCCGGCGGCGCAGCACTGCCGGGGGCAAGCGCCGCCGGGCCCGCCGCGGTGGACGGCGGCGCGCGGCGTAAATGCCTCGATTGCAGCGAAGCGGCAAGCTAAGCGCAAAGAGAGGCATATATGCCCTCGAATGCGTCGAATTCGGCAAGCTGAGCGCAAAGAGAGGCATATTTGCCCTCGAATGCGTCGAATTCGGCAAGCTGAGCGCAAAGAGAGGCATATTTGCCCTAGATTTCGTCGAATTCGGCAAGCTGAGCGCAAAGAGAGGCATATATGCCCTAGATTTCGTCGAATTCAGCTAGCTGAGCGCAAAGAGAGGCATATATGCCCTAGATTTCGTCGAATTCAGCTAGCTGAGCGCAAAGAGAGGCATATATGCCCTAGATTTCGTCGAATTCAGCTAGCCGAGTGCAAAGAGGGGCAAATCTGCCCTAGAATGCGTCGAATTCGGTAATCTGAACGCAAAGAGAGGCATAAATGCCCTAGAATGCGTCGAATTCGGCAAGCTGAGCGCAAAGAGAGGCAGTTATGCCCTTGAATGCAGCGAATTTAGCTAGATGAGCCCAAAGAACGGTATAAATCCCGCAAAAAGAGCTCATTCCAGCAACCTGAGCCCAATGAGCGGTATAAATCCCGCTAAATGAGCTCATTCCAGCAACCGGAGCCCAATGAGCGGTATAAATCCCGCTAAATGAGCTCATTCCAGCAACCGGAGCCAAATGAGCGGTATAAATCCCGCTAAATGAGCTCATTCCAGCAACCGGAGCCCAATGAGCGGTATAAATCCCGCTAAATGAGCTCATTCCAGCAACCGGAGCCCAATGAGCGGTATAATTCCCGCTTATTGATCTCAATCCAGCAACCAGAGCCCAATGAGCGGTATAAATCCCGCTAAATGAGCTCATTCCAGCAACCAGAGCCCAATGAGCGGTATAAATCCCGCAAAAAGAGCTCATTCCAGCAACCTGAGCCAAATGAGCGGTATAAATCCCGCAAAAAGAGCTCATTCCAGCAACCTGAGCCAAATGAACGGTACATTTCCCGCTCAATGATCTCAATCCAGCAACCAGAGCACAGTCCGCTGATTGAGCCAAGTCAGACCATAATTAAACAGGCAGGGGAGTGAACTCATGAAGATCATGACGATTTTAGGCACGAGGCCTGAAATCATTCGCCTCAGTGTAATCATTCCGCTTCTCGACGAACATGCTGAGCGGCACATCCTGGTGCATACAGGCCAGAACTTCACCGCCAGTCTCAGCGGCATTTTCTTTGCTGAGCTGGGTCTGCGGGCACCGGATTATGTGCTGCAGGATAAACAAGCAGGACTAGGCGGCCAGCTTGCCGCCATGTTCGGAGGGTTAGAAAGTATTTTACTAAAAGAACAGCCAGATCGCGTTTTGCTTCTGGGCGATACGAACAGCGCGTTATGCGCGATTTTGGCTGAACGTATGGGAATTCCGGTGGTGCATATGGAAGCGGGCAACCGCTGCTATGACCTCCAAGTACCAGAAGAGAAAAACCGCCGTGTCATCGACGCCGTTTCGACCATTAATATGCCTTATACGCAGCAGAGCAAAAGACATCTAATCAGCGAAGGTTTCCCCAGCAGGCGTATCGTGTTAACAGGAAATCCGATCCATGAGGTCATGACCCACTTTGAGCACAAAATCCAGACTAGCGACATTCTGGAGCAGCTGAAGCTTAACGCAGGACAGTATTTCCTAGTCACGGCCCACCGTGCTGAGAATGTAGATGATCCAGAGTCCCTTGTACAAATTATGTCGGGTCTTAACGCAGTGGCTGAGCATTTTGGAATTCGTTTAATATGCAGCATTCATCCTCGCACTCGCTCCAAACTTACCGAGCAATTTTCCCTTCCAATGAACCCACTAGTTGAATTTCATGAACCTTTCGGATTTTTTGATTTTGTCTACTTGGAACAGCACGCCTTATGTGCCATCACCGACAGCGGGACTGTACAGGAGGAATGCTGCTTGATGAAAGTGCCAACAGTTACGATTCGCAGAACGACGGAACGTCCAGAAACAGTGGATTGTGGCAGCAATGTAGTCTCAGGTGTAGATCAGAAAAGTATTCTGCGCAGCGTCAAGCTGATGACGGCGCTCAATCGGGATTGGGAGGCACCGGAAGGATACATGACTCCGGATGTTTCGGTCAAGGTAGTTAAATTCTTGCTTGGAGGGAACCTGCATGTTCAATAATAAAAGGATTGTGGTCACAGGCGGAACTGGTTCCTGGGGGCATGAGCTGATTAGGCAACTTCTGCCACAAAATCCTAAGGAAATCATCGTATTCTCCCGCAGTGAATCCGCTCAAGTGGCGATGAGCCGGGAGTTTGAAGATCAACGTCTCAGCTTTATCATTGGCGATATCCGTGACAAGGATGCGCTGATTGCAGCCTGCCGTGGCGTTGATTATATCTTTCATCTGGCGGCGCTCAAACATGTTCCAGTCTGTGAAGATCAGCCTTATGAAGCACTCAAAACCAATGTAGTGGGAACTCAAAATGTGATCGAAGCTGCCATTGTAAATGGCGTTGAGAAAGCAATTTACATCTCTACCGATAAGGCTGCGAACCCATCCAACTTCTATGGAATGACCAAAGCGATCGGGGAGAAATTGTTCGTTTATGCCAATCTGATTGGCTCAAACACCCGGTTCGTTACTGTACGCGGAGGTAATGTGCTCGGAACGAACGGCAGCGTAGTGCATTTGTTCATGAAGCAGATTAAAGATAAGGGTCAGGTACGCATTACGGATATGAAAATGACCCGCTTCTTTTTTACCCTACGCGATGCTATTACGTTATTATTTAAAGCTTCTGAGGTTAGCTTGGGTGGAGAAATCTTCGTCATGACTATGCCTACCTGCCGAATTATCGATCTTGCTGAGGTGCTGATTGAGGCTTCCGGAGAGTCCAATGTGAGTATTGTTGAGACCGGGATTCGTCCGGGGGAGAAAATCCACGAGATTCTGATGAGCGATTTCGAAAGCTTAACTACCGTTGTCTACGATGAACAGTATCTAGTAATTCTCCCTACGCTGAACATGCCGGAATTAAAGGCACATTATAGCGCTTATCCTCATGTCTCTTTCAATAGCTTCAGTTCAGAGACGAATCTGATGGATCGGGAAGAGATCAAAAGCATCTTGATCCGGGGAGGGTTCCTGCAATGAAGCTGCTTATCCTAGGTGGAAACGGTATGGCGGGGCATATGCTGGCGGATTATTTTCGCCGCCAGGGCAAGCATCACGTCTTCCATACAACCCGGGATAAGAGCGATCTTGGCGGGCTGTATGTAGATGCGAACGATATAGCCGGAGTTGAGAAGCTGGTCGATATCGTTTCCCCTCATTGCATTATCAATGCAATGGGGGTTCTCAATCAATTCGCGGAGCGTGACAAAATTGGGGCTTACCACGTGAATGGCTTTCTCCCTCATCACTTGTGGCGAAAGGCGGAGGATATTCAGGCAAGGCTCATTCATATCAGTACCGACTGCGTGTTCGAAGGAACACGCGGAGGGTACACCGAAGAGGATGCTCCTGATGGAACCTCTGTATATGCAATTTCGAAAAGTCTCGGTGAGGTGCAAAAACCCGGGCATCTTACGATTCGCACTTCCATTATTGGTCCCGAAATCCGCTCAGGCGGTATTGGTCTGATGGATTGGTTCCTGGCGCAGAGTGGTAAAGTTTCAGGATACCGGCGGGTGATGTGGAACGGGGTCACAACGCTCCAATTAGCCAAAGCAGTGGATGTAATGCTGGATTCCCCCGTATCGGGGCTAATCCATTTAGCGCATCCAGAGCCGGTAAGTAAATATGAGCTGCTTCAGCATATTCAGGCGGCTTTTCATAAAGAAAATGTGGAGATCATCCCTGAGGATGAACATATTCAGGATCGTACACTAGTGAATACAAGAGCGGATGTCCTCTTGCCGCTGCCTTCATATCCTTTAATGCTGCAGGAACTGGCTGACTGGATGAAACAGTCAGAGATGTATTTATGACAGGTCAAAGACTTCTAATTACCGGAGCCGGTGGATTCACCGGGCAACATGCCGTTCGATTATTTTCGGCAGGAGGGGGTGAGGTTATCGCTGTATTGCGGCCGCAATCAACAGCTGCCTCCACTCTTTTTCCAGAAGGAGTAAAGATATATATTTGTGATTTAAGTGACCGGAAAGCAGTAGCTGAGATGATCAAGCAAACTACACCGGACGCTGTCCTTCATTTGGCTGGGAAGAACTCCGTACCCGAGTCATGGCTTAATCCCTTGCTTTATATGGAGACCAATGTGATGGCCACCTTATATTTACTGGAGGCCATGCGAAGCCTGCCGAGCAGTCGGATTCTAGTGGCTGGCTCCAGACTTAAGTTCAAACCGGGTGTGGTGGCTGGGCCACCACACCCGTACAGTCTTAGCAAAACAATAGAAGAGCTGGTGTCCCTCGCTTGGGGCACCTTATTTAAACAGCCGGTTCTGCTGGCTGAGCCCTGTAATCTGATTGGTCCCGGTCCTTCCACCGGCTTCTGCTCTTTATTAGCACAGCACATTGTCCGAAGTGAAGGCCAGCCAGAAGAGGAAATACCTCCATTTAAGCTCTCTTCTCGTTATGCGCTGCGTGATTTTTTAGATGTAAGAGATGCCGTTAGAGCTTATGATTACATTTTGCGTAAAGGTACAAATGGAACCATCTATCGCATCGATTCGGGGAAGCAGCGGGAACTCGGGGAGATCGCGGAGCAGTTGCTCAGTCATTCTGTAGGTCCAGTGCCAATGGACTGGGGACCTGCAGATGCTGAACGGGCTATTTCAGAGATCGCAGCCACAGCGGATAAGAAGGTTCATTCAGAAGCATCAACCCCTGAGGCTGATGTGACTTCACTGGGCTGGCTTCCGGAAATTGGGCTTAACCAATCGTTAATGGATATTTTGAATTATTACCGAGTTAGCGGGGAGGGGAGGTTGTTATGAGACCGAAGGTTTCGGTAGTGATTCCTTTTTATAATTGTCCTTATATTGAGCACGCCCTGCAAAGTGCGTTCTCCCAGTCTTGGGAACCTTACGAAATCATTGTTGTCGATGACGGCTCGCATGCCCATAGCAATCTAATTACACCGTATCTTTCCCGAATTCATTATTTGGGCAAAGGCAATGGGGGAACCGCCTCCGCACTGAATCACGGCATATTGAATGCAACGGGTGACTATGTGGTCTGGCTTAGCTCGGATGATTTATTTTATCGGGATAAGATCAACAATCAGGTTCTGTTCATGGAGCAGAACCACTTGTTAATCTCCTATACCAACTTTAATTATATTAACGCTCAATCGCAGCTGGTTCAGCTGAATGCTGCGCCATTGTTTCCTAGTCACCTGGATTACTTACGTTGTTTTTTACACGGTAATCCCATTAATGGCTGTACGGTGATGTTTAAACGAGAGGTGTTTGGAGCCATCGGACTTTTTGATGAATCACTTCCTTACACCCATGATTATGACTTATGGTTCCGCGCCATTCTGAACGGATATCCACCGGTGATGTTGAATCAATCCCTCACAGCTTACCGGACGCATGAGGGCATGGGAACGATCAAATATTTTGATGTAATTATGGCAGAGGCAGCTGCGACCAATGCCCGCTACAAGAATTCGCTGCAGCACTTGATTTCTTCTATGGGGGGCTGAAGGTAATGTACCGGGAAATTGAAGTGAATGACTTTCTGCCAGTCTTACTGGAACAGTTGAAATTCTGCCAGAGTATTCTGGATATCGGCAGCGGCACCGGTACCCTGCTTGAACGATATGAAGCCGCAGTAGTGCTTGGATTAGAAATTCACAGGCCGTACCTGCTGCATCGTCAATATAAGTCACCTCATATTATTCCGGTACATGCAGATGCCAGTCATATGGATAAATTATTCCTCCCCAAAACATTTTCAGCGGTTACCTTTATTGATTCAATAGAGCACTTTAATAAAAATGAAGCGAAGACTCTGCTAGGGATGGCCGAAAGAATCGCCAATAACCGAGTAGTTGTATTTACCCCTCGGGGCTTTTTTCCACAGGAGGGTATGGATCATTATCATTTGCAGGGAGAGTATTTTCAAAAGCATCGGAGCGGATGGGAGCCGGAGGATTTTATTGCACTTGGGTATGAGGTAACGGTACTTAAAGGTTTCCATCATGCCCAAAACCCATCGTTTCGTGAAGCATTCGGGGAGGGCCATGCACCAGTAGATGCCCTGCTTGCTTGTAAAACAGTATAAAAGTTGAGCTCCGGGTGAAGGAGGTGAGCGCGTATGAGTGAAGAATCTAAAGTATCGGTGATCATCCCATTTTATAACTGTTCGTATGTGGATCTCGCCATCCAAAGTGTCTTGGATCAAAGCTATCCGAATATAGAACTTATTGTAGTCGATGACGGTTCTACCCTATGGCTGGAGAAGTTGGCCCCCTTCCGTGACAGAATCATTTATATACAAAAGAGTAATGGAGGGACGGCTTCTGCTTTGAACAAAGGGATAGAAGTGGCTACCGGAACGTATTTTGCCTGGCTCAGTGCAGATGATCAATTTCACCCGGATAAAATCAAAAACCAAATAGAAAAGCTCAAAAGTACGGGTACTTTGTTTAACTATACAGCCTATTATTATATAAATGAGCAGGGAGAACGGATCTCAGATACGGTAAGTATGCTTTTTAGCAGCAGAGCCCATTTTATTGAGACTATGATGTTGGGTTGTCCGGTGAATGGGAGTACAGTTCTTCTTCATATGGATATATTTCGTGCTGTAGGAACGTTCGATGAAATGTTGTTATATACTCAAGACTATGATTTATGGCTGCGTATTTTACCGCATTTTAGCTGGTCTTATATTGAGTATCCGCAGCTTGATTATCGAGTGCATCAAGAGATGGGCTCAGTGATTTATAGTGAGGCGCAGAAAAGAGAGATAGAACAGGTACAAGCAAACCATCATGGGGTTCTATCGCATCTGCTGCTAAAGGAGAGAGGGGAATGAAATTAATATTTCCTGTTCTAACTCTATCTAGGGGCGGAGCACAACGGATGCTGGCAGAACTGGCTAATCGTCTGTCAGAGATCGGTCATGAAATTACGATCCTCTTGCCCAGCGATGGTGTCGTTGAATACGAGATAAATTGTGAATTGCGTTATGCGGCAGATGGTGATTTGTCGGCCAGCGATTTTCCAGTGGGGGACGTGATTGTCTCCAACTTTTATACCACAGTCGAGGTATCGCAGCAGGCAAGTAATGAGGGAAAAGGGATTCATATTCGTTTAGCGCTTTGCTACGAGCCCACTTTTTTACCTGACAATAGCCGTTCTTTTGCATCCTATAGTTTAACCAGCAATCTGCTTGTACTATCCCGTTGGCAGCAAGAAATCGTCCAGATGAATCATGGGATTAAGGGGACAATCGTGCCCATTGGTGTGAATCCTGTTTTTAGAAATTTGAACATTCGTGAACCTGAAAATAAGCTTGTAGTTTCCGCGGTTATGCGAAAGCCAGAGGGTGGATTCTCAGGCCATCGTGAACAAGACTATTTGCTTGAACAGTTAAATCGGGTCAGAAGACTTCATCCAGAAGTTGAACTTTATTTGATCATTCCTCCTGGTGAATTTGCTGAGTCGACTACCCTGCAAACTTTATTAGCGGACGAACGATATCATATAAGGACTCCTGCAAATGATACTGAGCTTTGTTACCATTATAGTGAGAGCGATATTTTTGTAAGCTCAAGTACGTATGATACGGGATCGCTACCAGGCATCGAGGCTATGCGTTGTGGAGCAGCGCTCGTTACTGTTTACTCCGGTGGGAATATGGAATATGGCAGGCATGGCCATAACTGCTTAATGTCCTACCGGTTTGAGAATCGGCTCGCGGATGATATCATAACCTTAATTAAAGACCCGGATTTACGCCAGCGGCTGGCTCGTAAGGGGGAGCAGGATTCACAGCATTTCACTTGGGAAAAAAGCACACAATTGTTTCAGAATGCACTGTTTGAGATCGTAGCGAGGAACTCTTAATAATATGTCCTTAAAATATAAAAAACCTTCAATACCACGTGAGAAGTGGCTTGAAGGTTTTTTTGCATGATATCGGTTAGAAGATGGCATAGGAATTCATCATTTCACGAAAAGATTGCGCATACTTCTCGGTTCCGAAGCGTGAGACCATATATCCTCTTCCTTGCTGGCGGAGACCCTCTCGCAGAGGAATATTGTTCATAAGCTCCAGTCCTTCGTTGACGGCAGTTGGAATATTGCCAAGCGGGTAAAATTTACCCGTGACATTATGAACAATAAAGGATCTGACACCATCGGAATCTGTACTAAGTACTGGACAAGTGCAGCAAATCGCTTCGGCAACAGCATATCCAAATCCTTCTGTAATGGAGGTAGCTAACAGGAATCCACCCGAATTAGCGATCGAGGAATAATAAATGGGCATTACATGATTAGGAATATTGGTAAAAGTACTTAGACGATCATTCAGCCCTAGAGCGTGTAGCTCCTCCTGAAAGGATTGGTTCTGATCCTCTGCGGCTAAATTAGGATCATGGAACATCCACAAATGAATATCTGGTTTATAAAGGCGAATTTCATGGGCGATTCTCAAATATTCCCGCCAATTTTTATTGCTCTCTAGCCGGCCTACCCAAGCGATAACCGGATTAGCGGGAGGTTCAGCAGGGATATGCTGAAAGGACTGGACATCAACAATATTCGGAATTACATAACGATGCAGCCAGGGACAGATTTCAATAAACAGCTCCAATAAATGATCGGTTGGCGGGATTAGTACCGCATTACAATAAGAACGTAAATAAGGGACGGCATCTCTGATCAGAGTTTCCGCATGACTGCGTTTTCCAAGGCCTTGAGATTCGTATATCATAATACCGCGGTAACCGAGTTCACGCAGACGTTTCAGTAATAAATAATCAGATGTAACAATAATGGCATCGTAATTATGGGTCTCCAGCAAATTTTTAATTTCTTCATCTGAAGATGAGACAAATACCGGAAAATTGGTCGTATTCTGGCCTGAACCCGGCATTAGATATAAAACATGGCATTCGATCCCACTTCGCTGGAGACTTTCACATCGCAGCTTATTTAATGTCTCCACCCCGCCACTCGGTACATAAAACGTAAATAGAACTTTCATGCACAAGCCTCCTGACTTTTGCGGAGTAATACCGACTTGTTGAGATATGGCTTACTGTTTATAAGATACGCCGATCTGCACTCGCGGGTGACGGTCAAAGCGGCATAGTTCCAAATCCTTTCAGGATAGCTTGTTCTTCAGAAGGTCATCCTAACGATCGTACACTGCACACATACAACATTAGAGATGGAGGATGAATTCATGTTGCGATCCAAGATCAGTATGTCAGTCTCAGCTGCATTGCTTCTCGGCTTGGTGAGTATTACGGGGTGTGGAACCAATACGGCAGAAAAATCGAATGTGCAAACCAATAGTGTCCGGGGAGTAAATGATGGGCGTATTGGTGTGAATTCCGTACGCGGTGGCACACATAACATCACTAAGATGGAAGTTAGTCAGGAGCTTGCAGACCGGATTGCTGCAATGCCTGAAGTCCGCTCAGCGAATGTAATGCTTGCAGGAAAAAGCGCGTATGTAGCAGTAACTTTAAATGATGCAACTGCTGGCCTGCGTGCCAAAGGGACTCCATCTTATCGGGCAAAATCCTCAACCACTCCTCACAATTATGGACCGACTGGCGTAATGTCTGGTACAGGAAGAGTGAAAATTGGCCGTGATGGAATGAATGATACTGGAGCCGTAACCAATGGTATGAACGGAGCCTTAAAAGGTACTGTAAATACAGTTCCTGGTACAACAAGTACTGGACCGGCAACCAGAAATGGAATCAATGGCATGGGTAATTTGGGAGCGGATATGTTGGGAACAGGAACAGGTACAGGTACTATGGGAACAGGTACGACAAGAAACCATACTTATAATAATGGTCCTCTGCTGAACAGCAATGGCTCGAAACATGATGTAGATATGGGGATGGGAAAAGGTATGGGAACTGGAATGGGAATGGGCATGCGCAGTACCACTCCTAGTACCCATGATACGAATTACAGAAGTAATTCGACGCATATGTACAACACCAATAGCACGAATAACACAAATAACACCATAAATACAAGAGAAACAGAAACAGTTACCAAAGCAATTAAAGATAAAATTGCTGCGGAAGTTAAAAAACATGATGCGAGAATTAAGGATGTATACGTATCAGCAAATCCTGACTTCGTGGAACGCGCCAATGTTTATGCTGAAGAGGCTCGTGCCGGTCATCCGATAAAAGGATTTGTGGATGAATTCCGCACCATGGTTGAACGAATTTTCCCAACTCGTAATTATTAATGATTTTTGTGATCTAAATAAAAAAGCAACAATCTCACCATCTGGAGAGAATTGTTGCTTTTTTGTTTGGAGCTAATTTTATTAAGTGGTGATTGGACGTCCGCCGATCCATACGCCGCGAATATTAAATTCAGCATCAAGGCGTAGGATATCGCCGCGTTTTCCAGCCTCCAAGGAGCCAATGCTTCGTTCCATTCCAATGGACGCCGCTGGCGTAAGGCTTGCAGCGCGGGAGGCCTCTTCCAAGGTGAGTCCTACCTCTTGGATCAGATAACGGAAGCCGCGAATCATCGTTAGTGTGCTTCCAGCTAGAGCAGCGGGATTATCTTTAAGGGTAGCGATGCCATCTTGAACGAGTACAGGTAAATCACCGATTGTATATTCACCATCACTAAGTCCAGTTGCAGACATGGCATCAGTAATCAGTAATAAATTGTTCTCTTTCTTGAGACGGGTCAATATAGAAATGGCTGCGGGATGAACATGAATCCCGTCGGCTATAATCTCTGCGCGAATGCGCTTATCGAACAAAATAGCTCCAGCCGCTCCAGGCTTACGGTGATGTAGGGGTGTCATCGCATTGAACATATGCACGGCTTGGTTAAGTCCAGCATCTGCTGCGGCAATAACCTCTTCAAAGGAGGCATCCGTATGCCCGAGAGCTGCAGTTATACCGTGCTTGCGCAGCCAGAGAATAGCTTCGAGGGCACCTTCACGTTCCGGAGCAAGCGTGACTTGCCGGATCATTCCTGGATAATCGTTCTCCCATTGTGCTAGCCACTCAATATTGGCAGGAACAATATGCTCTGGATTTTGTGCGCCGGACCATTTCGGGCTGATGAAGGGTCCTTCCAAATGCATGCCTGCGATTTGTGTGTAAGGCATTTCAGCAGCGCGATAAGCGCTGACTTCGGAGAATACTTGGTCAATAGCAGACTTGGAAGCGGTCATGGTTGTAGCCAGCATTGTTGTTGTTCCTTGGGAACTATGGAACTTAGTGATGGCATTCAGCGATTCAGTATCACTGTACATAAAGTCGTGGCCAGCTCCACCATGAACATGTACATCTACAAATCCGGGGATCAGAAGATCCGTTGCTTGACCACTGGCAGGCCAATGCGCGTAACGCTCTGGAAGCCAAGCCGCATCGCCAGCATAGTGGATCTGCTCTCCAGATACGGCAATCACACCGTGCTCAATTAAACCTTGGGGAGTCAGTACCTTACCGAACAGCAACTGTTCTAGTTCTTTATTTATTTCAGCCATTTGCCTGCTCCTTCATCTACGAGAACGATTACATTTGGATGGCTCTGCAGCAAAGATGCAGGGCATTGGGTTGTAATCGGGCCTTCAACAGCATTGCGAATGGCTTCAGCTTTGCCGGCACCACGAACTAATAAGAGGATTTGGCGTGCTTTTAGGATGCCTCCAATGCCCATTGTGATCGCTTGCCGAGGGACCTCATCCAAACTGTCAAAGAATCTAGCATTTGCTTCCCGGGTATCTTCAAGCAGGTCGACGACATGGGTTTTGCTGCTGAGGTTAGCATCGGGTTCGTTGAATCCAATGTGGCCGTTGCTGCCAATACCGAGAATCTGCAAGTCAACGGGTCCGTTTTCTTCCAGCATTTTATCGTATGCAAGGCATTCTGCTTCCATATCCGCTGCGTTTCCGTTAGGGATATGTGTCTGTCCTGAATCAATATCTATATGGTTAAATAATTGCTCGTTCATGAAACTGCGATAGCTCTGTGGATGGTCGACAGGCAAGCCGATATACTCATCCAGATTAAAGGAAGTTGCTTTAGAGAAACTCACAAGTCCTTTTTGGTGCATTTCAACCAATTTGGCATAAACCCCAACTGGGGAGCTTCCGGTCGCAAGACCGAGCACGGCTTTAGGATTGCTTTGCAGCAGGCTGGCAATAAGATTCGCACCCGTTTGTACGAAATCTTCATCACTATGGAACTTTAGAATATTCATTAGGATTGTCCTCCTCGTTTGTTTCGGTATTGTTGGACATTGAGATAAGATTGCTCCAGTCTAGGAATAAAATCCCCAAAACGGGTGCTGACCATTCCAGTGAACAAAATATCAATGATGTGAAGCTGAGCTATGCGTGAGGCCATGTCTCCCCGGCGCATGCCTTTCTCCAAAGATGAGGAGAATAGGGGGATATCCGCCAGAGTAGCCAAGGTGCTGCTGCCATAAGAGGTTAGTGCGATAGTGCTTGCTCCGCTAGCCTTCGCACACATCAAGGCATCAATGGTCTCGGGAGTCTCTCCCGAATAGGATACTGCAAATACGACATCACCTTTGGTGAGTGATGAAGCAGAGGTAATCTGCATATGGGAATCAGCAAAAGCAGTACAATTTACGCCTATGCGGATCAGCTTCTGATAGAAATCCTGAGCGACAATGGAAGAGGTCGCCATCCCGTATAGATCAACGCGGCGTGCTTGGCACAATAAATGAACTGCTGCCTGCAATCGCTCCAGATCTAACAGTGAGGTAGTATCCCGGATGGAGGTCAGATGGTTCGTCTGCATCGCTTCCACAATCACGGAGAGTGGGTTGCCGGCTACAATATCTTGATAAGAAGAGCCACCATCCTGCGGCGCGGCATCACTATGAGCAATTTCTGCTGCCAGCTTCACCTTGAAATCCGGAAAGCCTTTAAAATGAAGCACCTTACAGAAACGTGTGATCGTTGCCGGGCTTATTCCGCATTGTTCTGCTAATTCTGTAATGCCCATATGAACGATTTCGCCTGGTGAGGAGAGAATTCGTTCAGCCAGCTTTCGTTCCATTTGAGAGAGCTTGGCCTTCTCATGCTCGAGTGCATGCAGTATTGGGGACATCCATTCATCCACCTCGTTTCAATGGGGTATTGAAATTATTTTTATGATTATTAACTAAATGCAGAAAATTATTTTCATATTTAGGATAAAACAAATTCCATTCGGAAGCAAGGGATAAAAATGAATACTAAAGGGGAATATGCAAAAATAAAAAACGGTCTACTCGCAGAAGGCTGCAAAGTGGACCGTTAAAATGATGTAATTACTGAGATATAAGATGAAAAGGATACTATACTATACTGTATTGCGTTCTATAATACGGTACTCAAGCTTGCGGTGAACGGGTTGTCCATCATTTCGCTGGATCTGATCATAGATAATCCGAAAAGCGGATATGCCCATTTCAGTTAACTGATTATCTACTGTGGTCAGACCTAACGTTCGGCCGATAGGCTGATCATCAAATCCAATGACGGCCAAATCCTCAGGAATGCGGATACCCTTTTTCCAAGCTTCGATGATTAAACCAGCCGCTATATGATCGCCTGCTGAAATAATCAGGGCATCAGGACGATTCTTCATCTGCAGCAGTTGGTGAAGTACGCGGGCACCGTCCTCTTCGGTCAGACAGTTATAGATCATCCATTCATCATTGTAAGGCTGATCTGTAGCTTCTAGAAAGTCTCTAAAGGCAATTTGGCGGATAGAGCTGCTGCTGCCGTGTGGTCTTCCTTCACAGTAGCCAATATGGCGGTAACCTTTATCATTCAAATATTGAAGGCCACTGCGAAAAGCAGAATAATGCTCAATATATACAGAAGAAAATTGGCGTTCTCCCCTATCCTGACATACCACAATAGGACCATAAGCTGTATATTCTTCAATAGCTTCTGAGCTCATTGTTGAAGAGACCATAACTACACCGTCAATTTCTTTGTTCCGCAGCATCTCAAGCACCTTAATTTCTTCTTCCGTACGATAATCGGTTTGGCAGAGAACGAGCCGGTATTGAGCCAGCAGTGCTTCTTGAGCCAAGCCTGCAATAATGACTGAGAAATAAAATAAGTTGGTATACGGAATAATAACAGCTATAGCTTGAGTCCGCCCAGTGATCAGATGCACGGCGTTCATATTACGCGTGTAGTTTAATTTTTCAATAGTATTTAGGACTGCGGTTCGTTTGACTTCACTTACATAAGGGTGATTATTGAGCACCCGCGAGACTGTTGTCACAGAAACACCAGCCATACGGGCAATTTCTTTAATATTAGCCATTAGAGTACAACAGCCTCCCTTTTGTGCTTGTGTATAGTCATTTTATTTTATCATATTGTCCGCAAATTACCTCCCAAATAAAAAGCTTGCTATGGAATCCATTTCATAAATTAGACTGTAAATGCAAGAGATTACCGGACTAAACCGGCGTAACCACAAGGGCGTGACGGACCGGTATATCTATTGTATTAATAAAACTAAGCTGTTCGTGAAGCCTTTGGCGATCTGTTCCGAAACAGCTCCCACACAATAAACAACAGGACAAGCAGCTGTGGAAGCAAGGTTTCCCAAGTGGGATACATGCCAAGCCAGTTAATTGAAGGCAAGCCCTCTTGTACATGTGCAGGAAGTTTGCCGGCAACCTGAAGCGAGTGAATGCTCTCCCCAAGAAAGCGGAATACTAGGTAATAAATCAGAATTGTAGCTGTACGGAAGAAGGCGGCAATCGGTAATTTTGCACTCAAGGCAATAATTGCATAACCTACAATAACAAGAATAATCAGAGCACATCCAATCCCAAGCAGTAATTGAGACAGCTTGATGGATGGAGCCATGCCCACATAAAAAATTGTAGTTTCTGCACCTTCACGTAAAATAGCAAGCGCTGCAACGGAGGACAGTGACCAAAGGTTTCCTTTGGCCAGCGCGCCATCAACTTGCCTACCCACGTAGTTGTTCCAATTTGCAGTGTTTGATTTGCTATGTAACCAGCGTCCGATTGTGAGCATCATAACTACTGCGACAAGACCAGTAATTCCTTCAATCATCTCCCGTGCTCCCCCGGAAGCTGCCCGAGAAATGGTATAAGTGAGCACAACAGCCAATCCGATACTTGCGATGAGGCCGACAGCTGCACCGGACCAGATCCATTTTTGCGCTTTGGCGTTCCCATCACGTTTCAGGTAAGCAAGAAGAGCTGACAAGACGAGAATAGCCTCAAGCCCTTCGCGCAAGAGAATCAAAGCGGCATCCCAAGCATTATAAGTGGTTTCACCAGCCAAAGGCGTTAGTTCGCTAAGCATATTGTTCATGATGGTTAAAGCTTGATCCAGTTTAGGCGGATTTGAGAGCAGGTAACCTGTGACAGCCGCACTCTCATTTTCGATATTGTTGTAGACTGTTGGTGAGGCGATCTGGACTTGCCCTTCGGCAGAAGGCCAGGCTACGATGAATTGCTCCATGATGTTAGCGGCTTCTGTGCTGTTATTGTCTTTGGCAGCGGAGGATGCTTTGTTCAGGTAGCTGATTAGTCCCTCTATAGAAGCTGGTTCACTGGAAGTATCCCCAGCGTCAATGGTTTTGCCTTCACTGTAATCAGCCAGCAGTTGATACAGAGCTTCTGCTTCCGATTTCGCCGATGCCTCGCGAAGCGGTTCAGCCTGCAGCGCAATCCGCAGCAGGCTTATTCGCGTCTCCAGCAGGCTGTAAACGGCGGAATCATCCGCCCGGATGTTGCGCTCCGCCGGCTTCCATCCGCTGACGATGTCGCGGTACGCTGCCGCTGCCGCGCTCCAGTCGGCGCTGCGCGCCGCATCCCGCGTGCGTTCCGCCGCGGGCAAAAGCTTCGCCGCCGTCTCGCGTCCGGCGGCTCTGGTGTCACCGCCGACCGTGCCGGAGGCGGCGGTGACGTACGCGTCCACGCTTCTCGCGAGCGTGGACAGTGCGGTTTTGGCGGGCTCGCCGCCGCCCGCCGCAAGGGCTTTCGCCGCGTCTGCAAGCGCGGCATCAACGGCAGCAGCCGGACCGGCGAGTGCCGGGTCCGGCGTGCCTGTGTTCGCGGTGCGCCACAGCGCAGCGAACACTTCTACATCGGCCGCGGCCGCGTCCCAGCGGCTCTGGCCGGCTTCGACGAGCGCGCTGCCGACCGGCGGCAGGAGCTCGTCGACCGTGCCATCGCCCTCCGCCCCCGCGGGGCTGGAGAGCAAAAGCATACACAAAAAGCCAAACAGAATCAGCAAGGCAACCTTTGGCATTTGCCGTTTAGGATGCGTAAGAGATAACATCGGGATAATCCCCCTTCAATAATGGACAGCCATAAATTTAGCTTAGTAGTGTTTCCCCGATAAAGCCGCCACTGCGGACACCGGGGAAGCAGGCAAATACAGCGCTGCCGGTGTGAGTCATATATTCGTTCAAAAGATCAGTCTTAGAGAGGCGCTGCTGAATGGCAACGAATTGTTTCATTAAATCACGTTGAAAGCTAATGAATAACAAACCTGCATCAAGCTGGCCCGTGGTGACGTCCAAACCGCTGGAAAAAGAGTAGGAGCGGCGCAGCATTTTGACTGTACCGTCACCATGCGCCAATGCGGAATGTGAATTCACCGGAATGACAGGTTTCCCGGAAGCGTCCGCAGCTGAAAGATCCAGATCATCGAATTCATCCTTAGCTCCGAGTGGAGCTCCGGTGTGACGATAACGCCCGAAGGTAGCCTCCTGATCACTTAGCGACGACCGATCCCAGACTTCAATACGCAGACGTACCCGGCGTACCGCCATATAAGTGCCGCCGCTCATCCAAGAAGGACCGTCACTGCTGCTGCTCCAGACCACTTTGTTCATTTCAGCGTTATCGGTTGTATCGGGATTGCCCGTGCCGTCTTTGAAACCCAAAAGATTGCGTGGCGTAGCCCCCTTGGGATCCGCTGCTCCAGTGCGTTGAAAACCTTCCTGTGTCCAGCGCAGTACAGCAGTCCCCCGGGCGATACGCGCCAGATTACGGATCGCATGGAATGCGACCTGCAGATCATCCGCACAGGCTTGCACACAAATATCCCCGCCACACCATTTCGGATCAAGATTGTCACCCGCAAATGCCGGAAGATCGGCCAATAGGGCTGGGCGTTTCGAAGCTAAGCCGAATCTTTCATCAAAAAAGGAAGGACCAACACCAAAGGTCAGCGTACACCGTGCAGGGTTTAGCCCGTCCGCTTCCCCGGTGTCTGAGGGTGGAAGATTGGGGTTGTCATTTACGTCACCAATAAGCTCGCCAGTAGTAAGAGCGGCAGCGGCAGTGGTCCATGCTTGCATTAGTTTTTTCACATCGGCCAGTTTGGTTGTGGTGAAATCAAAGGCAGCAAAATAAATAAAGTTCTGTGCAGGTGTCAAAATCCCCGCCTGATGGCTCCCATAAAAAGGAATGGAACTGGAATCACCTTCTGCGGCCTTCGTTGGCTCAGCTACAGCATTACGCGCAGCCATAATTCCACCGACACCTCCGCCCCCTAACAAAAGACCAAGGCCAGTGGCGCCAGTAAGCCGCAGCATATCGCGGCGGCTTAATTTTTTACCAAATATAGGCTCATTCTTCGATTGATCATTAAGAAGGGGACTTTCAGGATTACCTGGTACTCCAGTGAACTTGTTATGTTTATTCATGAGGGTCACACTCCTAGAATAGTTCCCATATTGGACAATGGCTCAGCCAAGGCGTCCAAATTCTGACTCAGTTTACGTACTTCATCTTCTTTCAGCTCTTCATAGGAAACATATCCATCTCCGGATTTGAAAGGGGCAAGCTCAGCTTGCAAGGCAGCGAATCGTTCACCAATGTTTTTTTCAAGATCGGCATCTTTTTTAGCTAGTTCTGGTTTTAACAGCTCGTATATCTTTTGCGCACCCTCAACGTTTGCGACGAAATCATACAGGTCTGTGTGCGAGTAACGTTCTTCCTCTCCGGTTACTTTGGAGGAGGAGACCTCGTTTAAAAGCTCAACAGCACCAGTTACGAGCAGATTCGCGTCGATCTCAACGGTCTCAACTTTCGCACGCAGCAGTTGTGCATCCTTCAGCAATTGGTCAGCAACTTCTGTCATGTCTTTAGTTGTATTGTCCTGCCAGAGTGCTTTCTCAAGCTTGTGGAAACCGCGCCATTCTGCCGCATCTACATCATTTTCCCGGGCATCGATATTTGGGTCCAAGTCACCAAGTGCTTCTGCAATAGGCTCAATCCGTTCGTAGTACATGCGGGCAGGAGCGTAGAGCGCCTTAGCCTCATCAATCTTGTCCTCTTTTACAGCGTTGGTGAAACTCTCTGTTTGCTTCACAAATTCATCACATTGCTGGATGACATATGTGCGATATTGATCTATAGCTGACGTGAAGTCAGCGGTGGCAGTCTCCGGTGTGTTAGTAGCTGCAGCAGTCGTCGGTGCGTTGGTGGCTGTAGTGCTATTGGCAGCAGTATTTGTAGAGTTGTTGTTATTGGCACATCCAGTGAACAGTATGGAGGCCGCAAGTAGACTTGCAGGCACAGCATAAGTAAATTTCATTAAAAAAACACCCCTTTTTTTATATCTAAATGATAATCGTTATCAATTATGCTGGACTTATCATAAGTCCGTATACAATTACTGTCAATATAAAAATGTGATGTATCTCATTGTAATAATGGCACGACAAAAAAACTCCCAGGGTCGGGAGTGTGTTTTGTAGTAATGTATCCGATTACAATTGAAAAAGCAGAATAGTAACCGCGCCAGCGAACTTTTGCGCATAAGCAGTAACTAAAGGACCCAGATGACACTACATGCAGCATTATTCGATATTTGAGTCGCTATCGGACCGCATAGTCGCTATTGGCTTGAAAAGTACCGAATATGAGCCTGTTTCTAAGGAATAGCGTCACTGGAGTCCGAAACTTCGCTCAAAAGGCGATAAATTTGTTAATAACGCCATCTGGGTCCGAAAGCCTCAGTTGGGGCTGGTGAATACACTATTGGAGTGGGCAGGCGACCCGGCGACCCGGCGAACCATTGCGCGACGCAGCAGTAACCGCCCCAGCAAACTTTTGCGCATAAGCAGTAACTAAAGGACCCAGATGACACTAAATGCAGCATTATTCGATATTTGAGTCGCTATCGGACCGCATAGTCGCTATTGGCTTGAAAAGTACCGAATATGAGCCTGTTTCTAAGGAATAGCGTCACTGGAGTCCGAAAATTCGCTCAAAAGGCGATAAATTTGTTAATAACGCCATCTGGGTCCGAAGGCCTCAATTGGGGCTGATGAATACACTATTGGAGCGGGTAGTCGACCCGGCGACCCGGCGAACCATTGCGCGACGCAGCAGTAACGGCCCCAGCAAACTTTTGCGCATAAGCAGTAACTAAAGGACCCAGATGACACTAAATGCAGCATTATTCGATATTTGAGCCGCTATCGGACCGCATAGTCGCTATTGGCTTGAAAAGTACCCTATATGAGCCTGTTTCTAAGGAATAGCGTCACTGGAGTCCGAAACTTCGCTCAAAAGGCGATAAATTTGTTAATAACGCCATCTGGGTCCGAAAGCCTCAGTTGGGGCTGGTGAATACACTATTGGAGCGGGCAGCCAACAGCCTACAACATAAAGCAGCGATTCCCATTAATGGCGAATCGCTGCTCTAAGTCGTTTACGATGTTTAAATGAAGGGAACCGTCTCATTTATAGTTAATTAAGCTGTTAATGTGACAGTTCCATTCTTTAAAGGTTTGATCTGCTTAAGAATAAGATCAAGGCGTCATCCGCTTTTTATCGTTCATTATGGGATTCATGATCTGCAGAGGGTTGGTTTTCGAACACTTCTGCAGCTTCCTCTGCAGAAAATTCGGGTTCGAATTTACCTACGAGTGGTAATTTGTTTAATTTCGTTGTTTGTACTTCTGCTTTGGTAGGTTGATTGTTTTTTGAATGGCTCATACATACACCTCCTTTAATAAGGAACAACAAACCGTAGTTTGCCCTGAAAAAAGATGTTCTTATTCATGAAAATTTCAGGATTTTGCATTTGAATGAACTAAGCCCATTTTATAATTGTGACAGCACCATTAACATCAACACTACATAATATGTTTTGACTGTATCCCTTTACCTTGTTATACCAAACAAACCCAGGGCAAGGAGGGGTGACACCATTGAAGGGGAACGAACACCACAGCAAATTTCTGTTGACTCATCGTGAGCGCGAAGTTTTTGAGCTTCTCGTGCAGGACAAAACGACTCGTGATATCGCTGGCTTATTATTTATCAGCGAAAAAACAGTTCGAAACCACATTTCCAATGTAATGCAAAAACTAAACGTTAAAGGCCGTTCACAAGCGGTTGTCGAGCTGATCAAGCTTGGGGAGCTGAAAATATAGCTGGCCATGTCTTCGGAAGTGACGCGTTTAAGCCTTCTTTTGCCCTTCGGGGCAAAGGGAGGTTTTTTGTTTACTCACCAAAACAACTGAAGAGTGAGTTAGATCACCGTATGATTTTTATGACATGGTAAATTAGAGCTATTAAGGTAGTTCAGGAGGATCTGTTATGACCAGATATGAACAACAAAGAAATTTTCTGAAATCCAATTTTCATGAATTCAAACATATCAAAACAGATAAGATCAAGGGAATTGCACAACCGCCAATTGTTAAGCTATTTGATTCAGATGCACTAATTATTGATTTGCCCAAGGTCAGCAAAGACGTTGTGAGTAAAGAAAATATTTTTGATTGTATAGATCAAAGAAGAAGTACACGGTTCTATTCTGAGGATACTGTTAGTCTGGAGGAGTTATCCTATTTATTATGGGCTACCCAAGGGATTAGCGGTATGAATAAGAACGGACTTACGCTGCGGACTGTACCCTGCAGTGGGGCGACGCACACCTTTGAAACCTATTTAATGATTATGCGTGTAGAGGGCATTGGACAAGGGATCTACAGATACCTGCCTGTGGAACATAAGCTCTTATTTATGTTTGAATTAGATCAACTTGAACAAAAGATTGATGCTATTACTTTGGATCAGCCCTTTGTCCCTAACTTTGCCAAAAAGGCTTCTGTATTGTTTGCCTGGAGTACCACACCCTACCGCTCCGAATGGAAGTATGATATTTCTGCTCACAAAAAAATCCTCATCGATGTTGGACATGTCTGCCAGAACCTTTATTTAGCCAGCGAATCCATCGGTGCAGGTGCTTGCGCAATTGGAATCTATGATCAAAAGTTGATAGATGAGATTTTAGAATTAGACGGCGATGAAGAGTTTGTTATCTATCTTGGGGCAGTTGGGAAGAAACGAGAGTAGCTATGAAGGCTAGATACAGCTTCGGAAGTGAGACATATAAGCCTTTTTCACCCTTCGGGGTGGGAAAGGTTTTTTTGATTATAATCCAGTGTATTTGCCCAACTGCTCAGTCTGAACGAAGAGGAAATCGTAATGTTTAATTGATAATCATTCTCATTGCATATATAATTAACCCAAAGTAAGAGGAAGCAGGGATGAGCATGGAGCGAAGCAATGGACTGAAAGAAGCAGAAACGATTGATGCCCATAAGACGCTTACATGTGAAGGGGTGGATTATAATTATCGTTTTGATGGGGCTCATTTTGAGATTAAACCTCCAGTCGAAATAGGGGAAGGCAGTTGCCGCAGCCTGCTAAGCCATGGGTATATCCAGATGACAGATTTTAATCTCCGTTTTAATCGGGATATCGAAGCGAAGGGGAATTTTAGCACTCCGCGTACGGAGCTGGCTTTCTGCATGGGGCATGGCATTGAGTGGGGGACCTCACTGAAATCGGACTATTTTGTTATAGATACAGGAGAAATCGCGCTGTTTCATGGCGGAGTAAGAAGTGAAAACTGCACATACCTGAGTGGAGCGGGGTACCGATTCATCAGCATAGATATGAGCCCTGCACAATTTGAGCGGATGACCAGTGGTCTGACTGAGGATACACGGCTTCGCATCGGAGCTGGTGCGGGTTTGTTTTTTGGAAAAAATAACATCACACCATCCATCCGCTTCATTCTATCGCAGATTGCGGATTGTTCCTATAGCCATGGCATGCGTGAACTTTATCTGGAGGGCAAAATGCTGGAGCTTATGGCGGTCTATCTCAATGAATCTTTATATGAAGCAGACCGGATTCCACGCTCGGTCAAGCTGTCCAGAGAGGATATGGAGAGCCTGCGGCTCGCTAAGGAGATTTTGCAGCGTGATTATTTGCACCCGCCGACGCTTGCAGGCCTTTCTCGCATTATATGCCTCAATGAGTTTAAGCTGAAAAAGGGCTTCAAGGAAATGTTTGGTTATACCGTGCATGCCTACGTTATCGAACAACGGATGCAGAGAGCGCAGCAGCTGCTGGAACAAGGGAGTATGACTGTAAGTGAAGCAGCCTCCAGAGTTGGATACGGTAATGTGAGTCATTTCTCGGCAGCCTTCCGCAAAAAGTTCGGTGTGCGTCCAGGAGAATATCTGATCAGCGGCAGGCAGCGCCTCTTCGGTATTAAGTTGTAAGTCCGTATCCTGCACAGATGCTCCTGATTTGGTTAATTATAATCCCTTAAACGGTAGCAATCGTGAACAACGTTCCTATACACTAGTGCACAGAGAATCATTCTCAGTGCACTTTTTTTGTGTGTAATTACCAAGAGTGGGGGAACGGCTGTGAGTAAAACCAAAACCGGCATGCCAAGGCTGCTGGAGATCGCCGGAGAGAAGCGAGGTTTGCTGCTCTTGTCCGGAATATTGTCATCTGTCAGCGCCGTATTAATGCTGATTCCGTTTTTGTCTGTTTATTTCATTTTGGCAGAGCTGCTGCGCCATGCTTCATCGCCTGGACAGGTCGACGGTGCGTATATGATCCGCTGGGGGTGGATTGCACTTGGAGGGTTAATCGGAGGGCTGGTGACTTCGTATTGTGGTATTATGTGCTCGCATATTGCGGCTTTTCGTATTCAATATAATTTGCGTGTGCGAATGACCGAGCATTTGGGCAGATTGCCGCTCGGTTTCCTGAACGGGACTTCAACAGGCGTGGTCAAGAAGACGCTAGAGCAGAATGTCGACAAGGTGGAAAATTTCGTAGCGCATCAGCTTCCCGATTTAGTCAGCGTGCTGGCTTCTACAGTGCTGATGATCGTGGCGATGTTTTGGCTTAGTCCGCCGTTGGCGGTAGCTTGCCTGCTGCCGATAATTATAGGATTAGGTGTGCAGTCAGCGCTTATGATGAGCAGCAGTGGCAAGGCCAGTGTGAAGCAGTATCATGATTCGTTGGAGCAGATCAATACTTCGGCGGTGCAGTATGTACGGGGGATGCCCGCGGTTAAGGTGTTCGGGCAGACGGTGCATTCTTTCAGAAAGTTCTACAGTGATATGACCAGCTACCGCGATTATTGTCTGGAGTATACGGACCGTTATCAAACAGGTTATATCTTATTCAAAACATTGCTGGCGTCACCATTTACCTTTATTTTGCCGGTGGGCGTCTTCATGCTAAGCGGTCGGCCGGATTCCATGTCCTTTGCGCTTGTGCTGTTGTTCTTTCTGATTATGGCACCCGGTGTTTCATCTCCGCTCTACAAGCTACTTCTGCTGGCTTCAAGCACTCGGGATATTGGCGAAGGCGTGGAGCGGATGGACCGTCTCTTGGCACAGCAGCCTGTACCGGAAATAGCAGAACCGCTATCTCCGCATACTTTTGACGTTGAATTTGTCGATGTAACCTTCTCCTACAGTGAAGATGCAGGGACTGCAGCGGCGCTCAGCGAAGTCTCATTCCGTGCGGAACAAGGGAAGGTTACAGCACTGGTAGGCCCGTCAGGTTCGGGAAAATCGACGGTGGCCAGCTTGGTGCCGCGGTTCTGGGACCCGCAAGTGGGTGCAATCCGCATCGGTGGAGTCGATATTCGCCATATGGCGATCCATGAATTAATGAATACAGTTGCTTTTGTATTTCAAGAAACCTTCCTATTCTATGACACTTTGTATGAGAATATTGCTGTCGGCAAACCGGGAGCGACTTTGGAGGAAGTCCAGGCTGCAGCCAGAGCGGCACAATGCGACGAGTTCATTACTCGGCTGCCGCAGGGATACGATACGTTAATTGGTGAAGGCGGTGTCTATCTCTCGGGTGGTGAGGAGCAGCGCATTGCAGTAGCTCGGGCTATTCTCAAAAATGCACCAGTGCTCGTGCTCGACGAAGCGACTGCTTTTGCCGACCCAGAAAATGAGTTTCATATGCAGTTAGCACTTACGGAGCTTATGCGCGGCAAGACGGTTATTGTCATTGCTCACCGACTCTCCTCTATACGTGAAGCTGCACAAATTCTGGTGCTGCGGGATGGAGAAATCGTGGAACGTGGAGAGCACGCAGGTTTGATTGAGGCGAAGGGGCTTTACGCAAAAATGTGGCATGCCTACAGTGACGCCGGAGATTGGCATATGGAAAAAGGAGGGGATCAGCTATGAAGGTATTGCATAATATTACTGCCGGTAAACCGCAGCAGTTGCTGAAGCCTGTACTTTTTTCTTTGCTGGCTAATCTAGTTAGTGTGCTGCCGTTCGCGCTTGTAATTGAGGCGGTGCGGTTGATTTTTGCTCCTTATATTACTGTAGGCGCAGAACTTCAGACAGAACGCCTTTGGTGGATCTGCGCAGGGCTTGTCGCCGTCATGGTGCTGATGTTCCTGAGTGAGATTCCCGCCTATCGCACCGCTTACCGCGGGGCATACAATGTTGCTGCACAGGGACGTGCGGAATTAGCAGAACATCTGCGGAAGCTTCCGCTGGGTTACCTGACTCGCCGGGATCCAGGTGATTTAGCCAATATGATGATGGGCGATTTCACGCTCGTTGAGACGGGCATTTCACATCTGCTGCCACAGCTTGCGGGAGCTTTTGTACTGCCGATATTTGCACTTGCTGGTTTACTGTTTCTGGACTGGCGGATGGCGCTTTCTATGTTCGTAGCGCTGCCGGTTGCTCTCCTGATCATGTATATATCGGGCAAGCTGCGGCGGAGACTCGGAGCGGATCATATGAAGGCCAAGCTGAACGCTGCGAACCGCTTGCAAGAATACTTGAACGGTATACGGGTGATGAAGGCCTATAACCTGACGGGAGAACGATTTGTCCGTCTGGATAACTCTTTTAAAACTTTGATGAAGGAAAGTGTGAAGCTGGAAGGGATGTTCGGTCCGGTTATTCTAACCGCTATGGCTCTTCTTCGTGCGGGACTGACCTTAATGGTATACGTAGGTGTTCATCTATTATTAGGGGGGGAGCTCGGTATTTTGCAGTTGGCAGTATTCCTTATTGTCGGCACACGTATCTATGATCCATTGACCACAGCGCTAGCCAATTATGCCGAATTCCGCTATAACGAACAAGCGGGTGAACGTATAGTAGACCTGCTACGCCAGCCGGTAATGACAGGTAATACGAGTCCTCTTCCTAAAAGCAGCACCATTCGGTTTGACAATGTAACCTTCAGCTATGGAGGAGAGCCTGTTCTCAAAAATTTAAGTCTGGAAATGCCGCAAGGTTCACTAACTGCAATTGTGGGCCCGTCAGGCAGCGGCAAGAGTACAGTGCTGCGCCTGATCTCACGTTTCTATGATCCTGAAGAAGGGAGCGTTCTGCTAGGTGGGCGCAACATCAAGGATATTGATCCAGAACATCTGCTAGGATCTGTATCGGTGGTGTTTCAGGATGTGTACCTATTCCAAGATACCATCGGGAACAACATTGCTTTTGGGAGGCCGGGGGCGTCGCAGCGGGATATTCAGCAGGCAGCGCAAATGGCTCACTGCCATGATTTCATCATGAAATTACCGCTTGGTTATGACACGCCGGTAGGCGAAGGCGGCAGTACGCTGTCCGGAGGGGAGAAGCAGCGAATTTCCATTGCCCGTGCGATTCTCAAGAACGCTCCAATTGTGCTGTTGGATGAAGCTACTGCATCGCTTGACCCGCAGAATGAGGCCGAAATCCAGAAAGGAATTGATGCGTTGATTACGGGCAGAACCGTCATTGTTATCGCCCACCGGTTGAAAACCATACGCGGTGCGGACAACATTATCGTACTGGAAGACGGTCGGCTGGTCGAGCAGGGACGACATGAAGCCTTACTGTTGCGCGGCGGACTGTACGACCGGCTCTGGAAGCTGCAACAGCAATCCGTTGGATTCCGCATCACATCTTAGGCAATGCTCGGCACATTTTAGGAGGGAAACGTATGGCTATAACAAAGGATGAATCCGCTTGGCCGATCATAAGCCTTAGTTTGGGGGAGGCGTTTGATCAGGAGACAGTAGAAGAATATATCGCTTATTGGGAAGAACTGCTCGCGCGCCGATCTGCCTTCGGCCTGCTGATGGTGCATTCTGCTGAGAAAAACACACGTCCAGAGCGTGCGGTCACACAGCTGTATATGAACTGGTGCAAGATGAACAAGCGGGAAATCGCCCAATATTGTTCAGGCATCGCGGTCGTAATGCAGAATGCAAAGTTGCTTGCTGTCTACAAGCCAGTTACAGCGTTGTCCACTAAAAGAACCTACGGCTGCCCCGGAGGCGCCTTCTCTGGAGAGTCTGAGGCGATAAGGTGGCTGGAGGAGCAATTGACTAAGACACCCTCGGGTACGAAAACCTAATATAGCTGCCCATATTTTGGGGATACACATTTAAGCTTTCTTCACCCTTTTGGGTGGGGAAGGCTTTTTTTATCTAGAAAGATAAGAATCCGCCAACCCCTCACAACCAACGTGTCAGAGTAAGCTTTTTGAAATATAAATGGGGTGTGTTGGATGAAGATAAATAATAATTATTTGAAAGAAGAATTAAACCAAGAAGTTTGTAGAGGAATTAGGTTTTCAAACATTACAGGATGATCTCTAGCCAATGGTTATTTCAAGTGGTCGAAGAGATGATGGAATTCTTATTATTGACTTGCTGAAGTTACCTGATGACCAACCAATCCTAATAGATTTAGGAATAATGCCTGAATTTATATTACCGTTTATCCCGGAAGAGAGAATGCACTAAGCTGGGCATCAAAACCATAGATAGAACACCAAACATGAGCGTAGAAGAACAATTTAGGTTAGTTCGTGAACATTTTAAAATGTAGGGATGACCGAAAGGTATACCTACTCAAAGAAACCATTTCTTTGTCAGGGATGGTTTCTTCATAACTAGAAAAGTACACAGGTATGCCCGTATAATAAATAGGAGCAAGTAATTGGAAGTAGATTGATGATGAGGGGAGAGAAGACATGTTTTTCTTTAAAAAAAATAAAGGCATCACAAAAGAGGAGCTACAGGCCTTGGTTGAAGGCTTGGAGCAGGCTTATATGGATAAGGATGAAGAAGGTTTGAGCAAAAGATTTCATCCAGATAAAAGGGGAATGTCCTTTTTAAATCACTTTCAATTAATGATGACATTTCAAATCTATAATATAAAATCTGAAATTCTCGAATTTGAATTGCTGTCAATGAATGCCACTAAAGCAGTCTTTACATACACTCGGAAGCACATTCATACCTGTATCAACCCCGCCGATGAACGTGAGGAAAAAAGAAATCAAATTATCAGTTATTACGTTGAGGCTGTGAAGGAGAATGGTTCAATTTGGATTACGAGGTACAGCCCTTATAGCACGATTTTTGTAGATAAGAAGGGTGATTTCCTTAGTGGTGTGGATGCGGTCATTCCTCCTGGAGAAGAGATCAATTCAGGCATTGCGCGATTCATCCCGTATTTTCAGCTTGATAGCTATGTACCTGCAACCTTCCATATCTACAGTAACAGTCAATTTATCGGATATTACCCGTTAGGAGAATACCATCGGTACGAACCTTCGCATACGTTCACGATTAATTATTTTGATAAGATAGAGGCATCTTCTGTAGAGAAGCATACAGCGGATTATATCTCCCAAGAAACCTTGTTGACTGCTCAAGTACTGCATCAGACTGTTAATAGCTCTATAGTAGAGACACAGTTGATGAACAATAATGTATTAGAGCATGAACTTGTTACCAGCCTGCTTACGAAGGATGGGTTCTATATGATTAGATTTCTGTATGACAAAGGGGAGCCGATCCCGCCAGAGGAGCGAGAAAAGTGGAAGCGTGAGATGGTCACTTTAATAGAAAAAGAGCACAGCAGTTAACACAGAAACTTGCCGTTACAGACAATACGCGAACCGTATCCTAAGTAACGATAAGTTTTTTTGGTAATAATGAGAGAAAAGGAGAGATGAAAATGTCCTATATCGTTGATTTTAAAAATGTGTCTACGGTTGGGTTAGAATCTTCACCTGTAGTAGATGCACTTGCTGGTCTGCGTGCTAATGAGGCCCGTTACTTTATGAACAAATACAAACATGAGTTTACGGTTGTACGAGCCAGCGAAAGTCAGGAGACCCTTGATTATGTGAACCGAATTTTAAAAGAAGAACGCGATATTGAGTTTGCGGCCAAACCTTTAGAAACATCGCGTTTTCAAGTGGAAGATATTAAATTCGCTTATGTCTTTTATGAGGATGGTCTTGCGGTGAACGTTATGTATACGGTGGATGACCCTAAGAAGCGGGCTGTTGGTTTTAAGCTTTCTGAGGGGATGGAGATCCCAAAGGAGCTAGAAGAGAAGTTTAAGTTTGCTAGGCAGAAGTCCAAGCTAGCCGGAACAATTCGGGGTTCGTTTTTTGTAATTAAAGGAGAGTATTAAGGTTAGCAAAATTGCAACTTAATCAATGAGAGGGCCATCCTGTAAAAGGATGGCCCTAAATCTTGCCGATATAGATAATTTGCGTAGGTTATCTATGGGAATGGACTCTCATTCAAGAGGCCGAATTTATTATATAGGGCAACGAAAACTGGAGTTGTGAGCGTACTTCATAATTATTTTGCATGAATAGCTGGGACGGTAGAATGTACGGTATAAATCCCGTAGATAAGAGCTGGAGTAGCTGAAACGGTGGAATGTACGGTTCAACTGGTGGATATTCGCCAACATGTGATACGTAGACAGAGTAAACAGCAACATATACTCCATTGATGCAGGGTACTTTTTGGGATGTTAAGCTCTTCCGCCAAGTCGCCCACTGTCTTTGTTTGCTCTTGAATGAACTGCACTGTCTGTTTTTAAATTCTTCGTTATACCGTTGTCGATGTTCTCCCATGTGAACACACCTCCGTGGACTCATTATCGCCAGTCTGTTAACTACTGTCCACTTTTTATTCTAGCTTCAGTGACTACGTTATTGTCCTTACCGTAAAGGACAAAGAACCGCCTAAGTTGCCAGCAACATGGAAGATGTTGGATGCGGTCAAAAACAATCGAATGATTGAGATTGATATGGAAAAATATTTTGCAGCAGATTCATACTCCTCCTTGTTACAAGCTGAAGATATTGCCGACAAATTATCGAAGCTGGCTTCATCAAAATAACCTTATTGGATTCAACCTACCTGAAGCCATCTAAATATAAAGACGAAGCCTATTATGGCTTCGTCTTTTGTAGTCTTGCATACCCTTTTACAAATGAACTATTGGACCGAAAGTACAGTCTCCAGCTCAGGGATATATTCCTTGACCATATTGTTGTCTTCCCACAGTCCTTTAGTCCCAGCTGGGGCTTGACCTTCGGAAACGACTAAGTACGGTTTGATGGTTACGGTATTCGGTATAGTCTTGAAGGGTTCAAAACGAACATTATAAGATTCGCTTAAGGGGTGAGCACCGATGGGCTTCAGTTGAACGCCACGTTCATCCACAATGTCAAATTGAAGAGCGATGACGCCCCCGTTAGCACCCTTATATTTCGAAGGGATAGAAGCGAGCATTTCTTCTACGCTCTGGCCCGGTTTGGTTTTGTACTCAATGGATACCTGCGTTGTGATTGGGGTGATTTCTACCTTACTGATCTGCAAGTTAATGTTATCGTGATGCTTGGTCTCCTCTGAAGTTAGTGCGGTAACAGGCGTTGATTTGGTAACAGGCAGAACGAATTCGAACGGGACATCGTAACCCTTTAACGTTACATTTACAGTCAAGTCAAACTGATCAGGGAACTGGACAGTCTGTGTTGTTGTGCTCGGATCATAATAAGTGTTCAAAACCTGAACCATTATGCTGGAAGCAGTCTCACCATCCATGTGTTCGTAACTCCAGAGCAGAGGTTGACCTTTATAGAGAACCTCAAACTTATCCACCGCGCCTTTATTGGCATCTGAAGGCGGCGAATTGGGCTCCGAAGCCAAACGGTTTCCAGGAGTGGTTAGGTTCATAAGAATTCGGGTTCCGTCAAATAACAACGTTGGGATATTCATGGTCACCTCGCTATGGGTCACGCTTTGGTTTACGTTTGTGATGAAATCCCCGGCTTGTTGAACACCGGGATCTAAGTTTTTTTCGCCCCATAATGAATAGATTTGTCCCAAAACCGGAATTTGCTTGAGTGCACCAGCCATTACGGGCGATACAAAGCCGGAAGCAAGGACTGTAACTCCAAGAATTGCAGCGGCTGCAGTGGAAATCAACCACTTATTAAAAGTTCTTGATGCATCCATCTTTCTCTGAATGGGGGAAGTGGAATTATCGGTCTCCCTGATGATTTGGTAAGTCTCATTCAGTTTGGAGCGGGCAATATCCGATAACTGAGCGGGAAGTAGGCTTTGGCAGTTCTTTAACTGTTCTTCTAACTTAGTGTTTACCATGTCGCAACTCCATTTCTTGATTGAATTGAGATGAATGCTTTAGCTTTTTGCGGGCGCGATGCAGCCGGGTCTTCACAGCAACCGTAGAAATTTCGAGAATGTCGGAAATTTGACGGATCGGCATGTCCTGTAGGTAATGAAGGTGAATGACAATCCGGAGGTTCTCCTCAAGATGTTGAACGGCATCCCATAATTCGATTTTCTCATAATCCTTGGAAGTGGAAGGGATTTCGGGAAGCTCTCCATAAGGGAGGGATCTTGAGTTGTTTTTGAGCATTTTATTGCATTCATTAATCAGAATCCGGAAGATCCACGTTTTGAAAAAAGCGGGCTCTCTGAGTGTATGGATGTTCTTAAAGGCTTTAAGCATCGTCTCCTGCAGGGCATCTGCACAATCTTCTTCTTTGTTGACGATGGACCTTGCAGTTCTGTATAAAGGTAACTCTATCTCCTGCATCAACTGCACGAATGCTTCAGGGTCTCCAGCTTTGGCTTTGACGACAATAGGATCTATATGCAAAGATTTACCTGCTTTCTTGACTAGAAGTCTTAGGATGTTCGTAACGTTACTTAAATATTAGATCGGGTAGGTAGCTAGAAGGTTACCACAAACATGATTCCATTCTCCGCATCTCGCAATGCTAGCAAGGGGAGAAATTGGTTTTTTTTCACAAAAAAATCGCCGTTCAAATTCCCTGTCAGGAATCGGACGACGATTTTCAAAAGCTAGTCAGTCAGTTAGTCAATCAATCAGTCAATCAATCAATGATATAAATGACCCATTCCCCTTGATCGTTTGGCCGAATAGCGTATAGCATTTTTACATTTTCAACGGTCTTTGCGGCCATATCCAAGCGTTGTCCGGTCACCGTTATATTTACCTGATGTTCGTTGGGTAACATGGAATCGATGCTTTCGATGTCTGTGAATTTGTACTGATATTGTTCGTCATAATAAGGTTCCATAGCATCTGCTAGTTTTTTGTTTACGAACCCGGATTGGAAAAGTGTGTGGTCATGCTCAACCAAAGCAGTTAGGTTTTTTTCCAGCACTTCAAGTGCGGGGAGATCATACTCTGTCAATTGATCTGAATATGATTTCAGATTTATCGACAATTCTGCTTTAAAGCTGGTTTCATTTGGCTGCTTGGGTTCTGTGTTTTGCGGCTTCTGCGTATTCATCGCTGGACTTTGGGTTGGCGTATTTGCTCCTGTGTTCGGCTCCTCGATGGGTTTAACATCCCCTGCACATGCTGCCAGAAAGATTAAAGACATCAACATGAGCATTCTTGCAATAGTTTTTAACATCTAACCCCACCTTTTTAAGGATATGTTAGTTAGTCGCGAGAAAATATGGAGAAGTTTCAAGGGCTGAATGAAGCCCGAAAAAGCGGATTAAATCGCTAGTTTTTGTGGATCATCTACAGAGTAACGTCCGCTTACCGCAAGCATGATTGTAGAAATAATGACGAGTATGAAACAGAGCACAAATGAATACCGGTACCCAACAACACTAGCTAATAACCCGCCAACAAGACTGCCAATCAGTCTGCCGATCGTGGATGAATTAGAGTAGAGCGTGGATGCATACCCAGGCATGTTTGGAAGCAGATCCTGAATGTAGCTAATGCCAATCGCTGAAATAACGGCAACAAAAAAGGCAAGCAAAATTTGGGCTGCAAGCATTTGCCACATCGCGCCTGAAGTAATGACAACGAGATAATAAGCTCCTCCCAAAATGGCTCCGCACATCATCAGGATTCGGTTACTGTATTTCGCACTAAGTAGTCCCAGCATGATCATAAAAGGAATTTCCAGCGCAGCACAAATACTGCTGACTAAACCAACATCGCTTGTTGTTCCCCCTAGATTGTTGGTAATAAAAAGGGCAGTATTGATGCTACTCGTCCAGTGGGCTACATACATTAGTATCATAATCAGAAAAGGAAGCAGAACATTACGGTTCTGACCCAACCGGAAACTTTTTACTTTTACTTCTGCAGTACTGCTTTTCACTTCTGTATTTGATTTCAGGAATAGCGAGATAAGTAAGGCAACCAGCAGGAATACTCCGATGGTGCCCGAGAAAATCCCCTTAAACCCAACAGCAGCAATTAGCAGAGTACCGATTAAAGGACCTGTAATAAAGCCGAGAGAGAAAGCAGAACGCAAGGTAGAATTTGCAAATGCAGTATCCGTAAAATCGCTCTTATTCACTGCTTCTCTAGCTATGGCGAACAATTGAGGCATCCCTGGTGCACCGAGGGCGGTGAACACAATCATGTAGATGAATAAGATCGTAAAATCCCCAATGAGCAAGTATCCGCTATAAGCCAGAGCATTACAGAGCGTGGAGACAAGGTAAATGTTTCTTCGATTTAAGCCGAGGTCAGAGCGTCTTCCGATTAGTGTACTGATCCATATCCCGGCAATTAACGTGGTGGCCAGAAAAACACCAAACAGCCCGACAGATACTCCAAGCTGCTCCGTAAAATAAATGGATAAAAAGGGTGCGCTGAGTGAAATCCCCATCCCCTGCAGTAACATACATAAAAAGAGTAAGCCATAAGAGGGAATCGAAAATAGTGCAGTTAGTCGTTTGAACATGTTGTGAAAGTACTCCTCTATATTTGTTTAGATATTTCATAAAAAAAAGCCGTTGAAATGAATTCCAACGGCTTTTTGTATGCTTGTTTTTTTCAAGACCTTATTCAACATCATAATTGATCAGAAAGAATAAGTCTATACTTTCGGCTGGATTTTATTTACTATTGTGAAGCCGGCAAAACCTAATAAATGGAGTGTTGTTAATGGACGTTACTTGTCATCTCGATAAGGCTGACTTACAGGATTATATTAGTAGGGTTTTTGGCAGCAGTTATTTCGTTGCTCGTGTTTCGCGCATGCATGGCGGCGCACAAAAGGTGGTCTACAAGATTGAGTGCAGTAATGGATTTTCCTGCGTTTTGTATGTGTGGGATCTTTCTATGAATTATTTTAAAGAAGAAAAAGCCAATGAAGATATAAATGAACAATCCTATGGAAGTCATTTATTCGAATTAAATAACAGGTACTTAACACAACATGGAATTCAGACCCCTGCTCTTTATGATCTGAATAAGGAAAGAGATCGTTACTCTTTCGATTATGCTCTGGTTGAATATATAGATGGAAGAATGGCAGAAACCTATTTTCATCATCCCGAGCTACGTGTTCAAGATAAAGTTTTTCAGCGTGTGGGGGAAATGCTTACTGCTATGCATACCCACGAGAGGCATGTTTTTGGGAAAGCAAATGCTAACGAGAGCAGCATGGGACAATGTCATTTATTACAAATGGAAAATGCGAAAGTACAGCTAGCCTATGCCTCCCAACATATTGAGAAGATCAGGTCTAATCAAAGCAAACTGCTCGATAAGTTGTACGAGCTTGAATCAAAAATTGAACCCAGACAGCAATATGGGTTTATTCACGGGGAACTGGGTCCTGACCATGTTATGGTTAATGATAAACTGGAACCTTTCTTGATCGATATCGAAGGAGCAATGTTTTATGATATTGAGCATGAGCATAGTTTTTTGCAGATGAGATTTGGGGATTTCTACCGGTACTTAAAGAACGATGCTCTGGATCATGATAGGCTGTTATTTTATCAATTCCACCATCATGTCTCCTTAACTTCAGGTGGATTAAAGCTGCTGCATAGAGGATTTCCTGATCAACAATTCGCCCAAGGCCTAGCTGATTATCAATCGGAACGCGCGCTGATGTTTATCGAAGGATGAACTAAACAAGACGTTTGGATTGATAACCTACTGCATGTCCTCGAAAGTAACCTATTAGCCTTCTTCACCCTTTAGGGTGGAGGAGGTTTTTTCGTTATACAACTACAAGGCATAATAAAAGACCGCATCCACTGAAATTGCTTCCAGAACTGGCGGTCTGATGTCTTTGTTATGAATCAATCTTTATCTGAAGGGTTAGTTAATGAAATTTAACGGTCTTGATGCGAGCCTCTTCTTCATAGCTAAGTGGTTTCGGAGATTGCGGAGTGTGCAGATGGCGCTCCACGGAGTACTCCATTTTCCGGTAGTCCTCATTACCTGTATTCAATGTTGGATTCCAGTTTTCTGTCACCCAATTTTTAAGTTCCTTAAGTCCTGCTAGCATTTCCTCCAGCCTCCTTTGGCGAAGAAACAAAATAGATTTTGTTGTTCTTTGTTTACGCTTTCATTATAATCCTAAACTCCATTTTTTAAAAGGTGTGTCCGTCTGAAAAACACAGATTATTCAGTGAACATTGTGTGTTATTTAGGTTTTGTGCTTCATCTGGAGAGAAGTGTCTCCCTGTAGGAGACATTTTTAACGAAGCTGAAAGGATACTCATTAGTACCACCTTTTTAAATTATTTTACATCCGTATATCCAACAAATACTGCCCTGAAGAAATAAATTTAGGGTGGAGAATTTACAGGATTATTTTCTAATGAATATGGAAAAATAAATGATTATTAGCTGCGAGTTGCACTGAAAACCATTATTTTGCTAATCATAAATAAGATTGGTGGAAATAAATTTTATTTTTCTAAAAATAGAGAAAATAATTTACAAAAGCAAAATATAATGATATTTTGTTTATGTAGAAAAGAAACCGCTCACAACTTAAGGGGGATTAACAATGACACTCACAAAGTTCCACGGAATTATACCTGCCTTTTATGCCTGCTATGACGATCAAGGAAATATTTCGGAATCCCGGACGCATGCTTTATGTGATTACTTATTTGAAAAAGGAGTTCAAGGTGTATATGTGGGAGGCAGCTCAGGAGAATGTATTTACCAGAGTCTCGACGAACGCAAAGCGGTACTAAGCTACGTAGCTAGTAACCTGAAAGGTAAAATGACACTGATTGCCCACGTGGGTGCCCCTTCCACTAGAGATAGTATTGAGTTAGCGAAACATGCTGCAACCTTAGGATACGATGCATTATCCGCAATCCCGCCTATATATTTCAAGTTACCTGATAGTGCAGTCTATAAATATTGGAGCGAGATTATGGAGGCAACCCCTCTAAGCTTCATCATCTACAACATTCCTCAGACTACTGGATATACACTGACTCCGTCCCTATTTGAGAAGCTGCTTGCGAACAAAAAGGTGATTGGTGTGAAGAACTCCTCCATGCCGACTATGGATATTGAAAGATTCAAAAGAGTGGGTGGAAAAGATGTAGTGGTATTTAATGGACCGGATGAACAATATGTTGCGGGAAGAATCATGGGAGCGGATGCGGGAATCGGTGGAACCTATGCGGTTATGCCTGAGCTGTTCCTGCAAGCTAATGAATTTGTTAAGGCTGGTAAGTTCGAAGAAGCTGGACAAATTCAAAGCGATATCAACGATATTATCATCGCCCTTTGTTCGCTGAAAGGTGCCATGTATGCCGGAATAAAAGAGATTCTAAAATTAAGAGGCGTAAACATTGGTAGCGTAAGAGCACCGCTTGAGGCAGTAGCCGCTGAAGATGCTGGTCCGATCGCAGACATTATGAAATTGATTGATCAAGCTATTGAAAGATATTGCGGTTAAGACAATGAAGAAATCCATCGTATGCTTTGGCGATTCTAATACTTGGGGCTACGACGCAGAGACAGACCGCAGATTTAAGGATGATATTCGTTGGACGGGAATTCTTCATACAGAATTGGGTGACGCCTACCGAATGATCGAAGAAGGGCTTCCCGGCAGAACAAGTGTCAGTGAGGACCCTCTATTTGAAGGACTTTCTGGAATTTCCTATATCTATCCCTGCCTGATGTCACATTCGCCATTAGACTTGGTTGTGATCATGCTTGGAACCAATGATACCAAAGAAAGGTTTGGATTAACTTCTTATAACATCGCACAAGGTATTGTTAGGCTGGCTCTTAAAGCTAAAGGTAGCGGTGCAGGACCTGAGGGGAAGGCTCCAGAGGTTCTAGTAATCGCGCCCCCTCCGATTGGAGCAGAGTATATTCATACCCCTATTGGCAAACCAATGGGTAGCGGATGTAGTGAGAAGTCTATGGAGCTCGCTGAGCATCTTGCAGCTTTGCTAACGGGAACTGGTATCCACTTTGTAGATTCCAGAGACCATGTATCGATGAATGAAATTGATTATATGCATCTTGATCCGCAAGGACATCGCAGCATGGCCGATTTAGTGCAATACCATGCCAAACGGATTTTAAATTAAAGGTTCTATGCTTTCGAGCGAGTTTTGTACGAAGAGATTCAGAGAAGATAATGCTCACAAAACTTTAAGCGTATGCTTTCGATGCGAGTTCTGTACGTAGCGATTCAGAGAAGGTAATGCTCACAAAACTTTTAGGGAGGTTTATAAATGAAGAAAAAACGTTTACTCTCGGCAATGCTTGCGCTAATGGTGATTATTTCTTTAATTTCAGGTTGCTCAGGTAACAATGCTGCGAGCTCTAATACATCCGATAATTCTTCTGCGTCTGGGAAGGAAAAAGTGGCGATCAGAGTATGGCTGACTCCACAGTGGAAGGGTGTTGTGGATGCCACGGAGGCAGGCGCGGACTATGATAGCTTCCTAAAGCATGCCGCTGAGAAATTCAAAGCACAATATGATAAATACGATGCAGATATTCAAATAGAGGTCATTGCTGGAGATCAGCGCGATCAATTGCTTAACGTTAACTTAAGCGGAGGAACACCTCCAGATGTGTTCTTTGAGAGTGTATTCCCGATGGGGGATTACGTTCACCGGGGAGCATTGGTTCCTTTGACCGACATCATTGATGAAGACGCGAAAAGCGATATTGCTCAAAACTACTGGGACGCTGTAACGTTCGGAGAAGATATTTATTTCTATCCATTCCAGCACAACCCAGGCACCTTGGTTTACAACGCGGACATGTTTAAAGCAGCAGGCTTAGAAAAGTTTGTGGGTGAAGAATCCGAAATCAAAACTTGGAACTTGGATGAATATCAACAAATTCTTGAGGGTCTGAAAAACAATCTGCCGAAGGATAAGTATTCCAATGCATATCCAATGGCATTATTCGCTGTAAATAATCAGGGCGATACATGGAACCTTGCCTATATGAGAATGTTCGGCAATAAGTTCTTTGATGATCAAGGCAACATTGTCCTGAATGATGAGAACGGAGTTAAAGCTGCAACTTGGCTGAAAAACCTATATGACGGCGGATATACAAATCCAGGCGCAGAATCTGTTTCTTCTAATGATGCCAATGCTATGTTCCAAAATCAGCAATTAGCAATCAGTTTCACTAACCCGATTCTATTTAATGGTACGAAAGCAAATATGGCGGACGGTACGGCAGCGAAATTCGATATGAGACTTGCTAATATTCCGTCGGAAAGCGGAGATCCTCTATCCTTTACTTATGTAGTAGGCGCTAGTGTATTCAAGTCCAAAGATGCTAAGAAGACTGAAGTGGCTAAGGATTTCGTGAAGTTCTTCTCAAGCGATCCTGAGTTAGTTAAATCCTCTAAGAATGGTATTCCTGTAAGAAGTTCTGTAGCCGAAGCACTTAAAGCAGAAAATCCACTGTTTGCAGCTTACGATGCCAACTCTAAATATTTGTTCAACTTCACAGGCAACGTTCCAGGATACAGCCAATTAAGAGAGGTTTTATATCCAGAGCTACAAGCACTTTACATGGGAGCTAAGACACCGGAACAATTTGTGCAAGATTATCAGGCAAGTGGTAACAAGGTGATTGAGACCAATAAAGCTGGCTCTGTAATTTTCCAATAATCTAAGACCAGATAAACAATACACGATTGACAGCCTTTAGGGTCTGAAGAGACTCTGGGGCTGTTAATTAGAAAGGTAAACGATATGAAACTACGTAGTAATTACCTAAAAGAGAATATTACAGGTTATCTGTTTATTTTACCTCAGATGATAGTATTCTTAGCCTTTCTTGTCTATCCGATCTTAGAAGGGATGCGGCTGAGTCTATACCAGATTAATTATGACAGCGAGAAGTTTGTGGGTTTTGCCAATTACACCACATTGTTTAATGATCCGGTATTTTTTAAGGCTACCATCAACACCGTTGTGTTCGTAATATTTATCGTTCTACTTACAGTGGGGTTTGCATTGTTCGTAGCCTCTGCAGTATTTGATAAGAATGCTAAGTACGTTTCCTTTATTAGAGGAAGTTATTATATCCCGGTAATGGTGTCCATGGTGGTTATGAGTATGGTCTGGAGCTTTTTGCTGAATCCGGCTAACGGACTTATCTCTTATTTATATAAAGACATGGGACTAGGGACGATTAATCTGCTGGGTAATCCAAAGACGGTTCTGCCAGTCGTGATATTCGTAACCTTCGCAACTAATGTGGGCCAGGCAATTATTCTGTATATAGCTGCGATGATTGGTGTCTCGAAAGAGCTTTTTGAAGCAGCAGAAATCGATGGTGCTAGCAGATGGCAAGTGATTACAAAGATCCTGATTCCTTCGGTAGGACCTACAACAACTTATATTACGATTATCAATATTATTGCCGTATTAAAAATCTTTGTAGTTATTCAGTTATTGACCGGTGGCGGACCGAACAATTCCTCCGTAACGCTGATGTACTACCTTTATAATAATGCCTTTAAATATAACCAACTCGGTGTAGCTTCTGCGGTAGGGGTTATCATGTTCGTGATTACATTGATACTGTCTGTGCCACAGCTACGAAGCATGATTAAGGTGAAGTGAGGGGGAATACAACATGTCGAAGATTAAAAACAAGAAAAAGAGAGAGAAGTTTGATGTGATATCGAATGTGATCATTATCCTCTTCGCACTCCTTAATCTTTTTCCACTATATTGGTTATTCACAAGTTCACTCAAGAACAGCTCGGATGTTGTGAAGATGCCTCCAGACTGGTGGCCCAAATCGATTACATTCTCCAACTATGTGGATGTATTTCAGAACCAGCCGGCTTTAAGATGGACGTTTAATAGTATTTATGTATCAGGTATTTCTACTATTTTGGTTATCGTTGTAGGCTCTATGGCCGCCTATGCGTTCTCAAAGATTAATTTTAAAGGTAAAAATATAATCTTCATTATCTTTATATCTAGTTTGATGATTCCTAAAGAAATTATGATTGTGCCCTTATTCCGGATCACCCAACAATTTGGAATGGTAAATAGTTATAACGGTATGATTTGGCCGAACGTGGCGGGTGCATTTGGAGTGTTCCTATTAAAGGGATTCTTCGATTTAACCCCTAATGCCTTAAGAGAAGCCGGGAGAATAGATGGTGCAAATGAATGGAGAATCTTCACGCGCATCATGTTGCCTATTGTCAAACCTGGTATTGGAGCCTTATTTATTCTAAATTTCGTGCAAGTCTGGAATGATTACTTGTGGCAGCTGGTTATAGGCCAAGAGAACAAAATGAAAACATTAATGGTTGGTACTGCGACCTTAATGCAGGATTTGAATCCTAATTTCGCTTATAAAATGGCCGGAGCTACCATCGCTGCAATTCCGATGTTGCTAGTGTTCATGTTATTCCAACGGTTCTTCACCAATGGGATTACGGCAGGAGCAGTTAAAGAATAAATAAAAATGTGGAGTGGGTTACTGATGAATACTGAAAATAATGTACTTAAAAAAATAAAACATAAACTAGTCGTCTCCAGTCAAGCCTTACCAGAAGAACCGCTGCATAGCCCGTTTATTATGGGGAGAATGGCTTATGCTGCTTACTTAGGCGGAGCTTCTGGAATTCGGGCAAACAGCGTAGCGGATATTCAAGAAATCAAAAAGCAAGTGAATCTGCCGATCATTGGGATAATCAAAAAGGTGTATGAAGGCTCTGAAGTCTTTATTACACCCACTCAAAAGGAAGTCGATGAGCTGTACCGCGAAGGGGTAGATATCATTGCTATGGATGCTACAGACCGGATTCGCCCGGACGGATCTACTATTTCTGAACTTTTTCCACTTTTAAAAGAGACCTATAAAGATCAACTGTTTATGGCGGATTGTTCTACATTTGCGGAAGCTGCGAAGGCTGTTGAGCTGGGATTTGATCTGATAGGAACTACCTTGAGCGGTTATACCGAAGCTACTAAAGGCCGCAACTTGCCAGATTTTGAATTGGTTCAACAAATCGTCAACAACTTCTCTGTTCCCGTTATAGCTGAAGGTGGGGTTTCCACTCCTGAAGAATTAAAGACCATGTTTGATTTAGGTGTGTATTCAGCAGTGGTTGGCTCTGCGATCACGAGACCGATGGAGATTACGAAACGGTTTGTGAACGCTATTCAGTAGAACACCAGAGAGGGTAGATGGGAATGAGAATTGTAGCCGTAGATATTGGCGGTACCAATACCAAGATGTGTATATGCGATAAACAGGGGAATGTACATGACTTCAAGGAGTATGCAACAGAAAGCTACTTGGGGGGACCCCATGTAATCTCGAGAATGCTGGAAAAGATTGCAGAATACGATCATTTTGATGCCATTGCCATAAGCACCGCGGGCCAAGTTAATGCAGAAGAAGGATTTATTGTCTATGCTAACGAAAATATACCTAGATATACTGGAATGAAAATTAAGGATATTGTCACCCATCATTTTCATAAACCTGTTATGGTAGAGAACGATGTGAATTCAGCAGCATTAGGCGAAGCTTATTATGGAGCTGCTCAGAGCTTTAACAATTTCTTATGTCTAACCTTTGGCACAGGCATTGGCGGTGCGATCGTCATTAAGCGTCAAATCTATAAAGGGGCTAATGGGGTAGCGGCTGAATTTGGCCATATCTTTACTCACCCATTGTCGGCCCCATCCGGAGTAGAAGGACTGCCGTATTATGAGAAATACGCTTCAACTACAGCTTTAGTGAAGATGGCTCAGCTGGCAGATCCCGAATGCACGGACGGAAAAGCTTTATTTGATAAAATACAGAGCGGAAATGAGCAGCTTGAACGTATTTTAGATCTATGGATTACTGAGGTGGCTGTGGGTTTAGCTTCTATCACACATATCTTCAATCCATCCGCGATTATTATTGGTGGCGGCGTAATGGAACAAGAAGATTTGGTTCGAAGGGTAGAAGAACGCACGAAGTCTTTGATTATGGAAAGCTTTGCGGGAGTGAGAATTGTTAAAGCCTCATTAGGGAATAAGGCAGGTCTGCTGGGAGCTTCCTCCTTATTCGTACATTAATTTATTGAAAAGGAGGGGCTTTTTTGCGGACAATCAGTATTTTTTCTTCAATTCATTCTAAATACAATAATTTGACAAATACGGAGAAGAAGGTAGCGGACTACGTACTGGAGAATACGAGAAGTGTAGTCTACATGTCGATTACTGATCTTGCAGATGCATGTGATGTTGGGGAATCAAGTATATTTCGATTTTGCAAATCTTTAAGTTATAAAGGGTATCAAGAGTTCAAGATCGCATTGGCACATAGCATCACTGTGGAGAATGAGATCCCGCAGCTTACCGATCAAATTCTGATGGATGATACGATTGAAGCTGTTGCTTCTAAAGTGCTGACCACGAATGTAAGTGCACTCAACGAGACCTATAATTTAATTGATATACAGAAGATCAGTGAGGCCATTGAGTATTTGATTAATGCAGAACGTGTATTGTTTTTCGGTGTGGGCTCTTCTCTAGTCACAGCTATGGAAGCCAAGATTAAATTTATGCGCATTACGAACAAAACGGAATGTTTAATGGATTCACATCTGCAGATGATGTCGGCAGCGTTGATGTCTAACCGGGATGTCGCTGTTGTGATTTCTTATTCCGGCTCGACCAAGGATAGCATTGAGGTTGCGAGAAAAGCAAAGGAACGAGGAGCCAAAGTAATATCCATTACCAGGTTTGAAAAGTCACCGTTAACCTCGTACTCCGATCTGACCCTGCTATGTGGTGCTAATGAAGGACCGCTGCAAGGGGGTTCATTATCTGCAAAGATATCGCAGCTCTATCTGCTTGATATTTTATATGTAGAATATTTCAAGAAGACTAGTGAGCAATCCATAATCAATAAAGAAACTACAGCTTCAGCAGTCAGTGAGAAACTGGTTTAGCACATTAAGATGTGAGGGGAATGGGAAGTTATGATCTTAGGTTCTTTGTCATCTTGGGAAGAGCATATCAAGTATGAGAATCCTGTCATTGTTGAGGCTATTGAGGAATTGAAAGTAATCTTACAACATGATCCTGATCTTGGGCGAATCGAAATCCGCGGGAACGAAATGTATGCTTCGATTATGGCTCTGGAGGCAAAATCGCTGGAGGAACAAGTCGCAGAGAAGCATGAGACTTATATTGATGTGCATTATCTGATCGAAGGTGAAGAAACGATTGGCTGGGCACCCCTGCAAGAAGGGATCGAGCCCATTAAGCCTTACGATGCCGAAGGAGAATATGCGCTTTATCCCCCATCAGCAGATGAAATATTGTTATCTTTGAAGCCTGGAATGTTCGCGGTCTTTTTCCCTCATGATGTTCACAGACCGGGCATGGGTCAACCGGGGCAGCAGATTAAAAAAGCTGTCATTAAAATCCACACAAATCTACTAACTCCATAACATAGAGATTGAGGCTGGTAGCGGAACCATTCCGCTGTCAGCTTTTTTTGCGTCGCTTCTATTTACTTATATCTAAATTTATAAATATACAAAATATAAAGATTGGTGGTAAACTTAACATGCCTAAAGCTTTTTTTGTAGAGCTTAAGGATTTTTTTGCATGCACATTTATGAGTGAGCAAAGAATATTACAGAGAATTACACTATAGAAAGAATAATGGAGGCAGGAGAGTTAAATGAAGAATAAAGGTCTAAAGAGAATGTTGTTGTTATCTATGATGGTTGTTGTCATCGCTGCACTTGCAGTCGGTTGTGGTTCGAAAAATAATACAAATACAGAATCGTCAGAGGGAGCTGCTCCAGAGGCTGCAAAAGAAGTTACCTCCTTGTCGCTCGGTTTATTACCCTCGATTGATGCTATTCCTTTTATCATCGCACATGAACAAGGTTTCGATAAAAACCACGGTGTGGATCTGGACATCCAGACGTTTAAAAGCGCCAAAGATCGGGATGTAGCTTTTCAAGCAGGCAAGCTGGATGGTCTAAGTGCTGACCTGGTTGCGATCTCCATTTACAATGAGGCTGGACTGGATGTGAAGATCACCAGTACAACTTTTGGGGAATTTGATTTACTGACTGGAAATGAATCGATCCAGGATGTGAAGGATTTGAAGGGGAAAACCGTGATTTTGTCCAAAAATACCTCCACACAATATACAGTGGCCATGATGCTGAAACAAGCAGGTCTGACCGAAGCTGATATTACAGTGACAGAGGTTCCACAGATTCCGACCCGTTTAGAATTGCTTAAGAATAATAAGGCGGATGCGGCAATTTTGCCAGAACCTTTTGTAACGATGGGTAAAACCTCAGGCCTGCGTGTACTGAGCTCAACGCTAACTGCGGGAGTAAATCCGTTCGTATTAGCTTTCCCGCAAACTGCAATTGATGCCAAAGCAGAAGCTATCCGCAGTATGTATGCTGCATATGATGAAGCAGTAGCTTATATGAAATCCCATGAGCAATCTGAATATATCGATCTTGTAATCAAAGAAGTAGGATATCCAGAGACATTAAAAGATGAGATCAAAGTACCGGATTATGTACCAGCTTATCAAGTGGATGTGAAGGAAGTAGAGGCTGCATTTGCTTGGGCACGGGAAAAAGGTTTGCTCAGCAAAAATATCTCGGCTGAAGATGTGATTTCTGATGTCCAATTCAAGAAATAAAGGACTCGCCATAAAGGATCTGAAAGTAGAATATAAGAGCGGACAATTAGCCTTAGGTCAGGTGGATTTATCTTTGCCGGAACATGGGATCTACACCATTATCGGACCCTCCGGCAGCGGGAAATCAACCTTATTACGGGCGATTGCGGGCTTGCTGCCTAGCTATCAGGGACAAATTCTTTTTAATGAGAAATCTGTACATGAGAAAGAAACGTTAATCGGGCTGGTGCCGCAGAACTACGGGCTTCTTCCTTGGAAGACTGTACATGATAATATTCAGATAGCGATGAAGATTACGCATACGGCAAGTTCATCCAAGCAAGAACGGGAGACGCAGATTAAGCAGTGGCTTTCGTCGATGGGGATCTCTGATTTAGCAGAACGTTATCCCTTATCCCTCAGTGGAGGCCAGCAGCAAAGAGTAGCGATTGCCAGAGCTTTTGCCATTTTGCCTACTATTCTGTTGCTGGACGAGCCATTCTCTGCACTCGATGCGATAACAAGGGAAACACTGCAGGTCCTCTTTTTAGAGAACTGGCTGGCTAACCCAACGACTACGTTATTTGTCACTCACGATGTGGAAGAAGCGATTCTGCTGGGGCAAAAGATTATCGTCATGCCGTCCAACAAAGAAACTACACCTGAAATTATTGATAATCATTTGGTGTTTCATATGAAGCATGAGGATAAGCGGGACAGTGTGGATTTCTTTGAGCAGACTAAGCGGATTAGAAAGGTAATGCAGGAGATATGGTAAACAAACGTCGACTTCATCATCTAGTAAGGCTTCTATTTGTATTTGTCTGTATGAATGTAGTCTGGTATATCGCATTTTTACTTATGAACCATTCGATTCTGCCAAGTCCCTTTGCTGTATATAAGGCGATGTTTCAGTTAGGGGCGCAGGATATTGCTATAAATGTAGGGTATAGCTTGTTCAGAATTTTTGCAGGTGTGGTACTGGCGTTAATTATTGGACTGCTTATAGGTCTTCTAATGGGACGTTCATTGACCTGGAACAAACTGCTGGACCCTGTGGTTTATTTGACCTATCCTGTTCCCAAAATTGCCCTGCTTCCAGTAGTGATGCTGTTCTTCGGGCTTGGGGAGACGTCCAAAATCCTAATGATCATGCTGATTTTATTGTTTCAGATCATCATTTCGGTAAGGGATGGGGTTAAGGCTATTCCGGACAATACCTATGATGTCTTAACTAGTATAGGTGCCAGCGCTGTGCAGAAGTTCTGGCATGTGACACTGCCGGGTGCATTGTCAGTAATTCTGAGTACGATTCGTATTTCGCTTGGAACGGCGATATCTGTACTGTTTTTTACGGAGATCTATGGAACAGAGCATGGTATGGGCTTTTTCATCATGGATGCGTGGTTAAGATTAGATTATCCGGAGATGTATGCTGGAATTATGTTGTTCAGCTTGGTCGGTTTTATTCTCTTCTTGCTTGTTGATTTTCTTGATTACAAGTTTATGAAGTGGCGGAACTAAATTTAGTTGGAAATTAAACGATAGCTTTCCTTTGCCTGAGTTTGGGCAAGGGGGAGCTTTTTTATATGATTTTTTGGGGGCAACACAATTAATTTTAGTTTCATTATTATTTGAATGGAAAAATAAAACAGTAAAATAAATGAAGGAAAAAATGAAAATTAAACTTACTTAGGGCTGTAAACCCCCGTTTATTTTAGAAAAATATAAAGATGGTGAGATGAAAAGAGGGAATTTGTTTTAAAAAAACTAATAAATCTCTTGATTTCTTGCAAATCTATTGGAAATTATATTCATAAAAGTATAAAAAGGTTTAGTTTAATTTATTTACAACCCGATTTTAGTATGGTATTTTATCAATGGAAACGGATTCATTTAGGTTTTGTGAAATGATTTTAAGTTATTACGAATGGAAGGATCTGTTCACTTCATAAAAATGGAAACACTAATAAAAAGTTGGAGGGAATTATCTTTGAATAAATATGGACGGAAGCTATGGCTTACGGTGTTGATTTTCGTGATTGTGATTGGCGGGCTGACGTATTATTGGGCTTCTAAGGACGAAAACCCAGCAACACTGTCTCAGGAGTCTGCCAAAGAAGCAACGGGTGAAGCGGGAAAGGAAACTCTTCCAACGGCGACAGCAGCTAACACAAGTAGTGGAACCGCATATACGTTGACTGTGGATACGGCGAATCCGGGAGCTAAGATCAGCCCGATGTTGTACGGAGCCTTTTTCGAAGAGATTAATCATGCGGGAGATGGAGGGCTATATGCAGAGCTGATTTCCAATCGTTCCTTTGAGGATAGTTCGGTCACACTGTTCAATTGGTGGATTGATGAAAAAGGAGGGAGTAAAGGGAAGCTTGCTCTGACCAGCACTAAGCTTTTGAACGATGCTCAGACCCAGGCAATGGCTTTAACAGTATCATCAGCTGCCGAGGGTGGTTCGGTATCTGCTGTGAATAATGGTTACTGGGGGATTGCTTTGACGAAGGAGGCCAGTTACAAGTTGTCATTCTATGCGCGGCCAGAGCCAGGGGACAATATGCCACTGCGTATAACGTTAGAGAGCCCAGATGGCAAAGAGCTATATGCAGAACAGACCGTTGATAAGTTAAAAGAAGGATGGAATCCATATACATACACACTGACTTCTACAGGTACTGTAGCAAACGCACGAATTGTAATCTCTGCTGCCAATGTAGGGACTGTTTATCTCGATATGGTGTCTTTGTTTCCTGAGACTTGGAACAACAGGGAGAATGGGCTTCGCATCGATTTGGCTGAAAAGGTAGCTGTGATGAAACCCGCATTCGTTCGTTTTCCGGGGGGATGTTTCGTGGAAGGGAAAACGCCAACTGATGCTTATCAATGGAAGAACACCATTGGTCCGATTGAAACGCGTCCCGGTCATAAGGGATATTGGGATTACCGCTCCTCAGATGGGCTGGGCTTTCACGAATATCTGCAATGGGCCGAAGATCTGAAAGCGGAACCATTATATGTAGCTTATATCGGGATTTCACATAACGGAGATCCTATAGCCAAGCAGAATACCGTTCCAGTCAGTGAAATTCAGCCATGGATACAAGATGCGCTGGACGCCATTGAATATGCAAACGGACCGGTTACTAGCAAATGGGGGGCACAAAGAGCCGCCAATGGTCATCCGGAGCCTTTTAATATGAAATATGTAGAGATTGGTAACGAAAACAATTTCCAGATGAGTGAATATATTAAGCGTTATGGCTTGTTTTATAAGGCAATTAAAGAGAAGTATCCAGAGATTCATCTCATTGCCAATGCGGCAGTTGAAGGGGAGCCTATCGAAATGGTTGATGAGCATTACTATGAAACCTCTGAATGGTTCCTCAGCAACTCGAACAGATACGATACTTATGACCGCAGTGGTCCTGAGATTTATGTTGGTGAGTATGCGGTGACCAAGGGTGCGGGAGAAGGCAATCTGAACGCTGCAATCGGCGAGGCGGCTTTTATGATGGGCATGGAACGGAATTCTGATATCGTGAAAATGTCCTCTTATGCCCCGTTGTTTGTGAATACGAAGGATCGTACTTGGAACCCGGACGCTATTGTGTTTGATTCATCGACTAGCTACGGAACACCTTCTTATCATGTGCAGCAGATGTTCGGAAGCAATAAGGGGGATGTAGTTCTTCCAACCTCACTTGTGGCTCTAGGTCAAGAAGAAACCTCCGGTAAGCAATCCATTCAAGGTGGAATTGGTTTGGGGACTTGGGCCACCCAGGTAGAGTACAGCGATGTACGAGTAGCGAAAGGTGATGACGTTCTTTTTGAAGATCATTTCAAGAAGGATTCCGGAGCCTGGACTCTAAACAATGGGGACTGGGAACAATCCAAGGGTACTTTTAAGCAGACTTCTAATGATATTGATATTCGCGCAGTTGCCGGTGAGGCTTCCTGGAGTGATTATACACTTTCTCTTAAGGCGAAAAAGACTGGCGGAGCAGAAGGTATGCTCATTATGTTCGGCTCTAAAGATGAAGGCAACTTCTATTGGTGGAATCTTGGCGGCTGGGGAAATACGCAGAGCGCGATTGAAAAATCAGTAGGTGGAACAAGAGCAGTCATCGGAAGAACGGTTCCTGTAAGGATTGAGACTGGGAAATTGTACGATATCCGCATTGAATTATCAGGTGCTAATATCCAGCTCTATCTCGACGACGAGCTTATACAAGAGGTGAACGATGAAAGTCCAGCAGGGCCGCTGTTCCAAACTGCGAGCCGTGATCTTGCCACAGGTGAGCTGATCGTTAAAGTCGTTAATGCGGGTGACACTGCTCAGCGCACGGATGTTTCTTTTACCGGACTTGCCACATCAAGCCTGGAAGGAACAGCTACCGTACTTCAGTCGGACGATTTAAATGCTGAGAATAGCTTCGCTGAACCTGACAAGGTGGCACCTGTAACTCAAAAGGTAAGTGTAGACAAAGGTAGTCTGGAGTTTGAATTCCCGAAATATTCCGTGACCGTGTTAAGACTAAAGGAAGGGGGGAAATAGCCGGTCACGGAGGGAGGTTCACTCCTTCACTATAAACAAGCATTTATTTGTTCAATTTAAGAGGGAGGTTAGGTTATGAGTTCGAAAAGAAAAACGAGCAGTTTAGTCGTATGTATGGTAATGGTTTTTGTGCTTATTCTGTCAGCCTGTAGCAGCGCTGGAAGCTCAACGACGAATCAAAATGCAGCTAACAACGGTAAAACGAACACTGAAAAAACTAATAATGCTAGTGAACCAACCAATGCAACAGCTACTGAGGGCACGGAAGCAGCAGATCCTGCCAACGACCTGCCAAGCAAAGATATTCAAGGTGAGGTTACCGTTTGGGCCTTTAATGAAAAAGTGTTCGAGGAAGTCGGCGCTGCATTTATGGCTGAATATCCTGGAATCAAGTTGAAGACGGTAGTTATGCCCTTTGGCGACCTGCATGACAAGCTGCAAACGACAATCGCCGCAGGTAGTGGAGCGCCGGATGTAGCTGAAGTAGAAATGTACCAGTTGAACCGTTATATGGCGGGCAATGTGCTGGAGAATCTTTTGGAAGAGCCTTATAACGCTGGAAAATATAAAGATCTGGTTGCTCCATATAACTGGGAACGTTGGATGACACCAGACAGCTCACAGCTGCTTGGTATGCCTTGGGATATGACACCGGGGGTTTATTACTACCGTGCAGACATTTTTGAAGAGCTTGGATTGCCAAGTGATCCTGCTGAGCTTGGTGAATACATGCAAGATGAAGAGAATCTCTTGAACCTGGCTCAAATTTTGAAAGCTAACGGTAAATATTTCATGGAGTGGAGCGATGGCCCGATCGTATGGGCAGGAGATGAAGTCGGCTACTTTGATAAGGATATGAACTGGACACGTAATACGGACAAAATGGTGAAAGTTCTTGATATTACAAAACGTGGACAACAGCTGGGCTGGGCACCTCATATCGGTTATGGCTCAGACGAAGGTAAACAGCTAGTTCTGAAAGGTGATTTAGTTGGTGTCGTATCGGGTTCATTTGGAGCGCGCGGACTTCAGGAAACATTCCCTGAGCTTGCCGGAAAATGGAAGGTAACCCGTTTGCCAATAGGAATTAACGTGGGAATGGGCGGCTCAAGCTTTGTTATTCCTTCGCAAAGCAAAAATAAAGAAGCGGCATGGGCTTACATTCAGTGGAGCATGAGAAGTGAAAATGCTTGGAAAATTTGGACAAAACATTCCATTCAGCCGGGTTACAAGGATATTTCCAGTCTTGATTGGTACGCAAACACTAAAAATGAATATCTGGGTGGGCAAGAGGAATTTAAACTATATGAGCAATTAAGCAACGATATTCCAGTCAAACACCTTACACCAGTAGATAACAAGGGCTGGGAAATCTTTATAGCGGCGATCGGTGATGCACTGGCTAAGAACACAGATTCCAAGACGGCTATTCAAAAAATTGGTGATGATGTCTTGAAGCAAGCTTCCAAAGAAATTGCTGCCTTTAAAAAGGCAATGGGAATGCAGCCGTAAGGAAATCTAATAACAGGAGGGGCAGCCTGCAATTGCCAGAGCTGCCCTGCTTGTATTCACTTAAGTCCGAGAGGCCCGTAAAGATGGGAGGAGACCGATGCGTGTTACGCATACTGCGAAAATATAAGATTAGTTTGTTGTTACTGGTACTTTTAGGAGTCTCCCTAGTGTGGTGGAATCAATCACGAGGGTTTGATAATTCAGCGATGGAGGGCATCCCCGTTTATGCGGATGTTGATGAAAGCTCTATTTTAGAAAGCGATAGTGTGAATTCAAAACTCGAAGCCTCTTACTTAAGCTATTACGAGGAAAAACAGCAGGATGGAGCAAAGGACTCATCGGATTTTACGCTTGCTATTCCTTCGGCGGATTATACGGCCATTAGTGCTGAAGGTACAGAGGTAATGACGGATCTTGGTGGAAAACCCGGCAAGGTACTAGCGCTTAAAGCAGAGGATAGCTGGGTGGAATATACATTTACGGTTCCGGCAGATGGGTTATATCAGATGGGGATGGAGTATTATGCCCTTCCTGGTAAACGATCCTCGATCATTCGAAGCGTAAAGATTGATGGGGAGTATTTATTCTCTCAAGTAAAAAAAATGGAATTCCAGCGGATGTGGAAGGAAAGTGCAGAGCCATGGCTGGACAATCAAGGGAATGAATTTAATCCCAAGCGGGAAGAGGTAACAGGCTGGCAATATCGGGAGTTTCGAGATGCCGAGGCCAGAACTGCGGATCCCTTTCGCTTTTATCTGACCAAAGGGGAGCATACGGTGAAGCTGGAAGCCATCCGGGAACCGGCTGCACTTAGTGAACTGAGAATATTTTCTCCAGAACCGCTCCCGACTTATGCGGAAGTGAAGCAGGAGTATGAGAATAAGGGTTACAAGCCTGTTCAGAATCAAGTGATCAAAATTCAGGCAGAAGAATCCTCCCTTCGTTCAGATCCAACGCTGAAGCGGATCGAGGACCGGGAGCCACTCACCGAACCTTTTAACAAAGATGCTATTGTGCTTAATAGTTTTGGGGGTGTCGGGTGGCGTACGGGTGGACAATGGGCGGAATGGAATTTCGAGATTCCTGAGTCAGGGCTCTACAATATCGCAATTCGTTACGGCCAGTGGTTCCTAAACGGGATACCGGTGGAACGCCGGATTATGATTGATGGCGAGGTACCGTTCCAAGAGCTGAATGCCTTGAAATTCCCTTACAAAGCGGAATGGCAAGTAAACAAGCTGGGGAATGAGGACGGAGAATACTTCTTTTATCTCGAACAAGGCAAGCATACGTTGCGGATGGAAGTTCAAGTATCGGGTGTAGGCGGAATGATTGAAGCTGTGCTGAACACTACACATAAAATGTCTCTTTTGGGACGTGAAATCACACAGGTAACGGGAACGAACCCCGATCCAAACGGGGATTGGCAGCTGGAGCAGAACATTCCTAATCTTGTGCCACGTTTACATTTGATGGCGCGGACGTTGGATGATGCCGTGCAGGATATGTATGCTTTTGGCGTTGCGGATGGAAGCTCTGAGCTGAGTACGCTTTATGAAGCACGTGATCGGTTCCTGGAAATGGCGAAGGATACCTCAAGTATTCCAGGTCGTCTTCAGCAATTTACGGATCTGCAGTCATCGCTTGGCTTATGGGTCAACGGATTAATGAAGCAGAGTATTGTAATGGACTATATTGAAGTGAAGTCGGAAGATCAGCCATGGCCTAAAGACGCGGCTCCTTGGTATACCCGTGTAGGGACGATGACGTATGACTTCTTTAGTTCTTTTACAAAGGATTACAGCGGCATAGGAAATACGTACAAAAATGAAAAGGTGCTGGATGTCTGGATCTCTCGTGGACGTGATTGGGCGGAGATCATTAAGCAAATGGTGGATGAGGACTTTACACCAAACACGGGCATCAAGGTGAACGTCAATATTATTCCTACGCTTGCAGCGGATCAGAAGCAGATTCTGTTATTAGCCAATACTGCCGGACTTGCTCCCGATGTGGCACTGGGGGTTGAGGGTGAAGTGCCGATTGACTTCGCGGTGCGGAATTCACTCGTGAATCTGAATGAATTCTCGGATTATCAAGAGGTTGCTGAACGTTTCAGAGCGGGCGCACTGATTCCTTATAAGTATGATAACGGAGACTTCGCATTGCCGGAGAATCAGAACTTCACGATGCTCTTTTACCGGAAAGATATTATGGCACAGCTGGGCATTAGCGAGAAGGATATTCCGAATACGTGGCAAGAGGTTATGGAACTGATTCCTGTGCTGCAACAAAACGGGATGGACTTCTATTATCCACATGCCCCGAACAATCCGAGTCTAGCCATTAATGAGTTTGCGCCGTTCTTATTCCAGTATGGTGGAGATTTCTATAAGAATAATGGGATGTTGTCTGATCTGGATTCACCAGAAGCACTGACAGCTATGAAAATGTGGACGGGACTCTTTACGAACTACAAGCTGCAGAAACAAGCGGATTTCTATAACCGTTTCCGTTCTGGAGAGATGCCAATCGGCGTTGCTGATTATTCCACATACATTCTGTTATCTACTGCCGCACCTGAATTGACAGGCTGGTGGGGCATGAAACCAATGCCGGGTATTGAACAAGCCGATGGACAGATTAACCGTTCTACAGGCGGGCTTGCACAGACAGGAATTATTTTTAAGGATACGGATATGAAAGAAGAGTCTTGGGAGTTCTTGAAATGGTGGACCAGTGCGGATGCACAGGAGAACTTCGGCTCAGAGCTTGAGTCTTTGCTGGGTGTTGAAGCTCGTTGGAATACAGCCAATGTTGAAGCGCTCAAACGTCTGCCGTGGCAGCAAGATGATATTGACGCCATTATGGAACAGTGGGAGTGGTTTAAAGAGCGCGAAGTGGTGCTTGGAGGATATTACACGACCCGGCATATCGCCAACATCTGGAATGAAATTGTGCTCAACGGTAAATTCCCGAGGGAGGCGATGGAGCAAGGTGTGCGTGAAATCAATAAAGAGCTTAGTAAGAAACGCGAAGAGTTCGGAATTGAAACTTCCCAGACTTCAAGCGCTAAAGAGGAAGGAGGTCAGAAATGAGTAGTGAAATAATTACACCGGCACAGAACGAAGCCGTACAGATGCAGCCGACGAAAACTCCCGGGAAATGGGCTCAGCTTTGGTTGGATATCAAGAAAAATAAAGTTTCCTATTATTTCTTGGCCCCTTTCCTGATTCTGTTCACCGTTTTTACTATTGTTCCTATTATCATGTCCGTCGTTCTAAGCTTCAGCTATTACAACATTATTGAGACACCGAGATTCATTGGCTTCTCTAACTATAAGCTGTTGTTTGTAGACGACGATATCTTTCTTAAAGCTGTTGGGATTACGCTGAAATTTGCTATTATTACAGGTCCGATAGGTTATATTATGGCCTTCTTGCTGGCCTGGCTGATTAGCCAGATTCCGCAGAAGTTCCGCTTTTTCTATACCCTATGCTACTATGTGCCATCGATTACAAGTGCAGTAGCAATGTCCGTGGTTTGGTTGTATTTGTTCGCCGGAGACCGCAAGGGGTTGCTCAATCACTGGCTCATTCAGCTGGGGATTATCAATGAACCTTATTTATTTCTACAAAATGTAGATTCGATCGTACCGGTGATCATCATAGTTTCCTTATGGATGAGTATGGGGGTAGGTTTCCTTGCTTTTCTGGCCGGACTTCAAAATGTACCGACAGATTTATATGAAGCTGGCTCAATTGATGGGGTCAAGTACCGCTGGCAGGAGCTTTGGTACATTACGATTCCATGCGTCAAACCGCAGCTGTTATTCGGTGCGGTGATGCAGGTGGTCGGTTCGCTTACCGTATTTGACGTCAGTATGCGGCTTGTTGGATTTCCGAGTCCCCTTTATGCAGGCCATACGATTATGGCGCATCTGTTCGACTACGCATTTATCCGCTTTGAGATGGGATATGCGTCAGCGATTGCTGTATTACTGTTCGCTTTGATGCTTGGGCTCAACCGTCTCATCTTCAAAGTGCTGGGGAGGGATTAAGATGCACAAAATAAATTTACGGCGTATTGACTATGGAGGCATCTTTTTATATCTGTTCTTAACGGTGTTTGGCCTAATTATGCTGCTGCCACTTGTCTATATGGCAGTGACTGCTTTAAAACCAACAAGCGAACTATTCCTGTTCCCACCGCGGTTTTTCGTAGTGAATCCGACGTTGGTAAACTTTCGTGATTTGCTGTTAATTACCGGAACTTCGGCGGTGCCGTTCTCACGGTTTATTTTCAATAGCGTGGTCGTTACATCGGGGATTGTGGTCGGGGGTGTCTTAATTTCAGCAATGGCGGCTTATCCGCTTGCCAAGCACAATATGCCATTTAAAAGCGCTATCTTTAGTATGATTGTGGCGGCGCTGATGTTTTCACCCTTAGTATTGCAAATACCGCAATATCTGCTGATTAGCCGCAGCGGATTAATGAATTCGTATTTTGCAATGATCTTACCTTATCTGGCTGCACCAATGGGAATGTTTCTTATGACCCAGTTCCTGCGGCAGCTTCCAGATGCTTTATTAGAGGCGGCCCGCATAGACGGGGCTTCAGAATGGAAGGTATTCTGGGTGGTTGTGATGCCAATGCTTAAGCCGGCGATTTCGACTTTTGCTTTATTTAGCTTCATTTCTGCTTGGAATGATCCGTATCCTTCAATGGTCTATACGACTGTTCAGGAAATGAAGACATTGCCGCTTGCCATCCAAACCATCAGTGGTGGAGCCGGAGTCGTTGCTAGGGTAGGCACTTTGGCAGCAGCAAGCTTCTTGATGATTCTCCCGACTATTCTTGTCTTTATATTAACGCAGCGGATGGTGCTTCAGACAATGGCCCATTCGGGGCTGAAGGAATAGGGGGAGTCATGATGATAGGACGTAATATGAAAAAAATGCTGCTAACAGGGCTACTGGTGACGCTGACACTGCCAGTGCTGCTGCTTCCAGGGCAGGCGCTAGCTGGCGAAGCCCCGTATGAGGGGTATACGTGGAATCAGTCCGGCAATGAGGTCCGCTCGATTAATGGTTATCTCTACGATTCTTCTATCGATCCAACAGGAACAGATACGGGGTCCTTCAAAAATCCGGAATCTCTCTTTATTAGTGATGACAATTCACTCTACGTAGTAGACACGGGCAATAGCCGTATTGTTCATATGGATAAGGACGGTCGTCTGCTAAATCTGATCGGTGATGCGGAGGGCAGCGGCAAGCTGCAGGAGCCGAAGGGTGTATTCGTGAAAGAGGATGGAACGGTATATGTAGCAGATACAAAAAACGCGCGTATTGCTATTTTTGATAAAAATGGCAAGTTCGTAAAAGAGTTTCTAAAACCGGATAGCCCATTACTGGGTGCTAATTTCTCTTATTCTCCTTCTAAATTAGTTGTAGATAAGCGTGATTATATGTATGTGGTGAGCGATGGTAACACGCAGGGGTTGCTGCAAATTGACTCGGGCGGTAAGTTCAAGGGGTTCTATGGAGCGAACCATGTAGGCTTCTCCTGGACACGACTCTTAATTAAGCTGGTGGCCACCAAAGAGCAGCAGAACCAGCTGGCGACCGTTAAACCTTCTGAGTTCTCCAACGTGGATCTGGATGAAGAAGGATTTATCTACAGCACGACCCTGGGCGAAGAGTATAACCAGATCAAACGGTTATCTCCGGTAGGCGTAGATACGCTGAACATTGGTAAACACTGGTACGGCGATTATTACTCCGAGGGTCCATTCAGTATGGCTTCTTTTATGGGCATCAGTATTGATAAGAACGGGTTTATAACCGCGCTGGATTTGCAGTCCAGTAAAGTCTTCCAATATGACAAGCTGGGGAATTTGTTATTCAGCTTCGGCGGGATCGGGGATCAGAATGGACTATTCGTGACTCCTTCCGCCGTAGATCAAACCGCTGATGGTCTGATCTATGTAGTGGATAAAGGACGGGGTAGAATCGATCGCTTCCGGACCACGCCGTTTGCGGATTTGGTTCATCAGGCATCTTTGCTATATGTAGATGGCAGCTATGACGAAGCGCAATCCTTATGGCAAGAGGTGCTGCGATTGAACGCCAATTATGATATGGCTTATCAGGCTATCGGCAAAGCGCTTTATAAAGCAGAGCAATATAAGGAATCTATGAGCTATTTCAAGCTTTCAAATTCCAAAGCTGACTATTCATCCGCTTTCCGCGAATATCGTAAATTGTATATCCGGGAGCACTTTACTTATTTCTTTGCCGGCGGAATTGGACTGTTCTTAGTACTGTTCTGGAGTGCGCCGAGATTATACCGGAGATTCCATACCTGGCTGTATAGAGGAAACAAGGCAGTTTTGGAACCGGCAAAGGGGGAGATTGGATGAACACTTTGCGAATGATTCATCAGGTTGTAGTTCATCCTTATCAGTTCTATAACGATATTCAAGGAAAGCAGCGTATCCGCTGGATACAGGGGATTGCCATCGTTCTACTGACCTTTGTGGCACGAATGATCTCGATTCTGATTACAGGGTATGCTTTTCAAACTAGAGAGCCGCATGAAATCTCTATGTTTCATGAGTTTATTTGGCTTATCGTTCCTTGGTTGACCTGGTGTGTCTCGAACTGGGGTGTCAGTACGATTATGGATGGTGAGGGGAAATTTAAAGAGATTTTTGTGGGCAGTGCCTTTGCGCTTGTTCCATACATGCTCTTTATCATCCCAGTCACACTGCTAACGTTGGTCCTTTCGCTGGATGAGGCTTCAACCTTCAATCTGCTGCACAAGTTTGTGATTCTTTGGGTGGCTTGGTTGATTTTAATGAAGGTGAAGATCCTGCATGATTTTGAGATTCGCAAGGTTATTTTTATCACCATAATCAGTGTAATAGGGATCGCCATTATCTGGTTTGTAGGCATTTTGCTATTTGGTATTTCCAATCAATTTGTTTCATTTATTGTCGATCTGCTCAAAGAATTGAGATTGCGCGCGTAAGGAGGGAAAGGTAACACGATGAGAAAAAAAGTTAAAGTGCGGGGCATTCTCTGTATTGTTGTGATGATGCTGTTCGCAGTGATAAATGTTCAACCCCTACACAGTTCCGCCGATCCGTCCACCGCTGCGCAGTCTGTTCAGACTGAAGAAAGCAAAGAGGTTGGGCAAGAGCAAACATCGGTGGTGACTGAACCAGCTGAAGGGCAGGCCACTTCTGTGCAAGAAAAGGAGACCACGGCTCCCGTAGAAGAGCAGGCTCCAGCCGCTGTAGCAGCACCTGTACAGAAGGTTGAGCTACAGCCGGTCACGCCTGGAACAAAAGCATTGGAGAACGAACGCTATATTTTATATGTAGATGAGAAATCGGGAAATCTTCGCATCACAGATAAAATCACAAACAAGGAGTGGCTTGGATCTCCACAGCTGGAGCGAACAGCCATGCCAAATATTAAGAAATACACGACCGCACCGATTTATGTCAGATACACACAGGGGGCTGATATTACACAGGTCTACCCACTTAAAGATGAAGACTCCACGGTTACCGTAACGATTGAGCAAGATGTCGTCCGCGCGGAGTTTGCTTTTATTAGCCTGAAGCTTTCTTTTGCTCTGGAGTACAGACTGACTGATAATGGATTTGAGGCTTCCATTCCACAGGAGTACTTGAAGGAAGAGGGGAATGCGAAATTCACGAGTCTGGAGGTTCTGCCATTTTTTCATGCGGCTAGAGAAGATGCAGAGGGGGCAATGATGCTTCCAGATGGTTCAGGGGCATTGCTGGAGTTTCGGAAAGATCATCCCGCTTATTTGAAAGGTTATTCTGAATACATTTACGGCGGGGACGAAACCTTTGTGAAACAAAATCATGAAATTACGGATAACTCTTGGCAAAAGGCGGCACCTCTTAAAAAAGCTATCGCTTTGCCAGTGTTTGGGATCTATCAGGGAGACACCGGATATTTAGCAATTGTTACTAAGGGAGATACCGACGCTAAAATCAACGGTGTTCCATCAGGCATTCGCGCTATTTCGCTTTATAGAGCATCAAGTGAATTCACCCTGCGCAAGGATGATGTTATTTTTGTCGGCAATTCCGGCCAAATTCCTTATTATCAGGGTGAGATGATCAAAACCGATCGTAGCGTACGTTATGTTCTGCTCCAAGGCGAGGAAGCCAACTACGTTGGGATGGCGAAGGAATACCGTAATTACTTAATGGAAGAGAAAAAGGTCAAGGAAGTAGTTCTTGAGAACACGCCATTGTATCTTCAAGTGCTCGGCGGGATTTCACGTGATGAAGTCATAGGTTCAACTTTTATAGAAGCAGCTACGTTTAAACAAATCAAGAACATGATTGATCAATATCAGGCAGAGGGTGTTACTCAGCTAGAGATTACGATCGAGGGATGGTCCAAAAATGGTTTATACGGAAACCAGCCAGAACAATTCCCTGTTGAGAAGAAGCTGGGAGGCAAAAAGGGACTTAAAGAGCTTCAGGAATATGCCGCAGGCAAGGGCGTAAATCTTTATTTGAAAGCTAACTACGTGAAACCTTTCCAAGATAGCAACGGCGTGAAGGCAAGCAGAGATGCTGTCCGCGGTATTAATCGTGAAGTCTTGAAGCAGTATGTCTATTATCTCTCTACCCGGTGGAATACGGATGATTATTTCTATTTAATGAAACCTAGTGTTATCGCAAAACGCAGTAATGCTGAGTTAAGCAAGTTTCAGGATCTGGGTGTGAAGGGTGTGCAGTTTGAACACTTTGGAAGCTTGCTATACTCCGATGAGGATAATAAATCCAATACGGACCGCCAGCTTACAGAAGATACTTATGTTAATGCATTGGATAACTTCCGTAAGGGTGAGCTTAACACGGCAGTAGATTATGGTTTTGCCTATACATTAGGACATGTGAACCGGATTGATCAAGTTCCGCTCGACTCCAGTCAATTTGTCTATACAGATCGGGCGATTCCTTTTTATCAACTAGTGTTACACGGCTTAGTGCCTTATACAGCAAGCCCGGTTAATCTGTACGATGATTCCCGTAACCAAACCTTACGGGCGCTGGAATATGGAGCCCTTCCAAGTTATGAATTAACTTATGTTCCGACTAGCGATCTTCAGAGAACCATGGCAGACCGGCTGTTCAGCTCTAGTCTTGAGAACTGGCTGGCACCTTCTGTGCAGAATTATCTCGCATTGAAAGTGGTCTATGACAGCATTAGCAACCAGCAAATGACGAATCATGAGCAGCTGCAAAGTAAAGTCTTTCGGACGACTTATGCAAACGGTGTGAGCATTATAGTCAACTATAATGAGCAGTCTGTTGACGTGTCTGGTCAGACCGTCGAGGCATTCAGCTATGCGGTAACAGGAGGATGATGAAGTGAAAAAATCAAAGCTATCGATGCGAGCGCGTTATTTCGTTGAAGGATATTCCTTCATCGGCCTGTGGCTGGTCGGATTTCTGGTGTTTATGGCTGTTCCGCTGGGCCGTTCCTTGTATTATTCCTTTCAGGATCTCCAAGTGAGCAAAGGCGGCTTGCTGGCCACTTTTGTTGGGATGGAGCATTATCGCGCCGCTTTTACTACAGATGTTAATTTCTTGCCTCTGCTCAAATCGACGATGGTGTCGACGGTGACTCAGGTTCCGTTAATTCTTATCTTTTCGCTCTTTTGTGCGATTCTGCTAAATCGCGGACTCGTAGGAAAAACCTTTTTTCGTGGCGTGTTCTTTTTGCCGGTCATCATTGCTTCAGGGGCGATCCTGGGCAAATTGATGGATCAGGGTGCCGCAAATTTACCGATTTTTTATAACCAGGATTTATATGATAAGCTCCATAACTTTATCCCCGGCGACATTTTGAAGTCGTTGCTGAAATATGCAGAATCTTTAACGTTGGTGATGTGGGATTCTGGCGTGCAAATTCTGATTTTTCTAGCGGGGTTACAGACGATTTCTGTTTCACTGTATGAAGCGGCCAAATGTGATGGAGCAACCGCGTGGGAAAGCTTTTGGAAAATCACCTTCCCGATGATTATGCCGATGATGCTCGTAAACACATTGTTTAGTATCGTCAGCTCATTCACGAAGGCAGATAATCAAATCATGAGTCATATTTTGAATGTCGTCTTTAAGAATAATGATTTTGGATATGGCTCAGCGATGGGCTGGATTTATTTTGTGTTTATTTTCTTGGTTCTGGGTTTGGTCTTCCTGTTATTCAGCAAGTCGCTCGGTGCCACCGAAGGGAGGAAGTAGAAGATGTTGAAGGAATCCGTAAAGCAGGTTCGGACAACGAACATGGAACATCTGACAACTCGTCTAAAAGCAAGCGGCAAGCTGGACAGGGTCGTGAAACGTTCGCTTCAGGTGCTGAATATCGCTTTTTATTACTTGGTTATTCTCAGCTTAACGTTCGTATTCCTATATCCCTTGTTATACATGGTATCCAAATCCATGATGCAAGTAACAGACGTAGCTGATGCCACAGTGCAATGGCTTCCGAAAAAGATAAGTTTTGGCAACTATTTTCTGGCATGGGATTCGCTTAAATTCTGGGCCGGGTTCGCAAATAGTGCGATTATTTCCTTCGGGAGTGCGGTTCTGCAAATCTTAAGCTGTTCCTTAATCGGTTATGGTTTTGCCAGATACCGTTTTCCAGGCTACGCAGTATGTTTCGTTCTGCTGCTGTTTACTTTTCTAGTTCCACCGCAGACGATTGTTGTGCCACTGTATTTGTTCTTTAGTGACTTGGGGTGGATTAATACACATTTGCCGTTTGTGGTTCCTTCTATGTTTGGGCACGGGTTGAAGGGGGCATTATTCGTACTGATCTTTATTCAGTTCTATCGCGGAATGCCTAAAGTGTTGGAGGAAGCAGCACGTATCGACGGTGCAGGCGCATTCAGAACGTACTGGAAAATCATGTTTCCTATCGCCAAGCCGGCAATGCTGATCGTATTCTTGTTCTCTGTGGTATGGCACTGGAATGACAGCTTTGAACCGAATACGTATTTAACAACACCGGATTTCTATAATCTGTCGCAGCGATTAGCGATGTTTTATGGTTCCAATAATCAGGCAGCGGAGACGATGTCGCAAATGACTTCGGGTTCTATTGGGATGGCCCCAACTGGACTGAATCAGGTTATGGCGGCCTGTATTCTAACCATTCTGCCAATTCTGATTCTGTATTTGTTCGTACAGCGTCATTTTGTAGAAAGTGTGGAACGCTCCGGTATTGCCGGGGAATAACTTTATTTACTAAAAACCAGCAAGCTCCCTGTGTGGAGGCTTGCTGGTTTTATTTTTAGGTAAAGGGTCTTCAAATTAGTATATCAATTCGGTTAAGATGGATAAGTATTCGATAAACTGTATTAGAAATACACATCCAAACCAAGGGAGTCAGACGATGAATAAACGCACATCGGGATTTGAGCACAGTACAGTATCCATTGCTGAGAAGAAAGTTACTTGGCTGGAGCTATTTTATGATCTGCTTTTTGTAGCAGCAGTTTCAAAAGCGAGCCATGTCCTATTGCATGTAGAGGCGGGTACAATTCCACTTGAATACTTATCCAAATTTATCTTAATATTTATTCCGATCTGGTGGGCTTGGGTAGGGCAATCGCTTTTTGTGAATCGGTTTGGGCAAGATATCTTTTCACATCGGATATTCTTGATTCTACAATTATTTTTTGTATTAATAATGACGGCGAGTTTATCGGTTAATTTTGATCAATATTATATGCCATTCTTAATAGGTTATGTTGGTTTAAGAGCTATGACAGCCATTCAATATCTTACGATAAATAAGAATGAAGCGGCTGATAGAAAGGGCACTGCCCGGTATTTGGGAAGCAGATTTTGGATTGGATTAGTGATCTCTTCTTTATCACTTTTCTTTGACTCTTGGATGCGTTATGTAGTTTTGTATGCGGGAATTACTGTAGACATTCTGCTTCCATTAGTAGGCCGGAAATACTTGGTAAAAAGTCCGATCAATACTCATCATTTATTGGAACGCTTTTCGTTGTTTACGCTTATTCTGCTTGGGGAATCAGTGGTCAGTATCCTTGCGGTTTTACAGTCTAGCCACTGGACGTGGCATTCTGTTGTATTTGCATTATTAACTTTTCTATTAATTATAGCTATGTGGTGGCAATATTTTGATAATGTTGAAAAGAAAGTGGATAAGACTATAGAGACTGCCGGGCAAACCATAATTTACGGGCATTTATTTATTTATGTATCCTTGAGTATGATTGCAGCTTCGATCCAACTGTTATTTTTAGATCAATTAAATTATATATTTATGGTGTGTTTTGTTTTTGGATCGGTCCTGCTCTACTTCTGCTCTACCTCACTGGTCTTCCATAAATATAGACGTATACAGCAACGGTTAGGGATATTCCATTTGACGTTATTATTAGGTTTACTTGGTGTTTTTTTCGCAGTAGATTTGTTGTTCCTTATACCTAATTACCTGATCATTGGTGAAATGATGTTATTTTTTGTGGTATATGCAAAATTAACGACGTAAGCTTGTTGTGCTGAAGCTGAATAAGAAAACAAGAAGGAAGCCGATCCGTGTGATCGGCTTCCTTCTTGTTTTAGATCCCATGAAATATAATCTATCTAGTTACGATCGAACGGGGAGGCTTATTTCATAATATGTATAAGATTGTATTTTTTGATGTGGACGGTACTCTAGTGAGTGAAATTGATAGAAGTATCCCACTTAGCACGATAGAAGCAATTGAGAAGTTGATAGAGAAAGGAATTAAAGTCGTAGTTGCAACAGGGAGACCACATAACTTATGTGAAGAGTTCAAGTCTATGGGCATTGATACCTTTATTTCTGCTAACGGTGCGCTTGTCAAATGTAAGGATAACGTTATCTATAAATCAACGCTTTCAACAGAAACCGTGCGGGAACTCTCGGCTTTTGCTGAGTTGAACGGACATGGCATGTCCTTTTTCACCGAACTTTTAACCATGAACGGAATGGGTTCCGAGGATGAGCGCGTTATGAAGGCATTAAAGGAGACTTTGAGTCTTACACAATATCCCGAAAAAATGAGCGCTCTGCCAGAGGAGGTTTACTGTATATGCTTGTATGCGGACGAAAATGAAGCGCAAAAATTCCAAGATAGATTTCCTGAATTATGGTTCGAACGTTTTCACGGATACGTTATGAATGTGCTTGAAGAAACAAAAGTTTCTAAATCAACGGCGATTAAACAGGTGCTGGATTATCTGAATATTTGCAAGTCAGAGGCTATCGCGTTTGGTGACGGTGGGAATGATATCGACATGTTGGAGTATGTGGGATTGGGCATTGCGATGGGAAACGGTGCGGAACAGTTAAAACAAAAAGCCGATTTTGTTACAAAAAAAGCAAGTGAAGGCGGGATAGCCTACGCATTAAAGAAATTTGGCGTCATTTAAGCTTGTAGCAAACGAGTTGAAGAAAAATTAATAGCGATCATTTGTACAAAACTAACAGCGACAGCCCAAGACTTTATCAGTCTATGGCTGCGGCTGCTTTATGGATTGTGTGGTATCCACACATAGAACTGCATGTGATTCCTGGTTCTTACTGCCCTAGAAGAGCTGGCACAATAAATCGGCTGAAAACATTTGCAGGAGAGCCTTTTTTGTACTTATCCGCGGTGATAACGGCAACCAGCTCGTAAGCAGGAACTACAATGATATGCTGCCCTTTAAAGCCGAGTGCAAAATAATAAGGGATCTCGTTCGGCTGTTGCTCTGAACCTGCATTGAATTGGGATACCCACCAATGCCAGCCGTAGAATCCTTTTTGCGGATGATTGGCTTCAACGTAAGGGCGAGTAGATTGCTGAATTGTATCTGAAAAAAGGATCTGCTGATCCTTCCAGCGTCCCTCTTGCAAATAAAGTAAGCCGAATTTCAGCATATCCTCCGGCTTCAGATGAAGTCCGAACCCACCGGTATGTATGCCTTGCGGATCACTCTCCCAGTGATAGCTTTGAATGCCAAGTGGTTGAAACAGCTGATCTTCGGCAAATTCTGCAACCGCCTGTCCAGCACAATTACGCAGGATTGCGGACAAGAGCTGAGAGGAGCCTGAGTTATAAGTCATCACGGTTCCTGGTGTATGAGCTAATGGCTGTGCAAGCACAAATTTTATCCAGTCTGCGGTTTTAGTCATGGCCGGAAAAGAATTCTGCCCACCAAACTCTGTCCAGTTAAAGCCTCCGGTCATCGTTAATAAGTGTTCGATAGTGATCTCTCTTTTACGTGGGTCACGATCTTCTTTTAATGAAGGAAAAAATAAAGAAATAGGTGTGTCTGGAGGTGGAATCATTTGTTTATCTATGGCTATGCAAACTAAGGCGGAGAGTACGCTTTTGGTGCACGAGTTGATTTTGCCAAGCTCTTCAGCGATTTGTGGATCGCGGTAATGCTCCAGTATGGGTTCTCCATGTTGAATGATCAAACAACTGCGAATGTCTAGGTTAGTAATACCGTCAATAAGCGGCTGAAGGTTCCAGTCAGTAATGTCGGTGACCCCCTTTCTAGATGAATTATAGCTGCAACTGTTTACCATTATAGCTCACATCACAAAAATGTCGTAATTTCCTGTCGTTAAATAATTATGGAAAATACAAGAAAATATCTGTATAATAATATGAATCACGTGTTAGAGGAGGATGAATTCTTTTGAAAAGCAATAGTACTCTTTTTGTTCATCAAACAGCTAAAACGGTATTAATCACTTCCGTTGCACTCGCGTTACTCTTACCCCCTGGCTTAGCCGCAGCCGATTCTATATCTGTTAGCAGCAACACTTCCGTAACGCAGGTTAGTACGCAATCAGCGGCTCCAGCTACGACTACGAAATCTGAGGCTGATCCTGCAAAAGTGAAATTCACGCAGGAGCAAGCCATTGCAAAGTTAAAAGAACTATTCCCATCTCTAAAAGATGCAACTGTAAACAATGTTCAACTGGGATCTAACCAAAGCTACCCAGCTCCAGCAAATCAAATGATCTGGCATATTCAGTGGCAGGTTCAAGAAGGGAATATAGGATATGGTTTTAGCAGTGAGGTAGACGCCATTAATGGTGATATCATCAACACCTATCTCTCATTCTCCCAGGAGAAGAACGAATCCTATTATCCACCGAAAGTATCGCAGACTCAGGCATTGGAGATCGCCAAGACTTTTGTGGCTAAGGCAGCCTCATCGGTTAAGAGCAGTGAGCTGCAATTAAATGAGAATGTTGGTTATAGTTATTTTTCGGAATCATTATTCGGTCCTGTTCAATATGGATATAACTTCAGTATTCTGAAAAATGGTATTCCTTCTGGATCGGACAGCATTAACATAGTTGTGGATGGTAACGGAACTGTAACGCAATTCTCTAAGTCTTCTCAAGGGCTTGAGTACCCGTCTGCACAGCCCAAGATTACCTTGGAGCAAGCACAGAAGCAATTTGCGGAACAGTTTGATGTGGGCCTATTTTACATTCCTATTTATAAGAACGGAAAACCTAACAACTGGATCCTAGGCTGGCGTCCAATAGATCAGTCTCTATATCCTATCGATGCATTAACGGGCAAGCGGATAGATTATGAAGGAAAAGAATCCGTATCCACCTCAGTCGTGTATTCAGAAGTAGCGAAGAGCAAGGATGTTTTTCAGGCAAGAAGTTCTAGTACAGAGCTTTCTGCAAAAGAAGCAGCACAGCTTGTAGAGAAGGTTGCTTATATCCCGGCAGATCGTAAATTGATCTCGCAAACCTTGAGAAATGACTATCAGGATTCAGATCGAAAAATCTGGCAGCTATACTGGGGCAGTAATGGAAATGATCGTTACATTGGTGCTGGCTTTCCAGAACAATCCTCTGCTGAGATCGATGCAAAGACCGGTGAAGTATTGCAGTACCAGGTTCAAGCTTATGGTGCTATTCAGGATAAGAAGAAGGAAGAGCCGGCACCTGCTGGAGGTAAGAAGCTTAGTGAGGCTGAAGCGAAGGTGAAAGCGCTTAGTATAATTAATAGTCTATATCCTCAGGCGAGCCAGAAGCTAAAGCTGGTAGAATACGGGGATAATTCGAGTTTGACTTCAGACGGATCAGGATATGGATACCAGTTTATTAGATATCATCAAGGAATTCCTGTGAGTGACAGCACCATTACGGTAAGCTTGGATCTTTACGGCAGACTGACTTCTTACATGGGGAATCGGATAAGCGGTATCGATGGAATCACATTATCGCCTGATGCAACAATTTCCAAGAAAGAAGCGCTCGAAAGTTATAAACCTAAATATCAGACTAAACTGAAGTATACTCAGGTTGGTGGATACAATACTTATAGTAACTATGTCGCACCGAAGGTGAAGCTGGTATATGATACAACCTTTGATGAATCTAATGGATTGAATCAGGTTTTGGATGCAGCCACTGGAAAATGGGTTGCGGTGTATGATTACCTCGGTCAGCAAGATGCTCAACTATCTGCAACGGATATCAAAGGTCATGCAGCAGAGCGGGAATTATCAGAATTGGTAAACCACCATGTGATTACACCGGATGCCGATGGCAAACTGAACCCGGATCAAGAAATAACTGTCGGTGATTGGTTATCCTATCTTGCCAAAGCTTCTAGTCCAAATTTCACCAATTATTATAATAATAATGAACGAAAAACTGTGGCAGGCGTGAAGCCAGAGAATTCATATTATGATGCAGTTATTTTTGCAGCAGATCGTAAATGGATCAATAAGGATGAAAGCCTGCAAGTAGAGAGTAAGTTAACCCGGGAACAGCTTGCTGTTCATCTGGCTAATTTCTTGAAATACAATAAACTCACAGCTTATCTTGATAAAGATGTGACTGTAAGTCAGTTTAGTGATAGCTCAGCTATAAACAATAAGGGGGCCGTGGCTCTTGTTGTGAAATTGGGACTCTTAAAGGATGACAACGGCAAGTTTAATCCGCAGCAGAATGTAACAAAAGCGCTGGCGGCTTCGGTGATCATGAAGCTAGTGGAGCTGCAAGGAAAGACCGATCAGATCATAGGTCAATAAGTGTTAATAAGACAGCCAGGCAGCGATTCTCCGACGATTGGAGAATCGCTGCCTGGTTTTTTAGTTTGCAGCGCGGCGGATTGACTAAAGCATCTCTATCTGGCAGATGCAGTTTCCAGTATTCTCTCAGCATTTTTTGTGCGCCGATTCTTGCTGGAATCCGCAAAATAACTGCATTCTATACAGCTATTTCTTATGCAAAAGGTGAATGTGTATCTTTAATTGCATTCTCTGCAACTAAAAACTAGAGAATTCACCTATTGGCGAGAAAAGCAAGAATATAAGTGTACGGAATACACTTATATCCTTTGGCCGAGTGATTTGATGCATTATAAGTGTACTAAATACAATTAAGCGCGTAATGCCGCGTAATCCTCCGCGCAATCCTCAGTCCATTCCGCCTACACTATGCACCGCCGGCTCACTATATAGGTAATCTTGATGGCTAAGATTCTTAAGGGATAGTATAAGGATCAGCCTCTTTTTTGTGTAATTAATTACCAATACATAGACACTTACAAACTCACAGTATTATGATAATCAGAGTGACCCTAAAGCGGAGCTTTGTTAGGCGAACATGAATAGGTAAAGAAAAGATACCGAATGTAAACGGTTCACACTCGCTGTGTTAACGCTTTCTTCTTACAATTAGGATATAGAAAATAAGGGAGGTTCAATAGATGAAAAGAAAGATTAAAGGCTTGCCTTTAATGGCATCGGCCATTGTTTTATCATTAGTTTTCAGTGGTTGCTCCAGCAATAATAGTGGAAACAGTAGTGGAAACAGTAGTAGTTCCGCAGAGGGAAACACTAGTGTGCAAACGGAAATGGAAGGCGGCCCTTTAACTAAATATGATCCGCCGATCAAACTTCGCTCCACGATGAACGAAACAGGCAAAGAGACGTTGGCGCAGGGCGATACACATTCCAATAACATCTGGACCAGAGGATACGAGGAAGAGCTTGGGATTAAAGTGTCCTATGACTGGATTGTGGCTGATGCCAACTATAACGATAAAATGAACGTTACCTTGGCGAGCGGGGATTTGCCTGATTTGTTAAAGGTGTCCACGGTGCAATTCGAGCAGCTTTATGAAGCTGGCATGTTGGAGGATTTGACCGGGGTATTTGATAAATATGCTTCGGATCTTGTCAAAGAATATTACGCAGAAGAGGACGGAGCAGGGCTAAAGCCGGTTACGAAAGATGGAAAACTGATGGCGATGGTAAGCTTCCCGGGTTCGCTGGATTCCTCTGATATGATATGGATTCGAAAAGACTGGATGGACAAGCTGAATCTGGCAGAGCCAACATCCATGCAGGATATTATTAAGATTGCAGAAGACTTTACATTTAAAGATCCAGACGGAAATAGCAAACAGGATACTTACGGCATTTCGTTGAACAAGGACTTGCCAATCAATGCGTTTCTACTCGGGTACCATGCTTACCTGGAAACTTGGATCAAAAACGCCGATGGCAAGGTTGTGAATGGTACGATTCAACCGGAGGTAAAGGCTGGACTTGCGGAGCTGCAAAGATTGTATAAAGAAGGAGTCATTGATCCAGAGTTTGGGGTAAAAGACTTTGCCAAAGCGATGGAGGATGTGAATGCTGGTAAATCCGGTATGTTATTTTTGCCGCAATGGGCCCCTTTCCAAGTAAAGGACATGATTAAAAAGGATCAAAATGTTAACTGGGTGCCTTATCCAGTACAATCTATTGATGACCAACCTGCCAAAACTCAAAACCATCTTACGATTGGAGGCGTATTCGCGGTCCGTAAGGGCTACGAACATCCGGAGGCATTGATCAAGCTGCTTAACTTCCAAGCAGAGAAAATGTTTGGGGAGTCCGCTAAAACAGAACGGGCAAAATATTTGAACGGGGACACAGGTCTGGGCTTCCAAAACGCGGTTGTATCCAACCTGCCACCGAACAAAAATGTAAAGGCACAGGATGAAGTGGAAAAAGCCCTTGAATCGGGAGATACCTCAAACATGGGCCTTGAAGCTAAATTATTCTATGATGATATTCAAAGCTACCGCGGTGGAGATCTTGATAAATGGCATATGGAACGGATCTTTGGGCCGCTTAGCTCACAATCGGTTATCAAACACTACCGCGACAATGACTTGGTGTTGATGAATGAGTTCATTTATGCCCCAACTAAAACGATGAACAGCAAAGCGGCTACCTTGGATAAACTGCGTGCAGAGACCTTTGTCAAAATCATTTACGGAAGTCTTCCTATCGATGAATTCGACAAATTCGTAGCCAACTGGAAAAAGCTCGGTGGAGATCAAATAACGAAAGAAGTAAATGATATCGTAAAAGCAAACTAGTAAAAACGACGCAGAAGAGGACTGCCCCTAGTCATGATAATGACAAACGGGCAGTTCTTTTTTTGGCTGAACAGCTATTCGGTTCGATAACCAGGTCAACAAAAGATACTTAAAGTCAATACGCTACACTATTAAGGCAATTTGGGGCTGCTCTATAATTGAGATACAAGGAGGAGAAAGCAAATGCACTTTAATACTAAGCAATTTCTACGTAATATTCCGCTCCATTTAATGATTTTACCTGCCTTAATAGTGATCATTATTTTTAGTTATATTCCGATGGCTGGCCTTGTAATTGCCTTCCAGAATTTTTCCCCGATCTCAGGGTTTAAGAATATGAACTGGACAGGGCTCGAAAACTTTCGTTATTTGTTTGAGCTTCCCGGTTTTGGTCAGGTCGTATGGAATACTGTATTTATCTCCGTCATGAAAATTATTGCTGGCCTGACCGTGCCAGTTATAGCGGCACTATTGCTTAATGAGGTTCGTGTAAACGGCTTCAAACGTTCGATTCAGACGATTATTTATATGCCGCACTTTTTCTCATGGGTTATCTTGGGCGGGATTATCGTAGATGTACTGTCTCCGAGCAGCGGGATTGTCAACATGCTTTTAAAAGCACTAGGCATGCAGCCTATTCAATTTCTAGCGGACAATAGCTGGTTCCCATACGTACTAGTGATCACAGATCAATGGAAGGAGTTTGGATTCGGGACGATCATTTATTTGGCGGCTTTAACCAGCATTGACTCCTCCCTTTATGAAGCTGCTGTAATCGATGGTGCCGGAAGATGGAAGCAGACCTGGCATATTACGCTTCCGGGCATTCGCCCGATTATGATCCTGATGCTTACACTCAGCCTTGGCAACGTCCTGAATGGGGGATTTGACCAAGTGTTCAACCTGTACAATCCGCTAGTGTATGAATCAGGTGATATTTTGGACACGATGATTTACCGAATTGGTCTACAGGATGCTCAGTACTCTGTATCGACCGCACTAGGCTTGATAAAATCGGTAGTTTCCTTCGTATTTATCGGGCTGGGTTATTATCTGGCGTATCGTTTTGCTAAATATCGGATTTTTTAGAGAGAAAGGAGTGGACTAAATGCACCATACTTCAACTGCTTATCGTTGGTTTCTCCGCTGCAATTATGTATTTCTGACTTTGCTCGCGGTGCTTTGTCTTTTTCCAATCGTGAATATTCTGGCGATCTCTTTCAGCTCCAGCGCAGCTGTTAACGCGGGTAGCGTAACCTTCTGGCCTGTGGATTTCACTCTTTCTTCCTATAAATATATCCTTCAGAACAACCAGTTCATTCACTCCTTCGGAACTAGTCTGCTCCGGGTAGTGCTTGGGGTATCCGTTAACTTGTTGTTTACGATTCTAGTAGCTTATCCGCTGTCTAAAGAGGCAAAGTCCTTCCGCTCACGGACCGTGTATGCCTGGATTTTTGTGTTCACGATGCTCTTCAGCGGGGGTCTGATTCCTGGCTATTTAATTGTAAAGGAAATGGGGCTGCTGGATAGCATCTGGTCGCTTGTTATACCGGGCGCGGTGCCGATCTTTAATGTTCTGCTTATGCTCAATTTCTTCAGAGGTTTGCCCAAAGAATTGGAGGAAGCCGCATGGATGGATGGCGCGGGACACTTACGCACGTTATGGAGTGTGTACCTGCCGGTATCTATGCCAAGTATTGCGACCATTACGTTGTTCGCTTTGGTAGGTCACTGGAATGCATGGTTCGATGGCATGATTTATATGAGAAGCCCGGAACATTATCCGCTGGCCACCTATTTACAATCCATACTTCAGCAGGTATCGATCCAGACCGAAAATATTACTTTTGAACAAGCTGCGTTATTAAACCAAATCTCAGACCGTACAACGCAAGCCTCCCAGATCTTCTTGTCTATCATTCCGATCCTGGCGATTTATCCGTTCCTGCAAAGATATTTTGTGCATGGACTAGTCGTGGGTAGTGTAAAGGGTTAAACTGGACTGGACCTAAAAATAAGAAGGAGCCTGAACATGGCTCCTTCTTTATTATTATTCGATAGAAGAGGGAGAAAATTCCAATGAAATCATTCTCCATCGGGTGGAACCCCGATTCCATTGTGATCAAGCTGATCGGAGCTTTCCTATTGGTCATGCTTCCACTCTGCGCGCTGAGTATATCTATTACCTACTATAGCTCCAACCAAATGCAAGCTGAAGTGGAGAGGGCGAACGAATCGAAGGTTCATTTTTACTACAGCCATCTTGAATTTGAGCTGCAACGGATAACGGGCTTAGTCACGGAGTACTCTCAGGATGAAACGCTGGCTACTTTCAGTACCCGTATTCCAATTATGAGCCGATACGAAGTGGATTCTAATCTGAACAATATATACACCAAGCTAAAACAAATCAAAGAAACCAGTCCTTATATTAGTGATGTTGTGTATTATGTCCCGGAAATTAATAAGCGGGTTAGCGCTGCGGTGGGGGTTAGGGATGTCACCAACGAGGAATGGCAAAGTCTGCTGGCCACTATGGGCAATCTGAAGGGTGCTTTATCTAAATACGAAGATGACTTATATTTACTGCGTAGTAATCCTTATAACCTGGATCGCAATCTTTCACCTAATTTTTTGCTGGGAGTGAAGCTTTCCTCACCTGAGCTTGAGTTGCGTTTGAAAGAATTTGCGGTATCAGGGGGGAGCGATATTACGTTAGCCTTCGGCAATAACGATTATGTGATATCAACTTCTGACCAGAAGCCTAGGTTGTTTCCCATAGAGAAACCTCTAAATAGTGAAGAGACTGTAAGTGTGCAGCGGTATCGTTTTGATAATTCTTTTTACTATTCGCTCTACGATCACAGCAATAACTTTAGGCTGACCGCAAATATTCCCAACACGGTGCTCATGAAGCCGATTCAAGTCTACTCATTGCTGCTGTGGCTGTTGTTCGTTGTCTCGATAGTGATCATTATCTTGTTCTCTTTATGGACGTACAGGATGATTCATCGCCCGATGTCTATTCTTATCAGGGGGTTTAAGAAAGCGGAGCAGGGGCAGACGGGGATCTTTATTACTCACTCCCGCAGGGATGAGTTTGGGTATCTATATTCTCGTTTCAATGAGATGCTTAAGCATCTGAATACGTTAATCGATGAGAACTACGTGCAGCGTATCCGGACAGGGGAAGCGGAGCTTAAACATTTACAATCGCAGATCACCCCTCATTTTCTCTACAACAGTCTATTTAGCATAAAACAGATGGCTGAGGTGGAAAATGTAGAGCTGATCAAGGAGTTCTCTGATTATTTAGGGCAATATTTTCGGTACATGACCCGGGATTCCGCCCAGGAGGTTACTTTGCAGCAAGAGCAGGAGCATGCTTTGGTCTATCTGGCTATACAGCGGATTCGTTTTGGCGCGAGAATTAGAGCTGAAGTGGATGAGATTGCAGCGGATTGCCGGGACATCAAAGTCCCACGGGTTCTCCTGCAGCCCATCATTGAAAATGTATTCGAGCATGGGCTTAAGCAAAAAAGCAGCAATGGCCTATTAAAAATGAGTTATGAAAAAGTTGAGCATACGCTGACTATTATAATAGAAGATAACGGTGACTCACTTAGTGAGGACAAGTTAAATCTCTTGCAGCGCCAGTTCTCCGAGCAGAATGCCATTCAGGGGGAGATCACGGGTTTATTAAATGTAAATCAGAGATTGAGGATCAAATTTGGTTCCCCTTATGGCTTGCAGGCAGAGAGAAGCAGTTTGGGCGGACTTTGTGTAAGAGTCAATTTACCGCTTAAAGGGGACGTGCAGGATGCAACGAATGATGATAGTTGATGATGAGCCTAATATTTTGGATGGGCTGTACGAATTTTTTGTAAAGGCAGATTTTAAAGATTTGGAGATCATAAAGGTTCATTCAGCGGATCATGCCATAGACTGGCTTAATACCGTAAAAATAGATATTGTGCTTAGTGACATCTGTATGCCAGGTATGGATGGGATGGCGTTAATTCAGGAAATTGTCGACCGCTGGCCACGTTGTAAAGTAATTCTGCTGACAGGACATAATGAATTCGATTTTGCCCATCAGGCGATCCGAAATCCTTGTGTAGTCGACTATTTATTGAAGACAGAGGGGATGGATAAAATTCGTGCCGCTGTGGAGCTGACTTTGGAGAAAATATCTTCAGAAGAGGATTATTTCTATAAAAGCCAGTGGCTTCGCGATAAGCTCCCGCGCGCTCTACCCCAGTTACAGCAGCAATTATTACACGATATTCTAAGACGCACCGAACGGATAGACCGGCAGAGCTTGCAGGTTGAATTCGACGCCATTCAGCTCCCGTTCAACGCGGATGGACCCGTCCTGCCTATTATTCTGCGAATGGAGGCTTGGCGAAATTATGAAACGGCTTCAGACCGGAGCTTAATTCGTTATGCGGTAGCCAATATTGCGGAGGAGCTGCTCAGCGACAAGGTTGAAGTTAAGGCTGTGGATCTGGATCCGGGGACGATAGCTTGTTTTGTTCAGGCTAAAAGTGAAAGTGTATCCTCAATCAAGGAAGAAGAGCTCTGGTTAAAAACGCTCCGCTTCGTCCACGGAACAATGGAATCCGTTCAGCAAGCCTGTGGCAAATGTCTGCAACTATCTGTGTCTATCATCGCCAGTGATCAGGAAGTGCATTGGCATGAGCTGAACTATGCCTTGAACCGTTTACGATTAGCCATTTTTGATAGCCCCGGACTGGGGATGGAAAAGCTGCTGAGGATAAATACCAAGGAAGTGAGCCCAAGTCCAGGTTCTATGCATAATCGAAATGCAACAGCGGAACTACTGCTCGACTATTTAAAACAACGGCTGCTTGAAGGTGATCTCGATTGGGGCACATCTTTTCGCAAATGGGTGGAGCTCTCGGGGGAAGGTGGGCCGGAGGATCCTTTTTTGAGATTAAGATTAATGTCTGGGATCAGTAACACTCTGCTGCAGACTTTACAAGAGTTAGGTTTAACGGAAAAAGCACATAGCGGTATGAATTTATCACGCATGTTATATTTTAATATCAATACACACTGGTCGGATGTCATCTCTTTTTATCACACGTTTTTTGAATGGATTATCTCGAACAGAAGCGCTACCTATAAACATGATGAATCGAATATCCTGTCCATGATCCACCAATATATTAAATCCCATCTAGCCGATGATTTGTCCTTAACCCGGATTGCGCAGGAAGTCTCACTTAATCCGTCCTATCTGTCACGCTGGTATAAAAGAACGACAGGGAAGGGGATTTCTGATTATATTCTGGAGAAAAAAGTGGAGCTGAGTAAGGAGCTGCTGCTTGGAACTGCTCTAAAAATGCACGAGATCTCCGGCCAGCTCGGGTTTAGTGATCAGCACTATTTTTTTCGATTCTTCAAAAAAACCGTTGGCTGTACGCCGCAGGAATATCGAGAGCAAAAACGAGGATAAATAGCAATACCCCGAAAGACGGACACCTGTTCAGAAGGTGCATCTTTCGGGGGATGGTTTGTGGCTGTATTTTAACGATTACTTACCGAGTTGTTTGTCTACTTCTCGAACCGGATTCTCGCCAACATTCTCTTCAACCTTGTGGCTACTCATAAACCAGCCGATTACAGCGATGAGTACGAGCACAACGTAGAAGGTGGCTTTCCACCAGGTACTATGAGCGAAATCTTCGGACAGAACACCAAGTGAAGGGTGCGCCAATGTAATGACTGAGAGCTTAACACCCACCCAACCTACGATAAAGAAGGCTGCAATTTCAAGTCCTGGACGGGAATGCAGCAACTTAACGAAGAAGGAAGCTGCGAAACGCATAATGACCAGACCGATAAATCCACCGGCAAAGATGACGAGGAATTGTCCGCCATCGAGGCCTCCGATTTTTGGAAGACCACTTGCAGGAAGAGCAACCGCGAGTGCAACTGCGGCTAGGATGGAATCGACCGCGAAGGCGATGTCAGCAACTTCTACCTTCAGAACAGTAAACCAAAAGCTGGATTTCTTTTTATTGACCGCACCGTCAGTGCCGCTTTCAGCAGCTTCATCTGTGACGGGCTTCTTAAACAACAGTTTTCGGAAAATATGATTACCCGCGATAAATAATAAATAAATCGCGCCGATGGCTTGTACTTGCCAGATATCGACCAGATAGGAGATGACAAATAGCGAACCGAATCGGAACACGAAGGCCCCCGCTAATCCGTAAAACAACGCTTTTTTTCTTTCCTCATCAGGAAGGTGCTTAACCATAATTGCCAATACCAATGCGTTATCTGCGGCGAGTAGTCCCTCTAGTGCTACCAGAACAAGCAATACCCAACCGTACTCTAATAATAATCCCCAATCCATTACTGTTGTCCTCCCTTTTTGAATGCAAATATCTACCAAAAGATATCTACCCTACCATTTTAACCAAATTTATATAAAAAAGACCTTTACCAAACAGATTAGCCTTTGGAATAAAGGTCTAACCTGATTGGTAAAGGTCTCGCTAACAATGTGAATTGCCAATAAAGCCGGAGAATATCCTCATATTCTCGTATTGACGACTTTATTTAACAGCTACTCCCCTTTACGGGATATATTAAATTTTTAAGATTATTCAATGTGTTCTTGCCTAAAGAGATCATATACGAGATGAAAGTCATTGTCAATAAAAGTTGCAGAAATAAATGGATTCTATCTTTTAAGAATCCTTAAAATGGCCAGAAACATGACATGATGACGGAGAATCAACAGAGATTGAATAAAATGGAAACGGAAACATGATATATATAGGTTATATAAACTAACATTTAATATGACGAAACTGCAAACATAAGGAAAAACAGGACTTAAAAAGGGAAAACTCGATTGACGATGTAGGTTGATGAAAATATGATGAAACTACTCAAAGCAATAAAGCGAGAAATGTGTTAACTAAAATTACATGAGTTGTTCTATCGGAGTGAGTTTTACTGCGAAGAAGTACTAGTAGTTCATGCTGCATAAAATTTTTAGGAGGTGGGGAAATGCCGCAGGCGTCATCGAGGTTATCCATTGAAGCAGAGGAGGAGCTCAGCCGCCATCCCTGCTACAGTGAGGAAGCTCATCGTTTTTTTGCTAGGATGCACATCCCGGTTGCTCCCGCCTGTAACATCCAATGTAATTACTGCAACCGGAAATTCGATTGTGTGAATGAAAGCAGGCCTGGTGTAGTTAGTGAAGTGCTAACTCCAGAGCAAGCTGAACGCAAAGTGAAAGGTGTAGCCGCACAGCTGATGCAACTGTCGGTAGTTGGGATTGCAGGTCCGGGTGATCCGCTGGCGAATCCAGAACGAACCTTTGACACGTTCGAACGAGTCAAGCGGCAGGTCCCTGATGTTACCCTTTGCCTGAGTACTAATGGATTGACCCTTTACAGGCATGTAGACGCCATACTAGCGCTAGGTATCCGTCATGTCACGATCACCATCAATGCCATTGATCCCAATGTGGGCCGTGAAATTTATCCATGGGTTGTTGACGAAGGGATCCGGTACGAAGGACAAGAAGCAGCGGAGCTGCTGATCAGCCGCCAGCTTCAAGGTTTGGAGCTACTGGCGCAGCAAGGTGTTCTTGTTAAAGTTAATTCCGTTATGATTCCAGGGGTCAATGATCATCATCTCCCTGAAGTATCGCGAACAGTTAAAGCGCTCGGGGCAACTCTGCATAATGTGACGCCTTTAATTATCGCACCGGGAAGTCAGTATGAACGGGATGGGCGCAAGGCGCCGCGTCCTAAAGAACTGCACAACCTGCAGGAAGTGCTTGGGCGCGAAGGGATGAAGGTCATGCGCCATTGTCGGCAATGCCGTGCTGATGCCATTGGGCTGCTAGGTCAGGATCGTAATCAGGATTTTATATTAGAAAAGATGGATGAAAATCCAGTTATTAATGAGCGAGCTAGAGCGCTCTTTCAACGTGAACTCGATGCCAAAATCCGTCAGCGTGTCAAAGCCAAAGAGCTAAGGCAGAACTCTTTCCAGCAAGGGCGGCACACCACCAAAGTCGCTGTTGCTACACGTGGTGGGGATAAGGTCAATCAACATTTTGGCCACGCGACAGAGTTCATGGTTTATGAAACGGATGGTATAAGCGTGAAACTGCTAGGTATCAGAAAGATTCAGGCCTATTGCCACGGTAAAGCGGATTGTAATGGGGATAAGAATGCCACGCTACAAGAAATTATTTCTATATTACAGGACTGTCAAATATTGCTCTGTTCTGGTATTGGCGATGTCCCTCGCGCCAGCTTAAATAAAGCCGGAGTATTGCCTCTGGTGCGTAAAGGTGAAATACAAGATGCGATTCTCGAAAGTGTGAAGATCAGCTCTTATTTTGAAAATATATCGATTTCGAAGGGATGATGAATGATGAGACAAATAGCTTTTTACGGTAAGGGCGGTATCGGTAAATCCACAACTTCGCAGAACACTTTGGCGCAGCTCGCCACTAAATTTGGTCAAAAAACAATGATCGTAGGCTGTGATCCTAAAGCGGACTCCACACGGCTGATTTTGAACACTAAAGCTCAGAATTCAGTGCTCCAATTGGCAGCAGAAAGAGGAACGGTTGAGGATTTGGAGCTTGAGGATGTAGTTCAGTTGGGATATGGCGACATTCTTAATGTGGAGTGTGGTGGACCTGAACCGGGTGTGGGTTGTGCCGGCCGCGGGATTATTACAGCTATTAATTTTTTGGAGCAGCAAGGGGCTTATGAAGGATTGGATTTTGTATCCTATGACGTACTTGGTGACGTGGTATGCGGTGGATTTGCAATGCCGATCCGCGAGAATAAAGCACAGGAAATTTATATCGTATGCTCCGGGGAAATGATGGCTATGTATGCGGCCAATAACATTGCGCGCGGAATTCTAAAGTATGCCAACAGCGGTGGCGTAAGATTGGGCGGTCTGATCTGCAACAGTCGTAATACGGACCGTGAGGATGAGCTCATTATGGAGCTGGCACGCCGTTTGAATACACAAATGATCCATTTTGTCCCGCGGAATAATGTGGTTCAGCATGCAGAGCTGCGAAGAATGACCGTAGCCCAATATAATCCTCATCATCAGCAAGCGAGAGAATATGAGATTTTGGCAGAAAAGATTCTGAATAACAATATGATGACAATCCCGACCCCGATTTCTATGGAAGAGCTGGAGGATTTACTCATGGAATTTGGTGTGATTGAGGATGAAGAGACGGCGCTGAAAAAGCTGAAGGCATCTGGACAATAATTAGGTTCGTCCGGTGAACAGGAGTAGAGAGCCGGCTGTTCACCGGATCACTCTAAGGGATGAGGAGGGTTCAGAATGGGGCTTAATATCGAAGATAACCAAAAGATGCTCGAAGAGATTCTTGAGGCTTACCCGGAAAAGGCACAGAAGGATCGTCAGAAGCATTTTGAAATCAATAATGAAGAGTTAATAAACTGTGGCAAATGCGCCATCAAATCGAATATGAAGTCCCGTCCGGGGGTTATGACCCAAAGAGGATGTGCTTATGCCGGTTCGAAGGGCGTGGTCTGGGGCCCGATCAAGGATATGGTGCATATCAGCCATGGTCCTGTAGGTTGTGGGCAATATAGCTGGGGAACAAGACGGAATTATGCCAACGGAACACTGGGCATTGATAACTTTACGGCTATGCAGGTGACGAGTGATTTTCAGGAGACAGATATTGTATTTGGCGGTGACAAGAAGCTTGAAGTCATTTGCCGTGAAATTAAAGAAATGTTCCCACTGGCTAAAGGAATTTCGATCCAATCAGAGTGTCCTGTGGGGCTAATCGGAGACGATATTGAAGCGGTGTCCAAAAAAATGTCTATCGAGCTAGGTATCCCGATCATTCCCGTTCGTTGTGAAGGGTTCCGTGGGGTTAGCCAATCCTTGGGTCATCATATTGCTAACGATGCGATCCGTGATTTTCTGATGGGGAAGAAAGAGCTTGCGGAATGTGGTCCTTACGATATTAATATTATCGGAGATTATAACATCGGTGGGGACGCTTGGGCTTCACGCATTTTACTGGAGGAAATGGGTCTGCGTGTTATTGCGCAGTGGTCTGGGGATGGAACCATCAATGAATTGGCGATTGCGCATAAGGCGAAGCTCAATTTGATTCACTGTCATCGCTCCATGAACTATATGGTAACGACGATGGAGAAAGTATATGGGATTCCTTGGCTGGAATACAACTTTTTCGGGCCGACCAAAACAGCTGAAAGCCTTCGAGCCATCGCCGCAAGATTTGATGAATATATTCAGGAAAACTGCGAGAAAGTCATCGCTAAGTACACGCCACAAATGGAGGCGATTATCTCTAAATTTAAACCCCGGCTGGAAGGTAAAAAGGTCATGCTGCTGGTAGGCGGATTACGTGCCCGCCATACACTGGGGGCTTATGAGGATCTGGGGATGGAGGTGGTGGGCACAGGTTATGAGTTCGCTCACAAGGATGATTACGAGAAGACATTTCCTGAACTTCCGGAAGGCACTATTATCTACGATGATCCAACCGCTTACGAGCTGGAAGAGCTTGCGCAAAGACTTGATATTGATCTGATGGGCTCGGGTGTGAAGGAGAAATATGTGTATCACAAGATGGGTATTCCTTTCCGGCAAATGCACTCTTGGGATTATAGTGGTCCTTACCATGGCTATGATGGGTTTAAGATTTTTGCTAAGGACATGGACATGACCATTAACAGCCCAGTGTGGAGCTTGATCAATTCAGGGAAAACAGGATCACTCCCTAAAAAGGAGGCGGGCGTATGAGGGACAAACTGGAGATCCCAGATTACAACACATTATTTCAAACTGAACCCTATGTGAAGCAACGTGAAGGGAAAAAAGCATTCGAGGCACCCTGCAGTGAGCAAGAGACAGCAGAAGCATTAGCCTACTCGAAGTCGTCTGAATATAAGGATAAGAATTTTGCCCGCACCTCACTGGTAGTTAATCCTCATAAAGCATGCCAGCCCCTAGGAGCCTTGATGGCTGCGCTGGGATTCGAAAAAACTCTGCCGTTTATACATGGCTCTCAAGGCTGCACTGCGTATTTTCGTAGTCATTTAAGCCGTCATTTCAAGGAGCCGACCCCCGCAGTTTCTTCCTCTATGACAGAAGATGGTGCGGTGTTTGGAGGGATGAACAATCTTATTGATGGTCTTGAAAATAGTGTGGCGCTCTATAAGCCAGAGATGATAGCTGTATCCACTACATGTATGGCTGAGGTTATAGGGGATGATCTGCAGGCTTTTATATCCAATGCCCGCCAGAAGGGTGCAATTTCGAACGAAATTCCAGTGCCCTACGCCAACACGCCAAGTTTTTCCGGATCACATATTACAGGTTACGATTCCATGTTAAAGTCTATCCTCAGTACCTTGTTCATCCGCTCTGGGATTGAAGCTACCCCTGGCAGTGGAGAGGGAACTGGAGAGAAGCTGAATGTCATTTTAGGGTTTGAGCCTTATACGGGGAATTTTGCGGAAATTCGAAAAATCCTTGCCGCGTTTGATACAGGCTACACCTTCCTTGGTGATCACAGCGGCAATTTTGATTCCCCGGCTACGGGAGAATATTCCTATTATTATGGGGGAACGAAGCTGGCGGATGTGCCGAAGGCAGCTAATGCGTTGGGAACTCTTTCACTTCAGAAATATTCTGTCAAAAAAACATTGGAATACATCAGCGGCACATGGAAACAACAGACCGTTGCGATGTCGACTCCGCTGGGCATTCATGCCACAGATCGGCTAATAGAGTCTATCAGTGAATTAACGGGATTGCCCATTCCGCCTGAGCTTGTGGAAGAACGTGGCCGGGTAGTGGATGCTTTGCTCGATAGCCACCCTTATCTGCATGGCAAACGAGTGGCTTTAGTTGGCGATCCGGATTTGCTGATCGGCCTGATTGAATTCTGTCTGGAAGTGGGTATAGAGCCTATTCATATTGTGTGCTCCAATGGGGAAAACGGATTTAAAGAAGAAGCGAAAGCTCTGCTTGCTGCCAGCCCCTACGGGGCAGAAACGACGGTTCATATCGGAAATGATTTGTGGCATATGCGCTCTCTGCTGATTGATGATCCTGTGGATCTTGCCATTGGAAGCTCTCATCTTAAATTTGCTGCCAAAGATGCCGACGTTCCTTTGATCCGTGTAGGCTTCCCTATCTTTGACCGCCATCATCTGCATCGTTATCCGATTATCGGTTATCAAGGTGCCTTGAACTTGTTAACTACTATAGTAAATACAATTCTGCAGGGGTTGGATGAGGATTCATCTGGCTTCAACCACGATCTTGTTCGTTAGTAGGAGAACGTTAAGCCGAATCGTATACTTCCGATTCATTCCCTCGTCCTCATACGGAGCCGAGCGTTGGGGAGCGGCCGGAAGTGCAATATTTATCGTAGTGACACTGAATAATTGAGCATTTTAAGCGTAAGGAGTATTCAGTTACGGGAGGTGGTACGATGGAGTCCATCAGAAACGATGTATTCGACGCGCAAGCTTGCGGGAGCTTAACTCCGAAATCGAAACCATGTCCACGCCCCAAGCCGGGCGAAGCGGCTGGGGGCTGCTCCTTTGACGGAGCCCAAATCACGCTGCTGCCGATCATGGATGCTGCGCATCTTGTCCATGGGCCGGCTGCTTGTGCCGGGAATAGCTGGGAAAGTAGAGGGGCTTTGTCAAGCGGGCCTTCGCTTTCACAATACGGATTCACTACAGATCTCAACGATAACGATATTATTTTTGGCGGAGAAAAGAAACTGAAAGATAGCATTGACTATATTGCCGGGCGCTTTATGCCTCCGGCAATATTTGTATATGCGACCTGTGTGACAGCATTGATTGGCGAGGATTTGGATGCGGTATGCAAGGAAGCGGCAGGCAGATTGGGGCTTCCTGTGATCCCCGTGAACAGCCCCGGATTCGTAGGCAGTAAGAATCTTGGAAATCGGCTGGCTGGTGAAGCGCTGCTACAATATGTAATTGGCACAGGTGAACCAGAGATTGAGATTCCTTTAGGTGTGAATTTGATTGGGGAGTACAATATCGCGGGTGAAATGTGGGATATCGAGAAATTAATGAAGAGTGTTGGAATTACGCTAATGTCCAGAATTACAGGGGATGCAAGATATAAGGAAATTACATGGGCACATCATGCAAAAGTGAATATGGTTGTGTGCAGCCGTGCATTGTTAGGTCTGGCAAAAGAAATGGAGGCAATATACCACATTCCTTATTTCGAAGGCTCCTTCTATGGGGCCAAGGAGACAACTTATTCCTTACGTCAAATGGCTTATTTGCTGAATGACCGTGAGATGGAGCGGCGTGTGGATCGGTTGACGGAACTAGAGGAAAGCAGACTGATTCAGGAGCTGCGGCCCTACCGCAAGCTGCTTAAAGGAAAGAAAGCAGTTCTCTATACGGGTGGAGTAAAAAGCTGGTCGATTATTTCCGCACTGAAGGAGTTAGGCGTTCAGGTGGTAGGTGTAGGCACGAACAAAAGCACGGAAGATGATATACGGCGTATAGCGGATCGTGTTGGTGATGACACCGAATATATCCCGGAGGGCGGGGCAAGCCGAATTATCAAAACCGTCCGGGATCGTAAGGCAGATATTATGATTGCTGGCGGACGGAATATGTATGTGGCAATGAAAGAGCAAATTCCGTTTATCGATATTAATCAAGAAAGACACAAGGCCTATGCTGGTTACGAAGGTTTACTAAGGCTGGCTAAGGAGCTGACGTATTCCCTTGCTAATCCAATCTGGAAGCTGGCTGCCAGTGCCGCTCCCTGGGATAAGGAGGAACCTTCCTATGACCGTTAACAAAAGGAGTAAACCTACTTCAGTTAATCCAATCAAAATCGGTCAATCCCTTGGTTCCGTACTGGCATTTCAGGGTTGCTACAAGGCATTGCCTATTGTGCATGGCGCGCAAGGTTGTTCCGCATTTCCGAAGGCGCTGCTTACCCGGCATTTTCGCGAGCCTATAGCCGTACAGACCTCTGCTTTGCAGGAGATGGATGTAATCTTTGATGCGAATCGTAATTTAGAGGAAGCTCTAAATACCATACTCAGTAAACACCGACCAGACATTATAGGTATTATTGGGACTGAGCTGACGGATGTGGCTGGAGTGGATTATCAATCCATGCTCAAGACCTATAAAAGGGAGCGGAACATGCGGGGTGGGCTTGCTTTTTCCGTCACCTTACCTGACTTTCGTGGTTCATTGGAATCGGGGTTCAGTTCTACCGTGGAGGCGATGCTTGATGAGATGATTCAGCAGGTAGGCCATCGGGGTTCAAGGAGTGTGAATTCACGTCAGATTACCCTCTTGCCGGGATCGTTTCTGACGCCGGGTGATGTGATGGAGCTGAAAGAAATGATATCCTCCTTCGGTTTTGAGGTAATCGCTGTACCTGATATATCGACCTCTTTGTCTGGGCATCTGCTGACAGGATTTTCACCGCTAACAAGAGGTGGGGTGCCTCTAGATTCGATGCTGCAAAGCTTGCATTCGGGTCTAACCCTTGCCATCGGCGGAAGTATGGAGCGTCCAGCTAGAAGACTGCATAATGCGCTGGGAACTCCCTACAAAGTATTCGAGAGTGCTATGGGGCTTAAAGCAACGGATGATATTTTGCAATTTCTGCATCAAATTAGCGGGCAGCCGGTACAGCTTCGTTATTGCTGGCAACGAGAGAATTTATTGGATAGCATGCTGGATGCTCATTTTCAATTTGCGGGAATGTCTGCACTTGTTGCGCTGGAGCCAGATCATTTGTATACCGTATCTTCTTGGCTCGAAGAGCTGGGGGTGGAGCAAAAGGCCCTGGTCACTTCCTATGAAACTCCTTTGGTGGTTGAGATGGAACGAGAGGTATGGGTCGGTGATCTGGATGATGTTGAGTTTTTGGGTAAAGGTGCAGATTTATGGATCGGTAACTCACATGGGATAAATGGAGCGGCGCGGTTAGATGCAGCATTTATGGCGGCTGGATTTCCCGTTTGGAATGAGCTTGGTGCTTATATGGCCACTTCTGTAGGGTATCGGGGAGCGATGGAGTGGACGAATAAAGCGGCGAATCTGTTAATGCGAAGGGAGGAGGAACATCGTGAAAGTAGCATTCGCTACAGAGGATGGAATTAGAGTGAATGCCCATTTTGGGCAGAGTCCGATGTTCGCAATTTATAAAGTTACCAAAGGTGGCGGGGAGCTTATAGGTCTTCGTAAACTGCCAACGATTCTCAATCAGGATGAAGCAGGCAAAATAGAGAGTCGTCTGGAGGTGGTAGAGGATTGCACGCTAATATTCATCATGCAGATTGGAGCCTCAGCAGCGGCAAGAGTCACACGTCGTAAAATTATGCCGGTAAAGGTTCCACCAGGCAGTCCTATTGATGAGCAAGTGAAGCGGATTGTTGAAATGCTACAGGGCAAACCACCAATGTGGCTAGCCAAGGTATTACATGCTGAAAATGAAGCGGAAGGGGCGAGTGTAGATGGATCCCATAGCTAATGAGAGTGCTGCATTAATGGGCCGGGTTGCTCCGGAAGCATCAGCATTAAAACACCGTAGTCGAACCACGGAGAAAGAGCTGGATAAAGATATAGCAGAGATGTTCATACGGCGGTTGTGTCAATGGCTTGATACAGAAGACTTTTTTGGAAGACATGCTTCTCTTTCACCACAGAAGAAGATCGAACGATTGTTTCTCGCTTCCGCTGAAGATAAGAACAAATCTGATTTTAACTGCGCGGTTTCTCCAAAAGTCCGTTTGCAGGTTCCTCTCTTGTTTCAGGCGGTGGCGGGCGTGATCGAGGAGAAGAGTGGGGTTCTGGTTCAGAGTTCATCTGAAATAAACGGGGAAGGATTTGGGCGTGCTCTTTTATATAGTGATCGGATTATTCTTGTGTTAAAAAGCTTGAGAGCAGGTTTTCCGTTTCCTTTTACCTCTGAGGAGAAAGTAATTCGCTACGGCGTTGCTTGTGTAGAAGAAGGGTTAGCCTTTATGGATAAATTTAATGAAATGACAGCTCTTTATGGAACGGATGGTCTGGAGGGTTAGATTCCAATGATGCAGCTCAGCCACAGGGAGGGAGCAACATGGAGCAGCTTGTAGGCGGCACCGAACTGGAACGATACGCTCGCCAATTGAAGCTGCTTGGAGAAGGCGGGCAGAAAGCGCTAAAAGAAGCTACAGTGATGATTGCTGGAATTGGAGGGCTTGGAGGCACTGCCGCACTTTATTTAGCTGCTGCCGGAATCGGCAAGCTGATCTTGGCGCATGAAGGAAACATTGTGCCTCCAGATTTAAATCGACAGATTTTGATGGACAGTGATCAGTTGGGTATGGAAAGGATGAGCACAGCCATTCAGCAGCTAAAACGTCTGAATCCAAATGTTGAAATGGAAGGATTTAATTCGAAGATAGAATATAATATAGCAAAACCTTGGGTAGAACAAGCCGATATAGTGATTGATGCACGGTATGATTTTCCGGAAAGATATGCGTTGAATCGCCTATGTGTAGAAACCGGCACGCCAATGGTAGAGGCGGCGATGTATGGATTTGAGATTTCACTAACAACGGTTATACCTGGTGAAACCCCTTGCTTAGAGTGTCTTTATCCGGATGTGAATCCAGAATGGGAACCGTTTGGCTTTCCAGTATTGGGAGCAACCTCCGGAATTGCGGGTTGTCTGGCTGCGTTGGAAGCCGTAAAATGGGTTACAAGGGTAGGGACGACTTATGCGGGCGTAATGCATCGCTTCAATTCACTCGACTTCGCCTGTTACAGCGTCCATATTACCCGTAATCCGAATTGCACTTGCTGCGGAGAGGAAGGTAAACCGTGAAAAGTCTCAGGCTATGTGACACGACACTTAGGGATGGTGAACAGGCGGCTGGAGTTTCATTCACGAGGGAAGAAAAGCTGGAAATCGCAAGGTTGCTGTCGGAATGCGGAGTGGAGCAAGCAGAGGTAGGAATTCCTGCCATGGGCAAGCAAGAGCAAAAAGATATTGCGGCTATCGCTGATTTAGGTCTACCTATGAAGATGATGACTTGGAATCGGGCTTTGGAAAGTGATATCGACAAAGCTTGGGCGACGGGTGTGAACTGGAGTCATGTATCGATCCCTGTCTCGGAAATTCAATTACAAGGTAAGCTAGGTTTAACACCTGCCAAAGGTCTGACAAGATTACTGCATGCGACGGAATATGGTCAACGGCTAGGAATGACTGTGTCGGTGGGGATGGAGGACTCTTCAAGGGCAAGTATGGAGTACCTGGTTGAACTGGTAAATACATTATATAAAGAAGGCATTCGTTGGTTCCGTTATGCAGATACGGTATCTGCTCATCATCCGGGTCAAATGGCAGAGCGGGTAAGCACATTACTTAGTGCTGTTCCTGCAGATGTAGAGCTTGAGGTACACTGCCACAATGATTTTGGTCTTGCGGCTGCAAACACACTTAGCGGTATTGCCGCGGGTGCGGTCTGGGCAAGCACTACGGTAGCAGGGATTGGTGAACGTACCGGGAATGCAGCAATGGAAGAAGTAGTGATGGCTTGGCGTTATCTTTATGGCGGAGAGAGCAGCGCACGCCCGGAGTGTTTGAAGGGGCTGGCGGATAGGGTGATCACAGCCTCGGGCCGAAGTGTCGGCGATGCCAAACCAATCGTCGGATCACTCGCCTTCACACATGAATCTGGGATACATGTTGACGGTTTGTTGAAAGAAACAGCCACCTACCAGACCTTTGATCCCACAGAGGTGGGGAGAGCACATCATCTTGTGTTAGGTAAACATTCCGGAAGTGGTGGAATCATGCATGTTCTGAACGCACATGGTTTAGAGGTTAGTGCTGGAACCGCGGGACGTTTGCTTGAACGGGTGAGAGACTATGCCGAAGTTAATAAAGTGAATGTGCCAGAGCTCCTCTTGGTTGAATGGCTGAGGGAGGATTGGCAACGACCGTAAGAGATATTAGTAAGAATGAATAAAGGCTGACAAGACGGGTACGAAACCTGTCTTGTCAGCCTTTTAATGTTGTTAGGATTAAGTTTATTGTGTTAGCCCTTAACCGCTCCAGCGGTAATTCCCTTGGTCATCTGTTCTGTGAAGAGCAGGTAGATCAGGATGGTTGGGATAGCGATGATCGTCATAACCGCGAACTGTGCACCATAGTTGGATGAATACTCACCAGTGAATTTCATAATGGAGAAGGGAATCGTCTTAAGATCTTCCGAGGTGAGGAAGGTATTCGCCATAATGAATTCATTCCAAGTGCTGATGAAGTTGAGCACACAGATGGTTGCCAGCGCCGGTTTGGTGATGGGCAGGATGATACGGAAGATTAACCCGTAAATGCCACTGCCATCAATAACGGCGGACTCTTCAATGGCCCGTGGGATGGTCTCCAGGAACCCGGTCATAATCAGGACACTCATGGGGATGACAATGGCTGAGTAAGGCAAAATCAATGTGTACATATTGTTCAGCATCCCAAGCTTGTTAAACAGAATGAAGTTTGGCAGCAATGTGGCGTGAATGGGAATGATCATGCCTAACATGATTAGAGAGAGGACAATGCCACTTAGCTTCCATTTCATCCGGGTAAACGCATATCCCATCATCAGGGACACCAGCGCAGAGAGCATAACAGTTATCACTGTAATGATAAGACTGTTGGCAAAATAACGTGGCACACGCCCGTAGGTAAAAGCGTTTCGATAGTTCTCCCACTGGGGTGGAGAGGGCCATTTCAGAAATGAGCTTCCGAAGAACTCACCGCTCTTGAGCAGGGAATAATCGATCAACCAAATAAGCGGAAATAACTGAATCAACGCGATGATACACAGGAACACCATCATTAGAATTTTGCCCGTTGTAGGCTTTCTGCGTTCTTGTTTGTGAAGGTTTAGCTTAGGGGGTGAAGCGGCAGGTGATAAGGAATTATTCATAGGATATCCTCCGGTTACAGGGTTTCTTTAAAATTCTCCGATATCTTTCTTTAAAATCTTGTTGAGGATAACGGTTAGGATCAGGCAGAACACAATAAACAGAATCGAAATGGCATTACCATAGCCGTATAGCGATGATGAGAAGGCGGTTTTGTACAGATAGTTCCCTAGGAACTGTGTGCTATTTGCAGGGCCACCGTTGGTCATTAAGAATACGGTTTCCATTTGCTTAAGACAGGTGGTGACGGCAATGATGATGGCAACCCGCATCATCGGCGAAAGCAGCGGAATGATGATACGCGTGTAGAGGGTAAAGTTGTTGGCGCCATCGATTCTTGCGGCTTCGCTTAAATCTTCCGGAATGCCTTGCAGACCTGAATAATACAGCAGCAGTGCATACCCAAAGCCTTGCCACATAACAACAATGATGATGCACCAGATGGCTGTCTTCGGATCACCGAGCCAATCATGCGTAAGTGCGTCCAATCCAACTCCGCTTAGCAGCTTGTTAAGCAGTCCGTAGTTCGGATGGAAAATTCCGGTCCACAGCTTGGCTGTAACGACGACGGAAATTACAGCGGGGATAAAAAAGATCGTCCGGAATATTTTTTCGTATTTGCCGGAGTTGGTTAGGAATATCCCCATGAGAATGGCAAAGGGATGTTGTAAAAATACTGTGGCGGCGGTCAGGAGCAGGGCGTTGACCAGCGATCTCCAGAACACTTTGTCATGAAATAGAATTTCGCGGTAGTTATCAAAGCCGATGAAATTGTATTTGCCGATCCCGCCCCAATCCGTAGAACCGTAATAAGCGCTCATGAAGATAGGGATGCAGATCATAAAAGCAAATAGGAACAGTCCAGGTGCGATGAGTAAGAAAATCGCTTTTTTGTCGCTTAACACTCTGTGCATGGAAATCTCCGTCCTTTTAAAGAGTAATCTATCTATTACCATCGTAACGGGAAGCCAGGCACCGGAACATGCCGTAAATTTCAGATCGGTGTATACATTTTTTCGAAAACAAAACCCCGGCCTCTGGGGGAAGCCGGGGTTTGCGCACTGCCATCTATAAGGTTACTTCAGGAGCGCTAAGGTTCATGTTTTTTGTAGTTCTCTGGTTTATTTACCAGCGAATTTATCGGATGCAGCATCCAGTGCTTTGGCGAATTCTTCAGGGGTAATCGCATCAGAAAGCAGGCTTTGATGCGCCTCCATTACCTTTTGCTTGAACTCATCGTCACCCACATCCTGCAGTGGAGTACCGCTGGAAGAGGTCATGGAGCTGAACACTTCAATCAATTCTTTTTGCAGCTGGGTTTCGTTACCCGTTAGGAATTGATCGAATTGCTGCGCAGGTGTACCCGCGCCAGCTTGCCATAGCATTTTAGACCAATGCTCTGGAGCGAAGAAATATTTCAAGAAATCAACAGCGGCTTCAGCATGTTTGGAGTTTTTGCTGACTGCATATCCACCACCATACCAAGCGGCATCATCGGTTGCTTTACCTTTAGCTGAAGCTGGGAATGCGAAAGCACCTACGTTATTGCGGAATTCTTCAGAGAAGTTCTCGTCTGTTGCCAGACCCGACTCCCAAGCGCCCATAAAGAACATGGCAGCTTGCCCTTGTCCGAACAAGTTGCGTGCAGCACCGTAATCGGCAGTCAGCCAGCCATCGGCAAAACCTTTAGCATCGGCGAATTGCTGCATTTCAGTTGCAGCTGCAACCAGACTAGGATCTGTAAAGGATATTTTACGTGCCACAGCTTCATCCATTGTATTGAAATCGCCAGTCTGACGTTGGGCTACAAATTCATACCAGATAGGCAGTGTCCAAGCGTCCATACCATTCATAGCGATCGGGTTAATTTTCTTGGCACGAAGTGTTTTGACGGCGGCAAGCAAATCATCTGTTGTTTTTGGCACCTCGATGCCGTTGTCAGCAAATATTTTTTTGTTATAGTACATCACCATGTAGTCGGCACCACGCGGCAAGCCGTAAAGCTTACCGTCTTTACTGAAGCCGTCCATGGATCCGGACACAAACTGATTACCTTCGAAGTCAGCACTGTTCAGTTCAAGCAGCAGATCGTTATCCAGCAGCGGACTCAGGAAGGAGGGCTGACCCCAGGCTTGAATGATATCGGGAAGCTGATTGCTGGAGGCATACACTTTGATTTTTGATTTGTAAGGCTCATCTTGAAGCGCTTCCACTTCAATCTTGACGTTAGGGTTCTCTTTCATGTAAGCATCGATAATGTCTTGCTCTACCTTACCTGAACCATTGGCCCGATCCGCGAGCGCGGTGAAGAACTTCAGTGTGATTTTTTCGGCGGGTGTGTTTTCCCCTGCACTAGCTGTTGCTTCGGCAGTAGCTTCGGCCTTGTCATTTGTAGGTGCATTGGTAGCTTTCGCATTGTTATTTCCGCCACCGCAGCCTGCCAGCAGAGCTGGTAGCATTAGACTCATAAGTGCTAGCTTTATTCCTTTACCTTTCATCAAAAACCCACCTTTTTTATGAGATATATTTCCACGAGAACGGCTGTCATCAAACGAGGACGACAATGTCGTTTCTTCTTGCATCCCCATCTTAAGAGTTTATGACCGATAGAAACATGGTCCATATTTAAGAACTATGTAGGCATTTTTCAGTGATTGTAAAAAGCTGGTTCAGGGTTTAATGATTTCAGTTATACTTGGTTTACACATTTATTGATTATACATGAAGGTGGTTCTCATGAATCGAAACATCCGCTTATTAAGCCGTTATCGCCATCTTCCGCTCCAGTTTAAGCTGTTATTATGGTTTGTGCCGCTGCTTCTCGTGACTATATTTGCTATGGGGTGGAACTCCTATCAGATCTCTTCGCAGCAGGTGGTGGAGAAAATGAAACAGTCACAGGATCACCTGACCCGGAAAACAGCAGAGCAGATTGATGAGATGGTGAGGGGAATGATTTCTTTTTCCAATACACTCTTTCTGGATGAAAGTGTGCAGCGGCTCTTAGTGTCGTCAGAAGCACAAAAAGAACGTAATTCCGTATTTAAAACGGTCACCAACCTGATGGTCGCTGGCAATTCGATTCAATCCCTGATTCTATACTCTTTGGAAGACCAGAATAATGGGGCGGAGCCTTTTGCTGCGAACCAAGCCGGATTGACGACTGGCATGAAGTTCTCTAACTTTATCCAAACCTCGTACTACAAGGAAGCCGTTGAAGCCGCAGGCAGTCCAACCTTTGGATTGTCCAGACCCACGGATGGCATATTTGTTGGTGATCATTATCATAAGATTGTACTTTCCAGAATTATCAAGAATGTATATACTTTAAAACCCGCAGGGCTAGCGGTGATCGGGGTCGATGCTGGAAAGATCGGAAGCCAATATCTAGACAACTCTGAAGATGATGTAGATATGTTTGTGGTAGATCGAGACGGACTCATCATTACGGCTTCTAACCGGAGCTGGATCGGCAAAAGAGATCTTGATCTTCCGTATTTTGCGGACAGCGACCCTAAGTTGAACCTAGAGGAGAGACTGGAGTCTACAGCGGATCACAAACAGTGGATTGTCTCGCATCTGCAGTCAGAAACGACGGGTTGGTATGTAGTGGTGGTGCATTCCAAACGGCAGCTTGTCAAAGAGCTGGGGCAGATTTCACAGGTCACGGTGACGATCGCTTTTCTGTGCTTAGCAGTTAGCTTAATGGTTACCTGGCTCGCCGCCGCCTCAATAACGAAACCGCTGAAAAAACTTTCCCGCTCCATGCGCAGATTCCAGACAGGGGATTTCACGCAGCGCGTATTTTTTGAAGGGAATGATGAGATTGGTCTCTTGGGCCATGGTTATAATCTAATGGTGCAGCGGATCAAATCGCTCATCAATGATGTATATGCCTCCAAACTGAAGCAGCAGGAAGCAGAATTGAAAACGCTTCAGGCGCAGATCAGGCCGCACTTTTTATATAACACGCTGAATACGATTTGTTGGGAAGCTGAGAAGAAGGGCGACAAAGAAATAGCGGATATGGTCTATTCGCTTTCTCAAGTATTCCGGCTGAGCTTAAATGATGGGCGGGATACGTTTACATTGGAACAGGAAGTAGAGCTTGTAAAGAATTATTTGTTCCTGCAAAAAAATCGGTTTAGAGAACGTTTTGAGTTCGAAATTACCTTGGATGAGAGTATCAAGGATTTTACAGTTCCTAAGCTGCTGCTCCAGCCACTGGCGGAAAATGCAGTGATTCATGGGATCGAGCCACTGGCTGGAAGCGGACTAATCTCGATTCGCGCCTTCCGCAAAGATAGGACTATTGTGCTCGAAGTTCAAGATAACGGGGTGGGAATCACGCCGGAAAGACTTCAGGAGCTACATCAGCGTTTAGCGAGAGGAAGCTCTATCTCGGAGGAAGAGGAGAATGCTGGACGTTCGGGGTTTGCGCTCTCGAATGTACAGGAACGTTTAGCTTTGTTTTTTGCCGGAGCCTCATTGCAAGTAGAGAGTGTAGAAGGAGCAGGCACACGTATTATCATTCATATCACTGTGGAGGGTCCCTAAATGATGAAGCTGAAGCTGCTGATTGCTGAAGACGAAGACACCATCCGTGAGGGTATCGTCAATATGATTGACTGGAATTCGCATCAGATTGAGGTAATGGGCGAAGCGGGGAACGGAAGTGAAGCGCTGGCTCTGATGGAGTCTGAACAGCCGGATTTATTGTTAACGGATATCCGCATGCCGCAGATGAATGGTCTGGAGCTAATCGAAGCTGGACGGCGTCGCGGTTACGACTTTCGCTCGATTATTTTATCTGGCTACAATGAGTTCTCTTATGCGAAACAAGCGATTGCGCTGGGGGTTGTCGATTATGTGCTGAAGCCGTGCCGGCCGGAGGAAATTCTGAAGACGGTACTCAAGGCTAAGGAGCTAATTGAAAGGCAGCGTTGTCAGGAGAATGAACAGCTAAAAAGAGATCGTTCCTGGCATAAAAATGCACCGCTTGTCAAAAGCCAAGTGCTGTCCCAATGGATTCATCATCCTCCGGTTCCGCTGGAGCGGCGGCAGGAGCTGATCGGTGAGTTAGCTATGGCTATTAGTCACGAAGGTCCGCAGATTGGGCTGGTCAGCTTTGATTTTGATCCTCCCTCTGCCGGTGGGTCTGGACAGGATTTTGTACTTTTACGTTACGCGGCCCTAAATATTATTAGTGAGACCTTGTCTCCTATCTATAAAGGAAAAATAGAGACCTTTCATGATGGCAATCTCCTGCTCTGGATCGGCAGTGGTTTAGCTGGAACGGATTCCCGCAAGTCTTACCGAACCCCCATCTATTTGAAAGAGCAGATCGGGATGCTGCAAAGCAACCTGGAGAAATACCTCAAGCTGTCAATCAGTATTGCTGTAGGCTCCTGTCGTGCGGATATTTCGGAAGCTCACCTGTCTTATAAAGAAGCGCTTCAGGCCATGGAATCCCGCTTTCTGAATGGGAAAGGCGGCGTTTATTTTTATACAGAAGGCTCGGGAGTTATTGGGGGTGGCGTACAGGAGATCGGGATTTTAGATGATCCTGAATTAAATGTGCTGGAGGATGAGATGCTTGTGGCAGTCGGTGCAGGAAGTAATGAGCTTGCCCTCGATCTGCTGGAGCAGTGGCTGGAACGTTTTCGCGGAAACCCCGGATGCCTCAAGCAGGAGGTGAATATTCGGGCAACCGCTTTTGTCGTTCGCCTTAAGAGGCTTGCGCAGGAAAAACAAGTAGCTGGATTTGAATGGAAGCAGCATTTGGTCAATTGGATGGAGCAGGCACCACAGATCGAGACGCTGGAGGAATTGTCTACGATCCTGAATAAGATCATGCAGAATGTGGTGGAGGCTTTTTCTAAACATCGCCCTCTGCATCGAACAGTAGTTACAGCGCTTGAGATCATCCGTAACAAATATAATACCAATCTATCTCTGGAGTATGTTGCGAAGGAAGCTTATGTATCTAATACTTATTTAAGTTCACTGTTCCGCCAGGAGCTGGGTGTGAATTTTCTCGATTACTTGCATCAATACCGGGTAGAAGAGGCAAAAAAGCTGCTCCGCCAAAACTTAAAAATGTACGCCGTTGCAAAGTTAGTGGGCTATGGGGAAGAACGCCACTTCAGTGCTACTTTTAAGAAATGGACCGGACTTACGCCCTCACAATATCAAAAGGGACTAGGGAAGTAGGAGTAAATTGTTATCTACTAGGCTTTGTGTGGTTAAACTCTACATATAGCTAAATAGGAGGTAACCGAGAAATGAACCCGAAATGGTGGAAAGAGAGTGTCGTGTACCAAATTTATCCGATTAGCTTCATGGATAGTAACGGAGATGGGATTGGAGACTTGCAAGGAATCATATCCAGACTGGATTATCTGCAGGATTTAGGTGTAGACGTGATTTGGGTCTGCCCTATTTATAAATCACCAAACCATGATAACGGTTATGATATCAGTGATTACTGTGACATTATGAAGGAATTTGGCACGATGGATGATTTTGACCATTTGCTGAGGGAGATGCACGCACGTGGGATGAAGCTGATGATGGATTTGGTTCTGAACCATACGTCACATGAGCACCCATGGTTTGTTGAATCTAGATCGTCGAAGGACAATCCGAAACGGGACTACTATATTTGGCGAAAAGGAAAAAATGGAGGTCCCCCGAATAACTGGGAGTCTTATTTCAGTGGCTCGGTGTGGGAGCATGATCCGCGGACGGATGAATATTACCTTCACCTTTACTCCAAATATCAGCCTGATCTGAACTGGGAGAATCCGGTGGTCATTGATAAGCTGCATGAGATGGTGGAATGGTGGCTGAAGAAGGGTGTGGACGGATTCCGCTTTGATGCCATTGCACATATCGTGAAGACGAAAGGGTACCCGGATGCGGATAATCCAGGTGGAACACCTACCGTAAGGGCTTATGGAATGTTCTCCAATCTGGCAGATGTGCATACCCTGCTACAGAATTTATATGATAAAGTGCTTTATTTCTACGATATTATGACGGTAGGAGAGACCTCAGGACTTGGACCGGAGCAGGCGCTAGATTATGTAGGTGATGGTCGCCGGGAGCTGAATATGACTTTTCAATTTGAGCATATGTTTCTGGATGCCGCTTCGGCAGGTAGTGGAAAATGGGATGTCGTCCCATGGAGTCTACTGGAGCTGAAAAAGATTATGAGTAATTGGCAGACGGTTCTGCATGACAAAGGCTGGAATGCGAATTATCTCTGCAACCATGACCAGCCGCGCGCAGTGTCCCGGTTTGGGAACGACCTTTTTTACCGGATTCCTTCGGCTAAAATGCTGGCGACCTTCATTCACATGCTGGAAGGCACACCTTATATTTATCAAGGCGAAGAAATTGGAATGACGAATGTCTGTTTCGAATCCATTGATGAGTACCGGGATGTAGAGACGCTTAATTATTATGAAGAAAAGCGAAAAAACGGCGTTCCAGAAGAGCAGATTATGTCTGCCATTCATCATAAAAGCCGGGATAATGCCCGCACCCCGATGCAGTGGGACGATGGTCACGCAGGTGGTTTTACGACGGGGACTCCTTGGATTGAAGTAAATTCCAACTATATGGAGATCAACGCTGGCAATGCGATTAAAGATCCCGATTCCATCTACAACTACTATAAACAGCTGATTGCCCTGAGAAAAAAACACAAAGTCATCGTTTATGGAGCCTACGGGCTGCTGCTCGCAGAGCATACAGAGATATATGCGTATACTCGGACATTAGAAGATCAGCGGCTGCTGGTTATTCTGAATTTTTATGATGGAGAGCCTGTATTCGAATGGCCAGCGGAGTTCCAACCAGACAATATTGAGCTGTTAATTTCTAATTATTCCGTGGAAAAAGATGAGCAGATCCAACCGCTTAAACTTCGTCCTTATGAAGCACGAGTATATTTGCAGCAGCTTGTGTAAGGGAAGCTACAGGAATGAGTTGTCATGAAGGGGCTGAGCGCTCCACTGTGACAACTCTTCTTTGAGTTTGTGAGTAAAAGACTGTACAATGGCGATACATTAACATACATAGAGTGGAGTTACAGGAAGACGCCTGTGGGAGGAGAGACAACATGACTGAATGGTATGAAAAGAGCTTCGGAGAGGATTATCTGGTCGTATACAAACATCGAGACTTTGGTGGAGCTCGTAAAGAAGTTGAACGAATGATCTCGTGGCTGGGACTACCGCCAGGCTCCAAAGTGCTGGATTTATGTTGTGGGATGGGACGTCATTCACTGGCGCTTGCGGAAGCAGGGTACGAGGTAACTGGAGTAGATTTATCAGAGGTATTGCTGCGTGAGGCAAGATCTCAAAAAGGAGCGGAGCAGGTAACTTGGCTGCGTTCTGACATGCGCGACCTACCGTTAACTGGAGGTTTCGATGCTGTGGTTAATCTGTTCACTTCCTTTGGTTATTTTGAAGAGGATGAGGAGCAGGTAAAGGTTTTGCGTGAAATCTATCGGATGTTGAAGCCGGGTGGCAAGTTTGTTATTGATTATCTGAACCCTGCGTATGTGATTCGTCATCTGGTGCCGCATTCTACCCGTGAGGATGGAAAGAATCTGATTGATGAGTCGCGGCGGATCGAGGATGGGTATGTGAAGAAGGACATCATTTTAACCTCTAAGAATGATTCTACACCTCGTCAATATCATGAACGTGTGAAGCTGTATTCCTTGGAGAAATTCAGCGGGATGATCGAGGAAGCAGGTTTACAGCTCGAAGCTGTGCATGGCAGCTATGAAGATGAGGTTTATAATGCAGCAAGCTCCACGCGGATGATTTTTAGTGGAATTCGATCGTAATGGTATCAGGAAAAAGATTCAAAGGCGGTGATCGCACCATGTCTAAGGCGGATATCACTTCATGGGACGAGAACATTCTTCAGGTCTCGGTACCCATGGACTCGCCGCTTCGTCAAGTGAACAGCTATATTCTTCCCGATGAGGATGGCAGAATTACTATTATCGATCCGGGTCCGCGTAGCCCGGAGACAGAAAAATGCTGGCATGCGATCCTGCAGGAGCTGGGATTGTCGTGGAAGGACGTGCGGGATATCGTCGTAACGCATCATCATCCCGATCATTATGGATTGGCGGGATGGTTGCAGTCGCAGACCGGATGTAAAGTATGGATGACTGAACGTGCTCATGCCGAAGCGATGTTGATGTGGGGCAGAGACACGGATATCAATGAAGTTTTGCCGTTATATTTCATCAGACACGGAATGTCGGAAGAATGGTCGAGTGGAATAAAAGCGCATTTGGAGAGCTTTGACGCGCAAGTGGAGCCACAGCCGGTTGTAACTTATCTGAATAAGGTAGAGCCTTTCGGGATGGGTGGCCGTGAATGGAAATTGATTGTAACTGGCGGACATGCACCGGGACATGTGAGTTTCTATCATGCGGGCAGCGGGCAAATGATCTGCGGCGATGCTGTGCTGCCGCAGATTTCGCCCAATGTCAGCCTGCTTCCAGGCAGCGATCCACAGCCGCTGCAGACGTTTCTTCAGGGGCTGCAGGAGCTGGGGAGCTACCCGGTCAGCATGGCGTTCCCGGGTCATAGGGAACCGTTCACGGGCTTCGCGCACCGGGTCAGCAGCCTGCTCGCTCATCATGAGGAGCGGCTGGATGCCGCGGCAGCCTTGCTCGCAAACGGCCCGCTGAGCGGCTTCGCCGTCTGCGAAATTCTGTTTCGCAGCCGGGTAACCACCGTTCACCAGATGCGCTTTGCGATGAGTGAGACACTGGCGCATCTGGCGGAGCTGATGCGCCGGGAGCGAGCAGTGATGATAGAGGCGGACGGTGCTATCTTGTTTGCAGCATCTGAAAGTGCTGGTGACCATGTTAGTTAGAGTTTCTATCACGATCGAAGAGTGATGAAATGAATGATGAAATGAATGATGAATGATGAATGATGAATGATGAATGATGAATGATGAAATGAATTGAGATATGAATGTTATGATCGAGTAGAGGTACAGAGCAGTCTTGTGTTATTGGGACTGCTCTTTTTTGGGTTTTGGTTTTAGTGACTAAGTAGAGAGTATATTTCGGTGCTATTTATATGAATATTGAGCTCCTTAGTCCGATCGAATACCCAACTAAACCTTTGATTACATACTCATGCGTCACGCTGATCATTTGGACTAACATTTGATTACTTTGATTATGTGTCACGCTGATCATTCGGGCTCAGATTTGATTACTTACTGATGCGTTACACAGATCATTCGGACTAACATTTGATTACTTTACTCATGCGTCACGCTGATCATTCTTGCTCAGATTTGATTACTTACTCATGCACACAGATCATTCGGACTCAGATGCCGCTATTCGTGGATTTTGGGACTTTTGAGGTGAGTATCGGACCGGAGAGGCGTTATTGCTAGAGTAATGGGTTGTTATTGGTCATTTTTGAGTGAATAGTGACTCTGGAGTCCGAAAGTCACTAAATCAAGGGTGTTTTATGGAAATAGTGTCACCTGAGTCCGATCGCATTACCCAACTAACATTTGATTACTTTTCTCATGCGTCATGCTGATCATTCGGACTCAGATGCCGCTATTCGTGGGTTTTGGGACTTTTGAGGTGAGTATCGGACCGGAGAGGCGTTATTGCTAGTGCAGAGGGTAGTTATTGGTCATTTTTGAGTGAATAGCGACTCTGGAGTCCGAAAGTGTCCAAATCAATGGGGATATGTGAGTATAGTGTCACCTGAGTCCGATCGCATTACCAAACTAACATTTGATTACTTTTCTCATGCGTCACACTGGTCATTCGGACTCAGATGCCGCTATTCGTGGATTTTGAGACTTTTGAGGTGAGTATCGGACCGGAGAGGCGTTATTGCTAGAGTAATGGGTAGTTATTGGTCATTTTTGAGTGAATAGCGACTCTGGAGTCCGAAAGTGTCCAAATCAAAGAGGATATGTGAGTATAGGGTCACCTGAGTCCGACCGCATTACCAAACTACCATTTGATTACTTTTCTCATGCATCATGCTGATCATTCGGGTTCAGATTTGATTACTTACTCATGCGTTACACAGATCATTCGGACTCAGATGCAGCTTATTCGTGGATTTTGAGACTTTTGAGGTGAGTATCGGACCGGAGAGGCGTTATTGCTAGTGCAGAGGGTAGTTATTGGTCATTTTTGAGTGAATAGCGACTCTGGAGTCCGAAAGTGTCCAAATCAAAGGGGATATGTGAGTATAGGGTCACCTGAGTCCGATCGCATTACCAACTACCAGTTGATTACTTTACTCATGCGTTACGCTGAGCATTCGGATTCATATTTGATTACTTTACTCATGCTTCACACAGATCATTCGGACTCAGATGCCGCTATTCGTGGGTAGAAACACATCTTGCCGAGTAGCTAAGTGTTGGTATTGACTAATTGGGGAATTTCTCCCTGTTTTTCGAGGTTTGTGGGGGTGTAGAGCGGATATTAGGGAATTTCTCCCTAATAATCTACGAATGTAGCTATAAATTAAGGTTTTCGTAGAGTTATTAGGGAAGAATTCCCTAATAACTTAGGTTTTGAACGATTTTCGGTATTTTTTAGGGAGTTTTTCCCTAAAACTGTCCCAACCCAACCTCAAAAAAAGCGATTGTCTCATAACCCGCAAGGGTTACGAAACAATCGCTTTTTAATTCTCAGAGTGTACCCAAAACACCGGTTACTCCGGTTGTTTTTCATGTTCTGCAAGTTTCCTTGCAGCTTCTTCGCGATCCTCAGGTGAATGCGGAAGTTCGAGGTCTATCTCACGCTCCGCTTGCTTACGGTGTGCGATTCGGCTACTAGCTGCAGCGGCTACCGCGCCGACGATATCGTCGAGGAAGGTGTGGATCTGCCCGGTGTTTTTGTCGTTCAACCGTTCAAGAACGCCTGGCTTAAGCTTGTCCACATAACCATAGTTGGTGAAGCCAATGCTGCCATATACATTTACGATGGAGAAAGCCAGAATCTCATCCACTCCGTATAATCCCTCATCATTTTCGATCATATCCTGAAGCGGCGGAAACAACTTCCCCTCCTCCGCGAGCATGTCCAATTGAATGCCCGTAAGTACCGCATTTTGCACTTCTCGTTTGCTGAGTACCATCTCAACGTTATGGACACATTCTTCCATCGTTAAGTTTGGATAATATTTTTTTTGCAGAAACATAACGAGCTCTGCGATTTCCTGCAGGTTTACTCCACGCTTATTCAACCACATTTTGGTCGCATCTGCGACTGCCTTGCTGTTCAGACTGTAAGGTATTTTTGCGATTGGTTCATCAGCCATGATTAGTCACCTCGTAAGTTAAGTCTTTGCATTACAACGTTCGTTAGCATGATGTTAAGCGCTGGTGTTATCTCAGATTGTACGTTTAGAAAAAGTATTTGTCCAGAAAACGGAGTCTATGTGAATTAATATCTAGATCCAACCTAACCTGAAAATAAAGCGCACAGGCTTTTCCAACAATTTAGGATAAGCAGTTGTTATTTTTTGGACAAAGGTCTCGTATACATAGCAGTACAAATGCTATCTAACCTTGAAAGGGGTAATAAATGATGAAAACAATGCAACAAATCCGCGGGATTTCCGCAGTCTGCCTACTCGCAGTTCCACTGGCACTGTCCGGTTGTGGCTTGTTCGGTTCGGAATCAGCATCGATTGATGCTCCGCCACCTGAGGTTGAAGCGCAGATGTTACAGACAGAGGGAAATAATACTTTGGATTCAGGTGTATTTGGTCCAGTGGCTCAGGATGATGCACAAGCAGTTGTGAAGGACAGCACCAAAACCGCTAAAGCAACGGATAAAGCAACGGTTTCCGGTGACCGGACGACCGTATATTTGGAAGATGGAAACGGCTTACTCGCTCCAGTGTCGTTAAATCTGCCAAAAAGCAAAGATTCCAGCACGCTCAAGAACTCTTTAATGGCATTAGTGAATAAGGGAGAATATGCGTCCTCATTGCCAGAAGGTTTCCAAGGCATTCTACCAGCTGGAACTGAGGTGCAAAGCATTACGGTAGACAAGTCGAATTTGGCAGTTGTTGAGTTCAATTCGGAATTTAACAACTATGATGCTGCGGATGAACGCAAAATCCTTGAAGCGATCACTTGGACACTTACCGGTCAAGATGACATTAAAGGTGTGCAGTTCTGGGTAGATGGTAAAAAGCTTACGGAAATGCCGCTTCAAGGCACTCCGCTGGATCGCCCGCTGTCCCGCACAATGGGCATTAACCTGCCAAAACAAGGTCCATCTTTGATGAACTCTAGTGCGGTTACTGTTTATTTTTCCACAACATCTCCTGACGGTATCCAATATTATGTTCCGGTTACGCGCTTTGTACCCGCAGGGCAAGAACAGCTGACTGCTGCTATCAATGAACTGATTGCGGGACCTGAATCCGGAGACGGTCTGGAAATGGTTATGACACAGGGGACATCACTTGATTCGGTTGAAGCCGGACAAAACGGTGTTGTTACTGTATCCTTGACTGACGATATGTTCGCAGATGGGAAGGAAGTTCCTGCCGAATTGCTGGAATCGGTTGTTCTGACTGTTGCGCAAAATACGGAAGATGCTCTGGTTCAAATTCGTTTGAACGGCAAACAATCGATTACTGACACTGACAATGTGGATTATAGCAAACCTGTTTCTGCACCTGAATTTTTGAACGAGCTCCCGTTATAGAATGACCTTCTAAGGTTTAAAAGATGCTTTTGTGCCTCCTCTTTGGTAGAATAAAAGTTGCTCAAAAAGACGTAACGTCCCGAACGGTGAACTGCCGCAATGAACAACAGGGAAACGGGACTCACACTAAACTATTAGCTATACGATGTAGGAGGCAGAAAAGATGAGATCAAACGGGCGAACTGACGACCAATTACGGCCGCTGACAATAACGACCCAAACGAATAAATATGCTGAGGGCTCCGTGATCATTGAGATGGGAGACACCAAAGTTATTTGTACGGCTACTGTAGAGGAAAAAGTGCCTCCGTTTCTTAAAGGACAAGGAAAAGGCTGGGTAACTGCCGAATATTCGATGCTTCCTCGGGCCACCCAGTCCCGTAATCAACGTGAAGCTGCACGCGGTAAACTTACCGGACGTACAATGGAGATCCAGCGGCTGATCGGCCGTGCGCTTCGCTCCGTGGTGAATTTACAAGCGTTAGGTGAACGCAGTATTACGCTGGATTGTGATGTGATTCAGGCGGATGGGGGAACTCGGACGGCTTCGATAACAGGCGCTTTTGTTGCCATGGCATTTGCTATTAATAAAATTGCACTACAGCACAAGCTGGCTGTTTTTCCTATAACAGACTTTTTGGGAGCAATTAGTGTAGGTGTTGTAGGGGATAAAACATTGCTCGATCTGAATTATGAAGAGGATTCCAAAGCCAAAGTGGATATGAATGTAGTCATGACCGGCGGCGGTGCTTTTGTTGAGGTACAAGGGACTGGCGAAGAAAGACCATTCTCGCGTCAAGAGCTGGACCTATTATTAGGTCTAGGTGAGAAGGGAATTTATGAACTGATTGCGGCGCAAAAAGAAGCGCTCGGAGCGATTGCTCTGAAAATCCCTTCCGGCCAACCGGGCCAAGAGGTGTAACATGAATTCCACGGGCAATATTCTCATTGTCGCAACGAAGAATAAGGGGAAGGTGCGCGAGTTCGAGCACGCTTTTGCCCCGCTGGGCCTGACAGTTAAGAGTATGTATGACTATCCGCATCTGCCCGATGTGGTGGAAGACGGGGCTACTTTTGCAGAGAATGCGTTTAAAAAATCCAAAGCCGTAGGTGATGCACTTGGAATTCCGGTACTCGCTGATGATTCGGGTCTTTGTGTAGATGCTTTGGATGGCAGACCGGGTGTGTACTCTGCACGTTTTGCCGGTGAAGACGCTACGGATGGGGAAAATAACCTGAAGCTGCTTAGCGAGCTAGAGAGATTGAAACAGGGGGAAGACACAGATCAGCCTTTGCTGAGCACAGCTAGGTTCGTCTGTACTTTATCGCTGTACGATCCAGTTTCCAAGCAGGAGCTAACCGCAGAAGGTGCGGTCGAAGGTTGGATTACTTCAGAACCATCAGGTGCTGGCGGTTTCGGTTACGACCCGCTATTTTATCTGTCGGAACATGAAAAAACTATGGCCGAGCTTACGCTGGAAGAGAAGCAGCAGATTAGCCATCGAGGAACTGCACTGCGACTGCTGACGGCGAAGCTGGAGAAAAAACTGGCAGCCGAAGGCGGCCTATCGCAGGAATAGATTTTTATATAAAAGTGGGGGTGTCCAAAAGCCGCGAAATGGCTGCTGGGCACCCCCGTTTTTTATTCCTTCCCCTTAAACAAAGCATCAAACTTCGTTCGATTCTAGCACATTCACCCGTATGAAGCGGCTACCCGGACACAGCTGACCTTAAACGCAGCTATATCCGATAATTGAGATTCTACTGGACCCCAAAGTCGCTATGGGCACGAAAAACACCCCAATAGAAGCATTTCATAAGGAATAGCAGCACTGGAGTCCGAAACACAGCTCCAAAGGCTTGAAATTTGTAAATAACGTCAACTGGGTCCTTAACGTAAGCCCCAGAGAATGAGTATGACTCTGCACTAATAATGGGATGTTCTCCTTGTTGGAATCAAGGAGAGCACCGGATTATATCAGCTTCCAAAGAGCAGGTGTGGAAGCTGGCTCCCACCCCTGAAGTGAAGTGTGAGGCTGCAAGCAGGTATACGTTTTTCCACTGTAGGCAACAACATCACCTACTTTATAAGCAACTCCTGTTACCCAGCTAGACCCTCCCGAAGTAGGTGTAGCAGTCGGTAATGGAGTTTGCGTGGGTGTTACGGTTGCGGTGGGCGTTGGTGCCACCGTAGGCGCTGGAGTAACGGTTGCAGTAGGCGTCGGTGCCACCGTAGGTGTCAAAGTCGGTGTTACTGTTGGAGCTACAGTTGCCGTTGGTGTAGAAGTTGCTGTTCCACACACGCTGATGTATTTCCAGACACCGTCCGGTCCGCTAAGATCGGGACGATCGCCTTGTGTCCACCACTTGGCTTCATAGAGTGAGCCGTTGTAGGAAACGCGTTGTCCGCCAGTATATGCGGTTGCCGCATTCCAGGTCGCTGCCGAACATTGTCCCGGCGTAGGAGTAGGTGTTGGCGCTACAGTTGGCGTTGGCGTCACGGTTGCCGTCGGAGTCGGTGTCGGTGATGCAGACGGTGTTGGTGTTGGCGTAGGTGTAATGCCTCCGTACAGTTTATCGTATTCCTGTTGGGACGAGTTTCCGTTCAGGGTGATTCGCTGTGGACCGCCTGAAAAGTTCAGCTTCATCATACCCGGAATTTCAAGTGAAGCTCCATTCGCAATAGTTTGAGTAGCTGTACCTGTAATACGGTAGCGGTTGAAATCCCAGGCCGTGGAGATTTGCTCAACGCTACCGGCTCCCCATGCCGAGGTTAGGGTTGTAGTTGTTGGCAGGTCGAACTCCAGCTTCCAGCCACCGGAAATATCTGTGCCGGTATTGTTCGTTATTTTTAATGAATAGGTATAGTTCGGATGATCATAGGCGCCGCTGAAGCTGAGGTTGAAGTTTTTAGGTTCAGGCAACTGCGGCTTAGGAGCTCCGCCCGGCGGCGAGGCTGTCTTCAGCTGATCATAGGCAAAATCGGTCAGAGAATTGCCATACGTATAAGTGCCATCGCTCTGCTCAGAGTAATCGCCCGTTAGTTCCCAGAACATCATACCTCCCAAGCCTTTTTGCTTGATGTAATCCAGCTTGTAGCCAAGCGATTCCTTATCTTCATACGTAAGAAAAATCTTCTTGTCTGCGTTGAACAAGTACGGTGTTTTGGTAACAGGATCGAAGTAGCGCTTATTCGCTGGATCTTTGAGCAGATTTAGCACATGCCAGATCGGATTTGCACCAGCAGGCTGCTCTGGTGCGGGATCATTCCAGATCCCGTATTGGCCATCTGCTCCCCCACCGGTTGTCGGAGCTGTGCCGTAAAGGCCGGTATTGTTGATGCCTCCATTCACATTTTTCCAGCCTCGTGAATAATAAGGAACTCCGATCACGATTTTTTCCGGAGGAAGCGTTCCAAGATAGTATCGGACCGCCCAGTCGGTATTCAGAACCGGAGTACCCAGCGCAGCAGTTTCAGTATCGCGGGAATCCGGGTACAGTGCAGAATGCGGCCCAACATATCCATTCCAAGCCCCATGGAAATCATAGGTCATAAGGTTCGCCCAGTCTAAATACTGATTGGCTTCCCCAAGCTTCATGCCCCCAAGAATCCAGGAAGAGGCGGTGGCCGCAATGGTCAGGTCATATTTCTGATTGTCTTGTGAACCTGCCAGATCGAGCTTTTCGCGAAGTTTTTTCATAAGAAGAACATAGTTGTTGTAATTTACGGTACGCAGCGGTTCTGCCACGGCAAAATCGTTAGGATTACCGGACTGCCCAGTGCCAGAAGGGTACTCCCAATCGATGTCTACTCCGTTGAACTGATAGGTACGCAGAAAATCCACAACACTATTGGCAAAAGCTTCTCGCCCGGCTTCTGAATTCGCCATGTTGAAGAACCCTCCGGAACCCGACCAGCCGCCAACAGAAATCAGGGTGCGGACATCAGGATAGAGCTGTTTGTACTTAACCAGTTGGTTAAAATGCCCCTTAAAAGGCAGGGTGGTCAGCTGACCGGGATAGTCTTTTTCGATTGCAGCTGTACGGTCCATGAGATCAATCTTGTTCGTTTGAGGATTTACCTTGGCGAAGGCGTAGTTAATATGGGTAATTTTATCCCACGGAATCTTGTCTACGGTGTAAAATCCTTTGTTCTCCTGATCGCCCCACTCTGGGAAGTAAGCAACGATTTTACGAGGGTGATCAGCTGCTGGAGCGGGAGCGGAAGGTGTTGTTTCCGCGGCATGGGCCACTGGTAAGGATGCACCTGTCCCGGTGTAAAGTGGAACCAGAACGATTAGGCTCATTAGCGCAGCAAGGTAACTTATGGATATTTTGCGCTTAGCACGTGCTTTTGCAATCATATTTAATATACCTCCAAAGGGGGATAATGTTATTTCAGGAACGATGCTTCCTGCAAGTCTTTAATTGAGCTTCCATAGCGCAGGTGTGGTGGCTGGCTCCCAGCCCTGAAGTGAAGTGTGGGGCTGCAAGCAGGTATATGTTTTTCCGTTGTAAGCGACGACATCACCTGTTTTGTACGCAACGCCTGTTCCCCAGCTAGACCCTTCCGAAGTAGGCGTAGCGGTAGGTAAAGGAGTTTGTGTAGGTGCAACGGTTGCAGTTGGCGTTGGCGCTAAAGTAGGCGTAGGTGCAACGGTTGCGGTAGGCGTTGGTGCTACCGTAGGTGTTAAAGTTGGGGCCACAGTTGCAGTTGGTGTTGGTGTCGCTGTTCCGCATACGCTGATGAATTTCCAGACCCCATCAGTTCCGCTAAGATCAGGACGATCCCCTTGCGTCCACCATTTGGCTTCATAGACTGAGCCATTGTAGGAGACACGCTGTCCGCCAGTGTATACGGTTGTTGCACCCCAGGTCGCTGCAGAACATTGTCCCGGTGTAGGCGTTGGGGTTGGCGTCACGGTTGCAGTTGGCGTTGGTGTTGGTGTTGCAGTTGGAGTTGCAGTAGGTGTAGCGGTTGCAGTTGGTGTAGGTGTTGGTGATGTGGATGGTGTCGGTGTCGGCTGCACCACTCCGCCACCAAGATCGGCGTTTAGTTTATTGGTTAGTGTTTTGTTCCGGTCACCACTTGTTTCCCAGAACATAGCACCTGCAAGACCCTTGGACTTCAGGTAGCTGATCTTGTGGCCAAAGGATTCTACGTCGTCATAGCTGATAAAGGTTTGATTTGTTGGATTATAGAGATAAGGCACTTTGGATGTATCATTCCAATAGCGGATATAACCGTTTTTGTTGATATAATTGGCTTCGAGATCATAGAAATCATAGCTGCCTTTTTCCCATGTACCCGTTGGTGAGATGCCAGCGGACACCTGATATTGGCCGTTTCCTGAAGCAGGAGCTCCGCCCCAACCACGACCGTAATAAGCCATGCCAAGTACAAGCTTGTTCGCAGGTACACCATTCGCAAGATAGGAGGTTACCGCTTTATCGATGTTAAAATTTTGCGGTTCGGTTAAGCCCGAAGCGGAAGCTGCGGGATCATAGTACAACGGAGCATTATGTCCGGTGGTGGTGTTCCAGCTCCCATTAAAGTCATAGGTCATAATATTGATCCAGTCGACAACGGAAGCAATGCCGGCCAGATTATTATTGTTGATATACGTTGGGCCTGCCCCGGAAGCAATGGTCAGCAGATAGGTTTTTCCATCCGCCGCGCCGGCTGTATTCAGCTTTTCGCGAACTTTTTGCAGCAGCAGTACATAGTTTTCTTTATCTTCAGGACGGTAGCTATTGCCTGCGAGTCCACCACTTACTGGATATTCCCAGTCGAGATCCACGCCGTCCATCTTGTATTTTCGAATAAAATCAACCGCGGAATTGGCAAAAACCTCACGGGTCGCAGCTGTCGCAGCTACATCCGAGAAACGGTTCGACCAGGTCCAGCCTCCAACGGAGATTAGGGTCTTCAGGTTCGGGTTCTTTTCCTTCAGCTTCCATAGCTGCTTCAGGTTACCTTTGATGGGATCATCCCATTTGTCATCCCCGAAGCTTTTTCCAGTGTCAATCCACGGGTCACCAAGAACAATCGTACCGTTCGGAACGCTGATGGCTTGGCCTTGCTCATTCTGGCAAGACCAGGTCACCGGATTAGGGCCGGTGGGGTCGGGATTGCCATGGATTCCATTCCAACAAATATCCGCAAAAGCGTAGTTAATGACATTCATTTTGGTAGGATCGATATCAGTTACATTGTAAGAACGCCCGTAAGCGGCCCATGAAGCGTAATAACCAACCAGTTTGTAATCCTGTGCGGCGTTGGCTATTTTGGGACTGCCGCCCAGGGTGGAAAAGAGTGTCAGAACAAGCGCGGCGATCATCGCAATTGCAAAGGTTTTGCGTGAAGCTTTTTTCGTGAAGATCATTGAATTTCTACCTCCTAGATTCAAAGTGTAGTTCGAAATTCTTTTCGGCAAGATGTCCTGACCTTCACCTCCCGTCGGTTGTAGTGCACCATCACCCTTGGCGTTTCTATCATTCTATTGAAGATCAATTCGTAGATTCAGCAGCAAAAAAGCAGCGGTCCAAATCAAGCCTTACCCAATCAGTAAGCGCTTTCTTTTATGCTTTTTGTGTGCTGCTGTTTCATGGATTTTTAAAGATGTAACATGCTGTGTATGGTTTGAATGAATAGAGGAGGATGTTTGGAAGTTGGATAATTAGGATGAATTAGATATAAATGGGTGATGGTAACTCTTATTCTCAAGCATAGCTTGCAATTGCGCTAGGGATAAAATCAGGTGATATAGGGGGACAATTTTCTAATTTATAGTGACTCTTCAAAAAGTGAACCCTTTTGGATTTGTATACTCGCTTTTATCAAGAAACTCATGAAGAAACACATAACCACCGATGTAATGAATATAAATCATATACATGCCTGAGATATTTTTTTATGGAACTATGCAACGCATCGATGTTTCTTTTCGTTATAGTAGTATCATACGGAAGGTGGTGGGCTCACCGATGGTTGTGTGGGTGTTTTGGCTGATCGCAGCCGGTGTCCTGTTTGTTGTTGAGATGATGACGCTTACTTTTTATTTATTGTGGCTTAGTATTGGTGCTTTGGCCGCAGGTTTGGTGTCGCTGATTGTTCCCGAAGCCATTTTGTTTCAGGTGGTCCTTGGATCACTGGTCGCACTTGGTCTGACTATATTCTCGAAACCACTGGTTTCTAGATTTCGCCATTCACGTGGGTTCAAGGATACAGGTACAGAAATCATCGGTAGGCAAGGAGTAGTTGTTGAGCCGATAGAGCAGGGACGTTACGGGCAAGTGAAGGTAGGCGGAGATACGTGGAGCGCGAGCTCTGATCAGAATCTGGGCAAGGATGAGGTTGTAAGAGTAGTGAAAAGAGGCACGACGATTATCGAAGTAGAACGATGGGGGGAAATGAACTAATGCAATGGGCAATTATCGCAATTATTATTGTAGTGGTCGTAGTTTTTGTGGCATTAACAGTCAAAATCGTACCACAGCAACGGGTAGGCGTAGTGGAAAGGCTCGGTAAATTTAATCGTCTGCTGACACCGGGGTTGAACATTCTGATTCCTGTAATTGATCAGGTGCGCACGTACCATGATTTACGGATTCAACAAGCGAATGTACCTCCGCAAACGGTAATTACAAAGGATAACGTGCAGGTGCAGATTGATACGATTATTTTCTACCAGGTGGTTGGACCAGAGGAAGCTACTTATGGTATTTCTGATTATGTGTATGGGGTAAGAAACATTTCGACGGCAACAATGCGGCAAATCATCGGTAAGCTGGAATTGGATGAGACCTTGTCTGGACGGGAAAAGATTTCGACGGACATCCGTCTTGCTCTCGATGAAGCTACTGAGAAGTGGGGCGTACGGATCGAGCGTGTGGAAGTTATCGATATCAAACCGCCATTGGATATTCAGGAAGCGATGGATAAGCAGATGAAAGCAGAGCGGAGCAAACGTGCCATTGTTTTGGAGGCGGAAGCTGCCAAGCAGGATATGATCCTACGCGCTGAAGGGGATAAACAAAGTAAGATTCTAAAAGCAGAAGGCGATAAAGAAGCGCGTATCCGTCAAGCAGAGGGTTCTCGCCAGGCGCAAGAGCTGGAAGCACACGGTGAGGCTAAAGCGATTCAAGCCGTGGCAGAAGCAGAAAAATCACGCATTGAGCTGATTCGTTCGGCAGGTCTGGATGAGCATGTTCTGGCTTATCGTTCCTTCGAGGCTCTGGCTGAGATTGCCAAAGGTCCTGCTAATAAAGTGTTCTTGCCAACAAGCGCTGTTGAAACGCTGGGAAGTCTTGGAGCGATTGCAGAAGTCTTCAAAGCGAGCAAGGACAGTAAATAGATTTTACAATTCGAGCTTATTCCGTTAAAGTAAAAAGCAAAAACAACCTTATGCATACGAAGCTATTGTTGTTCATGCTAACTTTGAAGGAGAGAAGCTACTGTGACGCAAAAAGAAATTTCACCGCTAGTTGAACTGCTTGGATTACAGCCTCACGTTGAGGGTGGTTGGTACAAAAGACTTTGGAATTCGGAATTTGAAATTTCGCAGGAAGTGTTAGGCGATAGCTATTCTGGATCACGTCATTCGGCATCTTCAATTTATTTTTTACTTCACGAAGGCGAACAATCTGATTGGCATACTGTATTGTCCGATGAAGTTTGGTTGTGGCATTCCGGTAGTCCAATCGTGCTAAGTCTCGGAGGTAATGGAGATAAGCCTGAGGATGTGCAGGAAGTTATTCTGGGCCTCGATATTGCTGCAGGCCAGCAGCCACAAGTGGTTGTTCCAGCGGGAGTATGGCAAGCTGCGCGCTCGTTAGGCAAAGAGCCGACGCTGGTATCCTGTATTGTTTCTCCTGAATTCCATTTTGATGATTTCAAACTAATTGAGAAATAAAGAAGAGCGGGGGCGCTTACGCCTCCGTTTTTTTATAAGGATTTGGGGAATGATGAAGCCATCTGCTATACTTTTTATGGTAGCGTTTGCTTCTTAAGTGGATAAATAGGTTAAGTATGTTTAACGAAATAACAATAAGCTTGGAGGGTTAAGCGATGAGTGAATTAAATGCACCGTTCTCGGGTGGTCCTACTTTAAATGACGGGGTGACCATGCCGTGGCTGGGTCTTGGCGTGTATAAGACTAAAGATGGCGAAGAGGTTATTCATGCGGTCAAAACCGCAGTGGAATTAGGATATCGCAGTATTGATACGGCAGCCGGATACAATAACGAAGAAGGCGTAGGACAAGCTATTCGTGATTGTGGAGTGGCCCGGGATGAGTTGTTTATTACAACTAAAGTACGGAATCCTGATCAAGGTTATGAATCTACGCTAAAAGCGTTCGAGGATAGCCGGCGCAAGCTGGGTCTGGACTATCTAGATCTGTATCTCATACACTGGCCGGTGGCAGGGAAATATCGTGAGACATGGAAGGCCTTAATTCATCTGCAAAAAGAAGGCCTCATCAAATCTATCGGCGTGAGCAATTTTCAGGTTCATCATCTGAAAGATATCATCGAGGATACCGGAGTGGTGCCTGTGGTGAATCAGGTGGAATTCCATCCGCTGTTGACTCAGCGCGAGCTGCTGAAATATGCCAATGAACAGGGTATTCAGCTTGAAGCATGGAGTCCATTAATGCAGGGGAATCTTGATCTACCGCTCTTAAAAGAGTTGGCTGAGAAGTATGGCAAGACCCCTGCTCAAATTGTACTTCGCTGGGATTTGCAGCAAGGTGTCATTACGATTCCTAAATCCGTACATGCGGATCGAATCAAGGAGAATGCCGGATTCTTTGACTTTACGCTTAGTGACGAGGATGTCAAAGCTATCGAGGGCTTGAACAAAGACCATCGATTTGGCCCGGACCCGGACAACTTTAACTTTTAAAGATCGTTCAGATAAGATCGTAGAGTAATCATTGCAAATACAAGCCAAACAGCAAGCCACCGGATACGGGGACTTGCTGTTTGGCTTGTCGATTACCTCAGTTCTCTACGCGCTTATTGGATGGAGACGTTATATTTACGCAGCCAGAGATCCACTTGGGCGAGGTAAGCAAACAGCTGAGGACCGGACATGAGCTGGCCGAACCAAGGCAGATTGGTTGAGGATTCCGGGGAAGCGGCGATCTCACGGATTTTGGCAGCATCAATTAGCGGAAGTAGGGGTGAAGTGGAGTCATCCAGAATGTTTAATACCTGAGTTCGTACCGCATTTAAATAGGCAGGATTATGAGTTTTGGGGTAAGGGCTTTTTTTGCGGTAGAGCACATCGTCTGGAAGAATGCCTTCAAGAGATTTACGCAAAATCCCTTTTTCACGGCCCCCCAGATTCTTGATTTCCCACGGAATATTAAATACATATTGAACGAGTCGGTGATCACAATAAGGAACACGTACCTCTAGCCCTGCGCCCATGCTCATTCGGTCTTTACGGTCTAGTAGAGTAGGCATGAAGCGGGTGATATTCAGATAGGACATTACGCGCATTTGTGCTTGTTTTCCTGTTTCTCCATCCAATTTCGGAACTTCAGCCACCGCATCACTATATCTGTCACCCAAATATTCCAGTGGACGAATCCACTCGTTAATTTCTGGAGAAAGTAGACTTGCACGCATTTTCGGAGCAACTGACCAAGGAAAAGTGCCTGAGGAGAGCATTTCCTCACGGTGGAACCAAGGGTATCCGCCAAAAATCTCATCCGCCGCTTCACCGGAAATAGCTACTGTCGCGTTCTTTTTAATCTCCCGGCAAAATAAGTACAAAGAAGAGTCCACATCGGTCATCCCTGGTAAATCCCTAGTGTACAAAGCATTATCCAGCGCTTCTACAAGCTCCGGGGTATCGAACGAGATGTAGTGGTGATTTGTATTTAATTCATCGACCATTCGTTTAATCCACGGCCCATCTGCTCCCGGCTGGAAAGTATGACTTTTGAAATGTTTGTCGTTATCTACATAGTCTACGGAATAAGTATCCACTTGTCCCTGACCATTCCGGTTGTAGTAATCCACTGCAAGTGCCGTCAGCGCACTGGAATCCAGCCCTCCCGACAAAAGAGAGCAAACAGGGACGTCTGAGACCAGTTGGCGTTCGAGTGTATCTTGGAGCAGTTCACGCACCTTAGCGGCCGTCTCTGCTTCATTGTCAGTATGCTTTGCGCTCTCCAGCTTCCAATAGGCATAACTGCGCAGACCTTCACGGCTATAGATCATAGCATGACCTGGACGAAGCTCTTGCATATCCTTATAAACACCATGACCCGGTGTACGTGCTGGACCGATGATGAAGATTTCTGCGAGACCTTCAGGACCCACGATTGGTTGTACCTTGGGATGCTGCAGCAACGCCTTAGGCTCTGAGCCAAAAACTAGGACGTCATCAACCTTGCTATAGAACAGGGGTTTCACACCTAAACGGTCACGTGCAAAAAAGACTTGGTCCCGAAGACCGTCCCATACTGCAAAAGCAAAGATTCCATTGAGCTTCTCTGCGCAATCCGGCCCCCATTCGATATAGGAATGCAGCAGCACTTCTGTATCGCACTGGGTGCGGAATTGATGCCCTCGCTGCTTAAGTTCCTGTTTGAGTTCGAGGGCGTTATATAATTCGCCGTTGTAAACAATCGCGTATACCTGTTCCTCATGGCGGGTGATCATGGGCTGGGCACCGTTCTCCGGATCGATAACGCTAAGTCTGCGGTGACCGAAAGCACAGGGGCCTGAGATCCAGGTTCCGGCTGCATCGGGGCCGCGGTTTGCTAAAGTTTCAGTCATTTTGACCAGCAGCTGCGAGTGCTGAGTGAGATCTCCGCGCCACTGGATAAATCCGGTTATTCCGCACATGATGGTTCATCCTCTCTTTTGTGCGATTGTTGTCCTTACTTTTTTGCCAAGTAATACAGATATATGCCGAAGGAAGGCATAAAATGTATGTCCTTATCCGAACACTAGGGGAGAGGGGAATTTGCCAGGAGGGAAGGATGACAGGTGTATTATATTAAAGACGCCAAAATTCGCAGAATGATGGAGTACGATGGTGCGCCTTGTGCAGAAGTGGGTGTTTTGCCGGGTGCTGTTAGTGATCCTGCGCTTTTGGTGTATATCGTTGAGGATCGGCGTGAAGAAGGATATGAGATTGTCCGTATTCTGACTAATGATGCTGATACCTCTACCGATTGGTTTGATAACAATATGCATGACGCTTTTCAAGATGTGACCTCGAGTGCATTTACAGGCAGCAACTTTATGTCGCCAGAAGATGAGCATTCCAAGTTTCAACGAGAATTACTCACTTTTGGGGATTTAAAAAAGCAGCTGGAGAAGCGTTTTCGAAAGCTGGATTAAATAGCGAAGGTTTGTAAAACGCACACTGGAATGGCTGAAAAGGACGGCAGAAATGCCGTTTTTTTCATTTCCTGTGGTTACGCTGATGTGTGAAAAAGCTGCACCGGAAACACTTTTATTATTTTTCTAAGTTGTTTTGACTTGAAAAATCCGCTGAATAAGGTATAATAAATATCGTTGCGTCAATACATAGTATTTATTTCTTATATGTCCCGGTAGCTCAGCTGGATAGAGCATGCGCCTTCTAAGCGCACGGTCAGGGGTTCGAATCCCTTCCGGGACGTCAATTAACAGCCTTCCTTCGGGAAGGCTGTTTTTGCGTGCGCGAGTTTTAGTTCGAGGTCACACACGGGGTGCTTTGTCTTCCTTCTTGATCTAAACGTCGAAATTCGATTCACCGTTGAACATCAAACTTCGAGCCTCTAGACCACATTTACACCTACGCAGCAGCTATCGGACCCAGAGGACCTTAAATGCTGAAAAGTGCGGATTTGCGATGTTATCGGACTCCATCGTCACTATTGATGCCAAACGTGCCCCAAAAGAGCTACTTTCTCAAGAATAGCTGCACTGGAGTCCGAAACGTTGCTCAAAAGGCGATAAATGAGTAAATAACGTCATCTGAGTCCGCGAGCCTCCTCGGTCTGAGTAATGCTGGTTACTTGGTGTTGTGCATCTATTGGTGTTGACTGCATGGCATGTTTGGCGTTGGAGAATTACGGTTTGAGCATTTATTGGTGTGAACGCTTGGGCGTGCTTAGCTACTAATCATCGTTGAGATCAAGCTTCCAGCATCTAGCCCACATTTGCACATACGCAGCAGCTATCGGACCCAGAGGACCTTAAATGCTGAAAAGTGCGGGATTTGCGATGTTATCGGACTCCATCGTCACTATTGATGCCAAACGTGCCCCAAAAGAGCTACTTTCTCAGCAATAGCTGCACTGGAGTCCGAAACGTTGCTCAAAAGGCGATAAAAGAGTAAATAACGTCATCTGAGTCCGCGAGCCTCCTCGGTCTGAGTAATGCTGGTTACTTGGTGTGTTGAGCTGCTAACCATCATTGAACATCAAACTTCGAGCGACTAGATCACATTTGCACATATGCAGCAGCTATCGGACCCAGAGGACCTTAAATGCTGAAAAGTGCCACATTTGCGATGTCATCGGACTCCATCGTCGCTATTGATGCCAAACGTGCCCCAAATGAGCTACTTTCTCAGGAATAGCTGCACTGGAGTCCGAAACGTTGCTCAAAAGGCGATAAAAGAGTAAATAACGTTATCTGAGTCCGCGTGCCTCCTCAGCCTCAGAAAGTAATGGTTACTTGGTGTGATGAGTTACTTATTTTGCACATACGCAGCAGCTATCGGACCCAGATGACCTTAAATGCTGAAAAGTGCCACATTTGCGATGTTATCGGACTCCATCGTCACTATTGATGCCAAATGTGCCCCAAATGAGCTACTTTCTCAGGAATAGCTGCACTGGAGTCCGAAACGTTGCTCAAAAGGCGATAAAAGAGTAAATAACGTCATCTGAGTCCGCGTGCCTCCTCAGTCTAAGTAATGCTGGTTACTTGGTGTTGTGGATCTATTGGTGTTGACTGCATGGCGTGTTTGGCGTTGGGGACTTACGGTTTGAGCATTTATTGGTGTGAACGCTTGGGCGTGTTTAGTTACTTATCATCTGTTTAGTTACTTAAATTGTACACACGCAGCAGCTATCGGACCCAGAGGACCTTAAATGCTGAAAAGTGCGGGATTTGCGATGTCATCGGACTCCATCGTCGCTATTGGTGCCAAACGTGCCCCAAATGAGCTACTTTCTCAGGAATAGCTGCGCTGGAGTCCGAAACGTTGCTCAAAAGGTGATAAAAGAGTAAATAACGTCACCTGAGTCCGCGAGCCTCCTCGGTCTGAGAAAGAAAGTGCTGATTACTTGGTGTGATGAGTTACTTATTTTGCACATACGCAGCAACTATCGGACCCAGAGGACCTTAAATGCTGAAAAGTGCGGGATTTGCGATGTTATCGGACTCCATCGTCGCTATTGGTGCCAAACGTGCCCCAAATGAGCCACTTTCTCAGGAATAGCTGCGCTGGAGTCCGAAACGTTGCTCGTAAGGCGATAAAAGAGTAAATAACGTCACCTGAGACCGCGAGCCTCCTCGATCTGAGAAAGAAAGTGCTGATTACTTGGTGTGATGAGTTACTTATTTTGCACATACGCAGCAGCTATCGGACCCAGAGGACCTTAAATGCTGAAAAGTGCGGGATTTGCGATGTCATCGGAGTCCATCGTCGCTATTGGTGCCAAACGTGCCCCAAAAGAGCTACTTTCTCAGGAATAGCTGCGCTGGAGTCCGAAACGTTGCTCAAAAGGCGATAAAAGAGTAAATAGCGTCATCTGAGTCCGCAAGCCTCCTCAGCCTCAGAAAGTAATGGTTACTTGGTGTGATGAGTTACTTAAATTGTACACACGCAGCAGCTATCGGACCCAGAGGACCTTAAATGCTGAAAAGTGGCACATTTGCGATGTTATCGGACTCCATCGTCGCTATTGGTGCCAAAACGTGCCCCAAATGAGCCACTTTCTCAGGAATAGCTGCGCTGGAGTCCGAAACGTTGCTCAAAAGGCGATAAAAGAGTAAATAACGTCACCTGAGTCCGCAAGCCTCCTCAGCCTGAGACAGCGCTGGTTACTTGGCGGTGTTAAGTACTAATCGCCGAAGAATGTAAATTACCCATTATGCGCACGCTAACCTCAAGTCATAAAAAAGACCGCTCCTAAAGAAGCGGCCAGATTTCCTCCCAGACGGTATCCAGGATTCCCTGCATGTTATCTTCCATGCTGTTAATTGCAATGACTGCTTGAGCGTCCGGCACCACAAGACAGAATTGTCCATGAGCGCCATCGGCACGGTAAGCGTCGTGGGAGCAGAGCCAGAATTGACAGCCGTATCCTTCTCCCCAGTCGCCGTTTCCATCATTATCGATCTGTTTTTGTGTAACAAAATCGATCCATGCTGCGGGAATTAGTTGCTGGCCCTGCCACTTTCCTTGCTGTAAAAGCAGCTGTCCAAACCGGCTTAACTCTTCCGTGTTAATCTGAAGTCCGGCACAGCCAAGGGTTACCCCTTGAGGTGTTGTTTCCCAATCGACATTGTTTATGCCCAGAGGTGCAAACAAACGAGGTACCAGATAATCCTTTACGGTTTGCCCGACGCGGGCTTGCACCATTGCAGAGATCATAATGGTATCTCCGCTGCTGTATGTAAATTTCTCTCCGGGAGCTCTGTCTAAAGTCAGAGCCAAATAATGCTGCACCCAATTTTTATCCTTCAAGGCTAATCTCTCTTCAGCCCAAAATGGAGGGGAGTCGTGCCCTGTACTCATTCGCAGCAAATCGAACAAAGTTATATCCCCGGGCTGCATGGATGGAGGTGTTGGTTTAAGAGGAGAGGCATACTCCGGAAAAACATCTCTAAGCGTTGTTTCCAGTGTCAGCTTCCCTTCATCAATGGCAAGACCTACTGCCATACAAGTAAAAGACTTGCTGACGGAATGCTGCAAGCGCCGAATATCCTCCGTGAGATCCAGTTTTCCCACAAGGTTTCCGTTTTGAAGCACACGAACATTGAAAATATTCAGGTTTCGTTCACGAGCCTTAGCTGCGAATGGAGCCATGTTCAACATAAAAAGAGTCCTTCTTTCTCTTGATATTCCTAGCTAGGATAGCGAAGTGACAAAAAGAAAAACTAGAAAAATGAGTGGAAACGTTTTCTGTTATTGCGATAAAAATCGCTAAATTGATGGTATTCCATTCTTATTTTAAAGTCAATAAAACAAGGAAAACTATTGTTTGATATATAAATACCAATTATTTCTAATTTGTAGATTGAATAACTATAGACTTATTGTAATTTTAACCAAATAAAAAGTGATGAATCACAATTTTTTTTGTCTTTTTAGTTGACTTATAAAAATTACCTGTTCATAATGGACGAAGTAAGCGAAAAAAACGCGCTAAGGGCTCAAAATGATGTCGTGGGAAACGTTTCCCATCATTTCATGCGTTTCCACAACCTGATTTTCATCGGGTGAAGGGGGGACTCATCATAGGAGTGGAGCAAGGTAAATATGAATATCAAAGATATTGCAAGGCTATCAGGCGTGGGTATCGCCACAGTCTCCAGAGTAATCAATAATAGCGGTGTTGTAAGCGATACAACTAGAGCTAAAGTGATGGCGGTTGTTAGAGAACATAACTATATTCCAAACGGTAATGCGAGCAACTTGAAAAAAACGCGATCCAATACCATAGCGCTAATGGTAAAAGGGATCTCAAACCCGTTTTTTGCCGACATGATCAAAGAAGTTGAACGCCAGGTGAACCTACGGGGATGTCCGCTAATGATCCAGCATGTAGAAGATGGAGTAGACGAGATCGATATCGCTCTACAGCTTGTAAAAGAAAAAAATCTATATGGCGTAGTTTTTATGGGCGGAACGTATGATCACTCCGAAGATAAATTCAAACAATTAAAAATTCCATTTGTTCTGACTACCATCACGACTACAAAAGAAGTCGATCCTGCTGTTTTTTCAAGCGTGATCATTGATGATCTTCAGGAATCTTATAAGGCTGTCAGCTATTTAATCTCATTAGGACATCGCAATATCTGTTTTTTAGCCAGATTTCCTCTGGTGCAAAATACAACAGGTAACCGGCGGCTTATGGGATATATCAAGGCGCTTGAGGAGCATGGAATTGAGTACGACCCTTCAATGGTAGAGGACTGTGAATATAGTCCGAGCTCAGGCTTTACAGCTACCAAACGTCTGCTCAATAAGAAAAAAGATATCACTGCTGTTTTTGCTGCATCAGATACGATTGCCATTGGGGCGGCTAAGGCGTTATTGTCCTTGGGCTTATCAATTCCAAATGATGTTTCGATTATCGGATTCGACGGGATTGAAATGGCAGAATATTATCATCCATCTCTGGATACGATCAGCCAACCCGGAGTGGATATGGCGAAGGCCAGTGTTGAAATTTTGTTTGACCTGATCACAGGTGATTCGCAAAACAAACATATGGTATTCGAATCTGTACTGGTTAAGCGGGGATCTTGCAAGAAAATAAACAAATGAATAAGAACGAAAAGGAGATAACTCATGGCATTATTAACAGTTGAGACAGGCTCTCCTACCTTGAGAATGACAACGACCATCAGTATTATCTCCCCCGTCGATTCAGGCAACATGTCTGGAGGAACGCTCTACCTGCTGCATGGTGCTGGTGATAACGCCAGTACATGGCACAGGATGACTACTATTGAGCAGTATGCAAGTCAATATGGTTGTACAGTCATAATGCCCCAAGTAAACAGGAGCTATTATACAGACATGGAGTACGGACTGGATTACTTCCACTATGTGACCCATGAGCTTCCCGAGCTTTGTGGCCGAATGATGAGGTTGGATGATAATCCGCAGAAGACGTATATCGCTGGTTTATCGATGGGCGGGTATGGCGCTCTGAAATGTGCACTTACCTATCCCGAGCGTTACAGCAAAGTGGTTTCGTTATCAGGAGTTACCGATCTCCAGAAACGATTAAACGATCCGCAAATGTCCAAGGACATGGCGAGGGAGATGGCGGGTACTTTTGGAAAACGCTTACAAATTAAGCCGGATCAGGATCTGTACGCTTTAGCCGCTAAATTGGTCGACGATAAACGTAACCTGCCTTCGATTCTGACTTGCTGTGGTTCGAAAGATCCGTTTGTGGAGATGAATCGGGAATTCGCAGCTTATCTGGAGACGACCCCTTATGAATTTCAGTATGTTGAGACCTCTGGAACTCATGAATGGCGATTCTGGGAGGAACATCTGAAGACAACCTTTGATTTCTTGTACAACTAAAAGACATAAGCAGAGTGAGGAGATGCAAATTGAAATCCGAAGTTGCAATACCGGCTAAAAAAATGAACGACAGCAGATTCCAACTGTTCCTAAGGGAAGTCTGGAAGAACAGAATGGTCTATACTCTGGTGCTTCCTGGACTAGTGTGGCTTTTCCTATTCGCTTATCTGCCGATGGGTGGTCTATCTCTGGCTTTTAAAGATTTTAAAGCGAATTTAGGAATTTGGGGCAGCCCATGGAGCGGATTCGAGAATTTCACCTATGTATTCCGTGACCCGGCTTTTATTGACGCCGTATGGAGAACGTTAACCATTAACATCGGTAAGCTGATTATTCAGTTCCCTTTTCCAATCATATTGGCATTGCTGCTGAATGAACTGCGCATGAATCGTTACAAAAAAGCTTTACAGACGGTGTTCACATTTCCGAACTTCCTGTCATGGATCGTAGTATCCGGGGTTGTTATCAATGTGCTTTCCTATGATGGTCTGGTTAACAGCCTCATTCAAATGTTTGGCGGGACAGGCATTAACTTCCTGGGTTCTGAAAAAATGTTCGTTCCGATGTTGTATCTTACGGATATCTGGAAATCAGCAGGTTGGGGAGCCATTATCTTTATGGCCGCTATCTCTGGTATTGATACAGACCAATATGAATCCGCACAGATTGATGGTGCTACACGCTTGCAGCAAATGTTCCGCATTACTCTGCCTAACATTCTTCCGACGATTACGATTATGTTTATCCTTTCCGTCGGTGGCCTGATGTCATCTGGATTTGACCAAATCTTTAACTTGAGCAACGCTGCAACGAAAAACGTCTCGGAAGTACTAGATGTGTATATCTACCGAATCACGTTCCAGTCTTCAACAGACTTTTCATTCTCCACTGCAGTCAGTTTGTTCCGTTCACTTGTTAATATGATTCTGCTGATTCTGGCAGACAGAGCTGCCAAACTTATGGGCGGAGACGGTTTATTCCGGTAAGAAAGGAGTGCAAATGTATGAGTAAAAAAAAGCTGACCATTATGCAAGACCATAAAAAAATGACCGCTATGGATTATGTGATTTTCGTAATTCTGAGTGTAGGCGCTTTGGCCATTCTTATTCCATTCTGGAATGTCATTATGATTTCTTTTTCTACGCAAAAAGAATACGCTGATAACCCTATGATGTTATTTCCGAAGAACCCAACACTGGAATCCTATCGGGCACTTTTTGCTGATGGGCGAATCGGGACAGGGTATTGGAATACCTTTAAGATCTTAATCTTAGGACTCCCGCTTAGCTTGTTCTTGACGACAAGTATGGCTTACGGCCTTAGCCGCAATAAATTCCCGGGTAAAAAGCTGATTTTTATGCTTGTCCTGTTCACAATGATTTTTAATGGCGGGATTGTACCTTTGTACCTGGTGATGAAGGATCTGCATCTGACAGGCAACCTTTGGTCAGTTATTCTGGCTGGAAGCTTCAGTGCGTTTAACCTGATTCTGATGTCGAACTATTTTAGCAGTCTGCCTGAGTCCCTGATGGAATCTGCGCGACTTGATGGTGCTGGGGAATGGAGAATCCTGTTCTCTGTAGTCCTGCCATTATCTGCTCCAATCGTAGCTACCATCACATTGTTCTACGGAGTAGCCTTCTGGAATGGATGGTATGACGCCATGATCTTCCTGCGGAAAGCGGATCAGATGCCACTGCAGAACGTGTTGCGATCTATCATTATGGAAGCCCAAGTGAATGCATCGAATGCCACAAGTGTTGACGCAGTGGGTAAACAATCATTCTCCATGGGTATGAAAATGGCGGCAGTATTCGTTACCATGGTTCCTATTATGTGTTTCTTCCCAATGCTCCAAAAGCACTTTGCCAAAGGGGTACTTACAGGGGCTATCAAGACCTAGTGGTTTATGATTTATCCATATAAAAGAGGGTCAGTCACACAATTTAAGGAGGACAAAATGAATATTTTAAAAAGAAAATCTGTAAAGTCAATCCTTGCCGGTGTTTTATGTCTTACTCCAATCATGTTGGCAGCATGCTCAAGCTCAGACAACAATGCTAATAGCGGAAATTCAGGCAATCCAACAGATGGATATAAAGATGAGTTGAAGATTTCGTTAGCCAGCACCATTAAGACAACAGAATCTGATTTTGATAACGTGTATCATAAATATTTTACGGATAAGTTCAATATTAAATGGGATTACAACTATATTGAATGGGATTCATGGGCTGAGAAGCTTCGCCTATGGATTAACTCTGGTGATCTTCCTGACGTAGCAAGCTGGAACTATGTTCACGGTGATGCGCTTAATTACATTGATCAAGGGCTGCTGTACAAGCTGCCAGATGACTGGAAAGAACGCTGGCCGAATGTGGCAGCCGCTTATAAGCTGACAGGACTTGGCGATGAATTGGAGAAAGCGGTAGGTGGCACTTATGTTCTGCCAAGACCGGTATACTTTGAGAACAAGCCGGCAGATCCGCTCATTAACCAAATCGGAGTAATTGCTCTGCGTTCTGACTGGGCTAAAGCCGTTGGTTTTGAATTGAAGGATGCTTACACTACTACAGAACTGATGGAATTTGCTAGATTGCTTAAAGAGAAAGACCCTGGCAAGGTAGGAGATAAACTCATTCCTATTTCTTATGACATCAACGATGCTTTGACTAATATTGTAATGGCTAATAGCGTGCATTCCAGAGTAGAGTCAGCATTCTATAAAGATGCAGATGGCAAATACCAATGGGGTCCAGCCAACGATGAAACGTTAGCGGCACTGAAAGAACTTCAAACTACTTATAAAGAAGGATTACTGCACCCTGAGTTTTATACTTGGAAAAATGGTGAATCTGGCCAAAAGTTCACAGTTAACGGTGTTTCCGGTATTACGAGTCTAGGTGGTTTGGCTTCTTACAGAAAAGACATGGACGTTAAAATGAAAGATAACCTAGGTGTAAATAGTGATGACCTAGTACACACAGCTATTGTACTTGGCGATGACGGTAAATATCGTAACCTTGATCAAGTTAACTTCTGGTCTGCTGTAATCTTCTCGCCAGATATTAGCAAAGAGAAATTTGAACGGATTATGGACTTCATGGAATATACAACAAGTAAAGAAGGTCAATTGACCGTTAACTTGGGCTTTGAAGGAACAGACTGGAAAAAAGGCGAAAATGGCGAATTAATCAGCCTGCTCCCTGAAGGAACAACATTGGATAAGAAATATCCGAACCGTTTTGAAGGACTGTATGTCTTGGCGGATGACTTTAGTGTCGTGAACCCTGCGATCAAAAAAGAATATCGCGATCGTTCTGTAGAACTGTTCAAGGAAAAAGCTGAGCTTGCGTTAAAAGACAAAGCAACGGCTGAATATGACTGGGACTACCAGTTGTATGATTCCAAGGCTAAAAATCAGGCTTCCTTTGACTATGCTACAGAATACACTAACCTGATTTTGAAACCAGGCGATCTAGAGGCGAACTGGAAAGAATGGGTTAAGAGCAAACAATCCCTCGTTCAGCCGGTTCTAGATGAACTAAACAATCTAAAAAAATAGCTTTCGCCCTATGCATGTAGGAATGAACCTACAGGACCCGCGTGCAATTCTTGCACACGGGTTTTTCCATTCATAGGCATCGGCAGAATTGAACAATGGAGGATTTGAAATGAATGAGCAGCAACTGACTACCTTGTTGAACCAGATGACGCTTGAAGAAAAGATTGCACAATTGCAGCAGCTAGCCGCTAATTTCTATGAAGGGGCAGAGGATGGAGGACAAATCACTGGCCCTATGGCATCCATGGGAATTACGGACCACATGATCGAGAGCAGCGGCTCTGTACTTGGTCTATCAGGTGCAGCGCAAGTCATTGCGGTTCAGGAAGCCCATTTACGCAAAAATAGATTGGGCATTCCCTTGCTGATGATGGCGGATATTGTGCATGGCTTCAAGACGATTTTTCCGGTCCCGCTGGCAATTGGCTGCTCTTGGGATATGGATCGCGCAGAGCTGAGCGCCGAGATTGCGGCTAAAGAAGCGGCGGTCTCCGGTGTGCACGTTACTTATGCGCCAATGGCGGATCTTGTACGGGACCCACGTTGGGGAAGAGTAATGGAATCTACAGGAGAAGATCCATATTTGAATGGTAGGTTTGCCCGTGCGTTTGTGCGCGGATTTCAAGGAAGCGACTTGACTGGTGATGTAGATCGTCTGGCGGCTTGTATTAAGCACTTTGCTGCCTATGGTCTATCCGAAGGCGGTCGTGATTATAATACGGTGGATTTATCGGAACGGCAGCTGCGTGAATATTATCTGCCGGCCTATCGTGCAGCACTGGATGAAGGTGCAGAGATGGTCATGACTTCATTTAATACGATTGATGGGATTCCGATAAGCGGCAACGTCAAGCTGCTTCGCCAGCTGCTTCGTGAGGAATGGGGATTTGATGGCGTATTGATTTCGGATTGGGGTGCAGTGAAGGAACTGATCCCACATGGTGTCGCCGAGGATGAGGCTGAGGCAGCACTTAAAGCCATCAAAGCTGGTGTAGACATCGAGATGATGACGGCTTGTTACGTTCATCAGCTTCCGGCGCTTGTTGCAGATGGACAAGTAGATGAAAAGATTATTGATGAAGCTGTGCTTCGTATTTTGAAATTGAAGCAAAGATTGGGCTTGTTCGAGCATCCGTTCCGCGGAGCTGACGTCGAGAAAGAGCGTGAGGTAATCTTCTGTGAAGATCATCGAAATGCGGCGCGTGAGTTGGCGGCTAAATCCTGCGTACTGCTCAAGAATGATCAGGTTCTGCCGCTTGCTGCAGAGCAACGGATTGCGCTAATTGGACCGTTTGCTACTAGCGGAGATATTCTTGGACCGTGGTCGTGGTTGGGTTCAACGGAAGAGGCAAGCCGTCTTGCACCAGCACTTCAAGCTCGCGCAGGTGCGGGTAAGATTACTGTTGCAGAAGGTTCTGGAGTCGATAGCTTTACAGAGGAACAGTGGCTGGAGGCGGAAGCGGCTGCTAAGCAAGCTGATGTGATTGTACTGGCGCTTGGTGAACATTCAGAGATGAGTGGAGAAGCGGGCAGCCGTTCAGATATCCGTTTGCCGGAAGCGCAGCTTGAGCTTTTACAACGTCTGAAACAGCTGAATAAGCCTATCGTGGTGGTGTTGTTTAATGGACGTCCACTAGACTTGGCCGGTGTGTACGAGCATGCAGATGCCATTCTGGAAGCTTGGTTCCCGGGCAGTGAAGGCGGAGCGGCAATTGCCAGTCTACTTTATGGAGATGAGAATCCTTCAGGAAGATTAACGATGTCTTTCCCGGTATCCGTTGGGCAGATTCCAGTCTATTACAATCATTTCAACACTGGACGCCCACTTCATGCTCCGGGTGCCGACAAACGTTATGTCTCGCAATATCTGGACATTCCTAATGAACCGCTTTTGCCATTTGGTTTTGGACTGAGCTATACGACATTTAGCTATAGTGAACCAATTCTGTCCGGTGATATCATGACTGAAAATCAGCCTATTGAAATAAAAGTTACGGTGACCAATACTGGAGAAGTGGATGGGGAAGAGGTAGTGCAGCTGTATATCCGAGACATTTCCGGAGAGGTCGTCAGACCAATGAAGGAACTGAAGGATTTTGCCAAAATCAACCTCTCACCAGGGGAAAGTCGTGAAGTGACCTTTACACTTACCGAACAGCAGCTTCGTTACTATCATAGCGATCTAAGCTTTAGCAGCGATCCGGGACGATTTAAATTATTCGTCGGTTCGAACAGCAATGAGGTTAAAGAACGGGATTTTTGCTTAACATTAGCATAAGTAGAATATATACGGCAGTAACGCCGTAATGGAGGAAGTGTATAATATGACTACTAATTTGAATACTAACATCCGTTTAAACGCCGGGGATCTATCCTTCACTTTTACAAACAGCGGGGACTTGTTCCAAGTCCTCTACGAACGGACAATGATCAATCAATTGCTGCCAAGCATTGTGGATGGTTCATTATCCAATCTATATTTGCGAGTGCACAATGATGGAAACATTCAAGCCATTCCTTTGCTGGGCATTCATTCTTCAAGCACTGTACGTAAGGCTGGAAACCGTTTGGTTTGGGAAGGTACTGCGGAAAATATTGAATATCAAGTTATTTTCACCCCTACTGCAGGAGGAGCTTGGTTCTGGGATGTGAAGCTTACTGGACAAAATGCAGAGGTAGATCTTGTGTACGGACAGGATGTAGGGATTGCTGATATCGCCGCTGTCCGCAGTAATGAAGCTTACCTGTCACAGTATATCGATCATGCGGTATTTGAGGATCAATCCAACGGGTACGTTGTTTGCTCTAGACAGAATCAGCCGCAGGGCGGGAAATTCCCATATCTGCAACAGGGTTCACTTACCAAGGCAACAAGCTTCTCAACAGACGGTTTTCAATTCTTTGGACTGTCCTATAAAGAAACCAACCAACCAGAGAGCTTGGGTCGTGAGCAATTAAGTAATGAGATCTATCAATATGAATTCGCATATACTGCGCTGCAATCGGAACGGGTGAAGCTGAGCGGGGAAACACGGTTTGTGTTCTACGGATTTTTTAAGCAAGATCATCCAGAAGCGATCACTGCGCTAGAATTTGCTAATGATATTGCTGCGGCTTGGGATGCTGTTAAAGATTTACCTTTAGAAGCTGAAGCAGCACTTGAACGTTCTTTCTTCTCGAAGGAGCTGGGAGCACCGCTGGCTGCAGATTCGCTGACAGAGAAAGAGATCGGGGTCTTGTTTCCGGTTCGTTATCAGGAGGAGAGAGAAGGAGACACACTACTTTCCTTTTTCACGGAGAATTATGAGCACGTAGTATTAAAAGAGAAAGAAATGCGCGTAGAACGGCCACACGGCCATATCCTGATGAGTGGGGATAACGCTCGACTTAATGATAAGGTCATCACAACAACTTCTTATATGTACGGGATCTTTAACTCCCAAGTGGTAATTGGAAATACCAATTTCAACAAGCTAATGTCCAATCCAAGAAATGCGCTTAACATTCCAAAAGCTTCAGGACAACGCATTTATGTAGAGTGGAACGGTGAATATCGTTTGCTGACCATGCCTTCTCTATTTGAGGTTGGTTTCAACTATGCTCGTTGGTATTACAGAACAGATGGTGAATGCTTCATTATTACGAACTACACCACCGAAGATTCGCCGGAGATATTCCTGAATGTGCGTTCGGAAAGCGGACGAGCTTATCGTTATTTAGTCACTAATCAAATCACCATGAACGTTAATGAATACGAGCTTCCATATCAATCTAAGCAAGAAGGTGGAGCAGTAATCTTCTCCGCTGACAGAAGCGCACTAAGTGCTGGTGAATATCCCGACTTACAGTATAAATTACAGGTACAGGGTGCGGAGTTAACTCTGCAGGATGAAGGTAGACTTGTCTCTCCGGTTCAACCAACTGAAGCACCGTTAGCAGTACTGGAGCTGTCTGCCAGCAGTGAATGGACCTTGAATATTCAAGGCCTTCTGGATGGTAAGTCACTTGCTCCAAGAAATCGTTCAGCTGAGGAAGAGATTTCTGCTTATCGCGCGTTTTATGCTGGTGTGATGAATGGCTTCCGCCTGACGCTTGGGGACGGAACAGAAGGTGAACTGTTTAAGGTTAACGCTCTGACTTGGTGGTACACACATAACATGCTGGTTCACTATTCGGTTCCACATGGTTTAGAGCAATATGGTGGCGCTGCTTGGGGAACCCGGGATGTATGTCAGGGACCTGTGGAATATTTCATGGCTACGCAAAAATACGAACAGGTTCGTGAAATTTTGCTGACGCTGTATAGTCATCAATATGAAGATGATGGCAACTGGCCACAGTGGTTCATGTTTGATAAATACACGAAGATACAACAAGAAGAAAGTCATGGAGATATTATTGTATGGCCGCTTAAGGTGCTTGGAGACTACTTGGCAGTAACTCAGGATTACAGCATCTTGGGAGCAACAGTACCGTATACCCGTAAGCACAGCTTTGACTTTACAGAAGAAAAGGCGACGTTGCTGGATCACGCACGGAAGGAAATTGCTTATATTAAGGATCATTTCCTGCATGACACACATCTGTCTTCTTACGGTGATGGAGACTGGGATGATACGCTCCAGCCTGCAAATCCACAGCTGAAGCAGTATATGGTCAGCAGTTGGACAGTGGCACTTACCTATCAGACACTTAATCAGTTCTCAGAGGTGCTTCGTTCAGTTGATCAAGCTGAGGCAGAGGAACTGAAGGCGATGGTGGAAGGGATCCGTAAGGATTTCCATACTCATATGCTTCAATCCGAAGTGATTCCTGGCTTCCTGTATATGGAAGACCCTGAGCAAATTAAACTTATGGTGCACCCAAGTGACACAGAAACAGGTATTCAGTACCGTCTGCTGCCTATGACGCGCAGTATGATCAGTGAGCTGCTTACTCCGGAACAGGCCGAAGCACACTATGATGTCATTCAGGATAAACTATTCTGCCCTGATGGTGTGCGTCTGATGAATCGTCCAGCTCAATATGTTGGCGGGGTCAGCACTCATTTCAAACGTGCGGAGCAAGCGGCTAACTTTGGCCGGGAAATTGGACTTCAGTATGTGCATGCACATATCCGTTATGTAGAGGCTATGGCCAAGCTCGGTAAAACCGATCAGGTCTGGAAGGGTCTGGCAGCGATTAATCCGATCGGAATCCGCGATGTGGTGCCAAACGCTGAACTACGTCAAGCTAACTCCTATTTCAGTAGCTCGGATGGTAAATTTAACACCCGTTATGAGGCACAGGAGAATTTCGATAAACTGCGCAATGGTGACGTAGCTGTTAAAGGTGGCTGGAGAATCTATTCCAGCGGTCCTGGGATCTATATGAACCAGTTAATCTCGAATGCACTGGGGATCCGTACGGAAGGTGGAGACTTAATTGTTGACCCTATTCTGCCGGAATCGCTGGATGGAATGCACTTTAGCTTTGAATATGCAGGCACTAAGGTAGACTTTATCTATCACCTTACAGGTCGTGAGATTAGTCAAATTACTATCAATGGTACGGAAGTGCAAACAGAAGGTACACCTAACCGCTATCGTAGTGGTGGTGTTCGCATCAAACGTGCGGACTTTGATCGTCTCAGCACGGAAGCTGGAAATGTGATAGAGATTTATAAGTAACATTATATATAGAAGGGCAATCTCCGCGTTAAACGCGGAAATTGCCCTTTTTTTGTGTTTTTTACATTCGGCTCGGTGTCGGTAACCCAAGCACTTCGAGCACATCTCCCAAGATGTCCTTGAATCTTGAAGTGAGCCAGAGGCGGAATTTGATCGTAGCTGGATCTCCTTTTAGAATCGGACATCCAGAATAGAAGTTGTTGAACAGTGTAGCTAAGGTATGTGCGTAAGTGCAGAGCGTATTTGGCGTTAACTCTATACTTGCTGAATGTAATATCTCCGGCCAGAGGCTTAGCTGTCTTAGCAGGGCAAGCTCTGCTTTTTCCAATTCGGAAGGGAACTGAAGCTGTGCGGCAGCTGTAAGGATTGGGATCGTAGCTTTACTCAAAACGCTTGTCGCACGCGCAAAAGTATACATCAGATAAACTCCGGTATTGCCGGATATTTCGGTAGCCTGTTTGAAATCAAACACGATTTCCGTTCCTAAATTAAACCGCAGCAGATAGTAGCGAATCGCAGCAGTGGCAATCAATCGGCTGGAGAGGCCGTCTTTATCGGAACGTGAGTGCTCAATGTTCTGTTCCATAAGCTCCACCAAATCGCTTACCTTAATCCCGATTCCCTGACGTCCGGACATAGCATAAGAAGATTTGCCTTCTGAAATATCTATACCCAGCTCGGCCGCCGAAGCGGGACTAAGAGATACAACACCATAGCTCACATGATGGAGTTTGTCTGCTTGCTCGTTATAACCTAGTGCCCCTAAGGCTTGCTTAACCATCTGTTGTGGATATTCCTGTCTGTAATCGATCACATTGATGACTCTGTCCGCCTGCCCATAAGATTCTTGGGTTCCAGTTAATCCAGTTGTCCATAAACCGGACGAGAATTCGCTAAAGGAGAAATCTTTGGTCAAAAGACCAAATTTCCAGAGATGATAGGCAATATCTTTGGCTGTATACGTTAAAATCCCATTCGAACGCACCAGCACCTTATCGAGCTGATGCTCCTCTGAATCCGCTCCAATGTTAGCCTCTGTTCTTTGCTTCAGCACCCAGCAGCCTGCGAGTTTACCTTCAGTCTCTTGTACAAAAACGGCTGTCTGCTTCAGTAGCTCAGCTGCGGCTGCCCAAAATCCCTCTTTTAAAATACTGCTCTCCCATACCAGCAAATCATAATAAATTCCAAAATGTTTCATTTCCTCTACATGCTCTCTAACGATGCGTTCAGCTACAAGGTTGCCCAGCCAGGCTTCGTTACCGCCCCCTTGTTCAAGGGAGTGCAGTATATCTGTGCGCTTATGTGTCATCTCAGGGTTCAGCGCATATTCTTTGTTCACTTTGGCATAAAGATCCCAGCAAAAATCACCGAAACGTTGGTGTTCCCCTTCTAAAGATATATTTAATAATCCAACAACTGTATCCGCCAGCTGATTGCCGAGATCATCAATGTAGTTATGGACCTCTACGTTATACCCAGTTCTTTTCATAATTCTGACTAGAGTATCGCCGATACAGGCGTTTCTTAGATGACCTACGTGAGCGGCTTTGTTGGGGTTGATAGAAGTGTGCTCGATGATGACTTTTTCCCCAGTGCTGGCAGGCAGTTCAAAGGAATGTTCAGCCCAGCTTTGCCAATTCATATACAAATTGATAAATCCGGGAGCAGCGACTTCAACTTTTTGTAAAAGACCGGCGAGGCGCCCTTGGAATTGAAGCTCTGCTTTCACTAATTCTGCTATGACCATTGGGGATTTACGTAGAGTTTTGGCTAGCTGCATAGCGATATTGCATGAATAATCACCATGCTCTAGATTAGCTGGCTGTTCGATCAGAATGGCAATGTCCTCTGGATAGTCAGCTCCTAAGGTATTGAATACACGTTGTACACTGTGCTCGATTCCGTCTTTGATGATTTGATTTAACATGGTATACCCTCCTTTGAAAATACAAAAAAGCCCTCGTCTCAAAAGAGACGAGGGCTTTAGCGCTCGCGGTACCACTCTCGTTGCTGAACAAGTTGTTCAGCCACCTTACGGGATAACGGCCTTCAGCCGGGACTTCCTACTAAGGTTCAGAAGTCCATCTCACGGGTGCGCTTCATTAAAGGGATCTGTACCGGCTTACACTCTCCCGGCTCGCTGAGGACTAGATCTCGTTAACTACTCTCCCGCTCATCGATGCTTAATTAATTTTTACCAGTATACCTAATATTTCATAAAAAGCAATAGTGGTTAGCTTCTTAACAATCTTGGTTGCTCTTTGTTGTTAGCTTATCAGTTTAGTAGATTATAAATTTGGAAAAAGAAGGCTGTCTTGTTATAGGACCAGCTGTTCCTTTGCACAACAGTCCACACGCTAACTCAAGCCAAGGAATATTACTATACGGAGCCACTAATCTTTCAAATTGTAGTGGAAGGGAGGAGTGAATAAAACATGGCTATTTTTTCTACTGGACCTATAGATAACAGCCCGATCCTAGGGGTCAGACCGTCGCAACTGGTAACCGTAAAAGTAGTTAATCGGGATTCTCTTAATCCTTATAATCTAGTTATTCAAGGTTTCCTTCTTAACGGATCAAGAACGATGTATGTGAATGAAACAGTAAATCTAGCACCTAATCAAGTTTTAACTAAGAACTATTTTGCCGACTTGGACGCATTTGAATTTGTGTTTACAACAGTAGAAGCGGTTGAAGCAGAGGTTGGGATTTCAGTCTGGGGTAAACAGAACTCAGGGGCATTGGTAGATCCTCATCGCATAGTTGCGTGGGAGAAGCAGGCAGTATTAATTTAATAATTATTACAGTTAACGTTAAAGGAGTGATGAGAAATTGAGTTATTTATCTACCGGACCGATAGACAATAGTATGGTAGGGGGTGTAAGACCTACTCAGCATGTTACTGTCAAAATTGATAACCGAAGTGACATTGATTCATCAATGGCTCTTGTTCAAGGATACTATATGGATGGGACAAGAACTTTATATGTCAGCGAGCTGATAAATGTAGCACCTAATGAAGTTATAACACGTGATTATTATGCCGATTTTGATGCGTTTGAATTTATTTTTACAACTACAAGTCTGGTAGATGATCCGATTCAAATCTCAGTATGGGGAAAAAATAGCGTTGGCCAGATTGTGACTGCCCATCGACTTGTACATGCAGAATTGCTTGGTGTAACGCAAGGGATAACTGGCGCGACCGGGGCGACTGGTGCAACGGGAGCGGATGGAGCAACAGGAGCAACGGGAGCAGACGGAGCAACGGGAGCGACCGGCGCAGGAGAGACTGGGGCGACAGGTGCAGATGGAGTAACTGGTGCAACCGGGGCGACGGGAGCGGATGGAGCAACTGGAGCGACTGGAGCAGGAGAGACTGGGGCAACAGGTGCCGATGGAGCTACAGGTGCAACTGGTGCAACCGGAGCGGATGGAGTAACGGGTGCTACCGGAGCAGGAGAGACTGGGGCGACAGGTGCAACAGGGGCAGATGGTGCGACTGGTGCAACGGGAGCTGACGGAGCAACGGGTGCAACAGGAGCGACCGGAGCAGGAGAGACTGGGGCAACAGGAGCCGATGGAGCAACTGGCGCGACTGGTGCAACGGGAGCGGATGGAGCAACAGGAGCAACGGGAGCGACCGGAGCAGGAGAGACTGGGGCAACAGGAGCAGATGGAGCTACAGGAGCAACGGGAGCAGACGGAGCAACGGGAGCGACTGGAGCAGGAGAGACTGGAGCTACAGGAGCAGACGGAGTAACTGGGGCGACTGGTGCAACGGGAGCAGACGGAGCAACTGGAGCGACCGGAGCAGGAGAGACAGGTGCAACAGGTGCAGATGGAGTGACTGGTGCAACGGGAGCGGATGGAGCAACGGGTGCAACGGGAGCAGACGGAGCAACCGGGGCGACCGGAGCAGACGGAGCAACTGGAGCGACTGGAGTCGATGGAGCAACTGGGGCGACTGGTGCAACGGGAGCTGACGGAGCAACGGGTGCTACCGGAGCGACCGGAGCAGGAGAGACTGGGGCGACAGGAGCCGATGGAGCTACAGGTGCAACGGGAGCAACTGGAGCGGATGGAGCAACGGGTGCTACCGGAGCGACCGGAGCAGGAGAGACTGGAGCTACGGGTGCAACGGGAGCAACGGGAGCAGACGGAGCAACTGGAGCGACCGGAGCAGGAGAGACTGGAGCTACAGGAGCAGACGGAGTAACTGGTGCGACAGGAGCCGATGGAGTGACTGGTGCAACTGGAGCAACGGGAGCCGATGGAGCAACGGGTGCCACAGGAGCGACAGGAGCCGATGGAGTGACTGGTGCGACTGGTGCGACAGGAGCAGACGGAGTAACTGGTGCGACAGGAGCCGATGGAGTGACTGGTGCAACTGGAGCAACTGGAGCGACTGGAGCGACCGGAGCAACCGGAGCGACAGGAGTAGCTGGAGCAACCGGAGCAACCGGAGCAACGGGAGTAGCTGGAGCAACCGGAGCAACGGGTGAAGCTGGAGCGACTGGAGCAACGGGAGTAGCTGGGGCAACCGGAGCAACGGGTGAAGCTGGAGCGACTGGAGCAACGGGAGTAGCTGGGGCAACCGGAGCAACAGGAGTAGCTGGGGCAACCGGAGCAACAGGAGTAGCTGGTGTAACCGGAGCAACGGGTGAAACAGGAGTAACCGGAGCGACTGGAGTAGCTGGTGTAACCGGAGCAACGGGTGAAGCTGGAGTGACCGGAGCGACTGGAGTAGCAGGAGCAACGGGAGCAACAGGAGTAGCTGGAGTAACAGGAGCGACTGGAATAGCTGGTGTAACCGGAGCTACCGGAGCTACCGGAGTAACTGGAGCTACAGGTCCGAATATTCAACAAGAAGGGTTTTCTGCTTTCAAACCCTCATTGGCAATTTCCACATCTACACAATTAACTGGCTGGACTGTGACAACACCTTTTTATGATAGCCCGTCTTTCGACGAAGTTGGGGGAAATTATACCATTCCGACAACTGGTAGATATTCGATTGAAGCGACTATCAATTATTCCACAACTGCCTCACTTTCTATCAGTCTTGGTGCTGGAGTTAATCCGGCTTTCGTAGTTCAGAGAACTTCTCCTACTGCAACAAATCTGGTAAGTGGGTTGTTCCCAGTACTTGATGTGAATGTAGCGCTTATATTAGATTTGAGAGCAATTTTGGGAAGTGGTACTGTGACGCTAGCTGGAGAATTTGCATTAACCGCAGGTGATGTGATTGGCTTGTTCTATGTGGCAAATGGTTTGACGGTTCCTTTGAATTTGGGTGGAGCGAACTCAGCAGGTATCGTCTGGTCTGTTCATGAATTAACTTAAGCTTATTTATCTTCAAGTTCAGTGTTTATAACAGGGGTAATTCGGTAGCCGTTAGTGCGGCTCTCGGGTTACCCTCTGTTTTGTTGGCATATGTTATAAGTCGACTGGAACGTTGCTTATTAGATTCTTATTCTATTAAACCATTACAGATTTTTAGCTTATTTTAATAAATCAAATATGTGTAATAGTAGTTTTTAAATGGATGTCCACACCTTAATTCAAAATAAGAATAATACTATAAAGAGCCAAAAAATAGGAACTAATTTTCTAGGCTCATAGATTATCAACTTAGAGTAGGTAGGAGGAATGATTATAGATAAAACCACGTTTTTTACAAAGCTATTGAGGAGAATCTTGTTCGGTTGATTTGATTTTCGCAATTCAAATAATAAGCGTATTTTAAAATTCATAAAAAATGAGGTGTTGAAAATTGAGTCAACTATCTACTGGTCCTATAGAAAATAATCTGGTAGGCGGTGTAAGACCTACTCAGCTTGTTACTCTTAAAATTGTCAATCAGAGTGATGATACTCCGTCAACGGTTCAAGTCGAAGGCTATTATATGAATGGGACAAGAACTTTATATGTAAGTGAACAGGTTAATTTAGCTCCTAATCAAGTGGTTAATAGGGATTATTATGCAAACTTTGATTCATTTGAATTTCTATTCACAACACCTATTACGATTGATGATCCCATTCAAATTTCAGTTTGGGGGAAGAGTAGCACAGGTCAATTAGTGACTGCTCATCGCCTTGTCTACTCTGAATTATATGGAGAAAATATAGGAATTACAGGTGCTACTGGAGCTACTGGAGCTACAGGAAGCGTTGGTGCAACGGGAGCGACAGGTGCTGGCGTAACCGGAGCCACAGGTGCTGGAGCCACGGGAGCGACAGGAAGTGCAGGGGCAACGGGGGCGACAGGAAGTACTGGCGAAACCGGAGCCACAGGTGCTGGAGCTACTGGAGCGACAGGAAGCGTCGGAGCAACGGGAGCAACAGGAAGCACTGGAGCAACGGGAGCGACAGGTGCTGGCGTAACCGGAGCAACAGGAACTGCTGGAGCAACGGGAGCAACAGGAAGCACTGGAGCAACGGGAGCGACAGGTGCTGGCGTAACCGGAGCAACAGGAACTGCTGGAGCAACGGGAGCAACAGGAAGTGCTGGAGCAACGGGAGCGACAGGAACTGCTGGCGTAACGGGAGCGACAGGAAGTGCTGGAGCAACGGGAGCGACAGGTAGTGCTGGTGTAACTGGAGCGACAGGAACTGCTGGAGCAACGGGAGCGACAGGAAGTACTGGAGCAACGGGAGCAACAGGTGCTGGCGTAACGGGAGCGACAGGAAGTGCTGGAGCAACGGGAGCGACAGGAAGTGCTGGTGTAACGGGAGTGACAGGAAGTGCTGGAGTAACGGGAGCAACGGGAACTGCTGGAGCAACGGGAGCGACAGGAAGTGCTGGAGTAACGGGAGCGACAGGAAGTGCTGGAGCAACGGGAGCGACGGGTAGCGCTGGTGTAACTGGAGCGACAGGTGCTGGCGTAACTGGAGCAACAGGAACTGCTGGTGTAACTGGAGCAACAGGTGCTACTGGTTCAGGTGCAATTATTCCATATTCTTCTGGTCTTCCAGTAGCAATGACCACTGTATTAGGGGGGCTTTTGAATACTTCAAGTGCAGTTGGTTTTGGTAGCAGTGCAACCAATATCAGTATTACAGGCGGTACTATAGATCTCACCGGAGCGGCTGGAACCTTGCTGAACTTTGCGTTCTCGGTTCCTAGAACTGGAACGATTACGTCTATGGCAGCCTATTTCAGTGCGACAGCTTCCGTTAGTTTGGTGGGGTCTACGGTAACAATCACGGCTCAATTATACAGATCTACTACACCTAACAATACCTTCACAGCAGTACCTGGGGCTTTAGTTACGTTAAGTCCTCCGCTTACAGGATTAATTGCTCTTGGAACTATTAGCAGTGGTAATACCACAGGTTTGAGCATCCCTGTAACTGTGGGAGAACGCTTGTTGTTGGTCTTCACTTCGACGGTCACGGCTGGCATTGACGTTGCAACAACTGTTGCTGGCTATGCTAGTGCAGGAGTTACAATCGCATAATCTGAAGAAAAAGGGATATCCCGATAGCCCTATGGGCTGCAGGATATCCTGATTTTTTCTCCAACGTTGTTATTTAGATCATTAGAATCTCCCGGATGTCTTGCTCTGTGAGGGTAGACAAGCTTTCTTGACCTGGCTGGATGACCTCATCGATCAAGTTCTTTTTCTTCTGCTGCAGCTCATACATCTTGTCCTCTACGGTGCCTTGGGTGACGAGACGAATTACTTGCACTACATTTTTCTGCCCGATACGGTGAGCCCGATCCGCAGCTTGCTGCTCGACGGCAGGGTTCCACCAAAGATCGTAAAGGATTACAGTGTCTGCCCCAGTTAAGTTGAGCCCGGTCCCGCCGGCCTTTAAGGAGATTAAGAAAATATCACGCTCTCCTTCATTAAATTTATTACATAAATCTACTCGTTGAGAAACAGGCGTTTGACCATCTAAATAAAAGTATGGAATGCCCTGATATCCAAGTTCACGCCCAATCAGGCCGAGCATCTCTGTGAATTGTGAGAATACTAACATACGTTTACCCGAACTACGACATTCTTCTATAATTTCGAGCAGCTGCTCGAATTTAGCAGAGCTTCCTTCATATCCATCGACAAAAAGAGCAGGGTGGCAACACAACTGGCGCAGACGAGTTAGTCCCGCCAGAACTTTGATCCGATTATTATTGCCGAAGCTATCTTGGGTCAAATGCTTAAGCGCCTCTTTTTTCAAACGGGCGAGATAAGCTACATATAACTTTTTTTGCTCCGGCAGCAGTTCACATGCTTGTACGGATTCGATTTTGTCCGGAAGTTCCTTTAACACATCACTCTTTAAGCGCCGCAGCAAAAAGGGACGCGCCCGCTTCGCAACCGTTTCTCTTGGTAAATCATGAAAAGCTTTTTTGCCTGGAAACAACCCAGGGAACACGGTGCCGAAAATGGACCATAAATCTTCCAACGCATTCTCCACGGGAGTACCCGTAAGTGCAAAACGGTGCCGGGCTTGAAGCGCCATTACAGCTTGGGCTGTCTGTGTAGTATGGTTTTTTATAGTTTGTGCTTCATCGAGAATCAGGGTATGAAAAGACTTTTTAGCATACAGCTGAACATCTCTGCGAAGCAACGGATAAGAAGTGATGATTACATCAGCTTTTGCTGTATTTTTTAAAATCCGCCCGCGCTCAATTAGACTACCGTCTGCAATGACAGCTTTGATCTCTGGTGTGAATTTTTTAAGCTCATTAAGCCAGTTATAAGTGAGAGACGCAGGAGCGACAATTAGGGCAGGCAGTCCATTCTGACGGATCTCTGGAAGTTCTGACAGGAGAAAAGCGATACTTTGCAGCGTTTTGCCTAACCCCATATCATCCGCCAAAATACCACCAAAACGGTAATGGGCCAACGTCTTCAGCCACTGAAACCCATATTGTTGATAATCCCTTAGCACAGGAACCAGACTGTCAGGTATAGGAAAATCAAGATTCTCAGGATTCCGCATGTTCGCAAGTAACCTTTTAAAGGATCTGCCCAGCTTAATGGAGTCACTCTTAGCATCCGTGGAGGTCAAATGTAACCCGCGAACAACGGGCAGAGAAAATTCCACCCCTTTGATCTCACCTTCCCGGATGCCTATATCATTCATAAAGGTAATGATTTCTTGAAGCTCCTCGCTCTCCAGTGGTAGCAGGGCCCCATCAGGCAAGCGGTAGTATCTGCGTTTTTCCTGCAGGGATTTCAGAACCATAACAATCTCAGCTTCTGGAATCCCGCCCATATCGAATTTAAAATCAAGCCAGTCCGTCTTTTCATTCCAACTAATGCTCACCTTTGGGGGTGTAGTGCTCGTGAACAGTCTTGCTTTGACTGCGGAGGTCGCATAGACCGAAAGCAGCGGTTCCAGCAGCGGAATGGTATGGTACAAAAAATCATATTCGCCCTCTTCGTCTGTCATAATATATCCGCCTTCAGTTTTAGCGAAGGATTCGTGCTCCATCAGCTCCAGAATGCGGGCTTCTCCCTCCCCGTCTCGCAAAAGAATCAAATTCGTCCCGCGAACATGGGCTTTTTCATCTAAGGGATTGATCACAATGTCACCATATTGGAACTCTAGTCCGGCGAGCAGCCGATCTCTCACACGATCCAGATAAAGTCTCGCGATAAGCCTATGCTGAACAATCCGATCCGCAATGGAGTCGGCGATATGGACGTTGCCCAGCTTTTTCAGACCAGGAATAACCTTATCCATAAAAGACTCCATTTGCTCGGGGGCAATATCGATACCATTTCGGCGGGAGGAATCCAGCATTTTTTTCATTTCAGCAAGGCGTATGCATTCTTGAGGGGATAGCTTCAGCAACTTACCTTCCGACAGTACTATCCCGTAATCTTCTAAGACCGAAATCTGCTCAAGTCCTTGAATATCCAGATGATATCCATCCTCTTCTGCCTGTTCAAATTCAAAGCTGAGTGGAGGCGCCTCATTAGACACAAGGATGCCTTCGTACAGCACCTCTTCTTGTTGCAAAAATACCGACGAGACCTCTGAAAGCGCAGGTTGAAGCGACTCCCAGAAAAAAGGAGGGACGGCCAGCAAACGATCTCCCCCAATACTTCCCCCATAAGGTGAGTAAGGAGTTACGTTATCGCGGTACATTTTTTCATTTAATACAATATCAATCAGCTTCTGTAGAACAACATTGTCTTCCTTCCGAAAGCTGTAAATGGCAGGATCATAGATAAAATGTTTCGAGAACTCAAAGGAGTCTCCGCGGTGTACGCTTTCTAGAAATCCCCTTATTTTCTGAACAATATATAGACGTTTTGGACCGACTTTCATTTCTATACCCAGCATGGTGTGGCTGTAACTATAAGTGAACGGCTTGCATGTAAACTCTATATTTAGAGGAAGTCTGTTATCTACAAAAGCCCCCGTACCGCTAGGACGCGGTGTATGGTTGCTGAACATCCCCAGTAGGCTGCTCACGAGCTGTTGATCTCTGGACTTTCCCCCGTTGTCTTGCGCAGTATCTGTAAAAATACGTGGGGTTAGAATCTCAGTATCTTCTATAGAGGACTGGTGCGAAGCTCCGGTAGGCTCTGAACGATCTCGGCCAGTTTTAAGGGCGTCAACGTTGATCAGCACAGCCGCGATATGTTTACAGAATGGCCCCCCATGGGAGTAGGCTGGACAATTACACTCTGCCTGGACATCCCCATCAATATCAATGACCACCATAACTTCATAGTCGATCGCCCCCTGAACAATGGCTTCATATCGAGAGCGGGGCAAATCTGGAATGGAGTCATTGTATTCTTCAACTTCAATTATATCGACACTTTCAGTTTGGTAATAAGCTAATCCTTTTTCAAAAATAGACTTGCCGCACAGCAGTTTGATTACCCGTTCTGATACACTAAAGCCCATAACATAATTCCTTCCTCATAACTTGATCTCGAAAAGTCCGAATTTAATATAGTACTTATGATAACAGAACGGGCGTGCGCATCAAATAGGGGGTGTTGTTTTACTTATTCCATGCATGATAAAAGCGATCGTCAGGTTGATTTCTTCCTCGTCGTTCCAGTCCTTATCTGGCTGCAGCAGCAATCGATTCATCAAATAACCTACGACAGACGAGAGTGTGAAGCGTATAAGTGTGGGTGTAGGCACCTCGATGATTTCACCCTTTTCCTTAAAATGTTCAACAATATCAATCACGCGCTCCAGTATTTTGCTAAGAATATTCTCTACAAACTGCGCTCTAACTGTTGGCTGAAAAGGAATCTCCTGAATAAGAATCTTAAGAATTTTAAAATTCTTGCGGGCGAAATCCAGCCGATTGATCATAAATGCCCGCAGGAACTCCTCGAAGCTGTCGTAGGGCATATCAAGCACGCCGTTGAAATTCCGCAGCACAAAAGGCGCAAGCATGCGACTCATGGTAGGACCTACTATGGCAAGCAGCAGATCATTTTTAGTCTTGTAATAGCGAAAAATCGTTCCCTCCGCCACGCCCGCCTTCTGAGAAATTTCACTCGTGGATGTCGCAGAGTATCCTTTTTCGGAAAACACCTCAATCGCCGCTTGTAGAATAGAAATCTGCTTCGGTGTCAGTTTCTCGTCTTTGCCAAGGGTCAGCAGCTCTTCTATCCACTGCTCTTCTATATTTTGTTCCGTAGAAACTTCCTCTTTCATTACAATAGCCCTCCATGCTTGATTCATTTTGTTTCAATGATAATAGCTTTTGTGAAGTTACATTTTGCGATGCTTGCGCAGTGCCAATACATTCAGCAGCATAAATAGCAGCGAAAATCCTATTAGTACATAGACATCCAGTGCAATTGCGCTCCATCCTTTGCCACGGACCATAATGTCCATCAGAGCTTCTGATCCGTAATAGATCGGTGTAGCGAGGCCAACGCGCTGGAGCCACAGTGGAAGGGTATCAAGCGGGAATAATCCACTGAGGAAGATTTGTGGCACTATAATGAGTGGAATGAACTGTATCATTTGCAACTCATTGGCTGCAAAAGCCGACAGCAGTGTGCCCAACGTCAGCGCTGTCATCGATAGGAGTAATGTGATCAGCAATACGTAACCAAAGCTGCCTGTCATCATAATGCCAAGAATCTGTATGGAATACCATGAGATCAATAGCGCCTGAAAAACGGTAAATATGCCGAAACCACATACATACCCGAGCACAATCTCCCATCTTTTCAATGGAGTCGAAAGTAGGCGTTCAAGCGTGCCTGTGGTTCGTTCCCTTAAGAAGGATACACCTGCAATCAAGAATACGAAAAAGAAAACAAATACGCCAATCATAATGGGACCGAAACGGTCGATCGTCTTCATATTCTCAGAACCGTAAAGATAGCTGATCTGCGGCTGTAATTGTTCCTTTGTACTTGGAAGAAGTTTTTGGGAGATTTGTTGCAGCGTCATGATTACTGCCTTATTGGCTGTAGGGTTGCTACCTTCTAACAGCACTTGAGGCGTTACTTGCGAATCTCCGGCGGTTCCGTTCAAAGTGATCAAAGCGTCAATTTTTCCTTCTACTAAAGCGCCTTTTCCCAGCTCTGCGCTGGCATATTCTTTGATGGTGGCATTTTGTTCTTTTAACGCAGCTGACATATTTAGAGGTACACCGGACACACCGATTTTTGGTTCATAGGCGTCACCGTTGAAGACCAAGCTCATTAAGCTTAGAACGAGGAGTGGTGCAATGAACATTAATGCCATTGTTCTTTTATCATGAATGAATTGTCGCAAAATCCTTAAGGTGATCGCTCGGATTCTCATGAACGCACACCTCCATAATATAAAAAGGCTTCTTCAATAGAAGCTGAACCGGTGGCTTGCAGCAGTCCGGCAGGCGTGTCGGCAGCAAGCAGCTTGCCATCACGGATCATTCCGAGCCGGTCACATTTTTCAGCTTCATCCATGACATGCGTGGTCAGCACAATGGTGGTGCCTTTCTGGTTCAGCGCTTTTAGTTCCTTCCAGATGGATAGCCGCAGCACCGGGTCTATGCCAACTGTAGGTTCATCAAGAATAAGCAACGGCGGTTCATGCAGCAGCGCGATCGCCAATGATAAGCGGCGTTTCATCCCGCCGGAGTATTGGTCTACTCTTTTTCTTAAATGATCTTGTAAATTAACGATCTCCATTACGGCTGTGATGCGTTTGGAGCGTTGCTCCCCCTTTAGTCCATATAGCGCTGCAAAAAACTCCAGATTCTCCTTCGCGCTAAGCTCCGTGTACAAGGCATCAGACTGGGCCATATACCCAATCTGTTGCAGCATAGTCAGCTTCGGCATCGTCACGCCAAGTATTTTCACCTCGCCGGAGGTTACCTCATCGATACCTGTAAGCAGCTTCACTAATGTTGTTTTTCCTGAGCCCGATGGTCCTAGTATGCCAAAGGTTTCCGCACGTTCCACTTGAAGCGAAATATCCTCGAGCACCTGTTTCTCTCCAAACGCTTTCCCGACATGGCTCACTGAAATAACTGGAATCTTTGAACCCATGTTTATCTCCTCGATTCTGAATGTTCTGGGATACTTACTTGAGTTGAAGGTGTAGAAGGTGTAGAAGGTGTAGAAGGTGTAGAAGGTGTAGAAGGTGATGGTGATGGTGATGGTGATGGTGATGGTGATGGTGATGGTGATGGTGATGGTGATGGTGATGGTGATGGTGATGGTGATGGTGATGGTGATGGTGATGGTGATGAACTGCATTGCGTTAAACACTCTAATTATATAATGAGTGAGTACTCACTCATTACTGTGCATCAAAAGTTAGGAATTGTAAACCATATATTTTATACAAAGGTATCCCACAGTATTAGCTTAATCCCGATTGACGTTTGTTAATTCAACATGTCCTTTTACTATGTATATAGAGATGATTTGAATAAAAGGCAAAAGTGCCACTAAATAGCGTCAGTCCGCCTAAACTAGGTAATAGAAAGGCATAAATGCCCTTAAATGGCGTCGATCCACTTAAATCAGCTAAAAGAAAGGCATAAATGCCTCAAAATAGCACGGGTTTACCTAAACCAGACAAAAGAAGGGCATAAATGCCACTAAATAGGCATGATCTAGATAAATCAAGCTAAAGAACGGTATAAATCCCGCACAATGAGCTCATTCTTGCTGAAGTCAGCTAAAGAACGGTATAAATCCCGTACAATGTACCCAATCCCGCTAAAGTTAGCAAAAGAACGGTATAAATCCCGCACAATGAGCCCAATCCCGCTAAAGTTAGCAAAAGAACGGTATAAATCCCTCACAAAGAGCTCAATCCGACTGAAGTCAGTAAAAGAACGGTATAAATCCCGCACAATGAGCCCAATCCTACTAAATTCAGTAAAAGAACGGTATAAATCCCGTACAATCAGCCGAATCTCCTACGATGCCCCTTACGCAGAAAGCGCCCCAACAGACCAGTTAGTTTTTAAATCGTAAGCAGCAGCCACATAATTGATAGCAGACTCTCGCCAGTAACAAGCTTCCCCACGCGCCAAGCGATCTCCGTAATACGCTCCCCACCCGCCCAAGCGACCTCCGCAATATACTCCAAGTGCCCATCGACCTTAGCAACAAGCTTCTCCACGCACCCAAGCGAACTCCACATATACTCCACCCGCCCACCTCGGCAACAAGCTCCCCCCACCCGCCTACAATCTCAAACTAGTCCCTACGTCTCACCAAATCCCAAACAATTCTCCAACTAAATAAGGTAACCACACCAAGCACCTTTTTACGAAAAGAGGCTGTTTTTGCTGTTTAGTTCATTTGGTTTAGAGCAAGAAAATTGTTAAATGAGCTAATATACCTGATTTTTTTAAAAAAAGAATACTAGTTAATATTTCCATTACATTCCTCTGCAACAGAATTGACAATTGTAGACGAAAATGACATTAGCAGTTACCTATACGAAAAGGGTGAATCTAATTGAAAAACAGTAAATGGATTAGCGCAACGTTGGCTTCAGCACTTCTTGCAACAGTAGGCGTTGGAAGTGCATCTGCAGCTAGCACCGGCAGTAATGTAAAATCTGTAGCTACCAATCAAGTCGCTGCTGTTACAGCAGTTAAAGAAGGTACAACTACTTGGAATGTAAACGGAACGCCGATTGTGTTTAACACCATTAACAGCAGTGGTTACAAGCTTTACTCGCTGACTCAGGTAGCTGGTGAAATTGGGGCTAAGGTAGTACTGGGAACAAGCGGGTTTGAACTTAACGACAGCAAAGGACTACATAATGTGCAACTCAAAACAGGCTCAAAGAGCTATCAAGTAGATGGTAATTCCGAATCGTTCACAGTGGCTCCAGTGTTTTATAACGGTAAAACCTATGTAGAGCTGACTAAGTTAGTTATTGCATTAGGTGGAGAGCTGGACGCTGATGCTAGCACGATTTTGAGCTTTGCACGTCCGGAAGGATTGTTTGATACTTTGCACTGGACGGCAGCTGGTAACCTGATTGCGAACAAAAGTGATGCTGAAACTACTCAGCTTATCAAATTCAGTACAGAACCAGGTAACTATGAAGTGTTTTCGTCAAATGACAGTGCGGTGGACTTTGCAGTATCGCCGGATCAACAGTGGGGAGCTTTTAATGATGAGAAAGGTTTGCTGAATCTGATTAACTTGTCTAGCGGAGCTGTTAAAACACTAGGCACCGACAATAGCGTGAAGACAGATCTGGTTTGGTCCAAAGATGGGAAAAGCATTTATTTCATCCAAGGAGACAAGCAAGAAAAAATCGCTAAAATCTCAGTAGAGACTGGTGATGTTAAATCCGTATTGGCTGACAAGGTTGAGAATAAATCCGAACTGCGCATTTCTGCTGACGAAAAAAGTGCCGTTTATATCGTTAATTTGACAGGTGTTGCAAAAAATGATGCAGACAGCACAGAAGATTCTCTTACGGTAGACTTCAGCTCGGCAGGAGAGCAGCTTTACAAGCTTGATCTGGCTACAAAAGATGCTAAACCAGCTGCATTAACAACCACAGCGGATAACAAGCTTTACCCAGAGATTTTGGCTGATGGAAATGTGGCATACCTGAGCGCAGATGCAGACGGCAATGCGAAGAATACCCTGAAGCTTGTAAAAGCGGACGCAACCAGCACTAATATTGCACTTGATATCGAAGTGAATTGGTCCACTGGCGTTAGCAATGGTTTGGTAGTGGCAGGTACTACGGCAGACGGAAGCACAGTGATCTATTCTATCGATGGTAGTGGTGCAAAGACCGAACTGTTCCGTACGACTGAAGATGTATCTGAAGTATCTGTATCTAAAGACGGAAGCAAGCTTGCGATTGTGAGCGGCGACAGCGTATGGGTTATCCAAGGCGGTAAAGGGCTGCAACTGACTAAATAATGATTATCCCAAACATATTTTAACGGCCTAGAGCCGAGAGGAGAAAATAGTACAATGAAAATCTTCAAGAAATTAACAGTAACGGCTTTAACAGCCGTAATCGCGGTAACCGCATCTTTTGCAGGGATTGCAGCAGCAGCAGATTCACTTAGTGGCAAAATCACCGTTAACGGTTCAACCGCACTTCTTCCATTGACCTTGCAAGCGGCAAAAGAATTCCAAAAGCTGCACCCTAAAGTAAAAATCGCAGCATCTGGTAAAGGTTCTGTAACTGGACCACAAGCTGTGAAAAAAGGCATCGCTGATATCGGCGCTTGCGACTGGGATGCTAGCATCGACGTACCAGGCTTCAAAGCTTTTGACGGACAGGTAGCGAACAAAGTAGCTGTCATTCCTTTTGCAACGATTGTAAACAAAAATGTGGGTGTAGATAACCTTACAACAGAACAACTTAAAGGCATTTTCGCTGGCAAAATCACCAACTGGAAAGAAGTAGGCGGCGCAGATGCAGATATCGTTGTCATCACTCGCTCTTTCGGTTCTGGTACCCGCGTTAACTATCAAGCTAAAGCCTTGGATGGCGGAGATATCGTTAAAAAAGCTAAGAACTACAAAGAAACAGGTTCATCCGGTGACATGAAAACAGCAGTAGGAACTACTCCTAACTCCATCGGTTATATCGACCTTGTTTATGTAAGTGGCGACGTAAAAGCAGTGAAACACAACGGTATCGCAGCTACTACAGACAACGTAATTAACGGTTCTTATAAGATTTGGGCTTATGGTTACTACATGACTAAAGGTCAACCTACTGGCGCAACTAAAGAATTTATCGAATACGTACAAAGCAAAAAGTTCCAACAAGGTTCTCTGAAAAAGCTAAAATTCATTCCGATCGCAGCAATGAAGGGTTAATAACATCTGAAGATCATATTGAACGGTAACAGCGGCCAGCCCCGATTTTGATACGGGGTTGGCCGCTTACAGGAGGGAAAGTATGGGGGCACCAGTCCACAACCTGGCAACTAAGGTTAAGGAGGGCGTTACAGAAGTTAGCGCCAACTCCAAACGTCACAGTAGACATATGTTTAGCAACCGATTATTCCGCTTTTATTTCTTATTCAGCATTCTTGCACTTTGCTTCGTGCTTGGACTTGTAATTCTATTTATCGGCAAAACGGCGCTGCTTCTGTTTGGTCATCTCTCGCCTGCGGACTTTTTCTTTTCTTTTAACTGGACGCCTGAAGAGGACTCCTTTGGGGCTGCTGCCTTCATTGTAAATACACTTTCACTGACGGCTTTGACCCTGCTGATCGCAGTACCTATTTCTGTGGGTATGGCCGTGCTCTGTGCGGAGATTGCTCCAAAGTGGATGAAGACCTTCATTCGCCCGGTGCTCGATTTGCTCGTTGGTATTCCTTCTATAGTATATGGTTATTTAGGCTTAACGGTATTACTTCCTTTTCTGCGTAGAGTTAGTGGGGAGAGCTTGGGCGATGGATTACTGGCTGCGGCCCTCGTGCTCGCATTAATGGTCCTGCCAACAATTTGCCGAATCAGTGATGATGCTATTGTCGCTGTTCCACGCAAATATCGGGATGCTGCGTACGCTCTTGGATCTACCCGTTTGCAAGTTATTATGCGTGTTGTTTTGCCTGCGGCTAGCAGAGGGATTATCTCAGCAGTCATCCTCGGGATGACTCGTGCTGTGGGGGAGACAATGGCTGTAGTTATGGTTATCGGAAACACACCACAGTTGGCAAAAACCTTATTTACACCTGCCTCGGTCTTGACTAGTAACATCGTTATGCAAATCTCGAATGTAGAGTTTGAATCAACCTGGAATTATGCCCTACATATGATGGCCTTTCTTCTGCTGGTGATTTCATTTGTACTGATTCTGATCATCCGCGTGCTGGGTAGAAAAAGGAGGGATGCAGCGTGAACGGATTCGCAAGTACAAAGCATACAGCGCGTGCTCAGAGACGCAATAAGCTCGCGACTATTGGGTTTTATACGCTTGGGGCTTTAGTTATGCTGCTAATCTTCTGGCTGCTCTTCACGATTCTTAGTAAAGGTCTGCCAGCACTGCGGCCTGACTTCCTGATTAAACAGCCTGAAGAGATTGACGTAGGTGGCGGGATCGGTCCTGTACTTTTCAACTCTTTTTATATTTTGTTCATCTCGCTGCTTATTTCCGTCCCTATCGGTTTAGGTGCGGGGATTTATATGGCGGAGTATGCTCCGGATAATGCTTTTACAGGCGGCCTGCGTATATGTGTAGAAGCTCTCTCTTCGGTTCCTTCAATTGTATTTGGTATGCTTGGACTTGCGATATTTGCTGAATATTTTGGAATCGGCCTGACGATTCTTGGCGGTGGGGTAAGCTTGGCGCTTTTGAATCTGCCTATGCTTGCACGTGTGACGGAGGAAGCGATTCGTGCTGTTCCTGGGGAGATGCGTGAAGCTGGATATGCACTGGGCATGACTAAATTCCATGTGATCCGCACAGTAGTTCTACCCGTTGCAATGTCAGCCATTGTTACTGGGATTTGTCTCGTTGCTGGGCGCGCCTTCGGGGAGTCTGCGGTTATTATCCTTACCGCTGGCCTCAGTACCTCGGGCGAAATGTGGGACTTTAATCTGTTCTCGCCGGGAGAAACCCTGGCAGTGCATCTATGGTATGTACAATCTGAAGCAATTGTAGAAGATGCGCGGCAAATCGCTGACAAATCAGCGGCAGTACTCGTATTTGTAGTTCTGTTTATTAACTTTGCTTTTCGTTTTCCGCTCTGGCTCGGAAATCGCCGCAAAGGGCGCTGATTCGCTTATAAAGGAAGAACATGCATAAAAAACTGTCTCTCGGCGGAAGAAAACGCCGTGAACAGTTTTTTTATTCCCGATTAAATAAGCAAAGGTACTCTCATCCTTCGATAAAATTGCTAATGCGCGTGTCTTTTGAGTAATTGGATTGGCCACGCTTATAGAAAGCTAAAAATGTTCCTATATTTAAAAATCAGAAATGGGAATGTGAAGAGTAATAGTCGATGAGTAATGAGTGGTTTTTAATTGCACTTTATGCACTTATTTTTAAGGGGGATAGGTTTGTTTGGGTTTAATTGTACTTTGTGCAGTTAAAAATGGTGAAAAGGCCATTCTAGGCGTAAATCTGAGAATATAAGTGTATGAAATGCAATTAAAGCGAGTTTTGGAGGTAAAAGGGTACTTTTAGTTGCAGAAAATGCAATTAGATAGCATGTAGCGGCGTTTCTCCGGAAAAGCAGCCGTAATGTTCTAATGCTAAACGTGGGATGACCTGGCAGTGACTCATAAAAACTGATCAACGATTGCTAAGCTTCACATAACCCTGAGCCCCAATGAGTTCTAAGTGTGACCAAGTCCGAGCGAGCATCAAAAGTTAAGCTCCATCGACTCATAGCCCGACGAGGCATGGGTTTTCACTGAATTCTAAGTTTCGAATGCTAAGCTCTATCGGATCCTGAGCTCCGACGAGGCTAAGTTTTCATCAGGCTCTGAGCTTCGAATCCAAGCTCCATGAACCCCTGAGACACGGCTAATCTAGAGCCGCGAATCTTTAAGCTCAGTCATTCAGTCGTCTATTCGTCCCAGTGACTCCCTGAGCTCCGCCCAACCCCTCCCCTGAACACAGAAACAGCCTTCCCGAAGGAAGGCTGTTTCTATATGACGTCCCGGAAGGGATTCGAACCCCCGACCGTGCGCTTAGAAGGCGCATGCTCTATCCAGCTGAGCTACCGGGACATGGTTGCTGGCAGAAAAGCAAGCAGGAATTATCATATCATATGGGGTGTTTTTTTTCAAGCTGTTTTTTAAAAAGAGTACGGGGTATGCTATAATCTACAATTATTAAGTTTCGGAAGAAGCTTAAGGTATTAATAACTTTTATAATGGTTAGGATTCCATTCACATAAGTAGACATAAGGAGGTGCCCTCATTAAACATTCGGATTCCCCCGCCACCAAAGAGAATATCGTCCTGTTCCCCAAGACACTGGACTATTATCAAATCCAGCTGACGGTGATGCTGGAAAGTGAACGCTACGGGGAAGCGATGGAGCTGCTTCGTTTTTTGCTGCAGTGTCAAGGACAGGAAGAGCGAAATTACGAGGAATGGCGGTCCCTGCTGGAATGGCTCGAAACGGCATTTCCTTACGCGTCCCAGAATGGAGATGCGGAGGGAGCTGTTCACCCCGAAGACGAAGATTTAAGGGAAGAGGATATGGCCCGCTTTTTGGCTAAATCTAAAATGAACGAGGATACGGGGTATCCCAAAAAGCTGCTGCAGCGGGTGATGAATGAGCCTCTGTCTGAGGCGACAATACTTGCACTAGAGCAGCTATCCTATCTGGAAGGTGGCGGCGTTGACGAGGAGCTGACCACTTGGCTACAGGGGGATAATGTTCATCCACTGCTGCAATTTCGGACCTTGCAGACGCTTAAGCGGCGTGGGATGCAGGGAACAGTGAAGCTGATTCGCGGACATGAAAAGGTACTTGTAGAGATCGAGAGCGTGCCACTGCAGACGGAGGATTTTCCTCCGCAGGTGAGTCATGTGCTGGAGCGGGTAGCCGGGCAGGCTGAGGTGCATGAGCCTACGCTGTATTATTTTGCACAAGAGCTCTGGGGTCAGTTCATCATGTCGATTTATGGGTCGGATGAATATCGGAAATTGCTGGAAGGCGAAGACGTTTTGCTGGATATTTGGGCAGGAGCGTTGCACCAATTTGTTTCTGAGAGTTTAAACGGCTCCCGACAAGAGGAAGAGACACGTGGAATGTATGGCATCACAGACGGCATGCGCTTTCAATTTGAGGGAGCTTATCGTGCTCTCAAGGGTTTTGTAAAGACTTCTCTACTTGATAAATAAAGTAATGTTGTATATAATATAATGGTTATTCTGTGCGTGGATTGTATCATTATTTGAAGTAAACTTGTGAACCTATATTTTGGAGGGAAAAGTATAATATGAAAGCAACATGGGAAAAAATAGAGAAGAACCTTGGAGTTCTTGAAGTAGAAGTAGACGCAGAACGCGTAACAGCAGCACTTGATAAAGCTTTTAACAAAGTCGTTAAAAAAGCTAACGTACCAGGCTTCCGTAAAGGTAAAGTACCTCGGCCGATCTTTGAATCCCGTTTTGGTGTAGAAAGCTTGTACCAAGATGCAATCGACATTCTTCTTCCTGAAGCTTACGGTGAAGCAGTTGAACAAACTGACATCTTCCCTGTAGACCGTCCTGAAGTTGATATTGAGCAATTTGCTAAAGGCCAATCCTTTATCTTCAAAGCGAAGATCACGGTTAAACCTGAAGTGAAGCTCGGCGATTACAAAGGTCTGGAAGTTCCAGTACAAAAAGCTGAAGTGACTGAAGAAGAGTTGAGTGCTGAACTTGCTCGTCTGCAAGAACGTCATGCTGAGCTTGTAGTAGTTGAAGAAGAAGCAGCAGCTAACGGCGACATCGCTGTAATCGATTTTGACGGATATGTTGATGATGTACCGTTTGAAGGCGGAAAAGCTGAACGTCACTCTCTTGAGCTTGGCAGCAACTCCTTCATTCCAGGATTCGAAGAGCAAGTGGTAGGAATGGCTACTGGAGATTTCAAAGATGTTGAAGTTACTTTCCCTGATGAATACCATGCAGAGAACCTTGCGGGTAAAAAAGCAGTATTCAAAGTGAAGCTGCACGAAATCAAACGCAAACAACTTCCTGCATTGGATGATGAGTTCGCTAAAGATGTAAGTGAATTCGAAACTTTGGATGAGTACAAAGCAGATTTGAAGGCTCAGCTCGAATCCCGTAAAGAGGAAGAACTGAAAGGCCTTCGTGAGAATGCAGTTGTTGATAAAGCAGCAGCTAACGCTGAAGTTGAAATCCCTGAAGCTATGATCAACAGTGAAGTTGAGAATATGGTTCGTGACTTCGACACTCGTCTTCGTCAACAAGGTATGAACATGGATATGTTCCTTAGCTTCTCCGGCCAAACTCGTGAAGACTTGCAGAACCAAATGAAAGGCGATGCTGAAAAACGCGTTCGCAACAACCTGGTATTGGAAGTTATCGCAAAACAAGAGAACATTGAAGTTTCCGAAGAAGAAGTTAACGAAGAGTTGGCTACTATGGCTGAAGCTTACAAACGTACTCCAGAAGAAATCCGCAGCATCTTGGCAGCTAACGGTTCACTGGGCAGCTTGAGCGAAGAGCTTTCGTTGCGTAAAACCATTGATTTCCTTGTTAGCAATAGTGTAGAAGTTGAAGCAGTAGAAGAAGCACCAGCTGCTGAAGACACTAAAGCTGAGTAGGATATTTTAAAATTATAAGAAGGTATAAGTTTCACTTTATACTTTATTCTTATAATTCTCGCATAAACGCTTACCGTCCTTAAAAGGACGCCGAAGGCGTTTTAGCTTGACACTACCTAGAACGGCCAAGTTACACGGCCTCCATACAGATATGATAAGGCACGTAAGTTTCGTTACGTGCCTTATTTTTATCCTCGGCCGCAAATATATGTGACTACATAGGTATCCGTATGAACGTATGGCAATAAGGTAATAGGGGCGGTAACGTCACAATTCACAAGCAGCGGACTGTCCACTGTAGTGAAAAAATGACATCGCGCCGTGAACGTGTTAAAATATTTCTGAAACGATAAGACTAATCTGTACAGAGAAAAGAGGTTGGTGGCATGAGTCTGGTACCAATGGTTGTGGAATCAACAAGTCGTGGAGAACGTTCGTACGATATCTATTCCAGATTGCTCAAGGATCGCATCATTTTCTTAAGCAGTGCGATTGACGATGATGTCGCCAATCTGGTTATTGCTCAATTGCTGTTTTTGGCAGCAGATGATCCCGAGAAGGACATTCACTTGTACCTCAACTCACCCGGTGGTTCAGTAACAGCCGGCATGGGTATATACGATACGATGCAATATATCAAACCGGATGTTTCAACCATTTGTGTAGGGATGGCAGCAAGCATGGGATCGCTCCTTCTAACAGCTGGGGCGCCGGGCAAAAGATATGCGCTGACCAACAGCGAAGTTATGATTCATCAACCGCTCGGCGGTGTTCAAGGTCAAGCGTCTGATATTTGGATTCACACTGACTGGATCCTCAAGACGAGACAGAAGCTGAATCAAATTTATGTAGATCGCACAGGTCAGCCCCTTGAAAAAATCGAACGGGACACAGACCGCGATAACTTCATGAGCGCGGAAGAAGCCAAGGAATATGGGCTTATTGACCAGGTTCTTTCTTCACCGATGAAATCTTAAAGGGGTGGTTAGATGTTTAAATTTAATGATGAAAAAGGGCAATTGAAATGTTCTTTTTGCGGTAAATCACAAGAGCAGGTTCGTAAGCTTGTAGCAGGACCGGGCGTTTATATATGTGACGAATGTATCGAGCTTTGCACGGAAATTGTGGAAGAAGAGCTCGGTCATGAGGAAGAGATTGATCTGAAGGATATTCCAAAACCAAAGGAAATTCGTGATATTTTGGATCAATATGTAATCGGTCAAGAGCAAGCGAAGAAATCTCTTTCTGTAGCGGTTTATAACCACTACAAGCGCGTGAACAGCCAAAGCAAGATCGAAGATGTTGAGCTGACGAAGAGTAATATCCTTTTGCTCGGTCCAACAGGTTCTGGTAAAACCTTGTTAGCACAAACGATGGCGAAGATTATCAACGTTCCTTTTGCTATTGCAGACGCTACTTCCTTAACGGAAGCTGGTTATGTCGGCGAGGATGTTGAGAACATTCTGCTCAAACTCATTCAAGCTGCAGATTACGATGTGGAGAAAGCCGAACGCGGCATTATCTATATTGATGAAATTGATAAAGTAGCACGTAAATCCGAGAATCCGTCCATTACTCGTGACGTTTCCGGCGAAGGTGTACAGCAAGCGCTTCTGAAGATTCTGGAAGGAACTGTTGCTTCTGTGCCTCCGCAGGGCGGACGTAAGCATCCTCATCAGGAGTTTATTCAGATCGACACGACGAACATCCTGTTCATCGTTGGCGGTGCCTTTGACGGTCTGGAGCAAATGATTAAACGCCGTATCGGTAAAAAAATCATTGGCTTCAACGCAGCAGTTGAAGGACAAAAGGATCTTAAGCCTGGTGAATATTTGTCGATGGTATTGCCTGAAGATTTGCTCAAATTCGGTCTTATTCCTGAATTTGTAGGCCGTCTGCCAGTCATCTCGACTTTGGAGCCGCTTGATGAGAATACGCTTGTACGTATCCTTTCCGAGCCTAAAAATGCACTCACTAAACAATATATCAAGCTGCTGGAAATGGACAACGTAGCGTTGAAGTTCGAACCATTGGCACTCGAAGCAATTGCCAAGGAAGCGATCAAACGTAATACGGGAGCCCGTGGACTGCGCGCGATTATTGAGAGCATCATGCTCGATGTGATGTATGAAGTTCCTTCACGCGATGATATTAAGGATTGTGTGATCACGGAACAGGTCGTTCAGGAGAAAGCTTTGCCTGAGCTCAACCTTAAGAAAGACAAGAAGAAAGAGGAAAGCGCGTAAGCCGCTTTTCCTTAACAATACATGTCACAGTCTCCACCTTTCTTCCGCTTATCCCGCTTCACATTAGCGGGAGCGAAGGGGTGGAGCTTTGGCGTTATGGGGGAGAAAAATCATGTTCTTGAGACACCAAACCCGTCCTGTCAATGTTGGCGGGCTCATTATTGGGGGAAACAACGAGGTTGCGATTCAAAGCATGTGTACAACCAAAACCGCTGATGTGGAGGCTACTGTAGCTGAAATATTGCGGCTTGAGGAAGCAGGCTGCCAGCTAGTACGCGTAACTGTCAACAATGAAGAGGCGGCTGCCGCAATCAAGGAGATCAAGAAACAGATTCATATCCCACTCGTAGCGGATATTCATTTCAACTATAAGCTAGCGTTGATGGCTATTGAGAACGGCATCGATAAGGTACGGATTAATCCGGGGAACATTGGTCGTCGCGAAAAGGTAGAAGCGGTAGTTAAAGCATGTAAAGAAAAAGGAATTCCGATTCGGATTGGTGTAAACGCCGGTTCTTTGGAGAATCACCTTTTGGAGAAATACGGATACCCAACCCCAGAAGCTATGGTAGAAAGTGCGTTATACCATATTGGTATTCTGGAGGAACTGGATTTCCACGACATTATCGTTTCTCTAAAAGCATCCGATGTGCCAATGGCCATCGAAGCTTACCGTCAGGCTGCGGAAGTCATCCCTTATCCACTGCACTTGGGGATTACAGAATCTGGCACATTGTTTGCTGGTACAGTGAAGAGCTCCGCAGGTATTGGTGCACTGCTCTCTATGGGCATCGGCAGCACACTGCGTATCTCGCTTAGTGCCGATCCGGTTGAAGAGATTAAGGTGGCGCGTGAGCTGCTGAAGACGTTTGGTCTGATCTCTAACGCGGCGACGCTGATCTCTTGTCCGACTTGCGGACGACTGGATATCGATCTTTTCTCCATCGCTAATGAGGTGGAAGAATACATTTCGAAGCTTAAGGTGCCTATTAAAGTTTCCGTCCTTGGCTGTGCTGTTAACGGTCCTGGTGAAGCACGTGAAGCAGATATCGGTATTGCTGGCGCTCGTGGGGAAGGTTTGCTTTTCCGCTACGGACAAATGATCCGTAAAGTGCCTGAAGCTGAACTCGTGAACGAGCTGAAGAAGGAAATTGATGCGATTGTGGTGGCTTACGAGGCAACGGGCGAAATTCCAGGCCGCGCCCACGCTAACCTTGCACCTCCGGTGCAATCGAAGTAACTTGGTCTGAATGGTATTTATAAGAATTTTCAATCTCATAATATTATAAACACTTCTTAGCATCGTATAGTAATTTTGGGCGACGTTAGGTAAGTAGTGATCTAAGTGGCGAAGAACGTCCTGTGCAGTTTCGGTATATCCGGGGCTCATGGGGCGTTTTTTTTTGCGTTTATTTCCATTTTGGAGGAAGGGATGAGTAAACATGAACTATGAACAAGCCCATGAAAAATTTATTGCGCATCATCTTGCAAGCAGAACGGAACGGCGGGGGAGGCTGGAAAGAGGTCATGGCCACGCCGAAAAATTATTTTTGGAGAATGTCTGGTGGCCGCTTTGTGGTGATTTCAATAATCTTCATCCGGAGTATGAGGTGCTGGATTTACAAAGACGAGCTTATTTTGCTGATTTTGCTTTTTTGCCGGGGCCGATCAAGCTTTTGTTGGAGATCAAAGGGTATGCAGCTCATGTAAGAGACATGGATAGGCTGAAGTATTGTAATGAGCTAAATCGTGAAACTTTTCTGTACGGAATGGGTTATCAAGTAATTTCATTTGCCTATGATGATGTTGAACAGCGCCCTGAGTTATGTGTTACATTGCTGCGTTTGGCGTTAAGCCGCTACCAAATTGTAGATGCACCGCGTGGCAGACTGCTAATCGCTGAGAAGGAAATCATGCGTTTAGTGGTGCGTCAAGCTGGGGTGATACGCCCTAAAGAAGTCGCTGATTATTTCACGCTAGATCCCAAAACAGTACGCATGATGCTAAAGAATCTCTGTGAAAAAGGCTGGCTTACTCCTGTGAAGAGGGGAATCGGCGTCAAAAATGTTGAGTATAAGCTGGCTCGTGATGTTCTTTTTTACTGGGATTGATATTTGTAAAGGCTGGTGGTTGATGGCTGATGGAGCAGGTGTAGCAGAAGTGTTTGATGGGGCTGATCATATAGGCGTAACAATGTTGGCCATGGCTTTTGTTGAAGGTGGAAATTTGAAAAGAAGGTATGTGAAGGAGCTTGATGTGAAGTTCATTATGAAGTAAAACGCAACAATTAGGGGAATTATCCCTGAAATAAGCCGATTATGGCTCAAAATCAAGCTTATTAGGGAAAAAATCCCTAATAAAAGGTGCATTTCTCCCATTTATGTGTGATTCCTCCAATAATCAGGGAGGATTTCCCTAATTGGCAGTTTTGAGGTCGTGAATCACTGATAAATAGGGAGAATTTCCCTAATTATTTGGCTGGGTACCAATGATACTTAGATTTTTGTACTGAATAGGATGTTTCTAAGAACATAGGAGATACAAACGGATATGTTCAGCAAATTAAGTTAACTCTGCATCTTAGAGGTAAACTGACGTAACTTCTAGAAGTAACCCACCGTCCCTAGCTAACTCAACTTCTAAAAGTAGCTCACCATCCCCAGTTAACTCAGCTTTTAGAAGTAACCCACTGCGTCCAGCTGACTCAGCTTCTAAAAGTACCTCATCGAACTCAACAAACTAAACGTCTACAGGAAACTCCCGACGCCCTTACCCTTAGCGGTACGCACAACTAGGTTCCTTACCCCCACGTAGCACCGATCACGATCCTCAGTTACTAAGTTCAACGGCTCCTCCTACCACCACAGTTACTCAAATTCCCTTCCACTAATCTCTCCCTCATTTCTCCGCATTTCTCCTTCATTCCTCTTCATCTCTTCATCCCTCCTTTACTTCCGCACTCCTCCGCATTCCTTCCTCTCCAACCTCCTCAACAATCTCCTTTTTAAAAATTACCTAAGCCACATTCGCAATTCCCATACTCATTAATGCCCTTATAGTTAATTATCAGAGTCTATCCTACTGCAACAATTCAACAAATCCTCAAATTCGCGTTTACTAATTACCGAAACGGCTATACTACCTAATAGTAGCCAAGGGTGGAAAGGTAGACTGAACGAAACAGGAGGATGACCTATGGAATTAAGTATAGTTGTGATGATCGTGCAGCTCTTTTTCGCGCTGGTTATCGGCGTATACTTTTGGAATCTGCTGCGGGGTCAGAAGACAAATAAGACAGCGGTAGAACGAGAGTCGCGCAAGGAACTGGACAAGTTACGGAAAATGCGGATGATTACATTAACTAAACCATTGTCGGAGAAAACACGTCCGGCTTCTATTGGAGATATTGTCGGGCAAAAAGATGGGCTGCGCGCCCTGAAAGCCGCACTTTGCAGCGCTAATCCGCAGCATGTGATTATTTATGGTCCGCCGGGAGTGGGCAAGACTGCGGCAGCGCGTGTTGTCATGGAAGAGGCGAAAAAGAATGTGCTTTCTCCTTTTAAAAGTGACGCCAAATTCACAGAGATTGACGCCACTACCGCTCGTTTTGATGAGCGTGGTATTGCTGACCCGTTGATCGGCTCTGTGCATGATCCTATTTATCAAGGTGCAGGGGCCATGGGTGTGGCGGGTGTGCCACAGCCGAAACCGGGCGCGGTGACTAAGGCGCATGGCGGGATTCTTTTTCTGGATGAGATAGGAGAGCTTCACCCTATTCAGATGAATAAGCTGCTTAAAGTGCTTGAGGACCGGAAGGTCCTGCTAGAGAGCGCTTATTATAATTCGGAGGATAATAATACTCCGGCTTATATTCATGATATTTTTCAAAATGGATTGCCTGCCGATTTCCGTCTAGTTGGCGCTACTACGCGCTCTCCGGATGAGATTTCACCTGCGCTGCGATCGCGCTGCATGGAGATTTATTTCCGCCCGCTGCTGCCGGATGAGATTGCCGTGATCGCGCGTGACGCGATACAGAAAATTGGGCTTAAACCAAGTCCGGAAGCAGTCACTGTGGTGCAACAGTATGCAACCAACGGCCGGGAGGCAGTTAATATGATTCAGTTGGCTGCCGGATTAGCTTTAACTGAGCAGAGAGATACACTAAATGCTGCTGATGTGGAATGGGTGGCAGGCAGCAGCCAGCTTCCGCTGCGTACGGAACGCAAGATTCCTTCGGCACCGCAGATTGGATTAGTCAATGGTCTTGCTGTGTATGGACCGGGGATGGGGACTCTGCTCGAAATCGAAGTTTCCGCAGCGCCTGCTGTGAACGGCCAAGGCAGATTGAACGTGACAGGTGTGGTGGATGAAGAAGAGATCGGTGGAGGCTCCCGCACGATTCGGCGAAAAAGTATGGCAAAGGGCTCAGTTGAGAATGTATTGACCGTACTGCGTACGATGAATCTGGAGCCCGATCGTTATGATCTACATGTGAATTTCCCAGGGGGTACACCGATTGACGGACCTTCTGCTGGAGTAGCGATGGCAGTAGCAATTGTCTCCGCTATTCGTGGACTTCCCGTGGATAACACGGTAGCGATCACAGGTGAGATAGGCATCCATGGTCGAGTTAAGCCAGTGGGCGGTGTAATTGCCAAAGTAGAAGCTGCTTTTCAAGCTGGTGCCACTACAGTGCTTATTCCAAAAGAAAACTGGCAGTCTCTCTTCGCTGACCTCGCGCCATTACGCGTTATTCCAATGGAAACAGTAGAAGAGGTGTTCCGTCACCTGTTCGGTGCCGATACAGCTGATGTAAGGTTGCCTGCAGTTGCTGGAGAGCTGTTCTCCGCTGCACCTTCACTCCTAAAGGCCGATGCCGCTGGTGAATCTGCAAAGGGTTAAACTAAATTGATCCCTAATTCGAAGAATAAGGTGAGATTTGTCGCTGTAAAATAAAGGAGGCTGCAGGCATTTCTGCTGCTTCCTTTTTAAATGCTACAAGAAACGTTGTCTCTATTTATGGAAAAGCAAGTCGGTTCTTCTTGAAATCTAAGGACTCTGTTGGTGTTTTGGGGCTGCTTTTGTTAGAATGAATGCATATGAGATTAATTGAGAGCCATGGGAGGTGCGAAAGCGATGATGACAAATAAAACAAAAGGTCGTCGTTTTCCTTTATTGCCGCTAAGAGGGCTTCTTGTGTACCCAAGCATGGTTCTTCACTTGGATGTGGGCCGTGAGAAGTCAGTTCGGGCGCTAGAGAAAGCTATGGTTGAAGATAATTTGATTCTTCTTTGTTCCCAGTCGGAAGTGAATATTGAAGAGCCAGGTCAGGACGATATTTTTCGGGTCGGTACTGTCGCCAATGTGCGGCAAATGCTGAAGCTTCCAAACGGTACGATACGTGTACTGGTTGAAGGTGTAGAACGGGCCGAAATTATTAATTATATCGATAATGATGAGTACTATGAGGTTATGGCGCGTGAGCTGCCGGAAGAAGAAGATAGCGATCAAGAATGTGACGCGCTGATGCGTACAGTACTCAATCAGTTCGAACACTATATTACGTTATCCAAAAAAGTGACCCCAGAGACCCTCGCTGCTGTATCCGATATAGAAGAGCCTGGTCGACTTGCGGATGTCATTACGAGTCATTTATCGCTAAAAATTAAGGATAAGCAAGAAATTCTCGAGACGATTGATGTTAGTAAACGGCTGGAGAAGCTTCTTGATATTCTTAATAATGAGCGTGAAGTGCTGGAGCTTGAACGTAAGATCAATCAACGTGTCAAAAAGCAGATGGAAAAGACGCAGAAGGAATATTATTTGCGTGAGCAAATGAAAGCGATCCAGAAAGAACTCGGCGAGAAGGAAGGCCGGGTAGGAGAAGCGGAAGAGCTACGGACGCTAATGGAAGAGAAAAATGTTCCAGAACGTGTGAAAGAAAAGATGGAGAAAGAAATCGATCGGCTGGAAAAAATGCCAGTCAGCTCTGCAGAAGGCGGCGTTATTCGCAACTATGTAGATTGGCTGCTCAGTCTCCCTTGGAGTGAACAGACAGAGGATGATCTTGACATCAAAAAGGCCGAGCAGGTACTTGATGAGGATCACTACGGTTTGGAAAAACCGAAGGAACGGGTATTGGAATATTTGGCCGTTCAGCAGTTGGTTAAGAAGCTTAAGGGTCCGATTTTATGTCTTGTAGGTCCTCCAGGGGTGGGGAAAACCTCACTGGCTCGTTCCATCGCCCGTTCGCTCAACCGCAAGTTCGTCCGTATCTCGTTAGGCGGTGTACGTGATGAGGCGGAGATTCGAGGTCATCGCCGGACTTATGTAGGTGCGATGCCGGGCCGGATTATCCAAGGCATGAAGACGGCGGGTACGATTAATCCGGTTATCCTATTGGATGAAATCGATAAGATGGCTGCGGATTTCCGTGGAGATCCATCTTCAGCGCTGCTTGAGGTGTTGGATCCAGAACAAAACAACACGTTTAGTGATCATTTTGTAGAGCTGCCGTTCGACTTGTCGAACGTAATGTTTGTAACAACAGCGAACGTAGTGCATAATATTCCGCGTCCTTTGCTGGATCGGATGGAAATGCTGTTCATTCCAGGTTATACGGAACTGGAGAAACTGCAAATCGGCAGCCGTTATCTATTGCCTAAGCAGAAGAAAAACCACGGTCTTGCAGAAGATCAACTGATTATCGAAGACGATAGCTTATTACGCATTGTCCGCGAATATACCCGTGAATCCGGTGTTCGTAATTTGGAACAGCAGATTGCAGCATTATGCCGCAAAGCTGCGAAACAAATCGTGTCTGAGGAAAAAGAGAAAGTGGTCATTCTTCCTGATGACATCAAGGATTATCTTGGGGCTTCTAAATATCGTTACGGTATGGCCGAGCTTGAAGATCAGATCGGTACGGTCACTGGGCTGGCTTGGACTGAGGTTGGCGGCGATACATTGCTGATCGAAGTTACGGTTGTGCAGGGAACAGGTAAACTAACCCTCACCGGACAGCTTGGCGATGTAATGAAGGAGTCGGCACAGGCCGCATTCAGCTATACTCGTTCGAAGGCGGAGGAGCTGGGGCTCCAGCCCGATTTTTATGAGAAGATTGATATTCATATCCATATTCCGGAAGGTGCAATTCCGAAGGATGGTCCGTCTGCAGGGATTACGATTGCAACCGCATTGATCTCCGCGCTCACGAAACGTTATGTTTCGAAGGATGTGGCGATGACAGGTGAAATCACCTTGCGGGGACGTGTACTGCCCATTGGTGGATTGAAAGAGAAATCCCTTGCGGCTCACCGAGCTGGATATAAAAAGATCCTTCTTCCCAAAGACAATGAAAGGGATTTGAAAGATATTCCTGAGAGCGTACGTAATGATGTTGAGTTCGTACCTGTATCTAATATGGATCAGGTCTTGCATCATGCGTTAGTTGAGCATCATAATGAAATTAGCAGTGAGCCACCGAGTAGTGTGCATTAGAAAGGAAGTCCTATGAAAGTTAATATTGCCGAATTTATTATCAGTGCCGTTGGCCCTGATCAGTACCCTGATGATTCCTTGCCAGAGGTTGCTCTGGCAGGGCGTTCCAATGTGGGGAAGTCTTCCCTCATTAACCGAATGATTAACCGTAAGAATCTGGCTCGGACAAGCTCCACGCCTGGTAAGACACAACACATGAACTATTACCGTATCAATGAAGACAGCATGTATTTTGTTGACTTTCCAGGTTACGGGTATGCCAAAGTCTCCAAGACACAACGCGCGGTGTGGGGTAAAATGGTTGAGAAATACCTCTCTGAGCGCGATACGTTGAAGCTTGTTCTGCTTATTGTGGACCTGCGGCATTCGCCTACCAGCAATGATAAGATGATGTTCGACTGGTTGAAGCATTATGATCTTCCTATGTGTGTTGTAGCGACCAAAGCGGATAAAATTCCGAAGACACGCTGGCAAAAGCATATCAAGACCATGAAGCAGGAGCTGGGCGTGCTGCCAGGGGATAATTTTATTCCATTCTCCTCGGAAATTGGTCTCGGCAAAGACGAGCTTTGGGGCTTAATCGATGGGTATATTCGCCCTTCTGAGAATGAATCTCCGGATTCAGAGGATGCTGAAATGATAGCAAATGAATCTCAGCAAGAGGAGTCAACCGAAGCGTAAGATATGAACTCATTTACAATCAAGCAACCATTCCTGGTGGGAATGGTTGTATTTTTTTGTTGATAAAACTAAAATTTCTATGGAAAAGGACCGATAGATAACATATGATAGATATTCACTGCCACATCTTACCCTTTTTGGATGACGGAGCCTCTGATTGGGAAGCTGCTCTTGCCATGGCGCAAGACGCCCACAGAGAAGGGATTACTTCAGTCATCGCCACGCCACATCATGCCAACGGTCAATATATGAATAATGCCCCCAAGATTAAAGAAGCTGTGGAGATGATGAATGAGAGACTTCGTCAGGCTGGTAATCCACTGCTTGTTCTTCCAGGTCAAGAGATCCGTATCTACGGTGATCTGCTGAATGATCTGGAGCGGGGGGAACTGCTGAGTCTTGCAGATTCGCGGTATATTTTACTGGAAATGCCTTCTTCACGAGTACCACGTAACATGGAAGAAATCTGCCACGAGCTGATCATTCAAGGGTTCGTTCCGGTCATCGCCCATCCGGAGCGCAATGCTGAAATAGCTGCTGATCCTTCTAAACTAGAGAGATTGATAGAGCTAGGATCACTTGGGCAGGTAACCGCACAGAGTCTTGCAGGCGTTTTCGGAAATAAGCTACAGAAATTGTCGCTGGAGCTATGCCGTAGAAATACAGTACATGTGTTGGCCTCTGATGCACATGACAGTGTTCATCGTCCTTTTGGATTAAACGCTGCTTATGTGGTTATGGAGAAAGAATTAGGCCCTGAGATGCGTGACTATGTTCGCGGCAATGCTCAGCAAATTATGACCAATGGCGAGGTTATTCATGGAAAACACGTACAAACAAGGGGAAACCGACAAAAATTGTTTGGATTTTTTTTCCGAAAGGGCTGACTAATCTACCTAATAGTGGTAGAATGGGTTTTATTGGGTGATTTAATGCTATACGTAATAGCGTAGCATTTGGGCGAATTTTTCTAGGTCTATGGTAGTACAGTATTTTAATACATAAGAAGAGGTGGATATTTAGTGACTTTGAAAAAGAAACTAGTAGTATCAACATTAGCAGCAAGTATGGTAGCAGCATCCGTTGCGGGTCTTCCGTTGGGAAGCCTTGGAGCAGTAGGCACAGCATCTGCGGCTACAGTTAGTAGCAGTGCAGCAGTTAAGGATAAGGTTCTTGCTGTTTACAAACAATTGACCGCAACAGATGCAGTTTATCTCTACAATTTGAAGACTGAGGTTGCAGCACTGAGTGAGAAAGAATTTACAGAAATTTTTGCTCCAGTACTGAACAAGCTTTCACTGGATGGAGAAGAAACAAAAACATCACTTAAATTGTTCCAAAGCGTTACTAGTGTAGTCTACGATGTCTATGGAAATGACTTCTCCGGAATCCAAGTGATCCGTAACGATGACAAAAACATTGCTTTGGTAAGCAAAATTGCAGCTAAAGCGGGTGTGTCTGGACTTACTGTTGATAGTGTTGCTGAATTTTTGAGCAGTATTGAAACAGAACTTCGTGATCTGGTAAGCAGCAAGTCAACTTCAGATTTGTTGGCAATTCTCACATCCGAATCCGGTTACGATACTTTGTTGGATGAAGCTATTGCAAAAGTATTGAGCCATACAACAGGAACAGGAGCACTCACAGTAAGTCAAGCGTTGGACAAGCTTGGAGTTACTGCTAGTGATGTGAAAGAAACACTGAAAAACCTGAACAATAATATTAAATCCGCAAAACCTGCGGCGAAATCACTTGCATTTGCTTATATTAAAGCCTACGGATTAGGCGATAATGGCAACGGTAATGGCAACGGCAACGGTAATGGTAGTAGTGGAAGCGGAAATGGAAGTGTTACAACGCCTGTAGCTCCTGTTCAAACTCCAGGAATCTATGACGTATCTAAGCTCGTAAGCATTGTTGACGGTAAAGCAACCTTGAAATTGGTTGATGCTGATGTAATTAAGGAATTTGATAAACTGGTTGCAGCGAACCCTGGTAAAACTGGTCTTACTTTGACCCTGAATCTGGGAACAGTAAACGCTACTACAGTTGAAGTTCCACTTTCCCAAGCCATTATTGAAGCTGCAAAAGCTAAAGGTATTGCGAATATCGCCGTTACTTTCAACGGTGTAACTGTAACGATTCCTGTAAGCCAATTCAGCACAGCGATTTCATTGACAGTAACTACAGCTAAACCAGAAGTTGTAACTTCCGTTACCAAGCTGAAATTGGCTTCGGATGTGTACGAATTCACACTTAGTGTGAACGGTGTAGTACAAAGCACATTTAAACAACCAATTACTATCAAATTGCCACTTAAGAATACTGATGGTCTTGATAAAGAATTGCTTTCCGTTGGTAAGCTTGTATACGGCGACCTGCAATTCCAAGGTGGAGTTCTTGATGGAGATTTCATCGTAGAACCACGTGATACATTCTCTTCTTACGCAGTACTTGAGAATAAAGTCTCCTTTAATGATATTTCTGCTGTACAAGCATGGGCTGGTAGACAAATTCAAGTCGTAGCTGCTAAAGGTGCGATTGAAGGAGTCGGAGCAGGTAAATTTGCACCGAAGAGCAACGTAACTCGTGCTGAGTTCTCCAAAATGTTGATTCGTGCGCTTAACCTGGAAAACAACTCTGCTGTACAAAGCTTTAGCGATGTAAGTTCAACTGCTTGGTATGCACCATATGTAGCAGTTGCAGCAGAAAAAGGGATTATCACTGGACGCAGTGCGGCCAAATTTGATCCTAATGCAACTATTACACGTGCAGAAATGGCAACAATGATCTCCCGTGCGTTGAAATCTATCAATCCTGATGCAAAAACAGATTCTACTGCAATCAGTAAATTCTCTGATGCTGCTAAGATCAGCGCATCCCTAAGAGATGGCGTAGCGTTTGCAGCAAGCCACAACCTGGTTATCGGAAATGCTGGCAAGTTCAACCCGAACGATACAGCTACCCGTGCTGAAGCAGCAGTAATTATCTACCGTACTATTAACTTCAAGTAAATAAAACTCATAGTATACAGCCTCCTCTCATGTAGGTGAGAGGAGGCGATTTTTTTGCAAATAGGGAAGATTTGAACAGGCATCGAAATATTTCAGAAATAGCTTGGGGGTAATTTCACTTGTCATCACAAGAATTGGATCTTCGCGATTATTTTCAGATCGTCAGGAAGAGACTATGGCTCATTTTCAGCATAGTTGTATTGGTGTGCGGTATTGCTGGTGTATATAGTCTGTATATTAAAAACCCGGTATATGAGGCATCCACGAAGATTATCGTTAACCAAACACCGACGCAGTCAGCGGTGGGGCAGCTTGATTTAAACCAGATTAATACCAATATTCAATTAATTAATACGTATAAGGAAATTATTAAGACTCCGGCCATCCTTGATATTGTTACAAAGGATTATCCGCAATTCAATATTACTGCGGAAGAGCTATTAAAAAAGGTTAATGTGAGTTCCGTAAATAATACGCAGGTGATGACACTTGTCGTTCGAGATAATTCTTATCAGCGGGCTGCTGAAATCGTGAATGCCATTTCACTTGTGTTCAAGGAAGAAATTCCAAGTCTATTTAATGTGGAAAATGTATCGATTCTGAATGAAGCTAAAGTGAATCCAACTGTTGAACCACGGCCGGTAGAACCGAATGTTTTACTGAACATGGCTATTGCTTTTATCGTCTCTTTGATGATTGGCTTAGGGATTGCCTTCCTGCTGGAATATATGGATGACACCCTGAAGACAGAAGCTGATATTGAGAAGTATCTTGGTTTGCCTACCATAGCTATGATTACAAGATTGGGTCAAGATGAAAGCAAGCAAGGTGCCGCACAAACACAGAAACAATCATCCAGAAAGGCGGGGGACCTCGAACATGTCACAGCTTCCAAATAAACAACGCCATCTGATCACCGTTACGAACCCACGCTCTCCTGTCTCTGAAGCGTTTCGCGCATTGCGCACGAATATTGATTTTTCTTCTGTAGATCAGACTATTCAAGTGATTATGGTCACTTCCTCCGGGCCGGAAGAAGGTAAATCTACGGTATCTGCTAACCTGGCGGCAGCTTACGCACAAGCAGATAAAAGAGTATTGTTGATTGACGCCGATTTGCGGAAGCCAACGGCACATAAGACTTTTACACTAAGTAACCGTTTTGGTTTATCCTCTCTACTGTCTCAGCAGGCAGTTCTTGAGGACACTGTCCAAGATTCCGGTGTTAATAATCTTTCAATCATGACCTCTGGACCAATCCCGCCCAACCCGGCGGAAATGATGGCATCTAATCGGATGAGCACTCTTTTACAGGATTTGCGTCAGCGGTATGATGTCATTCTTATTGATACTCCACCATTATTAGCGGTTACGGATGCACAAATTGTGGCCTCGAAGAGTGATGGCGTTATTATGGTTGTCAGCTATGGTAAGGTGAAACGCGATATCGCAGTAAAAGCTAAAGCTAATCTTGATCGCGTTGGTGCAAAAATGCTTGGTGTTGTTCTCAATAATGTAAAACGTAAAGCTAGTGAAGGGTACTATTACTACTACTATGGAAATTGATTTATTCATAATTAAAAATGTTATTTTTGGAGGCACTGAAAATGACAGCGAAATCTAGAGTGGTTCTTTTATTCTTCATTGATCTTGCGATCATTTGGTTCAGTATTGTGACATCTTATTTGTTTCGGTACCCTAACCATGCTCTTCAGGAATACGTTGTACAGATGCTGCAATTTGGTTTGATTGCAACATTTGCATTCGGTGGAAGCCTGATATACTTCGGTCTTTACCGAAGAATGTGGCAATATGCCAGTATCGGTGAGATTATATCGGTTTCTAAAGCTATTGTAGTAGGGTCCTTATTTTCATTTGCACTGGCGTATCTAATTTTGCCGGATAGAGTACCTCTTGCCATAGAAGTTCGGTCGATGGAGACTATTCTTTTATTAGTAGGTGGAGTCCGATTTTTGTGGAGAGTACTTCATAATGATCGAATCAATTACAAAGACACTAAGACCCATACACTAATTGTAGGTGCTGGTGATTGTGGGATATTAATTGCTCGGGAAATGATGGGACCCTCTTTTGCGCATACCAAATTAGTCGGTTTCATTGATGATAATGCGAATAAATACCATATGTACATTATGGGTGTTCCTGTAATTGGAAATCGTTATGCAATCCCAGCTATTGTGAAAGAAAGAGAAATTCATGAGATAATCATCGCCATGCCCTCTGTTTCACGTACTGAGATTTCTGAAATTATTAATCTTGCCAAAAAGACTGGAGCAAAGCTGAAGATTATACCGGCTCTTAATGATCTGATCGCTGGAAAAATATCAGTTAAGAAACTTCGGGATGTTAGCGTAGAAGATTTATTAGGTCGTGAACCGATCGTAGCTGATTTGAACAGTATTTTAGGTTATGTACATCATAAGACGGTGCTAGTTACGGGGGCTGGGGGCTCTATTGGTTCAGAGTTATGCCGGCAGATTGCTCCTTTTGGTCCGGACAAGCTAATGTTACTTGGACACGGTGAGAACAGTATTTACACAATTGAAATGGAGCTTCGTAAGAGTTTTCCGGAGTTGAACATTGTAACCGTGATAGCAGATGTGCAGGATCGCAGTCGGATGATGGATGTATTCAGTGGCCATAGACCGCATGTGGTCTTTCACGCAGCAGCACATAAACACGTTCCTTTAATGGAGCGTAATCCTTCGGAAGCCATTAAAAATAATGTTTTTGGCACCAAAAATGTTGCGGATTGTGCAGATAAATATGGTGCCGAGAGATTCGTAATGATCTCTTCTGATAAGGCGGTTAACCCAACCAGTGTAATGGGTGCCACTAAACGGATTGCGGAAATGTATGTGCAGAGCCTGCACACCACAAGTCAAACAAAGTTCTCTGCTGTGCGTTTTGGGAATGTTCTTGGCAGTCGTGGTAGTGTGATTCCAGCCTTTAAGCAGCAAATCGCTGCCGGAGGGCCAGTGACTGTCACTCATCCAGAAATGGTGCGTTATTTCATGACGATTCCGGAAGCTGTTCAGCTTGTCATCCAATCTGGTTCTTTCGCCAAAGGCGGAGAAGTGTTCATTCTGGATATGGGAGAGCCGGTTAAGATTCTAACGTTGGCGGAAGACTTAATTACGCTCTCTGGATATGAACCCTATAAGGACATTGATATTCATTTCTCCGGTATTCGTGAGGGTGAGAAGTTATATGAAGAGTTGCTTACAGATGAAGAAAATCTAGGTTCTACAGATCATGGAAGAATTTTCATTGGTAGACCTAATGTAATAAGTCTAAATCAGTTAGAGCTGGAGTTTAAACGTTTGGAACGTGTTCTCGCTGAGGAACCAGAAATTATACGCGAAATAATCAATCAGATTGTACCGATGCAGCCCGTTGCCCAAGTCGCTATTAGCTAACTAATTCATAAAGGGGGATATATAAGTGTTCAACAAACGATGGAAAAAGATCCTTTTATGGACGCTGTCAGTTATTGTAGTATTGGGTGTTGGCGGTTTGTTCGCCGCGAATTATGCTGTCGATAAGCTGATGAATTCAATGGCAGATGGTTTTGATCTGGAGTCTGAGGATAATGTTGGTGGTCAAGATCAAGGAACGGCACCAACTGATACAGTTGATGATGGTAATGTCGAACCTGTAGAGTCTGCGGTACCTTCTACTCCACCAGTAAATGATGAGGAAAATAGTAATCAAAGCAGTGAAAATAAAGCTAAACCTAGTGGAGAAACAACAGCTTCTACTACTAGTGAACCGACCAAAGCTCCATCATCAGATCAAAAAGGTGGCTCTTCAGATGGTTACACAGCACAGGTCTCCACAGATAAAGCTAAGCAAATTCAAGAAAATGTAACGATTAAAGATAAAGCAGATGTGGCTTCTATTGTACTTGGTCAACTTAGCGTATCTGATATTAACCGCCTAAAAGAATTAGCCAAAGGTGGCTTAACCGTAGAAGAAAAGCGAGAAGCACGCAGTATCATTCTCGGTAAAGTATCTGATGAGCAATACAATGAGTTATCTCAAATTGCTAAAAAGTACGGAGTTAGTCAAGGAAAAACACGTGACCAAATTATTGCTGAAGAAGAACGACTAAAAGCGAAAGAAAAGGGAAGTGAATAAATATGTCTAAAGCAACACTATCAGTCGTGGCTTTATCATTAATTGCTTCAATTGGTTTAGCACCCTTAACAGCATCCGCACCTATATCAGTATCAGCAGCGGCAGTACCAAGTGCAACGCCTAAGGCTGCAACTAATACGATTAAAGTGCAAAGTATGAACGTGAATTTGATTTTTGACGGCGTGAGTATTCAGCCACCCGCAGGCCAGTATGTATTCATGTACAACAATACAACGTATGTTCCATTGCGCTTTATGTCATATGCTTTACAGAAGAGTGTAGCTTGGGATGCTAAAAACGTTAAAGTTACAGTTGCAGAGCCTAGCAGCTCAGAGCTAGTTGTGATTAAAGAATACCTAATGAATGCAACGAACGGGAAAAGTACTTCAGCAGCAGCGAAGAATATTGCCCTCAATCAAGTTAAGGCAAGTTATGTATTTAACGGTGCAACCAAGGCTTTGCCTACAGGCCAATCTAGCTTTATACTGAATGGTTCCTTATATGTACCCCTACGTTTTTTATCGGAATCTGTAGGTCATAACATTAGCTGGGATCAGAAGACGAAGACCATTACTGCAGTTTCCAAGGGTTATCAGGAACAAACCACTAATGGATCGACAAACAATGACAATGGCAAGGATCCATCTCCAGTAGCGACACCAGCGCCAACGGATACAACAGGTGCACAAGGTGGTACAGGTGCAACAGGTGGTGGTTCTGCAGGAACTGGAAAGGTTTCATATGAAACTATCACTAGTGACACAGAAGCTAAGCTTACGGCGCTTAAAAATCAGAGTCAATCGACATTAATGAGTATTGGGTTTGAGTATCTTGGAGCGACAGATGAAGCGAGTAAGAAAAGCATTAAAGAAAAAGGGTTGCAACAGCTGGCCTCATTTACCGCTAGCTTCAATAGTATAGTTGCTGACACTGAACAAAAACTGAACAGCAATGGCTATAGTACGGAGATTATTAGTCAATATAAAAGTGAATTTGAGGCACAGCTTCAGGCGGGTAAAGATATAGCTGAGAAGATGGCGAATTAAGAGAGTAGTAAGAAGATCATCTCTATGCTCATTTGGCATAGAGATGATCTACATATATGGAGAAATAGTAACTAAAAGGATCAGGTGAACTTATGAGACCTTATGTTTACACGAAACAAACCATAGATTTTCTATTAGCTTTAATTGGGATGCTAGTGTTATGGCCAGTCTTTTTAATCATTGCGATCGCAATTAAGACAACTTCCAAAGGCCCTATATTATTTAAACAAAAACGTTTAGGTAAAAATAAATCGGAATTCTACATACTAAAATTTAGAACAATGCGTACAGACACACCACAAGACATGCCGACGCATCTACTGGAAGATCCTGATTTCTTCATTACTAAAGTAGGTAAGTTCCTAAGAAAAACAAGCTTGGATGAATTACCTCAGATTATCAATATCCTAAAAGGTGAAATGAGTATCGTGGGACCTCGTCCTGCATTATGGAATCAATATGATTTAATTGCTGAACGTGATAAATATGGAGCTAATGATATCAAACCTGGGTTGACTGGATGGGCTCAGATTAATGGTAGAGATGAGTTACCTATTGAGAAGAAGGCGAGTCTGGATGGGGAATATATTGCAAGCCTTTCTTTTAAGTTTGATATAAAGGTTTTTTTTATGACTATCCTAAGTGTTCTGAAATCTGATGGTGTAAAAGAAGGAACAACAAAACAGGAAGTGTCTTCTACTAAAGGAGTAACTTTATAAAATGAGTAAACGAAAGATATTAATTACTGGTAAAGGTAGTTATGTGGGTACAAATTTTATAAAGTGGCTGGAACAATGGCCAGATCAATACGAAGTTGTGGAGCTATCGGTTAGAGGCACGGAATGGAAGGAACATGATTTTTCAATTTATGATGTAGTACTCCATGTTGCTGGAATTGCTCATGTATCTACGGACCCAAGTATGGAGCAGCAATATTATAAAGTTAACCGCGATTTGGCGATAGAAGTTGCGGAAAAGGCAAAAGAAGAACACGTTAAGCAGTTTATTTTCACAAGTAGTATTATCGTCTATGGTGATAGTAGCCATATCAATAAGAAAAGAATCATAGATAATAATACGAAACCTCAGCCATCGAATTTTTATGGTAATAGTAAGCTCCAGGCAGAGGAAGGTATTTCTCTCCTAGAGAGTGATGATTTCAAGGTGGTTATAATTAGACCACCTATGATTTATGGTAAGGGCTCTAAAGGGAATTATCCGAAATTGGCAAGCTATGCACGTAAATTACCAATATTTCCTGACATCGACAATGAAAGAAGTATGCTTCATATAGATAATCTTTGTGAATTTATTCGATTAATGATAGACAATAATGAAAATGGAGTGTACTTTCCGCAAAATAATGAATATGTAAAAACGACTGAAATGGTTAGATTGATCTCAGAGATTCATCAGAAGAATGTAAAACTCACAAGAGTTTTTAATCCATTAATTAAATTTATGGGGAATTTTGTAGGTACAGTAAATAAAGCATTCGGTAATTTAGTTTATGAGCAAGGTATGAGTGAATATAAAGAAAATTATAGAGTTTGGGACCTGCAAGATTCAATTGGTGTGACCGAGAAGTAAAAGAAAGGTTAGGTAATAGAATTGAAAAAAGTTTTAATATTAGCTTCAGTTGCTTCAATGATTGATCAATTTAATATGATGAATATTGATATATTAATAAAAATGGGTTATGAAGTTCATGTAGCTGCGAATTTCAAACAGGGTAGTACAAGTTCAAAAAAAAGAGTAGAAGAGTTCGAAAAAGAATTGAAAATAATGAAAATACCTTTTTTTCATGTGGATTTTTCAAGGAAGTTAATTGATTTTAAGGCAAATACTAAAGCATTTATCCAAGTTAAGAATTTGATGGTTAAAAATAAATATGAATTTGTTCATTGTCATTCACCGATAGGTGGAGTCTGTGGAAGACTTGCTGGCTATAAAACTAAAACACGGGTCATATACACAGCACATGGCTTTCATTTTTTCAAAGGAGCACCCATGAAAAACTGGAGTCTCTATTATCCAATTGAAAAGTGGTTGGCAAGATTTACAGACATATTAATTACTATTAATAAAGAAGATTATAGTATAGCTAAGAAATCATTTAAGGCGAAAAAAATTGAATATGTCCCTGGTATAGGAGTTGATACTAGTAAAGTTATACCTTATCTAGAAAAAGATAAGAAAAAATCTGAATTGAAAATTACAAAAGATACAATAATAATATTGTCAGTTGGAGAATTAAGCAAAAGGAAAAATCATGAAGTTATTATTAAAGCGTTAGCAAAAATAAAGCATTTAAATATTTCATATTTAATATGCGGCTATGGAGATTTAGATGGATACCTAAAAAAATTATCAAATGATCTAGGAGTTTATGATAAGGTTGAATTTCTGGGGTTTAGGAAAGATATAGCTGAAATTTGTTTAGCCGCAGATTTATTTGTTTTTCCATCGAAACAAGAAGGATTACCAGTTGCTATGATGGAAGCTATGTTGGCAGGATTGCCAGTTGTTTGTTCAAAGATTAGAGGAAATACTGATTTAATTGAGGATGGAAGAAATGGCTATTTAGTAGAAGTGGATGATATAGATGGATATAAAGATTGTATGAATAAATTAATTGGAAATGATGAATTACGTCGAGAGATGGGGTTACATAATAGTATTGATATCGCTAAATATGATAAAGAGGTTGTGAATAAGAAAATGAAGAAGATATATTCTGAAATGATTTGAATTACAATATCTTCTAAATACCCATTGCTAATTTACAAAATATCATCCTAAAAATATTAGAATTGTATTGTTTTTGTAGGAGGGGAATCATGAAATACGTTGCAACGATTATTTTTTATAATCCTGATGAAAGTGCAATTAAAAGGGTAGAAACATATTGCAATAATTTTCAGGAAGTTTTAGTAATTGATAATTCGGAAGAATCAAATTTAGAAACGGCATTAAAATTAAAAAAATATCGAAACTGTGTATATCATAAAATGAATGGTAATTCGGGAATGTCTGAAGCTTTGAATTATGCTTTTTATTTCGCAATTGACAAAAAATATGATTTTATCTTAACAATGGATCAGGATAGTATATATAATGATAAGAATATTTATAACATGAAAGAATATATTGAAAATAATTATGATGAAAATATAGGTATATATTCTCCTAATTATTCGAAATTGTACTACAACAAAAAGAGGAAAAAATTTATTGAAGCAAAACCAGTTCTGAGAGAAAATGAAGAAAAATATGTTGATTTTTGTATGACTTCAGGAAGTTTTATCAATGTAAAAGCCTTGAGTAAAATTTTACCGCTAGATGATTATTTTATTGCTTATGTAGATAACTTTTTATCACAAAAATTATTAGAAGAAAAATATAAACTGTTAAGGTTGGGGAATTCCTACTTTGCTCAGCAAGTTGGAGCAATAGTTAACGATAATTTGTATAATAGAATATTTAGGGTACTCCATCATTCTGATGTTAGATATTATTATATGGTGAGAAATAATTTATTTTTACAATCCCAATTTAAGCATAACTACAAACTTAGAATTAAAAATATTATTGGCTTAACTCGAATAATACTTAACATTTTTTTGTGTGAAAAAAACAAACTAAAGAAGCTGAAAGCCAGCAAATCAGGATATAAAGATTTTAAGCGTGGTATAAAGGGGAAAGTACCCGATAAAAGTGTTGTATGGTAAATAGCATCTCTATTCATCAAGAAGGAGTTGGTTGAACTGTATAAAAATGTTTTAGCTGGGGTTGTTTTATATAACCCTGACCTTGAAAAATTAGAGAAGAATGTATTATCAATATATGGACAGGTGAATGAAATAATACTAATTGACAATTGTTCCGTAAATAAACAGGATATTAAAGGTTTTATATTGAGAATTAAAAGAGAAAAAAATCTGGATATTAAATTAATTGTTAATGATCAGAACAAAGGAATAGCATATGCTCTTAATCAAATTTTGGATTTTGCGACACAAAATCACTACAAATGGTATTTAACTTTAGATCAAGATACTGAATGCCCCGATGATTTAATTAGCCAAATGTTAAATTACTATAATGAATGTGATATAAAGGAGAAATTAGCTATTATTGCACCGAAGTTTGTGGATATAAACAATATTAAAGTAAAATCTCCTGGAGGGAAAATTGAGAATGGTACAAGAGTACTAACTTCAATAACATCAGGATCTTTAAACAATGTTGATATAGCCAATAAAATAGGTGGTTATAAAAGTGAGCTGTTTATTGACCATGTGGATCATGAATTTTGTCTGAGACTTAATAAATGTGGATACAATGTTGTGCAACTAGATTGTGTTGAAATAAGACATGAAATTGGAAATATCAATAGGCATAGGTTCTTATGGACAACTGTAGCTACATCCAACCATTCGTATATTCGAAGATATTATTATTATAGAAATAGTCTGTATATTTTTAAAAAATATTTTATTTTTTTTCCTAAATGGACCCTTAAGATATTACTTCACGACATTATTAATATAGTTAAAATTTCCTTATATGAAAACGATAAATTAAGAAAATTAAAATTTGCATTTAAGGGTCTTTATGATGGCATGGCTAACAATTATAATGAAATGTCGAATTATAACGGTGAAGTGAAATGACAATATTAGGATCGCAATTTTTTTATTTTTTAGTTATTATCGTTTCAAGTGTGTTGGCTTATATTTCTCAAATTAGTAGAAAAGAAAAAATAAAAGATAGGGTTGAATATAATAGATTTTTTATGCTATTGTCCTTTCTTATTTTGACTTTTCCTGTTGCATTTAGATATAGAACTGGTGCTGATTATGATACTTATCGATATATTTATCAGGTGATAGCTGAAAATGGTATTAATGATATAAGGGTTCAAACTGTAGAAATAATTTTCAAAGTACTTAATTATTTATGTTACATTTTTTTTGGTAATGCCCAATCAATATTTGTGATAATGGCGATACTAACCAATTATTTTATCTATAAAGGATTGTTATATGAGTCTAAAAAAATAAACTTAGGTATAGCTATATTCACCTATGGATTTACTTTGTATTTCTTTACTTTCAGTATTATGAGAAATATGTTAGGAATATCAATAATCTTCTATAGTTTAAGATTCATTTTTGAAAAAAAATTATTAAAATACATAATCACAGTTTTAGTAGCAACTTTAATACACAATTCTTTAATAGCTTTTCTATTGTTAAGTGTTTTTTTTGTGGAAAAGTTAAAGAAACGCATGTTATACATTAGTGCTTTTTTAGCAATATTAATGCCTTTTAGCCTTAATATATTCGATTTATTTATCCGTTATATATTAACAAATTATAGAAGATTCGAAATATATGATGGAATTATTTATAATGATACAAATGGAATTATATATTTATTAGTATGTTCCGTACCTATTATTCCGTTTAGTCTTGCATTGAAAAAAATGAAAAAAAATAATGAACATATAGATATATATATGGCTTTGTACATTTTAAGTATCGGTTTATTGAGTTTATCTAGTATTATTCCACTAATAAGCAGGTTTGTATATGCATTATGGATTTCTCAATTAATTTTATTCTCTAGTTTCAGTGGCACTTTTCAAAAGCGTGAGATGCGTTTCTTTGTGAATTTAGGTATTTTTATATATGGTAGTATACTGATAGTTTTTTATTTGAATTTAGATTATTATTTTTTGTTACCTTATAATATAGCTTTTAATAATAATTATTGATCCATTCATATTTCCATAATTAATAAATATATTGATAAAGTTACAAGCTTTTATGCGGTTTTAGTTAAATAATTGACATTATTATTACTTATTTCAATTATTACTTATTTCATATTTAATATAAATGAATCGATGGTGATTACAAGGATGAGACTAGCTTATATGACTCCAATTAATAAGAATTTAGTAGGTATTTGGAAAAAAATAAATATGCAAATTGACTATTTTGAAAATCAAAATATTTCTGTCAAAATAATTGATACTAATAATAATGATAGATGGGGTTTTCTAGATAGTATATTAAGAAAGTTTCCCTTTACTGGTTTGCATAAATGGCATATCGATGAAAAAATGATAAATGAAGTAGAGTTTATATATATTAGATATCAAAATAGCGATTTTCAATTTATAAAAATGTTGAAAAATATTAAAAACAGTAATCCGGATATTAAAATAATTATAGAAATACCAACATATCCTTATGATAATGAAGTGAAATTATCCTTGAAAAATTTGACTATCTTATCAAAGGACCGATGGAATCGGAGGAAATTACACAAATTTGTAGATAAAATACTCACTTTTTCTAATGATGAAATGATATTTAATATACCTACATTAAAATTATCGAATGCTGTCAATACAAATATAATAACTATGAAAAAAGTAGCAACTGCAACTGAAAATATCAATGTAATTGCAGTAGCCAATTATGTGTTTTGGCACGGATATGATAGGTTTTTGGAGGGAATGTATAAATACTATAAAAGTAATAATCCTAGCGTTAAAATAAATCTATATTTAGTTGGAGAAGGCGATGAGTTAAAAAGATACAAAACATTGGTTGATCAATATAATTTGAACGATTATGTTGAATTTTGTGGAAGAAAAGAAGGGATAGAATTAGACGAGATATATGATAAATGTGAGATTGGATTAGATGCAATGGGGAGACATAGATCTAAGGTTTATTACAATAGTTCATTAAAAGGTAAAGAGTATGGTGCCAAGGGACTTCCTATAATATCAGGAGTTGAAACTGAACTTGATGCAGATCCAACATATAAATATTATATGCGTGTAACTGCAGACGATTCTCCTATTGATATGATTGAAGTTTTAGAATTTTATAATCAAGTTTATGATTCTGGGGAAAGCAAAGAAAAAATCAGTCTTAATATTAACAATTATACTAAAAAAAATTTTGATGTCTCAGTTACATGGAAGAAAGTTGTGAATTATATAAAGGAATGAAGAAAATAAATAGGATATTGAGCGCTATGTAAATAAAACTATTTATAGTTTGATGACTAATCCCTTTTCTCCGTTAATTATGATGAATGTAAAAGTATTAAAAAAATATGAATATTGATAGGTTTAGGTACGAATATGCAAAAAAAATCATTAGTGAGGAATTTTATATATAATTTAATATATACTGGGTTGAATTTGTTATTTCCACTTATTACTGCACCATATGTTTCCAGAGTATTGGGTGCAACTAATTTAGGTAAAGTTAATTTTGCATCTACAGTTGTAAATTGGTTTGTTTTATTTGCTGCATTTGGTGTTACTACCTATGGGGTTAGAGAAGTTGCGAAAATTAAAAAAAAAGGCAAAGATCTAGATAAACTTTTCTCAGAAATATTTATTATTAATGGTGTATTGTCTATTATTGTTACTATAATTTATTTATATGTAATTTTTAATGTGAAAGAATTTAATTCAGAGTTTTCTTTGTTCTTAATAATGTCACTGAGTATTATTTTAAATATGTTCTCTATCGATTGGTTTTATCAAGGAATTGAAGAATATCGTTATATTACAATTCGAAGTACAGTTTTTAAGGTGATTTCTTTAATTTGTATTTTCCTTTTTGTAAAAGAAGAAGGCCACTATGTCATCTTTGGCTTAATAAGTATATTATCAACTAGTTTGAGTGGAATTTTAAATTTTATTTATAGTAGGAAGTTTGTAAAGATACAACTTAGAAATACGAATTTCACTAAACATTTTAAACCATTAAGTATTTTTTTTGTACATACTTTTATAGTTAACATCTATACAAATTTAGACCAAGTACTTTTAGGCTTCTTAGTTAATTCGAAGTCTGTGGCTTTTATGAATAGAAGTAATGTTGTAATAAATATGGCTATTTCAGTATCTACATCTATATCTAATGTGACTTTGCCACGTGCCTCCTATTACAGAGAAAATAATAATGAAAAATTCAGAAATCTGTTAAGTCAAGTGCCAAACTATATCTTATGGATTACTATTCCAATTACAGTTGGATGCATGTGTTATGCTTCTAATATTATGTATATATTAGGTGGTAAGGAATTCTTAGAGACTACAGTTTTATTGCAAATTATGTCTATTATGATAATATTCTCTCCTTTATCTACATTTCTGCAGTATCAGGTTCTGGTTGCATCAGGAAAAGAAAAGCTCGGTTTATATTGTGCAGTAACTACAAGTTTATTAAGCTTAGGGCTCAATATTATATTAATACCTGTAATAGGCCTTATAGGGGCGGGGATTGTAAGAGTGGTGTCTGAATTTTTTGCAGTCGGTTTGCGTTACTATATAGCCAAGAAAAAACTAAACTATATAGAAGTGGAATTTATTAATAAATCTACAGTGACCTACTTGTTAGCCGCATTAATAATGGGTGGTGTTGGTTTGTTAGTTCAGATTACTATACCTGATTTATTACTTTCATTTTTAGTTGGCATAGTGTTAGGGGGAGTTATTTATCTAGCTGTTCTTGTGATTATGCGAGAGCAAATTACTATGTTTATCATAGATAAGGCGAAAAAGATGATTTTTAAACGTTGACCACAAAATCTTAAGACAGAGTAAATTCGTTTGTTTTCTGAATTAAAGAGTAATTTTGATCTGAATTTTGAGGTAAAAGAGCATTCTGTCAAGAAAAAACGGAAATGATGAACAATAGCTTTTGCCCATTATTTTGAATTTGATGATATAAACTTTTTTTCTTAAACCTTTAGTATTGTCTGTGTGAAAAGCAAATATAATTTTTTGATATTTTCGGAGGGATTTTAATATGAAAATTGCAATAGTAGGGACGGGTTATGTAGGATTATCAAATGCAATTTTGTTAGCACAGCATAATGAAGTTAGTGCTTTGGATATTATTCCAGAAAAAGTAAACATGATAAATAATAAAAAGTCCCCTATTTTAGATAAAGAAATTGAAGAATATCTGGCAACTAAGGAATTAAATTTAACTGCAACAACTGATAATTATGAAGCCTACAAAGATGCGGAATATGTCATTATCGCTACACCAACCAATTATGATTCAGAGAAAAACTATTTTGATACAAGTACTGTTGAAACTGTAATTGAAAATATAATATCTATAAATCCTAAAGCTGTGATTGTTATAAAGTCAACAGTACCAGTGGGTTATACAATGAAAGTGAGAGAAATGTTTGAAACGGAAAATATTATCTTTTCTCCAGAATTTTTAAGAGAAGGTAAAGCTTTATTCGATAATTTGTATCCACATCGTATTATAATTGGGGAGCAATCTGAAAGAGCAAAGCAGTTTACTGATTTATTAGTTCAGGGTGCTCTTAAGGAGGATATTCCGGTTTTGTTTACTGATTCAACAGAGGCAGAAGCAATAAAGTTGTTCGCTAATACATTTCTTGCTCTAAGAGTTTCATATTTTAACGAACTTGATACATATGCGGAAATAAGAGGATTAGACACAAAAAAAATTGTCGAAGGTGTATGTCTAGATCCTAGGATAGGAAGTCATTATAATAACCCGTCATTTGGATATGGTGGATACTGTTTGCCTAAAGACACTAAGCAATTACTTGCTAATTATGCAGATGTGCCTCAAAATATAATGTCAGCAATTGTTGAGGCAAATAGAACGAGAAAAAATCACATCGCAGAAATGGTATTAAAAAGACAGCCGAGGATAGTAGGGATTTATAGATTAACAATGAAAATGAATTCAGATAACTATAGGCATTCATCAATTCAAGGTGTTATGAAGCGTATTAAATCAAAAGGTATTGAAGTGGTAGTCTATGAGCCAGCTCTTGATACGGATGAATTTTTTAACTCTAGAGTAATAAGAGATATAAATGAGTTTAAGGAAATATCAGATATAATAGTAGCAAATAGACTATCGGATGACATTAGAGATGTTGAACAAAAGATATATACAAGAGATCTATTTAGCACAGATTAAGTGAAGGGAATATCTCTACCAATTCTATAACGATTAATTATGAAAATGAAATTTAGTTCCTAAATAATCTGTATTTACTAAGTGGAAAATTTAATTATTGTGATAATTGCTTTTAGGAAGCTCAAGTATGATTTGACCCTCTCTTATAAGAGAACTTTATAAATGAAGTTTTACCAATCGTATTCTTGAATACTGATAGGTTACTGGATTTTCTATAACAAGACAATGTAGAAAAAATCATGATTAAAGGAGAAAATTACAATGAAAGGCATTATCCTAGCAGGCGGTAGCGGTACGCGCCTATACCCATTAACAATGGTCACAAGTAAGCAGCTTTTACCCATTTACGACAAACCAATGATCTATTATCCACTATCCACATTAATGCTAGCGGGTATTAAAGAGATTCTTATTATTTCCACTCCAGAGGACACGCCTAGGTTCGAGAGCTTATTAGGTGACGGTTCCCAATTTGGTATCTCTCTACAATACAAAGTTCAACCAAGTCCTGATGGTTTAGCGCAGGCTTTTATTTTGGGGGAATCTTTTATAGGTGATGATTCAGTTGCCATGATCCTTGGAGATAATATCTACTATGGCAATGGAATGCGGAAAATGTTGCAACGTGCTTCTTCTAAACAACAAGGAGCAACGGTATTCGGATATCATGTACAAGATCCAGAGCGCTTCGGTGTGGTAGAGTTTAATGCAGAAGGCAAAGTATTAAGCGTGGAAGAAAAACCAACTCAACCAAAATCTAACTATGCAATTACTGGTCTATATTTTTATGATAACAGAGTTATTGAGATTGCTAAGAATGTTGAGGTCTCTTCACGTGGGGAATTGGAGATTACCTCCATTAATGAAGCTTACTTAAATCTTGGTGAGCTTGATGTGGAACTTCTAGGTCGGGGATTCACCTGGTTAGATACAGGAACTCATCAAAGTCTTGTTGACGCAACTAACTTTGTACGGACTATTGAAGATCATCAAGGAATCAAGATCGCGGCTCCGGAGGAAATTGCATATATTAATGGATGGATTACTAAAGAACACTTGTGGAAATGCGGGGAGAAGTTGAGTAAGACAGGGTATGGTCAGTATTTGATGAAAGTAGCAACAGGTAAAATACAATACTAATAACTGAAAGTGTGGCAGAGATGAAAATTACAGAAACCTTTTTGCAAGGCGTATTAGTCGTTGAACCAGCTGTTTTTGGGGATCACCGCGGTTGGTTTATGGAGACGTATAGCGGAGCTAAGTTTAAAGAGCATGGAATAGATATGGAGTTTGTACAAGATAACCAATCTTACTCTGCAACTAAAGGAACATTACGTGGTTTGCATTTTCAATTACATCCCAAGGCACAGACGAAGCTGGTTCGGTGTACACGTGGTGCTATTTTTGATGTAGCCGTAGATATCAGAAAAGGTAGTCCTACCTATAGTAAATGGTTCGGCATTGAACTGAATGCTGAGAACAAGAAGCAACTGCTGATCCCAAAAGGATTTGCACATGGATTCATGACACTAACAGAAGACGTAGAGGTTCAGTATAAGTGCGATGAGCTTTATGCCCCGGAATGTGATGGGGGTATTTTGTGGAATGATCCTTCTATTGGCATCGAATGGCCTCTTCATATTACACCGGTATTATCTGCCAAAGATGAGAAGGCGCCTTTATTAAAAGAGGCTAATTTGAATTTTTTTTACAATAACTAATAAAGCTAATAGATCGGGAGTGCGTTCATTGAGTAAGCAAAAGATGCTGGTTACGGGTGGTGCCGGATTTATTGGAGGCAACTTCGTACAGTATATGGTAGATAAATATCCGCATTATGATATTGTGAATTTGGATTTGCTAACTTATGCGGGTGATCTAACGAAACATAAGGATATTGAGTCCAAATCCAATTATCGGTTTGTTCAAGCTGACATTGCTGACCGAGAGGCAATATTGTCTCTTTTTGAGTTGGAAAAATTCGATTATGTTGTTCATTTCGCTGCGGAGAGTCATGTGGATCGCTCAATTACTGATCCTGCGATATTCGTTCGTACGAATGTTATGGGGACACAGGTACTACTGGATGCAGCTAAAAAATTCGGCATTACTAAATTCCTCCATGTCTCTACGGATGAAGTGTATGGCGAACTCGATTTTGATACTACTGTATTTTTTACCGAAGAAACACCTTTGCAGCCTAACAGTCCTTATAGTGCTAGTAAAACAGCGTCTGATTTGCTAGTCCGTGCGTATTATGAGACCTTTGGTTTACCAATGAACATAACACGCTGCTCGAATAATTACGGTCCCTATCATTTTCCTGAAAAACTGATTCCACTGACCATCTCAAGAGTATTAAATGAAGAGAAGGTTCCTGTATACGGAGACGGGAAAAATATTCGCGACTGGCTCCATGTCTGGGATCACTGTGCGGCCATTGACCTTGTTATGCACGAAGGAGTAAGTGGTGAAGTTTATAATGTAGGTGGTCATAATGAGAGAACTAATCTTGAAGTAGTTAAGACGATTATCAGTACCTTGGGGAAATCTGAAGATTTGATTGAATTTGTAACAGATAGATTAGGACATGATAAACGCTACGCCATTGATCCAACGAAACTTGAGAATTTAGGTTGGAGGCCAACTTATACTTTTGAGACCGGAATTGCGCAGACGATCCAATGGTATATTGATAATGCTGAATGGTGGCAACAAATCCTTAGTAACGAATCGCATAAGTGATTTATGAATGATTTATCTGTTAAGAAAAGAAAAGGTAATTTAATGAATAGAAGATTTGTCCTTTTTGTATGCTTACTATTGTTGATTACTGGTTTCTTCAGTGCAGGCCGCTTCTTAGCTCTAACTGAATCTCCCAAACAATCAGATGTGATCATCGTCCTAAGCGGAGGTCAAGGTCGTGTGGAAAAGGCAGCTGAGTTATATAAAGCAGGCTATGCTCCTTATATAATTCTTTCCAATGCTAAAGAGTCTACAAGTAAGTCGGGTGACATGGTCCAAAATGCCCTAGCCTTAGGCATACCCCAGGATGTTATTTATACTGAGAACGCGGCAAAAAGCACTCATCAGAATGCCGAGTACACTCTTCCTATAATGAAGGAATACGGTTTTAAATCTGCGATTGTTGTTTCCTCTGACTTTCACATGCGGAGGGTGAAATTTCTTTTTGGTCGTGTGTATAAAAAATCGGAGATTGAGCTGACGTATGTGGGTTCTGCATCAGGATATAACGCTAAACGCTGGTGGAGTGACCGAAAGAGTAGAGAAACAACGTTCAACGAGTATGTAAAAATGATCGGCAACACCTTTGGTTACAATGGTCCGGAGGCAAAAAGTACTCTTGATCACATTAAGAACTGGTTTCGCTAATCTGCTGTAGAATGTTCACTATAATCCGACAAAAACAGTTTTTTTCTTATCTTGGCTTAAGGCGCATTACGACAAACAATATTGTTTAATAGTTTTATACTTATAACTATATCAATATTATTCTCGTGGGAGAGACGCCAAATGCCTAATTACTATTTTAAAGAAATATGGACGCCTTTAAAATTAGTGAATATTCGTTTTTATCTAGATGATGAAAATCGTATTTGGGTTAAAGTTTGGTCTAAGCATCGGCGACTTCTGAACTACATTCGTTAAAGGCGAAATGAGCAACGGATATGCTAACGTCATGCCTATTGGGAAAACCTTCTCTTTTGGCTCACCAGTTATCTTCACATTTTGTAAAAAGTGTGGAGAAGTAGCGTCGATAAAAGTTAAGAAACCTGAGAAGTTTTAAGTCACTGAGCAGTGACTTATTTTTTTTTTGAGAACGGACTTTTTGACGATTTTAAGAACTAGTAGGCCCTAATGTTTCCTTTTTGCTATCACAACCTTATAAATTAGCTAAAAATAACTCATCCTAACCGTAGCGAACCTACGGTTTTTTATTTATAATAATTATTATCTGGATTTCATAAAGCGTTCAAAAAATCTGTAAAAAGTCTTATTTTCGTGTGATATACTTAACACAGTGTTTTGAGATGTTGTGAAAGTGAACGGTATGTAAGATATTAATTTATATAATTGGATTTCAGCAACTTATAGAGACTAGGATGGTGAACTATCGATGCACATCGTCGTCGTTGGCCTGAATTATCGTACGGCTCCCGTGGAGGTTCGGGAACAGTTTGCTTTTGCGGAAAGTGATCTTCCGGCAGCGCTCCATCAACTGATGAAGACGAAGGGTGTGCTAGAAGGGGTCTTAGTAGCTACCTGCAACCGTACGGAAATTTATGTGGTGATGGACCGCCTTCATATGGCTGGTTATTTCATCCGCGGCTTTATGGAGCAATGGTTTGGTGTGAAAAGCGAGCAATTTGCTCAGCATATGTATATTTATGAAGACGAACAGGCGATTGCGCATTTGTTCCGCGTGACCTGCGGCCTGGATTCCATGGTGATTGGGGAGACGCAGATCCTGGGACAGGTGCGGAGTTCTTTTCTCACAGCTCAGGCTGAGGGTGTAACTGGAACTTGGTTCAATCGGTTGTTCAAGCAAGCGGTGACGCTCGGCAAAAGAGCACATAGTGAAACGTCAATCGGCGAGAGCGCAGTATCGGTCAGTTATGCGGCTGTGGAGCTGGGCAAGCGGATTTTTGGCATGTTCACTGGGAAAAAAGTGCTGATTCTCGGCGCCGGCAAAATGAGCGAGCTTACCGTGAAACATCTATACAGTAGTGGTGCGGCAGAAGTGATTGTCGCTAACCGTACGCTGTCGCGTGCGATTGAATTGGCGGAGAAGTTCTCGGGTAAGCCAAGCACGATTGAAGATGCGTTAACAACTCTAAATGAAGTAGATATCGTGATCAGCTCAACAGGAGCAGACGGGTATGTGCTTACGGCTGATAAGGTAGCGCATGCTATGAAACGCCGCCCTTCGCGGCCGCTTTTTATGATTGATATTGCTGTACCACGTGATATTGATCCTGCGGCGGCAAGTGTGCCGGATGTTTTTTTGTATGATATTGACGATCTGGAGGGCATTGTGGAGAACAATCTGGAAATGCGCCGAAGTGAAGCTGCGAAGATTGAAGTGATGATCAGCGAAGAAATGGATGAGTTCCAACTGTGGCTCAAGACGCTTGGGGTAAGACCGGTGATCCGGGCGCTCCAGGATAAATCGAATACGATTCATGAAGAAACGATGGAGAGTCTGTTCAACAAGCTGCCCGAGCTGGACGAGCATCAGCGGAAAGTGATCCGCCGCCTGACTAAAAGTATCGTGAACCAGATGATGCATGATCCGATCAATGTAATTAAAGAGCTGTCCGGCGGTAAGCAAGGGAATGAAGCTCTTGATTATTTTTCCAAAATCTTTGCGTTGCAGGAACAGCTCAAATCCGATTCAGATGATGGAGACATTGCCCCGGTGAAGCAGTCTAGTTCTGGAGAACGTACGGCTGGCAGCGCTGATTTCTCTGTGCCTAAAACGGCGCTTGCTCCGGCAGGCTTGCTGGGTGGGTGAATAATATGCAACTGCTGAACGGAATATATGATGCCGCTCTGCTGGTCTATGCCCTGAGCCTGCTGTTTGTTTTCTCGGATTGCCTTAAAAGGAGTCCGGGTGGGAAGCGGTTAGGCACGGGGCTTCTTGTTGTTGTGGGTCTTTTGCAAGTTGCAGGACTTGGAATTCGTTTCTCTCAGGAGAAAGGCCTGCCTATTTTTACACCTTATGATTTCTTGTTTTGGTTCGCGTTTAGTATTGTGCTGACTTCGCTTGCGGTGGCTTTTACACGTGGTGGCGAGTTTACGATTTTGCTCCTCAGTATGGCTGGGTTTAGTGTTTTTTTGCTTAATCGGGTGTGGCTGACGGCGGGTGGACATACGCTTGAGACTTGGAGTGCGGTGTATGGCTGGCTGACGATGCATGTGATTTTGGCAAATATGAGTTTTGCAGCACTGACGTTAGGAACGGTATTTGCAATATTGTACTTGTTCCTGCACACCAGACTCAAAAGCAAGAAATGGAGCGACCGGATCCGTCGTTTGCCGAACCTGGAGACTACAGATAAATACTCTTACACCGCTATTTTGGTGGGCACTCCTTTGCTGGGAATATCGCTGGTGGTGGCGGGTTTATCTATAGTATCTGAGGGACGGACGCTTTTATTGAAGGATTTAAAAGTATTAACGACTCTTATCGGTCTTGGGATTTACATATTTTATATTATCTTTAAGAAGTCCGGGCGGAAAAGTGGAGTAAGTATGGCTCGCTGGGCGATTTTAGGATATGCTTTTATTATCTTAAATTTTCTGTTGAATTCTTGGTCTGATTTTCACGGTTGGAGCGGGGAGTGAAGGGCATGACGCGTTATTTACCCATAATGCTGGATTGTGAAGGGCAGCACTGTGTGGTTATTGGCGGTGGTGTCGTGGCTGAACGTAAGGTGAGCGGGCTGTTGGAAGCTGGAGCGGCGGTTAAGGTGATTAGTCCTTCTTTGACAGATCCGCTTGATTCTCTAGCTGAAAAAGGTCTTCTGATCTGGATGGACCGTACTTATGCTCCCGGAGATCTCCGTGGGGCCTTTCTCGTATATGCAGCCACTAACGATAGGGCGGTTAATGAAGAGGTTGCGCGGGAGTCTAGACGGCTTGGAATTCATGTGAATGTGGCCAGCCATGCGGAAGCGGGAAACTTTATCACGCCCGGAGTGGTTCGGAGGGGACGTTTGACGGTAGCTGTATCTACTTCGGGTGCTGGCCCGCTTGCGGCAACGAAGATCAAAAATGTGCTTGAAAAAGCGCTGGATGCGGCGTATGAGCCATATTTGGATTTTGTGCATGCCATGCGAACCCGGATTAAGGAAAAAGAACCTTCTGCTGAAGTTCGTGGAAGGCTTTTGCGGAAGCTTGGCACGCTGGATGTGTTGAACGAGATGAGTAAGGGTACCTTCATAGCGTGGAGCCCGGAGGATATGGACGCTTGGATTGCTGAGCAACGGGTGGAGTAAAAGTGCGCGTGGACACTGTAAAGATTAGAAAATTGGGTTAGATTAAGATATGAAGTGGATGAGCGGTTTTGAGTAACTATAATGAATGGCTGAGTTGGCTCGTAGTGGCTGGGATGGCGGAATGTACGGTAAAAATACTGTTGAATCGAGCTTAAGTAGCTGAGATGGTGGAATGTACGGTATAAATCCCGTTGAATGGAGCTTAAGTAGCTAAGATGGTGGAATGTACGGTATAAATACTGTTGAATTGAGCTTAAGTAGCTTGGATGGCGGAATGTACGGTATAAATGCTGTTGAATTGGGCTTAAGTAGCTGAGATGGTGGAATGTACGGTATAAATACTGTTGAATTGGGCTTAAGTAGCTGAGATGGCGGAATGTACGGTATAAATGCTGTTGAATTGGACTTAAGTAGCTGAGATGGTGGAATGTACGGTAACAATGCCCTTAAAATAAGCAACAGTCGTCGAAGGAGCTAAATAAAAGGCAAAAATGCCTTTAAATTGAGCAACAACAGCCAATTTAGCAAAAAGAGAGGCACAAATGCCCTCTAAATAAGCAACAGTCGTCGAAGGAGCTAAAAGAAAGGCAAAAATGCCTTTAAATTGAACAACAACAGCCAAATTAGCAAAAAGAGAGGCAAAAATGCCCTATAAATGAGCAACAATCGCCGAAGGAGCTTATGAAAGGCAAAAATGCCTCAAATTTGGTGGGGATCATCCGAAGTAGCGAATTCAAAGGCAATAATGCCTTTTTTAGAGTGAGAGTAGTTAATTGGTTAGTTTGGGTTTGGATTTCTAGTGCAAGGTTCTGCGGTGAAGAGTAAGAGGCGAACGTTACCAGGAGGAATGGACAAATGCGTAAGGTTATAGTGGGGAGTAGACAGAGCGCGCTTGCGTTGACGCAAACGGGACATGTGATTGCTGATCTGGAGCGACTTAGCGAGGAGCATGGTTTTGGTTTTACTTTTGAAGTGAAAAAGATCGTCACCAAAGGTGACCGCATTCTTGACGTTACTTTATCCAAGGTAGGCGGCAAAGGGTTGTTCGTGAAAGAAATCGAGCAAGCGATGCTGGAAAAAGAAATCGACATGGCGGTGCACAGCATGAAGGATATGCCATCCGAGTTACCGGATGGGTTGATCAATGGTGCTGTGCCGAAGCGTGTCGATCCGCGTGATGTTTTGATCTCTAACGGAGGCGTCTCGCTAAACGAGCTGCCTCAGGGTGCACGCGTAGGCACGAGCAGCCTACGCCGATCCAGCCAGCTCGCTGCGCTGCGGCCTGATCTGGTCATTGAGCCCGTGCGCGGCAACATTGACTCGCGGCTGCGCAAGCTGGAGAGCGGCGAATACGACGCAATCCTGCTGGCAGCGGCGGGGCTGTCACGCATGGGCTGGCAGGATCGCGTGAGCGCCTACCTGCCGCCGGAGGTTTGCCTGCCCGCTGTAGGGCAGGGCGCACTCGGCATCGAGTGCCGCGCAGATGACGTTGACCTGCGGAAGCTGCTGGCATTATACAACGACGCCGATACGGCATTAACGGTAGCGGCGGAGCGCACGTTCCTTGGCGTGCTGAATGGCGGCTGCCAAGTGCCGATTGGTGCTCATGCGGTGCTTGACACAGCCGCCAAAGCTGCTACCGCTGAGCACAAAGTAATCTCGTTAACGGGGATGGTGGGAACACCGGACGGTTCAACGATTTTGAAAGAAACTTGCACGGGGATTGACCCGGTACAGCTCGGCGAAGAAGTCGCTAAAAAGCTGATTGCAAGAGGAGCGGAGAAGATACTGTCAGACGTTAGGGGATGAGTGGATTGACGGGGAAGGTTTATTTGGTAGGTGCAGGTCCCGGGGACGCAAAGCTGATTACTGTGAAAGGCCTCGAGTGTATCCAAAAAAGCGACGTACTGGTGTATGATCGCTTGGCAAGTCCTAGATTGCTGAAATGCATGAAACCCGGCGGGGAGAAGATTTATGTAGGCAAGCTGCCGGATCGCCACACGATGAAGCAGGAAGAGATTAATCAATTGTTAGTTGATTTGGCTTTACAGGGGAAAACAGTGGTGCGGCTTAAGGGTGGGGACCCTACGATTTTTGGCCGGGTGGGTGAAGAAGCGGAGCTGCTGCGCAAAAATGGGATCTATTACGAAATCGTACCGGGCATCACGTCAGCGATCAGTGTACCTGCCTATGCGGGTATACCTGTTACGCACCGCGATCATGCCTCTTCCCTATCGATTATCACCGGGCATGAGAGTCCGGATAAACTGGATCATTCCATTCATTGGGATAAAGTAACGAACGCCACGGGAACGTTAGTGTTTCTAATGGGCGTAGCTAAAATAGGTTATATCAGCGCTCAGCTGATCAAGCACGGGCGGCCGCCAGAAACACCAGTGGCACTTGTGCGCTGGGGCACCCGCGCGGATCAGGAGACGCTGACGGGAACCCTCGCCGATATTGAGGCGAAGGTGAAGGCGGCGGATTTTCAGCCGCCGGCAGTCATCGTCGTCGGCGACGTGGTGCTGCAGCGTGAGCAGCTGAAGTGGGTCGAGGCGATGCCGTTATTCGGCAAACGCATCGTGGTGACACGGGCTCGCAGCCAAGCAAGCGAGCTGGTGGATAGAATTGAAGAACTCGGCGGGGAACCCTATGAGTTCCCGGTGATCGAGACGATCATGCCGGAAGGGGCAGAGAAGAAGGCGAAGATTGCTGCGGCGTTTGGCGCGCTGGAATCGTACGACTGGGTATTCTTCACTAGCCCGAACGGCGTGGAGTTTTTTTGGCGCCACTTGGCGGAGCTGGGGGCGGACATTCGCGGGCTACACCGCGCGCGTATTGCAGCGGTGGGACCAGGCACAGCCGCCGCGCTGGCGCAGCGCGGGGTGATTGCTGAAGAACTTCCGGCAAAGTTTCAGGCGGAAGGTCTGATTGAGACGTTCGGTCCCCAGCTGCTGCCGGGGCAGAACGTGCTATTGCCGCGCGGCGATCTGGCGCGGGACTGGCTGCCGGACAAGCTGAGAGAGCTTGGCCTTCAGGTGACAGACGTGGATACCTATGAGACGGTTGTCACGGGTGAGGATGACGTCGAGCTGCTGAAGCTGCTAGAGGAAGGTCGCGTTCACGCGGTAACCTTCACCAGCTCGTCAACCGTGCGTAATTTCATACACATCCTGAAACGGATGGGGCTTGAAGATCCGCTCCCGCTGCTTGCAAATGTGAAAATCGCCTGCATCGGCCCGTTAACGGAGCAGACTGCGGTAGACGCGGGACTGACACCGGGTCTCTTGTCTGAAGAGGCAACCATAGATGGTTTGGTGCAGGAGCTCTGCCGCTGGAATGCGGAGACTCAGCTGCAGTAGCGCTCGGATCGAGGATAAAACGAAGCAATAGTTTACAGGTGTGCTTAGCTTACGCAGCTTACTTTCTGGTGGGAAGGTAGAAGCTGATTACTCTGCGGGGAGAGTAGTAGCTGTTCAACGGAGAAAGGCAGTGCCTGCTTAGAAATATAGCGCTCAGCTTATATTTAGTTAGATTATAGGCTAGAGTTTTGTTCGTAGTTACTAAATAGTTCGTGGTTACATGTGTGTTCGTAGTTACTAAATAGTTGGGGTTACATGTGAGTTTAGAGTTTGTTCATAGTTACTAAATAGTTCGTGGTTACACGTGAGTGGGTAGTTATTAATGAGTTCGCGGTTACTTTTACTAACTAACATTTGTTAGTTTACGCGCCGTTATATCTACGCTCAAAAGTGCCACATCGCTACCTTCAAGTAACATATAAATTGAACTCCGAACGTAGTTACTTATGGAGTTCGGAGGATAATATTTGGTTGTAAACTAACTGGTATGTAGAGAATATGCAGTAGGTTAATGTGAGCAGATCTGCTTGAGGTTTAGGTTTAGTTGTACTTCATACAATTAAATTTTCTATATATCAGCTAAAGTCGAGTTTAGTTGTAGTATGTGCAATTAAATATCCGCTAAATGAGGAATCTTCGCACTTTTGTAATAAATAACTGTAGAGAATGCAACTAAAGCTTACAATTAGGACAAAACATCGAGATAGTTGCACAAACTACAACTATACGTAGTTAGCCAGTGGTCGGCGGTTTGGTTGTAGCTAATTAAGACTTGGCTGCGGCTAGTTGTAGTTTGCTGCCAGACACATAATTTGGTTTTATATTTTATTTTTCAGGAGGATGAACAAATGAGCTTTCCAATTACACGTCACCGCCGTTTGCGCGGCTCTGCTGGAATTCGTGGCATGGTGCGGGAGACGATACTGAATGTGCTGGATATGGTACAGCCTATTTTTGTGACTTATGGAACAGGTGTGAAGAATGAGATTAGCTCGATGCCGGGTGTGTATCATTTTTCGCTGGATACGTTAAAAGCAGAAGTGGACGAGATTGCCGCACTAGGCATCCCGGCTGTATTGTTGTTCGGGATTCCTGAGACGAAGGATGCTATCGGTTCTTCCGGTTTTGCAGAGGATGGAATTGTGCAAGAGGCTACTCGCTTGATCAAGCAGTGGTACCCAGAGCTGTTGGTCGTTGCAGATACCTGCCTTTGTGAATTTACGGATCACGGACATTGTGGAATGGTGCATACGCATACGGTGAATGGTGTGGTCCATGGCGATGTTATCAACGATGCCTCGCTGGAGCTTTTGACTCGTACGGCGGTATCCCAAGCAAAAGCTGGAGCAGATATTATCGCCCCTTCCAACATGATGGATGGATTTGTTCACGCAATTCGTGCGGGACTTGATGAGAACGGCTTTGAGCATGTGCCGATTATGTCGTATTCGGTCAAATATGCTTCGGCATTTTATGGCCCTTTCCGCGAAGCAGCGGATTCAGCACCACAGTTCGGGAATCGCAAAACATATCAAATGGACCCTGCCAATCTGCGCGAAGCACTCCGTGAAGCAGAATCCGATGTGCTGGAAGGCGCGGATATGTTAATGGTGAAGCCAGCTCTGGCTTACCTAGATGTGATTCGTACGATTCGTGATCAGTTTGATCTTCCTTTGGTGGCTTATAATGTGAGTGGAGAATATTCCATGGTAAAAGCAGCGGCACTGCAAGGCTGGATCGACGAGCAAGCCGTTGTGCTGGAAATGCTGACGGGCATGAAACGTGCTGGTGCGGACATTATTATTACTTATTTTGCAAAAGATGCAGCCCGCTGGCTGCGCGGCTAATCTTCATCACACCGACATCGCGGCAGCTAATATATGTTTGTACAAGCTTGTGTAACCAAGAAGAGAATAGGAGTGAAGATACATGAGTAATGTGCCAATGGCGCGTAAAGAGGAAGCGTCCCGGAAGGCTTTTGATGAAGCAAAACAATATATTCCCGGCGGGGTGAACAGCCCTGTACGGGCGTTTAAATCCGTAGGTCTGACTCCGATTTATGTGGATCATGGGATAGGTTCGCGAATTTTTGATATCGACGGCAACAGCTTTATCGACTATGTGCTCTCATGGGGTCCGCTGATTATGGGTCATGCGCATCCTGAGGTTGTGAAGGCATTGCAGGAGACGGCGGTAAAAGGGACAAGCTTTGGCGCTCCAACGCTACTCGAAACGGAAATGGCAAAAACTGTTGTTGAACGAGTGGCATCTGTAGATATCGTGCGCATGGTTAACTCTGGAACGGAAGCTACGATGAGCGCGATTCGTTTGGCACGTGGTTACACTGGGCGCAGCAAAATCTTGAAATTTGAAGGCTCCTACCACGGTCACGCCGATAGTCTGCTTATTAAGGCTGGCTCTGGTGTAGCTACATTGGGCTTGCCGGATAGCCCGGGTGTCCCAGAAGGCGTTGCAATGAATACCATTACGGTTCCTTACAATGATTTGGAGTCCACTCAGATTGCTTTCGAACGTTTTGGCAATGAGATTGCCGCAGTGATCGTAGAGCCGATTGCCGGCAACATGGGCGTGGTTCCACCGCTTCCAGGCTTCCTGGAAGGGCTTCGTAAATTAACTTCTGACAATGGTTCGCTGCTTATTTTTGATGAGGTTATGACAGGCTTCCGTGTTAATCGTGGCTGTGCTCAAGGCTTGTTCGGGATTACTCCGGATATAACTTGTTTTGGCAAAGTTATCGGCGGCGGACTTCCAGTGGGTGCTTATGGCGGCAAAAGAGAGATCATGGAGCAAATCGCTCCTACTGGACCGATTTATCAGGCGGGCACACTTAGTGGTAATCCATTGGCGATGGCAGCCGGATATACTACGCTCAAGCTGTTGACCCCGGAAGTATATGATCGTCTGGAACAATTGGGTGCACGTCTGGAAGCGGGTTTGAAAAAGAATTCAATTGAGACTGGCATTCCGCTCACTATCAACCGGGTAGGATCAATGGTTTGCCCATTCTTTACTGAAGGACCTGTAATCAATTTTGAAACGGCTAAGTCCAGTGACACGGTTCTTTTCCGTCGTTATTTTGGTCATATGGTAAACCAAGGCATCAGTGTGCCACCTTCACAGTTTGAGGGGATGTTCATATCGGCTGCACATAGTGAGCAAGATATTGATGATACCATTGAGGGCCATTATAATGCCCTGAAGGCCCTTTGAGCATCGGAGCCGGAGAAAGAACCGGTGGTGGCGCTTGGACCCGGCGTGGAGAGTGGCTGGAGGTAACACCCGGCAAAATCATTACTGGAGCCGAGGATACGCAGGCAATGATTGACAAGTGGCTGCTAGAAACTGTAGGTATGCCGGAGAAACTTCATCTGCGGTTACGCCGCGAGGGAGGCATTCAGTGGAAAGGCGACCGGCTTCGGCTGGCGCTTTTTCCCGATCGTGATGCGGGGCTTGAACCGATATGGGAAGAGCTTGAGGTGCTGTATGAGGATGATTTTTGCCTGGTAGCTCATAAACCAGCTGGGCTGGCGGTACATCCAGATGGCAGTGGAACAGGTGTAACTCTGGATCACCTCGTAGCTGCGCATTATATCACTTCCGGCGAAAATGTGGCTGTGCGCCATATTCACCGCTTGGACAAAGATACAACGGGTCCGGTGATGTATGCGAAAAATGAGTTCGCACAGTTAGTCCTGGACGAGAATATGCGTGAAAAAAGCATCTCGCGGCACTACGCCGCGATCGTTGAAGGCATCGTGCCGCCTGCGCTTAAGGTGATCGATGCCCCGATTGGGCGCGATCGGCATCACGCTGCGCGCAGACGGGTCTCGCCCGGCGGACAATCTGCCGTGACGCGAATCATCGAGCGCGAGGCACTGCATGGCGGAAGCCTGGTGCATGTGCAGCTGGAGACTGGACGGACGCATCAGATTCGCGTTCATCTCAGCCATATGGGTCATCCCTTGTATGGGGATGAACTATATGGCGGTCCGGTTTGGGCTTCCAGCGCTGCCGGCCGCCATGCCCTGCATGGCGAGGCATTGTCCTTCCGCCATCCTTGGAGCGGAGAACAGCTGGAAGTCAGCGATCCGTGGCCGGAGGATATGCTGCAGCTGCGAGAGCTGCTGTCTGAAGCACCCTGACAGATACGTAAGTGGCTAAGGAACAGTAGAATCAGCAAAAGCTGGTTCTGCTGTTCTTTTTCTATTTTTTCAGAAAAAAAACATCTATCCATGTCTTATTAATAAAAGCAGCATATAATACTTTGTTCTTACGAAGTAGTGCATCTATCAGCAGGCTGAAGGTTTGGTGAGCTCTTAAATTCATGAAATTTATTAGCATCCTGTCCGGTTAGTACTACCAAAGTTGTCATGCCTCTCTGTTTGAAGCATATACATGTGGGGAGTAACATTTTGGGCTTATGCTCTGGGCCTGTCTCAGGGTTAGATTATGCCAAGAAGGAGGACATATCCCGTGTTTGATCAGTCCCACGGCTTGCGGTTTGATATTTACGAACGCATTCACCTTTCGGAAGAGCTTCCGGGAATAGCTGAGCTGGAGGAGGTTGAACTACTTCCGGAAATTCAGGTGATTCAGCGGGAGGATCGGGCCGAGTTATATGGTCAGCTGTTGCTTACCGGGCTTTACCGGAGTGAAGATGACCGAACACAACGTCTGGAGCATGCCATTCCCGTGGAAATCACTGTTCCGCTTACACGCGTCAGCTCGATTGAAGATATTGGGGTAGAGATTGAGAATTTTGATATCGATCTGCTCACGATGCGCACTGTGAATATAACAGGCGTATTATCGCTGCGGGGGATCGGTGGTGCGGACCCTCAACCTCAACCAGCCTGGCAGCAAGAGGAGTATACAGTCGCCTATTCTCCTGTGAATGATGACAGGGTAGAAGCTACTACGGAGCTACAAGAACAGGAAAATGATGCACTTTATGAAAATTCTCAGTGGACCTTCGGTGAGGATGCCTCACAGGTTGCTGTAGAAGAACATGAGCATGCCGAAGCGAATGAACAGGAAACAGAAGAATCATTAGTCTCAAGTGGAGTCGCTCATACGTCCCCTGTAGTCAATTTCTCATCCGGTCAGGAGAAGGACAAGGGAGCTAAAGCACGGACACATAGTCTGGAGTCCCAAGTTGACGATGCTAAAGCGGGTTTATCCGATTACTGGTTTAAAGCCGAGGCCCAGAACAAAGAGGTTGAGGTGTCTCAGCTGAATCAAGCAAGCAATGTGAGCGAAGAGAACCAACAGTCGGCAGAGGAATATTTTACTCCTAGAGAGACCGCTGTTCCAGCCGTTAGTGCAGATGCAATTCAGGATATCCCTGTATTCGCTTCTGAAAATGAGGCTAATAATGCGCTTTCTAAGCAAGAAGAGAATACTGCGCCGATTAATGAGAATGCGAACGAAGTTTTTGTTTCACAAGAGAGTGTGGCTTCTCATGAGGAGAAACAAGATCTTAAGATCGCCTTGGGCAGTAAAAAAGAAGCAGAAATTCCGGAAAAAGAACATCTCACCTTCTCCTCTTTACTAAGCTCCAGTCGTGTCCGTAAAGAGCAGGAAGCTCTGCAGTCGGAAGGAAACACATCTGCAGCAGTGGACGTTCCAGAGGTTGGCAATAATACGGAATGGAAGAGCAGATTCATTGCCAGCGCGGATGGAGCTAACATGTTCCGCAAAGTTCGGCTGTGTATTGTGCAGCGTGAAGAAACACTGGATACCATAGCAGAGAAGTATCAGCTAAGTGCGCGGGAGCTGGTAATGTATAATCGCTTATCCGGGCAGAGTGTAGAGGAAGGTCAAGTGTTGTACATCCCGTAATCGAATCGTGATGCGTACACACATGAATAGGTGAATCCCGATCAGGTATTAGGATCGGGATTTTTGCTGTTTCATTGTTGGAAGGGATGCTTCAGAAGAAATAAGTCGAAATTCAGCCTAAAGTCCCGCTGCAAAGGCGTATCCAGGTTGACTAGGGGGGGCTCAAAATGTATTATGGAGTAAGCAATATCTAAGTAAAGACTGGGAACGGGAAGAGTAGGCGGTCAGCCCTTCAGAGAGCGGAATTGCAAGTGCTGTGACATTCCGTAGGAAACAGCCCCCGAAGTCGCCCCGGAGTCGCCCTTCTGAGCTTATCTTCATATTTGTGAAGGATAAGTTAGGTTGTGGCCGGTAGCAGCCGTTATCTGTACGAGTGTCGCGCTAAGCTTCTGAATCCGTAGGGTAAGAAGTGTAGTTTTATTTTTCATTGGCGCGAAACAAAGGTGGTACCGCGAAAGAATGACCTTTCGTCCTTTGAGACGAGGGGTCTTTTTGTTTTTTTCAGAGACCTGTGTGCTCTATACAGCAACTTTATTAACAACTATAAGCAACTACAAGTAAACTAGTGGAGGTATCAGAGAATGGCTGACCAAAACCATCTAACAGCGGCAGATGCTGCTGCTACGAATGAATCTAAAAACGAGATGCCAACAACGTATGATCCGAAGGCAGCAGAACAGAAATGGTATTCCTACTGGACAGAGGGCGGATATTTCCGCGCAGGCCAGCGTCCGGATGCTAAAGCCTATAGTATTGTGATCCCGCCGCCAAACGTAACGGGAATGCTGCACATCGGGCATGCGCTCGATTTCACATTACAGGATATCCTGATTCGTACTAAACGGATGCAGGGCTTCGATACGCTTTGGTTGCCAGGTACGGACCACGCAGGTATTGCAACACAAACGAAGGTAGAGCAGAAGCTGCGCGAGCAGGGGATTTCTAGACATGACCTCGGACGTGAGAAGTTCCTGGAGCAGGTGTGGGATTGGAAAGACAAATACGCGAACACCATTCATGAGCAGTGGGCAAAAATGGGACTTTCCCTTGACTACTCCCGCGAGCGTTTTACCCTCGATGAGGGTTTGTCGAAGGGAGTTCGCGAGGTATTTGTTAAGCTTTATAATAAAGGCTTGATCTATCGCGGTAAACGTATCATCAACTGGGACCCGGCGGCTCGTACGGCGTTGTCGGATATCGAGGTTGAATATAAGGAAGTTAACGGTCATCTGTACCACCTGCGTTACCCCCTTAAAGATGGCAGCGGACATATCACTGTAGCGACCACACGTCCGGAGACGATGCTGGGTGATACGGCAGTTGCTGTTCATCCTGAGGATGATCGTTATAAAGATCTGATTGGTAAAACCCTGATCCTGCCGATTATCGGCCGGGAGATTCCAATTATCGCTGACGAGTATGTAGATAAAGAGTTTGGTAGCGGTGCGGTTAAGATCACGCCAGCTCATGATCCAAATGACTTCGAGGTAGGTCAACGGCACAATTTGCCGCAGATCAACGTAATGGATGAGAGCGGTACGATGAACGAAGAAGCAGGACCTTACCAAGGTCAAGACCGGAGTGAATGCCGTAAGGCCATCACGGCGGATCTGAAGGAGCAAGGCGTTCTGATCTCTATTGAAGATCATGTGCATCAAGTTGGACACAGTGAACGTTCAGGAGCGGTTGTTGAGCCGTACCTGTCCACACAATGGTTCGTGAAGATGCAGCCGCTCGCCGAAGCTGCCATCAATGCACAGAAGGATGGTAATGGGGTTAACTTTGTACCTGAACGGTTCGAGAGAACCTACCTGAACTGGATTGAAAACGTACGCGACTGGTGTATTTCCCGTCAGCTTTGGTGGGGGCATCGTATTCCGGCTTGGTATTCTGAATCTACCGGTGAGCTGGTTGTGGCGAATGACGAGGAAGAAGCGCGCCGGATCAGCGGCTTAACCGACCTGAAACAGGACGAGGATGTTCTGGATACTTGGTTTAGCTCCAACCTCTGGCCGTTTGCAACCCTAGGCTGGCCGAATGAAGACAGTGCAGATTTCAAACGTTACTATCCGAACGATGTGCTCGTAACGGGCTACGATATTATTTATTTCTGGGTAGCGCGGATGATCTTCTCGGCACTGGAATTCACCGGAGAGAAACCATTCTCGGACGTATTGATGCATGGTTTGGTACGGGATGCTGAAGGACAAAAAATGTCCAAATCACTCGGCAACGGTGTAGATCCGCTTGAGGTTATCGAGAAGTATGGCGCAGATGCTATGCGTTATATGATTTCTACCGGCAGCACAGCGGGTCAGGATTTACGCTTCCGCTGGGAAAAGGTAGAGCAGGCGCGTAATTTCGCTAATAAGATCTGGAATGCGTCACGCTTCGCCCTCATGAATCTTGAAGGAGTTAGCTTCGAGAATATTGACATTACTGGGGAGCTAACTACGGCTGACCGTTGGATTTTACACCGTCTGAACGAAACTTCTCGTGAAATTACGCGTCTAATTGACTCGTACGAGTTCGGCGAGACCGGCCGCCAGCTGTACAACTTCATTTGGGACGATTTGTGTGACTGGTATATTGAGTTCGCGAAGCTGTCGCTTTACGGAACGGATGCCGCAGCCAAAGCGAAGACACAGTCCGTACTTGCTTATGTACTCGACCGCACGATGCGCTTGATCCATCCGTTTATGCCGTTTATTTCGGAGGAAATCTGGCAGCATCTGCCGCATGAAGGAGAGACAATCACTTTGGCTGCTTGGCCTGAGTATGATGCTGCTCTGGAGAACCCGCAAGCGGTAGCGGAAATGAACCTGCTGATGGATGTAATCCGGGCAGTTCGTAATATCCGTGCTGAAGTAAATGTACCGATGAGCAAAAAGGTTGATTTGATTATTAAAGCGAGCAATGAGGAAACACTGAGCATCATTACTCGTAACGACAACTACATCGGACGTTTCTGCAATACCTCTTCTTTCGAAGCTGGCCTGAATCCGGAAACGCCAGACAAGGTAATGTCCGCTGTAGTAACGGGAGCGGAACTGCTTCTGCCTTTGTCGGGGCTGATTGATATTGAACAAGAAATCGCTCGTCTGGAAAAAGAAGTGCAGACGCTGAACAGCGAAGTAGAACGCGTAGAGAAAAAGTTGAGCAATCAGGGCTTCGTGGCCAAAGCTCCCGCAAAAGTTATCGAAGAGGAGCAGGCGAAGCAGGCAGATTATTCTGCCAAACGTGAGAAAGTACTTGCCCGCATAGCAGAGCTGAGAGGATAAGAGACATGGATGACCTAAATCGGGGCGGGAGCACCGCCCCTCTTGCGACATATACCGAAGCGGTTAACTGGATCAAGGGCCTGATTCCTTTTGGAATCCGGCCAGGTTTAGACAGAATTGAGATGTTGATGGACAAGCTGGGAAACCCGCACCGTCGGCTGAAATTTATTCATGTGGCGGGTACCAACGGCAAAGGCTCCACCTGTGCTTTTTTGACAAGCGCACTTTTGCAAAGCGGCTATTCTGTCGGCACCTTCACGTCTCCGTATATTACGAAGTTCACGAACAGGTTCCAATATAATAATACGGACATTCCTGAAGAAACTCTTCTTGAGCTAGTGAATACCCTTCGTCCTTTGGTAGATGAGATTGCAGAAACGGAATTTGGCTCACCAACGATGTTTGAGGTAACTACAGCTGTGGCCATTCTATTTTTTGCGGGTGTTTCTTGTCCGGATGTTGTCGTATGGGAGACTGGGCTTGGGGGAAGGCTGGATGTAACGAACATCGTTACTCCGATCGTGTCGGTGATTACAAATGTCGGCCATGACCATATGGATATTCTGGGAGATACGCTTGAGAAGGTTGCAATGGAGAAAGCCGGGATTATCAAACCCGGTGTACCAGTTGTTAGCTGCGTAAATCAACCGGAAGTCGTGGCTGTACTCAAGGAGAAAGCGGCGGCTTGCCGCTCTACTCTTTATCTTGCCGGAGAAGATTTTAGCTATGAAGCTACTGGAATCCATGGGGATGTGCAGACCTTTAACTTTAAGGGTCCCTTCCGTTCGCTTGAACTTGGGATTGTGATGAAAGGCGAACACCAGATTAGCAATGCGGCGGGAGCCATGATGGTTCTTGAAGTTTTGCGCCAGTATATGGCGTTCATGCTAGAGGATGAAGATGTTCTGGAAGGATTGCGTCATGCATTTTGGGCTGGAAGGCTGGAAGAGGTAAGTAAATCTCCGAGGATCGTACTGGATGGAGCACATAATCCGGAAGGCGCGGAGAGCCTTGCCAAAAGCCTGCCACAGCTCTATAAATACGGTAAATTAAATTTACTTATGGGAATGATGGCAAATAAGCATCATGAATCCTACTTTAAGCATATACTGCCTATAGTGGATACGCTCATCCTGACCGAACCGGATTTCCAGAACAAAATGGACGCGGAGCATCTGCAGGTTATCGCAGAAAGTCTGCGGGATAAATATGCCAAGGAAAACTTGGTAATCATAGTAGAACATAATTGGGGAAAAGCGCTGCAACAACTGAAGTCGATTACAGCGGAGGATGACCTTGCCGTCGTATCTGGTACGCTGTATTTGATTTCTGACGTGCGCGGTACACTTTTGCAGCAACCCGATACTGAAAAAGGCTGGTGACGACTGTTGGATACTACTGAACGTGTGCATTTTATAGGGATCGGCGGCTACGGTATGAGCGCGATTGCCCGAGTAATGCTAGAAATGGGATATACGGTTACGGGCTCCGATGTGGCTGCCCAAGAATTGACGGATAAATTGATTGCTAAAGGTGCCAAGATTTATATTGGGCATACAGCAGAACAAGTAAAAGGTGCGGATCTCGTCGTGTACTCTACGGCTTTGTCCAGCGATAATGTGGAATGGGTGGAAGCAGAGCGTCTTAAGATTCCAATTCTGCACCGCTCACAAATGTTAGCCCGTTTATTGAACGAACGTAAAGGGGTAGCCGTTGCCGGAGCGCATGGTAAAACAACTACATCCTCTATGATCGCACTTGTAATGGAAGAGTGTGAAGTTGATCCTACGTATATTATCGGCGGAGAGATTATGAACGTCGGTACGAATGCAAAGGCAGGACAAGGCGATTATGTAGTGGCGGAAGCGGATGAGAGTGATGGCTCTTTCTTGCACTATCACCCTTGGCTTGGAATTGTCACGAATGTGGAAGCAGATCACTTGGAGAATTACGGCGGAGATTTTAACCGTCTCAAGGCTGCTTATGTACAGTTTATGAACCAGACCCGTGAAGACGGCACTGCGATTGTGTGTGCAGATGACGAGAATGTGATTTCTTTATTGCCTGAAGTGTCAGGTAAGGTGATTACTTACGGCATCAAGTCGAAGACAGCAGATTATATTGCCACAGACATCGTTCTTGGCGACCGTCAAGTTTCGTATACGATGAACCATAATGGCGTAGTATTGGGACAAATTGAACTGTCCGTGCCAGGTCAGTACAATCTGTATAACTCAATGGCTGCGGTTATCGCTTGTCTGAAATCAGGAATCTCTTTTGAGAAAATCGCTGAAGCGATCGTGAAATTCCATGGTGCGAAGCGCCGTTTTCAAGTGCTCGGAGAAGTCGATGACATTCTGGTCATCGATGATTATGCGCATCACCCAACTGAAATTCAGGCGACAATCAGTGCTGCTAAGGCAACGGGGAAACGGATTATTGCCGTATTCCAGCCTCAGCGGTATACACGTACGTTCTTCCTGCTAGATGCTTTCAGCCGCGCCTTTAGCGAAGCAGATGAGGTGATCATCACCGACATCTACTCTCCGGCAGGTGAGAAGCAGATTGAGGGGGTTACATCTGCGAAGCTGGTTGAGCTTATTGTGCAGAACAGTAACGCTGGTGCAAGACATCTGCCAACCAAAGAAGATGTGCTTGCTGATCTGAAACCTCGTATTGCCCCAGGTGACCTAGTGATTACGATGGGCGCAGGCGATATCTGGAAGGTTGGATACGCATTGGCGGACGGCTTGAAGAAGCGTTAATACAAACACAGGCCTACACGAGAATATTCATATTCTCTTGACCATAGCACTTCCCCCCGAGCTCCGTGCAGGGGGAAGTGCTTTTTTGTATACTTAAGCGGTGGATGTACATTCTAAAAAATGAAATAAATAGGGTATTTGCTGAACCAGCCATTGAGTGCTATAGTGCTGTCAGTAGAGGATCAATTTTTCCGTGTAGGTGGTGACTCATGGACTCCCAGCTTGATATCAAAACGTTAGTGTATTTATTTATTTTTGGAAATCTATTTATATTGCTGCTGATAACCAATTACCGGAGGAGCGCTCCTAAAGACAGGGCATCCACCTTATTCATACGCTCAAAGGCGGTGCAGCTGCTCTTCTGGTGTTCATTATTATTATGGGGTCATATCCCCCGCGCTTTATCCATTCCACTTAGCAACGCTTTGATTCTTTTAGGCTGCTGTCTGGAGATTATTGCTTTATTGCTGATGATGGGAATCCTTGGTCAGCGGATAAAGTTGTATTACATAACGCTTTCCATACTTAGTTCGATTACTTTTAGTATTGTTGCGATCTTCTTTCATCATTCCAGCTGGCGCATAGCCTGTACCTCATTATGGTCGATACTGTTTATTGTCTATCCAGCTTACCACCTCACGGTGAACCCCAAAGGCACCCCTCTTCAGAAGATACTCGGAATATTGTTTTACGCTTTTGCAGGGATTATGCTGCTCCGCGCGATTGTTGCATTGATCTGGGAGCCAGAGATGAACGTGTTCACAACTAATCTTTCGCAGTATTTATATTACCTGGGGATGTATTTATTGTTGATTGTGGGAGCCGCAGGCTTTATTCTACTTTCTAACGAGCATTCCTTTGTAAAACTGAAACGAATCGCTAGCTACGATGATCTGACTGGAATCCTTAACCGTGGAGCATTTCTTGAGGAAGCTGAGGTACGGCTTGAGAAGGCAGTTGCTGAGCAAGAGTACTTTTCGTTTATGCTGCTGGATTTGGATCATTTCAAAGAAATCAATGATACATACGGCCATGATACCGGCGATGTTGTTCTGGAAGAATTCGCATTGACGATTAAGGACAACCTCGAAAACAGCGATTTATTTGGCAGGCTGGGCGGCGAGGAATTTGCAGTTATCCTTTGCGGGCTGGATGAAGCTAGCTGTGACCGGAAAGCTGAAGTGTTACGAAAGGCAGTAATGAAGACGCCTACACAAAAACTTTTACAAGGCTATACAGTTAGTATAGGTGTAATTACAATCATACCGGATCAGGAGATTTGGATAAATAAGCTGTACAAGCTGAGCGATAAAGCGTTATACCAAGCCAAACAAGAAGGAAGAAACCGAGTGGTCAGATACAATTATATTTATTGAGCTTAGAGAATACAGGGGGTGAAATTCACTAACATGCATCTGGATCTCAAGACACTGCTGGTCTGCCTCTTTATGTGGCAATCCTTTACGGTATTGCTTATTGTCGTCTATCGTTTGCGTTACGCGCAGGAACGGACTTCTACCTTGTTTGTCACGGCAAAATATTTGCAGCTGGCAGCTTTAATTCTCCTTTTGCTGAATGATTTCACAGACTCACGACTTCCCATTCCAATCAGTATGCTGCTTGCTTTAGCTGGAGGTACGCTGGAAAGCTTAGCGCTTCTGATGCTTCTCAGAGTTTTTGGGAGTAGGATTGAACGATATTATACGATCCTGTTCGGAGTATCCATTGTCATCGTAGTGCTACTGCATATAATTATGCCAGATGAGCGGTTGGTTATGGCTGCAACTTGTCTATTTGGGATTATGATCATAGCGTTGCCAGCTTATATATTAGCTGTGAAGATTAGAGAGACCTCTCTCCAGCGAACCATAGGATTGTTGTACTTTGTTGTAATTTTAGCGCTGGTTAGCAAGGGACTTGAACCGTTTTATTCGATGTTAGGATGGAATGCTCAGACCTCTCACTGGCTGCAGATATTTTTTTATCTGGGGATTTATTTGCTTATGTTCTTAGGAACTGCAGGAATCATGCTGCTTTATAGGGAGGATTCCTTTACAGAATTGGAACGGGTGGCCACTTATGATGTGTTGACAGGTATTTTGAATCGCAGATCCTTTGTACAGCGCGCCCGGCCTTTAATAGCTGCCTCAGCAATGAAGAAGCTGCCGTATTCTTTTTTACTGCTGGATGTGGATCACTTTAAACGCATAAACGATACCTACGGCCACAATACCGGCGACCACGTTCTAAAAGATCTGGCTCATAAAATAAAACAGCAGCTTGGCAATGGTGATCTGTTCGGAAGATTCGGTGGTGAGGAGTTCACTGTGCTGCTGCATAGAGCCGATGAACAAAACAGTGATATGATTGCAGAGCGGATGCGCACAGCGGTTACAGGGGCGGTCATTCATGGTGTGCCCTTGCATTACACGATAAGTGTTGGCATCATCACGGTGGATTCAGGTGAACGATACGCATTGAACACTCTTTACAAACTTAGTGACACTGCATTGTATCAGGCTAAGAAAAAGGGCCGGAACTGTGTAGTTAGAAGCTATGACAACTAAAGTGTCTTCCTTTCGACATTAAGCGAGGGAGATGCTTTTTTTGTATGCAAAGAGGCGTAGTACATATTACCTAAAGATTACGATTTCTATCCATAGAGCAATTCATGATTATGTATGGCGTAAAAAAAGGGGTTTTAGTCTATATTTTAGAAAATGTGGCGTTTTATAAGGGTAAATCGTGATAGAATTTTGGAAACTCAGAAAAAAACTTAAAAAATTTTAGACTTCTCCTATAAATCGACAAAACTTTTAATTGAAATGAGTTACTATTGAACTGCATCTAAAGTTTCAGTTAGTAGATGGGGGTTTTTATTACAAAATACAAGGAGCCAGAGTCATGCGAGAAAGAATGCTGTTCCTATCAGCCCAGAATCAAAGCGCAGAGGATCTAGAAGGAGAAATGAGAACAGGGAGTATTCTCGAGATTTTGCTTGGGAAATTTGATATAGATTTGCTGACGTACGGCAGTGCCAACCAAACCGTGTCTATAAATGAGCGGACGGCACTTACGGTTCATAACATTAATGAAGATTATACGACCTGGAGGCCAATGCTGCGCCCCTTACATAAACTGCGGAATTTCTCGAACTTAAGTCATATAGATAAAGATATGAAGAACACTATTTTGGAGCTTTGCCGTTCCAATAATTATAAGCATGTATTTATATCGCATGTCCTATTGGGTAAATGCATTGATATGGTGCGGAACTTGCTTCCAGAAGCCAGTGTGATCACAGATACCTATAGTTTTGCAAACGGAAGCGGAGGATCTGCCGGAGAGGCAGGAAAGTTAAGCAGGAAGAATCCATATAATAAACTCAATGCCGCTTGGGATCGTAGGAATAAACGGCGATTAATGAATAAAACGGGTCTACTTTTAGCAACCTCGGAATGGGATGCACTAGCGTTCAAATCTCTATCATTTGCGGATGCCCGTAAGGTTCATGTTGTCCCCCATTTCATTAAGATGAATGAGTATGAGACTTTTGCAGAGCCTGTAACTAAAGAAAATTCAATTGTGCTGCACTGGAATATGAATATGAGACTGGGAATAGATGCAGCCCGAGTATTCTTTAAAAAAACCTATCCCATGATTAAGGAGCAAGTGCCCGATATCAAAAGTTATATTATCAGCTCAGAGGTTCACCCGGAGGTCATGACTTTGATTAAGGAAGATGAATCGGTCATAGTCACTGGATCAGTAAATTCCTCTACTGAATACATACGACGTTCTAAAGCTGTTCTGGTGCCCATCCTTGAAGGCTGCGAAGTTTCTAGAAATATACTGGAATCCTGGGCGCTTAAAACCCCGGTGGTTACTAGCTCAATCATGTGTGAGAAGCTGAATTGTGAGCATAACCGAAATATTTTGCTGGCTAATACCTCGGTTGAGGTTGTTGGAAGTGTACTGAATTTATTGAAAAATCCTGAGCTTGGTGCTATTATTGCGGATCGTGCGCATGAGACTTTGTTGAAGAATTACGAAATGAATCATGTTAAGAGTAAGATTCTTAGTCTTGTATAGAGGGTTGTCAGACATGCTGCTTGCCGCTCTGGACAACAAATAACCCGCGAGGACCATTAAAAGTCCTACGCGGGTTATTTGTTGACAGGATTTTAGAGTAAGTTGCGGCGCAGTTCTTCTGGTGATTTCGGAGACAACATTCCAAGTGGAATATCGAATACAGTACGCGCTCCACTTTGACCTTCTTGACTCATACGCTGAGCAGCTCTGGCATAAGCCACAAGCACACTAGCCGTAAATTCAGGATTGCTCTCCAGCTTCAGGCCAAATTCAACAATTTGTTTCGTGCCTTCTCCTGTTACCCCACTGCGAATAACAAACCCGCCGTGCGGAATACCGCTATGCTGAGCTGCCAGTTCTTCTTCAGTGATGAAAGTAACCGTAGTATCATAATCTGCAAAATAGTTCGGCATATTCACAATTTCTTCGCGAATGCGCTCTTGATCTGCACCAGCCTCAGCTACTACAAAACACTCTCTAAGATGTTTTTCACGAGTAGTAAGTTCTGGTGTTTCACCCGCACGGATGGCCTCGATAACCTCTTGTACTGGAACAGTATATTGTACGCCACCTTTAACGCCTTCTACTCTGCGAATGGCATCGGAGTGACCTTGGCTGACGCCTTTACCCCAGAAAGTATATTCTTTACCTTGTGGCAGAATAGCTTCAGCTAGCAGACGGTTCATGGAGAACAGGCCTGGATCCCAGCCCGTAGAAATTACGCTGAGTGTTCCGCCTTGTTTAGCTGCGGCATCAACGGTCGCAAAGAACTCAGGGATTTTGGCATGAGTGTCAAAGCTGTCCACGGTATTAAACATCCGGGCAATAGCTGGTGTCTGTTCTGGCAGATCGGTAGCCGATCCTCCGCACAGAATCATAACATCTACTTTTCCCTTATATTGTTCGACGGCAGAGATATGCTCGAATTTCACACCGGTTTCACCGGCTTCCAGTTGTCCAGGCTCTCTGCGCGTAAAGATCGCAACCAGCTCGATATCTTCACTTTGGTTAATAGCCTTACGTACACCTTTTCCTAAATTACCGTAGCCCACAATTGCTGCTTGAATTTTTTGTTTCAGAAAAAGCCCTCCTAAACTGTAATGAACTAAAATCCTATTTCTAGCTTAACTAGTATAGTGCACACTTTTAGCTCTTTTTATATAGTATATAAAAGTTACATGTAATGTAAACTGAATCCGTATAACTTTCATTATTCATTTGGCTATAAAAATAGCATATCTCTCTATTGTCTATCATATATTTCCATATAGATTAGATGAGGTGAGGTGTTACTGTTGAATAACGGAAGAATGACATTCCGATTTGACGTGAATAAGGACGAGCCTAAGCCAAAACCGCAGGTAGTGGAGCGCTGGTCCAGTGGCGGACTGGGTACAGCTGAAGAATATGCAGAGGAGTTGCGCAAGGAGGTCGGTCCAGCACAGCAGCATACTTGGGTGCAAGAACCTGATCTACGCTCTACGCGTGAGGCACCGCCGGAGGATGCTTACGACTATTACTCAGGAACTGTAGATCCACGCCAGCAAGAATGGGACGAACAGGATAGAGATTTCAGAAATACGCAGCAATCGTATCTGCTCTCAGATTTGGTACTAGATGACAGAGATAAATCAGCAGAGGTTTACACGGGAGGTTATGGGGGCTCATATCATACTCGTCGCCCATCGTATTGGTGGAAATTATCCCTGTCTGTGGTGGGGGCCATCGGCACAGGTCTACTGCTTGGGTATGCGGCGCTTTCCTTTTTTTATGGAGGAAACATGGATAGTAGTTCGGGAACCGGGATAACAGATACATTGGCTACTTCAGGGCAGACTTCCGGAGCTAATGATCCAGCAGGTGTAGGAACTTCGGGATTGCCGGTTACGGGCACAGATGATGCTGGCAAAAACAGTATTCCTGTTCAAGTGGCTGCCCAAAGCTACTACCTGCTGCAGTATGGCGTATTCAGTACGCCGGCAGGCGCGGAACAAGCTAGACAAGAGCTTTTGGACGCTGGCTTGGCTGCGGGCTTGGACCCTGCTGACGGAAATCGTGTATATGCCGGAATGTCCTCTGACCGTGAACAAGCTAAGCTGCTCAGCAGTGGACTGAAGAATCAAGGGATTGAGCTTTATGTAAGAGAGGTGGATCTTCCCGGAGTGGAACGATTAGGATTTGCCGGAAATGCGGAGGCTGTGAATAGTTATTTTGCGGTGAGTGGACAGTTGCTCAGTGAACTAAGCAGTCAATCCGCTTCTTTACTCAGTGGCGGACAAACGGATGCGGCAGCTAATACCTCAGCTGTGAGTGATCTTCATCTCCAATGGAGTGAAGCTGTTAAAGCTCTGGAGCAAGGCATAACGCCTGAAGCCAAAAGCATTTGCGCAGCGCTAGAGAAATCTATGAGCCAAGGAATTTCAGCACTGAGTGAATATAACAAGAACAAGGCGCAAGCCCTGCTTTGGGAAGTGCAGGAATCCATGCTGAGCTTCTTGACCAGCCAAAAACAGCTGCTGTCTGCTATGAATTGAATGCTTGGATTGCGGATTCAAAATAACAACAAGTCTCCGGGGAATTGGGGGCTTGTTGTTTTTTTCGGAGAGGGGTATCGTTCCGCAACTTTTAGGGCAAAAGGTGGTAAACATTACCGTAGGGGATTTTACGTTTGTATTGATCACCGTTTCACCGTATAATAATTAGGGTGTCAAAAAATGGCGAGGGAAGACTGAGATGAAGAAGAAAAATGTAGGAACACTGCTGTTATTTCTAATTCTAGGCTGGCTGGCTGGAGCCTGGATCGCCAAGCTGCTGCAGCCCGTAAAGGCTCTGTCTTTTCTAACAACATCGACTGTGCTCAAATGGTCTCCGCGAGCCGATTTAGACATCATAACCTATGACATCACTATTCATTTGAAATTGTGCATGCTTAGTCTCGCCGGTATTATTACAGCTGTATGGCTGTACCGCAGACTGTAACTCTCGTTACTGAGCAAGAAGGGACGTTTACAACGTGGACAACTCACCACTCATTATTCTAGCCTCAGGTTCACCGCGTCGACGTGAGCTGTTATCCTTACTGGGTTTACCCTTTGAGGTCATTACCAGCGAAGCTGATGAGAGCACACCGCCGGATTGGACGCCGGAGAGAATCGTGCGCAGTCTAGCTTTGCGAAAAGCAGAAGCCGTAGTAGCTACAGCCGGAGAGCGTAACGCAGTCATTATAGGAAGCGACACAATTGTTGTACTAGATAATACTGTGCTAGGCAAACCGGTGGACAAGCTGGACAGCAAAGCGATGCTTACCAGACTTCAGGGCCGAACTCATAAGGTATACACGGGTGTAGCCTGCCTCGGACTCCCGAATGGGAAGACTATAGTGGAGCACCGTGTTACTTCCGTAACGATGAGGGCAATGACTGAAGAGGAAATTGCTGCTTATATAGCTACGGGAGAGCCCGCTGATAAGGCTGGCTCTTATGCGATACAAGGGCTTGGGTCCATTTTGGTGGAACGAATTGAAGGCTGTTATTTCAATGTAGTCGGATTGCCTTTGTCGCTTCTTGGCGAAATGCTATCCGAGTTCGGTATAACTGTATTGAGCCGGTAGGAAGCCTGGGGAAAGAGGGATAGGGATGGAGTCGCAACCAATTATGCTGCGGGACCTCCCCCATGAAGAACGACCTAGAGAGCGCATGATGCATTATGGGGCGGAATCATTAAGTCAAGCGGAGTTGTTAGCCATTCTGCTGCGTACGGGAACACGCCGCGAGTCGGCTATTCATATTGCACAGCAGATGCTGGGGAAGATCGGTGGCCTGCGTGGGCTAGTTGACCTTAGCATCGAAGAACTGACCAAAATCAACGGTATCGGTCCTGCCAAGGCCGTACAACTAAAAGCAGGCATCGAACTGGGAAGGCGCCTTGCGAATTCCAGGTTCAATATGCCGGTCATTATCCGCTGTCCTGGGGACGCTGCTGAGATTCTGACTGAGCAATTGCGTTATTTGCAAAAGGAGCATTTTGTCTGTCTGTTTCTGAACACGAAGAATCATGTGATTGGACAAGAAACATTGTCCATGGGCAGCCTGAATGCTTCGATCGTTCATCCTCGTGAGGTATTCAGAGCAGCTATAAAATGCAGTAGCGCCTCTATTATATGCGCGCACAATCATCCTAGTGGTGATCCAACACCTAGTCCAGAAGATATTTCCCTAACTGCTAGATTGCTTCAGGCAGGTGAGATTATCGGAATAGATGTGCTGGACCATCTAATTATCGGAGATAGCAGTTTCGTAAGCTTGAAAGAAAAAGGACATATGTAATATAAATGTAGATTTACTTAGGAAAAGGAGAAATTAGCATGTTGGGTGGTTTCACAAAAGATTTAGGAATTGACTTGGGGACAGCGAATACGCTTGTCTACGTACGCGGTAAGGGTGTTGTTGTAAGAGAGCCTTCCGTTGTAGCCATTAACACTGATACTAAGACGATTGAAGCTGTGGGTGAATCCGCCAAAAAAATGATCGGTCGTACACCTGGAAATATCCGTGCGATCCGTCCGATGAAAGATGGCGTTATCGCTGATTTTGATACAACGGCTACGATGATTAAATATTTTATTCGTCAAGCACAGAAACAGCGTTCTATGTTCCAGCGTCACCCTAATGTAATGGTCTGCGTGCCATCTGGCATTACTGCTGTAGAGCAACGTGCGGTAGAAGATGCTACCAAACAAGCTGGAGCTCGTGAAGCTTACATTATCGAAGAGCCTTTTGCTGCTGCTATCGGCGCGGATCTGCCAGTATGGGAGCCTACAGGTAGTATGGTTGTAGATATCGGTGGAGGTACAACTGAAGTTGCTGTAATTTCGCTCGGCGGTATTGTTACTAGCCGTTCAGTGCGTGTTGCAGGTGATGAAGCGGATGAGTCCATCATTCAATACATCAAACGTCAATACAATCTGATGATCGGTGAACGTACTTCGGAGCAGCTCAAAATGGATGTTGGCTCTGCCCTTCCTCTTGAAAAGGCTGAAACCATGGAAATTCGCGGCCGTGATCTCGTAACAGGTCTGCCAAAAACACTTACAATTACTTCTGATGAAATCTGTGAAGCTTTGTCTGACACAGTGAATGCTATTATTGAAGCTGTTAAAGTAACGTTGGAAAAATGTCCGCCAGAGCTTGCAGCAGATATTATGGATCGTGGAATTGTTTTGACAGGTGGGGGAGCTTTGCTTCGCAACTTGGATAAGCTGCTTGCACGTGAGACGGGAATGCCGGTTATTGTTGCTGAGAATCCACTGGACTGTGTAGCTATTGGAACCGGTAAGGCACTTGAGAACATTCATTTGTTCAAGAGCCGCAGCGGATCCAGTCTTCGTTCGAAGAGATAAGATGATGTTCTACCACTTGTGTAAGTCAACCCCTGTTATGGGAGAAATACTGTTGTTAGAGGGTGTTGAAACTGTTTAAACTCTTAAGCAATAAACGTCTGTTTATTCTGTTGATTACACTGGTGCTGTTCATTGTGGTAATGGGCTTCAGCTTGGCAACAAGGAAAGGCTTGTCCTGGCCGGAGAACTTTCTCAGAGATTCGACTGGTTTCGTGCAAAAAATGTTCTACAAGCCCGCTGGATATGTAGCGGGCTTGTTTGAAGATATTGGAAATCTGAGTGATCTTGCTAAAGAAAATGAACAGCTTAAAATTATGGCTGCCCAGTATGCACGTGATAAAGCCCAGTATAATTTTATTAAAGTACAGAATGAAGACTTGGAAAAAAAATGGCAATTCACTAAAGAACAGAAGAATTTGTATAAGTATGAATATCGTATTGCGCAAGTAATTAGCCAGACTACAGAACCAAGCAACAGCACCATTGTAATTGATTTAGGCTCCAAAGATGGTGTCAGACCTAATATGTCTGTTATTTCAACCGATGGTCTGGTAGGTGTTATCAGTCAAGTTAGCAATTTCACTTCTACTGTGAAACTGATGACCATGATGGACACTAATGATCCTAATTCCCAGCCGCCTATTGCGGCAACTGCCTTTAATAAAGAGGGTAAGTCCTTTGGGATGATTGAGAGTTATAATCCAGAGACGAACAGACTGCTGATGACCAAGATTCCACCGGGTGATCCTATTGCAGCGGAGGATACTATTCTGTCTTCCGGTATTGGAGGCTTGTATCCAAGGGGGTTGACAATAGGCACAGTTGAAAGCGTCGATGTTGGTGAATTTGGATTAACCTCCACAGCAGTGATAAAGCCTTCAGCAGAATTTCAGGACTGGAAGCATTTGATTGTTGTGTTTACGGAGGAGCGTGCTGAATAGTGAATATGCGCAGATCAGTTCTTATTCTGATACTGTTCCTCTTATTTATTGTGGAGGGAACCATCTTACCTTGGCTGATTCCAGATGTGTGGCAGATGCGAATCATTCCGAATTTGGTTTTTGTAGTGTTATTGTTCGTGACTATATATCATCATCGGCATACAGCACTTATATTGGGATTATGTTTTGGAATGCTGCATGATGTCGTTTTTTACGGCAGAATTCTTGGAGCACACTCTTTTGCGATGGGATTGTCGGCTTATTTAATCGGCCTTTTATTTCAGATTCCACGTGCTCCGCTGCCCCTTATGATGACTGTGGTTCTGCTTGGAAGTCTACTTGGGGATAGTATACTATTTGGTATCTATAGTGTATTTAATCTTAATCAAGAACCTTATAGCTGGGCGATTTTGAATCACATGCTGCCGACGATGCTTTTTCATTTTGCCATCGGGCTACTCTTCTACATACCGGTTCGGCGCCAGCTTGAGCTAATCAAGAAAGAAACGAATAAGGAAGAAGCGGCTTAAAGAGCTTCTATTTTCTTTCTATACAAAGCAGGAATTTAAGGGGCCCGGCACGAATGAATGAGGATAGGGGGCCAGGCATATGACAGTAAAATCCAAGCATGTAAGGATTAAGGGCATCAAGGATGGCCTGATATTCCTGCTAGACGACAAATGTCCCTTTGAAGATCTTCTGAGCGAGCTTCGCTATAAGCTGGAGCACAGCCATCAAAATATTTTAACTGGACCGATTGTACATGTGGACATAAAGCTGGGCAATCGTACCGTAACTGAGGAAGACAAGGAAGCTGTGCTGGAGATTCTTAAGGGACAGGGAAATCTGTTGATTCGATCTATAGAGGCGCTTCCAGCGCCCGGCAGTGAGGATAATGACGCATTGTTTCTGATGAGCGGAATTCTACGTTCCGGTCAGGTGCTGCACCATAACGGAAATCTTCTATATCTGGGGGATGTGAACCCTGGGGGGACCATAACCTGTTCAGGCGATATTTATATACTAGGTTCGCTAAGAGGGATGGCGCATGCTGGAGTAGACGGGAATGAGGAAGCAATTATAGCTGCTTCTTTAATGTCTCCAACGCAGCTGCGAATTGCCGATATTATTAGTCGTCCGCCCGATGAATGGGAAACCCGAGAAAGCAGTATGGAATTTGCATATTTAACAAACGGAGCTATGCAGATCGATAAGATTCATAATTTGGTCAAATTACGTCAGGATTTAAATGTGTTTAAAGGGGTGTAGCCTCCATGGGAGAAGCGATAGTCGTAACCTCGGGCAAAGGCGGAGTTGGCAAAACAACCACAACAGCCAACATTGGAACCGCACTTGCACTGCAGGGCAAAAAAGTATGTCTCGTCGATACCGACATTGGACTGCGTAATCTGGATGTAGTTATGGGGCTTGAGAATCGTATTATTTATGATCTTGTGGATGTAGCGGAAGGACGTTGCCGCCTAAATCAAGCGCTAGTTAAAGACAAGCGCTTTGATGAATTGTATATGCTGCCTGCAGCTCAAACAAAGGATAAAACGGCTGTCTCTCCTGAACAAGTAAGAGATATCATTCTTGAACTAAAAAAGGAATATGAGTATGTTCTGATCGATTGTCCGGCAGGAATCGAGCACGGCTTCCGCAATGCGATTGCCGGTGCGGATAAAGCGATTGTGGTTACCACACCAGAGCATGCCGCTGTGCGGGATGCCGATCGTATTATCGGACTATTAGAACAGTCGAGTGTGGAATCGCCGAAATTGGTGGTAAACCGTATTCGCCCAGGTCTTGTGAAGTCTGGGGATATGCTTGATATTGAGGATATATTACAGGTGCTGAACATTGATCTTATCGGAATTGTTCCGGATGATGAATTAGTCATTAAAGCCGCAAATAACGGAGAACCTACAGTTATGAATCCCGATTCTTCAGCTGCTATTGCCTATCGCAATATTGCACGCCGAATTCTAGGTGATGCTGTACCCCTGATGCAGCTTGACCGGAAACCGGGAGCATTTAAGAAACTTAAGAAATTTTTCGGCATGGCTTAATTTTTACTAAGCAATCCTATGATAAGAAGCATACACGGGTCCCACCAGTAGAGAAATCTATGGTGGGGCTTATTTTTTTTGAATAAATATGAATGTATGGCATTTCCGGGATTTAAATGGTCTGTCTTGGAGGGGCTTGTTCTAAAGAGACTTCCGTGCTTCATAAAATGGAAGTAAAACAAGCCCGTCCGGAGGGATAAATATGGATCAGAAATCAGATATCAAGAATCGCCGCAAGGAGCGTATTCGTAGTTTATTGGAGGAACTCCCGGAAGTCTCAGCAGTCTCAGGAGTTTCGGAAGTCCCGGAACTAGAAATAGCGGAGGCTCCCCCTTTATTTATTATGCCGGATAAGAGTACGAGCTTTAAGGAATGGGGAACAGGATTTAAGAATGCCGATCAATCCTCTGTAGAGCCCGATCCAGAGGTGATGTGGAAAAAGAGTCGTGGAGGCTGGGAGGATAACGGCGGTGGAGGCTCAAATTTCACTGCTGGTTTTATTCGGCGCTTTGTTGCTAGTGTTCTTGTGTTTGGAGCGGTGTGGGGGATTTTTGCGGTACATCAGCCATGGTCCTATAAGATGCAAGCTTTTATTAGTGATGCGTTAAGCAATGACATGGATTTCACGGCTGTGAGAGTCTGGTATGAGGAGAACTTTAACGGAGCTCCAGCGTTCATTCCGATATTTGGGGATAAAGATGAGCCTGCTCAAAAAGTGGCCGCTCATCATCAACTCACTGCCCCGATAGCTGGGAGCATTGTCCAGCCTTTTGCATCTACGCTAAAAGGGGTGGAAATTATGCCTCAAATCGATTCAACCTTAAATGTGACGGTGAAAAGTATAGACATGGGACGTATTCTCTCCATCTCTAAAGAGCTGGAAGGGGGCATTCGAATTGCTGTTCAGCATTCAGGCGGTGTCACTGCAGAATACGGACATTTGAGCGGCACCAAGCTGGAGGTTGATGACTGGGTGCAGAGCGGGGATTCACTCGGTTGGATGATGGAGAAGGACGTATCCTCAGCTTCAACACTATTTTTCGCAGTGATGAAAGACAAGACTTATATTGATCCTACAGAAGTGGTATCGTTTGATTAGGATCTTTGGTATCGAACTGTCACTACATCCACTGTTCGTGATCATTATGTTATTCTCCGTGGTCACGGGACAATTTCTAGAGCTGCTCACCTTATTTACGATTGTCTTCATTCATGAAATGGGACATGTCGTTGCGGCTCTTTTGGCTGGTGTTACAGTTAAGTCGGTTCAGCTTCTACCGTTTGGCGGAGTGGCTGTTATTGAAGATCATGGGCGGCTTACAGCCAGTCGTGAGATCGGAATAGCCCTTGCCGGTCCACTGCAAAATGGAATTATGATCGTAATTGCTTTGGGACTTCAACAAGCCGGTTATGGCAATCAGGAATTTCTGACCTATTTTATTCATGCCAATGCCATTATTGGGCTTTTTAATCTAGTGCCAGTGCTGCCGCTTGACGGAGGTAAAGTGCTTCAGGCCACTATTAGTTTAGTGCTTCCTTATTACTACACTTTGTTATGGACTGGACGGGTGAGTGTAGCCGCAAGTGTCCTTGTGATTATATATGCGCTGCTGCCTCTTGGAGCGGGTGGAGGCCTTAGGCTGAATATGGTCATGATCGGAGCTTTTCTGCTGTATTCGAATTTTACCGACCATCGTAATTTACCGTACCGGTTTGTTGCTTTTTTGATGAATCGGGAGGCTGTTTATGAGTATCATTTGCGAACAGGAAGCGTAGCTCGTCCAATAGTTGCATTATCTGCGAAACCTTTAGATGATATATTGCGTCTATTTAAACGTAATCAATATCATTTTATCTATGTGTTAAACGGTAAAGGAAATGTTGTTGCTGTTGTGCCGGAACAGCGCTTAATATCAACCTACTTCGGAATATAGTGTATTTATGCAGAGAATGTGAAGGAATGAACGAACGAAACCAGAGGTGAAGCCATGAAACAGATGATCGTTCACTGCACGCAGCACATTACCCGAATGGCTCTTCTGGAAAACGGAAGGCTGGTGGAGTACGCGGCTGAACGCGATCAGCAGCAAGGGTTGGTCGGCAGTTATTACAAGGGCCGTGTGATTAACGTACTTCCAGGTATGCAGGCTGCTTTTGTTGATATCGGACAGAAGAAGAATGCTTTTTTATATGTTGATGATGTATTGCATCCTAATTTGGATAAACAGCCTGATGTGAAGCCCTCTATCGAGACGCTTTTGCAGCCGGGACAGGATATTGTTGTTCAAGTGCGGAAAGAGCCGAGCGGCGGAAAAGGCGCGCGTGTAACGACTCATTATACGTTGCCCGGGCGCTGGATGGTGTACATGCCCTTTGCAGAATACGTCGGTGTCTCCAAAAAAATAAGCCGGGATGCAGAGCGCAGTCGTCTCAAAGGAATCGGAGAACGTCTGCGAATGAAAGAAGAAGGGCTTATTATGCGGACGGTTTCTCAGGACGAGCCACATGAAGCTGTGGAGGGTGATCTTTCTTTTTTGCGTGCCCAATGGGAGAATATTACACGTAAGGCACAAACGGTAGAGGCTCCCGCTTTACTACATCGTGATCTTAGTATTGTCCAACGCTTTATAAGAGATGCCTTTAATCCGCAACGGGATCAGTTGATTATTGATTCATCTGCCGCAGCTAGAGAAGCAACAGCCTTTCTGGACGACATGGCTCCTGAAGGGTACAAGCCAGTCTGTCTTTATAATGGAGCGGAGTCTATTTTCGCTGCTTATGGTATTCAGGATCAATTGCTCAAGAGCTTCAGCCGCAAAATCACGCTGGAGGGCGGAGCAACAATGATCTGGGATGAGACAGAGGCGTTAACCGTAATTGATGTCAACACCGCTCAATACATTGGCGGAGCATCGCTTGAAGAAACGGTTACTAATACGAATTTGCTCGCAGCTGAGGAGATCGGTCGTTTGATCCGGTTACGCGATACTGGTGGAATCATTATTGTCGATTTTATTGATATGGAACAAGAGCTTCACCGCAAGATGGTCACAGAGCGATTAGAGAAAGTGATCTGCAAGGATCGCACCAAAACACATATTTTGGGGTGGACAAGACTCGGGCTGCTCGAGATGACCAGAAAGAAGGCAAGGCATGATTCAGCCAGCTTTGCGCCTGTGATTTGCCAGTGCTGCGGGGGAACCGGAAAAGTTGGAGAATGGCTGGAATGAGTTGACGATAAGTCATAAGTATGATACTATCTTCAAGTATGTGTTTGATGCAGTTGATCCTGCACATGCTGTAACCGCTCCGATCGGGTACATAAGCGCAGTTCCTACGGGAATTCTGCCACCTAGACTAGGCGAGTCTGAGACATGAGGAGGTGCAAGTAAAATGTATGCAATTATCGAAACTGGTGGTAAACAATACAAAGTCCAAGAGGGCGACGTTTTGTTCATTGAAAAGTTGGAAGCTGAAGACGGCGCAAGTGTAACTTTTGACCGTGTATTGGCTGTTTCTAACGATGGTGGTCTGACTGCAGGAACTCCGCTAGTAAGCGGCGCGTCTGTAACAGCTAAAGTCGAGAAACATGGTAAAGGCGCTAAGGTTGTAGTTTACAAATACAAACCTAAGAAGAACTACCACAAGAAACAAGGTCATCGTCAACCGTACACGAAAGTAACTATCGAGAAGATTCAAGCGTAAGAAGGTGCGTTAATGATTAGCGTGCGGATTACACGATTATCGGATCTAGGAACTATCGTTGGCTTTGAGGTTAAGGGGCATGCGGGTTATGCGAAGCGTGGCGAAGATATCGTATGTGCCGGGGTATCCGCTGTAACAGTTGGAACCGTCAATTCGATTGAGATCTTGACCGGAATCTCCATGGATACATCCATGAAGAACGGATTCTTAAGTGGAACATTAAGTTCTGTTGAAGATTTCGATACTTCCGCGAAGGTACAATTGCTGCTTGAATCCATGGTCGTGATGCTGAATGATATCGCAGAATCATACGGGAAGTATATTCAAATACAGCAAGTAAATATTTAAAGAAGGAGGTTGACAACATGTTGAAATTGAATCTTCAATTGTTCGCATCGAAAAAAGGTGTAGGTTCCACAAAAAACGGACGGGATTCCCATTCCAAACGTCTTGGCGTGAAACGTGCTGACGGTCAAGCAGTAACCGGCGGTAACATCTTGGTTCGTCAACGCGGAACAAAAATTCACCCAGGAACTAACGTAGGCATCGGTAAAGATGATACTTTGTTCGCAATGGTGGATGGCGTAGTGAAGTTCGAACGTTGGGGCCGCGATCGCAAAAAAGTGAGCGTGTACCCAGTTGATGTCGCTCCGGTAGCAGCGGCACTGGAAGCGTAAGCTTACGGACCATATGAGCAAGTAGAAGCCTCCGGCATGAGTGCCGGAGGCTTTTTTGTAGAATATTCATAATTATTTGTGATGCAAAGTTGGAATGGTTAGATAGATGTGAAATTCTCGTTATTATCTCTGGTGAACTACAGTGAACGCGTGTGTTATACTAGGAAATGGTAAATGATACTAACAAAACAAATTATCTAAACGAAGTCATGAATTTTGCGAACTGAGGGACGGGGAGAAAGAATGAAATCCTGGAAAAGTGCAATCTGGGCAGTCATGTTATCCGTAATGCTTCCTTTAGGTCTTTTGTATTGGCATACTTCTCTTCTGACGTGTCTATTACTCGGAGTCTGGGTAGTGGCAATCGTTGCTTTCAGTTTTATCTGGAGCCAGCGTCATTATGAACGGGAGCTGCGTATACAAGAGAACACTCTGCAACAGGCGGCGATTCGGACACTGAATCATCATCGACATGATTGGATGAACGATTTGCAGATTCTATACGGATATATTCAGCTTGGAAAGCCTAATAAATCCGTGGAGTGTGTGGAAAGAATAAAGGAACGCATAGCACTTGATAGTCGTATCGCTAAGTTGGGCATTCCTTCATTGGTTTTCTATATCCAATCCTTCCGAACTAACAGGTCTAGTCTGGAATTGGAAGTTCAGGTGGAGGAAGGGTTGCAGCTAGAGGACAAGCTAAATCCAGAAGCAGGAGATGAGCTGACTTCAGTGATTATGCAGACCATACGGGCTTATCAGTACAACGGGCTGGCTCCTCAGGGGGAGACGCGCAAGCTGCGCCTTGGCTTTTTTCAGGATGGAGGAGACATTCTTATCTCCTTCGAAGGCGAGGGGGAGCATGGCAATCCCGAGCTGCTCAAAGGGCAAATTTATAATATAGTACAAGGAAAAATCATGAAAGCAGAGCAGTTTAAGCCTAGCAGGGCTTATGTAGAGCTGCGATTACCGCTTGAAATGTGAGGAAGGTGAACATTTATGTTCGTAGATAAAGCTAAGATTTATGTTAAAGGCGGTGACGGCGGGGATGGTCTCGTTGCGTTTCGCCGGGAGAAATATGTACCGGAGGGTGGTCCTGCCGGTGGTGACGGAGGCCGTGGAGGCGACGTTATTTTCCGTGTAGATGAGGGACTGCGCACGTTGATGGACTTCCGTTATCAGCGCCACTTCAAAGCTGACAAAGGGATTAAAGGACGGAACAAAAGCCAACATGGAGCGAATGCGGATCATATGATCGTTCGTATTCCGCCAGGAACCATTCTGATTGACGATGATACGCAAGAGATCATTGCCGATATGACGCGTCATGGACAACAGGTTGTAGTTGCACGTGGAGGCCGTGGAGGCCGGGGTAACACCCGTTTTGCCACAGCTAATAATACTGCACCAGAGCTTGCGGAGAACGGTGAAGAAGGCCAAGAGCGTTATGTTGTTATGGAACTTAAGGTAATGGCTGATGTAGGGCTTGTAGGCTTCCCGAGTGTGGGTAAATCTACGTTGCTGTCGGTTGTGTCCGCAGCCCAGCCCAAAATCGGAGCTTACCATTTCACAACAATTACACCGAATTTAGGGGTAGTGGATGTTGGGGATGGCCGAAGCTTTGTGATGGCGGATCTGCCTGGATTAATCGAGGGAGCTAGTGAAGGCATAGGTCTGGGTCACGAATTCCTGCGTCACGTTGAACGCACGCGTATCATCATTCATGTAGTTGATATGTCTGGCTCTGAGGGCCGTGATCCCTTCGAGGATTGGGTTCTAATTAATGATGAGCTGAAGCAGTACAATGCTAGTCTAATCGATCGTCCGCAGATTGTGGCGGCGAATAAGATGGATATGCCTGAATCAGAAGAGAATCTTATTTCTTTCCGCGAACGCGTAGCTGAGGTGCGGCCGGATTTAGAAATCATGCCAATTTCATCCCTTACCCGTCAGGGTGTTCAGGAGCTCCTATATCGTGCAACGGATATTCTCGACAGCATTCCGGTTGCGCCGGTGGTTGAGGAAGTTGCTGAAACTACTGAACGTAAGGTGTATAAGCTGGAAGCAGAAGAGGATAATTCCTTTACTATTACACGGGATAACGAGGCGTTTGTGGTCACAAGCCCACGTATCGAACGTATGCTGAAGCGCATGCAGCTTAGCACACATGATGCGATTCTCAAGCTGGCACGGACTTTGCGTCATATGGGTGTAGATGCAGAGCTTCGTAAACGCGGTGCTGTAGAAGGAACGATTGTCCGTATCGCTGATTTCGAATTCGAATTCGTTGAGAACAGCAGCTACTATTAATATTTAGCTGACTATGAAGCGCCAACTATGGTTTTCCTGTAAAGGGATAGCATAGTTGGCGCTTTTTTTGTGAGGAGATCAGTAATTTTTTTCAATAAAAGAACCCAAAACACGATATATATCGTATACAATAAATATCGAAATACACTAATTCCCATTTGGGAGCGTACACGTTATTTATATATAAGATAATGAAAGAAGGAATAGCAGATGGCAATTATAGAAGTGGTGAAGTATGACGGTCCTCCAGGTATATTTGCATGGAAATATCCTAACCAGGAGCTGGGGACATGGACACAACTAATCGTTAATGAATCCCAGGAAGCGATTCTATTCAAGGGCGGACAAGCGCTTGATTCTTTTACAGCTGGGCGGCACACGCTAAGCACCGCTAATATACCTATTTTATCCAATATCGTTAATCTTCCTTTTGGTGGAAAATCACCATTTACGGCTGAAGTATGGTATGTGAATAAGACGAATTCGATGAATGTCAAATGGGGAACGAGCTCACCTTTACAGCTTCAGGATCCCAAATACAAAATTATGATTTCTGTTCGTTCTTTTGGGCAGTTTGGTGTAAAAATCGATGATCCGCGAAAATTCTTGCTGAAGCTCGTAGGGACGCTCCCGCAGTTTGATCATGAAACGCTTATCAGTTATTTCCGCGGACTGCTGATGTCGAATATAAATGAACTTATTTCTTCTTACCTTGTGCACAAGCAAATCAGCATACTGGAGATTAATGCTTATGTTGCAGAGATCTCCAAACATATTCAGGGCCGACTAGCCTCGGCTTTCTTGGATAATGGCATTGAGCTGAATAATTTCTATATTGATTCGATCAATATTCCAGAGGATGATCCGGCAACGATTCGTTTGAAGGAAGCTTTGGCTAAAAAAGCGGAAATGGATATCATGGGCTTCACCTATCAGCAGGAGCGTGGTTTTGACACGATGGAAGAAGCGGCAGGTAATCCCGGCAATCTTGGAGTGGGCATGATGAACACCGGGATGGGGCTTGGACTTGGAATGGGATTTGCTGGACCCGCTATGGATATGGTGAACCGTATGACTAGAGGGATGAACTTGGATTCAGGGACTACAGTTATACGTCAAGAGCAGCGTTCCTGCTCTAAGTGTGGAGTTATGAATCCAGTAGAGGGACGGTTCTGCAGCGGTTGTGGGCAGGCGCTTGGAGGCAACCCGCAAGGTTCTCTCTCTGCGAACAAGATCAAATGTTTTGAATGCGGGCATGAACTAAATGCGGGAGCTAAGTTCTGTCCAGGTTGCGGGAATCCTTATCGTGCTTGCCCATCCTGTAAAGCAGATAATCCTGAGGGAGCGGCTTCTTGTGTCTCCTGTGGAAAAGAAATGCCTAAAGCTTGCGGTAAATGTGGGACTATGGTAGCGCCAGGGGTGAAATTCTGTCCTCATTGTGGAGACAGCATGGTGATTAAATGCAGCGGCTGTGGACATGAGCTGAAAGCTGGACAAAAATTCTGTGCAGAGTGCGGAACAAAAGCAGGCTAAGGAGGACCTAATGAACAAAAGTAGGAGATATATATACATTATTACCATCATTTATGCGGTAGCTATAGTACTGACAGTGTTCTCGTTTATTGGATTAGGTTTCTCTGACTCACTGTTTCGGTTCATAATTTCTTTATCCGCGGTTCTGCTAGCAGAAAGTGTAATCTATGGCTATTGTATTTTTTGGCTCCGAACGGCAAGTAGCATTCAGCAGACTCCGCCTGTTCTTATCAGCGGCGCAATCATTACGGGAATCTATGCAGCCCTCGTATTTGTATCGGCCTTACTCTTCGATTGGCTGCTGGAGTTACCCGCCTTGTGGTACGCAGCCGAACAATTGCTGATTCTTGTGTTAGGAGCGATCACTTTGGCCGCGATAGGGCTTTACGGGTGGAATGCTGGGGCAGGGGAACAGCAAGCCAAAAGGTCTTTACAAAAGTTTCGGCGGTATCAGAACGAATTAACTGAAATGAGTGAGCTGGCTAGTAGCTGGAAGAATTCCGAATCCGAGCAGCTAGTGAACGTGTTAGATATGTTGGAGGAAAAATTTAAGTACAGTGATCCGATATCAGAACCGTCTTTATATGCTACAGAGGATATTCTGCAGCAGCAGATTTCTCTGTTACATGATCACGTGAAGCTACTGCTGGCGACCCAAGAGCCACATGAGGGCTGGCAGGTAGAAGTAAATGAGATGTCAGAGAGTATAAAGTCTACACTTCAGCGGCGTAACCGTGAATTAGCGGCACTTAAATAGGAGGAGTTTACTACATGAACAGTTTGAACCTACAAGAGCCGTCACCGCTCCCGGGAGGAAATGCAACCGTTCCCCGGCTTAAATACGAACGTACCGGGTTTGATTATGTTATTCTCGCGGCTGCTTATCTACTGATGCCAGTTGGACTTGTGCTTGCCTTGTTACGTTTGATGACAACGCATTACAAAAATTACCGTAGACCGACTAACCTCAATCTGCTGATGCATGTATTTATTGGTGGGTTTGTTGAACTTTCTATTGCCATGTTTTCTAGTGCGCTCAATGGGGAATTTGGAACTTCTGAATTAGTATCAACGCTTATTTTAATTGCAATCATGTTTTTGACTCCAGCTTTTATACTGGCTAGTGTGACAGCGAAAGCTAAATATACCCTTTCTAAGCTTAACACTTCTTATATAGAGCTGATTCAAAATAAGAATATCCGGCATATTGGCAGTATATCTGAACGAATAGGCCAAAGTGAAAGTGATGTACGGAGAGATGTCCAGTATCTGAAGGATAAAGGACTGCTTGATATTGATGTCGCATTATCCGAAGGGCGCCGGACGCCAGAACCATCAGCAGCTAATCAAGGTTACCCTGAAAGTACTTCGGGCTTTGGAGGAACGGGGAGAACCCAAGCATCGGGGCAGCAGATACCTGCGCAGCCTCAGTCTCCGCCGCAACTGCCTAAGTCTATCCGTTGTCCGGGGTGCGGAGCCCAGAATACTGTGCTCCCAAGCCAATCTAAAAGCTGTGATTACTGTGGAACGAAGATCCCGTACAATTAATGCCGTCAACCAACAGATTAGCTGCATCGCATATAGGATTACATAAATAAGGGGATTAAAGACAAAATGAGTGGATTGGATATACGCAGACAGCCGCCGGTATCGGGAAAACCTGTGTACAAGCATGAATATGAGCGGACGGCGTTTGATTATACGACTATTGTGTTTGCGTATGTATTTGCTCCGGTTGGCTTCATATTGGCTGCCATTCGGTTATTATCTACACATTCCAAGAGACAGCGCAAAGCAAGCAATATTAACCTGTTTTATCATGCGTGCATGGGTGCCTTTGTAGAATTGGCGATCTATTTCATTATTAGCAAGCTACTCGGTCAAATCGATTATGTCGCACTCTTGATCAGGCTGGTGATTATCTACGCATTGTTTAGGATTCCCGCCATCAAATTATCCGTTAGGGCCGTAGGATGGAGAGAGGGATTCACCTATCTTTGCAATGACTATATCGCATTGGTTCTTGTGGACGGCATAAGGCATATCGGCAGCCTATCCGATATCCGCGGCTTCAGTGAAGAGAATGTCCGCGAGGTTTTGGAATATTTAAAAGATCAGGGAGTGCTTTCTCCAGATATTGTTTATTATGAAGGACGTGTAGACAATCCATTTGTAAAATTGCCGCCGAAGCTTATTTATTCCAAACGGGCACAAGCACTGGTGCGTGCGCCTGAGAATAACCTTCGCTACCGTAACAAACGAGACCAGACAGTGTTTGATCGAATCATCATGGCGATTGCCTATTTGTTTGCTCCCCTTGGGTTTGTACTTGCGATGCTTCGTTTTGTAAGCACTCATTATAAGAATGAGCGGAAATCATTTAACTACAAATTGCTCTATCATGTATGTATGGGAGCTTTTATGGAACTTGCTGTCCTCTTCGCCGTGGGGACCTACAAAGGGGATTTTAAGTGGTACACTTTATTGATCATTCTGGTGGTCCTCTACGTGATCTTTATAATTCCGGCGGACAGCTTTGCAGGGAAGGCTACCTTCGCAACAGAAAACTTTGATTTTCTGTGCAAGAAGTATCTCATGCTGATCGTAGTGGATGATGTTAGGCATATTGGTAATTTAGCTGATATCACGAAACAAAGTGAAGATGATGTACGTAGAGACCTACGGTATTTGGTGAGATGGGGGTTACTTGCTTCTGATCTTGTCTATTATGAAGGACGTGTTAAGCTCTTAGATAAACAACCGCCCAATCTTGTACATCCTGACCGGGCACAGCCCTCCGCGGCATCAGAGAACCAGCCATCATCTGGGCGGCAGTCATTGCCGGAGAATAGGCCTAAGCCACCTGTCCAACTGCCGAAATCCATCGTTTGTCCGAGTTGCGGTGCTAAGAGTAGAGTACTTCCAGGGCAGGATAAAATCTGTGACTATTGCGGGACGACGATTCCATACAGTTAGTGTACATACGATTGCCTTCTGCCCCCGGGAATCCGGGGGTTTTACTACACCTAACTCCCCAGGCCTTGGAGCATCCAGATAAAGTTATTGCATTTTACAAGCCTTTTCCGATATAATGTCCACTAAGAAAACACAAAAGTCTTTGAGGTGAGGACGTTCGTGAGAGAACGCTATTATTTGGTCCGGGAGGACATATTGCCTGATGCTGTACTTAAGACTATGCAGGTTAAACAATTGCTTGAGGCCGGGGATGCGAAGACCGTAAATGAAGGTGTAGAGCAGGTGGGATTAAGCCGAAGCGCTTTTTATAAATACAAGGATGGAATTCACTTGATCCATCAGCTCGAACGAGAGCGGATCGTTACGATTTCCATGGATTTGGAGCACGAATCTGGAATGCTTTCCAAGGTACTAGGCTCTGTAGCGGGACATGGGGCTAATGTGTTGACGATTCACCAGAGTATTCCGCTGCAAGGGCGGGCAAATGTGGTGATCTCTGTAGAAATTTCACACTTAAATGAGGAACTCGGAGAGATGCTGGATAGTCTGAAAGAGATTCCAGGAGTGAAGCGTGCTTTAATCGTTGGACAGGGATAGGAACTATATTCGTAAACTTTTAGGAGGAGACAGATGAAGCCGGTTAAAGTGGGGTTGCTGGGCCTGGGAACAGTAGGCACAGGTGTAGTTCGTATCGTGGAAGGGAATCAAGAGGATTTAAGCAGCCAGGTAGGCTCTTCAATTGTCATTGAACGTATAGCTGTGAATAATTCTAATAAACCACGCGAAATCGAGGTTGATCCTGCTAAAATAACGACAGATCCATGGGATGTGATTCGTGATCCTGAAATTGATGTCATCGTTGAAGTTATGGGGGGAATCGCGGGAACCAAAGAATATATTCTTGAAGCTTTGGAACGCGGTAAACATGTCGTAACTGCGAACAAGGATTTGATGGCGCTGCACGGCTCGGAGATTCTTGCTAAGGCGCAGGAGAAGCAATGTGATGTCTTTTATGAGGCTAGCGTAGCAGGAGGCATTCCGATTATCCGCACACTTATCGAGGGCTTTTCTTCAGATAAGATTATGAAGATTATAGGTATCGTGAATGGAACGACTAATTACATACTAACCAAAATGAGCCAAGAAGGCGCATCCTATAATGATGTGTTAAAAGAAGCGCAGGATCTGGGATACGCAGAGTCTGATCCAACCTCGGATGTGGAAGGCCTGGACGCTGCCCGCAAAATGGCGATTCTCGGAACCTTAGGTTTCCGTACTAATGTGGAGCTGCATGATGTAAGTGTGAGTGGGATTTCTCAGGTGAGTAAGGCGGATATCGCCTTTGCGAAACGTCTCGGATATGAAATTAAGCTGTTAGGCATCGCTGAACGTCAGGATGAAGAATTCAGCATCAGTGTTCAGCCAACCTTGATTCGGGCTAGTCATCCCTTGGCTTCCGTCAATGGCGTGTTCAACGCAGTTTACGTATACGGGGAAGCAGTGGGAGAGACCATGTTCTACGGTGCGGGTGCGGGCGCAATGCCAACTGCAACCTCAGTGGTAGCTGATTTGGTAGCTGTCATTAAGAACCTTAAACTAGGTGTGAATGGATTGAAGCAAAAAGTACCTTACAAGCAGAAAAAGCTTAAGAGTGATGAAGCTATTTTTTATAAAAACTTTTTGCTTCTGCATGTTGATGATAAAGCAGGGGTATTGGCTAAGATTACTCAAGTGTTTGCCGAATATGATGTAAGTTTGGATTCAGTAGTTCAGCAAGCCAATCCCAATAATCCTGATGCGGAGATCATTATTGTCACTCATAACGCTAGTAAAGCAAGCATGAACAAAGTGCTGCGCCATTTCGAGGAGCTGAAAGTCATCCGCCGGATTAAGAGCCATTATCGTGTGGAAGGTTAACCAAGCCACTGAACTAATACTTTCATATTTCAAAACATAGTAAGGAGATTGTACCTGTTATGAGTATTTACGGAAGAGCTAGGGTTAAAGTGCCTGCTAGTACTGCCAATCTTGGTCCGGGCTTCGATACTCTGGGTATGGCTTTGCCGCTATATGCCTGGATTGAGATGGAGGAAGCAGAGGAGACTGTTTTTCATCTATATGGTGATGAGATGAATGGAGTGGCTCAGGATAAGAGCAATTTACTCTATAAGGTCGCTCAAATGGTATTTGCAGAGGCAGGCGTTACGGTGCCTGAATTATCGATATCCATGTACTCGGAAATTCCGCTTACGCGTGGACTCGGCAGCAGTGCCTCAGCTATTATTGGCGGAATGGCCGCAGCGAACACAATGATTGGCTCTCCGCTGGATAATGCTAAGCTGTTTGATATGGCTACCCAGCTTGAGAAACATCCCGATAATGTGGGTGCCTCCTTGTTTGGCGGCATTATTACTGCCGTGTGGGATGGTGAACATGCGGATTATGTTCGGCTAGAACCACCACAAAATCTTGAGGTGCTGGTGGTTATTCCTGAATTTGAACTGGAAACCACAAAAGCGCGGGGATTGCTTCCAACAGAAATCTCAGTTAGTGATGCTGTGTACAACATCAGCAGAACCTCTCTATTGACGGCTTCGCTGGCATCAGGCCGGCTTGACCTGCTTAGCAGAGCGATGCAGGATCGCCTGCATCAGCCGTATCGTGCACCGCTTATACCGGGCATGGAGAAGCTGCTCGCAGAAGCTCCTGAACACGGTGCTTTAGGGATCGCACTTAGCGGTGCTGGACCGACTCTGCTATGTTTAGTGGATCGCCAAGAGACCCGTAAGAGTGAGCTTGAGGCCTTCTTGAAGAATACGATGCAGGAACATGGCATTTCCGCTCGGACCTGCTGGTTAACACCTTGTGCTTCTGGAGTTACTACAGAGCTGTTCGAAATAAACGAGATGCAAAACGTATCATTTTTGGATATGATAAAAGGAGTACGGTCATGAAATCAATAGCGGTATTGCCGCAGGGCTCGGTATCCCACGAAGCGCTGCTGCATTTGTTTAACGGTGAACCTGTAAAGCTTGTGCATCACAAGTTAATTTCCGATGTATTTCTCTCTACGGCGAATGGTACCACCGATTACAGCGTGATTCCGATTGAAAATACCATTGAAGGCTCAGTTAGTCTTCACATCGATTGGCTCATCAATGAAGTGGATCTGCCAATGCAGACGGAATGGATTTTTCCATCGATACAGAATCTTATCGGTAACCCAAGGGAATTCACAGATACAGACGGCAACAAGGATTTCACCAAGATGGTAAAAATCCTTTCGCACCCCGTAGCAATGGCGCAATGTATGCAATTTGTTCGTAAGCATGCCCCTTGGGCTGAACTGGAGTCGGTTGGAAGTACCTCTGAAGCTGTGGAAATCGTCAAAAACAATCCCGGCAAGGGCTGGGCTGCTATCGGTACCGCTCTTGGCGCCGCTACTCATGGGCTGGAGATTGTAGATCGGCAAATTACAGATCACAACAACAATTACACACGGTTTGTCCTGGTTGGTCCACAGAAGATAGATCTTCCGCGGAGCAGCACAGGAGTAAAGACGAGTGTTCTAGTAACGCTGCCAGAGGATTTTCCAGGTGCCTTGCATCAGGTGCTTGCTGCTTTTTCCTGGCGGAAACTGAATTTATCGCGTATTGAATCACGACCAACGAAGAAGAAGCTGGGTACTTATTATTTTTATATTGATGTGCTGGAACCGATAGAATCTGTTCTGCTGCCAGGGGCTATTGAAGAAATTAGTGCTTTAGGTTGTCAGGTAAGGATTCTGGGCTCGTATCCCACATACACCTATGAGGAAGAGAAAGCGGAGGTGCAGTAAATTCATGGCTGAGCAATGGATCTATTTGGATGGACAACACGTAACGAAGGAAAATGCAAAGGTATCCGTTTTTGATCACGGTTTTTTGTATGGAGACGGTATTTTTGAAGGTATCCGTATCTATAACGGCAATATTTTTAAATGTAAAGAGCATTTGGACAGACTGTATGATTCGGCAAAATCGATCATGCTGGACATTCCGCTAACGTATGATGAGATGCTGGAGGCTATGGCTGAAACGATTCGTCTAAATGACATGCGGAACGGTTATATTCGACTGATCGTCTCCCGGGGACCAGGGAACTTAGGTCTTGATCCACGCCGTTGTCCAAAAGCTAGTGTAATTATTATCGTTGAACAACTGGCTATTTACCCAGAACAAGCGTATTTGAACGGACTTCGTGCAGTTTCTGTGTCCCAACGCCGTAATATTCCGGATGCACTCAATCCAAAGATCAAATCGCTTAATTACCTAAACAATATCCTAGTAAAAATCCAATCCAACTTGGCAGAAGCCGACGAAGCCATCATGATGAACGCTCAAGGTTATGTTACTGAGGGATCGGGCGATAACATTTTCATCATCAAAAATGGTGTAGTTTTCACTCCTCCATGTTACTTGGGAGCCCTTGAAGGAATTACCCGTCTGGCGATCATTGAGCTCTGCGAGAAATTAGGTATTAAACTGAAAGAAGAACCGTTCACAATGCATGATGTTTATATAGCGGACGAGGTGTTCTTCACTGGCACAGCTGCTGAGGTTATTGCTGCACGTGAAATTGACGGCCGGATCATTGGTGAAGGACAAGCGGGTCCAATCACTTTGAAGCTGCTCGAAGAGTTCCGTAATGTGGTTGATAAAGATGGCTATAAGGTTTGGGAATAAAGACTAATCATACAACGTAAATAGCATTGAATACGCATCAGAAGTCCTTTTATGCATACATGCAGAAGAAAACGGGAGTCTCCGGTTAATCTTTTCATGGATCATGAAAGGATTTTTTTTATTTCGGGGATGTCATTCGCCCATGGGCTGCATAAGATGTAGTAACGAAGGAGGCGGCTGTACCGCATATAACTTTGTAAGAGAGTAATGTTCCATGAAAAGGGTGTTTGCTTTCGAAGTCAGTTTTGCTGTGTAGCTGTAAAGAAAGCAATACTCCACAAAACTTTTAGGAGGTTAATGCTACGTGAAAATACACATTGTCAAACAAGGCGATAGTTTGTATGCCTTATCGCAAAAGTACGGAGTGCCGTTACAAAAAATTATTGAAGCAAACCCGCAGATCAGTAATCCGAATGTGTTAGCGGTTGGAGACAAAGTAAAAATACCTACGGCCCCTGTATCCGTACCGGAGAACAGTGAAGTTTACTACAAGCACACCGTTAAACAAGGAGATACCTTGTGGAAATTATCTAAAGCCTGGGGAATTCCTTTAAAGGATATGGTTGAGGCCAATCCCCAACTAAAGAATCCAAATGTACTTATGCTAGGGGAAGTAGTTAATATTCCTAAAAAAGTATCCAATACCTCACCGACACAGCCTGGGTATACACCTTCTAACGCCTCAGAGAAAACGCAGGTGGGTGGCAAGGAATATACAGGTCCTAAAGAACAGCCTGCTGCTGAGGTAGTGCCTACACCTAAACCAGAAACTAAACCAGAAGTAAAACCAGAGACCAAGCCAGAAGCTAAACCTGCACCTAAACCAGTGACAAATATCTCACCTGAATCCAATTCTGCACCACACCCATCGCTAAACATCGCCCCTATTAATACACAAAATATTGCACCCAATCCTGCGCCTAATATGCAAATGGAAGTTGCTCCAGTGCAAGAAATTGAAATGCAGAGTTTATTTGTTCAGATTACGGTTCCAAATCAAGAACCGATTGCTCAACAAGAAGCACCTAAAGCTGAGAAGAAAGCAGACAATGATTGCACATGGGATAATTCCAACGGATACCCGGGCCTGGGAGGAAATCCTTATCTCTATGATTCATATCAAAATAGCCCTAATATGAACATGAACTGGGCACCAAGTTATGTTCAGCCAATGGCTTATGCACCAGAATGTATTTCACCATGTTATTTTTCGGGCAATATGTATTCTAATATGAGTCCAGAACAGTGGAATCCCAATGCCGCGCCAAACATAAGCCCGGAACAGTGGAATCCAAATGCCGCGCCAAACATAAGCCCGGAACAGTGGAATCCAAATGCCGCGCCAAACATAAGCCCAGAACAATGGAATCCCAATGCCGCGCCAAACATAAGCCCAGAGCAATGGAATCCCAATGCCGCGCCAAACATAAGCCCAGAGCAATGGAATCCCAATGCTGCCCCTAATATGAGTCCAGGACAGTGGAATCCGATGGAGGCTAATGTTGCTGGCATGAATGTTGGCGGGGATTTCTCCCCGTATGCTGTTCCTCAATATGGAGGACAGACGCCGAACCTTCCTTGGCCAACTTGTGGGTGCGGAGGCGTGCATATTCAACCAGTGCAAACTTATTCATATGACATGCCTGTATATAACACCTATCCTGAATATGGGAATCCAAACGCTTTTTCCGCATATGGAGCAGGAATGCCTAATCAGGGAATGGTACCTACTTCTACGCTTGGAGCATTTGGTGGACCGGATAACTCTAATATTCCATCCAATCCGCAGTATCCAGGGATAGGTAATTATTCGCAGCATAATCGGGTGCCGGAAATTCAAGAACCTGAAGCGTTCGTGCAGGAATCTCCCGAAACGGCTAGAACAGAGACTGATGAGTCAACTTCTAACGCTTCTCTCAAGAATAAGGGGAATGTAGCAAAGGAAACAGCAACAGGCAAAAAAGCAAAGACCTCAGGTCAACCTAGTAGCAAGAAAAGCAAAACTGCTACGAAATCTCAAGGTTCAGCAGCGAGTACTAAAAAACGTAGAAATCCTTGGATTTCAAACTAATAAATTTATATATTAAGCCCTTTGTTTGACTTACGTGTAGATTCTGTATCCTTAGAATCTACACGTTTTTTTATAGGTAAATAGGGATAAAAGATGTTAAATAAAGTGGGGCAAAAGCACTTATTTATAAAATATAAATTTTTAAGTATTGTTTTTATATAGGGATATATGGTACATTATAAATCCAGTCGCAAAGAGGAACTATAAAGCTTTCGGTTGGTGAATGTTAATCTGAATTAGATTGCAAAGAACTTTGAAAAAAAGAGTTGCAATAAATCAGAAAGCATGATATATTATAAGAGTTGCTGCTGAGACATTAAACGGCGCCAACGAGAACTTGATCTTTGAAAACTGAACAACGAGTGAGTAGGAAATCACGTAAGTGAAATCCAAAATTAGAGAATTAATTTTCTCGTCAGATGTTTCAAAATGAGCATATCGCTCTTTTCAATACTAATTGGAGAGTTTGATCCTGGCTCAGGACGAACGCTGGCGGCGTGCCTAATACATGCAAGTCGAGCGGAGTTATTTTGAAAGCTTGCTTTCAAAATAACTTAGCGGCGGACGGGTGAGTAACACGTAGGCAACCTGCCCTTCAGACTGGGATAACTACCGGAAACGGTAGCTAATACCGGATAATTTCTTTTTTCTCCTGAGAGAAGAATGAAAGACGGAGTAATCTGTCACTGAGGGATGGGCCTGCGGCGCATTAGCTAGTTGGTGGGGTAACGGCCCACCAAGGCGACGATGCGTAGCCGACCTGAGAGGGTGAACGGCCACACTGGGACTGAGACACGGCCCAGACTCCTACGGGAGGCAGCAGTAGGGAATCTTCCGCAATGGGCGAAAGCCTGACGGAGCAACGCCGCGTGAGTGATGAAGGTTTTCGGATCGTAAAGCTCTGTTGCCAGGGAAGAACGTCCGGTAGAGTAACTGCTACCGGAGTGACGGTACCTGAGAAGAAAGCCCCGGCTAACTACGTGCCAGCAGCCGCGGTAATACGTAGGGGGCAAGCGTTGTCCGGAATTATTGGGCGTAAAGCGCGCGCAGGCGGCTATTTAAGTCTGGTGTTTAAACCTTGGGCTCAACCTGAGGTCGCACTGGAAACTGGGTGGCTTGAGTACAGAAGAGGAAAGTGGAATTCCACGTGTAGCGGTGAAATGCGTAGATATGTGGAGGAACACCAGTGGCGAAGGCGACTTTCTGGGCTGTAACTGACGCTGAGGCGCGAAAGCGTGGGGAGCAAACAGGATTAGATACCCTGGTAGTCCACGCCGTAAACGATGAGTGCTAGGTGTTAGGGGTTTCGATACCCTTGGTGCCGAAGTTAACACAGTAAGCACTCCGCCTGGGGAGTACGGTCGCAAGACTGAAACTCAAAGGAATTGACGGGGACCCGCACAAGCAGTGGAGTATGTGGTTTAATTCGAAGCAACGCGAAGAACCTTACCAGGTCTTGACATCCCTCTGAATCTGCTAGAGATAGCAGCGGCCTTCGGGACAGAGGAGACAGGTGGTGCATGGTTGTCGTCAGCTCGTGTCGTGAGATGTTGGGTTAAGTCCCGCAACGAGCGCAACCCTTAACTTTAGTTGCCAGCAAGTAATGTTGGGCACTCTAGAGTGACTGCCGGTGACAAACCGGAGGAAGGTGGGGATGACGTCAAATCATCATGCCCCTTATGACCTGGGCTACACACGTACTACAATGGCCGGTACAACGGGAAGCGAAGCCGCGAGGTGGAGCCAATCCCATCAAAGCCGGTCTCAGTTCGGATTGCAGGCTGCAACTCGCCTGCATGAAGTCGGAATTGCTAGTAATCGCGGATCAGCATGCCGCGGTGAATACGTTCCCGGGTCTTGTACACACCGCCCGTCACACCACGAGAGTTTACAACACCCGAAGTCGGTGGGGTAACCCGCAAGGGAGCCAGCCGCCGAAGGTGGGGTAGATGATTGGGGTGAAGTCGTAACAAGGTAGCCGTATCGGAAGGTGCGGCTGGATCACCTCCTTTCTATGGAGAATCGTTCTCTGCAATGAGAACATTCAAATCGGAAGCTAAGCTTCCAAAACTCAGGTTTAGGCCTGTTACTCACTCGTTGCTCAGTTTTGAGAGTTTAAGCTCTCAAGTAAGACTTGATCCTTGAAAACTGGATACCGAAACGAATTTGCGTTTTAGAACATCTTTTAGCAACTTGTGCAAACAAGTAAATGTTATTAGTGAGATGATTCCAAAGAGAATGTCATCGTATGATATTTTCCTGCGGAAAAATCAAGGTTAAGCTAATAAGAGCACACGGAGGATGCCTAGGCGCCAGGAGCCGACGAAGGACGTGGCGAACAACGAAACTGCCTCGGGGAGCTGTAAGCAAGCTTTGATCCGGGGGTGTCCGAATGGGGAAACCCAGCTGTGGTAATTCGCAGTTACTCATTTCTGAATACATAGGAAATGTAGAGGCAGACCAGGGGAACTGAAACATCTAAGTACCCTGAGGAAGAGAAAACAATAGTGATTCCGTCAGTAGCGGCGAGCGAACGCGGAACAGCCTAAACCTAAGAGCTTGCTCTTAGGGGTTGTGGGACGTCTCACATGGAGTTACAAAGGAATATGGTAGGTGAAGAGGTCTGGAAAGGCCCGCGATAGAGGTAAAAGCCCTGTAACCTAAACTGTATTCTCTCCGAGACGGATCCCGAGTAGTGCGGGGCACGTGAAACCCCGTATGAATCCAGCAGGACCATCTGCTAAGGCTAAATACTACCTGGCGACCGATAGTGAAACAGTACCGTGAGGGAAAGGTGAAAAGCACCCCGGAAGGGGAGTGAAATAGAACCTGAAACCGTGTGCTTACAAAAAGTCAGAGCCCTATTAATGGGTGATGGCGTGCCTTTTGTAGAATGAACCGGCGAGTTACGTTTAACATGCAAGGTTAAGCCGAGAAGGTGGAGCCGCAGCGAAAGCGAGTCTGAATAGGGCGAATTAGTATGTGGACGTAGACCCGAAACCGTGTGATCTACCCCTGTCCAGGGTGAAGGTGCGGTAACACGCACTGGAGGCCCGAACCCACGTACGTTGAAAAGTGCGGGGATGAGGTGGGGGTAGCGGAGAAATTCCAATCGAACTCGGAGATAGCTGGTTCTCCCCGAAATAGCTTTAGGGCTAGCCTCGGTATAAGAGTAGTGGAGGTAGAGCACTGATTGGGTGCGGGGTCCGCAAGGATTACCAAGCTCAGTCAAACTCCGAATGCCATATACTTATTGCCGGGAGTCAGACAGTGAGTGCTAAGATCCATTGTCAAAAGGGAAACAGCCCAGACCATCAGCTAAGGTCCCCAAGTGTGTGTTAAGTGGGAAAGGATGTGGAGTTGCACAGACAACCAGGATGTTGGCTTAGAAGCAGCCACCATTGAAAGAGTGCGTAATAGCTCACTGGTCGAGTGACTCTGCGCCGAAAATGTAACGGGGCTAAACACACCACCGAAGCTATGGCTAGATGCTTTGCATCTGGGGTAGGGGAGCGTTGTGTAGGGGTTGAAGGTGTACTGAAAAGAGCGCTGGACACTACACAAGTGAGAATGCCGGTATGAGTAACGAAAAGATCAGTGAGAATCTGATCCGCCGAAAGCCCAAGGTTTCCTGAGGAAGGCTCGTCCGCTCAGGGTAAGTCGGGACCTAAGGCGAGGCCGAAAGGCGTAGTCGAAGGACAACAGTTTGAAATTACTGTACCACCGTAATCCGCTATGAGCGATGGGGTGACGCAGGAGGGTAGTGACGCGGACTGATGGATGTCCGTCTAAGCAGTGAGGCTGATGTGTAGGCAAATCCGCACATCGATAAGGCTGGGCTGTGATGGGGAGCGAAAATTATAGTAGCGAAGGTCATGATCTCACACTGCCAAGAAAAGCCTCTAGCCAGGAGAAGGTGCCCGTACCGCAAACCGACACAGGTAGGCGAGAAGAGAATTCTAAGGCGCGCGGAAGAACTCTCGTTAAGGAACTCGGCAAAATGACCCCGTAACTTCGGGAGAAGGGGTGCCCCGGTAGTGTGAATAGCACGAGGGGGCCGCAGTGAAAAGGCCCAAGCGACTGTTTAGCAAAAACACAGGTCTGTGCGAAGCCGCAAGGCGAAGTATACGGGCTGACGCCTGCCCGGTGCTGGAAGGTTAAGGGGAGTGGTTAGGGGTAACCCGAAGCTATGAACCGAAGCCCCAGTAAACGGCGGCCGTAACTATAACGGTCCTAAGGTAGCGAAATTCCTTGTCAGGTAAATTCTGACCCGCACGAATGGCGTAACGACTTGGGCGCTGTCTCAACGAGAGATCCGGTGAAATTTTAATACCTGTGAAGATGCAGGTTACCCGCGACAAGACGGAAAGACCCCATGGAGCTTTACTGCAGCTTGATATTGAATTTGGGTACGATCTGTACAGGATAGGTGGGAGCCGTAGAAATCGGAGCGCAAGCTTCGGTGGAGGCGCCGTTGGGATACCACCCTGATCGTATCTAGGTTCTAACCTAGTACCCTTACCGGGTACGGGGACCGTGTCAGGCGGGCAGTTTGACTGGGGCGGTCGCCTCCTAAAGAGTAACGGAGGCGTTCCAAGGTTCCCTCAGAATGGTTGGAAATCATTCGCAGAGTGCAAAGGCATAAGGGAGCTTGACTGCGAGACCTACAAGTCGAGCAGGGACGAAAGTCGGACTTAGTGATCCGGTGGTACCGCATGGAAGGGCCATCGCTCAACGGATAAAAGCTACCCTGGGGATAACAGGCTTATCTCCCCCAAGAGTCCACATCGACGGGGAGGTTTGGCACCTCGATGTCGGCTCATCGCATCCTGGGGCTGAAGTAGGTCCCAAGGGTTGGGCTGTTCGCCCATTAAAGCGGTACGCGAGCTGGGTTCAGAACGTCGTGAGACAGTTCGGTCCCTATCTGTCGTGGGCGCAGGAAATTTGAGAGGAGCTGTCCTTAGTACGAGAGGACCGGGATGGACGTACCGCTGGTGCACCAGTTGTTCCGCCAGGAGCATGGCTGGGTAGCTACGTACGGACGGGATAAGCGCTGAAAGCATCTAAGCGTGAAGCCCCCCTCAAGATGAGATTTCCCAATTAGTAAGACCCCTTGAAGACGACGAGGTAGATAGGTTGGAGGTGGAAGTGCAGCAATGCATGGAGCTGACCAATACTAATCGGTCGAGGGCTTATCCTATACGTAGGATGCAAATTCGTTTCGGATTCAGTTTTCAGGAATCAAGCTCAGATTTATATAGTCCAAGTGACTGTATGATGATGAATTTGTTTTCAGCATTTGGCGATGCTGAGACCTGAATAATGCATTTGTACCGCAAATGCCCGTTTGGTGGCGATAGCGGAGGGGTTCCACGCGTACCCATCCCGAACACGACCGTTAAGCCCTCCAGCGCCGATGGTACTTGGACCGAAGGGTCCTGGGAGAGTAGGACGTTGCCAAGCACGCAAGACCACTGTTGAGTAATCGACAGTGGTTTTTTTGTTGTACGATATTTAGCAGCTTATTATAAGGATAGGCAATCACTGTGAAGTGGATTTTGAATGAAAATTAGTTCATGGAGGCAAATGATCATGATTATATGGATCAATGGTGCTTTTGGTTCAGGGAAGACACAAACCGCATATGAAATGTATAGAAGAAAAACATAGCTAGCGAATATAATGGAATAATTATCGTGCCTATGACCATAATGAATCTAGATTATTGCAGTGAAATCATCGGCAAGTTCATTGATGGAGGTATAGAGCTTTATCTTTTTAGTTTGTGTGCCTGCCGAGAGACCTTGCTTAAGAGATTAAGCGTTAGAGTGAAGGAAAAGACCCTTGGGCTGCTCAGCAGATCGACAGGTGCATCAGAGGGCTTGTCACGAGGTATTTAAGCAGCATTTAGACACGAATGATAGAACTATAGGTGAAATCGTTGAGATAATATCTCAAAAGCTTCATATCAATCTATTACCTAGGGAAGAGTAAAAAGAAAAATAATTAGTTTAGGTATTGCTATACTTAATAATACATGATATAATCTTTTTTGTTGTCAAAACAATTTGTTTTTAAAACGGCCCGTTGGTCAAGGGGTTAAGACACCTCCCTTTCACGGAGGTAACATGGGTTCGAATCCCATACGGGTCACCATTTCTTCTTGAAACAGCATTAGACTTCTAGAAAAAATGGTTGCATTACAGATTTGATTGTGGTATGATAATTAAGTTGCTTCTTTACATGGAGGCTTAGCTCAGCTGGGAGAGCATCTGCCTTACAAGCAGAGGGTCGGGGGTTCGATCCCCTCAGCCTCCACCATAACACATCCCCAAAAGTGAAGTTAATGCTTCACTAAGGATTCCGGATACTTTCCGAGGAATTCAAGGGTATTAATACTTTTTTACTGACGCGGGGTGGAGCAGCCCGGTAGCTCGTCGGGCTCATAACCCGAAGGTCGCAGGTTCAAATCCTGCCCCCGCAACCAATTTTCATTAAGCAATTATTCTTCTGGAACCGTGGTGTAGTTGGCCTAACATGCCTGCCTGTCACGCAGGAGACCGCGGGTTCGAATCCCGTCGGTTCCGCCATTTTCTTGCTTTATGAGCCATTAGCTCAGTTGGTAGAGCACCTGACTTTTAATCAGGGTGTCGAAGGTTCGAGTCCTTCATGGCTCACTTCTTTAGTGAGTCGGACATCAATACATACCGTGTGCGGACGTGGCTCAGCGGTAGAGCATCGCCTTGCCAAGGCGAGGGTCGCGGGTTCGATTCCCGTCGTCCGCTCCATATAAATTTTGCGCCCTTAGCTCAGCTGGATAGAGCGTTTGACTACGAATCAAAAGGCCGGGAGTTCGAATCTCTCAGGGCGCGCCATATTTTAACTTAATACTTTGCCGGTGTGGCGGAATGGCAGACGCGCTCGACTCAAAATCGAGAGGGAAACCGTGGAGGTTCGAGTCCTCTCACCGGTACCAACTAAATCAACTCAAAGTTCATTAGATACTATATCTGATGAACTTTTTTGTTTGTTTTTTTACAATTCCGTTCATGCCTGTGCCGGAAAACTTTTGATACATCCTTCAAGTGTGAATAAGAAATTGTACTTAGTTGTACTGAGGAAGATTAATGTAAGCGGATATGTGAATGAGATAGAGGCATTCCTGAGGAAGCTCCATTTCGAAAGCTATAAGCAATCATGATACTAAACAGCGATTGACAAAATAGAGGAACTACCTAATACTAATTGATAATCATTATCATTTATTGTGAAATATAATTAATTCAAATAGATTGTGGAGCAGATCGGAGTGTATTGCAAAGATGAGGCTGGAAGATCATATTTTCGCATGGAATTATGCCGCTGTTAAAGTACTTGATATTCGACATGCTGTGATGAAGCCTGGGGACAAGCTGCAAGGCTATGTATTACCAGCATGTGGATTTATCTACTGTGTGCGGGGTACGGCCAGCTTGAATCTCAACGGCATAGATTACGAGGCAGACCGTCACTTTATTGTGCATGGTGGCAAGGGCATGAGACTAAGTATAGAGACAGGGAAGTTGTTTGAGTACTATTTATTATTCTATAGAGCCTCCTTGCCAGGAAGAAAGGATTTAGCAAGACTTTTAGAACGCAGCAATCCATTTCGGATGCAGTATAGCTTCGAGTCTTTGGAGCCATTACCACTGCACTATCAACTAATGGCAATGGAACAACTTTGGGCACAAGGAAGCCAATTGGAAAGAATTCAAGTTAAAGGCTTGTTCTATCAGTTTATACATGAATTATTAAAGCAGTTTACAAAGGATGGAATTAACCTCAGGCAACCGGATGTCATTGGGCAGGTTGTCCGTTATATTGAGGAGCATTATCGTCATAATTTATCACTAGAATCTATAGCGGAGCAATTTAATTATAGCCCTCGTCATTTATCAACCCGCTTTAAAGGGGAGACAGGGTTTAGCTTGATTGAATATTTGATACGATTCCGGCTTAAACATGCAGAAGAGCTATTACGATGTACCGATGCTCCACTTCGCGATATTGCAGAAGAAGTTGGATATAACGATGTATATTACTTCAGTCGCATGTTCAGTAAATACAATGGTCAATCTCCCATCCGGTTCCGCAAGGAAAGCAGGCAGGTGAGCTCATCGGACAATCGTCCATTTACCACCGCCAAATTCTCCATTGGCGAGCACATATCCTCCCGATATAATGTTATTGAGTATGATAATCATTATCATTACTATTACCATAATGAAATAACCGGAGGGTCTTCACCTATGAGATTAACAAAGACGTCAAGTTTTATTGTAGCGATGCTGCTTAGCTTTACCTTGCTATTAAGTGCATGTGGATCTGCAAGTGTTGGTTCTAATGCCACAAATTTTAATGGATCCAAAGCTTCTGAAGTTACATCATCACCAGCAAATAATTCAACTGCAGCTGACAATGCCAATAAGGAGGCTCAGACAAGAACTATCTCTACAATAAAGGGAGATATTGTTGTTCCAGCTAATCCAAAGAGGGTTGTCGTGTTATACCTTCAAGGGGATCTTGTGGCCCTCGGCATTAAGCCAGTAGGGACTTCGAGTGTCTTTGAAGGAGCGGCCTTTGCAGAAGAGCTTGGGGGGATTGAAGATCTAGGTTCATGGTATGAGCCTAATCCAGAGGCTATTATGGCAGTAAAGCCGGACTTGATCATAGCTGCTTCTGAAGAAACTTACGAAATCCTTAAGGATATTGCACCGACCGTTCCAATCCCTTATGAAAAAATGGCGACGGATGAACGTGTAATGAAGATTGGCGAGGTATTTGGCAAGGAGCAGGAGGCACAAGCTCTATTAGATAATTTCCACGAGAAGTTGGAGAAGAGCAAGCAGCAGCTTGATGAACTTGGAATTTTGGATAAGACAGTAACCATTATCGAAGGCGGCAAAAAAGAGATGGCGGTGATCGATAGCAAGCTTTATGGAAGGGGCTCTCAGATCATTTATGAATATTTAGGGCTAAAAGCACCAGAGATTCTTCAGAAAAAGATTGATGGCAGAGAGAAGGCTACTGGAGGGTTTGTTTCCTTAGAGGTGTTACCTGAGTATATAGGAGACTTCGTGTTCCGCTCTGTATGGGATGGGGCTGATGATTTGTCGGACAATCCAATTTGGAACAGCATTCCAGCAATTAAAGAAGGTAGATTGATCGAAATCGGGTTTGATTTTTCATATTATTCCGATATCTACTCTCTTGATAAGCAGCTAGATTTTGTAGTTGAGAAGCTAGTGTCAGCGTATGAAAAAAAATAGAAAGCTAGATGATAGAACAACCGTTATCCCTGATTTAAGAGGGAAATCGTATTTCGGTCTGTTTCTACTCCTAGGGATACTGCTGCTGCTGCTTTCAGTAGCAGCTTCTATCTCATTTGGCTCTGCTTCTATGAGCCTGAAGATGGCATGGACAGCGATTTTTAATTTTGATCCTGAACTGACCGAACATCAGATTATTCATGCCCTTCGAATTCCGCGTACAGCAGCTGATATTATTGCGGGTATGTGTCTCGCGGTAGCAGGAGCGGTTATGCAGGGCTATACGCGAAATCCCTTAGCAGATTCCGGATTAATGGGAGTAAATGCAGGAGCAGCACTTGCAATGGCCGTTACACTAGTTTTTCTTCCAGGGCAACTGCAAACAACAACCTTGCTGGTTAGCTTTATTGGCGCAGGACTTGGTGCAGGATTAACGTATCTTGCCGCTTCATTGAATCGTTCAGGAATGACACCTCAACGACTGGTGCTAGCTGGAATATCAATTACAATGCTATTTGGAGCTGTGGGGTCATTTATCTCATTAAACTATGGAATTGGTCGTGCCCTTGCTTATTGGACTTCGGGTAGTGTGGCTGGAGCAACATGGGTGGAAATTAGGCTAGTTATACCTTGGTTCTTAGGTGGACTGGCTTTGTCACTATTCATTGCACGCTCTATCACTGTTTTAAACTTGGGGGAAGAGATTGCGAAAGGCTTCGGGCAACGGATCGTTCTCGTTAAGATGATAGCTACGCTTGCGGTCCTTTTACTAGCGGGTGTAGCTGTTGCACTTGTAGGGCCAATCGGCTTTGTAGGGTTGATTATTCCGCATATTATGCGTTTTTTTGTAGGTGTAGATTATCGTTATATTATTCCGGCATCAGCCATTTACGGCGGCGCACTTATGGTTGTAGCGGATATCGCAGGAAGGCTGATTAATCGTCCGGCAGAGACAGCACTGGGCATTATTTTTGCAATGATTGGTGTTCCTTTCTTCTTGCTAATTGCGAGCAAAGAGAGGAGAGCCTTCAAATGAAAGTTGTTAAATCGCATAAGGCTACAATATGGATTCTATCTCTTTTAATACTGCTTATTGCAGGAGCTATTCTTAGTCTTAATATGGGAAAGGTGTCCCTCAATCCACTTGAAGTATTTCAAGTATTGCTTGGACAAGGTCCAGAGGAGCATAATCTCGTTGTTTATAAGTTTCGTCTTCCTCGGATCGTATTAGCGATACTTGTTGGATTTGGGATGGCACTGGCAGGTGCAGTTATGCAGGCTTTGCTGCGCAATGATCTGGCTGATCCCGGCATGCTTGGTATTAGCTCAGGTTCAGGTCTTATGGTGTTGCTGATTATCTCAACGGTAAGCATTCAAGGCGCCGCTATAACATTATTACTGCCGTCTATGGCATTCTTAGGTGGTCTGCTGGCAGCAGCTCTGATCTATGTTCTAGCCTATAGAAAACGTCGTATGATTTCTTCTACACGACTTGTCTTGACTGGTGTTGCGATCAATATGGGGTTTAGTGCGCTATCGCTATTCCTGACTTTAAAGCTTGATGACCAGAAGTATGAGTTTGCGCAGCGTTGGCAAGCAGGATATTTATGGGGTGACAAGTGGTCTTATATCAGCTTGTTGGCACCTTGGGTATTGCTGCTATTCGCATATATTCTTTCTAATTTCAGGACATTGAACGTCTTGGTGCTAGGCAACGAAATTTCGATAGGATTAGGAGTCGCTGTAAAGAAGAAATTTTTGCGCTTGGCGATTGCGGCTGTAGGCATAGCTTCTGGCTGTGTAGCGCTCGGGGGCTCGATCTTCTTTATTGGATTGATTAGTCCGCATGTGGCTCGCAAGCTGGTAGGTCACGACTACAAAGTGCTTCTACCTACTTCAGCGCTTATTGGTGCGCTATTGCTGCTTGTAGCGGATACGATTGCTCGAACGGTCAGCTTTAAGTCAGATATTCCCGCAGGAATTATTGTAACAATGCTGAGTGTGCCTTATTTTCTATATCTATTAATGCGTTCAAAATAAATATCGATAGGTTCGAGCCTCTCACCGTATACTAAAAAGGTCTATAAGATTGCTCAATAAGCGATTTTATAGACCTTTTTCATTTTCAGAGCTTATTAAATTCCAGAAAAGTTTGATAAATATAAAAAAAATCCCCTTTCTCCTATCTTTAATAGAAAGGAAGGACTGTTCCCTATCTCGTTAATTGATCAAGATACCGGTGTGGCAGGAACTATATATCTTACCAGTAAAGATGAAGGAATCACTTGGGTTTATGATGAAGCTTATGATAAGCTTCTAAATCCTTTTTTTACAGGGGACCATAAAAAGAACAATTTCGACTTGAAATAGATTATTGTTATATGAAATATCTACTAAACCATTACTATCCTCTACGACCTTCTGGATACTTTTCAAGCCTATACCATGACCGGATTTATTAGTTTTTGTGGAGCAGATGTCGCCAAAACGATTCGTATGAATTTCATTCACATAAGGATTCTGAATCCGGATGAACAAGCTTTCATTAAGATAATGCATATGTATGGTTATATAGCACTCTTCATTTCTTTTATCGCAACAAGCTTCAATGGCATTGTCCAGTGCATTTCCTAAAATCACACTGATAACTGTGGTGTCGAGCGTCAGCTGTGCAGGGATGTTCAAGTCTAACTTGAAGGGGATCTGATGCTTCTCAGCGACCTGCTGCTTGTAGTTGATAATGGAATCAATAATCGTATTCCCGCTATTGCTGACGCCTATTGGATTGTCTATTTGCCCCAGTAAGTTGTCCAACTCATTTAGATTGGCAGCTTCACCGGATTGTACCTTTGCGCGTAAACCTATGAGAATATTTTTAATATCATGCTGGAACTTAAAAGATTCTTCCTGTACTTCTTTTGTCAAAAGATATTGATTTACATAGTAAGCATTTTGTTGCTCAAGTAAATAACTTTGGTTCTGCGCAGATTGGATAACTAACATACGGTCACATAAGATAAATATCAATAAATTTATAATGAGTAGTCCTGTGGACAGGATTGGAACAAGGGTAGGGAAGGACTGCATATAAAGGCTGGATGCGAAGCTGTAGATCCCTAGTGTGCTTATAGAAGGGCAAATAAATAATAGAACCCAATACCATTTAGATAACCCGCCATTTCCAAAGGCTTTAGCTACGCGCACGGATACAAAAGCTAATATAAACATCAGCAGCTTGGAAAGAAACTGGTTCAGAATATATCCCTTTGTCGAGTAAAATAGGGGTAGTGATAACTCACTAAGCGTAATAAGCGCAACCAGAAAAAGAGCGGCAACGATCCGCCATTTGATATTTCCATTGTAAAAAAAAGATAAGAGAGCAATCAGGCCAATATTGAGTGTGAGTAGGATTGAGCCTGGCAGTGAGCTATAGTGCAGAAAGACAATACAGAGGAAATATAGAGAGTACACGATAACAAGATTGGCTTTGGTGGTAAGTCGGCTAACGAAACAATGGCTGTAGAAGTAATGAATGATGATAGGTAAAAGTGGAAGCGTTACTAGATAGAATAACTCCTCCAGAAAGATATTATCCAACAAGACTCCCCCTGAATTTCAGATATTTTTTCTTAAAATCGGCACTGTATTTTGCACTAATGGGTAAGGCTTCGCCATTAAGGAGAATTACTCCCTGGTTGCTGATTTCTTTAATAAAGTAAAAGTTAACGATGTAGGATTGATGGATTCGGACAAAATCGCTCACAGGAAGCTTCTGCTCTTCCTCGTTTAGTGTACTGTAGTAGTCGAGTTGATCGTTGCAGGAATAAAGAATAATTCTCCGCCGGTTGCTTTCCAGATAGATGATATTTCGATAGGGGATTAGAATTTCTTTTCCTTTTTGCTGTAGTGATAAGAAGTTTTTTTTGCCTTGCTGCAGCTTGCGAATTACTTTTTCAATCGTAGAAATCAGTTTTTGCTTAAATATCTCTGAATCGATAGGTTTCTTTATAAATCCCGAGGGCTGAACATCGAAGAGTTGCAGATGATATTCATCATGACTAGAGACATAGATAAGCTGCACTAGATCATTTTCATCATTTTCCCGCAGTACATACCCAGCTTTTATTCCATCCATATCCGCCATTTCAATGTCCATAAAAATAATATCAAACGCGCAGGCCTCTTGAATGGCCTTAGTGAAGCTTTCTCCGGAATAAAAGATCGACACCTCTATTTTCCTTGTGAAATTCCTTTGAGTCTCCAGAATAAGTCTCTCTATTAATTCAGTAGTGGGAAAGTCATCATCACAGACAGCAATACGTATCACTTTATCATTCCTTTCGACAAGAATTGTCCAAAATATCCGGGAATTTGTCGACCATATAAGTCACATTATACAAATCCTTCTTAATAATTACATTAACTAACTTGATTGTTACAGTTTGAATGTAGTGTTCATGACAACATGTTAGGATGTGGAAAAGTGAAAAGAGGAGTGTTTGATTTGACTCAAACGATCTTTGAGGCCAGAGGTTTAAGCAAACAATACGGAGAGTCTTTTGCGCTTCAGGATGTCTATATGACGATTGGGGTAGGAGATATTTATGGGTTTGTTGGCAAAAATGGGGCAGGTAAAACTACATTAATGAAAATAATAGGCGGATTGGTACATCCGACACATGGCGAAATCTCTCTTTTTGAAAAAAAGGAAAAAAAAGCTGTTCACGAGGCGAGGCGAAAGGTTGGATTTCTAATTGAAAGGCCAGCGCTTTATCCTAATCTAAATGCGAAGCAAAATCTTACGTTTTATTGCCGTGCGTTTGGAATTAAGGATAAGAGCAGAATTGCGGAAGTATTGCAGGCAGTTTCTCTGGCAGATGCCGGTTCTAAGCTAACCTCAGAATACTCCCTTGGGATGAAACAACGTTTAGGTCTGGCTATTGCTCTACTTAACGATCCCAAATTTCTGGTATTGGACGAGCCTATTAATGGTCTTGATCCGTCAGGCATTGTAGAAGTGCGAAAAATCCTGGAGAAGCTATCCAAAGAGCAAGGAGTGACTATACTAATATCCAGTCATATTTTAAGTGAGTTGCAGCTACTTGCGACCCAATACGGTTTTATTCATAAAGGAAGGTTAATCAAAGAAGCTTCTGCGGAGGAACTCTTACATACGGCGGAAACAAAGATCTGTATTCGAACGGCTGATCCCGCAGCGACACTTCAGATTTTGAAAAGTGAACTCCAACTAGAAACCATTACGATCAGCGAAGCTGGAGAAATTCAAATTCCTAAAGAGAGTACAAATCTGGAAGAGCTGATGTCTTTTTTTCTACAGCGGGGCATCCATATTGAAGGGATTAACCTGTCGGCTCCAAATCTTGAGAACTATTATATGGATCTAATTGCTGGAGGTAACGAATGAGGAATTTTCTTAAGGCTGAAGCTTATTATGTAACCAAGGATCCCATGTTCAAGGGGATAAGTCTTCTTTTGCTGTTTGGAAGTGCCTTATTACTGGTTTGGATGGGGGTACAAGTAGGATTTGATATAGATGGTCCTTTAGAGCCTTTAATCACTAGCATTCAGTTATCTTTTTTTCTGTATTTTATCATCCCGATTTACGTTTGTTTTTTTGCTACCGAGGGATTTGAGTATGGGTCGGTTCAAACCATTATCGCTTCGGGTCAGAGCAGGTCATTATATTTACTGGGAAAATATCTGACCGAATTAAAAGTGGTATTATGGTGGGTAATTCAATTTTTTGGTCTTTTTTATGTATTGTATATGCTGGCAGCGCTTGTTACGGGTTCCCATATCGGAAATGAAAGCTTAGAGGGGAAGTTTATCGTTGCTATGGGGGCTATTGGATTCAATATTTTGTATCTCGCAGCTTATTCCGCTGTCGTGCTGTTGTTAGGAGTATTGATGAAAAAATCGGCTACCGCTGTTATTGCCACGTTTGTTTTTGTATTTGGCGATTTTCTGCTCAGCGGTTATCTGAAAGACTCTTCGTATGTATATCTGAGAGTGATTTCTGAAAATACGCTAACGACGCAAATTTTTAAATTCTCTGCTGTAAATTCACATGAAATATATACCCTAAACGAGGGTGTTCGTATGATCCTAATCCCTGTTGTAATCATAGGAGTTTGCTTGAGCGTTGCTTTAATTTCTTTTGAAAAGAGAGATGTGCATCTATAGAGAGGAAGGATGTATTATGAAAAAGGATAACAAAAGAACAACTATGATCTTAAGTATTTCGGTAGTAGTTATTATTTTTTGTGTTCTTTTTGTGAGTATACGAATATCTTGACGCTGTCTATCTAGTTTTACTAGAACGTGAGGATTGAATCGCTCTCTGGTAAAAAAGCCACGGCGTACGTTAATAACGTACCTCGTGGCTTTAGGTGTTTATGGAAGGACATTGCCGGCAGCACGGTAGATTTCATACCATTCTTGCCGAGTGAGAGTAATATTGGAAGCTTTGGCAATATCACGCAAGCGCTGCGTATTAGTTGTGCCAACGACAGGCTGCATATTTGCCGGATGTCTGAGAATCCATGCGATGGCAATCGCTGTATTGGTTACGTCTTTTTCAGCTGCTAAGCGGTTAATGACCTCGTTCAATTCAGGGAACTTATCGTTATCTAAGAATACGCCTTCAAAGAAGCCATATTGGAAAGGCGACCAAGGCTGAATGGTCATGTCATGCAGGCGACTGTACTCCAAAATCCCGCCATCATGAACAACTGAACCGGAGTTAGTCATATTCACATTGAAACCTGTATCAATCATGCCAGTGACCATAATGCTCAATTGCAGCTGGTTGAACAGCAGCGGTTGCTTTACATTTTTCTTAAGCAGCTCGATTTGCAACGGGTTCTGATTGCTGACACCAAAGTGTTTGACCATACCTTTGCTTTCCAGAATATCAAAAGCCTCAGCGACTTCTTCTGGCTCGAATAGCGTATCAGGACGGTGAAGCAGTAGGACGTCGATATAGTCTGTTTTCAAGCGCTTAAGGCTGCCTTCCACGGATTGCAGGATATGTTCCTTGGAGAAATCAAAAAAACCGTTGCGGATTCCGCATTTGGTTTGGATCATCATTTTATCACGCATACCCGGATTGTTCTCCAGTACACCTGCGAATACTTCCTCGGCTTTGCCAGCTGCGTAGATGTCGGCGTGGTCAAAAAAGTCTATTCCGAGCTCGAGGGCACTATGTACATGTGTATCTGCTTCTTTTGCAGATAAATCAGCAATCCGCATACAGCCGAGCGAAATTTGTGACACCTCAAGTGCGCCGTTTGCTACACTAATTTTTTTAACCAAAAGTGACTCACTCCTTCGAATGTTAGTAGAACATGCAGTATTCAATCAAACCATATCATAAAGAGGGGAGGTAAGCCAATGTCTATCTAAAAGAGAAAGAGGTTATCTCATCAGTAGAATTCACTACTTCAGAGATAACCTCATTTGTCTATAAATCAGTTATTAATACATATTTGGAATGTCGACATTAGGATCAATGTCAGCTTCGTAGTCTACACCCTCTGTTCTAAAACCAAACAGGTTAAAGAAATCTTGGCGGTAGCCTTCAAGATCAGCAAGCTCACCTGCATTGTCGGTTGTCAGCTCGTCCCAACGTTTCATAACCTCAGTCTGAACATCCTCACGCATTTCCCAGTCATCAATTCGGATCAAGCAGCCTCCGTCAGCAGTAGCTTCGCCCCCACTGTAAAGATGCTCAGAGAATAAACGGTACATTTGTTCAATACAGTTCTCGTGCAGCCCTTTTTCCTTCATTACTTCATACAATGCAGAAATATAAAGAGGGACTACAGGAATCGCGGAGCTGGATTGGGTTACCAGAGCTTTGTTCACGGAAACAAAAGCACGTCCACCTTGAGTGGACAGGCGATCATTCAGTTGGACCGCTGTTTGTTCCAGATCATGTTTGGCTTGACCAATCGTTCCGTCGCGATAGATAGGGTGAGTGATTTCAGGCCCGATGTAGGAGTAAGCAACGGTTGTAGCTCCCTCGGCAAGCACGCCAGCTGCTTGAAGCTGATCGATCCACATTCTCCAATCTTCGCCGCCCATAACTGCGATGGTCTGACGTACTTCCTCTTCTGAAGCAGGCTCAATAGTGGTCATGGAAACTTCACCTGTGTGGAAGTTCAAGGTTTTGTTTGAATAAGCGGTTCCCACCGGTTTAATGACGGAGGAGAAGGTTTCTCCTGTTACCGGATGAGTGCGGCGTGGTGAAGCGACACTATAGACAACTAAATCAACTGTGCCATATTCAGCTTTAATCAATTCAATGGTCTTCTCTTTGATAGCATCGGAGAAGGCATCGCCAACTATGCTGTGAGATTTAAGTCCAAGCTGCGCTGCTTGTTGTTCAAAAGCTGCGGAGTTGTACCAGCCAGCAGAAGCTGTACGTTGACCTTCAGCAGCTTTATCAAAGAAAACACCAATAGTGTTGGCGCCAGCACCGAAAGCGGCTGAAATTCTGGAAGCTAGTCCGTATCCGGTAGAAGCGCCAATGACTAGTACATTAGCAGGTCCCTCAATTTTCTTTTGTGCTTTTACATATTCAATTTGTTGTTGTATTTGTTTGGCGCATCCCTCTGGATGGGCTGTTGTACATATAAATCCGCGAGTTTTAGGTTGAATAATCATCAAGGAATTCCCCTTTTTATAAAAATTAAAGTCCAATGTTACTTCAGAGAAAGTATAGCAAACAATATTTACTAATACAAAGAATTTAGGATATTGGAGAAGAATGACTGCTCTCCACTACGATCGACTGCCATCCGCTGCCGCTTACGGACCCAGATGACGTTATATGCAAATTTATCGCCTTTTCAGCAGGGTTTCGGACCCCAGAGACGTTATTGCTTAGAAAAAGGTTCATATTAGGTGTATTTTGTGCCAATAGAGGCTATGAGGTCCGTTGGAATTCCAAATGTGCAATAATGCTGCGTTAAGGGTCAACTGTGTCCGATAGGGGCATTGTGCGGGGAGCTGTGATAGGTCGACCGAACGTACGAAGGAAATAAAACGAACGAATGACGAATCTTACGAATCGTGGCAATCGAACTATCTAACCCGAATCATCCGATGAACCCAAGCACAAAAGGGGCTGCCCCAGCAGCCATTTCGTGGCCATGGGACAACCCCTTAATCTAATGAGGCTAGATTACGCCTTAAATATGGAATCTATAGTTTTGATCTCTTCTGGTGTCAGCCGCACCTTCAGCGTCTCTAAGTTGGAAACGATCTGCTCAGGACGTTTGGCGCCCGGAATAAGCGCATCGATGGAAGGTACGGTCAAATACCAGGCAAGTACGACATGTGCGACTTCGACACCTTTAGCATTGGCAATCTGACGAACCTTGTCCACCTTCTCCAGATTCTTGGCAAAGGTCTCCCCTTGAAATAGCGGGTCATTTTTTCTAATGTCGCTGAATGTATCGCCTTGCTTATATTTGCCGCCCAGCAGGCCCGACGCAAGTGGGAAATAGGGCACGAAAGAAATGCCATGCTCCTGCGTATAAGGCAGCAAATCTTGTTCCGCATCACGATGCAGCAGATTGTAGTGGGATTGAAGAACATCCACATGACCGTCTTTGTTGGCTTGTTTCAGCTGATCAATGGAGAAGTTAGACACCCCGATGGCTCTAATCTTCCCTTCATCCTTCAGCTTCTTAAGTTCACCTACAGCTTCGTCCTTAGGTGTGCTTTCATCAGGGAAATGAATATAGTAAAGATCAATATAATCGGTCTGGAGGCGTTTCAAGCTGTCTTCTACAGACTGTCTTAGAAAAGCTGGAGAGTTGTCGAGTGTAATCTTGTCACCGGTAATCACGTGAGCGCCTTTAGTAGCAATGACCACATTGTCTCGGCCGCCTCTTTCCTTCAGCACTTCGCCAATCAGTTCCTCGGATCTTCCTGGTCCATAAATAAAGGCGGAATCAATAAAATTAATCCCATGATCCAGAGCGCTGCGCACAATATTTCTGCCGGTTTCATCATTTAAACCCGGAAATAAATTATGCCCGCCAACAGCATTGGCACCCAGACCCAGCGGGAGAACCTGCAGATTGGTTTTTCCTAAAGTTATTTTATTAGCCATAATCAATAGTCAGCTCCTTAAAATATAATACGTACTATATTAAGTATAGAGAATAACTCGGGTCAGGACAAATTTTGCTTTCCAGCTTTATACATGAATATTTAAACCGGATAAGTTATGATAGTAAGAAAAATTTATATTCGCGTTCGTGCAATCATGATGAGGAGAAGGAGGTCCGTCTTATGCTAGTCATTAATCAAAATGAAGTGGCCGAACTGTTAGCTATGGAATCTTGCATCTCCGTTATGGAATCTGTTTTGAAGGCTCTTTCCGCTGGACAAGCGGTACAAAGCTTAAGACAAGTGCTTCCTTTACAAAAGAGCAATCTGCTCGGCTTAATGCCGGGTTATTTGCAGCATGAAGAGGTAGCTGGTGCCAAAATCATCAGTGTATTTCCCAGCAATCATGGTTCAGGCCTGCCTTCTCATCAAGGTCTTGTTACCCTATTCGATTCATCTACGGGTGTTCTGAAAGCTATAGTGGATGGAAAAAAGATTACAGCCATTCGTACGGCGGCAGTCAGTGCAGCAGCAACCCGATATCTGGCCAGAGGGGATGCCGAAATCCTTGCTCTTCTTGGAACTGGGGAACAAGCAAAAAGTCATCTGGAAGCGATGTTGCGGGTTCGACCCATCCGTGAGGTAAAAGTATGGAGCAGGACACTCGCAAAGGCACAGGATTTTCAAATGGAGATGAGCCAAAAATATGATGTGCAGATCATTGTTGCCGAGACAGTTCAAGCGGCAGTCAGCGCAGCGGATATCATTTGTACCGTGACAGCATCCACCGAACCTGTGCTCAAGGGAGAATGGCTGAAACCGGGTGTACATATCAATGCTGTCGGCGCATGCAGACCAAATGACCGTGAGCTGGATTCGGAGACCGTCCAATTAGCTAAGTTATATGTAGATCGGCTGGAATCCGCTCAGAATGAATCTGGTGATTATTTAATCCCGCTGAACGAAGGCAAAATTACAGCAGATCATATTGTCGGGGAGATTGGTGAGCTGATCAGTGGCACTATCGAGGGCAGAAGGTCCGCAGCTGACATTACTCTTTTTAAAGGATTAGGGCTGGCCATTGAGGATTTAGCAGCAGCTAATTTTATATATAATGAAGCTGTTAGATTACATAAAGGCACTGAAATTGCATTCTAAGGAGCGACTACACGATGAGCACTTATGAAGGTCTGTATGATTTCAAGTTGACGGAGCAAGAGGAGGAGCGGGCTAAACGCTTGCATGAGCAGAACATTATTATCGATTTGCTGTTTCAAGGTCCCTTATCTCCAAGCGCGATTCCAGACTCTATCTCTGACAGAATCAAAGAATTATGTGAGCCTTATAAAGATGAGCCAATGGTATACAGCAGTATGCCTGCAAAAATCATCACAAAGCTATCTGCGAGCGGAGAGATCCCTGAGTATAAGGAAGAGTGGTACAAGTCCGGAATTACAGCAGGGAACCGCGAACTTCATTTGGAATCCTTAGACAGCATCATTACAAGCATGGCAGAGGTGCAACTGCAATTCGATTCTGCAGATTGGTTAATCAAAGCCTTAACTGCCGAAGACATACGTGCTGCCAAGCGTAATGGTTATAAAGCGGGCATTATCACAGCACAAGAAACGGATGGTCTGGGCACGAATCTCGATCAATTAGATGTACTTTATAACTTCGGATTAAGAATTATACAATTGACCTACAACAATCAGAACCAGATTGGGGCGGGTTGTGCAGAACAATCAAACGCCGGGGTCACTAATTTCGGAAAAAGATTCATTGCACGCTTGAACAAGCTGGGGATCATTGTAGATACGGGGCATTGCGGGAAACAGACTACGTTAGATGCCTGCGCTTATTCCACAACTCCGGTGATTGCTTCACATACGGGTGTAGAGGCGATCTATCCGCATATGCGCTGTAAAAGTGATGAGGAGATTATCGCGATAGCCAAGACGGGTGGAGTTATTGGTATTTTTGCTATGCCTTGGTTTGTTCATGAAGATCCTAAACATACAACTATTGACCATGTGCTGGATCATATCGAATATGTAATCCGGCTTGTAGGCGTGGATCATGTCGGAATTGGAACGGATTGGCCGATGAGCGATGTGCTCTGGTCATTGGTTTATTTTAAAGAACATATCGCACCCAAGCTTGGATTCGCCAAAGGAGACGGACCTTCTACAGAAACCGTTGCTGGACTTGAGAAATATAGTTATTTTATTAACTTTACTAGAGGTTTGGTTGCCCGCGGTTATGCGGATGCAGATATTGCTAAGATCATGGGCGGCAACTGGCTGCGCGTATTTGAAGAAATTTGCGGATAGGGGATAAACAGATGACAACCTACTTACACACATCTACATTTAACGTCTACTTTTCTGGTGTTTATACAGGCAAAATTCATTTTACAGAGCAACAGATCATGCTAGCTAAGGTCGATCCGCGTAGAAGAACGCAAATGCAGGACAATGTGCTGGATGGACAGTTCAAGACCGTACTCCCGCTTCAAAAAATCCATAAACATTTGGATGCTTATGCTAATGCAGAATGGGCAGAAGACGAGGTAGTGCTGAGTAATGGCGATATCTATCAAAAGCATATCCAGTATCAGGCGCAGATTGAAGGCCGCGAACTGACCTCACAAGTATGGGCGCTGCGCAAAGAGACGGCTCTGGACATTGTGACTTTGGACGGGGAAATTATCGCTTTTTTAACGCCGAATCGGTATGGTATTGAGCTTATGGTTAAAGCAGGTTATGAGAAGCTGACTCCGTTAGTGGTCTACGACGATCCTCTTCTATCCAAGGCAGAATATGGTGTGAACGATTTGGGTACTGATCTGATTCCGATGCGCGATGGGGTGAAGTTGGCGACAGATGTTTTTTTACCAGAGGGCATTAAGCCGGGAACTAAGCTGCCGACAATTCTCGTAAGAACATGTTATGACCGCAACGGAAAAAAAGAGATTTTTATGAGATGGGCCAATAAAGGTTATGCAGTAGTATCGCAGGATGTTAGAGGTCGGGCAGATTCGGAAGGCGAACTGATTCCTTTTTATAATGAACGGGATGACGGTTATGATACGATTGACTGGATTATTGCTCAGGAATGGTCGGATGGCAACGTCGGCATGTGGGGCGCATCCTATCTAGGTTTTGTTGTTGTGGCGGCGGCCACCAGTGGGCACCCGAATCTGAAGGCGGTTGTGGATGAAGTGAACGTGGGCTCTCCATTTGTTGATACCGTTCGCAAAGGGGGAACCCTTTGTTCTTGGCCATTGCTCTCTTGGACTCTTGCTCAATCTGTGGGTACTCGGACGGATTTTGATATCTTTGGAGGCATTACAGTGAATCCGGAAGCAGCCGTTGATGCAAGACCGATTAAAGAGATCCCTCAGCAAATGATTGGCAAAACATCAGGTCCATGGGATCTGTGGAGCCAGCATCCGGAGTATGATGATTTCTGGAAAAACTGTACTTTTACCGAGCGCGGTGATCAGGTGCAGGTGCCTATGTATGTTATCTCAGGCTGGTATGACGGCGACAGCGCCGGCGTATCGGAAACATGGAGAATGTTGACAGAACATGATGTGCCTAATCGAAAAATCCGTCTGGGCGCTTGGGAGCACGGGCCTAACAGAGCCAGAGACTATGAAGGTGTGAGCTTCGGCAATGATGCTGTAGTCTATGATTACGATGTTTCTGTGCTGCGCTGGTTCGACCGCTTCCTCAAAGGCATTCCAAATGGAATAGATCAGGAGCCTAGAGCCTCTTATTATGTTGTTGGTGAAAATCAGTGGAGAACGTCTGCGGATTGGACACCTGCTGAAGCCACAACTTCTTCCTTCTACCTTTCCAGCGGCGGGCGAGCGAATTCAGGACAAGGGGATGGGCAACTGCTTGCAGCGCCTGAGGAACATTCTCCTGAAGATACTTATATCTATAATCCTCATGATCCTATGAATGATAGCGGTGAACGAGAGCCTGAGAATTTGCGAAAATACGAGCTGCGCAATGATATCCTTGTCTACACTAGTGATATTCTGACGGATGAGCTGACTGTGGCCGGAGAATTGTCTGCGGTTATCTATGCTGCCAGCACTGGCAAAGATACGGATTGGGTTGTTACGCTTAGTGACGTGAATGAACAAGGGGACTCTATCCGGTTATCCAATTATATTGTCAGAGCTAAATACCGTCATGGATTGGAAGCGCCTGAGCTGCTGATTCCTGGGCAGGTGGAGAAATATGATATTTTCATGCCGAATATTGCCCATAGATTTGCTGTGGGACACCGAATTCGGTTCTCGATTACTTCGTCCAGTAAATTCGTTGCTTTCCCTAATACAAATACAGGCAGTAATCCGTATGAAGATTCAGAAGCGATTACTGTGCTGCAGACTGTTTACCATAATCGTGAGTATCCGAGCCATGTGAAGCTGCCGGTGGTTCCTAACGCTTAAATGTGACTTTAATACGAAGAAGGGGCTGAACAAAGGTAAAGGGAATTAACACTTGAAGCTGAAGCTGCATTTGATGACAAATGATGCTTCAAGTGACGTACCGAGAGAGTACTGAGTGAACACCGAGTGCGGCCTAGGTGAAACAAAAAGTGAAGAATGAGCTTATGCTTCAATTGAAGCGAAAAGTAAAACTCTTATAGAGCGATTAGGGAATTTCTCCCTGAAATTCTTAGGATTCTGGTCGTCAGGCATATAATTGAGGAAAAACTCCCTAATTTTATGTCTGATTCCCCGGAAATAAGGAAAACAGCCTATTTATTAGGGAGGAATTCCCTGGTTTCGTTCATTTAGAGCAAATTTCTCCTACTTTCAGGGAGTTTTTCCCTAATTAGTTTTAGATCCACTCCGCACAACGCGCAAACGCAGAACACATACTCCCAGCACGCAAACGCAGAACGCCTACATCGCCACCATCCCAAACGCCATCGCCCAATCCAATGGCATAGCGCACTAAGAACTAATAGTCTATTGGTTATACCATAAATCTTGAACTATACTGCAAGGTCAACCTTGTATTTTTGGAGAAATGTCGATTATTCACAGAAAAGCGCATAAATGCTCCCTTCTTAGGTCACAATAGGGAAAAACCAGAATGAAGGGATTAACGTGAACGCGTTTCGCTTAAAAAAACAACTTTGGCGGCGATGGAGACGTTGGAAAAAGGCGCTTTGGGTAGGAGCTGCTTGTATAGCTTTTACTGTACTGGCTTGGCGCAGTATGCAGGTACCTGAGGAAATCAGTGGACTGCTGACGAATTCTAGCTGGGCGGATAGTGCCGATAGTGAGCTGGCCGCAGCTGTCTTTAAAGTAGGCGAGGACAGTGATGAGGCAAAAGAGAAGGGCACTTTAAATAATGAACAACTGCTGCAAACCATCACCCAAAGTGGGCTCAGCAGAACCGTTCATTTAAAAACAACCTATGTGTCCGGAGAAGAGATTCAGACGTTGCCGGGCGTAAAGAATCCGCTGCAGCTGAAGACTATAATCAATGAACACCCTGAATGGAGCGGTTGGATTAGTTCAGAAGGGGATTTGTGGCTGGAACAAAAAGTGAATGATTTATCGACAATGATAAAAAATGAAGCTTACATTGGTGTAGATGCGTTTGGGAATTTGACCTTGTTTAAAGGTCCGCCAGTTCAGGAGAAGGTACTGAAGACTTTTTTTCAAATGGATATGGGTTCCCTGAAATCCTCATTGCCGGAAAATATTTGGAAAGAGCTTCATGAGGGTATTCGTGTTCAGGATATTGAAGAGTACAACAGTGTGCTGTCTACCTTCAGTGATTATGCCCGCGAAGCTGCTGAGCATGTCATGCAGAACAAGCAATAGCTTTGATAAAGCTGTCCTAAAGTCATTATTAATGGCTGAGGGCAGCTTTTTTGTGTGAAATGAAACGGGGAAGAGTCTTAGCTGTAGGCCTAAAGTTGCCATTTCGCTGCAAACAGTAAACTTTTTTTCTCCCGCAAGGGCGATTTTTGCTATAATGGTTAGAAGGAATACATATGTTCGCTTCATGGCGGAGGAATGGATGAAAACGGTGGAATAATCTGCCTGTTATAGAGGAGAGATCGTGTTTGCGTATTTTGGGAATTGATCCGGGGCTGGCGATCGTCGGCTTTGGCTTTGTGGATAAGGAAGGACATAAACTGACCCCCGTCCAATATGGTTGTATTCAGACTGAGGCTCATACGCCTGAAGAAGAACGACTGCTGCATGTCTATGAAGGCATGGGTCAGCTCATTGATAAATATAAACCCGATGCTGTGGCGATAGAAAAGCTGTTTTTCGCTCGCAACGTTACTACAGCATTGCCAGTGGCGCAGGCCCGCGGTGTGACTATATTAGCTGCAGTACAGCGGGGTCTCCCCGTCTCGGAATATACACCTATGATGGTAAAGCAGGCTGTTGTGGGTTATGGTAAGGCTGAGAAACGGCAGGTCCAGGAAATGGTGAAGCTGCTGCTGAAGCTATCGGCGATTCCGAAACCCGATGATGTGGCGGATGCGCTGGCGGTAGCGGTATGCCATGCCCATTCGAGCAGTCTTAATTCTAAATTAAATGAGGTATTGCGAAAATGATAGATTTCTTAAGAGGACCCGTCGTTCATTTGGAGTCGGAATATGTGGTGTTGGATGTGCAGGGAGTAGGATACCGGGTATTCTGCCCGAATCCTTATGCTTTTGCTAAAGTAGAAGGACCTGTAACGATCTATATTCATTACCAAACACGTGAGGACGCTACGCTATTATTTGGGTTCCCGACTCGTGAGGAACAAAAATTGTTCCGCAAGCTGATAGAGGTATCTGGCATCGGTCCTAGGGTTGCGCTTGGAATCCTGACAGGTGGAACACCGGATCAGTTGATTTCAGCGATTTATCAAGAGAATATAACGTTCTTAACGAAATTACCGGGCATTGGCAAAAAGACGGCACAGCGTATGATCCTTGATTTGAAGGACAAGCTGGACGGACTCAGTATGGCTTCAATGCAAACGGGATTGTTTGCAGTGCCAACGGAGGAAGCAACGGATGGATTGGCATGGCAAGAGGCGCGGGATGCGCTTAAGGGGCTGGGTTATACCGAAAGCGAATTGGACCGCGTGTGGCTCGCGTTGAAGAAAGAGGGAGCAGAGACAGGAACTGTAGATGTGCTGATGAAGAAAGCACTAGGGCTGCTATATATAGCTAAGTAAAGCCGTACACATCCTAAAGAAAGGGAGCGATAGGAAATGGATGACCGGATTATATCCGCGAATTTGATGATGGATGAGCAGGCGGTAGAACTAAGCTTGCGTCCTCGTTATCTGGGAGAATATATCGGCCAGACTCAGGTGAAAGAAAACCTGAAAGTATATATAGAAGCGGCCAAAATGAGAAGCGAAGCGCTGGATCATGTGCTGCTGTACGGACCTCCGGGTCTGGGCAAAACAACGCTCGCTAATATTATCGCCAATGAGCTGGGTGTGAACCTGCGAACAACTTCCGGCCCTGCGATAGAGCGTCCAGGCGATCTTGCCGCTCTGCTGACGAATCTGCAGGAAGGCGACGTGCTTTTCATTGATGAGATTCACCGTTTGCACCGCACGGTCGAGGAGGTTATGTATCCTGCGATGGAGGATTTCGCGCTGGATATCATGATCGGCAAAGGGCCAAGTGCCCGTTCGGTACGATTGGATTTGCCGCCGTTCACACTGATAGGTGCCACAACCCGGGCAGGACTACTGTCTGCGCCACTGCGTGATCGTTTCGGAGTGGTCAGTCGCCTGGAATTCTATAACATAGATGAGCTGAGTTACATTGTTTCTCGAAATGCGGATCTTTTAGGCATTGAGATTGTTGGCGATGCAGCAGAAGAGATCGCGCTTCGTTCGCGGGGCACACCGCGGATTGCTAACCGCTTATTGAAGCGGGTCCGTGATTTTGCTCAAGTGCGCGGAGATGGAATTATAACTCCTGAAATTTCTGGGGAAGCATTGAAGATGCTTCAGGTGGACCCGCGTGGTCTGGACAGTATTGACCACAAGATGTTAAGTGCTATGATTTCAAGCTTTCGCGGCGGTCCTGTAGGACTGGATACGATTGCAGCTACGATTGGTGAGGAAAGTCAGACGATTGAGGACGTATATGAGCCGTACCTGCTACAGATAGGGTTCTTGCAGCGGAGTCCGCGTGGAAGAATTGTAACCCCGGCCGCTTATCATCATTTAGGGCTTCCGCTCCCTCCGGAGCAGCACTAGTTCGTCACTACAATTATAAAGGAGGATGCTGGATGAAGCATACGAAGAGGAAATGGAGAGGGGTCGCCCCGCTAAGCAAAGGATTGCTTGCGGCTGCGCTTGCTGTAGGAAGTTTCCTGATCCCTGCGGGTGCCAGTCATGCCGATTCTAATAGCACGATACGAGTTGCTCTTTATGCTGATATTGGAAGTAAATATAAATCAACTGTGCCAGTAGTAACACTGCAATCAACGCAAAGCTTTACTTTGCTGTCGGATCAAGCAGGAAGTGCTCCTTTGGTATCTGTCCCAGCACAGAAGCAAATTCGTATAAGTCTGGACGGATATAGAGTTAAGGTGATGGAGGTTTCAAGCTGGCAGACAGCAGCGGATGCAGCTAAAAAGCTCCAATCCACCTCCGATAAACCGCAGATTTTTGCAATCTCCAGAAATGGAGCGACTGTGTATCAGTTGTACACGGGCGTCTATGCTAGTGAAGCAGCTGCCAAGGATGGGCTTACCCGTGTAGTCAAAGCAGGGTTGAGTATTCCTGCTGACCAAACCCCAGCGGTGAAAGGTAATAAACATTTATCAGCTGGCCGCTATTCTTCGGAGCAGGAAGCAGATGTGGCGCTTAATAGCCTCACTGCAGCTGGTTTGGATGCTTGGAAGGTGTTTCTGGCAGGAAACGATGGCAGTGCACAAGTAGAGGTATGGGTAGGCGAAGCTGCCAACGATAGTGATTTAACAGCTGTTCAAGCCGCTGTGTCTACGGCGGCACCACAATTTACGGTTTCGGTGGCGACCTCGCCCGGATTAATACTGCGTAAGGATGCCGGACTGGATTTTAGCAGTGAAACTCAAGCCGATCATTATCTGGTTTCTGGAAGCAATGCTAAATTTCTTGCTGCAGGCAGCGAGGCTGGGATTCAGTTAGTGGAAAGATCCAAGCGTACATATCGCGGAAATTTGGAACTGAGCAATTTGAGCGGATCGCTGGCTGTAATTAATGTAGTGCCGCTGGAGCAATATTTGTATGCCGTAGTTGGAGGAGAGGTTTCCTCCAGCTGGCCAGAAGAAGCGCTAAAAGCTCAGGCTGTCGCCGCCCGCAGCTATGCGCTGTCCCAAGGCAACCGTTTTGATGTAGCGAATGTAGTAGATACCACTCTTAGTCAGGTATATAACGGAATCGGGTCTGAAGCTCCCTCCATTATCAAAGCTGTAGATACTACTGCTGGTGAAGTGCTGATGAGTGGTGGTAAAGTTGTTGAGGCTGTATTTTCTTCCAATAGTGGAGGTATGACAGCTGACCCTTCAGAGGTTTGGGCGAATGGTGGCGATGTATTTGCTAGTGTTCCAAGCGTTGAAGATGTTTCGGCAGCTGCTGCTAAGAAGTGGTATTATGTTCTGCTTGCGAATGGTACCTCTGGTTATGCACGTGAAGATAATATTAAATTGACGGGCAGCAAAACCGCTGCCGGACTCGATATAGTTACCGCTACAACCAAAGATGTGAATATACGTCCTCTGCCAGTTATTGAGAGCAGTGTTAGTGCAGTCGGAAAGCTGAATCCGGGTGAGAACGCTGTGGCTCTGGATAAAGTATATGAGTCTGGCAGCTATAGCTGGATCAAAGGGCCGTATACCTCTGCTGAACTTCTAAAAAGCCTGCAGGGTAAAACAACAAGCACGCTCCCTTCCAGCATCTCTAACCTGCAGGTCACCCAGCGCGGTCCTTCTGGAAGAGCGATTCAGGTGAAAGCTAATGGTCAGGCTCTGAATGTGAAATATCCTGATATGTTCCGCTCCGCGTTTAATGGATTACCTAGTACATTGTTTGATATTGTGGCACCCGGAAGTTATACTGTATTAGGCGCTGACGGCGCTACCGCCACAATTAGCAGCTCGCAGAGTGCTGGCGTGCTTTCCGCATCGGGGAAGGTTAATGTGAATGGCAGTGGAACTGTAGTGATGGGCGGAGATTCTGCGGCCAGAGTGATCACTAACAGCTCGGGCTTTCTGTTCATTGGACAAGGCAACGGCCATGGTCTAGGCATGTCGCAGTGGGGCGTGAAAGGCATGGCGGACAGCGGGTATGATTACAAGCAAATATTGCAACACTATTATAAGAACGTTACTATAGTTAAGGAATGAAGACAGACCATGAATGTAGATGCTTATGATTTTCATTTGCCGGAAGAATTGATTGCCCAGACACCTCTCGCTGATCGCAGTGCTTCTAGACTGCTTCTAGTGAATAAGGAGGATGGAGAGCTGGCTCACCGGCATTTTACCGATATTATTGATTATTTTAATCCCGGAGACACGCTTGTTCTAAATGATACGAGAGTCATTCCAGCGAGATTGTTTGGAGTGAAAGAAGATACTGGTGCTAAGGCGGAAGTGCTTCTCCTGAAGAATCTTGGGGATGATCGCTGGGAAGCACTTGTAAAGCCAGGGAAAAAGCTCAAGACAGGCGCGGTGATCATCTTTAGTGATGAGCTTCGTGCCGTTATCGAGGATGAAGCTGATATGGGTGGCCGTACGCTTCGTTTCATATATCAGGGTATTTTTCAGGAAATTCTGGACAGGCTGGGAACGATGCCGTTGCCACCTTATATTAAGGAAACACTGGATGATCGTGAACGATATCAGACTGTGTATGCTCGGCATGAGGGATCGGCCGCTGCGCCTACCGCAGGGCTTCATTTTACCCAAGAATTGCTGAAACAGATTGAGGCTAAGGGTGTAAATATCGCTTATATCACCCTTCATGTAGGTCTCGGTACTTTTCGTCCGATGTCTGTAGAGAAGGTTGAAGAGCATGTTATGCATTCTGAGTATTTCGTAATGTCTCAAGAAACGGCAGATACCATAAATGCTACTAAGGCACGAGGCGGCCGTATTATTGCAGTTGGTACAACGTCTTGTCGGACACTTGAAACGGTCGGAAGACAATGTGAAGGTGGTCCGCTTGTGGAATGCAGCGGCTGGACGGATATTTTTATCTATCCAGGGTATAAGTTCAGTGTAGTAAATGCGCTAATTACCAATTTCCACCTGCCAAAGTCTACTTTGGTTATGTTGGTTAGCGCTTTGGCAGGTCGGGAACATATTCTAGCTGCTTATGAAGAAGCGATAGAGCAGAAGTACCGATTCTTTAGCTTTGGAGATGCAATGTTTATTTATTAAGGTAAGAGGATGGGTTAACTTATGGCAGCAATTACTTATGAGCACATCAAAACGTGCAAACAATCCGGAGCCAGACTTGGAAGAGTCCACACTCCACATGGTGTGATTGAGACACCAGCATTTATGCCAGTCGGCACACAAGCTACAGTCAAGACTATGAGTCCTGAAGAGCTGAAAGAGATGGATGCCCATATTATTTTGAGCAATACTTACCATCTGTTTCTAAGACCAGGCCATGATATTGTTCGTGAAGCTGGTGGACTGCACAAGTTCATGAACTGGGATCGCCCGATTCTGACAGACAGCGGCGGGTTTCAAGTATTCTCGTTAAGCGACATGCGCAAGATTACGGAAGAAGGAGTTCATTTCCGTTCCCATTTAAATGGGGATAAGAAATTCCTGTCTCCGGAAGTAGCGATGGAGGTTCAGAACTCTCTGGGTTCAGATATAATGATGGCATTTGATGAATGTCCTCCATTCCCGGCCGAATATGATTATGTGAAAAAATCACTGGAGCGCACCACGCGCTGGGCAGAACGTTGCCTGAAAAGTCATGCTCGTCCTAACGATCAGGGTCTTTTTGCTATCGTGCAAGGGGGCATGTATGAAGATCTGCGCCGTCAGAGCGCGGCTGATTTGACTTCCATGGATTTCCCGGGGTATGCTATTGGGGGGCTCAGCGTCGGAGAGTCCAAGCAGCTAATGTATGAAGTGCTGGATTATACAGTTCCCCTGCTGCCACAAGGCAAACCTCGCTATTTGATGGGCGTGGGTTCACCGGATGCGCTGCTGGAAGGATCAATCCGAGGAGTAGACATGTTCGATTGTGTCTTGCCTACTCGTATTGCCCGTAATGGAACAACGATGACCAGTCAGGGAAGACTCGTTGTACGCAACGCTAAGTATGCCCGTGATTTTGGGCCGCTTGATCCGGAGTGTAATTGCTATACATGCCGGAATTATTCCCGCGCTTATTTGCGCCATCTAATCAAAGCCGATGAAACCTTCGGACTTCGATTGACGACATACCACAATTTGCACTTCTTGTTGGATTTAATGCGTAAAGTGCGTGAAGCCATCAAAGAAGATCGGCTGCTTGATTTTCGCGATGAGTTTTTTGCCAAATACGGATTATATGATAATCTTAAAGGCTTTTAGGGTTTGATTTAAGAGTCATGCTTTAATGTACTTTGAAAGGGGGGAGAAATATGATTCAATCGTTTCAATATGCAACTGGCGCAGGTGGTGGAGGTAGTATACTAGGCCTGGTAGGTCCCTTTGTCCTTATGTTTGTAGTATTCTACTTCTTGCTGATTCGTCCGCAACAAAAGAAGACCAAAACTCGTAACGCAATGTTGAAAGCTCTGAAAAAGGGCGATAAAATCGTTACTATTGGAGGACTTCACGGTACGATCATGGAGATTTCCGATGATATCGTGGTTCTGCGGGTCAACGATGTAACTAAGCTGACTTTTGATCGCGGTTCCATCAGCCACGCTGTGGCGACGGATGTCGAAGAGAAAGTATAGACTTGTTATTTAAGTACATAAAAAGCGGTGTCTTCTCATTGGAGAGGACACCGCTTTTTTGATCTTTAAGGTTATTAAGATTTAGCAGTTTAACTTTAACGTACATTTGTTACGCGGCTCGGAACGGTAAGCGACTCTTCACGTCCCCGCAAAGTTAATTTGGCGAGTTGAACGCCAACTGTAGAGGCTAGTACAGCTAGCAAGGTTCCACCAATCATATCTGTAAGCCAATGAATGCCCAGATAGAAAATTCCAAAGACGATTACAACTGCAGAAATACTAGTGATGGCCATCCAGCGGCGGTTCCCTGAACGGAAGGCCAGAAGTGCCATTGTAACAGATATGGACGTATGTAGACTCGGGAAGCAGTTATTGAGACCGGATAGCGGTCTATATTCCTGTTCGAATTTCGGAAATACATCCAGCATAGTAAATTTGACGCCCGCTGGCAGATAGGACCAAACCTCGTTTACCGGGAAGTAAAGATAGAATGGAATCGCCAAGGCATAGTTGATAATAATAGCATAGCAGGTGGCATATAACATCACCCGGTTTTTATCTAACAGATAGACCCCTAATGATGCTGCTAGAACAGACTGAAGCATGAAAATGTAGAAAAAGACGATGATCGGTGTTAACCATGGACTGTAGAATATATCCTGAACGGCTTGGACAAAATGACCCTCTAGACCAAATATAAACGGCGTATAATCAGAGGTAAGATGCATTTTTTGTTCAATTTGCAGTTCATATTTATTTATGGCTAATACGCCAAACATTCCTGCAATCAGCAACAAAAACTTATAGGATCGCAGCATCTCTTTCCCAATTTCAACCAATGCCATGAGTGGATTACGTTTAGCGCCAATCCATACTAATATCACTACTAATGCAACTGTGTACAAAACAATATGGTTCATTGATTGGTAAAACAAAGCAATCGAAGCCTCCTTGATCTCTTAATGAAGTCAGATGATCACAGTTTAACATATTTTCAAGGAATGTTTCGAATTTAATGGAATTATAATTTTAGCTTTTTTGTAAATTAACGCCAAATATTCCGCCGAGAGCGCCAATTGCTGCAGCTGCCAGAACCCATAGCAGATCCACACCAGAGGGTGCGCTGTCCAGTGCCAAAAAACCGATCAACAGAACGATAATCCCATAAAATGCGCCTGTAAGACTTCCTTGATACCAGCCTTTGCTCGTGGCTCTGCGACCGGCGGTTAGTCCTCCGAATGCTGCAGCTATGCCGTGTACAATGTACGTGTACATTGAGAGATCCTGCTCCTTCAGACTGCTGCCCCATAACAAAAGTGAGAGGACAAACGCACCCATCAGCATCCAAAGGAATGATCGACATAGGCCAGATAACACAGGATTGGCTATTCTCCACGAGAACATGCGCCGGATTAAATACATGGTACAACCTCCTAAAGTTTTTTTGAGGAAAAAGAATCAACATAGTTATTATTCATTGTATGGGATGGCTTGCCCCAATAGTACAAGAAAGGGCATTGCAGCCTTTTTACCATTAATTAATATGCCGGCTTCCGAATGTTCCCTGCACAGAGCGGTCAGAATAGGGTTACATTAATCCACCCGAGGAAACAAGTCTGCGGGTGAGAATGGAGGGGAGCGAAGCTATATGTTCCAGCATATCTCTACCCATATTTTCTTGACCGTGCTGATGTATTTCTTCATATTCCTGTGTATGCGCATCATGGGGAAGAGGGAAATAGGTAAGCTGTCTGTATTTGATCTAACGATCTCCATCATGATTGCTGAGATTGCTGTTTTTGTGCTTGAGGATATTAATCGGCCGATCTATGAAGGAGTCGTTCCGATGGCAACATTGGTGTTGATACAGGTAATTGTGGCTCAGCTCAGTCTTAAGAGCAGAAAGCTCAGACTTTTAATGGACGGCAAACCGAGCATACTCATTTCTGGCGGCAAGCTGCACCGGGGTGAAATGCGTAGGCAGAGATATAATATCGATGATCTGCTGCAGCAATTGCGTGGACAGAACATCGCCAGTCCTGCTGACGTGGAATTTGCAATCCTGGAGCCTAGTGGACAGCTAACGGTATTCGAGAAAGAGAAGGGGAGTTCATCCTCTAACCCATCAGGCAATAGCAGTGCAGCTGCTGAGCATAAAAAGAGTGACGATAATAAAGGAAATAAGAACCGTAAGATAGAGCTGCCGAAGAATAAGATCAGATATGAAGGACTTCCAATCCCTCTGATTATGGATGGCAAGGTGCAGGATCAGAATTTAGAGATGATTGGAAAAACCAGATTTTGGTTAAGAACTCAAATTCGTCAAAAAGGAGTATCTGATTTCAAAAATGTATTTCTATGCTCCATAGATCATAAGGGCAGAATTTATGTCGACCGTTTGGACAACAGATAGCTTTTTAGAGCCTGCGTTTGATAAACGGCAGACGGTCCAAGTCACGAATTGAGATAAGGCCAGCTAACAGACTGATTCCGAAATACAGGACCATTCCTATCGCAGAGGCAAATATAAATTGAATCCATTGTACATCTGCAATGGGAATGGAAGTGTATACATAATGCACGCCCGCTCCCATAATGACCATTGCACATAAGGTTTTTATGGTTTCAGTTACTCTTAAAGATAATGAAATAAGACTGACCACACTGTATCCGTGAAGCATCGTAACCAGAATGCTGTTCACAATAATGGCTATGATGGCGCCGTAAATTCCATATTCAGGTTGCGATGCCAGTATTACGATCAGAATGATTTTGACTACTGCTCCAATTAAGGTATTGATGAGTGCCCTGCCCGGTCGATCCATAGCTTGCAGCGCAGCTTGTAAAGGAGCTTGAACATAAATGAACAAGGCGAATGGAGCCATGAGCTTCAGCATAGGAGCTGTATCCGCGTTACCATATAACAAATTGCATAGCGGAACCGCCAGGATATACATAAGAACAGCAAAAGGAGCCCCTGTTACCAGCGCAAGCCGCAACGCTTGATGCATACGCTTGTGAATGGTGGGCAAGTCCTTTCTTGCCGCAGCTTCTGATATGGAAGGAACCAGAGACACGGCAAGTGAAGAGGTTAATGCCCCGGGCAGCAGCAATAAAGGAACAACCATCCCTTGTAAAGACCCGTACTGAGCTGTAGCGGCAGCAGCGGCTATACCTGCCAAGGCGAGACTGCGCACAGTAATAATAGATTCCAGCAGATAAGAAAAAGAGCCTACAAGCCGACTTGCCGTAACGGGAATGGATATGCCTAGTAACCGCCGTAATATGGGGGAGTTGGCTTTCACACCTTGTGTATCAGATGGGATAACCTCCGGCTCGAGAGCGGGTTGCTCTGGAGTCGGATTTGTCTGCTTTTTATCTTTTTTAGTAATGACATAATATTGCCACAGAATCGCTAACATTCCGCCAATTTCTCCAACCGTCACACCTAACATCGCTCCAGCCGCCGCCATAGCAATACCCTTAGGAAGCAACAACCAGGAGAACCAGAGCATAAAGAATATTCGAACTAAAGATTCGAAGATGGAGGAGAGCGCCGATGGAATCATGTTCTGCTTGCCTTGGAAATAACCGCGGTAAATTGCAGATACGGCGACAATCCCAATCATTGGGATCATGGCAATAAACGTATAATAAACTCGATGGTCTGTTAAGATAACATTGGAGACCCATGAGGCACTTACCAAAGCAACCAATGTAAAGAAGATTGCAAGTCCAATACTAAGAGCAAGTCCAGTACGTAAAATCAGCCGTGATTTTTCAGGCCGATTCTCTCCTTCTGCTTCCGCTACCATCTTGGCTATCGCCAGTGGAATCCCGCCTGTAATGACAGTAACCAGCACAAGAAAAAAAGGATACGCGAGCTGATACAGACCCACACCTTCTGCTCCGATAATACGGGGTAAAGCAATCCGGGGAATAAATCCAAGCATCCGATTAATGATGCCGGCGGCTAGCAAGATTAAAGTTCCTTGTATAAAGCTCTGTTTCTTCAAAGGTCACGCCTTCTTCCCAAAATGAAATAAAACGCTGGCGAACTTGTCTATTCTTATGGATATGCTGTACCCCTATCTCGGCATGCCTTGTTTTAGTGGCATTAACTTTTTGTGACGGAAGAAGGAAAGCGAAGAACAAGAGTCGAATATCTATGGTGAGCATACGAACATGAGCGATCTTTGGAGGTGTCAACACGTGGAATCGGAACAGTGGAATCATGATCAACATAGTGAAGAAATCGAAGCCATGTGCCGCAGCAAAGCTGAAGAATTCCGGCTCCTCGGCTATGAGTATGTAACCAGCAAGGATATTTGGGATTGCATCAGCCGTAATTATGATAAGGAAGGCTTGCCTCCCCTACATAAGCTGGTAAACGACATTTATTCCTTGAAAGCCAATAGTTACATGAATTATTTGACTATTGCGGCCTATCGGGGGTTGAACTGAACAATAAACCACATATTTCTTTTTGCGAACTGCCTGATAAAGCAGTAAAGTAAGAGAATAATAACTCCACATCTCCTATTAAAACGGATGTCTTGCTGATTTAGGCAGGGGCGGCCGTTTCTTTGTGTGAGTATAGCTCTATCAATGCTGTGAATTGACGGTCATTTCGCGTGTAGCTATAATAGGAATATTGAGTTAATGAAAGGGGAACTAGCTAGAGCATGAAGAGACTAATGGGCTTTTTTATTACCGTGCTCGTTTTGACAGGCGTTATGGCATTTACTACTCCTGGACTGCTGGACAAGGTTAGACTTGGTCTTGACCTGAAAGGCGGATTTGAGATTTTGTATCATGCTGAGCCTATGGAAGCGGGAGCAGCATTGTCCCGAGCTTCTCTGCTGAAGACAGCGGAAAGCTTAGAAAAACGGGCGAATGCGCTCGGAACAAGTGAACCAGAGGTAACTACTGAAGGTACGGACCGTATCCGTTTGAAAATTGCGGGCGTAACGGATGAAGCCGAGGTTCGTAAAAAAATGAAGGAACCTGCAGTTCTGACTTTCCGTAGTGCTGCTGAAGGTGACGCTGAGGGAACTTACAGCAAAATCGAACTGGTAGGTAGTGATTTTGTTGAAGGTGCTGCAGAAGTTGGACGGGATAACCTGAATCAGCCAATCATCAGCATCAAGATTAAGGACAAGGACAAATTTGCAGAGATTACTAAACGTCTCTTGGGAAAGAATCTCGCAATTTACTTGGATGAGAACAAACTATCTGACCCTACGGTACAAGCAGTACTTACCGATGGCAGTGCTTCTATTTCTGGTAACTATACAATTAAGGAAGCGCGCGAACTTGCAGACACGATTAACCTAGGTGCATTGCCACTGAAGCTGACGGAGAAATATTCCCAAAGTGTGGGTGCTACCCTGGGTAAGCAATCGCTTGATCAAACGATTCGAGCAGGTCTGCTGGCTTCTGTGATTATCCTTATTTTCATGATCGGAATGTATCGTTTGCCAGGTCTTTTGGCTAGTTTTGCCTTGCTCTTGCATACATGGGCGCTAATCGCGGTCTTCGTCTTCGCGGACTTCACCTTGACGCTGCCTGGTATAGCCGCATTTATTCTGGGTATAGGTATGGCGGTAGATGCTAATATCATTACCAACGAACGGATAAGGGAAGAAATGCGCAGTGGAAAAAGTATACTGTCCTCCGTTAAGGCAGGGAATAAATCCTCTTTCCGGACAGTAATGGACTCCAATGTGACTACTATTATTGTGGCAGCAGTTATGTTTGCCTTCGGTACAGGTGCGGTCAAAGGCTTTGCATTGGTGCTGATTGTAGAAATCGTGCTGAGTATCGCCACGAATCTTTATTTCTCCCACTGGTTGCTTAGCCAGCTTGTCAAAGCGGGTAAGCTGAACAAACCGAAGAGCTTCGGTGTTAAGGAGAGTGAAATCCGTGCGCTTTAAGAAAGAGCTTGATTTCGTACATTTGAGTAAATATTTCTATATTTTCTCTATCGCATTGACAGTAGCAGGATTGATTTTCCTGGCGACATTTGGCCTGAATTACAGCGTTGACTTTAAAGCTGGATCTAATGTGGACATCTCCCTATCCAAGAATTTGAACTTGGATCAGGTTAAGACTGCAACTAGTGCAATCGATGTCGATCATGAACCGACGATTTCGTTTGGTGATCAGCGTGTGAATATTCGTTATGACGAAGTTCTTGATGAGGCTCAAGATGAAGCCCTAAAAGCTGAAATCCTTAAGCTGGATGACAAAGCATCATTTGAAATTAACACCGTGGACACTGAAATGGCAAAAGAATTGGCACGTAATGCTATTTATGCAGTTCTGATTTCTTGTCTGGGGATTATTATTTATGTAAGTATTCGTTTTGAATGGCGTTTCGCCGTGGCATCGATTGTGGCCTTGCTCCATGATGCCTTTATCGTAGTCGCGCTCTTCTCTATCTTCCGCTTGGAAGTGGATTTGACGTTCATTGTAGCGGTGCTTACGATCATCGGTTATTCCATCAATGATACGATCGTTATCTTTGACCGTATCCGTGAGAATTTACGTTTTGGTAAACAGAAAACTTATGAAGACTTGAAACACCTTGTGAACAAAAGTGTGGCTCAAACGCTCATGCGTTCTCTCTATACTGCATTTACCGTATTTATTGCGGCGTTCTTCCTGTTATTGTTCGGAGGCGAGTCGATTAAGATGTTCTCGCTTGCGATGGTAATCGGCTTGCTCTTCGGAGCTTACTCTTCCATCTTTATTGCAAGTCCACTCTGGTTAGTGCTTAAAAAGCGTGAGAAGGTTAAAGTGAAGAGCAGCCCGAATAAAGGTTAGAAGAAATTAGCATCGAAGTTCTACTTTTCTTATACGTTTAAGAAAGCCGCGTCAAATGCGACGCGGCTTTCGAAATCTTTAGGGTCATGTCATGTGTATTGAATCATCATGAGATTACTTGCTATTGGTAAGGAGGGCCTCGTATGAATAAAGAACGATCACCGCAAAGCGAGACGGTTGCTTGGACAGGGATCATTAGCGATGTTACTTTGGCAGTAGCTAAGGGGAGTTTTGGCTATATTTCAGGGAGCAAGGCATTAATGGGGGATGCTTTGTATTCCGGAGCAGATGCAGCAGCTAAATTGGCGGATATTCTTCCGTGGCGCTCTGAGCAAGTGAGAAAGAGTAAGCAACGGATCGAAGAACGGCGGGGCACTAAGGAGCCGCTGCTGGCTATACTTTTTTCGGTATTTATTCTTATGGGGGGACTGCAGATCGCATTCTCTGCAATCCGCGACTTAACAGATGGAAAATCATCTACACACGGACAGCTGGCGTTTGTAACCGTCTTAGTATCTATTGTGTTTAAAGAAGCTGTTTTTCAATATCAATATCGCTACTTTAAAAAAATAGGTGATGGCAGTCATGCTGCATATGTTAATAGTCATCGTTTCAGCTTATATACATCTATCACAGTATTAGTCGGAATTTCGTTATCCATGGGTGGTACCTATTGGCATCCTCTATCTTATATGGATCCTATTGCCGCACTCTTAACCGGAGTTTTAATTCTTCGTAAAGGCTATTCACTCATTGCTAGCTCTATTAACACTAAAAATGCGCAGGAGCTTCCTTCGGAGGAAGCCGCTAATTTTATTGAAACAGTGCAACGTGTTCATGGCGTCATTCGCGTAGAACATTTGAAGGCACTTGAGCAAGGGAATTATGTGAATCTTCAAGTGAAAATCAGTGTGAATCCGCGGATTACGGTGATGGAAGCACAGGATATTTCGGAATGCGCTAGGAAGCTGCTGCAGCACCGGTTTGTTCATGTCGGTGAGGTGCATATGGACGTTGTTCCTTATGATCCCGGCTATCCGTACAAAAGCAATTATGAATTGCCGGATAATGATATTCCTACGTTGCTTCAGTAGTTTGCAAGGTGAGAGAAAGGTGAGTTCTATTGCTTTATTCAAAAACAAGATGGCAATCTCCGGCAGCCAATCCCGACACAGTTAGGGATATGGCCCGGAGCCTTTCTATTTCTCCACTCTTATCCTCACTATTAGTAAATAGAGGAATGAACACGCCTCATGAAGCTCTAAGCTTCATGGATGGCAGTGAGGAAGAACAGCATGATCCGTTCCTACTCAAAGGAATGGCTGAAGCGGTTCCTAGAATTAGAAAGGCTTTAAAAGATGAAGAACATATTCTTATTTATGGCGATTATGATGCCGACGGGGTGTCCAGCACAGCACTTATGATTCATCTGCTGCGCTATTTAGGCGCTTCCTTTGATATTTATATCCCACACCGCTCTAACGAGGGCTATGGGCTGCATAATCATGCCCTGGATTGGGCTTTACAGCAAGGTGTCTCCTTAATCATTACAGTAGATACTGGCATTAGCGCTTATCATCAGGTTGCTTACGCTAATGAACTGGGGATCGATGTGATCGTTACGGATCACCATGAACCTCCTGAGCTTTTGCCAGAGGCCTATACGCTTATTAATCCCAAGCTGCCAGATTGCCCTTATCCGTTCAAAGGATTAGCGGGCGTAGGTGTGGCTTATAAGCTTGCTCAGGCTATTCTAGGGGAAGAGACTCCCACAGAATGGGCAGAGATTGCAGCGATAGGAACGGTTGCGGATTTAATGCCGCTGCTTGGCGAGAACCGTGAGATTGTTAGAAATGGCTTGGAAAGTATGCGGCATTCAAGTTTCCCGGGGATTCGTGCCTTACTCGCTGTCAGCGGTGTGAACATGAGCACTGTGAGTGCGGTCAATATCGCTTTTGGCATGGCGCCGCGCATCAATGCCAGTGGTCGCCTGGATCATGCTGGACGGGCTGTGTCCCTCCTCACTACCGAGCATGCGGCTGAGGCAGAGCAGCTAGCTGGAGAGCTTGACCTGCTTAACAAAGAACGCCAATTGGTGGTAGAAAGAATTGTTGTTGAGGCCACTGCCAAGCTGGAGCAGATGACACAGGGTGGCGAAATCCCAGACATCATTGTTCTTGCTGATCATGGCTGGAATGTAGGTGTGGTAGGTATAGTGGCTTCCAAACTGCTGGAGCGTTATTATCGGCCTGTGATCATTCTGGATATACATCCAGAGACCGGAATGTGCAAAGGTTCTGCTCGCTCCATACCTGGACTTGATATCTACGCTGCACTTTCTTCTTGTTCTGAGTTAATGGATCATTTTGGAGGTCATCCAGCCGCTGCGGGAATGAGCCTGCATCGGGATGGATTAGAAGTCTTTGCTGCAGCATTAAATGAATATGCGTCCGGGGTGTTAACGCCAGAGCATTTCGTTCCTGTTGCTTCCGCTGATGCAGAGGTGTCAATCTCGGATTTATCACTGCAGACCGCGCTAGAATTGGAAAGGCTTGCACCTTTCGGAATGTCTAATCCGTTGCCGAAGTTTATTATTCGTGGGGCTACCGTGAAAGAGACACGTACAATGGGTCAAGATGGAAAACACCTGAAGATTGTATTGCAGCAGGGGAAAAACAGCATTGAAGCCTTGGCGTTTGGTAAAGGCGCTTTATCCAGGCTGCTACCGGCGGGTACTACGATCAACGTGTTAGCTGAACTGTCGATCAATGAATGGAATGGCTCACGCAAATCACAGCTGATGCTGCAGGATTTATCTGTGCAGGATGCCCAGTTATTCGATCTTCGTGGTGCTGCTGACGCCGTACGGCAAGCCGCACATATTAGAGAACTACTTCTTCCTTATAGTGGTGCGGGTCCGTATCGAGCTGCTGCAGTGTTTCAGAACGGACGTAGTACGCCTGCAAGTGAATTGATAGGAATGTCTTTATGGGTATATGATAAAGAAGCTGGCATTAGCGCTGCTGTTAAGGATGAGCCCCTTCAGGAGTCAGGGCATGTCTCTCTGTTATGCATACTGGATATGCCGGAGACTCCTGAACAACTGGATGCGCTGCTCCAAACCTTCCCTAATGCTGATAATATTGCGTTATTGCATTCTATCAAGGATGGCCGAGAACGACTTATTACTCCGACACGGGATCATTTCAAAATACTATATAAACTGTTGGCTTCGATCACCTCAGTTGCAACGCCTGAGAACGAAGTTTTGCTGCGGTTAAGCCGCCAGTCCTCGTTAAGTATCCGCATGCTTAACAACATGCTTGATGTGTTTGAGGAGCTTGATTTTATTAAAAGAAGTCAGGGAAGTGTGGCGTTTATTACTCAGCCAGTAGCTAAAAGTCTGACAGCTTCGAGTCATTTTGTCCGACTGGGACAGATGGCGGAGATGGAGCAATACTTCATGGAGGGCAGCCTGTCAGAGTTACAGGACTGGATGTTATCGCGTCGTTTAGGCGTATCATAATCCATGCGAATATGAGATGCTGAGCGTACCCAACGGTGTATAAAAATGCAACGCTCATATAACAAAGCGAATGCTTACGAAGCAAGTTTTGTCGATCTGAAATCAAAGCAGCTTATGCTTACAAAACTTATAGGAGATGATAAATTTGGATTTTAAAGATAGTATTCGTGTGATTCCTGATTTCCCTAAAGAAGGTATTAGTTTTAAAGATATCACCACATTGCTTAAAGACGGTGAGGCTTACCGCCAAGCGATTGACGCGTTGAAAGCTCTCGTAGCGCATTTGGAAATCGACGTTATCGCTGGACCAGAAGCACGTGGCTTCGTAGTTGGAGCACCTCTTGCTTATGCGATGGGAGTAGGTTTTGTGCCGATTCGTAAAAGCGGCAAGCTTCCATATGAGACTATAGAGGTAGGTTATGATCTTGAGTATGGCAAGGACACCCTTGCTGTTCATACAGATGCCATCAAGCCTGGTCAAAAAGTATTGATCGCTGATGATTTATTGGCTACTGGTGGAACCATTGCTACTTCGGTTAACCTTGTAGAACAGCTTGGCGGTAAAGTGGTAGGTGCTGCTTTTCTGATTGAGCTGGTTGAGCTTGCTGGGCGTAATAAGCTTTCTGGAGTTGAAGTTCTTTCCTTGGTGAATTACGAGGATTAATCTTGTGAAGTTTGTCTTTTCCCGGGAAATAAACGGGGATTCGGCGCTCGAATTATGCTGAAAAGTGCAAAGATTAGCGCGTGACGCAAAGTGTGGAAGTTAAACATTAATTGGAAAATGTAAGATAATAACAGCAGCTGTCTGCCTTGTGGCGGAGAGTTGCTGTTTTGTATCTGAGTTAATAAAAAAAGCTGCCCAAGTCCATAAATGGATGTTGGAGCAGCTTTTTTAAAATTCTATTTTTACAATCGATTAATGGGCAGTTTTATCACTTTCTCCGCCATCATTAGACAGTCCAAGCACTTCAATGAGTTTGAAGAACAGTGCCAATACGATACCAACAATTGTAGCCAGCGCCATACCACTTAGTTTAACGTTGCCCATAGTAAGGGTTGTACCACTGATTCCGACAACGAGTACCAACGTAGCCATGATCATGTTCGTAGCCTTGGAAAAATCAACTTTTTGCTCAACGAAAATACGTAATCCGGAAGCCGCAATTACACCAAACAGCAACAGGGATACACCACCCATTACAGGGGTTGGAATATTAGCGATGACGGAGGAGAAAGTACCAGAGAATGAAAGCAGAATAGCAATCACCGCTGCGCCGCCGATTACATATACCGAATATACTTTAGTCAACGCCATAACCCCGATATTTTCACCGTAGGTTGTATTTGGAGTAGAACCGATAAAACCGGAGATAATTGTAGATATCCCGTTCCCCATCAGAGAGCGGTCAAGTCCAGGATCTTTTGCCAAGTCTCTGCCGACAATATTGCTTGTAACTAGTAAATGTCCAATATGCTCAACAATAACAACTAATGATACCGGGATAATAGTGAATATTACATTCCAATCAAATGAAGGAGTAACAATGGAAGGATGCGCTAAAAATTTTGCATTAGAGATAGCAGCGGTATCCACCATTTTCAAAATATATGCTAAACCATAACCAGTGACGATACCAATAAGGATGTGAATGATTTTTGGAAAACCGCGGAAGAGTACAGCTCCAATTACAGTTACACCAAGTGTCACCATAGAAAGTGCGATTGTTTTGCCATCTGGAGTCCAGTCTGCAACTGCAACGCCTTCAGGAGCAATAAGTCCTGCCATTCGTGCGGCAACAGGTACAAGTTCAAGTCCGATCGTAGCTACGATCGCTCCCATTACTGCTGGAGGGAAAACAACATCAATCCATTTGGTTCCTGCATAACGAATGATCAATGCCACGAGCACGAATATAATACCAGTGACGATAAAAGCACCCAAAGCAAGCGAGTATCCTTTCATGTGATCATTTGGGTAACGACTGAGTACTGACAATACCGGTGCAATAAAGGCAAAGCTGGAACCAAGGTACGCAGGGATTTTACCGCGACAGATCCAAATGTACAGCAATGTACCGATACCATTCATAAGCAAAATCATTCCAGGGTCGACCCCGAACAAGTTAGGCACTAGCACTGTACTGCCAAACATGGCAAACAAATGCTGGAGACTTAATAGAAAGCCTGGGCCCCATGGAAGTTTTTCGTTAACTTGAATTTCGCGTTGCAATGGAGTTCACTCCTCTTTCTTATCTGATATTAGGTTGTCCGGCGAAAATCCGCCTTTACTAGATTAAATAGAACTTGGCTTTTTTACAACAACATTTTCACAAGTGTTATTAATTTGTCCGAATTTAATTACTTTTACTTCTGGAATACCATGAGATGGCAAGTGTTGACGTAATCCTCCTTAAGCCTCATAATTATAGACAACTTTGAATAAGGGCGTAAGTAAGCTTGGACAAATGAAATGATTGGAACCTGCAGATTTTTGAACAGTTGCGGGTTCATTTTATTATAGAAAGGAATCGGATACGACGAGAATGGGCATTGAGCGATTAATTGATAAGGCTGGCGCCTATATAAAAGATAAAGATCTTCTCCGCATCCGGGAAGCTTATGAATTTGCCGATCAGGCTCATCACGGGCAGATCCGCAAGTCGGGGGAGCCATACATTCTGCATCCGCTGGCGGTGGCAGATATTGTCGTCAATATGCAAATGGATGTTATATCTATTGTTGCAGCGCTTTTGCATGATGTGGTGGAAGATACGACGGTCTCACTGGAACAAATCCGCGCTAAATTTGGCGATACCTGCGCAATGCTTGTTGACGGCTTAACGAAGCTGGAACGCATTCGCTTTCGCTCAAAGGAAGAGCAGCAGAACGAGAATTACCGCAAAATGTTTATTGCTATGGCCCAGGATATCCGGGTCATTGTCATTAAACTGGCGGACCGTCTGCATAATATGCGAACGTTAAAATACCAATCTGAAGAGAGCCAGCGCCGTATTTCTTATGAGACGTTGGAGATCTTCTGTCCTGTAGCTGACCGGCTGGGGATTTCCGCGATTAAGTGGGAGATGGAGGATATTGCGCTTCGTTACTTGAACCCGCAGCAGTATTACCGGATTGCTAATCTGGTGCATAAGAAGCGGGCTGAACGTGAGCAATTTATCGACAGCGTAATTGGCCGTATTCGTGCCAAGCTGGATGAAATGGGCATTGAAGGTGATCTTTCCGGTCGCCCGAAGCATATTTACAGTGTTTATAACAAAATGAGCACAAAAAATAAGCAGTTTAATGAAATTTATGACCTGCTGGCCATTCGTATCATTGTGGATAATATTAAGGACTGTTATGCAACCCTTGGAATTATTCATACCTTATGGAAGCCAATGCCGGGGCGTTTTAAAGATTATATAGCTATGCCAAAAGCCAATATGTATCAATCTCTGCATACTACTGTGGTAGGACCAGGCGGAGAGCCTACTGAGGTGCAAATTCGCACCTGGGAAATGCACCGCACGGCAGAATACGGGATAGCCGCACACTGGGCATACAAAGAAGGCAGCAGTAATAATGCTAATCCGGAGAATCGGATGCCTTTCTTTCGCGAAATATTGGAGCTGCAGCATGAAGCTAAGGATGCCGAAGAGTTCGTAAAATCACTAAAAATGGATTTTTTCTCAGACCTCGTGTTTGTATTTACTCCTAAAGGTGAGGTTATTGAGCTTCCTGCCGGTTCTGTGCCTCTTGACTTCGCGTTCCGCATTCATACAGAAGTGGGCAATCGTACGATTGGTTCCAAGGTGAACGGGCGGATCGTGCCGCTTGATCACAAGCTGAAGACGGGCGATATTGTTGAGATTTTGACGTCTAAGCATTCTTACGGACCTAGCCGTGACTGGCTCAAAATTGCACAATCCTCTCACGCAAGAAGCAAAATTAAACAATGGTTCAAAAAAGAAAAACGTGAGGAAAATGTCGAAAAAGGTCGCGAAGCGATTGAACGTGAGCTGAAGCGCCTGAATGTTGAAGTTTCCGAGTGGATTTCTGATGAAAAACTGTTGGAAGCTGCGAAAAAATTTGCTTTTAATGATGTAGAGGATATGTTGTCTGCCGTTGGTTTTGGTGGGATTACCGCTTCGCAGATTGCCTCCCGTTTGACGGAGAAGCTGCGCAAGGAGCAGGAAGAAGCTGCTAACCACTTGGAGCTTACTTCAGAGATGAAGGAGATCAAGTCTTCCGGCGAGAGACGAAATCAACCCACCAATGGCGTTAGTGTAAAAGGAATTGAAAACTTACTTGTTCGTTTTGCACGATGTTGCAACCCGGTTCCGGGTGACGACATTGTAGGTTATGTTACACGGGGCCGGGGCGTATCTGTACACCGCCAGGATTGTCCTAACATTCCGGGTGAAGGTGACGGAGAAGAAGCAGCTAGAGTGATTGAAGTGGAATGGGAAGGCACGATGGAAGCAAACTATAGTGTGGATATTGAGATTACAGGCCATGATCGCAATGGACTGCTCAATGAAGTACTGCAGGCTGTGTCCGAGAGCAAAACGAACATTTCAGCGGTCACTGGGCGCTCTGACAAGAATAAGATGGCAATGATTCATATGACCATCCTTATTCGTAATACGGAGCATCTACAATCCGTTGTAGATAAAGTGAAACGAGTCAAGGATGTATATACAGTGAATCGGATCATGCAATAAGGCAAGGAGCGAAGTAGTGCGATGAGAGTTGTAGTACAGCGTTGTAAGGACGCCAAAGTAACCGTGGATGAGACAGTGACCGGAGCGATTGGCAATGGCCTGATGCTGCTTGTCGGCGTTACCCATGAAGATACAGAGAAGGATGCCAAATATTTAGCGGATAAAATAGCTGGACTGCGTATTTTTGAAGATGATGCTGGCAAAATGAACTATAGTGTCACGGATACTAACGGAGCTATTCTTTCAGTGTCCCAGTTTACTTTATACGGAGATTGCCGTAAGGGAAGACGGCCGAATTTCATGGGAGCTGCAGCTCCTGCGGAGGCCGAGCGTCTTTATGATTATTTTAATCAAGAGCTTAGAGCTGGAGGTCTTCAGGTGGAGACGGGCATATTTGGAGCGATGATGGATGTGTCGCTGACCAATTGGGGCCCAGTTACTCTCATTCTGGATAGCCGCAGCTAACGAAATAGAGGATGTCGAAGATTGCTTCTGGCCGGAGCTAACTTTCGACATCTTTTTTTTATGCGGATAGAGCTTCTTTGGGCTGGATAAACTAAATGCAGGCAGATATCACGCATAAGGCAGGAGTTTAAGAATGAGACAATCACAGAAGGCATGGGTATGGAGAAGTATCCCGGCACTACCGACTGGGAGTCCTATGGAAGCCTGTGCATTAGCCAAAAAGCTAGACGGCGAGACCGAACCACTAGTGATGAAAGGAAGAAGCCGCAATCTCTTGCCGCGTACCTGAAGCGGGTGGAAAATGCGGCTTTTTCGGTGTTGTGAAGGAAGCCTTTTTTCCGATTAAAGGTTAGAAAGCATCCTCATAAGGGTAATAGACCACAAGAAAGAATAATTAGAACATCATTAATTGCTAAAGACAGAGAGGAGAAACTATTACATGAGTAACGTTGCTTTCTTACTGGCTAATGATTTTGAAGATTCTGAAATGAAGGTTCCTTATGATGAAATTATAAAGGCAGGACATCAAGCTGACATTATTGGTTTGAAAAAAGGGGAGACCTTGCTAGGTAAAAAGAAAGAAGTCTCCTACGCAGCAGACAAGGCGATCGCCGATGTTCAAGCAAGTGATTATGACGCGATTGTCATCCCGGGTGGTTCTTCCCCCGAGAATTTACGGCAAAATGCTGATATTTTGAAGTTTGTAAAAGAAGCAAATGAAGCAGGCAAGCCTATCGCCTCTATTTGCCACGGACCGCAAATTCTGATCAGTGCAGACTTGCTTAAGGGACGCACCATTACCTCTTATCCTCCGCTGAAGGATGATGTTGTGAATGCCGGCGCGGAGTTTAAGGATGAGGAAGTAGTGGTTGATCGCAATTACATTACTTCGCGTACACCAAAAGATGAGCCTGCATTTGTTCGTGAAATATTGAAGGTCCTGAAATAAATAAGCATTTTTTATTTTAGAGTCTTATAATCCAAGGAGGTAATGGCAATGAGCAGAAAAATCCAAGCGTATTTCAGAACTGAAAATGAAGCAGAAGGCGCAAAAACAGCATTGATTAGCTATAAGGTGGATGGCTTGGAGGTTTGGCCACTCACAGACCCTATCGGCAATGATCGTAATATTCTGTTTCCAATCATTCCACTGGATAGTGCATCTGTAGTCGCAGGCACAACTGGAACGCTTGGAACGGCTAGCACACCTGCAGCTGGAGCTATGCTGGTTCCTGGCATTGCCGCTTCCGACACTCGGGCTGACCCTGAAACACATTATAGTGTGAATGAAGATCAGGTTAGTGCGAACGTGGCAGAAGGAGATCTCGAAGATGGGGATTTAAGTGAACTTCGTTATGTGATGGAGCTAAGTATAGCAGAAGAAAATTATAATGAAGTTGTGGAAATCCTTCGGGGCAAAGGGGCCTATGTTGAACAATTCGAATAGTATTCTATTAAAAATAAACCGCTTTCATGGAATGTAATATAATCGTAATATTACGTACATGATTCCTTAATATAGCGTGTTTATAATAAAGGCATGACCCCCTTTTTAATAATATATGATGATGGACCTGCAGCATTCGGCTGCAGGTCATTTTTTTTGTTACAATATAATTGCTGAATAAAAAACTCGGAAGCTGTCAAAATTTATACTAGGCATCCTTTTTACTACCTTGACTTTAATGCAGTAGTTCAGTAGAATGTTAACAATATACGATTTTATCATATGGTTTTGATGACGGGACCAAGTAATTCGAGAACCCACAACTCCAGAGAAGAATCCCTTGTCGATTCGGATGACATCTACTTAAGTGGATGATGAACCGGTATCGCTTGGCTGCAAGGATTCTGTTGATGAGCGAATGAATGACCTCCCCGAGAACGTACGGCGAAAGTGGGCAATGTTGATTGCCGCGATCAGTAGCCGTTTACGCGTAGGCGGGCGTTAACCGCTTTGAGCGGCTTCAGTATATTTTTACTGATCCGGAATGTGGGTGGTACCACGTGGTGTATTATTGGTTATGATAATCCCTCGTCCCTGTTTTTTTATAAAACAGGGCGAGGGATTTTTTGCTTTTTCTGCAATAGAAACAGATGAAGAGAACAGCTTTAGAGGGGTTATTTTTTAGGAGGGATAGACTGTGGCTAAAGAAAGATTCGAGAAACCAACAGGAACGCAGGACGTGCTTCCGGGTGCTGTGGAGAAATGGCAGTATATTGAGGGGAAGGCCAGAGATTTATGCCGCCGTTTTAACTACCGGGAAATTCGCACACCTATGTTTGAGCACACAGGGTTATTCGAACGTGGAGTAGGCGAAACAACGGATATTGTGGAAGGCGAAATGTATACGTTCAAGGACAAAGGCGACCGTGATTTGGCTCTTCGTCCAGAAGGAACGGCTGGTGTCGTGCGGGCTTACGTTCAGAACAAGCTATACGGTGAACCTGATGTAAGCAAGCTGTATTATATCGGACCTATGTTCCGTTATGAGCGTCCGCAGGCCGGAAGATATCGCCAGTTCCATCAGTTTGGGATTGAGGCGTTTGGGGCCGTGGATCCGGCTATTGATGCAGAAGTAATCTCTATGGGCTATCAATTCTATAAGGATCTAGGTCTTAAGGATGTAAGAGTGGAGCTTAATTCCGTGGGTAATGCACCAAGCCGTGCGGCTTACCGGGAGAAGCTGCTGGGATTCCTTAGACCGATGAAGGATAACCTCTGCAGTGACTGTCAGCGTCGAATCGAGCGTAATCCGCTTCGTGTGCTGGATTGCAAGGTGGATCAGGATAAATTTACAGATGCGCCTTCCATTTTGGACAGTTTGGATGATGAATGCATAACTCATTTTGAGAAGGTTAAGATGCATCTCGACATTATGGGTGTGGAGTTCACGATTAATCCTCGTCTTGTACGTGGTTTGGATTATTACACGCATACTGCGTTTGAATATAAAGCAGCTGGCATTGGCTCTATTGATACCGTAGGCGGCGGAGGCCGTTACAACGGTTTGGTTGAAGAAATCGGTGGACCGGATCAACCGGGTATTGGTTTTGGGATCGGGCTGGAGCGTATTCTTCTTATTCTGGAAGATCAGAAGGTAGCACTGGAGACTGCAAAGCCACTGGATGTGTATTTTGTAGCTCTTGGCGAAGAGGCTGACATTGAAATTTCCAAGCAGCTATACTTTCTGCGAAGCCAAGGGTTCTCGGCAGAACGCGACTACCTCGGCAGGAAGATGAAGGCACAGATGAAGTCAGCTGACCGTATGTCGGCACGTTATACTGCGATTCTTGGCGAAGACGAGCTGAAGAATGGTGTAATTGCGCTGAAGTCGATGAGCACAGGGGAACAGCAGACTGTGAAGCTCGAAGAGCTGGCTCAGGCGTTGGTATAGAAGAAGACTTTTTAAGTAGAAATGTATTTTTAAATAAAAAGGGGAATGGTGAATTATGCAAAGAAGTCATAACTGTGGGCAATTAACACCAGAACATATTGGACAAACGGTAACCTTGAACGGATGGGTCCAGACCCGCCGCGACCTTGGGGGCGTACTTTTTATTGACCTGCGTGACAGAAGCGGTATTGTGCAAGTTGTATTCAACCCGGACTACTCCGGCGAAGCACTGCAAATTGCGGATAAGGTTCGCAGTGAGTATGTTTTGGCTGTCAAAGGAAAAGTGGTTAAACGTGATGAAGAAACCATTAACCGCAATCTGCCAACAGGTGAGATTGAAGTTCAAATTACAGATATCGAAGTGCTGAACGCTGCTAAGACCCCTCCATTCTTCATCGAAGATGGAGTGGAAGTAGACGAATCTCTTCGCCTGAAATATCGTTACCTGGATCTGCGTCGTCCAGAAATGCAAAAAACGCTGTTGCTACGCTCGAAAGCTTCTAAGATTTTCCGCGATTTCCTTGACAGTGAAGGATTTATTGACGTAGAGACGCCAATCCTAACTAAGAGCTCACCGGAAGGTGCGCGTGATTATTTGGTGCCAAGCCGTGTGCATGAAGGCGAATTTTTCGCATTGCCACAATCTCCACAAATCTACAAGCAGTTATTGATGGTGGGTGGCATTGAACGCTATTATCAAATTGCTCGTTGTTTCCGTGATGAAGATTTGCGTGCTGACCGTCAGCCGGAATTTACACAAGTGGACATCGAGACTTCATTCCTGTCTCAGGATGAGCTGCTTGGCATGATGGAGAACCTGATGCAACGTCTGTTTAAAGAAACTGTAGGAGCGGATATTCAACTTCCATTCCAACGTTTGACTTATGCTGAGGCTATGGGCAAATACGGTTCAGACAAACCTGACCTGCGTTTTGGATTAGAGCTTGTGGAAATGAACGATATTGTTGCCACAAGTGGCGTAAAGGTATTCGCTTCCGTGATCGAAAAAGGCGGAGAAGTGAAATGTCTAAATGCTAAAGGCTGTGGGACTTGGACTCGTAAAGAAATCGATGATCTCGGACCTTATGCTGCGCGTTATGGAGCGAAAGGTTTGGCTTGGATTCAAGTGAAAGACGGCGAGTTCAAAGGGCCGATTGTCAAATTCTTCACTGAAGAAGAAATTGCCGCTGTGAAGGAGCGTACAGGCGCTGAAGAAGGCGACCTACTGTTGTTCTCCGCTGATACCAAAAAGGTTGTAGCGGACGTTCTAGGTGCCCTTCGTGTCAAAATCGGACGTCAGCTGGGTCTGATCGACGATAACGTGTTCAAGTTCGCTTGGGTGACTGACTTCCCATTGCTTGGTTATGATGAAGATCAGAAACGTTATGTAGCAGAACACCATCCGTTCACTCGTCCACGTGAAGAGGATCTGCATCTGTTCGACACAGATCCAGGTGCAATTCGTGCACAAGCCTACGATATCGTTCTGAACGGTTATGAAGTAGGCGGCGGCTCCATGCGGATTTACAAACGTGAAGTACAGGAAAAAATGTTCCAAGCTCTCGGCTTCTCAGATGAGGTTGCTTACGAGAAATTTGGTTACCTGATGGATGCGTTCGAATATGGTACACCTCCACATGGTGGTATTGCCTTCGGTTTAGATCGTCTAATCATGCTGCTGGCGGGCCGTACAAATCTGCGCGAAACCATCGCATTCCCGAAAACAGCAAGTGCAACGGACCTGCTTATGGATGCACCTGCACCAGTAGACGGTTCACAATTGGAGCAACTGCATATTAAGCTGGCTCTTAAACCAAAGAAAGAAAAAGAAAAAGAATAATTAAATAAAGCGGGCGAGGCAGATTTCTGCTTCGCCATAGCTTTTGAAGGAGGCTGACCTCATGCTGCATCAGTTCTCACGTACGGAACTGGCGATCGGACCGGAAGGTCTGGAGATTATGAAGAACAGCACAGTAGCGGTACTTGGTATCGGCGGTGTTGGCGGTATGGCTGTTGAGGCATTGGCTCGTAGCGGGATCGGCAGACTGATCCTGATTGATAAGGATTCCGTCGACATTACCAATGTGAATCGGCAGATCCACGCACTTACTACTACGGTTGGGCAAAAGAAAGCCGAACTGATGGTAGACCGTGTGAGGCTGATTAATCCGGAATGTGAAGCAATTGCGCTGAACATGTTCTATACGGAAGAAACCTATGAGGAACTGTTCAAGCTGAAACCGGATTATGTGATCGATGCCTCGGATACGATTATCTACAAGGTCCATTTGATTAAAGAATGTCTGGCACGTGGAATTCCTATGATCTCAAGCATGGGTGCTGCCAACAAAATGGATCCTACAAGATTCCAGGTAGCGGACATTTCTAAAACAACGTATGATCCGATTGCCCGGGTCATTCGCCAGAAGCTGCGTAAGGATGGGATTAAGAAAGGCGTGAAGGTGGTTTTCTCTACGGAGCCGCCAATGAAGCCACGTCAGGATGTTACGGACAAGATTGTTCCGGAGAATGCGCCGGATCGACGTAAAGCGAAACAACCGCCAGCCAGCAATTCATTTGTTCCACCGGTAGCCGGCCTAATTATGGTCAGCGTTGCCGTGCGTGACTTGCTTGAGGCTGGAGGCGTCAGCTTGTAAGTGAATCGCTGAGCTGAGGCTGTTTCAATTATAGTTATAGGATTAGAGTAATGGACAAAAGGGCGAGTAGCTGGAATCCGGCTGCGTACGCCCTTTTGTTGTCGTTAAACAGGCGGGTTCTGCAAGAAGCAGGCCACAAATAGGCATAATAGCTGAACCGGGATGAACGGCTGATTATTAGATTTATAATCCGGGTAATATCCGCCTGCGGAACTTAATATCAGTGGAGGTTTTTGTACATGAAATCGAATTTTTGGCGAAATAGTGTGGGGCTTGCGCCTGAGAATGACTGGAAACGGGAATGGGCTGCAGGGATTCTCTCCTATTTTGCTTCAGTTTATATTGTTATGGTGAATGCGACGATTCTCCATGACGCGGGGATGCCGCTTAGACCGGCAATGGTGGCTACACTGTTGACCGCAATTACCGGCTGTCTGCTGATGGCTTTTGGCGGGAAGACGCCTATCATCGTAGTTCCCGGGATGGGGATTAACGCATTTTTCACTTATACGCTTGTTCATTCCATGAAACTGGACTGGAGAGAGGCGCTTACTGTAGTCGTTATAACAGGCGTGTTATTCGCTATCGTGGCCTTCACATCACTTTATCGTATTCTTAGTGAGGCAATTCCCCAAAACTTGCAGCATGCCATTACAGTCGGTATAGGGCTGTTTCTGACCTTTATAGGGCTGCAAAAGAGTGGGATAGTGATTGCCCATCAGACTACTTTTGTTGCCATAGGACATTTTAGTGATCCTGCAGTTATTACATCCTGTGTGACTTTATTGCTGGCTTTAGTGTTATTTATCCGGGGAACTAACGGAGGCCTGCTGATAAGTATGCTGGTCGGTACAGGACTAGCCTACCTGCTGGGAGCTGCACATGCACCGGAAAAACAGGCCTCAGGGCATGTATTCTCAGGTTATGGCGGCCTATTTTTCGGAATGGACTGGAGCGGCATTGTGAGCCTGGTGTTCTGGATTGCTGTATTCCTGTTATTGTTAATCGTTGTATTTGAAAATATCGGTCTTGTAGCCTCGCAGACGATGATGGCAGGCCGTCCAGAACGCTTCAAAAGCAGCCTGCGTGCGCTCTCGCTTGCTAATATCGCCGCAGGTCTTTTCGGAAGCAGTCCGGTCGTGGCCGCTGCAGAATCTAATGCAGGAATAGCTGCGGGCGGGCGTTCGGGTCTCACCTCGCTGGTAACAGGGCTTCTATTCGGGGCGACCTTCTTATTCCTACCGCTGTTATCCTATATTCCCGACAGTGCGATCGCACCGATCCTGATTGTGATCGGCGGACTAATGGTACAAAATGTGCGTGAGATGGACTTAAGTGATTTGACCGAGCTGTTCCCGTCTTTTCTAATCATGGTTATGATTCCATTCACCTATAGCATCGTGGACGGTATGGCTTTTGGTTTTATTACCTACCCAATTGTGAAGCTGGCGCTGGGCAAAGGGAAGGAAGTGCCACCTGCGTTGTATGGAATTGCTGGTTTGTTTGTGGCTAACTTTATTTTGCAGGCTGTGCTATAGTGCGGCATCCGGTTTCTTTGATTGCGAGGGACCTGTTACACACTTATTAGCTCTATTAGCCCGCGTTGAAATCAAAGAGGTAAATGCCGTTGTGCCGCTGATTGGAGCAAATGTGCGTAGACGTCGAAAAGAAAGGGATAAATACCGTTGACTGGAGCTAAATGCGTGTAGACGACGAAATCTAAGGGATAAATACCGTTGAATGGGGCTAAATGTGTGGAAGCCTCGAAAACAAAGGGAAAAATACCGTTGATTCGAGCCAAATGCGTGGAAGCGTCGAAAACAAAGGTATAAATACCGTTGATTGGGGCTAAATGCGTGCGAACGCTGAAAACAAGGGCAAAAATGCCTCTGATGCGAGCTAAATGTGCCTGGACGTCGAAATCAAAGGCAAAAATGCCTTTGATCGGAGCTAAATGTGTGCGAACGCTGAAAACAGAGGGAAAAATACCGTTGATTCGAGCTAAATGCGTGGAAGCGTCGAAAACAGAGGGAAAAATACCGTTGATTCGAGCCAAATGCGTGGAAGCGTCGAAAACAGAGGCAAAAATGCCGTTGATTCGAGCCGAACGTGTGCGAACGCCGAAACCAAAGGGATAAATACCGTTGATTGGGGCTAAATGTGCGTAGACGCCGAAATCAAAGGGATAAATACCGTAGATTGGAGCTAAATGCGCGTAGATGCCGAAATCAAAGGCAAAAATGCCTTTGATCGGAGCTAAATGTGTGCGAACGCTGAAAACAGAGGCGAAAATGCCTCTGATGCGAGCTAAATGTGCCTGGACGCCGCAATCAAAAGCAAAAATGCCTCTGATCGGAGCGAAATGTGTGGAAGCGCTCAAAAGCAAAGGCAAAAATGCCTTTGGTTTGTCCCAAACATTCGACGCTTGTGCGAGCTAAGGAGCACCAAAGTGCTTTAGGTTGGAGAACTTATAAGTTTAGTCAAATCATTTGAAAGATTTGGTATTTAAGTGCTGATTGTGCTACAATGGGTATCCTTTTGCGTGAGAAATGGGCGTAGGAGCATGAAAATTTAAGCTCGATAAACTTTTAGGAGGTAACTGAAATTGGAAGACAACTTTCAAAGTGCCTATCAAGAGGAAGAAGACAGGCTGAATCAAGCGCTTACTGAAATTGACACTTTGCTGGAGAAGCTCCAGCAGACACCAGTGTACACGGGACATGACTATACGGAACAGGTGCTGGAAGCGAACCGTGATCAGAAGCGCAAAGATCTTGCCAAGCTTAGGCAGGAGCCTTATTTCGGACGGCTTGATTTTCAAGGCAATGATGAGAATGAACGGAAGGCACTCTATATAGGCAAAATCGGCGTAGACCGCGAGCAGGTAAGCGACCGTCCGCTAGTCATCGACTGGCGCGCACCGGTAGCAAGCCTGTTTTATTCGTTTACCGGCGGTACCGAGCCAGCCTCCTATGAAGCTCCTGAGGGATTAATAGAGGGGCTGGTATACCTCAAACGCAACGTGGTGATTCGGAAGCAAATTCTGGAGCGGGTCGCGGATACGTACAATCGGGAAAGCGATGCACCGATTGTATCAGATGAGTTTCTCGTCTATCGACTTGGGGAGAACAAGGATAATCGTCTACGGGATATCGTATCGACCATTCAAGAGGAGCAGGACAAGATTATCCGTGCTGCCAAAAATACAGCGCTAATCATTCAGGGCGTGGCAGGAAGCGGTAAAACAACCGTTGCACTGCACAGGCTTGCTTTTCTGCTGTATCAATACAAGGATCAGGTTTCTGCGGAAAAAATGATCATTTTTGCACCAAACCGGATGTTTTTGGATTACATCTCGGACGTATTGCCTGAGCTCGGGGTAGGTAATATTGCTCAAAGTACATTTCCGGATTGGGCGGCTAATGTACTAGGACTGGAATTGCCGGAACAGGATGCGACAGAGACGATGAACCGCTGGTTCGAAACCCCTGGCGGCATGCCGGTAATTACAGAAGAGACACCAGGGCGCTTCAAGGGTTCCACGGTGCTGATGGGAATCATAGAGTCCAGTATCAAGCTATTGGAAAGCAGCTCTGTACCTGAGGGTGATTTTAGCCCGTGGGAGGGTGCGGTGCTACGACGTTCTATGATTTTGCGCTGGCATAATGAGGAGTATGCTCCCTATCCTCCAGCCAAGCGCAAGGAACGGGTAATGGCGCGGATTCATCGCTGGATTGAGATGGAACTGAAGAAGAGTCCTTCAGCTGCTGCTATGAAGGATCGCAAGAAAAAAGGCGCGCAGCGAGAGAAGGCTTATAGTGCCAAATGGCCTAAATATGATCCATTAACGATCTATAAGCAAATTTTCCGAGCAGCTAAACTTCCTGAGGATTGGCCGGTTGAACCGCCAGAGGAAATTCCGGCAGCTGTGTTGAAGGAAACGGCAAAAGAGCTGAAAAAAGGCATCATACGTGAAGAGGATTTACCTCCGCTGCTGTATATCCATTATCTTTTGAATGGTGATGAGGGCGTTACTCGCTTTGACCATGTAGTAATCGATGAGGCTCAGGATTTTTCACCTTTCCAAATTGCCGTTCTGGATTTATATGTGCGAGGCCATTCCTTTACGATCCTGGGTGATCTCTCGCAGGGCATACATGCCTATAAAGGCGTACACGCGTGGGAAGAGATGCAGACGTTGTTTGCCCCTGAGAACACGGCTTATCACGCGCTGACACGCAGCTATCGTTCTACTATGGAAATTATAGACTTCGCTAATGGAATTCTATCTTCAGGTGTGGAGAGCTCATTGCTGGCTGTTCCTGTGTTTCGTAGTGGAGATCCCGTGCGTATGATCGCCTATGGCGAGGATGCCGGGGAACTGGTGGCTGATGAGCAAGCTCGCTTGCGGACAATAACCTCTGCACTGAAGTCTCTGTCAGGAAGGGAATACCGTACGGTGGCTGTCCTAACAAGAAATCTTCATGAGGCTGCAGAACTATATGCGGAGCTGGCACAGCATTTTGAAGATATTCATCTGATTGATGGCAGTATGACGCAATATCAGGGCGGGTTATCGGTGCTGCCTGTCTATTTATCAAAAGGTTTGGAGTTCGATGCGGTGATCTTAGCAGATGCCGATCAAGACCATTATGGAGCGACGGCTTGGGACGCGAAGCTGATGTATGTCGGCTGTACACGTGCTCTCCATGAGCTGTGGCTGCTCCATAATGGGGAAGTTCCTTCCTATGTGCAAACGGCGGCTGGAAGCGATTCTGAGGGAGAGTAAGACTGGTGGAGAATGGTTATAACTGTTCTTGGTCTTGTAACTCCCCCATAGGTATGGCTTAATAATAAGTGTCCGGCCGGGCAAGAACACTTCTGGAAGGAGGCTGATTGAAATGATTTCAGTATACGAGGTGGTTTCCGTTTAAGACGGAAACCTGCTTAAAGCGAGGAGGCCTTACGGCCTCCTTATTACTAACATAAGAAGTACCACACTTATCCATAAGAACGAAATTTATGAAATCGAATGTAGACGCTACCAAAAGGTTTTTATATAATGAAATTACGGATTTTTCCAAATATGAGGAGAAGAAAGGAGGCAGGTGACGTGATTATAACTAAAAACTTAGTTGACCGACGCATAGGGACACACCTGTTGAAGGAGGAAATGCAAGTTGAGTTATGTAAATGGGAAGGATGTGCTCCCCCCTGGCTTACTCGAAGAGCTTCAGGGATACATCCAAGGTGAACTGCTCTACATCCCAAAGAAGACGGAAGAGCGGGTTCGATGGGGCGAGAACAGCGGTTCGAGGAAAGAAATAGCGAACCGGAACAAGGAAATTTTCAGTTGTCATCGAAGCGGTGATTCCGTAGCGGAACTTCAGAAGAAGTACCATCTATCGGAAGAAAGCATTCGTAAAATCATATCAAAAATGCGGCTGGCAGTAAATTGCTAGCTTGCAATTCAAGCATAAACGCCTCTGGTGTCCTTAGAAGGACGGTAAGCGTTATGCGAGAAATCATAAGGATAAAGTGTAGCGTGAAACCTATACTTTCTTATATTTTGAAAAAAGAGCATGGCTCCCGCCTTTCTAAGACGAGATCATGCTCTTTTTATTTTGGCGTAAAATAAGTCTATGCTGATACTGTTACCTTGACCCGGCAGGGCATCCTAATCCTTCCCTGTGATATGGTATGATAGAGAGGATTTACATTGAGCTTTTACAAGAATATAGCAAGGAAGTGGAGTTATGGATTTATTTTCTTTCGGAGAGGACACCGGGGGCGGACGGCTGCTTGCGGACCGGATGAGACCGGAGAATCTTGATGAATATATTGGTCAAGAGCATATCATAGGTCGGGGGAAGCTGCTGCGAAGAGCGATTGAGGCGGATCAAGTCTCTTCGATTTTGCTCTATGGCCCCCCGGGATGCGGCAAGACGACACTCGCGCATATTATTTCTCATCACACGCAAGGAGAGTTCGTACGTCTGAATGCGGTGGAAGCTACCGTGAAGGATGTACGGGAGGTTATTGAGCGAGCTCAGAACAATCAAACATTGTACGGCACTAAGACGATCCTGTTCCTGGACGAGGTGCATCGATTTAATAGCTCACGCCAGGATGCGCTTTTGCCAGCAGTAGAAAAAGGGACTATTACCTTCATTGGAGCGACTACAGAGAACCCGTTCCATTATGTTAATGGGGCGCTTATGAGCCGCTCCACCTTATTTCAGCTGGAGGCATTAACGAGTGAACACAGCTTGATCGCAATGCGCAGAGCCTTGGCGGACAAAGAGAAAGGTCTTGGATTTATGGAGCTTCAGGTCGATGAGGAGGCTTTGTTGCATATTGCAACAATGGCTAATGGAGACATCCGGCGGGCACTAAATGCACTGGAGCTGGCAGCCCTGACTACCGCACCACAAGTTGATGGAAGTGTTCATATCACGCTGGAGGTGGCAGAGGAATCCATTCGGCGCCCCATTGTGAAGGCTGATGAATCTACGCAGTATGATGTGCTATCCGCTTTTCATAAAAGTATTCGCGGTTCCAGCGACGCCGCGTTGTTTTGGTTTCTGTATGCGGTAGAAAAGCTTGGAATGGACCCTATGACTTTTATTCGGCGCCTGATTGCAGCCAGCAGTGAGGATATCGGCTTGGCTAATCCCCAAGCTATGGTTCAAGCGGTGAGTGCGCTGGATGCGTATCGAAACAATGGTTGGCCAGAGGCGAAGCTGAACATTGCCCAAGCTATTCTTTTTGCAGTGGAAAGTCCGAAGTCTAATGCTGTGGTTATGGCTATTTCCAATGCAATGGCAAGTATGGATGAGATCAAATCAGCGGAGGTACCGCTGCATCTGCGTGATACGCACTATAAAGGTGCAACTGCGTTAGGGCATGAAGGATATCAATATCCGCACAATTTTCCGGGGCATTATGTGAAGCAAGAGTATTTGCCTAAGGAGATTTCTCAGCGTGTTTTTTATCAAGCTACTGAGCAAGGCAATGAGATTAAGATTCGTCATAATCAAAAGCTTCGGCGGGAGCAGTGAGCAGCTAGCGACTGTAATACCTTCCAATTTCATGCTGGAAAGCCAAAGATTTTAACTTTCAGTCGAACTAAATAATTCCCAAAAAAAGGCGGCCTAGAGCCGTTTTTTTGAAGCCTACGTTACTTTTAATCACATCGATTGAAAATTTTTTATAGGAAAAGATTGATAATTTACCATAAGTTAATTAAAATGAACTACAAAGTTACGAGATGTTCATTTTTATTTCCGATTGAACTACTGGTAGTATTCTTAACAGTGTTAATTATCATCACATTGGTTATTTCAAAATGTTTCATGAAAATCAACACTATTTATATCAAAATTTACATAATATTTTCATTGTGTTAATTTTGAAATCCTTGTCGTTAGGGTGATGAATATGGGCGAAGAACTACTAGAAATCAAAAATTTGTCGACATCGTTCAGAATTGCAGACGACTATTATGCTGCGGTTGATGATGTTACCCTGTCTGTTCGCAAAAATGAAATTCTGGCTATCGTTGGAGAATCTGGTTCAGGAAAAAGTGCGCTCGCCTTTTCCATTATGGGGCTGCATACCAGAGCCAGAATTGACGGACAAATCAAATACAAGGGCCAGGACATCGTTACTATGTCTCCTGCTGCACTAAACAAGCTGCGCGGCCAAGAAATGTCTATGATTTTTCAAGATCCTTTATCCGCTTTAAACCCGCTAATGATCATCGGTTCACAGATTGAAGAAGTACTTATCCTACATGATTCCAAGCTTTCTAAGAAACAGCGAAAAGAGAAGGTCATTGATCTATTGACCAAGGTTGGAATTTCCCGTCCCGAGCATACATATCAGCAGTACCCCCACGAATTATCCGGTGGCATGAGGCAGCGGGTGGTTATCGCCATTGCGATAGCCAATGGACCCAAGCTTTTGATCGCCGACGAGCCTACCACAGCACTAGATGTGACTATCCAATTACAAATCCTTGAACTTATTAAAAAATTAAAAAACGATATGGAAGCGGGCATTATCTTAATCACTCATGACTTAGGGGTTGTAAGCGAAATGGCTGACCGTGTTGCGGTGATGTATGCCGGACAAATCGTCGAAATCGCAGATATTTTTACGTTGACGTCTAATCCGAAACATCCATATACGAGATCCTTATTAAACTCCATTCCAACGGCAAAAGAAGAAAAATCCAGGTTGCATGTGATTCAGGGGATTGTTCCACCACTGCAAAACCTTCCGCGTAAGGGCTGCCGTTTCTCGGCACGGACGCCTTGGATTCCTGAATCGGAGCATGAGGAGAACCCACAGCTGCATGAAGTCGCACCCGGACATTTCGTTCGCTGCACCTGTTATAACAATTTCCATTTCCCTGATACTAACGAGGAGGCAATCCACAATGGGACTTCTTGAGGTTAAAAATTTAGCAGTACATTTTCCGATCCACGGCGGTGTTTTTCGAAGGGAAGTTGGCGTAGTTAAGGCTGTCGATAATGTTAATTTTACCATTGAAGCTGGGCAAACCTATGGTCTGGTTGGTGAATCTGGTTCCGGAAAGACGACAACGGGTCGCGCGATTATAGGTCTTAATTCTATTACTAGCGGCAGCGTGATTTTTGAAGGGCAAGATTTGGCCTTGAGGGGTGTACGAAAGCAAAGAAATGTCCGCAAAGACATTCAGATGATCTTTCAGGATCCGTACTCTTCCTTAAATCCTAAGAAGCGTGTACTCGATATTATTGCAGAACCGTTGCGTAATTTCGAAAAAATGTCTCCAGGGGAAGAAAAACGCCGGGTGCAGGAATTGCTTTTACAAGTAGGCTTAAGTCCTGAGAACATCCTGAAATATCCGCATGAATTTTCTGGCGGCCAGCGGCAGCGGATCGGAATTGCCAGAGCAATTGCACTCAAGCCAAAACTTATTATTGCTGACGAGCCGGTATCTGCGCTAGATGTCTCAGTACAGGCACAGGTGCTTAACTTCATGCAGGACATTCAAAAAGAGCTGAATCTTACTTTTCTATTTATCAGTCATGATCTCGGGATCATCAGGCATATGTGCGATCACATAGGGATTATGTATAAAGGACGACATGTGGAGCAAGGGACTGCTAAAGATATTTTTGACAATCCTCAGCATATTTATACCAAACGACTCATTGCCGCCATTCCTGATATTGATCCGAAACAGAGAGAAAAGCAGACGGAATTCAGAAAATCAGTAAGCAAGGAATATGAACAAGCGCACCGGAATTATTTTGATGAAGAAGGCATGGCTTATCCATTAAAATCAATTTCCGAGACTCATCTGGTAGCCTTGCCTGAGAAAGGTTGAGAATATGTGGAAGATTATCGTTCGTAGAATTCTTATAATGATCCCTCAAGTAGTTCTATTAAGTATTCTTGTTTTTCTTATGGCGAAGGCGATGCCTGGTGACGCACTCTCAGGAATGCTCGATCCGAATATTGATCCGGCGGCCATTGATGCGATGAGAGAAAAGCTCGGTCTAAATGATCCATGGTACATCCAGTACTGGGATTGGATCACTAAAGCGATACAAGGGGATTTCGGCCAGTCCTTCCGTTTCAAAATGCCGGTCTCAGAACTAATCGGACAACGCCTGATGAACACACTTTGGCTGGCCATTGTTACGCTGATTCTTACATACCTTATTGCTATCCCGCTTGGTATTACCAGCGGACGTTATAACGATTCGTGGCTGGATCGCTTGATAACTGGCTATACCTATATTGGATTTGCTGCACCGTTGTTTATTTTTGCACTTTTAATGGTATGGGTTTTCGGATTTCATTTTCATTGGTTTCCTACCAGCGGCAGTGTCAGTCCCGGGGAAGTTCCAGGTACACTAAGTCACTTCTGGAGTAAATTCTACCATCTGCTTCTGCCTGCGTTATCTATGGCGCTAATTGCAACGGTTGGGACCGTCCAATATCTGAGAAATGAGATCATTGATACGAAGCAAAAAGATTTCATTCTCACTGCTAGAGCTAAAGGGGCTTCGGAGTCACGCGTATACAATCGTCATATTTTGAGAAACTCCTTGCTGCCGATCGCTGCATTTTTTGGATATGAGATCACTGGGTTAATCGGTGGTACGGTGTTCGTTGAAACGATCTTCAGCTATCCAGGAATGGGTTTGCTGTTTCTAAGTTCGATAACGATTCGGGATTTCAGCGTGGTAACAGCCCTCGTTCTTCTGTATGGGGTTGCTTCCATCGTCGGTGCGTTGTTATCAGACATTATTTTAAGTATCGTAGATCCTCGTATCCGGATTAAATAAGAAGATGAACACTTTGGGGTGAATGAAATGGCAAAGACGAGCGCAGAGATAGCTCTGCTGCAGGAAACTGATAAAAGTCCATCGGGCTTCAAAATTGTTTGGCGGGAGATGGTGCGGGATAAGCTGGCACTGGTCTCGTTGATTTTCCTATTTACGATTATTGCTGCTGTATATGGGATCTCCTTATTTTTAGATCAGAAAGAAATTGTCACGGTTGACTTGTTCGCCCTATATGAGAAGCCTTCGGCTGTGCATTGGCTGGGGACTGATTATGGAGGACGGGATGTATTCGGTCAATTAATTATAGGAACACGAAATTCCATGTCTATTGCCTTTATGGTTACATTTTTTACGGGAATTATCGGTATTCTGGTAGGTTTAGTCTCAGGTTACTTTGGGGGAACGGTAGATAATGTCGCGATGCGTATTGTAGATTTCTTCATGATTCTACCTTTTCTAATGATTGTTATAGCTTTTGTCAGCGCAGTTCCTAAATACAATACGTTGACCTTCTCCTTTATCATGACAGCATTTCTTTGGATGGGGATTGCCAGGCTCATTCGTTCCAAGACATTACAAGAGAAGGAATTGGATTATGTTCAGGCATCTAAGACCCTAGGCTCCTCCAATCTAAAAATTATGTTTACGCAAGTTCTGCCGAACTTAAGCTCAATCATTATCGTAACAATGACCTTGAATCTGGCAGCTAATATTGGATTGGAATCAGGCCTATCCTTTCTAGGTTTTGGTTTTCCAGAAAGTACACCCAGTCTGGGTACTCTAGTAAGCTATGCGAGAAATCCGCAGACTCTTGAGTTCAGATGGTGGATCTGGTTACCCGCATCATTGCTGATCCTGGTATTGATGTTGAGTATAAATAATGTGGGTCAAGCGCTAAAACGTGCGACCGACGCAAGACAAAGAAAAGGATAATAAGGGAGGAAATGATTAAATGAGAAAAGCCATTCGTTCAAAAGCTTTACTAGTTTCATTAATGTTTGTAATGTTGTTCGCTCTTGCGGCTTGCGGCTCCAAGAACAACAACGAAGCGGCTGAATCAACAGCAGCTCCTAACGCCAGCGCACCTGCGGCAACCGCAGAAGCAACGGCCGCGCCTGAGGCAGAAGACGGACTTTATAACATTAAAGATTTCAGTAACGTTAAGACTAACCAAGGTGAAGCTATTGACGGAGGGACAATTACATTTGGACTTGTTTCCGATAGTCCATTTGAAGGCACTTTGAACTGGAACTTCTATTCTGGAGATCCAGATGCTCAAGTTCTGAACTGGTTTGATGAAGGTTTGTTAACTTGGGATAAAGACTATGTTTATACTAATGATGGTGCGGCTACTTATGAAGTTGCAGAAGATGGACGTACCTTTACCTTTACGATTCGCGACAATGTAAACTGGCAGGATGGTAAGCCAGTAACGGCTGAAGACTGGTTGTTCGCCCATGAAGTTATTGGTAATCCTGCTTATGATGGTCCTCGTTACGGTTCTGACTTCACTAATATTGAAGGCATGGATGAGTACCATTCCGGTAAGGCCAAGACCATATCCGGGATTAAAGTGCTGGGTGATAAGAAACTGCAAATTACTTATAAGCAATCTACACCTTCCTTGTTAACGGGTAGCGTATGGATTTATCCATTAGCCAAACATATCTTTGGCGGCATGGATGTTGCCAAAATCTCCTCTTCCCCTGAAGTCCGCCAAAAGCCAATTGGCTTCGGAGCTTTTAAAGTAGAGAGTATCGTTCCTGGTGAGTCTGTAGTATTTGTTAAGAATGAAGATTACTGGCGTGGAGCCCCTAAACTGGATAAAGTAATTTTGAAGGTTATCAACCCAACAACGATTGTACAAGAACTGAAATCTGGTGGAGTTGACTTGGTGGATTCCTTCCCTATTGATCAATTCCCAGATAATGCGAAGCTATCAAATGTTGAGTATCTCGGGGCGGTTGACCGTGCGTATACGTATATTGGATTTAAGCTTGGCAAATGGGATGCAACGAAAAAAGAGGTTGTTACCGATCCTAAAGCTAAAATGGCGGATGTGAATCTTCGTAAAGCAATGTGGGCTGCGGTTGACAATGATACTGTTGGTAAAAAGTTCTATAATGGTCTGCGTTGGAATGCGACTACCTTGATTCCACCGTCCCATCCAGAATTCCATGATACTACCAATCCGGGCGTAGCTTTTGATCCAGAAGCAGCTAAAAAGATCCTGGATGACGCTGGTTACAAATTAAACGGTGAATTTAGAACGAATCCAGATGGCAGCGAGCTGAAGATTAATTTCATTTCGATGACTGGTGGAGACATTGCTGAGCCGCTGGCTCAATATTATGTACAATCCTGGAAAGCGATTGGTCTGAATGTAACTTTGGAAATGGTAGAGTTTAATACCTTCTATGATCGCATAGGTCAAAATGGTGAGGATGATCCTACTGTTGATGTGTACCAAGGTGCTTGGGGGGTAGGGATTGACGTTGACCCATCAGGCCTGTACGGTAAAGATGCAATCTATAACTTCCCACGTTACTCCAGTGCAGAGAACGATCGTTTGCTCGCCGAAGGGATCTCTGAGGCTGCATTTGATGTAGACAAACGTAAAGAAATCTATAAAGAGTGGCAACAATTTATGGTTGATGAGATTCCAGTATTCCCAACACTTTATCGTGCTGTGATTGTGCCGGTTAATAACCGTGTTCTAAACTTTGCAATTGGTGATGGAACCGGACTCTATTATAACGACATTGCGGTTTCTGCAGATAAAGCTGCGGTGGCTCAGTAAGAGGGGATTAATGAACAGCAGTTCAAGGAGAAATCCTGAGCTGCTGTTTTTTATTTTCCGTTAAATTAACAATTATTCCTATATTTTGTGCATTATTTACTGTAAAAATATAGTGTTTTAATGAAAGATATGGTATATTTTGGGTGAGAGCGAAACTTTCGCTTAAATATAGCTCTTAGAGTGAGGTGAGTGGATGATCGCAATGACAGGTACCTGATTCAAGTGAGGGAGGTGTTACGGGACTGAGGTGTAATCTTTCTTGTGGCATTCACTGAAGAGAGGGGCAGTAGAAATGATCAAGAGGTATAGGAAACAAGGACTGGTGTTCAGTTTGTTGTTTACGCTTACATTTTGTTCAAATGCTGCATTTCAACCGGCGATAGCAGAGGCAGCGGCCGGAGACTACAACTATGCGGAGGTTCTACAAAAATCTATTTATTTCTACGAAACCCAGCGGTCTGGTGAATTGCCAGATAACAATCGGGTGGAATGGCGGGGCGATTCCGGTCTTTTGGACGGGGCGGATGTGGGACATGATCTGACTGGTGGTTGGTACGATGCCGGTGATCACGTTAAATTCGGTTTGCCTATGGCTTATTCTACAACGATGCTGGCGTGGTCGGTTTATGAGTACAAGCAAGGATATGAGGGGTCTGGGCAGCTGGAGGAAATTTTAGACAATATTCGCTGGGCAACCGATTATTTTGTGAAAGCTCATACCGCTCCTAACGAGCTGTGGGGACAAGTTGGTAACGGAACAACCGATCATAATTGGTGGGGACCCGCAGAAGTCATGCAGATGCAGAGACCTTCCTACAAAATTGATGCCACTCATCCCGGATCAGATCTTGCCGCAGAAACAGCTGCAGCGTTAGCTTCAGCATCCATTATTTTCAGGGATACGGATGCCGTATACGCGGACAAGCTGCTGCTGCATGCTAAACAGCTTTACAATTTTGCAGACACTTATCGCGGCTCCTATTCCGACAGCATTACCGACGTCAAACAATATTATAATTCTTGGAGCGGTTACGCGGATGAATTGAGCTGGGGGGCTGTCTGGTTGTATTTGGCGACTAACGATCAGCAGTATCTCAATAAGGCTATTGCAGCAAGCGATCAATGGGGAACGAATCAGGCTGGAAACTGGGGGTATCAGTGGACACAGTCTTGGGACGACAAGCATTATGGCGCTCAATTACTGTTGGCACGAATCACCGGGCAGACCAAGTTCATTCAATCCACTGAACGGAATATGCAGTATTGGACGACTGGAGTGGGTGGAACAAGTGACCGTGTTGCCTATACACCTGGCGGACTAGCCCATCTCGATCAATGGGGCGCATTGCGTTATGCAGCCAATCAGGCTTTTATGGCCTTCGTTTACTCAGACTGGGTGAGCGATCCGGTGAAGAAAGATACGGCGCGCTCTTTCGCGGAGAGACAAATTACGTATATGCTTGGTGACAATCCACGAAACAGCAGTTATGTTATCGGTTTTGGTAACAATTCTCCTCAGCATCCCCATCATCGAACCTCACATGGATCATGGAATGATAGTCAGAGCGTTCCGGTAAATCATCGCCATGTCTTGTACGGAGCGCTAGTTGGAGGCCCGTCCAAAACAGACAGCTACACCGACTCCATTAACGATTATGTCTCGAATGAAGTTGCAACCGATTACAATGCAGCTTTTACAGGAGCTATTGCAAAAATGGTGCTGCTGCATGGACAAGGGCAACAGCCGCTTGCACAATTTCCACCTGCAGAGACACGTGAAGATGAGATGTTTGTCGAAGCCTCTGTGAATGCTAGTGGCAGCAATTTCGTAGAGATTCGAGCATTGCTGAATAACCGTACGGGTTGGCCGGCAAGGGCCAGTAAAGAGATGTCTTTTAACTATTATGTGGATCTTAGTGAAGCGATAGCGGCTGGTTATGGTCCTGAGGATATTACGGTTACAGCGGGAGGCTACAATCAGGGTGGAACGGTGTCTGCACTTCAGCCTTACGATGCAGCCAACCATATCTACTATACTAAGGTTGATTTTACAGGTACTTTGATTTATCCGGGTGGACAATCTGCTCATCGTAAGGAGATTCAATTCCGAATTGCAGCTCCGCTGAACACTAACTTCTGGAATAATGCTAATGATTTTTCATTCCAAGGGGTGGCAGCTCAAGGAGTAACTCCTGTAAAAACAGCGAACATTCCGGTGTTTGATGCAGGTGTACACATGTATGGAGAACTTCCAGCGGGTGGCGGACAACCTGGAGAACCTCAAGTCCCTGCACGTCCGACTAATGTTCAGGCTGTAGCAGGTAATGGAACGGTCCATTTGAATTGGAATGCGATTAGCGGGGTCAGTGAATATACCGTTAAACGCAGTGAAGTGAGTGGAGGCCCGTATACGGTGCTTGAGAATGTCACGGGAACGGATTACATGGATAGTGGACGGGTGAACGGAACCACTTATTATTATGTGATCACTGCCACGAATAGTGTAGGGGAGAGCTTGCCATCTATACAGGTTAGTGCTAAACCCCAAGAACCGACACAGCCCGCAACGGGAAATTTGAAGGTGCAATATCGTACGAATGATACGAATGCCAGTGATGGACAGCTGCGCCCTCAGTTCCGAATTATGAATACAGGAACCGAGTCTGTGGCACTTAGCGGCTTGAAGCTGCGTTATTATTTCACTGTGGATGGGGATAAACCACAACAGTTTCATTGTGATTATGCTGTAGTGGGCAGTGGTAATTTAAGCGGCAGTTTTGTTAAGCTGAATCCCGCCAGTACGGGCGCGGATTATTATCTGGAGATTTCTTTTGGTGCAGGGGCTGGAAGTATAGCGCCTGGTGGAGATAGCGGCGAGATTCAGGCTCGCACCAATAAGACGGACTGGACGGCTTATAATGAAACGGATGATTATTCCTACAGCGCGGTTCAGCAGACATTTGCCGATTGGAATAAGGTTACACTTTATCAAGGTGAAACACTTGTATGGGGCTTAGAACCATAAATATATCCAAGAGAGGGAGCTTGCCTAAGATGATGAAATTGAGCTTAATAAAGAAGCCTGTTTCTGTAATAATGGCCGCAGTCCTGTTTCTCTCACTCATGACCGGTCTATTTAATTTTAGACCTCAGACTGCTCACGCTTCAACTACGGAGCAGACGCGATTTCTGCAATTATATGCGCAGCTAAAAGACCCCGCAAATGGTTATTTCTCTGCCGAAGGAGTACCTTATCATGCGGTAGAGACCTTGATGAGTGAAGCCCCTGATTACGGACATATGACGACCTCAGAAGCTTACAGTTATTGGATGTGGCTTGAGGTACTCTATGGTTATCACACAGGGGACTGGACTAAGCTGGAATCCGCTTGGGACAACATGGAGAAGTATATCATCCCTATTAACGAAGGTGATGGCAAGGAAGAGCAGCCAACCATGAGTTATTACAATCCGAACAGCCCGGCTACGTATGCAGCGGAGCATGCTCAGCCGGATCAGTATCCAAGTCAGCTAGGTGGCCAGTATACAGCAGGTAAAGATCCGCTAGATGCTGAATTGAAGGCGACGTATGGCAACAACCAGACCTACTTGATGCACTGGCTGGTAGACGTGGACAACTGGTACGGCTTCGGCAACTTGCTGAATCCTACGCATACAGCCGCTTATGTAAATACATTCCAACGGGGTGAACAAGAGTCCGTTTGGGAGGCGGTCCCTCACCCTTCTCAAGATGACAAAACGTTCGGAAAAGCAAACGAAGGCTTCATGAGTCTGTTCACAAAAGAAGCTAACGTGCCTTCCGCTCAATGGCGTTACACGAATGCTACAGATGCCGATGCACGGGCAGTACAAGCAATGTACTGGGCTAAAGAGCTCGGCTACAACAATACAGTGTATTTGAATAAAGCTAAGAAAATGGGCGATTTCCTGCGTTACGGTATGTATGATAAATACTTCCAAAAAGTAGGAAGTGCTGCTACTGACGGCACCCCTGATGCCGGGACTGGCAAAGACTCTAATCAATATCTTCTGGCTTGGTATACCGCATGGGGCGGTGGACTTGGAGCAACAGGAAACTGGGCTTGGAGAATCGGTGCGAGCCATGCCCACCAAGGGTATCAGAATGTCGTGGCTGCCTACGCACTTTCTGATTCGGATGGTGGTCTGATTCCGTCATCAGCTACAGCTGGGCAGGATTGGGAAAATTCTCTGAAACGTCAATTGGAATTTTATACTTGGCTGCAGTCCTCTGAAGGGGCAATTGCCGGTGGAGCGACCAATAGTTATCAAGGCGCCTACAAGGCTTATCCAGCTGGAACCAGTACTTTTTATGGCATGGCCTATGACGAAGCTCCAGTCTACCACGATCCTCCATCCAATAACTGGTTCGGAATGCAGGCATGGAGTGTGGAGCGGGTAGCAGAGCTGTACTATATCCTCGCTTCTAACGGAGACACTACATCTGAAAACTTCCAAATGGCAAAACAAGTTATAGAAAATTGGGTAGATTGGTCTAAAGATTATGCCTTTGCCAACAAACGTCCAGTTACGGATGCTGAAGGTTACTATCTGAACAGCCAAGGAAATCGAATTCTTGGAGGCGCCAATCCGCAAGTGGCTACAGTCTCTGCACCAGGAGAATTCTGGATTCCAGGTAATGTGGAATGGACAGGACAACCTAATACTTGGAATGGCTTCAGTGGTTCTGCCGCAAACAGTAACCTGAAAGCCGTAACTAAGAGTCCAAGCCAAGATACAGGTGTACTGGGCAGCTATATTAAGGCACTTACCTTCTATGCGGCTGGCACCAAAGCTGAACATGGCAGCTACAGTACTCTGGGAGGAGAAGCTCAGGTACTGGCTAAATCTTTGTTAGACACGGCATGGGGTTATAACGATGGAATTGGTATTGCAACTACCGAAAGCCGTGCAGATTATTCTCGCTATTTCACTAAAGAAGTCTATTTCCCAAGCGGCTGGACAGGTACATTCGGCCAAGGAAATACAATCCCTGGTACATCAACAGTGCCTTCCGATCCTGCTAAAGGCGGAAATGGGGTATATGCAAGCTACACCGATATCCGTCCAAATATCGTAAATGACTCTAAGTGGCAATATCTGCTGGACAAATACAATACTTCTTTTAATAAAGTGACTAAAACATGGGACAATGGAGCCCCTGAATTTACCTACCATCGCTTCTGGTCGCAAGTAGATATGGCAACTGCTTATGCAGAATACGATCGATTGATCAACAGCAGCGTGCCTACTGAGCCAGTAGCTCCAAAAGCACCTTCCAAACCAAGTACGGTCGCTGGTAACCAAGTTGTAGATCTTAGTTGGAACAACGTAACTGGAGCTACAAGCTATACTGTGAAAAGAGCTGCAACAACTGGTGGCCCTTACAGCGATGTGGCTGTTGTCACTCAAGCTACTTACAGTGACACTTCCGTGGTTAACGGTACGGATTATTACTATGTAGTTAGTGCTTCCAACGTGGTTGGAGAGAGCCCGAATTCGCCTGAGGTTCACGCCAAGCCTATGGATGTACCGATTCCGGCACAAGGAGATTTGGTGGTGAAGTACCGGACAAGTGATACCAATCCGGGAGATAATCAGTTCCGCCCGCAGCTGCAAATTGTTAACAATGGGGATACGGCTGTAGCGCTTAGCGATGTAAAGCTGCGGTATTATTACACGATTGATGGCGATAAACCTCAACAATTTAATGTTGACTATGCTAACATCGGTGGAAGTAATATACAGGGAACATTCGTGAAGGTAGACCCTGCCAAAACTGGAGCGGACTATTATTTAGAAATCTCCTTCGGCGCAGGTGCAGGCAGTCTTGCACCGGGAGCCAACACGGGTGATATCCAGATCCGGGTCAACAAAACGGACTGGAGTAATTACAACGAGGTTGGAGACTACTCTTATGACCCTACCAAAACATCGTACACGGAATGGAATCATGTGCCGTTGTACTTGAATGGTGCTCTAGCATGGGGACTTGAGCCTTAAAGTCTAAATGAGGGAAGCCCTAGCTATTTGGCTGGGGCTTTTTTTGTTATTGGCTGGTTAGCGACTGTACTTCGACTAATTGTGGCTTCATGTCCATTTTAATTGTATTTCCTACAACTAAAATAGGCTCTAGCCGCGCCAACGTAATTTAATTGCACTTCATACAACTATTTATCAGTATATGGATACTTATTGAGATATAAGCTCAGTTTAACTGTACAATGTGCAACTAAAACCCAAAAAGAAATAAAAAAGCACGAAATAGCTGTATTAAATACAACTATTTCGTGCTTTGGTATGCTAGTTAGATATTGTGAGTTACTACGATTACTTGTAGATCAAGCTTTTATAGAAGCTTTGGTTTACATTCACACTTGTGCTGAAGGAACAACCTTCTCCGCGTATTCTATCGTTCCGCCGCCGAGACATTGCTCCCCGAGATAGAAGACAACAGCTTGACCAGGTGTGATCGCTTTTTGTGGAACATCAAAGGCTACATTAATCGTTCCATCTTCACGCGCTGTAAGGGTCACGCCTTGATCTGGCTGGCGATACCGGAATTTGGCGGTGCATTTCAGCGGCTCTTGCCCAAGCGCTTGACCGTCAATCCAGTTAACACCGGAAGCAATCAGGCTAGTGGAGTACAGGCTGTGGTGCTTGTCTCCTTGTACTACATAAAGAATGTTGCGGCTAAGATCTTTTTCAGCTACAAACCACGGTTCGCCGTTGCCAGAGCCACCAATACCAAGGCCTTGGCGTTGGCCTAACGTGTAATACATAAGTCCGTCGTGGCGGCCTTTGATCTCTCCAGTTACTATGTCAACCATATCGCCAGCTTGTGCCGGGAGATATTGGCTGAGGAATTCGCGGAAGTTGCGCTCGCCGATAAAGCAGACGCCTGTGCTATCTTTTTTCTTGGCAGTGTAAAGTCCTGCTTCTTCAGCAATTCTCCGCACTTCAGGTTTCGGCAGATGTCCAATAGGGAACATTGTTTTAGAGAGTTGATGTTGCCCCAGTGCATTCAGGAAATAGGTTTGATCCTTATTGTTGTCTACGCCGCGGAGCAGCTTGTACACACCATCTTCTTCTATAACACGTGCGTAATGTCCAGTTGCGACATAATCGGCACCAAGTTGAAGAGCTTTGTTCAAAAATTCTCCAAACTTAATCTCGCGGTTGCACATGACGTCAGGATTTGGCGTCCGGCCGGCCTTATATTCATCGAGAAAATAAGAAAATACCTTATCAAAGTATTCCTTCTCGAAATTAACGGTATAGTAAGGAATATCAATCTGCTCGCATACGCGGCGAACATCCTCTGCATCGCTTTCGGCCGTACATACTCCGAATTCGTCGGTATCGTCCCAGTTCTTCATGAAGATGCCGATGACGTCATAGCCCTGCTGCTTGAGCAGAAGTGCCGTGACGGAGGAATCGACCCCTCCGGACATGCCGACGACGACACGGGTGTCTTGTTTTGCTTTTGTCATCGTAATCACCATTTCTGTACCCAAAATACCGGTCATTCATGGAACACCCGGCTCAAAATGTATTATAACATACCTGTCTACTCTAAACCTCTGAAATAAGAGACTGGAAACAACAAAATGTCCACCTGGGGTGAACATTCTCGTAAAATGTTTTGTTTTCCATTTCATTTGTGACTTCGGATATGATAACATAAACTGAGAGTAATTATCGGAATACCTTGATATGACAATCCAAATGACTTGCCGAATCAATAGTATACAATAATCAGACATTAAACTGAAAGAGGTGCCCCTTTGAAAATATCAACTAAAGGTCGTTACGGACTAACAATTATGATGGAGCTTGCACTGAAATTTGGTGAAGGACCAACTTCACTTAAGAGTATCGCTGAGAAAAATGGTCTTTCCGAGCATTATCTGGAGCAACTAATTGCTCCTCTGCGCAATGCAGGACTTGTAAAAAGTATTCGTGGAGCATATGGCGGATACATTTTGTCGCGTGAGGCGAATGCTATCACTGCCGGTGATATCATCCGTGTGCTGGAGGGCCCTATCTCTCCTGTAGACTTCACGGAAGAGGACGATGCAGCGAAACGGGATTTATGGTTGCGTATTCGCGACAGTATTGCCGATGTGCTGGATTCCACAACACTTTATGATTTGATTAACTACAAAGAAGAGAGTTTGGCTGACAATTACATGTTTTATATTTAGATCTCCAATGAAAGATAACTCAACAGTATTATGAATCAACCTTTAGGCTCCCATTTGGGAGTCTTTTTTTATCTTTTATTATCTGTGATTCTATTTGTTCTTACGTTTATTAAGGAGCGCAATCCAGCAGCAAAAGGCTCCAATGAACGCTGCGAGAATCGGTATCCATTGATTAGTAGTCAAGTTAGCACCTCTACAGTACTTATAATTCTTTCGTCATAAAAACACTATAGGGGTCTTCAATGTAATCTGCAAATGGACTACAGTATTCAAACCCATATTGTTCATATAGTTTTCTAGCCGCTTCGAACCCTTCAGTGGATCCGGTTTCCAAGCTCAGCCGCCGATAGCCTTGTTGCTTAGCTTCTTTAATAATATGGGCAAGCATTTTAGATGCAATGCCCTTCCTAAGATGCTTGGTAGAAGTACGCATGGATTTGATTTCACCATGATGGCTACCCAAGTCTTTAAGAGCACCGCAACCTAAGAGTTCGCCCTGCTCCCAGGCACTCCAGAAGGTGATTTCTGGTGTTTTTAATTTATCTAAATTTAACGCATGTACACTCTCTGGGGGAGATTGCTCAAACATGCTCTGAAGATGTTCACTGATCAATGCTATGATTTCGGTTCCGGTTAAGTTATCGATTCTAATCTCCAAATTATTCACTCCCAATGATAAGATTATGGTTTGTTGTATAAATCAAGTTTCTTTAGCGGAGTTCGCTATTAATGTTGTAGCAATCGGTCCAAGACTTTCTGTGTAAGTGGCATAAAGTAATTAAGAATTAATCCGCCTAAACAAATGGTAAGTAGAGTGCCAATCCCAATAGGCCCATTGAAAATAATGGCGGCAAATAAGAAAACAAGATAAATGATTGTTCTAGTAAATAGTATACTAAGCCTAGTTATCGTTTGCAGTACTAATGTTAGCCGGTCCACTGGAATCGGTGCGAAATTTGCGTATAAATAAATGGATGTACCTAATCCAATTGCGATTAAGCCTAAACCATAAAAAGCAATTTTACTGATCCACAGATTAGGCTCGATCAGATGGTTAAACAAAAAAAGCCACATATCAATACCTAAGCCTGCTATGAATGCAGTTACCAGCCCTAATAATTCCGGTCTTTGCTTGGATAAACATGAATTACATCCAATCAATAGGCATGCGATCAGCACTTCCCAACTGCCTACTGTAAGACCGACATTTTTGGATAGACCCACTAAAAGTGCATCAAAAGGTGATGCTCCAAGGTCAGAGATTATTGTTAGTGAAACGCCTAGGGTTAAGATGAAAATCCCGCAAGTGAAAATGGAAAACGTAGTTACACTAAACTTCTTCATTCTTTTGAAGCAGAAAGATCTTTAGTCATTAAAAGATGAGGGATGCCATCCTCCATAAATTCAGTAGATGAAGCCCGATAACCAAGTTTTTTATAGAAGCCCTCCGCCTGAGTTTGCCCGTGCAATTTAACTTTTTGATGTCCCTTTTCCACCACGATCTCTTCTAATGCCGAAATAATTTTTTTCCCAATTCCAAATTTACGATAAGGTTCTAGGATGCAAATACGCTCTAACTTACCTATACCATCAAGAACGCGGATCCTTCCTGTGGCAACTGGTTGCCCATCATAATAGGCCAGGACATGTTCACATTCTCCATTCAGTGTATCGAATTCATCAAATTCATCATTAAGGGGAACGCCTTGTTCCTCAACAAATACTTTTTTTCTGATTGAAAATGCAGCTTCAAGTTCCTCGATTAGTGTAATTCTTTTAAGATTCATTCTTGCTTACTCCATTCTGTATTTGTTTTTTTTAGGAAAAACGTCATAATGAATTAACGACAATTATAAGTATATATACAATCAATATTGTTGTAAATACAACATTATTGGAACTGGTAGGTGATTGAATGAAAGAGATCCTTCGTGAAGTTGGAATGATAGCGAGGGCATTAGATTCCATAAGTAATATAGAGTTCAAGGAATTAGAGCTTACAAAGGGGCAGTATTTATATCTGGTCCGGATATATGAGAATCCGGGCATTATTCAAGAAAAGCTGTCGGAAATGATAAAGGTGGACCGAACAACAGCAGCACGTGCGATTCAGAAGCTTGAAATCCAAGGTTTTATTGAAAAGAAAGACGATGAAACGAACAAAAAAATAAAAAGGTTATTCACAACTGAAAAAGGCAAACAAGCCTACTCTTTTCTGAAGAGAGAAGGGGACCATACCGACTTGGTTGCGTTAGCAGGATTATCTGAAAAAGAAACGGAAGTCTTGTTTCAACTTTTGCAAAGAGTTAGGAAAAATGTTGAGGTTGAGTGGGAGTACGTAAAGAAGGGAAATAAAAGAGAGTACTAAAATCAGAAATTGTTATTGAACTAACCCAACACGATCGCAAGAAAAAATGCCTTGCTATTGATTATACTGGCAGGGCATTTTAATGAGATGATTCATATATCAACGGAGCCGTGGAACGTGCGGAGCGGAGAATAAAAAAAGAACACCCTAAAGTGTTCATTAAGGTTAATTAATGTTAATTATTGTGCTGCGGGGGTATTTCCCATTGCAATAGAAATTCTGTTCCAACTGTTGATTTGATTAATAATCAGCACAAGATCAACATATTGTTTCTCATCGTAATGTTCACGTACTTGCTTATATAGCTCATCCGGAACTCTTTTGGAAGGGATTAGCGTAATATGCTCAGCTAGTTCTAGAGCAACCTTCTCTTCAGGTGTATAAAAAGTACATTCCTCCCAAACATTTAAACAATAAATTCGTTGTTCAGTTTCACCCATTTTACGAGCTTCGGATGTATGCATATCTATACAGAAAGCACATCCGTTAATTTGAGAAACTCTGATTTTGATAAGTTCTCTTGTAGTCCGATTAATCGTAGATTTTTTGGTGTACATCTCCATATCCATCATGATTTTCATACCCTCAGGTGCAACTTCATTGTAAGCAACTCTTTGACTCATTAGGCAAGACTCCTTAGGCTTTAGTTTAGGATTAGTATAACTTTATTTTAACACTATTATTCTTTATATGCGAACATTTGTACTTATTTTTGTTTATAAGAAGGCAGAAATCACCCGTCGACATATCCTCAAAGCGGAACGGAAATGATATCAATATAATCTTCTACCTGTCTAATTGGCTGTTATTCCACGAGTTTCCCCTTCCTCTTGCCTCACAACTATCGGCTTCCTGGTGAATAAGTTGATAGAAACCAAAAGGAGGAGTGAGGAAATGCCTTATACAACAGGTCTTATTACAAATACAAGAGCAACTGGTACTGCAGCAAGTAATGTAGTAGTCAGTGTTCGTAACACAAGTAATGCGAGTGCAATGATGATCGTCGAAGTTTTTGGTGTTCCATATTCGATGCCAGCTCTTACTCCGCTTTATGTCACAGGGTATTACGTTCCTGCAAAGAGTTCTGATATTAGAGAGTTTTTCATTGGGGGCAATTTGGCTTACGAGGTACAAATTAGTAGTCCTTTTCCTTTGGCAGAAGTAGTTACCTCCGTGTATGGGCTGGACGAGTTCGGAAATCTAGTTACTGATCAGCGAGTGCTTCAATCTGAATTGACGCAGATTACGGCATTATCTATCCCTATATAATAGTAACGTTTAGACCATTAAGCAGCAGTCGCTGAAAGAAATAGGGCGATTGCTGCTTTTTTAGGCGCAATAAAGTATTTTAGGGGCATTCACACAATCATATGAGAGGAATCAAAATATACTGATTTTATACTCCAATGTAGAGAGAGGTAAAAATCATGGCGGATGTAGGAGTAGTTATGCCTGTGTATACCCAAAAGCCCGAGTTTCTGCGGCAAGCTCTGCAGTCTGTTCTACACCAATCTTTTACCAATTTTCGGCTGGTTGTTGTGATCGATGGAGCACCAGATATGGAACCGCTCGTGAGCTCCATTATTGTCGAAGATCCGAGGGTAACGGTTATCTCTTACGCACAGAACAGGGGTATAGCACATGCACTGAATACTGGCTTTGATCTTTTGTTTAGTGAGCCCAGTATTCAATATTTGAGTTGGGTTTCCAGCGACAATGTTTATGAACCCCGTTTCCTCGAAATCCTTCGGGGGGCGCTAGTTAGAGGTCCACAGGAGTTAGGCATCGTGTTCAGTTCTTTTCAAAGCATCGATAACGAGGGAAAGTTTCTTCACAACGAACATCAATTGGCTACGCAGCGTAATTATCAGTCGCAGCCCAAAGAGAGATTGCTGGATTATTCGCTCATTGGCGTATCTTTTATGTACAAAACACAGATTGCGAAGCTTGTTGGAGCTTATGGAATGGAACCGGTGGAAGATTATGATTACTGGCTGAGACTGGCTGAACATTGTGAGATTCGCTTTATACCGGTGGAACTGGTGAATTATCGTGTAGATTCTACCTTTAGTGTATCTGCCCAGTTACATTCGGTTGAAAATCATCGTAGATGGAGATATGCCTATCATTTGACCCGCCATCAGGCGCGGTTTCGGAGAGGGATTCCGGCGATGATTACCGTTTTATATCCTGTAGTGAATGCTTGTGCGGATGAAATAACGAGGATAGAGAATCTGTACGAACAAACGTATAGCAATTATGAATGCCGGGTGCTGGATTTATCAACTACACGTCAGCCATCAGCTCTATTGGAAACCATACCTCATCCTGCGACAGCGTTCGCTTGGCTGCCTGGGGCTGTGGAGTCACACGCGATTTGCAGTGCTATTGAGCAGCTATCCACCCCATTTACGATAGTTTTAGGTCCAAAGGTTTTTATAGGAGCGCTCGATATTGAGTACATGCTGGAAGCTTTGATTACTACGGGTGGGGATACGATCTCCAACTACTACACGGATGATCATAGCTTGATTGGATTTCGACACAGACATGTCCCCTCGACCAAAAGCCACTATTATAATGAGCTGTTTCGCAGCGCAGATTTGTATGATTTGTTGAAGACCTCTTTTACCTAAAATAATTTGCGAATGAGTGATCATGATGAAGATTTTGTTCACTTTTTATAACCCGAGTGGTGGTATGCAAACTCTGAACCGAGTTCGCTGCCAAGCGTTATATGCTCGCGGTGTAGAGTGCCATTTACTGTATACACACCATGGAAAAGGACAGCAGAATATCCGTAACATTCAAACGCATATTACCAATAGTGATGACGAGATCAGGGCAATGCTTGCTCGTGAAGCTTTTGACTTAATTGTAGTGTGTACGGATATTAACTTAGCAGAGCGGATTCGAGGGTTTGGGTATAAAGGGCCGCTTGTTTTTGAAGTGCAGGGTTTAGGTACCTTAGATGAAGCTGAGCAGGTCGTTAATAATTTTACAGAGCGCATTTACAGGCTCACCGATGCACTGCTGTATCCGGAAACAACCCATTTGCAGGCGCTTTTCAAAGGCGGATTTCCAACCATTCCACAATATTGTTTTGATGATCCGATCGATTGCGATCAGTTTGGATATACCAATTATCCCGCGAAAAGTTTCCCTATCCTCGGTTGGGTAGGACGCATTCAAACGAATAAGAATTGGCGGGAATTTCTGCAAATCGGGCAAAGGCTGCTGACGATCCATCCCGAGCTTTATTTATGGATTTTTCAGGATGATACGTTGTTTGATCCAGAGCAAAAAGAAAGCTTTGATCAATTTGTAGCTGAGACAGGGATTTCTTCACGATTAATTTCGTATTCCAATATTCCTCATGAGCAAATGGCAGATTATATGAGCATTATTGGTGATTCGGGAGGTTTGCTCCTTTCGACCTCGATTTTGGAAGGATTTGGATATGCGGTTGCTGAGGCGATGTTGTGCCGTTGTCCTGTACTTACTACAGATTCTGACGGCGTTCGAAGACTCGTCATTAACAATCACACTGGAAAAATATACACGAGAGGGCAGCTGGATGAAGCTGTGAATGCTGCTCTATCCTTAATGGATGATCCGGCACTGCGGGCCAGAATCAGGATGAATGGAGAATGGCATATCCGGACTAACCTGTCCTCCGAGCTGTATGCAGACAGATTTCTACAGATGTATCATCAATTGATGGGACGTAGAATTCAAATTGAGCGGCGCTGGTCTTAACTCTGCGGTTAATCTGCAGGGTTAAGATGTTTTTTCATGGATTAACAACGAGGTCAGAATTAGTGTCAATAAAAGGGTGACAATCATTCCCACCATTTGAATAATATTGTTTTCTATATCTCATTGATTAATTCCTTCGTATTATTCCGGACATTTCCCACTGCAGTGGAAACCGGATAGGCTCTCATTTGATGCTGATCATAGGGTTTAAGAAGCTTTATTAACGAAGTTGCGTCCTGATTACTCCGGCTTAGCCATTCAGGCTCATCCTCAGGCTTCAAAATAACTGGCATACGGTTGTGGATTTCAGCCATAAGTTCATTTGGGGTAGTCGTTATAATCGTGCAGGTACTTAATTTATTACCTTCAGGGTCCATCCAAATATCATACAATCCGGCCATTGAAAAAATACCCCCATCGCGCATCACGATTCGCATGGGCTGTTTACTGCTGCCCTGTGCCTTCCATTCATAGAAACCATCAGAAGGGATGATGCAGCGGCGGGAGCTTACTAATCGCTTGAAAGAAGGCTTCTCAAGGAGTGACTCTGCCCGGGCATTGATCATTTTACTGCCGATTTTATCATCTTTGGCCCAAGAAGGAACCAGACCCCAGCGCAGTTCCCCAAGTTTATTGCTGGACCCTGTGTTAATGACTGCCGGAATTTGCTGCATGGGTGCTGCGTTATATGTTGGAGCATAGTGGATAATGGTAGAATCATTGGCAAAATATCTGACCATTAGCTCTTCCATGGTGACTGTTATTGTATATCGTCCGCACATTTTATACACTTCCCATTCGGTCGTTTTTGAGGCTAGATTTGTTTACAGCTTGTAATCAGCATGTTATGCTCGAAATATTTCTTAGCTTGAACGGCTGTTGAGGGTTGTATCTTATTATAAACGAAGCACAATGAATGAAGAAAGCGGTGCATATAGGTGATTTTGGTAAGCTCTTGTTTAGCTGGCATGAAGGTAAGATATAATGGTACGGATTGTTTGGATGAGAAAATTCAGAAGCTTTTGAATGAGAATCAGGCTATTGCTGTGTGTCCGGAATTATTAGGGGGATTCTCTACGCCTAGAGAGCCAGCTGAAATTGTCGGCGGGGATGGTGAGGATGTGCTTGCAGGAACGGCAAAAGTAGTGGACCGGTCGGGAACAGATGTAACAGAACTATATTTAAAAGGGGCCTATATTACGCTTGAAAAAGCTCAAGAGGTTTCAGCCACGATGGTAGTCCTCAAGGAAAACAGTCCTTCTTGCGGCAGCACCATGATTTATAACGGAGAGTTCAAAGGGAAGAAGATCGCTGGCAACGGCGTGACTGCGGCTTTACTTAGAAAAAACGGCATAGAAGTTACCTCTGAAGAGAATTGGCTGTCATTATCCTAGCCTATGTAGGGAATTGATTACAATATTGTGTTCTTTAGTTTGTGGAAAACTAACTTCTCGCGCGGTATAATTTAATAGTTCTTAAAAACGAACTATTGTCCTATACCCTAGAAGTGGAGAAATGAATGATGAAAACCATCTATTTGGACCACGCCGCATCAACTCCGGTTCATCCCGAGGTGGCCAAGGTCATGCTGAATATAATGACAGAACAATATGGAAATGCGTCCAGTGTACATCAGTTCGGACGTTCAGCCAAGAAAATATTAAATGGGGCGCGCGATACTATCGCCGCCTTTTTAGGCTGCTCGCCGGAAGAGTGGGTGTTCACTGGCGGCGGAACCGAAAGCGACAATCTAGCCCTCTATGGAGCTGTCGCTGCTGTTGCCCAGAAAGGCAATCATATTATCACCTCTGCGATAGAGCATCATGCAGTGCTACATACCTGCGAAGAGCTGGAGAAGGAAGGCTTTAAGGTTACTTATCTTCCTGTGGATTCTACAGGCCGAGTATCCGTTGCAGACGTAGAAGCAGCGGTGCAGGAAGACACGGTGCTAATCAGTGTAATGTATGCCAATAATGAGGTAGGAACCGTTCAGCCGATTCAGGAAATTGGCCAGCTTGCCAGAGAGCGGGGAATTCTGTTCCATGTTGATGCTGTACAAGCTCTTGGTGCCTTACCGATCACACTGCGGGAGCTTCCGGTAGATTACATGAGCTTTACAGCTCACAAAATCAATGGACCTGGGGGGATCGGTGGCCTTTATGTGCGGAGTGGAGCACCGCTGCATCCAAGACTCCACGGTGGCCTTCAGGAGCGCGGCAGACGAGCCGGAACAGAAAATCTAGCAGGTACTGCTGGATTTGCCAAGGCTGTTGAAATAGCAGTTACAGGTCTATCAGAACGTCAACAAAAAGTGCAGCTCCTGCGCAATAGACTACTTGAAGAGCTGGATACGCTGATTGGACGGGAAAGTTATTCGATTAACGGCAATACCGAGCATTTTTTGCCAAGTATACTGAATTTGAGCTTCCCGGGAGCTAGAACAGATGTTATGCTGATGAACCTGGATATGGACGGGATTGCGGCGGCAAGCGGTTCAGCCTGCACGTCAGGATCACTGGAAATATCCCATGTTCTGAGAGCAATGGAGCTTCCAGAAAATATTTTAGGGTCCGCGATTCGATTTAGCATGGGTTTGGGTAATACTACTGAAGAAATTGAGTACGTTGCTCGAAAAGTTGAAACCATTCTGAATCGGCTGCGTATCAGAGACTAGTTACTTCTAGGCTATGATAGGTATCCTGATCATTCGGGCTTTCACTTTTTGAGAACTCGTAATTACACTCAAAGTGAGGAGACCGAGCAGCCATGAAACTTCAAGATCTGATCGGCTTGGCTGTATATGAAGTTGAAGAGGGTAACGCAATCGGCAAAATTGTCGATATTTTGCTCGATTCAAACTGGAATATTACGGGTATTGAACTGGAAAGCAAATCTTTTTTTGGTGGCCATGTGAAATTTGTGGCATGGGAAGATATTGTGGCCTACGGCGAGGATGCTGTCATGATTCGTAGTAAAGAGTCGATTGATAAGATAGATGCCGATCATATACCTTGTACTTTTCTACTTGGAAAGAACAAACTTAAGGATTTAAAAGTGCTAACTACAACTGGAACTATACTCGGACGAATATCTGATGTTTATTTTGACCAAAAGTTGGGAAACACAATAGGAGCGCTGGAAATTAGTGACGGGCTTGTCACTGATTTGATCGAAGGCCGCAAATGGCTGCCTTGTTCTGACGAGATGTCCATTGGTGAGAATGCATTAATGGTTCCTGCGATGAGCGAAGAACGGCTACAAAAAGCCATTAATATTGTTAACGGATAGGTGGAATGTATTATATGAAGTGTCCAAACTGCAACTCCAAAGATATCGGAAAGATCGGTTCCCACCAGTTTTATTGCTGGGGCTGTTTCATCGAATTGACGGTAAATGGCGAGAAAATGTCGGTTTATCAAGTTGAAGAAGACGGCACACTAAGCTCACTGGACGACCTGTTCTCCGGGGATGATATGACTCAGGATTTCCCGCAAATTCATGCGTCGTCTTAACTATGAATCTTGCTTTGTAAGCAAGACTGCTCTATGTACTTAAGCGTCAATTTCCTTTCAGCTGAAATCAGTTGCAAGGTTATTGACGCTTTTTTGTGTGTTTGATGGTTATTTTGCTGCGGCCATACATATACTTATTTACGAAGCTAGTCCAGGCTCTACCGCAGGAGGGTACTCTCATGGAACAATGGTCCCAAAGTAAATGGTTCCGCTGGATGATCGGAGTGCTGCTATCCCTGATCATTTTGTATTTTGTTTGGTTGCTTCGTCCGATGCTGCAGGGGATTTTTGTATTCTTAAAGGCAATCCTCGCTCCATTTCTGGCAGCTATGATTATTTCCTATGTGCTGAATCCCGTGGTTAGTATGCTGGCCGGACGGAAGATGCCGCGTAGCGTAGCTGTTCTACTTATATATGCAGTGTTTCTAACGGCGATTACCGTGATCGCCATCAACCTTATCCCGATGTTTATTGAGCAGCTTGAAGAGTTAAATGAACATCTGCCTGAGATCACACTGCAAGCCCAAGGCCTGATGAGCCATATGAATACAAGGCTAATACCACCTGGGGTTGAAATGGGGATGAACAACTGGTTTTTTCAACTGGAGAATCGTCTGGCCGAAGGGATTTCTCATTTTCTCGATAACATAGGGACAACGATTAACTTGCTGTTCAATGCTTTTATCGTGCCGTTTCTGGTGTTCTATATTCTGAAGGATTTTGACGTATTTGAACGGACGGTGGTCTCTTGTCTGCCCCGCGCACGCCGCAAGTCTATTGTTACTTTGTTAAAAGATATTGATGCCGCGCTCGGCAATTACATTCGCGGACAATTTCTGGTCTGCATCATTATAGGTGTGCTCGCCTATATCGGCTATGCTATCGTCGGAATGCCTTATGCCTTACTGTTCGCCAGTGTGGTGGCAGTATTTAATATTGTTCCGTATATGGGTCCTTTTCTAGGGGCTGCACCTGCCATTGTGATGGCTTCGACCGTCTCTTTTCGATTAGTTCTACTGGTTGCTGTGGTAAACACTTTATGCCAAATTGTGGAGAGCAATATTATTTCTCCACAGGTAGTAGGCAGGACGCTACATTTGCATCCGCTGCTTATTATCTTTGCATTGCTGGTAGGTGGTGAGCTGGCAGGGATGATTGGACTGATCCTTGCTGTACCGTTCTTTGCAGCTGCAAAAGTCGTTATTCAACACTTTATGGCGTTTTTAATCAAACGAAAGCCTGTATAAAGGGATAATCATTGACTATTGATAACAGTTTTGTATATAATGTTGGGGAATATTACTGATGACTCAGTATATAGTTGTTCGATGATGAGGAGTATTAATTCTATACCGTTATTGCAGAGAGCCGGCACTAAGGTGCGAGTCGGTTAACGGAACAGAGTGAACTCACCTCGGAGTAACGGTGCAAGTTTACAGGATATCCATAAGAGATAATGGATGTCATGAATGAACCGCCGTCGCCTCACCCCCGCTAAAGGGTGCAAAGTGAGTGGCAGAATAAAGTATATTCAGCCGCTAACTAGGGTGGTACCACGGGAATTATAACCTCTCGTCCCTAGCGATAATACGCTAGGGATGGGAGGTTTTTTTGTAAATATAAGAGAGTATACGTTTCACGCAATACTTCATGTCTTATATTTCCCGCATAAATGCTTACCGTCCTTATATGGACACCGAGGGCGAATATGCTTGGTTAAGAAATAAGAAATCTAAGAAGTAACACTCCAAGGAGGAGCAGACAATGAGCGACAACCAAACAAATAGCATACCCGCTACTGGTTACCGGGCGCAGGCTATTGAGCCGAAATGGCAAAAGTTCTGGGATGAGAACAAAAGCTTTAAGACAGGAGAAGATCCTGAAAAACCCAATTTTTATGCACTGGATATGTTTCCGTATCCTTCAGGTGCAGGACTGCACGTAGGTCATCCAGAGGGTTACACAGCGACGGATATCGTTTCTCGCTACAAACGGATGCGCGGTTTCAACGTATTGCATCCGATGGGCTGGGATGCTTTTGGACTTCCGGCTGAGCAGTATGCGATGGATACCGGCCAGCATCCACGTGATTTTACCGATAAGAACATCGATAATTTCCGTCGTCAGATCAAATCGCTGGGTTTCTCCTACGATTGGGACCGCGAGATCAGTACGACTGATCCGGATTATTATAAATGGACACAATGGATATTTATCCAGTTGTATAACAAAGGCCTGGCTTATGTAGCAGAAGTACCTGTTAACTGGTGTGAGGCACTGGGTACGGTACTTGCCAACGAAGAGGTTATCGATGGTAAAAGTGAGCGCGGAGGTCACCCTGTCGTGCGCAAACCGATGCGTCAATGGATTCTGAGAATTACAGAGTACGCTGAGTGTTTGCTGGAGGATCTGGAAGAGCTGGATTGGTCCGAAAGCATCAAGGATATGCAGCGCAACTGGATCGGGAAATCAACAGGTGCAGAAGTGAACTTTAACATTGAAGGTCACGAAGCTAACCTGACCGTGTTTACTACACGACCAGATACACTGTTCGGAGCAAGTTACTGCGTATTGGCACCAGAGCATGAGCTTGTTGATGTGATTACAACTGAAGCACAGCGTGCTGCTGTGGCAGAATATCGTGAAAAAGCTTCTCGTAAGAGCGATCTGGAGCGTACGGATTTGGCGAAAGAGAAGAGTGGTGTCTTCACAGGCGCATATGCAATTAATCCTGTGAATGGTGCGAAGGCGCCAATCTGGATTGCAGATTATGTGCTTGCTGGTTACGGAACGGGAGCAATTATGGCAGTTCCGGGTCACGATACTCGCGACTGGGAATTTGCTAAACAATTCGGCCTGAATATCGTGGAAGTCGTTCAAGGCGGCAACGTTGAAGAAGAGGCTTATTCCGGAGATGGCCCGCATGTCAATTCTGATTTCCTGAATGGACTCAAGAATGAAGAAGCGATTGCGAAGATGATTGCTTGGTTGGAAGAGAAGGGCGTAGGTAAAGGCAAAGTAACTTATCGTCTGCGTGACTGGCTGTTCAGCCGTCAACGCTACTGGGGAGAGCCGATTCCAATTCTGCATTTGGAAGACGGCACAATGAAGACTGTTCCGGTGGATCAGCTGCCGCTGGTACTGCCAGATGTAGAGGCAATCAAACCTTCGGGTACAGGGGAATCTCCACTTGCGAATGTAACAGAGTGGGTGGAAACTATCGATCCTGAGACTGGCATGAAGGCTCGCCGCGAGACGAACACCATGCCGCAATGGGCGGGCAGCTGCTGGTATTACCTGCGTTATATTGATCCGAAAAACGATCAAGAGCTTTGCTCCCCTGAGAAGCAAAAAGCCTGGCTTCCAGTAGATCTGTATATTGGTGGAGCAGAACATGCCGTGCTTCACTTGCTCTATGCACGTTTCTGGCACAAGGTGCTTTATGATCTCGGCGTAGTTGAAACAAAAGAACCTTTCCATAAGCTGGTTAACCAAGGTATGATTCTTGGAAATAATAATGAAAAAATGAGTAAATCACGCGGAAATGTCATCAACCCTGATGAGATTGTAGAAGCATTTGGTGCAGATACGCTGCGTGTGTATGAAATGTTTATGGGCCCTCTGGAAGCAACCAAACCTTGGAATGAAAAGGGTGTAGAAGGAGTTCACCGTTTCTTGTCCCGTGTATGGCGCCTGTTCGTGAGTGAAGATGGTAAGCTGAGCACCAAAATCACAGCAGACGGTGGCACTGACGAGTTCAAACGCACTTGGCACAAGACCATTAAGAAGGTCACTGATGATTTCGAGCATCTGCGTTTCAATACCTCAATTAGCCAATTGATGATTTTTATTAACGATGCTTATAAGCAAGAAACTTTGTCCCAAGAAGCTGCTGAACACTTCGTACAAATGTTGTCACCACTGGCGCCTCACATCGCTGAAGAGCTGTGGCAGCTGCTCGGTCACGAAGGAAGTATCAGCTACGTGGCTTGGCCAACGTATGATGAAGCATGGACGGTGGATGCTGAGGTTGAAATCGTTATTCAGGTAAATGGTAAAATCGTACAACGCGCATTGATCCCGCAGGATATGGGTCAAGAAGAGATGCAAGCTCATGCGTTGTCACTCCCGAATGTGAGTGCAGCAGTAGAAGGTAAAACCGTACGCAAGATCATTGCGGTTCCTGGCAAGCTTGTAAATATCGTAGTGGGTTAAGCGAAGAACGCAATATTGCCCGCAGCAACGGAGAATTCCGTGCTGCGGGTTTTATTGTTTTCTAACGGTCTACGGGACTTTGAATAATACCGTCATGCCCAAATAACGCATCCAGCTTGGTAACATCCTCATCGTATTTATCATGGGTAGTCATGATGAGACGTTCGAATACGCCCTCAAGGCTAATGCGAAGATGGTTCAGTGCCTCTGCTGTAATCCCACCACGGACAGCTACACGTTCTTGAAGCTCTTGCGGGGTGAATTCTCCTTCTGTTAGCAGCTTGCCTGTTCCAAGCAGCATTTCACCTGCAAGCCGGCTGATTAACGTCTCTTCAATCCCGGTAACTTCCACCGCAGCTTCAATCCAGCGTTCAATGAAATAGCTCAAGAACGCAGGTCCGCAGCTGGAGAAATCAGAAGCGATTCGGGTATGGGCCTCTTGAATTTCCAAAGGAACACCTATGAAAGACAACAGCTGCAGCAGCACGAGCCTGTCTTCTTTATTAAGCCTGCTGCCAAATATGCACAGTGATGTCCCACTTTTGACACAGTGTGTAATGCTGGGGATGATCTTGGCTATTTTGGACGGCAAAGCGGATTCCAGATGTTGCAATTGAACGGGACTTGTAATGGATACGACGATTTGATCGCTACGGAGATAAGGGCCGATCTCATCTGTTAAGGTTTTGAATTCCAGCGGTTTTACACATAAAAAAACAATGTCACTTCCAGTCGCTGTTTCACTATTGCTTCCGCATAAGTTTATGCCGGGATGACGATCTTCTAGCTCCAGCAGTTTATTCAGACTGCGGTTGCTGGCGAGTACATCGCACGGATTCAGGGCTCCGGAAGAAAGAAAGGCGTCAATCAGCAGGCTGCCCATGCTGCCTGTTCCGATAAATCCAACTTTCACCTGTGGTTCCTCCTTTCTAGCGTTGCTTATTTACTAACTGACATGAATGCTCTTCGTTATATGTATGCAGGATAGACTTGGACAGATGACAGGTTTTGTATGAATTATTAAAGGAGTTTCCAGCCGCAGGAATGTATGAAGATTCACAAAAAGGCATAAGAAGAATTTTTGTGAGGAGGAAAGTAATATGAATAAAGGAAGTATCGTACTCGGAGTGGCTGCTGCTGTAATAGGAAGTGGGCTTTTATGGGCGGCAGGGAGCAAGGGCGATTCCGGGATTGCCGGGTGGGAGACTTTGAATGTTGGTATGGAGCAAGCGGTTGGAATCGCTGAGTCTGGTGCCGCTCCAGCTGCTGGGGGCAGTGAGGGAGGTCATCAGACGAAGGGAAATAAGCTACATTTAGAGAAAGATGCAGGGCAGGCTGAAGCTGCTGGGAATGCTGAAGAAGGTGAGAAGGTTAAGGAGGCAGCGCAAGCAGAACAAGCTGATCAAACTTCGGAAGCTGAAAAAGCTTCGACAGCAGTTGCGGGGGAGAGAGCAGAAGGAGCGGGCCAAACGCCAATGGCAGAAGGCCAAACACCAGCAGGGGCAGAAGTTCAAATGCCAAACATTGCAGGGAAGCAAACGCCGGCAGGGGATAAAGTTGTTGCGGCTAAGGAGACAACTGAGCTTTCCATATCAGCAGCTTCACAGGAAGGTAAAGTAAATGTGAATACTGCGGGTGTTAAGGAGCTGATGGATCTTCCGGGCATCGGAGAAAAGAAGGCTCAGGCAATTATGGATTACCGCAACCGTGCAGGGACCTTTCGCAGCCTGTCTGATCTGGGAAAGGTAAAGGGGATAGGACCTAAAATGCTGGAGAAGTTAAAAGCTTTAGTAATATTTTGAAGATAAATAAGAAATGAAGATCGTTGGAAGTGCCACAACCGTTGTCCTAGTGAAAACTTGCGGGGATGTGCTACAATAGTTAACAACTATTTAGAAGGATATGGAGATTGATTATGACTACTGCCTATCGTAAAGACTGGGATACTTATTTCATGGACATTGCCTGTATGGTCTCAACTCGTTCACGCTGCTCACGACGACATGTAGGTGCTGTACTGGTGCAAGGCAAGAAGCTGCTTGGTACCGCGTACAACGGGGCGCCAATGGGCGTACCTGATTGCTCAGAGGCAGGTTGTATGCTCTCGGAGCAATATGAGATGGAGATCGTGGATGGCGTAGAGACTATGGTGAAGAAACAGCGCTGCATTCGCACGATTCATGCCGAACAGAATCTTTTGCTATTCACAGACCGGATTGACCGGGAAGGCAGTACCGTCTACGTGACGGATGAGCCTTGCTGGACCTGTGCAAATATGCTGGCTAATAGCGGTATTGTGGAGATTGTGTATTATCGTCCTTACCGTAAGGATATGGAAAAGGTAGAAGCAATGATGGCTGCCAAAGGCATCGTATTTCGCCAATTGGAGAATTATGAGCCGCCAAGTGAAACGATGATTAAAGTAGCGGAGTAGCTGTATTGTACAACCCTAATTGAATAAGATGGCTTGAGGAAGAACCTCTCGTGCGCTTTTATGGCGTATGCAGAGGTTCTTTTTTTTATCTTGCGAAAGGAGGAGAATGGAGGCTTGAAGGAGAGACCCTTATTAAGTTTTACAGTGTGTTGGGTGGCTGGAAGTGCAGCAGCGTGTTTATTCTCAGGGATTAGCTTATGGTTGGCGTGGGCTGGATTACTATTTTTACTGGTTAGTATGAGGGTTTGGGTGAACATGAGCTGGAAACAGCTGGTGATATTTTGTTTGGCGATTAGTTTATCCGCTGGATATTGGGAATGGAATGAAGGCCGTAATTTAAGTCACCTGCCTGAAGCGCTAGGGAGATTATTGTCGGAGTTGAATGAGACTGCCGTGGAGGCTAAGGGGACGATAGTTTCCGTTGTGGAACGGGACGGGGACCGGGTTGATTTCACGATGAAGCTCTCAGAGTTATCGTTGATTACTGAGGAAGATGCCGCTTCACCTGATCCGCGGGACGAACAAGATAAAAGAGTGCATGGGGAGTTAATTATGGTGCAGATCAAACTACTTGCCGAGCAAGAAATCGCTATTGCTGCGGAGTGGCGCAGAGGGGATCAGGTGTCGCTAAACGGTGTACTTGAAGAGCCAGCAACAGCGCGGAATTACGGAGGGTTTGATTATCGGGCCTATTTGCATACGCAGAAGATTCACTGGCTTCTAAAGAGTCAAGGTGCAGAAAATGTGCAAGCAACTGCTCCAGATTCATGGAATCCGTTAATGATCTTACGCTGGAATGATAAAGCGCGGGCAGTTCTTGGAGCGGAGACGGATCGGCTGTTTCAAGCGCGCCACTCTGGATATATGAAGGGTTTGGTGATTGGGATGCAGGATGATCTCGATCCGGATACTTTTAAGCAGTTCTCACAACTTGGTTTGACACATATCCTCGCCATTTCAGGTATGCATGTTGCGGTGTATGTTGGTGTTCTTTTATTTATATTCAGGCGCTTACGGATGACAAAAGAAACCACGCTAACAGTCACCTTAGTGCTCGTTCCTGTATACGTCCTGTTGACAGGTGCGGGTCCGTCTATCGTGCGTGCGGGATTAATGAGTATGATTGCATTGCTCGCTGCACGAGTTGGCATGCTGAAGGATGGACTGAATATTTTGGCTGCAGCGGCACTGGTTATGCTGATTTGGAATCCTTACATGCTGCTCAGTGTCAGTTTCCAGTTGTCGTTTCTGGTGACCTTAGGATTAATGGTCTACGTTCCGCTTATGGACCCTCTGCTGAGCGCACTGCCACGCTGGCTTAAAAGCGCCGTCTCTGTGACTCTAGTTGCCCAGTTAGTCTCATTTCCATTGACGATTTATTATTTTAATCAATTTTCTCTGCTGTCTTTAGTGGCTAATCTGGTTTTTGTGCCCTTTATTACTTTTATCGTATTGCCGTTAGGAACGCTTGCGCTACTGCTTGGACGATTGTGGGGAGATGCCGCGATTTTTTTGGCACATATTACGGAGCTGCTGAATAACGTTACTTTTTATGCGGTTGAATGGATTAATGGTTTTGCTGGCGGAGTTCTGATTTGGCGCTCGCCTTCACTGCTTTGGATTGGAGTGTATTATGTCTTATTGTATGGGCTGTTGTATGCTGCCAAGCTAAGAGTAGAAGCCCGCGCAACACCTCAGTATATGGAGGATGAGACGAGGCCGTTAGCTGAGATTGGTTTATCTGTGAACAAGCACGGCGGGTTTGGGGGAACGGGGAGCGCACAGTATTTTTTGGATGAACCTAAGATTGTACGTTGGAGCGGAGCGATTGTTCTACTATCTGCGGTTGGACTGGGCCTAATGCTGTACAAGGGTTATCAGTCAGAACGTCAGGCGGGTAAAGGGACGATTAGTTACCTGGATATCGGGCAAGGCGACAGTATCCTCATCACTACACCAAAAGGAGCTCATATTCTTGTAGATGGTGGAGGAACGTTAAATTTTGGGCAAAAAGAAGAATGGCGCATTCGCCGCAGCCCGTTCGAGGTAGGGGCTAAAGTGTTGGTGCCTTTGCTTAAAAAACGTGGGATCCACCGTCTGGACGCGATTATTTTGACTCATGGGGATCAGGATCATGCCGGGGGACTCCAAGCCGTTATGGAGGCGATTCCGGTTTCGGCACTGCTTTTTAATGGCACACTCGCTGACCGTGAATCTTATATGGAGATGATGCGGACTGCGCTGGAGAACAATGTTCAACTGTATGCCGTACATCAGGGAATGAGGCTTTCCCCGGATGATAAGACGGAGCTGTCCTTTTTATGGCCGGAAGAACAAGATAGAGAGGGAGCAGCGTCAGGTTCTTCTATGCTGAATAGCATCCCACTGCTGGAGGATCAGAACCACGATTCTGTAGTTTTTCGTCTAGAGATGAACGGAAGAAATTTTCTGTTTACCGGAGATATGGATCTGGAAGCCGAGGAGGAGATTGTGCAGCAAGCCCTGCAAAAGCGCATTAACGCAGGACCTGTCATTGACGTTTTGAAAGTAGCTCACCATGGGAGCAAAACTTCAACAGGCGAGTCTTGGCTGCAGTTTTGGCACCCAGCCGCTGCGGTAATTTCTGCAGGAGTAAATAATCTATATGGTCATCCGAAAGCTGAGGTATTGGAACGTTTGAAAGCTAATCAAGCTGCTATTTATAGAACGGATCAGCAGGGAGAGATCCAGATGCGTGTGCGGGCCGAAGGGATTATTGTGCGTCATAAGTTGGCGGAGGGAGCGGATTAGGGAGGTAGTCGAGTAATGTGATTGAGTGCTGGGTTGGTGTATGTTAATTTTCGCAGGCTCTATAAAGTCCCTTTAAGGCCCCTTTAAAGCTCCTTTCGTGGTCTTTTACACCACTATAAAATCTAAAACCTTGTTTAGTTGCACTTTGTGCAATAGATCGCAATTTAAAGTAGCTGGTTCTTCATTTAGTTGCACTTTGTACACTTAAAATCTGGAAAAACGCCTATTTTCTAATTTTGAGCAGAAATAGTTGCATGAAGTGCAACTAAATCACTTTATGAGCTGGAAAGATCTTTTTTAGTTGCACAAAGTGCAACTAAACGCTCCATATGAACATATCAAAGCACCTCAGTTACATATTATCGTTGTAGCGATACTAACTTTCACATAAGTTCCTGTTACTTGCTGATGATCCCAGTTCATTTGTTCTAGCACCAGCTGTTCTAAGTATGTAACTGTTGTCCCTGTCTAGCACCAGCTGCTCTAATGCTAGTAACTGTTGTCCTTTCTAGCACCAGCTGCTCTAATCCAGTTGCCGCCGTCCTCCTCCAGTAATTATTACGCATGCACAATATATGTAAACGCTTTATAATAGAGATAGAAGATTCTGGTAAACTCTATGCCTACTTAAACTATGTTGCAAAGTGCGGTGGTGAGAAGCTTGTGTCCTCCGTGTTTTGTAGCGAATTAGGAGATGAAGCGATAGTGAATACATATGCAGAATTTAGAGTCACAGCGGAAAGTGTATATGATGTTCAAGTGGAACGCAGTAATCCAATTGGACATGCTTGGCGGATGATCGCCAGGGATCATGAGCAGGTGTTCGGAAAAGCTCCGGTACAAGGAGCAGCAGCTACTGTAATTATTCGTTATGCGACAGAGGATGATGGCTGCCCGGAATGGGCGGAGGGTTTTTGTTTGCGTTTTACAGGTAGTGAAGAGGATCGGATCTTGCATATTATCGGCCGCGATGAATTGGGCATTATTTATGGGATGCTTCATTATAGCCGCCACGTGCTTGGTGTCGATCCCTTCTGGTTCTGGGCGGAGCTTCCTCCTGTTAAGAAAGATGCGATCAATTTACCTGTTTCTGATTACAACAGCATTCAGCCAAAGGTACGCTACCGAGGTTGGTTCGTGAATGATGAAGTGTGTCTTATCGGCTGGAAGGAGGATTATCCTCCGACGGCGGAGGTATGGGAGCCTGTTTTTGAAGCGCTGCTGCGCTGTGGTGGAAATATGGTAATCCCCGGGACGGATTTGCCGAGAAACGGAATTCATCATCAGCTTGCGGTGGATATGGGACTGTGGATCACACATCATCATGCGGAGCCGCTTGGTGCGCAAATGTTCCTGCGTGCTTTTCCGGGCAAGCAGGCTAGCTATAAAGAATATCCAGAATTATTTGAACAGCTGTGGAGAGAAGCTATCGAGCGGCAAAAAGATGAAAAAACACTCTGGGTGCTCTCCTTTCGCGGACAGGGCGATAAACCTTTTTGGGAGAATGATCCCTCTTTTGATACTCCGGAGAAACGGGGCGATTTGATCTCATTTGTAGTTCGCAAGCAATACGATATGATCTGTGAATATGTGGACCAGCCTGTGTGCTGTATGGCGATGTACGGAGAAATTGCGGAGCTGTATAAACAAGGAAAGATCGAAGTGCCAGAAGGTGTTATTAAAATATGGGCGGATAACGGATACGGTAAAATGGTGTCGCGACGACATGGCCATCTGAATCTGCGCGTGCCTGCTCTACCCGAGGCAGGAGATCAAGGCAAAAACGGGGTATATTACCACGTCACCTTCCACGACTTGCAGGCCTCCAATCATCTAACACAATTCCCAACGGATCCGTCCTTTATAGTGGAGGAATTACAGGGGGCATTTGCGGCAGGGGCTAGTGAATATCTGCTAGTGAATTCAGGGAATATTTTGCCTCATCTCTATACATTAGATCTGACAGCAAAGTTGTGGATGGATGGAACAGCAGATGCTGATGAACAGCTTCAGACCTTCGTTAACCGTTTCTACACAGCGCAGCAGGGGCGAATTGCACAATTGTACAAAAGCTACTTCAAAAACACCATAGTATATGGTCCTAATGCTGACGACCGCGCAGGCGATGAATTCTATCATCATCCGGCAAGGCAGATTATAGGGCATTGGCTGCAAAATAAGACGGAGAGCGATGAGCGACTGCGCTGGGCCTCAGGGGATGTTCCTTTTGTAGAGCAGGTTCGATGGTTCAGGGATCGAGCTGAGCGAGTAATACTAGTCTGGTATCTGCTGCGAAAGCAGTGCCTAGAGGTGATGGAACTTTTACCCGAAAAAGAGCGAAACAGGCTGCATGTTCAACTGCTAGTTCAAATTGAGCTGCATTGGAGCGGGTGCAGAGGATTATCCTCTCTTTGCCAGGCGTATATGTGTTACCAAGAAGAGAGATTTCCAGAGGCGTTTATCGAAGCTTCTCATGCGGTTTGGGATTATAAGGAGGGCCAGCAGGCTCTTTTACGGGCAGAGATCGGCCAGTGGAAGCATTTTTATCGGGCTGATTGGTTGACCAATATTGCCAACACTATAGATCACGTAGAAACGGCCCGTAAATTTTTGCGGATTCAGGGGGATAGTCCGGATATGTTTTTATGGTATAAGGAATATTTGATGCCCGAGACCGAAAAGCATATCTATCTGGAAAATACGCATCGTAATCCGTTATCAGACGATGAGCTTGCACGGCGGCTACAGGAGAAATTCAGCTCTCTTTAAAAAATATCCACACACCACTAGTGAACGCTTAAACGTTCATCGGTGGTGTTTTTTAATAAATGACCTATTTTTTTATTTTAGAGGGAACTTTTTCAAGTTTGGAAAGTCTTATTAGGCAAGAGGTGAGGCGAAACATGCTAAGCGAAGATATACCATATACAGCAGCGTATGCGCCCGCAATGAGTTTGCGGGAAATGATGGAGGCGTATGGCTCGGATGTGTGGAATTATGCTTTTTTCTTAACTAGAAGTCGAGAGCAGGCAAATGATATCAGCCAAGAAGTGTTTTTGAAGGCGTACAAGAATGTTGGGAAATACCGGGGGCAATCTTCGATGAAAACCTGGCTGCTTACGATTACCAGAAATACGGCCTTCAGTTGGAGCAAAAATAGCTTTTGGCGCAGATTCATAGCTTTGGGTGATCAACCTACTGCTGTTAATGCACCTTCTGCGGAAAAAGAAGCCCTTGGCAATCAGTATGCGAACCGGATCTGGGAAATTATTATGACCCTTCCAGAGAAGAACAGAGAGGTGCTTGTGCTAGATATTCAACATGGATTATCCATTGTCGAAATGTCAGATTTGCTGAATGTAGCACAAGGAACCGTGAAATCTCGGCTCGCGCGGGCGAGAGAGAAGGTTAAAGAGGCTATCCAGAAGGAGGAGAGGGAATGAAACGCAACGCCGATGATAGTAATCCAGTGATGATCGGGCAGACGGATTGGTATGCGCAAGCAGGCAAAAATCCTTTCATTGAAGATGGTTTTACGTCTGAGTTAATGATGCGGATCGAACAGGCTGCTGCGAATAAAAGTTCAGCTTACAAACGTTATTGGATAAATAAAAATGTGGTGTTGACCAGTCTGGCTACGATTTTGTTGATAGGTGCGCTTACCTTCCCTATGGGCATATGGAAAAACACAGGGCCAATCCATTCGTCATCCGTTCAGTCACAAGGCGCAGGCATACTGCCTTCTTCTAGTCCTGCAACTAATGATAAAGCGATAGAGCCTCCGACAAGTCCAGTAGAATTTGAGATTAGCGGTAAGAAATACTACATGCCTTTGCCAATGAACAGAGATAAGAGTAAAGCGTATGCCGTTGAGACAACAGCGGGAATCCTTTGGTCGCCGCCACCCCCGATGGTGGACTACAAGAAGCCAAAGTACACACATCCTACAGAACCGTTCACTCTTTACCTGAGCTCGAAGGACCAGACGGAATTATCGGCTTCTTCAGCTACTAGGATTTATACTTTACCTCTTTTTGCAGGAGGGGCAAGTACTTATCAATATTTGAGTGGATTTTTTGGAGCGGGCGATTACGCTCTGCTATTTACCTATACGAAGACTATAGGTTCAGGCATTATGGAGAATGGTAGATTTTTTATTCTAAATGTTAAAAAAGCAGCGACAGGAGAATCAGTGGTACCGAAAGAGCTTACGTCCTTTGATTGGGAGCTATTAGAATATAAGTCAATAATCGCAGTGGATAAGGAGCATGACCAGATCGTATTTAGTTACCTAGAATACCCGGTAGATAAGACATACCAAGACAAAACAGTGCTTTATGATATGGAGACCTTAAGCATTCAAACACCTGCATCGACCATTGGATTTAGAGACATTAATGGACAATCGTTAACCATGGAATATGAGATGAATGGAGAACTTTATAAAGCTGATATTCTTACGAAAGGTGGACCAGGGTGGTTAGATGAAGATTGGGCATTTTTATCAGAAGAGCGACAAAATGAGCTGTATCAGGAATTTTACAGTCAGACTCCCTAGTAGATAAATCACTAAATAAAAGCTATACTTTTTGATAAAGTATTTTCTTTTGAGAAGAGTGGAGCCGAAGCGATGAAGAAGTTAACGATTGATGATGTGGCTCAAAAAGCGGGAGTTTCGAAAAGTACGGTCTCCCAATTTTTGAACAAACGTTTTAAATATATGAGCGAAGCGACGAAAAACCGGATTGAGGCCGTAATTGAGGAGCTTAATTATCAGCCAAATGGTCTGGCGCGCAGTCTGAAGCAGAACCGGACGCATATGGTCGGGATCATCGTAGCTAATATTGACTACACGCTGTCAATCCAATGTATCCGGGCGATTGAGAATGAGCTGCAGCATCACGGAATCCAAGTGATCATATGCAACGCAGATGAGAATACGGAGAAAGAAAGCAAATATGTAGAAACCTTAATCGCTCGTCAGGTGGATGGGCTGATTATTTTTCCTACAGGGAATAACCCGTCTGCCTATAGCAAGCTGGTAGAGGCTGATTTCCCGCTAGTCTTTATGGATCGTCTAGTAGATGGAATCACCACGCAGAGTCTATTGCTGGATAATGAAATGGCGGCAAAGATAGGCGTAGGGCAGCTAATTCAGCAAGGCCATGAGCGGATTGCTCTGGTGTCCCTTCCAATTGGGGAGCATGCGATTACCCCTCGGAAAGAGCGGATTAGTGGCTACAAAAAAGCGATGGAAGAAGCGGGCATAACGCTGCGTGAGGAGTATATTTGCAGTGTATCCAAAGAGGAATTAGCTTCGGGGCTGGAACACTTATTAGCACTGCCGGAGCCGCCAACTGCACTGCTGGCTACGAACGACATCACACTAGCGGAAATTCTGAAATATGCGAATCGAAATGCCATCTCTATTCCAGAACAGTTGTCGGTCATCGGGATAGATGATGCGGAATTCGCGCAAATTTATAATCCGGTCATTACGACAATCCGTCAGCCTGCTTACGAGATGGGGATGCAGGCTGCCAAGATTATACTCTCTTGTATCGAGGATAAGGGAGCTTCTGTTCCAATTACATATCGTTTCCCGCCGACCTTGCAGCAAGGGCAGTCGGTGAAGTCTTACAAATAAGTTTGAACTATAAAAAGGGGAGTGCCCAGCAGCTATTTCTTAGCTTGCTGGGCACTTCCCCTTTTATTGGACCTAACTTTATCTAAACACTAAACTTGGGTTTGATTGGGTAATATTCTCGCGTAGGAAGTCACTATCGGACTCAGCTGACCTTATATGCAGTATAATCCCATATTTGGAGTACTATCGGACCCCATCGCAGCTATCGGCATGGAAAACATGCTAAATGCCCTTTTTCATAAGGAATAGTGTCACTGGAGTCCGAAACTACGCCGCAAAGGTAAAAAAATTGCAAATAGCGTCTTTTGGGTCCGAAAGCCCCAGAGCGAACTGATTACACTGCTGAAGCATAGCAATAGCAATAGCAATAGCAATAGCAATAGCAATAGCAAAAGCAAAAGCAAAAGCAAAAGCAAAAGCAAAAGCAAAAGCAAAAGCAAAAGCAAAAGCTTAGCATAGCATAGCATAGCATAGCAAAGCCAAAGCCAAAGCCATAGCATAGCAATAGCAGCCAATCAGCAACCCAAAAAGCAGAGCAGCGCTCCTCCAATAACGGAGAATCGCTGCTCTGTGTCTTTTTGCAATTATTAGACTTCTTGTTGCATAAACTTCGCAAGTTCCTCACGGGTGGGAAGTCCGTCCATATCGCCTGGCGACATGACGGCTAACGCACCGATCGCATTGCCGCGTTTGACGGCCTCAGCAATCGGAAGCTTTTCCAGCATCGCACTGATTACGCCAACCGCAAATCCATCACCTGCACCCACCGTATCAACAACCTGCTCCACCTTGAATCCGTCCACGTAACCTTCCCCAGCAGAGGATTTATAGTAAGCGCCTTCAGGGCCAAGCTTGATGACGACTAAGCTTACGCCACGCTCCAGGTAATAGTCTGCAATCTCTTCGGGTGTGCTCAGTCCGGTAAGGATTTTACCTTCACCGAGTCCCGGCAGGAACCAGTCGCAGCGTGTAGCCAGATCATTGATGGTACTCACCATTGTTTCTGTATCCGGCCATAAGCTAGGACGCAGATTAGGATCCAGAGAGATCGTCTTTCCTTTACTCTTCATAAATTCCATAGCGTGAATAGAAAATTCATGACAGCTCTTGGACAAAGCGGCGGAGATACTTGTAACATGCAGATGTCCTGCGGAATTGAAGTAGGCCTCGTCGAAATCCTCCAGACTAAGCGTGGAGGCCGCGGAGTTTTTGCGGAAGTATTCGACCTTTGGATCGCCGGTAACCACTTTCGATTTGATAAGCATGCCTGTTGAATACTCTTTAGTAAAAGTAATATTGTCCGTATTAATGTTCTCATTCTTCATCGCCTGAGCAATGAATGTGCCAAAGTTATCTTCGCCAAGCTTCGTAACATAACCGGTAGGATGATTCAAACGCGACAAGCCTGTAGCCACGTTGCTTTCTGCACCTGCTAATGCTTTGGAGAACGAAAATACTTCATGCAGAGGACCGGCCTCATTCGCATAAAACATCGCCATCGGCTCCCCGAAAGTGACGGCATCCAGCTGTTTACTCATTTTTAGTTCCTCCTAGGGTAATGATTTTATCCCAGTATAATGATTTGTAATTTGAAATTATCACATAAATCGGTTTTGTACAATAAAAGAATAATTGTTAACCAAAAAACTTTTTTCGTAAAAAGAAAATAATGTTTCCATAAACCCTTGTTTTATAAAGGTTTTTCTTAAATTTTATTACTTATTTGCACCTGATGTAATAAAAATGTATTGACTGTTAATCGTATTGTTATTACTATTTCCTTATAGAACAAAACGCAATAATTAGTAAATTTAATAAAAAAGTTTATCTAAAAAAGTATTTCCTGTTTATCTATGATCGTACCAAGAGAAAGGGAGTCTACTGATGAAGAAAATGAAAGTATTGCAGAATGTGGCATCCGTCGGGGTTGTAGCGGTTATTCGAGCAGATAGTGCTGAGGAAGCTTTTAAGATGTCCGTTGCTTGTATAGAAGGCGGTCTAAATAATATTGAGGTAACTTTTACTACACCAGACGCGGATGTGGCGATTAAGAGATTGGTTGCTGAGTACGGAAGTCGTGCGGTGATTGGCGCCGGAACTGTCTTGGACCCGTTAACAGCTAGAATAGCCATTCTTGCAGGTTCAGAGTTTGTGGTTAGTCCCTCTTTTGAAGTGGAGACAGCTAAGATGTGTAATCTTTATGGCATTCCCTATATGCCTGGTTGCATGACATTAAATGAAATGAAGGAAGCGCTGAAGTACGGCGTGGATGTGCTTAAATTGTTCCCTGGCAGTGCTTTCGGGCCGGATTATGTAAAAGCGGTTAAAGGTCCTATGCCACATGTAAATATTATGCCGACCGGTGGCGTGGATTTGAACAATATGGAGAAGTGGATTGCAAACGGCTGCATGGCTGTGGGCATTGGGGGGAATTTGACTGCACCGGCGAAGAATGGCCGATATGATCAGATTACCGATCTTGCTGCCCAATATGTGGCGAAGTTTAAAGAGATAAAAGGGATTTAATGTATTCGAACGGAGATTGAAATCCAGATTCGCGTTTTTATTTATAGGCTGTGTGGCTGACAAACGTTGGCCATGCAGCCTTTTTATGTTGATTTTCTTTGAGCTGTCATTATTCCTTTTATTCTATGCTTTTTAGAAAGTATAGAATCGGGATAAAGATAATAAACTATATAATAGAAGAGTAGTGATACATGGACTGAACGTCAGGATTTATTATCCAGCCGGGAGTGAGTATATGCCTGCTTATAATGATAAAAAGCTGTATCAAGCAGCGGATGAAGATGATGCTGAGTACGTAGAAATTGAGTCGGCATTCCATGGTTGTAAGGTGACGGAAGGGCAGATCTACAGATTAGAGCGCAATTACAATAACCCTCAATTATTTGAGAATGGAGAAGCCTATGTGGTGGATGATGAGACTAGGGAAAACTACGCGGTCTTCATGCTCTGCAAAATTGCGCTCTATAAATAGAGTTTCTTGCTCGATACCGGAGGGTAATATTTAAGACAGACGGCTTCATTTCCGACAAGGGGATAGGCCGTTTCTTTTGATGTCATTTTTGTTACTAAGATAGTGAAAAAGAGTATTTGAATGATTGTTGTTTCCCCTGTATGCTTAGTAGGAATTATTGGCTGTGCAATGCGGGATAGCGCGTTGTAACGGCTGGCTTAACATGACGTTCTAAGAAAAGTTTGGTATTCTAAAAATATTAATTACACGGTTGCAACAAATTCGCAGTCTTGCGCGTCAGTAAGATTGCATAGAGAGGGGGAACCTTCGTGGTGGAGCAGGGACTCATCAGAGCCGCTCAAGCGGGCGATCGCGACGCTCTAATCACCCTATTGCGAGAAATTGAAGGACATGTATATAAAACGGCCTTCTACATTTTGCATAATGAACAAGATGCGTTAGATGCATCTCAGGAAGCCTTGATCCGGGTTTATACAAAAATCGGCTCATATGAGGAGAAGGCCCAGTTCAAAACGTGGGTTCAGCGAATCGTCACTAACATTTGCATTGATAAATTCAGAAGAACTAAACCTACAGTTTCTATTGATGAACATGAAATGGTGTTTCAGGATAAACACAATGTGGAACGTGAGGTTCTATCCTCTTATTTAGCTGAGGATATACGCGAAGCGATTGATCAATTGCCCGAGCATCATCGGACAGTCATCGTCCTGCGCTATTTACAGGATTTTTCTTACAACGAGATTGCAGATTGTCTGGATTTGCCCTTGAATACAGTGAAATCGTACTTATTTCGGGCTAGACAGCAACTGCAGAATAGACTTCAGGAGTACCAGAAAGGTGGTGTATCGGGATGAAATGCGCGGAGGTGATGGAATGGATGCACCGCTATTTAGACAAAGATTTGAGTCAAGATGAGATTGTTGAGATGTTCCGTCATATCGATAATTGTCCTTCCTGCGCGGAAGTCTTTGAGCGCCTGACACTTCTCTCCAATGAATTGGAGCAGTTGCCAGACGTGAAACCCCCGTTTAGTCTGGTTGACTCTATTTTACCTCAGCTTGCAGAATTGGATCGAAGCAGTCGTGAACAGAGTGCTGTGAGATCTGAGGAGCAGGTTGTTGTCCCATTTTCACGTGAAAGCTCCCGTGGTAAACCTTCCAAGGGAACCTCTATAGCAACACGGACAGGCATTGGAGCTATTGCAGCTGCCGTTCTATTAGGGATCGCAATATTTAATATGCCCGATAAAATGCCTGGGGCAGAAGTAGAACAAAGGATGCAGGATAGTGCTAAAACAGCCAGCGATGATACTAAGGATACAGCAATGGAATCACAAGCTTCTATTACTGCTAACTCTGATGGAGCTTCACCTGCCGCTGGTGGAGAGAACGAGGGCGCTGCGCAGTATAAGACGGATGCACCGGTAATGAACGAAGATAACGCCGCTTTAGATAGAGCGACAGGACCAGTGGACCCTACCTCGATGCCAAGTGCACCGGCGGATGCAGCTGATGCGGGAGCTGGAGCTGGAGGGCGGTCGATCACCGAACCGCCTCAAAGCGCAGATCCTAAGCCTACAGAGAAAATTGTTTCGCCAAAGCAGGATGTCGCCACGAAATCTCAAAATTCAGATTCTAGTAATGCCAGTAGCAATCAGCTAAAGGTGAATAATAAGGAGCAAACTGCTGATATGAATTCAGACAGCGCAGCTGATTCTGCTCCGCTGATGGAGGATTCTTTAAAGATTCCTTATGACTATGGACGGGAAGTTATGAGCTTAAGCAGTTCTGAAGATCCTAATGTGCAGACCTGGACTTCTCCTGATGGTCAGTATGCTATAGAATTTGTTGGGCTGCAGCTTGTGATTTATAAGAAGTCGCCAGCGGGCTCAACGGAAGAACGGTTAGCCGTAAACTCTTACCCGCTGGAAGGAAATTGGATTTCTGGTGAATGGTCTGCGGACAGCTCGAAGTTTACGTACGTGACTGAAAAAGATGGTGTGAATGTAACCAAGGTGTACACTGTACAGGAAGCAGCTTCTTCAAGTCCGGCTGTATCCCCTGGGGCGACACCAACGAACACTCCAACCTCATCTTCAACAAATTAAAGTGGGGTTGGAACTTTTTTCGAAGTTTCTGAATATACTATATCAACAGGACAGGAACTAGAAAGTATAGGTTTTGCAGAACATCGGTATGACCGCCGGATGCGGAGTTTCTAGAGCTTCGCACTCCGTCGTTTATATAGATGCGCCGCTTAAACGGAGAGGCTTTGGCCATGGCTGCCAGAGTTTCTCCGTTTTTGCATGCATTTTTGTAGTTTTTTTTGCTACAATAGAACTCTGGACAAAATGGGCTAGATGAATGGAAAAGGAAGTGGCGGGATGGATGCCAAAACGGCGATAAAAGAAATCAAACAAGGGAAGATCTCACCGTTATATGTTTTATATGGCAGTGAGAAATTTCGAATGAATGAATTCACGGCACTGCTGGAAGAACAGCTGATTGCTAAAGAGGATCGTGATTTCGCAGTTATTCCCTTTGATCTCTCTGAGACGCCGGTGCAGGCTGTGGTAGAAGAAGCGGAGACTGTGCCATTTATGGTAGAACGTAAATTATTGCTGGTGCGGGATGCCTCGTTATTTACAGCGGGCAAAGAAAATGCCAAACTGGAGCATCGTATAGATCTTTTAAGTGACTATTTGCAGCATCCTGTAGACTTCAGTGTAATCGTCTTTATGGTGAATAATGATAAGCTGGATGAGCGTAAAAAAATTGTGAAGACTGTCAAATCAGTGGGCACAGTATTAGCCTTTAATCCGCTGGGAGCAGAAGAGCTGCTGCGCTGGGTGGAAAAAGGAATTCGTGAGCGGGGTTGTGTAATGGCACCTGGCACGGCAGAAATTCTTATAACGAATGCAGGCACAGGCTTGCAAGGTTTATCTGCAGAGATGGACAAGCTTTGTTTATTCGCTGGTAAGGGCGGCACTGTGGATGCGGGGGCCGTAGAGAGTCTGGTACACCGTGGTACAGAACAAAATGTGTTTACGCTTGTTGAGGATATCGCTAATCTGCGTCTTGATAAGGCGCTTGATACCTTATATGAGCTGCTGAAGCAGCGTGAGGAACCGATCAAGATCGCAGCGTTGGTTGCGCGGCAGTTCCGCATTATTTTGCAGGTTAAGGATTTATCAGCACATAGTTATTCGCAGGGACAGATTGCGTCACAGATCGGATTGCATCCATATGCGGTTAAACTTGCTGGGGAGCAGGCCCATAAGTTCTCCAGTGAACGATTACGGCAAATCTTAAGTGCATTGGCGGATCTGGATTATAAAATGAAAACAGGGGCTATAGACAAAGTTCTAGGGCTGGAGCTGTTCATGCTGCGTTTAGGTGTCTGAGCTAAGAAGGGGAAAAAGTATTGGAGATGATCTGACTATGAAAAGAATATTTCAATATTCGGCACTGCTGTTACTCGTTCTATTAATTAGTTCCTGTGGCAAAACGGATACTAATTCACCGTCAGGTTCAGCTTCTGAGTCGCCTGCGAATTCGAATACCTCTGCAGATGCACCTTCTTATTTTGGGGAATGGAGTGTACAAGGTCTAGTAGGTTCTACACCTGTCTCGGCAGCGGAGGATGAAAAGCTTATTGGCATGCGGGTAACTTATTCGCAAGAAAAGGCATCTTTTGATAAAGATGAAATTATGAACCCTGAATATAAAGAAGAGAGCATTACAAAGGATGACTTTTTTAACGAATACAGAAATGAATTAAGTGACCTTGGCATCGAGACGGAATCGGTTAAGACGGTATCTATAAATAATTGGACGAATCCCGGCAGCAGTTTTATTGTTAAAGACGATCAAACGATGATTTTTTTATGGGATGGTAACTATTATGAAATGAAAAAAGAGAATAAATAAATGAAAGAAGACCGCCTCTCTGAGGCGGTCTTCTTTCATTTAATAAACATCTCTTAAAAGTAACTAATACTACTTATTATTAATTAATAGACACAAAAAAACCTAACCGTATGAAGCATAGCGGTCAGGTTCTTCAATTGCTCATTATGAATGTCGTCTTAGGCTTGAGCCGTAAGAGCGTTCAATTTCTTCGCCAAGCGGGATTTTTTGCGGGCAGCCGCATTTTTATGAACCAGACCTTTACTTACGGCCTTGTCCAGCTTTTTGGAAGCAGCTAGGAAAGCAGCTTGAGCAGTTTCTACTTCCGTACCAGTCAGAGCTACATCAGCAGTTTTCACAGCTGTACGAAGCGCGGATTTTTGGGAAGCATTCAGTGCACGGCGTTTTTCGTTCGTGTTTACGCGTTTAACCGCGGATTTAATATTTGGCATTGCATTCACCTCCTGTAAGACATTCGAAATCATTATCAAATGATTCACAACTTAAAATAGTTTAGCATGACCGGTAGCAAAAAGCAATACTTAAAGCTTTCAAATTAAACCTCCGTATCCTGCATAAACATTGGCTTTCTCTCGCACACTATCGACAAAAGAGCATAGGCAGAAGCTTGCCAAATGAGGATGAACTCATGGAAGTGTATGCTTACAAAACTAAGCAGCTGCTTTCGAAGTGAGTTTTGTTCGAAGTAATTCATGGAAGTGTATGCTTACAAAACTTTTAGGAGGCTGGTACACAATGGAACCGGATCTGCAGCTATATTCTGTGCGCACCGATTTGGCATTAGAGGCAAAGGAAATGGCTCAAGGCCCACAACGAACGCCGATCCCTGGTGTGAACGAAGAAGTGGAAGAGTCTGATGGGATTAAAGTGACCCGTCTTGGTGTAGCTAATGCTGCTGGATCACAGGCAATAGGACGCGCAATTGGTAACTATGTAACCCTTGAGGTACCCGCTCTGCGTGGCGGAGATACAGGCTTGCAGCAAAAGGTGGCAGAAGTTTTTGCCCGCGAATTTGAGGACTTTTTGATCAGAATTGGGATTGGCAAGGATGCATCTGTGTTGATTGTTGGTCTTGGTAACTGGAATGTTACACCGGATTCACTGGGTCCTTTAGTGGTGGAGAACTCACTCATTACACGGCAGTTCTATGAGCTGGTTCCGGATCAGATCTCCCCTGGTTATCGTAAGGTGAGCGCTATTGCTCCTGGAGTGCTTGGACTGACTGGAATTGAGTCGAGTGAGGTCGTGCAGGGAATCGTGGATCGGACGAAACCTGAGCTTATTATCGCCATAGATGCGTTGGCATCCCGGTCACTGGAGCGTATCAATACGACGATTCAAATTGCCGACATTGGGATCCATCCCGGTTCGGGGATTGGCAACAAGCGACGTGGATTAACCCAAGAAATTCTGGGTGTTCCTTGTATCGCAATCGGAGTGCCCACTGTCTGCTATGCCTCAACTATTGTGAATAATGTGCTGGAGATGATGAAAAATCACTTCGGGCAAGGAGCAAACCATACGAAGGAAATCATGGGGATGCTGGACGATATCTCTGAGCAGGAACGCTTGTCATTAGTGAAGGAAGTGCTTGAACCCCTGGGGCACGATTTGATCGTCACTCCCAAGGAAATCGATGAATTTATTGAAGGGATCGCGAATATTGTGGCCAGTGGTTTGAATGCGGCTTTACATGATGCGGTTGATCCTGAGAATGTTGGCGCGTATACCCACTAACTGAATTATGGTTTGTTTAGCCCGGCGGGATGCTGAATTAAGGTATCCTGTACGGGCTTTATGTCTATTCTCTCATTTTCGGTTCTAGTATTGCTCTTGCGCTCATAGATTTGGAGTATAAGAGATTACAGAGGGCTGGAGGAGGACATAACTACAATGAATAAAAAATGGTTTCAGCTTTGGAACATCGGCCGTTTAAGGGGAAAAATGCTGGATGTTTTATCGCTGGGGAGAACGATGCTGCTGTTGGCCGGAGGTTCGCTAGTATTTTTTATGCTGCTTGGAGCCGGTGGATTGGCCGGACAGAAGCTTAGCTCTTCACCCATTCCTTCAATGAAGGGGCTTGCTGCCTCCCTGTCCAGTGGTTTTTTCATGGAGCTGCTGGGGATGGAGGTGCCGCATTTACCGCAGGGTAAAGAGCCTTCCGCTTTTTCAGGTGAAAAGGTAACTTCTTTCGTATTTCAGTTGCTAACCAGTGTGAATCCAGGTGACCCTAAGAGTCTAGTCTCTCGTGAAGTGCCGGGGATGGCGGCGGATGATCCATTTCTTTTGCGGAAAGGTTCAGGTGGATCTACAGGAGCACCAGTGGATTATCATCCTGGGACTGATGAACTGGCTGAGGGTGGTGAAGATGCAGAAACTTCTGTTCCGGACGAAGGGGACAAGCATGGAGATACTACAACACAGCAGCCTGAAGCGACGGTTGCACCATCCCCTGAACCATCAGCGGAGGAAGGGACGGATAAGAGTGATCTGCAAAGCGGCACAGACAGCACTAAGGATACCTCGATCAAACGGATTCTAATCTATCATTCACATCCTAGAGAGGCCTACAACCCTCTGTTAGGGGCAGCAAATGAAAATCCCAGCTCCGGAGTTTCAACTAAAAATGTAATGCTGGTAGGATCATATATTACGAAAAGACTGGAACAGCTCGGGATTGGTACGGTTCATGCCAAAGAAGATTTTCCAACCAAAATCACCGACTATAACTGGAACTTTTCCTATAAATATTCCCGGATCTTGGTTAAATCAGCACTCAGCGCAAATGAGGAAATGGATAGTTTTATCGACATTCACCGCGATTCGCAGCGTCATAGCAAAACAACAGCTGTTATTGACGGGAAAAGCTACGCACAGGTCTATTTTATCATTGGACATGCAAATAAAGACTGGAAGAAGAACGAAGAGTTTGCCAATAAGATTCATCAACAGCTTGAAAAGAATTACCCGGGAATATCTCGTGGGATATGGGGAAAAGCTGCGGGTAAAGGAAATAACGGGGAGTACAATCAGACCCTCTCTCCTAATAGTGTTTTGATTGAAGTGGGCGGAATTGATAATTCGGCTGAGGAATTAAAGCGTACGGCTGATATTTTGGCGGATGCTATCGCTGATGTTTACTGGAGCAGTCATGACGCTGAGAAGGTGAACGCACCTGAAAAAGTGGCGAATCCCACTACAACACCAAAGAAATCAAACGGAGCTTCTTAAAATAAATTACCAAGGATTAAAAAGGAGTGGTGTACATGTCGCGTTTCGGAAAAAAACTGGTTATGGTCGGGATTTGGGCAGGGATTGGCATCCTCTTAGGGATGCAGTTCGGCGGAAGCGGTGGTTCAACAGTCTCTAAGATTCTGCCCGGCTGGAATGCCAGCCCGACTACACCCACCAGTCAAGTAACAGGCATGCAGCCACAGCCACAACTGCAAAAGAATGGTGTGACACAGGGTGGGCAGACTTATGTATATGTGCCAATGGTGATCGATCCTGTCACAGGTGCATATACGGCCGTCTCTCCTTTGCCTCAAAATAGCAATACAACGCCAGCCGCAGATCCTCCTCAGCAAGTTGTGGATGATTATAGTACGAAATCTCCGGAGCAAATTCTAATTCCTGAGGAGCAAAAGCCTACAGTTGATGTTCTGGCAGATAAGACGGCAGGTCTCTTGCAGCAGGCTTCCCAGAAGGGAATCCGCTGGGTAGTTTCATTGTTCGCTTCGGCAGAAAATTAACAGCAAATTTAGAAGAAACGGTTATTTCACGGGATCGTGTATAGCTGTTTCTTTTGTTTTGGGCCAGCGCGGGATTGATGGAGTAAGCTTGTACTGTTATAATAAGTGGATTAATATCAGGCTGTCTGTGGGGGTAAGGAATGACTGACGTTCAGAAAAGACAACAACAAATTCGCAATTTCTCGATTATTGCACATATAGACCATGGTAAATCGACACTAGCTGACCGCATTTTGGAATACACGGGGGCACTAACCACGCGTGAAATGCAGGAACAGGTACTCGATCAGATGGATCTGGAGCGCGAACGTGGTATCACAATAAAGCTGCAAGCCGTGCGTTTAACCTATCGTGCAGACGATGGAGTAGAGTATTATCTCAACTTGATTGATACACCGGGGCACGTCGATTTCACCTATGAAGTTTCCCGCAGTCTTGCAGCATGTGAAGGCGCACTGCTGGTTGTGGATGCGGCTCAAGGAATTGAAGCACAGACGCTGGCCAATGTGTATTTAGCACTGGATAATAACCTGGAAATCCTACCTGTGCTCAACAAAATTGATTTGCCAAACGCTGACCCTGACCGGGTAAAGCAGGAGATTGAGGATGTTATCGGGCTGGATACCAGTGAAGCGGTTATGGCATCTGCCAAAGCCGGTATCGGGATCAAGGAAATTCTGGAGCAGGTGGTGAAGCAGGTTCCTGCGCCATCCGGTAATTCAGAAGAGCCGCTTAAAGCGTTGATTTTTGACTCTCATTACGATCCTTACAAAGGCGTTATCGTCTATGTGCGCGTAATGGACGGTAAAATCCGTGCGGGATCGAAGATTAAGATGATGGCAACTGAGAAGACTTTCGAGGTCATTGAAGTTGGCGCATTTATGCCGCGTATGACCATTGTCGATGAATTGAACATCGGGGATGTTGGATTTATCGTAGCTGGGATCAAGCATGTTGGAGATACCCGTGTCGGTGATACTGTCACTGACGCAAAGAATCCTACTGCTGAGCCGCTTCCAGGTTACCGTAAGATCAACCCGATGGTATATTGCGGGTTGTATCCGATTGAAACCTCAGATTATAACGATCTTCGTGAGGCATTGGAGAAGCTCCAGCTTAATGATGCTTCGCTAAGCTTTGAGCCGGAAAGCTCGAGCGCGCTTGGATTTGGTTTCCGTTGCGGATTCCTTGGACTCTTGCATATGGAGATCATTCAAGAGCGGATTGAGCGCGAGTTCAATTTGCCGCTAATTACAACAGCACCGAGTGTTATTTATCGAATTATGCTGACCAATGGCGAAATGATTCAAATCGACAACCCGTCACATTATCCGGAAATCGGAACGATTGACTACATTGAAGAGCCATATGTTAAAGCAGCAATCATCGTGCCTAACGACTTTGTAGGTACCGTAATGGAGCTGTGCCAGAACAAACGTGGCGAGTTCGTAAATATGGAGTATCTTGATACTAATCGTGTAACGATTACTTACGAGATTCCACTGTCTGAAATCGTTTATGATTTCTTTGATCAGTTGAAATCAGGTACAAAAGGTTACGCATCCTACGACTATGAAATTTGCGGGTACCGTCGTTCGAATCTGGTCAAGATGGATATCTTGCTTAACAATGAGCAGGTTGATGCTTTGTCCTTTATCGTTCACCGTGACCGTGCATACAACCGCGGACGTATCATTTGTGAGAAACTACGTGGGATTATCCCTCGTCAAATGTTCGAAGTGCCGATTCAAGCCTCTGTGGGTACGAAGGTGGTTGCGCGTGAAACCGTTAAGGCGATGCGCAAAAATGTACTTGCTAAATGTTACGGCGGCGATATTTCCCGTAAACGGAAGCTGCTGGAGAAGCAAAAAGAAGGTAAGAAACGCATGAAGCAAGTGGGTAGTGTAGAAGTACCACAAGAAGCGTTTATGGCAGTACTGAAGATTGATGAGTAGAAAATAGGTAGAGCCGGGAGAATATCCCGGCTCTATTTTTTTAAGCAGGAGCAGATTACAATAGGGGGAAGGATTGTAAGCACATACAAAGTGAGGGGAGTCCTCGTGAAGCGATTATATTTGAAACTTACGCCAAGTACCTTTAAGAATCGGATTTTGTTAGCTTTCTTACTGTTGGTACTAACACCCATTGCCATACTCGTTCTGTATAACTTCAATGAGACAGAACAAATGCTTCAGGATAATGCGGAAACGAAGAACATAGAGCAGCTTATTGGGATTAAGAATGGTTTTGTTGATCTCATGAGTCTCGTTATGAAAACAGGGTCATTACTTGAACAAGATACAACGATTTTATCGATAATGAAGAATCCCGAGCAATCTGATGAAATCACGAGAAAAAAGCTCGTTGAAAACAAGTTTGGAGCGATTGAAAATACATTCTTCATGAGTGGAGCGACGGTGTATTATACTTTAATCGACCTTCATGGAAACGCATACACTTCCTTTATGCCGAGGGAAACCTTGAGCTACGACGAAATCCAATCGGAAGATTGGGTTCAAGTATTGAAGCGAGAAGGAGCGAATCGATATATATGGAATCCGAATGACAAGAATAATGTGGTCCGGGAAAGTACAACAAGTAAGAAAATGCTTAGCCTCTATGAGGTTATGCGTGATAATGGTTTTAACATTTATGCCTATGCAAGACTAAGTATCGATTATGAGGAGTGGTTTACTAGATCAACGTTAGGGAGTAAGCAGGAAGGGGCTTTTTTTCTGCTCGATGCCTCAGGGAGAATGATGCTTAATCCGGATAAGGATGAGACCTTTTCTCCAGATATTGCGCAGAGTATTGTGAAGAGTGACCACCAGCGGCAGACAGAGCGTGCTGCATCCATCATCGATCCGAAGGAGAAAAGCTTATACACATACAGCTACATCGAAGAGTTGAATGGTTATGTCGTTAAAAAGGTACAGCTAGCACAGCTATTTCTTGAGGTGTATAAGCAGAAGCAACGATTTTTTGCTGTATTTGGAGTTATACTCCTGCTATTTGTTCTATTAACTTATTTTATATCATCGACGATTACAGTGCCGCTAAAGAAGCTGCAGAAGAAGATGGAGATGACCGCTAAAACAAATCTCAAAATGAAATTACCCGAGCAAGGGCGGGGAGAGATTCTTGCACTGACTCAGAGTTTCAATATCATGATCCATGATTTAAATGAGCTGTTGCAGCGTCTTCAGCTTGAAGAAAAACAGAAACAATTCGTTCGATTTCAGGTGTTACTTTCGCAGATGAATCCACATTTCCTACTAAATACATTGAATACGATAAAGAGCATCGCCTTAGATAAAGATGATGATGAAATTTATGAAATTTGTGTTGCGCTAGGCAAAATATTGGAAACAACATTAAATACTGAAGTGGATTTGATTCTGTTAAAGGATGAGATTGTACTCATAGAATCTTACATGGAGATTCAGCGGCAACGCTTCGGACATGGGATTGAAATTCAATATGATATCAACGAGGAACTACAGTACGCATTAATCCCTAAATTCTGTCTTCAGCCCTTAATTGAAAATAGCTTGATTCACGGCTTCGGTCAGTCTGTGAAACAAGGGAGAATTGATATTTCCGCTAAGGTGACTGGACAGCAACTATATCTGCAGGTTAAAGATAACGGCATGGGGATAGATAGAGCACAGCTGAATAAGGCTGCACGGAAACGAAAAGGAATCGGTGTTCAGAATATTAGGGAGAGCTTAGAGCTGTTGTTCAAGAATCAACGGACAGGCATGGACATTGTATCATCAGACACAGGAACTGAAGTGATTATCCATTTTCCACTTCTTATTTCAAAACCTTACGATGGAGGTAAGCTCACATGTGGAGAACGTTAATTGTGGATGATGAACAACCCGCGGTTAAAAGTATACGGAAGTTATTCTTAAAGGCTGGAATCCCGTTTGAAATTATAGGTGAGGCGGAGAATGGAGAAGTAGGCTTGCAAATGATTCGTGAGCTTCATCCAGATGTGGTAGTGACGGATATCAATATGCCAGTGATGGATGGGGTGAAGCTCCTTCAAGTTGCGCGAGAGGAAGGCTTCGACTGCCGATTTGTAATGTTGACCGCTTTGAGTGAATTTGAATACGCCCGGCAAGCGCTCGTATTTGGGGCTTCGGACTACATTCTGAAGCTATCTTTAGATCTCCAAGGTTTGAAGCAGACCATGGATAAGGTTCATGCCGAGCTGGAGCGAATGGTGAAGATGAAAAAGGCCGATAAATGGTTTCCTGAGAAGCAACAAACGGGACCGACAGATCATGTGGAGATGAACAAAATAATTGCTTATATTGAAGAGCATTATTCTGAGGACATCTCGCTTAAATCCATGTCAGAGTTGATACGAATGGATGCCAGCTATATAAGTGACTTATTCAAGAAAAAGACAGGGAAAACGTTGACGAATTATATTCAAGAGCGGCGTATTCAGGCTGGAAAAATGCTGCTTGCAGAGACGAAGCTAACAATTAGTGAGATTGGGCAGCAGGTGGGCTTTGAGAACGATAATTATTTTATTAAAATTTTCAAAAAGTGGTGTGGCGTCACGCCAAATGAATTTCGCAAAGAACCAAAAAACGTTCTATAGTTTCCCAAATGTAGTTCATCCCCCAGAATCCGCTCTGATGATAAAGTTATAGACGTAGAGCACAACACATAATCCTTCCAAGGGGGAAGATATCGATGAAGAAAAAGTGGTATCCTGCAGTGCTTTCTGTCTTATTAGCAGGTACGATGCTGGCTGGTTGTGGTACTAGTGGAAGTAATGATGCGCAGGGCAGTGCAAATGGACAAACAGCAAAGGAGAAAATAAAGCTTACGATGTGGGGGGCAGTTCCGGCAGAAGCCGGGCCTCAAGCTGTAATTGATAACTGGAATAAAGATCATCCAGACATTCAAGTCGAGTATATCCGTAATGTAAATGACGATGCTGGAAACTTAAAGCTGGATACTGCCTTGATGACCAATCAAAACATAGACCTTTTCATGAACTACGATCTTGCTCATTTACAGAAACGTATGGATGCAGGCGTTGCCTTGGATCTAAGCACGAAAACAGATTATGATATCGACAGCCAGATCGGCGAGGACGCAGCGATGTGGAAAATCAATGATAAATACTATGGGATTCCTACAAAGAAAAACATGGCGTTTGTATGGTTGAACAAAGATATGCTGGATGCAGCAGGATTACCGATTCCTGCGGTGGACTGGACTTGGTCAGATCTTGAGGAGTATGCGAAGAAGCTAACGAAACCTGGTGTGTACGGATTATTGCAGGCAGATTCCTCCTTCGCAACAACGATGGACGGTACGCTTGCTGGAATGGGTGTGAAACAGGCGGATGGTACTTCAAACTTTGGAAATGATCTCTGGAAACAGCAACTGGAAATATTGCATAACATGATGTTCGTGGACAAATCCACACCGGAATATGGGGAGCAGCTGACCAGTAAAATGCCGGTTGACACCATGTTCCTGCAAGGCAAAGCGGCAATGCTGGCAGCAGGTGAGTTTATTTTCCGCAATGCGAACAACTTGAAGGACTATCCGCATGATTTCAAAACCGCGTTCGCCGCTATTCCAAAAGTGAATAAAGATCAAAAGGATTATAAATATTCGGGCGGTGTGGGCGACATGCTTGCTCTTAATGCAAAGTCCAAGAACCTGGATGCGGCTTGGGAGTTCGCAAAATGGTATGCGGATGGCGGTATGCTGCCAATGGCAAGCGGGGGTCGTATTCCAGCCTCTAAGAGTGTGGACAGTAAGGAAGCGATGAGCCTTCTCTTGAATGGTGTAGAAGACAAATATGATACAGATTCAATGAATAATATTGTATTCGGCAAATTCCCATCCTTCCAGCTTAATGTACCTCAACAAGCCATTGATGCACGTAAAGAAGAGTATGAAAAATACTTCTTAAATAAGCAAGATATTGATACCACGATGAAAAATATGCAAACCCGTTCGCAAGAGTTAATGAAATAAAGAAATAGCTGGCACAAAAGAGAAGGGGGAAGAATTCTTCGTTCTTCTCTTTCGTGTACCCATTTTTCAGCATACGAAAGGCGGCGATACCGTGAAGCGGAGAAGCTGGATGGACAGACAAGGCTGGATCGGCATGACTTTTATTCTCCCGAATATGATTGGTATTCTCTTATTCTTTGTGATTCCTGCAATCTTTTCCTTTGTCCTGATGTTTACGAATTATCAATTTTCAAATCCGAATTGGCAATTTACCGGGCTGGATAATCTCAAACGGTTGTTCCATGACGATAATTTCTATGCCTCTATCAAATATACGGTGATATTCCTGATATCGGTTCCAGTATCGATGGTGCTCGCTTTTATTGTGGCGCTATTTCTAAACCGCAGTGTGTATCTTAAAGGATTATTGCGTGGAATGTTTTTCCTGCCGTATATCTCTAGTGGAGTAGCCGTTGCATTTGTCTGGATGCTGCTATTTCAGCCTTCACAGGGACCCATCAATGAACTGCTTCGCTGGATTGGCATAACATCGCCGCCAGGGTGGTTTGCGGATACGGAAACCGCAATGTATGCCATTGATATCGTACAGATCTGGCTGATGCTTGGCTACAATATGATCATATATTTAGCAGCACTACAGGAAATTTCGACAGAACAGCTAGAAGCTGCCCGGATCGATGGTGCAAGCACATTCAAAACAACATGGAAAATTGTATGGCCTCTTGTTAGTCCAACAACTTTTTTATTAATGATTACCGGATTAATTATGACGATGAAATCGTTCTCGATTATTCAAGCCATTACGGCTGGAGGACCTAGCGGAAGTACGACGGTCTTATCACTATTCGTTTATAAAACAGCATTCAGTTATTACGATATGGGATATGCTTCAGTCATTTCATGGTTCTTGTTCGCCGTCATTCTCGTCATTACAGTCATTCAGTGGATCGGCCAAAAGCGCTGGGTTCATTACTAATTAAACCCACAAAGTGGAGCTTTGCGGGAGGCCCCGAAACCATAAATTAAAGGAGCAGGCGGTATGAATGAAAAAGCAGGAAACATGAAGGTGAAGCTGCCAGTAACGATCATCATGTTTGTTCTAGGACTATTTATGATTGTGCCTTTTCTATGGATGCTCAGCACATCTTTTCAGACACCTGCCGAGGTGTTTAACGAATGGCTGCCTTCATCTCTCAACTGGAGCAATCATATTCGGGTGTGGACAGGAAGTTATGATTTTGTTCCGTATTATTTAAATTCACTTAAGATATCGATTATTGGAACTGCGGGAGCTGTGTTTCTATCTGCCCTTGCCGCTTACGGATTTTCACGTACTTCGTTTAAAGGGCGGGATGGCCTATTTGTCATATATCTATCCATGATGATGGTTCCACCGCAGGTGCTTTTTGTTCCTAAGTTTATCATGTTTAACTGGGTTGGGATTTACAATACGCATTTGGCCCTAATCCTTCCAGCCATGTTCTCGATCTTCGGTGTATTTATGCTTCGGCAGTTCTTCATGGGCATTCCTAAGGAAATCACGGAATCTGCTTTTCTGGATGGAGCCGGGCATTACAAAATATTTTTCCGCTTAATTCTGCCATTAGCGAAGCCGGCAATCGCTACGTTTGCTATTCTTGATTTCTCCTGGCAATGGAATGATTATGAGAATGCGCTTGTATTTTTGCAGAGCCCTAAGCTATATACCATTCCGCTTGGATTGCAGAATTTTATTCTTGAGAACAATGTGGATTACAACGGGATGATGGCCGCTTCGTCGGCTGCGATCATTCCAATGATTGTTATCTTCTTCATAGGTCAGAAATATATTATTCAAGGAATTTCTAGCTCGGCTGTGAAAGGCTAACTATAGGAGGGATACTGACATGAGAACAGAAACGGTTAAATCCGATGTGACAGTGGTCGGGGGTGGACTTGCAGGGATGAACGCGGCGATTGCTGCAGCACGTCTTGGGTTAAAGGTAGCACTGGTACAGAATCGTCCTGTACTTGGTGGTAACTCGAGTTCAGAGGTTCGGGTATGGGTATGTGGTGCAACAGGACATGGTGTAAATCGCTATGCACGTGAGACAGGCATTATGGGTGAGCTGTTCATCGAGAATCAATACCGGAACCCGGAAGGGAATCCATATCTATGGGATCTAACCTTGCTCGAAGCGGTGAAGGCAGAATCGAATATCAGCTTGTTCCTAAATACCGATGTACGTGAAGTGGAAGCGGAAGGTGAGGCAGAGGATCGGACGATTCGCAGTGTGATTGGTTGGATGATGGGATCTGAGCGGTTGATTACGTTCAAGAGTGAGGCGTTCATCGATTGCACGGGTGATGGTTTGGTTGGCTTCCTGGCAGGAGCTGATTTCCGATTAGGACGTGAAGCCCGCCATGAATTTAATGAGGAATGGGCACCTGAAGTGCCTGATAATATTACATTAGGCAGTACATTATTATTCTATACACAGGATACTGGAAAACCGGTACGTTATGTTGCACCCTCATTCGCGAAGGATATTACAACAACGTCTATCCCGATCCGCCGGGTCATTCGGAGTGGGGATTCAGGCTGTCACTACTGGTGGATTGAGTGGGGCGGCGAGCTTGATACGGTGGATGAGAATGAACGTATACGTGATGAACTATCCTCTGTTATTTATGGGATTTGGGATTATATCAAAAACTCAGGCCATTTTGATGCCGAGAATATGACGCTGGAGTGGGTTGGCTCGATTCCGGGTAAACGTGAATACAGACGATTTATTGGCGATACGATTCTAACGCAAAATGATATTCTCGCGCAGCGTGAATTTGCAGACCGTATTGGATTTGGTGGCTGGTCGATTGATCTACATCCCCCACAGGGGATGTACGCACAAGAGAGTGGCTCCAAGCATCTGCATGCGGACGGGATCTACCATATTCCATTTGGTTCGCTATATTCGAAGAATGTGCGGAATCTATTCTTCGCGGGTCGTAATATCAGTGCATCTCATGTGGCTTTTGGAACAACACGCGTTATGGCAACCTGTGCGATCATGGGTGAAGCAGCTGGAGCAGGTGCAGCTTTATCCGTCATCAAAGGTGTGACCCCACGTGAAATTCGCCAGCAGCATATGCATGAATTGCAACAGGTGATGTTAAAGCAAGATGCTTCGATTATTGGATTACGTAACGAAGATCCACTGGACCTCGCCAGAAAAAGCGAGATTCATGCATCCAGCACGTTGAATGGTATCCTGCTGGATCGTCCAGCCGAAGCTTATGAGCTTTCTCATGATGTAGGGATTTTGTTTCCGGTTGAAGGAAGTATCCGTGGGTTAAGGCTGCTTGTGTCAGCAAGTATTCAGACGCAGCTGACCGTGGAGATCTGGATGACTGGACGTGCGGAAAATTACGTGCCGGCGGAGTGCAAACAGGTTGATGTTTTAACAGTACAGGCTGGAGAACAGCATTGGATTGAAGTTCCGATACAAGAGGAGAAATGTAGTCTTATCGGTGAATGTAATATCTTCGCTATTATTCGAGCTAATGAACACCTTCAATTGCATATTTCAGAAACCCCAATCACTGGTGTCATTACATTTGAGCGAGGTGCTAAATCCGTTGTTGATTCAGCGCTGGAGGATCATCAGCCAGATCAGCCGGTGATAGAGTGGAGCATGAAACAACTTGTACGCAGGCATTTCTGCTTTGCAGTAGAAACATCGGCATATGCTGCATCTAAAGTCATTGATGGGTATGTTCGACCTTTCGCGGGACCACATAGCTGGGTTTCTGAGCCGATGACCGCGGGTAGATCGGAGTGGGTAGAGGCGCGTCTCCCGGATGCTGCTCCAGTCTCCGAAATCCATTTCACCTTTAATGATGATGTCAATGAAGATCTCATCAACTTACATCACCATGAAACGCCATTTCTAGTGATTCCTGAACTGGTAAAGAACTATGATGTAGAGCTGCTCATTGATGGCGCGTGGCAAGTCATGCTCCGTGTCAAAGATAACCATCGCCGGAAAAATGTTCATCGATTAGAGAAGCCTGTCCTTACAGATGCTGTCCGGATCGTTATTCATGAAACTAACGGTGGAGTACATGCCGAACTTGTGGAAATGCGGATTTATCAAGAAGCAACGGCTTTGCCGTCCTTATAGGGACGGTATCCGTTTCTGCGGGAAATACAAAATATATAGGATAACGTAAAACTTATACTTTCTTATATTATAAAATAGAGTTCATTTATAAATGAACGCCCTCGGAGGGAAGCCGTCAGGCTTCCCTTTTCTTGTTTTTTAGATTACACTATTCAAACGATATTTTTATATAAAGGAGACAGCTAATGACAACGAAGACTAATGGCCGTCCCCCTGAGGCTGTATACATTCATATCCCTTTTTGTACCAATAAGTGCTTTTATTGTGATTTCAATTCCTATGTACTCAAGGATCAGCCAGTTATGGATTATCTCGAAGCTTTGGATCGAGAGATGGAGCAGACCGTCAAGAACACCCCTCCGGGTGTTATCAAAACGATCTTCGTCGGCGGAGGCACACCCACTGTTTTAAAACCTGATGAAATGGCTTATTTCTTAAAGTCTGTTCGCACGCATTTCCCCAACTGGGATAAAGATATTGAGTTCTCTATGGAAGCTAACCCTGGAACAACGGATCTGGACAAGCTGACGGTTATGAAAGAAGGCGGCGTGAACCGGGTGAGCTTTGGTGTTCAAGCATTTCAGAACGAGCTGCTCACAGGCATCGGCAGGATTCATAATGTAGATGATGTATACCGGAGCCTAGAGAATGCACGTGCAGTTGGACTAAATAATCTTTCGGTTGACCTGATGTTTGGGCTGCCTAATCAAACTGTTGAGATGTTGGGCGAAAGTATCCGCAAGGCGTTGGAGCTGGATCTACCCCACTATTCTATTTACAGCTTGAAGGTGGAGGAGAATACTCTTTTTCACACGCTGTTTAATAAGAACAAGCTTCCTCTTCCTAATGAAGAAGATGAATTGCAAATGTACCTCCTGTTGATGTCCTCTATGAAGGAAGCGGGTTACAATCAATACGAGATCAGTAACTTCGCGAAACCAGGAATGGAGAGCCGCCATAATATCACCTACTGGCGTAATGAAGATTATTATGGTCTAGGAGCAGGAGCACATGGATATGTGGGACGTCAGCGGCATATTAATGTTAAGGGCGTAAATCCATATGTAGAAGCCACACGTAAAGGGCTGCCACGACTGGATGCATACCCAATCTCAGAAGCAGAAGCGATGGAAGACTTTATGATGGTCGGCTTGCGTATGCATGAGGGCGTCTCTAATGAAGCTTTTCAGGCGCAATTCGGGCGTTCAATAGAGGAAGTATTCGAGAAATCCTTGCATAAAATGCTGCATGCAGGGCTGTTGGAACAAGAAGCAGGGGTTTACCGACTCAGCAAGCAAGGAATCTTGTTTGGGAACGATGTTTTTGCTGAATTTGTAGGCGCCCTGACAGAAGTTTAATTTTAAAATACCCCTTGAATTGTAATTCACTCTGTTGTATATTTATTCATATTATCAACAGAGGGGTGAACCAAAGTGCTTGCCAAGACGGAAATGATTCGCCATTCGTCTCCAGCGGGAGACGCACAGGTGATTTGTAGAAATGCTGTGGTAGAAGACGTTGAGCCATTGTATCTAATGATAGAAGAGTATGCCCAGCGCGGCATCATGTTGCCCCGTTCCCGGCAGGCGCTGACACGCCAGATCGATCAATTCGTAGTTGCCGAAATCGAAGGCAGATTCGTAGGCTGTGGTTCACTTTTCAAGCTCGGGAATGATCTCGTAGAGATTCGTTCAATTGGATTGAATGATGAAGGCAAGGGTAAAGGCGTAGGCTCCATGATATTGGCGAAGCTGGTCGAGGAAGCTAGGAACCAGAAAATCCCAAAGGTAATGGCACTAACCTATGCTGTTGATTTTTTTCTTAGAAATGGATTTGAAGTCGTCCAGAAAGAGATTTTCCCTGAAAAAGTATGGACAGATTGCGTGAATTGTAAAAAGCAGCATGCCTGCGATGAAATAGCAGTGCTTAAGATACTGAACTGACTTGACAATGTCAATGTCAGTTTGGTATTTTTGTATTAGTGGTTAGCACTCATCTGAGTCGAGTGCTAACGAATCGGAGCCACAGCCGATAGGAGGGAATAACATGTTAACTGATCGCCAGAGAATGATACTAAATGCAATTGTGGATGATTATATTTCATCGGCAGAGCCAGTAGGATCTCGCAGCATTTCTAAACGGGGAGATGTAGGATACAGTCCGGCTACGATTCGAAATGAAATGGCTGACCTAGAGGATTTAGGTTATCTCGAGCAGCCTCATACATCGGCGGGAAGAATTCCTTCCCATAAAGGATACCGATATTATGTGGATCATTTGGTACCGTGGAATTCCGCCGAAACGGCAGAAATGGGCACGATCCGCGCTTTTTTTGCCGAGAAGCTAAATGCAATGGAGCAGGTAATCCAACATGCGGCGATGATTCTTTCCAATATGACGAATTATACTTCCATCCTGCTGGGACCGGAGGTTTTTCATACTTCATTGCGTCATTTTCAGTTGTTACCACTAGATGATACAACCGCTGTGGCCATTATCGTCACAAGTACGGGGCAAGTTGAGAATCGTACGGTGAACATTCCGCCGGAGATTTCTGTTTCCGAGATGGAGAAAGTGGTTAACCTACTGAATAGTAAACTGGTCAATGTACCACTCTATAAGCTGAAGACTCGGCTCTATTCCGAGCTTGGCGAAGAAATGCAGCGTCACATCTCACATTATGAAGAATTAATGCAGGTGCTGGACACCGCGCTGGAAAGCGATCAAGAGCAGCGCATCTATCTCAGCGGAGCAACGAATATGCTGACACAGCCTGAGTTCAAAGACGTAGACAAGGTGAAGAGTATTCTTGATCTGCTGGAAGAGACACCGACACTGCTCAAAATGCTGGCCCCTACAGTGGGTGGCACAGGTATTCAAGTACGAATAGGAACAGAAAACAATCACGAAGCGTTCGCTAACTGTAGTCTGATCACCGCCACTTATTCACTTGATGGGCAGGCACTAGGAAGCATTGGGATCCTTGGGCCGACCCGTATGGAATATGCAAGAGTGATGGGGATCTTGGGCATTTTATCCCGAGATTTGACAGCGATGCTGGCGCACTGGTATAAGTGAACAGAGTCAACATGATTTCGTGAATGATTTTAAGGAGGTGAAGACAACTTGAAAAAGGAACAAGTTCAAGATTCTAATGAATTCAAAGAGGAATTGATCAATGAGGAGCCTGTGGCTGAAGTAGTCTCAGATGCCGACTCATTTACAGCTGAAAACGTTAGTGAAGGTGCTTCAGATACAGGTGCTGAGGTGAAACGCCTACAGGATCTTGCTGATGAATATCAAGGTCGTGCACTGCGTGCACAAGCTGATTTTGATAACTTCCGTCGTCGTACCCAGAAGGAAAAAGAAGAGTTGGCTCAATATGCTACCTCCAAGCTCCTGACGGAATTGCTTTCCGTGCTGGACAATTTCGAGCGTGCGTTAGTCACTACTCCAGCTAATCCTGAATCCGAAGCTTTCGCGAAGGGCGTTAATATGATTTTCCGTCAGCTGGATGGGGTATTGAAGGCTGAGGGGCTTACAGCTATGGAAACAGTAGGACAGCCTTTTAATCCTGAATACCATCAGGCTATTATGCAGGTTGAGAGCGAGGAGTACGAAGAGGGTATCGTTACAGAAGAGGTTCAAAAGGGATATCTTCTGAAAGATAGAGTTCTTCGTCCGGCCATGGTCAAAGTCAGCATGTAGTCTGTCTATATAGGACGGGCAGTTTCTGCTCGCCATAAAGCAGCAGTGCTTTTGCCTACTATTTATCCGATTGCAGGCTGTTGCCCGGATAGTTTATTATCAATCGAATTTTTTTGATATTTTTATAAATTTATTGAGCTTAGGCTCCATATAACTTTAGAGGAGGCAAATTATTGTGAGTAAAGTTATCGGTATTGACTTAGGAACCACGAACTCTTGCGTTGCCGTTATGGAAGGCGGCGAAGCCGTAGTAATTCCAAACCCAGAAGGCGCGCGTACAACCCCTTCGGTTGTAGGCTTTAAGAAAGACGGCGAGCGTATCGTCGGTGAAACGGCTAAACGCCAAGCAATTACTAACCCTGATCGTACGATCAGCTCTGTTAAACGTCACATGGGTACTAACCATAAAGAAAGCATTGATGGTAAAGACTACTCCCCACAAGAAATTTCGGCAATGATTCTGCAAAAGCTGAAATCCGATGCAGAGGCTTATCTTGGCCAAACTGTTACTCAAGCAGTTATCACTGTTCCTGCTTATTTTAATGACAGCCAACGTCAAGCTACCAAAGATGCAGGTAAAATTGCAGGTTTGGAAGTTCTGCGTATTGTGAACGAGCCAACAGCAGCAGCTTTGGCATATGGTCTGGAGAAATCCGAAGATCAAACCATTCTAGTCTATGACCTTGGTGGCGGTACTTTTGACGTATCCATCCTTGAACTTGGTGATGGCTTCTTCGAAGTAAAAGCTACAAGCGGCGACAACAAGCTGGGTGGCGACGACTTTGACCAAGTGGTTATGGATTACCTGGTATCCGAATTCAAAAAAGAGCAAGGCATTGATCTGAGCAAAGATAAATCTGCTGTGCAACGTTTGAAAGATGCAGCTGAAAAAGCGAAAAAAGAATTGTCAGGCGTACTGACAACAACTGTATCGCTTCCGTTCATCACTGTGGTTGACGGCGTACCTCAGCACTTAGAGATCAACTTGACTCGTGCGAAATTTGATGAACTGACTGCTGGTCTGGTAGAACGTACTTTGGGACCAACTCGTCAAGCATTGTCTGATGCTGGCATGACCCCTGCAGACCTTACTAGAATCGTTCTGGTTGGTGGTTCTACACGTATCCCAGCTGTACAAGATGCTATCAAAAAGCTTACTGGCAAAGAACCACACAAAGGTGTGAATCCGGATGAAGTAGTAGCTCTTGGTGCTGCTGTTCAAGCGGGTGTATTGACTGGTGATGTTAAAGACGTTGTATTGCTTGACGTAACTCCGCTTTCCCTGGGTATTGAAACTGCAGGTGGCGTGTTCACGAAGATGATCGAGCGTAATACTACGATTCCTACAAGCAAATCCCAAGTATTCTCAACCTTTGCTGACAACCAACCTAGCGTAGAGATTCACGTGCTGCAAGGTGAGCGTCAAATGGCAAATGGCAACAAGACACTGGGACGCTTCATGCTGAACGAGATTCCACCAGCACCACGTGGCGTGCCACAAATCGAAGTTTCTTTCGATATTGATGCCAATGGTATCGTAAATGTATCTGCAACAGATAAAGGCACGAACAAGAGCCAAAAAATCACTATCACTTCTTCCAGCGGCCTGAGCGACGCAGAAGTAGAACAAATGATGAAGGATGCCGAGCTTCACGCTGAGGAAGACCGTAAGCGTAAAGAACTGGTGGAAGCGAAGAACGGTGCTGACCAACTCGTGTATTCTACTGAAAAAGTAATTAAAGACCTTGGCGATAAAGCTGATGCTTCTGATGTTGAAAAAGCAAATGAAGCTAAAGATAAAGTTAAAGCAGCACTTGAAACTGACAATCTTGAAGAAATCAATGCAGCTACAGAAGCATTGACTGAGATTGTACAACAGTTGTCCATGAAGCTGTACGAACAAGCTGCTCAAGCTGAGCAAGGTGCTGAAGGTGGCGCTGGAGCCGCTGAAGGCGCTCCTAAAAAAGATAATGTAGTTGACGCTGACTATGAGGTTGTTGACGAAGATAAGAATCAAGGGTAACCTTATACGATAAGTGTAATAGGAAACTGATAAATTCTTATATAGTTAAGAAGGGAAGGTCAAAACCGGGTCATCCCGTGTTTTGACTTTCCTTTTGTAATATCAGATTGCACACTCTTTGCGAATGCGCCTTCTGATATTGTAAGAATAAACATCGCTGAATCTGGATGGTCAGATCCTGAGGTTTTATCGTATAATGGTTTGTTTGACAGGTAATAAGGAATTTGAGTATGTATGCACGGAGGTGAAAGCAGTGGCAGATAAACGCGATTATTATGAAGTGCTTGGCCTTAGTAGAGATGCTTCAGACGATGAGGTGAAAAAAGCGTACCGGAAATTGGCGCGCCAATATCACCCAGACGTGAATAAAGCAGATGACGCTGAAGCTAAGTTTAAGGAAGTAAAAGAAGCTTATGATGTTCTTAGTGATGGACAACAGCGAGCTAGATATGACCAATATGGCCATATTGACCCTAACCAAGGTATGGGCGGCTTCGGAGGCGGCGGTGGTGGCGACTTCGGAGGACTTGGCGATATCTTTGATATGTTCTTTGGAGGCGGCGGACGCCGTGATCCTAACGCACCGCAGCGCGGTGGGGATTTGCAGTATACCATGACCATTGAATTCAAGGAAGCGGTATTCGGCAAAGAAACCGATATTACTATTCCACGTACAGAAACTTGCGATACCTGCTACGGCTCCGGGGCTAAACCGGGCACTAAACCAGAGACTTGTTCCGTATGTCATGGTAGTGGACAACAGGAATTCGTACAGAATACACCGCTTGGACAGATGCGTAATCGTCGTCCTTGTTCACATTGCAGTGGTACAGGTAAGATTATTAAGGAAAAATGTACGACTTGCGCCGGACAGGGTAAAGTTAAAAAGCAACGCAAGATCCATGTGCGTATCCCGGCCGGTGTTGATGACGGTGCACAGCTGCGCATGACTGGCGAAGGCGAAGGTGGCTTACGCGGCGGTCCTGCTGGAGACTTGTATATTGTTATCCGTGTTAAATCGCATGATTTCTTCGTGCGTGAGAACGATGATATTATGTGCGAGGTTCCGCTTACGTTTGCACAGGCAGCACTTGGTGATGAGATTGAAATTCCAACCTTAACCGAAAAAGTGAAGCTGAAGATTCCTGCCGGAACGCAAACAGGCACTTTCTTCCGCCTCAAAGGTAAAGGTGTTCCACGTCTGCGTGGATCTGGCCAAGGTGATCAGCATGTACGGGTAATTGTTGTGACACCTAGCAAGCTCAATGAAGAGCAAAAAGAATTGCTACGCCAGTTCGCTTCTCTGAACGGAGAAAACACACATGAGCACGAGCAGTCCTTCTTTGATCGTGTGAAACGTGCGTTTCGCGGGGACTGATATCCTAACTCATTCATTCAGTAAATGAATAGAAAAAGACAGCAGAGCAGCGATCCTCCCGTTCTTGGGGGATCGCTGCTCTGCGTTTTTGTTTAGCATGAGATTATGGTAGGGCCATTTAACTAACCTCATGCAATTCTTTGGATGAGCTGTGATGCTTGAACCTGCGAAATTCTGCGTGTTTGGCTAACTCGGCCAATCCCGTAACCCCGGTAAACCTGGTAACCCCGGTAAATTCGGTAACCCCGGTGACCCCGGCAACCCCGGCAACCCCGGCAACCGCGAACCGCGAACCGCGAACCGCGAACCGCGAACCCTTAACCTTGGAACCCCCGACTGGTCTCCAGCTTTTTTAAACACACTATATGCTTTGAATTATCTAGGTGGGCTTGCGGACTCAGCTGACGCTATTTGCAAATTTATCGCCTTTTGAGCGAAGTTTCGGACACCAGTGCAGCTATTGCCCAGAAAAGCGCCCATGATTGGTGTTTTTCGTGCTAATAGCGACTATGGGGTCCGTTGGCATGGCAAATAGCGCATAATCCAGTGTTTAAGTGCAACTGAGTCCGAAAGCGCTGAGAATAATCATCTGCGTGGATAGAACCCAGAAGACGCTGGAGGCATACGGACCCAGTTGACGCTATTTGCAAATTTATCGCCTTTTGAGCGAAGTTTCGGACTCCAGTGCAGCTATTGCTCAGAAAAGTGCTCATATTTGGTGTCTTTCGTGCTAATAGCGACTATGGGGTCCGTTGGCATGGCAAAAGTCGCATAAATCAGCGTTTAAGTGCAACGGTGTCCGATAGTGCCGAGCATAATCTTCTGCGTGGATAGGACCCGGAAGACGCTGGAGGCATACGGACCCAGATGACGCTATTTGCAAATTTATCGCCTTTTGAGCGAAGTTTCGGACTTCAGTGCAGCTATTGCCTAGAAAAGTGCTCATGATTGGTGTTTTTCGTGCTAATAGCGACTATGGGGTCCGTTGGCATGGCAAATAGCGCATAATCCAGTGTTTAAGTGCAACTGTGTCCGATAGCGCTGAGAATAATCATCCGAGTGGATAGGACCCAAAAGACGCTGGAGGCATACGGACTCAGTTGACGCTATTTGCAAATTTTTCTCCTTTTGAGCGAAGTTTCGGACTCCAGTGCAGCTATTGCCTAGAAAAGTGCTCATATTTGGTGTTTTACGTGCTAATAGTGACTATGGGGTCCGTTGGCATGGCAAAAGTCGTATAAATCAGCGTTTAAGTGCAACGGTGTCCGATAGTGCCGAGCATAATCTTCTGCGTGGATAGGACCCGGAAGACGCTGGAGGCATACGGACCCAGTTGACGCTATTTGCAAATTTATCGCCTTTTGAGCGAAGTTTCGGACACCAGTGCAGCTATTGCCTAGAAAAGTGCTCATGATTGGTGTTTTTCGTGCTAATAGCGACTATGGGGTCCGTTGGCATGGCAAATGTCGCATAATTCAGCGTTTAAGTGCAACTGTGTCCGATAGCGCTGAGAATAATCATCCGAGTGGATAGGACCCGGAAGACGCTGGAGGCATACGGACCCAGTTGACGCTATTTGCAAATTTATCGCTTTTTGAGCGAAGTTTCGGACTCCAGTGCAGCTATTGCCTAGAAAAGTGCTCATGATTGGTGTTTTTCGTGTGGGCAGCTATTGCCCAGAAAAGCCCTCATGATTGGTGACTTTCGTGCTAATATCGATTAAGTTGGTGTCTTTCGTGCTAATTGCGACTATGGGGTCCGTTGGCATGGCAAATGTCGCATAAATCAGCGTTTAAGTGCAACTGTGTCCGATAGTTGCCTCGTATACGCCGCAGATGTGACCTTAAGACGAGAAAGCCCCAGCAGCCAAATGGCTGCTGGGGCTTTCTTTGAGAGTTCAACTAGATACTGTTTAAGAACGTAGGTCCTCAAACACACGGCTCAGAATCGTTGCTGCTTGTGCACGAGTCAGAGTGCCTTGTGGATTGAAGTTGTCCGCACCAACGCCCTTGAGATAACCTTTGCTTACAGCATAGGCTACGGCGTTACGTGCTTCTGCAGCGATGTTGTCGGCATCCTTAAAGCTCAAAGGAGTCTTAGCTACTGTAAGATCAGCGCCTAGGGCCTCAGCAATGATAAGGGCTGCTTCTTCGCGAGTCAGCACATCGCGTGAACCACTTTGTTTGATACGAGTATTCCATGTGTCACCTTTTCCGAGTAGACGGTCGAAGAGCGTTAACAGTTCCGCTTGATTTAAGGTGTCAGCAGGTTTGAAGCTGCCATCGGTTCCTTTGCCGGCAATGATGCCATGAGCAGCAAGAACTTCGATATCGCCTTTAGCCCAGTGTGTGCCGATATCCTTGAAGCTTACATTACGGGATGCCACGCTATAAGAGCCGTCGCCAGTAACTGTAAACTGTAGAATACCTTCTTTAGAGAAAGATCCAGGTTGCAGATAGGACCATTTATGATCCTTTGTTTCTGCATAGGCGGCAGTTTTTCGAGCATCACGTAGACTGCTGTCTTTTAGATTAAGCTGAAGGGTAACCGGCTTTCCGGTTGTCCAACCATTTTTGATGGTAAGAATGGAAGAACCAATATTGATCGCAGCTGAGCTTTCTGATAACACTGCTGCATCACTAGCATCAGCCAGACTTATCGTAAGCAACAAACCACTGCTGCTAATGAAATCCGGAAGGGTTGCCGCTGGAATAAGAACATTGAACCCATTACCGTTAAGGCTGAGTGCATTCTCCGATTTCTTCAACTGTTCAGCTTGCGCCGGGGTAAGCGTAATAACAACTTGGCTATACTTATTGAAATTCACATCGCTAAGATCAAGTACAGAAGTCTTATCTTTTGCATTCTGAATCGAATTTGTTAATGCAGTATCTAAGATATTAAACACCGCTGAAGCTTTACCACCAGCTGGATCGGCTGTCTCTACTAGCTTCCCGGATTTCGAAGAAGGTCCAGGAGTGGGAGTGCTGGCTGCTGTAGGTACATACGACTCAGAAGATGGAGGCGATGTAGGCGATGGTGTCGGTGTTGGTGTTTCTGTTGGATCTGGCGTTGCTGATGGTGTTGGTGTTGGCGTTGGTGTTGGTGTTGGCGTTGGCGTTGGTGTAGGTTTTTCAGGTGTGTTTACAGTTACACTTACTGTTCTCAAACCAGATGGGATGGTTGATGTTGTGGCATCATTCCAAATCTGGACATCATATAGCTCAAAGGAATAATCTCCTGCTGTTGCTGGTTCGAAGGTTATTTGGGCTAGTGAGCCAGAGCCGTGATAAGCACCTCCTGACAGATTGACACTATATTGTGTCAGTTTTTGGCCGTCTCCAAGGTCATACGTTTGTGAATATTCTGTAAGTGGAACACTAGAGAAATGCTCCTCTTGATACGTAACCAGCTGTACGCTTGGCTGGATTACCGGTGTATCAAGGGAATCATCATATATGACACCGAATGAAGCCCCATAGACGCCATAAACCTCGTCTGTCACAGAATAATCTAAATCAACGGTCACAGATTGTCCTACTTCAATGGTGGATGCAGAAAGAGCCGGAGTTACTGTGAAAGTTCCGTCCCCTGTGCTATAAAGCAGCCGCTGAACGTAATCATCGTCGTCTGCACCATTGCCAACTTTATCGACCACATGGACTTTGTACTCATTTAGCCCCTCGTTAACAGGAACATCAATGGTAAAGGAACCGTTATTTGCAATCACACCGCCAAATTTATAAGCATTCCCATCATAATGTTTGCCTTCGGCATATACGGTAAACCAGTTTCCAATAGGGTTTGTATTAGAAATATAATAGGCCATTAGGTCATCATCAATGAAACCACTAATTTGTGCCACGCCAGGATCGGTTGGCGCTTCGCGTTCATACTCCTCAATGGTGATGCCGGAAACTAGCGGCTTCTCGGTATCAATTGTGAACTCGGCCTTTTGTTTCTCGAGCAGTTGCCCATTGGGAAGCACAGGAATGATGTAGTAGTGACCATCTGCTAAAGTAGACTTGGCGGAGGTCTCCAGGTCTGTTAATGTTCCATCCCAATTTGGAACTTCGTATACACCACGATAGATCTTCTCATCGATCGCATAAACTTCACCTAAAACTGTTGCGGGAGCATCTTTTGAAGAGGCAACGAAACTTATGCCTTCCAGCTCTTCATTGACAGAAAAGGTAAATGTGGTGTCGTCTGAGCGACCATCACCATTAGGTGAAATTTGTGGACTTTCAAAAGAGAGCTGATTAATAGGTGCTACATTAAATTGGTCACCTACAACAACGTTAAATGGCAGACGAAGGGTTTCTGTATCAGAGGTAAGTAACAGGATGCCTTCATATGCGCCCTCTTTTGCTGTTTTAGATACATTGAGTGTAAATTGTGCATATTGATCTGCCCCTGAGGTAACGCTGTTTGGTGCAAAATCAATACTAATATCAGTAGGAGCTTCTGTCAGCCATTTGGTGGACAGGGTGTATGTTTCTCCATTCCCTTTAAAGTCCTCTACATAGACAGCTTTCGTTACAGTAACACCCTTTGGCTGTAAGCCGAAGGATAAGGAACCTGTGTAATAAGGGATTTCAACAGTACCGGGAAGACCGCTGTTAAGGATCTCACCGACTTTAGCAATGGATTTAGCGTTTATCGACTTCTCCAGATTAATTAAACCTGCACCTTGTTGGTACAAGGAGTAAGAATTCCCATCACGGTTAAAGATAGGATCAGCATTGTTCATCAGCAGAGCTTTAATTTCATTTGGCTTCAGATCAGAGTTTTTACTCAGTAACAAAGCCACAGCTCCTACAACATGTGGGGTTGCCATGCTAGTGCCATTTTTCAAGCCGAAAGCTTGGTCATAGTTCCCATCCCAGCTAGGGATCGTCGAGTTGATATTGACTCCGGGCGCTACAACATCAGGTTTTATTAGATAATCGGGCATCCCTGGACCCATAGAACTGAAGTTTGCTAACTGATTTACTTCAAGCGCTATATAGTAACTGATTATATCTTTAGCAGCAGCCATCTGAGTTTTTATTTTTTTGCCATCGGCTTGACTGATTCCGTAGGTAGGAATGTAATCTCCAGGCGCACCAAGGGTGGGGCTGATTTCACCAGGCTCATTATTGGCAATCAGCAAAAGCTTCGCACCAGCAGCTTTGGCATTAAGAGATTTGTCTGAGAAGCTCAGCGAGCCCCGATCAACAAGCACTACCTTATCTTTGACATCCAGATTTTTGTAATCGGAAGGACTCCCAAGACCAGCGAAAACGATCTTACTGCCAGCAATATTATCGATTAAATCTGGGGAGTAACTGGCTAATGTCCCGGGAATCTTTTTAACATCACCAATATCAAAGAAAGGGGTATTTATCGGAGTAGTAGAAGCTCCAACACTAAGCGCGAGTTGGGCACCAGCGGGTTCGCCCAGTGTTCCTGCATCAGGACCAGCGTTACCGGCGGCAACAATAACGTTCACGCCCGATTTTACGGTATTGTCTATCGCGATTGAACTCGCGGAATAGCTTTGGTTGACACTAGAGCCTAGAGAAAGGTTAATAACATCTGCTCCGTCATCGACTGCTTTCTCAATACCCGCAATTACATCCGCTGTGGAACCAGATCCATAGGGACCAAGTACGCGATACGCATACAATTCTACCTCAGGTGCCACATCTAAAATTGTCCCGGCAACGTGTGTACCATGCGAGGTTTCGTAAGGAGTACCTGCTCTTGGAGGGAAGTTAGCATCAGGGGCTGTTTCAGCCGGATCATCATCCTGATCATATACATCATAGCCACCCTTATAATTATCTTTTAACAAAGGGTGATTCTTATCAATACCAGTATCGACAACAGCTACCTGTATATCTTTGCCTGTGTAACCTAAATCATGTAGTTTGTCCGCGCCTATTAGCTTGCCGCTGTCTGAATAGGAACGTGTAACAGGTAATGTCGCTACTTCAACACTGTCTGCTAGTGCATGTACTTCTTCATTTGGATAGATAGCCGCAACGCCTGGAAGCTCTAACAGCTTGTTTACTTGATTGGCTGGCAGCGTAATGGAATACCCGTTAAAAATCTCACTGTATTCAAAACCGATATCGGCATCGATTTTCTGTGTTGAGGAAATAAAGCTTTTATGCTCTGAGATAATTTTACTGCGTTGTGAGGAGACTGAGGATCGTAAAGAATAAGTTTTTGCCTCATTTACATACACACTGACTGGTTTATTAGTCAATTCCACAATTACTGAAACTGGTGCTGAACCTTTGAGTATTCCAGCATAGTTATGAGGGGTTACACTTTGAGACTGTACATCCGTAACCAGGGTTGAAGATTCAAGGGATGAGTTCGCAAATGCAGCTGATGGAAAAAGAACAGACACAGCCAGTCCGAAGCTTGCCGCTCCAATACCGAATCTTTGAATAGAGTGTTTAAAGGTACGTTTCAAATAAGTTCATCCTCCCAAATGAATTTTTTGTATTGCAATGTGTCTGTGGTTCTCCTCCTCAAAATAAAATGTAAAAAATTATGAAAATTAAATTTATTCTACAGCTATAACTTCAAATCGAATATACAACTTTAGTACCATATTGCAGCGAAGCGTTGAGGAAAATGTCGAATTCCCAGTAGATAAGTGGAATATAAGAAAATCAGAGCATAAAACAAATGAAATTAAGACAATATAAATGAATGCAACAGATATCTGAATTTCAAGCGAGAGCGGGGATAAGATGTCGGAAAGATATATTTTGGCATATTTTAAAAGTCCAGAGGAAGCCGAAGGCGTCGCGCGCAAGCTTCGTGCACTTCGGGCCATTGAAGTTTCCATTGATCGCTTCAGTAGATATGGAGGTACCAGCTTTAGCTCAGGGGTAAATCCGGTGACAGGCAATGTGGCCAGAATGGACTCCATGACTGCTGAGCATGCACACACAGGCATACTTGCAGCTGCGGACACCAGCTCTAGCGGGATGAGTCATGGTGGTAACGGTGGTCCAACGGGGAGAGATATTTTGCTTACGGTTATTGTGCATACGGAGTCCTACGATCAGGCTCTGCGCTTAATTGAAGAAGCAGGCGGGATGGTCTGATCAGGCACTTCATTAAGTAAGAAGAAAGGAGACGAACAATGGATAGAGAGAACTCACAAATCTTCTCCAAGACGGAGAAATTGAAAATGTTATACGAAGCTAAAGCAGAGGATGTAGAATTCTCGGCGGCGGAAGCCGATCTTGATGATATTGAAGCTCAGGATCGCGCACAAGAAGCGGACAAACGTCAGCTGAATGAGATTATAAAGAAAGAATAGCAGCTAAAAAAGCTAAGGCGGATACCTCACTTTGTGGGGTATTTTTGCGTTTGGGCATGTATAATTAGGGCGAAGAGCTTAAGTGTGGGGGGAAAAGATGGATAACGTTATTTTGTGGACAGGATTAGCCTTATTGATCGCATTATTAACCTATTTGAACCAGAAGCAGTTGTACTCTCCAAAAGTAAAACGGGCCTATCGTGAGTTGCGGGAGCTGACAGAGAAGGTTCATATGGAGCGCTCTGAGGCGAGCGATTTGTATCGATGGGAAGCAGAATTAACCGAACTAGAGAATCATCCGAATGAACTGAATAAATTGGATGCTGAAATTAGGTTTCATCACGCATTTTTGTTATATCTTGAACGTCACTACCCTTCGGACCCAAGGATTATTGGTTTGAAGCAAGCTGACGCATATCAGAAGGATATGGTTTTGGGGATTAAGATAAAAGATTATAAATCCAATAAGTAAGATACTTTTGACTGTGCGTACAATGGGAGAAGAAAAATATTCGCCCAGGTTGCAGATAACTGCTGCATGAAGGTGAGGGTAGGCGTGGCTTGCTGCGCCGCAGCCTGGCTGGAGTGCATTTGAAAACGGAGGAACTTCCATACTTTGCTAAATGGGATTGAGAATGATAGGAATTTGAAAATGAAATTGAGAGTTTGAACCCTAGCTGATATTTGCAGCTGGGGTTTTTGGTAATGGATCAGTAAAAATGAACTAAGTTAGGGCAAGCTTTTAGCTTATAAGTAAGGCTAATGCTAAGAAGAATTTGGGGGTCTCATAGTCGACATAGCTGTAGATATTTTTCTGTTGGAAAATGAAATTAGGGAAAACCTCCCTCTATTTTTCTCTAAATGCTCGAAAAAAAGAGATTTTAGGGAAAACCTCCCTGAAAATCCCCTGAAAAGATAGAAAAAGACCTGATTTCATGAGTTTTTGGGGAGTATTTCCCTAAATGATAGATCAACCTTCGAATCTTGCACATCATTAGGGATGTTTTCCCTAATTATCATCATTTCGAGTATATTAACGTCTGCAGATGTTATAAATATTTTAAGTAAAATAGCTAATATCACACTACAGATTAAGGATGTATAATTGTTCGAATATACTAGCTACGACCAATCAACTATTGAATTTTTTCAGGGGGAATTAGAATGGGGCTGGTACACTCTCAAGGAGTTACTGATGAGCTTGTTGTTAGATCTTTAGAAAGAAATTTAGCTATTATCCGGTTTGACCTTGATCGCCGGGTAGCTTATGTGAATGAAGTTTTTGCAAATTCCATGGGATATAAAAAAGATGAAATGTACGGAATGCATCATAAAGAGTTCTGTTTTCCACATTTCGCAGATAGCCCAGGTTACGAACGGTTTTGGCAGGATCTTTTTACAGGGAAGAGTTTTCAGGATAAGATCGAACGAATGGATTCGAAAGGAAATGCGGTTTGGCTTGAAGCCACCTACATGCCAGTATTTGATGAAAGCAATGAACAAGTCATCGGAGTATCTAAAATAGCAACTAATATCACCCAAAGACAAAACAACATGAGTAATGTTGTCCAACGGATGCAAGAGATGGCAGACAGCTTGAATCAAAGAGCAGATTTAGGTATTGAGCGCAGTCAAGAATTATTACGAAGCATCAACAAAATCGCCGAAGTATCGATAGAAAATACACATACTCTAGCTAATCTTGAAAAGCAAGCTGTATCGATTCATAGCATCGTGCAAACGATTCGCGATATTGCTTCGCAAACGCAATTATTAGCCCTAAATGCAGCTATTGAAGCAGCTCATGCGGGGGAGTATGGGCGAGGTTTTGACGTAGTGGCAAAAGAAGTAAGAAAATTATCTTCCATGGTACAAGATTCGATCATAAAGGTACGGGATAGTGTGGATGCGATCACGCTGGAAATTGGAAAGATCTCTATAGGAACAAATCAAGTGCAAGAAAATATAGAAGATAGTCAGCAGCAGGTTCTGGTAGCGTTGGAGGATTTTTCGAAGATTGCTTCTTCTGCACAAAATCTCGACACACAAGCGCGCGAGGTTATGGATATCCTTTAATTGTTAATATGTATGTTGATAGATTGAATATCAGCAAAAAAGGGTCGGTCTCCTACTTAAAAGAGATGGACCCTTTTATTGTTGGTATTATCCGATTTTGTTAACAATCAAGGTAGGAATCATATATCTATGATTTGTGATGACTCCGTCTACAGTAACACTAACCTTAGTAACTCCGGTGTCCCCAATCGCCCCATCAGAGCCAGTCCCACCTTTAGCCCCCCGTCCCCCCAGTTGCCCCATATCCGAGTAATTCTGCTGTAGCTAATCGATGCTGGGTTACTAATTTCTCTGCACTGTCTTTACCCCAAAATGAGATTTGGATTGGATGGTCTGGCAAACTAGCAGTTGTGAAAAAAATTCGAAGGTATCAAAATCCGCAAAATAATTTTAGTTATTACCTGATTTGGCATCACATCTAGCAGATCGCCTACATATTGAATTCTTTCTTCATTTATGTAGTAGCCTTCGATCAGAACTGTGGAAGCAATCTGACCGCTACCATTAGCAATTTTGACAGTGACCTGTTGTGTAAGTCTTGTGTTGTCTTCTGAGTTAACATTGTTTTCTATCGGACCAGTAGTTAAAAGAGTCATTGTCCTTCCTCCATTTGCTTCATTCAGATTATTAAGCCTGTTTGATTTTCTCTATGTCTTTAAGAGTAGCGATAGTTTATGCTCAGAAAAACGAACCTTTTCCAAGGATTGGTTGTCATATAGATATCTCAGTCAAGAAAGGAGGGCGTAAAATTTGGAGAGTAACCGGGAGTTATTTGAAACCTACAATAAAGATGTATACCGGACTTGCTACTATATGGTGCATGACGCGGCGGATGCAGAGGATTTGACTCAGGATGTCTTTATTACCGTATTTCGCAGTAATCGTGAGCACGTGGAGCATATCAAGGCTTGGATTATGAAAATAACGGTCAACCATTGCCTCAATCATTTGAAACGAAAACGGACTTTACAACAGAAGATTACGGACAACCTTCATTTCTTTAATAAAACGGCAGAAACAGCTGTGGAGCAGCAGATTGAGCAGCGTGAGACGGAGGTCGAGTGGGCGCAATATATGAGCCAGGTCCCTATCAAACTTAGGATGGTGCTCACACTTAGGTATATGCATGATTTCAGTCTGGCTGAAATTTCGGATCTGCTGTCCATTCCACTTGGAACGACCAAATCTAGGCTGCATAAAGGGCTAACGGTAATGAGGAGAATCCTGCAGGAGGCTGGGGTTCAACTTGAACTAAAGGAGGGCGAAGCTTTTGAAAAAGTTAGAAAATATGCTGGAGCATCGTTTAAATGAAGATAAAGGCGTGCCTTATCCAGATTTTGAACGCATGTGGGGACGTTTAGAGCAAGAAAACAGTACAATGACTCCCCTACAACTTCGTATGGCGAATGGTAGCGGGAACAGAGGGAGAAACTGGAGTAAAATAGCTGTGGTGGCTTCATTTTCAGTACTTATTGCAGCGGCACCCGTATATGCAGCAGTGCATTATGATTGGGATAATTTGCTCCATGGAAGAGGAGGCGTTCAAGCAGCGCTGGCCCAAAATCTCGGACAACAACTGAACCAGTCAGTGACGCAGGATGGAGTAACTCTGAAGCTACATACAGCGATTGTGGATGAGAATCGGACGGTTATCTTATTCACTTTGGATGTAGGAAAACGCTTGGAAAATGAAAATTGGAATGTTAATGGAATGACTTTGAAGGGCGCAGATGGGGCGAATGGTCCTAGTGAGTTCAGTTATGTGTTATGGGATGAGAAAAATCAACATTACAACGGATATTTCGAGAGTGATTGGACACCGAAAAAGGATACTGTGAATGTGCAACTAGTTGCAGATAATCTGCAAGCCTTTAGTACACAGGAGTTAGATTTACCGCTGGATATCCAATCGCAGGAGACACAAAAGTTTCCTATTGGACAGGAAGGAATGCGCAGCATAGAGGTGAAACCTTTTACCCAAGGACAAGAAAAAATATTATTCTCTTCAGCAATCATTTTTGATCAGCCAGAAACAAAAGAATGGGCCTTTCCAAATATAGTGGCTTACAAAAACGGAACGCTCATAAATTCGCTGGCTGGAGGTGCTTTCGGTACACCGGGAGAAAACGGGGAATATACGTCCCAGCAATATTTTAAGGCGGCTGATATTTCCAGCGGAGAAGTGAATTACAAGCTGCAGTACATGAAACAAGAGAAAAAGGTTGAGGGGCCCCTAGCTTTTGATCTTCAATTAAGCAAAAAGCAGATGGAGAGCGGAACCATAAATACTTCATTGAATCTGCCGCTAGAAGAGGGCGAACCTAATTACACGCTGGAGAAAATGGTAGTGACGCCTACTCAAATTCGAATCGCTATTAGAAGTAAAGAGAAAGGCAATAATTTCCCGTATCAAAAGTCTACTCTTGAAGTAGCAGGCAAGACGCTGGAGGGCAATTTCTGGAGATCTCCAGAAGGTGAGCCGGAATTAACAGTGCTTCGTTTTGAGCGGCCAGTTGACCTTGAAATCACAGAAGAGACGCCAATTACCTTTGTTGCTAAATACAAGGTGACTCAGCACGGCAGCTATAAAATTAACAAGGACGAAAAAACACCACTTCTGTTGACGAATATATCTGATAAGAAACAGACGCTTATCCAGCAGCTTAGCGGATACCCGGTAAAATGGACGTACTATATGCAGGGTGCCGATCTTTATGTAGAGACTGAAAGTGAAGATGCTCGCTTCGGTGGAATTAACCAGACCCATATCGGACTGGGGAAAGAGCGTATTTTAGGTAAACCTCTGACCGTTAATTTCACTGGGGATGGAAACAATAAGGCCATTGATGTTTACAAGGGTTTCAAAGGTACAGAAGCTTCTATTTATATATTCTTCTATACGACTGACGATCCGGATAAAGAAACAAGAGTGCAGCTGCGGCCATAGAAAATCTTTTTTAGGGAGGAACCTTGTGTTCTTCCCTTTTTTTCGTTTACAGTGAGTAGATGCTGAGTGGACTCAGCGAGGATTAGCGTAAAGGAGAGAAAAGGATGGAAATCACTCGCTGTGCTTGGGTTAATGAGGATCCTTTATATATCGCATACCATGATGAAGAGTGGGGCAAACCTCTGTATGATGACCGGAAGCTGTTTGAATTACTTATGCTCGAAGGCATGCAGGCAGGGTTAAGCTGGTACACCGTCTTAAAAAAACGGGCACATTACAGAGAGGTATTTGATGGATTTGATCCGGAAAAAATTGTGCATTATGATGAGCTGAAAATTGCTGAGCTGATGAACGATCCCGGGATTATTAGAAATCGCTTAAAGATTGATTCTATCATTCGTAATGCAAAAGTATATTTGCAAATTAGTGCGGAAACAGGCAGCTTTTCAGATTATCTCTGGAGCTTTGTGGGGGGCGCGCCTACACTTAACCATTGGAAGACACGTGCGGATGTCCCTGCTTCAACGGCTCAGTCTGACGCAATGAGTAAAGCATTAAAAAAGCGAGGCATGAAGTTTGTCGGCTCTACCATATGTTATGCTTTTATGCAGGCATCGGGGATGGTAGATGATCATTCGCTCGATTGCTTTTGCAGGAACAGCACGGGCATGGCAGAGCGTTGATCTGTAGTTTGGCGTTACCCCAAGAAGAAATGTTATACTATGAAGCGAATGCTCACAAAACTAAGTCTATGCTTACGAAGCCAGTTTTGCACGAAGTCAATCAATGAAGCTAACGCTCACAAAACTAAGCCTATGCTTTCGAAGCCAGTTTTGCACGAAGTTAATCAATGAAGCTAACGCTCACAAAACTTTAGGAGGATCACATAAAGATGTTATGGCATGAAGTGACGATACATACAACAGAAGATGCACAAGAAATGATTTCGAATTTTTTATATGAAGCAGGAGCGGGTGGGGTTTCTATTGAAGAATCCGGAACACTCAGTAAAGAACGGAATACGCGTTACGGTGAATTATACGACCAACCCTTGAATGATATCCCAGAAGGGGAAGCGGTAATCAAAGGTTATTATGCCGATTCCACGGATATGGATGCTGTTATAGAAGAACTGACTCCACGGGTAGCAGAATTGCGTGAGTACGGCATTGATCCGGGCAAATCGCTGATTTCTTGGAAAACCGTAGATGAAGACGAATGGGCGCATGCTTGGAAGCAATATTTTAAACCGCTCAGGGTATCGGAGCGTCTCACGATTAAACCAACTTGGGAGGAATATACACCTGAGAGCCCAGATGAAGCAATCATTGAGCTGGACCCTGGTATGGCATTTGGTACAGGGACTCACCCTACAACAGCTTTGTGCCTGCGTGCGCTCGAGAAGAATATTAGCGGCGGCGAAGAAGTAATCGATGTTGGTACGGGTTCAGGAATATTGGCTGTAGGTGCAATGCTGCTCGGTGCGAAATCCGTGCTGGCGTTAGATTTGGACCCGGTAGCTGTTGAAAGTGCGCGCGAGAATGTAGCACTGAATAAACTTGAAAAGTTCATTACGGTAAAAGAAAGCGACTTGCTCTCCTTGCTAGGCGGTGAAGGTGTAGCTGACACGGCTGCTGGAGAAATGTGGCCATCCGCTAGACCGGGTCACACTCTTGAGGGAACACCTGCGGAGCAAGTAACAGAGGATAGCCTCGGCGTTACACTCCCGGTGAAGATTGTAGTTGCGAATATTTTGGCAGAAATCATCGTATTGTTTACGGATGATGTGTATCGTGCACTTCAGCCAGGAGGCTTGTATATTACCTCTGGTATTTACAAGGATAAAGAAGGGCTTGTGGCTAACGCACTACAAGAGTCCGGCTTTGAGATTATGGAAGTATCCCGTGAAGAAGATTGGGTGGCATTTACAGCCGGAAAGAGGTAAAAATGGATATATTGCAAAGTATAATACGTGTAGATCTGGATCAGCTTCCTTTTCTGCTCATTACGATTTTAATTGCTTTTACAGTACATGAATTCAGTCATGCTTATTTCGCAAATAAGTTCGGTGACCCTACCGCTAGATTATTAGGACGTATGACGCTTAACCCTGCTGTACACTTCGATTTTTTTGGTATTTTACTGCTGCTGGTTGCTGGTTTCGGGTGGGCACGTCCAGTTCCTGTAAACCGTGATAACTTTAGCCGCCCCCGTCTGATGGGAGTCATTGTGTCTGCTGCGGGCCCAATCAGTAACCTGTTACTAGGGATTATTGGTGCTTTAATATATGGGGTGCTTGCGGCAACCGGTGTATTAGAGTCGATCTCCAATGATCGCGTTTTAGAGGCAGTCTATCTGTTCTTTGGCACCTTTATTCAATGGAACTTCTTTTTATTCTTGTTCAATCTGATTCCATTGCCTCCGCTGGATGGATACCGGATTGTGGAGGATATTGCTCCTCGCTCCATTCGGGGCAGATTACAGCAATTTGAGCAATGGGCTGTATTTATCTTTTTATTAATTCTGTTTATTCCAGGGTTACGAACCTATACCATCGATCCTCTTGGCCACTGGGCTAGTGAAATGTCGAGAACATTTGTGCAGCTATTCCTAAGAATGTTTGGCAGCTAAGGTAGGGACTGAAGTCTGGTCAACCCTGCTTAAACATTGTATTATGTAATTTGTTGAAAAATAGGATAGTTAAATTTCGCCTGATCCATAGTTATATTTCTCTAAGAAACGGGTGACGTCTTTATTAAGGCGTCTTTACCGTTTCTTCTTACTGAATTCATGAACAGGATGATGAAGAGATGCAGCGATATTTTGTTACACCAGAGCAGTTTGGTGCAGATAACGTTAGAATTGACGGGGAAGATGCAAGGCATATTGCCAAAGTCATGCGCGGTAAGGTTGGGGACAAGCTTATTGTCAGCGATGGCGTCTCCCGTGAAGCGTTAGTGGAGATTGCTCAGATCGAAATAGGGGAAGTGACAGTGAACATCCTGGAAACCCTGGAGATGACGCATGAACCGCGGATAAAAATCACAGTGGCTCAGAGCTTACCCAAGGCCGATAAGATGGAAACTGTCATTCAAAAGTGTACAGAAATTGGAGCCGTTGGTTTTATTCCTTTTCTGTCGGAGCGCACGATTGTACAATACGATGAACGCAAGGAAAGTAAGCGGCTGGACCGCTGGCGTAAAATTTGTAAAGAAGCTGCCGAGCAGGCACACCGGAACATCGTTCCGGCTGTAGGCTCACCGTTATCCTGGAAGCAGCTGCTACAGACTTTTAGTGAATATGATGCTGTTTATTTCTGTTATGAAAAAGAAGAAGGCTTGCAGCTTCGCAGCAGTGTTGCCCCTTGGTTATCCTCGCTTTCACCACAGGCTGGTGGGAAGGTACTGATTGTAGTAGGTCCTGAAGGGGGTTTTACACCAGAGGAATGCCAAAAGGCAGAAGAAGCTGGTGCGGTTTCCGTAGGACTAGGACAGCGTATTCTGCGCTGTGAGACAGCGGGTATGGTTGCCGCTTCTTGTATTTTATATGAATCGGGAGAAATGGGAGGAGCTTAAGAGATGCCATCCGTAGCATTTTATACTTTAGGTTGTAAAGTGAATTTTTATGACACCGAAGCCATCTGGCAGCTATTCAAAAATGAAGGTTACGAGCAGGTCGATTTCGAGGGACCCGCCGATGTATATCTGATTAATACTTGTACTGTAACTAATACAGGTGACAAAAAAAGCCGTCAAATGATTCGTCGTGCCGTTCGCCGCAATCCGGAAGCTATCGTGGCGGTTACTGGCTGCTATGCGCAGACCTCTCCTGGTGAGATTCTTGATATTCCTGGTGTCGATCTTGTTATTGGTAACCAGGACCGCGATCAGATCATGACGCATGTAAAGAACATTGAAGCCTCACGTCAGCCGGTCAACGCTGTTCGTAATATTATGAAGACACGTGAATTCGAAGAGATGGATGTACCTGGCTTTGCGGATCGGACGCGTGCTTTTATGAAGATTCAGGATGGCTGCAACAACTTCTGCACATTCTGTATCATTCCATGGTCGCGTGGACTTTCCCGCAGCCGTGATCCCAAAAGTATCGTAACCCAGGCACATCAATTAGTAGAAGCAGGGTATAAGGAATTTGTTCTCACGGGTATTCATACCGGTGGTTACGGTGACGATCTTGATAATTACCGTCTAGCCGATTTGCTGTGGGATCTAGATAAGGTGGATGGACTGGAGCGGGTACGTATCAGTTCTATCGAAGCTAGCCAGATCGATGAGAAGCTGCTGGAGGTGCTGAACCGTTCCTCTAAAATGTGCCGTCATCTGCATATCCCGCTGCAAGCCGGACATAATGATGTGCTGAAAGCGATGCGCCGTAAATATACGACAGAAGAATATTACGCCAAAATGCAGCTGATCCGTCAGGCGATGCCAGATGTCGGGATTACTACGGATGTTATCGTTGGGTTCCCGGGGGAGACCGAGGAAATGTTCCGTGCCGGCTACGACTTCATGAAGGCTATTAATTACTCCGAGATGCACGTATTCCCTTACTCCAAGCGGACGGGCACTCCGGCAGCGCGGATGGAGAATCAGATCGACGAAGAAATCAAAAATGTACGCGTGCAGGAACTGATTGATCTTTCGGAAGAAATGCAAATAGCTTATGCTCGCAAATTTGTAGGCCAGACATTAAGTGTTATTCCGGAAAGAGCTGCTAAAGGGGCGCCGGGGCGCAATATCCAGCATGGATTTAGCGACAACTATTTGCAGGTGTTCTTCGATGGTGAAGATTCACTCCAAGGAGAACTTTGTCAGGTGAGGATAACGGAAGCTGGCGTGAACGAATGCCGCGGTGAGTTGGTCGGGGTTAGTCAGACTGGGCTTCAGCAGGCTGTCCGTTAAGCAATTGATATCCGTTAAGCAATAGATATTAGTAAAAGACAACAGAGCAGCCATTTTCCCGTTAGCGGGGAAGGGCTGCTCTGTTTTTAAGTTGTTGCTGTCTAGACCACCAATTCATAACAATCTCATGATGCTTTCGGACCCAGATGGCGTTATTTGCATTTTTTTTGCCTTTTATGCTTAGTTTCGGACTCCAGTGCAGCTATTCCTTAGAAAGTGGTTCATAATAGGTGTTTTTCATGACAATAGCGACTATGGTGTCCGTTAGTGTTCCAAAAGTGGGATAATGCTGCGAATAAGGTCAACTGTGTCCGATAGTGACTTCAACGCGTAGAAGTGGATCAAAAAAACATCCGTAGGATCATGATTGAAACAATCCCCGCCAGTACAGTGCCTAGCAAGCTCCGGGTTTTTATCGCAACCAAAAAAGTAGGCAATGCCGCAAAAAGCTCAATGTTATTAGCTAAAGACGAAAATTTCCCATCATTCAAAAATATCTCCTGACCTATTAATGCTGCCATAACAGAGATAGGAACATAGTTTAACCAGCGCATTCCCCATTCTGGCAATTCAAACCGGCTAAGGATCATGAGCGGAGCCACCCTGGGAATAAAGGTCACAAAAGCTGCTCCTAGAATGATCAGAAAGACATCCCATCTTACTTCCATTTTTCAAACACCATCCCTATCGTTGAAGCAATGACTGTAGCGATAATCACTCCAACACTGCTGGAGAATAGGAAGGAGCTTCCTACTGCTATGATCACGGCAAGGATTGCGACAACCAAATCTAGTTTGATTTTATTACGGTCAATCATGGAAATTACAAGAATGCCAATAAACATCGCAGGTAAGGCAAACTGTAAACCGAATTGATCAGGGTCTGAGATCCACTGAGCTAAAAAAGCTCCCGCTACATTCGCAAGAAACCAATTTAAATAAGCGGTGAGATTTAGACCGTGCATCCATTTTTCACTGATTTGCTGCTTATTCAAAGCTTGATTGATGGCAACTCCAAAGGTCTCATCAGTCAATAAAGAACCAACCAGCATATTTCTCAGTGGGGAAAGATGGCGGAAATAAGGTGAAAGAGCTGCACTAAGCAAAATATGGCGAAGATTCACGATAAATATCGTAATAATAATGGCCGCAGGCGAGCTGCTAACAGCTATCATTCCAGCAGCTATAAACTGAGCTGAGCCCGCGTAAAGAATCAAGCTGATTAAGGCAATCTCAGCAATGCTGAGCCCGGCTGTCTTTTGAACAACACCTGCTGCAAGTCCGATGCTTAAGTAGCCTAGTAGTGTGGGAATACAATCTTTTACCCCTTTAAGGAAGCTATCTTCCTGTTTAGGAGACGGGATTGCTTCTAGTTGGACGTTCTCTGCACTCATCGTAGCCCCCTTGTTTCAAGAAAGAATTTAGTAGTTAGCATATTACTTCCTAATATTTTGATCAACCTTTACCGTATTATCTAGTCTGAAAGTCCCGAATTTCGCTTTATAGAGCCAGGGGGTAAACACTTAGGGTACAATTGTCGATATAAGTAAAAGAGTGTGGGGATAAACCACCGAACGACATTATAGCCTAAGGGAGAGAACAAATGACTGTGTACAGGAAAATGACGAAAATGCTCCTCATCATGATATTGTTAGCTACTGCGGTTTTTCCGGTAAGTGTCTTTGCAGCGACCGGTGATATCAACTCGATTGAATTCGAAAGCTCCGCTAAAGTAGAGCTTACGGTTGGACAAACGCCAAAGCAACTTAAGGTATATGCGAATGTGGAAGGGTCCTCATCTAAAAAAGATGTGACAGGTGCAGTTGTATGGAATTCTTCTAACACAAACGCTGTAAAGGTAGTAAATGGCCTATTGACTCCGATTGACAGTGGAAAAGCTATTATTACAGCGACTTATAATCATGCACTTGCTACCATTGAAGTTGAGGTAGCCCATCCTGTTAAAGAACTGAAGCTCGAATATAGTTCTGAAGGGAACTACAAATTGGGTGATGATGAGGATAAACTGCTGGTCAAAGCCAATGCGATTGGTGGAGAAACAGCGACTTCTGCTAAGGATGTAACGGCTGATACTACTTGGAGCAGCTCCAACACAAGCGTGTTGACCATTGCAGAAGGTAAGATCACTTTGGCTGGTGAAGGTACAGCAACGATCACTGCCAAATACAAGACCTTAACAGCAACCTTTAAGGCTGTAGTGAAATTGCCTTATTCTGAAATTGAGCTTAAACATGACGACAAAATCGTTAAAGAACTAGAGATGCTAGTCGGAGATGCACCTTTGAAGTTGGTTGCAGAGACTAAAGAAACTACAAAATCCAGCGCAAATGATATTTCAGAGAAAGCAGAATGGTCCTCTTCTAGTGCTAGTGTAGCTACAGTAGACAAAGGCGAGATCAAAGTGTTGTCTGCTGGTAAAGCTGTAATTACAGTATCCTATCTAGGGATTACACAAACAGTAGACGTATATGTACGTGCTCCTTATGAAGCGCTACTACTTACTCCTACAGGAGATCAATTCCTGTTTATGGGCGAAACCCTGAACGTTAAAGCTGAGGTTCGCGATGCTGCGAATTCTACTCCGAACATTTCAGGCAGCGCAGTATGGACTTCGGATAACCAATTGGCGGCAACCGTTACGCCTGGTAGCGATACTGCGGCAGTGACTGCTAAAGCAGTGGGAACTTCGGTTATTAAAGCAGAGTACAGAGGAATTAATAAAAGCTTTAAGCTGACAGTGTATCCTACGATCACAGAACTGGCAGCCGACAAGACGGAATTGGAGCTTTACACAGATGACACCGTAAGCCTTCCAAAAGTAAATGGTACAAAGCTTGACGGAACAAAGCTAGATCTTAGTAGTGATATTGAGTGGACCTCTGCGGATGATGAGATTGCCACCATTAAAGACGGCAAGATTGTAGCTGAATCGGCAGGTATTGTGAAGGTTATCGGTAAAATAAAATCAGAAAACCCAACGACTTCAAAAACTGCTGTAAGAGAAAAAAGTGTTGAAGTAAAGGTTACAGTGAAAGATAAAGTCCTTGTCTTGCTTGGACCAGAAGAAAACCTGGTGATTGTTACTGGTGAAGAGAAGGCTGTTCCTGAAGTAAAAGCTGTGATGGAAAACGGCAGTGAACTTGATGCTACTGCAACTATGGAATGGGAGCTTACCGGTACGAATGCGATTATCAAGACAACAACTTCCGGTAAGGTAATCAAAGGACTGGTGAAGGGTTCTGCTACTTTAAAGGGAACTTACGCTAATAAAACCATCAGTATCCCAGTTACCATTGAACAAAAGGTTACTAAGCTAGTTGTAGAACCTACTGCTATCGAAATGAACATTAAAGGCTCTAAAGCGATAAAGGTAACGGCTTATTATTCTAATGGTAAGACAGGGAATGTCTCCAGCAGTATGAATTGGGAGTCCTCAAACGAGGCGGTTGCTACGGTTAAAGCTACAACCGTTAAAGCAGTAACAGAAGGTACTGCTACGTTGACAGGATCTTACCAAGGGATTGCTGCTAGTGTCAAAATTACTGTAGTTCCTAAATTAACAAAGCTGACCGTTAATGAGAGCAGACTGAAAATGGCTCCGGGAGCCGTTCAGAATGTAGTTGTGACTGCACAGTATGATACTGGTAAGACTGCTGTTGTTACTGGAAGTGCGGTATGGACTAGCTCCAAGCCTTCTGTAGCGAGAGTATCTGCAAGTGGTCAGATTGTAGCTGTGAGTAAAGGAACGACATCCATTAAAGGAAAGCTAGGCGGCAAAACAGTTACAGTATCAGTGACAGTGAAGTAATAGAGAATAGGATCTGAATTATCAACTATGAATCTGCAAAGCCAACATTATGTTGCTTTGCAGATTTTTTTATTTAGATTCTATAGTAATTCCGACTATTCCGATGTATAATCACTTAAAACATAATAGATGCGTTGGGGGAGATGAAAACATGGCAAAACAAAAGGTGTTGTCGATCAAGACGATTGTAGCGATTGGTATTGGTTCTGCTTTATTCGTTATATTGGGGAGATTCGGCTCGATTCCTTCGGGTATTCCAAACACTAACATCGAGACTACATACGCATTACTGGCATTGTTCTCCCTATTGTACGGCCCGTTTGCCGGATTATATATAGGCCTGATCGGGCATACCCTGAAGGATACGATATCTTATGGATCGCCATGGTTCAGTTGGGTCATATCATCAGGAATTGTAGGGCTGGTTATTGGCTTGTTAGTAGCTAGAATCGCTATTCATGACGGGGAATTCGGACGGAAGGAAATAATACGCTTTAATTTGGCTCAGATTGCAGCGAATGCTGTAGCTTGGTTCCTTGTAGCCCCAGTGTTGGATATTCTGATCTATGCAGAACCCGCTAATAAAGTATTTACGCAAGGACTGACCGCAGGTGCATTAAATATAGCTTCGGTGGCAGTGATCGGATCTTTACTAGCCATTGCGTATGCTAAGACAAGAACGAAACAGGGCAGCTTGACTAGAGAAGCTTGAGTGGAATACATATCCAAGCTAAAAAGCCGGTGGAAATCACCGGCTTTTTTCTCTTCACATTAACCCAGAGGAAGGTCTCAGATGAAAAAAGTAATGATTGAATTTAAGGATTTCAGCTTTCAATATCGGGCCCAGCAGGAACCCACACTACAGGGGATTAACTTAACGATTGTTGAAGGGGAGAAGGTGCTTATCGTGGGACCCTCAGGTTCTGGGAAAAGTACACTGGCTCATTGCATTAATGGTCTCATCCCTTTTGCTTACAGAGGGGAAATATCAGGTTCATTACGGGTTATAGGCCAGGAGCAGAAGGATCTGAGTATCGCAGAGCTGTCCAATCAGGTAGGTACCGTATTGCAGGACCCGGATGGACAATTTGTAGGATTAACGGTTGGTGAGGATATCGCCTTCAGTCTAGAGAACCATGTGGTTCAGCAGACAGAAATGAAGAGCAAAGTGGCGGCTGCCGCAAGAGCGGTGGATATCCACGACTTTCTGGCCTCTTCTCCTCAGGAGTTATCGGGTGGACAAAAGCAAAAAACGTCCTTGGCAGGTGTTCTGGTAGGTGATGTGGACATCCTACTCTTTGATGAACCGCTGGCAAGCTTAGATCCTTATACAGGTACAAAAGCGATTGAGCTTATTGATCGAGTGCATAAAGAGACAGGTAAAACCGTTATTATGATCGAGCATCGTCTTGAAGAGGTGCTGCATCGGGCGGTGGATCGTATTATTGTGATCCATGAAGGACGTATTGCGGCGGATATGCCGGCTGCAGAACTGTTGAGCACAACGTTGCTTTCAGAAGTTGGCATTCGGGAACCTCTCTATTTAACGGCTTTGAAGTATGCCGGATGTTCGATTACAGCAAATATGAATCCGCAGCATGTGAACGATATTCAGTTGGAGGCGTGTTCTAATAAACTTAAGATCTGGTATGAGTGCAATCAGTCACGCCAGGATAAGCTGGAGAACCCACCCATCCTTGAGCTAAGAGATATTTCTTTTGGATACGAAAAAAATCAGCAGGTGCTGGATAAGCTCAATCTCTGTATTCATAAAGGAGAGATGGTCTGTATAGCGGGGCGAAATGGGGCTGGGAAATCTACAGTTTCTAAGCTCATTTGTGGCTTCTATAAGCCTTCTTCCGGATCGATACGGATGCATGGGCGTGATATTGCTCAGGACACGATTAAGGAGCGGGCAGAGCGGATTGGTTTTGTTATGCAAAATCCCAATCATATGATTTCTAAGACACTTTTATATGATGAGGTTGCCCTAGGACTAAGACTCCGAGATTGCCCTGAGGAGCTCGTTCGTGAACGCGTCCATCAAGTCTTGAAGGTGTGCGGACTTTATTTTTTTCGCAGCTGGCCGATCTCGGCGCTCAGTTACGGCCAGAAGAAACGGGTCACGATTGCCGCCATTCTGGTACTGGAGCCGGAAGTGATCATTTTGGATGAACCGACTGCTGCTCAGGATTACAGGCATTATAACGAAATGATGGAGTTTCTCTTGACGCTGCGGGGGCAGGGGATGACGGTCATTATGATTACGCATGATATGCACTTGATGCTGGAATATGCCGATAGAGCTATAGTGTTAGCTGATGGCGTGAAGCTTGCGGATGATAGCCCTGAGCGAATATTAACGAATACTGATGTGGTGAAAAAAGCGAACTTGAAAGAAACCTCGCTTTTTGCCCTAGCTATAAAAGCTGGATTGAAACAACCGGAGGAGTTCGTAAGAAGGTTCATTGCGTATGATAGGAGGAGCCGAGGCGGATGAAGGCTAAAATGTTAACTTTTACGAAGCAGGATTCACCTATTCACCGTCTTACCGGCGCTACGAAGTTGATTTTATTTGTAGTGTGGTCTGTGACGGGGATGATTACATATGATACAAGATGTCTAATTGTGATGCTGTTATTTAGTTTGCTTGCCTTTAGAATTTCCAAAGTTCAATTTCAGGATTATGCTTTCGTATTATATTTCATCTTGATTTTCTTTTTGCTTAATCATATAGCTATCTTTATCTTTTCTCCTTTGGAGGGCGTACGTGTTTACGGGACACGTCATGATATTATGCATATTGCAGGCCGGTATACGGTAACTTGGGAGCAGCTATTTTATCAATTCAATATTGCCCTGAAATATGCGGTGGTCATTCCTATGGCATTATTATTTCTTCTAACGACCAATCCCAGTGAATTTGCAGCATCCTTAAATAGAGTTGGAGTGAACTATAAAATTGCATATTCTGTATCGCTGGCACTGCGGTACATTCCGGATATTCAACGAGATTATGAGAATATATCGTTCTCTGCTCAAGCAAGGGGAATAGATATTTCTAGAAAAGAAAAGCTGCCTAAGCGGCTAAAAAATATCATTTCGATTCTGATGCCCCTAATTCTGACTAGTATCGAGCGGATTGAAAATATCAGTACCGCTATGGAGCTGCGCGGCTTTGGCACTGAGACCAAACGAACTTGGTATAGCCGTCGCCCGTTCACGAGAGACGATTATTTTGCATTGGCTTTGTTTGCGCTGATTGGAATTTTCTCGACGGTGATCACTTTTTACGACGGTTCGCGGTTTTATAATATTTTCGATTGAAGTATAATAGTACAGTTGTGGAAAACTGGGATTATAATAAACGGCACCTTTTTGTTAAGACTGAAGACGTTTCTCCAGTTTTGACCATATAGGCAGGTAGCATAATGGCAGTGCTAGAAGTGAGCAGACTACGTTGAAAATGGTCTGGGCGTGGGCGATTTGTGAAGCAGGGCCTCCACCAATCCATGCAGCACTTGCTTGTAGCAGCCCGATCATGGGCAAGAATAATAGTGCACCACCTACATTAAGCGCAACATGGGACCAAGCGACGAAGACGCCGGATGGCGTGCCGCCGATGGAAGCGATGACCGCTGTAACACAGGTGCCCACGTTGGCGCCCAGCACAATGGCTATACCTAGCTCAGGCGGCATGGCACCCGAGGCGGCAATGCTCATAGCCATAGCTATGACAGCAGCGCTGCTATGGAGCATGGCTGTTAGGCACGCTCCAGCGGCGAGCCCCCATAAGGCACTAGTAGCGGCATGGTTTAGGAACCAGAGGAATAAGCCACTTTCCTGAAGTATTCCGCCGATAGACTGCATGACAGCGATGCCCCATAGGACGAGGGCGAAGCCTGATACAGCCAGACTGATAAATTGCAGCGGCGGGGATATTTTGTGGCAGAGCTCTGCCACTCGTGATGTAGGCGGCAGTTCGCCTGCAATAACTGCCGCTGCCCACAGACTGAGCGAGGCTGCCAGCAAGGGCATGGCCATGGTATTGATCTGAAGTCCGATCAATTCTGTAGTTAATGTGGTGCCGATGTTGCTGCCCAGGATAATGCCAAGTGTGCGGGCATAGGTAAGCAGGCCGGCATTGACCATGCCGATAGTCAACACCGTTACAGCAGTACTGCTCTGGAGTAAGGCGGACAACAGGCTGCTGGCAATCATTCCTTTAATAGGGGTTGAGGTAGCTCTATTTAGGCTTGTAGTTAATAGAGGGCCTGCTAGCTTGGACAACGCCGTTTCCATCAGCTTCATGCCGGCTAGAAAGATAACAAGACCATATATGATAGGGAACAGCAAATCACTGAACATAGGGCATACTCCTTTGGACGAGGGTTGTACACCAATATATGAATGTATTGCATGGGACATGTATAAAAACATTTTTAGAAAAACAGGGAGTTGAAGTCATTGCCATCGGTTATTTTAGAACGCAATCGCAAAAAAAGACTGGAACAGGGCCATCCGTGGGTCTATGCAGGTGAAGTCGCATCGGTAGAAGGAAATCCGGAAGCGGGGGGATTAGTAGATGTCCTTAATCATCAGGGCCGATTTTTGGCCGTAGGATATTACAATCCAGCGTCACAAATTCGGGTAAGAATTGTATCGCAGGGACCCCTTGCGATCATGGATACAGCCTTTTTTGCAGAACGGTTTGCGAATTGTCTGCAACACAGAAACCGGTTCCTTCCGGGTGCGGATGCTTATCGCTTGGTTTATGGTGAAGCGGACTTTTTGCCGGGGCTTATTGTAGATCGATTCGGAGATATTTTGGTTGTGCAGCTGCTTACCCTCGGAATGGACAAGCGGCGTGCAGAAATCGTCGAAGCATTGGTGCAGGTTATGGCACCGCGCGGAATCTATGAGCGCAGTGATGTTAGTGTGCGCGAGCTTGAAGGTATGGAGCAGACAACGGGTGTGCTGTACGGGGAATGTCCAAGGCATGTAACCGTGAGCGAGAATGGCCTGAAGCTGGTCGTTGATATTGAAGAGGGCCAGAAGACAGGTTACTTCTTTGACCAACGTGAGAATAGAGCTTCCATTGCTCCGCTCATGAAAGGCTGGGGAGGACGAAGCGGCATTACGCTACAGGAAATTGAAACTGAGGATGGTTCACTACAGACCTTACCAGTTAATAAGAGCGGCAAACATGTAACGTTCCCTTATTGGGACGGTGCGACAGTGCTGGAATGCTTCTCGCATACGGGCAGCTTCACGCTGCATGCCTGCAAGTATGGCGCGAAAAAAGTAACCTGCCTTGACGTTTCAGCACACGCCATTGAGAGTGCCAAAGTGAATGTGGAGCTGAACGGCTTTAGCGATCGTGTTGAATTCGTAGTGGATGATGCTTTTGCATATCTACGGAATCAGGTTAAAGGACTAGAGGAACGTTCTGAACGGGCGACAGTTGCCAGTGGAACAGATACGGCAGCAGCTGCTACAAATCCTAAATCCGGAGGCAAAACAGCCAAAACCGACACATCCAAGCCGATGACGGCAGGTGGAGGAAGAACTTGGGATGTAGTCATCTTGGACCCTCCGGCGTTTGCCAAAACCAAAAGTGCAGTAGCTGGCGCTTGCCGTGGTTACAAGGATATCAATCTGCACGGGATGAAGCTGGTGAACGAAGGCGGCTATTTGGTTACCGCAAGCTGTTCTTACCATATGCAGCCAGATCTGTTCCTCGAAACGATTGCTGATGCAGCTAAAGATGCTGGCAAGGTGTTGAGACTTGTAGAATGGCGGGCCGCAGGCAAAGACCATCCACAAATACTTGGCGTTAACGAAGGACACTATCTGAAGTTTGCGATTTTTGAAGTGCGGAGTAAAAAATAAGCCTGAAGGTCAAAAAGGTTTACAGTGCCAAGTAACAAATAAGATAAAAGGGCTGGTCGTAGGGTGACCGTGAGTCGACTGTAAGGCAAGGAGTTGCCAACGGACTCAGATGACTCTATTTAGCGTAAACAGCCCATTATTGAATTCTTACGGACCCTAAAGGCGCTATTGCCCCAATAACACCCGTAATGCAGCACATTTTCGAAGAATAGCGTCAGTGGGGTCCGAAAAGTTGCCATAACAGCACTGAATCCACGAATAACGGCTCCTGGGTCCCTAAGTAATTAATGAAACAAGCCTAGCCGAAATGTTGAGTGTTAAATTCGGAATACTAAATAGTAAACAACGAATGATGCTTATTGAATTATGATATGCGGAATGCGGATTACAAAACGATCGGCGTAGAGTGCTAATGTTGAGTGCGGGGTGTTGAGTATTGAACGCTGAACGCTGAACGCTGAACGCCAACAGTCTAACATTGACCCTATGCTCCGACATTGGCAGCTCCTATCTAACGTTGCACAACTGGCATTAAAAACAAACTAAACACTCTAAAAAGCAAGCCGCCAAAATCCGGAGGTTTGCTTTTTTTATTTGTACTCATAGCTGTTTATCCTTTGTAAAACATTAGAAAATACTAGCAAACACATGTTCCGATTAGTGTGGTTATGATATACTGAGGGGACGAGGAATCACTGAACTTTTTTAATTGGAGTGTAATCAATGGGTGGATATTTCACCCTGTATTCTATATATTTTCTCCGCTACGGAAGGAGTCTATCATTTATGCCGGTAACCTTTTTACTAGGCCGCTCGGGCAGTGGCAAGACAACAAAAATATGGGAATCTATCTCTTCTTCCTTAGAAAAGGAACCGCTTGGTGCGCCGATTATTATTCTTGTGCCAGAGCAAGGTTCTTTTGGAGCAGAACGGGGGCTTCTGACCGTAGGGAATGTGAAGGGAAGCCTTCGGGCGCAGACACTGAGTTTTTCGCGGCTTGCCTATCGTGTGAAGCAGGAAACTGGTGGCAGTGCAAGTCTGCCAATCAGTGAAGAAGGTAAGAAAATGTTAATTTACAAAATCATCAGTCGCCGCAAAGAGGAACTGAAATTATTCGGTGCCTCAGCAGACAGACCGGGTTTTGTGGAACGTCTGAACCAACTGCACACGGAGATGAAACGTTGCTGTTTGGGTTCCACTGATTTAGAGGAACAGCTGTCCGCTATGCGAGGAGCTATTGCAAGAAGTCCTATTCTTGAGGGTAAGCTGGATGATTTGCAGCTGGTATTTAGCGATTTAGAGAAGGAAATGTCCCGTCTTTATATCGATGAAGAGGATCGTTTAGCAGAACTGGCTGAGCATATTCCAGATTCCTCCTACATTCGCGGGGCAGAGATTTGGGTAGATGGGTTCCATGGATTTACTCCGCAGGAATTCGTAGTGCTTCGAGAATTGATGCAGCAAGCTTCGAAGCTGACGGTTTCGCTTACAATTGATCGTCCTTACCCCTATGGAGATCAGTTGAATGAGCTTGAATTGTTTCACCCAACTGCGGTTACTTACATTAAACTGCGTGGAATTGCTGAAGAGCTGGGCATTGATGTATGGGACGAGCTGCTGGAGCCAATGGTTCTTCCACGTTTTGAAGAAAGTCCAGTACTTGCTCACCTTGAACGGGGATATGATCGCCGGAAGGCTTGGATAGATGCGGATGAACTGGCAAGAGAGGCTATATCCATAGGCGCCGCAGTTTCGCACAGAGCAGAGGTTGAGGGAGCCCTGCGCGAAATGACTAGACTGGCGCGGGATGAAGGTGCAAAATATGGCGAAATGGCCGTATTGATGCGCAATATTGGCGATTACGAGCAGCTGGTTCAGCCGTTGTTCCAAGATTATGGAGTGCCATTTTTTCTGGACCAGAAGGTGAATGAGCTGCATCATCCGCTAGTGGAGTTTATACGTTCCGCATTGGATGTAGTGCGTCGTCGCTGGCGTTATGAGGATGTATTCCGTTGCGTAAAGACGGAGCTTCTGCTTCCGCTAGACGGTAGTATTACGCGTGAAGATATGGATGCTTTAGAAAACTATGTGCTGGCTTGTGGGATTCAGGGGTACCGCTGGACAGATGGCCGCTCCTGGAAAGGTATTCCTAGCTTGTCGCTGGAAGGCGGCAGACAGATGGATGATGAACTGCTTGCTACTATGGAACGATGCCGTGCTAGTATAACAGGTCCATTATTTGCTTTTGAGAAACGAATCCAGAAAAGCCGAAGCGGCCTTGAACTATGTACGGCAATGTACAAGCTGCTTGAAGAGACGGATGTTGCGCGAAAGCTGGAGAAACTCAGTGTTAAGTCTATGGAGAAGGGCCAACCCGAGAAGGCTAGGGAACATAGCCAGTTGTGGGGTGAGGTACTTGATCTGCTAGATCAGATAGTAGAAATGATGGGCAATGAAAGACTTGAGTTTGAAGTGTTCACTGGAGTTCTAGAGACAGGTCTTGCTGAACTTAAAATGGGACTAGTTCCGCCCGCACTGGATCAAGTATTGGTCGGCAATATGGATCGGACTCGCCCAACGGGGGTTAAATACGCCTTTTTGCTTGGATTTAATGAAGGTGTTGTGCCTGCGCAGTTTAAGGAAGATGGAATTCTCTCGGAAGGTGAACGCTCCGTACTAGAGAATGCTGGAATGGAGCTTGCTCCCGGCGCTTCTCGTAAACTGCTGGACGAGCGGTTTCTGATCTATAATGCACTAACGACAGGAAGCCGAAAGCTCTGGATTAGCTACGCTACAGCGGATGATGAGGGCAAAGCTCTCCTTCCCTCTGAGGTTATCCGGCATTTGCATAGAATGTTCCCAAGGGTTCAAGAGCACAGCTTGTCAGCACTTCCCCCTTCGGGACTACCTATAGAAGTCGGAAATCCTATCCATCTCGGTTTCATTGGTCAACCAGAACAGAGTCTTCGCGCATTGATTATGCAGCTGCGGCAGTGGCGCCAAGGAACAGAAATTCCGGAGCTATGGTGGGATGTGTATAACTGGTTTACTAAGAACGAAGATCGTAAATTTCAACTGGAACGTTTGCTAAGTTCACTGTTCTATCGTAATGAGGGAACGAAGCTAAAGCGTGGCACAAGCCTCAGATTGTATGGTGGCTCAATACTGCGGGGCAGTGTGTCCCGGATGGAGAAATTTGTTGCGTGCTCATTTTCCCATTTTGCGTCCTACGGACTAAGACTGAAAGAGCGCCAGTTATATAAGCTGCAAGCACCTGATATTGGACAGCTGTTCCATGCTGCGCTAAGTGATATGGCGATAAGACTGAAACAAGAGGGACGGGGCTGGGGCAGCTTATCTCCGGATGAATGTCGGCGTGAGGCCAGTGAGACAGTAGAACGGCTATCTCCGATGCTGCAGGGTGAAATTCTAATGAGCTCCAAACGTTACGGGTACATCTCCCGTAAGCTTAAGAATATTGTTGGACGTGCTTCTGTGATTCTGGGCGAGCACGCCCGCCGGGGCAGCTTTGAGCCAGTAGGGCTGGAGCTGGATTTTGGACCGGATAAGGAGTTGCCGCCTTTAAGAATTACGCTGCCGAATGGCTGTGTGATGGAGGTCGTTGGCCGGATTGACCGTGTAGACATGGCCCGTGGAGAGAACGGAATTCTTCTGCGGGTAATTGATTATAAATCGAGCCAAAAGGATCTCAAGCTGCATGAGGTGTATTATGGATTGTCGCTGCAAATGCTGACTTATTTGGATGTGCTGCTGACATATTCGGAGCAATGGCTGGGGCAGCCGGCACTTCCAGCAGGCACACTTTATTTCCATGTGCATGATCCGTTGTTAACTTCATCCAACGGGATGAACAAGGAACAGGCTGAGCAAGAGCTGTTGAAACGCTTCAAGATGAAAGGACTGCTTACAGCTGATCGTGAGGTTGTCTCCCTGATGGATACCACTTTAGACAAAGGGTATTCTTCTATCGTGCCTGTAGCAGTAAAAGCTGACGGCAGCTTTTATAGCAGTGCTTCAGTAGCTACACCAGAGCAGTGGAGCCATCTATTATCCTCCGTTAGAGGGACGATCTCGGATATCGGGACACGGATTACAGAGGGTGATGTGGCGATTGAGCCGTACCGAATTGGGCAGGAGACCGCCTGCACATTCTGTTCCTTTAGACCTGTCTGCCAGTTCGATGAAGCTGTGGAAGGTAACAGCTATAACAATCTGGGTAAGCCAGGGAAGGACGTTATATGGGATCTGCTGTCCCGCAAAGGAGGAACTACACCTTGAGTATGAAGGCTGAAATAGAAGCGAAACCGGAAGGAAGTATATGGAGTGATGACCAGTGGCGCGCCATTGCGGAGAGCGGTGATGACATCCTCGTTGCTGCGGCAGCAGGTTCCGGCAAGACGGCGGTGCTGGTAGAACGGATTATTCGAAAGATCAGTAAGGAAGAGAACGGCTTCAGTGTAGACAGGCTACTAGTAGCCACGTTTACCAAAGCTGCGGCTGCCGAAATGCGGCAGCGGATCAGGGAAGCCCTTGATCGGGAGCTGGAGGAGAACGGGGAGAACGACCATTTGCGCCGTCAGCTATCCCTGCTGGGCAAAGCTTCGATTACAACATTGCACTCCTTCTGTCTGGAAGTGATCCGGCGTTATTATCAAATGATTCCGATTGATCCGGGTTTCCGCATATTAAATGAGCATGAAGCGGAGATGATGCGGCAGGAGCTGCTCGAAGAGTTGCTGGAGGAAAAGTACGGTGAGGTAGGTGCGGATGGCGAGGATAGCATATTTGTGCAGCTCGCTGATTGGTTCAGTGGTGAACGCAGTGATGATGCAGTGCATGCGCTCATACAGCGATTGCATGATTACGCCCGCAGCCATCCTTGGCCAGCGCAATGGCTCCGTGATACTGCAGCTGATTTCTCATTGCCAGACACCGAAAGTCTGGGTGGAACGCCATGGGTGCTGAGCATTCTTGAAGAAGCGAAGCTGACACTTGCGGGTGCAGCCAGTCAGCTGATGCAAGGCCGGGAGATTGCACTACAACCGGGTGGTCCGGCACCCTATGCTGAGAATTTAACCACTGATCTTGAGATGGTAAATGCACTGCAGGATGCCGTAAACGAACGACCTTGGGCAGAATTATATGATATTTTTATGGAAGTATATTTTGGAAAATTAAAGGCTTGTAAGAAGGATTCGACAGATCCTGGACTGCAGGAGATGGTGAAGGAACTGCGCGACAGTGTGAAGAAGAGTATTTTAGATCTTCAGAAAGCATTGTTTGGCCGTCCGCCTGAGGTTTTTTTGAAAGAGCTGAACGAAGCGGCTCCACTGATGGCAGAGCTTGCAGAGACAGTGATAGCATTCGGTGAACGTTATAGAATTGAAAAAGCAGGAAGAGGTCTAGTCGACTTCAGTGATTTGGAGCATTATTGTCTGCAAATTCTACGCCATCCGGACTCTACGCCCGGTCATTCCCTGCCTTCTGATGCAGCTATGGAATACCGTGCTCAATTCGATGAGGTTCTGCTGGATGAGTATCAGGATACGAATAGTGTGCAAGAGGAGATTGTGCGGCTAATATCCCGTGAAACACCCGGTAACCGGTTTATGGTCGGAGATATGAAGCAAAGTATCTATCGATTCCGTCTGGCGGAGCCGGGGCTATTCCTGGATAAATACCGCAGCTTTGGCTCACACCCAATCGATGATCCATCTGAAATTACTAATGAATCGTCTAGCGGTTCGGTTATCGATCTGGCCCGTAATTTTCGCAGTCGCATGGAGGTTGTGAATGCCGTTAATATGATCTTCCGGCAGATTATGAATGAGACGGTAGCGGAGATTAATTATGACGAACGCGCTGAGCTTGTTTACGGAGCGAATTTCCCAGGTGCAGCAGAGAAGGGTCCCGATACCTTTTTTGCACCGGAGTTATTATTGATAGATCGTGGTTCAACAGCAGGGAAGTCAGAAGAGACTTCTGAAGACGGTGAGGCGCCACTTCAGGAGAGTGAAGCCATTGAGAGCGAGACGGCGCAGCTGGAAGCACGGGCAATTGCCCGGCGTATTTCACAAATGACGGGGATGACCGGTGGATCGCCGCTGCTTATCTACGATAAAGGACTCAAGATTATGCGCCCGGTTATTTACGGTGATATCGTAATCCTGCTTCGCTCGGCAAGAATCTGGACCCCTCTAATCATCGAAGAGCTTCGGATGGAAGGAATCCCTGCTTATGGTGATCTGAATAAAGGTTATTTTGAAGCTACAGAAGTGGAAATTGCACTCTCCCTCTTAAAAATAGTTGATAATCCTCAGCAGGACATTCCGCTGGCTGGCGTACTTCGTTCACCTGTGGTCGGATTAACGGAAGAAGAATTGGCTACGGTGCGTATGTGTAGTCAGGGTCCTTATTTTCAAGCAGTACAGATGGCGGTGGATATGCAATATGCAAAAGAGGCTGAAGAAGAGTATGACCTCTTCTCGGCTCATGTGATTGAATCCGCAAGCACCGTCGAGAATAATGTTTTACCTGATAAAGATCTGCCGCAGATCAGTCCAGAACTGAAGCGCAAGCTTAGACATTTCCTAGAACAGCTGGAAAGCTGGAGAAATGCGGCTAGACAAGGTAGTCTCAGTGAGCTGATCTGGCGTATCTATGGGGAGAGCGGCTATCTGGAATGGGTTGGAGGACTGCCTGGAGGCTCGCAGCGCCAGAACAATCTTAAAGCTTTGTATGATCGGGCTGTGCAATTTGAGAATGACACCGCAGCGCGTGGATTGTTCCGTTTTCTGGTGTTCATTTCACGGCTTCGTGAGAACGGCGGAGATCTGGGTGTAGCTGGCGGTGGCGGTGAAGAAGGCAATGGCGTCAGAATCATGACCATCCATAAATCCAAAGGGCTGGAGTTCCCTGTTGTTTTTGTAGCCGGGATGGCAAAACAGTTCAATCGACAAGATTTGCATTCGCCATTTCTTATGCACAAAGAGCTTGGCTTTGGGCCGCGTTTTGTGGAACGGGAAACGCGAGTTAGCTACCCAACACTTCCTTATCTGGCTATTAACCGGCGTACACGGCTTGAATTATTAGCGGAGGAGATGCGTGTATTATATGTAGCGTTAACTCGTCCGAGAGATAAAATGATTCTAGTAGGCACTGTAAGAGATTTGCCGCGCAAAATCGCTAGCTGGAGCAGCGTACAGAACCGGGATGAGCTGCTGCTTGCAGATCATCTGCTGGCCCGAGGGCGCAGCTATTTGGACTGGGTTGGACCGGCATTGATCCGGCACCCTGCGGCGGCGATTCTTCGTAAGCTGGGCGGTTCAGAAGGTACCGTCTCCACGGTGCTGCACAACGATGTCTCCAACTGGAGCATCAGTGTGCAAAATGCTTCCGAACTTAATTCTGGGGCGTTCCTGCCAACGGATCAGACTGAGGAGAAGGTAGAGGAACGGCAAGCTGTACTCGAAGCACTGCATAAGGGTGAAGCTGTAAATATATATGAAACAGAGACTAGCGATGAAATTGCTAGAAGACTGGAATGGAATTATCCGTATGCGGCAGCCTCAGGTATTCCGGCTAAAACTTCTGTTACGGAGTTAAAAGCGTTGTTGTCGTTGCAGGAGCAGCCCTCTTTTGATCTGCTGGAAGAAGGCAATTCTACAACCTCAATAGAAACCGATAAACGTCCAAGTGTTGCAGGTGCGGACAGTCTTCATTTGCGGCGTCCGAAATTTATGGAAAAACGCAGTCTAACCCCAGCGGAACGCGGGACAGCATACCATACAGTCATGCAGCATATTCCGCTGGAGGGTTCAGTTGATCCTAGGGTTGTGGAAGAAACCTTAGCCCGACTTCAGAGAGTGGCTATTCTAACTGCTGAGCAGGTGGAGGCTGTAGCTCCCGATCAGATAGAAGCTTTTTATACTAATGAACTGGGACGTAGATTAATAGCTTCTTCTTGGAAGCTTAGAGAAATGCCGTTCAGTTATATGGTTCCCGCAGGTGAGGCTTATCGAGGGCTCGATTATATGAATGAAGCCGTCTCGGAGCTTTCCCCTGAGAACAATAAGGAAGGCTTTAGTGAGGCTGTGCTAATTCAAGGGGTCATTGACTGCCTGTTCCGTGAAGAGGACCGGATTATTCTGCTAGATTATAAGACGGACTCTGTATTAGAACATCAGGGCGGCTTAGAGGCACTTAAGGAAAAATATCGTTTTCAGCTAGAGTTATACAGCAAGGCATTACATGATATTTTGGGAGAACCGATCAGCGAGATTTGGCTGTACTTTTTTGACGGCGATCATGCTGTGAAATTATAAATTATTCATTGCCGCATAGGAGCGGGGAAAGAGGACGAAGATGCGGATATTGCATACGGGGGATTGGCACTTGGGCCGTACGCTGGAGGGAAGAAGCCGCCAGAAGGAGCAAGAGCAGTTCATAGATGAATTGGTGGAGATCGCCGATTTTCATAAGGCGGATTTGATTATGATGGCGGGAGATGTGTACGATTCCGTTAATCCGCCAGCGGCTTCGGAGCAATTATTCTATGAGGCTGCTGCCAGGCTGACTTCAGGGGGCAGGCCCCTTGTGGTGATTGCCGGCAATCATGACCAACCGGAGCGCGTATCTTCAGTCTCCCCGCTTGTATTAAGGCAGGGGATTACCTTGGTAGGACTTCCAACCTCAGAGCCAGTGACAGTTCATGCTGCGCGGACAGGTGAGATTGCCAAAATCGCAGCCCTTCCCTATCCCTCTGAGGCACGTCTCGGTGAGTTGCTTGCTGGGGACAGCGGGGAAGAGGAGCTTCGACTAGCTTACAGCGCACGGGTAGGCAAACTTATGCAACTGTTGGGACGGGAATTTACGCCACAAACCGTGAATTTGGCGATGAGCCATATTTATGTGCTTGGAGGTGTAGAGAGTGATTCGGAACGCCCAATTCAGGTGGGCGGGGCTTACACTGTAGACCCTTCTGCTTTATCCTGTGGAGCGCAATATACTGCACTAGGCCATCTTCATCGCGCTCAGCGTGTAAAAGGGGAAGGGATGATCCGTTATAGCGGATCCCCGCTGGCATATAGCTTTTCGGAAGCAGGACAAGCCAAGTCGGTGACGCTGATTGATGTTGCGCCGGGCGGTGAGCCGACCTTCGAAGAAATCTATCTTCGCTGTGGGCGTCCACTTGTAAGATGGAGCTCTACGGGGGGATTGCAAGAGGTATATAACTGGTTGGATGAAGGTAGAGATGCTACCGCTTTTATAGATTTGGAGATTCGGCTCAGTGAAGCTATGTCGATGAATGATATTCAGCGCCTGCGTAAATCACGTGAGGGGATCATTCATATTCGTCCGATTTATCCGCAAATGGAGCTGGAGCTCGAACAAATTTCCCGTTCACGTATGCCTGTACAAGAATTGTTCCGTAAATTCTATCAGCGCCAGACGGGCGGGGCGGAGCCGGAGGATCGTTTGATTGAGCTGTTCTTACAGCTAACCGAAGAAGAACGGCAGCAGCCGGAGGAAGGAGAGGAGAACTAAGGTGAAGCCTATTTTATTAAAAGTGGCAGGATTGCAGAGTTATAGAGAAATGCAGGAAATAGATTTTGAAAGTCTGTGTGAGACCGGGCTGTTTGGGATTTTTGGACCTACGGGCAGCGGCAAGTCCAGTTTGCTGGATGCTATTACTTTGGCAATGTACGGCAAAGTGGAGCGCGCCGTTAATGGAACACAGGGGATTATGAATCACTCTGAGGATTCACTCAGCGTGGCGTTTACCTTTGAGCTCACTTCTTCCGCTGGGGCACATCGTTATCGCGTTGAACGTAAGTTCAAGCGGACAGGTGAGCAAACAGTCAGTAACACCATTAGCCGTTTCATTGAAGTTACACCTGACGGGGATAACGTTATGGCGGATAAACTCGCAGATGTTACACGTTGTGTGGAAGAGCATATTGGGCTCAAAATGGATGACTTCACGCGAGCAGTTGTATTGCCGCAGGGGAAATTCGCCGAATTCTTATCGCTTCGGGGCGTAGACCGCCGACAAATGCTGCAGCGCCTGTTCCATTTGGAACAGTATGGCGATCAGCTTGCGTTGAAGCTTAGCCGACGGGTGAAGGAGAATGAGGCTGCGCTCCGCGCACTCGAAGCGGAGCAGCAGGGGCTTGGCAGCGCAGGCAAAGAGGATGTAAAGGCAGCGGCGGAGCGCCTCGAACAAGCAGCCCAGCATGCTGCGGAATGCCGCCGCAAGCTGGAGGCGGCGCTGCAGGTCGCGGAGCGTTTCACGCGCATTCGCGAGCTGCAAGAGGAACGGACCCGCCGCGAATTGCAGCGGCAGGGACTGCTCTCCAAGGAGGAGGAGATTCTCCTCCTTGAACGGAAGCTCGGCCAAGCTGACGAGGCCGAGGCTAGGCTTCCCGCGCTGAAAGCATGGCGAAGCGCGGAAGATGCCTTCAAGAGCCGATTGACCCGCGCGGAGGGTCAAGAGGTGCTGGCCGCCGCTGCCGAGCAGGAGGCGGCGCATGCCTCTGCGGCCGCAGCTGCTGCGCAGGCCGCGCTTGCGGCGGAAGAGCCGGCCCTCCGGCAGGGGGCCGACACCTATCGCCGCGCGCTCGAGCTCGAGTCCGAGCTCGGCGCCCTGCGGCGCGAACTCGCGGCTCTGCGCGAGCGCCGCGAAGAGGCCTCCCGCAAGCTGACGGAGCTGCGGGAGGGCATGGCCCGGGAGCGTGAGCTTTTGGCCAAGGGCCAAAAGCGCCAGCAAGAGCTGCAGCAGAGCTTGCAGCCGCTCGGTGTCCGCTCCCAGGAGCGGCAGTCTCTGCAAGAAGCGATGCAGAGACTGCAAGGGCTGCACTCCGCCGAATCCCAGTGGGATAAGGCGGAGAAGGAGCGCCGCGAGCGTGCCGCTGCACTCGCGGCTGCGCAGGCGCGCCTCGCGGAGGCCGAGGGCCGTCGCGGGCAGCAGGAAGCTTCTCGCGGGCAGCAGATCCGCGAGGCGGCGATGCATCAAGAGAAGCTGCTGGCGACAGAAGAAGCTGCGTGCACCGCAGCAGAAAGTCTGGAGCAACATATCAGTTCTTTGGAAGCGGCCCTCAAGGGGCATGAGTTGCACAGACTGTCGCTTGGATTGGCTAAAGAATTGGAAGCAGGACAACCTTGCCCTGTATGTGGCAGCGAACACCACCCGGCCCCTGCTGTATTGCAGGATAACGTAGAGCAACAGGAACTGGAGTTAAAGCTTCAACAGGCTCGGGTGTTGTCCAGACGTGCTTTGGAAGCACGCCATATGTTCCGTGGTCTGCGGGAGCAGGACCTGGTTTGGCTGGAGCAGGTGTTTGGTGATGGAGCTTTTGATACGGTAAATCATCCTGCAGCGGCAGGCTCAGAAGTCAGCACTACTGAGGTTTCCTCTACCGATAAGTCCATTCCAGATGAAAAGGCTTTGGCAGAACTTGATGCTGCATTTTTAGCATTAAAAAGCCAGTCTGGAGAACTGCGCCGTACAGCGATACAGTGGCAGCAATCGATGCAGGAAGTTCAGCAGCTATGCCTCAAAGAAGCAGCGGGTGCCGAAGGTGAGCGAAGCTGGGTAGAAGGCCTAACCGCCAAAGCCGAGGAACTGAGTGGCCAACTAGCCGCATTGCGGCAGAACTGGGTACAGCAGTTCCCTGATTTGGCACCGGAAGAGGTAGAAAAAGCTTATCGTGAGCTGTTAGCCAAGGATGCTCAAGCTGAGGAAATTAGATCCCGACTGGAAATCAGTGTCAAGTTTCTGGATGAGAAAAGCGCTTCGGTGCAGAATCTTCAGGAGACCATCACCGGACTCGATAAAGAGCTTACTCAGTGGAATACACAGATGGAAGGCAAAGAAGAATTGCAGCGTGAAAAAGAACGGCGTCTTTTGGAGTGGACTAATGGCCGCGCTGCTGCCCCTCTTCTAGCAGAGTGTGAGCGTCGTCTGCAGGAATTGTTAGCAGCTGTGGAGACCAGCCAACGATTACATCTCACGGCAGCTGAAAAAGCGCAGCATGAGATCAAGGAGGCAGCGATTACCCGCCAGGCTGCAGAATCTGCTCGAGAGCATTATGTGACTTCAAGCCATCTGTGGGAGCAAAGCTTAACCTCTTCACCTTTTAGTTCCGCCGCTGAGGTTGAAGGAGCAGCTCTCGCACCTGAAGAGCGGGAAATTTCTTCTTCTCGGGTACGTGCCCATCGTGCGGAAGAAGCTGAACTTTCATTGCAGCTGCGCAATATTGAAGAGAAGCTTGACGGAGCCAGCTTAAGTGAAGAGGAGTGGCAAGTTAGCCAGGAGAGCTTAAGCGTGTGTAAGTCAGAGGATGAAATGTCGCTGCAAGCAAGAGCGCGCGCAGAGCGAGATCTGGAGGATCTGCGGCATCGGCATATTCGCTGGATGGAGCTCGAAGCCCAGCGGCTAGAACATGCTTCTCTACAGGATCATTTGTCCAAATTGCAGACGGTTTTACGTGGAAATGCTTTTGTTGAGTATATTGCGGAGGAACAATTGATGCAGGTATGCCAGTCTGCTTCCCAGCGGCTTCGTTTCCTGAGCAAACAGCGTTATGCGCTGGAGGTTGATTCGGGTGGTGGCTTTGTAATCCGTGATGATGGAAACGGTGGTGTAAGAAGACCGGTCTCCACGCTTTCCGGCGGAGAGACGTTCTTAACTTCCTTGTCACTTGCACTTGCACTTTCGGCACAGATTCAGCTGCGGGGGCAGTATCCATTGCAATTTTTCTTTTTGGACGAAGGCTTTGGTACGCTGGATCCGGAATTGCTCGATACGGTAATTACCTCACTGGAAAGACTGCATAACGACCAACTGTCTGTCGGCATTATCAGCCATGTTCCAGAGCTTCGGGCACGACTGCCACGCAAGCTGGTAGTAGTACCTGCTGAACAGGGTGGAGGGGGATCTCGGATCCTTTTGGAAAAAATGTGAAGATCTATAATGTGTGTGATTCTTATCACAGATACAGTATCAACGCGCTGTTATAATACAGCTAAGCCGACATTACTTTAGAAACACCTCGGCGGACGTATGGCAGGGAATGAACTCCTTTTCATACGTCCGCCGCCGAATCAGCTTTATAAGCTGTGAAGGGTGTTTCTCTTTTTTTTGTCTTTTTTAGGCCTAACGGTGTTGATATATTTATTTAATGGTTCATTCTGTAACAGATACAGTTTAGGGCAGATTATGCTGAGTTTGCTTGCTGCTTTCGTATTTGATGATTATCCTGTATGATTATCTTATGATGAAGTGGGATTTCACCAATTTTTAGGAGGCAAGCACTCTATGGAGACCGTGTTTAGCAAAATTATTGAGGGTACTATTCCTTCCAAAAAAGTATTTGAGAATGAACGTATTCTTGCATTTTACGACATCGAGCCGGCTGCACCGGTACATGTGTTGATCATTCCCAAGAAGTTCATTGCTTCAATGAATGATGTTACACCTGAGGATCTTCCGCTAATTGCTGAAATCCACAGTGTAGCCCAACAGATCGCCAAAGACCTTGGAATTGCTGAGTCTGGTTATCGTTTAATCAATAATTGCGGACCTGATAGTGGACAAGCTGTGCCTCATCTTCATTATCACCTGCTGGGTGGAGCCAAGCTGGGTGCGCTCACTGGAAACTCAGCTTCGCACGCATAGCATAATCATTTAATGTTGAAGAACTTGCCAGAAAAAAGAATAGCACGAAGGTTGACACGTTATTTCCGTTTGACCTATAATGGAGTTTGATAAACCGTGTTATGCTCTTGGACGGTATGGTCGGAGGGAGGGGAAACCTGTGTCTGAAACGAAAGTTCGCAAAAACGAGACAATTGATGCTGCACTTCGTCGCTTTAAACGTTCCATCGCAAAAGATGGTGTCTTGGCTGAGGTGAAGAAACGCAAACATTACGAAAAGCCGAGCGTTAAGAAAAAGCTGAAGTCTGAGGCTGCTCGTAAGAGAAAGTTTTAGGAGGATTACCCACGCATGAATCTTAGCGAGAGATTGAACGAAGATATGAAGCAAGCGATGAAGAGTAAGGACAAGTTCACGCTCTCCACGATTCGAATGGTTCGTTCTACAATAAAGTATCTTGAAATAGATCTGAAGAGAACATTGGACGACAACGAAGTGCTTGATATCCTTAGTCGTGAAATCAAACAGCGCAAAGATGCCCTCCAAGAATTTGAATCAGCGGGTCGCGACGAGCTTGCCGCGAGTACAAAAGCAGAAATCGAGATTATTATTAAATATCTTCCCGAGCAACTTTCCGAAGAAGAAATTAAAGTAATTGTACAGCAGACCATCCAGGAAACCGGTGCTTCTTCGAAGAGCGAAATGGGGAAGGTCATGAGCGCACTGATGCCTAAGGTCAAAGGTCGCGCTGATGGTAAACTCGTGAACCAGGCGGTTCTGCAATTTCTGCAATAATATAGCACTAGCACCCCTTGCAAAAGGGGTGCTTTTCTATGTTATGAAACGTAAATCCAATTTCAGCGTATTAAGGGTTATGAGTTCTGGGTCAAGCTAAAGAAGGGAGGTAAAATCATTGAGAAGATTACGGAAAATACTGTTAGCTAGCATTCCTGTGGTCCTGCTGTTACTCCTCCTGACACCCTTTGCAACGAATGTAAGCGCTGACGGGGCAGCCCCGAAAACACCGGGGGTTACGAACAGTGAGCTGAAAAAAGGTCCCGTGTTTATTATTCCGGTAGATCAAAAGATTGAACGGGGTTTGCAAAGCTTTTTGGAAAGAGGATTTGAAGAAGCCGCTAATTATGGAGCAGTCCTTATTCTACTAGAGGTCGATACACCTGGAGGGCTGGTGAAATCGGCAGAAGAGATTGGGACGATGGTAAGAGAGAGTGAAATACCAACAGCTGCCTATATTAAAGGTGATGCCGCTTCTGCAGGCAGTTACATAGCACTTAATGCAGGTGCAATAATCATGAAGCCGGGCAGTATGATCGGCTCCGCTTCCTTGGTAGACATGAATGGTCAAAAAGTCGATGATGCCAAAATGATATCCTACTGGAGATCTAAAATGATCGGCGCTGCTGCTCTGAATGATCGTGATCCAGACATTGCTGCTGGAATGGTGGATAATAATTTGGTCGTGGATAAGCCAGAGCTTGGAGTGACTAAGACACAGGGAGAAATCATTGCCTTGTCTAGTGAAGAAGCTTTAAAAGCTGGTTACGCTGATCAAATTACAGATACCCCTGAAGAGGCAATTCAGTGGCTTGGATATACTACAGACGACATCTTTCGCGTAGAGCATACCGGTGCGGAAAAAATGTCGCAATTTCTGACCAATCCGATTATTATGACGATTCTGCTGTTCATTGGGATTACAGGCGTTGTCATTGAACTGATTGTTCCAGGCTTTGGTGCGCCAGGAATTATCGGGACGTTGGCTTTTGTGTTATATTTCTTCGGCAACTATGTTGCAGGATTCGCCGGAGCGGAAACTTGGCTCTTGTTTATCATTGGGCTTGTCATGCTTGTGCTGGAGCTCTTTGTGCCTAGCTTCGGAATATTGGGGCTCCTAGGTTCTGTCAGCCTTGTAGCGGGTGTTGTACGAGCTGCTTACAGCTATAAGCATGCACTGCTCAGTCTAGGTATCTCTTTCGTAGCTGCGACTATAGTTGTAGTAATTGTTGCGGTCATTTTTAAAGAACGAGGGATATGGAACAGATTTATTTTGAAGGAAAGCCTTACTAAAGATCAGGGATTTGTGCCTGTAGAAGAGAAGCTTAGCTTATTAGGCGCTACAGGAACCAGTATTACTCCACTTCGTCCCTCAGGAACAGCTATGATAGGCGGCGAACGAGTGGATGTTGTTACAGAAGGTAGTTTTATTAGTGCTAATGCACCGGTCTCTGTTATTAAAGTAGAGGGCGGACGGATTGTTGTGAAAGAAATCAAGGAATAAGGTAAACACTGGAACCAATAATAGTTCTACAACAAATTTACGGAGGTTATATAGTATGGGTGAAGCATCTTTGATTCCTATTCTGTTCATCGCGGTAGTGGTGATTATTGTATTGAGCGTGTTTTTAAGTTTCTTCCCGGTTATGCTCTGGATTTCAGCATTAGCATCGGGCGTTAGAATCAGTATTATTACGCTGGTGGCGATGAGACTGCGTCGTGTAACCCCAAGTCGTATCGTTAACCCAATGATTAAAGCGACTAAGGCAGGTCTTGGACTGAACATTAATCAACTGGAGAGTCACTATCTCGCAGGTGGTAACGTAGACCGTGTTGTTAATGCGCTTATTGCAGCACAACGTGCAGATATTCCTTTGGAATTTACTCGCGCAGCAGCCATTGATCTTGCAGGTCGTGATGTGCTGCAGGCTGTGCAAATGAGCGTTAACCCTCGTGTAATTGAGACACCGGTTGTTGCGGCTGTTGCTAAGAACGGGATTGAAGTTAAGGTAAAAGCGCGCGTAACTGTTCGTGCCAATATCGACCGCCTCGTGGGTGGTGCGGGTGAAGAAACGATTATTGCCCGTGTTGGTGAAGGGATTGTAACGACAGTAGGTTCGAGTGATTCCCATAAAGATGTCCTTGAGAACCCGGATTTGATTTCGCGGACGGTATTGTCCAAAGGTCTGGACTCAGGTACTGCTTTTGAGATCCTCTCCATTGATATTGCGGATATCGATGTAGGCAAGAACATCGGTGCTTATCTACAAACCGAGCAAGCAGAAGCAGATAAACGCATTGCCCAAGCCAAAGCGGAAGAGCGCAGAGCGATGGCTGTCGCTCACGAGCAAGAGATGAAGGCGCGCGTAGTAGAGATGAAGGCGCTTGTTGTGGAAGCTGAATCTCAGGTGCCTATGGCAATGGCTGAGGCGCTCAGAAATGGCCAAATCGGCGTGATGGATTATATGAATATCAAAAACATCGAGGCAGATACCCAAATGCGGGGCTCTCTCGGCAAAATGAATGATCAGGACGACAATAACCGTCCTAACAATAATAAATAAAAGGGGATGTGAATCTCCATGAGCTGGATCTATATTATTGCGGTTATTATATTCGCGATCGTATCCAATGTGAATAAAGCAACTAAAAACAAGCCCAAAGGAGCTCCTCGCGGGGGAATGCCCACTTTTGGGGGCGGAGAGGATTCTCCGCTCCGCCGGGTAAAGCGCCCGGATATCGATGGAGGGGGCCAAGCGGAGTCTGGCAGTGGATTTCCTGCTCCTGTTAGCACCTCTTCCCGACAGTTGAGGTCAGAGGATAACCGGGAGTATGATGCCTCTCCTGCCTTTCCAGAACCCGCGTATATACCAACTCCAGATTATTCTACTGGAGAAGGAATGTCTTTGGAGCATGCCGATGACGGAGTTGAATTACGCACACAAAGAATGCAAGAAGAGGTACGGCGCCTTCAATCTGCTTTTGACGGGATAGCGGGTGCAGATACCAAAAGATCAAATAAGAATAAGAACACAAACTCACCCTCTGCGGCAGACCAGACACATGGAACAGGGAGTCGGGACGACCTGCGCAATGGTGTAGTCTGGGCAGAGATTCTGGGTCCACCGCGTTCTCGTCAGCCGCATTCCACCCGAAGATAATATTTACGGATCATAGTAACAATCAAGCCTCGGTTTCCTATCTTTACGATAGGTTGCCGGGGCTTTTTTTGCTTTTTTCACACTAGAAGGGTCCTCCTTTGTTACTTCTTCTCATAAAAAAAAGCGTTGCCGCATAAGGTGTACAGAAGGCAGGAAGGGGGAACGTCTACTTATGACCCGTATTGGCCGCAGGCTGCGGGGATGGACAAACGGGGTACTGGATCTACCACAGGACTTATTACAGGAAATGCCCCGGATCACCCTGATCGGCAATAAGGAACTGCATATTGAGAATCATCGCGGCGTGCTGCATTTTTCCTCTGGTCAGCTTAAGCTCGCGTTAGCTAAAGGATCGCTTGAAATCACGGGCGAGGGACTTGTCATCCGAAATATTCTAGGCCAGGAATTGGCTGTAGAAGGCGTTATCGGGGAGATCAGATATAACGAAAGCGAGGAGAGATCATGAAGGAGCCACCTCTGTCATCACTGCGGGGGTTCGTTACACTGCATGTGACGGGACCTCAGGTGGAGCGATTTATTAATTTCATTTCTGAAGCAGGAATCATGATTTGGGATGTGAGGCCCGCTGAGGGCGGCGCTTCCCTTAAGCTGCTTCTGGATGATTTTTATGTCCTCCGGCCGATTTTAAAAAAGACAGGCTGTCGTATGCACGTTACCGGTAGAAGCGGACTTCCATTTCTTATGGCGCGGCTGTGGAAAAGGAAATTTTTTGGCATAGGTATTTTGATGTTTGGAATTACACTTTTTATGTTATCTACGATGGTATGGAGTATTAGAGTCGAAGGGAATGAAAAAATTGCTTCTGAGGATATATTGGCTGCCGCTCGCCAGGAGGGTGTGTATCCTTTTCAGTGGATATGGCGTCTGGAGGAGCCGGACAAGCTCTCTAAGGGGCTGCTGGCCCATTTACCGGGTGTTTCTTGGATAGGGCTGCAACGGACGGGGACGAGCATCAAAATTCAGGTTGTAGAGGCTAAACAGCCCGATATCAAACCTTTGCTTAGCCAACGGCATTTAATTAGCCGAACAGATGCGGTGGTAACAGAAATATATGCGGAGCAGGGCAGACCGGTAGTAGCGCGTAATTCGCGTGTGAAAAAAGGGGATATCCTGATTTCCGGTGCTCTTGGAGACGAAGAAAATGTAGAGTATGTGGTAGCCAAGGGTGAGGTTAAGGGGTTGGTTTGGCATGAGTACAATATCGAGGTTCCGCTTGAAACAACCAATAGCACCTACACTGGGGAGCGTAAGGATCGCACCTATCTCGTGTTGGGGAAATGGGCTATTCAGCTGTGGGGTTATGGCAAATCCTCCTTTGAGAATTCAAAGACGCTCACAGAGCATGATCCGCTATCTTGGCGCTCTATTGAGCTGCCGCTGGGCCTGATGACTGAGAAAGAAATGGAGATCAATGAAACAAAGGATACGATAACTCCAGAAGCTGGAGTAGCGAGGGGAATTGAGCGGGCGAAGAATGATATTTTAGCTCGATATGGTGTTGATAGCGTCATCAAAAGTCAAAAAGTTTTGCATGAGAAGAAAGAGAATGGTAAAGTTTATATGAAAGTGATCTTTGAAGTAGAAGAAAAAATTTCCGAAGAACTGCCAATAGTAAACAATTGAGGAGAATGAGGCTACTTGTCAGAACAGACTGCAAGCATTCGTATATCTTTGCAAAATGCGGGAGAAGCGCAATCGCTGTTTGGCCCGCAGGATGGATTCTTAAAAATCATCGAGAGTGAAATTCCCGCCATTATTGATTCGCGTGAAGCAGAGCTAACGATTCGTGGAGCTGAGCGGGAAGTAGACATGCTGGGGCAATTGTTTAATGTGCTACTGTCCCTCATTCGGAGCGGTTACATACTTACTGAACGTGATGTGCAGTACGCTGTGGAACTGGCGAAAGATTTTCGTGCTGATCAATTGCTCGATTTGTTCAAAGGAGAAATTACTACAACTTTTCGCGGAAAGCCTATCCGTGTCAAAACGGTCGGCCAGAAGCATTATGTGACAACGATCAAGAAGCGTGATATTGTATTCGGAATCGGTCCTGCAGGAACGGGGAAGACCTACTTGGCAGTGGTGCTTGCAGTTACGGCACTGAAAGAAGGTTCGGTTAAGCGTATTGTTCTTACGCGTCCCGCAGTAGAAGCAGGAGAGAGTCTAGGATTCCTTCCAGGGGATTTGCAAGAAAAGGTAGATCCATATCTGCGTCCGCTTTATGATGCATTATACGACGTTATGGGGCCCGATCAGGTGGCTAAGGCACTTGAACGGGGATTGATTGAGATTGCTCCGCTGGCTTATATGCGCGGACGTACATTGGATGATTCATTTATCATCTTGGATGAAGCGCAGAATACAACACCTGAGCAAATGAAAATGTTCCTGACTCGACTCGGCTTCGGGTCCAAAATGGTGATTACAGGTGACGTTACCCAGATTGACCTGCCCCGCGGCAAGAAATCCGGTTTGATTGAAGCCAAAGCGATTTTATCCGGCATAGAAGAACTTGGCTTTGTCTACTTCGCGGAACAGGATGTAGTACGGCATTCCCTGGTGCAGAAAATTATCGTTGCCTATGACCGCTCTGCCGAAAACCTCCAATAAAGGGGATTGTCTTCATGGCTTCAAAGCAACCATCTAAATTAAGCGGATTTGTATATACGAACAACGGATGGAAGTATAGCGCAGTGACACGCTATGCTCTTTTCCTGTTACTCGGACTAGTGTTCTACTTCAGCTTGTCGCCAGAATTGCTACCTAAGAAATATGATATTAAAGAGAATACTTACAGTGCAAAGGAAATAACGGCACCGAAACAAATTAAGGACACCAAAGCTACGTTAAAAGCGGCTGAGGAAGCGGCCGAAAGCGTATCTCCCAAGTACAAAATTATCCCGATGAGGGCAGACAACCTAGTGACCTCGCTGCTGGACCGGATAGATCGCCTCAATCAGGATGATCTGATCTCGCAAAGCGATAAGACGGGGATTTATCGTGATGAAATCCCGCAGAGAGCCAGCGATTTCATCTTGAATTTCGTAGCTTCCAATCGGGGCAGCGCTACATATTCAGATCACCTCTTGGATGAAATGCAATCTGTCATCAAAGAGCAGACCTATGTCATTCCGGAAGAGACTTACATTAAGATTCCGCGCCTGACCTCTCAGGACATTATCGAGATGAAGCCTGTCGCCCGAGATATTGTGACTAGGCTGATGAATGATCAGATTACGGATGCGCAGACCGCTCGCGCCAAGGTAGCGGAACAGGTCAGTATTAGTTCTCTAAGCCAGCGTACAGCGCGTGAGGTTGTTCAGGAGCTTGTGCGTCTTGTGATCACAAGTAACAAGTTCTACGATGAGGATGCTACCAAGGAAGCAAAGGTACAAGCCCGGGAGAACACACCTGATGTATTCATTGAGCAAGGGGACACGCTTGTTGCTAAGGGGCAGCTAATTACTCCAGAGCTCTACACTCTTTTGGATGAGAATGGACTACTAAGCAATGAGGTGAATTACTGGCCACAGTTAGGCCTATTGATTCTCTCTGCGATGCTCTCCGTCGGTTTGCTTGCGTTCATTCGTTATTCAGGCGGCACCTCAGGCTTTAAGTACAACAATTCTCAGCTATTGATGCTGGTGCTTGTATTTGTTATAACTATTATCTCTATGCGGCTGGCCGCTGTTTTGCAGACCGATGTCCGATCTTATATCGGATTCCTGGCACCGGTGGCGATTGGCGCAATGTTAATTGCAATGCTTCTGGACATGCCTTTGGCCTATTTCTGCTCCATTCTATTCAGTGTACTGGCGAGTGTTATTTTGAATGTGCAGCAGAACTCAATCTTTGATTTTAACTTTGGTTTCTTTGCTATCGTGGTTTCGTACGTGGCTATCTTTGCGACTCACCGTGCGGGTCAACGCTCCACGCTCCTTAAAGGCGGGATTATGGTATCGCTTTTTGGCTGTCTGACAGTCTTTATGCAGATACTGTTAGGTGGAGGAGCATGGAAAGAGGTAGGTACCTTGTATTCGGTTGGTTTTGCTTTTGCAGGGGGACTATTGACGGCTGTACTTGTGATTGGGCTAATGCCTTTTTTCGAGGCAACCTTTGGTATTCTATCGGCATTGAAGCTGGTAGAATTGTCTAATCCAAACCACCCGCTGCTGCGCAAACTGCTTACCGAAACGCCGGGAACCTATCACCATAGTGTAATGGTAGGTAACCTGTCAGAAGCTGCCGCGGAAGCGATTGGAGCAGATGGGCTATTGTGCCGGGTTGGATCGTATTATCATGATATTGGCAAAACAAAACGTCCGTTTTATTTTATCGAGAATCAAAATAATATGGAAAATCCACATGACTCTATTGAACCGAAGCTTAGTAAATCTATCATCGTTGCCCACGCCCGTGACGGGGTGGAAATGCAACGAGAATATAAGCTGCCAAAACCAATCCGTGATATTGCGGAGCAGCATCATGGAACAACGTTCCTGCATTATTTTTACCATAAGGCACTGAAGCTGGCGGAAGAAAAAGGTGTCGAGCCTGATTTTACCGAGGAAGATTTCCGTTACCCTGGACCGAAAGCCCAGTCGAAGGAAGCGGCTGTAGTGGGAATTGCCGACAGTGTCGAGGCTGCAGTGAGATCATTGCGTAAGCCAACTGTTCTGCAGGTGGAAACGATGATTGAGAAGATTATTAAAAGTCGACTGGATGATCATCAGTTTGACGAATGTGATTTGACGATTAAAGAATTGGATATTATTGCACGGACTCTGAAGGAGACGGTTATGGGAATTTTCCACTCACGGATCGAATATCCAGAAGATGTGCGTAAGCCGAAAAAAGAGGAAGGGGCACCTAACCCATGAGTTTGGAGATCGTTTGGGATAACGAGCAGGAAGAATACGAGATAAAGGACGATCTCATTACGCTGCTGGAGAGCATTTTGCAAAAAGCAGGTGAAGCAGAAGGGATCGATCAGGGCGAGGTAGCTCTTACTTTTGTCGATAACGCTCGTATACATGAGTTGAATATGGAGTATCGGGGAATTGACCGTCCGACGGACGTGCTTTCTTTTGCTATGAATGAAAGCGGAGAGGACGAGCTGGACATTATATACGAGGTAGAGGAAGGCGAGGCGCTGGAAGATGTTCCAGACGTACTTGGGGATATAATCATTTCCGTAACTCGTGCGCAGGAGCAGGCGCTGGAATATGGCCATTCACTGGAACGAGAGCTTGGTTTTCTTTTCGTTCACGGATTTCTGCATTTGTTAGGATATGATCATCAGGATGAAGCTTCAGAAGCAGAGATGATGTCCAAGCAAGAAAAAGTACTATCTCAGGTTGGGTTGACGCGCTAATGGTGAAGAACACGGCGGTAGGGCACAAGAAGTTCTGGCACTCTTTTCGGTTTGCATCGCAAGGCTTAGTGTCGGCATTCAAATCCGAGCTTAACATGAAGGTGCATTGCTGTTTAGCGGTGGTTGTGCTAATAGCCGCTGCCGTGTTCAGACTTCCGCTGGCCAGTTGGATGTTGCTGCTGTTCTCGATCACGCTTGTCCTAACTGCCGAATTGCTCAATACGGCGATTGAAGCGACGGTTGATCTGATCTCGCCAGAGATTCATCCACTGGCTAAGAGAGCAAAAGATACCGCCGCAGGAGCTGTGCTTCTCACGGCGGTGTTTGCTGTCTTAGTCGGGATCTATGTTTTTTATCACCCTGTGATGGACTGGATTAGCGGACTTATGTCATAATCAGGATACAAAATCAATTCAGGGGAGAGGCGGACCCGCGTTTTGCGATTCCGCCTCTTTCGTTACTGAATAATTTGAAGTGAGTTATGTACCCGAATATATCTCATGAAGTACACTGATAAAATTTAGCGCACGCTGAAAAAATAACGATAAACGAAACTAATTAGATGTTTACGAAGTGTGTTTTGTGCGAAGAAAAATCAATGAAGTCAATACTCACAAAACTTTAGGAGGTCAAAATATGGATTCTACTCTTCTTATGCAAGAGGCGATTAAAGCACGAGCAAAAGCTTACATTCCATATTCCCGATTCGGAGTGGGAGCTGCCCTTCTTGATCAGGATGGTCATATTCACCACGGCTGTAATGTGGAAAATGCTGCTTTTGGGCCAACCAACTGTGCGGAACGGACAGCACTATTCCGTGCGATTGCGGATGGACACGCTGTTGGTTCTTTTAAAGCAATTGCCGTAGTAGCTGACTCTGACGGCCCCGTTTCACCTTGCGGTGTGTGCCGGCAAGTAATGATTGAGTTGTGTTCGCCGGATATGAAGGTTATTCTTGGGAACATGAAGGGTGATATCGTTGAGACTACGGTGGGAGAATTGCTTCCAGGCGCTTTTGGTCCCGTAGATCTGAAGCAAGGACAAGCTCCAGAATAAAATGAGATTTTGATTTAATGCCTGTGCCTGTTTAAGGGCAAATCAGGCATAGTTAGACGAAGGTTGCTACTTTAATTGCACAATGTACAGTTAAATTGCTACTCTTTCGCGACAAAAATGAATTTAGTTGCAGATAGTACAATTAAATTTATGATAAAGCCCATATTTGGCTCTTAAGACAGGATTTAATTGCACAAAATACAACTAAAACACCAAAAACATAAACTCAACCTAAAATTAGTTGTACAAAGTACAATTAAAAGTGTTCTAGTTCTACCAAGTTAGGCTAAACTGGTGCAAACTATGTGTTTTTAGAGTAACATTACGAGGTAAGCGCCACGGCAAAAGCCGCCAGCGATACTTTGCACATCGTAACTTGAACCCTGACCGTAAGCTGCATCTCAGTAATCTTTATCTATGGTGAGCTTAATGCGAACCGTGTTAATAAGTGACAGTGTAGCGTGTTCCCAACAGGGCACAAAAGCGCTCCTGCACGACCGTCCCTCTAATCCTGCCGAACGTTGCAGGTGCTCCTATTTCCGGGTGTCCAGAGGACCGGGACCCGTGGAGTCCCCTTGGGTAAGGGGGATTTAGGGGCAGCGAAAAAGCTTTTAAAAAAAGATTGAATGATTGAAAAAGATTGAACTAGAAGGTAAGTATGGAAGGAAGATAATATGAAATTCAAATCAGGCTTTGTCGCAATTATCGGCAGACCAAACGTAGGTAAATCAACACTCATGAACCAGGTCATTGGCCAGAAGATTGCTATTATGTCGGATAAGCCACAAACAACCAGAAACAAAATCCATGGTGTTTACACAACAAACACTTCACAAATCGTATTCCTGGATACACCGGGGATTCATAAAAGACAGTCCAAGCTAGGCGACTACATGAACCAGACTGCAATGAGTACACTGGGTGAAGTAGAAGCAGTGTTATTCCTTGTGGATGCGTCAGAGGGCTTGGGCGGTGGAGACCGTTACATTGCCGAGCAATTAAATGGTCTGAAGACACCGGTGATTCTAGTGCTCAACAAGATCGATAAAATAGAGCCGGAAGCTCTGCTCCCGCTTATGGCTCAATATAACAAGCTGCATGATTTTGCCGAAATTATTCCGATTTCTGCGAAGATGGGCAGCAATGTTAACACGCTGTTAGAGCAGGTTGCCAAGTACTTGCCGGAAGGCCCTCAGTATTATCCGGAAGATCAAATCACGGATCACCCCGAGCAATTTGTCTGCGCGGAATTAATCCGGGAGAAAATTCTGCATTTGACTCGTGAAGAAGTGCCGCACTCTATTGCTGTAGCCATCGAAGATATGAAGGTTGAGCCTAATGGAGTGGTGCATGTTTCAGCTGTTATTTTTGTTGAGCGTGATTCGCAAAAGGGAATTATTATCGGCAAGCAAGGGGCAATGCTGAAAGAGGTCGGCAGACGGGCTCGGACAGATATTGAGAACCTGCTGGGTTCGAAGATTTTTCTGGAGCTATGGGTAAAAGTGAAAAAAGATTGGCGCAATCAGGACCGCGTTCTGCGGGATTTGGGCTTCCATAAAGACCTTTAAGTTAATTCCGTTATTCCTCGTTTGGTAGGAATTGCAAGGATAGAACCTGCTCCATCGCACCATCCTAATTCTTGATAAGAGACATCGTCTTTCCCAAGAAAGGATGAATACGAATGCGAAACTTTTCGTGGAAGTATTTTGCAATGACAGGAGACGTCGATGCTTACCTGCTGTATAAGGAAGCTGGCCATCCGCTTGAAGATAGTGGATTACAGCTAGTGGAGGAAGAGAAGGCCTGTGATGAAGAAGCGCAATAAGGACTGGTTGCTTGCCGAATGGTTGGGGGAAGAGGCATGCTACACAGGGTGGAAGGGATCGTCATCCGCAGCATGGACTACGGCGAGGGGAACGCAATTATTACGCTTTGCACCGAGAACGCGGGAAAAGTAGGGGTTCTGGTGCGTGGCGCAAAGAAGGTCAAAAGCCGCCATGCTGCATTGATCCAACTGTTCACCGTTGGGGAATTTGTTTTTTTTAGAAATAATGGAGGACTTGGGACACTGAATTCTGGCGAAATTACGAAGTCGCACCATCCGCTGCGTGAGGATTTGATCAAAGCTGCTTATGCGTCTTATGCGTGTGAACTGCTTGATCGTGTTCTGCATGATGAGGAAACGGGAAGCTTCTGGTTTCGCCAGCTTACGGCCTGTCTTAATGCACTTGAAGAGGACAAGGAACCCGGCGTTATCATAAATGTCTTTGAAATGAAAATCTTACAGGCAGCCGGTTATGGTCCTGAATTCGATTCTTGTGTAATTTGTGGTGCCGAGAAGCCGGATGATCAACTGCTGGTCAGCCCTCGCCTTGGTGGAGCACTGTGCCGCAGTTGTAAACATAATGACCCTCCAGCCATGGAGGTCTCTGCTCGTGCGTTGAAGCTGCTGCGATTATTCGCCAGACTTGATCTGACTAGACTAGGCAATGTGGATGTAAAGGAAAGCAGCCGGGATGAGCTGAAAAAAATTATGCGGGCCTTTATGGATGTGCAACTCGGATTAAAGCTGAAGTCACAAAGTTTCCTAGACCAGCTCGACAAGTACAAGATTTGACGAAAGCTGATTTTTCCGTTACTATAGGCTCAGTTTATTATATGATCGTCGTTATGCTCCAAATGGGGAGAGGCGTGCATTGATCGGGAAAGTAGTGGACTGTATTGTCGTTATTCAGCGAGCTGGGGGCAGTGGAAGCCTAGCGGGACAACGTTCATGAACATGGCACCCGGGAGTACGAATGCGGCGAATGAAAGTGGATTTCGTTCTTGTTTTGGCAGCAAACTTGCTTATACAAGGTATGAAATCAAGTAGGGTGGAACCGCGGGAGAATAAGTTAAGCTCTCGTCCCTATGTCTGTTAATCAGGCATGGGGGCGGGGGCTTTTTGTTGCTGTCAGAAGCTAAAAGTGCCGCCTCCATGGTAGAAAGTTTTAGGCAAGCTGTTGTGAAAAACTTGTAAAGTGAAGGAGACGGTATTATGAACTTCCAGCAGATGATTTTGACACTGCAACAGTTCTGGGCTGAACAGAACTGTATCATCGTACAGCCTTATGACACAGAAAAAGGCGCCGGCACGATGAACCCAATGACTTTTTTACGCTCGCTAGGTCCTGAGCCTTGGAGAGTGGCTTACGTAGAGCCTTCACGTCGTCCCTCCGATGGTCGTTACGGAGAGAACCCGAACCGTCTATATCAGCATCACCAATTCCAAGTAATCATCAAACCCTCACCAGATAACATTCAAGAGATCTATTTGGATAGCTTGAAAGCACTCGGTATTGATCCGCTCTTGCATGACATCCGTTTTGTAGAGGATAACTGGGAGAATCCGTCACTGGGCTGTGCGGGTCTGGGATGGGAAGTATGGCTGGACGGTATGGAGATCACTCAATTTACTTACTTCCAGCAGGTAGGTGGCATCGAAGCTAACCCTGTTGCTGTAGAAATCACTTACGGGATGGAGCGCTTAGCCTCTTACATTCAGGATAAAGAAAATGTGTTCGATCTTGAATGGGTAAGCGGTATGACTTATGGTGATGTTTTTCATCAGCCGGAGTTCGAGCATTCTACCTACACTTTTGAAGTATCGGATGTAAAAATGTTATTCTCGCTGTTCAACATGTATGAAGAGGAAGCACGTAGAGCGATGGAGAAACATCTTGTGTTTCCAGCCTACGATTATGTGTTGAAATGCTCACATAGCTTTAATCTACTCGATGCGCGTGGGGCAATTAGTGTAACTGAACGGACTGGATTTATTACCCGAGTGCGTAATCTTGCCCGCTCCGTAGCGGCAACATATCTTGAGGAACGCGAGAAGCTTGGCTTCCCGCTGCTGAAGAAAGAAGGTGCTGACCGTGTCTAAAGATATCCTGTTTGAGATCGGTCTGGAGGAAATTCCTGCACGTTTTATCCGTGCTGCGATGGAACAGCTGCAAGATAGAATGTCCAAGTGGTTGGATTCTGCACGTATAAACCATGCTGGAGTTACTGCATATGCGACGCCACGTCGTCTCGCTGTATTTGTTAAGGACGCGGCTGAGAAGCAAGAGGATATTAGCGAAGAGGTCAAAGGACCTTCACGCAAAATTGCGCTGGATGCTAACGGTGACTGGAGTAAAGCTGCACTAGGATTTGCCCGCAGTCAAGGTGTATCTCCAGAGCAATTTACATTTAAAGAGCTAGCTGGCGTGGAATATATTTATGCCACAAAAAATAGTGCGGGTGTAGAGACTGCTTCTTTGCTCACAGAAGGACTTCTGGGTATTGTAAATGCAATGACTTTCCCGAAGAACATGCGCTGGGGAGCTTACGATTTTAAATTCGTTCGTCCGATTCGCTGGATGGTTGCTCTTTTTGGTAAAGAGATCATAGATTTGGAAATTACGGATGTAAAAGCGGGTAATGTGAGCCGTGGACATCGTTTTCTGGGTACAGAGACTGTAATCTCGGAGCCTGCACAATATGTGGAGAGCATGCGTGCGCAGCATGTACTTGTGGATGTGAAGGAACGGGAAACGCTTATCCTGGATCAAATCAACAAATTGGCTGAAGAGAAAAGCTGGACGATTGCAATTAAAGAAGATCTTTTGGAAGAAGTACTGTTCTTGGTAGAAACACCAACCGTGCTCTTTGGAACCTTTGATCCATCTTTCTTAGAGATTCCTCAGGATGTGCTGATTACCTCGATGCGTGAGCATCAGCGTTATTTCCCTGTTTTTGATGCAGCTGGCAAGCTACTGCCATTCTTTGTAACTGTGCGTAACGGGAATGCAGAATCCTTGGATGTTATCGCTAAGGGAAATGAAAAAGTGCTTCGTGCTCGTCTATCAGATGCCAAATTCTTCTATCAAGAAGATCAAAAGATGAAGATTGACGATGCGTTAGCCAAGCTTGAGAACATTGTTTACCATGAAGATTTGGGCAGCGTAGGGGATAAGGTGCGCCGTATTCGCCAAATCTCTGATCGTCTGGCTGTGAAGCTTGGACTGTCAGCTACTGCTGTGTCCGAAGTAAGTCGCACTGCGGATATTTGTAAATTCGACCTTGTAACACAAATGGTTTATGAATTTCCTGAGCTGCAAGGAACAATGGGTGAAGATTATGCACGTAAAGCAGGCGAGCCTGAAACTGTGGCAAAAGCGATCTTCGAGCATTATCAGCCACGATTTGCAGGAGATGCTGTACCTTCAACAGAAGCAGGTTCAGTTGTCAGCATAGCGGACAAAATCGATACGATTGTTGGCTGCTTCTCCATCGGCATCATTCCGACAGGATCTCAAGATCCATATGCCCTGCGCCGTCAGGCTGCAGGTATTGTCCAAATTGTGCTTGAGCATAAATTGCCAATTACGCTGCGCGAAATTTTTGAAGCGGCGATTGAAATTCATGAAAATTCAGGAAATACGAAACATTCTGGAGATGAATTACGTATAAACCTGTACGAGTTCTTCGGTCTGCGTGTAAAACGTCTTTTATCTGACAATGTACGCTATGATGTTGTGGACGCTGTTACAGCGGCTGGTTTTGACGACGTGGTAGATGTTGTGGGCAGAAGCCGTGCTCTTATGGCTGCTGTGTCCGACCAAGCAGATTTCAAGATTACCGTAGATTCGCTTACTCGTGTCAGTAATTTGGCAAGTAAAGCAACCAGTGAAGTGATTGATCCTGCTTTACTTAAAGAAGATGCTGAATTGCAGCTTTTTAATACATGGCAGGAGCTTCACGCACCTTACCTTGAAGCTATGGCGGCAAAAAATGCCGAAGAAGCACTTCGGATTCTTTCGGGTCTAAAAGACGCCGTTACAACATTTTTTGATTCCGTTATGGTTATGGCGGAGGACGAGCAAGTGCGTGCTAACCGTTTGGCTCTGCTTGCGGGTATTGATGCTGACTCCAAGTCGTTCGCTGATTTTGCGAAGCTTGTCTGGTAATTTTAATCAAGAAAATTTGAATCTTATGGTATAGAATGTTGGTTTGGGGTATAAATATACGGAACGGTGCCAATGCGTCATTTGACATCCGTTCCGTATTTATGCTTAGAAAGAAGGATTTCTTGCGGAGAGGGCGTATATATATTACACGGGAAATTGGTGATGATCATGGAGAAGTCCCAGTCTAGAACGATAGTGGTGGATGGGGATGCTTGTCCGGTCAAAAAAGAGATCGCTGAGGTAGGTCGCACCTTTGGTGTTCCGGTACTTATGGTATCTTCTTATGACCATGCACTGAAAGCTGAAGAGGGTGTAACGGTTGTGCAGGTGGATCGAGGAGATCAGAGTGCCGATCTATATATTGCCAATCATATTACTGCAGGAGATGTGGTATTGACTCAAGATTATGGTCTTGCGGCACTTGCATTAGGTAAACGGTGCAGTGTGCTTTCATTTCGTGGTCAGAAATACGACAATTCCAAGATGGATTTTATGTTGGAGGGAAGACATGCCAGGGCCGTGGAACGAAGACGGGGACATTATTCCAAGGGTCCAAAACCCATAACGGCAGAAGAAAAAACTTATTTTCAACATAAACTGACAAAACTTTTAATACTTTTGCAGGAGAATGTGGAGCAATAGCGAATTATATTTATTTGTTAAGAGATGAAGGTGGTTGAAGTGGCTAGCGGACACGGCAATATTCCGGAAGAGGTTATCGAAAGCGTGCTTGCGCGTCATGATATAGTCGATACAGTCGGTAAGGTTGTTCATTTGTCCAAGCAGGGGAAATATTTATGGGGCCTCTGCCCGTTCCATTCGGAGAAAACCCCTTCCTTTACTGTTACCCCCGACCGGGGAGTATTTCATTGCTTTGGCTGCGGTATGGGTGGAAATGCCATCAAATTTAGGATGGAAATCGAAGGATTAACCTTCCCCGAAGCTGTCAGAATAATGGCTGAAGAAAGTGATATTCCCGTTCCAGAAGGTAAGGGAGGTATGATGTCTCCTCCTGATCCGGAACGCGACCGGTTGATTCAAGCTTATGAATGGTCGGCAAAGTTCTATCATTACTTGCTGAAGAACACGGAACACGGCAAAGCCGCTATGGACTATTTAAGAGGCCGGAACTTCAGTGATAAAATGATTGATCAGTTTCAGATCGGATATGCTCCGGACCGCTGGGATACTTTGCTGCAGTTTTTGGAGAAACGAAATTTTGATCTTGCGGAAATGGAGAAAGGCGGACTTCTGTCAGCCCGCGGTGAGGGCAAAGGCTATTTGGATCGTTTCCGTGGCCGGATTATCTTTCCGATTGCCAACCGTACAGGCAAGGTAATCGCATTCGCCGGAAGAATACTTGGAGAGGGTCAACCTAAGTATTTAAATTCTCCGGAGAGTAGATTGTTTAACAAAAGCCGGATATTGTACAATTTGCACCAGTCCAAAGCATCCATTCGCAAAACTCGACAAATCGTCCTGTTTGAAGGATACGGAGATGTCATCTCATCCTGGGAAGCGGGTGTGCATAACGGCGTAGCAACGATGGGAACGTCCTTGACGGAGGGTCATGTGGCACTGATGAAAAGCCTGGCTGATGAAATTATACTGTCTTACGACGGTGACCGGGCGGGACAAGCAGCAGCCATGAAGGCCATTCCGATGCTTGAAGGCAGCGGCCTGCGTGTAAAGATCGCCTTACTGCCAAGCGGGGTGGATCCGGATGAATTTATCTCCAAGCATGGAGGAGAAAGATTTAAAGATCAGGTTATTGATTCAGCAGTTTCATCCATAAAATTTAAGCTTATATATCTAAAAAAAAACCATATACTCCTAGAGGAAGATGGCAAAATCGCCTATGTCAAGGAAGCCTTAGAAGTTATTGCTTCACTGCATTCCTCAACAGAGCGAGAGGTTTATCTGAAGGAAATCGCTGCTGAACTCGAACTTTCCTATGATAGTTTGAAGCAGGATTGTAATTTACTTAGGGCATCGATGCAAAAAAACATCCCTGAAGGGGATAATAACGACAAAAGGTGGAATAATGGTAGGCATAAAAAAGGGCAGGTGCAGACACCGACCTTACTACCCGCTTATCATGTCGCGGAACGGCGTCTATTGTCCTTTATGATTCAGGACCCGGAAGCCGCCACGTATGTAGGCGAACGCCTCGGAGAAGATTTCAACATCGTTGATCATGCGGCAATTGCTGCTTATCTATATGCCTATTACGCGCAAGGCAAACCACCCGGCATTAGTCGGTTTCTATCATCACTTCAGGATGATCGTCTGGAGAAAACTGCGACATCAATATCCATGATGGATACCCCTCCGGACTGGAATATGCAGGTTCTAGATGATTGTATTCGTGAAGTGCGGAAATACCCACTGCAACGCAAAATGGAACAGAAGCGTGAAGAGATGATTCAGGCTGAAAAGTCAGGTGACTTTTTGCGTGCGGCACAAATAGCAAGTGAGATTATAGCCCTAGAGAGACAATGACATGTTGACAGGATGTACCTAGGGAGGAGGGAGTCGAATTATGGCGAACGATCAGCATACTGAATTGGAAGCAGAATTTACTTTGGATCAGGTTAAGGATCAGCTCATTGAGCAAGGTAAGAAAAGATCATCATTAAATTACAAAGATATTATGGAGAAATTATCGCCGTTTGATCAAGACCCCGAGCAAATGGAGGAGTTCTACGAGCAACTCAGTGATTTGGGAATTGAGGTTGTAAACGAGAACGATGAAGAGGTTAACAGCCTCCGACCAAGTGAGGATAATGAGGATAAAGACAGCGATGATTTCAGCTTTGATGACGATCTGTCGCTGCCACCAGGGATCAAGATTAATGACCCTGTCCGTATGTATCTAAAAGAAATCGGACGCGTTCCTTTGTTGTCGGCTGACGATGAAGTTGAGCTTGCTATGCGGATTAAGAATGGCGATGAAGAAGCTAAACGCCGTCTTGCAGAAGCGAACCTGCGTCTCGTAGTAAGTATCGCGAAACGTTATGTCGGACGCGGTATGCTGTTCCTGGATCTGATTCAGGAAGGTAATATGGGTCTGATCAAAGCAGTAGAGAAATTTGACCATAACAAGGGATTCAAATTTAGTACGTATGCGACTTGGTGGATTCGCCAGGCCATCACTCGTGCGATTGCGGATCAGGCGCGTACCATTCGTATTCCTGTACACATGGTGGAAACGATCAACAAGCTGATTCGGGTTTCTCGCCAATTGCTGCAAGAACTGGGACGCGAACCTTCCCCAGAGGAAATTGCGGCTGAGATGGAACTGACGGTGGAGAAAGTTAGAGAGATCATGAAGATTGCCCAAGAACCTGTATCCTTGGAAACACCAATTGGTGAAGAAGATGACTCTCATCTAGGAGACTTCATTGAGGATCAGGAAGCATTGGCTCCTGCGGATGCAGCGGCTTATGAACTCCTGAAGGAACAACTGGAGGATGTGCTGGACACGCTCACGGAGCGTGAAGAGAATGTACTTCGTCTGCGTTTTGGCCTTGATGATGGACGGACAAGAACGCTTGAAGAAGTCGGCAAGGTGTTTGGTGTTACCCGGGAACGGATCCGCCAGATCGAAGCCAAGGCATTGCGCAAACTTCGTCACCCTAGCCGCAGTAAACGGCTTAAGGATTTCCTTGAATAGTATTTCATGAACTGGACCTTCTGCTGCTCAGTGGCAGGAGGTTCTTTTATTTGAATTTACGCTGGTAAAAAATGTGTTGACCTTGTGTATCTGGAAAGAAGGATGAGCCAGTGAATTTGGAAAAACGCGACATCATTATAAAAGAGATTCAGTATTGGAGAAAAAGCCGGTTGCTGCCAGAGCAGTATTGCGATTTCTTAACCAATCTGTATGACGATGAGGATGCGAATAAGGATAACAATCCAATTTCGCTGAGAAATTTACAGCAAGGAAGCATCAAAATTTGGCTGTTTTCTTTTGGAATTATTTCCTTGATTTTCTTGATTAGTCTTTATTTTAGCGTTTTTCCCTGGCCTTTGCAACTTGCAACCGCACTATCTGTATTAATTATTTGTTATGGATACTCCGCCGTTTATAAGGACCGGAACAATGTTATCAGTCTTATCCTAGCGGGGCTGGGCAGTGTTTTAACGCTTGGTTTTGGGCTATGGCTGATTGATTTGCATGATCTGGATCCTCAGCTCTGGAGGCCTATTCTAATTGGGTGCTGCGGCTTGTTATGGTGTATTTTGGGATTTTTACTCCGGATAGGTTTGTTGCAGTACTGTGGTTTTGCTTTTTGGGCATTACTGTATGCAGGGTTCTTCGGTGGAAGAAGCCCGGAGGCCTCTATATTTGAACTGGAGTTCCTATGGCTGCCATTGTGTGTGCTGATGGTATGGTTAAGCTGGCTTTTGCATCATAAGGTAAGAGGTGTTGCCAGTGTTTATTTTGCAGTGGGAGTATCGCTTTGGATCATGCCAGAGCTTGACGCTCTTTTATTAAGACAGGATTATCCGCAGTGGATTTCATTGATGCTGATCCTAAAGATTGCAGCAGGGTTAGCTTTGTTGTTTGGGTTTCGAAAAAAATGGATAACGTGGGTGGCAACATGAACAATGTGAAATTATCAGATCGGCTTCAGCAATTGCTGGAGCAAATTCCGCAAGGAAGCAGATTAGCAGATATCGGTTCCGATCATGCCTTGCTTCCTGTGGCCGCTGTCGAAAGCGGTAAGGCTGTGTTTGCAATTGCAGGTGAAGTAAACCCGGGTCCCTTTGATGCTGCTTGTAAGGGCGTTGCAGAGGCTGGACTAGGGAAGGTGATCTCGGTGCGCCGTGGAGATGGCCTTGAGGTTCTGGAACCTGGTGAAGTCAATTGTATCACGATTGCTGGCATGGGAGGCGCATTAATTGCCGCGATTCTGGACCGGGGTCAAAGCCAGGGGAAGCTAAAAGAGGTTACAACCCTTTTGCTTCAACCGAATGTAGGCGAGGATATTTTGCGCCGCTGGTTATTAAATAATAAATGGGTACTCGTAGCTGAGAGAATTTTGGAAGAAGACGGGAAGCTATATGAAGTATTGACGGCTGTACCAGAAAATACGGAAGCTGGAATTACAAATGAAAGTGTATATCGTGAATTAACCTTGGGGGATTCCGCTAAAGTCCTTGGGCAAGAGGCCTTGCTTCAAATGGGACCATGGCTGCTTCAAGCGCCAAATGCTGTGTTTTTTGCTAAGTGGCAGGGTGAGATTCAGAAATTGGAAGGCATTTTAACATCGTTGTCACGTTCAGAACTCGAATCTGCTGAGCATAAACGGAAACAGATTCAAGGTCAGATCAGGGAAATTACGGAGGTGCTACAATGTTTGCCAAGGGACAAACAGTAATTCAGTATATGGAGCAACTGGCTCCTAAGCATTTAGCTGAGGATTGGGACAAAATTGGCCTTCAACTGGGCACGCTGCAAAAAGAAATCACTAATGTATTAGTTGCTTTAGATGTGAATGATGAGGTAGTTGAAGAAGCGATTCGTCTAGGCTGCAATTTGATTATTGCGCATCATGCGATTATTTTCCGTCCATTGCAAGGAATCCAGACAGACACACCGGCGGGCAAAATGTATGAAAAATTAATCAAGAATGACATTGCGGTGTACATCAGCCACACGAATCTGGATGTCACCGAAGGTGGAATGAATGATTGGATGGCTGAAGCTCTTGGCATAGAAAACGGAGTACCCATCAAAGACATTCACTCCGAGCAATTATCAAAGCTGGTAGTATTTGTGCCGAAGGATCATCATCAGAAGGTTCTGGATGCTATTCTGAATGCTGGAGCAGGGGCAATTGGCAACTATAGTCATTGCAGCTTCAATATCGAGGGATACGGTACTTTTATTCCAGGAGAAGGCACGGATCCTTATATCGGGGAAAAAGGTAAGATGGAACGTGCCGAGGAAATTCGTATTGAGACGATCGTCCCGCACTCCATCCGCAATAAAGTGGTGCAGGCTATGCTTAAGGCCCATCCTTATGAAGAGGTTGCCTATGATTTGTACTCAATGGATCTTAAAGGCCGCAGCTTAGGACTTGGGCGGGTAGGAAAGCTCAAAGAGCCTACAACCCTTGGACAATTCGTGGAGACGGTAAAAAAAGGCCTGAAGGTAGACCATGTACGGGTTGTTGGTGATTTGGACCGTCCGATTCGTAAAGCTGCCGTTCTCGGCGGCTCGGGTGGAAAGTATTATAACAGTGCTATTTTCCGCGGTGCGGATGTCCTGGTTACTGGGGATCTGGATTATCATACAGTTCAGGATGCTGCGCTCGCCGGAATCACTCTGATTGATCCGGGACATAATGCGGAGAAGATCATGAAAGAGAAAGTAGCGGAGTGGATGGCTGGAAAATTGGCCGAGCATAAGTATGATACAGCTGTGCATGCTTCGCAGGTGAATACGGAGCCATTTAAGTTCCTATAAAATTGCCATTTAATAATGCTTGTGCCAGACATGTGATGTCTGTATAATATATAATGTTGTTCGGAAAGTTTGACAGACAATCGCCGGTGACGTGAAGACGTCACGGGAGGAAAGTCCGGGCTCCATAAGGCAGGATGCTGGATAACGTCCAGTCGGCGCGAGCTGAAGGATAGTGCCACAGAAATGGACCGCCGATGGCCGCCTTAGGGCGGCACAGGCAAGGATGGAACCGAGGTGTAAGAGACCCCGAGGAACGCTGGTGACTTCGTTCCTGGTAAACCCCATCTGGAGCAAGACCTAATGAGACGCAGCTGAATAAGCAGCCTTAGCCTGAGGCGCGTCTAGGTTGGTCGCTGGAGCTGTGCAGTAATGTATGGCCTAGATAGATGATTGTCGCTTATGGTGGGAGGGTAGTTCCCGATCGAACCACGACGAGCACAGAACCCGGCTTACGGCAAACTTTCCTAACTGCAACGTTATAATAACAACACCATACAAACGGCGACGTATCCCGGTAACCCGGCTTACGCCGCCTTTTTTGTTGCAAACAAATGCGGATACGGCAAATATATAAAGCGGTGAATGCGATAACATGCAGGGATTTGGAACGTGATATGCAGAAATTAGACTTTTTAGAAGAATTGCTAGCGGCTGATGGGCTGATGAGCAGATGGCTGGTGGTTGATGAGCAGATGGCTGGTGGTTGATGAGCAGATGGCTGGTGGTTGATGGATGATGGTTGATGGTTGATGGTTGATGGATGATGGTTGATGGATGATGGATGATGGATGATGGATGATGGATGATGGATGATGGATGATGGATGATGGATGATGGATGATGGATGATGGATGATGGTTGATGGATGATGGTTGATGGTTGATGGATGATGGATGATGGTTGATGGTTTGATGAGCTGATATGCTAACGGACCGAGATGCAGCTATTTGTGTATTTTATGCCTTTTTGGAGGAGTTTCGGACTGGAGAGCCGTTATTCGGCATAAATAGGGTGGATATCGGGCGTTTTGGATCGAATAGTGACTATGGGGTCCGATAGCAAACCAAATGAGCGGAATTGATGCAAATAAGAGCGCTGGGGTCCGATACAAACCTCCAGAACTCCAGAACTCAAGAACTCAAGAACTCAAGAACTCCAGAACTCCAGAATTCCAGAACTCCAGAACTCAGAACTCCAGAATTCAGAACTCCCGAACTTCCGAACGCCATGGTTACTTTGACGCCAGAATTAGACTAGTAGCTAGCAAACTGTAACAATGCGGAGCTTGGCTAATCTTCTGCGGAAAGATTGGTATCAGAAGCATCATATCAATAAGAACCTCTGGCTGTACTTCGCTGTGAAATCGGAGTTAATTGAGTGGTAGATGTGTTGAGTAACTAGAGGATGTTTGGTGATGCGGAAAGCGAAATGTGGGAAATGGGATATATGACGTATGACGTGCAAATTTGCTGAATACGAAATGAGATGTGTAGAAATGCGAATGTGGAAATACGAAATGAGATGTGTAGAAATGCGAATGTGGAAATACGAAATGAGATGTGCAGGAACGCTGAAATGTGGAAATACGAAATAAGCTGTACAGAGGCGCTGAATAATGGCAATTCGAAATGTGACGAGCAAAAATTGCTGAATGTGAAATGTGAAATGTGAAATGTGAAATTACGAAATGAGCTATGTAGTGCCACAAAAGTAAAAATACAAAAATGTGATTTGCAGAAATGCGTAAATGTAACATTCTGCAAATGCGCAAAAGTGAAAGCTCAGAAATCTGCTCACAAAAAACGGTTTCCCCGTCCAATAAAGGATGGAGAAGCCGTTTTATTTTGCCATCGTAGGTATTGATTACGAGCAGTTGTTTACGACCGAACGATGTTTTGATTTTGCTGCCATTGTACCAATGCTTTCTCTAGACGCTGGACAGCAACAGGAACTTGCTCTGGTGGCGTGTGTGTGAAGTTAAGGCGCATTTTGTTTTTGTGAGGCTCCGCTGAATAGAATACCTCTCCGGGTACGAACGCTACTCCGTTTTCCACTGCCAGCGGGAGTAATTCCTTAGTATTGATCTCTTTGGAAAGGGTAAGCCATAGGAACATGCCGCCTCTTGGCTCGAGGAAATGTGCTCCTTTCCAGTTATGTGATCTGAGTTCCGCGGACAGGAGCTTCATACGCGAATGATACTCTCTTGAGATGAGGCGGATATGCTGCTCAATATCAAAATGCAACAGCAGTTCATCTAAAGCACGCTGGTCGATGGTGCTGGAATGCAGATCGGCTGCTTGCTTTGCCTTGGCGATGGTCTTGATTAGTTCGGAATCGCCGATAATCCAGCCGGTGCGTAGGGCAGGGGCGACGATCTTGGAGAAGGTCCCTGTGTAGACTACACAATGATCCCCGCCGAAGCTTCTATCGATGGAGGCTAATGAGGGTGGATATAGAGTTTTATCTTCATCAAAGGTTATTTCTCCATAGGGATTGTCCTCTAGAATAAGAACACCGTAACGGCGGCAGATTTCAACCACCTTCTCGCGGCGTTCTTTACTCCAGGTTGCTCCAGACGGATTGTTGAAGGTCGGAACTGCGTATAGCAGTTTTGGCCGATGTATCCGAATCTGCTCTTCCAACTGATCCGGCAGAATGCCATGTTCATCATTTGGTATCGAATGTATAGCAGCCCGGTAAGAACCGAGCACTTGTAGTGCTGCCAGATAGGTGGGCGCTTCCACAAAAACTGCATCGCCGGGATCCAGCAATATTTTGCATAACAGATCTATAGCTTGCTGTGAGCCTGTAGTCAATACCATCTCAGAGGCTGTAACCGGGATGCCTTGCCGGGTAAGCCTTTCAGCGATTTTGTCACGTAGTGGAGTAAAACCCTCGGTAAGCCCATATTGAAGCGCTGAGGTGTCGCTGGAGAGCACACGATTATAGGCATCACGTACGGCCTCCAAGGGAAACAAATCCTCCCCAGGCAGCCCGCCTGCAAGTGAAATAATGTCATTGCCTTGTGTAACTTTTAGAATCTCCCGAACTGCTGATGATCCTAGATGATTGGCTGCCGTTGAGTATTTGATATCCATAAATTAGTTCTCCACCTTTCGATTTGATGCTATCATAATAGGAGTGCTGTATAACAGTAAAGCGTTGAATATAACAGTGGAGGTGAAGGGTTCATGCATATCGATTTGAATCGCAGCGGCAGCAAAACTCTGCCCCATCAAATTAGTGAAACCCTCAGTCAGCGGATCTCATCAGGACTGCTTCAGCAAGGTGTCCGGCTGCCCTCCGTTAGAAGTCTAGCTATAACCTTGAACGTGAGTCAGGTTACAGTAAGCAAGGCTTACGATATGCTTGAGAAACGAGGACTTATTTACTGCAGACAGGGTAAAGGCTGCTTTGTAGCCGATCCAACCCATAATAGACGTCAAGAAGAGGGTTGCTGGCAGGATTTATATGATGATTATTTGCCGCGGGCTCAGCTTTGGCGGAATTTTGATGTTTCAGAAGTGAAATATCCCTTTCATTTAGCCGCCATCCACAGTGAGCTGCTGCCACTTCAAGATATTGGTGACACCTATGCATCCTTGGTCAAAGAGCAACCGGAGCTTATGGCAACCTACGGGAATTTTCAGGGAGATCTTGAGCTGCGGAATGTCATGAGAGAACATTTGAAATCGCGTGGGGTTTCACTCACTTCTTCCGATTTGATGATAACCAGCGGGACCCAGCAAGGCATTGATCTGGTGGCTCGTACATTTGTTGGTCCTGGAGATACAGTCTATCTTGAGGCGCCTAGCTATACTGGTGCTATTGATGTTTTTGCGGGACGAGGTGCAGAGATGATTTTTGTGCCTACGGATAGTGAAGGGATGCGAGTGGATGTTCTTACAAAAATGTGTGATCAAAGACCGCCAAAGCTAATTTATACTATCCCTACTTTTCAAAATCCAAGCGGCGTAACTATGAGCATCACAAGAAGACAACGACTGCTGGAATTAGCGCGCAGCTACCGTTGCCTCATTGTTGAGGATGACCCATTTAGTGATTTATATTTCCATGCACCACCACCTAGGGCGATTAAATCAATGGATCCCGATGGACATGTAGTCTATATGAAAAGCTTTAGCAAAGTACTTGCACCTGGTTGCCGAATCGCCTGTGTGGCTGCAGAAGGAAATATTCTGTCCCGGCTGATCGCCGCTAAATCTGCGAGTGATCTAGGAAGTCCCTTGCTGACACAGAAGGCCGTATTACCCTTCATCGCTGAAAAATACGACGCCTACGCAGCACAGCTACGAATTACACTCCGTGGTCGTATGGAAAAGGCGGCGAAGCTTCTGAAGCTGTACGCGCCGCCTGGAGTGAACTATATTCTACCAGAGGGAGGACTTAATCTCTGGCTGGAGCTGCCCCCTTCTCCTGATATCGCAAGCCTGCATGACTTGGCGGAGCAGGAGAGCATTTCTTTTTTACCCGGTGATGTCTGTTACTCTGCGGAAACGGCTTCCCGCCACATCCGTCTTTGCTATTCGCAAATGAAGGAACTCGAAATGGAGGAAGGGTTACAGCGGTTTCTGCGCTTACTTGGCCGGTTTTTGCAATGATACGGTTATGGGGTGTTATTTGTTCTTTGTTTTAATTGATTCATTTGCTGGCGTACATGTTGCGGAAAAAGCTGCAATGGGACTTGATTGCCGCTTGCCGCTTGTAGCGTTTTATAAATATCGACCTGACCCCAGCCAAAGTATTTATCATGGCCGGAAGTTCCCAGATCAACAGCGTTTTTGGTCATAAGGTCCATAACTTCCTTATTCGTCAGATTAGGATTCAGTGAACGTACCAGACCCGCCAGCGCAGCGACATGGGGACTGGCCATCGACGTGCCGGATAAAGCGGCATACTGGCTGTCCGGATAGGTGCTTGCGATGCTTTCTCCGGGTGCAGCGACATCAATATAATCGCCGTAGTTGGAGAAGGAGGCTTTTTCCCCTGAAGCATTTGTAGCAGCCACTGCAATCACTTCGGGATAAGCTGCAGGGTATCCAGGCCGTTCTGTATTATCATTGCCTGCTGCAGACACAAGCACGATGTCCCGGTCATAGGCGTATTTAATCGCATCATGGAGGAACTGCGAGTCGGCATAATTCCCTAAACTTAAGTTAATAACCTTTGCGCCATTGTCAGCTGCCCATATGATACCTTCTGCTACGGAATAAGTCGTTCCGGCACCTGAGTTATCTAGCGCTTTTACAGGGAGGATCTTATTGTACCAGCTGATGCCAGCTACACCTTCCCCGTTGTTAACAAGTGCGCCAATGATTCCAGATACATGTGTACCGTGACCTACATCATCCTCGGGTGTGGAACCATTGGTAATGGCATTATAACCAGTCAAAAGCTTACCTTGTAAATCAGGATGACTAATCTGCACTCCCGTATCGACTACGGCGACAACCACTTCTTTGCTACCCTTGGAAAGATTCCACCCTAGCTCAGTTTCAATCGCCGGAAGGTTCCATTGGTAAGTGGAGAATAACATGTCGTTAGGCGTGACAGTTCCTTCAGCGTTTTTAGTGATGGTATCATTGGTTAAATACATATAGTGAGGTTCCGTATACTCGGGATGCCATTTGTTGGTGAAATAGGATTTCAGCTGATAATAGGTCATCTTCTCAGAGCGAAAGATATAGGCATATCCCAGCTTGCGTGGCTGCTTGCAGTGGATATCGGCGGTTATCGTCTGGAGCTGTCCCTGAGTCGGAGCATTTCCCTTAAAACGGACTACAATTTCATTCTCATAAAAATGGCTGGCATTTTCGTTATCATGGCCGGTCTTGACTGTGATGTCCTTTAAATTATCGGTATGGACTGATTCCACATGGTATTTGCCTTCCTTAGGATACGGAATGAGACGCAGGTTCTTCAGCTGATGGTCTGCCACACGCCCAAGCACCTTTTGGTTAATAAGAGCAATAATCCCTACATTTTTCTCTTTGTTCCGCTGAGCGATAAAGTAATATTTTTCTTTACCGATTGTAAACGTTGGAGATTCATAGGATTGATGACCGTGGATTGCTGATTTTGCCGTATTGAGATATTTTAGAAGCTGTTTGTTCTCCTGTTCGGTTCCTTTTGGAAAAGACGACTTAAAGGTCTCAGTCTTTTGTGTGCGGAAATCGATCCACATCAGCATGGAGATAAACCCGTGGTCTTGCTGCAATCGTTTCGCATACACTGATTTATCATGAATCGAAGACATCCCGTCTGTTTCAGACAGGAGTTTAGTTAAGTGTCTACTGACATCGACTCTATTCAGATGATCTGTTGCCTCCACATCCTGGCTTAAGGAGGTTTTCTTTAATGTTTTTTCCTGAGAGGGATTTGGAGGTGAATGCAAAGCTGAAGTTGGAGCCGGATTCTGAACAGCGACTTTTGCGACATCTCTGGTCGTCCCATTAGTGGCAGGGCGCAGGGCAAAGGTAAGTAACCCAACTGTAAAAGCTGCTGTAACCAAACCTGCAACTGTTAGATTTTTTCGTGACATGATTTCCGCTCCTCTATGCAATGTAATGTCTATAGGTTTAGAAGAGAGCGTATCTTTTATGCATCTTAGAAAAGGATACCTTCCTAACGTTTTTTATGATAATATCAGAGAGAATAAGTATCTCGAATTGTCTTCTTGATTTTGTAAGAGATACCTCATTAGATGTTGTTCTTAATAATTGTTCAGAAGGTTAGACTTCTCTGTGTTCACATCCTGATATTGCAAGAATAAAGAGATACGTCTTTAGGGCGGTTTCTTTCAGAGGATTAACTTTATTGACTACAAGAGCAGGGAATAATAAGGAGGAGCAACCGCTATGTCAGCAGCCAATGTGCAGAAATTATGTGAATCGACGAGAGATAAACTTAAAGTGGTAATCGACAAAATGGAAGTATTTCTAAATGAGCATGCATTGCCTCAGCTTGTAGTTGAGGGAGATGAGGAAACCGTACAATTTTACCAAGGTTTTCTGTCCGATCTTCGTCACCTATTAGTGTTCTCGGAAATGTCATATGAGAAATTAGGCGTTGCGCTGCGTCGTGCGACATTCGATGAATCTTTTGCACAGAAAGCGCTTTATAATGTATATCACTATGGCGTGAACAACTTCTTTTATCCGAAAAATGAAAGCTATTCTGAAGATGGCCGTTACGCTTATACAGGTCAGGATGCAATCCGTTTCCGCAAAAAGCCAGTACGTCCCGCGCGTGATATCATCCTAGAAATCACCAAAACGTATGAAGATCTTCGCGATGATCTCATTTATTATGAGAACGACTATTTGACCGAGAAACGTATGCAAAATCAGGTTTAACTTCTAAATAGTGATCTAAAGGGATCAGCACTTTGTCATTTTGTAATGACAATGAGCTGGTCCTTTTTTGCGTGGATTAAAAGCCCTGTCTCGATACATCAACTGGAAACCACTCTGTCGAATAGCGGGTAAATGGAGCGGACATAATGAAGCCGAGGTGATAATTATGTCGAGTGAAAAACCATTAGTAAAATGTAGCGTGAGCAATTGTCATTATTGGGGCGAGCATAATTTATGCCGGGCTGAAGAAATTGTCATCGAGATCGATAAGCACGTAGGCAATGGTTATAAGGAAGAATATGCTGAAGAAATGACAAATGAAGGTCACCGCGATCATGCCAGTACATCATCTGCAACATGTTGTCTGACGTTTAAGCCGAACGCTTAGGAGGCCGCCAGAATGGACACAGAAAAGGATAATGAATCAAGCTCATCACGGGAACAATCCGGTCCGAGAAAAGTCATTCTTCGTCCGCGGAGAGTGGACTATCCTCGGCGGGACAGAGAGCATCGCGAAGAATACGCTGCTGAGGTAAATCCGGTTCCAATGCAGGTTCGGGATGCCCCGCGGATAGTGGAAGAACGCAAGGACAGTGAAGCGGAATATAGTGGAAGCCGGGTAATGGGGTATGTTGGACTGGGGATGGGGATCGCCTCATTGTTCATCTGGTCTTTTATTCTCGGACCCATCGCTGCCGTAGTTGGTTATTATTCCTATGTCAAAGAGCAAAAAACGCTTGGGGCATGGGCAATGGGCTTAGGGATTGTTGCGACACTAAGTTACTTCGTGATGATTCCCTTTGCGCGCTAGAAAGAACTGAATGGCTTTGATCTAAACAGGCTTTTAGACCTAAATATCAGGGTCTGAAGTCTGTTTTTTCATTCCAACATATAGCAATAATCTCAGATAAAATGTAAGATTAAGCCGTAATTCATCGAAATTTCAACGCGAAACCTTATATATGATTCGAGTAGGACAAAAAAGGAGTGCGCCAGCATGCAGATCAATCCCGCTGTAACCGACGGGTTAGGGCAGCTTAAATGGATCAACCTTAAGGCTACAACCGAAAAAACTAGCTCCGCGAATGGAAATGAACGGTCAACGGGAGTTTCAGCTTCTGGATTTGCGACAATGCTTCAGGCAATGTCAACGAGTAGTGAAAGTTCAAGCTATTTGACTTCTCTCCCGGATGCAACTTCAGTCAGCAGCTTGTTATGGCAGCAGATAGGCGGGACAACAGAAACCTTCAATAACATAATTTCCGGGGAAATAACGGGTTCCACACCTACGAGCTATGATGATCTCATCCAGAAGGCGAGTGCTAAATATGGCGTGCCGATTGATCTGATCAAAGCAGTGATTGATACTGAATCTTCGTTTAATCCTAATGTGGTCTCTTCGGCAGGGGCTAAAGGTTTAATGCAGCTTATGGATGGGACCGCGAGCGGCTTAGGGGTTACTGATTCGTTCGATCCGGCGCAAAACATTGATGGCGGCGTACGTTATTTATCTTATCAACTGAAACGCTTTGGCGGAGAGGAAAAGATGGCACTTGCAGCGTACAACGCAGGGCCGGGACGGGTAACAGATCTGGGAGTAACCAATGATCAGGAATTATTGGAGAAACTTAGCCTGCTTCCAAAAGAGACACAATCTTATATCTTTAAAATAGAACGCGCTCGCGCTCAATACGCGGTATAATAAAAAGGATCAAACGGGAAACACCGTTTGATCCTTTTTCGATAATAAGTTCACTCAACGAAGTAAAGGAGACATTTGACATATGCTTTACTGGGATTATGCCGCCGCTACACCGCCCTATGAAGAAGTGGTGCAGACGATGGAACAAATTATGAAGCTGCATTATGCGAACCCTTCCTCTTTGCACCGTGCGGGCAGTGAAGCGGGTAAGCTGATCAGACGGTCGCGTGAAGTATGCGCTACTGCTTTATCTGTACAACCGCAGGAGATTCTATTCACTTCTGGTGCAACGGAAAGCAATAATTTGGCGATAAAAGGCGCTGCTCTGCAATATCAGACTAGAGGTCGCCATTTGGTAACTACAAAAATAGAGCATCCCTCTGTATATGAGAGTTTCCTGCAATTGCAGCGAATGGGCTGGGAGGTTACTTTTGTAGCACCCGATAGCACTGGGGTTGTTGATCCTGAGCGCGTAGCTGCTGCTGTCCGGCGCGACACAGTGCTTGTTAGTGTGATGCATGTCAATAACGAGATTGGAACGATACAACCGCTTAAAGAGATGGGGAAGCTGATTAAAGCTGTGAATCCGCGAACCTTATTTCATGTAGATGGTGTTCAGGGATATGGTAAGCTTGCAGTTGACTTAAAGGATTGGCAGGTGGATCTTTATAGCCTGTCTCCTCATAAGCTTCGAGGCCCACGTGGAGTGGGATTACTGTATATCAAAGAGGGAATTAAGCTATTCCCATTGCTTACAGGGGGCTCTCATGAAGAAGGACAACGCGCTGGAACTGAAAATGTACCTGCGATTGTCGCATCCTCCAAAGCTATCCGCATGAGTGGTGAGCAGCGCGAAACCTTCGTTGCCCAGTTGGTTCCACTCCGAGATCGATTATTACGCTTCTTGCGAACCGTTCCTGAATTTGTTATAAACAGCAGAGAGGATGGAGCTCCCCATATTGTGCATTTCTCTTACCCTGGCATGAAGGGAGAGGTATTCGCCCGCAAGCTAGAGGAACTGGGGATGGCTGTCTCCACCCGTTCGGCCTGCTCCTCACGACTGGCTGAGCCTAGTCGTGTATTATTGTCTATGGGTAAAGATGTCTCCAGTGCTTCAGGTGGGATTCGTATTAGCCTTGGCGACAGTCATACAGATGAGGATGTCGCTGCGCTTGAGCAAGCATTAACCACTGCGGTACAAGCTTTAAAGATTGCTGAAGGAGGAATGAAGTAACAAATGAGCATGATGAACAAGGAATCTGCAGAAGGCAGAGCCCATAGTATAGAATACGCTGATATGCTGCTCCTGCGTTTTGGAGAGTTTACTTTAAAGGGCAAAAATCGTACCCGATTTGAAAAAACCGTACTGCGTCATGTGAAGGAATTGATTAAGCCTTATCCAAACGTAGTTCTGAGCAAGGAATTCGGAAGAATTTACGTGGAATTGAACGGGGAATCTGCGATTGAATTGGTACAAGCACTGAAGAATGTATTTGGCATTGCTTCAGTTAGTCCAGTGAAGGTTTCTAAGTCAGAGCTTGAGGATATTGTAGCGGTCAGCCGTCAATTTTTGGAGATAATCGCGCCTGCTCCGGGCACCAGATTTAAGGTTAATGCTCGGCGGGTATGGAAAGAGTTCCCTTACGGATCCATTGAGATGAATAAACTGATCGCGACACCACTATTGCAAGGATATCCTGGCTTCACCGTAGACGTTAAATCGCCTGAATTAGAGCTGAGGGTCGAAATTCGTCAGGGACATACTTATATTTTCTGTGAAAATATTGCCGGTGTAGGTGGATTTCCATTAGGCACTAACGGAAAAGCGATGTTATTGCTGTCCGGTGGCATTGATAGTCCCGTAGCAGGCTGGTCATCCATGCGGCGCGGACTTGAAGTGGAGTGCGTGCACTTCTACAGTTATCCTTATACAAGCGAGCTTGCTAGACAAAAAGTTGTGGATCTTGCGCGGGTATTGTCACGTTATGCGGGTGTAATCAAGCTGCATCTGGTACCCTTTACTGAAGTGCAGACTTCCTTTACCGGCATCGGCCAGGATAATCTGATTATTACACTGATGCGACGGGCAATGCTGAGAATTACTACCCAGCTTGCTGAGCGCGAAGGTGCATTGGCGATTGTAACCGGGGATAGTCTGGGACAAGTCGCTAGCCAGACCTTGCCAAGCATGAACGTGATTGGCCGGGCGACAACCCTGCCCCTTCTGCGTCCGCTGGTAATGATGGACAAAAGTGATATTGTGGACCTGTCGAAGAACATCGGTACCTATGATTTGTCTATCCTTCCTTATGAGGATTGCTGTACTTTATTTGTTCCAAAATCACCTACAACAAATCCGAATTTACGGATTGTGGATAAGATAGAAGCTACGCTTCCGGGATATTCTGAACTTCTGGAAGCGGCGATTGAAGCCACAGAGACCGTGTTAATCACTCCCTATGGAGATGAGAAGCCTAGTGATGTTGTAAGTGTCGAGGCTGGATTACAGGAAGAATGGTTCTAAAATAATAAACCAAAAAACTGCCTTGAAGCGTAGTGAAATCTACGTTCTGAGGCAGTTTTTTTGTGGTTTAGACGATTGTGCCTTCCTGAGGCTCTTCTGGTTTTGATTGGCGTTTCCAATGTCCCGCTGCCAAAATACCTATAATGATCACGATTATAAACAGATATTTGAGCAGCGGATGATGATCAAAAAATGGCGCAAGCTGATGTTCATCCGTAATCATACTTGAAGCAGTGAAACCTAAGACAGCAGAACCAATATAAATGATCCATGGATATTTGTTGATTAATTTAATAAAAAGGGTACTTCCCCACACAACGATGGGGACACTGATCAGCAGTCCTATGATAACCAGTGAGATACTATGCTTGGCAGCTCCGGCAATGGCGATCACATTATCAAGGCCCATGGCAGCATCAGCTAAAATGATTGTACCTACAGCGGACCACAAGCTTTGACCTGCCTTGATATCTGTTGAAGTGTTCTCACTGGTTAACAGCTTATAGGCAATCAGAATGAGTAAAATCCCTCCGGCAAGCAGTAACCAGGGGATTTTCAACAGCCATACGACCAGAATCGTTGCGAAGATCCGCAACACTACAGCACCTGCTGTTCCAAATACGATAGCCTTCTTTTGCGTGTCTGACGGTAAATTACGCGCCGCAAGACCGATCACAATGGCATTATCTCCCGCCAAAATAAGATCTAGAAAAATAATGTTGAGCAGCGATAATATAAACTCCCAAATGGATGTATTCAAAGCAAAGTCACTCCCAAGTTTGTTAGATTGAGCTTCAAAATATGCTTAGTTTTGTATACGCAAAAAAAGGAGCCAACATGCGTTCACGCTCAAAAAAAGTTGGACAGGAAGCATAGCTTGTCATTTCCGAACATACAAGTAGTTACATGTGACTCGGGGAGGTAAGTGCGAATGGATTCATTATTGCTCCTTGGTGAAATATTGATGATTAATCTGGTGCTGAGCGGAGATAATGCAATGGTTATCGCAATGGCCAGCAAGGATCTTTCGGCGAAGCACCGAAAGACTGCAGTATGGTGGGGCTCAGCAGGCGCAGTTGTTCTGCGGTGTTTGCTTACTTTTGTTGCGGTATTGCTATTAAAAATCCCTTATATTCAGGCTGGAGGGGGAATGCTGCTGCTATGGATAGCGTTCAAGCTGCTTTTGGAGGAAGAGGAGGATCTCAGAGTAAGGGAATCATCCTCAGTCTGGAAAGCAATCCGAACGATTCTTGTAGCAGACTTCATTATGAGCCTGGATAATGTACTAGCTATTGCAGGAGTAGCTAAAGGAGATTTGGCTTTAATTGTCATCGGGATTGCCCTTAGCATTCCGATAGTAGTGTGGGGAAGCGGCATTATTGTAGGCTGGCTGCACCGGTTTCCAGTGCTCGTATTTATCGGTGCTTATATATTGGCGTTTACAGCAGGGGATATGTTGCTTCAGGATGCAAAATTAGGGACGATGCTCTCCTTTTTGTTCCCTTCCTCACATTCCTATTTGCCCATTGCCTTAGGAATATTAGTTGTCGTTACGGGAGCAATAAAACGCAGAAAAACATCTGCAGGTTAATAAATTGCAATAAAAGGCAATACTAAACGGACATCTCCATAAATTGGAATTGTCCGTTTTTTTTGCGTGATCAGAAGCGGTTATCGACACTGATTAATCACAGGGAGTGATGGCATTTTGTGTATGTTTCGGATAATATATGAGTAAGAATCCTGTCGCTTTCAGGCTATATGGTGACGAGGAAATGAGGTAGACGTGAAATTGAAGGGATGGGTGAAGGATGTCTTCAAAGAAAGATATACAGCTAGGAATTTTTATTGTTGCTGCTGGCATCGTGATTTTATTAGGTAAGCTGGGCGTCTTCGGATTTTTGGGGCGCGCGCTTTGGCCTCTAGTGATTTTAATTCCAGGAATAGTACTACACATGTTATTTTTCAGCCGTCGTGCTTCGGCCTCGGTATTGGTTCCTGCCGGGATATTAACGGTGTATGGTTTGTTGTTTGGCCTCTGCAATATTTGGGGATGGGGGCTTATGAGAAGCTTATGGCCTGTGCTGTTGCTTGGTCTTGCCGTGGGCTTGTATGAATACTCCATCTATGAACCTAGACGGACGGGTGGCCTGTCAGCAATTGCTGTAACATTAGGCTTACTAAGCCTTGCGCTTTGTATTTTCAGCCTTATGGGCACCGGCGCGATCTACCTGATCGGGATTGTATTAATAGCTGTAGGAATTTGGCTGATTACCGGTCGAGGCAGAGCACGTGGCCGGAATAGATGGTATCGAAGCTAATTGCTGTAGGATCTTGTGAAAAAAAACGGAAATTGGTAACTGTTTTTTCATAAAAAGACTTGCTTTTCATGGTACTTTCACTATAATATTAATGTTATGTTGAAGCGTCGGCTTTCTGCCTGGCGCTTCTTTTGTGAGACTGCCGTGACATGCTATGAATTTTAACAGTTTTAATTTGATAAATGAGAGGATTTGGATACAAATCATGCATTCAAGAAAAGATATTCGCAACATTGCGATCATTGCCCACGTTGACCATGGCAAAACAACACTCGTCGATCAGCTCCTTCAACAATCGGGGATCTTCAGCGCCCATGAGCACTTGCAAGAACGTGCTATGGACTCTAATGATATCGAACGGGAACGTGGAATTACAATCCTAGCTAAAAATACAGCAATTACTTATAAAGAGTTTTTGATCAACATTGTGGATACACCTGGACATGCTGACTTTGGTGGCGAAGTAGAACGGATCATGAAAATGGTTGACGGTGTATTGCTGGTTGTTGATGCTTATGAAGGCTGCATGCCGCAAACGAAATTCGTTCTGCGTAAAGCATTGGAACAAAAACTTACACCGATCGTTGTCGTGAACAAGATTGACCGTCCAGCTGCTCGTCCTAAGGAAGTTATTGATGAAGTGCTCGATTTGTTCATCGAACTTGAAGCAAATGACGAACAATTGGAATTCCCTGTTGTTTATGCATCTGCTCTTAATGGTACATCAAGCATGGTTCCTGAGAAACAAGATGAAACGATGCTTTCGCTCTACGAAACCATTGTTGAACATATTCCAGCTCCAACCGAAAGTGTTGAAGAACCGCTTCAATTCCTCGTAACGTTGATGGATTATAACGAATACTTGGGTCGTATTGCGATTGGACGTGTTAACCGCGGTGTGATCAAACAAGGTCAATCTGTAACAGTTATTATGCGTGATGGTAAGAGCAAAACTGCACGTATCGAGAAATTGTTCGGCTTCCAAGGTTTGAAACGTATTGAAACAGAGCAAGCGGGCGCAGGGGATATCGTTGCTATTGCAGGGATCAAGGACATCAACATTGGTGAGACCATTGCTGATCCTGCAAACCCTGAAGCACTTCCGGTTCTGAAGATTGACGAGCCAACCATGCAAATGACATTCCTAGTGAATAACAGTCCTTTTGCTGGTAAAGAAGGTAAATGGGTAACTTCCCGTAAACTACGTGAGCGTCTATTTAAAGAACTTGAAACAGACGTGAGTTTGCGTGTGGAAGAAACTGATAGTCCTGATGCATTTATCGTTTCTGGACGTGGTGAGCTTCACCTTGGTATTCTGATCGAGAATATGCGTCGTGAAGGTTATGAAATGCAAGTTTCTAAACCACAAGTAATCATTAAAGAAATCGACGGTGTCAAAATGGAGCCGCTTGAGCGTCTAATGATTGATATTCCAGAAGAGAGCATGGGTTCTGTTATGGAGAGTCTGGGTACTCGTAAAGCCGAAATGGTCAATATGATTAACAACGGTACGGGTCAAGTACGTCTGGAATTCCTGATTCCTGCACGTGGATTGATTGGTTACAACACTTACTTCTTGACTTTGACACGCGGTTACGGCGTTATGAACCATGCTTTTGACAGCTACGCTCCACTGGTTGCTGGTCAAGTTGGCGGACGTCATCAAGGTGTGCTTGTAGCAAGTGAGACTGGATCAACAACTCAATACGGAATCGTGGGTGTTGAGGATCGTGGTATTCTCTTCTTGGATGCAGGTACAGAAATTTATGAAGGTATGATCGTAGGCGAGCATACCCGTGATAACGATATTATCGTTAACATCTGTAAGGAAAAAGCACTTACCAACATGCGTACCTCAGGCAAAGATGATACTGTAAAAATGAAGACACCACGCACCTTCTCTTTGGAAGGCGCACTTGAATATCTGAACGATGATGAATATTGTGAAATTACACCTAAATCCATTCGTTTGCGTAAAAAGATTCTGAACAAAGGCGAACGCGAACGTGTAGAGAAACAACGTAAAACAGCACAAGCCAACGCGTAAACACATGCTTATGAATAAGACCGCCGGATTATTGCATCCGGCGGCTTTTTTTAATATAAGAAACAAAAAATTCCCCTACTGATGATATAATGTAAACGTATCTTAAATTTGGGAGGAGTGCGGTTATCTATGCAGGTGTGGTTCGCTGAGCATCCAATCGTCGCTTATATTGTTATCTTTATATTGCTTACTTTTGTTTATAATCAAGTCTTTCGTGTGAATCAAAAGTTATCGATTGGCAAGGAAATCATGCTCTACATAATGATGGCGGTTGGCTCTGGCATGCTCCTCATTTTCCAACATGATAAGCTTCCGATTATCCAGTGTCTGTTGGTTGCTGTCGGATTAATGCTGATGGTACGGATACGTTATATAGTAGAAGCTCGACAGAAGAGAAAGGCTGCGGCAGCAGCGAAGAGGTCGTAATCGCAACTTTTGTACCTTAAGGATCGTCTAATTAATGTAGCAATTCTAATTCTAAATGAAATGAAAAGGACTTTATTCTATTATGAGTACAAGAAACAGCGGTTTACCTCCAAGAGCAAACGGGCAACAACCTACTAATAGAAAACAGCCTGTGAAGGGTGCTTCTAAGAAAAAAACGAAAAAGAAAGTGAAAAAGAGAGGTTTTTTTGGCAGATTAGTTAGAGTATTGTTAACTTTGCTAATTATTGCGATCCTCGGCGTGCTGGGTTATGGCGGTTATCTGTATTGGAAGCTTGAGCATGGCGTATTTAATGCAGGGGTTGAGGGTACGGTTGCTCCAGGGCATTCCGCTTCAGAAAAACCACTGACGATGCTTATACTGGGAACGGATAACAGACCTAAACACGAGTCTTATTTGACTGACGTGATCATGGTTGCAGCACTTAATCCTAAGACTAAATCAGCGACTATTGTTTCGCTTCCTCGTGATACCTATGTGGAGCTAAGCGGCTATAAGAAGACGAAAATCAATGAATTTTATGCTCGCTTCAAGGGTAAGGAGAAATCCTCTGGTCTACTGGCTGAAGATGAGATGAAGACGATGATGGGTAAGTATTTGGATATTGATGTAGATTATACAACGATTCTTGATTTTCAGGGCTTCCGTGATGTAGTGGACGAGCTTGGGGGAGTCGAAGTAAATATTAGTGAAAATATGTGTTATACAGACACTGTGGATGGCACGAATATCAATCTGAAAAAGGGTCCGGCAGAGCTGGATGGAAAAAATGCACTGGACTATGTGCGGTATCGTAAATCCAATTGCAAGCCTAAGACCAACGCATCAGATGATTTTGATCGCAACAAACGCCAGAACGAAGTTCTGAACAGTCTGGTGGATCAGATGCAATCGCTTGGTGGCGTATTAAAAATCGGCAAGGTGCTTGATGCAGTGGACAGTAACATGAAGACAGATATCGAAAATTCGCAAATCAAAGATATGATTGCGACGTATTGGAAGATTTCCAAAGAGAATATCGAATTCAAGCCGGTTACTGGAACGTGGCGAAGTCCATATGTATATATTAATGATGAGGAGTTTGAGGCCGCTAAGAAAAGCTTGCAGGATCGAATTGCAGGAATTTCCACTGGAGCTGATTCGACAGCTGCTGAGACGCCTTGAGGACCTTAATATCTTCCATAGCTAAAATTGAATGCAAGTTTCAGCCTGTGCTATAATATAATAAATCGAATGAATTAACGTCGCATAGGGGGCCAGTACTTATGTCCGAAGCCGTTGCTCAGCTGAATGAAACTTTGCTATCGATGCTGCAATCGGAAACCTTTGTTCTTCTAAACACAGTTGATGCGGAGACAGGCGGTCCTACATCCACAGCTATTTCGTGGCTTTATGCTGTTAGTCCTAGTACTGTGCGTTTGGCTATTGATCATCGTTCAAGACTTGTGAATAATATGAAGGTTAATCCATTAATAACTATAACTGTGTTTGGTGAAGGAACTGTCTATGCCATTAACGGTAGTGCTGCTGTAAGGCAGGACCCGCTAGAAGATGTTCCTTTTAAGATGTGCTGTTTTGATGTTGAAATTCAAGCGGTCCGCAACGCGCTTTTTTACGGCGCGCAGCTGGACTCCGCCCCAAGATATGCGAAAGTTTATGATGGACGTGCCGCTGAGAAGTTGGACGGACAAGTATTTGCTGCCATGAAAAAAGCCTAGTGAAAATATCACTGGGCTTTTTTTGAACTCAAAGAACATCTTTTGTTCTTAATCTCTACTGTGCATTTTTTTGCGGCTTGGTATCCTCTGGCAGCTGTGGCATGATTCGTCCGATAATATCGGCCAGCTCGGATGAGAATCCGGATATCGGATGTCCCTTGGAGATATGGTGGCTCATTTCCGCTAATCTGCTGGAGAGATCCATATCCGCAGTGACAAGCGCCCGTACACTTCTTGGGTCTTTGCGGATGGCTTCCGCTACAGAATATTTGATGCTTCCTACACGTGAACGGCCCAGAGAACCTTCTACATCAAGACCAACAATGGCAACTTTGTTCATGACTACACAGTGTGCGCCATTTACACCGGGAACTCTTTTGGCCAACTGTTCAAAATGATCCTTAAGTGCAATTTCACTTTCTCCATTAACATTGACGGCTTGTCCAGCTTTTGAGGTGGCTTTAGGATTAGTCGCACCATCATTGGACAATTGCCGAACCTCATGGTTCCCCGTACCCTTTACAGCATTCGCAGATTGTTTATTCTGAGGAGAGGGTGATGTCTTTTTATTAGCGATACCGCAGCTTGTCAGTAGCAGCAGTACCAGCAACAGACATATTGATTTTCTCATATGTGATTACTCCTTTCAGCCAAAGAATCGTTTCTGTACCATATCTTTTCCCTTGGCGGAAAGAGTTATGTATGATCAATCAAACCAGGCGCTGTGGAGGGGATAATATGAACAAGATATTTGTGCTAGATACCAACGTGCTTTTGCACGACCCCAATTCAATTTTCTCTTTCAAGGAGCATGAGGTGGTTATTCCGGCTGTTGTGCTGGAAGAAATCGACTCCAAGAAGCGCAATGCTGACGAAATCGGTCGGAATGCCCGTACAGTATCCCGATTGCTTGATGGACTCCGGGAACTAGGTCATTTGCATAGTGGTGTGGAACTGGAGCATGGAGGCAAGCTGAAGGTAGAACTTAACCATCGCAGTTTTGTGAAGGTACAGGAAATGTTTGGTGAGGTGTCTAACGACAATCGGATTTTGGCTGTTGCTCTCAATTATTTGAATGAAGAGAATGAGAAGCCCGATCCGCGTCCCGTTGTGCTTGTGAGCAAGGATGTACTGGTTCGTATTAAAGCGGATGTACTTGGAATTACGCCAGAGGATTATTTGTCAGATCGTACTGGAGACTTAAATGAACTATACACTGGTTACCAATCTCTGCAGGTTCATCCCGCATTGATTGATGAATATTACAGTCACCGCTCTCTGACGGTAAAACAGCTTGCGTTGTCGTATCCGTTGTACCCTCATGAATTTGTGATTCTCAAGGATGAGATTGGCACTGGCAAATCAGCTCTTCTCAAAGTGAATAGTGATGCCACACGTCTGGAGCCACTCTATCTGGGCAATGATTCGGTTTGGGGGATTAGCGCCCGTAATGCTCAACAACGAATGGCACTGGAGCTGCTGCTAAATGATGAAATCCCACTCGTAACGATCACGGGTAAGGCTGGGACAGGGAAGACGTTATTGGCGCTTGCAGCCGGACTATTCAAAGTGGAGGATGAACATAAATACAAAAAATTGCTTATCGCCCGTCCGGTCGTTCCTATGGGTAAAGACATTGGGTATTTGCCCGGTGAGAAGGATGAGAAGCTTAGACCCTGGATGCAGCCTATTTATGATAATCTGGAATTCCTGTTCGATACCAAAAAAGCTGGCGATATCGATAAAATCTTAATGGGGTTAGGAAGTATACAGGTAGAAGCCTTAACCTATATTCGCGGCCGTTCAATCCCATCGCAGTTCATTATTATTGATGAGGCGCAGAACCTTTCCCGCCATGAGGTGAAGACCATTGTCTCCAGAGCGGGAGAAGGAAGTAAAGTCATTCTAATGGGCGATCCAGAGCAAATCGATCATCCATATCTGGATGCTGCGAGCAACGGACTGAGCTATATCGTCGAGAAGTTTAAACAGCAAGGGATTAGCGGACATATTACTTTGGAAAAAGGTGAGCGTTCCCGCTTGGCGCAATTGGCCGCGGATCTACTCTAACCGTTCATCAATCCTATTTTCAGCCGGGAGAAGCAAACACTCCCGGCTTTTTCCTGCCCGCCCGGAAACGGCAGAGGAATTTAAAGTTGGTTGTGGTGATTAGAGCCATGGAAAGAAAGTTTGGAACTGTAGAAGCGAAGCGTTCGCCTTTATCCTCGGATTTTAACCGCATGATGCGGTAATTAGTTCAGGAAATCTGAGGATAACAGCGATCGGAAGTCCAAAGCTTTCTTGTAATGGCGGTCAGATTACCTTCCTATTTTTAATGCCTCTGGCGTTTCACCCATATAATAGAAAGAGAACGGTTTCACAAACTAAAGACAAGTACCGGAGGGTTTGGTAAAATAGGGGAGACCAATCAAAAGGGAAGGTGGGAAATCGTGCTGAAACGCAAAAATTATTGGCTGCTTTTTGCAATTTTACTACTATCGCTGACAAGCCTGTCGCCCAGTATGGAATTGAGTACCAGTAACGATCCACGTCCTATGAAAAGACCACAAAGTCAGTCGACCCATCCCTCTTCCGGAGATGAGGGAACTATAGATAGCTTACACATAAGAGTATCGTTAAATAGCGAAGAATTTAGTGAACTGGAGCTCCTTAGCAACCGTTATACCTTAGAAAGTGGAGTAAAGGTTATTTTAAGCAATGTGGATATGGAGGATGCCGATGAGGTATTGAAGCATGATTTAACGATCGGGGACAGCCCGGATATAGTCATGGCAGATGGACGAAGCATTCTGGACTGGGCCACACGTGGATATTTATTGCCGATGGATGTGTATCAGAGCGTTCCGGGGAGTGCACCGTTAACACAGTTGATCCCCTGGATGCAGTGGAATGGATATAATTGGGGAGTCCCGTTAGATATAGATCCTTACGTGCTTGTTTATTCCCCACAACGGCTGGCGGAGCTGGGTTTTAATGCATTACCCAAAAGCCTCGAAGAGTGGAATATCCTGCTTCAGAATGTGCTAAAAGAGCAAGGGAAATATTTACTTGCGATGGATACCCGCAATCCTTATGGATTGTCAGCGGTAATGGAGAGCATGAATAGCAGCTTGTTAGCAGATAACCAAGAGGTGTTGAATTGGATTCAGAACGCCCGCAGTTATTTTTATCTCACCAGCCGCTACAATAAAGATGTCTGGGATATGCTACAAGGAGGTAGTGTCGCCGTTGCTTCATTACCGTTATCCGAGTGGCAGAAGCATGGAAATTCATCCCTTGCTGCTGTACCGGCCCTGACTGCTAATAATGGGGGTGGGTTTGAATCCTGTTACAGTCGATCTTTTGCCCTTCCAGCTCAATCTCAAAGTCCAAAGGAAGCTGTGAATTGGCTGACCTTTATCACCTCAGAGGATGCTCAGCTGGATTGGTTGGAGAATACGGGGAGCTTGCCGGCGCTTGATGTTCTTTATCGTTCAGAGCATGCTTTTAAATACAAGCTTCCTTTCGATGTTGAGCTATTGCTGACAGAAGAAACCGCCCCGGAGGATGATTCACAGGGCGGCTGGAGTAAGGTTGTTGAAGCTGTATCGTTACTATTAACAGGGCAGATAGATGCGGAAGGCTACAAAGAATTTCTAAAAGAAGGCCTAAAATGAAATGGAAAGCTTAACATGCAAGACGCCCTCTTGGCTATCTACTGCCGTGGCACGAAGGAAAGATACTATTTTGCCTGGATAAAAGCCTAAGTCAAATTCTTCTTCCAACGTTTTTCTTGTTGTGTCAGGCAATTCAAGACCGTTAAATACAATATGATCGACTTGGAATATAAGGCCGTTGATCGGTTCTTCCTGAATGGTATAGTGACCGGTCAGTGAAAGGGCTAGCGCTCCGCTTTTTCCAGTGGCAGTAATCGATCCGTCATTGAAATGAAAGGCGAAGTCTTTAAACAGCGAATTCTGCGATTGCAAAAATTCATTCAGATCCTCTTCCTTCAGGTTTAGCTCATAAGTCATTCCTTTTCGGGTCAGTACACCCTCTCGATTCTGAACAAACTGTGGTAGTTTATTCATTGCGGAGGATAACGCCTTGAAATAAGTTTTTACCTCGTGCAGGCCGATATTCTCCCAATATAATGTGAATTCTTTAAGTAGAGTACTCATATTTTCAGGATCGCTGCTATTTTTAATCCCACCCTCAATATCCTTGTTGAGCGCGTTTACCCGAACTTGCTGTTCCTCCAGAGCCGTACGCAATCGGGCGAGCTCTTCCGAGTTTCGCTTCGCAGTCTGAAGGGTATCCTTCAAATCCTTATATTGTTCTTCATATTGTGAGAGAATATCGCGGTCATTTCCAATAATAATCTCATAATAATCGAACAGAGCCAGGAATCTGCTGATACTTTTTGCTGAAAAAAACGCGGCCAGAAGATTATCTCTATCCCCCATATAATAAGAACGCACAACTGCACCTGCCCGTTCCTGTTGGTCCGCAATGGCTGTTTTTTTCTGGGTAGCTTGTCTGTTCAGGCTTTCTACCTTTTGTTCAAGTGCTTTTTGTTCGGCTGTAATCTTGATGATTTCACGTTCAATTTCTGCAGAAGACAAGGTCTGTTCAAGTAGTTTACGGGTTTCTTCATTATCTGGTATAGCAGAATTGAAAAAATCACCGCTAGGATCGGCAGACAAGTACTTCACAGGTTGTAACGGAAACAAAGTACAGCAGAAGAGAATTAGTATGGTTGCAATCATGCGGCTTTGTAAATTGCGGGAGCGCACCACACCACCACCTTTTTTTTGAAATGATATATGTATGTACTAATAATATGTTTAACCCTTCTAAAATAGCATACAAACAAAAAAACGGAAGTGATCCTTATAAGATAAGGACCTCATCCGCTCCAAAAGAGTACTGCAATTTATAGTGGAAGACCCATTTGAAAGATCGTCCAATAACTAAATCCGGTGAAAGTCAGAATCATGTATGCCCAGAAGAGAAGAACATAAGTTTTTTCAGTAAATTTCATATAGCCAAGTATTACGAAAAATGCAGTTTGTAAAAAGAAAAGCAAGGCCATTTCTGTTAGACCTCCGGCGAAAGCCATCAATCCAATAGCTAATGTGAAAAAACCTAATACCCGAAACATGCGGTCCAAGAGAGAGTCCCCCTTCCAGTATGTATCTCACGAATATTCCTTCGATTTATTATACCCTCAACATAATTATGTGTAAACGAATTCATTGAAAAAAATGCACTAATCTTCAAAAAATGTGATTTTTATAATTGACCTGAGTGATTAGTGCTTTAAAAAAGAGAATTTATAGTTTTATGCGTATGATGTACGCAGATAATGGAAATACAAATTAGTATCAAATAGATTCTATGAACTCTATGAGAAGCATAGAAATGGAGTAAGCAGCTTTTATCCCTATTCACTACCCGGCAGAACTGCCGGTTATGGAGATGGTTATTTCATGACGTTGTTAGGAGGTTTGGCTTTATGACAGCCGTTAGACAGGACGCTTGGAGTGCAGAAGATGATCTAATATTGGCAGAAGTAACTTTGCGACACATTCGGGAGGGCAGCACACAGCTTGCCGCTTTTGAAGAGGTGGGTGAAAAAATCGGCAGAACTTCGGCCGCTTGCGGATTCCGCTGGAACAGTTGTGTTCGGAAAAGTTATGAAGGTGCAATCGGTATTGCTAAAGGGCAACGTCAAAAGCGTAGCTACCTGAAAAAGCAGCCGTCAGTAAGAGGAGCGCAAGTAGCTGGTCTGATTCTGGGTGATGTCGATGAGGAATTTGGGCGCGGTGAGGGATTAAGTGAAAACACATTATCCATTGATGCGGTCATTCGTTTCTTAAGACAATGGAAGGGTACGATCCAGGAAGCAGGACGTCAGCTGAAAATGCTGGAAAGAGACCTGCGCGAGAAGGAAGATGAATTAACAGAATTACGATCTGAGAATGAGCGGTTGTCTAAAGAGGTTAATCTTGCTCAAAGCGACTACCGGGTAGTCAACGATGATTACAAAGCTTTAATTCAGATTATGGATCGTGCTCGCAGGCTTGCTTTCTTAAATGAAGAAGAAGAAGAAATGAAGACTCGTTTCAAAATGGATGGTAACGGAAATTTAGAACGCATTGAATAAACGATAGGTTAACTAACAATCCCGCAAGTGGTCTGCTTTTTAAGCACCACTTGCGGGGTTTTTGGTATACTTAGAAAAATTGTGCTTAAGATCAGCAGGAGGGTTATATGAAAATTGATATAATTGGTGCAGGTTCACTCGGGCTGCTGCTGGCAGGGAGACTGATCCAAGCCGGGAATGATGTGAGACTGTGGTGCCGAGGGATAGAACAATGCCAACGATTAGGGCGTGATGGCTTAACGGTTACCTACGAGGATGAACGCGAGCCGATAACAATTTCGGAAGATCAGTTTGTATCCGCGCCAATAGGGGAGTTCGCTGGTGCTTATCTAGAAGAGCCGAGTGATTGGATCGTGGTGACGGTTAAACAGAATACTCTACATAATGATTTGCCTGAATTTCTATCCCTACTTAAGGAAGAGCAAGTACATATGATTTGTTTTCAGAATGGTACAGGACATATGGAGATGTTAGGAGGCATGTTGCCAAACGCCAATTTATATGTAGCTGTGACTACGGAGGCTGCGAAGCGCAAATCATTAACTGAAGTCATTCATGCAGGAGCAGGGGAGGTGTGGATAGGAAAATGGAGCTTAGGGGATGGACAAGCTCATAGCATACATAATGATTTAAAAGCGAATAATTTAATAGAAGTTCTCATAATGGCAGGATTCGCAGCCTTTTTGTCGAATGAAGTGGATACCATGATTTACCGGAAGCTCTTGATCAATGCCGTTATAAATCCACTCACGGCGATTTGGCGTATTCCAAATGGGGAGCTGTTGTCTTCAGAGCAACGCCTCCAATTAATGAAGGAAGTTTTTGAAGAAGCAATAATGGTGTATGATTTCTGTGAAATTACTTATGATAAGGATGCTTGGGATAACATCCTTCAGGTGTGCCGGTTAACGTCTGGCAATATTTCATCTATGCTGGCAGATGTACTTGCTTCAAGAACCACAGAAATTCGTTGGATCAACGGAAGTCTTGTAGAAATGGCAGAACGATCTGGAGTGTCGGCACCATTAAATCGCTGGCTCTGCCAATTAGTAGAAGGTATTGGGGTATGATCTCTGGGGAGAGGTGAAGCTATGGGACTGCTGATGGATTCGGTTATTACTTTAAGCGTTATTCCGATTGTGCCGTTTTTGATTGTTTTTTTCATTGGAAAGGGCTTAAAAAAAGATAAAAAGAAAACTTTTATGCTCGCTATGGACGTGACCACATTTTTTTTATTATTGTCGGTCTCCGCATTGTTTAATAACATCTTTAATTCCGGTTTTGGGTTTTACCTTATACTAATTATTGTATTAATATCCGCTGGACTGATTGGCGGAGCTCAAAATCGGATGAAAGGAAAGGTAGATGGGAAGCGGTTATTTCGGGCAGTTTGGAGACTTTCGTTCTTTTTTATGAGCTTCGGATATTTATTATTTATGTTTGTTGGGCTAATTACCTACATATCACAAGCGATGTAACGTTCCACTGCTTCGGTGAAGCGTCAACGTCACAAAAGTTTAAAGTTTTAAAAAAAAAATATTTTCTGAAAACATTGCACTAGATTTTTTTGACCACTGGTTGTATAATCATAAACCATATACCACATTCTATTTAGGGGGAACTGCTAGATGAAGAAGAGTAAAAGTCTATTGCTAATGATTGCATTAGTACTTGTTATCGGCACAGTGCTTGCTGGCTGCGGCGGAAACAATGCAAACAGCGGCAATAAAGGTAACAATGCTAACACTGGTAACACGGCAACTGGTAATGCAGCTACAGAAGAAAAATTGGCTGCTGACCAAACATTGAGAATTAACCTTAGTTCTGAGCCTCCAACATTTGACCCAGGATTGGCTCAAGATAGCCAAGCTCACACTGTCCTGACAACAATGTACGAAGGTCTGACTCGCATGAATGCTGAATCTGGTCAAGCTGAACCAGGTGTTGCTGAAAGCTGGGAAGTTTCCGCTGACGGTCTGGTATATACTTTCAAACTCCGTGATTCACAATGGAGTAATGGCGATCCTGTAACAACAGAAGACTTCGTTCGCGCTTGGAAACGCGTGCTCGATCCTGCTGCTGCATCCGCTGCACCTTACGCTTATCAATTGTACTACATCAAAAATGCTCAAAAGTTCTACAACAAGGAAATTACCGATTTCAGTCAAGTAGGTGTCAAAGCGGTTGATGAGAAAACTCTTGAAGTTACTCTTGAAGCCCCAACTCCTTACTTCCTTGGATTGCTTTCCTTCTACACTTATTACCCTGTACACAAATCCATTGAGAGTAATCCTAAATGGGCAACAAGCAAAGATACTATGATCGTTAACGGTGCTTTCACTCTTACAGAGTGGACTACAGGTCAAACACTTGTTGTAACTAAAAACGATAAATATTGGGATAAAGATTCCATTAAACTTAACAAAATCGACTTCTCCCTTGTAAACAGCGGTGCAACTGAGCTGCTCAGCTACAAGAACGGTGAATACGATCGTGCCGGTGGACCAACTGGTGAAATTCCATCAGAACAAATTCCAATCGTGCAAAAAGAACTTCCTAACGAATTCAGCCGTAAAGGTATTGCTTCCGTATACTACTACGAATTCAATATCACTGAAAAACCTTTCACAAACGCTAAAATCCGTAAGGCTCTTGCAATGTCCATTAACCGTCAAGCTTTGATTGACAATGTAGTACAAGGTGGACAATTCCCAGCCTACGGTTATGTACCTCCGGGTATCGCTGGTGCTGATGGTGAATACCGTACAGCAGTTAAAGATAGCTACTTCACTGAAGATCTAGAACAAGCTAAAACATTGCTTGCTGAAGGTCTGAAAGAAGAAGGTATGGATAAACTGCCTACATTCTCCCTGACTTACAACACAAGTGAAGGTCACAAGAAAATCGCTTTGGCGATTGCTGATATGTGGAAAAACAATCTTGGTATCGACGTACAAACCGTTAACCAAGAGTGGGCTGTATTTATTGAAAACCGTCAAAACCTGAACTACCAAGTTGCTCGTGCTGGTTGGACTGCGGATTACAATGATCCAATGACTTTCCTTGATATGTGGGTAACAGGTGGCGGTAACAATGATACTGGTTACGCTAACCCTGAGTATGACAAATTGATCAGCGAAGCTAAAACAAGCACTGACTTGGCAGTACGTCAAGAAAAGTTTGCTGCAGCTGAGAAATTGCTCATTGAGCAAGATATGGTTCTGATTCCTTTGTACTACTACACTAACAACTCCCTGACTAAAGAGTACCTTAAAGGTGTTACTCTTGACTTTAGTGGTGCAATTGACTTGACTCGCGGATACTTGCTTGAGCACTAAGATATTGCTTTAGTAATTACAACAGAATAGTTAGTTGACTGAAGTTGCAGAATACTTCGGGATATATATGTGGAATTCCATATATATCCCTTTTTTTTGTATTCCTGTCTATTTGTTAATTAATGTTATTAATAACATATATAGAAAATAGACAAAAATCCGTTTTTTTCATAAAATCATTATTATGTGTATCAAAAATTGTCGGAGGAGGTGTGATGGGGATGGTTCGTTATGTCGCAAATAAGTTTTTCTATATGTTGGTTTCTCTATTTGTATTGATTTCAGCTACCTTTTTCTTGATGAAAGCTATTCCGGGGGATCCGTTTACTTCTGAAAAGAAGGTACCGCCAGAAATTAAAGCACGTCTGATGGAACAATATGGTCTGGACAAGCCGCTCTCTCATCAGTATTTTAAGTATTTAGGTGATATTATCCAAGGTGACCTAGGTGTCTCAATGAAACGCCTAAATCAAGATGTATCACATTTGATCAGTCAAACCTTTTCAGCGTCGCTGAAGCTGGGACTCGTCGCAATCGTTGTGGCGGTTATTGTCGGAGTATTTCTCGGCATGTTGGCGGCACTCTATCACAGAAAGTTTATTGACAGCGCAGCTATGGTGCTGGCAGTTCTGGGGATTGCGGTTCCGAGCTTTGTAGTCGCGTCATTACTGCAGTATGTATTTGCTTTCAAACTGGGTTGGGTACCGGTTTCAGGTTTTAAAGGGCCAATCTATTATTTCTTACCCGTGGCCGCGCTCTCGGCACAGCCGATCGCCTTTATCGCCCGCTTGACCCGTTCAAGTATGCTTGAAGTTTTGAATGCGGATTATATCAAAACGGCTAAAGCAAAGGGATTGAGCTGGATGGCTATTCTGAGCCGCCATGTACTTCGTAACGGAATTCTACCTGTTGTTACTTATATGGGTCCAATGACAGCTAACATCGTAACTGGTTCGGTTGTTATCGAGCAGATCTTTGGTGTTGGGGGTATTGGTAAACAGTTCGTGGAAGCGATTGGTGTCCGTGACTATACCGTTATTATGGGGATAACCATTTTCTATGGTGTATTACTCATGGTTGCCCGCTTTATTACGGATATTGCTTATGTATTAATTGACCCACGTATGAAATTAAGTGGAGGAAAGGAGGGCTAAATAGTGGCTACTGAAAATAACTTGCTAAATCTAAAACCGGAAGATTTTCAAAAAGTCGGTGTAGATGAAAAAGAAGCCGAAGTTATCCAGCGTGAGAGTCTCTCTGCTTGGAAAGACTCTTGGCAACGGTTGCGTCAAAATAAAATGGCGATGACTGCGCTCGGTATCCTGGGTTTGATTGTACTTGCAGCGATTTTTGCACCTTTTATCTCGAAATATAACTATTATTCTAATGATTTGATGAGCACCAATAAGCCCCCTTCCTCCGATCACTGGTTTGGAACGGATGATCTTGGTCGTGATATCTTTGTTCGTACTTGGTACGGTGCACGGATTTCCTTGATCGTTGGTCTTGCTGCGGCAGCCATCGACTTGTTCATCGGTGTTATCTACGGAGGCATTATGGGCTTCTTCGGCGGCCGTGTAGATAATATTATGAATAAATTCTCTGAAATTTTGTATTCTATTCCTTATTTGCTGGTTGTAATCTTGCTCTTGGTCGTTCTTGAGCCAAGTCTTGGAACAATCATCCTAGCTCTAACCATTACAGGCTGGATTACGATGTCGTGGATTGTGCGTGGAGAAATTATGCAGCTCAAGAATCGTGAATTCGTATTGGCGTCCCGTTCCATGGGTGCTGGTTCTGCGAGACTGTTGTTCAAGCACCTTCTGCCGAATGCGGTTGGTCCGATTATCGTAACCATTACACTGTCTGTACCAAATGCTATCTTTGCTGAGGCCTTCCTAAGCTTCTTGGGTCTTGGTGTACAAGCTCCTGTTGCTTCACTTGGATCGATGATCAATGACTCACTCACCGGCTGGTTGTACTATCCATGGCGCTTCTTGTTCCCTGCGATCCTAATCAGCTTAACAATGCTTTCTTTCAACATTTTCGGTGATGGTCTTCGTGACGCGCTTGATCCTAAGCTGAAGAAATAGGAGGAATATGGATGGAACCTATTTTACAAGTCAAAGATTTGCATATTTCCTTTTTTGTTAAGGGCGGAGAAGTACAAGCTGTCCGTGGTATGAATTTTGAAATTGGCAAAGGCGAAACGGTTGCCATCGTCGGCGAGTCCGGCAGCGGTAAGAGTGTAACTGCTCAATCGATTATGCGTTTGATCCCTTCCCCACCTTCTAAAGTGAAAAAGGGAGAGATTATTTTTCAAGGACAGAATCTGCTAGACAAAAGCATGAAAGAAATGGAATCTATTCGCGGTAAAGATATTGGCATGATTTTTCAAGACCCGATGACTTCTCTGAACCCAACCATCAAAGTGGGCAAACAGATCACTGAAGTTTTGATTAAACATCAGAAAATGTCAGCGGCCGAAGCGAAAAAGCAAGGTATGGAGATGTTGAAATTAGTAGGCATCAAAAATGCGGAGGCTCGCTTTAACCAATATCCCCACGAATTCTCAGGCGGTATGCGCCAGCGTGTAATGATCGCAATCGCGTTAGCTTGCCGTCCGGCTTTGCTGATAGCAGATGAGCCTACAACAGCTCTAGATGTAACCATTCAGGCGCAGATCATGGAAGTTATGAGAGAGATGCAGCAAAAACTAGGTACCTCCATTATTCTGATTACACATGATCTGGGCGTAGTTGCTGGCATGTGTGATCGGGTGATTGTAATGTATGCAGGTGAGGTTGTGGAGACCGGAACAAGATGGGAAATCTTTAAAAATCCACAACATCCATACACCAAAGGTCTGCTGCGCTCAATGCCGCGTCTGGACCAAAAGAAAGGCGAGCCGCTTATTCCGATCATCGGCACACCGCCAGATCTGATCAAGCCGCCGATCGGCTGTCCGTTCACTGCTCGTTGTAATGAAGCGATGCATGTGTGCGAACAAATCGATCCCGGCGCCACAGAATTCAGCGAAACGCATATGGCGCGTTGCTGGAATCTGCATTCGATGGCCAAGGAGGTGCAGTACTCTTGAGTAAGAACCTAATAGAGGTAGAAGGTCTTAAGAAATATTTTAATGTAGGTAAAGGTAAGGTTCTTAAGGCTGTTGATAATATTAACTTCACGATCCGTGAGGGCGAGACACTTGGGATGGTAGGTGAGTCCGGTTGTGGTAAGACTACTGCTGGACGTACGATTCTTCGCTTGTATGAGCCTACTGCTGGAAGTGTGAAATATAATGGTACAGACATTTATAAATTGCCTGGAAATCAAATGAAGGCTATGCGCCGTGACATGCAAATGATTTTCCAAGATCCGTACGCATCGCTTAACCCGCGGTTTACGGTTTCTGATATCATCGGCGAGGCACTGGACATTCACGGAATGGCTGGCAGCCGTGCAGAACGTAAGAAACGGATTGAAGAACTGCTGGATATGGTTGGTCTTAACCATGACCATGCAACCCGTTATCCGCATGAATTCTCCGGTGGACAACGTCAACGTATCGGGATTGCCCGTTCGTTAGCGGTTAATCCTAAGTTCATCGTTTGTGATGAGCCGATTTCCGCACTTGACGTATCCATTCAAGCTCAGGTCGTTAACTTGCTTAAAGAATTGCAAGATCGTCTTGGATTGACTTATCTTTTCATCGCGCATGATCTGTCCATGGTTAAACATATCAGTGATCGCGTAGCAGTTATGTACTTGGGTAAAATGGTTGAGTTGGCGGAAAGTGAAGAGCTGTATGCAAATCCTATCCACCCTTATACTAAATCCCTATTGTCGGCTATTCCAGTTCCGGATCCGGAAATTGAAGTCAACAAAAAACGTATTCACTTGCATGATGAGCTTGGCAGCCCTATTTATTCTGCTAACGATAAGACCAATGACAGTGACTTTGAATTAGTAGAAGTATCTAAAGGCCACTTTGTCAGCAAAAAATTCGCATAATTTATACTTAGGTTTTCAAAGGCGGGAGCATTATGCTCTCGCCTCTTGTATGTATTTAGGATATTATTTAATGAATTTATAGTATAATTGAACAGTTGGCTGTACCTGTGTTGCTGATATCAAGACATGTTTTACTTTGACGCGGCTCCTGACTTTGGATACAATCATAGAGAGTTTTTACGAACTTGGATTTACATATAACTGCTTAGTAGAACTGGAGGCACTAGCAAATGAATATTGTAACGGAACCGCTCAAGGGTGGATCTGCACTCTCGCGCGACTATATAGATCATTTTGAAAAGGTTAGTCATTTGTACGGTGGGGATTTCCGCAATAAAGAAAGTAGAAGTAGAAGGGCAGAGTGGCTAGACGGCAGAGAAAGCCTTCGTGCCGACCGGACTCAGATTGCTGAGTGTCTACGTCAATATAATGAAAAGCATAACTCGCATGATGCGGTGATGGCTTCGCTGGCTCTTTTAGAGCAGCCGGGGACATTAGTGGTGACAGGTGGGCAGCAAAGCGGACTATTTACTGGACCCCTGTTAGTGGTATATAAAGCTGCAACTACTATTATGGCGGCAAAAGAAGCAGCTGAACAACTCGGCCGACCGGTAGTTCCTTTATTCTGGATTGCAGGTGAAGATCATGACTGGGATGAAGTGAATCATACGTATGTACTGAATCGTACGCAGGAGATTACTAAGATTAAGATAGAAAAGTCAGAAGAGAAACGCTCCTCAGTAAGTGATATTCGTGTAGAAGAGGAAAGCTGGCAGCAGGTAGTGGAACAGTTAGACGGTCTGCTTCAGGAAAGCGACTTTAAGCCGCAGATTATGGAATTCATTCGCACTTCTTCTTTTAGAGCAGATAGTATGACAGATGCATTTGCCAAGCTGATGGGTTCATTATTTGGTAAATTTGGTCTAATTCTGCTTGATTCTGCTGATCCCAACTTACGTAAGTTAGAACAGCCATTTTTCACTTCGCTAATTATGCAGAATGATGCACTGGAAACAGCGTATATGAATTCTGCTTCTGATATTGTGGGCGCCGGATATGAGCTTCAGGCTGATGTTACAGCTGGCAATGCCAACCTCTTTTATATTCATGAAGGTACACGGCTTCTGCTTCACAAGAAGGACGGAATCTTTACGGATCGCAAGGGTCAGGTATCCTTTTCCCGTGATGAATTACTTGAGGAGGTGCAGGCACATCCGGAACGCTTTAGCAATAATGTGCTGACACGTCCACTTATGCAGGATTATGTGTTGCCTGTTCTGGCAACGGTGCTGGGTCAAGGTGAGATTGCTTACTGGGCCATTCCGCGTCGTGCGTTTGAGACCATTGGGGGAGAAATGCCGTTAATTATCCCTAGAATGTCTTTTACTGTCGTAGAAGGTACGCTGCACAAGCATATGGATAAATATCAACTTAGCTTTGAGGATGTAAGACAAGGACTGGATCATAAAAGACATGAATGGCTGGCCGCACAGGATGAGCTGGGGATTGAACGTCGTTTTGAAGAAACCAAGACCTCATTCGCCGCCATGTACGAACCGCTTATTGAGCAGCTTGGAACGGTTCAGGCCGGTCTGCTTAAGCTGGGGAATAACAATAAAGAGAAGATTCTAGATCAAATTACTTTTTTACAGGCGAAAGCCCAAGATGCAATGGCAAAACAGAACGAAGCTGCAATCCGGCAATGGGAGCGAATCGAGCTGTCGTTAATGCCACTGGGTAAACTGCAGGAAAGAGTGTACAATATCATGTATTACTTGAACCGGTACGGACTTGCTTGGCTGGATGAGTTAATGACGGTTGAACCGGATTACAGTGGAACACATCGCATCATTTATATGTAATGGAAGTATCGCTTTCCACAAAACTAAGCTTTTGCTTACGAAGTGAGTTTTGTACGAAGCAGATTCAATGTAGTAACGCTCACAAAACAAAGCGTATGCTTACGGAGCAAGTTTTATTGCGAAGTGGATCATAGAAGTATAGCTCCATAAAACTTTTAGGAGGTTTCATAATGAGTTCATCTAAACAAAATAGTATCGTGGCTGATATGTCACTCGCACCCGAAGGGCATTTGAAAATCGACTGGGTTCGCCAGCATATGCCGGTACTGAACCGTATTCGTGAGCAGTTTGAAGCAGAACAGCCATTTAAAGGTCTGAAAGTATCGATCACATTGCATTTGGAAGCTAAAACTGCTTATTTGGCGAAGGTTGTCAAAGCTGGTGGTGCAGATGTAACCATTACAGGTTCGAATCCACTTTCTACACAGGATGATGTATGTGCAGCGCTTGTGGAGGATGGAATCACAGTATTTGCTAAATACAATCCGTCTCCTGAAGAATTTAAAGCCCTTAATATCAAAGCACTGGAGAGCAAACCGGACTTGATTATTGATGACGGTGGGGATTTTGCTACATTGCTGCATTCGGAGCGTCCTGATCTGATGGAGAATATTCGCGGGGGTGCTGAAGAAACAACTACCGGGATTATTCGTCTAAAAGCTCTGCATAAGCAAGGCGTATTGAAGTTCCCAATGGTCGCGGTTAATGATGCCTACTGCAAATATTTGTTTGATAACCGTTATGGCACTGGCCAATCGGCATGGGATGGAATTATTCGCACAACCAACCTTATCGTAGCGGGCAAAACAGTAGTTGTTGTCGGTTACGGCTGGTGTGGTAAAGGTGTTGCCATGCGCGCCAAAGGACTTGGAGCAAAAGTGGTTGTCACAGAAGTTGATGCGATTAAAGCCGTTGAAGCACATATGGACGGTTTTGAAGTAATGCCAATGCTGGAAGCAGCTAAGGTTGGTGATTTCTTCGTTACAGTAACTGGTAACCGTTATGTAATTCGCGGTGAACATTATGATGTGATGAAGGATGGAGCAATCATGTGCAACGCGGGCCATTTCGACGTTGAAGTGAATAAGCCTGAGCTGTCGGAAAGATCCGTATCCCAACGTACCGTTCGCAAAAATATCGAAGAGTACCAGCTTCGTGACGGACGTAAATTATATCTGCTTGCTGAAGGCAGACTTGTAAATCTGGGTGCTGCTGATGGTCACCCTGCTGAAATTATGGATACAACCTTTGCACTCCAGGCACTGTCGCTGAAATATGTAAATGATAATTATAAGAGCATTGGCGTAAAAGTTGAAAATGTTCCTTATGAGCTGGATGAGCAAGTAGCACGTTATAAGTTGGAAAGTCTGGGCATTAACATCGATAGCCTCACTCCGGCACAAGTCGATTATTTGGACAGCTGGAATTTGAACGATTAATAACTGAACGCATAACAATAAAGTGTATTAACCAGTGTACCTTGAACTGAAGCAACTTTTTAACAAAGCCATGCAACGGACAAGATTCCGATTGTATGGCTTTTTTCTGTGGAGAAATGTTTTACGGGAAACGAGCTATCTGATTTAGGAAAAATTTCCTTGGCCAGAAAAAGGTTTTTGATTTTTAATGGCGAATCTATTATGCTTAAGTGGTGAAAAGTGGGGTAAAGTGGGGATTCGGGGATTAGGGGTGGGAAAAAGGATGTTCATGGGAGAGTATCAACACAGCATTGACGACAAAGGCCGAATCATTATTCCGGCTAAACTCCGTGAATTGCTCGGAACCTCCTTCGTGACGACCCGCGGCCTAGACTCCTGCCTGTTTGTTTATCCCATGGAAGAATGGGCAATCATGGAACAAAAGCTTAAAAGCCTTTCGCTGATGAAATCAGATGCCCGCGCATTTAGCCGCTTTTTTTTCTCAGGTGCAACTGAATGTGTTTGGGATAAGCAGGGAAGGGTAAATCTGCCGGCCAATTTACGGCAGTATGCCAAACTGGACAAAGACTGTGTCATTCTGGGCGTTTCGAACCGGGTGGAAATCTGGAACAAAGAGCTTTGGGAACAGTACTTCGAACAGTCAGAGGAATCGTTCAACGAAATCGCTGAGAAATTGGTGGATTTCAATTTTGATCTATAAAACACAATAACGAATACTGTCCTGGAGGGATGCAGCTTGTTTCACCACATCACGGTGCTTAAGGAAGAAGCGACAGAAGGGCTGCACATCAAAAAAGACGGAATCTATGTAGATTGCACTCTCGGTGGAGCGGGACACAGCTCACTTATCGCTTCCAAGCTTAGCGGCGAAGGCCGTTTAATCTGTTTGGATCAAGATGATTGGGCTTTGGAGAACGCCAAAGAAAGATTAGCGGAATACGGAGACAAGGTTGTGACTATTAAGACTAACTTCCGTGATCTGGAGAGTGTACTTAAGGATGTGCCCTTTGTGCCACAAACAGATGGTATTCCCCAAGTAGATGGAGTGCTCTTTGATCTTGGCGTATCCTCTCCCCAGTTTGACGAAGGGGAACGAGGCTTTAGTTACAATCATGATGCTCCGCTGGACATGCGCATGGATCAGTCAGCACTTTTGACGGCTGCTGAAATTGTGAATACATGGTCCGAGCAGGAGATTGCCCGTGTTCTTTTCCAATATGGAGAAGAGAAATTCTCGCGGAGAATCGCTAGAAAAATTGTAGACAGAAGAGAAGAAGCTCCTATTGAGACAACAGGAGAATTAGCAGAACTGATCAAGGAAGGTATCCCGGCAGCTGCTCGAAGAACAGGCGGGCATCCCGCTAAACGTAGCTTTCAAGGATTAAGGATTGCTGTGAATGACGAATTGGGTGCTTTTGAAGAAGGGCTACATAGTGCAGTACGTTGCCTTGCACCAGGAGGCAGAGTATCCGTCATCACCTTTCATTCGCTCGAAGACCGAATTTGCAAGCAAATTTTTAGCAGCTATTTAAGCAGATGTACATGCCCGCCTGACTTTCCGTTTTGCGTATGCGGCGCGAAAGGCACGCTTAAGTTAATCAATCGTAAACCGCTTGTGCCTTCTGAAGAAGAGCTTGAGCTTAATACCCGAGCCCGCTCAGCTAAGCTGCGCATTGCAGAAAAATTGTAATTGACGATAAAGGAGAGTCAGAGATGGCCTATACCCGCGGCAATTTAGCAGTTCAGCCCAAAAGAAAAGAAGAGGTAAACCCCCTTTACCGCGAGAAGACAAAAGTAGTTACCAGACGAAGAGTACTTCCGCTGCAAGAGAAACTTTTGTATATGCTGACGCTAGGAGTATGCGTTCTGGTGGCGATCACCCTGATTTCACGTTACGTCCAAATTTATGATTTGAACTTGCAGGCTCAGAAATTAGATCAGGATATTGCAACAGCCAAGAAGCAGATTTCTACGTATCAGATGGAAAAGCAGAATCTAGAGCAGAAAGTCGCCCAAAAAGCACGGGATCTTGGTTATGTGTCCCCGGATGAGAATGCAACAATCTATATTCCGGCAAGCTCGGCAACGACTCCGGGTGATAATTAGTGAGCGATTGGCAAGATCGCAATAAAAAAAGTTGTGAGGTTCGCTTATGCTGAAAAGAATAAAACTTCGCACGCTGTTTATAGGAGGGTGTATTACCCTCTTTTTTCTTGTTTTGATCGTTAGAGTGTTCTGGATTCAAGTTATGCAAGGTGAGGAATGGCAGGAAAAGGCCGCCACGCTTTGGGCGCATACCTCAACTATCAAAGCGGAGCGAGGTACGATTTCTGACCGTAACGGGAGTGTGCTCGCTAGCGATGTCCCTGCTTATACCGTGGTGGTGAATCCTGAAGTGATTCAACAACAAGGCATCGGGGAAGAGGTCATCACAGGATTACACGAATTGCTCGGCAAACCAGAGGATGAGCTGCGTAAGCTGGTTGAAGCCAAGGACGAAAAGACGGGTGCTTACCTCAAGAACCGGGAAATTCGTAATGAAGGCTGGAAGATTGATCAGGAGCTTGCCGATAAGGTGAAAGAATTTTATGTAGCCCTAGGTAAAGAACATAAAATTCAAGAGACCGGTATTGGGCTTGTTAGAGAGCAGAAACGATATTATCCAAAAGATGAATTAGCTGCACATATCTTAGGTTATACAGATAGGGACGGCAATGCTATCATGGGACTGGAAAAATACTTTGATACGGAGCTTAAGGGTGCCGATGGCAAGCTGCTTTATCAAAGTGACGGTCAAGGGGTAAAATTGCCGGATTCACAAGATACCTATAAGCCAGTAGTAAATGGAAGTAATTTCAAGCTTACAATCGATAGTACGATCCAGCATTATATAGAAGAGGCCATGCAAAAGGCGTATGCGCAATATAAGCCAAAAAGTATGAGTGTCATTGCTGCTGATCCGAACACGATGGAGATTTTGGGATTAGCCAATATGCCTACCTATAATCCAAATGAATTTTGGAAGACCGGGGCCGATGGGGCGGGATTCTATAATCATGCTATTAAATCTAAATACGAGCCTGGTTCCACTTTCAAAATTGTAACGCTTGCCGCCGCAGTAGAAGAAAAGCTTTTTGATCCTGTTGCGACATTTTTGTCCGGGTCCATCCGGATAAAGGGATATAGTAAGGCACTGCATGATATTAATCATGCTGGATGGGGGCAAATCAGTTTTCTTGAAGGTGTGAAACGTTCTAGTAACGTTCTATTCGTTAAGCTATATGAAATGCTCGGACAGGACAAGCTATTACAGTATATCAATGATTTTGGCTTCAATGAGAAAACGGGAATCGATCTGCCGGGAGAAGTAAGCGGGGTCGTTAACCCTAACCTTGGACGTCCTATAGAAATTGCGACACTCGCATATGGACACGGTAAAGTGCTAGTAACCCCACTTCAACAGCTAGTTGCCGTATCTGCTATCGCTAATGGGGGGAAGTTGATGACTCCGTATGTAGTTAAGGAGGTCACAAACCCTAACACTGGTGAGACAAAGGTTACTCAGCCTAGTGTAGTGCGTCAGGTGATTGATGAGGAAAGCGCCAAGAAAACGGGTGAATATTTGGAGCAGGTTGTTGCTGACCAAGTAAAAGGAACAGGCCGCAACGCTTATATTGACGGCTATCGCGTGGCAGGTAAGACAGGAACGGCTATCAAGGTTGAAGGAAAGGATTATGTGAAATCCAAAGTACTTGTCTCCTTTATTGGTTATGCTCCTGTTGATGATCCAAAGATCGCTGTTATTGTCATTATTGACGAACCGAACGTTGAGGTTGGCGGCGGTAAGGCAGCTGCTCCAGTATTTAAAGAGATTGTATCCCAGTCTCTGCAATACATGGGAGTACCTAAGCTGGCGTCTGAGGCTAGTGATAGCAGCAGCAAAAAGCCGGCTAAGACTGAAACAGTCGCACTTCGGACTACACCAGATCTAACAGACAAGACGATGAAGGAAGCAAGAGAAGCACTTTTGGATCAAGGCTTCGATTATGTAGTGGTCGGTGAAGGATCTACTGTAGAGAGTCAATATCCTGAGGCAGGTACGAAGCTTGCTACAGGGCAACGGATCTATTTATTAAGTCCGCAGGGGGCTCAGCCTACCATTCCAGATTTAAAAGGGGAATCCCTGCGTGATGCACTTGAAATTCTAACTCTACTAAAAGTAGAGATTGCGGTAGATGGTGAAGGTTACGTCTCAGAACAGATTGTAGGCACGCAAAATGGCAAGACCTTGGTCACTTTGAAAATGAAGCCATTAAATGATTATGGCGAAGATATTCCCGTGGCCCCGCCTGCTGATGAGGGGTCAGATTCCGAGAGCGGAACATAGCTTGTTCTAACCCCTGTTTGTCCCGAATAGTCATGAAGATAAGAGCTCATGTCTATTGTTGAAAGTGGGGGAGAACGGAATGAAGGTTTCCAAAGTCGTAACACGGCGGAGAATGCTGTGGACATTGCTGGGACTGGCAGTGTTATTCGGTTCGCTGGTCGTGCGTCTTGCGTATGTGCAATTATCTCAAGGAGAGGAATTGACTGCGAAGGTAGAAGATTCCTTGCGCCGCAATATTCCTTTTACCGCTAAACGTGGTGAAATTATGGATCGTGAAGGTGTGCCGCTCGTTTCTAATATCACCACACCTACAGTGTATGCAGTACCGGTGCAGGTAAAAGAGAAGCAAAAGACAGCACAGCAATTAGCTCCACTGCTTGGGATGACTGAGGAGAAGCTGATGACATTGCTGTCCAAAAAAGAAATGTCGGTGAAACTTCAGCCCGGCGGCCGCAAAATTACGATGGATCTTGCCGCGAGCATCCGTGATTTGCAGCTGCCGGGCATCGTTGTCGCTGAGGATAGCAAAAGGTATTACCCTTACGGCGATTTAGCCGCGCATATTCTAGGCTTCACAGGTATAGATAACCAGGGTATTACAGGAGTAGAGAGTATATATGACAATCTGCTCAAAGGTATAGCCGGCAATATTTCTTATTTGTCTGATGCGGGCGGAAGACTTATGCCTGGCTCATCTGAGAAATATTCTGCCCCTCAAGACGGACTTAATCTGGAGCTGACGATTGATAAACAGATCCAGTCCATTATGGAACGTGAGCTTGATCAGGCTATGGTAAAATATCAGGCGCAGGGTGCTTGGGCTATAGCTATGAATCCGAAGAATGGTGAGATACTAGCCATGGCTAGCAGACCGGGGTATGAACCAGCATCATACAAGGAATATGATGCGCAGATTTACAACCGGAATCTGCCTATCTGGATGACCTATGAACCTGGTTCAACGTTCAAAATCATCACTCTGGCTGCTGCGCTGCAGGAAGGTAAAGTAGATCTTCAGAACGATCATTTCTATGATCCGGGGTTTATCGAGGTGGCGGGCGCAAAGCTGCGCTGCTGGAAAAAGGGCGGTCATGGTAGTCAAACCTTTCTACAGGTAGTTGAGAACTCCTGTAACCCTGGGTTTGTCGCCTTAGGGCAACGGCTGGGAAAAGAATCACTTTTCAAATATATCCGTGATTTTGGTTTTGGCAGCAAAACGGGAATTGATCTGAATGGGGAAGCTAATGGTATTCTGTTCAAGCTTAATCAAGTAGGTCCGGTAGAGCTTTCGACTACAGCCTTTGGTCAAGGGGTTTCGGTTACGCCTATTCAGCAGATTGCTGCGGTATCCGCGGCTATCAACGGCGGTAATCTCTATAAACCTCATGTAACAAAAGCATGGGTTAACCCGGTTACTGGAGAGACTGTATCAGAGGTGAAGCCAGAGCTTGTGCGGCAGGTCATTTCGGAGGAAACATCCAAGAAGGTGCGGGCAGCACTTGAGAGCGTGGTTGCCAAAGGCACAGGACGGCCGGCTTTTATTGACGGCTATCGTGTAGGTGGCAAGACGGGTACTGCACAGAAGGTTGTAAATGGACGTTATTCTCCAACAGAGCACATTGTTTCTTTTATTGGCTTTGCACCAGCGGATGATCCTCAGATCGTTGTGTACACTGCCGTGGATAATCCGAAAGGGATTCAATTTGGGGGTGTGGTTGCAGCTCCAATCGTGCAAAATATTTTGGAAGACTCGCTGCACTATATGAAGATTCCGGAGCGCAGTGATCAGCTTCCCAAAACTTATAAGTATGGCGAAACTCCGATAGTGACCGTACCTGATCTTACCGGAGCAACGGTGCAGGATATCTATGAGGATTTAAATATGAATTTTAATCTTGCACGTTCAGGCACAGGAAATACGGTCATCAATCAAGCTCCTAAGGCTGGGGCCAGAGTAGAACAGGGCTCAACCATCAGGATTTATATGGGAGCATCTAGTGAATAATGATTAAGGTATAAGGTTTCAGCTCGTATCCGAAAATGTAGAGTGAGGGATTACTATGAAAGTTAACGAATTATCTGCTTGTCTTGCTACTTCGCAACTATACGGGGATGGAGATGTGGAGATTACTGATCTTCAGACGGATTCCCGCCGTGTAGGCCCGGGAGATCTATTCATTTGTTTGCCTGGCCACACCGTGGACGGGCACAAATATGCGCCGCAAGCAGTAGCCTCCGGAGCGGCGGCTATTGTATGTGAGCACAAGCTGGAGCTTGATATCCCGCAGATTGTTGTGGATGACTGCCGGTTTGCGATGTCTGTCATGTCGAATGCATTCTTTGGCTCACCTAGCAGCCGGATGAGAATGATCGGGGTGACGGGCACAAACGGCAAAACAACAACGACTTATCTCATTGAGCGGATTATGCAGGATCAGAATATGAAGACAGGTCTGATTGGAACAATTCAAATGCGCTATGACGGCAAAAGCTACCCTATGTCAGGCACAACTCCAGAATCGCTAGATCTGCAGCGTTCCCTTCATGATATGGCTTCCAAAGGTGTGGAATGTTGTGTAATGGAAGTATCCTCTCACGCACTTCAGCAAGGACGTGTGAAGGGTGCGGACTTCCGTACGGCAATTTTTACGAACTTAACCCAAGATCATCTGGATTATCATCATACAATGGAGGAGTATCGGGCGGTTAAAGGGCTCTTTTTCTCCAGATTGGGAAATGTGATCTCTCCGTGGAAGGAAGAACGCAAATATGCGGTGTTGAACGCGGATGATGAAGCCAGTCAATATTTTGCAGCCCAAACTGCGGCGGAAGTGATTACATATGGCATTGATAACAACGCTAATGTCCGAGCTTCGCAAATATCGATCACCGCAAAAGGAACTTTTTTCCATGTAGATACGTTTAAGGGGAAGACGGACATTTCGCTCCGTATGGTTGGTAAGTTCAATGTCTACAATGCACTCGCGGCGATTACAGCTGCTTTATTGGAAGATGTCTCTCTGGCTGATATCAAGACTAGTCTTGAGGCAATCGATGGTGTAGCTGGACGGGTGGAGTCAGTGGATGAAGGTCAGGAATTTGCTGTTATCGTTGACTACGCACATACACCAGACGGGCTAGAGAATGTATTAAAAACGGTCTGCGAATTTGCTACCGGCAAAGTGCTTACAGTATTTGGCTGTGGCGGTGACAGAGACCGGACGAAACGTCCATTAATGGGGAAGATCGCTGCACGATATAGCGACATGGTATTCGTAACTTCTGACAACCCCCGGACGGAGGACCCTCAACTAATCTTGAAGGATATAGAAGCAGGACTAGTAGAGGATGGAGTCACCTCTGACCGGTATCATATGATTGTTGATCGCCGAGAAGCTATCGGGAAGGCTATTGAAATGGCAAGCCCTGGCGATGTAGTATTGATTGCGGGGAAAGGTCATGAGACCTATCAACTGATTGGCGGAGTGGTTCATGATTTCGATGACCGCATCGTCGCTAAAGAAGTTATAAGGGGCCGAAACTATTGATTACAAGAACGCTTGAAAATATTGCTGCCATGTGCGCAGGGGAACCTGCTGCTGTCGAAGCTATGAATACAACCCTTACGGGAGTCGTTACCGACTCCCGTAAGATCACACCCGGCTGCCTGTTTGTGCCTCTATCTGGAGACAAATTCGATGGTCACCACTATGCTGCCGCAGCACTGGCTGCTGGTGCGGGTGCAACCTTGTGGCAACGCGATAAAGGACCGGTACCTGAAGGTGGCGGAGTTATTATTGTTGAAGATACACTAGAGGCTCTTCAGAAGTTGTCCGCTGCTTATCTGAAGGAAGTGGCTCCACAGGTTGTCGCTGTTACGGGCAGCAACGGGAAAACAACAACAAAAGATATCATTATGTCTCTGCTTGAAGTGCAGTTCAAAGTGCATAAGACAGCAGGGAATTTCAATAATCATATCGGTCTTCCGCTTACTATTTTATCCATGGCTGAGGATACAGAGATCGCTGTACTTGAAATGGGGATGAGCTCGCGGGGAGAAATTGCTCTGCTGGCTTCTTTGGCTGAACCAGACGTAGCGGTAATTACTAATGTAGGCGAGTCGCATTTACTGCAGCTGGGGTCACGTAAAGAAATAGCCCGCGCCAAGCTGGAGATTGCTGAAGGGCTGAAGCCGGGGGGATTGCTGATTTATAATGGTGACGAACCGCTGCTGACTGAGGTAATGCAAGAGTCCACTTTTAAGGCTCCAGAAGGGATGAGAACCTTCCGATTTGGTCTAAATGAGGATAATGATGATTATCCAACAGGGATGATGTCCCATACTGGTGGCATGACGTTCACGTCAAGCCGTCATAAGGAACATGCTTTTACATTACCGCTGCCAGGTCAGCATAACGTTGTTAACGCTCTGGCTGCACTAGCGGTTGCTCGTCATTTTGGGGTTACGGAGCAGAATATGAAGGAGGGTCTCAGCAGGCTCAAGTTGACGGGCATGCGGATTGAAGTGATTCGGACTTCCTCCGGACTTACGCTTTTAAACGATGCTTATAATGCCAGCCCTACTTCTATGAAGGCGGCTATAGATGTCCTGCAATCTATGAAATGCAGTGGCAATAAAATCGCTGTGCTCGGGGACATGCTGGAACTTGGGCCGGAGGAAGTAGAATTTCATCAAGAAATAGGCTACTACCTTGACCCTTCATTAACTGATTTTGTATGTACTTACGGACCATTATCCGTTCATATTGCCAAAGCAGCAGAAGAGAAATTCGGCAAAGAGCGCGTAAAAGCTTTTACAGATAAAGCGGAACTAACCGCTGTCCTTCTAGAGAAATGCAGTGCTAAGGATATTGTTCTATTTAAAGGATCAAGAGGGATGAAGCTCGAGGAAGTGCTTCAGAGCCTAAATAAAGATATTCAACAGACCTAAATCATTGGAGGGGGTGTACCCATGGATTATCAACTATTGTTATTGACTATTGCTGTTTCTTTTATCCTTGCGGTCATTGCCGCTCCGCTCTTCATTCCGCTTCTGCGCAGGATGAAATTCGGACAGCAGGTGCGAGATGACGGACCGCAAACCCATTTGAAGAAAGCGGGAACGCCGACTATGGGCGGTATCGTGATTATCGTAGCTTTTACCTTGTCTTATCTGAAATTTTCTGTGGTGAATACAGATTTTTATGTACTGCTTGTAGCTACGCTTGGTTTTGGATTGATTGGATTTTTGGATGACTATATCAAAATTGTGTTTAAGCGTTCCTTAGGGCTCACAGCACGTCAAAAGTTATTTGGACAGCTGCTGGTTGGTGCTTTAATGTGCGGTCTTCTGATCTATGCCGGACACAGTACAAGTATCAGCGTTCCAGGTACTGATTTCAGCTTTGATTGGGGTGGCTGGTTCTATTATCCATTCATCATTATTATGATGATGGCAGTGACGAATGCCGTTAACTTTACAGATGGAGTCGATGGACTGTTGTCCGGGGTTAGCGCCATTGCTTTGGCCGCATACGCGGTGGTGGCAATGCAGGCTACGTCTATTGCGGCAGGTGTATGTGCTGCGGCAATGATTGGTGCTGTACTTGGCTTTCTTGTGTTTAATGCCCACCCTGCTAAAGTATTTATGGGGGATACGGGTTCGTTTGGTATTGGTGGCGCGATAGGTGCTATTGCTATTGTCACGAAGAGTGAGCTGCTGTTTCTCATCATTGGCGGTGTTTTTGTAATTGAAATGTTGTCCGTTGTGATTCAAGTCGTTTCATTTAAAACCCGTGGCAAACGTGTATTCAGAATGAGCCCGATTCACCATCATTTTGAGCTTGGTGGCTGGTCGGAGTGGCGTGTGGTAATTTCGTTCTGGGCGGTTAGCTTGGTGTTGGCTGCTGTGGGACTATTTATTAGCAAGGGGTTGTAGAGAATGAAACATCCAGATAAGTATCGTGGTGAAGAAGTTGTGGTTCTTGGGCTTGCTAAAAGCGGTGTCCAGGTGGCTAAAGTGCTGCATGAACGCGGCGCTGTAGTTACGGTGAACGATAAAAAGGAAAGAGATCAAAGTCCCGAAGCTTCCGAATTGGAATCTTTGGGAATTTGTGTTATATGCGGTGGGCATCCGGAAGGTCTTATTCATGAAGGTGTAAGTCTGGTAATCAAGAATCCAGGCATTCCTTATTCTGCGCCTCCTGTACAAAAGGCAATTGAGCTTGGAATTGAAGTGGTCACAGAGGTAGAGGTGGCATATCGACTTTGTGCAGCGCCGATGATCGGGATCACGGGTTCCAATGGTAAGACGACAACGACGACCTGGGTAGGCCATATGCTGGAAGCTGCGGGAATGAACCCTATAATTGCGGGCAATATTGGTACGCCTCTCTGTCAGGCTGCACAAGAGGCTACCGAGGATAACTGGATGGTAGTTGAGCTTAGCAGCTTTCAACTTAAAGGTACGGAGACCTTCCGCCCTAAGATAGGCTGTCTGCTGAATATTGCAGAGACCCATCTGGATTATCATGGAAGCATGAAAGATTATGTGGATTCCAAAACCAAGCTGTTCGCTAATCAATTAGCTACGGATACAGCAGTGCTGAACTGGGATGATCCTGTCTGCCGGGAACTTGTACCCTATATGAAGGCTTCTATTCTTCCATTCTCCTTGTTTGAGGAGCTGCCTCATGGAGTATTTGTTAGCCCGTCCTACATTACGGGGCAAGATGATGAGCTGAAGCGCCACATTATCTATCGCGAATCTGCGGACAAGGAAACGATAATCGCGGATGTGGATTCCATCGCCCTTCCGGGTCGCTTTAATGTGGGGAATGCGCTGGCTGCCTGTGGAATTGCTATTGCCGCTGGAGCGGACCCCTCTCTATTAAGCGGAGTGCTTTCTTCTTTTCGCGGTGTGGAGCACCGCCTGGAGTATGTAGCTGATAAGGCTGGAGCCGCTTATTATAACAATTCCAAAGCAACGAACTCCAAAGCGACAATTACGGCTTTGACATCGTTTCAGCGGCCGGTGGTATTGATCGCTGGCGGATTAGACCGCGGCTCCGATTATATGGAGCTGCTGCCTGTCCTGAGCGGACGCGTCAAAGCTTTGGTGGCGTTAGGACAAACCAAGGACAAGCTAATAAATGTAGCACAGCTGGCAGGATTAAAGCAGATTATCTCCGTCGATAATGGGGAGAGCGCCGCCGCCGTGCTGCAAGCAGCTGTGCGGGAAGCTTCCGCTCTGGCGGAAGAAGGAGATATCGTTCTCCTGTCTCCTGCATGTGCTAGTTGGGATATGTTTACATCCTATGAAGAGCGCGGGTGTATTTTTAAAGAGGCGGTGCATAACCTTTAAGTAGGGGGGTGGATAAGCCCCTACTACGGATGCAAGAGGTGTGCTCCTGATGAACAAAACTCGTCATGCTCCCGATATTTGGTTGCTGATTCCCATTCTTTCTCTGCTGGTGATCGGCATGGTGATGGTATACAGCGCCGGATCTGTTTTAGGCTTCCGCAATTATGGAGATTCGTTTTACTTTGTAAAGAGGCAGCTTTTGTTTGCAGGACTGGGACTTGTTGCAATGTTTGTTACAGCGAATACAGACTACAAAGTGTTAAAAAAGCTGGCTAAGCCGGCACTGATTGTCTGCTTTATCCTGCTCGTTATGGTGCTTATTCCCGGCATTGGTGTAGTTCGCGGGGGAGCGCGCAGCTGGCTCGGAATCAGCTCCTTCGGGATTCAGCCCTCCGAGTTCATGAAGATGGGGATGATTCTATTTCTGGCGAATTGGCTGGGAAAAGAAGAGTATGATATCACCTCCTTCACTCGTGGCTTACTTCCCCCGTTAGCGCTTATCGGATCAGCTTTTGCACTGATTATGCTCCAGCCGGATCTGGGTACAGGTACCGTTATGTTTGGCGCAGCCTTAATGATGGTCTTTACAGCTGGAGCAAGAATGAAACATCTACTCTCACTAGGAGTAGCTGGGGTGGCTGGGTTTGTTGCTTTGGTTGCCGCAGCACCTTACCGGTTGCAGCGTATAACCGCTTTTCTTGATCCTTGGTCCGATCCCCTCGGTGCAGGCTACCAGATTATTCAGTCGCTATACGCGATTGGGCCTGGAGGACTCGGGGGTCTCGGACTTGGAATGAGCCGGCAGAAGTACAGTTATGTACCTGAGCCGCAGACCGATTTTATTTTTTCTATATTGGCCGAGGAACTGGGGTTTATCGGTGGTTTGGCTGTGTTGATCCTGTTTCTTATTCTAATCTGGCGCGGAATGAAGGTGGCGATGAGTCTACCTGACCGTTTTGGAAGCTATTTGGCCGTTGGCATCGTCTGTATGGTGGCTGTGCAAGTCATTATTAATATTGGTGTGGTCATCGGTCTAATGCCTGTAACAGGCATCACACTTCCTCTGATTAGCTATGGAGGTTCTTCACTTACACTGATGTTAACCTCCCTGGGCATTCTATTGAACTTATCCCGTTATGCGAGGTGAAAGACATGCGTATCGTATTAAGCGGCGGAGGCACGGGTGGTCATATCTATCCCGCAGTCGCTGTTGCTAGACAACTGGAATCAGAAGATAGTGAATCTACCTTCCTGTATATTGGTGGAACGCGTGGCTTAGAGAGCAAGCTCGTTCCCCAAGAGAATATCCCTTTCAAATCTATCGACATCACTGGCTTTCGGCGCAAGCTGTCCATGGACAACGTCAAGACGGTGATGCGTTTTTTAAAGGGCGTTAAGGCTTCCAAAGAAATGTTAAGAGAGTTTAAGCCTGATGTTGTAATTGGTACAGGCGGTTATGTATGTGGTCCGGTCGTTTACGCTGCATCCCGGCTGGGTATTCCAACCTTGATCCATGAACAAAATGCTATCCCTGGTTTAACAAATCGTTTTCTAAGTCGTTACGCGAGTACAGTGGCCGTAAGCTTTGAAGGGACAGAATCTGCTTTTCCGGGGAGCAAGCACGTAATCTACACAGGTAATCCTCGGGCAACGACGGTTACTACGGCTAGTCCACAACGGGGGTTTGCCTCGCTGGGCATTCCGGATAACAGCACGGTTGTTTTGGTTGTTGGCGGCAGTCAAGGGGCTAAGGCTATTAATAAAGCCATGATTGAAATGGCCCCATTTGTGGGTAAGGGTAATGGTGTTCATTATGTTTACGTTACAGGTGAGCCTTATTTTGAGGATACCCGTGCTGAATTGCGTCAGAAGCTGGGTAGCACACCGAACTGGCTGCATGTCCTACCTTATGTTCACAATATGCCGGAGGTCTTGGCTTGTACCTCCTTAATCGTAAATCGGGCGGGGGCATCCTTTCTCGCTGAGATTACAGCGCTGGGTATTCCTTCTGTACTTATCCCTTCTCCTAATGTGACGAATAATCACCAAGAGGCGAATGCAAGACAGCTGGAACGCGAAGGGGCCGCTGTGGTGCTGCTTGAGAAGGAATTGAATGGTAAGGCGCTTTATGAAGCTGTGCAAGCAATCATTGGAACTGAAGCTGTACGCCAAAAAATGTCCGAGGCTTCCAGACGACTGGGCAAAAGGGATTCTGCTGCCATTGTCACTAACGAACTCCGAAGACTAGCCGGTAAACAGTCTTAAGCCATTAACCTTTGAGAGGTTTTTCCTTATTGGCAGCTCTCTGTCACACACTTGGAGGAACGAACATAGGATAATCCTATAATCGTGACAATCACCCAGGACACTTCCTAACCTGAAAGGTAGTGCAGGATAATCTTGTACATTTCATATGACCTTGTATCGGAAGTGTTTGTGGTGGGTGAGCGGTAATCTCGGAGGTGATACATTGGACAAATTGGTGATTGAGGGTGGAAGTCCCCTGTCAGGCACCATTCGTATCCATGGAGCAAAAAATGCGGCGCTGCCGATTCTAGCGGCAAGCCTGCTGGCCGAAGGAGTTCACTCACTGCATAATGTGCCGAAGCTGCTGGACATCGAGACTATGCTAGACATCTTGGATCGGCTGGGCTGCAGGTGCGTGCATCAAGAGGATACGGTGACGATAGATACGTCAGCCGTGGGGACATCTCATGTACCTGAGGATTTGATGCGGCAGATGAGATCTTCCATTTTTTTAATGGGACCGCTGTTATCCAGATTTGGTGAGGTAACGATCTATCAGCCTGGTGGCTGTGCGATCGGGGAGCGTAAAATCGATCTTCATTTGCAGGGTCTTAAAGCACTGGGGGCGGAGATCGAGGAAAGCAACGGACGAATATCCTGTCGGGGCTCAAAGCTTGTAGGGAGTGATATTCATCTCGACTATCCAAGTGTTGGAGCCACGGAGAATATTATGATGGCTGCCGCCAAGGCAGAGGGGACAACGACGATATCGGGAGCAGCAAGAGAGCCGGAAATACAGGATCTACAGCAATTTTTGAATAGTATGGGTGCTCAGATTATCGGTGCAGGCACGGATACCATTACGATCCAGGGTGTCAAAAACTTATATCCCTGTACGTACGAGGTAATCCCAGACCGGATAGTGGCTGGAACTGTAATGATTGCTGCAGCAGCTACACGTGGGAATGTGACCTTGACACATACGAACGCCGGGCATCTGACTTCGCTTATTCATGTGCTTAAGCGGGCTGGTGTTCAAATCACAGTATGCAATGATATAATTAATGTCAGCTGCATGGGGCGTCCGCGTGCGGTTGAGAGAATTGTAACCTCTCCTTATCCTTCTTTCCCGACGGATCTGCAATCTCAGGTCATGGTGCTGCTGTCGCTCGCCGATGGTTTTAGTGTGATCAAGGAGACGGTGTTTGAGGGACGGTTCAAACATGTGGAAGAAATGGCCCGGATGGGTGCTGACATTTCTATCGATTTGAATCGTGCGTTTATTCGCGGCGTTCAGAGATTGTATGGTGCTACTGTGGAAGCTACTGATTTGCGGGCGGGTGCAGCTCTGGTCATTGCCGGGCTTGCTGCACAAGGGACTACGGTCGTTGAGCAAGCGCATCACATTGACCGTGGTTATGATGGAATAGAGAAGCTGTTTCAGAAGCTTGGCGCGCGTATAAGCCGTAAGGTGCCTGTAACGGATCCACTTGATTTGGCCAATTAAAGCTCCCTGTCTCCTTCCAGATCTCCCAGAGAAGGAGACAGGGCCTTATTACGGAGAATATGAGAATGACTACAACCCGATTACCTCTTCTTAAAGAGGACAAGCCTAAGAAAAAAATGAGCCGTAAGATTACGGCGATCCTGCTGCTGCTGTTCACTGCGCTTCTTGCTGTGATTTTTTTTAGATCGTCTATTAGCCATATTACAGTGATAGATTTTCAAGGTAGTAAGTATTCTACTAGTGAAGAGCTACTCTCACAAAGTGGAATTAAAATAGGTGGGCAATTCTTTGCTGTATCAACGAAAGCTGTGGAAGAATCTCTGCTGAAGCTTAAGACGATTAAAGACGTCAGCGTGCAGAAGGATTTCCCCGGGGTGATCACAGTGAAGCTTGAGGAATTTCCAGCGGTAGCCTATGAACTGGAACAGGGAGGCCTCTTGAAGGCAATTCTATCCAGTGGAGCTGCAGTCCCTGTTAATGAGACAGGAATTGCCGTTGAGAAACCCATATTAACGAACTGGGACCCGGAAGATCCGAATAAGGCTAAGCTTTGTCAAGCATTAGCAAGCATTCCTAATGAATTGACAAGTGATATCTCTGAGATTGTTCCCTCGCCGACCTTGTCTTTTCCAGACCGGATCAAGCTCTATACTAGATCCCGTTTTGAGGTGATTACAGCCATCTCATTGCTAAAGAGCAAGGTGTCCTATTTGAATCAGATTATAGAGACTGAACAGCCTGGACTGATTAAAATGCTAGAAGCCGATTCATATGTTCCCTTTCAGGTTGTAAGCGATGAAGAAGATGTTGCGCAAGAGTAGTGTGGAGGTAAATAGTCCCTACTAATAGAGTTAAAAAAATGCTACAATCGGAGTTACGGGCAATAAGCTATATCCCTCTTTTTTCTTCGATTTTTTTGAGATATAGTACTATATTTGGTTGAAATGACCAATTAGGCCGATATTTCTTGTGATAATTGCTATTTTTACAATAACATATGAGTAACTATTCACATTTGGGGATGTTGGAATATTATTCCGTTCAAAAAATTTGTAGAAAAAAGAGGGAAAGGATTAGGTATGTTGAATATGTACAGAGAAGTTTCCCGGGACCGGGATAAGGTAATGCAATTAATTATGATTATAACAGGAGGTGCCATAGGACTTGAGCAACAATGACATCATTGTTAGTTTGGACATCGGTACATCCAAAGTTCGGGCAATAATTGGGGAAGTTACCAATGGAACCTTTAATATTATTGGCGTTGGATCTGCCGATTCGGAAGGAATACGTAAAGGCGCGATTGTAGATATCGACCAAACTGTGCAATCGATCAAAAGTGCTATAGATCATGCAGAGCAGATGGTGGGTATTCAAATATCAGAGGTTTATGTAGGCATTTCCGGTAATCATATTGGCCTGCAATCCAGCCACGGTGTTGTGGCCGTTCAGAATGAGGATCGTGAAATCGGCGATGATGATATCGATCGCGTAATTAAAGCTGCGGAAGTCATTGCTATGCCTCCGGAGCGTGAAGTGATTGATGTTGTTCCCAAACAATTTATCGTCGATGGTCTTGAAGGAATTCAAGACCCGCGCGGAATGATTGGTGTTCGTCTGGAAGTTGAGGCAACAATCATTACGGGTGCTAAGACGCCAATACATAATCTACTACGCTGTGTTGAGAAATCAGGGCTGAAGGTAAAGGATCTTGTGCTGATGTCTCTTGGAGCTGGTGGATTGGCGCTGTCCAAGGACGAGAAATCGATGGGATCTGTTCTGGTTGATATCGGTGCGGGCTCAACAACAATAGCCATATACGAAGAGGGTTCTCTTAGTGCAACCTCCACGATTCCGATCGGAGGAGAATTCGTAACCAATGATATTGCCTACGGACTTCGGACACTTACTGATCAAGCGGAGAAGGTAAAACTTAAATATGGTTGTGCTTGGATTGACGATGCAGCCTCAGACGTTGTCTTCAAGGTATTGCGCATTGGCAGTAACGTGGAGAAGGAATTTAACCAAGAGGATCTGGCGGCCATTATCGAGCCAAGGGTGCAAGAAATATTCCACCTGATTCGTCAAGAAGTTAAACGGCTTGGTTACAGTGAACTGCCTGGAGGTTATATACTAACAGGTGGGACTGTCTCGATGCCGGGTGTATTGAAGGCTGCTCAGACTGAGCTGGCTGCATCTGTACGCATCGCCGTGCCGGATTATATCGGTGTACGGGACCCTGGGTTTACCGGCGGTGTCGGTATTCTGCATAATGTTGTCCGTAGTTTCCGTGGAAGAAACAGTGGTGGAAGCAGCAACAAAAAGACGGTCAACCGGAGCAAGCAGAACGCCACTCCGAGTCAGGAAACTGTTCAGAAGCCCGGATTTGTGGAGCGTCTAAAAAATATGTTTAGCGAGTTTATATAAGTGTAAGTCCAGATATACTTGGACCGGCCATCCAAGCACATTGAGGGGGAGATGGAACAATATGTTAGAATTTGATTTTGAAATGGAGAGCTTGGCGCAAATAAAAGTCATCGGCGTGGGCGGCGGAGGTAGTAATGCTGTCAACCGGATGATTGAAAACGGCGTTCAGGGTGTAGAATTTATTACGGTTAATACAGACGCCCAAGCGTTGCATATGGCCAAATCGGAGCACAAGCTGCAGATTGGGGACAAGCTGACCCGCGGTTTGGGTGCAGGCGCCAACCCTGAAGTCGGTAAGAAAGCAGCGGAGGAATCCCGTGATCTGATTTCGAATACCCTTAAAGGTGCAGATATGGTATTTGTTACTGCAGGAATGGGTGGCGGTACAGGTACAGGTGCGGCGCCAGTTATAGCTGAAATTGCTAGAGAGTGTGGAGCCCTGACTGTGGGTGTAGTGACTCGCCCGTTCACATTTGAAGGAAGAAAACGTTATAACCAGGCAATGCTTGGAATCGAAGCTTTGAAAGAAAAAGTCGACACACTAATCGTCATTCCAAATGACCGTTTGCTTGAAATTGTTGATAAGAAAACACCGATGTTGGAAGCTTTCCGTGAAGCAGATAATGTTCTCCGGCAGGCTGTTCAAGGTATCTCTGACCTAATTAAGGTTCCTGGTCTGATTAACCTTGACTTTGCGGATGTAAAGACGATCATGACAGAGCGCGGTTCAGCGCTTATGGGTATTGGTATTGCAAATGGTGAGAACCGTGCGTCTGAAGCAGCACGTAAAGCCATCATGAGCCCACTCTTGGAAACGTCTATTGAAGGCGCCCGCGGCGTAATCATGAACATTACGGGAGGATCTAACCTCTCTCTATACGAAGTCAATGAAGCGGCTGAGATTGTTACATCCGCCTCTGATCCTGAAGTGAATATGATCTTTGGTGCGATAATTGATGAAGGCCTGAAGGATGATATCAAAGTAACAGTAATTGCTACTGGCTTTGAACATAAACCATCGCCTGAAGCTCCAGGACGCCGTCCGGTCTCGACGAATAACGAGCCAGCGGCAGCACCGGATAAGAACGCTGCTAATCTGCGTCCGTTCGGGAATCAGAATACGTCAGATCAATTAGATATTCCGACGTTCCTGCGTAACCGTAATCGTGGCAACAATGACTAATTAAATATTTTTATTAAAAGATATGAAGCACCGTATTCCCCAGCTAATAGAGCTAGGGCAATGCGGTGCTTTTTTTTTATGTGAAATGTTGTTCAGTAGGAATAAAACCCTCCCGCGCTATAACTCGACAAAAAAACCTTAAGAATGCCCCCCAAGTTTAGACAGACTTTGAATGCGAGACTTTTTATACTAATCATATCGTCCAAAAAAACAGAGCCTGATCCATTTTGGCTACAGGATAGATTCCGCCATAGTAAGCAGGTGAATGCACTGGTTGTTTATATTGACTTGATATTCGCCGCCAATCTAGTGATCGACGGAATTCTTTTGTGGCTGACAGGCTGGATGGTCAAGCTGAGGATATCATGGTGGCGTTTAGTCCTCTCAGCTCTGGTTGGTGCGCTGTATGTGGTGATGATGTTTGTGCCGGAGTTGTCTTTCATGTATACCTTCCTCATTAAGTTTGGATTGTCGGTGGTTATGCTATGGATTGCCTTTGGTTTTGGGAGTCTGCAAAGCTACCTTCGCACTATGGGAGCTTTTTATATTATCAATTTCGCAGCGGCTGGTGGGATTGTAGGTATTCACTATTTGCTGCAGAGCTCCGGTGATATTTGGAATGGTATTATGTTCACTGCTTCAGGAGGGCATGCTTACCGCCTAAAGATTGGCTTTTGGTTTGTAATTGCAGTATTTCCCCTGGTGTTAATCTGCTTCAAGGCAGTGCACTCCTCACGAATCAGAAGGGAGCAGCTTGAAACCTATATCGGTGAGGTGGTAGTAGAAATTGATGGAGTGACTGTTTCCTGTCCCGGCCTGCTAGACACAGGTAACCGGCTTTGTGATCCTTTGACCCGCATACCGGTGATGGTTATGGAATCTTCGCTCTGGGAGGGACATCTGCCTGAAACATGGAAAGGTAGACTCACTCAGGACGGAGCGGACAAACTTTTACTAGAAACGGACGGGCAGTCGTTTGCTTGGCAGGACAGGATGCGACTGGTGCCTTACAGGGGAGTTAACCGGGGGGCATCATTTATGCTCGCACTGAAGCCTGATCAGGTGACGATAAAGCTTGGTGAAGATATCTTTTATTGTAAAAGAGTCTTGATTGGGCTGGATGGTGGGACATTGTCGGGGGATGGAGCCTATCGGGCTGTAATACATCCTGATTTGACTCAAAAAGAGAGCGCTACTGTTGCAGCACTGCCTTCCTAATCTTTAAAGCTAGCTGAACCAAACTTCTGATGGCTGAAAGCGGGATTTGAAAGCTTCACACGCGAACCGTGCACTTCTTGGAGGAGGAACAAATAATGGTCAAATGGAAAATTGCTCTGCAGCTGCAATATTACCGCATGCTGTTTCTACTAGGGCTGAAGAGTCAGGAAATCTATTATATTGGCGGGAGTGAGGCACTTCCTCCACCGCTGACACGGGAAGAAGAAGAATATCTGCTTCAGCGGCTGTCTAGCGGCGATGCAGCTGTTCGTGCGATGTTGATTGAGCGCAATCTTCGCTTGGTAGTATATATCGCTCGTAAATTTGAGAATACCGGCATCAATATCGAGGATCTGGTTTCGATTGGCGCTATTGGCTTAATTAAGGCTGTGAACACTTTTGATCCTGAGAAAAAAATAAAACTGGCTACTTATGCATCCCGCTGCATAGAGAATGAAATCTTGATGTATCTGCGGCGGAACAGCAAGACACGGAGTGAGGTTTCTTTTGATGAGCCGCTTAATATTGATTGGGATGGCAATGAATTATTGCTTTCTGACGTATTAGGAACGGAAAATGATACCATTTATCGGAACATAGAAGAACAGGTTGATCGCAAGCTGCTGCAAAAGGCACTGGAAAAGCTGAGTGATCGGGAAAGACTCATTATGGAGCTGAGATTTGGCCTGCGCGGAGGCGAAGAAAAGACACAAAAAGATGTGGCTGATCTGCTTGGCATCTCCCAATCTTATATTTCGCGGCTGGAGAAAAGAATTATCAAGCGGCTGCGCAAGGAGTTTAACAAGATGGTGTAAGGTGAAATTAGCAAGGAATAAAATGGCGAGCCCGGGAGATAATGTACAGTAATGTTTCTCCTTGGGAGGTAAATCATCATGACCCGTAATAAAGTCGAGATTTGCGGTGTGGATACTGCTAAGCTGCCTGTTCTAACGAATGTGGAAATGCGGCAACTGTTCACTTCGCTGCAGCAGCAGGGCGAGCGATCCGCCAGAGAGAAATTGGTAAACGGTAATCTTAGACTTGTTCTAAGCGTTATCCAGAGGTTCAATAATAGGGGAGAATTTGTTGACGATTTGTTCCAGGTGGGCTGCATCGGTCTGATGAAAGCCATCGATAATTTCGATTTATCACAAAACGTTAAATTCTCCACATATGCAGTTCCGATGATTATCGGTGAGATTCGGCGTTACCTGCGTGATAACAACCCGATTCGGGTATCACGTTCTCTCAGAGATATCGCCTACAAGGCGCTCCAGGTACGTGATAGTCTGACCAATCAGAACTCACGGGAACCGACGATATTCGAAATATCAGAAGCGCTGGGTGTGCCGAAGGAAGATGTTGTTTTTGCTCTTGATGCCATTCAGGATCCAGTGTCCTTATTCGAGCCGATCTATCATGACGGCGGCGATCCTATTTATGTAATGGACCAGATTAGCGACGATAAGAATAAGGATGTGTCGTGGATCGAAGAAATTGCATTACGTGAAGCGATGCGTAAATTAGGACAAAGGGAGAAACGAATTTTATCCATGCGGTTTTTCGAAGGGAAAACACAGATGGAGGTCGCAGATGAGATTGGCATTTCACAGGCACAGGTCTCACGTCTGGAGAAATCTGCGATTCAGCAAATGCAAAAACACGTGAAATCTTAGAGCAGTAGCCATGAGGAGATATTCCAGAATCCGGGTTAAGGATTTTGGGCTGTCTCCTCTTTTTAATGCATGTTGACAAGCTTCCGGATCATATATTGGACTATAGGTCGGATTGTACAGGGGTGGTGAGATGAACGAGGATTATCAAGGGTCTGCCAAAAAAATGAAAATCTCTGATTTTCAGACGAAGGATGTTATCAACATTGTAGATGGCAAGCGGTTGGGGCAGATTAGTGATCTGGAGCTTGATTTGCGCCGTGGTGTCATTGATGCCATCGTTATACCCGGATACACTCGGTTTATGGGATTGTTCGGAGGCGGGACAGATCTGATTATTCCATGGCGGAATATAGTCAAGATCGGGTCCGATGTTGTGCTCGTGAAGATTGAAGAGTCGCGGATGTCTCCGGGACAGGAAGAGCGTGAAACGATGTATCTGGAACGGGGAGATCGCAGCGAACGGCGCACTTATTAATTAGGTGCGTTTTTTGTTTTTTTATTTAAGAATTTAGGCGATCAGGCTTAACCGTCACTTTGTACGGGTATTTACATGTGGTACACTAAGGCGGAGGTGAGGAAATGGAACCGTTTGTGCAGGGGAAAGAAATGCTTATGCTGCTCCATCTGGAGCCTTGGCGAGTGGAGCATAACGAAATTACAGCGGGGTTTACTGGTAGACAGGGAGGGGCTAGCAAGGCGCCCTATGACAGCCTGAATTGTGCGTTTCACGTTGGGGATGCTCCTGAAGATGTCCTGAGCAATCGGAGAGCGCTTGCCGAAGCTCTTGATTTCAAGCCGGAAGCATGGACCTGTGGAGAACAAACTCATGGGGCAGAGATAGCTGTAGTAAGGGAAGTGGACCGTGGGCGGGGACAACAGGACAGAGCATCGGCATTTCAAGCTAAGGATGGTCTGCTGACGGATGTGCCTGGGGTTTTGTTGACTTCTTTTTATGCGGATTGTGTGCCCCTTTATTTTTATGATCCCGTGCGTAGAGTCGTCGGTCTTGCACATGCAGGCTGGAAAGGAACGGTGGCTCAGATTGCCGCAGCCATGGTGAGTAAGCTGCAAACGGTATACGGCAGCCATCCACATGATATTGTGGCAGCGATCGGTCCATCCATTGGCGACTGCTGTTATGAGGTGGATGATTATGTGATGGAGCATGTTCGGCAGCTGGAGGGCAGCTTGAATGAGGGGATAGAAACTTTCGATGCTGTGGAGCTTTACAGAGCCTCAGAGACTGATCAGAGTAAATACTTGCTAAACTTGAAAGAAATGAATCGACGCATTATGATAAAAGCAGGAATATTGCCGACTCATATCGAATGTACAACATGGTGTACAAGCTGTAATCGTGATTTGTTTTTTTCTTATCGCAAAGAAAACGGTATTACAGGCAGAATGACGAGCTGGATCGGAATAAAGGAGAGTTGAAAGTTGTCTTTAACACTGCAGGAGAGAATTGCTGAGGTAGAGGAACGTGTAGCACGTGCCTGCGCGGCAAGCGGCCGGGATCGTAATGACGTCAAGGTAATTGCAGTGACGAAATATGTTTCTCTGGAAATGGTATCCTCCGTATTGGAGGCAGGCCTAGAGCATGTTGCTGAGAGTCGCTGGCAGGATGCTGAACACAAATGGAAGGTTTTAGGGGACAAAGGGACATGGCATTTTATCGGGCATTTGCAAACCAATAAGGTTAAAGACGTTATTGGCAAATTTCAATATATACACTCTTTGGACCGGATGTCTCTGGCGCAAGAATTGCACAAAAAGGCGCTTGCCGCTGATCAGGAAGTGAATGTGTTTCTTCAAGTGAATATCTCTGGCGAAGATACGAAGTTTGGTCTGTCACCTGAGGCAGTACCTGGATTTTTACGTGAAATCGCTAGTTTGGACCGCGTTAAGGTAATTGGACTTATGACGATGGCACCTTTAGAAGGTGATCCGGAGCTTACCCGTCCTGTATTTCGCGGACTTCGTGAGCTGCGCGATGAGCTTAATCAACTTGCTTTGACACCTGAGCCGATTACGGAGCTGTCCATGGGAATGTCGAATGATTTTGAAGTGGCGATACAGGAAGGAGCCACCTGGGTACGCCTGGGTACGGTGTTAGTAGGCCATTAGGAGGGATCGTGATGAGCGTTATGAACCGATTTATGAGTTTTTTGGGCTTGCAGGAGGAAGAGGAAGTTGTGGAGCGGGAGCAAATCCACGAAGAGGATGAGTATGAGCCGGCCCCTGTAGAAACCCGCAAAAATCAGAGGGGCAACGTTGTCAGTATCCATTCGCAAAAAAATGTCAAGGTTGTATTATATGAACCACGTTCATATGATGAGGCACAGGAGATTGCTGATCATCTCCGTTCGCATCGGACGGTAGTAATTAACCTGCAGCGTGTTCGCAATGATCAAGCAATGCGAATTATTGATTTTCTCAGCGGAACTGTTTATGCCCTTGGGGGAGGAATCTCTAAAATTGGGGGCAATATATTTATGTGCACTCCAGATACTGTTGAAATTCAAGGCTCCATTACAGAAATCCTAGGTGACGATCAAGACTATAACAGAATGAGGTGAATGGGCTTTGCTTCAAATTGATTACATTATCGATATTTTGTTTAACATTTATTTTTACATGATTATTTTCTATGTGCTAATGTCCTGGTTACCCAACGTTCGTGATAACTTCATTGGAGAACTGCTAAGCAAACTCGTAGAGCCGTATTTAACACCTTTCAGACGGTTTATTCCACCGCTCTTCGGTACACTTGATATCTCTCCAATTATTGCATTACTTGTCTTGGAATTCGCTGCAGGCGGACTTAAATCTATCCTGCATTTGATTTTTTAGGCAATTGTGATGAAGAACGAAGTTTACGGGCATTTTCATCCCGATGAACGTCAATTTGTGGACAAGGCCTTCGAATGGGTTACCAACGCTGGAGAATATCATGAGACTAAATTAACTGAATTTCTCGATCCCCGCCAAGGTTTTATTCTGCAAACTTTAGTTAACCGCCATCCTGATGTGATTGTTAAATGGGAAGGTGGACATGCTGAGGCAGAGCGGAAGCGAGCGCTTGTCGCTCCTGATTATCGTGACCTGGATCAGGAAGACATGGAGCTGAAGGTGCTTGCAATAACCTCAGGGGAGCAGAAGTTTCTGGCTCTGGAGCATGGGGACTACATGGGTTCTATTCTGGGGCTGGGCGTTAAACGAGGCAAAATCGGTGATATTCATGTTCTGGACGATGGTTGTCATGTTGTAGTCGCTGCTGATATTGCAGATTATTTAGCTATGAATTTAACTGGAGTGCACCGGATACAGGTAAGTACGGAAGTATTACCCCTTTCCGCCTTGCGTAATAGTGAGGTTAAGCTGGAATTGATGGATTTGACTGTAGCATCCCTGCGATTGGATGGCATTGCCGCAGATGTAACACGGCTTAGCCGAAGCAAAATTCTTGCTCCCATCAAGGCTGGACGTGTTCGGGTAAACTGGAAAGTGGAGGAAGACCCATCCTGCGGTCTTAAGGATGGTGACATGGTATCTATTCAAGGCTTTGGTCGCTTCAAGGTTCTAGAGGTCGGCAGTTTGACGAAAAAGGGCCGATACCGTGTTCAGATTGGTAAATTTGTGTGAATCCCTTGCAGGAATACGGTCTTACTTGTCGAAATTGATTATTTCGAGGGAATCAAACATTTTTTAAGCTGGACGCCGATACTTTTAAGAAGAGGCGGACCATGAATGGCAGGCGGAACACAGGAACACCTTCTGCCTTTACTTGAAGTACAGTCTTTCTTCTTTGTCTGCCGCTTAGTTGCGATTTAGAGATAAAGAAGGTCCGAAATTTCTAGGAGGTGCACAGCATGCCATTAACACCGCTCGATATACATAACAAGGAGTTTTCTCGGAGACTTCGCGGTTATGATGAGGACGAGGTCAACGAATTTCTGGATCAAGTGATCAAGGATTACGAAAGCGTCATCCGTGAGAACAAGGAACTGCAGAATCAGCTTTTGTCTATTCAAGAGCGTCTGGATCATTTTGTGAATATTGAAGAAAGTTTATCGAAGACGATCTTAGTCGCTCAGGAAGCGGCGGATGATGTGAAGAACAACTCCAAGAAGGAATCCCAGCTCATTATCAAGGAAGCGGAGAAAAACGCCGATCGTATTATTAACGAAGCGTTATCCAAATCCCGTAAGGTTGCTATTGAGACTGAAGAATTGCGCAAGCAAGCTTCGATCTATCGCACTCGTTTCCGGACATTAGTGGAAGCTCAGCTGGAGCTGTTATCACAGGATGACTGGAATGCCTTAGAGAGTCGTGAGGCGAGCGAGAATGTAGCTTTCAAGGATGATGTTCTTCATCGCATCTAAAGGTTTCAGACGATAATTGGCTAAATAGAGGGAGCTATTCCCTCTATTTTTATTTTTCGATAAAATAGACCATAATAAAGTGAACTCCATGCGCTAGTACGCTCATAATAGCTAGATTGGGCGAATGGTTGTTGACATTTAGATTCAAAAAGTCTATAAATAGAACATATCTGTATAATGTTTATATGTATTCGATGACGGGACAAGTACGACAAGGTAACGTTCTCCAGAGAGTCGGCGATTGCTGCGAGCCGATTGTTCGAACCCTGCCGGAAGATCTTCCCCTAGAAGTTAAGCTGAAGCGTTGATCGTGCGTAAGCCTAACCGTCTGCCGGACGTTACACCGGACCTGTGCACAAAATTTACGCGCAGGACTGAGATTGTGCTGAATACACTCCCCTTAAGGATGTGCTCATGCGCAGAATTAGGGTGGTATCGCGAGCGTCGTCTCGCCCCTTTGGGGGTGGGATGACGCTTATTTTGTTGTTCCGGGGCGGCCATCCCCCTAAATCCCCCTTTCTAAGGGGGACCCCAAGGGCTGCTGCCCTCTGGACACCCGCAAAGTAAAGCCTCGTGCAAACTAGGTACGGTGGTGGAAACGAACGGATTCATGTGGCTGAAGGAGCGGCCCTTCTTAGGCTCCCCTGGCGGGTTCGCCTGCGGGGCCTTTACGGCAAGAGCGGTGAGCGACCAGCTGCGCAAGGTCGCCCATTGGCGCCCCGAGCAATTGCTGCCCTACGGGATTGCGGCTCGGGAGCCAGGGCAAGAGCGGTGAGCGACCAGCTGCGCAAGGTCGCGTATGGCGCCCCGAGCGATTGCTGCCCTGCGGGATCGCAGCTCGGGTGCCCGGGCAAGAGCGGTGAGCGACCAGCTGCGCAAGGTCGCCCATTGGCGCCCCGAGCGATTGCTGCCCTGCGGGAACGCGGCTCGGGAGCCCGGACAAGAGCGGTGAGCGCCCAGCTGCGCAAGGTCGCGTATGGCGCCCCGAGCGATTGCTGCCCTGCGGGATCGCAGCTCGGGAGCCCGGGCAAGAGCGGTGAGCGACCAGCTGCGCAAGGTCGCGTATGGCGCCCCGAGCGATTGCTGCCCTGCGGGATCGCGGCTCGGGAGCCAGGGCAAGAGCTGTGCGACCAGCTGCGCAAGGTCGCGTATGGCGCCCCGAGCGATTGCTGCCCTGCGGGATCGCGGCTCGGGAGCCAGGGCAAGAGCGGTGAGCGACCAGCTGCGCAAGGTCGCGTATGGCGCCCCGAGCAATTGCTGCCCTGCGGGATCGCGGCTCGGGTGCCCGGGCAAGAGCGGTGAGCGACCAGCTGCGCAAGGTCGCGAAAATGGCGCCCCGAGCGATTGCTGCCCTGCGGGAACGAGGCTCGGGAGCCCGGGCAAGAGCGGTGAGCGACCAGCTGCGCAAGGTCGCGTATGGCGCCCCGAGCGATTGCTGCCCTGCGGGATCGCGGCTCGGGAGCCCGGGCAAGAGCGGTGAGCGACCAGCTGCGCAAGGTCGCCCATTGGCCCCCCGAGCAATTGCTGCCCTAACGGGATCGCGGCTCGGGAGCCCGGGCAAGAGCGGTGAGCGACCAGCTGCGCAAGGTCGCGTATGGCGCCCCGAGCGATTGCTGCCCTGCGGGAACGAGGCTCGGGAGCCCGGGCAAGAGCGGTGAGCGACCAGCTGCGCAAGGTCGCGTATGGCGCCCCGAGCGATTGTTGCCCTGCGGGATCGCAGCTCGGGTGCCCGGGCAAGAGCGGTGAGCGACCAGCTGCGCAAGGTCGCCCAAAGATCGAAAAGAGCTTTATAGACTAATCCATGAAAGGATTGACCATCACATGCAAAAAGTAGATGTCAGAGAAAAGGCGCGGGCAAGAGATGTCCGCATATTAAAGAAATGGAGCGACGAAAATACGTTCCGCAAGTCCATGGAGAACCGTGAGGGACGTCCAAATTATGTATTCTATGAAGGTCCGCCTACAGCAAACGGTGCGCCGCATATCGGACACGTGCTGGGACGGGTAATCAAGGATTTCATCGGTCGTTACCAGACGATGAAAGGTTACCGCGTGGTACGTAAAGCAGGCTGGGATACACACGGTCTGCCAGTAGAACTAGGCGTACAAAAGAAGCTTGGCATCTCCGGCAAACAAGAGATCGAGGAATATGGCGTAGAAAAATTCATCCAGGAATGTAAAGACAGCGTCTTCGGTTATGAGAAGCAATGGCGTGAATTTACAGAAGCAATCGGATACTGGACGGATTTAGATAATCCTTATGTAACCTTGGATAACACCTATATCGAAAGTGTATGGAACATCTTGGCTACAGTGCATGAGAACGGGTTGCTTTACCGCGGACACCGTGTTAGCCCGTATTGCCCGAGCTGCCAGACTACACTAAGCTCACATGAAGTTGCTCAAGGCTACAAAACCGTTAAGGATCTCAGTGCGACCGCGAAGTTCAAGCTGGATGACAGCGGAGACTACGTATTGGCTTGGACGACAACACCTTGGACCTTGCCAGCCCATATGGCGCTAGCTATGAACCCGGACATGGATTATGTACGTGTGCAACAAGAAGATGGTGTGTACATCGTTGCTAAAAACTTGGTCGAAGAAGTAATGAAAGGTGAGCACACAGTCCTTTCTACACATAAAGGTTCCGAGTTTATCGGTAAAACTTACGCACCTCCATTCGGATATATTAAGGCAGAGAAAAGCAATGTTATCGTAGGCGCTTCTTTCGTTACAGATTCCAGTGGTACAGGGATCGTACACATGGCACCAGCACATGGTGAAGATGACTACAAGACTTGCCGTGAGAATGGCATCAGCTTCGTAAATGTGGTTGATAATTCCGGTAAGTATACGGATGTAGTCTCTGATTTTGCGGGACGTTTTGTTAAGGATTGCGATCTGGATATCATTAAGGTTTTGTCTGAAAAAGGATTGCTTTACGGTAAAGAGAAATACGAGCACAGCTATCCGTTCTGCTGGCGTTGTGATACCCCACTTTTGTATTACGCAACAGACAGCTGGTTCATCAACACTACAGCGATCAAAGATCAGCTGATTGCTAACAACAACAGTGTAACTTGGTACCCTGAGCATGTACGAGAAGGCCGTTTCGGGAAGTTCTTGGATGAACTGGTTGACTGGAATATCAGCCGTAACCGTTATTGGGGTACACCCCTCAATGTCTGGGTATGTCAAGAAACGGGCAAAGAGTTTGCTCCACACAGCATTGAAGAGCTAAGAGCGATGGCGATTGGTGATGTTCCGGAAGATATCGAACTGCATAAACCTTTCGTGGATAAGATCAAGCTGCGCAGTCCGTTTAGCGAAGGTGCAGAGATGGTTCGTACATCGGAAGTGATCGACGTATGGTTCGATAGTGGCTCGATGCCTTTTGCACAAAGCCATTATCCGTTTGAGAACGAGGATAAGCTGGATGATCAGTACCCGGCAGATATGATCTGTGAAGGGATCGACCAGACCCGTGGATGGTTCTACAGCTTGCTTGCAGTATCCACCTTGTTCAAGGGTAAAGCTCCATATAAAGCAGTTATTGCTCACGGTCATATCCTCGATGAGAATGGTCAAAAAATGTCTAAATCCAAGGGCAATGTTATTGATCCTTGGGAAATCATGAACGATTACGGCACGGATGCATTCCGTTGGGCTATTTTGTCCGACAGTGCACCGTGGAATAATAAACGTTTCTCGCGTGGTCTTGTAGGTGAGACGAAATCTAAAGTAGTGGATACGCTGGTAAATACACATGCCTTCTTGACGCTGTATGCGGGCATTGATGGTTACGATCCAGCCGACCATCCTTTTAAAGTATCAAAACATAAGCTGGACCGCTGGATTCTGTCCCGTCTGAACAGCTTGATTCTTTTGGTGGATAAAGGGCTTGCGGTAAATGACTTCGTGAATACGTCTAGAGCTATTGAGAACTTTGTGGATGAGCTGAGTAACTGGTATATCCGTCGTTCCCGTGACCGTTTCTGGGGGAGTGGCCTAGGTGAAGATAAACTGGATGCTTACCGTACGTTGACTCATGTGCTTTTGGCGACAGCAACTTTGATGGCTCCATTTACACCGATGTTGTCCGAAGATATCTTCACGAACCTTGGCGGCGGAGAAAGTGTGCATTTGGCAGACTACCCGGTTGCTGACGAGAACTTGATCGATAAAGAGCTGGAAGAGGATATGGAAAGTGCAAGACAGATCGTTGAGTTGGCGCGTAACGTACGTAACGAAACAGGCATTAAGAATCGTCAACCGCTGTCCGAGCTGATCGTTTCGATGAACCGTGACTTCCATTTGGCTGAGTATGAAGAGATCATCAAAGATGAGATCAACATCAAGAACATCGTGCTGGAGAACAGTGACAGCGGATTTGTTGATTTCACACTCAAGCTGAATCTTAAGGTAGCCGGTAAAAAATACGGTAAAAATGTAGGCTTCCTGCAAGGCTTCCTGAAAAGCCTCGACAGTGATTCTACCCGCAATGCGGTACAGGACGGTAAAATTGCAATTGCGACACCTGAAGGTGAAGAGCTTGTAATCACTTCTGAAGAGCTGCTTGTTGAAAAACAAGCCAAAGCAGGTTTCGCCGCAGCTTCCGGATATGGAGTTACGGTTGCGCTCAATACCGAAATCACGCCTGAGCTTGAACAAGAAGGCTGGGTTCGTGAGATCATTCGCGCGGTTCAAGATTACCGTAAACGTCTGGATCTGCCGATCGAGAAACGGATCGCACTCACTTTGAAGTTAGACGATGAGCTAAAAGCAGCTGTTACAGCATTTGACAATGTATTGCGAGACAATGTTCTTGTGACTACGGTTGATTTTGATGGAGAACATGCTTTTGAGACGGTAGAAGTCGGTGACAAATCCATCGGTATCCATATCGAAGCATAATTCTGCATTACCTGTCCCAAAACAGCATATACTAGCGGCATAAGTGTAAACGGAGATCTTCCGTTTATGCGGGAAATATAGTCTTTATATTTCGGCGCAAAACTAACGAGTCCCGAGCTTAAGGAGATGAATTCTCTTTGGCCGGGCTCGTTTACTTTGTAGCGAAGGAAAGACATATGAGAGGAGCCGTAGCTGTGGAGGGAAATAAGAGGAGAATCTCCATTAAGACATCCGGCAATAAGAATAACCCAGACAAGGAAAAGGAGAATAAGGCTTTTCCTGAAGTTAATCCTGAGTATCTAACAGCAGATCCGCGTAATCCCGAGGATATTCCGCTGGAAGAAAAAATGAATACGATGTACCGTTTGACCTTTGAGTGGGCTCATATTTTGGAAAAATCCCGAATTTATCAATATACGGATCTGCTATATTCACCTTGGCGGTTGATTTGGAGAAATATTTTATTTGGAGCAGCTCGGGGAGTTGGGATTGCACTGGGTTTTACTTTTTTTGCGGCAACGATTATTTATATCCTTCAGGGACTAGGCGCGCTCAATCTACCGATCATTGGTGATTATATTGCGGATATTGTGCGGATCGTACAACGTCAGCTAGAGTTCAAATAGCCATCGAAACGTTAAGATTAAAAACAGCGAACCATTCCTCAAAACTGGAACAGTACGCTGTTTAAATGTTTTTGTGTTGAGGACATCTGTGTTTAGTCTTCGTCGAGAGGATCTAGGCTATGGGTTGCCTCGTCACTGTCCAAATAACGCTGGTAGCTCCGTCCAGGCACTACAATTAGATTGTTGCCCGTGATATCAGTGGCGATAAAGTTCTCCCAAGGCTCTACGCAGCCTTCCAGCTCATCGGCTTCAATCTCCATATCATTATAAGAATCAATATTGTTGCCCTCCGCCATGGCGGGAGAATTCGAGGTACCCCAGCTTTCAACAATCTGCCAGGCATCCTCACCGTCAAAACCGTTTTGATCGTCGCGTTCATCCAGACTGGTTCGTCCAAAAGGTGGAGATAACAGCTCCTCTTCCACTGGACGAGTGAAAGGTGCGTTTTGCCGCGGGTTGTGCTCTTTACAATAAAGTGTGGAAGGGATGGCAGATAAACGTTCAAAAGGGATCGGCTCACCACTAGCCTTGCATATCCCATAGGTGCCATTATCCATAGCGGATAAAGCAGCTTCAATATCGTCCAGCTCATGCTCGTCCCGCTCTAACAGTGAAATGTCCATGGAGCGATTATACAAATCGGTGGCTGCATCTCCTGGATGGTTGTCATTCTCGGAAAGTTCTCCGGAGCCATCCCGCATGGATTCATCTAAGCCGTAATGTTCATTATTCTGAAGCCTGTGCTGAATCGTATCCCGATCTTTTTCCAATCGTGCGCGTAGCTCTGAGAGCTGCTGTACTGTCAGGTGCGTCATAATGAGAAAGCTCCTTTCTGTACCTTTTATAAGAATCATTCCGACTTGCCGGATAACACCGGATGGTTCTCTGTTAGGTTGACCGGAGAGCAGGGATTTTAGCGCTGGAAAATAGTCCCCAAGATTGAACTTAGCGGATGTCCCGCAATAGACGATTCTTTAAGGGCTGTGCTACAATATACAAGTCTTTAAACAGTATTCGTACCGCATTTAGCGGGAAAAATAAGAACGGAGTGACAACTTCTGTGGTGTACTATTTGATTGCTCTTATTGTATTTTTGGTGGATCAAGGGACAAAGTATCTCATTGCTACACGTCTGGAGATCGGAGAACAGATTTCTGTTATCGGAGATTTTTTCCTGATTACCTCTCATCGCAATCGCGGGGCTGCTTTTGGGATTCTCGAAGGTCAGCAATGGTTCTTCTTTCTAGTTACGGTTGTAGTGGTTAGTGGTATCGTTTGGTATTTGAACAAGACTAGACACTCGCGGAAGCTGTTATCTGTTGCCCTAGGGCTTGTACTGGGTGGAGCTATCGGTAACTTCCTGGACCGAATAATCAATGGTGAGGTTGTTGATTTCCTTCTGTTCAATTTTGGGAGCTATAGCTTCCCGATTTTTAACGTGGCGGATTCTTGTATTGTCATTGGGGTTGGATTGATTCTTTTGGATTCTTTTCGTGACCTTAAGAATGGCGAAGAAATTACGGAAATAAAAGAAGTAAAAGAAGCAAAGGAAGTAAGAGAAGGGAATGAATGATTTGAATAAAGACGTCAATCACCAAGCGGCATCTACGAGCGAAGAAGAGAGGGACGTCACGGAATGGACCGTTTCGGCAGAGAACGCGCGGGAGCGAATCGATAAATATATTACGGAATCATGGGAAGAAGAAATTTCCCGTTCTCAGGTGCAGCTGTGGATCAGCGGCGGTAACGTTACGGTTAATGGCAAGCCAGTGAAAGCCAACTATAAGTTATCGGAAGGCGACGTGGTTAGCGTTGTTGTCCCTGAAGCAGAAGTAACGGATTTGATCGCGGAGAACATTCCTCTTGAAGTTGTATATGAAGACAGCGATGTCATTGTGATTAATAAACCCCGGGGCATGGTTGTGCACCCAGCTGCGGGACATCCGTCAGGCACCTTAGTAAATGCGCTGATGTATCACTGTAAGGATCTGTCCGGCATTAACGGTGAGATTCGTCCAGGTATTGTCCATCGGATCGATAAGGATACCTCTGGTCTTATCATGGTGGCTAAGAATGATGCCAGTCATGCCTCGCTTGCCGCACAGCTTAAAGAGCATAGTGTTACGCGCCGATATATTGCAGTCGTACACGGCAACTTGTCGCATGATAAGGGCACTGTTGACGCACCGATTGGCAGAGATCCACATGATCGCAAGCTATACACAGTAACCGAAAAGAACAGCAAGAAATCCGTAACCCATTTTACAGTAATGGAACGTTTCGGAGATTGTACACTGCTGGAGCTGCAGCTGGAGACTGGCCGCACGCATCAAATCAGGGTACATATGAAGTTCATTGGCCATCCACTTGTAGGTGATCCGATATATGGACGCAGCAAGGGCACTACGATGAATGGACAAGCGTTGCATGCGGCGGTGCTTGGATTTGTTCATCCTACCACAGGTGAATATAAAGAATTCAGCAGACCTATTCCAGAGGATATGGAAGAAGTGCTGTTCACACTACGCAGCAGATAAGTACAAATGAAGTGATAATTAGTCTATGGTATTGAACACTACTTTACGGCATATTTAAAAACATAAGGATAAAGAAAGGGTAATGCCTTATTCTTTATCCTTATTTTTATAATGAAACGGATATCCGGAAACATACGCCATCCAAGGGACGGCGAAGCCGTTTCTTTTAAAAGTAGAATAGATATTCAGGAGATGAGATGACAGTATGAGTATTGAACAATACCAAGATAGCTTCATTCAGACTAATTTTGCAGACCGCATCGGCGGTGCCAATTATGGCAAAGACACTTCGATTTATAAATTCGAGAAAATCAAACGTGCTAAAGCATCCGCAAAACAGGATTTTCCTAACATTGAACTAATTGATATGGGCGTAGGCGAGCCGGATGAGATGGCTGATGCGGGTATCGTAGCTAAGCTTGCTGAAGAAGCAGCGAAGGAAGAAAACCGCGGATATGCGGACAATGGAATTGCCGAATTCAAGACTGCTGCTGCTGAATATTTGCGGGAAGTTTTCCGGGTGGAAGGAATTGATCCAGACACGGAGGTAGTTCACTCCATCGGATCGAAGCCTGCGCTGGCTATGTTGCCATCTTGTTTCATCAATCCAGGTGATATCACGATTATGACCGTGCCGGGTTATCCAGTCTTGGGTACACATACTAAATATTTGGGTGGACAAGTATTTACAGTGGAGCTGAAGAAGGAGAACAAATTCCTTCCAGATCTGAATGAAATTCCGGAAGACATTGCTCGTAAAGCTAAGCTTCTTTATCTAAACTATCCAAACAATCCAACGGGCGCTAGTGCCACTCCTGAGTTTTTTGCTGAGGTCGTTGCATGGGCGAAAAAATACGATGTAGTGGTTATCCATGACGCACCATATGCTGCCTTGACCTATGACGGTTTGAAGCCACTTAGCTTCCTCTCCGTTCCAGGTGCAAAGGATGTGGGTGTAGAACTGCATTCTCTTTCTAAGTCTTACAATATGACGGGTTGGAGAATTGGTTTTGTGGCTGGTAATCCGCTAGTGGTTAAAGCCTTCAGCGATGTGAAGGATAACAACGATTCCGGCCAATTTATCGCGATTCAAAAAGCAGCGGCTTATGGTCTTGCTCATCCGGAGATTACTGAAGCGATTGCGGATAAATACTCCCGTCGTCACAACCTGCTGGTTGATGCACTGAACAGCCTCGGCTTTAAAGCTGAGAAGCCAAAAGGCTCCTTCTTCCTGTATGTCGCTGCACCTAAGGGAATCAAAGACGGCCGTCGCTTTGAATCCGGTGAAGATTTCTCCCAATTCCTCATTCGTGAGAAGCTGATCTCCACTGTGCCTTGGGACGATGCAGGTCCGTTTGTTCGTTTCTCCGTTACCTTTATTGCTAAAGGTGAAGAGGAAGAGAGACGTGTCATCTCTGAAATTCAAAGACGTCTTAGTGATGTGGAATTTGAGTTTTAAGCATTGTTATTGAATTAATGAGGCTGTCCCAAAAGTAGTGAATTCTACTTGGGGGCAGCTTCTTTTTTATGGAATAGGAAATGTTGTAGATGTTACTGTGCCCTATGACTATATGCCACGTGTTGTGTATTACTGCTATGTTTGATTTTCGTACAGCTTGCAGTAGATGATTTGTGGTAGCTGTGACGGTGGAATTTGTGCAGTGAACTTGTGTGGCGGGCTTGTGTGGTGAGCGATATGCGTTCTGTGTTTGTGCGAAGTAAAGAGTGGATTTTAAACTAATTAGGGAAAAACTCCCTGAAATTAGCCGATATTCGCTCTAAATGTACGAAATCAGGGAAAAACTCCCTAATAACAAGTCCGATGAACAGAAATCACTGAATTTCAGGGAGAAATTCCTTAATTACTATATAAGTACCTCACCGATTGCATCATTTTCAGCATTACTAGGTGCGCCTTTTGAATCATTTGGACATTAAGTAGTGTTAAGAACATAAACGAGGCTGTCCAAAAAGCCATGAAACGGCAACTTGGGACCAGCCTCGTTTTTTATGCAGATATACTGAGTACCGCCTCCCCCTTGTTGTTAATAGAAGTAAGGAAGAGAAGTGCAAAAGTTTAGGCAGAGAAAGTTGACATGAGGGGGTTGTTCTGTCATAATTCTTGTTAAATGAATAGCGCCTTTAATTCAGTCCTGTGAGGCTGGCAAGGTAACGTGAATCGAGGTTCGCGACTCTTAGAAAGGTATCCGTGTGTAAATACGGAACTGTCTTTTTATGCGCGCGGCCGTCATCTTCCTCATCTGCGGATTTCACTCCTTGCCTGTTATAGGCAAGGAGTTTTTTGATTTCCGGGAACTTGAATAGGCGAACAAGCTGGAGGGTGACAAGATTATGGTTACTGAGAAAAATGTCATTATGGATGAAACGGCGATCCGCCGGGCCTTATCGCGTATTGCTCATGAGATTTTGGAGAAGAACAAAGGTATCGAGAATTGTCTGCTGGTCGGCATTCGGACACGAGGTGTGTATCTGGCACAACGTATCGCTGAGCGCATCAAGGAGATTGAAGGCGTCGAGATTCCATACGGTGAGCTGGATATCACACATTACCGGGATGACCGTGAAGTGGAAGGCAGTGAAGCAGTAGTGAAGAGCAACGTCGTTATTACTTCAGGAAGTGCTGGCATTCATGATCAGAAAGTCATTTTGTTCGATGATGTACTTTACACCGGACGCACCATCCGCGCGGCGATGGACGCTTTGATGGATTGCGGACGCCCACGAATGATTCAACTGGCAGTACTGGCTGACCGCGGACACCGCGAGCTGCCGATCCGGCCGGACTACATCGGTAAGAATGTACCTACCTCAAAGCACGAGCAGATTGAAGTGGCGCTGAAGGAATACGACGGCAAAGATGAGGTCTACATTATTTCAAACCGGGAGGAACGATAACATCATGACACTTACCAAGGTAAAGGAACGTAGTCTGCTGGGAATCAAAGAGCTTGACCGGTCGGAAATTATCCAACTGCTTGACAGAACAGCATTTTGGGACAATCAAAGTGAAAAGCTAACGCCCATCTTGAACTCCCATTTTATTTCTAACATGTTTTTTGAGAACAGCACACGCACACGCTTCTCTTTCGAGATGGCAGAGAAACGACTAGGTGCGCAAGTACTTAATTTTACGGCTGCAGCTTCTAGTGTAGAAAAAGGGGAGTCGATCTACGATACAGTGCGCACACTGGAATCGATGGGGATCGATGCCGGAGTTGTGCGTTTGAAGCCTGCAGGTGTGCTGCAGCAGTTAGCTGAGAAGGTGTCCATACCGCTTATCAATGCGGGCGACGGCAACAATGAACATCCTACGCAGGCGCTGCTTGATTTATACACCATGACCAAAACCTTTGGGGAACTAAAGGGCCTGACAGTCTCCATCATTGGGGACATTATGCATAGCCGCGTAGCGCGCTCTAATCTCTGGGGGCTTACGAAAATGGGAGCCAAGGTGCAGTTCTGCGCACCGGATAATATGAAGGCTCCTGAGCTTATGGAGTATGCGCCTTACGTAACTATGGAAGAAGCTCTTAAAGCGGATGTAGTAATGATGCTTCGAGTACAGCTTGAGCGCCATACTTCCGGCATTAAGCTGTCTGCTGAAGATTACCGTAGCCACTATGGTCTAACAGAAGAGCGGGCAGCTAAGCTGGCCAAAGACACAATCATTATGCATCCAGCTCCGGTTAACCGGAATCTAGAGATTGATGATGCAGTAGTTGAGTGCAGTCAATCGCGGATTTTCCCGCAAATGTCTAATGGCGTACCGGTCCGGATGGCGGTTCTCGAAAGAGCTTTACTATAAGCTTACAGAATGCTAACGTATAGAGACTAATAAATATACACAAATATGAATTTTTATTATATAATAACGAGAGGGCCCGCAGCTGTGATCTGAGGGTAAAGGTAGAATCATGACAGTGATTATTAGAAACGCCAGCGTATTGAATAAGGAAGGCTTGCTTGAGCGCAAACACATCGAACTTCAGGAGGGTGTGATCTCGGCTATAATCGACGGAAATGAAGCTATCGGAGAAGCCACGGAGATCATTGATGCTGAAGGTAAGCTGCTCATTCCGGGACTCATTGATATGCATGTGCACTTGCGTGAACCGGGATTTGAACACAAGGAAACAGTGGAAACCGGAAGTCGCTCAGCTGCTAAAGGCGGATTTACAACCATTGCATGTATGCCAAATACTCGTCCGGTGACAGATAGCCCGGAGATCGTGCAATTTGTGAAAGACAAGGCGCGTGAAGCAGGACTAGTTAAAGTGCTTCCTTATGCAGCCATTACGAAAAATGAGCTCGGACGTGAGTTGACGGATTTTGCAGCGCTCAAAGAAGCTGGAGCTATTGGTTATACAGACGACGGTGTGGGCGTACAAAGTGCTCAAATGATGAAAGATGCAATGAACATCGCAGCATCGCTCGATATGCCAGTCATTGCCCACTGCGAAGATAATTCACTGGTTGAAGGCTGCTGTGTAGCTGAAGGTGAGTTCGCTAAGAAGCATGGCCTCAAAGGAATTCCGAATGAGTCAGAAGCGATCCATGTTGGACGCGATATTTTGCTGGCAGAAGCGACAGGCGTTCATTACCATGTATGCCATGTCAGTACTGAACAGTCGGTGCGGCTGATTCGCCAAGCAAAAGAGATCGGCATTAAAGTAACTGCTGAGGTATGTCCGCATCACTTGCTTCTTGCTGAAGACGATATTCCAGGCCTGGATGCCAATTGGAAAATGAACCCGCCGCTGCGCTCCCGCCGCGATGTTGAAGCGTGTATCGAAGGGTTGCTTGATGGCACACTAGATATGATTGTTACAGATCATGCGCCACATAGTGAAGAAGAGAAGGCGAAAGGAATGCAGCTGGCACCTTTTGGTATCGTTGGATTCGAGACAGCTTTCCCACTCTTATACACATCATTTGTAGAAACAGGAAAATGGGATTTATCCTTACTAGTACAAAGAATGACTGCCGATCCTGCACGGGTATTCAGATTGAACACCGGGGTTATGGAGATCGGAGCTCCTGCAGATTTGACACTGATCGATCTGGAGCAGGAAAAAGAAGTAGACCCAAGTTCCTTCGCAAGCAAAGGACGTAACACTCCTTTTGGCGGCTGGAAGCTTAAGGGTTGGCCAGTAAAAACTTGGGTGGACGGCAAAGCCGTATGGACTGAGAAAAACTAGCGGACTGGTGAGGCGAAATTGCTGATCTTTACAGATCAGCAATTTGAGCGCGTACACTCCGGAAGGCATGCAAGGCATACGTATCAGACTACAGAACATGAAGGAGTGGAAGGGAATGCAGGCGAGATTGCTGCTTCAAGACGGAACTTTATTTACAGGTACCGCATTTGGCGCTGAAGGTGAAAAGACAGGCGAGGTTGTTTTTAACACAGGAATTACAGGATATCAAGAGGTGCTGTCTGACCCTTCATATTGCGGACAAATCGTTACCATGACGTACCCATTGATCGGGAACTACGGGATTACGCGGGATGATTTCGAATCTGTTCGACCTTTCGTACACGGTTTTGTAGTGCGTCGTCATGAAGAAGTTCCAAGTAACTGGCGCGCAGAATACAGTGTGGACGACCTGCTGAAAGAATATGATATTCCTGGAATCAGCGAGATTGATACCCGGATGTTGACGCGGATTATTCGCCACTACGGAACAATGAAGGCGATCCTGACTACCTCTAACAAACGTGTAGAGGAATTGATGGAAATGATGGGCGACACCTCAATTGAAGAATTGCGCAATCAGGTAGCTCGCACATCTACTCCAAGCATGTACAATAGCCCAGGAACTAAAGAACGCATCGTGCTTGTAGATTACGGTGCGAAGGCTGGTATCTTGCGCGAGTTGAACAATCGCGGTTGTGACGTTGTAGTTGTACCTCATGACGTAACCGCTGATGAGATTCGTCGCCTCAATCCAGATGGTATCCAGCTGTCCAACGGCCCTGGGGACCCGAAAGACGTCCCACACGCAGTGAAGACGATCTCGGAATTGCTTGGTGAATACCCAATCTTCGGCATCTGCTTAGGTCACCAGCTGTTTGCACTGGCTTGTGGCGCGGATACAGAGAAGCTGAAATTCGGGCACCGTGGCGGTAACCATCCGGTTAAAGAATTGGAGAGCGGACGTTGCTTCATTACTTCTCAGAACCATGGCTACACAGTGAATGAAGATTCTGTGAAGAGCACGGATCTAGAAGTTACTCACATTAATAATAATGATAAGACCGTTGAAGGACTTAAACATACCCGTTACCCTGCATTTTCAGTACAGTACCATCCAGAAGCAGCACCGGGACCTCATGACAGCAGCTATTTATTCGATCGTTTCTTACAGATGATCGCTGATCATAAAGCTAACACACCTGTAAGCTCGCGCCAGGCGCAGCTTGCGGCAAACGCCAGAATCACGGCGCCAAAACCTACAGTAAAACAGCTTGAAGCCGTGAAAGGAGCTCTATAACATGCCTAAGAATGAAAAGCTTAAAAAAATATTAGTAATTGGTTCTGGACCGATTGTTATCGGGCAAGCCGCAGAATTTGACTACGCCGGAACTCAGGCCTGTCAGGCCCTGAAAGAAGAAGGCGTGGAAGTTGTACTGATCAACAGTAACCCAGCGACTATCATGACTGACACCAATATGGCTGATAAAGTTTATATCGAACCGATTACCCTTGAATTCGTAACTGGCATCATCCGCCAGGAGCGCCCGGATGGCTTGTTGCCAACTTTGGGAGGACAGACAGGTCTTAATATGGCTGTAGAATTGGCTCGTGCAGGAGTACTAGAACAAGAGAATGTTAAGCTTCTAGGTACCCAGCTTGAATCCATTGAAAAAGCAGAGGATCGCGATTTGTTCCGCGATTTGATGCGCGAATTGGAACAGCCTGTACCAGAGAGCACTATTATTACCACAGTAGATGAAGCGATGAAATTCGCTGAGGAAATTGGTTTCCCGCTGATTGTACGCCCAGCCTATACGCTTGGCGGCACCGGCGGCGGGATCTGCGACAACGAAGAAGAGCTGCTTGAGACTGTCAAAGCAGGTATTCGTTATAGTCCAATTGGACAATGTTTGGTGGAGAAAAGTATTGCCGGCATGAAGGAAGTTGAATACGAGGTTATGCGTGATGCGAATGACAACTGTATCGTTGTCTGCAACATGGAGAACTTTGACCCGGTAGGTGTGCATACGGGTGACAGTATCGTTGTGGCACCTAGCCAAACTTTATCCGACCGTGAATATCAAATGCTGCGCAGCGCTTCACTCAAAATCATTCGTGCGCTGAATATCGAGGGTGGCTGCAACGTGCAGTTCGCACTGGATCCGCAAAGCTATCAATATTATGTAATCGAAGTAAATCCACGTGTCAGCCGCTCTTCGGCTTTGGCTTCGAAAGCAACTGGTTATCCGATTGCCAAAATGGCTGCCAAAATCGCACTTGGTTACACACTCGATGAAATCGTCAATCCAGTTACTGGACAGACCTATGCTTGCTTCGAGCCTACACTTGACTATATCGTAAGCAAAATCCCACGCTGGCCGTTCGACAAGTTCATTCATGCGAACCGTAAGCTGGGCACACAAATGAAAGCAACTGGAGAAGTTATGGCCATCGGTCGTACCTTTGAAGAGTCCATTCATAAAGCAATTCGTTCCCTGGAAATCGGTGTACACCGTTTCCGTCTGCCGGGCGCTGAGGATCTGGAAGAAAGCGTCCTGCGTGAACGTCTGGCAAAACCTGATGATGAGCGGTTGTTCTTGATCGCTGAAGCTTTCCGCCGCGGATTTGGCTTGCAAGAGATTCAAGACATTACTAACGTAGACTGGTGGTTCCTGTCCAAAATCGAGGGACTGATCAACTTTGAAGAGGTCATCCGTGGGGATGAAAGCTTATCAGAAGAAACCTTGTATCAAGCTAAACGCAGAGGTTTTACAGACCGTGCGATTGCTGAGATACGTGCAGAAGGACAAGCGAACGGTAAATACACCAAAGAAGCTGATGTACGCGCGCTTCGTTTAGAGCGAGGATTAACGCCTGTATTCAAAATGGTAGATACCTGTGCAGCTGAGTTCGAAGCTTCTACACCTTACTACTACTCTACTTATGAGACTGAAAATGAGGTCATTCATTCCGATAAACAAAAGGTTATCGTGCTTGGATCGGGTCCAATCCGGATCGGCCAAGGGATTGAGTTCGATTACTCCACTGTGCATGCAGTGTGGGCGATTCAGAAGGCAGGTTATGAAGCAGTTATTATCAATAATAACCCTGAGACTGTATCTACGGATTTTAATACTTCGGACCGGTTGTATTTCGAACCGTTATTCTTTGAAGATGTAATGAACGTAATTGCGCAAGAGAATCCGATTGGGGTTATCGTACAGTTCGGAGGCCAAACAGCCATTAACCTTGCTGCACCACTAAGTGCGGCTGGCGTTAAGATTCTCGGAACTAGCCTAGACAGTATTGACGAAGCTGAAGACCGGAAGAAATTCGAAGCTTTGTTGGCTCGTCTGGATATTGCCCAACCAAAAGGGAAGACGGTTATCAACGTAGATCAAGCAGTAGAAACTGCACAATCGCTTGGATATCCGGTGCTGGTACGTCCTTCCTATGTACTTGGTGGACGCGCAATGGAAATTGTATATAATGATGCGGAATTGCTTAGCTACATGGTAGAAGCGGTTAAGGTAAATCCGGAGCATCCGGTATTGATTGACCGTTACATGTTAGGTAAAGAGGTTGAGGTAGACGCAATTTGTGACGGTGAGACGGTAGTTATTCCAGGGATCATGGAGCATGTTGAGCGTGCAGGCGTTCACTCCGGTGACTCCATCGCTGTATATCCTCCGCAATATCTGGATGAAGGTCTGAAAGCAAAAATTGCTGAGATCACAATCAAGATTGCTAAGGAATTGAAAACGATTGGTCTGGTCAACATCCAGTTCGTTATCTATCAGAATGAAGTGTACGTAATTGAAGTAAATCCACGTTCATCGCGTACGGTTCCATTCTTGAGTAAAGTAACTGGAATTCCAATGGCGCATCTGGCAACCAAAATCATTCTCGGCGGCAAGCTGAAAGATGACGGTTATACAGAAGGTCTATGGCCGGAAAGTGATTATGTATCGGTTAAAGTGCCGGTGTTCTCTTTTGCCAAGCTGCGTAGAGTAGAACCAACGCTCGGACCTGAAATGAAATCGACGGGTGAAGTTATGGGCCGCGATAAATTGTATGCAAAAGCTTTGTATAAAGGTCTAATCGGAGCAGGAATGAAAATTCCAGCAACCGGCGCTATCATCGTTACAGTGGCAGATAAAGATAAAGCAGAAGCTGTAGAGCTTATGAAAGGCTTCCACTCGCTGGGTTACAAGATCATTGCTACCGGAGGCACCGCTCAAGCGCTTGAAGAAGCAGGTCTCAACGTAATGAACGTAAACAAGCTGGATGAAGGTGCGCCGAACATTCTCGACTTGATTCGTGGTGGGCAAGCCAACTTCGTCTTTAATACACTGACTAAAGGGAAAACACCAGAGCGTGATGGATTCCGTATCCGTCGTGAAGCGGTTGAGAATGGCGTCGTATGTATGACATCACTTGATACAGTAACGGCACTGCTCAGAATGCTGCAGACGATCAACTTCTCGTCACAGTCCATGCCTGCTTTTGTCGGACAATTAAACTAATCTCATAAAGATGTATAGGGCGGTTTGCGTTTACGCAGACCGTTCCGCTATGCCTAGGGGCTAATAAATGAAGAGTGTGGATTTAAGTCTGCACAGGATGGGAGAACGGTTATGGGACAGGGAGATGCGAAGTGGAATGAAATGGCGAATCGCTTGATGATCGCCTTGGATTACCCTGATGTTGCAGGGGCAAGAACCTTGATTGACAAGCTGGAAGGGATTCCTTGTTATATGAAAGTGGGAATGCAGCTTTTTTATGCAGCGGGACCGGAATTCATTAATGAACTGAAATCTCGGGGGTATTCTGTATTTGCAGATGTCAAAATGCATGATATTCCTAACACGGTAAAAGGCGGGGCAGAAAGCCTTACGAACCTCGGTGTGGATATGTTTAACGTACATGCCGCAGGAGGCTCAGCGATGATGGCTGCAGCCCGGGAAGGCGCTGCTTCAGTAGTTAATGCGAATGCTGCGCTTAAAATGCCTTTGATTATCGCAGTTACACAGCTGACCAGCACGAGCCAAGAAGTGATGAATAACGAAATTGGAATCGCAGGAGAAGTAGAAGATACTGTGGTCAGATACGCTAAGCTGGCAGCCGCTGCAGGTCTGGATGGGGTAGTGGCTTCACCGCAAGAGTCTTCAGCGATCGCAGAGGCTTGTGGGCCCGCATTTTGTACAGTTACACCTGGTATCCGGCCAGCAGGTGCATCCCTAGGTGACCAGTCCCGGGTGATGACGCCGGGCAAAGCCATTCAGCAAGGCAGCCACTTTCTGGTGGTGGGCCGTCCTGTTACAACTGCGGCTGATCCACGTCAAGCAGCACTAAATATTATTGAGGAGATGACCCTAGCATGAGTACATTAAATAGAAGTGAACAAGTAGCAAGTTATCTGCTTACGATAGGAGCAGTGGCACTGCGTCCGCAGGAGCCTTTTACCTGGACCTCTGGTATTAAATCCCCGATCTATTGCGATAACCGTCTGACTATGGCTTACCCAGAGGTACGTAACTATATTGCTGATGCCTTCGCTGAGCTTATTAAAAGCCAGTATCCAGACGCAGAGGTGATCGCAGGTACAGCAACCGCAGGCATTCCTCACGCAGCTTGGGTAGCTGATAAACTTAATCTGCCAATGGCTTATATCCGCGATAAAGCTAAAGGTCACGGCAAGCAGAACCAGATCGAAGGACTGATTAAGCCGGGGCAAAAGGTAGTCGTTATCGAAGACCTGATCTCCACTGGCGGAAGCTCCATCAAAGCAGCTCAAGCTGTGCAAGAAGCAGGCGCAGAAGCGTTGGCTGTATTGGCAATCTTCAGCTACGAGCTGGACCGTGCGGTGGATGCTTTTGCCGCAGCTGAAATGCCATTACAAAGCTTATCCAACTACAGCACATTGATTGATGTGGCTCTTACACAAGGCAAGATCGCAGCTACAGATGTGGAACTGCTGAAATCTTGGAGAAAAGATCCTTCCGCATTTGGCGTTTAAACTAAATATCTGATTATAGTTTGGACGGGCCTCTCACATTTTGGTGGGAGGTTTTTCTTTTTAACTACACTGAGTGTAATAAAAAGGAAAGCTTAAAGCACACTCTGCTGTATAGGTGCATGAAGTACGTTGTTATTTATTGCAGAAAGATGCAATGATCCAGCCGCGGCAGGTGTAGACTCTGGCATTCGGGATTCTGAAACTCTACTGCTATGCGCTATCGCTCTACGCTCTGAACGCTCTGATACTCTGCTGCTATGCTGCTATGTGCTGTCGCTCTTGCTCTGAACGCTCTGACACCCGGGGATGCCATCGCAATGTCGTCTCAAACGCCGAATAGTTGCAGTTTGTGCACTTAAACTAATCTTCCTTAGAGGATCTGTCGATATAGTTGCACTTTGTGCAATTACATCCGCCAGAAATCCGCCGAAAGCACCTAATTACGTTTTTTAACTGCACATAGTGCAATTAAAAGGAGAAGCACAACACACTCCGCTTTAATAGTTGCACAAAGTGCAATTATCCTGCGTAGAAGGGGCGATTTGTGCCGGTCACAGGAAAGGTGCAGGTTAGTTAGTAGGTTAGTTAGTAGGGAAGACGAATGCTGTATTGGTAAAAGGAAAAGTAGAGTGGAGTGGAGAGTAGAGTAGAGTAGGGTTTTGGTGTTTGTATTCACATTTCACATCTACATTTACATTTACATTTACATTTATATTCACGTTCTGACACTTGGCTGACCTGTGCTCTGTCGCTCTGGTATATTGCGTTCTGACACTCTGCTGCTATGCGCTATCGCTTTACGCTCTGAACGCTCTGATACTCTGCTGCTATGCACTATCGCTCTACGCTCTGAACGTTCTGAAACTCTGCTGCTATGCGCTGTAGCTCTACACTCTGAAACTCTGCTGCTATGCGCTGTAGCTCTACACTCTGAAACTCTGCTGCTAGGTGTTATCGCTCTACGCTCTGAACGCTCTGACACCCGGTGATTCCATCGCGCTGTCGTCTCAAACGCCGAATAGTTGCAGTTTGTGCACTTAAACTAATCTTCCTTAGAGGATCTGGCGATATAGTTGCACTTTGTGCAATTACATCCACCAGAGATCCGCCGAAAGCACCTAATAACGTTTTTTAACTGCACATAGTGCAATTAAAAGGAGAAGCACAACACACTCAGCTGTAATAGTTGCACAAAGTGCAATTATCCTGCCGCAGAAAGGCATTTTAGTATCCTCAGGAAACTCCCGGAACGTTTTTTATAGAAATAATATGAAGAAATCGTAGCATAACTTTAAACAGCCTGTAACTTCCCCTCCTGAATAAAGCTATATACTGTTACTAGAATTATGGGTAATTATTCATAAGGTGGATGGATTAAGTATTTTATGGGAGGGTTCAAGAATGAATCATATAAATAATAATAGAAGGCTATGGCGGCGCTGGTTAAGCTTTGGAATATGTGCAGCACTCCTATTACCTTTAATTTCTGAAAGCAGGCACACAGCCTGGGCGGAGGCTTCTAAGCCATCTACAGAACAGCGCGTGTTACGTATTGGCAGCCTCTGGTCTGGAGAGGACGATTCTTCTTTTCGTCAGCAGTTTACAGATATGTATGAATTGCAGCATCCTGAAATCAAACTTGAGATTATTCCAGCCATCAATATGAATGAGCTTCGTTTTGACAGCACCTATCCAGAGGTTAACCCAGATAATCTGGAGAATATCCGAGCAATTATGGGCGGTGCAGAGCCAGTTGATGTAATCGTCGGTGATAGTACATTGGTAAAGAGTTTGGTGGAACATAATCTGGTGCAACCGCTGGAGCCGCTTATCGCACGAGATCAATATGATTTAAGCAATATGGCGCCTACGATGCTAAGTGGAGTTCGTGAGCTGGGTGGAGGAAGTCTTTACGCGTTAGCGCCGACTTTTATGTCGAGTGCGTTATATTTTAACAAAGGTATTTTTGATGCTGCTGGTGTAGGTTATCCGACAGATGGAATGACTTGGGATGAAGTGTTCGCGCTGGCCGAAAAGGTGACCAAGAAATCGACAAATAAAGATAAGCGTATATATGGCTTTTCGATGAACCGTTATATGAGCGATCCTTTCTGGGATATGCAGACCTATGTCTCACCGCTGGAGCTTGCTATGTATGACAACAAGGGACATAAGATGGAGGTAAACCAAACACAGTGGAGTCAAGCTTGGACGACCTACAGCCAATTGGTGAAAAAGCAAATTACACCTGGGTTAAACGGTATGGATTTTATAGAAACAGAACGGAGTACCTATAGTCCTGTCCAAGGGGATCTCTTCCTTACCGGAAAAGCTGCAATGGTAATTGGAGAATACGATTATCTTAATGAGCTTGCAGGTGTGAGCCGCAATGCAGCAAAGATCAAAAATTATAATCCTGTCGATTGGGGTTTCGTTACCGTACCTACTTTTAAGGAGAAACCAGGAGTGGCTGTAGGTACTTGGGTAGGTAATATGATGGCTATCAACACTATGGCTGCTAATAAGGAAGATGCGTGGGATTTAATCAAGTTCGTCAACAGTAATGAAGTAGCCAAAATTAAAGCCCATACCCGCGGGGAACTAACTTCCCGTAAGGATTACATTACCACGAAAGTACCTTCAGTAAATCTGGAGTCCTTCTATACGCTCAAACCATTACCAGCCAATGATCCTTTGATGAACGCCCTACAAACACAGAAGCCTGGAATTAGCCGTGTTAATGATGTTGGGCGCCAACTGTTCACAGAAGTTTATCAGGGCAAGAGAACGGTCGAGAGTGCACTTAAAGCTTGGGAGAAGCAAGGGAATACGATGCTGGGTACGCTCGAAAAAGATCCCACATATTATTTTGACTCCATAGGGGATTGAGTTTTGGAATATGTAGCAGCCACCGGATTTCCGGTGGCTTATTTTGTGGAACTTGGGCATGATAAGTTCAGAGCAGCGTAAGATTAATTTGCGAAAAGGAGAAGAGGGCATCATGAATTGGATATACTTCGCGAAACTGTTCAGAACGAGATTTCAAGCAGGCTGTTTGGCAAAAAGACTGGAGCAAGATGGCTGGATTTATGGCTATCATGACCCAAGTTTTGTGGAGATTTATCGATCCCGCAAAGGAAGATATGGGGTTAGATTTTTGCCTTGAGAACTTTTACAAATTCATCCTTGACGTAGACCCATTTTGTACTGTATATTATTTATTGTCGCTGTTTGAATATTATTTCTGACGCGGGGTGGAGCAGCCCGGTAGCTCGTCGGGCTCATAACCCGAAGGTCGCAGGTTCAAATCCTGCCCCCGCAACCAATTTTATTACAACAGCAATTGTACATTCGGATATTTTTAGATCCGGGCCCTTAGCTCAGTTGGTTAGAGCGGTCGGCTCATAACCGATTGGTCGGGGGTTCGAGTCCCTCAGGGCCCACTTATCAAAAACCCTTACTTTGTAAGGGTTTTTTGCTGTCTATAGGCTTTGTAATATTAAGAAAATAGAATGGATAAAGACCAGGATTTTGAGCTTGCTAACGGATTTGCTAACGGGAATTATTTTTCAGCAGTTTCGAGCTGTTTTTCAGCGTATTTATTCAGTTCTGCTTCAATTTTGTCAACGGCCTCTTCCTGCATGATTGGGAGTAGGTGTGAGTATCGTTCGTTGAACATCGCTGGAGTCATACCCAGTCGTTCAGCAGCTACCTTTGGATTTATTCCGATCGCCAATAAGAATGATGCATGTGTATGTCGCTGGTCGTGGAACCTAATTTTTTTGACACCTGCTTTACGTACAAGTACGTCCATACCTTCAGTAATTCTTTTTGGCTTTATATAACCTCCGCCAGGGTAGCAACATACTAAGTCATTATCCTCATATGAGTCTCCATATTCTTTTTTATAAGCCTCGATTTGCTTGTAGCGTTCCTTAAGGTCATCAATAATATTCTGAAAAAGTTTTACCCGTCGTATGGAATCATTCGTCTTGGGACGTTGAATGACTAAACCATCACGTGTCCAGTTGGCCGTCTGGATCACCTTGAGTTCTTTCTTTTCAAAGTCGATATCACCCCAGCGAAGTCCAAGGATTTCACCGCGTCTCATTCCAGTATAAATTGCCAATGAAAACACAATATAATGAACATGATACTTGGATGAATTAAGGAACTGGGTGAATTCCTCTATGGTCCAGAACTGCATCTCCTTTTGCTCGTTCGCGTTTATCTTACTCCGCATAGATACTTTACTCATTATATCTTCTGCCAATAGGCCAGATTCAGAGTATGCAAGTCTGAGAGCGCGTTTCAGCACACCATGGATATTCTTTACATAGTCCTTCGAATACTTCTTCCGAAGGTCTGCATAGAAGCTCTTAATCGTTCGTGGGGTGAGAGCCTGAAGCTTTACTTTGCCTAGTGCCGGTATAATGCGGGCTTCAATTATGGTTTTCTCTGTGTCATATGAGGTTGGTTTGAAGTTGGGTTTAGCATGTGTCTCCAAATATTCCACCAAATACTCTGCTAATGTAATCTTAGACTGTTTTAGATCCAATCCTTTTTCAGCATCAGTCATTGCTTTTCTGCATGCACTCCATGCTTCTTTTTCGGTTTTAAATCCACCTTTTGATTTTTGGCTCCTTTCACCTGTCAACGGATCTGCTGGCAAATCGAAGACATAGGTGTATGTTCTACCCCTCAGGTATACATGGCCTTTCATAATCATCAATCCCTTCGTAACTAGAAATTTATAGCGTCATCAATTGCATCCATAGGGAGAATCAACCGTGTTACGCCCTGGCCATGACGCCAGGCCACTCGAGATAAGTTGATGGTCACATACCCTTTACGATTCGGAAGCAGGGAGAGGTCTCCAGGCAGAACGGTAGCATCATGTCGAGAACGGTGGAATGACGAACTATGTAGTTTATAGTTTCGCTCGACATTAAGGTCCAGTGGCTTGTTCCAATTGAAACCCTGACGCTGCTCAATGACTAAGGCTTGTGGGCGAGAGAAGTCTTCTAGACCATACAATGAATGAATACGGGGCTCCTGAAGGTAGTCGAGGCCTGAAACAGGGGATTCGTGGATTGTGGTTTCAAGACTAGACGTAATCTGGTTGGTGTATGTAAAGGTTGACATGAACTCCGAATGGTTTATTCGATCTTCCACTTGTTTGAGACGCAACTCAACTAATTCTGGATAGGCATGGAATTCTAAAGCGAGTAAGCTAATGGCTTCACTCCTGTGAAAGGGAAGTGTTATCTGCTCAAGCATAAAGAATGGGATCGTGGCGTATAACGCAAAACGGTCAGCATCAATCTCTTGAGCTTCACGAAACAAATCTGGCATCCAGCGTTGATCACCTGAGTGACGAATTACATGACAAAGCTCATGAAAAAAAACCTTACGCTGTTCTGTACGATCATTGCGGTTGTCTAAAAAAATGACTCTTTCTTCATTTTCACTAAATGTTCTTTTGTCATAATAAACAATATCTACCCCGAAGCTTAGTGCGATCTTGTCTATATCTAGATCATTAGGGGTAAAAACACCGTTTGATCTGTATTGTTCTTCAATCCATTGTTCCAGAGGAGTTTTGAAATAGTTGGAATAATTCATATAATGGCCCCCGATTTACGTACATATGTTCTATTTTGTTGTGAAAAGAAAAGCCATTGCTGGCTTTGTTTAATTTGAACTAGATGATTAATTATCCTCCATCCAACGATTGGCCCAGATGTGATAGCCTCCAGATATCAATAGGCTAAAAATTGCAAGAACGATAGAAGCACCCGAACTATCAAACCACGACCCTATGATCCAACCTACAGTGCCACAGCCAAAAGTTAATAATATCAATAAAGCAAGTCTAGTTTTTTTATTAACGGCAAGTAGGATTGAGCCTATTAATATTCCACCAAAAACCCACCATGAAGAGAAGTAAAAGCCAGAAACCACTGAAATAATGAATATTTCTGCAAAAAACCAGTTTGCACCTTCTTCGCTTTGCTTTTCTTGATTAACTCCTCGTCTAACTTCATTTTGCACATGATCACCTGGAATACTCCCCATCGGTTGGAGGATTTGCTTATAATTTTTGATTGGATTGTTCAGCTGCGCGTTTCTTCATCTCTCTATAACGTAAGAGAGCTGCTTCCATTTCTTCTATTTCGTCTGGAGTATATTTATCCGGACCACCATAAAAAGACATGTTAGTTTCTTTGCGAACAGGTGACGGATCGTTAGTTCTTCCAAGAAGATAATCTACAGATGTATCAAGAGCATCGGCAATATTTTTTAATGCTTCCGGATCTGGCTTTCTATCATCAGTTTCATATCGTGATAACTGAACGATTGTGAGTCCGCTAAGCTGTGCCAAGTCTTTTTGCTTGATGTTCTTTTTTTCTCTAAGGTTCTTAATTCTTCCGCCAAGGGTTTGCATAGAAACTCCTTCCTAAAAAATAGATTCAACTTTAATACAATAATAGCATTACCATATTGGTAAATAAATAAAATTGCCATATTGGTAATAATATTATTGACATTACCTTTTTGGTAATTTATAATCAAAACATAAATTACCGAATCGGTAACTTGGAGGTGGTGGAATGAGAAGAGTTGATTTGAAAAAGATAAAAAATTTGCGGAAAAGTAAAGGATTTTCTTTAGAAGAAATGGCTATCCGATTAGGTTATGAAAGTGCAAATGGTTATTATTACTTGGAGATTGGTCGTGGGAAGTTTCCAGCAGAAACACTTGCAAAAGTAGCTAAGATTTTAGGGGTTGAAATAGATGAGCTTTTTTTTGAGGATGAAATTGCCGATTTGGTAATTTCGGATCAAAAGAAGGAGGTGATCTGATTGGAAATTCAAGATATTCGTGAAGTGAAGGAAACAAGAAAGTCTGAGGAAGTTAACCGGCTGATCAATGAAGGTTGGCTTCTCGATTACCGGGAGCATGGCCAAGGCTATTCTCGTTATGTGTTAATCAAAGTTAAGTAAGGAGGTACCGTCATGGCTAAGGCTGTAAAAACACCAGCGACCTTCGCGGAAGCCCTCCGCCTGGCGGCTGATCTTGCCGAGCAGAATGAAAAATTGGAAATGCAGCTTGCGGAACTACGGTTGAATGGAGAATATCCAGAAGTGCTCCGACCAGCTCATATTATGAAGTTACTGAGAATGAGCGCTCCAAAAGTTCAAGAGCTTACCAATCATCCTACCTTTCCACATTTGAATCGGAATAGGAAGAAGGGCGAGGCAGTAACTGTTCTTAAATCGGATCTGTACCACTGGTTAAAAACAGAGCGTTATGAATGAGGAAACCCGCCAAGCTGTACCGGCTACGGCGGGTGGGGGATTCGGCAAGGGGAATTGCTTAACAACATCATACATCAGGCCTCTGTCCGATAGCATCCCATAAAACGGACAAAGGAGAGGATCAAAAGTTGGCAATCGGACAATTCGGACCAGCATTAGAGCAAGCATTAAAGGTCTCAGGTGATACCAGAGAAAAAGCAGGGCTTATCGTTCATGCTGATGCTTCCTTAATAGGGAAAATTGCAAGGGGAACTCGAAAAGCATCCAAACCGGTCATGAGAGCAGTAATTGAACATTACGATGATGGGCAACTCTCACTAGCAGCTGCTGCAGATGTAACTGGTGGGGCGTTTGCCCCATGGTTAGACAACGTAGACCTACATAGAGCAAGCGTTTTATTCAAAACGATCGAAGAAATGCAAGAAGTGCTTGAAGCCTCTGGGCAAGCTCCAATCAGTAAAACAAATGAACAAATAACGGATGCAGAGCGGCATCAAATAAAGCAACTGCTTATGGAATCGGTGGAAGCTATCACGGCCCTGACTCATCTGGTTGCAGTGATATGTAAAGAGTATTCCTTTAGTTGGTTGGGAACTTGGAAAGAGCATCGAGCTGAGCTGAAAGCAAAAAAATATTTGAAATGAGGGAGCGCTTTGGAAAGAGAACAATTGGTTGCTGAGGCAAGAGAAGCGGGTCAACATGCAACACATAACTTGCAGATGATCCGTAAGAACCCGAGTGTGATGCTACCTGGAAGGATTGAGGATGCGGAGAGCTATTTGAACAATATGATACGCGTTGCAGAAGTAGAAATAAAAAATGACCGCCTGGCAGGGCAGTCACTTGGTTTGAAATCTCGGTTAGAGAATCTCTTGGTGTCCATTTTAACCTCGAAGCGTCAAAAGCGCAAGGAGGGGGCTGTGTGACAGAACAGCAGATAAGAAGCTTCGGTCAAGCTCTGGCTGAACGCTTTAAACAAGTGGGGGATGAAAGACTCGTTGCAGAGAGACGGTTTCGAGAATCGCTTTACTCCCCAGCATCCATCCGGTTTGAGGTGCTAGAACTGGAGCGGAAGCGAGACATCGCTCAGGCCGCTTTTGATTCTTGGAAGGAAGTCACCGAAAATCTACCTTCTGAGATTCAGAACACTTTTAAAGAACACTACCAAAAAATAAATCCTATGGAGGCTAAATAATATGAAATCTACTGGAATTGTACGCAAAATTGACGAGCTTGGACGGATTGTTATCCCGATTGAACTGCGTAGAACGATGAATCTGGAAATCAAAGACCCTGTAGAGATCTTTGTTGACGACGACAAGATCATCTTCCGCAAGTATGCGCCGGGCTGTGCGATCACTGGTAGCCAGGAAGATTTGGTTCCGTTCGAAGGGAAACTGTACAGCCGCGCAATTATTCAGCAAATGGCTGTTGCGGCAGGAATTAAGTAAGAAAAGCAAGGGCTTCGGCCCCTGTCTCCAAGCGTCGACCCTTAGAAATAACCTTTCCTCCGGGTTGGCGTTTGGAGATGCGGCTGACGCATCAATACATATGGAAGGAGGCAGCTTATGCAAGTCATTCAAAAGTTAACAGTGGTTAGTAATCCAACACGAGTATTTGAAGTTGGAACCGAGATTGATAGCCATGAAGTAATTGAAATTAAGCAGGTTGGTTCTGAGTATGAGGACCATATTCATTCTGAGTATGTCGTTCTGGACGAAGATGGCCACATGATAGCCAGTGTCGAGAACGCTCCTGTAATTGTGGATTACAAGCAAATTGCTGAACACGACAACGAAAAATAGCCCACTGGCATGGGCTATCACTGTTCATTGAAAACTTAATTATTCACTTGCCTCCATCTTAGCAGGTGGGGGCGCACTACACAAGAGGGAGTGAAAGTAATGTTAACTGCCTTTTCTGCTGACATTAGTGGTCAGCGTATTGAGGTTGAAATTCAGCCTCCAACACACTATACGCCTTCGGTTCTTTCAATTCGGCAGCAATCTGGAACCTTTCAGCTGCACGCTGATCCGGATCAATTAGCTGAAGTCGAATATGCCATTCGGACTTATCTGAAAAGTATTCGTTACTCAGAAACACCTGATCAACAAATGATCTTACATGCTGAATGTAATGCAGCAATCGAGGAGGGAATCGCTTGAAACGTATCGTTTTGGAGCGCTTGACGCTCCGTAATTTCAAAGGTATTAAAGAACTTGTCCTCGCCGCTAATGGCGGGGACGCTGATGTCTATGGTGACAATGCTACTGGGAAGACCACTATGTTCGACGGCTTTGTCTGGCTCTTGTTCGGTAAGGACAGCCAGAACAAGGCTGACTTCGAGATTAAGGGTTTGGATGGAGAGGGGAAGGTTCTTCAGCACAAGTTGGAACACGAGGTCGAGGGAGTTTTCCTGATCGATGGACGCCGCCGTACTTTCCGCCGTGTCTTCTCCGAGAAGTGGACTAAGAAGCGCGGTTCCGCGACGGACGCCTTCGAAGGGCATGAAACGAACTACTTCCTTGATGGTGTTCCTGTGAAAAAGGGAGAGTACACCGCCGAAGTCGATTCCATTATCAAAGAGGATTTATTCAAACTATTGACTTCACCTTCTTACTTCAATGAACAGCTAAAGAAAGAAGAGCGCCGAAAGACATTACTGGAGGTATGCGGTGATCTTACGGACGCCGAGGTCATTCACGGTAACAAGGAACTTGCTTCATTACCAGGTATCCTGGGAGATCGTGACCTTGAGTCACATAAAAAGGTTATCTTTTCTCGATGCACTGTGATTAATAAGGAGATCAAGGAGCTGCCAGTGCGGATCAGTGAAGTGCAGCGTCAAATGCCGGATGTTGTGGAGCTGGATGAAGAGCTCCAAAAGGAAGATATCGCAATGCTTCGCCGCCGGGTTGAATCCAGCGAGGCAGAATTGTCCCGCTTCCTTTCTGGCGGGGAAGTGGCAGTTAAGGAAAAGCGGCTTCGTGAAATTGAAGGCGAGCTGATCGATATCAAGAGTCGTATGCAATCCAATTTGTTGGATAAGTTGGCTCTCAAACGTGATGAAGTGAACCGGATGCATAACGAGTTGGATAAGTACCGCCGTACAGTAGAGGACAAGGAGCAACGTATCAAGCAGAATGAGCGCTTAGTTACTGATCGTCGGCAAGAAGCAGATCGCTTGAGAACAGAATTTGCTGAGCTGAAGAGTCTTACCTTCGAACATCCTGAAGATTATGATGCCAATTGCCCAGCCTGTGGTCAGTCACTTCCAGAAGATCAAATTAAGGTAGCTCACGACAAAGCAGATGCTGAATTTAATCGTCGACTAGCGGAGCGTAAGGAGCGTATCAATAATTCCGGAAAAGCAGCGGTGGCTGAAGCTCAGAAATTCGAGCAGGAAATTATTCGGCTACGTGAAGAAATCGAAGGTTTGACCAGTACCTTGAAAACCCTGCAGGCTGAGGTCGCATCTGCTGATGATCAGCTAACTGTTCTTCGAGCAGGTGTTAAAGATCCTACCTCTGATCCGGAATATGCGAGTAAGCTTGCCGAAGCTACTCAAGTTAAACAACAGATTGAAGTATTGAGAACTTCAGGTGAAGATGCTGCTGCAACTGCCCGTTCCGAGATTCGCCGGCAACGTGCTGAGATAGAAGAAATGGAACGCGATCTCGCTAAATTCGATGGTGTACGCCGAGCGCAGCTGCGTGTGACGGAGCTAGAGAAACAGGAGCGGGAACTTGCAGCAGAGTACGAACGCTTGCAGCATGAACTGTTCCTCTGCGAGGAATTCACTAAGACGAAGGTCAGCATGCTGGATGCCAAGATCAACAGCAAATTCAAGCTCGCACGGTTTCGACTCTTTGAGGATCAAATCAACGGCGGGATCAAGGAAGTCTGCGACACGCTTTATAAGGGAGTCCCTTATGATGGTGGACTCAACAATGCGGCTCGTATCAATGTCGGTTTGGACATCATCAATACGCTAGGTGAGCATTACGGATTCTCTGCTCCAATCTTCGTAGATAATGCCGAAGCAGTGACGCAGCTGATCGGAACTGATGCTCAGGTAATCCGATTAGTCGTTAGTGAAGCAGATAAGAAGCTGCGCATTGAGACGGCAGCCATACAGGAGGCGATCTAATGAGCACCACTTATAAAGTTACTGCTTCTGATCCTTCGAATGGATTATTCGCTGGTCAAACTATTAAGCCATATTACGAGGATAGCATCGAGATGATCATTACCGGATCTCAATTGGGAGTCGATCATCACATCAGGAAAAATAGTCAGTATTTCAATGGTCATTTTGCTAAGGAGGAGGAAGAGGAATGAGTGCAGGTAATCAAGTGGCAATTATTCAAAAGGACATCACCGATGATGTTAATCGGAGCCTTACACGTTTGCAGGATGATGGGTTAATCTTGCCTCCAAATTACAATGCGAGCAATGCGCTAAAAAGCGCCTTCTTCAAGCTCCAGGAGGTACAGGATAAGAATGGTAAGCCTGCGTTGGAGGTATGCTCGCGGGAATCTGTCGCAAATGCACTGCTGGATATGGTTGTGCAAGGTCTAAGCCCGGCCAAAACACAGTGCTATTTCATTGTGTATGGCAGCAAGCTTCAGCTTAACCGTTCCTACTTTGGGACACAAGCTGTGCTGAAACGTTTGTCCAACGTCAAAGATATTTGGGCAAACGTGATTTATAAGGGCGATGTTTTTGAATATGCAGTGAATGGCGGACGTGAAAAATTGGTCAAGCACGAAACCAATTTTGAAAATAGAGACAATGAAATTCTAGGTGTGTATGCCGTCGTGAAGTCGGTTGATGATGAAGAAATCCTTACCATCATGACAAAAAAGGAAGTTGATGCATCGTGGAGTCAGAGCAAAACAAGTCAATCTGTCCATAAAAAATTCCCGCAAGAAATGGCAAAACGGACTGTTATAAACCGTGCGGCCAAGGCTTATATCAACACCAGTGACGACAGCGACTTGCTGGTCGATGCTATTAATCGGTCGACAGAAAACGAGTATGACGACCGTGTCGATGTGACACCTGAAGAAGTCAAAGCAGAGATTGCAGAACATGCGAACGGAAAGATTATTGATATCACACCTGGAGCAGCAGCTGATAAAAAGGCTACTGAAGCTCCAACAGCAGAGAAGTCAAAAACTACTGAGACCAAAAGACAACCGACAGGAAATAAGGCTCAAGCTGGTAATGATCTTAACAATTTTGCTGATGATGTCCCTCCTCTTGAACAAGAGATGCAGTTCTGATGATTGATATCCAATGTTTCGGCTCTAGCAGCGCCGGTAATGCCTATCGCATATATGACGGGCATACCGTACTTCTGCTGGAAGCCGGTTTTCCTTATAAGTCGATACAGCGGGCGCTTAATTTTAGAATGTCAGACATTGCCGGTTGCCTCATTACACACGAGCATCTGGACCATAGCAAGGCTGCTCCTGACATCATGCGAGCAGGTATAAACATTTACACCAGCGCAGGTACGGCAACTGCTAGAGGGTTATCAGGACATCGTCTGAAGGTCATAAAGGCGTTAGAGCAGTTCACAATCGGTACTTGGACAATTCTACCGTTTGATATTCAGCATGATGTGGAGGAGCCGTTAGGTTTCCTGCTAGCCAATCCAGAGGGAGATAAACTAGTTTTCCTGACTGATACCTACTATTGCCGACATCGCTTCAAAGACCTTACTCACATCATGGTGGAGTGCAATTATTCCTTAGATATCGTTAACAAGCGGGTGGCTGCGGGTCACTTGCATCCTGCTCAAAAGAAACGGCTGCTTCGTTCTCACTTCGGATTGGAGAATGTGAAAGAATTCTTGAAAGCCAATGATACCCGTAATGTTGAGGAGATTTGGTTACTGCATCTATCTGATGGTAATAGTGACGCCGAACGCTTCAAACGAGAGATTCAGGAGACTACCGGAGCTCTTGTTAGGGTGGCAGATCGATGATCAACGATAAACCTATGATGCAGAGCATGATGGGGGAGAGGATCTGGAAGCTAATGAAGGTAGATCAGGAGGAGTTTAAACGGGAAACTCGAGAATACTTCGCTCGAGCTTATCCAGGCTGGACGGTGAAGCGGGTGAAATATCCGATTGTTTATCTCCAGGATGATAGACCCGGCCATTAAATAAGGAGGCGGTGCCGGTGGATTCCAACGTGAACCCCCAACCCACGGATGCCCATATACGAATCAACCACGAAATTCATAGAGAGCTGATCCGGCGGAAGTTCACTCAGCGACAGCGCGACATTATTGATTTCATTTTAACGTTGAGCTGGGGGTGCGGGAAGCCATCGGCGATTATACCGCAGCTGAAGCATTTTGAATTATGTGGTATTCGTAAAAATCATATTCGAGCTGAACTCATAGCTTTGTGTGAAAAAAAGGTGATTCTATGGGAGCAAAGTTTGAATATTTTCCAAATTAACAAGCACTATGACCAGTGGAGTGTTGATCCTATAGAGAGTTTTGATCTCAAAAAAATGAAAGAATTAATCAACTTAAATATCGAAAATCATTCACCAAATCTCACAAAAATGGTTCCTAAAAAGGGAACTCAGTTCCCAAATAAGGAACCGAAAATGGGTTCCCAAAAAGGGAACTCAGTTACACATTCGGGAACCAAGTTCCTAAAAAGGGAACTGCGCGGTTCCCAAAAAGGGAACTTTCCGGTTCCCAATTCGGGAACCGTGAGGCGCCACTATCCCAGTCATATCAAGGCTTTCAGCGTCTCTAAAGAAAGTATTAAAGCAATTATTAAAAGAAGCAGTAGTAATAAGAGTATTTTATCTGAAATAGATACAGAGCCAAAAACCATCAACAACAGCCCTAATTATTCCTTCGGATACCTGTACCAAGCCTATGAAAAAAACTTCACAGAAGACGGTAAGGTTACTCCTTTTGAAACTGAAGAATTTGGAGCACTCTTCGATGACTATGGCGGAGAGTGGATGTTGAAGGCAATGAGGGAGGCTAGCAGGCATAAGGTTTTGACCCTTGCTTATGTCGGGGGAATTTTAAAGGGCTATCGAAAACGTGGAGGACCTGAGGCTGTGATTAGTGGGGGACGTGATTCGCCTGCAATTACAACCATTCCTGAAAATGATCCGATCATGGACCGGATACGAAAGGCAGATGAACAACGACTTGCTCAATACGGAACTGCTTGAAATTGAAATCTTAGGTTCTTTCTTCCTTGATCCGTCCCTTGTTCCCGAAGTTGCAATGTCCATCCAACCCTCTGTATTCACTCAGCCTTGGCATCGTAATTTGATCAAGATGATTCAAGAGCTTCACCGACAGGGGAAGGAATTGTCCTTTACCACTTTCGCAACAGTGTTCGGGAAGCACCTCGAAAGAGTAGGCGGATTTGACTATCTGACAAAATTAACCCATTCGGCGGTAACTGCTGGACGGATTGAGAACAATGTTCGTGAACTAATCGAAGCGGATGCACGCAGAAAAGCAATGGCACTGGTTGAAGAGTATAAAGACAAATTCTCCGATTTTTCCGCCGGTAGCTTCGAGAGCATTCTTGATGAGTTTGAACAGCGTTCGTTGGATATACGACCAAAGGCGCTTCAGCAGGATACAAGGATGGATGACATCATCGATTGGTACGAGGAATTGGTTCTTAAAACTCAAGATCCAGGTCGTGCTCTTGGCATAATGACAGGTTGGGATGCTATCGATCGGCTGACTCTTGGCTTCCAGCGTACAAATTTGATCGTAGTAGGGGCCAGGACGAGTATCGGTAAATCGGCATTCGCTAATGAAATCGAGCTCAGAGTGACCAAACGAGGGTTTAAGGTGGCGAGCTTTTCACTCGAAATGTCCAAAGGACAGAAGTACAACCGAGCTCTATCGAATTTGTCAGGAATATCAATGCAAGCGATTCGTTCAGGTAATTTGACCTCTGGTCACTTGGAAATGATTTCTCGACACATGGATTTGGTGCGACGGATTCACATCGATGATAGCCGTGGCGTGACAGCAGATTATATCTGTTCGGAGATGCGTCGGTTAAAGAGACAGGAAGGTCTGGATTTAGTAATCGTGGATTACCTGCAGGAAGTTCTTGAGGAAGCTGCGGCAAATGACAACAGTGGATCTGGTCTTCACCGGGTCTGTCAGAAGCTTCGTAAGGCAGCAAAGGATTGTGACTGTGTGATGGTTGGATTATCCCAAGTGAAACAAGAAGTGGATACACGGCAGAACAAGAGGCCGTTCATCTCAGACTTGTCTGGAAGTGCAGCGATAAGCGCGGTGGCTGATGACATTATCATGTTGTATCGGGATGAGTACTACAACCAAGATACACCTGATCCGGGAATCATGGAGGTTAATTTGGCCAAGCAGCGGAACGGTCCAACAGGAATGGTAAAACTCAATTTCAAGAAAGAGACACAGCAAATTGCATAAGGAGGCAACAGTTATGAAGCAGGGGAAGCGGCCAACGAAGAAACAGAAGATCATGATTGCAGCAGCTAAGGGCTTGGTGCTGGAAAACTGGTTGGTGGAAAGGGAGACACCAACACAGCTTGTGTTGGTTCATCGTAAATCTGGCAAGCCGAAGACGATCAGTAAGGGGGCCTAACGATGGGTGGGAGGAATTACTGGCACGTGTATAACCAGATGCGCCGTCATTACCTAGATACCGGAGTTGCCAAGGGACGTACGGATCTACTAGCTGAGTTTTCGGACATGGAGCCAGCGGAAGTGGACGAGGGTATTGCTGAGTTTGAGTTAGCAATCGGTATACGAATGAGGGGAGTCGATCTTAATGGTTGTAAAGAAGCGTAAGCCGATTGATCCGTTCTTCCAGCAGCAAAATTACTTCATGGTTGTGGATGAGACTGGAGCAATGGCAGGCATGGTGTATGTGCTTGATACATCGATGATGCCGGCTAAGCATCAAGGAGGAAAACGTAATGATTCAGTTTACGGTTTACGGAGAACCGGTCGCCCAGGGCCGGCCTAAATTTAGCACTGCCGGTGGATTTCCAAGAGCTTATGATCCCGCCAAATCAAGAGATTATAAGGATTACGTCCGATTGGCTGCCAGTGAGTATGCGCCGGCAGCACTGCTGGAGGGCGCCCTCGGGGTCGCAGTGACCGCTTATCGCTCGACTCCGAAGAGCTTTAGCAAGAAAAAGACCGCGGCCGCAGAGCGTGGTGATATTCTCCCAGTGACTAAGCCGGATGCAGACAACTACTTAAAGGGTGTTAAGGATGCCTTAAAGGGGGTCATCTGGAAGGATGATAGCCAGGTAGTGGACGCTTTTGTTCGTAAGCGGTACAGCTCTAGACCGCGTATAGAAGTGAAGATCAAGCAACTCTAATAAAAACTTGAGGGGAAGATCGATATGATAAAGGATTATGCAAAATTTAGTGCAACGGTAGCAAAGGGGATCAAGGTTGGCGACACAGAGGTTGAAATTAAACTGCTACTTCCGCTGAGAGTCATGCAGGAGAACTTCCTGTTTCTCAGCAGCAATCAAGGGGAAAAGATCAATGTTTTCATGGGAGATCCGCAGGCTGCTTTTGATTTCGATGAAGAGGACGGAGATATATACCGGGAAGTCACTGGCCGTCGTGTCATAACTGATGCTTCCGGTATCGCGATGAGCACAGAGAAGCTTGGTGAAGATGATCCAGATCAGGCTAACCTTTTTGAACAGCAAGAGGGGGGGATGGAAGGTGAACAGAAGACTGATGATATTGAGATTATTGAGTCGGAAGTAGGCGAAGATACTGTTGGTATGCAAACAGATGCTGGCCAGCATGAAGACGGTTCTGATCTGCAGGCCGAAGGTGCTGACCTTGAACCAGATTGGTTGAATGATGAAGCTGGAACTGATGGCCAAGCTAACGAGGGTGATCCTGATGAATCAGGAGAACAGGTCTTGAAAGGTGAAAGCTCTGATCTTGGTGGAGCTGCTACAGATGAGACTAGTAAGGAAGAACTGGACGCTTTCATCCTTGCTGAACGCCCAATCTTTCCTGAAGTCGAATATGAAGGACAGCCAATCCCGTTCCCTGTTCTTCTGGAGAAACGTATCAATGAAGATAAGACATGGCGCGAGATCGCTAATGAAAATGGCATGACTAGTGGGCAACTATCAACCAGATGGACCGCATATCGCAAACTGGCAGCAAAGAAAATGAAGGGTGGCGGAGGAGCAGCTTAAGCTGCTTTTCTCTTACCTAGGGAGGTGTCGCTTTGATCTTTGCGGTTTATGCACTCGCAATTGATAAATATATCGAAGTTGTGTGGGAAACGGCAGTGCGGAAACATCGCATTGCAGAGCTTCGGACACTGATCGACCAAGCGCTGGATGAGCGAGATAAAGAAGCCTTTAACCAGTATTCGACAGAGTTAAAAAGATTAAGGAAGGGGGAGTGAAGAAATGAAAAACCTAATACAGGTGGAGCTAGAGAAGCTTGAACCTCGGATTAAGTGGGTTACAAATATGATCAATGAAGCTGAAAATGAGGGGGTTTACAACGAGGGAGATCCTCAAGAGATGTATCTTCGGGGGATGTTTTATCAGATTAGCAGTAAATTGGACGAAGTTAGGCGTTATATACGCCAAGTGACGGCACCTGTGATTGAAGAAGGTATACTTCACAAAGGGAAAGATGGTAGGTACACAACCGGAAAGCATGCTTATTATACGTCCGGTGCTTCTATTGAATACTTGTTCGAAGATTCCACAGGAGAGAGTCGCTGGGTGTACTCCCATGTGGAGCACAATGGCAATGACTATTACATCGTTAACACCCCAGGTTGCTCCATGGAAGGATTGAAAGTTCGAGTTAAGAAGCTCCTTCTCTGGGATTAGGAAACAGCCCCAAACTGGTGCGGTACGACTTTGAAGAAACTATAGAGGGTTCTCTGAGATAGCGGTACGCATCCGGTTCACTGGCAGGAGGCCGAAGCTGAGTTGCTACGCCGTCGACGCAAACTGCTCACTAATAAATTCCATAAGAGATCATTTTGAGGAGACCAATATAAAAACCAACAGATGTCTTGAACAAAGTCCAAGACTACTGCTGGTTTATTGAACTAATGATTCCCGTTGGCGAAAAGTGACGTGACTTTTTATAATACTCGATAATTGAAGCATGCGGAATTTCGCCTACCTCTCCTACCAAAGTACGAAAAGCCATGCCATGCCCAGTAATTATCACCTTTTGAAATTCGAGATATTTGTCAATTACTTTCTCCATGCGATTTTTCAGTAGTTCTTTAGACTCCCAAAGTTTGGTTACACCAGGAGGATAGATTCCATGATTAGCATCATAATCGTCTCCCAGTTCTTTAAGCCTCTCCAATGAAGCATATTCAAATGTTAAGTCGGGTTGCCATTCTCTTAAATCGAATTCAATCCTTATTTCTAAACTGAGTTCCTTTGATAAAATAGCGGCTGTTTGAAGTGCTCTTGGGTAAGGAGAAGAAACAAGAACTTCAGCTTCTTTTAAACGTTCATCCTTTGCTGTCAAATTTACTTGGTTAACTCCTTTATTCGTAAGAGGAACCATGTCCCGACCATGTCCCTTTAATTTGTAATGTTCATTTATATCCCATTGAGGTTCACCATGGCGAATAAGATAAAATTGCGTCATTAAAATTCTCCTAGATCCATTTTATTACTAATTCTATTCGCTTCTTGTACTACGTAATCCTGCTCGCCAACTTAATGAAGCTTTTTCACCAAGAGTCATAGTTATTGTTGCACAGTACGAAGAAACACCACAATAACAATCTATCTATTAAGGGGTGAGAGGATATGAGCATACCAAGCCAAGGACACGGCAAAGTGGTGTTAATGTAATGCGTGGGTGAATATGTGCAACTGAGTGACGATTTAACCCGGTTTTGGTGCGCGTGTGGTCAACCGGCAGTGCATTGGTCTGAAGAAGTCCTATCACAGTATATCTTTAAATGCATCAAATGCAATTATAAGGAAAGAGGCAGCTATGACAAGTAGACCATTAACGAATCGCCAGGCAGAAACATTGGAGCTTATAAAAGGTTTCATCAATCAAAAAGGCTATGCTCCATCGGTTACCGAGGTTTCGGATCTCCTGAAGCTGAAGTCTCGTTCCACAGCGCATTCACTGGTTAAGCAGTTAGTGGACAAAGGTTACCTGGAGAAGACGGACTATGAAGTCCGGACGTTACGAGTGGTTGGGCAGAAAACTAGCGATTCGCTACAGTCACAGAAAGACTTAAGGGAGCAGAATTGGAGGTTGCTGCTGGAGAATGTGGAGTTGCGGAAGAAGCTTAAGCAACTTGAAAAATACTGAGACATACAAAGACCCCCATGTCCTTGGTCGGGGCGGGGGTTCAATCTAATACCTTCATTCGAATTATACCACGAGTGAGGGGATTATCTTGGGGAAAAGCGACAAATTAGCAATCCAACTGGCTTTTGACATCCTCCCGATCGACGAAAAGGAAACCCGCCGTCGGGTCGAAGAATATTTGGAGACAGTTCGTGTGTATCGGCAGATCGGCTTCGTGCGACGTCAGGCAGCACTTACGGCTAGCCCGGAGCCGCGATATCATGGATCTACCAATGCGATTAGCCGGACGACGGAGAATATAGCAATATGGAATACAGATAGGGAAAGTGAGCTAGAACGGCAATCGAAGCTGCTTGAACTGGCAATGGGAAGGCTCAAAAAGGCTGAGCGAGAAATCATACAGCTGCGTTACTTGGAGCATGAAGATGAGTATGATTCTATCTTGTGTGGAGAACTGGGAATGAGCGAGAGAAAATACCGCAGGGTCAAGTCGAGGGCTATATACATGTTGGCGTGTGCATTGGGGATTGAAGTACTTATTTATAAAAAAACACCAGATTAAAAACTGGTGTTTTTTTGTTCTTGTGGAATATAAATCCCAATAGTAAAATATTCCTATAAACCAATTCTTGATCTTGAGAAAGGAAGGGAATCGTGAAGAATATTGTATTTATAGGGGGTATTCACGGAGTTGGGAAGAGCTATTTGACTGAGAAAATTTCTTCTCAGTTGGGTATCAGGAGCTACTCTGCTAGCAAGTTAATATCAATGTTAAAAGAAAAAGAGTTCTCCACAAATAAATATATCGATTCAATAGATACTAACCAGGATCAACTTATACATTCAATAGAACTAAATACCAATGACACTGAATCATTTCTACTAGATGGCCACTTTTGCTTGCTGAACATAAATAGAGAAGTTGAAAAAGTTCCAAAGACGACTTTTCTCGCTATGTCTCCGAGGGCAATAGTCGTCTTGTTTGATTCAATTGTCAGTATCAAAAAAAGATTAGATGCAAGAGACTCTATTATATATGAGACTGACTTTCTTGAAAGATTTCAAGATTCAGAATTAGAGTATGCTAAGGAAATCTCTGAATTATTAGATGTCCCCATCCTATTATTCGACGTTACGAATGGTGACTTAACAAATCTGAGTCATTTTACAAGAAACATTTTTAATCCATTGTAAAATAACTTGTAATTTATTCCACAAAAAAAGGATGGGAAAGTATGAGTCGTGACAGAGAGTATGATCTTATTAAAGTGAAAAAATTCAAAGATATTAATCTAGATGATGTTTTTTTTGATACCCTAAAATCAGATTACCCTGGCTTTGAGGACTGGTTTCATCGAAAGCATGAGGAAAATGCCTTTGTTTTTGAGAATGACGATAATACAATTGTAGCCTTTATGTACTTAAAGATAGAGGACGAAGAAGTAAATGATGTTCAACCAAATCTGGCGAAGGATAAAAGATTAAAGATTGGTACTATGAAAATTGATGCTCATGGGACAAGAATGGGTGAGCGTTTTATTAAAAAAGCACTTGATTATGCAATGAAGTACGATTGTAACGAATTGTATGTTACAATTTTTGATAAACATAGAGGTTTGATAAAACATTTTGAAAAGTATGGATTCTATCTCCATGGGAATAAAATCAACAGTGAAGAGAGGGTTTTTAGGAAGATTTTCAATGAAGTTACTGGTGATACATTATTGGATTATCCTCGGATAAATAAAAATCGAAGAAAGTTCTTGCTGGGTATCTATCCAAAATATCACACCAGATTATTTCCTGATTCTATCCTAAATACGGAGAGTTTTGACGTAATTGAAGATGTTTCTTATACCAATAGTATACATAAAGTATATCTATCGGGAATCCCCGCAGTTGTTAACGTTAGTCAAGGTGATATAATAGTTATTTATCGAACTTCAGATAAGAAAGGTCCAGCGCGTTTTAGATCAGTTGCAACTTCTATTTGCGTTGTTGAAGAAGTAAGAAATATTAATAGTTTCACGAGTATAGAAGATTATCTGTCTTACTGTAAGCTTTACAGTGTATATTCTGATGAAGAGTTAATCAGAGAGTATTCTAAAAAAAAATATGTAATTAGAATGACTTATAATCTTGCATTGACGAAAAGATTGACGAGGGGAAATTTGATTGATTTAGGTGTAGATGGAGGCTATTGGGGTTTCTTTAATGTTAGAAATGAATGGTTTGAAAAAATACTTGAATTTGGTGGTGCCAATGAACGTTTTATTATCGATTAAACCAGAGTTTGTTGAAAAAATATTCAGTAATGAAAAAAAGTATGAATATAGAAAGTCAATATTCAAACAAAAAGTCAATAAGGTAATTATCTATGCAACAAGACCAGAAGGGAAGATTGTCGGGGAGTTCAGTATTGATAGTATCCTCCATGATGATCCGGATAGTATTTGGAATCTCACCAATAATTATTCTGGTATTACACATAGTTTCTTTAGGGAGTATTTTGATCATCGGAACGAGGCTTTTGCAATTAAAATTGGTGAAGTCAAAAAATATATAGTACCAATTGATCCAAAAAGTTTTGACTTTCCCTTTACTGCACCCCAATCTTTTTTATATGTTGATGATGAATATCGGCCACTTTCCCAAAAGAGCGAGACTTTAGATGAGTTGACTTTGTTTTGACCGCTTTTTGACCGATATCTGACCGCACAATGACCGTTCATTAGGCTTTAATCATGATATATTTGTACTGTTGAAATCAGGCGATAGTGACGCGGTAACAATGAGTATTTTTCTAAATCACTTCTTTATTTTTAAAGTTCTTGTATAGTATTCAATCCGGTGTGATAAGTATTACTCACACCGGATTTTTTGTTTAAAAAATTAATTTGACGGCCTGTCTTACTAGTAGATGTGAAATAACTATAAGTATTGCTATCATTAGGGCGATTAACAAACGAGCAAAAAAAGCAGGGCTATCAGGAGTTAGAAGAAAAGACATAACAAGTAACATCATGTTTAACAAGATGTAAAGTACATCAAGCTGTATAAATGTGTATATTCCTCTCTTATTTTTAGTATCTTGCGAGTTATTATGTGATGCTATCGCAGCAATGGATGCTATTAGGGCTACATAGCCAATAGCAACAGTGAAATTTATTGTTGCTACCTTCTCAAAAATAGAGCTTATTTCACTGGCATTATCAGTACCTTGGAAAATGAATAGTAATACAAATACAAATAGTGTTGCATAAACTAACCAGGTAATGAGACTTAAAGCTTTATTTAATATTTTTGATTCCATATCATTAACCCTTCATATTCAATTTTTTATTTTTCATGATGCATGTTCCTTTCATGAGTCTAAAATTCGACATCAATAAGAGGAAATTATTTCCTTTATGGCGAATACAGACCTATACGATCATTTTGCGGAGGGGTTTCAAATGGCAAGGAGAAAAAGTAAGGTGAAGCAGGAAGAGGAATTTATAAACGGGGTATTGGTACTTTCGTTATTCGGATCACTTGCCGGAACATATACTTTGACCAAATCAATGCAGATCTCAATTATTGTATGTATCCTAGTCATTGCAGTAGTTATTGCAGCACTGATTTCGCGGAAAATGAAGCATGAAGAAAGATTGAAGAGGTCAGGAATTGTTGAGATCGATAAAATGGATGGTGTTCAGTTTGAACAATATCTGGGTCACTTATTCCGATCTCAGGGGTACAAAGCTGAAGTTACACAAGCAGCAGGCGATTACGGGGCTGATCTGGTCCTATCAAAAGACGGTAAGAGAATTGTTGTCCAGGCTAAGCGGTACAGCAAGAATGTTGGACTGAAGGCAGTGCAAGAGGTTCGTGGGGCAGTTTCACATTACGGCGCTTCAGCTGCTTGGGTTGTAACGAACAGAGATTACACTGAGCAGGCTTACAAGTTAGCAAAGTCAAATCATGTACGTCTTATCAGCCGTGAAGAACTTATCGAAATGTTGCTCCAAATGAAGGAGAAGATGACAGCTGCTAAAAAAGCCAATAATGCTAAGACGAGCGCTTAAGCGAAATAGTGAGCAATAAAAAGCATGATATGTGAACAGATGTGCTCAAGCCTTATATTCACCGTCGGTGGTTTTGACTCTCACTTCAATGGCTCTGTAAAATGGTCTTGTCCTCCTCAGTAACTAAGCTCGTAAAGATTTTAAGCAAAGAGTGCAGCTCATTTGCTGCGGATGCGGAGCGGACGCCGTTCTTATAAAAAGTGTGAATTTTGCTCAAAGCGTAATTTTATCGCTGAAAAGCGTACATATCAAAGCTGAAGTCGCTCATTAATGGGCGGCTTTTTTTATTGGGGGAATTAATTTGAAGAAGAAGAAGCAACAGCAGCGGCGGTTAAAAGATCCGCCCCGGCAGCCGACTAAGTGTAAGGGCTGCATATGGGGGCGCTGGGAAGAAATCGCACAGTATTGTGCCAGAGTGAAATGTCAGAAGGAAAAATCTACCTGAATGTCGAAAAATGATGCCAGGAGGGATAAAATGTTTGACTTGATTGGGAATTTAAGAGAATTTAAAAATTTGACTCTGCTAAAATTATTGATCTTTTCCACGTTTGTTTTACTATTGCTTGTCTTTGTTAGAGAATTCATGCCGACTTTGTTTATCGATTTTTTAGAAACTGTATCCTATTTCTCAAAAAAATTAAACTATGAGAAATGGAAGTCTGTTCTACCATTAATTCAAATTTTGTTTGGTGCACTCGTTGTAATGTTTACTGTTGCGTTTATTATTGCGTTGTTCTTGTATGAATTTTACTGGAAGAAACAAAGAAATGCTCCGTATCTAAACGGAGAAAGAACTGTTTGGATCTCAATTAAATTTCCTTCATATCTCCTTTTAACAGCCTTGTTGTATATAAATTTAATCGGATATTTCAACATCTTAGAAATAGAAACTCTTGCTTACCAAGCTCCTATTTATATTTCGGGGATTATACTTATAATGACCTCGTTAGCTGGCGTGGCTAAACTTTTGCAGAGTACAGATTGAAGTATGACAACATCTTTTGAAAAGGGCGATAAATAGCCTTCTATGAGCCGTTCTCAGGCTCTGAAAGTAGGAACGTGCATTTGTGTGGTGACGTGTGGAAAAGAGCAGGACAAGCTACTTCTCTTTGTCTCTCGCTGAGTTCCGGCCTTCTCAAAGATTTAAAACCAACTCAACTTAAAGCTAGGGCAGTTTTTCTTCACTTTTCTTCTTGACCATGGTCATATATTGTCTGATACTGGAAGATAAGGCGAGGAAATAGGAGGTTTAATATTGGCACTTGGAGAGGCACTATCAGCAATTGGTTCAATTCTTTCTGGTATTGCAGGTGTAGCTGGAGTTTGGTTTACATTGGAAGTTCGCAAGGAGCAAAAAACTTTGAAGGAGACAATGGCTAAGTTTTACATAGAAAAGGTGAAAATAAGAATCGAAAGAATAATGAGTGCGCTAGAAAAGAATTTCAGTAATATTGGTGAAATAAATATTATTGTCCATAGTACTCCACGAGACTTCAATAACATAGGTCGTGATGGGATTGAGAACTCAATTGGAGTTAATGAAGAAAGAATCATTGAAAAAATAACAGACGTTTATAACAACTATTTGCATGAATGTTGGTTAAATCGCGAAGATACATCTAAATGGTTAACACCTACTTCTGTAAGAGACATTGAAAATATTAATGAGAAATCGAAGAAGTGTTATGAAATTATAAACGAATTTTATAATAAGTTATAAAGGAATGCGCCGTATTAGGCGCTTTTTCTTTTGGAGAGGAGTTTTCATATGGACATCAGAATCATACCGATCGAGCAGCTCAATCCAGCTGCCTATAATCCGAGAGTCGAGCTTCAGCCAGGCGATCCGGAGTATGAGAAGCTTCGCCGCAGCCTGGATGAATTCGGCTACATTGACCCGATTGTGTGGAATGAACAGACCGGAAACATGGTCGGCGGTCATCAGCGGTATAAGATACTGGTCAGCGAACAGGGTCTCACAGAGCTGGCCGTATCGGTGGTCAATCTGGACCCAGAGCGGGAGCGACTGCTGAATCTGGCACTGAATAAAGTGTCTGGTCGCTGGGATGACGAGGCGCTGGCGCAATTACTAGGTGAGCTGCAAGAGGGTGGGGCCGATCTGGCGCTGTCCGGTTTTGATGCAGGAGAAGCCGAGAGGTTAATTGCTGATTTCACTGAACCGGCTGCCGATCAACTTGGAGACTTTCAGAACCGTGAATTAGATGTGAGTGAATTCGATGAGTCACACTTTGACTGCAAATGTCCTCGTTGCGGATTCGTCTTTGATAAAGAGGATATATCATGAGTCGTCCAACATGGGATTGGCGGCTATCAGATCTTTCCAACGTCCCGAAGAATGGGAGAACGGTATTTTCTTGCTTCTCCTGTGGTGGCGGCTCCACGATGGGATATAAGATGGCAGGATACACGGTGCTGGGTAATGTAGAAATTGACCCACAGATGATGCGGATCTATCGGCAGAATCATAAGCCGAAGTATCCCTTTCTCATGCCTATTCAGGAATTCAAGGCGGTATCTAATTCAGAGCTTCCACCTGAGTTGTTTGACCTAGATATCTTGGATGGTTCGCCGCCTTGTAGCGTATTTTCCATGTCAGGAGATCGAGAGGACAAGTGGGGTGGGGAGCATGCATTCCGCGAGGGACAGGCAGTGCAGCGACTGGATGATCTTTTCTTCGATTTTTTGGACGTTGCAGAGAAACTTCTACCTCGAGTAATTGTCGCCGAGAACGTTCGGGGAATGATGGTTGGTAAGGCTCGTGGGTTCGTTAGCCTGGTCTTGTCTCGCTTTCGAGAGCTTGGATATAGACCACAACTCTTTCTTTTAAATTCTGCTACTATGGGCGTTCCTCAAAAACGGGAACGCCTTTTCTTTATCGCTTCTCGGGAGGATCAAGAATTTCCATTGCTCCAATTGAATTTCAACGAGCCGCCTATACTATATGGAGATATTCGTAGTGGAGATGGATCTCTGATAAATCCAGACAGCAAGACATATACCCGCTGGCACAAACGACGTCCACCAGATTTGAATATGGGCGATGTGACTGAACGAGAAGAAGGGAAAATGAGCAACTTCAACACGATCCTGCTTAAAGATCAGAAGGTAGCGAACACTCTAGCCAGTTCATCTGTGTTTCTCCGGACGGATAAGCCGCGACACATCAGCGATATGGATGCTATTCGTATGCAGACTTTTCCAGCAGACTATGATTTTATGGATGCTAATGTGCAATATGTATGCGGTATGAGCGTCCCACCATTGATGATGAAGAGGATCGCTGAACAACTTCACTTACAGTGGTTTAAGACAAATTAAAAGGAGGACGCACTAACGTCCTCCCAATCACCCAGGGTATCCCCCGGCTGAGACAACGGCGCGCCACGCGTGGCATTTTCGGACATCCGCTGTCTCGCATTCCATCATAACGGAAAGTCGAGGGGTACGTAAATGGGAACACAAGATGAAATTTTATTGCAGCACGAACTTGAAGTTATGGCTGGTATCCTGGAAAGCAAGGCGCAGTACCGAAAAATTGTTAAGGCCGGCATAGCCAAGTGGGTCAAGGACTTCCAGGACGGCCAGATTGAAATTAAGACGGTGGACGATCTGAAGAAGCTGATTGAAATAGATATTGAGCTGCAGAAGGACGAGTTATAGTCTTTAGAATATATTGGGAAATTACGATATTTAAAGAGAGGTGTTTAATGAGGGAGGAATGATAATAATGTTTCGCAAGAGATATGCTTTTACCAAATACACTGATATCGTTAAACAATTGCAGTTAGATAAGGCCACCGATATAAAGACTGCTGTTGTGAAATTAAAAGAAGGGAAAAATAAGTTGTTTTTAAAAAGTACATCGGACTTGAAATTAATTCAGATCGAGCTTAGTTCACTAGTAGAGGATAATAAACAAGTTGCGTTACTTACAAGTACAATGACAATAACCATAGCAGTATTCACAATTATCACCAATCTTATGAAAGAAACTGCTGTTAAAGGTGATCCTTATTTTACTTTGCCTTTATTAATTATTTATATAGGTGTTCTTTTGATAGGTATGTTAAGAATTACAAGGAGGTTCTCCATCAGTGCAAGGCAATTAAACTTGTTAAATGACCTTCTAACATTGCTAATTAAAGAGCGTGATTTATGGGATGAGAAGCATGCTGAAGCATACGCTGAGTATTTAAAGTGAATATTCTCTTCTAAACTATCTATTTTATATTTGGATGAACCGAAATTTGTTCATCCTTTTTTTGTTGGGGAGGTGGTGAAATGTAGCATGGCCAGAGAGCGAAGTCCCGAGCGGGACAGGGCAATGCAGATGTGGCTAGAGGGCAGCGGAAAGATGAAGCTAAAGGACATCGCCGCTGCTCTTTCTATTCCAGACAGCAAAGTCCGAAAGTGGAAGACGATGGACGGTTGGGAAGAAGAGCTGAAAGGGAGCGTTTCACCCGAATCCAAAGGGAGCGCTCCACTTCGCGGCGCTCCCAAAGGGAACAGAAACGCAGTTGCTAATCGCGGCGGAGCTCCCCCAGGCAATCAGAATGCCAAGGGAAACAGCGGTGGTGCCGGTGGGCCGCCTGGCAACAAGAAGGCAGTCACCACAGGCGAGCATGAAACCATTTGGTTGGATGCGTTAACCGAAACCGAGCAGCAGCTCATCGATCAGGTGGACACTGACCCGATCATCCAGGCGAATGAATCCCTTTATCTTCTAACGATCCGTGAGCGCCGCATGATGCACCGGATCAAATCCCTGATGGAGGGGTTATCGGAAACAGAGCGCAACGTGTGGTACGAGATGAAGGCCATCAAAGAAGTCTCTGAGATTCACGATGAGAAGACCGGCATCACGAAGAAGATTCCACATAGCCGCAATGAAATGATAGAATCGAAGATCGAAGAGAAAGGCTTTCGAAAGCTGGATGATATCGTGAAGTTGGAAGAAGCTCTGACTCGCATCCAAGATAAGAAGATTAGGGCCATTGAGCTGAAAAATCGATTAACTGACGATGAAAAGCGTATTCGTATCGAGACCATGGAGTATGAGTTGCATATGCTTCGTGGTGGTGGCAAAGATGATTTTGAAGACGACGGCTTTATGGATGCGCTGAAGGGTAGGGCGGCGGAGGTGTGGAACGATGGCGAAGCTTAAACTCAAGCCGCCGGCATTCAAATGGGCTCCATTCTCCAACAAGCAGCTTAAAGTTCTTACTTGGTGGATGCCAGAGAGCCCGCACCACGATAAAGATGCAATCATCTGTGATGGTTCCGTCCGGGCCGGCAAGACGGTCTGCATGTCATTCTCCTATATAGCCTGGGCAATGGACACCTTCCGAGGAGAACAGTTCGGCATGTCAGGGAAGACCATTGGTGCGCTACGACGTAATGTGGTCGGGCCGCTGAAACGCATGCTGGCCAGCCGCGGATATCATGTTCATGATAATCGATCTGAAAATGTTTTGACTGTGACCCGGGGCTTAATAAGCAATCGGTTCTTTTTATTTGGTGGACGAGATGAAAGCTCACAGGATTTAATTGCCGGGATCACGCTGGCCGGGATGTTCTTCGATGAAGTGGCGCTCATGCCGAAGTCTTTCGTTGACCAAGCGACTGCTCGTTGTTCCGTAGATGGTGCCAAGCTCTGGTTCAACTGTAACCCTGCAGGACCTTATCATTGGTTCAAAAAGGAATGGCTGGATCAACTGCAGAAGAAGCACGCGCTGCACCTACACTTCACAATGGAGGATAATCTCTCTCTTTCTGAACGGGTGCGTGAGCGGTACCGGCGCATGTACAGCGGGATCTTCTATCAGCGGTACATCTTAGGGCTTTGGGTCATGGCCGAAGGCGTTATCTTTTCCAAGTTCAATGATGCGATTCACAAAAAATCGCGGAACTGGTTCCCAGCCAAGTTTGATCGCAAGTTCATTTGTATTGACTACGGGGCTAATAACCCGACGGCATTTCTAAAGTATGGAGTCCGCGGGAACGTCTATTATGAGCTGGATGAGTATTATCACAATATCCGCCATAAGGGAGAGAAAACGAATGGCGAATATGCTGATGACCTGGAAGCCTTTATTGACGGAGATGAATATTCGATCTTCATCGACCCGTCAGCAAAGGCTTTTATTATTGAACTGAAGAAGCGGGGGATCAACAATATCCGAGCTGCGGTGAATACCGTACTGGATGGAATTCAGACGGTGTCTAACCGATTTCAGAATAATGAACTTTATATCTGTGCCGATAACACCAATTCGCTTCAGGAGTTGGTGTCTTACGTATGGGATGAAAAAGCCGCCGAGCGCGGCGAGGACAAGCCCATTAAGCAAAACGACCATACCTGTGATGCACGCCGATACGGTATCCATACGGATTATCTGTTGCAGCGTGTGAAGCAGCGTAAAAAAGAGAGAGAGGAGCGATCTGATCATGATGTGGGGTGGGTGTAAGGCATGAGTGGCGAGGCACAGTGGTTCCAAATATCAAAAGCAGAGGAAAGGCATATTCCATCGAGCGCTCAGCTACCGGATAGCTTTGAAAACCTATACGATCAGCATGGGTTGCTTCCGTTTCCACCAGGCAATGATCCTGCTTCCTGCAAACTACTGGTGAAAAACAGCAACATCATTCCGCAGTGCATCGAGGCATACAAGCGAAACATTGCTGGATATGGTATTACTTTGGAGTACCTTCCTGGTGAGAGTGATCAGACCGCGCAGGAGGAGTGGAACAAGGCTGATAAGTTCTTGGAGACCTGTAACCTGGAGGATACACCGGATGAGATTATCGGCTCCTTGATTGAGGACATCGAGAGCAGCGGGAATGCAAATGTGGAGGTCGCCTGGCCTGCCGGTAGTGAGTTTCCGACACTCTACCGAATCAATCCGAAATTCGTTCGTTGTACCCGGGAGACGGATAAGGTGACGATCAAGCGTAAGCGGCTGATCCGGTCATCGAAGAAGGTAGAGGAATTCTCCCAAGATATCTATGCCCGGAAGTATGCCATGAAGAGAGGGCAGTCCGTGGTGTGGTTCCGTCCATTTGGAACCGAGGGTCAAGGCAATCAAATCATTCCCTTAAAACTTGGTAATGATGGTCCTTATGGTGAGCCGCGCTGGTTTGGGAATGCACCTGGAGTGGTTGGTAGTCGTGAAGCAGAGGAACTCAACGTTTCATATTTCTCTAATGGACGAATGCTTTCCATGCTGCTGACGGTGACTAATGGTCGGCTGACTAAGCAATCGATGGAATTGTTGCGAAATGTAAAGGGTTCGCAATCCCAGGGCGGCATACTCTACTTGGAAGCAATCGGGGAGGAGACTGGCGGACCGTTGGATGAAAAGGTTGAAAAAGTGGCTATTAAGCTGGACAAGCTAAATGATTTGCTCCAGCAAGATGCCTTGTTCCTGGAATACGGGAAGGACAAGAAAGCTGATATCCTCTCCGCGTTCCGGTTGCCGCCGATCTTGGTAGGCCAGAGTTCTGATTACAACCGTGCTACGGCGCAGGCCGCACTGCGGTTTGCAGAGGAGCAGGTCTTTGAACCATACCGCAAGTGGATCATGGATGAGATCTTTAATAAACGCTTATTCCCGGCCATGGGCATCTTCCGCGTGCGGGCGACCCTGCGTGGGCCACGCATCATTGACCCCGAAGACCGTAAGGCGTTGCTGGACTTTATCGCAGATAAAGGTATTATGCTGGTCCGGGATTTAATCCCGATCGCTGAAGAGGTGCTTGATACCACGGTCGATGAGTCAAAATACACAGATGAATATTTGAATACACCGATTGCTCAACTGATTAATAGTCAGCCTGCATTAACTGTGCCAGAACCTGACTCCGATGTGAACGATCTACAGGAGCAGGTATCCACAATTGCCAAGCGCCTGCTGCGTCAGAGTCATGATGAGGTAGTCGGCCATGTGTAAGGACTGCTGGGAGCTCATCGCTAAAGCGGATGATGCTGAGTTTTTGGATAGTTTGGAGCTGCCCCATGCGGAGCGGACAGTGCTGGAAGAGTTGTACAAGCAGGGAGAAAACCGAATAGTTGAAATCCTTGAGCTACAAGGGAAGGCATTGCATGACGCGATTCTGGACCTCAGCGAGGAGTTGCTGATTGATATCGGGGAGCTGGGAAAAGCTATACAGTCCGTGCAGTCCAGCGATTTGTTTACTGTCCAGTTTGAACAGGCGGTATATGATTCCTTCACGCCGCTGTATCACTTGGCTGGAGAATCGGAGCTGACGGTGCTGAACACTAACAAGACCTGGTCCATAAAAAACAAGGCGGCATCCCGATTTGCGAAGAACCTCAAGAAGCTTGTACCGGATATGAATGGGACCAGCAAGGATATCATGACCAGGGCTTTTCAGAAAGCTATTAAGGAGGGAAAGACCCCTTCCGAGCGGGCGCTGCTGGTACGTGAGATCAGTGCTGCGGCCGCCAAAGGTGATGCTGGTCCATTCAACATGGAGCGGGCCATTACCGTTTCTCGCACTATGAGCACGGCAGCGGCTAACGGCGGTAAGATGGAGGGTTGGAAGCAATCTGAGGTGGTCACTGGTAAGAAGTGGAGGTCATCCAAGGGCGATAGGACCCGTAAGACACATCGTAAAGCTAACGGCCAGGTGCAACCGTTAGATAAGCCTTTTGATGTCGGTAAAAGCAAGCTGATGTTCCCCGGAGATCCATCTGGACGTGCCGAGGAGATTATCCGCTGCCGATGTACGATGCAATCTGTAATGGAATGAAAAAAGAAAATTTCCCAACTAATCTTCTTCTTTTAGTTAATATGATTACAAAAAAGAGGAGGAGATTATTTTGAATGAGGAATAAATGAATTTACGGTCAGGTTAATTTAAACATTTGTAAGTTATATCAAATGTTAGTTCTACAGGTCTCCTTATTGAGTCTGTCTACAATGTTCAGACAAATGGTCGCCATTTCTTCTACTGTCTGTTTCATGCCATCCTGTACCCAAGCTAACGCAACATTATAAATTGCACCTATCCAAAAATAGGATTTGTATGTTTCTACGGCGTTGTTTGTGAGAGATTCTCTTGCTTTTGAATTTATTTCTTTTAATATCAAATCATCAAAGTTGGCTCGTATGAGAATACTTATGCTTTCATAATGTTTTTCTAAAGTTTGAAATAGCGAATTCCAATATTTAAATGTGTTTTTAATAGGGAATTGCAACTCCATTGAGTCCATAACCTTATCCATAATATCTTCCATTAAGCTTCTAAGTATATCCTCTTTGGAATTATAGTTACGATAGTAAGCTGTCCGCGATACACCAGCGCGCTTTACGATTTCAGTAATGGAAATATCCTTAAAACACTTATCTTTCATTAATAATATTAAAGCTGTCTCAATGCAGTTTCGAGTGATCCGATTAGACTCAATATTGGAAAGACGTAGAACCTCTAGACGCTGTAATTCGCTTATATTATCTGACATTACAATAACTCCTTTGTTGTTCAGTCCGTATCTGATTTAATTGACTACTCAAATAATTCGATGTTACGATTGTAACGCAAATACATTTGTATTTCAAACGAAGTTAATATCAACAGCGCTTGATAAATAGGGGGTAGATTATGAAAGCATTAGTTCTAGAGGAACCAGGGAAAATAGAAAGTCTTACAGTTGTTCACAATCGAGAAATACCTGTACCTAAGGGAAATGAAATTCGAGTAAAAGTTATCACAGCAGGCCTAAATCCTTCGGATTACCAAGTTGCATCTTATGCAGAACAACCCACAAGTGAAAAAAAACGGGTTCTCGGATTAGACGTTGCTGGTATTGTAGACGCAGTAGGTAGCGAAGTGACAGATTTTAAAGTTGGTGATCGTGTATACTATCTTCGAAGTATAACGAATCTAGATGGTGGTTTTGCAGAATACGCTGTCACAACAGCTCACACTGCAAGTAAATTGCCTGATTCTATCAGCTTTGAAATTGCTGCATCAGTTCCCGGGGCAGGTTTTACAGCTTACCAAACTATAGTGCAGAAATTTAGGCCTCAAAGAGGAAAGACAATTTTGATTCATGGAGGTGCCGGTGGAGTAGGAGGATACGCGATTCAGTTAGCAAAACAATGCGGGCTTACAGTATATACGACTTGTCTTGGTAGAGACTTGGAATATGTAAAAACTCTCGGTGCAGATAAAGCTATTGATTATATTAAAGAAGATGTAAATCAAGTTGTTTTAGAATTAACAAACAATAAAGGTGCCGATTATATATTAAGTACAATTAATTCAAACAGGGCTACTGAAGATCTAGATATCCTTGCTTTTGGTGGTGAACTAGCAGTAACAGCAGGGTTCCCTAACTTTGATCGATTTCGATTCTATGATAAAGGTATGTCTCTACATGAGATTGCTCTTGGAGCGGCTCACACTGAAGGAGATTATTCTGCTCAATCTAACTTGGCTGTTATCGGTAATGAATTTGCGAAACTACTAGCAGACAAAAATATTTTGCCTCCAGCAATAACAGTAATCTCAATGGAAGACATACCAGAATATTTAGTGAAATTAAAAGAAGGAAAAGTCACTGGGAAGATTGTAGCAAAGATTGTGTAAAATACTGTACAGTCTCAGATACAGATCTGGATTCCTTTATTGAACTAACAAGTTAACTGGCGGTAGTCTAGGGCATTTTTGTCCATGATTGCCGCCGTTTCTATTATTAGATAAGTCTATAATTTATTTCACGAATTTTGACTCCATTACAATTCAGAATCTGCAAGGAGTTATCTAATATAGCTTTTTTTATTGAAAGGGGGTGAGAACTGAATATGAGCTATAAACTGAAAGATGCTAAAATCACTCATATCTCTCTAGTAGACAAGGGAGCTAACGGAGTGCCGTTTGCAATCATCAAGGATGCCGGGAAGAATGCCATCCAGAAACAGGTTCAAATCGCTAAGATTGATGATGATAAGCGGATTGTCAAAGGTGTGGTATATCAGCCAGATGTGGCAGACGCACATGACGATCAAATGGATGAAGTCGAGATCGAGAAGGCAGCTCATCTCTTCATGGAGAAGCAGCACACCTATAACATCGATAAGCAGCACGATCTCGAAGCTGACAAGGGATTTGTAATTGAGTCTTACATCTCTCCTTGCGACATGACACTCGGGGAGCAGCAGATCGTGAAGGGCTCCTGGGTGGCAGCTGTGAAAGTGACTGAAAATGATACTTGGGAGGCAATCAAGAAAGGCGAGATAACTGGATTTTCAATGTGGGGCGTTGGCAAGCGGGAAGAGATCGAAGAGGAAGAGGAGGTATCCAAAGGACTCTTGAGTAGAATCGCTAAAGCGCTGGGCTTGATTGAAAAAGGTGCTGTTGCTGACAAATACCATAAGAACCGGAAGAACCGAGAATTTTGGGCGGCGCAGGATGCCCTCAACTCGGTTCTTTTTAATTGGGACAGTTATAACAGCGGGATGGAAACCGATGCGGAGACCATTCGGGAGGCGCTGCAGGATTTTGTGGACATTGCTGAGGACGTGTTGACCAAGGAGGACATCGTGAAAGCCATTGGCACACCTCCTGATCAGATTGCCAAGGCCGGCAAAAAGATTTCCGCAGGCAACTTGAAACACGTGGACGATGCGATCGCCGCATTGACCGAACTTAAAAATATAACGACTCCCGTAGAAGAGGAGTCCGAGGAGGATGTTGATTTGAAGGCTACAGATATCGCAAAAGCTGTAACAGCCGCACTGGCTCCAATTGCTAAGCAGGTAGAAGGCCTGACGGCAGAGATTGCGGAGCTGAAGAAAGAGGAAGGTTTCGAAGGTGAAAAGCCTGCAGGTGATGCTGCTCCAGCTGCTACCGCAGAAGAAACTGTAATTACTGATGCCATTGCCAAGGCCCTGGCGCCGCTGAGTCAGCAGATGCAGACACTGGCAGCAGATGTGCAACTGGTAAAGAACAGCCGTGGTGCTTCCGCGCAAAGTGAAGAAGAAGAAATCCAAAAGTCAGGCGGCGCCGTAAGTTTCGGACGCTTTCTGTAAATTGAAGGAGGAATGCAAATCATGAGAACAAACGGAAATATTGCTCGAACCAGCATCCAGAAATCAACCATCATCACATCGATGGATCAAAACGCTCTGAATTATGAGGAAGTCGAAGCCTTCACGGATATGGCGTACGAAGCTAATGGCTTCCTAAAAGGTATCCGTCATGAGAATCGGAAGAGCTCCAAAGGAACTATCGATAAAATTGGTGTGCGTGGCCGGAACATGCGCGGTAAAAAAGAGAACATCATGGCGACTAATACACCAGGGCTGACCTTTCCACAAATTCCGTATTCGGTAGAACCTGTGGTTCTTCCTTTTGATATCACTGAAGAGTTTATCCGTCAGACGCAACGGGTTCGTGGTCAAAACGCTGAAGAAATTATCATGCGGAACATGGCCAACAACTACGGGGAGAATATGCAAGACATTGCCTTTAATGGCGATACGGCAACTCTGAACACTGATCCGGATTATGAGTTTCTGAGCATAAATGATGGTTGGTTGAAGAAGGCGCGTACCACCGGTCATTATTTAGATTGGAAGACACTTTCGGCTAAAGAGAAAACAGGAATTTTGTTTGAGGTTGAGCGTGCGATACCAACCCGTTATCGTGCTGGTGGGGTATTTAAATACTTCATGCATCCAAATACCTTCAGTGAGCGACTACAAATGCTGGCTGAGAAGGACACCAGCGCATCTATTCAATTGCAGATCTTGGGGGGCACGAAGAAAGTCAACGCTTATGATGTTGAAGAGGTCTGGAGTATGCCAGAAGGAGCGATTCTCTTCACATATCAGCCGAACTTTGCGATGGTCCATACTTATGACATGCAAATTCGTAAGACGACTGAGGGCAAGGAGGCAATCTGGACTGATAAGCGCTTTTACGCAATTCATTCTGACTATGATTCTATTTTTGAAGAGCCACAAGCTCTGGCCTACGTGGAAGGGGTGGAATTCTAATGCCATACGTGACCTACAGAGGCAAGAACGCCTCGCTTCGGCTGTATAGTATTCGTTTTGAGCCGGCTAAGCCGGTACTGGTGGAAGATTCAGTTGTGCTGGAAAAACTGCATGAGCATCCTGATTTTGAAGTGAATGCGGAGAAGGTCATTCCGCTGGAAGATCTGACAGTTCCCCAACTGAAGGACAAGGCGAAGAAGGCTGGAATTGATGGTTTTGCCGACCTGAAGAAGCCGGAGCTGATCGCTGCCCTGAAGGCGCTGGAAGGCGGCGGTGTGCCTGATGCTGACAGCGACACTCCTTAAGGAACGTAGCCGTGTCAGCGCCGTGAAGGAAGCGACTGACAAGCAACTTGATCAGTACATTGATGATGCGCAGACTCGTATTGAGCTGTATTTGCCTATTTCATTCCCAGTAATAGCAGACAAGCAGCTCATGTTGGCCTGGGTGAAGCTTGCGGAGTCACTGGCACTGCAGGACAGCGAGGAATACCTAGCTTCAGTCGCCCGCGGCTATTCAGCGGAAAGTGACGGTGCCTGGACATATACCCGGCAGGCAGTAGAAGGGAAGACTACAGGGAATGCCGATGTGGATTCTATTCTCTTCCTGTGGGTCAAAAAGCAGCAGTCCGGGCCGGATGATGGAAACATTACGGCCTATTTACTATGAATCACCGTATGAATACCCCGCTGGCGGTGTACCGGGTCGGCCGCCAGCAGGATGCGGACAACCTGTTTAGCGATCGGAAGTCTGGAAAGGTTTTTGATTTGAAGTGTTTCGTTGTTAAGACGCAGACTGATGCCAAGGCAGATTCCACCCCGGTCATATACATTGTCAAAAAAACAATCGGGGTTCCGAAGACAGCGGACGTTCGAATCAGTGACGAAGTATTGCTGATCGGACGCAGGTATCTGGTGATTGACTCTAACCCACGCCATTACTGGCGTGAGTTATTGGTGACTTGCGAGGTGAAGGGCAGTGAACATGCATGACTTTGACGGCCTAGCGAAGAAATTCAAGAAGCTGAGCGACGAAGGGGTTAGTCAGATCCTTAAGAACATTGCTGAGGCTGTGGGCGAAACACTTTTGAACCTGGTCATCGATGAGATTGATAAACAGGATCTGATTGACACTGGATTGATGTGGAACTCCTTTACTCGTGGAGAGGACAATAACATTTGGGAATGGGATGTTGACCGCAATTCTATTACTATCGAAGTCGGTTCTAATCTTCCTTATGCACGCCATCTTAATGATGGTTACACCATCCACAAGGCTCACTTTGTCCCAGGCTATTGGGCAACGAATGGAACATTTGTCTACGATCCCAGGGCGAAGGGCGGATTTATGGCCAAGCCCCGTTCTTTCATCGGCAGGCATTACTTTGATATTGCTGTTCAACAGCTGGAAGGCGGCATGAATGCATTAATAATGAAACGTCTGGAGAAGGAGCTGGGGAGGATGCTGTCATGATGGATGTAGGATTAAAAGCCTGGGCAGAACTCGTACAGCGGGTATTTCCGGAGTTGCCGATTCTTCGAGATCGTTCCCTTTGGCTAGCAGGGCAGTTTGATCGTCCGAGCGTGTTCATTGAGACGGATCTGGTATCCGATAAAGCACACACGCCGCGGGCAGACCGCATCATTGAGGATGTGGGCCTAGTCTTTCATTATGACATCTATCGTAGCGGGGAAGAGGAGGCCGGGGAACCGATTCTCTTGGACTTATCTCCTTTCTTCCTTTACCTTCGCCAGCTTCGGTTTTGTGTGACTTCGCAGCGTTTTGGAATCATGATGGTGATTGAGGCTCCACGCATGCGGTCGCAGAATGATCGGATGGAAGTTACGTTTCGGTATTCGTACCTGCTGCATGTTCCGAAACTTATGATCAAAGATGACGGGCGGCAGATTCAGAAGATCAACGACTTTTTTATTGAACCTAGTCGAATTGATGTTTGATTTTGTTGTTAAACTAACATGCAGTATTTTAAAAAAGTAGTATAGCATTTTACGACTTAACTAAAATTGTTCATTGAAGGAGTAAGGTGATAAGATGAAAAATATATTATAGTAAATAATTATCAGTATTTCGGGGTGATAATGTGAAATTCTGTATTTATTTGAAGCGAACTGAGCCAGATGTTTCTTTTTTATCCGAAGAACATATTTTCCCTGCAGCAATTGGTGGTATTCAAAAACTTCCTTTAAACTATGTAAGTCACGACTGTAATAACTATTTTTCATCGATGGAACTTACATTTATGAGGAATTCTTTAATTGCAATTTCTCGTCAATTTCATGGACCCGGTAAAAGAGGGAATTTAAACCCTAAAAATGCAACGAAATCCAATGTGAGTTTAATGGCTAGAGTCGATGATCCTAACTCTATTAGTTTAGGCTATATTAGCTTGGGACAACCATTTAATATTTCTCAAATAAAAATTAACAAATTAGGAACATGTACTTTCAAAGCTGACAGTTCTCTTGGAGATGGCAGTAAATTGCTTGTTGATTTTATGAAGAGTTTAGAGGGGTTTAATGGAAAATATATATTACACGAAGACGAAAGGATTTCTGAAAATGAGTTTATTCTCGGTTATCAAGATGGCAAATGGTACGTAGCATTAAGCAATAAAGAATTTGAGAATAAGCTAAATAGTTGTGTTGAAGCACTATTACTGCAAAAACCCTTAAGTAACAAAATACCTGAATATAGTAAAAGCCTAACGAGTGTAATGCAAACACTCAAGTTTGATGATACTTATTTTAGAGTCTGTGCAAAGATAATTTTTAATTATCTTGCTTTTTCAAAGGGACAAGATTTTGTATTAAATAGTTGTTTTGATCCATTAAGGGACTGGATAGTTAATGGTGGTGAAAACAAATTTGCGGTGCTTATAGGCAAAGAATTTATATTACCATTTCCTATTCCTGACCTTTCTCATAAATTTTATATTATTCAAGACGGAAAATCGTTAAGGAGTATTATAAGCTTTTATGGTGATAGTTTTGCTACCCAAGTAGATTTATGTGAGAATTTTGAAGGTTCTTTTGAAATAGATGGATTTATTTGTGATTGGAAAGAAAGGAAGGAGTATACTTGGGGAGAATTTATACTCAAGTTGGTATATGAACATAACTTGGGAATTGAAAAGTTCTAACTAATAACAGTGTCATATTTCGAATTAGCCGCCATGGGAGAGGCGGTTTTTCTTTTGGTCAGAAAAAGAGAGGAGAACTTTAAGAATGAACTTAAAAAAACAGATTCGCCAGCCTAATAATATTGTTTCAGATGCTCTGAACAAGCGGAGTAAGCAGGAATGGATTGAGAGCGCAGTGGTTTTGAAGCGGGAACGCTTTGAAATTGCAGGCGCTCTTTTTGATTGTGAAGAAGATACTCTGCTGTCTCAGCAGGAAGTTATTCAAAAAGTGCAGGCCTATTTTGGACTGACAAAAAAGGAGGAAACAGTGAATGTCGATACAACGGAATAGACCAGGCGCGTATGTGGAGTTGCAGGCGGTTGCGAAGTCTCGTGTCCTATCGGTATCTGGCCGCGTTTTGATACCGTATCAAGCGGAGTGGGGATTGCCAAATAAAGCAGTGGATATGGCGGATCAGTCCGAGCGCTTTAAGGAATCTGGTTTACTTGTAGATGAGTTGGAACTGGCTGCAGAGAATGGTGCAACGGTAGTGGGGTATAGGGTTACGAATGGGAATGAGGTAGCTGCTTCGGTTGCAGTGGCCGGTAGCTACACAATGGAGGCACGTTATCCAGGTTCTCGCGGAAATGATTTTGAGTACTTAATTCGGGCAAGCCTGGTAGATGCTGCGAAGAAAGAAATCGTTATTCGGGACACGAAAGAGATCTATGATACAGAGACTTTTCTGGTGTCTGATAAAGCCGAAGCTGTGGAAACGCTGAAGAAGTCCAACATGGTGCGCTTCAAGGATACTGGTGCAACGGCACTGGCTGATGTTGCTTATACCAAGTTGGCTGGCGGAGTTACTGGTACTGCAGCGATCACGGCAGCCAATTGGAGCGGCATCTTTAATCGCATTGATGGTCTAGTGTTTGATGTTGTTTATCTACCTTCCTCGGAAGCAGCGGTACAAGCTGCTGCTAAGCAATGGCTGCTAGATCGGCGTAGCAAGGCTCGCAAGTTAGCGCAGTTGGTCATTGCAGGAGCACCGGGATCTGATGATGACATTGAAGTTCATAATACGCGCAGTCGCGCGGCCAATGCCCGGTTTATCATCAACTGCTCTTTGGCTGGTGAACACACCAATGGTAAGACCTATGGTTCTCTTCACTGGGCAGCATGGGTGGCTGGACTTGCCGCTGGAACACCGGCGAATAAATCATTTACGGGTGTTAAGGTACCAATGACTGAAGCTCTAGTGGACTGGAGTCATAGCGAAGTTTTGAAGGGGTTGGCCGAAGGCACACTGATGGCTACCCGCGACGGCTACGACTATATTATTGAGTCGGCAGTGAACACATTGACCACGCTTGGGGCAGGGGAACGGGAGGACTTCGGTAAGATTCGAGTTTCCATGACGATAGACCAAATTTTAAATGACATCTACGCTGCTGGCAAAGCAAACAAGGCTAAGCTGGACAATGACAAGGATGGTCGGGGGATGTTTATCGCAGCAGTCGTTAGTTATCTGAAGACTCGTGCTGGACAGAAGGCGATTGACTCAGAGTTTACATTTACCGAACATCCAACGAAGAAAAGTGATATGGATTATGCTTACTTCTCCCTGTCTGCAAAACCGCTGGACGCGATTGAGATCTTTAATATTGATTGGGAGGTGGCGTAATCGATGGAACGCGAACTTATTGGCCGTAATTTATCCGTACAGGATGACAATGGCGACTCTATTCAGACCATTAAAGAAGTAGAGGTTATTCTGAAGCCGGAGACACTGGATATTATCCGTGCGCGGAAGATGTCTAAGACGAAACAGATCGTCGGGTATGAGATCACCGTAAAGTTGGTTATGTCAAAACTGGAGTCCTCTCTTCGTTACAGGCTCCTAGCTGATTTTAAGGCGGGTAAGACGATGTTTCTAGACCGGATTACCGGCTCTCTTGAGGACATGCAGACAGGTAATGTCGAACGGGTGATGATCAGCGGTGTGCATATTCATGATGAAATGGATCTGCTGGTTGCCAAGATTGATGACAACAATGGCATTGATATCACACTGTCTGGTACCGCGAATGATTTTGATTTTATTGAACAGTTTCCGGATTATATGGCTTAAATGTTCACAAAACAGAAAGGAATTTAAAATAAAAATGTTACTACTTGAATTAATTGAATTAACTTAACAAATGATATTTATCAAAATAAGTAAATTCAAATTAAGGAGAGATAAAAAATGAGTGTTTCTTTAGAACGTTTGGCCTTAACTGATGTAGATATTATGGATGCTTTATTAGAAAAAATATATCAATATTTTACATTCAGAGATGATGACAATCCGACGATGAGCTCTCAAAGTCCATATATTAGCTTCATTAACCCGGGAATGGGTATTGGCGAGAAAGATGTCGATTTTAACATTTATAGTGACGTTGGAGATTTAGAAGCGAAGGATAGACATGCACTCTTTTCACAGATGGTAAATAGCATACCTGAATCTGTTGGATTCTGGCAATCTACAGATATCAAAGTATGGGATATTTATCAAAAATCAATCACTAATATTAAGCTAGCAAGTAGTCAATTGACAACAGATGAAAAAAAGCTTCTTGAGAAATGTGAGAAAATCATTACGAGTACTAACACAAAGAAATATCTTAAATATCAAAATTTATATTTAAAGGCTAAAGAAGAATTTACTATGGTAAGACTTAACGCTTTAAGAAAAAAAGATCCCGCATCAATTCAAATATGGGAAGTTCAGGGTGAACGGCTTATCTTGAACAAAAATTTTGCTTTTAAGCAATGGGTTTCAGAAGGATTAAAAAATAAATATGAAGAAGCAATTGCTACTATCGGTATGCTAACCGAGAGGGGACCGAATGTGATATATGATAATCTTAAGAGTAGGTTCCAGGAGTCTTTTGAAAAAACTCCAGGAATGGGTCTTGATTTTTATCACACCTATATATATCCCCCTAAAATCCTTAGCAGTGAATATAGTGATCGATGGGTTGAATTTTCATTTGAAGAATCAGAAAGACATGAGTACAATAGTCAATCTTCAACCAGCTATGGAGGTGGTGGAGGTTTTAGCACTTTTGGGTTTAGTTGGTCTGCAGGAGCGAGTTACAGTAGAGATATGCAAAGAGAACAATGCGAAATACACTCACAAGGTTTTTCAATTAAGGCATCCTTTCTGCAAGTCCCAATAATTAGACCTTGGTATAGCTCTTATATTTATAAAAGCCGAGGCTGGAAGTGGGTTGATGAAATTACTACTCCAATATCTACGGGGAGCATACCTCCTAATGAAGAAGTATTCATGCCAATTGTCCCCAATTCAATTATTTTTGCTAAGGACATCGAAGTTACATTTAACAAAGAGGATGAACTAACTAAAAAAGCACTAGATGTAATTAAAGGAAAAGGGTCTGTTGGTTTCGGTCCTTTTAGTATAAGAGGAAACTATTCTCATACGAGTAGTTCTTCATCTTTAGATTACGAAGAAACTAATACTGGAATTAAATCAACGGGAATTCAACTATTTGCTTTTGTTTGTGATGTTATCCCAAAATCTCCAAACCCAGATCCTAAGTTATTTGGTGAAGCTGGATTTGTGAAAACGGAGGAGAATTTGTTTTCCGGATTAAATATTGAACCATTTTCTATAGATCAATTGACAAGGTTTTTGCAGAAGTAAACATTGAAATTTAAATTTATATAACCTACCCGCTAATAAAGAGCGGGTATTAATTTTTTTAGGAGGAAAATTAATGGATAATAAATTAGAAAAATACCTATCCAAAGGCAAAGCAGGTCGTAACGACGATACTATTACTGTGCCAGCAGACGGAGAAAATTGGTCTGTACGTCGCCTGACTACTATTGAGGTACGCCGAGCCTATGAACTGGCCTATGAAGACAACGGAGATCCGAAAGAATCCTATAACGAGATTGATGTCATGATCGTTAAAGCAACTGAGCATGATTTCGATTGGAACAACAAAGATTTGCTGCTGGCTTTCAACTGCATCAGTAAGTATGAGCTGCCACCGCGTATCCTAGACAATCCTGCTGATTATTCGGAGCTTAGCAAAGCCGTGCGTAATTTCCAAGAAACAAAGGATGAACTTATGAAAGAAGCAAAAAACTCATCAAGCAAGACGGAGAAGCAAGCTGGGTAGCATCCTTTTGGATTAACCAGAAGCGGCTGCCGACTGAAATCCTACCTTATGAGGTGGATGAACAGCGGCAGTATTTTTTCTGTCTTGCGGCCAGTATGGTGGCCGAAGAAGAAACCAAACGCCTGGCTAACAAGAAATAGGCAGGATGGAGGTGAACAACCATAGCAGCGACAACAAAAGTGACGGTCCCGTTCGAAGCACGTGATCTTATTTCCGGTGCTGTCCAGAATATGCGGAAGGCCATTCTTGGGGCGACTAATGATTTACTAGATTTTCGTCGAGCATCTGGACAGATGGGGAAACACCTTGTATCTGATCTTCGACGATCCAGGAGCGCAGCAGATGATTTAGGAAGCCGGGTCGGCAACGCATCAGATGAAGTGCGTCGGCTGGGACGCGCTAACGTTGATGATATCTTTCGCCGGGCTCAATCAGGAGCCGATGAATTGCGTCGCTCAGCATCTCGCGCCGACGCCGAAATCCGTGGAATGAGTGATTCTCGTTTGCATATACGTGCTCAAGATGAATTGAGCCCAGTCCTTGATGGAATATCTTCCAAAATTACAACGATTGCGGCAACTGCAGGAGCTCTAGTGCTAGGTGGTGGAATCAAGGATGCATTATTCGGGAATGTCATGGACTACTATTCCGAAGCTTCTCGCAGCGCAGCCTTACTACCTGCAACTGCACGTGATCAAGGTCTTCAGACTGTGAAAGATCTAAATGCTCAGGGTATTATCCCTTCTCAGACGGAGGGGGCCAGACAATTAGCTGATATTGCCGCATTAGTCCGGGATAAATCACAAACTAGCGACTTTTTGGGAGCTTCATCGAAGATGAAATATATCCGACCAGATGCTGGCTCGGAGGAAATTAACCGTGCCTTATCGCAATCAGCAGATACTTTCCGAGAGACCTATACTTCAGTTGCGGACAGCATGATGTACGCCTATAAGGAGGTAGGCGATCGCCAGCAGGATCTCTTCGACACCTTTTGGGAGTACAGCGGGTATTTTAAAAATACTGGCGCAAACTCAGGCCAAATGGCTAATTTCTTGACCCAAAGCGTGAAGGAAGGCTCCTTCAATTTTGATAAGCCTGCTGACTTTATAAAGGAAACTTTTGGGGTTAAAGCTTTAGATGCTGGCGATATGGAGAAGTATTTTACTCTACGCGGAGCTGGAAAAGCCGAAGCAGCAAAACAAGCTGTCTCATTTACTGGAGACATTAACTCCGGTGAAGAACAACGTGCAAAGGGTGCGCTCATGGCCCTAGTTGCTGATTTAGCCAGTCAATCACAGAGTGAGCTGAAAGCTTCTCTGGTATCTCTTGGATCAGCTACAGCAGAAGACAACGGAAGTGCTGTGCTCAAGACATTCCAAGTACCTTTTCAACCTGCACCCTCAGGTATTGCAGGGACAACAGAGAGAATGGTCAAGGCTCAGCAAGATGCCAATCCAATGCAGGATATTATTCAGACACGGGCGGAGATCGATCAGCAAATGCAGGAGCTGGGAGCAAATCTATCAACAGCAGTTCTTCCAGCACTTAAAGAATTCAATACTCTTATCACAGAAAATAAAGACGAAATACAAGAACTAGGAACTAAAGTTGTTGGCTTTGTCAGCAAACTTACCAGCTTATATAGTGATCATTTCAATTCGATAAATGGGGCTTTAGGAGTTGTTGCTGGAGGGTTAGTAGCAGTGAAGGGAGGAAGACTACTCCAAAAAGGCTATACGAGTGTCAAAACAGCAACAGATTGGATTGGTCAGAGAAGAGGACAAACAACAACTCCAATCGATGAAGTAGGCACCCCTACCCGCCGTAAATTTACGCTCCGACGTGGCACCACTGCTGGATCAAATGGTGGTCTTGGCGGTGGTCTGAAATCGATTTCCTCTATGACTGTAAATGCCAGTGTGGTCTACCTTAATGAATCTGGCGGTTTAGGTGGATCAATTGGTGGGCAAGGTAGTCGCTCAGGAGGTAGGTCAACCCGCCGTGGGCGTACTGGTCGCTCAAGTTCTAACACCCGAACAATAACTGGTGGCAGTGGAGGTACAGGCTCAATCAGAGCGCGCCGGGGTACGCGAACTACTAATATTCCTGATATCGATGCAATTCCAGACGTTGCTGGAAGAAGAGGACGAGTTACCTATCGTAATACCGCTCGGCTTCGGGGGACGTCTGCTGTTCCGGATATCATCTCGGATGTCTCGGATATACCTGCGAGACGAGGGTTGTTAAAGGGATTCGCTAAAGGTGGGACCAAAGCTGTAAAAGCATTAGGAATTGCAGGTACTGTGGCGGGTATTGGCATGACAGGCTATGACCTGTATCAAGCATCAAGAGACGATGGGTTTAAAGCCGGAGTATCATCTACAGGCGGATCATTGGTCGGAGGTACAGCAGGGGGAATCCTTGGGGGTGTTGTTGGTTCATTAGCTGGACCCATAGGCACTGCAGTAGGAGCAGCAGCAGGCGGATGGGTTGGTGATAAACTAGGTTCCCTAGCCGATTCGAGCGGGGTTACAAAATCCGTTGTTGATGGAGTGGTTTCGGCTGCTGGTGGTATTAAGGATGCGGCAGCTTCAATAGGTGGTTGGCTTGGCTTCGGCAAAAAAGAAGAGAAAAAGCCAGAGGTTAAACCCCCACCTGAAGCAAAGATCACCTTTGGTAACTTGACACCGGAACGAGAAAAACAATTACAGGAGACCTTCAACGTTTTCCGGGCCAATGTGGCCAAGGATGGATTAAAAACCGCATTGACCAGTGCTGTTAACGAGAGCGGTGTTAAGGAAACGGTTGATAAGATTAAAAATACATTTGTTGGCGCGTGGAAAAGCACAGAATCGGGCAATGCTCAGCAAAACGTGCAGGCTGTTGGAGCAGCTGCACAGAAAACAGCTGGACAGACTCAGCAGTTAGGTGTAACCACGAAAATCAGCAATGCTGGAATCGTTCAGGGTGCTGGTGCAGCGGGAGCGAGTATGCTCGGAATCGGGACTGCAGTAAAGACGGCGACGGATGAGACGAAGCAGCAGCTGCTATCGATACAAACGGTTACGAGTCAGAGTGAAAGCTGGGGTAGTACCATTATTACGAGGATTTCCAAGGGGATGCAGAGTAAATTCCCAGAACTTAAGTCGACAGCAATCGGTGCTATGGGTATTCTGAATACCCTGACTGGAGCAGGGTCTACGAAATCATTTGGTACACCAAGTCTTATGAAATCCAGTGGTGGTGCCGCATATGCAAACGGCGATATTATTACTCGACCTCATATCGGGTTAGTCGGTGAGGCGGGACCGGAAGCTATTATTCCTCTCTCAGCAGGGCGCCGGCAACGCGGGGTGAAATTGTGGGAACGAGCTGGTGCGATGCTGGGTGTCCGTGCGTATGCAAATGGAGGCATTGTTGGAGCACAGCCTTTGCGGACTCAAGCTTATAAGGCGAAGACCTACATTGATGATAACAACGACAGGATAGGTTACGGAGCCGGCTATGCCGAAGGGATCCATGGCTCACTTGAAATGGTGAAAAGGCAAGGTCTGAAGCGCTACACCAAGGCGATGAGTAAAGCGAGCAGCCTCACTGATGCTTATAAAATACGCTCGACGGGTCATCAATTGCGTAGGCAGGCTGCCAAGATGAAAACCTTTGCCAGAAGTACGAAACTACTTGGCAAAGTGGTTCGACCTGTCGGCTACGCCATGGATGGTTGGGATATCCTCTTTGCTGGCAAAGGAAAGCGCGGGCGACAGACTGCTAAAGTAGCTGGTGGAATTGGAGGCGGGATCTTAGGTGGTGCTGCAACGGGTGCAATACTTGGTACCTTCCTCATGCCTGGTGTAGGAACAGCCGTTGGCGGTGCAATCGGGGGGCTGTTAGGAACAATCGGCGGTGAGAAGTTGGCCACGAAAATGTATGATGGCATTTCTGGATTCTTTGGCCGTCGAAAAAAGCGCAAGAAGAAGTACGCTGAGGGTGGACTTATCAGTGCTCCACATATGGGACTGGTCGGCGAAGCTGGTCCAGAGATGATCATCCCATTATCCAGGCAGCGGAGCCAGCGTGGCAGAGCATTATGGGAACAAGCCGGCAGCTTGCTTGGTGTTCGTCCCCATGCAGATGGTGGTACGGTAGGTATGAGATCTTCCAGTATCCCGGTAGCGAAGACATTAGCGCAGGCACCTGCAGCGATCCGCGATATCGTAATTGAGAACATCAACATCGATTTTGGTGAACTGGCCAAGGGAATTACCAACTTTGCTGAATTCGCTAAGATGCTGACCAGCCCGCAGGGACGAGCGTTGTTCCGCAAGGTTTTCGGCGAAGAGTTGTACAATGCTCTGGAAAGTGGGGGATAATCATGCTGACCATGATACGTGATAAGAATCGCTTCACCTTTCCAATTACACCGGCAGAGATACAGATCACCAGCAGCAATGAGATAGATTCTTTTGTCGTAATTACAGGTGAAGAGAAGACAAGTAAGAGACTCACTTCGAAGCTGAAGCGGGTCTCTTTTTCTGTGATCTTCCCGCGAGTCTGGGAAGAACTTTGGGAAACTGGAAAAGAGACGGTGGCTTACCAGTCTCCAGAACAGGCATGGAAGCTAATGGAGGAATGGAAGCTCAAGCCGGTTGTGATCAACTTTGAATCGCTCTTTTCGCAAACCATGTGGTTTGAAAGTTTCGAGGCCACGTATAAAGATGGTCAGGCGAATCTGCATATCACATTTAATTTTGTAGAGTTCAACCCAGTTAAAATTGTTTCGTATTCCAACACAAAGCAGCTTTTGAAACCGGGTGTAATCATAACCAAGTCATCCAAAAGTCGACCTAATACAACGGGGAAAACGGACAAGAAGAATAAGACGAAGAAAAATGAGAAATCGAAGAAAGCAGAGGAAAAAAAGAAGAAAAATGAAGAGAAGAAATCCACTGCTAACGCTAAAGGCAACTTTGATTATCTGGCTCAAAAAGAACGGATTTTGGATAAGAACTCTAGCGTTAAATAAAAGGCGGGGTTGAGATGGATAACTTTGCGATCCTTTACGGAAAGGAGAGCAATCGGCAGCTGTTGACGGATGCGGCAGTTGAATTGTCCTGGTCTTCAGCACGAGATGAAATCGCACGCAGCTCAACTGTTCGACTCCGCAACGCTGCTGATCTGAAGGTAGCCGGTATGCTGATGTGCTTTTCACAACGATTAAAAGGTGTGGGTGTGCTTCATCACAAGAATCAGTTCTTCCATGGTCCCATCATCAAGTATGAACAAAATGAGTTCACGGATGAATGGGAGGTTGAAGCGCGGGAGATGAGTTGGTATTTAGCGAAGAACAAAGGCACACGCCCATACTTGAAGGGTGAAGCCGGTGCAGAGCTGCAGCGTTATATCAAGACTACCGGAATTGATTTTCGATGTCCTTCGTTAGGGTTCAACCTGGATGAACGCTATGGCACGATGTTCCATTCAGAAGTTATCTTGGATGTGTTGCAAAAGGCATATGAGCGTAGCGGCTACCGCTATCATGTAGATGTAGTCCGAACGGAAACTAGTTTCTACCTGCAGGTAGTTAGGGAGGGAACGAACACCCTTGTTCCAGTCTTCATTCCGGAGCAGATGGAAGCCAGCACCGCTGGTTATAGCATTGAGGAGACTTACACAGTTGTTACCGCACAGAAGTATAAGGACGATAAGCTGGCTTCCTCAGTCACCAAAACAGCAGCAGGTGCAGTTCAAGCCATGGGCAGGATGGAAGAGATCATTGAAGTGGAAGAAGATGAGGACCCAGCTACGATTGCTACGCAGCGCCTGAAGGCTTTGTCGCAGGCGAAGCAGATTAAGAAAATTACTGTCAAGCATGAAGACCATACGCTGACAGGGCTTCGGGCTGGATGGATGGTGTTGATCAAAACGGACCATACCTCCAAGTGGATTGTAGAGTCTGCAGAAAGCAGTTTTAAGAATGGGTTATACACTGTGAAGCTTGAACTGGAAAGGAGGGAATAACGTTGCTAAATGACGCATTGAATTTGTTGAAGGAAAAGACGAAAGGTCATATTGACTCTCGAGATACCGAACGAGCGACATTATTGAGCTGGCCAGGTAATCCGAAAATTCAGGTAGAAGGTGACCCGGAACCTTATCTTGCAGATAAACTGGTCTTTGCAGAATATCTGCAGGAACGCCGTATCGATGCAGTCTTTGAGGTTGAGCAACTTGAGGTTTCAAAGTTAACCGGTGTCCTAACGATCCCCAGCCCTCTGAAGGTTGGAGATCAGCTTATTGTTTCTCGGATGACAGGCCAGCGGTATTATGTGCTCGGGAAGGATGTGGGCAGTAGTGGCGGATAGTTTCTTTCCTGAGTTAGATATATCGGACATTGGAGAAGTCGAACTTACTGAATCTGTTGTATCGGCTACGAAATGGACGTACTTAATCGATTACCGTAATCGGCGCGCCGTTCTTACTGAAGATGGTTACCCGAAGAAGACCAGCACTTATGAAGAATATCTAGTTCAGACAGCACTCAAGATTCTGAATACTGAGCGTTTCAGGTATGTGTTATACGGCGAGGAGGTTGGCGTGGAGAGATCGGAGTGGTCTACTTGGGAGGATGTAGAGATCAAACGAGATATGGAGGAAGCTTTGACTGCTCATACCGAGATTGTGCGTGCTGAGGTGCGATCGATGATTCGAGAAGGACAGGAGATGCATCTTAGAATATTGATAACTGGCTTAGCGGGTCAAGTGGAACTGGAGGAGGCGATTAGTGTATGACCATTAAACTGAGTGATTTACCGTCACTCCCCTACATGCCTATCCTAGAAGAAGAGCCGGAGGAAATCTATCAACGTTGGGTTAACCGTGCCATAGCCTTGGCGCTTGAACGAGGGCTACCACCGCCGCCAACAGGAGAAGGAGAATACTTTTATGATCTTTGGTATCCACTTGCGTTAGAGCTTGCGGAGCAGCAAATGCTATGGACTTATGGATTCGTTCAAGGGTTTCCGATTTGGGCAGATTCCGAGTATCTTGATGGTCACGGATGGGCTGCAGGTCTTATCCGCAAGGATGGGGAGAGTGACGATACATTTCGCCTACGGATGTTGGGGCGTGCTGCTACCGAAATCGGGAGCGGACGTCGCAAAGATTATGAAACCTGGGCTACAGAGATGGCCGGTGTTGGTGGAGCGATAGCTCGTGAAAAGGAACGGCATGATAACTCCATCGATCTTTACTTGACCAACCTGGACGGACAGCCAATTACTGAGGAATTTGCTGAGACGGTCAAAGTATGGATGTGGGAGGAGCGACGGATCGCTGGGCATGACTTATTGGTACATCCGGCTCCGGTCTTTAATGTGCTTTTAGAGACACGTTTGCTAACGTCTAGCGGTACAGATCTTACTGTCCTGGCAGCGACCATTCAGCAGCGTGTATTGGATTACGCAAGCGGACGATCCAAACTAATATACAATTACGTGGCTGCCTTACTACTATTGCCTGGCGTGGATGATTACGAGAGTTTGACCCTCAATGGGGATGAGGAGGATATTGTTCTCCCCTTGTCGTCTGTTTTGAGAGTGGAAGTGATCCTGCTATGATTCCGCTTAGATACCGCGAAATGCTGCCACCTTATTGGTATGAGATTGATATGGCAGATCGTCATTTTTCAGTTTTTGAGAAGGAAATGGACGATCGTTTGCAAACTATAGACGATCTGAGCAATCAGTTTATTCTGCGAAGATCGACCTGGGCGTTGTGGATCTGGGAATGGATGTACTTCCGGAAGACTCAAGAGGGAAGCGACGATGAACGTAGGGAGGCGATACGCCGGAAGCGCTGGGGCGATCGTCCTTTTAAGCTTCCTCTGCTTCGAGAACTAGGGAATCAGCATGGTATGTTGATAAGTGTTTCAGAGGATTTTTTAGCAAAAGAGATCCATTTTGAATTTTCCTTAGTTCAACCGTTTAACATGGCAGGTCTGCAGGCTGATTTTGAATACGTGCGTCCGGTTCATATTCGTCGAGCAGTATTTAGTTCAGCAGTTCCGACGCAAGTCATTAATATAAAAGGTACTGGCTACTCGCATGGAGTGGACTTCCCGATTTGCGGGTTTGAAGTTCCGTTTGGAGGAGGGGAGTAATGGCAGACGTTATTAAGCAGTTGCTTCTTGAGAAGTTGATTTCGAATTTGAATGGTCACATCGTCAGCGCGCGGGTGAATATAGGAGGGGTTCAGACGACGTATCCTATTTACAACACAATTGTATCTGGTATGTCTGTTCGAAAGTACATTTATCTAACGGAGACTCAAGCTATCGGCAAACAACTTTTAGGCGCAGCCTTGCTGGATGCTGAAGGTAATATACTGGCAGATCAACCCCTTCTCGTAACTAAAAACGATAAGGGGTTTTTGATTGCCTTTGAATTTGTTTTGAGATTGGAGGCGAGTGCTGGTGGCGTATAACAAGCAGCAGTGGAAGGACGAGATTCCCGACTTGACCAAGCCGATAAAGGATTCCTCGGGAAAGCAAAAGACTGACCCACAAACCGGGAGGCCTTTGTATGAACTGGTCCAAGAAGGTACACGTCTTACATCTCAGCGTTTGAATCACATAGAAGATGGTATTGAGATCGTCCATGAACTGACAGATCAAAACGCTGCGGATATTGATACACATAAAAAAGATACAGTTAAGCACATAACGGCTGCTGAAAGAGCGGAATGGAAAGCCAAGGAGACACTTGCAGGTGCTCAGACTAAAGCTGATGCTGCTCTATCAGCTGCCAAAACCTATGCAGATACCGCGCTACTTGCAAAGGCAGATAAATCATCCACTTACAGCAAAACAGAGACTGACCAGCGTATTCAAGCTGTGGTCGGTGCTGCACCGGACGCTCTCGATACACTTAAAGAAATTGGGGACGCACTGAATAATGATCCGAACTTTGCAGCCACGGTCACCAATCAACTCTCAGGCAAAGTGGATAAGGTCGCGGGAAAACAACTTTCAACAGAGGATTATTCATCTTCTGAGAAGGCGAAGTTGGCGGGGCTTACTCCTGGGGCTGGGGGGGCAGGATCGGCTACAGATGCTACGATAGGTAACCGTACAGCTGATCCTTCGATTACTACTCCCTATAGCTTGACGGGCACTATCACTCAGTGGTTTTCCTGGCTTACCAAGTATCTTAAATCCATAACAGGCAAAGCTAATCCATTTGACACACCTGACATAACACTAGCCGCAACTAAGACACACGTTGACGACACTACAAGGCACATTACAGCCACAGAGCGTACTGCCTGGAACGCAGCAGAGAGTAACGCAAAGAATGCATCTATTCCCAAGACAGAAAAGGGTGCTGCTAGTGGTGTAGCTGCGATGGACGCTACCTCTAAGGTTCCACGTGTTAACACATACAGTTCATTAGGTGGAGCTGGAGGTGCGACCAACCTCAACACCTTATACACTGCTGGTACGTACTCAGTTACTAATACGGCTACAGGCGCCCCAGAAGCTAACTATGGACAAGTTATAGTTCATGTAAGCTCTGGTGACACTCACGACAACGTAGCTAACTGGATATGGCAAATGTTCTTTAGTACGATAGGTCCGATATACGTTCGAAGAAAAATAAATGAAAAAGAGTGGCAAGAGTGGGTACCTCTGTGGACAGGGTATAATGACTCCCCTGTATTTATGCCCAGAGCACGTATTACTAATAACACAGACTTTAACACCTTACTAACTAACGGTATATGGTCAATTTATATGCCTACGGGAATTACTAACGCTCCAGCTGTAACCTATGGGCTTCTGTTTGTGTACGTCTCTGACAAAAGTACTACGTATGTTAAGCAAGAAGTTATAGATGTTACCAATGGAAACACCTATATTCGGGCAAGAAGTAGTGTCGCGGTCTGGTCAGCTTGGAAGTTATCAGAGACAACGGATAAAAAGAACACAGCTAACGGGTATGCGGGACTTGATGCAAATACTAAATTACTTGATGCCCACATTCCTGCTAGCATTGCTAGAACATCGCAAATCATACCTGCTAACACAGACTTAAACGCGTTTAGAAATGAGGGAGACTACTTCTGCCCTAGTAACGCGACTGCGGCAACTATCTTGAATATGCCTACAGCTATTGCGGGACAATCTTTTTACCTTAGAAATAACACACATGCAGGAGTTAACCAGTCCATCATCTCGTATAATTCTGCGTCATTTAGAATTTACACACGCAATTACTATTCGCCAGGTTCTCCTCAATGGTCGGATTGGATGGAGATAGAGCACAGTGGAAGAAAGAATGTAGCTAGTGGATATGCGGGACTGGATGCGTCTATTAGAGTACCACGTAACAATGTGTATAACTCTTTGGGTGGAGCTAACACTATCCCTACTGTGGATTTAGACCTTGCACTAACGGCGGGAGTATATCCTATTAGTCCTGTTACACTTAACAAGCCAGCCGCAAGTATGTGGGGGCAAGTGTTGGTTTTTATCAGCGGCGCAGAAACGCATAATAACGCGAATACATGGACTTGGCAGCTACTATTGCAATCTAGCGGTGGTTCTTATGTGAGATTTAAAGACGCTGCGGCTGCATGGAGTACCTGGGTTCCGTGGTGGACGGGTAACAACGACAGCCCATTTATTAGGGATAGAGGGTTGATCGCCAACGCGACTAATTTCAACAACATAGTAACTAGTGGTCTTTACGCCATGTTCCAAGAGCCGCCAATAACCTATGTGAACTCCCCGCTAGTGAATTACGGTCTTCTCCAAGTTTCGAGAGTGGATCACAACGGGACTTTTTATATCAAACAAGAGGTTATTGATGTCATATCGGGCGCAATCTACACGCGAGGAAGATCGGGGACAAGCGCTATTTGGACGGCTTGGGTATCTAGTATCAGCAGTGCTGGGGGTAACTTCACTGGCCCTGTATCAAGAACTTATAGTTCTGAATCGGTAAAACTCAGCAACGTAGCTTCTTACAAGGGCAATATTAATAACACAGGTGCGATTAAGATAACCCTTCCGGTTGGTTGGAACGCCACTATGATGACCATAAAAATAACGGGGTATGAGTACGCATCTAATCGCGGGGCGTGGGAACTTATCATTGGCGGGTATAACTTCACTGGCGGGTGGATGATGACCTCAGCTCTGGCAGATTCTGCGGCGGGGAGTTTACCGTTTACGTCTGTGCGTCTTGCTTACGATGGTACTAAGTGCTGTATCTTATTAGGAACGACTACTAACGTATCTCAGTACCCGCACATAGAGGTAACAGAGGTGTTAGCGTCTCACAATGGAGCCAGCGCCTTGGCCTCTGCGGGTAACTGGACGATTACAAATATCACAAGCGAAACAGGTATAACGAACGCTGTCATTGTACCGATAAAGTGGGGTAACGCCGATACACTGTCCGGGTGGTCTCCTTCTCAGGCTCCAACACCAAATACAGTAGTTGTCCGCAATAGCAAAGGGGAAATCCCGGGTATAACCAGTACGGCGGCGAAAGTAGAAGACCTGCCGGTAGCTAATTCAACAAGCGGGGTTCCGGTGCTGGCGTATACACCTACGGCAGACGAGACCATTACTGTTTTGGTTTATCTTTCCCTGTTATACGATACTAAAATCTCGATATACGTTCAGTATGTTGATCCTAGACTTGGACTGACAGCTTATGAATTCTTGCCCGTGTCAGCGACACCAGCACCATACGACGGCTACGTGTTTGTTCCGGCGTTCATTAGAGTAAAGGCGAATGAAACAGTGTCGCTTTTAGTGACTCACAACAATACAACAAACCCGGCATATGTAACAGCCGCAATAAGAAGGGAGTAGATGGAATGACTAAACTAGTATTGCCAGGGGATGCGAAAGCATCCCAAGTGCTTGAAGGCGTTAAATACAGCGCGGGAACGGTTATGAACGGAACTGGAACCATGAAGAAGCAAACAGATTTTTATGTGCCTGTCACGTTATACGATGCCTCATTTGGTCGCGTGGCTTTCTCACAGGCTGACGGTGTTTACAACGGTTACCACGACGAAACCACCAAGTACACAGTGGAAGAACCTAACCTACAGCCAGAGAATATCCCTAAAGACATGATCATGTTTGGGATACAAGGCACTATGGCTGCTGCTAGTGCAAAAGTTGTGCGTTCCACATATTTAAACGTCCCAGCGCAAAGTTCAATTTCTGTAAAGGAATCGGCTCCTTTTAATACCATTGAAATGATGATTATAGACTCATATTTCGTTGCGCAAATACCACATTCTGTGATTTACAAAAGACCTGGGGAATCCTATAAGTACATGACGGTAAAGGGACAGTCAAACCCGTTAGAGGTTAGTAATATAACTCTATTGGATGGGAAGCCCTCCTTTACCTTAACGAATCCAGCGGGGTTCTCACAAAACTGCTACTTGATAAGCTATGGAACGTAACTTTTCGATAAAATATTCCAATCTATAATGCTTTGTTTGTCTTGAAACTACGCCATATAGGCGTTTTTATTTTGCCCTCGGATCCCCGGGGGCTATTTATATTAAGGGGGGAAGGTAGTGGAGATTACAACGATTACAGCATTAGTCGCAGCAGTAAGCGGCGTTGTATTAGGGTGGGTTACCAGAACGTCTGCATTTAAAAAGGATGTGGCACAAGAGGCTGGTAGTGGTGCGGCATTGCGTACAGACGTTGAGTACATCAAACATGGTGTTGATGATGTTCGATTTGAGTTAAAAGACCAGATAAGACGATTTGATGCATTAACAGAGCGAGTAACACGAGTTGAAGAATCTACCAAGCAAGCCCATAAACGCTTGGACAAAATCGAAGAATAGAGAGGATGAATTTATATGGAATGGAATGCAGTTGCGAATTTTATTAAGCCAGAATTGCTGATGGTTGTCGCTGTGTGCTGGGTGATTGGCTATATCCTTAAACAAACCCCAAAGATACCCGATTGGACAATCATTTACGCAGTTACTTTAGCTGCAATTATCCTGGTTGTACTGACTACTGGATTAAACGTAGACAGTGTTCTACAGGCGATTTTATGTAGTGCAGTTGCTGTGTACGGTAATCAACTGGTTAAACAAACGGCTAAAGCGAAGGAGGGGAATGAACAATGAAGAAGGTATGGATCGACGCAGGACATGGTGGTAAGGATCCAGGAGCAGTTGCAAATGGTTTAAAAGAGAAAGACATCGTACTGTCAGTGGCTTTGGAGATTAAAAAGCGACTCGAGACAAATTATGATGGAGTTCAGGTGTTACTATCCCGTAGCACTGATGTGTTTCTGGAATTAAAAGAGCGCACAAATCTAGCCAACAAAGCAGGCGCTGATATCCTGGTTTCAATCCATGGTAACGCTGGGGGTGGCTCTGGTGGATTTGAGACATTTAGATATATAAAAGCCTCAGCCACATCGGCAGCACTGCAAAACGTCCTGCACTCAGCGATTATGGACACGCTCAATAAGGTCGCTGTTGGCGTGATTGACCGAGGACAAAAGGCGGATAACCTGCACATGGTACGGGAGAGTAAAATGCCAGCAGTACTCACAGAAAATTTGTTTTTGGACGTGGCAACTGACGCTGCCAAACTCAAAAAAGATGTGGTTATCCAAGCAATCATTGATGGCCATGTGATCGGGATTGCAAAGTATTTGGGACTGAAGAAGAAGGAAGAAGGGAATCAAGTGAATAGAGAAAATAAAGTGGCTGTATTCGTAAATGGCAAGAAGGTGGCTGACGGCGTACTTGATAACGGCACTACCTATACTCCTGCACGAGCTGTAGCAGAGGCTCTAGGGGCTACAGTTGTATATGACGCAGTAAGAAAGAAGGTTAACATTACAAAGTAACTTTTTAAACATCTTAAGATTATATATCCACTGGCCTAAGCTGGTGTTTTTTTTTGTTTAGCTTGCCCAGAGGCACGCATTATCTAGTTATCTAACAAAAGTTGAGGGTGTACAAAGAAGTAAAGTTATCATAGACTAGACGATCAACAATGGAGGTCGGAGAATCCACGGAGTTTTTCTATCTGACTCGAAAAAACTTGGCAAGAATAGAAGAGCCAGCGGACAAATGACCGCTGGCTAAACTCGAAAAAGTGATTTCATCCAGAAACTAAATTCTATGTAGTAACGTTATAATGTCTGTCGAGTTTCCAGTGACTGTATTTTTATTAGGGAGCAAATATAGCCCCTTCATTATTGTAGTATGCGTAATGAGATGAAGTGTAAGTAAATGATACAGTGACAGATACCGCCTGGTTGCCAGCTTGAACACCTCCGGAGGTAGAAGTTTCTCCATTGTTGCAGAACTGACCATTCACAATCCAATAGATTTGTGTTGGATTTACTATTTTTGCAGTAAGATTACCTCCGTATACTTTAGAATAAGGTAATGTAAGACCGGAAAGTGTGTTTTTTGCATTCATTTGAACATCGAACATTTCATTAAATTGATAAAAAGATCCAGAATGGTACGTAATTGCATAAACCATTAGAGTTGGATTGTAATACGGATTTACATCTAAAACAACTGAAAATTTTGATACTCCTGTACTTGCAGCAGCCAAAGTTGAATTTTTAGAATTTGTAGATGAATTTGATGTTTTATCGGGGTGTGTAGTTCGTACTTCTTCTACTGTTCTACCACTATTTTCTGCAATTTCAGCAATAGCTTCTTCATAACTCATTTCTTCTACAGTCACTCGATCCCCCAAACTTTCCAAATTGTTCAAATCAATTTTTCCTTGAAGCAAATCAGAATTAATTTCTTGGAGTTGCTGTGAACTTGAATCGCCTTCAGTGCTTGCTGCGTAAGAATGAGAAGCTGGCAAAATAAGTGATGCACATAGAGTTAAGGATAAGGCAAATGCTGATAAAACTTTTTTCATAATAATGTCTCCTTTTCTATTAATTTCTTACACAATATATCATAATGTGGTATATCTTGTAAACTATTGAATTATAATCATCTATAACCACCATTATTGAAAATTTGGACTATCTTGGATATTCTTAGAATTATATTTAGTTTTTTGTCTTTCTCAGTAGGGTTTTCAGGAAGATCCAACCCCCAAACTTGATATCTATCATTAGTACGAACAAACCCAGAAACATACTGTCCTGATTTGCCAAATTCGACATCATTTAATGTTAATCTTGAGTCTCTAAAAACTCCGGGGAGTATATCCTCTGTTCCAATGAAGAAAACAGGGTATTCAATACGACTAAAGTAATCTTGGTATGCTTTGGTTGCAGCTTGATTAAAATATTCCCTCGTTACAATAAGAGCATCATAGGTCTTGTTTTTTTCCTCTAAGAGATCCGTTAATTCTATTGGTTTGTAGTTAATATTCTCAACTTGTTGAAACGGATTCTTTCCTACGATAGCAATTTCTAAAGGGATTGTAGGTAGGTCATATAGTTCGCTATTATTTGTTACAGTTTTATTCTCCTGACATCCTAAAAGAAGCACTGATAAAATTAATAAAAATGAAAGTAATTTAATTCTCAAAATTCAACTCTCCTTCCAATTTTAAAAGATAGTTTATATTTACAAACATATCTTTATATTACATTATTTAATGATAAATACCAATTATAAGGAATCTCCTAACGGTCTTTAGTGCAAATATACAATCGCTGTGAGAAATGGCCTGGGAGCCGTTTGCAACAGTATTGGGGATATAAACATAGTTTCACCACTCCATAATTATAATTTTTAGAATGACGTAGGAGGGCAGGTAAGTCTTGGATCATGGGAATCACTGTCTCTTTTTTTCATTGCTTAAAATTTCCTAATGCGGTTATAATACAAACAAGTGTTCTTATTTTTTGGAGGCGATCACATGAAAATGAGTGTTGGCCAAACAGTTGAAATTATATATCAGGACAAAGCGGAAAAGATTACGCAACGCAAGATCGAGGTCTATGGTATTCGTGACGGTCGTATCCGGGCTACATGCCTGACCACCAACTCGCCCCGTGTATTCTTAGAATCCAGTATCCTGTCATGGCAACCCATACAGGAGAGACGCTATGCTTAGCGATACGGCCCGCAAGCTGTTGATGATTATGCGGCATTGCTCGGTGCATCATGGATACATGCCTACGATAGAGGTACTGGAGACAAAGAGCGGACGGACACCAGAAAAGATTCTAGCCGGGCTGCAGGAATTGGCAGAGGACAACTACATTCTGTGGGAATTTGGGAAACCACCTGAGAGTGCAGTTGTCGTTGAGGGATGGGAGCGAAAAGAGGATCGACCAGCATATGTTTCATGGGGCATTGACGGTGGCCATATAGATTACTGGACAGATTACTAGGAAGGTATACATAATTGTAATGACATAGCTAAACCACAGGAGCACTTCCTGGGGTTTAATTTTATTCACAACCTATACCGTCTCCGTCTCGATCGAGCTTTCTTGAGTAGCCAGGGTCACCTGCATAGATTGGATCTGCGCCGGCTGCCCTAACGGCGGAACAGTTTTTGTAATAAACATCTTGGACTGGTTGGGGTGTTGCTGTTGGCTTTTTAGTAGGAGCAGCAGTTGGCTTCTTTGTTTGTGCTGCAGGTTTTTTCGTTTCAACAGGTTTCAAAGTAGCCACTGGTTTTGGTGAGGGTTTGACAGTAGCAGTTGGTTGAGTACTTACTTTCGCAACTACAGTATCATCATACCCTTTATCAGTTGCGTAATCTTCTATGCTCCAAATCCCTAACTTAGCCGACTGTGCTTTCTTTTGGATCTCCCTAAATTGATCAACATATTTGACATCAGGCTGATAAACAGCAACCCTCGCAAGCCCCTTTTCAAGCAACATTTCATTTACCATCTTATCACCAACGTATGCATATGCTAAAATGCGTCCATATTTATCCCGCTCAGATACGTCATATTCGAGTTTTACAGTTTTTCCTGTAAGGATTTCTGCTGTATAAGCACTCGCTTCAAGGCCAAAAGGTTGAACCGGCTTAGAAGGATGTTTAGTCTCCGGTGTATCAATAAGTATGAGCCGCACTTTCTCAGATGTGCCGTCTTGTAATTTGACCGTAAAGGTATCCCCATCAGTGACGGAGATTACCTGAACTTCAATTGTTTCCGCAGATGACATTAAACTTGCTGGTTCGATATTTTGCTTTGTATCAACCGACGTTGACACTTTTTCAGTACTTTCAGTCTTGTTAACATTTTCCACAATTTTTTCTTTTGCTACGGAGTTTCCTTGCTCGACAGTTGTAACTTTAGGAATAGTTACTACAAACAATATAAGAGATATCGCAATAGTGATTAATGAATATGTGGTAACCGCTTTGCGTGTCTTTTTAGTTGGATCTCCCCAGCGAATAATTAGTGAAGGCTTAATCAGACCTATAATCCAAATCGGTATTGCAACAAAGGATATCAAGAAAAAGTTAATAGCTATAGCATCCCGAAAAGATATGCCCGTAAAAATAAGAATTTCTATTAAAGCGATAATACTAAGAGAAATCAGAAACTTTTTTGATCTGAGCATCAAGGAACCCCTTTTCTATAAATAGATGAAGTTAGCTTAGCAGAAATGGGAGATTATGACTATTAAATTCAAACGGGAACTTTATCAGAATATTCATGATTGGCACAGCGGAAGCTTGAGATTCTGAGATTGACGGGGTGGGTTCATTTATATATAAGAAATACGATTATACAAACTATAACAAAAGAAAATCACCTGATAAAATCTCGGGGAAATTACATAATCTATTTTCATCAGTTTGTACCTGTTTCTACTCCACGAGTAGAAAAAATAGATCATATTTCAAACTGGTTATGACCTGTTTTTATGGGCTATGTAAAAAGATAATATGAAGTATTGTACCTTGCCAATATCAGCTGGGTATTTTTGCGATCAGAAAAATTTTCCTTTATCGTTACATACATGTTGTGGGAAATGGATTATATTTAGAATACACAGTTTGGAAGCATCGGCAGTGTAATCCGGAAGTATCAAGAAGAGACCTCGCGGATCAGTAACCGCCAAGTCTCTTTTTTATATTCTAGGGGGGGATACATTGTTAAAACCGTCGTCCTCATGATATTGATAATTATCATTTCAGCAGTTGTAGTCTATATTTTTCTGCCAAAAAGGCAGAAGTGTATTCAAAGAATACAGTGATTGATCCTCTTAAGATTACGATCCAAGATATAGACCGTATAGAAGAGGGGACTGATTTAATTTTTACTGATCATGAAGCATATCGAATCCATATTATGCTAACATTGAGTGATTGAATTATTTTGACACAAAGGAGACGAATCCTTGAAGACATATAATGAGATGCTGCTTTCCACACCTTTTATGATAAATGGCAGACTTGAATCGGAAAGTTTCGCATTGAGACCAATTTCTCCCCCAAATCATATGCCTAGATATGAAGAATTTCAATATACAAGTGTTTTTAGAAGTATGTTTGTTTTAAGTCTTACTGTTGAAGTCGATAGCATTAATCCTTTAGGGGTGGATAATAAATCTCTTGGCCCGTATCATAAAACTCCACTTGAGATTGCAGACATGGATGGAGTACGAGCTCTGAAAGTATTTAGAAACTTTTTGTCTTTGCATTATGGGAAAATTTTCTTTGATCATGGTGTTACGAGAATAAATGATCATTTCAGTCTACCAAATATTAATTATTTTATCCCACTGAAAAATGCTAGACATCCAGTTTGTAATATGTTGGATAGGTTGGATTTTAGTCAATCTGGTGAGCTTTCTAACAGTGAAGACAGCTTGAAAAGGCTTGGGGTTTTATTGAAGAAGGGTACAAATAAGAACAAGGATTTTTTGAAATCACTAAATCTATACTACAATGCATTAGAGCAGTATAATATAAATGAAACACTAAGTTTTATGTTGTTTGTTACATCCATAGAAACTTTAACACATAAGTATTCTAAAAAAAGTAATATAACATCTCGAAATCTAGATTCAGATGATTATTTCTTTACCAAAATTATAAATATTATCGAAACGGATGTTGGTCAATCTGAAAATCGTGATTTTTTGAAGGGATTTGTTTTAGAGAGATATAAGGTAAAGATGAAATTTGTAGATTTTGTGCTTCAATTTTTGAATGAGAACTTTTATGAAATTTGGGAAGATCGAGGAATAGATAGAAGTGCTATTAGTAAAGAGGAAATAGAAGAATTATTGAACAGAATTTATAATCTACGATCAAATTACTTGCACCGTGGAGAAGATATATCGATTGAAATTAAGTTATATTCACTTTTGATATTGATTGAAAGAATTACAAGATTTATTTTGATTAAAGTATTTGATGAGCTGACAGCTTGATAAGCTTCATATTATGGAAATGCGATTGTTTGGATACTAAATTAAAAGTATTCAAGATATATGCCGATCTATGATACTACCGCTTCTCTTAAATGTACATTGGTAGCATTAATGATCAAGGATATTCTCGGATTTGAATTTGGAAAGAGGATGGATAAGAGTTAGTACATAATAAAACCCCGGATATTCACCGGGGTTCATTTTTAATCTTCGAACAAATCGTCCATTAGCTGCTGAATGTCTTCTTTTCTCTTTTTCGAGTCATTCTTATCGATCAGAATTTCATTATCTTTAAAAATAAGGGTATCTCCAGACTTTGCCTCTTTAGGTAAAATTGATTTTAAGATATCCTCAGTTTGCCCTTCAAATTCTACAACGGCATACTCACCTTCAAAGCGGTCAATGATTCCTTTATGCATTTACTTAGCCCCCTTAGTCGATGTAAAAGTGATTTTATTGCCATCACTTATTGCAGTAATTGTACCTTTTTGGTCAGTTCGTAACACTGAAGTATTCGCATTTTTTAACCTTGTAAGAATCCCGGAATCTGGATGCCCGTAATTATTTTTACCGACGCTTATTACTGCGTACTGTGGGTTAACGGAGTCGATGAATGCTTTGCTGGTTGAACTACTGGAGCCGTGATGGCCGACTTTTAATACATCAGCTTTTAAATTCATGCCATCGTCTAACATATCGTTCTCAGAAGCCTTTTCAGCATCGCCGGTAAAGAGGAAGGACTTGTTCTTATAAGTGACCTTTAAGACAGCACTCCAGTCGTTAATATTATCCCCATACGTTTTAATAGGAGCCAGGAACTTAGCCTCAACACCAGTTAAAGGAATGGTAACGCCTTTAGTCACTGCTTTGATGGTACGTCCCTCATTCTTTACAGCGGTCAAAAAATCTTTGTATGTCTCAGTGGTATGTGATACCTTTGGAGCGTAGACAGATTTAACATCCAGCGCTTTGAGAACATCATCTAATCCACCAATGTGATCTGCGTCAGGATGAGTAGCAACCAGGGCATCAAGTGTCTTTACACCAAGGGCGTTCAGGTATTTTACTACATTCTTACCCTGATCGTTATTACCTCCGTCAATGAGGACATATTGATTATTAGGAGTTCGGATTAAGGTAGAGTCCCCTTGGCCAACATCGAAAAAGTAGACCTGAAGAGTGCCGACGTTTTGTTTCTTTGGTAAAAGCAAAGCTGGAGCTGGCGTAGAAGTAGGCTTTGCTGTTGGTTTCGCAGTAGGCTTAACAGCTGGTTTCGCAGTGGCAGCAGGTTTTGAATTTGAACTACCACCATTGTGGTAATGGTATTCTCCGTCTTTCAGTCCCCACTTTGCACAATTGGTGCGGCAATAATGACCGCCATTTGCATCTGTGCGTCCTGGATGCGCCTCAGCAAGTACAGGCATCAACAATAAAACAAGTGACATGAAGATTGGTACAATAATTCTTTTCATAAAAAAATAAACCCCTAATGTATGATTCTGGGAGTATTCTATCAGTTATAGGTAATTTTTTCTAGAGAACATTACGAAAACTTGCTAACGAATTTGTAAACGAAGTATCTGATATAGAGTTAAATTCATGAATAGAAAAACCCCTATAATAGAAGAAAAAGAAACACAGTTAAGCTTATTTTAACCTTTCCCCAAGCTCAGTTGGTTAGAGCGGTCGGCTCATAACCGATTGGTCGGGGGTTCGAGTCCCTCAGGGCCCACTTATCAAAAACCCTTACTTTGTAAGGGTTTTTTGCTGTCTGTAGGTTCCCTTGTAAGTAGAAGTGGATGAGTTGGAAAAGCGACAAAATAGAAAATGATCACATTTTGGTCACGGCGTTGATAGATCCTCTGGTTTTATCATAGATCATCTGGAAAACGGTAAAAAGTATGTATTCTGTGGAACTGCACTCTTGTAGAGGAAAGGGGGACAGTCAAGACATATAGACTATTAAGTAGCAAGCACCATACGCCGTAGATTTTGATTGAATTAATAGCATGTCCAATACGCTGAAATTGATGATTTCTTTGAACAGGTTAATGCTGAATTTTGATAAGAAGCAATAAAGGATGCCGCATGTTCGCTCGGCATCCTTTATTGAAGATGGATATACTAACTTAACAGCCTTTTAATTAATCATCAGAAGTTGATTAATAGCTTATTGATTATCCCCAAACCAGATGTTCTCAGTACCGGTCCGCGTGTCTGTCCATACGCTCACTAGACGGCCTGTCTGGGGGACGATGGCATTACCGATGTAGTCCCCAATTAGGGGGATGCCGGTGACGTCAAAGGAAGTTGTTGTTATCCGGGTGTTTGTATACGTCATACCGCCATCTCTAGATGTTGCTAGATAAACATCAAGGTTGAGGGGGTTGACTCGATTAGTGTAATAGGTAACGAATATTGCACCATCCGCAGGGGATACGGTGATGGCTGGGAAAAAGTTTTGGGAGCCCACCGGACTACCTGTAATGGATATTGGTGCCCCCCAATCCACACCAAAATTGGTGGAAGTGGCAAGAAAAATATCGGAATAACCTTCTCGAAAATCTTGCCATACAGCATAGACATTACCTCGCGTCGTCGGTGCATTAGAAATATCTGCTGCGAGGGAAGGGTATGTCAGACATCTAAATGTATATCCCGGCAATGGATCTGGTGGGACTACAACGCTGGCGACCATGGTTTCAGGAGTAAAAATGACCCCACCGTCTGAGGATGTGCGAATTTTAAGATCAGTATTACCGGGAGGCTGATTGATCCATCCCACGATAACAATCCCATTTAATGTAATTGCTATACCGGGGAATTCTTCGAATTCTTCGACCGAAGACAGCAGGGAGGGACTGGAATAGGTACTACCGTTATCTAGGGAACGATTGAAGAATATCGTATTTCCCGGTATGAATTGTGTGTTGTAATCATGCGTATAACCAGTATATACATTTCCAAAAAAGGGACTTGATCCAGCTTTGTCGGTGACAACGACCACCTGATCATCATTTACAAACTGCCCAAACCCTTGATTCACGATGACTGGAGGTCCGAATGAAGAGGCATTGTCGGCAGATGTATAGGAAACGATCGACCCGCTGAGACCGTCTGAATCGAAGGCGTGGGCTAATACTACGAAAGTGGTCGGGAAAATATAATCAATATGTGGTGCTTCGATGCCTGCAAATCCTGTCGGTAACGGCAATAACGTTGTTGTCCAAGTGGCACCTGCGTCAATAGATTTGTATAAACCTATATTAGGAGGGCCTAATCGAAGATCTACAGCTACGGCAACCATAACTGAAGGATTAAGCCAATTTACCGCGATGGTGGGCTCAAACTGAACGCTTGCGCTCGGCGAAATTTGAATATTAGCCATGCTAAGCTCCTTTCGTCAGAGAGTTTTCGGTACTTATGGGTTCAGCTGAGCTATGAAAGTAAGTTCGGATTGCAGCACTCTTTGATGGGGAATGACGTTTCCTGACGAATCCGTTCCGAACACCGTGATAATCGTGTCTGCCGGTGCGTTTCCAGTTACGAGAAATTGGACTTCATAAGCTGAATTGCCTGCGATATTAAAACCGAGAAACTGGCTGGTGTTAGCATTAACATTTAATGAGTTGGAGTAGACTAAACCTTTACTAACCAAGGTATTCCATACGTAAACGTGATAGACTACGTTAGATGAAAAACTAAGGTTGTCATTATCGATATTAATGAGCACGTTGGATGCTGGGGTAGTCCCTGTGTTCGTAATGATGCCTGTTGTTGTTGCCATGAGCTTCACCTCTTTATTAGTTTGCTATATATATATGAATTGAGATTCATTGTGTTTGGACAAGGGAATCAGAAAAATCGCGGAAATGAATACTGAGAGGTCTAATTAGGTGGGGAAATACAAATAAAATTTCAGCATGATCTGAAGTAACTTGATTATAAGTTGAACAACAATTGACGATTTTTACGACTTCTCTGCCACTGCTGATCTTGTAAGGCGCATGCAGGTAACTATTCGCTATCAGCAGGAGAATTTTAAGAATTTTAAATAGAAGGTCTGACATTTATTTTAAATAAATGTTATAATTATTAAATCAGTGTGTAGAGATATTGGTCTTTTTTATTGGGCCAAAAATATATGTCTCATGATACGTCTGCCATCTGAAATATATTCACGGAGATGACAAACATGCATGGAGACACAAGACTGCCCAGAAACGGAAAAGAAGGTATACTATTTTTACTCATTATTTCAATCATTTCAGTTAACACTATTGCCCCTATTATTGTGGGGTTGGAACGCGGCTTCAGTAAGGAAGTGTATATAGATACACTAAAGGTTATTCCATTTATGTGGATGATCGTAGTTTTATCCGTAAGATTAGTTGCAGGACCGATTGTTGGAAAAGTGATGCCGAAATTCATGGGACAAACCGATGGATTTAATGCAAGGATTCTGTTGAATACTTTATTGAATGTCACAGTGTTATCTATTTTACTATCAATTATCGGCACATGGGTTGGGACGAAACAAATAAGCCTGGATCCACTTAAAAACTTCCTTCACATCTGGCCGAGAAACTTTGGAATAGCATTTTGGATTGAACTGTTGGTTGCGCAGCCGATCGCAAGATTTGCGATGAAAACATTACACGCAAGACAGGATCGTAAAACAGAAAGTGTAAATGCGTAACTAGCTAGAGTGTAGTAGACTAATAAGAAATTCAAGGAGCGTCCATGGTGGGCGTTCCTTTTTTGCAGCAATCGGAAGTATCGAGAGAGACCCTGTGTTCCTTTGAAATTTGATTCCATAACAATTACGTGAACGATGCTTCTCCTGTCAGACACAGCTGACCCTTAAAGCGGTTTTTTTCCACATTTGCAATTCTAACGGACTCCATAGTCGCTATTGGCATAAAAAGTACCGCATGTGAGCCTCTTTCTAGGCATTAGCGTCCATGGAGTCCGAAACCATGCTCTTAAGGCTGAAAATCAGCAAATAGCGACATCTGGGTCCGATAGCTCGAGGTGGAGGAGGTTAGTTCGTTTATTCGTTAGCTCGTTAGTGCCGTGCTCCTCACAGATTTAGTTGCAGAAATTATAATGAGAAGCAGCTTTTAAAGGAACAATCAGTAGTCTCACCTCTACAACCAGCATATCTAGTATGCGAGTTCATAAACCATTCAGTAAAGCACAAAACGGCACTGCTCCAAACCATGAAATGGTTTTGAAGCAGCGCCGTTTTTGTTAACAGCCAGCTAAATTGTCCAATGGAGAGCAGGGTGACCGAAACGTTGTCCCTAATTTCTTCCGATTGCAGTCCCGATCGCAGTCCAACCGCAGTCTCGATCACAGTCCCGATCGCAGTCCCGATCGAGTCCCGATCGCAGTCCTGATTGCAGTCCCGATCGAGTCCCGATCGCAGTTCCGATCGCAGTCCCGATCGCAGTCCCGATCGCAGTCCCGATCGCAGTTCTGATTACAGTCCCGATCGCAGTTCTGATTACAGTCCCGATCGCAGTCCCAACCGCTATCCCTGGGTTTCCACCAGCATTCCTAAAGTTTCATGCTGTTCCACAGCTGCTGGAATGCCCCGGATTCGACCTCGAAGAATACCGGTGCTTGACCGTAGCGTACAAGTCCTTGACCGAACAGCGTCAGCTCTACTCGGGCGTTGTCTTCCAGCTGTAAATAGATGATCTTACGGTCTTCGCTGTCGTAGATGCCTTGCTCGATCAGCGGCTCTGCTGCCAGTGGTTTAGCCGCTTGGAGGGCTGTCAGGAAGCTATCAAGCGCCTCGCCATTGGCGAGTGGCGCCTGCTGCTGGAGGCCGTTGTTCCAACTGTTGAAGCTTTCCCATTGTGCAGAAGTAACTCGGCCTTCAAGATTCAGCTTGCCGAACAGGTCGGCGCCGCTGTTTATGGTGATGCCGTTGGTGTGCTCATACAGTTCGGCGAATACCTCGCCGTTGATTACCGAATAGGACATAATCAGAAAGCTGGAGTCATAGCCCTTCACGGAATAGAGATCCGTTTCGCCGATGTTCGAGGCTAACTCAATATATTCGTCGTTACCGCTCCATTCGTTGATGCCGCCTGTAGTGCGTCCCAACTTATCACCGCGCAGAGCAGCAGCATCGGCAGCGTCAATGCGAGTCGCTGACTGTGTATAAATATTATTTTTATACACGACCAAGGCGATCATATCTGCCTTCACGCCAGACTCCTTATCTGGCAGTTTCAGCTTGGGAATGACAATGCTGCCGGATGTAGCTGTGCCTGAATTGCCAGCATTGCTTGCTCCCGGAGTTACCTGGGCAACCTGCCCTGGGGAGCTCTGACTGTTCAACTGCTGCCATATACTAGGCCCAGCCAGACCGATTCCTGCGGCGAGCACGACACTTGCCGCGATATAAACGGTTTTGCGCGGACGCTTCCGCTCCTGCCGCTGCTCTATTTTATTGAACAATTCTTTTTTCATCTCTTCACCTGGTTTCATCGAATCCACCGCTTTCTTATATGTTGTTCGAAACTGATCTTCCTTCACTGTGGTTCCGCTCCTTCCAGCTCCAGTTTTAACAGTTGCCGTCCCCGCTGAAGTCTCATCTTCACGGCAGACTGACTAATCTGCAGAATCTTGCTGATCTCCTGGATGGGATAGTCCTCGTAATAATAAAGATGGATTACGGTTTTATACTTCATGGGCATCGCCATAACTAACTGCAGCAGAGCCCAATCCTCGGGGCTGTCTGCCGCAATTGGCTCAGCGCTCTCCAGCTTAACCTCGCGCTTGCGCCAGCCTCTGCCCAGTAGTGTTTTACAATGGTTGGTGATTACCCGGATCAGCCATGCCTTCTGATGTTCGGCATCTTTGAACTCCGGCGCTTTTTCTATTAGCTTGATGAAGGTATCCTGAGTGGCTTCTTCGGCATCTTGCCGGCTGCCTAGATGGACCAAAGCGATCCGGAACAGCATATCTGCGTAGATTTCGTAACTCTTCATCACATGATTTCCCGGCCGGGTCATGGATCGCTGCATGATACTGTGCCCCCCTTTACCTATAACACCATTTAGGACGGCATTAGGTCACATTTTGTTCCTGAGAAAATTCCTTATGTTTGAGCGTAAAGAATGCCTATTCATAAATTATCTCCAGAGGCTTACGGACTCAAAAGTCGTTATTTGCATATTTATAGGCTTTTGAGCAGGTTCGCGGACTTCAGTGACGCTATTCCTTAAAAAGGAGGTCTTATATGGTGTTTTTCATGCCAATAAAGGCTATGGGGTCCGCTACACTTTGAAATGGAGTGTTATACCGCGCATAAGATCAACTGTGTCCGATAGCTGCTAAGAACCACGCCAATGTTATCTGTAGTCAGTGGACCTAATGTATAAAAAGGGGCTTCGTTACAAGTTTCAAGTTGCTTATCCATACTCTCTTTAGTCAAGTGCATCGGCACATGTTCTGGACCCTCTACCATCACCTGTCTACGCAAACGATGTTTACCTATTTAGAGCAGGGAAGATCAAAAAAACGCGTTTGCCCAAGCAGCAAAGTGCTGACTGCTGGACAAACGCGTCTTTTTTATAGGGCAACTCCTTCACGGGAGATTCTCCTCGATATGTTTATATGTATAGCTAGGATCATTACCTTTAACAGGAGCCCTGCTGTATTGAAAGATCCTTCCATTTTCTTTTCGATAAAAGTATCTTGCGTAGGGTTCGTCTGCAAAAATCACCGTGGTACTTACGAGGGGAGCTTTGGCAATCTGGGTGTATACTTTATCAAAATCTTCTTTCTTATAATTTCTCGTCTCTACTAGATAATGAATGACTTCTCTGTTCATATGATTTTGGAAGGAGTGGAGGGCTAAGGATGTTATTCCATAGATTAAAAGGATTAGAACGATGAAGATTAGTTTTGTTTTTTTCTTCATTAATTCCCTCCATATAAATAATTTGTATATAGTATAAGATAATATACTGAGACTGGTATGTCATTCATAGATATATGACGCAGGAGGAAGAGAAAATACTGGAGCTGGAGCAGCAAATTAAGATGCTGGAGGACCAGGTAAGTCCAAGGCTGCCGGGGTGGAAATCTTATGGTTTTTAATATGGGGTTTTGTCGGTATATTCATTATTCTAGTTCTTATTGGTGATACAGTTTGTATTTGCATAACAGATTATACAAAAAGGCAGCAAATAACAATAGTAATCCAGGCATAAGCGAACGAAGAATTGCCGGGACATACTATATTTGCTGCCTTTTAACTTATGAAGAATAATGATTCTCTTTTAGTCCTCTTTGGGTTCTTGCAATAAAATGGAGAAGGTCCCCGTTTCGTGATCCACCTCAATCGTCTCAATGCCCACGAAATCCGGGATTTCGGGGTGTACTGCATCTACATTATAATCCGGATGAGTCAGTAATAATTCAATTACTTTAATGGCTTCCATGTCGTTCCCCCTCACGAGAAATTCCACCATAAATGAATATGCAGAGCACTATTGCAACTAAGCTTATTATCTCCGTGATCCGTTGCGAATATGTGTCAGTCGTTCTTCGTTTCTTCCCATCACGGCCAATAATTGCCCTTGGAACACACGTCTTTGGATCTGATCAATCCGCTGTAAGGCTAGCTCGGCAGGAACTTGAAATTCTGCTGCGAGATAGGAGATGGCATCCTCCCGTTGCTCAGGCAATGTCATGCGGGAGATCATGGAGTAAGGCATCGCCGCATACAAGATAAAACGCTCGGATTCATCCTCCTGTGCCCGCGTGAAATGCTCTGGCATCAAGGTCTGATTATCACTGCCATGGCGAAGGAGGTGACACAGTTCATGAAGAAACTCTAGCCGTTGAAGATTGGCTGGAAGGCGGTTGTCGATAAACAGGCTGTACATCCCTGCAGACGCTTCAATGCTCTTGCTTCTCACATCCAAATAATGAACCCAGATATTAAGCCGCTCTGCAATATACGATATTGAAATTTGTGAGGGCTGATGAAGATTTAATCGCTTGTATAAATCCTCCGTCCATTTCTCAAGCACAGTCATTTGATAATATGATTTCATGTTCTCCAACTTATTCACCTCGTTTAAAATCACTAATAAATCACTAATGGGATCGTATGTTCGCATAAATGCGCAAAAGAAAAGCCCGAAGGGCTATGTAGAGTAAAAAAATGCTAAGGATACACAAGAACATTCGTTCTCATGTATCCTTAGCATAAAGCAATTACACACTAATATCAAGTGTTTTTCCTAAATTAGGAGCAACGCTTTTGCCCAGCATTTCCACCATGGTTTGGCTCTGGGTTTCAGCCTGATTCTTGGCAATATTCATGACCTGTATCCCTACATTTTGAGCTAAGGATGCTTGGCTCATTGCCATTGATAATGCAGCTATATCCATATTGCACCTCCTTTGTGTATATCCTGTTTATCGACTGTCCACCTTCAATTCATTAGGTGATTGGCATTTGTTTGCCAATTCGCCCAAACGGCTTATCTCCTTTTTACATATCTTGTGCTGTAGTCATTAATCATTAGGAGGAATTGAAAATGGGAATGGAACATGGTTGTGGTTGTAACGTAGGTCCGGTAGTAAGTCCAGCATCAGTAGGTCCGGTGTGTAGTCCTTGGACTTCAACAGGAGCAATTCTGGTACTTTTCATCTTGCTGGTTATCATCACTAAAGCTTGCTTATTCTAAGTTAGCTGATGTGCAGTGTAGCCCCATCTGGCGAATGCCAGGTGGGGCTATTCTATTGCCTGGGGCTGGTCAGACAGACCGTTATTTAAACATAAATTCTACCCGGGTTCCGTCTGCATAATCCTCCAGCTGATTGCCAACCCAGCTTCCTGCCCCGCGGTTATCGCTTGGCGTTATGTATTCAATGTCGGCACCAACGCCGCCTTCCTTACACATAGCCATTGGCCATTCATCCCGGTCATACCCCTTTTTAGTGGGAATCCCTTTTAAGGACTCTTTACGGTTCTCTTCAGCCTGCTCTCGGTTAATCGTACATGTGGCGGATTCACCTTTCGCAATGGCATCCTGAATATGCTTGGCGGTCTCAGGATAGCGGTCTGATGGGAAGGTTAGCTGAACAACACTCGAATCGGATGGAGACGAGGGGTCTGTAGGCTCTCCGTTTTGTTCAAACCAGTAACTAGCCAAAGCAAGTAATGCAACAATGATGAGACTGGAGATCCATTTTTTTACTTTCAATTCTGCTCCTCCTTTTTTGGCACTTAAAATAGTATATCTTATATCATAATTCAGTGCGATTTAATATAATTAGGTAAAATAAAGGAGGACGGAACTGGATATGGAGTACATAATTACCATTGAGGATCAGACGCTTATTGCGGCTGCCGAAGATATAATTACCAGGCGTTATGAATGGGGACGGCACCATGTGGGTGCAGCGCTTCGTACTAAAACAGGAGAGATTTTTACAGCGGTACATGTGGAAGCCAGCATGGGGAGGATTACAGTCTGTGCAGAGGCGATGGTGATTGGCAAAGCGATATCCGAAGGTTATAAGGAATTTGATACGATTGTTGCGGTAAGGCATTCTGACCCAGACAGCGAGGAAAAAGAGATTAAAGTAGTCTCTCCCTGCGGCATGTGCCGAGAGTTAATTGCGGATTATGGAATAGACTGCAAGATAATTGTATCGGAGGATGACCGATTAGCTAAATATGAAATCACTGAACTATTGCCTTTAAGGTACACGAGATAAGAAAAAAAGTAATGAGGAGCCGCGGAGCTCCTTTTTTTGTTGAGCCGTGAATTTATTCAGCAGTTCCTTATATCGTCCCAACTTATTTTACAACTTCATGTCCATTCGCTGAGTTCATGTCATTATTGTCCCCATACTATAACTTAAAAAGATTTAAAAGGATGGTGAGAATAGATGGAGCAGCGGATTATTCGTCAGATGGTTGATTCAGCATCAAGGTTCGTGGGCGATGTGCAGTGGCAGATGGCTTTTCGCAGATTACAAATGGCTCCGGCGGATTCGGGGCTGTCGTCCTCGGCTCAGCTATTGCTGAATACCCTCTATTACTTGCAGGGAAAGGGTGTGATAAGCGGCCAACATGATTATTTGGAAAGTGCAGACGAGCTCATGGAGAAGCTTAAAAATACCAGCGGGCAATATGCTGCGCTGCATGGCTACGAGCTGGGCGCAATCAATAATCAGTCACAGGCTCTAATTGACAATCAACGGAATTGGGTCGTCAGCAGTGCGATACGCTGGTCTAGGGCCGGCGGGATCGTAACGATGTGTTATCACGCTGCATTACCGGGGACAGCGTCAACTTGGGGGAATGTAAATACGAGCCTAAGCAATGCTGATTTTGATAAATATATAACCCCAGGTACCACCCAGTATAATGCTCTGTTAGCTGATCTGGATAAGATAGCCTTGTCGCTGAAAAAGCTTAATGACGCAGGGGTTCCTGTACTTTGGCGGCCGTATCATGAAATGAATGGTGGATGGTTTTGGTGGGGGCAAAAGAGCAATTACGCTGCATTGTGGAGCCTTATGTTCGATCGTTTTACCAATTATCATAAGCTGCATAATTTATTGTGGGTTTGGAGTCCAAACGCAAAAAATCAGTGGTGTGATGAGCCGGCAGAATACTATCCGGGCAGTGATAAGGTAGATGTGCTGGCGCTCGACATTTATGACGCGGATTTCAAGATTAGTCATTATGATAATTTATGGGATCTGGGTCGTGGCAAGCTGATTGCGATTGGTGAGAATGGAGAGCTTCCGTCTGCTGAACTGTTGTCCAAAACACAGCCCAAATGGTCTTATCAGCTGACCTGGGGGAAACTCCTCTATGAGAAGAATACCGACGCTGTGATAAAAGCTTTTATGAACGACAAAATGGTATTCACACGAGAGGAGTATGCTGCTGAGGCCGCCGCTTTCGCTGCTATTGGGGATAGTGTGCTGGAGAGTGGACTCTGTGGCCAATATTACAATAACATGACGCTTAGCGGCACGCCTGCACTGTTGCGAACGGATGCCAATATTAACTTTTCATGGAGACAAGGTTCGCCTGATCCTGCCATTCGTGTAGATGCATTCTCTGTGCGGTGGAGTGGGAAGCTGACGGCTGCTTTTAGCGAGGTGTATACCATTTATTCCTACTCTGATGATGGGATACGGGTATGGATTGATGGCGGGCTAGTCATTGATAGTTGGGTGAATCAGAGCGGCCAGGAACGAAAAGGCAGCATAAACCTGATTGCAGGTAAGCCGTATGAAATAAAGGTGGAGTATTATGAGAATGCGGGCGACGCCCGGGTTGTTTTGCAGTGGGAGAGTCCGAGCCAGATCAAGGGGGTTATCCCAGCGGGGGCATTTTATCTTCCTTAAAAAAGAGTACTTCAAGTGTGCAAGCGCAAGCAAAAAGCCCCGGTTTTCCGGGGCCTTTTTACGTATGAACGTCTTAAATTTGCTCGCGGTAGCTAATGTTGTTGGCGATCTTCTCGTCACGAACGGCTTTGCGCAGAACATCTTTGACGGTTTGGGCATCATGGATTTTTCGAAAAAGAAGCTGAGGCGCTGAGGCATCATCAGAAAATACAGTTAATGACCCAATGCCAAGCATCCGGTCCATGATAGACTGTTTTACGGATAAATCGCGTACGCGCAGCAATTCGATTTCTTCAACATTTTTACCGATAAGTCCGGTCTTTACCATAATACGCTGACTTGTAATGGTATATGAAGTTGTGTTAAGTCCTACGATTCCTTTGAGTCGATCCGAGATGCCGGCAGGTTTGCCTTTCCAGAGCACGACTTCTTGGATGACATGATTATTATCTACTGCGGGTCGATGAGCGGTTACTGGAGCGGTACCGTCAAGGCTGGTTCCACATTCTCCACAAAATTTAGCGCCCTGCTTGTATTCCGCTCCACAGGTGGTGCAATAAGGCATAAATACTCTCCTTTCCTGATCACAATTAAAATAATTATAACATAACAGTCATTTTACATATATTTCATTTGCGCTTTACACAAACCGACATTATCCTGTTAAGTGGAGGGATAAATAATGAAAAAAGCTTTACTAATAGGAATGCTGATGATGACTGTCATCCTTAGCGCCTGCAGCAATAATTCAACTTCATCGGCACCTGCCACGGAGGAAGAAGTGCAGGGGACCGTGCAAAACTTCTACAATGAAATGTCTAAACTTGAAGAGTCAGGAAAAACTTCTTTAGCGGAGTTCAACGAAGCCATTGCGGGTTATTCAGCAGGAGAACTCACGGACAAGCAGTTGGAGAAGAAAATTAAGCAATTCCAGAGTACCGCAACTGATTTATCGAATCAAGCCGAGAAAGTAAAAATTTCCTCCAGCTTGCCTGAAGACATTCGTAAGTTGCTCGAAGAGTCTAAAGTTGCCTTTGAAAGTGCTTATTCTTTAAAAGAAGAGGCCTCTCAAGGTGCTGATTCCGCAAACGTTACGGCTGAGCAATTTAATGAATTGAATCAGAACGCTGATGTAGCGATGTTATTCGGTATTTCAAAGCTTAACGAGGCAAGAGAAGCAACAGGACTTATAGACTCCGAAGGTCAGGCTACCTCAGAGTCTGGGGACGTTGTTCAAGAATAAATCAAATCAGGCGCTGCGCAGTTTATCTGTCAGCGTCTTTTTGCTGCGAATTTTAGCTTGAATAGATATACATTATTATACATCTTCTAGATAAAATAGAGCTTCCGAAAAAGGTATCTTTTTCCTGATTATTGATTAATATGCGAAGATGCGGATATAATACAAACATACGTTCGTGTTTAGAGGAATAGATATATAATTAAGGAGGGGTTACCATGGGCAAAAAGCTGGAGAAAAACGGGCTGTGGGAAAGCAGCCGCATGATGCTGCCGGAGCATAAGATACGAATTATAAGAGATGAACGGGAAACGCTGCGCCGCATCAAGCCTATTCTGGATGAGCAGAAGCTGGAGGAGATTGAATGTACACTGGCTTTGTCGTTGCGGAGTCATGTACGAGTGACAGTTATTCTTTTTGACCCTTTTGAAAATACGATGTTAAGTGGTTTTGTGACTTCCATTCACACCCACTCGCGTGAGTTTAAGCTGCAGTGGGCGGAGGAATGGAAGTGGATCGATGTGGATGATATTGTCGAGGTCTACATCGTTTAATGCTGAGAACCGTTGCCTTCGCTTTTTTCATAAGCGATTAAGGTAACGGTAGGATTACCAGTCAGATGTGCAATGGAAGCTTCAGCATTCCGAATAATTTCCAGTGCTTCTTCCTGTTCACTAAGGGCTGCAACTTTATAGCTATCGCTATGAATATCCATATGTCTCCCACCTTTCGTTAAATATTTTGTCCTTTTTTGTGGAAATCATCCTAAAGGGGACAGGGGTACAGGCAAATAGGGCAGCGGCATCATTGAATATACCAAAGGGGTGATTCTATGCTGACTTTGGAGCAATTGAGGGAAAAATCCGCGGCGCGTCTGGTCGGGCTTCATCCTGTCTTGGCGGCAGGTGCGAATGTTTTGATTCAGCAAAGCCATGCGAGAGGAGTCCCTATCGTTATTACTCAGGGTCTACGGACCATTGCTGAGCAAAATGCTTTGTATGCGCAGGGTAGAAGCAAACCAGGACCGATAGTTACCAACGCTAAAGGCGGTACCAGCTATCATAATTATGGTCTTGCGTTTGATTTTGCGCTTTTGCTGCCGAATGGCACTAGCCTTTCTTGGGATATCAATCGTGATGGTGATAAGGATAAGACAGCAGATTGGCAAGAGGTTGTACAGGAGGCTAAGCGGCTTGGTTTAGAATGGGGCGGGGACTGGACCTCTTTTAAAGATTATTCACATCTGCAAATGACTTTCGGTTTAACTATAGATCAACTTCGGGCAGGTAAACGTCCAACGACGGACCAAGCCAAAGAGGCTTTAAAAAAGATTACCGGAGGGGATGATCAGGTGAACAAAGACGTTACAGTGACCATTAACCTAAACGGCCGCAAGCTTACTGATGGGGTTCTTGATACAGGAATAACCTATGTGCCCATACGTGCGCTGGCTGAGGCGCTTGGAGCAAAGGTTACTTATGATGCTGTGACTAAGACAGTTAATGTAGTAAAAGAGTAAAACCACCATGCATAGACAGTGCCGTCCAAGGGGAAATTATCAGTGATAACTAACCTTAAAGGGAGGCATAACACTGTGAACAAGCTGATAACAAGCCTTGCATGCGGTACTGTATTATCAATGAGTCTAATGGGAGCTAGCTATGCATCAAATGCGGTGGGATCGGCAGCATTGGGCGGTATCCCCGCCGCGAATACCGGGATGGATGGGACTGCGGAACACACTCGGATGATGAATACGGAAGGCAATTTAATGAACGGCACCACGGGAACAATGAATCAGCATGAGAGCATTATGAAAGATAAGATCCGCATCGACGATAATTACAGACCTAACAACTACAACACCAATAACTATAATGACACCCGGAACAACTACAGAACCAACAGCACTGTCAACCCGGCAACCAACACCACACAGACCGGCAAATACCGTGCAACTAGTACAACAACGAATGCTGCAACTAACAAAGGATCTAACTGGGGCTGGCTCGGTCTGCTTGGACTTTTGGGTCTTGCCGGAATGAGAAGCAGAAGTGACGAGCGTAGATAATCCGCGTTTATAATAACCCGTATCGGTTCTGGCTGAACGGGTTATTTTTATTGTGAATAATTTTTTTTCGAAAAAGGATTGCGCGTTATCGATATTCATGATATTATATTTCTTGTCGCGTTATATGTGAACAACGTATGAAGCTTCAACACATAATATGCCGGGGTGGCGGAACAGGCAGACGCACAGGACTTAAAATCCTGCGGTACGTGAGTACCGTACGGGTTCGACCCCCGTCCTCGGCACTAGAAGAACAAGGGTTTCAGCTCATTAGAGCTGGAACCCTTGTTTGTTTTTAAGATGGTTTGCTAACATTTTGCTAACGGTGCCTCTTTTTCGTGTGGATTCGAGGTTTCCTATGCGCTTGGAATGATGCTTGAATCGACTTCACGACGTAAAGTTCTAGCTCATGCTTAGCGTTCGAGAATTCTGTCACGCTCCATTCTTAGTCGCAGGATTTCTGCTCTAATGACTTCTTTACGACAAGGTAAAGTATTCTTGCTGCTATGCTCCAATGCAAGCTTTACGTGGAGTATGGCAATGCCCAGCAGCTCAGATTGGATGGCTGCATCATCTAATGCTCCCCAAGCGGTATGCTTCATTGAGCGGCCCCCTTTGATTTCTTAGAAAATATATCGTTGATCTTTTGTGCGGTATCCTTTTTCGTCTCCATGTCGATGTGCGTATAGGTATTAGCTGTAATGCTGATGGTTGAATGTCCCAGCCATACCTGAATTTCCTTCAGACTCACACCATTTTTAATCAAGTAACTGGCTGTCGAGTGTCTGAGATCATGAAACCGGATATGCGGCAATTCGTTCTTTGCGAGAATGTCCTTGAATTTATGATTCAAGTATTCTGTCTTTATGGGATTGCCATCAGGCAAGCAGCACACAAGACCGCAATCGACGTATTCTTTCCCATACAGCAGCTTGTTTTTCTTCTGCTGTGTCTTTAAATGTAATAAGTAATCTGCGATATCATCCATCAAAGGCAGAATGCGCTGGCTACTTTCACTTTTAGGTTTCTTTACGACGACCTCTTTGCCGTACTTCACTCGAACCTCTCTAATTGAGATTGTCTTTTCTTTGAAATTGATACAATCCCACTTTAATCCAAGCACTTCAGAACGCCGAAGTCCATAATGAGCCGCGAGATATACTGCCGATTCGATCAGTGTACCCAAACATACCTCAAATAGCTTTTCGAGCTGTTCGACAGTGTAATAGTTGGCATAGAACTTCTCCTGCTTTGGAAGTACGATTCGATCAGCAGGATTAAATGGAATCAAGTTCATTCGCAATCCGAATTTCAATGCACTCCTGATATTGGCATGGTGTCTTCGTAGAGTTTGAGCGGATAAGCCTTTTACGCCTGTTGTTGGATCGTCTTGATGCTTTGTCTCGTAATATTTTTGCAGATGCATAGGCTGTAATTCTTGTAGCAGTATATCATTCCTACTCTTGAAGTAGGGGATGATATGCTTTGTTACAATCATCTCATAACCTTCCCAAGTAGTTCCCTCAACCTCACTTTTAATAACGTTGTTAAGCCAATCCAGCATAAAGTCAGTGAATTTGAGTTTTCGCTGTGGCTGAACGAAACTGTTGTTGTCCATCTTCGTAAGTGTTTCTCGCAGAATTTTTTCCGCATCTGATTTCTTCTCGCATTTGGTATTTATCCATTTCTGCTTCCGATTCCCCGACTCGTCCTTTGTTTCGACAATGATATACCAGTATTTATTGCGTTTTTGTAAGCTGCCTTTCATGTGCTTCGACCCCCAATGATTTTTTTGGATATGAAAAAGACAGGAGCATAATTGCCCCTGCCTGTGATCCAGTAGTTGTATAGAATTAATTATCTGTTAAGTGTAAAATAAAAAGTAATACAGGAAAAAATATGAAAACGTGATACAATTCTAACCTGGTTTCATATTTTCATATTTTATGGAGGAATATATGAATAAACGCGGTATTGATACACGTGAGTCTCTTTTAGCTTTTTTCAATGATAGTTACGCTAGTGATCATTTTTATGTTGATGAGAATGGGGATTTCAATGTACACATAAAGGGTCAAAAGACATCAACCTTCCACTTTATTTTGATTCCAGTGGAGAAAGTTAATGTGTTGGATAAACAAGGGAACATCAAAGATATGCGTTACAAATTTTATGCTTTAAGAGAAGGGGCAACAGTTCTTTTGGAGCCTATCACTATTCTTAAGAAAGAACTGCATAATGTGAATTGGATTAGGCGTTGGAATCAATTTGCTGTACTAGACTCTATAACTCCAAAATCTTATCTGTGGATTTTGCAATTTTTGAATCACATAGATAAGGAGATTCCAACAATAAATGAGCTAGATTTAATTGGTTGGCACAAAGATGAACAAGGTTGGTTTTTCTTACATTCTGGAGGGAAGATCGGTAAATCGAGACAAACCTATAGAACCACATTTACTGAATTTGAATTCTTGAAGAGCAACTCTTTAAGCGAGGAACAAGCGTTCAAGGAAACAATTGAAATGCTTAATATCTGTGATCATAAAGTGACGTATGCTCTACTGAGTTACGTACTTCTTTCACTCATTGTTACTCCTCTTGTAGAAACCAAAGACTTGTCACCCAATTTTGCCATGTGGATTTATGGCAAATCAGGTTTAGGTAAGACAAGGTTGTCAAGTCTGTTTACAAGAATGTACGATATTGAAAACATAGTTCGTGTTGACTCGTATAAGAAGGATTTAAAGTCGGCGTACACTAAGCATAAGGACAGTGTAATTGTTGTTGATGATTATGGGACTTCAAAAACCACAGAGAATGAATATCGTACAGACGAAAAAGTCGAGAATATAATTCGATGGTTAGGAGATAGACAGCTGTCTTCAGTCGATGATGCCTTGCCAACTGGAATGGCTTTATTTACTGGAGAACGCTTCCTCAACAATAATGAGAAGAACAGTTCAACAATCGCTCGTACAATCAGAATTCAAATGGATAATATTTTTAATCGTGATGAGCCTGGATTTGATTTGATGAAGATAAATAAATTCCAAAAATATGAAGAAATAAATCCATTACCGACAAGTATTGTCTTTTATGTGGATTGGTTATCGAACAAATTAAACTCACAAATGATTGACCACTACAGGAGTGATTTTCATAAATTAAGAATGAAATTTGAATCAAAATTACATTCTAGGATAATTGATAGTATCAGTCACCTATTCAATGCTTTTAATTTTTATATCATGTACGCAGTGGAAAAAGAGTTTTTAACGCCGCTGGAATCTCAAGCAATATGCGAAAATGCGATGCAATTATTTATGTCAATACTAGATGATCAATCAAAGCCTATCATTCAACCTCAAGTAGAGTTCTTTTTAAATCTGCTAACAGAAGCCATCAAGGGTGGAAGAATCAACGTAGCATTACCTGATGATCTTATTTACTCAAACGGGCGGTTCAATCCGTCAAATGGTACATTAGGAGTTTACTATCCTGACACTGAAGAATTAAAGCTTATATGGGAAAGTTCATACGAAATTCTATATAAAGAATCCCGACAACGCAACGAAGATTTAATAGGGGTGAAAAAGTTAGGTAAGCTATTAGATGAAGCAAACTTGATAATTAAAACGTCAAGCGGCATTACTACACCAATTAAAACCTGGGGGGAGACTTCCGCCTGTAGAGCCATAACGTTTGATGCTCGGAAAATTCCGAGCATTTCCGAATTGATATTGCAACTAAGGGAACAAGCAAAGCAAAATAAGCTAATGACAATTGATGAATATGAGAATGAGCCGTACGAATATTATGAAGATGACGAAAAGAAAATGGATCATATAAAAATGGATTTTATTGGATTCGATGATTAAGGAAGAGGATCATGAAATTAAAATGAAGGATACTGTGGATTAACTGCACAGTATCCTTTTATTTTCCTATTAACATTACTGGCATAGATAATGATACTCCTCGTGCAATTTGGTAACCTTCGCATAGGCTTCAATGGGCATTGAAGGTAATGCGTTCATGGTAGAAATGATGTATCTGGTGGTACGTACCGACTAAAGGAGAGCTTGCTAAATAGCTCATAGCATATACGTATATATTATCTTTTCTTTTACGAATACTATTACTTATCCTTACATTTAGGAAATTCTACTATTTCAGTGTTTAAGTAAAAAATAAAAGTGCGCATAACAAAGTTTTAACCAACATATATGGGAGGGTTTTGTTATGCACCATACAGTTCATATGTTCTATAAATTTGACTTTCACTATTTTTCGGCAATGTATGAAGTATTACGTGAACTATCTAAAACGAATAAGTGCAGGTATTTTGAAAAACCGAAGGACTATCACCATTTTCACCTTCTTCAAAATCAAGGAATAAAAATAATTCTTAAACGCTCTAAGATTGTAGGTGAAATTACTTACAGTGCAATTGAGATCATTATGAACCCTATGCGGTTATTAGATGAAGATGACTATTTTCAATTAGCTGATGAAGTGCATTTGAATCAAATTAAAGCTTCGTTTAAAAAAGCTTTTAAAGAGATTAGAAAGAAATTTCAGAGCAAGAAACGTAATAAAGGGTTGATATTCAGATTTGATCTGTTAGATGTCTACAGTTTCAAAAGAGTAGATTTTGCAATAAATATAAGCACTGAGCACGTGGACTTATATATGAAACTTATCAAACGAGCCAATATTCCAGATGGGTTCCAACTCTACACGATATACAATAGTATTAGCAAGCGTTACGAACCGCCTAAGGATAGTTTTTATATTTTTAAAAAACGACATTTGAAAGGCAAAGCTTCGTCCGTGGAGTTAACTGTTAATTGCTATAATAAGGGGATCCAGATGCAGGAGAATGAGCTACCTTACGATGAAAGAGCAATGACTACAATTAGATTTGAAATTCAATGCGGTTATAATAAGATCTACCGCATTATCAGAAGTAAAAACCTTAATAAGCAAGGATATTCACAATTTTTACGTGAAGATATATCTGCTGAAGTGCTGGATACTTACTTTAAAAAGACTATTGGATATGGTGATTACTATACATTTTCGAAAGCAAAAGAACTTATCATGGATTCAAGATTGAAAAATGATACCAAGTATGATCTATTGAATACTTTAAAAATTGTAAATGATAAGAGGGGGATATGGAAAGCAAGGGAAACTGTAGATAACAAGAAAAGATTTGATAACCATATCAAAAAGCTTCATGAAATTGGGATCAACCCTGTTACAATTCCAATATATTTAAAAATAGATTATCTACCTTGTCTTTTTGGCATTACCAATCAAAATTGAAGTAAAGGGAAGACTCTTAAGGAGCCTTCCCTATTTTCTATTCTTCTTTATATTTATCGTACAAATCCTTAGTGGTTTCCACCACATCAAATTTATTCTCAATTGTTTGGCTTACTGCATCTACAGCAGACTCTACTACACGTTCCCAAAAATCACTCATCGTTTTATTCCTCCAATAATTTATTTTGATTAATGTTTCCAAGCTTTAAGACCGCTGAGTGTTCCGTATCCAACACCAAATAAATAACCAACGGCTGTTCCAGCACCGGGGAATATTGCAGTGCCAAGTGCTGCTCCTGCTCCTCCTCCGATTAGTGCGCCCGCTGCGGTCAGCGCTGTCTTTCCGGCAGTTTCAATTATTTTATCCATGATTCTCACCTCCCTTCAAGCAAGAAAAGAGAAGCGAATAGTCGCTCCTCTTTTCTAAACTTCTTATTAAATTTCGGTTCTAAAAACTTAAGATTCCACGGTCAATGTACTGGCATTTACCCAACTGCTTGACAGATATCTGACTCCAGAAAGCATTGCCCAATAATCTGTGTCTGCATCGCTAATGTAAAGATCGTTCTTGCTATCCCAATAAACAAGAATTCTTCCTCCATCCACTTTCTGAACCTCTCCGTAGAAGAAACCATTTGATACTCGATCCCCTACGTTAATCTGAATTCCATGTTGATCAATTGGCTTATTACTGTTAGGAGTAGTGCTAGGCTTACTATTACTATTGGAATCAGACAAAGGAGCAAAGTAGTTGCTATAGTCATTTGGATAAGCGTCAAATGCGCCACGATATAACGCAATGACTTGGTTTTTGCTATCCCATATAAGTGTAATTCCGAGATTATCACTTACAAATTTCAATGGAACCAATGTGCGTCCCTCACTAGAAGTAATAGGAGCTGAATCCAACGTCTTCAAAACTCCGTTCACATAGGCTTTGGTATTATTTAAGTAAAGAGCGACATTGTTGTTACCTAATGTCAGCGAGACTTTTTTCTCTTTAGCCGACCAGCTTGACGATCCTCCAAATTCTTGAATAACACTAGCGATAGGAATCATAACTCGGTTATTTCTGATTTCAGGGGTTGCGTACAATTGTGGATCAAGAAGTGTAGAGGTGGTGGCTTCATCTACAAACATTCCGGTGTTATTGACTTTTAAGATAACCTTCTTGGGAGTTATGACTGATTCTGCTGAAGCAGCGTTTCCATAAGCCATAATTATAGAAGCGGTGGTTATTGCAACGACCCATTTTCGCATTCATTTATCATCCTTTGTTCTGGAGTATGTGAGATTTGATAAGCTATGTAGCTGCTGGATGCGCTTGAAATCATTCTTCGAAGTTTCGATATGACTTCAGAACGTTCATTGTCACCAAATCTGTGTGCTCAAGTAGAACTTCCAGCAGGCATTGCTTGATTCTAGCGGGGGTAAGAATTTGTATGGATTGGTTACTTACTCCTTTCTTCGGATTTGAGTATAAAAGTAAATCAAGTAAGCTTACTTTGAGAGCTACCGCTATTTTCTCCAAAGTTTTTATCGTTGGATTCTTTTCTCCACGTTCAATCTGGCCGATGTAGGAGGTGTTTACTCCTGCATTCAGTGCCAGCTGTTCCTGGCTCAGCCCCTTACCCGTTCGCAGAATTCGGATGCTTTCTCCGATAAATTCAATGTTGTTCAATTCCCCTCACCCCTAACAAAACAATAGAATTTTTTGGAAGGATGCTCAACAGGATATAATGAGGATTTAAGTGGTTATAACCACGAATTGATACAGGCTGTGGCAATTCAGATGCCAGAGGCATTTATTGAGAGGTTTTTAGTAAGAGGAACATACATTAACCAGGTGAAAGTAGGCTTATATCAAGCCGTGCTCCTTTAAACTGTAGAAGCGATTACCTCCAATAATGACATGATCAAGGACTTCTATTCCTATGATTTCACCAGCAGCTATGAGTCGTTTTGTTAAATTCACGTCCTCAATCGATGGCTCTGGGTCACCGCTCGGGTGGTTGTGAGCGCAAATGAGCGAGGCACTACAGCGTCTGATTGCTGCATGGAATACTTCCCTTGGATGGACGATAGCAGCGTTTAAAGAGCCAATGGAGATGATTTCTTTGAATATGAGGCGGTTCTTGGTGTTGAGGAAAAGGCAGATGAAGTGTTCTTTCGTAGAATATCTGAAATCAGGTTCAAGTAGTTCAAAAGCATCTTTAGGACTACGTATTTTGACTTGCTCTTGAGATGCTGGAATTGTGAGTAGTTTAGCAAGTTTTAACATTGAGGTGAGTTGACGAGCTTTTCCTATACCAATACCTTTTATTTTTACTAATTGTTGTTCTGATACATCCATTAATTGTGTCGATGTGGGAAATTCTTCAAAGAGTTGCTGTATAGGATAGCTGTCAGGTCGTTCTCTTAAGGATTCAGAAATCAGTTTCTTTAGTTCTTCATTGTAGTGGTGATTCAAAATAACGCCTCCTAGTAATATTTGGAATAAAGCAAAGAGCCGGAAACTATTGGATTTCTGGCTCTTGCATTAGTTTAGCCTCTCGCGAGACTATCTATCATGCATAGGTATCGGGGATATAATATAGAAATAAAACAACTCAGTTTACTAATAAACTGATTTAAACCAATAGTGTAAATTATCAATTAAAAAAGGTAATTGCCGGAAGGTGTCGAATCTAGTACTTTGATCACTTGTGATATTTATCTTTAGAATGGTGGTGGAAGTATGTTGGAATCTCCTCGAGTTAAAAATGTTTTAGATGAATTACTAAGAGGTAAGGAAATTAACCTAAGAGATAAGAAAATAGGCCCATATTCTAAAGATGGGATAGTAGTCTTAAAATGTTTGAGGGATTTTTCTGAACGTGAGTTCATTGCTCCGTTTGGTCAAGATAAACTTGCAACCTTAATAAGAGTATTTAATCAGGCGCTAACAGAAGTCGTTATCTCAGAGGCTTCAGACGATGTGCAACTTGATGAAGTATGTTCCTATAAGCTGGGGAAATTAAGAGCTTCCAACTTTAGAGGTCTTCAAATATTTAATGGCCCGGTGTTTGAATATAATTTTGATGGTAGAACTCAACTGATTTCTGGAAGCAATGGTACAGGTAAGTCATCAATCATGAATGCCATCGTCTGGCTATTTACTGGTAAATTATTATGGGATCGGACAGAACCGAGCATAGCTCCAGTAATATCTTTGTATGAAAAAAAAGAGAATAACTTAGAAGTCAATACCATAGGAAGAGTGTGGCCCTCTGAATGCGCATTACCATCTGTTGAACACGCAGTCAAGAATATGCAGAGTTATAATTGCTGGGTTGAAGTTGAACTGATTCCAAGTTCGGGAGGAGACGCAGTAATAATTAGGAGAGATTTAACAGGAGCTAAGAAATCAAAATTGTCTAACATGCCGATTTTGGACGATTTATCAATTGATTTGTCCCTTATAATGCCAGCAAAAGTAAATCATATTCAATTTACGGCTGATTCCGATCTTGCACAAATTTTTTTAAATGTAAGTGGGCTAGATTCAATGAATTACATTGGCATCTACGCAAAAGAAATGCAGAAAGCTTGTACAAGGTATATCACCCAAAAATCACTAGAAATAGACCGAATTGATCGAATAAATCGAGTTCTAGGTGAAAAAATATCATCCAGAATTCCCAATGATATTAAAGATGAATACGCTTCAATAGGTACTACGGGAGAATTAAAGGATAGAATTCATAAGAAACAAGAATGGTTAACCAAACAGGCTAATGAAAGGCTGATTAAGCTTAAGGAAGTATTAAAGCTTGAGGAGATTGAAGACTTTAATGTAAATGATGCATTTACTCAAAGGCTACTAACAAAAATCATTGCTGCCCATGAAGCAATCACTCAAAGCTCTGTTACAGAATGGAGTATAATAAAGGATTTCTCAAAATCAATACAGAGTTATAATGCATCTGAAATTATTGAATTCAGTACAGTAATTACTGAAACAACCGAGCAATTATTGCTAGCTCTCATTTGGTACGAAAAAAAGCAAGAAATAAAAAAGTTAGAGTTAATGTTGCAAGCTGTTAAACTGATTCCTATTGATTCTGATATATCAAACTGTCCACTTTGCGAAAGTATTTTAGAAGATAATAATTCTGTAAAAGCAGAACTAATTGCATTGAAAAATTTGGAAGACGAGGCTAGCCTTAATATAGTTGAAATTATCAAGCGTTGTTGTAATCGTTTAAAAAGTAAAGTACCACACTCATTAAATGTGGTGAATACGTCCGATTTTGTACAAAATTTCTCAAAAGATGTTAATGCATTCATATATCGTTTTTTAAACAATGGATTGGATGAACTTAAAGCAAATCTAGATCCTAAAATCAATGCGTTAGTCAGCTCAGTGAATTTTAAAGAATATTTGGATGAAGATATAGAAAGAACCATTAATAAGTTGGGAATAAATGATATTCACTGTATATTAGATGATTATACAGTCCTAGCTAATGAATATCTTGATAAAATCACTGTACTAAATTGGATTAACACTAACTTCGATTCGTTTAAAATAGACATTGATAATACCTTGGGATATGGTAATACTCCTCATTCCGATTCATTGATTCATATTCTCACGGTTTGCAAAGATATTGTTTTATCTATTAAACCCCTACAAGATGCTTGTCTGGAGATGGAGGAGTATAAAAATAATCTTATACTTAAGGGAAAACTATTTAATGAGCATCAAATTATAGAACGAATTAAGCAAGCGCTAATAGAATTAGAGTCACAGAAAGAATTGGCTGATAATTTGTTAGCTGACGATTTGGACAAGGTTATTTCTCGAATACAAATAATCTATGGAGAGTTGTACGGGACCGATGAATTCCCTTTAAAAATAATCGAACCTGTAAGATCAGGTCGTCAAATTGATATGAAATTTTTAGTAGAGCACAGAGGGATACTAGTAGAGGCTGCACCATTAATTAATGCTTCTCGTATAAGAGCACTATTATGGGCATATATATTTGCTATGTCAGAAATAAGAAGTGAAAGCACACAAAGGACTTGGTTAAACTTTACTTTATTAGATGATCCATTAACTTCACTTGATGAAGGGCATAGGACTAGGTTTGCTAGACGAGTATTTGATACCCAAAGAAAAAATCAATTTATTATAACCTCTCATGACCCAGATTGGCCAAGACACATGAAGCAATATGGAGTAAATCCTCAAATTCAGCGTATTAAGTCTTTGAGCATTGTAAGAGATGTTATTGATATCAAGGGTTGGAAAGCAGAAGTTGATATAGATTTGAAATCATGGAACGAAGATAAGAAAGATGAGCAATTAGCAAAAAGGTTTGTCGAATCAGTAAGAGTTTGGATTGAAGATGAGCTCAAGGATATTCTTGTTTATGCTCCAACCTCACCAAAAGTGGACGATAATTTAGATGGTTTAATGAAGAAATTAAATGATGCAATCAGTAGAGTTAACTTTTATAAATCCGCTTATTATCGGGAGCTTTATACAGAGTTGAAGAAACTTCCAAAAGATATACATAACGCTCATCACGGAGGAGCTTTGCGTAGTAGAATTTATTGTGATGAAGCTGATATCATTTCACAAAGCTATACGAAAATATCGTCCTTTTTAGATCTATGCTGGGATGATTTTAGAAGTAAAATCTACACTGTTTCAAAATCAGATTTAAATCCTTTAAGCATATAAAAATTAATCATAAAGTTTATTGGAGAGGGAGAAATGTTCCAGGATAAATCATTAGATGAAACCCTTAAAATTATACAGGAAGGGCTTTGGCATTTGAAAGACACTACTTCGATGATAGCTTTAGAGCATCTAGATGCAATAGCAAAAAAATATGAGTTTACACTAGCAGATTCTCTTCAAAGTATCGAAAATATATTGAATTTCAATGATTGCACAGGTATTTATTATTTTGAGGCAAAATTTAATAATCTTTATGCTAAATGGTTGATAGAACAAGGAGAGCAGTACTATAACTTAATTGAACGTAGAGAAAAGTTTTTCTTTTACATCCAGGAGATTTGGTTTGAAAATAGAAGCGGTAATACACCCCGGCTTTCGGTGAAAAGGTTCATGAAACATTTTGTGGCGCGTAAAGGCGGAAAAAACCTTTTTTTAGATGGGTGGATTCCTCTATATATCGGAAAAGCACGAAACGATAGTTTTTCCTCGAATAAAGGGATAAGGTATAGAATTATTGAGCATATTTATGCAGATTATAGGACAACTTCCGATCAACTCTACAGTATGCGGTTAAATGACTTGAACAGTACTTTCAAGGATGTTGATTTTAGAGTTTCTTATGTTGAATTGGAAAAATTTGATGAAGATTATTTATACCATCTTGTTTATTTTATTGAGAAAGAACTACGGTATAGAATAAAGCCCATTATAGGTAAACAATAAAACTAGCTTTTTTGTCACATTTTTAACTAGTTCAAGAGCACAGGGATAATCGAACGTAGGAATTAAAATTTACTTGGAGCGGCACAGAATAAGACATCCATGTGAAAGATGGAGAGTTGAAAATGAAGCGTTAATTCTTGAGGATTGGCTATAAAACCATTGGTAGGTTGAATTCTGTACTTGAAACACCGTTATATGTAATTTCAATAATGCAACTATGTAAAGCTTGCATGATTGGAGCGTTAGAAATAATTATGAATGATCGCATTGAGCTTCTAAAACTTGATTGTTAAAATCAAGAAACTACGTTAAAAGGTACAACTACAGAAAAAAATGGGGTGTTATTTTGAGTAAAATTATTATTAAAAGACTTTATATTAACCCGCAACTTACAATAAATTTTAACGAGGGACAAAACTATATTATCGGATTAAATGGTTCAGGTAAAACAACTTTGTTTAACTTGATTCAATATTTATTAGGTCTGAAAGGTAACTTTACGAGATTAATAAATTACTTGTCACTCGATTCCCCTTATTTGGAATGCAAGTTTAAAGATAAGAGTGTGCGTATTTCGAGAAAATTACCTTCTAATATGATTTTTTTTGAAGGGGATATACATAGGCAAGCCCGAGCAAACTCAATTGAGCTAAATCAAATATATACTGAATTAATGAATATAAAATTTGTTTCACCATTTAATGAACTTGCTACGCTTGATATATTGGGACATTCTTTTTATGCTGAACTGGATATTAAAGGGAATAGCAGAGAGAAGCAGGACACATACCATAAGATTGTTGGCTATAATTCAGAATACCTAGAATCAATAGAAAAGGATATCAAAACAATAGAAAATGAAGTAGCATTTGATAACCATGGATTAAAATTGGTTGAGAAATACAAAAACGGCGTAGAGAATTCCATAGCAAAAATCATCGAAGATAATACAATAAACAAGTTGAACGACATAATAAGTTTTGAATATAAAAAAATTAAAGAAAAAATAATTGAAAATAATAATTTAATGGAGAGAGCACGTACTATTTTAATACAAGAAAAGGAATTTAGCGAAGAGTTCATCAATGAACAATTATCAATTATTGATGCTTTTTTTTACCATACAATGAATCATTTAACCAAGCGGAATGAGAATCTCTATGATTTTAAAGATGTCATGAAGCAAAGGAATTTTAATTCCTTTTCATATGGGTACAAGAATATCATCCTTTTCGTTTTAAGGTTAACCTTTTGTAGGGATTTGAAAGATTTAAAATATAATAATGGTGCGGGAATACTAGTAACAGATGATTTACTTTCTGTAAATGATGCTGATTCTTCTTCAGGAGTTACTGAAAAAATTACTGAAGTTGTGAATGATGGTGCGCTCCAATATATCAGTTTCAGCCGTTATAATAGCTATATTCCCAAGGAGCATGTGGTTTTTGAGATTTCTGGCATACAAGGAGGAGGTATCTTTGAAAGATAAAAGTAAACTTTCTGTGATAGTTGCTATTATTAGTTCCTTCATATCTTTATTAGTATTATTATTTGGTAATAATATATACGATAGATTTAATAATAACTCTACGTTAATAATTGAAACTAGTAAGACCAACCAATTTTTACCTGACGAGCTACTCGGAATAATGAATGATAATGCTATCAAGAACAATAATAGGACATCTGCTGATTCATTAAGAGTCATAAAAATTAAAAATAAAGGAATTTCTTCAAAAAATTTAAGAATCCAGTTAGATTTAGATGGTTCAATATTCGATTATAAAATTGAGAGTACTGAATCAATTAAAGACAGCAGCATTAGCGCTAACTCAACAGTAATTGTTAATATGGATAGGTTATCTCAAAATGCTTCTATAGAATTAATAATATGGTTTCATGAAGATTATAAAAATTTCTATGCCTCTTATTCCGATGACATTTCGAGTAATAAAATTCCATATAACGAGAATAAAAATACAACTAAAAAGTCAATTGTTATCATAATTTTAGTTGTAATACTTATTGAGTCTGTATTATTTATAATTAATTCACTTAGACGAATGAATATAGCTAAAAAAGAACGAGAAAAGACTGAACTTCTAGACTATGTTTTAACTGGAATCAATAATAGCTTTTCAGAAGAAGATACAACAATTAGTGAATCTGAAAGTAAATCACCTAGTCCATCAGAAAAAGACCACGCATTGGAAAGATTAAGTAAATTAATAGAGAAAAAAAGCTAATCTTATTGGATTAGTAGATTATGCTGGAGTCATTCCAGAATAGCCGTTCCCGCATAGAAAATGTTGCTTGAAGAAGCCATCATTCACAGGTACAAAGGTGGCATGAGCACATGCGAGGTCGCCAAGTTTATTGGTCTACCAGAATCCCTTGTCCAGACTGGCTTTACAGTCGATGATTCGATACATAGAACAAGCTCAAAATACCGATTTGAAGATTCAGGGGCTCTATTTGATGTGATTCAAACGAGGACATAAAAAAGAGTGGAAACATATAGCTCCTGCTCAATTATTTGCTAACACTTTTGCTAACATGGCTACATATCCCAATCCTCGAACATAAAGTGTACGGAACATAAAAAAGTGCCTTCAACCCGCATGGCTAAAGGCTTTATGCGCGATCTTCTCGTAGCGTAGAAAAGGCACTAAAAGGACTACTTCAAGACTTAAAATCCTGCGGTACGTGAGTACCGTACGGGTTCGACCCCCGTCCTCGGCATCATAGTGAAAACCTTGAGAAATCAAGGTTTTTTTGTTTTTCTTGAGTAAAGCTTCCATCAAAAGCTAAGGTTCACTCCTTTTCAGTGCTTGTCTAATCACAAGTTCTGGAGAGGAGTTTTTTAATATGTAAGATTTCATGAACCGCCGTATATCAAACGGTAAGCAGAGTGGTATGAGAGATCCGAGCCTTTTGATTACTGTCGAATAACATCTTAATTTGTTGTATTATTAATTAATCTAGTTTTCAAGAACCAAGGAGGGTTAAAGTTTGCTTACACTGAGAAGAGCCGACCCGCGTCAAAGTAAAAAGCTCAGTCTTACATCGCTGCTTACGGGCTTGGTTACGCTGGTGGTTCTACTAACCTCAAGCATCCTTCTGATTGGCTCTTACGAGTCTAAAAAACAATCATTGATGGAGACTACACTCCATCTGAATTACTACAACGCTGACCGAATGACCAAAACAATGGATTCCTTATTTCAGTCCATGCGCAGCAGTTTGGAATACAGTGCTGACACACTCTCCGATGACGAAACCTCAACGCCGAAGCAAGTGGATGATAATTTGGAACTGATGCGCAATAGTAGCAATTACTTCAATTCTATCGCCGTGCTCGATGCCGACGGGCTGATCCGCAATGTAGTACCGACTAGTTTGGGGTCAGTAGGAAACCATATTACTTCTAAGGTCGGTTTAGAAGCTCTGGCGTTAAAAAAACCTTACATATCCTCCCCCTACATGACCCAAACCACAAAGAGACTAATCGTTTTTATGAGTCAGCCGATTTTTAGCAAGAATGGTACATATCGCGGTATTTTGAGCGGCACATTTTATCTGCAGGAGAACAATATTTTGTCTATGATTTTTGGCGACAATAACGTGGACGATTCTGGCTCCTATTATTATATTGTGGATTCAAGCGGGCATCTGTTGTACCACCCGGATAAGCAGCTCATTGGGAAGGATGTCAGCAATAACAAGGTTGTGCAGAAACTCATGAATGGGGAGAGTGGGGAACAGCAAGTGCGTAACACCCGTGACGTTGAAATGCTTGCCGGATACTCCAGCGTTCCAGCCAACGGATGGGGAATTGTGGTCGTTTCGCCGATTAGTGTCATCCATCATCAACTGATGGGGCACCTTCGGACCATTCTCTGGTATTCGTTGTTTCCGTTCATTATCCTCCTGATGGGCGTCATTCTCGTAGCACGCAAGCTGGCCCGGCCTTTTGTGTACCTGGCAAATCTGGTGAGCAGGATGGGCAAGGAGAAGATTGAATTGCCAGAAGCGAAGCCGCAATGGAGCCGAGAGGCAGATCTGCTGACCAAGGCTGTGTTGCTTGCCGTGACGGATATTCAGAAGCAGACGGATCAACTGACCCAAGAGGCTACGACGGATGCTCTGACCGGTTTAATGAACCGGAGATCGTTAGAGTATACGATGAGTCAGTGGATGGACTCAGGACAACCGTTTTCGCTCATTGTATTGGATGTAGACAAATTCAAACTCGTGAACGACACTTACGGTCATCTCATCGGCGACGAAGTGCTGAAACATGTAGCCAAAGTTATAGTTACCTCGGTTCGTCCAGACGATGTTTGCTACCGCTACGGCGGTGAAGAGTTCATCATCTTGCTAGCCCACACAAGACCTGAGGAAGCTTTCATCATAGCTGAAAGAGTCCGGCGGGCAATGGAACAAAGCAGGGGGCCAATCGAGACACAGGTTACAATCTCTCTAGGAATCGCCCATTATCCTTTTCATACATTGGAGCGGGAGGGGCTGCTGGAGAAGGCGGATCAGGCGTTATACTTGGCCAAGAGCAGGGGAAGAAACCAGACGATGGTCGCTGATGTTTGAAACAATGGCTCGAAATATGCGGTGCATACCCCCGTCCTTGGCATCACAGTGAAAACCTTAGAAATACAGAATTTGCGTAGAAGAATATAAACCTCCTTTGCTATATCTGACTAAATCAGATGAAGTAGAAGGAGGTTTTGTCAATGGCTATACGTTTAACAAAAGTTAAAAAGGCAGCAATAGCAATAATGGAAGAAGCATTAGGCAGTCTATCAATTAGAAGAAAGCGAATAACCTCAATGAACAAACAATCCTTGATTACCCATACATATCAATCTACGCTTCAAACATCTCCCCGACTCTACAGAATCAGATGATGAGTTTAGCCGTCAACTATGCTCATTTGTGCATATCCTGTTGTGCTGTACGTGCTAGCCGGAGCCCCATATGCAGTGTTTGAATTCAGTTTAGTGAGATATAGTTTTCCACCTTGCGGTAAGTTATTTGCACAACCCACATCCGCACCAGTGTTGATATTAGTGAAACCGGCAGTGACGCTCCGAAATTTGAGGGTTCAAATAAGTAGACAAACCCAACATATTTCGCGGTTAGGGATGAAAATCATAAGTTTGGGGTTTAGTTAACTGTTCTTTGCGCACATTTTCTTTCAATTAAGGTACATCGCATCGGCCACTAGACGCTCCAGTACTGCCTTCGAGGCAGTGGCTTCCTTTGCGCCCGATGCTCTAACGACCAACTGTACCGGCTTGCCAGAGCGGAGATGTTTGTCTGCCTGGCAAAGCTTCGTGTCATCATTATGTTCTTCGATATGCGCGGTGAAGCGCAGTTCCTTGACCTTCTCTTTACTGTTTCACCTGGACATTCGTCCGGTATCCACCTTGAATGCCACCGCTTTTCCTTGCCTTTCGCCATCAGGCTGCACGGCGGCAGGCTACTCATCGGCGAGGTGCACACCAAATATGCTCCTTGTGAACGGGCCATTGCCAGCGCCTCCTCTCTGGAGGCGACCCCGAGCTTCTCGCCCCTAAGTCCGGTCAACACCACCTCCAATGCTCTTATCTGTTCATTGATTTATATTGTCACAAAACTGAAGCCTCTCTTGAAAAAAATGATAAAGCTATCATATATGGAACATGATTTTGGTTCAATTATCTACTTGTAAGTAATGCACATTGATGTTGGTCCCATAGTCTTTGGTAATTATAAAATCATGTATTCCCTTTAATGGATCTAACTGGATATAAACGTTCACAAAGTATTCCTTGGAAGGGATAAACTGTTTGTGTAAGTATTCACAATTATTCTACCTTGCAGTATTATAATATAAGTTGATCGCAATAACCAAAATTTAACTATACAGGGGGAAACAAGCTTGAAAAAAATTAGTTATTTATTTGTAGTCTTTGCAATGCTGTTTCAATTGATTCCACCGCTATCAGCTTCGGCAGCGGTAACTGCATACAAAGGGGGAGTATTGGATGGTCTTCCTATGAATGTGGGAGTCAGTGTAGGTAGTGCTTCCTATACTGTCTCAGAATTAACAGATAACAATGCCGCTACAGTTAAAAACATGGGTACAAGTATTGCTTGGTATACTTTCTCTGCACCACAAGATATTGAAGCAGTTATTATAAATAACGTGTCGAGCAGCTATAGTTCAAAGATAGAATTCTACGATAACAATAATACTAAAATCGGTGAGTACATTCCTGTTACGAATGATGGAGTAGAAACACTTTCGAATCCCATAACAGGTGTGTATACGGTTGTGCTTAAATCAACGTCTACTACCAACTTATATGTACGTGAATTCAACGTATACACAACTCCAACAGCTGTACCTAATGTCCCGACAATTAATTTTTCTGCAGGATGGGACAAAGTAACTGAAATTAATTGGACTTCGACCGGAGCGAAAGCGTACAACGTCAAACGCTCTACATCAGCTACTGGACCATTCGCTACTATTGCTACCGATGTAAAGGGAACAAGCTACAGCGATACTACAGTTGCAAATGGTACAACATATTATTATGTCGTCGCCTCTAGTAATGAAGCAGGTGAAAGTGTTAACTCCACTGTATCGGCTGCCGTACAACCCAATGCAACGAAATATACCGGAGGATTATTAGATCGATTGCCAATCAATGTAGGCGCATCGGTAGGCACGACAGCTTATACGGTGCGAGAATTAACAGATAACAATGCCTCTACAGTTAAAAACATGGGTACAAACATTGCTTGGTATACGTTCTCTACACCACAAGATATTGAAGCAGTTATTATAAATAACGCGTCGAGCAGCTACAGTTCAAATATAGAATTCTACGATAACAATAATACTAAAATCGGTGAGTACACTCCTGTTACGAATGATGGAGTAGAAACACTCTCGAGTCCTGTAACAGGTGTATATGCGGTTGTGCTTAAATCAACGTCCAACTTATATCTACGTGAATTCAACCTATTCTCAAATCCAACGGCTGCACCTTATGCACCGACAATTAGTTTTTCTGCAGGATGGGATAAATTAACTGAAATTGTTTGGACTTCTACTGGAGCAAAATGGTATAACGTCAAACGGTCTACGTCAGCTACTGGACCATTCGCTACAATCGCTACCGATGTAAAGGGAACAAGCTACAGCGATTCCACGGTTACAAATGGAACAACATATTACTATGTCGTCACTAGTAACAATGAAGCAGGTGAAAGCGGAAATTCAAATGTGATGAGTGCGCAACCCAATGCAACGAAATATACCGGAGGATTATTAGATCGATTGCCAATCAATGTAGGCGTATCGGTAGGCACGACAGCTAATACAGTGCGAGAATTAACAGATAACAATGCAGCTACATTAAAAAATATGGGTACCAACATTGCTTGGTATACGTTCTCTGCACCACAGGATATTGAAGCGGTTATTGTAAATAACGCGTCGAGTAGTTATAAATCACTAATACAATTCTACGACAAAAATAATATCAAAATCGGTGAATACACTCCTGCTGCGAATGATGTAATTGAAACACTTCCGAGTCGTTTAACAGGTGTGTATACCGTTGTAATCAAATCAACGACTACTGCCAACTTGTATGTACGTGAATTCAACGTTTTCGGAGAGGCAAGCCCAATTCCGCATCTTACTGCGACTGCTGGGAATGCTAAAGTTACTTTGAATTGGGATGCTGCCGTGGCTAATGCTACAGGTTACATTGTAAAACGAAGTGACACAGCGGGTGGTCCTTACATTGATATCCAAACCGTTACAGGCACTACTTACACCTACTTGGATAGTAATGTTATAAATGGTGAAACCTACTATTATACTGTTATAGGGAAAATAGGTACAGGCGAAAGCGGCCTCTCCAATGAGGTTTCTGCTACACCTAATTTTGAAATGAAAGTACCGACGAATCTCACTGCGGTAGGTGGAAACAAACAGGTAACGTTAAAGTGGGAAGCTGTAAATGGTGCTACTGGATACATTGTGAAACGTGGAACAGCAGCAGGAGGGCCGTATTCTTTGAAATTAGTTACTGTTCCTTCAACCACACTAACCTATTTGGATACCAATGTAGTGAACGAAACAACCTATTATTATGTAGTGACTGCTTTGTACGGACAAACGGAGAGTGCCAATTCAAATGAAGCTTCCGCTAAGCCTACCGTGGGTGATGTGGGTGAAGACAATGGTGACAGAGCTCTCCTGTTCATCATGCTTAACACCGGAGAGCAGAAAGAATATGATGTGTCCATCGCAGTAGTTAATGCTTTCGTGGAATGGTATGAGAATCGTGGTACAGGCGTGGGTCCTGTAACCTTTGCAATCGACAAACAGTCCAATAACAAAGGTCCTTTTAAAAGTCGTAAAGACTATATTATTTACGATAAAATCATTACTTTTGAAGTAAATGAATATACATCAGTGCCAACACCACCATCCTCAAAAGAATAACAATCATAAGTAGTAATAAGTGAAAGTGGGTGTCCCAAAAGCCATGCATATGGTGGCTGGGACACCCTTTGTTTCATAGTAGGTTGAAGTTGTTGATTTGACAGACGCTCCGCTAACGGACCGTTGCTCCAATCGCTGATATGAACGAGACTATCAAACGCAATTGTAACTTCTTCGTTTTTCCCTCCGTCTGCAGTGAGTACACTACGAACTGTGCACGTGCATCTGTTAGGCACATAGCGATTGCATGGATTCTCTATTGCGGTTTTTCTCCTTGTCTTCTAACTCAGCTTCTCAATCCTTCTTATCTATTGGGTTTGGTGATCTCTAACCCTACAAATATTTACCCTCCGGCATTTAGCTTATGGCTTATCCTTGTCTTCTGGTTTCTTCGATTTCTCAAATATACCTGAATAAATTAATAGTTGACAGCATTTTTGAAAGCGGTTATATTTATCTCGTAAACAATACGTTATATAACGTTATATCAAAGGAGAGAATCAAATGACTACAAATCAGGTTGTTCAAAGTATCCGTGAAAAAGTGGCAGAGGAGATTTCAGAGGTATATTTTGTAGCTTGTGGGGGTTCACTGGTTGATATGTATCCCGCGAAATATTTTCTGGATAGTGAAGCGAAGAAACTGGTAGCGGGGCTCTATACGGCGAATGAGTTTGTTCATGCATTGCCTAAACGTCTGGGTACACAATCGGTAGTAATCGTTTGTTCCCATGGCGGAAATACACCGGAATCGGTAGCTGCGGCGCAAGTAGCCAAAGAGCATGGAGCGCACACCATTGGCCTAACCCATAACAAGGAAGCTGCGCTGCTGAATTACTCTGATTATTCTTTCTTGTATGCATGGGGAGATGACAGCAATGTCAAAAATAACCCGATGGCTATCATTCTGGATCTCGCTACTCAATTGTTAGATGTGGCTGAAGGGTATGCGCATATTGAAGCTTTTCAAAAAGGATTGGAAGCCATCGACGGCATTATTAACCAGGGTAAAAAGCAGGTCGCTCCACGTGCCCGAGTGTTTGCCGACAAATACCGTAATGAGGAGCTTTATTATATCTTGACGAGTGGAGCTTCGTACGGACATGCTTATGGATTTGCAATCTGTTCTTTGATGGAAATGCAATGGCTGCATGCTGCGGCAATTCACTCCGGTGAATTCTTCCATGGTCCTTTTGAAGTGACGGATAAAGAAACCCCATTCATCCTAATGATTAATGAAGGGCGCACCCGTGAGCTGGATGAACGGGCACGGACTTTCCTGAATCAGTATGCAGAGAAAGTCGAAGTGATTGATGCTAAAGAGCTGGGAATTGGTACAATTGCTGATGAAGTTGTGGAATTCTTTAATCCGGTATTATTCTACAGTATTATTTGTGTCTATCGCGAGGCTCTTGCCGAGGTGAGAAATCATCCGCTAGAAACCCGCCGATATATGGGGAAAGTAGCCTACTAATCGGGAGGATAAAACCATGAAAGTTCTAGGTATTGGCGATAATGTGGTAGACAAGTATGTTCATCAGCGTACGATGTATCCCGGCGGCAATGCGCTCAACTTTAGTGTTTTCGCCAAAGGTGAAGGAGCTGACGCGGCTTTCCTCGGTGTTTTCGGCGATGATGACGAGGCACGTCTTGTGGAAAATACGCTGCAGCAGCTGGAAATCGATATCTCACATTGCAGACATCATAGCGGAGAGAACGGATGTGCACGGGTAACCTTAGAGAATGGGGAACGGGTATTTCTGGGCAGCAACGAAGGCGGGGTTACCAGACTGAATCCAATAGCGTTGAGTGAAGCTGACAGAGAATATATCCGCGGGTTTGATATCATCCATACAGGGCTTTATAGTCACACCGGACATTTGCTGGCGGAGCTGAATGAACTGGGGATTCCCCTCTCTTTTGATTTCTCCGATGACTTCGAGGATGTGCAGGTAGAACGGTATATTGGCAATGCGGATTTTGCTTTCTTTTCCTGCAGCCATATGACGGATGAAGAGACGCAGAATTTTATTGAGACTAAACGCAGAAGAGAAGGCCAAGTATTGGTGGCAACACGCGGGGGAGACAGATCCATAGCCTATGATGGAACAAGCTTTTATTATCAGACCCCGGAGCTTATTGAGGCTGTTGATACGATGGGAGCAGGCGACTCTTATATTACTGCCTTTTTAATGAGTATGATTAAGGATGGTGATATTCAAGCTGCTATGCGGGAAGGCTCCAGATTAGCGGCCAAGAGCTGTATGGTGGAAGGTTCCTTTGGATTCGGGGCTTCTTATTAACAACGGATGCGTACTTATCTTTGCTTGTGAAAAAGAGGATCGTTTGTTACTCTAACAATAGAGTAATATAACGTTATATAACAAGTGAGGGTAAATCATGTTAAATTCAGAGCAGGCAGAGCCATTATATATTCAATTGAAAAAAGCGGTCCAATCCGCCATTGCGAACGGTACCTTTAATTCAGGAGATAAAATTCCTACTGAAATTGAGCTTAGTGAAACCTATAATGTTAGCCGAATTACTGTTAGAAAAGCTATAGAGGAATTGGTGAATGAGGGATATCTGACGAAACGCCAGGGCAAGGGCACTTTTGTCAATGCACAAAAGATCGGCCGCAAAATTGAGCATATCATCAGTTTTACGGCGGCCTGCAAAGCCAATGGAGTTTCATCGCACAGCATCGTTACAGAGAGAATTAAGCTTAAAGCTGATCAGGAAACCGCGGAGCGGCTGCAAATACAGCAGGGGGAACCGGTGTTATATATTCAACGTAAAAGATATGCCGGGGAGAGACCCCTAATGCTGGAAAATAACTATTATCCGTATGACCGTTTTTCTTTCTTAATGGATGAACAGCTTGAAGGATCGGTATATGAGCTGCTGCGGAACCGCTATCATATTGATCCCAATCAGCCAGGCGAATCAATATTGCAAATCACCTTGGCTGATGAACAGCAAGCGAAGTTACTGGAGATTCCCATTGGTGACCCTTTATTCTATATGAACACTATTATTTATGATCAGGACAGTCAGCCGGTTCATGTAGGCAAGCAGTACATTATCGGTGACCGTTATCAATTTACTTTATAATTCATTCTGCTTCTTGCGGTAAGCGGGAAGCAGAAGCTTCGATATAACGTTATAAGTCGTATTATTAATCGGCAGAAAGGCGTTGAAATCATGGAAGCAGTTAAACATGGTTTTGCAGATCGGGTACTATTGTCTAATGCAGTATTTACAGGAATAGAAGATGGCGTTTCACCAGCATTTATTGCCCTGCAAGGGGAGCGTATCGTCGCGGTTGGTCACCCGGCAGAAGCAGAGGAATGGATAGGACCGGCAACATTTGTTCATCATCTGAAGGATGCGTTCATTATGCCTGGTGTACATGATAACCATGTCTTTTTTACCGGTTACATGTCCATGCACCGTGGAGTGAATCTGACGAATGTCGCTACAATCCAAGAGGCTTTAGAGTTGCTAAAACAAGAGGCAGAAAAAACACCCTTAAAGCAAAATGTATACGCTTACGGGTGGAGTGAAGAGTGTTGGGGCGCGCTTCCGGGGCAAAGCTTATTAGACGAAGCTTTTACTGAAAGGGCTGTAATCGCCATTAATTTGATGAAAAGCTATTGTTGGATGAACAAGCTTGCCCAGGATAAGTATCAGTTTCTCCCTAACCAATGCAGCGCGGAATCACGCGCCCGTCTCCTTCATGACATGATGCAGGATCAGGAATTAGTCAGACAAGAGTTTTTGGACTTTGCCCGAATGCTTGCTAAGCGGGGTGTCACTTCGATAAAAGATATAGGTTTTGACAGGCATAGCGGTTTGCTGCCGGTTCTTGAAGAGCTGGAAGCAGCGGGAGAGCTGCCGTTGCGGGTCCATTTTGCGCTTGAACCTGTATTGCAGCCGATTGATATTTCCACGGGTTTGCAGTACAAAGGGCGTTATCAAGGAGAATTTCTTCGGTTTCAGGGATATAAGCTGATGTTGGATGGTGTGGTAGCTGATCATACGGGAGATATGCTGGAGCCTTATGCGGATATGCCAGGTGTTACAAACTTGCAGTCAGTTGATTACGAAGCTATTGAAGAGGCATTTCGGGCAGCAGACAGCCATGGAATGAAATGTTGTCTAACAGCTGAGGGGGATGCGGCAATTCGTAAGGCAGTAGACATGATCGAAGATTGCAATCGTAACCGGGGAGCACAGCGGATTAGGCATTCAATCAGCGATTTGGAATATCCACATCCCGATGACATTCAGAGGATGGGGGAGAATGGGATTTTTGCCGAGGTATATGCCCAGATCTTGCTCTTGAATCCTTCTTATGAGGATGCTTATATGGCTGCTGTGGCCGGAAAAGAAAATGAAAGCCGGTTTTATAATTACAAGTCCATGCTTGAGGCCAATGTTCCGATTACGATGGGTACAGATTTGCCGCTTTTCCTTACCAGTGTTCCTGATTCGCTCTATGCGGCTTCTTTTCGGCTGTTCCCTGATGGATCCCCTCCGGGAGGCTGGAATTTCGAGCAGGGGATGCCGGCATTAGAAGTCTTAAAGGCCTGGACGATAAACGGGGCCAGACATTGCGGTATGGAAAGTACAGGAACCTTGGAAGTTGGAAAAGCTGCTGATATCGCTGTATTTGACCGTAATCTTCTGGATACAGCTGCAACCGAGATTAGAGATGCACGTGTGATTTTAACAATTACTGCCGGTCAAATCACCTATGATGCTGCCAGGAACGAGGGGTAGAAATGGAAACGGTTAAACGTAAAATAAAATGGTCCCTTCCTCATAGTTATACATTGATTTTTCTGATTATCGTGGCTATTGCCGGATTAACCTGGATTGTCCCGAGCGGCCAATTTGACCGCCAGGAAGTTCTGGTGGATGGTTCCTCCAGAACAGCCATCATCCCGGGAACCTATCATACCGTTCCCAAAATCAGTGAGCAAGGGGATTTGCGACAAGGATTTGCCCAAATTGCCAGTGCGCCGTTAGAAGGAATCATCAATGCTGCTGATGTCGTCGCCTTCGTCCTGATTGTAGGGGGAGCTTTTGGAGTTATTCTACAGACTGGGGCGATTGACCGGGCACTGATGGCTTTAGCCGGAAGACTCAAAAGTAAAGGGATATTACTGATTCCGATAGCCATGGTGATTTTCAGCCTGGGGGGTTCCACCTTTGGGATGAGTGAAGAAATTATTCCGCTTTATGCCATTTTTATACCCTTAATGTTTGCTTTGGGCTTTGACTCCATGACGGCGATTCTAATTTTATTTCTCGGAACACAGATCGGCTATGTCGGATCAACCGTTAATCCTTTCTCTGTATTGATTGCGCAAGGCGTAGCAGGGGTGCAGGGAAATCCACAGCTATGGCTGAGATTTATTGAATGGGTTGTTTTTACTGCGATATCGATCGGTTTTACGATGTGGTATGCGCAACGGGTGAAGAAGAATCCGGAGAAATCAGCGGTATTCCAAAATGATATTCTAAACCGCCAACACTTCATCAAGGAGAACGATGGGATAGAAGTAAGTTTCTCGAATCGGGATAAATTAATTATTGGCGGCTTCATCTTTACTTTGGGGCTTATTGTCTGGGGAATACTGAGCAAAGGCTGGTATATGACCGAGATCGGAGCGCTTTTCTTTGCACTTGGTATTTTTTCGGGGATTGTAACCAGGATGAGTCAAAAGGAAATTGCCGAGAATTTTGTTAAAGGTTGCGGAGAATTTATCTACGCTGCTGTGATCATCGGTTTGGCCCGGGGGATCCTCGTCGTTGCAGAGAACGGGATGATTATCGATACCATTTTGAATGGCCTGGCTACTATGCTTAAGGGTTTGCCGAATTACTTGTTCACCACCATCATGCTGGTCGTGCATAATATTATTACGTTCTTGGTTCCTTCTTCATCCGGAGAGGCGGCCTTGACGATGCCTGTGCTTGCACCATTAGGCGATCTTGTGGGTGTTAATCGCGAAGCGGTAGTAACCGCATACCAATTTGGAAATGGATTAACGAATCTCATTTCGCCAACAGGCGGTGTGCTGCTGGCAGGTTTGGCCATCGCCCGGATCAATTTTGGACAATGGTTAAAGGTAATACTCAAGCTGTTTCCGATTCTTTGGCTGGTGGCGGCAATCTTTGCTGCAGTTTCCTCAGCTGTGGGCATGTAGTGGATAACATATTGCAAAGCCATGCGGGATTTCCCGCAGAAGATAATCAAAATCCCAAGGTCATACTGACCTTGGGATTTTTGACTCTACATATTGATCCTATTACCCTCACATCACACTCTCCTCTTTGTTGTATATTTCCTCCTGATTTGTGGCCACAAATAATGTATGCTAAGAATTTAATCCGTTATTTACCTATCCGTCAGTTTCTGCCGTTCCAAACAGCAGAATACAAACTGTTCAGAAGATAACGCTTCCACGTATGATGTATTCATAACCAGCTGAGTGCTTCATCCGATACTAGTATCACAAATGAGGGAATTTAAGGTGAGAGAATATACGATTGTTAATATTTTATATACCCGCAAGAGTCCTGTGCGCATGAGTGAGCTGATTGCCGAAGTGGGGTTGTCCGAACGGACTCTCCGTGACGTGATCCGTGCACTCGACAAAACAGGAGAGGCGAATGGTTTCGGTATCCGTATGATCCGCGGCCAGGGTTATCTACTGGAGATTGGCGATGAAGCCAAATTCAGTAGCTACCAGGAAAAAGGAATGCTGCAGCTGGATCAGGTGGATCTCGATAATAAGCAATCACGCCAGCAGTATTTACTATTCTATCTCTTGCAGAACGATAGCTATCAGTCTATGGATAACATGGCGGAAGAAATCGGCGTTAGCCGTTCTACTATTATTTCCGATCTGAAGGAAGTAGAGCAGCGACTTGCCGCTTTCCGGCTTAGCTTGAAACGCCGGGCTCATTATGGCATGAAAATCGAGGGGGAAGAGCAAGACTTCCGTAAAGCCTTTTCTTACTTTATCTTGCAATCGGGTCATACGCTGCAGCATACGGAGGATTTTCATGCTTTTAGTCAGGACTTCGATGCTGAGCAGCTTAAGGGATTTCTACTGCAAATCCTCAAGGAAAAAGAACTGAAGATCTCGGATGTGTTTCTGGATAATATCTTGACCCATCTGTTCATTCTTCTTTACAGAGTTTCCAAGCACAATTTCATTGTGGCTGGACAAGCCTTGCAGGGAACACCTGAGCCGCTGTATCAGGATATTGCCGGGAGTATTGCAGATTTCATCTCCTCTCAATACCAGATTAAGCTTCCGGCGGATGAGATTGATTATTTGGCGCTGCACATTTCTGGCAAGACCATTATGGAACGGATGTCGGAAGAGACCAAATCGCATCTGCGGGAGGGAATCACGGCTATTCTGGAGCGCTTGGACCGCGAGTTCCTTACTGGATTCACTCAAGATCAAGAGCTGCGCGAAGCACTGCTATTGCATATGTTCCCGCTGCTGAACCGGTTGTATTACAATCTTCAGCTCGGCAACCCATTGGTGGAGGATGTTTACAGCCAGTATGCCAATGTGTTCGTCATTTCCTTCCGCTTCGCTGAGATTGTAGAGGAGCAGTACGGGTTTCGGATGTCGCGCGATGAGGCAGGGTATGTCGCGTTGCATTTTGCCACCCATCTGGAACGGATGCAGCAGCGCAATCTGGAGAAGTTCAAGCGGATTGCCGTGATCTGCTCGACAGGAGGGGGCAGTGCCCAGTTAATCCGGCTGAAGCTGGAAGCGGTATTCCCCAAAGCGTCGGTGATCACAGCCTCCATCACGGAGGTGGAGGAGATCAGCAGCAAGCCTGTGGATCTGATTCTCTCTACTGTACCGCTGGCAACAGAGATTAAGGAAAAACCGGTGATCCATATCAAACAGCTGCTGGATGATCAAGAGATTCAGCGGATCAAAGAAATATTGTCTTTGCAGATTAATCGCACAGAACCGTCCTACAAGCTGATGGATTTCAAGGATTTGTTCCGCAGGGAGCTGTTTCATCTGTCTGGTTCGGACGAAGATTACATGGAGCTGTTAAAGCAGCGCTGCCGGGAGATCGTGGGCAATCATTATGCAGCTGACGATTTTCCCGAACAAGTGCTGCTCAGAGAGCAGAAATTCACCACCATTTACAAAAATGGGGTGGCCGGCCCGCATCCGATGCGGATGAGCGCGATCCGCGACTGTATCAGTGTAACCGTGTTGAAGAAACCGCTGATCTATGAGGGGAAGCCGGTCCAGTTGATTTTTCTGATCAATCTGGGTCCGGGGCAGTTGTTCCTGCACAAAGAGATCAGCAAGCTGCTACTGGTTCTAATGGAGAAGGAAGACAGTCGCAATCGGCTGCTAAACACGAATAGTTATGAGCAATTTATGAATGAGATAGAGAACCTACTATAAATAAAATGACGATACGGAGTGGAGAACCCATGGATTATGAACAAACGATTATGCAGATTATTGCCAGCAGCGGAGAGGCAAGAAGCCTTAGCTTAAAAGCGGTAAGAACCGCGCGCGCCGGAAACCTGGAAGAAGCGGGCGAGATGATTAAGAACGCCAAGACCAGCTTGACCAAAGCACATAAAGTACAAACGGGGCTGATCCAGGCTGAAGGCCGGGGCGAAAAGACAGAAATTACGCTGCTGATGATTCACGCGCAGGATCATTTGATGAATGCCCTGACGGTTAGAGAACTGGCTGTGGAACTGATCGAAGAAATCAAAGAACGCAAAGCGCTCGAACTAGAATTGAAAGGATCGGTGAACTAAGATGAAAAAAATATTGCTCGCCTGTGCAGGCGGATTCTCGACAAGTATGCTGGTGGAACGGATGAAAGAATCGGCACGGACACAAGGGGTTGAAGTGGTTATTGATGCGGTGGCGGAGAGTGACATCGCCGATCAAAAGCCTTTTGACATCATTATGCTTGGACCACAAATGGGACATGCCGAAGGCGATCTGGCCGCAGAATATCCGAACATTCCAGTAACTACGATCGATATGATGGACTATGGCATGATGGATGGGGACAAGGTGCTGGCTACAGCACTTGAACTGATGGAGAAGGGGGCTTAAGTCATGGCAGGCGGCGCAGAATGGAGAGCCAAGATCCAGAAAGTCAGCACGAAAATCCAAAAAAATACCTATATCAGCGCTATTTCCAACGGTCTGATGGCCTTGATGCCAATTTTGATTCTGGGCGCTATTTTTTCCCTGATTAATGCACTCAAGCTTGATCCTTATCAGAATTTCCTGGAAAGCACTGGACTCAAAACTTATACTTCGATTCCGGCAACTGTAACCACCGATTTGATCGCACTCTACGCGGTGTTCTCCATCGCTTACAATTTCGCTACCCAACATAAGCAGCAAGGCTTTTCGGCAGGGATTTTGGCGCTGATGAGTTTCTTGCTAGTTACACCAAAAGGACTGCTGGATGACGGTGTGACCAAAGCATTTGGTTACTCCTGGTTGGGCGCCAAAGGATTGTTCGTGGCAATCATCCTGGCACTGCTGGTAGGTAAGATCTATACCTTTGTATTGGAAAAGAAATTCTATATCAAAATGCCGAAGGGTGTTCCGCCCACGGTTGAGAAATCTTTTGCCGCGCTTACGCCTGGTTTTATCGTAGCGGTTCTGATGCTGGTGCTGACGGCGATTTTCGCCGCAACGAAATATGGCAATATGCACGAGTTTGTCTTCTCGATCATCCAACTGCCACTGACTAGTCTGGGGGGTACCTGGTGGGCGATGCTGATCTGCATCTTCGTAATTCACCTGCTGTGGTTCTTTGGAGTTCACGGCACCTTGGTAGTCTATTCCGTTGTCGGCCCGATTTGGGTGGCTTTGGGACTTGAGAATCTGGACGCTTACCAAAGAGGTGTGGAAGGTACGCATATCATTGGTTCGCCGTTCTTCCCGGTTTATGTACTGATCGGTGGTGCAGGGGCAACGTTAGGTCTCATTATTGCGATGTTGTTCGCCAAATCTACACGTTATAAGACACTTGGTAAACTGGCAATTATCCCAAGTCTGATCGGTGTCAATGAGCCGGTGATTTTCGGGATGCCATTGGTGCTGAATGTTCGGTTTATGATTCCGTTTATCCTGACTCCGCTGGTGAGTAGTGGTCTGGCGATTCTTCTGACGACGCTGGGTATCCTTCCTGTGTTGCACGGGATTCAGGTACCGCTGGGCATTCCGGTGCTGGTCAATGGCTGGATGAACGGGGGCTGGCGCGTAAGTGCGTTTCAGCTGGTTATGATTGGCGCAAGCTTCATGATCTACTATCCATTCTTCAAAAAAGCCGATGCCGAAGCGCTGGAGCAAGAGCAGCAGGCTGAAGCTAAAGCGGCAGCAACCGCTGCCACCCATTAATAAAAGGAGGCTCAACCGATGACTTATCCATTTCCGGAAAACTTCCTGTGGGGCGGTGCGGTAGCCGCCAATCAGGTCGAAGGCGCGTATAATGAGGGCGGGAAGGGTTTGTCCACTGCTGATGTAGTCAAATATTGTCCTCCTAAGGAACGGCAGAGCCTGGAACAGCTATTGTCCATGTCCGGCCCACAGCTAGAAGAGGCCATACAGGATGATAATCAGGGGAATTACCCCAAACGCAGAGGGATTGATTTCTACCACCGCTACAAAGAAGATATCGCCTTGTTCGCTGAGATGGGTTTTAAGGTATTCCGTATGTCCATCTCCTGGCCACGTATTTATCCGAATGGCGATGAGCAGGTACCTAACGAGGCAGGATTGCGTTTCTACGACGATGTTTTTGATGAGTTGCGCAAATATAATATCGAGCCGTTGGTCACCATTTCCCATTATGAAATGCCGGTGCACCTAGTCACCAAATACAACGGCTGGGAATCCAGAGAACTGGTTGAACTGTTCGTCCGTTATGCGGAGACTGTGTTCACCCGTTACCGGGATAAGGTGAAGTATTGGCTGACTTTCAACGAAATCAACTGTACGCTCAAAGCGCCGTTTCTGGGCGCAGGGATTATTCTGGATGGCAAGTCAAATGAGAAGCAGGTTGCTTTTCAGGCTTTGCATCACCAGTTCGTAGCCAGTGCGCTTGCGATTAAGCGGGGCCGGGAGATCAATCCGCAGTTCCAGATCGGCTGCATGCTGGCCCGCAAGCTGCTCTACCCATATTCCTGTCATCCCGGTGATGTGCTGAAAGCACAAGCTGAGAACCAAATGGCAATGTTCTGCTCCGATGTTCAGGTTAGAGGCTATTATCCTTCTTATATCCGCCGGCATTTGGAGCAGCATGGAGTGACAATAACCATGTTGCCGGGAGACGAAGCTTTGCTGCGGGACAATCTTGTGGATTTTCTTTCCTTTAGTTATTACATGTCCTCAGTAGTCAGTGTAGATGAGAATATCACGGCCACCACGGAAGGTAACCTGTCCTCGGGGCTGAAGAATCCCTTCCTGAAAACTTCCGATTGGGGCTGGCAGATCGATCCAAAGGGGCTGCGGTTTGTGCTCAAGGAGATGCATGACCGCTACCAGCTTCCTTTGTTCGTAGTAGAGAATGGTCTGGGTGCTGCAGATGTGCTCGAACTGGATGGCACGATCCGTGATCCATACCGGATAGAGTATCTGGCACAGCATATTGAGCAGATGGCGGAAGCCATTGCCGATGGCGTGGAGCTGATGGGCTACACCAGCTGGGGCTGTATTGATCTGATCTCGGCTTCCACCTCAGAGATGCGCAAGCGGTACGGCTTCATTTATGTTGATCAGGATGATGCAGGCAATGGAACGCTGCTGCGTCTGCGTAAGGACAGCTTTTACTGGTACAAAAAGGTCATAACCTCTAACGGTGCAGATTTAAGCTATTAGTGCGGGGTTATAGTTCTTGTTCATTTTTTACGAAAACCTTGAGAAATCAAGGTTTTTTTGTTTTTTTAATAGGGAATAGAGATCGTGTGTGCTTCTTCTTATAACGAAGTTTTATTAGGAAAGGCATTACAAGACAAGGCGATCTCGATTGCCCAAACGTACATGTACTTTCGTACATTACCAACATGTAGGTTAAATCTTTATAATAGAGGAGAAGGAGGGTCAGCCAAGTGAAAGAAAAAAAAGCCGGACTATTGTTCATCGATGAATTGTTTGCGTCCAGATTGCCGCTTTTGATCTGGGTATCCATTGTATATATTGGCACTATGTTGCTGCAGTTTCTTAAGGACCCTCAAATATTATCCAGTTCGATATTTACAGGCTTATTCACGGTCCATATTTTGCTGCACTGGAACTCCTATCGAATCACTAATAAGCAATTTTGGTTTTATTTTTCGGCACAAGCAATTTTAATTTATCTTTGTGCAATTTTGATGCCGCAGGGGTACCAAGCAGTGTTGATGGGATTGCTTCCGGTCCTGATTGCCCAAAGCCTTGGTTTTTCATTTCGGATAAAAAGAATCGTCTTCGTTGCCCTTATTAGTATAATTTTGTTTTTTGATTCATCGCTTACCGTGGGCGATACCGATGAATTGATTGTATTTATGCCATTATTTGTTCTGATGCTTGTGATCGTTTTAGCGTATACATTATTGTTTTTTCAACAGGTTCGCGAGCGTCTCAGAATTCAGAATTTTTTGCATGATCTAAAAGAGGCCCATAAAAAGGTAGAGGAGCTGACACTGGCCAATGAACGCCAACGAATGGCTCGGGATCTGCATGATACGTTGGCGCAGGGAGTGGCTGGATTAATTATGCAGCTCGAAGCCGCGGATGCCCATATGACCAAGGGTAACACAGAGCGTTCTCAAGAAATTGTCAGACAGTCTATGAAGCAGGCTCGCACAACCTTAGCCGAAGCTCGTAGAGCAATTGACAATTTGCGGGCGAAATCAGCTTCAGAGATTGATTTTAGGGAAGCGGTCGATTATGAAACACAGCATTTCGGTGAAGCTACAGGTATCGTTGTAACCATGGATTTTAAGCTTACCAGACGGTTGTCTAGAGTAATGATGGAACATAGTTTACACATTATAAAAGAAGGTCTGACCAATATCGCCCGTCATGCCCGGGCTGACAAGGTGTGGATTACCCTGTCCGATCAAAATGAGCGGCTTTTTATAGAAATCAGAGACAATGGTTTGGGATTTAACACAGACGCCATCGGCCAGGATGCCGGACACTACGGTTTACTCGGGATTCAGGAGCGGGTAAGGCTGATTGGAGGAGAATTGAAGGTGCGCAGCAGTTCGGCTGGAACAAGCATTCAGGTTGAGACATCATTTAGTGAGGGAGACCCTACATGACGCAAGTGAAAATTCTGATCGTAGATGATCATTTTGTTGTTCGGGAAGGCTTGAAGCTGATCCTGGAGACGGATGAACAGTTTCAAATTGTTGGAGAAGCGGTAAACGGGCAGGAAGCTATAACCCTTATAGATGAAGTGCAACCGGATGTGATCCTGATGGATTTGAATATGCCGGTCATGAGCGGACTGGAAGCCATGAAGGTATTGAGGGAGAAGAACAACTCCGTTCCAGTTATTATTTTGACGACTTACAACGAAGATGAATTAATGATTAATGGACTGGCCTTGGGTGCGAGAGGTTACTTATTAAAGGATACGAACCGGGAAAATTTGTTCAGGAATATTGAATCGGCGATAAGAGGAGAAACCTTGCTCTCAGCAGAAATCATGGAGAGAGTGATTTCTGCTCGCGAGCAGCAGAAGGCTTCGGCTCCGATTCATAAAGAAGTATCCTTGTTATCTGATAAAGAAACTCAAATTCTGCAAAGTGTAGCGCAGGGCTTCAAAAGTAAAGAAATCGCCTTTGATTTGGGAATCTCAGAACGTACTGTAAAAGCTCATCTGACGAATGTTTACAACAAGCTAGGGGTAGATTCGCGATCGCAGGCAGTGGCGGCCGCTTTGGAACGGGGGATTTTACATATGTAATTTTGAACATGCGAAAGAAATCTTTCGCATGTTTTTTTTGCGGACTAATGGGCTGCCCGAAAGGGCAGAGCGTGTCCGCCCCTTTGGACGATGTTAGCAAGACTTCTCTTCTATAAGATAAAGGCATAGAGAAAAACATTAGTATAGAGGAGACGATACTGAAATGGCCAAATTATTGTACCGGCTTGGGTTCTGGTCGGCGAGCAACCGCATTAAAGTCATTCTAGGAAGCATTGCCATCCTGCTGATCTCGGCAATCGTAGCTCTTTCGATGGGGCCTAAGCTTCATGAGGGAACTACTATCCCTGGACTGGAGTCCATAAAAACGATGGAACAGATGTATCAGGAATTTCCCTCCATGGTGGATAACAGCGGCAAAATTCAGTTGGTGATGAAATCACTAACGGATGAAACCTTATCCTCAGAAACAACTAAGCAATTAATTGGTGCACAGTTAGAGGAAGTGGCTAAGGATCCGGCGGTCACAGCAGTAGTAAGTCCTTATGACAATCATTCGGTAAGTGCAGATGGCAAAATTGGCTATGCCACCATCTCATACAATACTCCAGGTAGTGATGTTACAGAAACATCAAAGGAACGTGTGCTTGATGTGGCAGGTATTTTGCGTGATGCCGGCTTACAAGCTGAATTAACTGGCTCTGGTTATGTGAAAATGGAGATCGGCGGCGTTACAGAAGGGATAGGGGTGCTCATTGCGCTTCTTGTTCTCACCGTTGCTTTTGGATCCGTTCTGACGGGGATCTTACCGATTCTTACGGCAGTCATTGGTCTTGGTACCGGCGTGATGTTGATCATCATCGGCTCGAATTTCTTCGACACCCCTTCTTTTGCTCTATCCCTGGCCAGCATGATTGGTCTGGCAGTGGGGATCGATTACGCGTTGTTTATTATCTCAAGATATCGGCAACAGCTTGCCGAAGGTTATGAGAGAAAAGAAGCAATTGCGATTGCGAACGGCACGGCAGGGAGTGCGGTTGTTTTTGCAGGCATAACGGTTATTATCGGTCTTGCGGGAATGTCGGTGATTGGTATTCCTTTTCTTACCGCAATGGGTTTAGCCGCTGCGCTTTGCATTTTCGTGGCTGTTCTCATCGCTATTTTTATGGTTCCTGCTATCCTCGAAGCGATGGGAGGCTTGATCAAAGCCAAATCGAAAAAAAGATCCAAAGGTTCAACCCGCAACAAAAAGAACGAGACTCGAGGTAATTTATGGGGGAGTTTTGTTACCGGGCGCCCATGGTTGGCTGTGATCCTTGGTGTAGCATTGCTGGGCACTATTGCAATACCTTTCTTCAACATGGAGACAGGCACCATGGATGATGCGCAAAAATCGCCGGAATTAACTGAGCGGCGGGCATACGATCTGATGACAGAGGCATACGGTGTTGGGTATCATAGTCCGCTCGTTATCCTAGCCGAAACTGATGGTGGACAAGATGCTGCAGCCAATCTGTCTGGGGCGCTGGAACAACTTAGAACCTATCCTAACATTGGTACGATTGCTCCTGCTGTTCCTGGTCCTTCCGGAAAGATTTCTTTGATTCATGTGATTCCGGCTACCGGTCCTGCAGATAATAAAACGGTAGATCTGGTTAAACAAATTCGCAGTCAAGCAGCAGAAATCGAGAGTCAAAATCATGTGAAACTGAAAGTAACCGGGAGCACAGCCGTAAATATCGATATCTCTCAGAAGCTGAACGAGGCGCTGCCTGAATTCTGTATCATCATCGTTGGCTTGGCTTTTGTTCTTCTAGTGATGGTATTCCGGTCCATCCTGGTTCCCATCAAAGCGGTCCTGGGATTTATTCTTTCTTTGGGGGCTACATTAGGTTTCATTACCTTCGTCATACAGGATGGACATTTGCAAAATGTGTTCCATTTTAATGGGCAAGCTCCCATACTCAATTTTCTCCCAATCATGGTCGTCGGCATTTTGTTCGGACTTGCCATGGACTACGAAGTTTTCCTCGTCAGTAGAATGCGGGAAGAATTTAAGAAAAGTGGGGATGCCAAAAAGTCCGTTCTGGCCGGTATTCATCACAGCGGCGGGGTAGTTACAGCTGCAGGACTGATCATGATCTCTGTTTTCACGGGATTCATGCTGGCAGAAGATCCGAACATCAGGGTGATGAGCTTTGCACTTCTCTTTGGGGTTTTGTTCGATGCTTTTGTTGTCCGGATGCTCATCGTTCCCGGTGTAATGACTTTGCTGGGAAAATCAGCGTGGTATTTGCCGAAGTGGCTCGATCGCTTGCTTCCTAACCTGGATGTAGAAGGTGAGGAAGTGATGAAGGCGGTTGAGAAAAAACAATTAAGACTAGTGAGGGATCCTAAAACCAACCTCTCTACTGAACTCCTAAAATAAGTGGATAGTGAGGTGTTGCTCGATGACTCACCTTTCCGTGGTCGTACCTATTTTTAATGAAGAGGAAAATATATACGATCTTTACTTAAGTATTACTGAAGCATTAAGAGGGAGAATTGAGCATTACGAAATCGTACTGGTGAATGATGGAAGTAGGGATCGTAGTGCCGTGCTGTTAAATGAAATCGCACAGATGGATCAAGCGGTAAAGGTCATTCATTTTGAAAAAAACTACGGGCAAACGGCAGCCATTTGGGCGGGGATGAAAAATTCCCAGGGCGAACTGATCGCCCTTATGGATGCAGCGCTACAGACAGATCCACGGAACATCTTTAGATTAATGCCTTTCATCAAGAAAAGAGATTTTGTAAATGGAAAATGGGCAGATCATAAAGATACGTGGTTTAAGAAAGTTTCTTCAGGTTTCGCGAAAAAAATCCGTAATTGGATTATTGGAGGTTCAATTTATGATATAGGCTGTCCTATGAAGCTCTTCAAAAGGGAGGTAGCTGACAGTTTCTATTTATATAATGGAATGCACCGCTTTTTGCCCACGGTGGCTAAGATGAACGGCTTTTCAGTTATTGAAGTTACGGTAACCCATCAAGCGAGGAAACACGGAAACTCTAAATATGGGGAAATCAATCGTGGCGGTATGGGTTTCATGGATGCCATATTGATTGGCTGGCTCAAAAAGAGAGTCATTCTGTATCGGATTAAGAGATAATTGGATTTAGAGAACGTTATGTAAATTGAACAAGAGACATCACGGAGAATTCCATACGATGTCTCTTTGTTTGTTTTAAGGCAGTAAGCCGTCTTATGGCTGACTATTTCTTTAAAAATTCCGAGAAATTCTCCTGAAAATCCAGTGAATGAATATCTTCCCGGAGATGGTGGTGGATTAGCGGGCCGATTTTGGCGGTTTCTTTTTGCACCATAAGCTCAAGAATGGATTGGTGTTCGTTCCAGATTTCTTCCAGCTTGTCGGTCTTAAGCATGTGCAGTCTGCGGTACCTGAGATAATGCACATTCGACTGCTGGATCAGAGTCCACAGATACTCACGTCCAGCAAGCCTGTACAAGGCCCGGTGAAACTCGTCATCTAAATTAAGGAAAGAATCTACAGCATTCTCCTGCCCGATGATCTCTTTCTGTTTCTTAAGAATTTCTTTAAGCTCGTGCACTCCTGGTAGTAAAAGCTGTGCAGAAAGATCCTTGAGGATCTCCTTTTCCAGTGTGCAACGCAAGTATGTGATTTGTTCAACAGATTCAAGATCAATAAAGGAGACAATATTACCTTTTTTCGGATAGATATCGGTATAAGATTCCAGTGCAAGCTGTTTGAGAACATCACGCAACGGCGTACGTGAAATCTGAAACCGCTCAGACAAGGCTGTTTCACTCAGAATGGTGCCTGGCTTTAACGCCAGCGTGAGGATTTCTTGCTTCAGTGTGTTTAGAATTTCAGCTTTAATTGACATTTCTGTTCCTGCTTTCAATTGTTAATGACAGATACAGTACTAGTATACATGATAAGTTCGTTCATTAAAATCATTGGGATGAAAATAGGGTGGATATTCCTTGATTTCAGGATAAAATTCCTGATCAAATTGTGATTGACAAAGAATTGTTCTTATTCTATGATCAAGTAAATCTTGTATACAAGATAGTTGAAAACGAATTCACAGGAGGGTTTATCAATGAACATGACGTGGAGATGGTATGGCGAGGGCAATGACAATATCACGCTGGATCATATTCGGCAGATTCCGGGTGTTATGGGGATTGTCTGGTCTTTGCATGAGAAAGTAGCCGGAGAAGTGTGGGAAATGGAACGGATCCAAGAAGTGGCGGATCAAATCACCAGCAAGGGTTTCAGCACGGCTGTAGTAGAAAGCGTCAACGTTCATGATGATATCAAAATCGGTTTGCCGACCCGTGATAAATATATCGATATTTATATCGACACCATTCGTAAACTCGCCAAGGTTGGCGTTAAGGTGATCTGCTATAATTTTATGCCTGTTTTCGATTGGACCCGCACAGAGCTGTATAAAGAGTTGCCTGATGGCTCGAATGCTCTCTTTTATGAAAAGGCTGCCATTACCGATAATCCGCGTGAGATGGTGGACCGGATTCTGAAAGGAGCTGGAAAGTTCACGATGCCGGGCTGGGAGCCGGAGCGGCTGGCAAAGCTGGATGAGCTGTTTGCGGCTTATGCGGATGTGACGGAAGATAAATTGTTCGACAACCTCCAGTATTTCCTGGAACGCATTATTCCAGTATGCGAGGAAGTGGACATCAAGATGGCTATCCATCCGGATGATCCGGCTTGGCCGATCTTTGGACTGCCGCGTATTATCCGCAATCGGGATATGATCCGCCGCTTTCTGGATTTGGTGGACAGCCCGTACAACGGTTTGACGTTCTGCACAGGGTCACTCGGCACGAATCCGGATAACGATCTGCCAGCGATGATCCGCGAGTTCCATGATCGTATTCATTTTGCCCATATCCGCAATGTGAAGGTATTTGAGAACGGTGATTTCATTGAGGTGTCGCACCGTGGGCGTGACGGAAGCGTTGATGTGGCCGAGGTGGTCAAAGCCTATCATGAGAACGGATACATTGGTTATGTGCGTCCGGATCACGGGCGGCATCTGTGGGGGGAAGAGAAGAACTGCCGACCGGGTTATGGCTTGTATGATAGAGCTATGGGCATCATGTATTTGCTTGGTGTCTGGGATAGCTTGGATAATGTCAAGGAGGCAAAATAAATGCTGCATCTGACCAGAAGCAGTATCCAAGGGGAAAAAGCAGCTTGGAAAGCTGCTGGAGTGGAGCTTCCGCAGTTCGACTATGAGCAGATAGCAAACAATACACAGCTTAAACCGGAATGGATTCATTTCGGTGCAGGTAATATTTTCAGAGGATTCGTGGCAAATGCTCATCAGAAGCTGCTGGATGGCAGGAAGTCGGATACAGGTATTATTGCGGTGGAAACCTTTGATTTCGAAATGATTGATAAAGTCTACAAGCCCTACGACAATCTGACCCTTTTAGTGCTGATGAATGCTCGTGGTGATTTCCAGAAAAGAGTAGTCAGTAGTATTGTGGAGGGAATCGCAGCGGACAAAAACCGCGAAGCGGAGTACCGTAGATTGATCGAGGTGTTCGAGAATCCCAGCCTGCAAATGGCTAGCTTCACCATCACGGAGAAGGGATACTCGTTGACGGATCCGCACGATAAATATCTTGGCATTGTGGAAAAGGATATTGTGAGCGGACCGGAGCATCCTGTTCATGTCATGAGCATTGTTGCTTCGCTTGCTTATCGAAGATATCTGAAAGGCCAATATCCGATGACCTTTGTCAGCATGGACAACTGCTCACACAATGGCGACAAGCTGAAGAACGGAGTTGTGTCCATCGCTAAGGAATGGGCCCAAAGAGGACTTGTTATAGAAGACTTCGTGCGTTATCTGGAAGATGAACGAGTAATAACCTTTCCATTGTCCATGATCGATAAAATCACACCACGCCCTTCGGAGAGTGTACAGGCAGCGCTTCTGGAACAGGGAATTGGTGATATGGATGTGATCATTACCTCCAAAAACACATATACCGCTCCTTTCGTAAATGCTGAGATCAGCGAATATCTTGTAGTGGAGGATAACTTTACGAACGGACGTCCACCACTAGAGGAAGCCGGAATTATTTTTACGGACCGGGAGACAGTCAACAAGGTGGAGACGATGAAAGTAACGACCTGCCTTAATCCGCTGCATACGGCGCTTGCTGTTTCCGGTTGTCTGCTTGGCTACACCTTGATCGCGGATGAGATGAAGGACGATACTTTGCGGAGGTTTGTGGAGATAATCGGTTACAAAGAAGGCCTGCCCGTCGTAGTGGACCCGGGGATTCTCAGTCCAAAGCAGTTCCTGGACGAAGTCCTTACGGAGCGTTTTGCCAATCCATTTATCCCCGATACTCCGCAGCGGATTGCTACAGATACTTCGCAGAAGGTGGGTATACGGTTCGGTGAAACTATTAAATCCTATATTCGACGGGAGGAGCTCGATCCAGCGCAGCTAACGGCGATTCCACTGGCTATCGCTGTGTGGTGTCGTTACTTACTTGGAGTGAATGATGCTGGAGAGGTCTTCACATTGAGTTCAGATCCGTTACTAGAAACACTGCAAGGTTACCTGCAGGGAGTTTCGCTTGGAGACCAAACCGCAAGTGTACGCCCCATTCTTGAAGATGAGCGACTTTTTGGGGTTCCGTTGTACGAGATTGGTCTAGGTGATAAGATTGAGATTATGTTCCAAGAAATGATGGCAGGCCCAGGAGCGGTACGGAGAACATTAGAGCACTATTTAAAGTGAAAGCTAGGCAGTTAAGTAGATTTGAATTAATATAGAAGAAAATAAAGCGAAAAAAGTCCCGAGGCAATCAATCGTGGCTTTTTTTTGTATGATTTTAAAAAATCCAAACAAAGTGTGAAAAGAATCTTATGTAAAATGAGAAGGACGAAAGTTAAACTAAACACATGACGAATAACCGGTGTTCGTCAACTGAGCGACGAATTTTGAGGGGGTTCAACACCATGTTCAAAAGAAAAAAAAGCTGGGCACTTGTCATGGCTTCGGTCATGTTGGCTGGAGGCGTGTTAAGTGGTTGCGGAAGCAGTAACAATAACAACAACTCGTCGAATGCCAGTCCCCAGCCAAGCAGCTCGACTAGCGACAGTGGTACTGAAACGAAAGATTCCGGCAAGAAGACAACGCTTACGTTCTGGGCTGCGGCTACTACACCGGACCGTGATGTATTCTGGCAAAAAGTTACGAAGGAGTTCATGGCTGAGCATCCGAATATTAAAATCGAATACTTGGGCGTGCCTGGAGATTTGAACGGTTATATACAAAAGCTGAATGTCGCTATTGCTGCTGGACAAGGGCCGGACCTGATCAATAACTTTACGTCCGACTTTATTGCACGCGATGTGCTTGAGCCAATCGATTCTTATTTCGATAGCTGGGAAGGAAAGGACAAGATCACAACGGGTTCGGTTACCTCTATGAGAGCAGCGGATCCGGTTGACAAGAAGTTATATGGATTGCCTTATGGCGTTCTGCCTTGGATGGAATGGATTCGTTCGGATTGGCTGAAGGAATCAAATCTACCGAATCCGGACACATGGGATCAATTCTTTGACAACGCACAGAAGTTGACTGACAAGTCCAAGGATCGTTACGGATACTCTATACGGGGTGGAGCCGGAAGTGCAACCTCGCTGGAATATCTTATGTATTCATACTCGGGAATTACGAACTATTTCACGCCAGAAGGCAAAGCCACGATCAACGATCCACTGAATGTAGAGTTTCTGGAGAAATACTTGAGCGGTTATAATGTCAATACACCTGAAGATGACTTGAACAAAGGTTGGACGGAATTGGCTGCTTCGTTTCAGTCCGGCAAGGTAGGTATGATTTTCCATAACCTTGGTTCCGCAAGCGCTCACAGTAAAGCATTCAATGACGATTTAACCAAGTTTACAGCTGTTCCATTCCCTATGGGTGCCAAAGGCTATCGCGTTCACCCCGGCGTTACACCATCGGTGATGATGATGACAAAGAACTCCGAGAATAAGGAAGCAGCATGGGAATTCATGACGTATTTCGTAACGCACAATGATAGTGAGTACGGAGAGCTCTATGGCGAAATTCCGACTTATCTTGATGCTTTGGATGCTGATTGGATTGTAAACGTGCCTTACGTGAAGACGGGCGCAGACCTGATGAGCTCACCGGACACGAAGTTTACCGATAATCCCGTTTATCTGCCGGGCTATAACAAGGTTCAGACGAATATGGAGCCTATGATCCAGAAGGTAATGGCCAAAAAGATGAGTGCCAAAGAACTATTGGATGAATGGGCAAAGCAGCTTGAAAAAGAAAAAGCAAGTTTTGACTCTTCGAAATAAAACAGTTAATATCCCCGAACAATAAATAATCTCAGCAGGCGGGCTCTTGACGATACTTGGGCCGCCTGTCTTTTGAATGACAACTCCCTAATGATTAATGCCACTAATTGACAGCGTTTTCATCACCTGCAAATGAACAGGAGGTAAGTTATGAAAAGAATTAAGAGTGTCCTTATTGCATTATGCGCTTTATTGCTCATCCCGATCGTACCTGAAATCGCCTTTGCCGGAGAGACCAACACGGCTTATGCCGCTGCGAACATTAATGATTCCTTATCGGCTAATATTTACTCCCCGACGGATTTACGAATGGCACCTGCCTCTAATACGGATACAACCGTAGTGTTAGCATGGGAGAAACCGCTATTTTATTCCAACATTACTAAGTACAATATTTATGACAGTGATGGAACCCGGGTTGGTTCGACGGACAAAACTTACTATAAGTTTTTAGGATTAACTCCAGAGAGGACATATACCTACACGGTACGAGCCCAGGATACATCTGGCAACGAATCTTTAGATAGCAATACGGTCCAAATCACAACTAAAAAGACGGGCATCAGGTTTAATGTTAAGGATTATGGAGCATCCGGAGATGGCAACACATTGGATACCGTGGCAATTCAAACCGCGATTGACGCGGTTACTCCAGGAGACACTTTATACTTTCCACCCGGGAAGTATGTGACTGGCGGATTGTTCCTGCACAGCAATATGACTGTATTTGTAGATGCAGGGGCTCAAGTGATCCCTAGTTCACACAAGGCTGACTTCTTGCCGTTCGTAACGGCCAGACACAGTATTGAGGAACCCGAGGCTTATCAAAGTTTATTTAACGCCGGAGTTATGGATCATGACAAGTACGATGATTATAGTGTAACTGATATTACATTCCTTGGACCCGGAACAATTGGTGACGAGGAGAGCGGCTTGAAGCTGCGTGAGGAATACGATAACGACAAGGTTGAAGTTGGAACAACCTACGGTGGTGGACATCTGCTATCTTTTAATAACGCACACAATGTCTATATCGATGGATTGAAAATCCGCAATGGAATGATGTGGACCGTAGTACCTGTATACAGCAAAGACATCACCGCCTATAACCTCGATATTAACACCACGCAACATAATGGAGACGGCTTTAATCCGAATTCTTCCGAGAGCGTTTACATTTTGAATTCTACCTTTCAAACCGGGGACGACGGCAGTGCAATTAAATCCGGGATCAATCAAGAAGGCCGGGATATCGGCAGACCCTCCAGATTTATTTATTATCGCGGAGATACCTTTAGTGGTGGACACGGCGGGGTCGTTATCGGAAGCGAGATGTCTGGCGGAATAAGCGATATCTACGTGGAAGACTGCAATCTGATTCCCCTCGACGTCAAGTCGAACACTGTGGCACCGGGCTTTAAGATCAAAACAAGCACATCCCGGGGCGGCTACATTCGGAACATTCAAGTGAGGGATTCGCTTATCAACAAGATTGATCTGAATTCCAACTATGACAAGCTTCCTGTTCCTGATATTTACCCACCGGACATGAGTAATTTCCGGTTTACCAACCTGCGGAACAACGATATCTCTGGAACGGATAACATTATTTCGTTGACAGGGGCAGCCTCCACTTCAACAGCTGATAACGCTTTGAAGAATTTGCAGTTCATTAATTGTGCTTTTGCTAAAGCTCAATTAGCCTACACGGAGAATATCTTTTTCACCAATAGCAGCTTGCCCAAAGGAATTAGCGCTACGAACAGTGCGAATATCGTTCAGGATGGTGTGGTCGTAACTGATAAAGCCTTCCCGGTTCACGAGGATTTCACTGAATATAAAGCCGGGGATACGCCGGGCGGATATTGGAGTGCTTCGAGCTATGCCCCGGGTCTGATCACTATTACGGCGGACGGAGATTTGAATCCGAACAGTATTTTCCTTAATGACCAGGATAGCGGTTATGTAAGTGTATCCCGTGGTTTTGGTTCGCAGACGGGAACCTTATCGGCAGAAGTGCATCTGAAGTTCCCGGCCCCTCCCAACTTAACGAACGGTGTGCCGAACGGTACTTATGCGAACAAACCTACCTCGAATAATCGGGTATTTCAGCTGCTCGGATCGAATGGTAAAGTAGCCGTCTGGTTAAACACTGAGAATTCGGGAGCATTAAGTTATGTCATCAACGGAAAAACATCTCCTATCATCATTCCTGCGATCCCGCTTGATAAGTGGTTTACAGTCAAGACTGTGGTAGATTTTCCAAACAAGCTTGTGGATGTTTATTACAACGGAACGAAGGTGTTAAGCAAACAGCCATTCTATGATTCAACCCTGGCGATGGCGGATATTAGCACCTTCAAATCCATAGGGCCTAATAATAATACGACAGTGGCATCTCAAGTTTACTTGGATAATCTGTACATTAGTGCTTCTGAGGAAGCTACCAGCGGTTATGGAATCCAGCTAACACACTCAGGTTCGACGAATTCAATCTCCGATAAAGGAGGGCGTTTAACCTTTAGTGCCACCAAAACTACGGGAGAAACTTCGCAGGTTACATGGGCTGTCTATAATAGTGATCTGACCCCTACAGATGTGGCTACAATCGACGATAATGGAGTACTGACCGCTAATAGCAATGGTAAAGTCATCGTCGCAGCGACGATGAATGACGGAACAGCGATTATCGGTTTGATGCCAATCACCATAACAGGACAAGAAACAGTTGTTGGCTATAAGTCCTTACAGGTAACGACCGCATTAGGCACGAAGCCTAATCTGCCGAATCAGATGCCGATTTTGAGAGAGGATGGAGCGGTAAGTTATGCTCCGGTAATCTGGGATTTAGTTCCGGCGTCTGAATATCAGCAGATAGGAGCATTCACTTTACAGGGTACAGTAACGGGATATTCAGCAAGAGCTGAAATTCAAGTGGAAGTGGTTTCGGCTGGCATGACCGGTTATCGGCCTGTCATCGCGACAACTGCGAAGGGCATCGCACCGAGTTTGCCAGATCACGTAACGGCGATCTTCAATGATCAAATGACCAAATCTTTGCCAGTGTCCTGGGAACCCATCTCTCCAGACTTGTATGCGGATACAAATATTGACGGGTTCAAGGTTATGGGTACGGTACAAGGGTCGGACCTACCGGTTACTGCTCATGTATATGTTCTGTCTGATATCGCTCCAGACGCGAAGGTTATCGTCGTTGCCGCAGATGGAAGCGGAGATTATAAAAGTATCCAAGCTGCTGTCGATGCAGTCCCGGACCAGAACCGCAATCGCATCATTATTTTTGTGAAAAACGGCTTGTATTATGAGAAAGTTCTTATTCCAGATACCAAGCCTTACATCTCTTTAATGGGTGAGAGCAAGGATGGAACGATTCTCACCTACGATGATAATCCGAAAAAAACGGCCCCGGATGGTACCTCGTTAGGTTTGGGCACTTATACGGATTATACGCTCATGATTAAAGGCCATGATTTCTATGCCAAGGATCTAACGGTCATTAATTCCTCGGGCTCCGGAGCAGGTCAATCCGTTGCCGTCGACGTATATGCGGATAAAGCTTTTTTCGAAAATTGCAACATCATCGGTTATCAGGATACACTGTTAACCCGCAATCTGACCGATAACGCGGATCCTAACAACTATGCCAATAATGCAACCATTCAATCCTATCGTTCCTACTTCAAGGATTGTTTCATCTCGGGTTCGGTAGACTTTATCTTTGGTCCGGGTATTGCTGTTTTTGATAACAGCGAGATTCATTCCAGATTGGCTGGGCATGTGACGGCAGCTTCCACTCCTGAGGGACAGGAGTATGGCTATGTATTCCTGAACAGCAAAGTGACCGGCGAAGCGTTGCTTTCGTCTATATCCGCTGTTGATTTGGGAAGACCATGGCGTTCATATGCGAAGACTGTATATCTGAACAGCTATATGGGAGATCACATTGCTCCAAGTGGCTGGAACAACTTCGGCAATTCAAAAAACGAAGCAACCGCATATTACGGTGAATATCAAAGCTTTGGTCCGGGAGCAAATCCGCAGGCTAGAATGAACTGGACCCATCAATTAACGGACATGGAAGCCGAAGCGTATACATTGCACAGTATTTTCAGCGCAACGAGTGCGATCAACGGGAAAGAGGATTGGGATCCTACCCAGCTCGCTTCCGACAATCCAATCGAATCGCTTCTGCCAGTTCATGTTGAGACACCAGTAGGTGTGGCTCCTATTTTGCCAACAGTTGTAGGCGCTGTTTATGCAGATGAAACAGTGAAGCAAGTGCCTGTCGTTTGGGAAGCTATCAACCCTGAGTTATATGCGGTAGAAGGGCGATTTACAGTTACGGGCGCTGTCTATGGCACGGAGTTAAAGGCCGAAGCCAAAGTTACTGTTCGATCGGGAAGTTTTTTAACCGGACCGGGCTCTGTGGAGAAGGGGCAGTCCTTTGAAGTCGTATATGGCATGTCTCGTGTTACAAGTGATGTATATGGCTTGGATTTGACGCTGAACTACGATCCTGAGCAAATTCAGTTCGTGGCAGCGGAATCCTTGCTGGATGGAATTCGTGTCATCGATTCCTTTGATAATGAGGGACAAACACGGATTCTCATGGCAAGCACAACCCCAGGGGTTGGCATGAGCGGCGATTTGCCGAGAATTCTTCAACTTCACTTCACTGCAAAAGATGTAACGGAAGCGACGGTTGCTTCATTAGAAGCGACCCGCATTATTATGAGCGATGGCGAAGGTAATGAATCTTCTGTGGAAGGCACTGCTTATCAGGTTAACATTACTGTGACTGATACAGGTTCGGGAGATGTCATTAGAACAGCACTCCAGTCTATCCTTCACGAAGCCGCCAGCACTTTGGCGTCGGCATCGATGGGTACACTTTGGGGGCAATATTCGCAGTCAGCTATTGCTATCTTTAAGGATGCCATTGCGAACGCAACCGTTGTCTTAAACGACAGCGATGCTACACAAGAGGAAGTGAATCTAGCGGCTCAAGATTTGTCTACTGCACTTCAAAAGCTCGCTACAGCGATGAATCTCGAGGCCGGCATGGATGATCTTCTTCTTCTGAGCTCCAAATATGGCATCACTTCAAGTGATAACGGTTGGAGTGAGGTAAGTAGGTATGATCTGAATAAAGACCAGCAGATCGACATCGTCGATCTGGCTGGAATGGCCCGTAAAATCACTTCAAATTAAGTTTGCTAAATCTGGAGGGCGCTGACTCAACGGCAGCGGCGCTCTCTCCTATCTTGCTATTGAAAGGGTGGATGAATCGAAATGGCTAAACTCAGAATCGCGGTGCTTATGCTCCTTGTCTTTTTTCTAGCGAGACCTGTGGTAACGCAGGCTAGTAGTGAACCCAACTTCCAAACTGTGTTATCAAAAGAAAGTCCTATCCTCAACAGTACCTTTACTGTTGAGATTGCAGCGAACCTAATGACGGATTTGTACGCGTACGAGTTGAATCTGACCTATGATCGCTCAAAGCTGGAGTTCGTGAGTTACACAGCAGGCGAGGGCGGCTTCAACATTGACGCCCTATTGACGAATAACGGCGTGCGGCTAGCGCATACAGAGCTTGAGAAGAAATCTGGCAAGAACGGAGATCTAAAACTGGCCACAGTTACTTTCAAAGCGCTTGAGAGTGGCGATGTCAAAATCGTTCTATCCCGTGTGAAGTTAGTAGATTCGCAACTGTCTGCGGTTAACTATACCCCTGATGCATCGGCGATCGCGCATATTGTTAGTATCGATGACAACAACGGAAACAACGGAAACAACGGCAATAACGGTAATAACGGTAATAATGGAAACAACAGTAACAACGGAGCGGAAGGAAACGGCAGTTCGATCCAGCCTACAACTCCGAGTAATGTCAACGGTTCTACGATCAAACCGGTGATTCGTTATGACGCAGCTGCACAATCGTTACAATCAACCGTGGATCTAGAATCACTGCAGAAAGCTCTTAACCAAACTACCGCCAACGACAAAGGAGTAAAAAAAGTAATCATTGAAGTCGAGTCGAAGCCCGGGGCAAAAGAGTACGTTCAGACGATTCCAACTTCGGCTATATCCAATGATGTCAAAAAGGCGGAAATTGAAATTGTAACACCACTGGCTAACCTCACTCTCCCTGATAATATGCTGCAAGCTGGGGTTACCTCCAATGAACAAATAAGTCTTCATATCACAAGTGTTGATCCTAAATCCTTGCAGCCGTCCGTGCAAAACCAAATCGGCAACCATCCCGTCATTCAAGTAACTTTAACGTCGGGTGGCAAGATCATAACCTGGGATAATCGCCAAGCTCCGGTCACAGTCAGCATCCCCTACGTTCCTACTGCACAAGAGCTGCTTAATCCAGAGCATATCGTTGTGTGGTATGTAGACAGTCAAGGGAAACTTACTTCGGTTCCTAGTGGTAGATATGATGCGAAGTCCGGTCGCGTCAGCTTTAAGACTACACATTTCAGCATGTATGCAATTGGTTATACGAATAAATCCTTTAAGGATCTTGAGTCTGTGGCTTGGGCTAAAAATCCGATCGAGGTTATGGCTTCCAAGGGAATTATTAGTGGTGTGTCCGATACAGAATTCCGCCCATCTCAAGCTGTTACTAGAGCCGACTTTTTGGTATTGCTCGTTAGGACGCTAGAACTGAGCGGAAAAGCTGGAGATACCTTCGCGGACGTCCCATCCCAAGCTTATTATTACGAGGCCGTTGGCATTGCTCGGGCACTTGGCATTGCGGAAGGCTCAGGAGACAACTTGTTCAAACCGCTTGAGCCAATCACCCGTGAGGACATGATGGTCCTAACCGCCAGAGCCTTGAAGGCGTCAGGTCAACAGGTTACAGGTGGAGATACATCCGTGCTTCAACCGTTCAGCGATGTTGCGAAGATTTCTGCCTATGCGTCTGAATCTGTCGCAAGTCTAGTGAAAGCGGGTTTGATTCACGGGAATGGCCGCCAAATCGAGCCTAAGTCTACGACGACACGAGCGGAAGCAGCTGTGTTAATGTACAACATATATAACCTCTGATAGTATTCGTGCACTTCTATTCTAAGGAGGAAGAAGATATGAACAGGACCGCACCCTGGGGGCAAGAAGACACCATAAGCCGAAAAGTAACGGCTATAGCCATAATCGTGGCGATGATAATGAGTCTTTTATATGGTTATTCTCCGCGAACCGCTGCGGCCGCTGCTGCCAGCTGGCAGGCGAATACCACTTATACGATCAACGATTGGGTCATCTATAATGATCTGGAATATCAGTGTATACAAGCACACACCTCGGAGGAAGGGCTGAAACCTTCAATTGCGGTGGCGTATTGGGCGAAGAATGGCAAGCCGATTCCGGGCAAGCTTGAAGCCGAGAACTGGGACAGCATGCAAGGGGTTCAGAACGAGGCAACCACGGATACTGGAGCCGGTTTAGATGTGGGCAATATTGAAGCCGGAGATTGGCTGGAATACAAGGTAAATGTGGCTTCCGCAGGAATCTACACCGTAGATTTTCGTCTTGCTACGAAGTATTCAGATAAGGAGCTTCAATTGCAAGATAGCAGAGGAACTGTTCTGGCAGCGGTTTATGTGCCAAATACGACCGGTTGGCAAAAATGGACGACCGTAAGTGTGTCGGCAAATCTGAGTGCGGGTCCGCAAACCCTGCGCATCACGACGAATACCGGCAACTTCAATATTAACTGGATGATGTTCACTGATGTATTATCAGCCTCGACCCCGACAGGAGTAACCGGCAAGGCTGGTGATACACAAGCGATGCTTAATTGGCCGGCGGTTACCGGAGCGATTTCGTATAATGTGAAGCGTAGTGAAACAACTGGCGGGCCCTACGAGCTGATTAAGAACATGGATTCCAACCGGTATGTAGATAGCAAATTGATGAACGATAAAACCTATTATTATGTCGTCAGTGCAGTAACCGATTCCGGCGAAAGCCCAAATTCCATGGAAGTAGGCATCACGCCAATTCTGCTACCCGACATACCAGCTGCTCCGACAGGGTTGACGGGAATAGCAAGGGACAGCCAAGTGACCCTGAAATGGGAGTCTGTCGAAGGTGCGGAGCAATACCATTTGCTCAGAAGGGATGACGGAGGGGCTAAGTATTCGGTCATCGCGTCGGATTTGACGGCAACCCAATATAACGACGCCGGATTGACTGACGGAATGGTATATGAATACACCGTTCAAGCTCAAAATGCGGGTGGCTTAAGCGAAAATTCGGTCTCCGCTAAGATTTCTCCAGTTACCCCTTTAGCGAAACCAGCTGGATTGATTGCTGTTCCTGGTGATGCCCGCGTGGATATAACATGGAACCCTGTGCCGGGAGCCTCCTCGTACTCAGTGAAGCGAAGTGTAATATCGGGGAGAACGTATTCGGTCGTGGCTAGCAACCTGACCGCTCCGGAATTTACTGATAGCACCGTACACAACGGAACGAATTATTATTATGTTGTATCTGCCTTAAGTGCTCAGACGGAAAGTATGAATTCCGATCAAGCACGCGTATCTCCGGTTCATTTCCAGCAGGGGGTACCTTCTTCGCCAAATGAAGTAACAGCACAAGCGGGAGTTAGCAAGGTTAACTTGCAGTGGACCGAGGTTGCTGAGGCTGATTCATACCTCGTTAAACGGGCGGCTTCGTTGGCGGGACCCTTTACAACGATCGCTAGCGTAACCCAAACAAACTATCTGGACAACAGCATAACAAACGGTCTGACCTATTATTATGTTGTATCTGCTGTTAATGCGAGGGGCTCGGGAGCAGATAGCCTGATCCAAATCGCCACTCCAGCTAAAGTAATTGTAGTTGCGAAGGATGGAACGGGAGATTATACGACCGTTACGGATGCTCTGAATTCGATTCCAACTGGGAATTCGACCCGGCGGGTGATCTATATCCAAGACGGTATCTATCATGAAAAGGTAGCCGTGCCGAATTCTAAGCCATTAGTTAGTTTAGTTGGTGAAAGCAGAGACGGAACGATTTTGACCTATGACGATTATGCTAATTCCGGAATAGGTACTGGAAACAGCCACACGTTGTTAGTTTCTGCCAGCGACTTTACGGCAGAAAATATGACGATTCGCAATACTTCGTTTGAGAGAGGAAATGTAGGTCCCGCAGTCGCACTTAACGTAACGGGCGACAGAGCAATTTTTACGAACGTTTATCTGGCAGGGTTCCAAGATACCTTGTACGCAAACGGCGGGCGACAGTACTTTAACCGATGCATAATTGAAGGGGACGTCGACTGGATCTTTGGGAATGCTGCGGCTTATTTCTACGATTCGGAGATTAAGTTCGTTGGTGGCTTTGGCGGTCATATGACGGCAGCCTCTACGGATGAGAAAGCTGAGTTTGGCTATGTTTTCATGAACTCGCGATTGACCCGCGGTACTTCTTCTTTGAAGGAATCGGTGACTCATGATCCTTGGAGACCGGAATGGGATATCGACACTAAGCTGGCTGCTACTAACGGTTTGCTAGATCTGGGTAGACCTTGGAGAGCTAACGCCAACGTGAAGTACATTAATACCTGGATGGATGCGCATATCAAAGCAGTAGGTTGGGATAATTGGGGAAATCCTTCTAACGAATCGACGGCGCGGTATGGTGAATACAACTCTTCGGGACCAGGTGCCAATGCGAAGGGCCGCTATCGCTGGTCGAGCCAATTGACATCTGACGAAGCCAATCAATACACCGTTCAGAATGTGCTGAAAGGAGCGGATGGGTGGGATCCTACGCTGTTCGGCACGCTTCCTGGGCATGAACAGAATGAACAGCAACCTGCTTCTCCAACCGGACTGAGTGTGACTTTCCCGAGCGGTGTTGATGCGACATTAGGCGATTCTCCCGTAGCTCTGTCGTGGAACACGGTTGAAGGAGCAAGTTCTTATCGTGTCTATCGCGGAAGCGAAGCGGGTGGTCCTTACTTGCCGATTGCATCCGATCTGATTCCGTCATCCACTTCCCCGCTGGCAACGATCCAAGGTGAGGATTGGACAGCGATGTACGGTGTCAAAACTCAGAATACGAGTGATGAAGGCGGAGGTCTAAATGTCAGTTATATCGATCCGGGAGATTGGATGGATTACGCGATACAGGTTCCTGCGGGTGGATTCTACACCTTGGATCTGCGCGTCTCTGCTCCGGACAGCGGTAAACAGCTTCAATTAAAGAGTGGGAATGGCAGCGTGCTGAGCACCGTAGATATTCCGCAAACCGGTGATTGGCAGAGCTGGACAACGGTCAGTGTGAATGTCAATCTTCCCGCTGGGAATCAAACTTTACGCCTTTATTCCGTAACGGGGAGCTACAACTTGAACTGGCTCCGCTTGACGGAGGGAGTGAAAGATAAGGTTCAATATTCGGATATGGTTGTGAACACAGGAGCTCCTTTTTATTATGTAGTAACTGCTGTGAATGCGAATGGAGAGAGCGTCTATTCAACTGAAGTATCTTTGTCTTCAGCTCCGGTGAAATTTGATCGTAATCATGAGAATCAAGCGGATCTGACTGTATCTGTTAAACGCTCGGGAGACACAATGACGGGAATTATGCTCGGAACCCATGCACTGAATAAGGGGACCGATTACACTGCCAATGGAAGTATTTATACTCTTCGTGATGTCTTCTTGTCTCAGTTGCCGATTGGAAAAAATACACTAACTTTCACTTTCGCTTCCGGTACTAAAATTCTGTTAGCCATAGAAGTTGTGAATTCCACCATGCTGCCGGGACAGACCCTATCGAACATACCGGCACTGGAGCTTTATAGCCTTGAGGGGGTAGCTCCATTTTTGCCAAGCATCGTTCCCGTTCAATTTACGGATGGATCGGAGAAAGCATTGGCTGTCGTGTGGAGTTCAATCGATCCAGCTAAGTATGCATCTGTGGGGAACTTTACTGTGCAGGGAACTGTAACGGGCACCGATGTAAAGGCGACTGCGAAGGTTAGCGTCAAATCCGCGGATTCCGTGGGGGTTGTAACGGGCGGGGATGACTTGCAAACGTATCAAAAAGATCTGCCATTCGATATGCCAGCGATTACGCTTCCAACATTTCCAAACGTAGATTTTAATATTGAAGATTATGGCGCTGTTGGAGATGGTATAACCAAAAATACGGCGGCATTCGCAAAGGCAATTGAGGCGGCTACACTGGCAGGTGGAGGGCGTGTCGTCGTACCTGCTGGTGTATGGCTGACAGGAAGTATCCAAATGGCAAGTAATATTGATCTGCATGTAGAGGCTGGTGCACTCATTCAATTTAGTCCCGACTATGATGACTACAATTTGGTGAATGCAAAATATCAACCGATGCTGGCGGCATCGGGGCTCAGCAACATCGCGATCACAGGAAAAGGTGTTATCGATGGCAATGGGCAATATTGGCGTTATGTGAAGAAGGGCAAGGTCACAACCACGCAGTGGAATTATCTGTTGTCCTTGGGCGGAGTGTTGACCGATAACGGCAGTGTTTGGTATCCGTCTCAACAAGCTGTTGGGGTATATCGTCCTATCATGGTCGACATCTATAATAGCAGCAATGTGTTAGTTGATGGACCTACCTTTATGAATTCACCACAATTTGCGACTAGCTTTACGAAGATTCGGAATCTGGTGATCCGTAATTCAACGGTCAATAACGACGCTTGGTACCAGAACGGAGACGGTCTTGATGTCACTTCTTCGCAGAATGTTGTTTTATATCACAACACGGTGAATGCCGGAGATGATGGAATCGGGATGAAGGCCAGCTATGACCCGAGTCCGACAAACGCTTTGTCCGAAGTCGTAATTGCCGACAACATTGTTTTTCGTGGCCATGGCGGATTGTCTATCGGAAGTAACACATCCGGAGGCATTCATAACCTTGCGGTTCGCAACAATCAATATATCGGAACGGATAATGGGATCAATATTAAAAGTTTTGTTGGTGGTGGTGGTCCTATCGAGAATATCTATATCGATGGTCTCCATATGCAGAATATTGGTTATACGGCATTATCCATTAATGATTTCTATACGGGGCACAGCGAAGCAGTGGATAATGCGCAGCTGGGAGTCGATAACCGGGTTCCAGAGGTTAAAAATATCCACATTCGTAACGTTACGGTGGACGGAGCTTCGGAAGCAGTGTCCATCGATGCACTGGCCAATGTGCCTTTGCGTAATGTGGAGTTGACCAATGTAAAAATGTCGACTCAAACTGGATTCGTGTCCAGTAATACGACTGATATTCATTTCAATCATGTTCAGATCGTTCCGGCGAACGGAACCCTCTATACCATGAACAATGCAGCCGATATTTTATTGAATGACGTTCTTTGTCCGCCTGGCACAAGCACCTTTATCCATTTGAAGGGATTCGCGAGTAATATCCTATTGCAGGATACGGATTTTTCGCAGGCGGGGATACCGTTTCACTTGGATTCAGGCATAAGTCCTTCAGTTATTACGGTCTCTAATCCGGGTTCCATTCAGATTCCTAAAGCACCCGCAAACGTAAGTGCAACTACGGGCAGGGCCGAAATCTTGCTACGCTGGGATGAGGTTGCCGGAGCTGATTATTATGCAGTGAAGCGAAGCGTAAATAGCTCAGAGGGGTATGTAACCATTGCCTCCAATGTCACGGACAGCACTTATTTGGACAATGCCGATCTTACTGCTGGTAATTATTATTATGTGATTACGGCAGTTAATGTTGGAGGTGAGAGCGATAACTCTAACGAGGTCAGCGCGATTGTAAATGCTCCGTCCTTAAGTCTTCCCTATGCTACGGTTATGGGAGAAGGAACAACGTTTGCCGGCCAACAATTTGGTTTGGTTTATGGCTTAAATAATGATTACGTTACAGAAAGTGTCAGCACTGTTGTTTATGGTCAAGAGTTGATGTTTGAATATGACCCGGACCTAATTCTTTACGATTCGGTAGAATGCTTAGCGGATGAATGGGGAGTGGAATCCGTCGATAAGGATGAGGTGAATGGAAAAATCACAATCAAGCTCGCAAGCACTGGAGCTGGTATCCTTCCAAGCGGAGACATGCTCAAAATGCTCTGGCATTCATCAAACCTGAACTATGCCGGCGATACGACGGCCTATCTTCATTTGCACCCCGTTTTGATTGCCGATGGGAGCGAAACGGTATCAAAGCTATCTAATACGATCTATGGCATGAAGATCATGATAGACAAAACGGTCCTGGCCAGCAGGGTTGATGTAGCGAAGAGCCTTACGGCAGATCAATACAATCCATCCACTTGGTTAATCTTGCAAACCTATCTAACCTCTGCGAAAGTGATTCTTGCTGGATCGCAAGCTACACAGAATCAGGTGAATGCAGCTGCCTCGAACTTGCAGTTGGCTATGGATGGGTTAGACGGCGCCTCGGACAAATCGGCTCTGGCATTAAAGATTGCTATAGCACAAGCAACATCCGATTACGCCACTATTGGCAGTAAATGGGGGCAATATACGAAGACGGTAGTGAATGAGCTTAATAATGCAATCGGTAAAGCTATGCAGGTCGTGAATAATCCGAACGCAGCTAAGGTTTCTGTGGAGCAGGCAATCATTGATCTGGATGCAGCGCTGGCAACTTTCTTGAGCTCGGCCAATCCAGCAAGTATCGGTGATTTGGCTATTCTGTCCACTCATTACGGTATAAGCTCCGCACATACGGATTGGATCCGATATCAGATTTATGATCTGAATAAAGATGGTCTTTTGGATATTGTGGATCTTGCGGCGTTAGCCCAGCTTATTCTACATCCATAAAGTAGCCACAGACGAGTCCCAATCAGGGGCTCGTCTTCTTTTTTTGAGAAATTGAATAAAAACAAACAAGGTCTGATAAAAAACAAACCCATCTCTTCGAGCTAGGAGTTATTATAAGAGGAGAATCCGAAACGACTTCATTTGGGGGAAATACATGATCTCGTATCTTTCTAGAAGCCCAATCAAAATTAAGCTGCTTATCTATTTTTTGCCTATTCTTGTGTCATCCGTTGCGCTTACCGGTTTTTTTTCCTATTTCACTGCCGTTAAGCAGCTCGAACAAAACGCTTATTATTTGCTAAGCGATACGACCGAGCAAACGGGCTTTTTTCTTAACGATAAGCTTTATACGATCTTCGAACAGCTAGTGTCAATCGAGAACAATTCGGCTTTTCAATATATTTTATTAGATAATGGACAAGACGAAGGAGAACATCGCTACGATGATATCATCGATCTTCATAAACAGTTCGAGGAAGCCTACCGGAATCATTTGCAAGTCATCGATTCAATTTTTGTCACGTTTAATAATGGCCGGACCTTCAACATACAGAAGGACTTTATTCCCCGGCATGTCGGTGTGAATCTTAATGAATGGCTGGCCCGATACAACCAAAAGGATGCAGAAAGCAGTTATTACTGGTTGAATACGCATGAGGATCAAGTGTTTACTACTGTCACGAAACGTAATGTTGTAAGCGTATTTAAAATTATCGGAAATCTTGATTCCGAAGTTAGTGGCATGGCTCTCATTAATATGAAGGAATCCTATCTGCTCGACATTTTACAGAATGTCAATATTAGTCCCAATGGCTCGCTGGCTCTGATCAGTCCAGATGGGGTGATGTATTCCAAGCCGTTATCCAAAGAGTACGCTATCGGCGATGAGATCGTGAACGATATCCGTAATAACGCTAATCACCAGGGAGATTTAAGGGCGGCCAGCAAGTCGGACCAACGTATGATGATTCACTTTACAACGTTATCGCTGAACGGGTGGAAGCTCGCCGCCATCGTTCCTGAAAGCGATATCTTAGCCAAGGCAAGCCAGATTAAATCGATAACGCTTACAATCGTAGCTGTTATTCTCGTAGTTTTTATTATCATGGCAACCTATTTTGCCAGCAGCCTGACGAATCCCATCCGTTATTTGTCCAAACAAGTGAAGAGTTTTAGACAAGGGAACCTAAATGTTAACTTTCAGCTGAAAGAGCAAAATGAAATTGGTGTATTAGCCAGTGGGTTGGAGAATTTGGTCGATTCGGTTCGCCAATTGCTGGAGCAAGTTAAGGATGAACAGGAACAGAAGCGGCAAATGGAGTTATTAGCATTGCAGTCGCAAATTCAACCACATTTTCTATACAACACTCTCGGATCTATCAAACATATGATTGATTTGGGTGAGAAGGAAAAGGCATCGACTATGGTTAGTGCGCTGGCCCACTTTTTTCGGATCGGCATTAGCAGAGGGCGGGAGGTCATAACGCTTAGAGAAGAGATCGAGCATGTTCAAAGCTACTTGCAAATTCAAAATATCCGTTACCAGAAAGATTTTGAATTTGAGATTCAAGTTGAAGAGAGCATTATGCATCTTCCTATCATGAAACTGACCTTGCAGCCAATTGTCGAGAACGCCATCTATCATGGCATCAAAAACAAGAAGGGAAAAGGGATCATCAGAATAACAGGAAGGCCAAGCGGGGATGCAGCGATAATTGAAGTCTTCGACGATGGTGCAGGGATGGATGTAGAGAAGGTACAGGAGATGAATACTTCTATTCAAGCGCAGAATGTTCAAGAGGCTCCAGTGACATTCGGGCTGCGTAATGTTCACCGACGGCTGGCGCTGCAATTCGGCTACGGGTTCGGGATTCGGCTGGATAGTGAAGAAGGGGTTTATACCATAGTTACTGTAAGGATTCCATATACGAAAAATGAGGTGACGAATCGTGCATAAGCTGGTCATTGCAGACGATGATGAATGGATTAGGGAAGGGCTTCGCAGGAATATTCATTGGGATCAGGGAAACATTCAGGTGGCAGGAGTTGCAGTGGACGGGAAGGAAGCTTGGGAACTTATCCAAAGGGAGAAGCCGGATCTACTGCTCTCGGATATTCGCATGCCTTTTATGGATGGACTGAAGCTTGCCGCCCAAGTGAAGGAGAATGGCTTAGATTTGAAGATTGTCTTCTTAACGGGGTATGATGATTTTTCTTATGCTAAGGAGGCGCTACAGCTTCAAGCGTTTGATTACATATTAAAGTATGAAGATAACGATAAAATCCTGCGGACAATCATGAATGCGTCTGAGGCACTGGAGGAAGAGCGGAGAAAACGTGAGAAGGATATAAAAAGCCATGGTCTTATCGTGAACCAATTTTTTAGCGAGTTGATCTCTGGGTCGGGGAATGAGGAAGCGATTGATAGGGAGGCGAAGCTGCTCGATTTAACGTTTTGCGGCTCGGTGTTCGTGATGGCTGTTCTGAGCTTGGATGGTGTCGGAAGGTTTCTTAAACCCAATAAACCCGTCGATCTGGAGCTATTATTGTTCACTCTCAAAAACCTTTGCAATGAGGTGCTAGAATCTGCAATTTGCGACGGGGTTCAGGTGTATGCGATTCAATATAACCACCGGATCAATCTGTTGTTCAACTACCGAAACGAGGGTGCGGAGAAGCTGAAGCAGGATACCGAGCTTATTGCCCGCCGCTTAACAGTGATGATTGAGCAATATCTCAAAGTTCACGCCAAGATCGGTATAGGCAGCATTGGTGAAGGGTTTAAACATATTGGCGTCTCCTATGAGGAAGCATTGATTGCGACACAGATGAAGGATGTCCGGATGGATCAATCGATTATTTTCTATGATCAGGTCAAATATTCAAGCAATTCGCATCAAGCTATTCTTCGCACAATTATGGATTATATCGCAAATCATTATCAGAATGAGAATCTGGACTTAAAAGAAGTAGCGGAGACGGTCCACATTACACCATCGTACGTCAGTACTTTGTTTAAAAAGTATACGGATGTTAATTTTTGTGAGTATATTGTCCAAGTGCGAATAGATAAAGCTACTGAACTGCTTGTGCATACCGATTTAAAGGTATATGAGGTTGCTGAGAAAATTGGGTATGTGAATACCCAGTATTTTAGTGTTTTGTTCAAGCGGCATACAGGGTTTACCCCGATGGAGTATAGACAGCAGCATAGCTCGTAATAGTTGGAAAGCGTTCACAAACAACCTTATTCCAGTCAGTGATTGGGGTGAGGTTGTTTTTTTGCTGCTATTTTTTATTTTCAAAAAAACAAACAAACTTTGCAAGATATATTATTTAGCTAGCTTCATGCATAGCCTATTATTCTTATTGAGGTGATTATTTCATGAAGGTGAAACAACAATTAGCAACAGGACAAGTGACGGGAACGTCCAAGAGAAAAAACAAGATGATCGGCAGCGACAGGATATTTCCTTACGTTCTGATCATCCCGACTGTCGTTCTCATGGCGGTCATTATGTTCTACCCTATTTTACAAGTCTTCCAACTAAGCTTTCAGAACTATGACTTGACTCGGCCGATGGATGACGGTTTTGCCGGGTGGAGTAACTTTAAGCAGATTTTATTCCATGACGATCTGTTCCCAAGCTCGCTATGGATAACCATCAAGTGGGTGGTTATTGAAGTCGTTCTTCAGCTCGTGTTCGGCTTAGGTGTGGCCCTGCTGCTTAATCAGGCCTTCCGGTTTAGAGGCGTTATACGTTCGCTCGTGCTGATTCCTTGGGCGGTATCAGGCGTTCTTACGACAATGCTGTGGTCGCTCATGTACAACCAGCATATCGGAGTCATTAACGATCTTTTGAAGAGGTTAGGGATTATTCACGAGAATATCGCTTGGCTGTCGAACACCCATACCGTATTCGGTTCGGTTGTACTGGCCGAGTTGTGGAGAGGGATCCCGTTCTTTGCAGTCGCACTGCTTGCTTCCTTGCAGTCTATTCCGAAAGAAGTCTACGAGTCCTGCGAAGTCGACGGTTGCGGAAAGGCAAGAAAGTTATTTTCCATTACCCTGCCTTATCTTAAGGAAAGTATTATTTTCACTACGATGCTAAGAGCCATCTGGGAGTTCAACTCTATCGATATGATCTTCACGATGACAAACGGCGGTCCAATGAATATGACAACCACTCTCCCGATTTATATGTTCCAGACGGCAATTTTGAACGGGAATTATGGCTATAGTTCGGCTATGGGGGTCCTTTCCTTCGCTGTTCTAATGATTTTCGTGGTCGTCTATATGAAATTAAGCAGAGGTGGCCAAAATGAGTAAGCTTAAACGTTTTTTAACCACTTTGTGTTTGTTCTATATTCCTATGACTGTTACGTTGTTGTTTGTCCTACTGCCTTTTCTTTGGGACATCTCAACTTCCCTTAAACATGAGAATGATATTATCAGCTCCACGATTCGTTACCTTCCGCATCCAATTACGTTTGATAATTTCATAAAGGTGTGGAGTGTCAACAATTTTTCGAGATTTTTTGTAAACAGTCTTTTCATCTGTACGGTGTCGGTGATTTTTATTACATTGCTGTCGATTTTCAACGGCTATGCTTTGAGCAGATTTAAATTTGTTGGAAAAAATGCTTTTATGCTTATGATGCTGGGCACTCAGATGCTTCCGGTAATCTTATTCGTCATCCCGTTGTTCCTGATTTTTAAGAGCATGGGGATTATGAATACGCCTTTTGCGATCATATTGTTCTATATCGTTTCACAGGTTGCGTTCAACTCGCTGTTGATGCAAGGATTTGTATCTGGTATTCCGAAGGAAATTGACGAAGCGGCTATGGTCGACGGAGCAGGAAGATTCCGGGTCTTGTTCACGATCATTACGCCAGTGATTCTACCGGGGATCGTAGCGACTGCTCTGTTCGCCTTTATCGGCTGCTGGAATGAGTTCTTGGTTGCTTTCTCATTCCTGACAGATGCGTCCAAATTTACGATCCCAATCGGACTGAAATATTTAATCGGCCAGTACAGTGTAGAGTATGGATCGCTCGCAGCAGGCAGCATTATTGGATTGATACCGCCTATTGTGCTCTTTATGTTTATTCAGCGTTATCTGATTCAAGGTCTGACAGGCGGTTCGGTCAAAGGATAAAAAGGAAAAGGACGTGGGGAGGATTACTACATGAATCTTGGAGAATACGCAGAGCCTTGGATTTCAGATCAGGGAGACGGAACTTATATCAATCCAATCCTGCATGCGGACTATTCGGACCCGGACGTAATTCGCGTCGGTGATGACTTTTATATGACCGCTTCTAGCTTCGGGCACATTCCCGGATTGCCGATCCTGCATTCGAAGGACTTAGTCAATTGGGCAATCATCAATCATGCTGTGCTGGAGATGAACTTGGAGGGGTATGACCGTCCGCAGCATGGCAATGGCATCTGGGCACCTAGCCTAAGATTCCATAGTGGGAAGTTCTGGATCTTCTATGGCGATCCAGATGTCGGCATCATGATGACTTCGGCGGTGGACCCTGCCGGAGAATGGACGCCACTGCATCTGGTTCAGGCAGGCAAAGGCTTAATTGATGCTTGTCCCTTCTGGGATGAGGACGGACAGGCGTATTTGATTCATGCCTATGCGAAGAGCCGCAGCGGCATTAAGCACAAGCTGCGGCTGTGCCGAATGTCCGCTGACGGTAAAGGGCTGCTGGACGAAGGCCGGATTATCTATGATGGAACCGAAAATCATCCGACTCTGGAAGGACCAAAGTTATACCAGCGCAACGGATATTATTATATCCTTGCTCCGGCAGGGGGCGTGGCAACCGGATGGCAGACAGTGTTCCGTTCCCGAAACATCTGGGGCCCTTACGAGGACCGAATCGTTCTGCAACAAGGGCAGACCTCAGTAAACGGCCCGCATCAAGGCGGACTAGTGGAGCTGGATTCGGGCGAATCGTGGTTTATCCATTTCCAGGATAAAGGACCTTATGGCCGGGTCGTTCATTTGCAGCCGGTCAGTTGGGTAGATGACTGGCCTTTGATGGGAGAGCTTCAAGCAAGCGATGGAGCTGGAGTGCCAGTGATACGTTACCGAAAGCCTGAGGTCGGGAAGGCATACGCAGTGTCAGTGCCTGCAACTTCTGACGATTTCGAGTCTTCAACGCTTGGATTGCAGTGGCAGTGGCAGTCTAACCCCAAATCGTCTTGGTATAGTCTCGAGGCAAGAGAGAGCTATCTTCGGTTAAATGCTGAACATAAACCCGTAGACAACAAAGGGCTATACCATAGTCCGCAGCTCTTGCTGCAGAAATTCCCAGCACTTTCGTTTACAGCAGCCTGCAAGGTTGACCCTTCGGGCTTGGGAATAGGGGAGTCCGGAGGTTTGATGATTTTTGGTTATCGTTATTGTTGCTTGGTGGTACGAAGATTAGAGGATCAAGAACTGAAGGGGACGCTAGCCCTATCGCTTATGCAAGGAGATGATACGGGAGAGACAGAAATGTGGTCATATCCTTTGATAGACACGGATAATCTCTTCTTGCGGGTCGAGGTATTAGAGGATGCGACTTGCCATTTCGGCTACAGCTTGGAGGGTACAGACTTCACTTCCGTACCTGTAGAGTCATTTCAAGCTATAGAAGGACATTGGGTGGGAGCTAAGACAGGTCTATTTGCCGTAGGTTCCGGCAATGGAGGATATCTTGATATCGATTGGTTCCGAATCACCAAGTAAGTGAATAACCAAGTAACCGAATAACCCCAAAACAAAGGAGAAGCTTATGCTGAATGTTTCGAAGCGAAATGAGCCTCTGGTAAAACATATTTATACTGCTGATCCGTCGGCTCATGTTTTTGAGGATAAACTATATATTTATGTGTCTCACGATCTTGAAATCAGCGTTCCCAACAACTTAGATGGAGATCATTATGCTATGGAGGATTACCATGTTCTAACTATGGATGATAGGTCAGCAGAATTCGTAGACGATGGTGAAATACTCCATATGAAGGATGTCCCGTGGGTATCCAAGCAAATGTGGGCTCCAGACGCTGGCTTCCGAAACGGCAAATATTATCTTTATTTTCCGGCGCGGGATCTCAGCGGGGTGTTTCGGATTGGTGTGGCGACAGCGGATTCACCGGCGGGACCTTTTACGCCGGAGGCGGATTACATGGAGGGAAGCTTCAGCATTGATCCGGCCGTATTCAACGACGATGACGACGAGGTTTATCTGATCTTAGGAGGGCTTCGCGGGGGGCAGCTGGAGAAGTGGAGTACGGATACCTACATGCCTGATGGCACAGGGCCGGCTCCACACGAACCTGCATTGGGACCTCGCGTGGCAAAGCTAAGCAAGGATATGTTGTCCTTTCAGGACAAATTAATGGAAATCTCCATCATTGATACTGAAGGACGTCCTATTCTGGCAGGCGATGAAGAAAGAAGATTTTTTGAAGGTCCTTGGATGCATAAATACGAGGGGAAATACTACCTCAGTTATTCTACAGGGAACACACATAAAATCGTCTACGCCATTGGAGACAATCCGCTGGGACCCTTTACGTTTCAAGGCACACTTCTGACCCCGGTGATCGGATGGACAACGCATCATTCCATCGTGAACTTTCGGGACAAATGGTATCTATTTTATCATGATAGTTCTTTGTCGGACGGTGTGAGCCATAAGCGCTGTGTGAAGGTTACTGAATTAAAGTATAATGCGGACGGAACGCTGCGAATGATCGATCCAAATTTAGTATAGATAGAATTGTATGGCAACAAGGAATGGTTTTGTAGGATTCCCCTCAGGTAGGCAGTGGAAACAGACCTCATGGTAGATGAGTCTAATCACAGTCAATCGGAGGGGATCTTTTTATATCATAATTGGATGCGCTTTCATTAAAGGGGGTGATCATTCAGGTAGGGTCGTTTCACTAAAATAAGTAGGAGGGATCGGATCAAATGATTAAAAAAGTGCTACGTAGTTTAATGCTGGGAAGTTTATTGATGACTTTAACTTGTTCTAATCTAGCAGGCAAAGCAGAGGCGGCAGCGGTAAATACAATTCCTAACGCGTCTAAGGTTGAGCAGGGTTATGACAGCAGTTTTTTATCAGTTCCTGGTTTTGCATCATTAGGTGTAAAAGATAGAAGCAGTTATGCAGGTACCTCATATTATCGAACGGTCAGCAGTGGCCGAGAGTTTTTACAAGCAATCTTGGATGCAGGCAGTGGTGCTGTAAAAGTTATTGAAGTTACAGATAATCTAAACTTAGGGTGGACTGAATTAGCACTAAATTCTACTGAAATTTCAAAATATAGCTTTGTTACAAAATATCCTGATCCATCAAACGGATTCACGAACCCACTCTTAATAACCTCCGGTGTATCCAAATTAAACATAGCCAATATTGATGGATTAACGATTTTTTCAGCTTCAGGTAAAACTATTAAACACGCAGAATTAAAATTGCAGAGCTCAGTGAATGATATTGTCATTAGAAATCTCAATTTTGATGAAATGTGGCAATGGGATGATACAGGTGAGCACAAAGAGGTAGGCTGGACTTTTATCAAGGTAAATGGCGCAAACAATGTATGGATAGACCACTGTAAGTTTTCGATAGCCGCGGATGGAATGATTGATATGGAAAATGGTTCAACGAATGTAACTTATTCTTGGAACGAATTTGGTCTAGCGGCAGCTCAAAATCCAGCGACTAGTAGCTCTATTTATAAGTCAATTGAATATATGGAGCAAAAATATGCAACAGGATCACTGAACTCCTCCACCAGCCTTTATTATAAAATGCGTAACGAAGGGGCTACCAAAAATCAAATTATGGCTTATGCCGCCTATCACTCCAAAGTTCATTTGGTAGGATCGGGTGACAAGGATTATACGAATTATGTGGGTTCTAACGGTGTGGAAATTAAAGATGGAAATCAAAGACTTCGCTTAACTTTAGCATACAATCGTTATACAAATGTTGGATCGCGTCTGCCAATGATTCGTCAAGGAGTCGGGCATCTATTTAATAATTCTTTTGATAACTCTACACATCAGAATGTACTCGACAGCGTTACTGCAATCTCCAAATATGGCCATGATAAATTATCGCGTGGAATGAACGCCAGAAATGGAGCTTCTATAGCGGGGGACACCAATGTCTATAATGCTTTTAATGAACCGCTGATTGGTGCGGAGCGTCAAGGGGATGATACCGCTAATATGAATGCACCTTTTGACGTATTGTTTAAGGATGCGATGAACCATAGTTTAATTGTAAATTCTACAGTAACAACTAGTAGCGGAACAACCTATACAGGCAGCAGCTGGGATAATAATGGCGTTAATGCCTTTACTAACGGAATGAATTGGAATAACAAAGCAACCATTGGCCAGTGGGCTTGGTCATCATCAATAGTCGGAATTGAAAATATGAGTAAATCAAACCCGCCATCTACGCCTTTTACATTCACTTATGGGTATAACGAGCAATTGCCTTATGCTTATAAAACAGTTCCTCTATCTGGCGTTGTCTCCACAGTAAATCAATATGCCGGGGTCTCAAAAGTTTCTTGGAACACTGCGGAGTGGTTAAAAACAAATTATTATGATGCCTATTCGACGATCGAAGCAGAACGTTATACCAGCATGTCTGGTGTGAAAAATGAAGCGAGTTCCGAAGGCGGTCAGAATGTCGGCTATATAGAGAATGGCGATTATATCGCGTTTAATAATGTTAACTTTGGAAGCGTCGGACCCACAAGTTTCGAAGCAAGAGTAGCGAGCGGTACATCTGGAGGAACTATCGAAATTAGACTGGACAGCTCAACTGGAACTCTGGTTGGAACTTGTCCGGTAGCGGGAACAGGCGGCTGGCAGACCTGGGTGACTAAAACATGTGCAATCAGCGGCGCCACCGGCACGCATAATGTATATCTAAAATTTACCGGCTCTAGCGGATATTTATTGAATCTTAATGGGTTCAAGTTTATTAAGTGATTTTATTAAGCGAGGTTCTGAGGGGGAGTGAAAAACCTTTATGCTGGGGCGGGCAGATAGACCTCGGCTGGAGTGGAAGCGGCGAAAAGGGAGCGGGAGTTGTACCGTAGAATGTGGCGGATGGAGCGGAAGTGGCGAAAAGAGAGGCAAAAATGTCTTAGAATGAGGTGGATGGAGTGGGAGTGGCGAAAAGAGAGGCAAAAATGCCTTAGAATGTGGCGGATCGAGCGGAAGTGGTGAAAAGAGAGGCATAAATGCCTTAGAATGTGGCGGATGGAGTGGATGTGGTGAAAAGAGAGGCATAAATGCCTTAGATTGTGGCGGATGGAGCGAATGTGGCAAAAAGAGAGGCAAAAATGCCTTAGAATGAGGTGGATGGAGTGGAAGTGGCGAAAAGAACGGTATAAATCCCGCAGAATGCAGCTGATCGGGCGAATACGGAGAAAAGAACGGTATAAATCCCGCAGAATGCAGCTGATCGGGCGAATACGGAGAAAAGAACGGTATAAATCCCGCAGAATGCGGCTGATCGGGCAAATGTGGTGAAATGAACGGTATAAATCCCGCAGAATGCGGCTGATCGGGCAAATGTGGTGAAATGAACGGTATAAATCCCGCAGAATGCAGCTGATCGGGCGAATACGGAGAAATCTACGGTATAAATCCCGCAGAATGTAGCTGATCGAGCGAATGTGGCGAAAAGAACGGTATAAATCCCGCAGAATGCAGCTGATCGGGCGAATACGGAGAAATCTACAGTATAAATCCCGCAGAATGTACCGGATCGAGTGAAGGTGGCGAAAAGAGAGGCATAAATACCCTAGAAAGTGGAGGATGGAGTGGAAGCAGCGAAAAGAGAGGCATAAATGCCCTAGCATGTGGCGGATCGGGCGAATGTGGTGAAAAGAGAGGCATAAATGCCTTAGAATGTGGCGGATCGAGCGAATGCAGGGAAAAGAGAGGCAAAAATGCCCTAGAATGTGGCGAATCGAGCGAATGTGGAGAAAAGAGAGGCATAAATGCCCTAGAATATGGCGGATCGAGCGAATGTCACCAGATCGAGCATATACGGTGAAATGAACGGGATAAATCCCGCAGAATGCAGCTGATCGAGCGAATACGGGGAAATCTACGGTATAAATCCCGCAGAATGCACCGTATGGACCGGGACCAATACACCCTAAAGGAGTGATTCCCCCCATTAACCGGAGAACCACTCCTTTTTATAACCAACTTTATAATCCGATCAACGACGACCTCCGTGATGCTTAACTGTGTATTTTGCTGAACTCGATTCGCGAGCTGAAGGACCTGGTAAACTCTTTTTCGATTATTGTTTTCATGATGTTGTGATGCACTTTGAGTTGTGATTGATCGGCGTGGTCTCTAAGGAGTTCAAAGAGCGCTGCTGATTTTTTGAAGCCTGTATCATCGTCTAGCTTGATGCTTAATAACAAGATTTCTAGAATAGTGTTGATTGTATCGTACATATTCTCTTGTTTATAGTAATACATCGCCAGCAAATAAATGTAATCCTCATGGTATTTGATATTCACAATAGTCTCATGTTCTCCTATGTCATCAACATTGATTTTGAATTCCTTCAGAATCCAATCAACGGAATAATCATGTATTATCGAAGATTCTAAGATTGTAATGAGTCCCGGCAATAATTCTTCATCATCACTTTTTCTAATAAACTCAACGTATTTATGTAGCATTCCCATTTTGCCTTCCAGCAGATCGATAACGTATGAATTGGCTTTTGCTATATTGCGGTAATATTCGACTTCATAAATGGCCTCTTCATCTAAACCTACTATCCAGCCCAGGTCAGCATACTTCTGAATACATAGTTTTGCCTCGTCATACTTACCGGACTTTTGTAGTGCTATACCTTTTGCGCAGGAGCTATATCCAAAATAATAGGGGATACTCCGCTTCAGTTTAGGACCTCTTATGAGGTTACTATTGTTTTCATATATGATGGAAATTTGTTCATGTAGCTTGTCTGCAATTTCAATCATGGCATCCCAATTCTCAAATGAAAATGATGCCTTAAGCATCTGAATCAAGGAATCCACATTCAACTCTTCCAAATCCAACTTCAATCCTATCTCCCTTTCTAGAGCATATCATGCATCGATTAAGATAATTGTATTTCATTTCTAAATTATTCATTTATTTTACATTAAATCATGTGATTTCCATCACGTTACATAAGGTCAAAAGGGTCTTTATTAATAATTTTCAAAATACTGTGAAGTCAAAAGCATATGCCCGTTTCGTTGGACTTGATTTCAAGGAAAGAGATGCGATCTTCAGTGATAGCTATTTCGACCTGTCAGCTGGCGTTTCAAGAATCGTTACGGTTGCCAAAAAAGATCTCGATAAACCAGCTACAGCTGAGGAACTGCGTGCCCAGCTTACTGTACGTTCCGTCTTTGATATTTAAGCAAAAGGTTATTTTCCTACTATATCTTAGGCTACCAATCTCCAAATGACAGTTTGATGATATATATTCTAGTGGTTTAGATCCTGTGTATAGATAGATCAATATTTTACTATAATAGGTATAGATATTAAGATTGTATCCCCTTCCATTTCACTCTAAAATAGACTTCGAAGAAGCATTAACTACAAACAATAAACGTTCTATTGAGCTACCTTAAGGAGAGTGCAAACATATTATGGGTATTTATTATGACGACAACCGCAAGGTGTTTCATTTACAGTCAGAGAAATCCAGCTATATTATTGAAATGATCAAAGGTGTTATTCCAGCGCATGTCTACTGGGGCCCACAATTGGCAGGGAGAGAATTTCAACACCCGTTGAATTTGGTGGAACGTTGCTCTTTTAGTCCAACTTATTTGCAAGAGGATAAAAATATCTCCCTCGACACCTTGCCAAGCGAATTCCCTTCCTATGGAAACGGGGATTTCCGCGAACCGGCACTGGAGGTTCACCTAGTAGATGGCACGACCGTAACGGATTTCCGTTATAAGAGCTACACCATTAATAAAGGAAAACCTGCACTCAAAGGTCTGCCTGCTACTTATGTTGAAAGTGATGAAGAAGCAGAGACCTTGGAAATTATACTGCAAGATGATAAAACAGGATTGATCGCTGCCTTGAGCTATACCGTATTTAACGATCAGGATGTTATAACACGTTCCGTGCGGATTGAGAATCTGGGTAAGGACAATCTGGTTTTGAAAAGAGTATTAAGCGCGAATGTTGACTTCCATGATTCTGACTATGACATGCTGCAATTATCCGGTACTTGGACTAGAGAACGCCATATTCACAAAAGACCACTCGTTCCTGGCATCCAACGGATTGACAGCAAACGCGGCTCCAGTAGCCATCAGCAGAATCCTTTTATGGCCTTGCTTGCAAAAGATGCGACAGAGGACCATGGCGAAGTTTATGGATTCAGCCTTGTGTATAGCGGGAGTTTCCTCGCCCAAGCAGAAGTGGATCAGTACGGAATTTCCAGAGTAGGGATCGGTATTCAACCTTTTAACTTTCAGTGGTTGCTTGAACCGGGCGAATCCTTTCAGGCACCTGAAGCAGTATTAGTAAGATCCAGTGAAGGGCTTGGCGGTTTATCGAGAACCTATCACCGTCTGTATCGGACCCGGTTATGCAGAGGTGAATTCCGCGATAGCAAGCGTCCTATTCTGATCAACAACTGGGAAGCGACTTATTTTAATTTTAACGCGGATAAAATCAAAGAAATTGCTAAAGCAGGCAAAGAGCTAGGCCTGGAGCTGTTCGTGCTGGATGACGGCTGGTTCGGCAAACGTGATAACGACGACAGCTCCCTGGGAGATTGGGTAGAGGATCGTCGCAAGCTGCCTGAAGGTCTTGGAAAGCTAGGCGAAGATATCACGGCAATGGGCATGGAATTCGGATTATGGTTCGAGCCAGAAATGGTATCGCCTGAAAGTGATCTTTACCGTGAACATCCAGACTGGTGTCTCCATGTACCTGGGCATAAAAGTTCCTTAGCCCGCCAGCAGCTAGTGCTGGATTTATCCCGTAAGGATGTATGTGATTATATCGTCGAGTCAGTTAGCTCGGTATTATCATCCGCTCCGATTACTTATGTGAAATGGGATATGAACCGGAATATGACGGAGATTGGATCAGCGCTTCTTCCAGCCGAACGTCAACGTGAAACGGCACACCGTTATATCCTTGGACTTTATGATGTGCTGGAACGTATCGTTTCCCGTTTCCCTCATATTTTGTTCGAAAGCTGCTCCGGCGGTGGCGGACGATTTGACCCGGGAATGCTGTATTATATGCCACAGACCTGGACTAGCGATGATACGGATGCAGTGGAAAGATTGAAGATCCAATACGGAACAAGTATGGTGTATCCTGCGAGTTCAATGGGTGCCCATGTGTCGGCTGTTCCTAACCATCAGGTACATCGTATTACACCTTTGGAGACACGTGGTCATGTCGCGATGTCGGGTAATTTCGGCTACGAGCTGGATTTGACCAAGCTTACTGAAGCTGAGCGCGAGGATATCCGCAAGCAGGTTTCAGAGTACAAGGAACTGAGAATGCTGATTCAGTACGGTGATTTCTATCGACTGCTTAGTCCTTTTGAAGGAAACGAGACGGCATGGATGTTTGTTTCTGCTGATAAAAAAGAAGCCTTCGCCACCTACTTCCAAGTTTTGGCCGGGCCTAATCCACCGTTGCGCAGATTGCGTCTGAAAGGACTCGACCCTGCGAAATCGTATAAGCTTGAGCTTAACGGCGGAGTATACAGAGGGGATGAGCTGATGCACTTCGGACTCACGCTTCCACAGCTTGAGGGCGATTTCAGAAGCCTACTTTTCGTGCTTAGAGAAGTTTAATCAAAAAAGGAGGGTGCCCCAAAAGCCATTGGCTGCTGAGCACCTTCCTTTTTTTCTCCTTTTTTGAGTTCTTTTGTGACTAGCTGCGCGCCCGAAGCTGTTATTGGATGGGGTGTTTAGCAGAATGTTTACCTAGCCTTAGCCGCGGATAGCGGGCTCGAATAAGGGTGTTTAGCAAGATGCTTTGCTAGCCAGGTGCTGCCGTACGCGAATTAGTGCGCCTTGCAAGTAGCCTGACGCCACTGGAGTTGAGTGTTTATAACTCGAAGTCGGCGGGCTCAAATTGGTGCACCATGCAAGTTACTTACTCAGCCAACACAGTGCTATCGGACTCAGTGGCCGCTAATCGCAGTCTTTTCACACATTTGGAGTTTTATCGGACCGCATAGTCGCTATTGGCTCGAAAAGTACCTAATATGCACCTTTTTCGAAGGAATAGCTGCACTGGAGTCCGAAACAGTACTCAAAAGACGAAAAATTAGCAAATAGCGTCATTGGGGTCCGAAAGCGGCGGTGGATGGTTATCACTCGGTGCTGCTGTACGCGAATTAGGGTGTTTATCAAGTTGCTTCCTTAGCCGTGGGCCGCCAATTAGTACGACATGCAAGTTGCTTACCAAACCAACACAGTGCTATCGGACTCAAATGCCGCTAATCGCAGTCTTTTCACACATTTGGAGTTTTATCGGACCGCATAGTCGCTATTGACTCTAAAAGTACCTAATATGCATCTCTTTCGAAGGAATAGCTGCACTGGAGTCCGAAACTGTGCTCAAAAGACGAAAAATTGGCAAATAGCGTCATCTGAGTCCGAAAGCGGCGGTAGAGGGGGTGACACGGTGCTTTCGTATGCGAATTTGGGTGTTTAGCAAGTTGCTTCCTTAGCCGTGGGCCGCTGGACGCCAATTAGTACGCCTTGCAAGTTACTTACCCGTCCAACACAGTGCTATCGGACTCAGATGCCGCTAAACATAGTCTTTTCACACATTTAGAGTTTTATCGGACCGTATAGTCGCTATTGGCTCGAAAAGTACCTAATAAGCACCTCTTTCGAAGGAATAGCTGCACTGGAGTCCGAAACTGTGCTCAAAAGACGAAAAATTGGCAAATAGCGTCATCTGGGTCCGAAAGCGGCGGAGGGTGGTTATCCCGCGGTGCTGCTGTATGCGAATTAGGGTGTTTAGCAGGATGTTTACCTAGGCGGGGGCTGCCGTACGCGAGTTGGTACGCCTTGCAATTGTGAGTTGGCACCCCCAGATCTGAATGGTTACTACTTGCATCCACCGGCCCCGAATTAGCACCCCACGCACGCCACGCCTGCCACGCCTGCCACACCTGCCACACCTGCCACGCCTGCCACTCAGCTCTATCGAAGCCGAATAGATATGCCTAGCAACATCAATTTTCAAAAAACACATGTTTGGACAGGAACTCTAGGTCCTGCTCGCGGTAAGTGGAGGGGCTAACTCCAAAGTAGGAACGAAAAACTTTGCCGAAATAGCTGGCATTGTCAAACCCGGTGTCCACAGCGATCTGGTAGATCGTCTGATCTGTTGTTTTCAGCATAGATGCTGCCAGCTCGATCCGTCTCCTTCTTAAATACTCAAAGGGCGAGAGATTGATGTTTTTTTGAAATAGCCTGCAAAGATGATGTTTAGAAATTCCAACATGTGCGGCGACATCGTCTAAGCTAAGGTTATTATTGTGCAGATCATTTTTCATGAATTGTATAGCGGCATGGAGTTTGTCATTTTTTATATAGGTGGTTAACAAACTTGGTTTCTTGAGGTATTTCTCCATGGACAATATCCACTGAAAGGCTTTCCCCGTTAGAAAATGCAAATCTCTTTCTTCATCAACCTGGATGTCCTTGAACATACTCCACAATAAATCCATCGGAACCGATTCCTGAGGGAGTTCTATAATGGGACCGCCATGTGCGATCAGCTGGTTCCAGAGTGAAATAGCTAGAGGTCCTCGTACATTCAGCCAAATGAATTCCCAGGGCTCTGTACCTTCCTCCGGATAATAATATCTGTGTATACTGGGGACAGTCACTAGGAAAGCTTTGCCCTTCGTTAATGGGTGAACAACCCCGTCTATTTCAATTCTACCCTCTCCAGATAAGGTGTACTGAAAAATAACACAACTTCTCTCCGTCCGGTTCTGGCCGTTGAATGAATATGCCGGAGTCTCGGCTTGTTCCCAGCCAATAGAATCAAACAGAAGCATAGAAGCTTGTTCTTCCGAGCGAATGGTGTAGGAGGAGCGCAACATTAGCAGGTTTCCTTTCCGTGGTTCGTTACTTCATTCAAAGTGTAAACTTTTTTGTTGATCTGTTCAATTTTTGTTTCATTTAATCTGCTGTCTTCGATATTGATAAGGCGTAATGCCATACTGATCTTTGAACAGCTTAATGAAATATTGTGGCTTTTTGTAGCCGACTAGATGTGAAATATCGAGCACATGTAAGTTGGAATCGATTAATAACTTGGAGGCCTTTTCCAAGCGTTTAGAAGAAATGTAGCTCGATAAATTTTCGCCCGTCTCCTGCTTATAAAATTTAGACAGGTAAACAGGATGTAGGTGAACAATTTTCCCTAAGTCCTCCAGGCTCAAGCAATCACTAATATGATTGGAGATATAGGCTTGAATGGTATGAACAATGTTTTGATTGGAAAATTTAGCGCTTCTATCTAATTGGGTGAGGCTCTGCAAGATGGATTGAAGAGCCGTATTTGGCTCTGATAATTGATTGAAAATCCAGTCTGCGACCTCAGCTGATTGGATTTTATCGGTTGTGGAATACAGCAAATTAATGAATTCGAGCAGGTAGAGGAGCTTTTGTTTTTTGACAGTGAGCTTGGCAAAGTTTTTTAAAATGTTTTTTCTGGTTTGTTCCCATTCTCCAAGCTCTAATTTAGGGAGAGCACTAGAGGCACTCAGCATAGTAAAGTCTCTGGCCCCAATATTTTCATTAAAAAAGAAATGATAAAAAATATGCCGAACAGCATGCTTTTGAGAAAATTCAAACGGCTCGGAAAAAGAAATGGAATCGACGCTGCTTGCCACAGTTTCGGTATTGGATTCTGGAATAATTCCAGTAATGGCTGATGGAGCGATCCAAATAAAGTCCCGTCCACCATTATGATCTTTTAACATCATTTCATCTTTCCCTCTAGCCCCTGAGACGTGAAAAAAGCAAAAGTGCTCATTCCGTAAAGCAGTATCGAGTGTGCTGTGATCATAACGTAGTGGGGAAGGTCCGCTAATAACAGAAAGCAAGTAACCTAGCCCATCTATGTTTTTCTCTGCCACTGGGGTTTTTGGGGGTTTCTCAGCGATACTCTTAATAACTTGACTCATGGCTTTTTCCATATCCTCTTTATCAACCGGCTTGAGTAAATAATCGAGTGCACCCAAACGAATGGCTTGTTGTGCATAATCAAATTGAGAATAACCGGAAAGGAAAATTACCTTGGTATTGAGCTTTTTCTCATGAACATGATGCAGTAAATCAATGCCGGATACCTCGGGCATACGAATATCTGTAATAAGGATATCTATATGATTCTGATTCAATAGCTCCTTGGCTTCAATCGAATTTGTTGTCGTCTCAATATGCTCAATTCCAAATTTGCTCCAATCCAGCAGGTGTTTTAAATATTCAACGATGTAATGTCCGTCATCAACTATCAATAATCGCATATTGTCCTCCTTCATCCAGCGAGAAATCTATGAATGCCAGCACGGATAAACCACCCCAGTCATTGATGAAGAACCGCAGTCCGCTTAATTCACCATACGCATTTTTGAGGCGATGATGAATGTTCCAAAGACCAATTCCTCTTGATCCTTCAGGTGGGGATTCATTCTCAAGTCTGGCCATTAGCTGGTGTATTTCCTCAGCAGTAAGCCCCTTACCGTCATCGGCAACAATAATTAATGCTCCAGTATCAAGTTCTTTTACATCTATAGTAACGCGATGAGCCCCTTGCTGTTCTTCAATCCCATGCTGGATTGCGTTCTCGACCATAGGCTGGATAATCAGTGGCATAATCAGATGCTCTCCCAGTTCAGGAGGCAGGTTGATTTCATAATTTATTTTTTTGGAAAGTGACATGATGGATAAAAAATGATCGGCAAGCTGCAATTCAGAAGCCAACGTAACATTATCTGAATTCATTTTTGTTAAATAACGATAGTACTCTGCTAAATGCTTGCTCATCTGCATTACGGCTTCCGGTGAAGTTTTTGCCACTGCCATAATAAAAAACAGATTATTGTAAAGAAAATGTGGATTGATCTGAGCCTGTAGCTGTTTCACTTCGGCGTTTCTGCGCAGCTCGGTTTCTATTTTTAATGAAGCGAATAAAGCCTGTATTTTGGCGACCATGTGGTTAAAGCTTTTAAATAGACTATAAAATTGATTGTCCGGGTTCTCACTAATTCTGGTGCTGTAATTCCCTTGTTCCACTTGGTAGAATTTCTTGTCGAGCAAATATACATTACGATAATAGTTTCGATAGAACATAAAAATCACGATAAGGCCAATGATCAAGATCATTAAGATGCTGACAAAAAACACCTGTTTATTCCGGTTAAGCGGATTCAAAAAATCACTCATTCGCGTATAGGTAACAAGATACGTATCAATCGGCTCAATATACTTCGATAAAACATAATAATCGTCATCGTTGATATGATAGTCAAACTTTAAAATTTCATGTGCATTGGGTGTTATCGTCTCCTTGGCTTTTTCCTCGATTCGAATATCCACCGCTTTATTGCTAATCATTAAACTCTTGTTCACAAGTAAAAAGGCATTGGAGCTCTCGCCGCCACTCACTGCTTTCTCTAAAAGACTTGTTAAATACTCCTTTTTCAGCTTAACGCCCACGATGTACTGAATATTGGCAGGATTCTTAGGTTCATGAATATAAGGATAGATTGAAAAATAATACAAATTGTTATTAACAATCTGCCAGCCTCGCTGCGTGACCTTCTGAAAGGGCTGTTTGGCAAGCGAATCATGACCCGTAAAAATAAAAGTGCCATCCGATTTCCAGTAGATACCGATAGATTCAATCGCCTGACTGGAGAGAAGTGGTGCTGATATGCGGTCATAGATATCGTTTTTTTTCATCTGGGCATCGTAATTGTTCATCTCTTGTATTTTGCTTTGATAGAAACGTACGGAGGTGTCGGCTGTATATTGGATGCCATACAAACTTGCCTCAGAGATGATGCCATCCAGAATGCTTTCCGTATAGGCTAGCTGATTTTTGGAGGAGTTAACCAAGCTCTCTTGAATGGTTTTGGAACCTAGGGAGTTCATTACGAAAAACAAACTTAAGGTAAGTAAAAGGAAAAAAACGAAAAAATATATGAATCGTTTCATATTTACTTTTTTAATCATAAGCATTACTCCTGTCGCTAGGACTCGTGTGAATTCATCATAAGCCATATATTCCAAAAGAAAAAGAGAAGAGCTCTCGCAAAATGAAAGCGTTTATAAAGATGTTTAGCGAGTGGTTATGATATTTAATTTGAGACATTTTCGAATGAAAGCGCTTTTGTTAACATTAAACCAGAAAGAAATTAGCAGCCAAGAATGTAAAAGGGGGTAAGCACAATAGCACAGATAATGAATACCCAGCTCAAATGGAGTGAGAAAGCCAACGTTAAAAAAAGCAGAAAGAATCCTTGGAAAAAGGAAATCAAAAAAAATTGGCCGTTGTATGTTTTATGTATCCCAGCTTTGGTATTCGTTCTAATTTTTGCCTACGGTCCTATGGTCGGATTAGTGATGGCCTTTCAGGATTACAAGCCCTGGCTTGGAATTACAGGTTCAACTTGGATTGGTTGGGATAACTTCGCAAGAATCTTTCAATATAAAGAGGCAACACAATCCATTATCAACACCCTTATTATTGCTGTAATCAAAATTATAGTCGGAATTATTGTTCCTATCTTTATGGCGATTCTGCTAAGCGAGATTAGAAACATGGGGATTAAAAAGAGTATTCAAACCTTGGTCTATTTACCGCATTTTCTCTCTTGGGTAACCGTTGCCGGAATCATGATTGATATCTTAGGTCTGGATGGGGGCATAAATCATTTTCTTACGAATTTCCTCGGACTGAAACCGATTTTCTTTCTGGGCGATCCTACGCTGTTCAGACCGACGATCATCATCAGTGATTTATGGAAAAACTTCGGATTTGGCATGATTGTCTACTTAGCGGTGATTACAGGGATCGACCCTTCTTATTATGAGGCAGCTGAGATCGACGGCGCTTCACGCCGCCAACAAATACGCCATGTTACCTTACCGAGTATGATGCCGATGATCATCGTAATTGCAACGTTAAGCCTTGGAAATATCCTGGATGCAGGATTTGACCAAATCTTTAACTTATACAATCCACTCGTATATAGTACGGGAGATATCATCGATACTTATGTTTACCGGTCATCCTTATTGAATGGACAATACGGTTTTGGTACCGCTGTTGGATTGTTTAAATCCGGCATCAGCTTCATATTAATCGTAATTTCCTATCGAATTGCTTACAAGGTAGCTAACTATAAAATATTTTAAGTCGAAGTTGTTAAGCTTACAAAACTGTTAGGAGGAATGGGAGTGTATTATAAATCCAAGGGATATAGGATATTTTCGATTTTCAATCATATCCTCCTGATTCTAGTAGCCTTATCGTGTTTATTGCCTATGCTTCATTTGCTAGCACAATCATTTAGTAGTAAGACAGCGGTAAATGGGAATTTGGTATCCTTTTGGCCGGTGGACTTTAATATCGAAGCCTATGTGAAAACTTTTAAAAACACGAATTTTACAGGCTCCATGAGAATCTCAGTGGTCCGGACGGTACTGGGGACGTTAATCAGCATGTTCATTATTACAACGGCGGGGTATGCCTTGTCCAAAGATTTCCGTGGGCGTAATGCTTTAATGTGGATTTTTATATTCACGATGTTGTTTTCCGGTGGATTGATTCCTTCTTATATATTGGTTACGAAACTTGGGCTCAAGGACACGATCTGGTCGCTCGTGCTTCCCGGTGCCTTCGGAGCTTATAATTTGATTCTGATTATGAATTTCTTTAAAACAATCCCTAAGGCGCTTGAAGAGGCGGCATTTATCGATGGGGCTTCGTTCTTCGTCATTTTCCGGAAAATCTATCTTCCGCTTTCCCTTCCCGGTCTGGCAACCGTTGGATTGTTTATCATGGTGGGGAGCTGGAACGCATGGTTTGATGGGATTTTGTATATGTCGAATACAACGGACTATCCGTTAGCTTCATTCTTACAGACTGTAGTGGTGCAAGGTTCAGCGCAGAGTATGGCACTTAGTCAATCAGAAGCAGCCGCGTTGTCAGAACAGAGTATCAAAGCTGCGCAAATTTTTATTAGCACACTGCCCATTATCCTTGTGTACCCTTTTCTACAGAAGTATTTTGTCAAAGGCATCGTTCTGGGTGCTGTAAAAGAATAACGTGACCAACATATAAAACTTTAATTCAAAGGAGCTTATTGATGAAAAAAACAGGGGCCTTACTAACGACTACTGTATTGATGGCAGGATTGCTAGCGGGCTGCGGCTCAAACGGTAAAGAATCTACTGCGGCAGAAGCGGTTCTCAAAGACGGCAAATACGATCCTCCTATTACTATCAACATCGCCAAGCAACAAGATGAGAATGCCGGTAAATATATCAACGGGGAGAGCTTAAATGATAATGTGTTGACCCGCTGGGGTGTCGAGAATCTAGGGATTAACATCCAAACTACTCTTTTGGGCGGTGATGCCTCCCAATATAATACGAAACTTCGTTTAGCGCTCACTGGTTCCGAGAAGCTTCCGGATGTTTTGCCAGTGTATGATACCTCATTAGAAAATGATCTGATTCAATCTGGACTTGTAAAAGATATTGCGGAGGACATTAACAAATATATGCCTGAGCGTCTGAAAGAAATATATAAACAATATCCAACAACGTTCAACCCGGTTATCCAGGACGGCAAGGTTTATGGGATGGCGATCTCGCCCAATCTCACTGAAGGTGAGGTCATGCTTATCCGTCAAGATTGGTTAGATACATTAAATTTAAAAGCGCCAACAAATATAGATGAATTTGAACAGGTAATCGCTGCTTTTACGAATGATGACCCGGACGGTAACGGAAAAAATGATACTTATGGATTTGATTTCTCGGGAAAAGATTCTTACAACACGGGCTGGGTAAGCGACTCTGTAATGATTTTTAGTGCTTATACAGGGAAGAGTCTCCCCGGCCAATGGTATAACGACAATGGTAAACTCACTTACGGTTCCGTCGCTGATGGGACAAAGGATGCGTTAGCTAAACTTCGCGATTGGTACTCCAAAGGGTATTTAAATAAGGAGCTGGCTACACAGGGTGCATGGGATGCACTGGCGGATTTCACTGAAGGTAAAGCAGGGATTATTATTGGCCGTCCTTGGCTGTACGGCAGTGTTAAAGATGTGGAAACTAACGTAAAAGGGGCTAAAATCAAAGCTTACCCAACAATTAATGGTGTAAGTGGGGATCGAACCTACCAATCCGGTCAACAGAACGATGGTGTCTTTATGTTTAATAAAGACTTTAACAATATGGAAGCTTTCTTCTTGTATTATGACAAGCTTTACGATGCAGCATTTGGTACCGGAGATTTCAAATATGGTTATGCTCAGGGATATGATTATGACATCGTAGGCGATGAAGTGGTATTCGATTCCAAAAAATTCAATACGCCTTTGGATGCCGCTCAAGGTGTAGGTAAAATGGCTTTTACCAAAAATACACCTAGTGTTGATGGTCCAGGTAAATCTTTTTATGATCTTTCCAAAGGTGCAAAAGCAGAGAATGGGGTCTTGATCAGATCGGCATCAAATGATGAAACAGCCAAAGAGGGATATGTGATTTCTTATGAGAATAGAGAGTCACTGCTTCCAAATGCATTTAACGGTCCACCTACCAAGACCATGCAGACAACTTGGGAGCAACTGAATACGATGGAAAAGGAAACCTTCACCAAAATTATTTACAGCAAAGAGCCGCTAACTGCGTACGATGACTTCGTGAAGCAATGGCATGACAAAGGCGGTACGAAAATTTCCGAAGAAATCAACGAATGGTATAACAATGCTAGCAAGGTGGATGTGATGTCTCAGATGGGATTGAAATAAGTTCGCAAGAACAGCAGGTTCAGTTAAGGTCATCCTTGGCCGGACCTGCTTTTTTGTCTAAAAATCTGATCCTCTGGAGGTTAATCATGGACGAAAATGCGAGTACAGTCACCCTACTAAATAGCGCTCCACTTCTGGATATGAGCGGAAATCCTGTACATGCACATGGTGGACATATGCTCTATACGGATGGATATTATTACTGGTTTGGTGAGAACCGGATGGATCGGCGGAGAGTGAGCTGCTACCGATCTGTGGATCTAGTGAATTGGGAATGGCGCAATGATGTGCTCACACTCGATTCACCGGTACAGCCGATTTATCATCGCACCACATTAGAGCTTGAACCCTTGGACAGGGAGGGGCGCCCAACGGGTGCGGTAATTGAGCGCCCAAAAGTACTCTACAACAAACTTACAGGGAGATTTGTTATGTGGATGCATTGGGAAAATGGACGCGACTACTCTGATGCGCGCTGCGCGATCGCTGATTGCGGGACGGTAGATGGGGATTATGTTTACCGGGGCAGCTTTAATCCGATAGGTAACATGTCTCGGGACTGCACCTTGTTCCAGGATGACGATGGGACGGCATATTTTATCTCCGCGGCAAGGGAAAATGCTGATCTTATTATGTATCGTCTGTCACCTGATTACCTCAGCATAGAAGAACAGGTCAAGACCTTGTGGCCCGGACAAGCGCGTGAAGCACCTGCATTAATGAAACGTCAGGGTGTATACTTCCTCATCTCGTCCGCCTGTACGGGCTGGTTGCCTAACCAAGGAACCTATGCCTGGTCTGAGGAATTATTTGATCGTTGGTCACCCTTGCTGCCTTTGGGCGACATCACTACATACGACAGCCAGCCTGCTTTTATAGTTCCTATTGTAGGAACAGACAATGACCAGTGCTCTTACCTGTATGTTGGGGATCGCTGGGACCCTGCGGATTATTATGCCTCTTCCTATGTATTTCTGCCGCTCAGCTTTCCTTCTGACCGGGAAATGAAGCTTGACTGGGCAGAGCGAACGGTGATTGACCTTAGGAAGGGAATCGTAGCTGTGGAATGCGGCTCTGGTAGTGGTCTGTTCAGATTGAAAAGCTTAGGAATGGGGCTTTATCTGGCGGCGGGAAATCAATCCATTGAACATGAGGAGACCCTGAACGTCGAAGTCCGGACGCTTTCGTATGAAGATCAGCAGCAGAGATGGACGGTTGAATACGGGGAGAAGGGTAGGGCGAGAATTCGAAACAGTGAAAAGGCCTTATCTATTGGCCCGTTGAATTCCTTGCTGCTGGAGCCTATTCGTGACAACGAAGATCAGTTTATATGGTTGCTTACAGAGACAGAAGCAGGTTCACTGACTATTGGGAGCAATGACGGAAGAGTTCTTACCGTAGCAGGAGAACAGCGTGGGGGCTGGGGTTGTGTGTTTCTTGAATCCACACGCTGCCATGATCCCCGTCTAGGTGCAGACCCGCAGCTTTTTCAACTGATTTCAGTAAGGTAAACAGTTTAGAGAAAAGAGGTATACCGATGAGTTTATCTGTCTCCTTCCCTATGGAATGGTTTAAAAGTGACCCCCATACACAACTTACTGCGACTTCCTCTGAGACGTTTCAGTTCATTACTACACCAGAAGGTGGTGGATTTGAGCTTCAGCCAGGGCAGCTGGAATCCGCCGCTTGGTGCGATTATGGTTTCGTTAATGCAAAGGTTTACCATGAAAGCCATGACGTTCTGGTGCTGTTATTCAGTTTTTATGATCGGGATCATCGCGTCATTACTTATCATGTAGGAATTTTACCCGGTGTGCGCACGGAAATTTGTTTACCCTTGATTCATTTAAATGGTGAGAAGCTGTTCCTTCCCCGTTATCCGGGTGTGATGCAGACAGTACTGAGGGGAGATGCAGGCATCGATCGCAAGCATATCACCCGATTCTCTATCGCTACTCTCCCTTCAACAACAAGTAGAGCTGTGCAAATTAGTGACTTGGCTCTAAGTCTAACTGAGCCCGTCTTTGAGTATGAACAGCAACCATATATAGATGATCTGGGCCAATTAAAGGGAAGGGGTTGGCCAGGGAAAACGGTTGATGCAGAAGCGTTGACGGATCGGCTGCGCACAGAGCAGCAACTTGCGGCACAAGCTGATCACAATGGAGGTGACCTCAGCAGGTACGGAGGTTGGAAGGCGCTGAGATTCGCGGCAACTGGATATTTCCGCACGGAGTTTGACGGCAGCCGCTGGTGGTTCGTTGATCCAGAGGGTTATGCCCTGTTCAGTACGGGGATGGACTGTGTGGGTCCAGCTTGTTCTATGCATGTAACTGGCATGGAACACTTGATACCCTCATTGCCGGAGCGGGAAGGAATCTATCAAGAAGCTTGGTCACAGGATGGCGAGGAATTCAGCTTCGAGATTGCTAATCTGATCACTGCTTTTGGGGCGGAGTGGCGCTCTAACTGGGTGGCTATGACGGATTTTCGCTTACAACAATGGGGATTCAACACCATCGGTAACTGGTCTAATGATAGATTTATCAACGAATCCCAGCTTCCGTATGTTTATCCTCTAGTGGACTTTCCTATGACGGAGCAGACTATTTTCCGGGATTTCCCCGATGTGTTTAGCCCGGAGTATGAGCGGAATGCCGGGAGCTTTGCGGAGCAGCTTCTTCCATTAAGGGAAGACCAGAGAATGGTCGGTTATTTCATGCGTAATGAGCCGCATTGGGCATTCGTGGATGGGTTGAATTTGACCGGGCAGATGCTGAAATCTCCGGTCCGTTATGCCAGTAAGAAGGAATTCATTCGCTGGCTTGCAGAAAAGTACAAAACAGTGGAACGATTAAACATGGCGTGGGATAGCGTTTTTGAAGAATTCGAGGATTTATACGATGTATCGAATGTGAATGTAACCGGGGATAATCTCACTTCTGCCCGAGAAGTAGATTATAACCTGTTCAACCGGATCATGATCCGGCGGTATGTAGAAGTGCCAGCCCGTCTTTGCAAGCAGACGGATCCGAATCATCTGAATTTGGGAATGCGTTATGCCTGGGTTGGCAGTGATGAGGTGCTGGAGGGCTGCGAATGGTTTGATGTATTCTCTATGAACTGCTATCAGTTCAGTCCTGACAAGGAACAGATCGCCCAGATCAGCGGACGACTGAACAAACCAGTCATGATTGGGGAATATCATTTTGGTGCGGCTGAAGGCGGCATGTTGGCTTATGGGATCCGTGCGGTGGCAACCCAGAAGGAGCGCGGTGAGGCTTACCGTTATTATGTGGAGCAGGGGGCAGCCATCCCGCAGCTCATCGGAGTTCATTATTTTCAATGGAATGATCAGCCTGTGCTCGGACGTTATGACGGAGAAAACTATCAAATCGGTGTAGTGGATGTCTGCAACCGTCCATATGAACCTTTCGTGCAAGCAGCGAGAAAGGCCCATGACCAGATGTATCAGGTGCGGACGGGTATGACAGCGCCCTATAATATTGTGCCAATGGAGATTCCGAAAACGGGATTCTGATTGCAAATCTTTACAACAAAAAGGCCCCCAGCCAATGGGGGGGCCTTTTTTGTCCTCTCCTCTGCAATGTAGCCTCTTTACAAGCCAAGGCCGGAGGAGGGGAGTGAATCATCACGGGAATAGCGCTTGCGGTATTCGCCCGGAGTTATTCCGGCACAACGTTTGAACATACGGATGAAGGAATTTACGTTCTGATAACCGACCTGAAGCGCGATATCCTGAATCCGCAGTTCCAGATTCATTAGCAGCTCTTTGGCCTGCTCAATCCGCAGATTGTTCAGATATTCACTGAAGTTGATGTTTGTTTTCTCTTTAAAAATGCTGGACAGGTAACCTGGAGTTAAATTTAACTTGTCTGCTACTAGGTTGAGGTTGATGTCCTCGCCGTAATGTTTGTCTAAGTAATCCAGCACAAAGCTGATAATGGGGTCGCGCGACTCCGAGCGGCTACTGATGACCACGAGCACAGGACGAACCAGATCACGCAGCCATTCCTTGTATTGATCCATTGAGTGGAAAGCGTTAAATGGCTCTAGTGGGGGTGGTAAGAGACGCTCCGCTTGGGGCAGATTCAGCCTCGTCACCGTTTTGCTCGTCTGTTCCGCTGCTCCCAAGGCAAATGCCCGAAAATCCGCCGCCGCTGCGTCCTTGTGCTGCAGCTGCTCCAGCTGACGATCCAACCAAGCGAATACAGCCTCCTCATTGGCAGACTGCAGCAGATTGTGCAGCTCCTCTCCGTGTGTCACCTTTAAATGAAAGGATTTGGCGGATGAGGCTCTAGGTTCTACGATAATTTGTGTTTCCCCGTTCAATCTACGCTCATTTAACAACATTGATAGATTATTGTAGGCATCGGTAAATGAGGTTTCGCCTGAATATACCGGACTTACAGCAATAGTCAGATATAAGGATGTCTCCGAATCCAGCAGCTCCTTAAGGGTATCAAGAGCCTGCAGAAAACTGCTCTGCGGTCCGGGATTGAACAGGAGCAGCATGAGCTGATCATGTTCCGGCTGGAGTGCGACGCTTTCGCTTTCACCACCAGTGATCAAGTTTTGAACCAGCTTCCATAACATCAGTGTGTGTTTCTCCAATTCGTCCGGTAAGGTTTTGAAGCTGACCTTGAACAGAATGGAGGCATAGGGCTGTTCGGATTGCCTTACATCTTCAAGCTCCGCGAGGCTTTTACTCAGCGGGATATTTTTCACTTTATGAGTATAGGCATATTGGCGCACCAGTGAGTTCTTATGATCAAGATCGGTCTGGATGAAGCGGTTACTCTCCAAAATGGAGCTCAGGCGGTCGCCGATAATGGCGAATTCCTTCACACTGCTCAATTTTTCAGGCCGGCTGCCTGCCTTACGGTCCAAGGCGGCAATCAGGCGCTGGAGCGGTTGGTTAAGCCGGTGGCTGAAGATTAGGGATGAGAGAACACTGATCAGTACTGCGGCAGAGAGCAATACAGCCAGCAATAGCTGCATCCCCCGCATTTCCGCAGCAATAGCCGCCACCTGGGTCACTCGGATATAGGTGAATCCAGTCTGTTTACCTTTTTCATAGAAGTAATATTGGTCTCCGACCCGCTCATGGGCATTGCCACTTTCCGGAAGCTGGCTTGTTTGCAGTTTACCCTCTGATGTAGAGAACAATAGATTCTTCTGCGCATCCAGGATATAGAACGGGGTATTGCCGGCATCTCCGTAGGCGGCCTGCATCAGCTGCGGATTCAGCATGACAATGCCGTACACTTCCTCATAAGGAATCGCTTTGACCAGCACTGGCATTAACCTTCCGAGCGTACGGGTGGAATGTATGGTTTTCTCGGTAAAGGTTACGGCGGGCATGACTTTTAAAAATTGATTGTCCATCGTTTGCCGGCTCCAGTACTCCGGAGGGTATTCTGCACTGAAGTAGTATTTACCGAACATATCTGCGGCGCTGCTTAGGCCCTCCCTCTCCAGTACATAATTTTCCTTTTTAAAATAAAGAATGAAATTTTCGATATGCAGAAAAGGATTAGCATACAGCGTTGAGAGATCCGATATCACTTCTGCCGGGATATCATATCGTCGGTTCTCTTTGAGGTGGCTTAGAATGCCCAGATTGGCAGTCCATGAATCGGATTGGGTGAGGGCAAGAATCATGTTCTGAGTCAACCGGAAATGATTTTCGTAGCCTTCGACCGTTTGTGCGAGGCCTAGCTCATTTTGCCGGATCATCTCCTTATAGATTTTGCCGCTTAAATACAGATGGGAGAACAGATTAAATGATGCCAAAATCAAGATGACACTGAGGAAGCTTAGCATCAGCTTAACGAACAGGGCATTCAGCGCAAATTTGCCTGTAACGGATCCCTTCATATGTATCCCCCTTTGGATGCACCCGTAAATGAATTGGATTAATTCTATCATAGCGGCAAAAAGCTAACACCAACAATATGCAATTTTGCTGATTTGTACGCTATTCTATGGAAATCCGCAGTTAAGGCGAAATGTTATATAACATGTAGATAGCGCTTTCCAAAGAAATGCAGCTATAATTCGGAGACAAATCCCAGGAAAAAGGGGGAAGTAATCTGACATCTATATGATTTATGATCATTTTAACAAGAGGAGACATGCATATGGCTCAAGCTAGCGTAGTGCAGGACAAAATGCGAAAGAAAGTGCACCGGCGACCCCAACGACCTCAACGCCACAAAGCGGGAATCCTTCGAACTTGGAATAAAAACAAGGCGCTCTGGCTGCTGTTCCTGCCGTGCCTGTTGTATTATTTGATCTTCCGCTATGCACCGATGTTTGGATTAGTTATCACTTTCAAGGATTACAATCTTTTTAAAGGGATTTGGGCCAGTGATTGGGTGGGACTCAAATATTACAGGATGTTTATAGAGAATCCCGATTTTTGGCCGCTGATGAAAAACACTTTTCTGCTTGGTTTATATAAGCTGTTTTTTGGCTTCCCGGCACCCATTCTACTGGCGATTCTGCTTAATGAGGTGCGCAAGGCTGCTTTCAAACGAGTTGTGCAGACCGTCAGCTATCTTCCACATTTTATCTCAAATGTCATTGTAGCCAGTATGGTGATCATGTTTTTATCCCCAACCGGAGGGCTGATTAATAATCTGCTTGGTGCCATAGGGATTGGACCGATCAATTTCATGAATGAACCTGGATTGTTCCGCGGTATTTATGTCCTGTCGGAGATCTGGCAGCATATCGGCTGGGAGACTATTATCTACTTGGCCGCGTTGACCGCTATCGACCCGCAGCTGTATGAAGCTGCTGATATGGACGGAGCCAGCCGCATGCGTAAAATATGGCATGTCACCTTGCCCGGCATTTCACCCGCCATCGTGATCACCTTGATTCTTAATATCGGTAAAGTGCTCGAGATTGGCTTCGAGAAGGTGTTCCTGATGCAGAACCCGGCGATCTACGACACAGCGGATATTATCAGTACTTATGTCTATAGGGTGGGTATGGTGCAGGGGAACTTCAGCTATGGCGCTTCTATTGATCTTTTTATGGGCGTGATTAGCTTGATCTTCATCTATACAGCAAATTACATCAGCCGTCGTGTAAGCGAGACAAGTTTATGGTAGAAAAGAGGTGTGGTGATGAGATCACCCCGTTTATCCTGGTTTAATGTCGTGAGCACTTTTATCCTTCTCGTGGTTGTGGTGGTCACGCTTTATCCGTTCCTGCATATGCTCGCTGTCTCTCTCAGTAGTGATGTGCATGTCATGAAGAATACCGTTTCTTTTTGGCCTAAGGGATTTAACCTGAATATGTATAAGCTTGTACTCGGAGATTCGCAAATCTGGGTGGCTTACAAAAATACACTCATTTACACCGTGCTTGGCACCCTTATCTCGCTGGTAGTCACCTCCACGGGTGCCTATGCACTCTCACGCAGTGATATGGCGCTGCGCAAGAGCTTCACCCTGTTGATTGTGGTGACGATGTTTTTCAGCGGAGGAATGATTCCCACGTTCCTCGTGGTTCGCTCCCTGGATATGGTCGATACCGTATGGGGCATGGTGCTGCCGGGTGCGGTTAGCACTTGGAATCTGATTCTGATGCGGACCTTTTTCTCCGGCATTCCTAAAGAGCTGGAGGAGTCAGGCCGCATCGACGGACTGAATGATATCGGCATATTTATTCGTATTATTGTTCCGCTTTCCAAAGCTTCCTTCGCCACCATAGCGCTCTTTTACGCGGTTGGCATGTGGAATAACTTTATTTACCCGCTGCTCTACCTGCGCTCACCGGATTTGTTCCCGCTGCAAGTACTGCTGCGCAATCTGGTGCTGGCTGGCAGTGCTAGCTCAGGGGATGTTACTAGCATTGGAGGTGACAACATGGTGATAGAAGAATCGCTGAAGTACGCGACGATTATGGTCTCGACGCTTCCGATTCTAATTGTGTATCCATTTGTGCAGAAGTACTTCGTTAAGGGGGCCATGATTGGCGCGGTTAAAGGCTGAGGCGGGTGGAACCGTCACAAATTCAGAATAAGGGAGAGATCGTAATGAATAAATGGAAATCTGTACTGCTGCCACTGATGATTGCAGCAACCGTAGTAACTGGCTGCAGCGGAGGGGGCAATGACACCTCGCCGCAGAGTAATACTCAGGGCAGCAGTACCGCTTCACCTGCTGATTCGTCCAAAACGGAAAAAACCTTCACTGCGCTCTTAGACAACAATGCTACGTTCCCTTATTCGAAAAGCTGGCCTATTTGGAGCTGGCTGAAGGAGAAAACCGGTGTCACACTCGAGGTACAGACCCCTTCCGGAAAGCTTGAAGAGAGCTTGAACCTGGCGATTGCCTCGAAGGCAATGCCGGATCTGATGTATATGCCTAACCGCAAAGAATCGAATAAATTCGGGCAACAGGGTGCGTTGGTGGATTTGATGGAGTATATGGACAAAATGCCGAATCTGACCGCCTGGGTAAAGCAGTATCCACAGGAAGCGAAGGCTGCACTGTCTGCTGATGGCAAAATGTATATGTTCCCGAATCAGGGCTTTGGCGAGACGAACCGCATGATCTGGTTATACCGTAAAGACATTTTTGACAAAGAAGGAATCCAGGCACCAGCCACATATGAGGAGCTGCATACAGCTCTAAAAACCTTGAAGGCGAAATATCCGGACAGCTATCCGCTTTCGATCCGCTACGGACAAATTCCCGATGAAATGAATGCCAATATGACAGTGAATTACGGGACGGGTGAAGGGGCTTATTATGATTTTGATAAAAAAGAGTGGCTTTTTGGACCCACGGAAGATAGTTACAAGGAAATGGTTGGTATGTGGAAAATATTTTATGACGAAGGGCTGATTCCGCCCGACTTTCTATCTCTGCAAACTAAGCAATGGCAGGACATGGTGTCCACGGGCAAATCGTTTGTGACCATTGATTACATCAGCCGGATCGATTTTTTTAACAATGCGATGCAGCAGGAAAATCCGGAGTTCAACATGCAGTTCATGGCTCCTCCAGCGGGCATTGCCGGCGGCAAGCAACTGAACCCGTATTTTCATTATATGGAAGGTGGCCTAACCGTGGCTTCAACCTCGAAGAACATCGATGATGTGATGAGTTATATGGACTTTTTCTATTCCGAAGAGGGACGTACGCTCAGCAGCTGGGGCGTGGAGGGTGAGACATATGTGAAGGAAGGCGACACGATCAAGTTCAAACCAGAGTACAACGATGTGATCGAAATGCGGAAACAGACAGGACTTCAGACTAGCGGAACGTACACCTGGATCGACTTTGGTGCACATCTGTCGTTGTTCTCAGACAATTTGAAGTACGCCTTTGAAGAAGCGACGAAATATGATCCGTCCATGATGCAGCCACGGCCTGCATTTACGGAGAAAGAGAATGAAATTATTGCGATTACCGGCCAGGCGATCCAAAAACACCGCGATGAAAGCTTTGCCAAGTTTGTTACCGGCTCCCGAAAGCTGGCCGACTGGGACAAATATGTGGAGGAGATGAACAATCTCGGCGTGGATAAGCTGCTGGCTACTTATAGGGAAGCTTACGACCGTGTTCAGAACATTCAGTTAAACGGGAATTAATCTGTCTGGTGCCAAGGACAATAGGTGCCCGGAAAGGATGAGCGGGATGAATGACATCATTAAGCCTTTAGAGACACACAGAGTGGAGCAGATTTCCGTTCAGGTTTATGAAGATCGTAACCTGATGGGCGCTGCGGCGGCATCGCAGGTTGCGCAGAAAATTAGAGCTTTGCTTCAAGATTCTGCGCGTCAGGTCCGAATTGTGTTTGCTGCCGCACCTTCGCAAAATGAACTGTACGAGGGGCTGGTGCGGGAGCAGGGGATGGATTGGTCCCGGGTCAATGCTTTTCATATGGATGAATACATTGGCCTTGCGGCTTCGGATCCCCAGCGTTTCGGCCGTTTTTTGACAGATCGGCTATACAGTCGGGTTAACCCTGGCCGGGTAGAACTGCTGGATGGTCTCGCCGCTGATGTGGTGCAGGAATGCCAGAGATATTCGGCTTTGTTGAGCGAGGCGCCTATTGATATCGTTTGCCTCGGGATCGGGGAAAACGGGCATATCGCGTTTAATGATCCGCCAGTCGCTAATTTTACCGACCCGCAGCTGGTCAAAGCGGTCGAACTGGAGGAAGCCTGCCGCCGCCAGCAGGTGAATGACGGTTGTTTTACCTCGCTGGACGAGGTGCCAACCCATGCGCTGACGCTTACGGTACCAGCCTTGCTGGCTGGCCGTCACCTGTACGGAATTGTACCGGGAGTGTCCAAACGCAAGGCTTTACACGCGGCACTTCATGATTCGATCAGCACGGCATGTCCAGCTACTATTCTGCGCACCCATCCGGAGATCACGATGTTCACGGATCGGGCTGCCTTCGGCCTATGAACGCGCCAATTAAGGGAAAGCACTATAAAACTGGGCGGCCGGTTGAGGTTAGTGTCGAGCAGGGGCGAATCACTTCGGTCACCGAACTTGCGGAGAGTCCAGCCAGGGCCGATTGGCCCTGGCTGGCACCCGGGTTGGTGGATCTGCAAGTGAACGGGGGCTGGGGGCTGGATCTCAACACGCTGCCTTTACAGCCTGCCACGGTATTGGAACTATCCGGACTTTTGCTAGGAAACGGGGTAACCAGCTATTGTCCAACTCTGATTACTAATGGCAAAGAAGCACTGGCTCAAGCGGTCTCCGCCATTGCGGAAGCCGCTTCGCTGTATCCGGAAGATGCTGGGGGGATTGTAGGAATTCATTTGGAAGGTCCCTTTCTGTCACCAGAAGAGGGTCCACGCGGCGCCCATCCAAGGGAACATATTGGCCCGCCGGATTGGGATAGGTTATGCCGCTGGCAAGAAGCGGCTGAAGGGCTTATCCGTATCCTCACCGTCTCCCCGGAATGGCCAAACGCCGCTGCATTTATCGACCGGTGCAGTGAATCAGGCATCCTTGTTTCCATAGGGCATACAGCAGCTTCCCCCGAGCAGATTAGGGAGGCGGTTGCCGCAGGAGCGGTGATGTCTACGCATCTCGGCAATGGCACACATCTGACGCTGCCCCGTCATCCCAACTATTTGTGGGAGCAGCTGGCGGCGGATGAACTATACGGCTGTATGATTGCAGATGGCCAACATTTACCACCCGCTCTGTTGAAAGTAATCCTACGGATGAAGCGCAGCCGCACCATCTTGGTCAGCGATGCTGTATCACTGAGCGGAATGCCGCCGGGAACTTATCACCTGCACATTGGTGGAGAGGTTGTATTAACAGCAGAAGGGCGGCTGCATCTGGCTGGCAATCAGCAGCTGCTTGCAGGTTCCGCCATGATGCTTCCAGATCAGGTGGCCTATCTTGCGGAGGCTGGATTAGCCCGGCTGGATGAAGCCTGGGATTGTGCTTCTGCTCATCCGGCTACTTTGCTGGGGCTGGAGCAGGCGGCAGGGCTTAGGGCTGGAGCACCTGCCGATCTCGTGAGCTTCTGCTATGAAGACAAGACACTTACCGTGCTGGAATGCTGGAAAAAGGGTCATAGCAGGGCTTGCAGTAATTAATTACAGCAAAGATTAGGAGGAGAACGATGCAGAGCTTGATACCGCAACCGAAGCAGATCCAAGTGAAAGAGGGCGAAGCTTTTCAGTTCAGCGAGGATGTAAGCCTGAGCCTCTACATGGAGCAGCATGATCCGAGACTGGTGGTTCATTGCCGCCGCTCGTTTCCGGAGCTGGAATGTACACATGTTATCTCGGGAAAAGGATATTCACTTATTCTTCAGAGTCTCTCGCAGCCAGAAACGAAAGGAGCACAGCCAGATGAAGTGGATCTGAAATTGCTTAACGGCCGGGCGGAAGGGTACAGGCTGGAGGTGTCGGAGCGGCGGGTGGTAATCCGTGCACTGGATGCGCCGGGTCTGTTTTACGGGCTACAAACGTTACTACAACTGCGTAAGTCAGTAGGGGAAGTTCCTGCTGTGTCTATCACGGACTGGCCTGACACTACCTTGCGGGCGATGAACTTTGATCTTCGCCAGACATTTTCCAAGCCAGAGCTGCTGCTATCGTATTTGGCGGATTTTGCCCGGTATAAAACGAATGCGGTTCTGATTGAATACGAAGATAAATTCCCGTTCCAGAAGTACCCGGAATTCGTGCATCCTCAGCATTCGTTAAGCCTCACACAGCTAGAGGAACTGAAACGCACAGCCCAAGAATATTTTATTGAGATCATTCCGCTGCAGCAGAGTTTCGGGCATCTGGAGTATGTACTCCGCCACGACGCTTGGCGGCACTTGCGCGAAACGGAGTTATCCCTCGGGGAGATCTGCCCGTCGCATCCGGAATCCTTCGAGCTGATTACCGATCTGTTACAGGAGATGATGGATGCCCATCCGGATTCCCGCTACATCCACCTCGGCTGTGACGAGGTATACAGCTTATGTGAATGCGAACGCTGTAAAACGTTGTTCGGAGGGGTACGGGAGCGGGCGTTTATCGCTTTTTTGAACACTTTGATTGAATATACAGCCAGCCGTGGTAAAAAAGCGATTTTCTGGCATGACATGCTGGACAAATGCCCGCCGGAGGAACTGGCAAAGCTGGATAAGCGGAGTGCGGCGATGATCTGGATATACAACGGACGTAATATTGAAGCTGAGGTTTCTTCTCTTACGGATAAATTCAGGTCACTAGGCATCGAGGTTATGGGAGCACCGGCGGTTCGCAGCTTTGACTGGGCTGAACATCAGAATTATCCGGTACTATTGAACCGGACGGATAATCTGCTCCAATGGGCGGAGACAGCGGATAAGCTGGACCTCGGTTGCATCGTCGCCACGAACTGGACAGGGCCGTTCAGCCTTGGTGTTCCTTATGGGATCTTTGAGACGACCTGGTATCCGATGCTGCTGCACGCCGATTTGGCCTGGAACCGTAAAGCGGACTCAGCAACATTTATCGATCGATTCATGGAGCAGTTTCATGGCATCGGTCCTAGAACAGGTCACGCTCAGCTCGGGGATTATCAGCTGGAAGATTATTATGATGTTATCTGGAAGCTGTTGGACAAGGTGAAGGATCATAAGGATGAAGCAGAGCTGATTGCCATTATGCATGATTTTGAAGCGGCGACGGACCGTTCGCGGGCGATCCACAAATATGTCTACCGCTGGGAGCTCTATCCGGGAGACGAAGCGGAAAGGCACTCGCTGCTGAACAATTACATGCGAAATCGCCGCGGACGTGAGAACGTTTTGCCTCGCATGAAAGCGGCTTTGGAGCGTTACCAGCCATCCGATATGGCGGAGCATTTTGTGAAATCCCGCTTCTATCTTCACGATTATCTGGAGCGGACATTATACCGTGAGCTGGGGTTTGCTCAGGTAGAATAAGAGTTTTGAAAAGATCGTAGGGCTATCGTGTAAGCGGGTAGCAGTGCGGTCTTTTTTTAATTCATAGCTGGATGAAGCTACATATTACAACATATTCAGGAACTAAATCCCAGTTTGCTGCGTCTAACTTATATAGTTCTAGCAAACTACATTGGAGGAGAATGAATATGAGAGCTACACCCATAAACCGGACTATAAGGAAGGTTACACTTACCGCATTATGTATTTTGCTTGTATTGCTGAGTGGCAGGGTAATGGCGGAGCCGTCTCCGGCACAAAAGACAACCGCGGTATTCACAGCGGAGATGCAGAGTGCCTTGGAAGGGGCACAGAATGTGCTGCTGACGATACAGCCATTCCCGGACGAAGCAGCCGTAGGTTTCTTCAAGAATGGGCGCAATCTGCCCAAGGGATATCTGGAACAGACTGCCGATAAGATTCTGGAACAGCGGGGCAAGTTCACCAAGGTGGCAGAGCTAACTCGAACGGCGCTGGCTTACAGTGCTGCGGGGGGCAACATCAACAACATCGCTGGTATTGATCTTTATCCATTCCTGATGAATCATGCCGGAATTGATTCGGAAGGGGCAGCAGCGGTAGCAGCCGCCTATATTACCTCGAAGAATTCCATTTCAAATTCATTGGAGCGGACAAACCGTTACCCCGATTTGCTGTTTTATCAGTTGCTTGATATGCAGCTAGCGGATGGTAGTTGGCCGCTGGCCGGGCAGAAGCAAGGAGATCTGGTAGCTACTGCCTGGGTACTAACCGCACTTGCTTCGGAAGTGAGTTCAGAACAAACAGCGCAGCCGATCGAGAAGGCTTTGCAGTGGCTTAAGAGCAAGCAGCAGCTAGACGGAGGGTTCGATGGTAAAACTGCGACGACAGCGCAGGTGATTGTTGCTTTATCCTCGCAGGGGGTCGATGCAGCAGATTTCACCAAGGAAGGCGGAGCCTCGCTGCTGGACCATTTGCTGGCGCGGAAGCTTCCGGGTGGCGGCTTTACACAGACAGCAGGCGGAGGGAACGATAGTCCCGCAACTGTGCAAGCCTATCTTGCCCTGACTTCCTATAAGCTGCTGTCCAAGCAGGCTGGCATGCTGTATAGCGGACTGCATCATGCTGGACTTGACCGGGCAACGATTCAGGTCGAAGGACCCGGTGGCACCGTTGCCGGGGGGCATATTGTTGGCGGAGATGCTGTGAAGGCAGCGGCAGCTTTTTTACAGGCGAAGGGTCTGGCGTATAAGCTGAATGCGGATGCAGCTAAACCGGCCTTCACAGCTATCGAGGGGATTCAGAACGGGCGATACAATGGACGCGGAGAATGGAAGATTGCTGTATTCAGCGGGGGCAGTGCATGGATGTATCCTGAGAATAGCCCGTACAGACTGACGATAGGCAATGGGGATCAGCTGCTTGTTTACTACGCGGACGATACAGAACTGCTTGACCGGATGGAAGTGAAATGGAAAGATAAAAACGGCCAGGAAATGGGTGGATACGCAAGCGCCAATATGCCGTTTTCCCTCCATATCACCAAGTCAAACGGTCAGCTGGGCGGTCTTCCGGCTTTCGGCGCTACTGTGACACTTCAAGGAAAAAGCGTAGTGGCTGACAGCACGGGAAAGGTGTCATTTGCCGGCATGAAGCCCGGTGTCTATCCCGTGCAAGTCACCAAATACCGTAAAGATGCCGCTCCAGCACTTTCCAAACGGACGTTTGCGCTGCATGTCTCTTCCCCGGAATTGGCCAGCTTTACGGATGCCAATAAAGTCGCAGCTTGGGCACGTTTGGATATCGCAACAGCGCTCAGCAGCGGATATATTCAGGGCGTAAGTGCCAGCGGAAATGTGCTGGCTCCTAAGCAGAAGCTGACCCGGGCTGAATTTCTGACCCTGCTGCTGCGGCTATTGCATGAGTTCCCCGCTGCCAAGGCCACTTCTAGCTTTAAGGATGTTCCGGCGGACAAATGGTACAGCCGTACCATCGCCAAGGCTGAGGAGCTGGGCATTATCAGCTCTCCAACCGGTAAGTTCGAGCCGGACCGCGGTATTACGCGGGAAGAAGCGGCGGTTATGGTAACCAAAGCTGCCCGGTTGTCTACGTACGGCAGCCCGGATCGTGTGAAGTTTGCCGATACTTCCAGTTTGTCAGAGGCGAGCCGCCAGGCGATTCAGGCCGTGAATGAACATGAAGTAATGACCGGCAGCGGGGGCCGTTTCGATCCTAAGCAGATTCTGGTGCGTGAGCAGGCAGCGGCAATTTTAGTCAGACTGCAGAAATTAATCCCGGAAGCCTTCTATTAATGGAATAAACGTCCAGGGATATGATAAGCTTCAGATAGAGTTATCACATCCAGTGCAGAGGAGGCAAATCTATGAGCCGCTTGATCACAGGCAACATATATTATGGATTTCAGGTCGTTAATGAGGAATTTATCCGGGAGATCGATTCCGCCGTATTCACGATGGAACATCTGAAGAGCGGCGCCAGGCTGCTTTTCGTGCAGAATCAGGATGACAACAAGGTATTCAGTGTGAGCTTCAGGACCCCGCCTGAAGATAGTACAGGGGTCTTTCATATTTTGGAGCATTCCGTATTGTGTGGTTCGGAGAAATATCCGGTGAAGGAACCTTTTGTAGAATTGCTAAAGGGTTCGATGCAGACATTCCTGAATGCATTTACGTTTGGGGATAAGACGATGTATCCGGTGGCAAGCCGGAATGAGCAGGATTTCTCCAATCTGATGGAGGTCTACCTGGATAGTGTTTTTCAGCCGAATATTTATAAGCAAAAGGAGATTTTTGAGCAAGAGGGCTGGCATTACGAGCTTCAGCAAACAGAAGCTGAGCTGATCTATAAAGGCGTGGTTTACAACGAGATGAAGGGTTCCTATTCCTCGCCGTTTACGGTACTGATGGACAGGATCAAAAAGTCGTTGTATCCAGACACGATTTATCGTCATTCTTCAGGTGGAGATCCGCAGGAGATTCCTGCGCTTACGTATGAGCAATTCCTTGAGGCGCACAGCAATTATTATCATCCGTCCAACAGTTATTTTTATCTGTACGGAGACGTCTCTATTGAAGAGAAGCTGCAATTTATAGACCAGGAATACCTTAGCCGTTATGAAAAAAACAGCTTTGATACCTCCATTCCCCTACAACAGCCTACCGGAATGACGGAGCTGGTAGCGGATTATCCGATTCTGGAAGCAGAAACGGCCGACGACAAAACTTATTTGAGTCTGAACTATGTAATTGGAACCTCTACGGATCGGGAACTGAATCTGGCTTTTGATATTTTGAAAAGCATGCTGATGGACAGCAATGCAGCTCCGCTTAAGCAAGCCCTGCTGGAAAGCGGTCTGGGCAAAGATGCCTTTGCTTTTTATTCCGACAGTATGGTTCAGCCGCTGCTTGGCATTACTCTGACACATTCGAACGCTTCCGCCAAAGATGCCTTCGTGGAGCTGGTGAAGACCACATTAAGCAGTTTGGTTAAGAACGGGCTGGATGAGAAGCTGGTGCTGGCGGCGGTCAACAGCAAAGAATTTGAGCTGCGGGAAGCGGACTTTAGCCGATATCCAAAGGGACTTACTTACAATATCGAAGTGATGAAGTCCTGGCTCTATGACGGTCAGCCGTCTACTCATATGCTTTATGAAGAGGTATTCACTACCATTCGGGAAAAGATAACGGATCGTTATTTTGAGAAGCTGATTGAGGTCTACTTACTGAACAGTGATCATTGCAGTCTGGTGGTGCTGAACCCGTCCAAGACGATTGCAGCCGACAAGGAAGCGAGCACCCAGCGTCAATTAAGTGAATACAAATCATCACAGCAACCAGACCAGCTGGAGCAGCTTGTGCAGAGTACACAGCATCTTCTGGCGCGGCAAGGTCGTGCAGATGCAGCCGAGGATTTGCAGAAGCTGCCAAGTTTATCTCTACAGGACATTAACCGCAGTGCTGAACCTCAGGTGCCATCCCATGAATATAACCTTGAGGGTCTAAAGCTGATCCACCATGACGTATCTACTCAAAAGATTGCGTACTGCAAGTTTTATTGGGATACGAGTGTTGTGGCTCCTGAGCAAATTCCTTATCTTGTGCTGCTGGCAGAGGTATTGGGCCAAATGGAGACAGCTTCTTACAGCATTGAAGAGCTCACTAGTGAAATTGGGATCAAAACCGGAGGCATTCATTTCAAAAATGAGATCTTTGGCGCTGCAAAAGATACTGGGGCCAGTTATCAGCCTAAATTCACTGCGCAGGTTAAGGTGATGGCGGGGCATATTGGCGAATCGCTGGATCTGCTGCGTGAGATGCTCTATACCAGCGCGCTCGATAGCTTGACGAAGCTACAGGAAATCGTCCGGCGGGAAGCCTCACAGATGGAATCCGTCCTGAATCAAAAAGGTAATGAAATCGCGGCCAGCCGCCTGATGTCTTATTTTTCGGACATGGGAGCGTATCAGGAACAACAGGGTGGCGTGGCCTATTACCGCTTTATCCGTGAGCTTGCCGAGAAGATCGATCAGCAGGGAGCTGAGGTGGCAGACACGCTGAAGGATATCTGTACGGTTTTATTCAATAAACAGAATTTAATCATCAGCGTGACGGGTACCCCTGATTTGTATGAAGAATTCGCCGCTAATGTAGCGAAGCTGGATATTCAGGATCGGCCAGTGGTGAATAAACCTAAGATTACGGCGCAGGGGCATGCGGATAATGAAGGTTTTATGTCTTCCAGCCAGGTGCAATATGTGGTTAAAGGCTACGACTTCAACAAGCTAGGATTTACGTATTCCGGCAAAATGCAGGTGCTCAAAAAAATCATGAGCCTCACCTATCTGTGGAATGCCGTGCGCGTGAAGGGCGGAGCTTATGGCGGCAGCCTGATGCTGCGCAGAGATGGGATATTGATGTTCACTTCCTACCGTGATCCCAATTTGCAGGAGACGCTGGAGGTTTATGATCAGGCGTACCGATTCACCGAAGGATATGAAGCGGATGCCGACGAGATGACCAAAGCAATTATCGGCACCCTGTCCATGTTGGACCAGCCGCTGAGCCCAAGCGCTCAGGGACGGCGGGCGGACCGGCATTATTTTGAACAGGTGACCGGTGCCGAGCTGCAGCAGGAACGGGATGAAATCTTGTCGACCACACCGGAAGACATCAGACAGTATGCCGATTTGCTTAAGGCTGTGACGGAACAAAATTATTTCACAGTTGTCGGCAATGAATCCAAGCTGAAATCAACAAAAGTCTTATTTGGAAACCTAGAAGAACTTGTGATGTAATTCTCTCTATAAACTCCTCTTTTGTACCTGTCTACTCGACAAGTGCTGGAGAGGAGTTTTTTGTATTTAGTTAGAATCTTGACAGTTAGAGTTCTATCTATTATGATAATGATGTTACTTAGAGTTCTAACTAATCCGCAAGAGGAGGAAATAACAATGAACAAACCCGTGGTAGACACACCATTTTCTAATTTAATACGAGAGATTGGGATAAAAATAAAAGGTACAGCTGACACCAGGTTAAATGAGTTAGGTCTGAACTCACAACAAGGCCGCATGATCGGCTATATTTTTGAGAATCAAGCAGAAGGGGTTATTCAGAAGGATTTAGCGGAGGTCTTTAACAGGAAGGGGGCGAGCATTACCAGTATGCTTCAGGGGTTGGAGAAGAAAGGGTATATCCAGCGTGTCACTCCTGAAAATGATGAACGTCAAAAGAGTATTTTTGTATTGGAAAAAGGTGCTCTTTTAGTGGAAGAGTTCAATGAGATTTTCTCTGAGGTAGAAGCAAGCATTACTAAGGCGCTTAGTCCGGAAGAAACTGCAACCCTAAAGTCGTTACTTCAAAAAGTTAGTTCAAGTTTATAAACGTTCGGAGGTTCACTTATGACAAATGAGTTCTCAAATCAATATTATTTAGAGTCGGCGCCCATGAAAAAAGCGATCGCTCATTTATCGATTCCCATGATGATTGGGATGTCTGTGGGTACTATTTATAATGTAATCAATGCTTACTTCATCGGCTTATTACACAATACCAGTATGCTGACCGCAATCACGCTGGGCCTGCCTATTTTCACCGTTTTAATGGCTTTTGGAAATGTGCTGGGGGTAGGCGGAGGAACATTTATAACTCGCTTGGCGGGGCAAAAAGAGACGGAAAAAGGGAAAAAGGTTGCCGGATATACTTTTTACGGGAGTATTGTAGTGGGGCTTCTTATCGCGCTCATCGCTTGGTTAGCTATTAATCCGATCACGCGAATGCTTGGTGCAGATGCTGCTACCTTAGACTTTACGAAGTCTTATGTGCTCACTCTTTTTGCAGGCGGATTTGCTGTTGTGCTTAATTTTGCTTTGGAACAACTGGTCCGTTCGGAAGGTGCCTCGAAGGAATCGATGTATGGTATTTTTATCAGTACGGCTTTAAGTTTGATTTTTGATCCTTTATTTATTCTCGTGCTGAATTGGCATGTTGCCGGAGCTGCTTTGGCTATGGTTTTAGCAAATTTGGGCTCTGCCATTTATTATATTTACTTTTTGGAAACGAAAAGTGAGCATTTAAGAGGATTTTTGAAGCATTTCAAGATATCTGTACGAGATCAGCTTGAGGTTTATAAAATAGGTACAGCCGAGCTATTGCAAGCCAGTTTTTTAATTGTCAGCACGCTTTTGTTAAATAACTATTCCATTCAATATGGGGAGAGTGTGGTCGCCGGATTTGGTGTGGCTTTAAGAATTGTGCAGATTCCAGAATTTTTATCGATGGGTTTATTTTTGGGATTGATTCCGCTATTTGCTTTTAACTTTGCTAGTAAAAATACGGAGAGACTTAAATCCAGCATCAAATACGCTTTTGCATATATAGGCAGCATTGCAGTTGTTTTTGTAAGTCTAGTATATGTGTTTAGAGGAACGATTCTTCATTGGTTCTCAGGCGATCCTTCTGTGTTAAGCATGGGAACTTATATTTTGGCAGCGATGCTGATCTCCGCTTTATTTAATGGATTTACCGGATTATTTATGAGCATTTTTCAAGCAACAGGGCAAGGCACACCCACTACTATTATGGCGATAAGCCAAGGTGTATTATTTATACCGATGATTATCGTATTGCATTCTATTTTTGGCCTGCATGGTGTGATTTGGTCGATGACTGTGACTGAGGTAATAACGAGTGTGATGGGTATGGTTTTGTTTATGATTTTTCGGAAAAAGCTGAATAGTGCGGGCGTTGATGGAAAAGGTGCTGTAGAGGTTACGCCGGTATAACGCGATTGCTTTATGTAAAACTCAATATGGATTTTGTTTACTGCGGGAGCTTGGCTCGCGCTTTTTTTGCGTTGTGCAAAAGGAATATAAAACTGCTGGATCGGTAAAATTCGTTCCAAAATGAACAATTCTAGTTCTTATGAAGACTGCTTACTTTTTCTACAATTATGGATAAGTAAAGGAGGAGAACTATGATACGCAAAAAAAGGCTTCATCTTAACATGGACACACGCGAAGCGATGGCGGGATATTTATTCGTTGCTCCGCTTATGCTTGGGCTGATCATCTTGACGTTGATCCCGGTGCTGGGCTCACTGCTGTTAAGCTTCACGGACTGGAACTTTGTGGCTGGGTTAGGGGGGATTAAGTTCGCGGGCGTAGATAATTTCATCAGACTGTTTCATGATGATGCTTTTATGAAAAGCTTGCTGAACAATTTGCTCTTTATTATCACAGTACCGGTTACGATCATCGTTGCCCTGCTGCTGGCTATCCTGATTGATAAACAGGTTTTTCTGAAGGATTTGTTTAAAGTGATTTATTTCCTTCCGTACATTTCCAGTGTAGTTGCCATCGCTATGGTTTGGCAGGTTATGTTTCACCCTTCACTGGGACCCGTCAATCAATTCCTGATGTCACTGGGGTGGAACAACCCACCCAAATGGTTAGCGGATATCCATTATGCTCTGCCGTCGCTGATGTTGATTCAAGTCTGGATTCAGCTCGGTTACAACATTATTATTTTTATTGCAGGTTTACAGAGTATTCCTAAGGATCTTTATGAAGCGGCTGATATTGATGGTGCCAACGTCTGGCGCAAATTCCGCAACATCACGGTTCCCTGCATTTCGCCAACTACCTTTTTCCTGCTGGTAACAGGGGTTATCGGCTCATTTAAAATCTTTGATCTGATACAAGTATTGACCCAGGGTGGACCGGCTAACTCCACGACCGTTATCGTCTACGAGTTATATGATACAGCCTTCAATCAGCTGAAGACGGGTTACGCCTCTAGCATGGCACTCGTTCTGTTCCTTATTTGCCTGATCATTACAGCCTTGCAGATGTTGGCGCAAAAAAAATGGGTCAACTATTAAAGGCGGAAAGGAGAAATTACAGTGAAAAAAGAGCTTTTATCCAGAACCTTCTGGACCATTGCCATGGGACTGCTAGGTATCGCATTTCTTTTACCGTTCCTATGGATGTTATCCACTTCCTTTAAGCTGGAGAAAGATGTGTTTAACTTTCCGATTCAATGGTTGCCACAGCAGTGGAACCTCATTGAAAATTATAAACAGGTGTGGTCGGGTGACTTTGCTCGCTATTATGGAAATTCCATTTATATTACGCTGGCTACGACTATAATTAATGTGCTGATATGCGCACTTGCTGCTTATGGGTTCTCCAAGCTACGTTTTCCGGGCAGGGATGCGATGTTTATAGTTGTATTGGCACTTTATATGGTTCCTCCGCAGGCATCGTTGGTTCCACAGTTTCTACTGTTTAACTGGCTGAATTTGATTGACACACATTTGGGATTAATCCTGATTAACAGCTTTAGTATTATTGGAGCGTTTATGCTCAAGCAATTTTTTATGGGGGTAAACAACGAGTATCTTGAATCGGCGCGGATGGATGGAGCAGGGCATTTTCGCTCTTTTCTACAGATTGCCTTTCCGCTGATCCGTCCCGCTGTAGCTACTTATGCTATTTTGCGCTTTATTTGGACCTGGAACGACTATCAATATCCACTCATTTTTTTGAAATCCAAGGAGCTGTTTACGATTCAGCTGGGGATCCGGTTGTTCGGGGACCAATACGGTGATGTCTATTCACTCATGATGGCTGGTGCGGTATCTGCAATTCTGCCGTTGCTGATCATTTTTGCACTCGGACAGAAGCAGGTTATTGAGGGAATTGCCCTCGGAGGTGTGAAAGGATAATAAAAGTCAAAATAGTTTCTCTTCGGTAGAATATGAGAACTTTCCTCGTCAATCCTGCATGTTAGGATGTTCTTGTAAGCAGTTACATAGTCACTGGTTGTTAAGCAAGTGATGCCCAACACATTTATAGGAGGGTCTATATGAAAAAGAAATTATTATCTGCATTCATCATCACATCGATGGCGTTATCATTGGCCGCTTGCGGCGGAAATGCGAAAACCAATAATGCAGGAGCGACTAATGCACCCGATGCTGGTGGAAATTCAAAGCCTGCAGCAGAGAAGGTTACCCTGAAGCTGAGCACCTGGCAGACAGAAGCCAAAGCGAAATGGAGCACGATTATCGCGGAGTTTGAGAAGACGCATCCCGGTATTCATGTGGAAGTAGATTTGCTGAACGAAAAAGGTGATTCGGTTGCCTCTATGCAGAAGCTGGATTTGATGGCGGCTGCGAGCGATCCGCTGGATATTGTCGAACTGCCTTATACCAACTATTCACAGCGTGCAGATATCGGTTTGTTGGAACCGATGGATGACTATATTCAGAAGGAAGGTTATAAACTCGCAGATGAATATCTGGTGGACACTACGGTCAATGGCAAAATCTATGCATTACCGTCTTCCATGCAGCGCTGGTTCGTGCTCCTTAACAAAGAAATGTTAGATGAGGCGGGCCTTCCGGTTCCGACCGACTGGACATGGGCGGATTTCGAAGAGTATGCCAAGAAATTGACCAAGGGTGAGGGCGCAACGAAACGTTTTGGTGCGTATTTGCATAATTGGCCGGATTATTTCCAGCTCCAGCTGATGAGCAAGTCTACGGATAATACTTTTCTAAAAGCTGATGGAACCTCCAATGCACTTGACCCGCAATTTAAGGCTAACCTGCAGATGATGAAGAAAATGATGTACGAAGATAAGAGTGCCACTCCTTATGAGGATATTATTTCGCAAAAACTAGCCTACCGGAATCAGTATTTTAACGGTTTAGCAGCGATGCTTCCGATGGGCGACTGGATGGTTGCGGAATCGGGTGGAACGGATGCCATTCCGGCAACCTTTGTTACCGCGTTTGCGCCAATCCCCCGTCTTGACAGTGAGAGCAAACATTACTCACCCGTACAGCCGACCTACATGGGAATAGCCGCTAAATCCAAGCATAAGGAGGCTGCCTATACCTTTGTGCGCTGGTATACCTCAGAAGGACTGGAAATCGGTGGACGCGTTTTCTCTGGCTGGGCCAAATCGGATACGAATAAATTAGTGGATACAATTGTGAGTGGTTCTAAGGATTCCTCTAAGATTGATGTAGATTCTCTGAAATATACGATGGAGAACTCGACACCTGGTGCAACGCAGGTTCCGGCTAAATATGCGGATGAAGCTAAGAACAACGTTATTCCAGAAGCGGAGATGTATCTCCTTGGCCAACAGGATCTGGATGTCACAATTGCCAATATCGATAAAAAAATAACGGAAGTTGTTCAGAACAATAGCGGAAAGTAAGCGGAGGCTGATTGTACGCTTTTAAAAGGGGGCTTATAATGTGGGGGCAGGAAAGCATTTCTGCCTCCTGCTCCAAATTCAAACAGATGTGGGGCCTGTAATCCGTGTTTAGAAAGCATCAATCCCTCCGTAAGAAACTTGTCTGGTCATCGCTGATCTGCGTGCTGATCCCGCTTGTCTGCATTTACATGGTTACTGATTATTTGACCCGGGATCTCATTCTGGAGAAAGCGGTTGGTAGCGCAAGAGAATCTTTAAATGCAGCCAGCGCCAATATGAATGCCATATTTGAACAGACACTGGAACAGTCCAACTTTGTGCTCCAGAACAGCGAGATCAGGCAGATGATGTCTGCCGATTCAGAGTCGCTCCGTGCACCAAAGCAGATCATTCAGTATAACCGTATGTCGCGGATGCTGGATGATATGTTTGTTTTAACAGAATATTTGAAGGTGACGTTAATCGGAAAAAATGGTTTGATTTATACCAGCTATCCTTACAGTGACTTTAACCCGAAAAATTTCTACAACAAAAATTGGACATCGTTGCTGAAACAAATTCAACCCATTTCGACTTATTGGAGAGCGGAGCACGATACGTACTACAATTATTCTGATAAAGGCTCAGCTGATTGGGTAACCATTGCGAGGCCGATTCAATCGACCTCCAGCAGTACCATCGGATATTTAATTATTAATATCAATGAGCGTAAGCTCCGTCCTTATCTAAATAACGATAATGATAAAGAGATGATGCTTTTGGATGACAAGGGAACTGTAGTTTCCCATGCTGACAAGACCCGAATCGGAGAGACGATGACGTGGTTGAAAATGGATGGCGAGCTTGACACTGTGGAAATCGACGGAGAGAAGTTTTTATATGTTGATCAGGAGCTGAGCAGTAACAAATGGCGGATGGTCAGCATTATCCCGCTGAAGGCAGCCTTGTCCAAAAATAAGCAGATTTTATTCATCAGCCTGGCGGTGCAGATTCTTTTTTTTACCTTGTTTTCCGTTCTCTTAACTGTTCTAATCTCAAAGCTGACTCAGCCAATCGTAAAATTAAGCGCTTTTGTAAAGCGAATAGGTCGTGGTCAGTTGGATGAACGTTCGTTCATTCGAGGGAATAATGAGGCAGCACAGCTCGCCCGCACCATTGACCAGATGCTGGATCGGATCGAGTCTATGATTGAACAAATCACTTATGAACAGACGGGAAAAAGAAAAGCCGAACTAGAGATGCTGCAAGCGCAGATCAATCCACATTTTATGTTTAATCTGCTGAATTCGATTCGCTTAAATATCCTGATGCAAGGCGATCGGGAGAATGCTGAGTTGATTGGTTCACTGTCGTCTTTGCTCCGGATGACCTTTAACAGAGACAATGAGTTTATCCCGCTTCGTGAGGAGACAGATACGATATCGCATTATGTCACTTTAATGAATTTCCGCCATGCCAATCAGGTCAGGCTGGAAATGAATTTAGCGGACGGTAGCGCTGAAGCACTGGTGCCTCGATTTATGATTCAACCCATGATCGAGAATGCCATCATCCATGGCTTCGAGCAGTTTGGTGGCGAGATTTTTATTGAAGCTCGTATTGTTGCAACTACGGGAAGCTTGGTTATCACCATTAAGGATAATGGGATCGGGATGTCGCCGGAAACTTTAACAAGACTTCGTGAAACCGCATACAGCAGCGAAAAAATTACAGAGGAGGACAGAAAAGGGTTCTCTGGCATAGGTTTACGCAATGTGGCCCAACGCCTCAGTATGATTTATGGCGCTTCTTTTAAGCTGAATATTCAAAGTGAACCTGATGTGGGCACAGAGATTTGTCTGGAGTTTCCTCTGGATTACGGAAAGGTGGGTGTGGAGAATGCTGACGGCAATATTGGTGGATGATGACTATCCGGTTATCCGTTATTTGTCGCAGGCCGTACCTTGGAGTGAGCTCGGTATTGAACTCATCGGATGTTATTATAGCGGTCTCGAGGCTTGGGAAAAAGCACAGCAGAGTCCACCAGATCTTATTATTACCGATATTGGCATGCCCAAGATGAACGGGCTGGAGATGCTGGAGCTATTCAGAGCTGTGCAGCCCGGAATCCGTGCGATTATTCTCTCCTGCCACAACGAATTCAAATACGCCCAGCAAGCGCTGAAATTAAACGTAGGAGAATATATTTTAAAAGAATCACTGGATATTGAGCAGTTACAGCAAGCGATTAGCACCCTTGTGGCGGAAGTGGGACTGAATAGGCAGCAGCATACAGAGATGCTGGTTTATAAGCAAAAGCAGTCTCAAAATCGCGCCGCGCTGAAGGAAAAGTTTCTAAAAGATACCTTGTATCAATCCTGGGATAAGGGGGCTTGGATCGAGCAGGCCCGATCAAACGGAATTATGATCCATGCCAAAAACTATATCCCGCTGGTTATTGTAATTGATCGTCCAGAGGAAGCTTCAAGGGTGCGCCGGATGAGTGAATATACGATTTCTTTTGCGGTTGAGAATATTATGCAGGAAGTGCTTGAGGCTGATCACAGTCTGTTTATTTCGAGATACAGCCATAAGGAGATTGTCATTCTTTTTTGCAGCGACCAGCCTTCCAAAGATCACCAGGCTATCTATCACTCCATTCAAAATGCAGCCTCTGCGGTTCAAAAATATCTTAAACTCTCTGTCTCTTGCTTATTTGGCGCTGAGGCGCGCAGTCCTGAGGAAATTCGCGGAACATTGCAGCGGATGCTGAGGGAGAAAATACAGCGCTTTTATCTCCCTGCGGCGGGAATCCACCGTTTTGAAGAAGTCTGCTTTTCCGGAGAAGATATTTATGCTGAATATGGAACCTTGTACGCTGTTATCAATGATGATATTGCCTTGAACAGGAACACGGAGCTTCGCGTTCATGTAAAGGAATGGAGGGAATGGGTGGCCTCGCAAAAATTCCATCCGAATGAAGTCAAGGAATGTGTGCTTCGCTTGCTGATGGACTTGCAGATGAAGACGAAACAGCTTCTGCAATCTCCATTGCCTATAACCGAAGAAAAGCTATTTAGCGTGGTTGGTGACATTGAAACTCTGGAGCATTTGGAACAATGGCTGGTGCAGTACTTGGAGGAATTAGCGCGGAAAATAAGTATGTTCTCCATCAAGTCTAAACGGAGTGAGGTCATCAAAGCCCAGCAGTTCGTGATTAGTCATGTGACGGAGAAAATAACGCTGGAGGACATGGCAGGCCGCCTTAACTTAAATGCCAGTTATTTCAGCCGCTTATTCAAACGGGAAACAAACCAGAACTTCATCGAATATGTAAATATGCTAAAGCTTCAGAAGGCAAAGGAGCTGCTTAACCAATCTGAAAAGACAGTGGAAGAGATCTCCGAGTATCTGGGATATGCCAACAAAAGTTATTTCATCAAGCTGTTTAAACGGGAAATGGGCATGAGGCCTAGTGAATATGCCACTTGGCATTGAGTGTGGACAGGAGGAAACATTGCTGTGGGAATAAAGGGCACTAAAAATGAATTACAGATGTTCCTAAATGAACTATATACTCCACTGGAGCGCAGATTTACCTCTGGTTGTGCAGGAATTAATATGGGCGCTACAGGATCGATATACAATGAAGCTACAGCGCTTATGGAAGCTTTCGCCCGTCCTCTATGGGGCCTTGTTCCCCATGCCAGCGGTGGAGGGGAAAGTGCACTCTGGCCGATGTTTCTGGAAGGGATCATCAACGGAACAGACCCGGAGCATGAAGAATATTGGGGGCAATTTACTACCAAAGATCAGCGTATGGTAGAGCAGGCCGTGTTGGGACTGGGGCTTGCTCTTGCACCACATAAAATGTGGGAGCCGCTGAGTGACACGCAGAAAATAAATGTATATAACTGGCTAAATCAGATTAATCATGTGGATCGTTCCAATCCGAATAACTGGCTGATGTTCACGGTTCTTGTGAATGTGGGCTTCAAGAAAGTCGGATTACCTTATGATCAGAGCATAATGGATGATTATCTAGCGCAGATCGATAATTACTATCTTGGTGACGGTTGGTATTCCGATGGATTGACCGATCAGAGGGACTATTATATTGCTTTTGCTATGCATTATTATACGCTGATATACGCTAAGCTGATGGCGGATGATGATCCTCAGAGAGCTGCTGTTTATCGGGAAAGATCCGCACGATTTGCCGAGGATTTCATTTATTGGTTCGCTGAGGACGGAAGCGCACTTCCTTTTGGTCGTAGCCTGACCTATCGTTTTGCACAGGTTTCATTCTGGAGTGCGCTGGTGTATGCAGATATGGTTCCTTTTTCATATGGCGTTCTTAAAGGAATCATTATGCGCCATTTTCGTTGGTGGTTTGAACAACCTATTATGGGATTAGACGGACTGCTTAGCATCGGATATGCTTATCCGAATCTAGTCATGACAGAGAACTACAACGCCCCCGGATCTCCGTATTGGGCCTTTAAAGCTATGCTTATTCTTGCCTTGCCAGATGATCATCCTTTTTGGCAGGCGGAGGAAGAGCCGTTGCCTATTTTGAAAGAGGTACGGGCTCTCCAAGAGGCGCGAATGCTTGTGAGTCGTCCGGAAGGAAACAGGCATGTTATTGCCTATACCTCTGGCCAGATGGCTAACTTTGATATGGCCCATAGTGCAGCCAAATATTCTAAATTTGCATATTCCACTCTGTTTGGTTTTAGTGTCCCGAAAGCGGGTTACGGGTTGGTTCAAGGCGCTTACGATTCTACACTCGCACTATGCGAATGTGATGAACACTATCGGGTACGCAGATTCTGCGAGACCTGGGAAATCGGGGACAGCTATGTATATTCCCGCTGGCATCCCTGGAGTGATGTACATGTGGAGACATGGATTATTCCGGCAGGTCTATGGCATGTTCGTGTTCACAGCATTCATACTGCCCGGCGGCTGGATGTAGCGGAGGGTGGATTTGCCATTGGCCAGTCAGCTGGCTTCTCGCACAGTGAACGGGAAATCATTAAGGTATCGAACACTGCTGTTTCGGTGCAGCTGCCCTGGGGAATCAGTGCCATACATAGGCTAAGCGGCTTTGATCGGGGAGAGTGCGTATATCCCGAGCCAAATACCAATCTGCTGAAGCCGCGGACACTTCTTCCGAGCTTGTACTCCAGACTGGAACCGGGAGATCAAGTATTGATATCTGCTGTCTTCGGAGCGACGAATACTCCGGAGAACCAGGCAAGTCTTGCTTCACCGCCGCTTATTCAATGGCACTCGGACGGAAGGGTTGCTGTATACGAACCTAGTAACGATACACTTTTGCATACTGTTGATTTAAGGGAAGGGAGAAACAAAGATGTGGAATAAGGCTATTGAGGATGCGATTCACAAAGTTGGGAGCAATATGGCTAACCATCCGGGCAAACTGCCTCATATCGCTGAGGGGCAACAGTACGAATGGGGAGACAACGACGACTGGATAGAAGGTTTCTATGTTGGGATGATGTGGCTTGCTTATGAATATAGTAAGGATTCATGCTATAAGGAGGCGGCAGCCTCTTGGTTAGGGGACTTCAAGCATCGTCTGGATCAGCACATCGCCCTGGACCATCATGACATTGGTTTCTTGTATACACTGACCGCAGTAGCGGAGTGGAAAATAACGGGCAGCGAAGCGGCGCGAGCTGTCGGTCTGCAAGCTGCGGACACGCTGTGCAAGCGCTGGCGTGAACCAGCAGGGATTCTTCAGGCCTGGGGACTGGAGTGTGACCCGGAGAATGCGGGACGTATCATTATTGACTGCTTGATGAATTTACCTCTATTATTCTGGGCAGCGGAGGAAACAGGAGATAAGCGCTATTATGAAATAGCGCTCGAACATGCGTTTAAGAGCCGGAAATTTCTTGTGCGTGGGGATGCCTCCTCTTACCATACTTTTTATTTTGATCCGGCTACCGGAAATGCAATTCGTGGAGGAACACATCAAGGTTATGAGGACGGATCGACCTGGACACGTGGTCAAGCTTGGGGAATATACGGTTTTGCTCTGGCGTATCGCTATACGCAGAATGAGGATTTTCTTAAGACTTCTAAGAGCCTAGCGGATTATTTTATCAGCCATCTACCGGAGGATAGTGTGGCTTATTGGGATTTCGATGTGCCAGTGGGAGCGGATACCCCTCGCGACAGCTCGGCTTCGGCGATTGCTGCAGCCGGTCTTTTGGAACTGCTCGATCACCTAGGCGTAGACGATCCGGACCGGGCCATTTATGAAGTTGCTTTACACCGTAGTATGAAATCCCTAGTGGAAGATTATGCGACATCTGGAAATCCGGAAGCAGAGGGACTTCTAAAGCATGGTTCTTATCATGTGAGAGGTGGACGTGTGCCTGATGGTCATATGATTTGGGGAGATTATTATTATATGGAAGCGCTGATCCGCTTGCAGACCGGCATCCGAGGCTATTGGTAGTGGGATGTTAGGGTGGGGCAAGGTTTATCCTATAGAAGAAGGAAACTGCTAAGACTAATCTCTTAGCGGTTTTTTTTGTGTGGACTATTATACAAGAGTTTTAAAACGTAGTTATTTACTTGGAATAGTATGAATAAAATCATATCACCACGCGTAAGGTTTAATGTAAGATTTTGATAATTATTAGAAATTAAGAAAAGGGGATCGGGTTACTCAGATATGAATTTAGACTGGGAGTTTATCTACGAGAGTTTGCCGCTTTATGGTGAGGCGATGTGGCTGACAGTGAAGCTAGCGTTGTTAGCTATTGTATTCTCACTCCTTATTGGATTACTGTTCAGTATCGTCTTGTACTATAAGGTCAAAATCGTCAGTGATGTTATTAAGATCTACATTGAGCTTTCACGGAACACCCCTTTACTTGTGCAGCTCTTTTTTCTTTACTATGGCTTACCTAAGATCGGAATTCACTTTAGTGAAATGACCTGTGCGATTGTAGGCATGACATTTTTGGGCGGGAGCTATATGACGGAGGCTTTTCGAAGTGGGTTCGAGGCAGTTAGCCAATCGCAGATTGAATCAGGTCAGAGCATTGGACTGTCTAAGCTGCAGCTGGTCAGATATGTTATTTTTCCCCAAGCCTTTGCGATAAGTATTCCTTCTTTAGGGGCAAATGCGATCTTTCTGCTGAAGGAGACCTCTATTGTAGGTGCCATTGCTTTAATGGATTTGATGAATGTGGCAAAAGACTTGATCGGCATGCATTACAAAACAGCGGAGTCTCTGCTCCTTCTGGTACTCGCCTATTTGGTGTTAGTCCTGCCCTTATCGCTTTTATTGACTTGGGTGGAAAGGAAGGTGAGATATGCAGAATTCGGGGATTGAGGTGCTTTTTGAAGGTTCTAATTTCGAACGATTATTAGGGGGCTTACTTGTAACGATTGAAATTTCATTTCTCTCTATTGGAATCGGTACGTTATTAGGGATCGTTATGGGATTGCTCCGGACGCTGGGATCGAGGCCATTAAGGTTTATATTACGTCTTTATTTGGAGACCTTTAGAATTATTCCGATTCTAGTGTGGCTGTATGTAGTACATTTCAGTTTCTCTCCATTACTTCATATCGATATCAGCGGGGAGGTTACCTCTATATTGGTGTTCAGCTTATGGGGAGCTGCGGAGATTGGGGATCTTGTTCGTGGAGCTTTGCAATCTATGCCAAAACATCAGGTGGAATCTGCCAGGGCGCTAGGTCTGAGCAGCAGTCAACTTTATCGGCATATTTTGATCCCGCAGGCTGTACGCAGAATGCTGCCGGGAATGATTAATCTTGCCACACGAATGATCAAGACAACATCACTGGTGGTGCTGATTGGAGTGATTGAGGTGGTAAAGATCGGGCAGCAGATCATTGAACTCGGCGTGATAAAAGCGCCCACCGCTTCATTCTGGGTATACGGCTTTATCTTTATATTATATTTTTCTGTATGTTTTCCGTTATCCAGACTTTCGAAAAAAGTTGAAAGCAGATGGCAAAATTAAGGCTTAGGAAGGAACGGTTGTAATGGCAGATTCCGGAGAACTCCTGCTGGAGGTTACACAATTACACAAATATTTTGGAGAGCGAAAGGTTCTGGACAGCATTGAATTGCAGGTCGAAAAAGGAGAAGTAATCGTTATTCTCGGTCCCTCTGGCTGTGGAAAAAGTACGTTCCTGCGTTGTCTTAACGGTTTGGAACCGGTTCAGGAAGGGGCGATACAATATCGTGGGCAGAACCTCGCGGGGGCTGCTGTAGATTGGCGTGAAGTTAGGCAGCATATCGGAATGGTCTTTCAAAATTATGAGTTATTCCCGCATATGACGGTTATGGATAACATTCTTCTAGGCCCTCTGAAAGTACAAAAGAGAGAGCTTAAAGAAGCAACGCAGCAAGCGGAACAGCTCTTAGAGCGGGTAGGGCTGCTTGAGCGTAAACTGGACTATCCACGCCAGCTTTCCGGTGGACAAAAGCAGAGAATAGCTATAGTAAGAGCTTTATGTATGAATCCGGAGATTATGTTATTTGATGAAGTGACAGCATCCTTGGATCCGGAAATGGTTCGGGAAGTGCTTGATGTGATCTTAGGGCTTGCTCAGCAAGGAATGACGATGATCATCGTGACTCATGAAATGGGGTTTGCCAAATCGGTTGGGGATCGGATCGTGTTTATGGATCAAGGCAAGATATGTGAGATCGCTGCCCCGCAACAATTTTTTACCCACCCTGCGACAGAACGTGCCCAGCATTTTCTGGATATATTTCAGTACGAAAAATTATAGAAATAGGAGAGGAAGAGAAATGAAGAAAAGTTTGAAATGGCTAACGATGCTGGTAGGTGTAAGTATATTATTGATGGGATTGGCTGCTTGCGGAAATAGTTCGGATAACAACGGAAACTCAGCATCTTCTAAATTCACTTCTATTGAACAGCTAAAGAAGAAAGGGAAGATTAAGATCGGTGTATTTGCAGACAAACCACCTTTTGGTTATGTGGACGCTGAGGGTAAAAACCAAGGATTTGATGTGTATATTGCCAAACGCTTTGCCAAGGATCTGCTAGGGGATGACTCGAAGGTTGAATTTGTGTTAGTTGATGCTGCCAGCCGCGTGGCTTATCTTGAATCCGGTAAGGTTGATATCATTATGGCTAACTTTACGGTCACCGAGGAAAGAAAAGAAAAAGTGGATTTTGCTAATCCGTACATGAAATTATCCTTTGGGATCGTATCCCCAGACAGTGCTCCAATCACTTCCATTGATCAATTAAAAGGGAACAAGCAAAAGCTCATTGTAGCTAAAGGTACGACAGCGGAAACCTATTTTACCAAAGAATATCCGGATATTGAATTGCTCAAATTCGATCAGTACACCGAGATTTTTGCAGCGCTTAAAGATGGTCGGGGGGCGGCAATCGCTAACGATAATACAGAACTCATTGCTTGGGCTAAATCAAATCCTGGATTTACGGTCAGCATTCCTGCTTTCGGGGGTCAGGATACAATAGCTCCAGCAGTGGCAAAGGGGAATAAGGAATTGCTGGACTGGATTAATACAGAACTTGATACCCTTGGTAAAGAACAATTTATCCATCAAGCCTACAAAGAAACCTTAAATGAAATTTACGGTGAAGGATATACTGATGAGCTTGTCGTTGAAGGCGGGAAAATCCAGTAACGGATTGGGAATAACATTGCGGGGGCATCTGAGAAGATGCCTTTTCTACAGATAGACTATTGCAATTTCTATAATGCCGAGTATAATACTGGGTATACACAGAATAAGGAGTCGGTGAAAATGTCTGTCGATGATTATCTGGATCTTTTAAACTACGCCAAAGCAATTAACGATGGACAGTGGCAAGCTGACATCATAGACCGTTTGAATAAGCTGAGCAAGGCTTCTCATGCTGAGACAACAGAACAAAGTGTGAAAGAGCTGTGGATTCAATTCGACGATATAAATGCAATATTAATGGATTTATTTAATAAGCTGAGGGAAAGTGGGGATCCAGTAGAGCAGTACCGGTGGAAAGAGAAAATCTGGGAGTTAAAGCAGGAACGGATTAATCTATCGAAGAAGATTCAGAGTAGATATATCAGGATATAATTTAAGCTCACATTGTAATAATAAATAGAAAATAAAAAAAGGCATGCAGTTAGTCTGCTCTGCCAAACTTACGATGGTCTATAGGCTACTTAGACATTTGCATTCCTTCGCGCATCATTGTCATACACATAGTCATCATTTCATCGCAGTCCTGCATTTTTTTCATCATCATATCCATGTTCATATCCATCATGCCCATTTCAGACATTTTTTCCATGCCCATCTTCATACAGTTCATCTTAGACATCATATCATCCATACACATGTTCATCATCATTTCCATACACATCTTGTCCATTTTTAATTCCTCCCTTCTTTTAAATTACCTTTCTTCCATAAAATACTATACAATTTAGGAACAATCAACGCTAGATTTGATATTTTACTAACTTATTTTTCTTATTTGTCGTAATTATGTATATCCTTACCATACGGATGTTATTAATCAGAATACTTAATTGCGGATGGTGACTATTGGCTAGATTGCCTCAGGTCAGCGTTTTTTTGCGTTCTACAGAGTGAGGAATTAACGAGCCGGATCATCACTCTGGGATAAACGAGAAGACACTGCCATAGGTCCCTGTAAATACGGGCTGACCGAATTTTTGTGTCCATTCCTTGAGTAGTTTATAGGAGACCTTTTTGCTCGTAATTACATAATCGGGCTGATCGTAATTAACGATCTCGGGAAGGTATTCAGAGAATCCGTGCATCGAGCGTTCAAAAGCAGTCCAACCCAATACGCCAAGAGAATCTTTTGTCACGAAGGGATCTTGTCTGCCATCACATAACACATCTCCCCCTCGAAACATGACATAGCCGGATGAACCGTAGTGTGCGAGAACTTTCGGACGTGTACCTTCAGATGTATGCTGCAGAATATAGTCCATTTCATCTATAGGATATTTTTTGGCGTCAATAACTGGTGGTACAAGGAATAGATAAGCAATGTTTAGCAGCAGGCCAACTGCCAGTAACCCTCGTAATGTACTTTGTCGGACTAGAATACCTGTTTTGGTGAACTCAGGAAGCGCATCAAAAAATACAGCCGCAAAATAGGGGATGAACAGCCACATAAACAGGTTTTGCTTGAAGTTTGATACACCGAGGTATAGAATCCCAAGCATAAGAAAAAAACGGAACGGTTTACGCTGGAGTGCAAAAGGAAGTGTGCAGGCAAAGAACAAAAGCAATAGTAAGATGGGCAAGTTCTCCAAGCTATTGAACCGAATCGGCTGCCATTCATTGATCAGCAGGTTAAAGTTCTTTTTCGTAACTGTCAAAATAAACAAGAGACTTTTTACGCCGCCTGGATTTAGAATGCCAACGAACCAGACGAGACTGAAGACTATGATTTTACGCCCATTCAGCGTTTTTTGGATCAAGGATTCAAGCAGAGCCATCCCTGTAAATACAGCAATTACAAGCCATACTCCTGCATGGAAATTGGCAATGGCAATAGAAAGAGCAATCATCGCAGCGGCATATTTCTTTTGAGAACTCATTTGATATTCACGTAAATATACGAAAAACCAGACAATCATAAACGAAGAGATCATCTGTGGACGGCCTTTGAAATAATTATAATAAATCCAGCAAGAAATTAGCAGCACAAAAGGGAGCAGGAGTACATGGTCTTCTTGAAGTCCCAGTTCTTTGCGTGAAACCTTACCCAGCCGAAGCAATCCGAGCACTAAAAAGAACAAGCATACAGCGGTCAAAATATACACACCCGGCCATCCAAAAGCTGCATAAAGCGGGGCAACGAGCAGCTGGAATCCGAATTCATGAGGGACGTAGGGCAGCTTATCTCCGTAAAAAGTATGTATGGCATGATGTAGAACTTGTCCGTGCCCGATCATATATTGTCCTAGCTCTATATGCCAGAAGGTATCGGGATCATTGTAAGAAAATTTAGGGAACATCAGCAAGATAGCGGCTATAACGAATATGCCATACAAAAATTTGTGTATATTGAATTTCATCATTATTTTGTTTTCCCCCCGTTTTTTGTTCAATTATAACGAGACTTTCTTAAGGAATAGTAAAATTTATGAAGCGGAGTGAACACTCATGCATCAACTATTTACGTGGATATCTGAATCCGCGCTTCACCTTGTTAATTCTATGGGTATTTGGGGCATCTGGTTAGGGATGATTCTAGAGAGTGCCTGTATCCCCATTCCCAGTGAGGTGATTATGCTCAGCGGTGGCTGGCTGATTGCGCAAGGCTCGCTTACTTTTATGGAAGTTGCTGTTGCTGGGATATTCGGAAACCTACTGGGTTCCATCATTGCCTATTATATTGGTAAGGCTGGTGGACGCCGGTTATTAGAGAAATACGGAAAATATATTCTCCTGAATGAGCATCATTTGGAGCAATCGGAGCGTTGGTTCGAGCGTTATGGCGAGAGTACCGTATTTTTTACTCGTATGTTGCCCTTTATTCGTACTTTTATCTCACTGCCCGCAGGGGTTGCTGGAATGAAAGCTTGGAGATTCATAACATTTACAGCACTCGGCTGTATCCCGTGGAACTTAGCTTTGATCTATCTGGGATACCGCTTAGGTGACAACTGGGGTATCGTTGAGCAATTTATTCGCCCAATCAGTTATACCATTTGCGGAATCGTGGTGCTTCTTGTGTTGAGGTGGTTAGTACGGAGATTTCGTAACCAGACTTAATGCCAGTTCTTCGGGTGTTTTCTGCTCGGTGAGCCTCCGCAGCTAAATATGGATAAATAAAGGTCAGGAACGTCGAGGCTAGAATTAACTGTTATATGTTGAATGCATTCTATATTCAAGGATAATCTACTTCTGTCTGGGAGGTTTGAAATGAAGGTCAAACGAATCGTCGCCAATATAAACACGAAGGATCTCACGGCAGCTAAATGCTTCTACGAGGATGTGCTCGGTCTTGATTTAATGATGGATCATGGTTGGATTAGAACTTATGGTTTAGACGAGGAGATGAGCATTCAGATTAGTTTTGCCTCACAGGGTGGCTCAGAAACGCCTACGCCTGATCTATCAATTGAAGTCGATGATGTCGATGCTACATTTGAAAGCATGAAGAAAGCTGGATTTCCGATAGAATATGGGCTTGTTGATGAGCCTTGGGGTGTTCGGCGATTCTATGTCCGCGACCCGTTTGGCAAACTTATCAACATCCTTGAGCATAGACATTAGAAGAGTGGTCACAGCGTGCAGAAATCTTGATTGTTAAACTATCGAATAGCGATAGCTAAATGATGACATAAGGCAGCCGATCAGTGGATCGGCTGTCTTTATTCAACTAACGGGCAGGATAGTTGAACATAATCATGCATAACCGTATTATAAGTAAGTATAAATTCATTGGTGAGGGAAGCGTCATATAAAAATTCAATGTTCTTGGTGATTCTTATATTGAATGATTTTCAGCATTCACTGTGAATTTAATGATTAAATGCAGAGATAAATCATATCGAAAGGATAACTTATGAGAAATTTTATTATCTTCGGAGCAAGTAAAGGATTAGGTGAGGCATTCTTCAAAGGATTGCCAGAAAAAGGTGATCGTGTTTGGGTGGTTTCTAGAACTTATCCTAACAATTTAAATCTTGAAGATGGTGTACAGAAATATTGGATTGAGGCTGATTTAGCGAAATCTGATGCAAGCAAGCTGATTGCGAATACAGTAAATGACGTTACAATAGACGTATTAATATATAATGTAGGGATATGGGAGAGCAAAGGCTTCAGGGATGACTATGATTTTGAAAAAGATGACCCAGCTGAAATCGTCAACATCATTAATGTAAATGTTACTTCAGCTATTACCTGCATACAGAAGCTTTTACCGAATCTAAAAAAGTCAGATAACGCAAAAATTTTCTTAATTGGTTCTACGGCAGGTCTTGAACATAATGATTTTACGCAAGTTTCATTTGTAGCTTCTAAGTTCGGTTTGCGTGGTATTGGAAATTCTATAAGGGAGCATGTAAAAAAGTATGGGATCGGTGTGACTTGTATAAATCCTGGTGAAATTGCAACCCAAATTCCATTGGAAGATGGAATTGAGAAAGTCTTGTCTGCGTATGGCGGTACACAGATTCCTCTTCAAGATATTGTTTCTTTAGTTAAATGCTTAATGAACCTTTCCAAAGCCTCTTGTGTAAAAGAAATAAATATTCCAGCAATGTTGGATACAAATGCGTAGTCGACTCCATTGAGAATGATAGTGCGAAAAAGCGAGGTTCTAAGAAACCACTCCATAGTAAAGGAGTGGTTTTCGCTTTATACATGAATGTGTAAAGTTTGGTCAAACTCTAATTTATGCTTAGATATACTACGGTGAGCCGTATCATAAATAACGGTTGAGCTAACGGGATACGATAGTTGAATAATACATTACATTGATAAACAAGTGCTTCGGTATCCTGCTCTTTTTATTAAGCTAATAGGCAGACTAGCGTAAACAAAATGATCAAAAGTATTAACCATACGTAGTTAATTACATTTCGGGATTAGCACAATGATTTTCGGCAGCTTCGTTTGGTTAACGGGGGTAGTTCAAGTAAATGTAAATATTTACTTGCGAACTAATGTTCGATACAATAAACTTGATTCCATTACAAAAAGGAGATGTTGGATATGTATAAACACATTAAAGATTTTGCCGCAACTTGGCAGAATGAAACGGAAGCAACAATGCGGACACTGGAGATGCTGACGGACGAGTCTCTTGGCCAACAGATAACAAGCGATCATAGAACGCTTGGACGTGTTGCATGGCACCTTGTACAGACGTTGCACGAAATGCCATCTCGGACGGGACTGTCTTTCGAAGGACCGGGCGAAGATATGCCGGTGCCAGCTTCGGCAGCAGACATCGCGTCAGTCTATAAGAGGACCTCACAAGCGCTCCTTGATGCTATACAGTCCAGTTGGAAAGATGAGAATCTGCTTATCATGAGCGATATGTATGGTGATCAATGGCCAAACGGCTTAATGCTGGAAATTCTCGTAAAGCATGAGATTCATCATCGTGGTCAGATGACAGTACTGATGCGTCAGGCAGGCCTTCGTGTGCCGGATCTTTACGGCCCGACAAAAGAGCAGTGGGCCGAGTATGGAGCGCTACCTCCAGTAATTTAGAGTAAGATTATATCCGCTTTGGCCGTTTGGCTATAGTGGGATTTATAAGTATTTTATCATGGGATTAAAAGTGGTGGCTTGAATCATAGACAAGAGGATACCATCGGACTGAAACTGTTGATTCTATTGAACTAACGGGAAACAATAGCTTAATCTAAAACGAAGGTAGCTGGTCTATATGAACGGCTACCTTCGTTGCGCTAAAGGACACATTTTCCCTTAATCTATATAGAATTGAAGATGAGATAGCAGGAAATCTTGCAACAGCTAGGGAATACCAAATTATGGATTTATAAATGTATATGAAAGGTTGATCTTAGTTTATGAATGACCGTAATCTCATCTTCGTAGCAAAAGCGAAAATGATGCTTGTACAACCTCTGCTGCTTACCCTGATCGTTATACTTGTGGTCAGTAGCCTTACTGCCTGCGATAATTCCACCGCAGGCAAGACAGCAAGTAAATCTGCGCAGCCGACTATAGTGACACCTGTGGTAGCGCAAGCATCGGGCAGCATTTATCTGTACGGTGAAGCACACGGCGTAGCCAAGATATTGGACAAGGAATATAAATTGTGGTCTCAATACTACCATAACGAGGGCATGAGGCACTTATTCGTCGAGCTGCCCTATTTTACCGCCGAATACTTGAATCTATGGATGCAGTCGGACAATGATGATATTTTAGAGGAGATTTATGATGATTGGGAACGGACACGTAGTCACAACCCTGATGTCAAAGAGTTCTACAAAAAAATAAAGAGCGAGTGTCCGGAGACGATTTTCCACGGCACAGACATCGGGCATCAATATGAAACTACCGGGAGCCGCTATTTATCTTATCTTGTGGCAAACGATCTGGGAGAATCGGAGAAGTATACTTTAACAATGGAAGCGATCCGGCAAGGCCGTGTTTTTTACAGCAAAGAAGACGGCGTATATCGGGAAGACACGATGACGGAAAACTTTATTCGCGAATTTGAGAAGTTGGGCAATGAGAGCGTTATGGGCATTTACGGCTCAGCGCATACCGGGCTTGATGAAATGGACTATAAGACCCAATCCATCCCTTGTATGGGCAATCAATTACAGGAGCATTATGGCGATAACATTTATTCTGAGAACCTAAGTTGGATTGCTAAAGATATTGAGCCATCCAGAGTAGATTACATCTCCTTACAGGGCAAGGAATATGCAGCATCTTATTTTGGTAAGCAGGATTTGAACGGGTTCAAGGATTACGCCTATCGAGAATTTTGGCGATTGGAGGACGCCTATGAAGATATCCAAGACCTTCCACTGGTGGACAATTATCTTCCTTACGATAACTATCTGATGCCGATAGAAGTAGGCCAGGTCTTTGTGGTCAACAGCACCAAAACAGACGGTTCAGTGCAAAGAGATTACTATCTGTCTAGCGGCCAAGTTGTGGAGGGTGTGAACTCAACACAACAATTCACAGCAGAGTGACGATCAGTAATATGATGATTATCTCAAGTACAACACGCTTGCTCATGCATCGGGCGTTCATAAAAGCTAATTGGGAAAATTGTCACGTGCCGAAAATGAGTGCTCGGTTGATATAAGAGTGGCTCCAAAATTCACCGCTTCAACCAAAGTGGTGAACCGTAGGTATGGGTAAGTTTTTTACTGATTGCATTACGCTAACGGGACACGTTAGTTCAATAAACATGATAAGGCAGCCCGTCAGTCAATGCGATCAGCTGCCTTCATTCAACTACCGGGAAGTTTTGTACAAGAGAAAATGATGAAGTGGAATAAACACGTTCAGTACTGATGGATGAAAAAGGTGAATATATGGATTCAAATGAACTAAAACCTTTAATGAACAACACAAAATGGGAAGAAATAAGACAAGCAATGCTCAACTATGCCTTTCCAACCAAATGGAGGATTAAAGACATTGATACTGGCTATATCAGCCTTTGGGATGGAGATTGGTATTACCATTTTTCAGATGGTGGTTACAAATTTATTGAGTGGTTAGAAATTCATGCTGAAAATGACTCGATAAATGCTGATTTAATTCAAATCTTGAAAAAAATACATGTTCCAGGTGAAGTAACTACCGACTCCATCATAATTTATGGATATAACAAAACTAATGAATTCATTGATTATATATAATACGCTTCACCTCAATGCTTCCAAACACAAAGTACAGTTTGACCATTAAATGTATATCTGTATATAAAAGAAAAAACACTCCTGACAATGGAGTGTTTTATTATTATTCAAATTTATTTGAAGTCCATGTAGCAATTCCATTCATTGGACATGCAACAACTAGCCAGTTATCAGATTCTACTCCCACCTGCCAACATTCATACTTCTCATGAAAACCAATAACAAATAGTATGCTACCTGATTCAAAGCTTATAATTAAATGTGGAGTGCTGTCTCCCAATTGTATATCTATAATCTTTTCACGTCTCATCTTTATGATCTGACTGTATTTTTCTTCCTCAGAAACATCTGCAATTTGACTTTCATTACTAGGGTATTGAGAGGGAACTGAATCCAATATAGTCCACTTTGATTCAATGTTCAGGTACAGTTGACCAGCTAAATCATCGAAGCCTTCATACTTAGTTAAATAAACTTGAGTAGCACCACTTGATACTCCAAATCTAAGACCATCAATTTTTGCCCCAATACAAAGATGTTTAAGAACTTGTTCAGCGAAGTCCCTATTTTCTTTATTCATTCCGTTCCCCAGCTCTTTTCATCCACGTATAAGCCCGAATCATTACACCATATCTTGGATTTGTTGGTGTTGGCTTTTCGCTTCAAATTTCGCGTTTTGGCATTTTGCTCTCATCCATGTACAGCAGATTCCAGCGGTGACCGTCCAGGTCGGCAAATCCTGCGCCGTACATCCAGCCGTCAGTCTCACTTGGCTTGCCAAAGATGTTTCCTCCAGCAGCCTCTACTTTTTGGACAAAGGCATCTACTTCTTCTCTGCTTTCAGCACCAATGGAGAAGATTACTTCAGCGCTATGGGAAGTATCTGCGGTTTTTGAACCAGTAAATTTCTCAAACGCCGCATCCGGGAACAGCAGAATTGTTGTTTGACCTATAACAAGCTTAGCTCTCTCGTTACCAACACTCACCGCTTGGAATCCAATCTCATTGAAAAAGGCAGTTGACCTCTCAACATCTTTGACTGGCAGGTTAATCCAAATCTCCTGTGACATGGCTGTAGCCTCCTAATATATTTTCATTCCTACTATACTCTACTTCTGGCAGCAGAAGCGATCTCTTTCGCATCTCACCTTTAGTTGAAATACTCGATAGTTTTCTCAATAAATGCCTTGGCCGATTTTGTCAGAAAACGGTCGGACCGATGAATGATCTCAAAGTGACGATATGGCGGATCGTCTGTAATTCGGATGCAGCGTAGTGTTGGTTCATTCATTGCTTGGATCAAACGGTAAGGCAGCAATGTTCCTCCGACGTTGGCTTTCACCAAGCTAATAATGGAAGTTGCCGAACTGGTCTCCATGATCGTATTTAAGCTGAATCCATATTTTCGGCAATAGCCATCAACCAATTCTCTGCCTGTAAATCCTTCGGGGAACATCACAGTTTGGATATTACGCAGTTCCTGGATTACAATCGTGCTTCGTTCAGCCCAATCATGATTCTCAGAAACGACAAGTACATATTCTTCACTGCACAAGGGAATGCGTACAAGCCGATCATCTGGAGCAGAGGTGATCTCGATCCCGATGTCTACTTCATTATCCAGTACTTGATTCAAGACGTAGATCGAAGAGATAAGCTTCAGCTGCACCTTGGGGAATCGCGTATGAAAATTTACGAGCAATGGGGTGAGCCGATAGTCCAGATCGGAAGGGAGAACACCAATTACCAACCGACCTCGTTGATCATTGCGTAATTCAGCTAACGCATCCTGGGTATTCTGTAAATGCCGAATCATCTGTACACAGTGCTCCAAAAACAGATTTCCTGCTTGAGTCATCACAATCTTTTTGCCGACTCGGTCAAATAAGGGAACTCCGAGTTCATCCTCAAGCGCGCGTATTTGTTGACTCAACGTAGGCTGAGATATGCCAAGCTTCTCAGCTGCTCGTGTAAAATGAAGCTCCTCACACACAGCAATGAAGTTTTCCATCTGACGAATCTCCATATGAATGACCTCTAATCATTGGTTTTAGTAATCATTTTAATAGAAACTATAGTATTGTTCAATCATTCTAATGATTCTATACTTAATCGTGCCCTCCCAAAGATCTGCTATTAACAAATAGGATCATGGGAGAATGCATCGATACTACTACCATGAGGTGATTCATAATGAAACTTTTTTATATCGTCTTGGCGCTTATCCTGGCTTCACTGAATTTACGACCACCCATTACATCCATTTCTCCTCTAATGAGCATCATTCAGAATGATTTGGGTATAAGCGGGATTACCGCCAGTTTGTTAACCGCACTTCCGGTATTATGCATGGGCATATTTGCTCCGTTCTCTGTACGATTAAGCAGAAGGTGGGGAAATGAGGGCGCAATTGTTCTGGCTTTAATCCTCATTGGGGTAGGTACGGGATTACGATGGTTTGTTGGTACAACTCCTTTGATGATGTTCACTTCTTTTCTTTCCGGTGTAGGAATTGCATTGGCAGGGCCGCTGTTGTCCAGCTTCATTAAGCAGTATTTCCCTGACCGAGTGGCATCCATGGTGGGTATTTACTCTACAGCGATGGTGATGGGGGCCAGCATTAGTGTGGGACTATCGGTTCCGCTACAGTATACATTGGGTGGTTCGTGGAGAGGCTCGTTGGCTGTATGGGCATTACTGGCAGTCATTGCATTGCCGATTTGGTTGAGATTAGCCTGGTCTGCGCGCACAGATCGACAATCCGGTAAAATCTCGAGTGTACTTAATGCACCACTTCCGGTGAACAATAGACGTGCCTGGGTGCTGACATTATTCTTCGGGCTGATGGCAGCGATCTTCTATTCGTTGACCGCTTGGCTTGCGCCAGCAATCCAAAGCCAGGGGTATAGCCAAGAGACTGCCGGCAAAATCCAAACTTTATTTACCTTGATATCGCTGCCCTCTACTTTGTTCATTCCGATGCTTGTACATCGTTACCAAAGACGTGTATTCTGGCTTGTCGGGTGTGCAATATTAGAGTTGACGGGTGTCTTGATGCTGAACCTATCCGTTAGCCCCTGGCTTGCGGCGATTCCACTCGGTATTGGAGCGGGTGGGCTGTTCCCGATTGCACTGATGTTGCCCATTGATGAAACAAGTAATGCTCAAGAAGCTAGTAGCTGGTCCGCAATGACCCAATCTGGTGGCTACATTCTCGGAGCGCTTGGGCCGCTAGCGATTGGCTGGCTCCACGATGCAACAGGCAGCTTCGTTCAAGCATTCTATGGTTTGTCTGTAATCATCGTGCTTCAGATTATCGTTCAAATGGCTATAGGAAATAAAAAAAGTTCTCCATCCATTTCTCGTCTCCATTAAAGGTTTCGTGTGATACTTCATGTTGATCAATTAGTGAAGTTGTGCTTGCATGGACCTATGAACGTACGTGGTGTAATTCAACTAGCAGGCAGGATAATGGAAATGAACTGTAGAAAAAAACCTATAAATGAAAGTGACAAAAGTGGAGAATTCTACCGACAGTTGAATAAAGCGCCTATGAAAATTCAACCACCGCTTGATAGGATTGCGTTTGAGGAAATGCTATGCTGTTTTCGACAGTGCGCACTGTACATTTTGTTTTATTGGAGGTATACAATGCTCGACTTGCGTAAAATTGGAGCTTATATTTCGAAGCTTCGCAAAGACCAGGATTTGACCCAATTGGAACTTGCCGATCAACTGAATGTAAGTCATCAAGCGGTATCGAAATGGGAACGGGGCGACTCGCTACCGGATATCGGAACGCTTCCGCAGTTTGCGAGGTTATTCGGCAAAACGGTAGACGACATTTTAAATGCAGGAGACAACTCAGAAAATCGGGAGCACCAGCACCTAGGAACGATCGTTGAGGAGATCGCAGAGAACAGGCCGGACCAAGTTGCAGAGATGGTCAATACCGGTGAGATGAAGGTGGAAGAGCTTGTAGAAGTAGCACCGTTTGTAAAAGCAAGCGCTCTGCATAAGGTTACAGAACGATTAGACAGCAGCGTCCTTAAGTTAGACGTGATCATGCGGCTGGCTCCGTTCCTTGGAACAGATACATTGGATGAACTGGTTCGTCAGGCAGAAGAGGGCGAAATTATGTGGAATGCCATTACTGGACTCGCTCCGTTCGTCAGCAGCGACACATTAAGCCGACTGGTAGATAAATCGATTGACGGTTCCTTAGAAGTGCACAATCTTGTTGGAATTGCCCCGTTTCTTGAAAGAGAACATGTAGATCGGTTGGTTCAACAAGCAGAAGAGGGTAGCTTGAGCTGGCATTTCGTTCAAGGGCTGGCACCCTTTATTAGCAGAGAAACGTTAAGCCGCTTGGTAGACCGGGTTGCAGATGGCACTATTGATGCTAACCGGATCATAAGCCTCGCACCTTTTCTGGACAGGGAAAATCTCGAGAAGTTAATTAGTGGAGTCGAAGCTGAACATCTTAGCCCAGATCTGCTGGCAAGCCTTGCTCCTTTCGTCGATCAAGGGACATTGAGTAGAATGGTGACAAACTTATTAAATAAAGTAAAGTAGACACGTATATCGGAGATTGGTGATGCATAGGCAATGGCATTAAGCTAACGGGAAACGCTAGTTCCATAAACACGATAAAGGCAGCCCGTCAGTAAATGTGATCGGCTGCCTTTATTCAACTAACGGGCAAGTTACCTTAATAAACTAAGTGGTGGATAAAATATAAATATAAGAGTTCTCTCCCGAACTATTAGAAAAAGTCATGGTACGATGTCCTTATTCGGTTGTTTCAGGGGGAGTGAGGAGAACATGTTAAATACTCATGATGTTGCAATAGAAGCATTAACTTGTTATTCGATTACTTATCAATCAATAGCTCATATTGGCCAAAATGCAAACACCATCTATAAAGTGACAGATAAGGAAAGTAACTGCTATAGTTTGCGGATACATCTATCAAAAAATGATTCGATGGAAAGTATTTGGTCTGAGGAAAAAGTCATTCATTCAGAAATGATTTGGCTGCAATCATTAATAAATGATACTGATCTGGTGTTACCGTCACCTATAAAAAATAACATTGGTGAATATGTTACTAAGATAGCTGACATGAACTGTACATTGGTAAAATGGGTAGAGGGTGAACAAAAACAATTTGTTCCAACAGTCAATGATGCCGAGTGCGTAGGTGAATTGATCGGAAAGCTTCATAAACAATCATCTATTTGGAAGGTTCCGCAATCATTTACTAGACCATCCTTTGATAATACTAGAATTTCGCAATCATTAGAAAAGCTCAAACAGCTTGCCGACGGTGGTGAGCTCAATAAAAATGATGTGGGAATTCTGCAATTGGCCGGTGAGCGTGCAATTTTAATGATGAACGATATAGAAAGAACGCCTGGCAACTGGGGGATAATTCACGCAGACTTGATTCCAAGTAATTATGTGTTTCATAAACAAGAAGCTAGAGCCATTGATTTTGGAGCTTGCGGGTTCGGATATTATTTATTCGATTTAGGTTGGGCACTTTCTTATATCCACCCAGCGTTCAGAAGCCAGTTGCTAGAATCATACGCCAAACAATTCGACCTGCCTCATAACTATGTTCAACAGTTAGAAGGCTTCTTTGTAGCTGCCCAACTCGAAACAATGAATTTTTGGCTTGGGTTGCCTGAATCTAATGAGTGGTTACCCAGTCATATTAGTAGATTATCAAGTCGGGAATTTAAGTTATATGTAAATAAAGAAAAATTTCTTTTTAGTGGGACTCCTTACTGGGAGTAGTTTGTTCCACTAACGGGAAACGTTGGCTCAAATCACGATTAGCCAGCTGCGTGATCAGCTGCCCTTTGCGCGATCTTGATCGTATCGGACCGTATCGCAGCTATTCCAGCATATGGGTTCATATTGCGAAGGTTTCGGACTGTATAGCTCTTATTGCCCTTGATTTGCGTAGAAAAGAAGTACATTTGAGGGGATAGCTGCAACTGAGTCCGATAGTTTGGCAAAACGAGCTGAATTGTGGAAATAAGAGCAACTGAGTCCGAACAGTTGGTGAAAAGAACGCCGCCTGCCAAATTTGCTCCTAAACGTGCTACCCAGTGTTTAAACTAGCCGTCTATAGCTCAAGCTATCTACACCGTGCGCGGAATTAGCTACCTATAGCCCAACCTAGCTACTCCGTGCGCAGAATTTGTTACCTGTTGCTCAAACTAGCCGCCTATGTCTCGAAACTAGCTGCCCTTTGCGCGATCTTGATCGTATCGGACTGTATTGCAGCTATTTCAGCATATGGGTTCATATTACGAAGATTTCGGACTGTATAGCTCTTATTGCCCTTGATTTGCGTAGAAAAGAAGTACATTTGAGCGAATAGCTGCAACTGAGTCCAATATTGTGGCAAAACGAGCTGAATTATGGAAATAAGAGCAACTGAGTCCGAACAGTTGGTGAAAAGAACGCCGCCTGCCAAATTTGCTCCTAAACGTGCTACCCAGTGTTTAAACTAGCCGTCTATAGCTCAAGCTATCTACACCGTGCGTGGAATTAGCTACCTATAGCTCAAGCTAGCTACTCCGTGCGCGGAATTAGCTACCTATAGCCCAACCTAGCTACTCCGTGCGCAGAATTAGCTAACTACAGCTCAAGCTATCTACACCGTGCGCAGAATTTGTTACCTGTTGCTCAAACTAGCCGCCTATGTCTCGAAACTAGCTGCCCTTTGCGCGATCTTGATCGTATCGGACCGTATTGCAGCTATTTCAGCATATGGGTTCATATTGCGAAGGTTTCGGACTGTATAGCTCTTATTGCCCTTGATTTGCGTAGAAAAGAAGTACATTTGAGCGAATAGCTGCAACTGAGTCCGATAGTGTGGCAAAACGAGCTGAATTGTGGAAATAAGAGCAACTGAGTCCGAACAGTTGGTGAAAAGAACGCCGCCTGCCAAATTTGCTCCTAAACGTGCTACCCAGTGTTTAAACTAGCCGTCTATAGCTCAAGCTATCTACACCGTGCGTGGAATTAGCTACCTACAGCTCGAGCTATCTACACTGTGCGCGGAATTAGCTACCTATAGCTCAACCTAGCTGCACCGTTCGCGGAATTAGCTACCTACAGCTTAAGCTATCTACACCGTGCGTGGAATTAGCTACCTATAGCTCAAGCTAGCTACTCCGTGCGATAATTGAAGGATGGGCAAAGGTGAAAACGTTTATTGGCTTATAACGCACCAATTAAACCTTGGAAAGAAGCTTAATATAAACAAGAAGGCAGCCGATCAACACGATCAGCTGCTTTTGTTCATCTAAGAGTAATTTCTCAAATAAATAAAAGCATCCTTGACTTTCCCCTGCACGGGAAACTGTATACTCACCTTATGTTATAGATTGGAGATGATATTTTGTTCAAAATTAGTGCATTTTCTAGGCTAAGCAAGGTATCCTTAAAAACACTGCGTTATTACGACCAGATTGGCATACTAAGGCCGAAAAAAGTGGATCAGGATACGTGCTACCGTTACTATTCCGCAGATCAGCTCCTTGAGCTCAACCGAATTTTAATCTATAAGGAATTGGGTTTTACATTGCCTCAAATTAAACAGCTGCTTCAGGAAAATATTTCATTAGAAAACATTCAAGGCATGTTTAAGCTGAAAAGAAGCGAAATCCAGCATATCATCGATACGGAACAAGCTAAACTCGTCAGGATTGAGGAACGTATGCAGCTTATAGAAAAAGAGGGGCAATTCGAAACGGGTCAAGAAATCAGAGTCAAAGCAGAGGGTGCTCAATTGTTTCTTTATCAGAAAGCATGCGGGAAAGAAGAGGACATTCCGGATTTGCTTCGTCAATTTGATCAGTTTATAACGACGGAAAATCGTCAATTCATTCAAGGCCCTCAGGTTGTTTTGTGGAAAGAAGTCGAAGGAAAAGAGGATGAGTTTGAGTTTGAAGTCGGGTATTTTTTAACCTGTGAGCTGCGATCATTTCCAGAACCGTTTCAGCTACGGACTCTTCCTCCTGAACCGATGATGGCCACAATGGCTTTTCATTCAAATACTAGTTTTGATTGTGCGGCCTGTGTTCATTTAGCTAAATGGATTGAGAAAAACAACTATCAGATCAAGGAGAACGAACCGGGCAGGGAGTTATATTTACCGTTATCTCCAGAACAAGATGCACAATTCATAGAAATACAAATTCCCATTATAAATAGATAACAGAAGAAGTGGAGTGGGGGAAATTGAAAAATAAACGGATCATTTATATTCTGGCACTGGCTGTTTTTCTGATTGGAACCATTGAATATATTATTACAGGAGTTATTGAGATGATTGCTGTGGACTTGGGAGTATCTACTTCTGAAGTTGGATTATTGGTGACTGTGTTTGCCCTCTCTGCAGCCATTGTCGCTCCGGTTTTGATTGCATTAACGATCAATGCAGATCGCAAGAAACTACTAATGATCACCCTAGGTGTGTTTATTTCCAGCAATGGACTTATGTTTGTAGATCTTGCTTATGAAACAGTACTATGGATACGTATTATCCAAGGGGCTAGCGGAGGAGTCGCTACCGTTGTAGCCATGGCAATAGCGACCCGACTCGTTGAAAAAGAAAAAAGGGGCAATGCCATCGGTATCATTTTGATGGGGCTTAGCAGTTCACTAGTGCTTGGTGTTCCTGTGGGCACATTTTTTAGTGAGATGTTTGGATGGAGAGTGCTATTTGTTTTAATCGGATTATTAAGTATTCTTCCATTACTTATCATCTATAAAAAGGTTCCGGCAATCAAAGAAGAGGAAAAGGTTACCCTCAGAATGCAGCTCTCTATTTTAAAAAATCCAACCATTCTGATGGCCTTGGTTATTACGTTATTTTATGTCGGCGGCTATTCTACACTGTTTACTTATATTACGCCTTTCTTGCAAGCCACGTCCTCTCTTTCCATGACCGAAATTAGCGGTGTTCTGTTCCTGGCAGGCATTTGCAGCTTTGTCGGATCAAAGCTGGGCGGACAACTGGCAGATGCAAAGGGATCGAAATTCACCATTTGTCTCGGGCTCCTGTTACAAGGGACGACACTGCTTTTATTCGCTCTAGCCGGAGTCAATCTGTTGGTTTTAATCTTGGTTTTAATGATTTTTATGTTAGCAACGTGGAGTATTTCCCCGGCCCAGCAACTATATCTGGTTACTCTGGCGCCTCGAAATCCGGACATTGCTCTTAGTGTAAATACTTCGTTCATCCAATTTGGCTTTGCACTGGGATCTGGATTAGGCGGGTTAGTCATCAGTCGTACCTCTGTCCTATATTTGAATTGGCTGGGTTTTGCCGCTGTATGCATAGCTTTACTTCTTGCTAGCTTACTATTTAAAAAAATGAGCAGTAGGACTAAAACTACTATGGTTTAAATAAGAAATGGATTGGAGAACGACAAAGAGAACTTTATCGCCGAATTTTTCCAGAGCCATCTGGGACTGAGTATCAGCATTCCAATTTAATGGACAGAGCTGATGTTGAGTGTTTATTTGATTACTGTCAGATATTAGAAGCGATAACCTCGAAGAATTTATTATTGAAGTCGAATCACATGTCGATTCATTACCTGAACTTTAAGCTAGAGTGAAACGATATCTTAATAAAAACAAGAAGGCAGCCGATCAACACGATCGGCTGCTTTTGTTCATCTAAGAGTAATTTCTCGAATGAATAAAAGCATCATTGACGTTTCTCAGCACGGGAAACTGTATACTCACATTATGTTGTAGATAGGAGATGACACTGCGTTATTACGACCAGATTGGCATACTTAGGACGAGAAAAATGGATCACGATACGTGCTATCGTTACTATTGGATAGTTCATGGCGAGAAGTTTGTCGGCCAAAAGTATTTTGGTGTTCTTGTCCGCGAGGGGTTCAAGGGTGCCCAGAGCGGCTAGCTTGTAGTAAAAGTACCGGATTCTACATCGTGGAGTCAGGCTGCTGTCAGCTGCCAGCTAAGCTAAGTGTAACTCCATTTACGTTACCGATCCCTAGGAAAGTCCATCGAGAGAAAGTCACTGCCGCCAACCCCCACCAATGTTGGCCCTGCCTTTATTTGCGGGGCGCTCCTGAAGACCGGCTATGATGACCCGGATGTAATTCTGATTAAGGTCCATGCCGATGCAGTCCAATACTGGAAAAACAGAAACCTGGCTGAGAAGGTGATGCAAATGTTCAAGCGGATCACCAACCGGGATTCATCTGTAGGTCTCATTTGCTGTGCAGCCGGAAGAAATAAATGTCACGCCTGAGGCTACTCAAGTGTTATATCTATAGAAACAGAAGAAATAGAAGAAAGGAGACCAACGTGGATTCTATGGAAGAGAAGATTAGGAGAATACAGGCCGGAGATGCCCGCCTGTTCTCAGATGTAATCAAGCTGTACCAGCAGCGGATATACCTCTACTGCTTCCGGATGCTGAACAGCAGGGAAGAGGCGGAGGATGCGGTGCAGGATGTCCTGATTAAGGCCTATCAGAATATCGGGCAATACAAGCCGCAGGCGGATTTCGTATCATGGCTCTACAAGATCGCGTACCACCATTGTCTGAATCAGTTGCGGCGGCAGAAATTTCAGTTTCAATTGCGCAAGCTGCTCTGGCAGGAGGTTGCGGTGAACAGTGCCGAACAAATGGTCGAGGACCGCCTGTTCAGCGAGCCAGTCTCGACCGCCCTGGGGAAGCTGAATGTGGAAGACCGGAATTTGTTGATTCTGCGTATTTATGAAGATAAATCGTTTGCGGAAATCGGCGAAATTCTGGGTGTCAGTACGGCTACCGTACGCAAAAGATATGAACGGACCAAAGGCAAGCTTAAAAAGGTGTTGGAGAGAAAGGAGAAACAACTATGGACAAGAGTGAATTAACCTCGGAGGAGCGGTTTCTGAAGCACGGAGACCGGTCCGCCAATTTCATCCCCGTTGATGTTCATGAACAGGTAATGACAGCGCTCGGGCTTGGCGGGATCTTACCTGCTGCAGAAGAGCAGACCCCTCTGCAGACACTCCCGCCAAACGAAGGGGCTCCTAACGTTATGCGCAGGCTAAAGACAGAAGCCGGAACGGGGCGGAGCCGGAGGAGAATCCTGCGGATTCCGGTGCAGGGCTGGGTGGCGGCACTACTTGTAATGGTCTTGTTGGGCGGCGGTTATACCCAGTATTCCGGTGAACTCCGGCAGGGGGCCCAAATTCAGTACAAGGTGCTGCCCTATAAGCCACTTCTGGCAACGAAATCAGGTGGAATGATAGAGAAGCCGAATGAACCCTTGATTCCCTGGCCGACCAAAGCGCAGCTGAGCAAAGAGGATGAACTCTACAAGATGAAATATGCAAAGGGCTACAATGCCATTGAGAAGTTGCTGCTTCCTGGAGAGTATGCCACCTATGTTATCAAACGTGAAGACGGGAAAGAAGAATCTCATCTTGGGTTATACTGCCCGCCGATCATAGTCAAGGACTATTCCACTTATAAGACTAGTGTTGAGAAGCACCACGCTCCCGAAGTGAAGCAACCGGGATATATGCCGGACGGGTATACCTTGGACGAGGCGTTTATCAAGCCTTCTTTTATAAAGGTCGAAGATGACAAGCAGTTTAAAGGTGAAAGCGAGATAGACCTAGGAGACAACTTCCGGATGACTTGGAAACGGGAGAAGGCGGAGAATATTGCCTATGATTCTTCTACACTTGTGTACAAGAAGGGGAAGATTCAGGTGAGAATCAGTGCCTCACGTGTTGATGAAAAAGCTACACCGGTAGAAAGCCTGATGTGGACCAAAACGACAAAGGTGGAGAATATTGATATTGGCGGCAAGCAGCTCATTTATCTCGAACCTTCCAGCAACGAAAAGATTGACCTGGGGTATAAGTATAGACTAGTCTGGTCTGACCCGGAAGCGCAGATCATCTATAATGTGTCGGTTCGCCAGGAGAAATCTGAGTTGACCAGGGATGAGGTCATCCGTATTGCTGCCAGTATGATGAATTAAACGAACACAGATATTACGCTCAGGACTGTTTCGCTATCTATGATAGCGGGACAGCCCTCGAGCGTTTTTTGCATATGCGAAGCACTGCATATTCGTGAGATTTTATAAGAATTCTTGCATTGCTCTCATATGAACTTCCGATTCATATTATTAATGTAGCAATGTAGCAAGATATTGCAGATTATAGCCTCTCGGAATAAGGAGCAGCATGGAGGGGCTAAACCAGAGAAAGTGCATAATTAGAGCTAATAATATCGAAGTTCCGTTAAGCTAACGGGCAGGATTGTTTAGAAAGTCCCTGATTGTATTTACCTATGCTTACTGTTAATCTAAACAATAGAGATGCTAACAAAGGAGCATAAACCTTATCATGTGGAATACTCTGTAAAGATTAACAATTTGAAGGAATGCCTGAAATAGTGACTACACTATTTTATTAGGTGTGCTTTTCTTTAATCTTACAGGGTGTGCAGGGAAAAGTGTATCATATACCCATCCTGCGGATACCTGATGGTATTCGCTTTTATTCGTGGGAAACGCATCTCTATTGATTCCTACCTGTTTATCCTTCTACTAGCGAGTGGAGGAACTTTATTATGCGATCGAAATTAGTCTTGATTGAGGGAATGCCAGGATCTGGTAAAACGACAACTGCTCAGCTCGTTCATGAAATTTTTACGGAAGTGAACATTACATCCCAGCTATTTTTAGAAGGTAATTTGGAACATCCTGCTGATTATGATGGAGTCGCTTTCTTTAAGAAAACTGAATGGGATGAATTATTGAATACCCATAAAAAGTTTAAAGATTTGTTGAGTAATCTAATGATTCAACAAGATAACGATTACTTCCTAGAATATCGGAAAATAAAAAGTGAAGTCTGGTCAAGTTTTCCAGATGAATTGCATCGCGCAGTTTTTAAACATGATATTTATGAATTGCCGCTAGATCAGAATAGGAAACTGATAACAGAACGATGGACGAAGTTTGCGGATCGTGTTTTGTATGGCGTAGACACCTTTGTTTTTGATTGTTGTTTTATACAAAACCCTGTAACTATAGGCATGATTAAACATGGTGCGAAGAAGGAAGACGTTATGAGTTATGTTATTGAACTGGCAACAATTGTAGAGCGGCTGAATCCATTGTTGATATACGTACAGCAGAATGATCTTGATCATTCTTTCAGAAAGGCTGTAAAGGAAAGATCTCAGGAATGGTCAGAGGGATTTATTGAATATTACACGAACCAGGGGTATGGAAAAATACAAAATTATAAAGGGTTAGATGGAACACTGCAGGTTCTTAAAGTAAGAAGGGAATTAGAAGAAGAGATTTTTAACAGATTAAACATTACCAAGATAAAAGTTGATAACTCTTCTTATAATAAAAACGATTATAAGCAAGTTTTAGAGGGCATTTTATCAGAATATTATAAATCAACAAACTAATGAGAGATTGGATTCTAGGGATTGCAGGCTGAAAAAGAGGCAATCTATAAAGCTTACGGGAAACGATAGCTGAGGTGCATTGCCATGGCAATGCTCCTTTTTTATTTGTTGAAGTAACGGGCAGGATTGCTTCATCCACTGTCGAATCCTTTGCTTGAATATTTCTATAAAGGAGGGGATGGAAATTAAGATACGAGAAGTTGTAGCAAATGATTATGCTGAAGTTGTTTTTTTATGGAATGATGTACTTGGTGTTCGCAATGTTAATATTGAAAATTTTCGAGTTACTATGGAAAACATGAATAAGGCTGGGAATTATAAAACATTCGTTGCATTATTTGAAAATGAAGTGGTTGGTTTTGTCACTATAGTTCAGGCGTTATCCGTAGGGTCTTCGAATGGTTATCTACATATTCAAGGGCTTGCCGTTAAAAAGGAATTACAGCATAGTGGGATAGGTACAGAACTACTAAGACACACTGAGAATTATGCTAAAGAAATGGGAATATCAAGTATTATTTTATGTAGCGGATTTAAGCGAACCGACGCCCATGCTTTCTATGTGCATAATGGCTATGACAAAGATTCATACTGCTTTGATAAGATTATTAAACTTGACTAATTTTGAATTAATTTACCGGGAAACGATAACTCAATAATGACACACAGGCAGGTCAGCGTGGGATTTATGTTGTTTATTCAGGAGGATTTTTGATTGTGGGTTATGAACAGGATTTTAAAAAAAGGGTACATGAAGTTATTAAACAGAAACAACTATGTTCAGTTATGAATGACACTAAGTGGGGAAACTTACAAAGTGATGTACTAAATAAACTACCTTTTACCCCTCCATATCAAGCTAAGTATGTCTTAGACGATATACTTTATCCAGAGAACTTCGAAAACGACGTCTGGTATTTAGGGGATTGGATAGAAGGACTTTCACCTTTTTTTTCTGTAGAATGGATACGGGTTAGACCAAGGTATCAGAAGCACAAGGGGAATCTGCTTCCTCCTGAATTAATTGACATAAGTAAAGAATTTCTTTCGATTTTACATGAATTAAGAATTCCGTATAGAGAAGAAAATAATACATTTTTCATTTATGGATATATATCAAATACAGACTACTTTTCAAAGGTAATCAATTAAGCTAACAGGAAACGTTAATTTAATAAAAACATGTAAGCAGCCGCTCAAACAACCGGCTGCTTTTTCATTTAAACTTGGTTTGATTCCGGATAAATAAAAGTTGCAAAAAGGAAAAAGATTGCTATACTAAATTTAAACGTTATTTTAAATGTCATTTAAATCAAAGAAAATATACTTGGAGGTTGCGTATGGAGACAGACAAAAAGTTGGAAACAAAAGAGAAGATTATGCGTGCCACACTGGAGTTGACCAAACAAGAAGGCTTTGAAAGGATCACTATAAAAAAAATTGCAGAAGCCTCAAGCACGAATGTCGCTCTAGTTAACTATTACTTTGGGTCCAAAGAAAACTTGTTTAGCGAGTCCATCAAATTGATATTGAACAGCTTTCAGCATACCTTTGCCATACTTGACGATTTCTCTATATCCTCACGAGATAGATTGAGGCAATTTTTACTGGATTATTTGCAAGTGATCCTTCAATATCCCGAATTGCTCTCCAGAATCATCCTGATGGGCAAGACCGTTTTCTCCTCCCAGCATGAATATGGATCATTTTTGAATCTATTGGGGTTTCCTAAGATACAAAATACTTTAAGAGAGTTAACCGATGAGCAGCAGCCAGAGCACCTGATGACCATGACGATGCAGATTTTTGGAGCGCTTTTTCTACCGGCACTTATGAGTCCTATTCTAGAAACAGGAGCTTCCGTGAAGATTGCACCTATAGAGGAACAGATTGACCTGCTCTTTGCAAGATACTTTCATTAATAAACTCAGATTGAGGTGATTAAATGAATTTTTTAAGAAAATATTGGCAGGATATAGGACTATTCATTGGCATTGTTATATGCATGTATCTTCTAATGAATTGGCAAACAATACCGCGGATCAACAGCATATTATGGTTAAGCTTTGTGGCGATCCTTCTTCATCAATTTGAGGAATACCGCTGGCCAGGGTACTTTCCAGGCATATTCAATATAGCCCTTTTTAAAAGTGAATCCCCTGACAACTATCCATTAAATAAACAGTCGGCAATGATTATTAATGTGGTCATCGCCTATGTGTTCTACTTGCTCCCTGTATTCTTCCCGTCAGTAGTATGGCTGGGGATGGCACCTGTTTTAATGGGCTTTTTCCAAATCATTTTCCATGGAGTCGTCATTAATATAAGAGCAAAAAGCATGTATAATCCAGGATTAGTCTCCGCAATTTTTGTACATTTGCCGGTGGGGATCTGGTACATCAACTACTTATATGAGCATCATTTAATAACCCTCTCAGACTGGATTTGGAGCGCAATTTATTTTGCCATAGCTGTTTATATTTTAATAGTGAAAGGAAATACATGGATGAAAAACAAAAACTCCATTCACAAATTTTCGCAAAAACAATTATGGTCTTTTCATAAGTAGCTCCTCATAACCCACCAGAAGGTTCAGTTGGCCTTTAACTAAACACAGTACATTAATCCTCTCGTTACTGGAGGTTGATACACTGTGTTTTTTTCTGCGGATTTCTTCGTTTGCTTCGCGCTATAGAAAATGTTGAAGTTAATATTCTGTTGAGGATCTCATCACTATCTGTTTACGATTCAGAGTTAGAGTTAGAGAAGGCCAAGCGAAAAAGGAGCTTTCTCATGAACACAGATCCTAAAGTGCTTATTGTAACTTCGGCATTTGGAGACGGGCATCTCAAAGTAGCAGAAGCGATTGATCATTCTTTTAGACGTAGAGGGATCAGCCGGATTGTCACCTTGGATCTTTTCGCTGCAGTCTACCCTACTCTGAATGAGCTGTCCCGCAGATTCTACCTGAACAGCACAGGTTATACTCAAGAATTTTATGGATTAGTGTACAAGTTGACGAGCAAGATGAACCCAGACCAGTTCATGGGCAGATGGATTCATTCTATGGGCAAGCGGAAAGTGCAAAGGATCATCGACGAGATCGGACCGGATATTATCATTCATACCTTTCCTTATTTGGCCGCTGCAGAGCTTGCATCAACAAAGGGGAGACGGATCCCCCTTTTCACTGTCATGACGGATTATGTGGTTCATGGCAGATGGCTTCATCCACAAACCACAAAGTATTTTATCGCTACGGAAAGCATGAAAGAAGAACTGATGTCATTAGGTATTGCTGAAGAAAAGCTTGTGGTTAGCGGGATTCCGATTCGTGAAGCTTTTGAACAGACTCAGGAACGTGAAGCCCTTTTACGTAAGCACGGACTAGATGGAAATCGGCATTATCTATTACTTGCGGCAGGGGCTTACGGTGTGTTGAGTGATATTAACCATTTAATAATAAGGGCGCTGCAGCAATCAAACTTTGATGTAATGGTATTGTGCGGGAATAATCATAAGCTCCAGAAGGCTACGGAAGAGCTTTTTCAAGAGAATCCTCGGGTTCACATACGGGGTTATACAGAAGAAATGCAGGAGCTAATGTGCATATCCTCCTGTCTGTTGACCAAAGCAGGGGGGATTACCTTGACTGAGGCGATGGCTCTAGCACTTCCTGTAATTGTCTATCGTCCGCTCCCCGGTCAGGAGGCAGGTAATGCAGAATGGTTGTCTGAGCACAATTTAATAGAGATTGCCCGAAACGAGGAGCAGTTAGTAGAGCAGCTTCAGAGATTGGAGCATCTGGGGTACAGGGATGAAAAGGTGCAGGATATGAAGAACTTTTCCCGGAAATCAGCCGCGGATGCTATCGTTACTGAGGCTTTAGAGGTTATCAAGCTGCGGCAGCCGTCTGTTTCAGCCGTAAAATCTATGGTTGTTGAAGGGCAGGCGAAGACGATTCATGGATATTATTAGCAAGGTAGAAAGACCACGCGTTGTGGGTCCTCTAATTGGAGGCTGGCTCGGAAGCTCGGGGAATGAATTGCTGCCTTTTCAAGTAAGCACCTGTTTATTTGATTATAATTATTTATTACCAGATAAAGGATCGATAAGATGTTATTATTTGTATGGGTGAATTTATTGGAAATGGTGCTTTATTGTCATTGGGGAGGTCAAAATGTACACGAATCAGAAGATAGAGGATATTTTGCATGAAATGCTAATCAAGCTTGTGGAAAATGAAAAGTTTCCGGGATTAGCGACCGGAATCGTAAAGGACAACCAAGTTCTGTTTACTGGTGAATATGGGACGGCAAATTTATCGACGGGTGATCCTGTAGTTCGTGGCACTTTGTTTCACCAAGCCTCTGTCTCCAAAACCTTCGTAGCAACCGCCATTATGCAATTAGTTGAGCGTGGTAAGGTAGAATTGGATTCTCCCATCACTAAATATCTGTCATATTTTAAGTTAGAGGATGAGCGGTATCAAAATATAACAATAAGACAGCTTATGAATCATACCTCCGGTATGCCTGATGAGGAAGATTACGCGTGGGACCGCCCTCAATACGACGAGCAAAGTCTTGAACGATATGTAAAAGGGATAGGTCACCACAAGCTGTTAAGCCAACCGGGAGAGAAATTTGCCTATAGTAATATAGGATATGAGATCTTGGGAGATATGATAGCAAAAGTCAGCGATATGAGCTTCGAGCAGTATATGGAAAAAAATATTCTGAAACCGACAGGAATGCAGTCCAGTTCTTTTCTTAAACAGGAGGTTGAAGCTTATATTGCTGCACCTCATGTGCTTGGAGCTACCCATGAATGTGGTGGCTGCGTTAGTAGTGTTTTTCCATATAACAGGGCTCATGCACCTAGCTCCACTTTATATACCCATGCCGAAGATATGTGCCAATATCTGCTGATGCATCTAAACGGTGGAACAGCCGGGAACGGCAATGAAGTCCTCCAGCTAGGTAGCTATAATGAAATGTGGAAACCTCATGCACAAACGGGCTATGATCCGGAAAATGCACAGATAGGGTTAGGCTGGTTTCTAGGAGAATATAAGGGTTCTCGTATTCTCTCACATTCCGGCTGGGATACTGGATTCTTGAGTAATTTGTTCCTGCTTCCCGATAAAAAAATCGCTATTTCTGTTATGAGTAATTGTGACTATGTCAACATGGGCAGCGTATGCTTCCCAATTCTTGATCTGTTGCTTGGCTCCAATATTTAAAACGAGTCTGTAAATGATTTTACAACTTCATAACAAGGGGCTTCGTACTTTATAACATTCGTATCTTAAAGTACATGTAAGTCAAGCCCACTTACACTATGGAGGTTATGAGAAATGAAGAGTAAAAATGTGAAATCAGCCCTCGGGGTAATCGCGATTTCCGGTGGTCTGCTAGCCCTCACTGCTTTGGCAGTGCCCAAAATCGTCGCTTATACTACAGTGAACCAGAATGTGTCTCAAGCGAACGTTTCCTACACGCAAGAACTCAACCAGAAGCCAGCTGTTCAACTGGCGAGCAGCCAGATCCCGGTACTTAAGGTTGCAACCAAAACACCGGTCTCGACGATCAAGTCGTATTTTGAGCGCACAGTCACTGCTGAAGAAATTAAGCAGATTAATGAGTATGCAGAGAAGGCCAGGCTCACTGGCAAGGATGAACAGCTTACGCGGCAATTTACGGACCAGGAGAATAAGCGGCGGATGTTATTGGATGATCAATACAAGTACGATGGCTTACGGCCCAAGCAGAAGCTACCTTTGAAATCAGGGAGTTCCGAATTTTATCTGGATCAAAGCAAATTTACCTATGTAATTCCTAAGCGCGAACTGACTGATGAAGAAATGCTGCAATTGATCGACTGGAATTATCGCTTTAATTATGTGGTAAGCCTCAATCTTGTCGTGGCACAGCCAGATAAGAAGGACATCAGTCAGGATGAAGCCCTACGCAGAGCAGAAGAGAGCGTAAGCCGTCTATTCGGTGTCGATCTCTCAAAGTTGCAGGCTCAGACCTCATATTATAAACCTTTTCCTGATTCGAAAGGGCAATGGTTCGTTAATTTTCTACCTTACCGTGCAGAGACACTGCGGGCTCAGGATAAGTCTTATTTCATGTATAATACGTTCGTGGATGCAAAGAGCGGGACCGTACTTGATACCACGATAGTGGACCTGTCCTATAAGAGAACGCCGATTACAGCAGCTATGAATAAACAGATTAGCCAGGATTCCAGCTGGCTTCAAGCCGCTAAATCCATTGTGGTGGACAAGCAGGGCGAGACCCGTGCGATAACCAGCTCCTCTATCATTAAAGACAGTGCATATGACAAAAGCGGAGTAGTAGCGGTCTTGGTCAAACTGAAAGACGGTAGCTCCTACACGGTAGAGCTGCGCTATCCGGAGAAGACTCTGCGTTGCCTGATCTATACACCGGTTTCCAAGTAATGAAGTGAACCAGCGTTATAAACTTCTTTAGTATTTACAACCTACAGCAAGCCCCACTCGGGGCTTGCTGCTCTGCATTTTGAGAGCTGGTGGATGACTATTGTGAGAGCAGGCATGGGTATAGGAATTTCTTTTTACAAGAAGGGATGGTTAGATGCTAGATATTAAATCCTTACAAGAATGTCCTCTTCGTCAAAATGAGCTTATTGAGTATGTCAAAAAACGGTGGCCAAAAGTACAACAAGCTGTGCTCCCCTATATACAAGAAAGTTTAATCTCAAAAGATGAGGAGTTCCCTTTTACATTTTTGCTGTTGAAACATGATGTAATCATCGGGTTTTATCAATTAATTGAGCAGGAATTTATAACTCGAAAAGATTTATCACCTTGGATTGCGCCATTGTTTATTGACGAAAGTGAGAGGGGCAAAGCACTAGGAGCCGTTTTGTTGGAGCATGCCAGAAAAATAGCTGGGCAACTAGGTTATGCAAAAGTCTACTTGGCGACGGATCATATTCTTTATTATGAGAAATATGGATTTAAGGAAATAGGTCTGGATAACTTCGAGTGGGGACGGCCCACCAAAATATATGAACATGACACTATTACATAAATGACCCAAATGACCCAAATGGAAAGCAGGAGTTATCATGGAACATATCTTCGAATTAACAAAAATAAAGAGTGAAGAAATAACGATACTCGAACTGCAGGATGCAATGGATAGAGGGGATGTTAGTTCTAGGGAACTTGTTATGTATTACATGTATCGGATAGCAACGTTTGACCAGAGTGGTCCCATGATAAACTCTATTATGGAAATGAATCCAGATGCGATTTATATTGCCGAGGCATTAGATCAGGAAAGGAAATTAAGCGGAGCACGAAGTCTTCTACATGGTGTGCCTGTATTATTGAAAGGAAATATTGAAACGAATGATAAAATGCATACAACTGCGGGCGCATTAGCTTTGGAAAACCATGTTAGCTCGAACGATGCTTTTCTTGTCCAAAAACTAAGGGATGCTGGGGCCATTATACTTGCAAAAACAAATATGACGGAATGGGCAAATGGGATGTCATCATCCATGTGGGCTGGGTATAGCTCAATAGGAGGACAAACCAAAAATCCATACGGTGATCATTTTCCGGGAGGTTCCAGTACGGGTTCTGCCGCTTCCGTTGCAGCCAACTTTTCAACAGTAGCCGTGGGGACAGAGACGTCTGGCTCTATTTTAAGTCCAGCTGTGCAAAACGCAATAGTTGGTTTAAAGCCAACTGTAGGTCTAATAAGTAGATCAGGCATAATTCCATGGTCATATTCTCAGGATACAGCTGGACCTATGGCAAGGAATGTGACAGATGTTGCGATCTTATTAAATGCGCTTACGGGAAAAGATGAAAGTGATCCTGCTACTTGGAAAAATGAATATTCTACTATGGACTACACAGCATTTTTGGATAAAGACGGATTAAATAAAGCGACCATAGGCGTTTTTAGAAATGCTCTACCTAAGAATTATTGTGACATGGGTGAATATGATGAACATTTATTTAATGATGCTGTGGCTAAATTAAAAGGTTCTGGAGCCAACATAATAGAAGATATAGATATTCCATCGTTCCATAGAGAGTGGAAATATAACAAAATGAATCTTGAATTTAAGCATTCCGTTGAAAATTACTTATATAACCTTCCGGCTCAACTTCCTGTCCATAACCTAAATGAATTGATGGAATGGAACGAGCGGAATTCGGAAAAGGCTTTGAAATATGGACAAGATATGCTGAACTATCGATCACAGCTAGATAAACCGTTGAATCATTCGGAATATATAGTAGAGTCTATCTCTGACTTATATTATTCGCAAAATATGGGGATCGATCATGCTTTAGAAAAGTATGGATTGGATGCAATCCTGTTTCCTGCTTATGTCGGAGCTGTTTTAAGTGCTAGAGCAGGTTATCCAACTATAGCAGTGCCCGCAGGCTTTCAAGAGAATAGAAGAGCCTTTGGGATCACATTTGCAGGAACGGCATTTAGTGAACCGACACTCATTCGGATTGCATTTGCATTCGAACAACAAACGAAACACAGGAAAATGCCGGCTCTAAAGAAATGAAAGATGAATTGAAAATTAGAAAAAGGTGCATTTACAAACGAACGTATGTTTGCTAAAATGTTAATGTGGATAAAAATACCAAAGTGAAGAAAAAAGCGTTTGAGATTAGCAATCCATAAGAAACAACTCAAGTTGAATTCTGCTAAAATGTAGTTAATGTCTAATGTAGATATCCCTCATGAACAAAGGAGAACTGAAAATGAGAAAACTCGTTCTATTTCTTCACGCATCGCTTGACGGTTTTGTAGAAGGGCCGAATGGTGAAATGGACATTGGCTGGGTTTCCTACGATGCTGATTTGGAGAACCATGCGAAAGAAATTCTGAGTACTGCCGACACTGTCATTTGGGGACGTGGGACTTATCAGATGATGCACAGTTACTGGCCATCTGTCCCTTCGAACCCATCAGCTTCGCAGCATGAACGGAATCACGCCGAGTGGATCGAAAAGACAGCCAAAATCGTTTTTTCCACGACGCTGGAGAAAGTCGAATGGAATAATTCCAGACTCGTGAAAGAAGCTGTCGAGAAAGAGATCAATATCCTCAAACAGCAGCCCGGCAAGGATATGGTCATCCTCGGCAGTCCTAGATTCGCACACCACCTTATGCAGCTTGATTTAATTGATGAGTATAAAATTACGGTTTCTCCCGTCCTGATCAGTAAGGGATTGCCATTATTCCAAGGTCTCAAGGAGAAGAGAAATCTTAAGCTAATCGAGAACAAGACCTTTGATTCTGGAGCCATAGGTCTCGTTTACCAGACGGTAAGATAACCTTGCCACTTAAGGTGATTGCTCACGGGGAACGTTATTGGAACGACAACAGCGGCAGTCTAAGACTTTATTTATCAAGTCTTGGTCCGCCGCTGCTTCTTTTAATGGATCCAGTCTAATACTTTATTTTTACCAAACACTAATCAGATGTTGGTTCTTTCATAAACCATGAAATATGGGTGCATCGCTTACAAATAAGGATGGCAGCGTTTTTGTTCGCCCAGTCAAAGCCTAAAAATGATGCGCCGCTTGTGTTAAGCAGTTTATAATCCAGATCAAAAGTATCGTTTTGACAGCAAGGACAGATTATTGGTGCGCCTGCAGCACTGTATCTCATTTTAAAAACCTCCTGTGGATTTGTATAATACTTTAACGTATTTGAGGTTATTCAGGTTTCGTGCACTTGAACTTACTAGTTAATTTGGGGTGAAGTTATGTTTAGCTGGAAAAAAGCTTTGTCAAAGGTATGTGAACTTTATTTTTCATCCAAAATGAATTCGAATTTAGAATGGATCTTGGTTGGCTCGGTCGGTTCGGTTCTTCAGGGCTGTGAAATGACCCCAGGAGACGTTGATATTTATACAAGGAATAAGGAAGGGCCTGACCAATTTGCAGAACTTCTTAAAGAATTTTCCCTTTTGGATAAATGTGAATTTCCTCATGGGGATAACTGGTTATCTTCTTTAGAAGAACCTACATTCACTCAAACCTTTTCTTCGGGATTTTCTTGGACAAAAGGGAGTTGGATAATCGATGGATTTAAGGTGGAGGTTGTTCATATTTCCAATTCAGCTGGAATTCCTGATTCTATGGATGGTGGGGGGATATGGGAAGGTGGACAATTCATTTGGAGCCATTTCAAAAACGTGGAGATCGGACCGTATACTATTCCTACGGTTCCGTTAGAAATACAGTTGGAATCTAATTTAAGACGAAAAAGATCAGATAGGACACAAGCGATTATCGCTGCATTACAAAAAAATGGCTATGATAAAGAACTAATCGATAAAGCCTTATCAAAGGAACACTTATCTTATTTTTATTCCCAAATTGGTTAGGCTGAGAAGGCGAGGGACTGATTTTGACCTATAATATTATTGAATACTGTTTAAAAAAGAACGGAGCAACAAAGGACTATCCTTTCGGATTCGATCCATTGGTGATTAAGATTGCCGGTAAAATGTTCGCGCTTATTTTTGAGAATAAGGGGAATTCTGCTTACATAAATCTAAAATGTGATCCGGTGATTGCAGGGAACTTGCGAGAGCAGCATGAGAGCGTTCGGCCAGGATACCACATGAACAAAAAACACTGGAATACGATTGTTTTGGATGGCTCCTTACCAGAGTCGGATATCTATTTAATGATTGATCATTCTTACGATAGGGTTGTCCAAAATCTTCCCAAGAGCCTCCGACAAACGATCTACTGAATATGGCATTAATTTGTCGTTTAAATGGTAATGGACTGGTATAATATGGTTTATAATCATGGAAAGGAGTTGTTTTTATGTCTGACTTTTTTAATTCAGGACCTAATCCCAATTTGTCGGACCCTGCAGGTCATAAAGCAAACCATGATGTAAATGCGCAAAAATATCATACTGAAGGCGTTCCTGGATTTTGGAGCGAGGTAACCAATCTGTTGATCGTTGTGGCTATAATTGCCGTCATTTTTTTAGTTATAAGGTTTGTTTTATGATTACCCTGGTTTAGAATGAAGATATTGACTTTTAGGAGGCGGTTCCATTGGTAACTATCATTAGGTGGACAGAATTTAGAAGGATAACGCCTACTCGTCCATAAACTGCGTATTTCCTTCTGAATGAGGGTACTAGATGCAAGAATATAACATTAGTACAATGAAAGACTTTTCAAAGCATTACATTGACCAAATCCGAATATTAGAACACCTTTGCAAGACGTCCGACAGGTCAAGTTTGAGGGTGGGTGTAGAAAGCCTTAAGGAGATAGACGGAGATGAGGCATTCTTGTGCCAGATCGATAACCAATTAGTTGGATTTCTCAGTTGGTATACTTCGGATGGCATCGAAGCTAATATTAACGGAATGGTTCACCCGGACTTTCGTCGCCAAGGGGTATTCCACGACTTACTGAAAAGTGCCGCAGCAGATATGCAAATGCAAGGCATACAAACTTGCCGTTTTAGGATACCTTCTAATTCTGAATCAGGGATGGATTATATCCGGCATTTAGGGGCAAGTGCTGCACCGTCTGAATTCCTCATGGTTTTTAATCGGGCACAAATCGCTGGATCAAGCCACTCCGGTTTAGTTGTGCGATTGGAAGAAGATCAGGATTTAGAGTTCATGGTTAAATGTTCATCACAAGCCTTTGGTGATTCAGAGTCCTGGACTAGGAATTATTTAACTCGTACCAGAGAACCGGCACGGATTACTTACATTGCTGTGGACAACATGATTCCGGTTGGGATGATCAGAGTCAATGATTTAGATACAAATACTGCGGTTATACATGATTTTTGTGTGCTTCCTTCGTGTCAAGGCAGAGGATACGGTCGTGAAATTCTTTCAGAGGTAGTTAAAATCTTGCGAGATCAGAAGAATTCCCAGATTCGTCTTAGCGTGGTCACTCAAAATAGAAATGCATTATCCCTCTATCAGTCGGTTGGGTTCGAGGTGACTGCGGAGTTTAATTACTATGTAATTTCCGTCGATATGATTTGTTAAGGAAGCGGCGCTACTCATGCGCCTCTTCTTTTTTTATCATGCCCTTCTAATTATCACACTGAATCTAGCTATAGTTAATACTTATAACCTGTCATAGCGCATTGGTAGATCGGTATAGTCAGTCGGTTATGCTATATTAATTCTAATAATTTGTTTACGAGGAGATTAATATATGAGCATTCAGACCAAACCCCAAAAACGAACCGTTACTCCATTTCGATATGATATCGTGGGCAGCTTCCTGCGCCCCCAAGCGTTGAAAGAGGCTAGATTAAAATTCAAGAATGGTGAAATTACTGCCGAGCAGTTGAAGGAAGTAGAGAACGACGAAATCGTTAAGCTCGTGCAGAAACAAAAAGAGGTGGGGCTTCAAGCGGTAACTGATGGTGAATTCCGCCGCTCTTGGTGGCACCTCGACTTCTTCTGGGGACTTGACGGTGTAGAACGGACAATTATTGATCAAGGTTACCAATTTAACGGTGCAGAGTCCAGACCAGAAACAGCCCGACTGACCGGGAAAATAAGCTACAGCAGCCATCCTTTTGTTTCGCATTATGAATTTTTAAAAGATGCTGCTGGTGAGGACGTTGTTGCGCGTCAATCGATTCCTGCGGCTGCACAATTCCTGTTCGAGCTAGATCGGGCGGAAAACAAAGAAAGCACAAATGAATTATACCCGAATCGTGAAGAGCTTATCTCGGATATTGCCAAAGCATACAAAGCATCGATTCTTGCCTTCTATGCAGCGGGCTGCCGCAGTATTCAAATCGACGATTGTACGTGGGGAGCGCTTTGCGACGAACAGTTTATAGCGTTTATGAATCAGATTGGCGTGAACGTAGCTGAATATGCAAGCGAACTTGCAAAATTGAATGAGGAAGTTGTAACCGGTCTGCCGGAAGATCTTGTTGTAACGACCCATGTATGCCGGGGCAATTATGTTTCGACTTATGCTGGAGTAGGTGGAGGCTACGAGCCTATCGCGCAAACGCTTCTTAATATCAATAACTACTCGGGTTATTATCTGGAGTTTGATACCGAACGTGCAGGCGATTTCAAACCATTGCGCTTTTTGAAAGACAATCAGCAGGTTGTGTTAGGTCTGTTCTCATCCAAATTTGGTGAGCTTGAAAGCAAGGAGGATATTCTGAAGCGTATTGAGGAAGCGAAGCAATACGTTGATCTAAACCGGATTTGCCTTAGCCCGCAATGTGGCTTTGCTTCCACGGAAGAAGGCAACCACCTGACTGAAGAGCAGCAATGGCGTAAGCTTGCTTATATTAAAGAAATTGCTGAAGAGATCTGGAACTAACTTTAATTAAAAATAGACAGAGATAAAGATAATGCACCTTTAGCCATTCGGATGTTTATCCGTACAGTTAAAGGTGTATTTTGTTCTACAGCGATTTTACCGATATACTTGGCTAGTTCTATCTATACCGTGACGGAGGATTAGGGAAAACCTCCCTAATAAAAGCCGATAATTGCTCTAAATGAATGAAATTAAGGAATAACTCCCTAAAAACAGAGCAATATCAAGATTTACAGCCAAATCACTTAAATTTCAGGGAAGAATTCCCTGATTATTAGTCTGGTGACCAGAATCCTCAGAATATTAGGGAGGTTTTCCCTGATTATCTCCAGGGCGAGCATATGATTGAGCTTTACGGAGTTTTTGTGCCACGCTCAGTATAAAAGAAATCACCCCCGTTTAATAAACGGGGGTGATTTAGCCTAAGAAGTAAGAGTGACAGCTTTTAATTGTCTTTAGAGTGTCTTTCGCCAACCTGGAATTCATCGGCATGTTCAAACATATATTTCACGGTCAGAGGGTCTTGACCAGTAAGTTGTTTGAAGTCGTCCGTATAAACATCCATTTTTCCTTCACGAATAGCTTGTCCGAAAGTAACCATACCTTCTGAAGAAAAGGGTGCTTCGGAGCCTTCTTTAAATGCACCATCGGTGGTTCTAGGCACGCCCATTGCTTCGAATACGGCATAATTTTCTTCATCCGTATTTTCTTTGTAGGTGATATGATTGCCCGTTACTTCATTACCAATCTTAATGAAGTCGGTAATTGTCATCAATTCAAGCCCGTTGATATTTAGAATCGCTTCCTGATAGTTATTGGAGGCTAGGGCATACGCAACGGCTTTTGCGCAATCCTTCCGCGAGATATAAGCCATTTTACCGTCACCTTGATTGTTTGTTAATACCCCGTCACCCTTCACATACGTAAAGTAATTGGTTATCATGGCTTCCGCGTATTGGGAATTCCGAAGGAAGATATAATCTAGCCCAACGCTTTGAATATAACGTTCGGTATACACATGGTCAATTTTTTCTACGCTTGGATTGCTTTCATCGGCTGCGTTGACCAAAGAAGTATAAATGATCTGTTTGACTCCAGCTTCTTTGGCAGCATCGACCACATTTTTTTGTGCATTTTGACGTTTCTCTCCAACAAAAGGCATGGAGATTAGAGCGAGTTTATCGGCATGAGCAAAAGCTTCGGCAAGGCCTTCCTTGTTATTAAAGTTGGTCACATGTGTTTCAATCCCTTGTTCCGCATATTCTTTCAAACATGCCGGATCGTAAGCGCAAAAAATGATTTGGTCTTTATCTACCAGCTCCAACAAGTATTCCGCCGCTTGCTTCCCTAGATTTCCATCGACACCAGTCAACAATAATTTACCCATGATCGTTGTCACTCCTTGTGGATATGATTTATACCCTTATAGTATGTGAAAAAAAGAACATAGTCTAACACATAAAACTTATGGTCGATTGCTAAATCCAATTTGGATTTGTTGCAGGAAGGAGGGCAAGGCCGGGTTTGTATTATTTTTGAGATAACCTGCTTCGATTGCAAAGGTATGGTGTGAATCATCTAAAGGAATTAGCCGGACTTCATCTTGAAGATAAGCGAGCTGATAGTTATCCGGGAAAAAGCCAATCAAATTCTCTGTGATGATATAAAACAATTCTGTCTCCACATCGTCTGCGGTTCGAAGAATGTTCGGCTGATAGCCGTCTTCAATTGCATGCTGGATCATTAGATGATAAGAGTTTCCAATAGCTGTTGGATTCAGCATGACTAGGGGATGTTCATATAACTCCTCTTTGGCGATCGATTCATGATGAAAGAGAGGATGGTGATGACTCACAGCCGCACAATAACGTCCCTTATATAAGGGATAGGTTACAATGTCCTCTTTTCCCTGAAACTCGGAATCAAAGGCAATAGCCACGTCGTAAATCCCTTTTAGCAAGTATTCTGCAATATCTTTTAGCAATACTTTATTCAGTTCCAGCTTAATATTCGGATGATGATCCTGAAACGAGGGAATCAATTTCAACAAACTTTGGATATCCGTCATCGCCGCATATTCGATACTCAGGGATTGCGTATTATACTTTTGAAAGTTTTCCATGCTCAGCTTCATATGATTATATTGCTTCCAGAGGATGAGAGCTTCGCCATAGAAAAGCCATCCGGCTTTGGTTGGCTCAATAGGGATCTGCTTTCTGTCAATTAATTGAATGTTGAATTCCTCTTCAAGCGCGGCGATTTGTTGACTAATGGTGGTCTGCGATACATAGTTCTTTTTAGCTGTTTCCGTAAAATTTCTGCATTCCACGAGATCGATAAAATATTTAATCCTTCTTATGTTCATAGTATCCTCCGCCTGACGCTGTTTGCTTTTATTATAACCCAGAAAGTAAAAAAGAGAGCCTCGTTTAGAGACTCCCTTTGTTGTACTACTCTTATTTTGTATAGTTATCGAAATAACCTTGGATATAAATCATTGGTGTTCCTTTATCGCCACTACCAGAAGTCAAATCAGATAATGATCCAATCAGGTCAGTTAATCTACGAGGTGTAGTCCCTTGGGCTTCCATCGCACCAACTAGATCATCATTTTTATTCTGGATGTATTTAGAAATGGCTTGTTTTAACTCTTCACCACGAAGATGAGAGAAGTTGTTATCGGCCAAGTATTTCAATTTCACTTCATTTGGTGTTCCATCAAGTCCGGCAGTGTAAGCAGGGGAGACAACTGGATCTGCGAGCTCCCAGATTTTTCCGACTGGATCTTTGAATGCTCCATCGCCATAAACCATAACTTCTACAGTTTTACCTGTAATTTCTTTGATTTTTGCTTGGATACCATCCACGATAGGCTGGCAGTTGTTTGGAAATAGCTTTACACTTTCTTCTGTAGCTTTGTTTGATCCTAGCAGACCATAAGCTTCGTTAAAGCCGCTGCCATCGATTGATTGTGTAAGAATATCATCCAAACCAAATACTTTTTCAGCACCGTTGTTTGTGAGAATGCGTTTGGTTCTGAAGCGAGTGTGAATATCGCAAGTTAATACATTTTTTGTATAGTTTAAAATGGTTTTTGGGTTGTTGGAGAAGATGACTTCACAAGCCACACCTTCAGCTTCAATTAAACCTTTATAATATTCAATATAGTCAACCCCTGTGAATGGGTGCTTAATATAGCCGAAAAACTCACGGAACTGAGCTTCTGTTAATACATCCGTCCATGGATTGATACCTTTAGCATCTAGTTCGTCGATGTCTACAAGGTGGTTGCCTACTTCATCAGCTGGATAGCTTAACATTAGGACTACTTTTTGTGCCCCTTTGGCAATACCGCGTAAGCAGTTAGCAAACCGGTTACGGCTAAGGATTGGAAAAATGACCCCTACAGTTTCTTCGCCGAATTTCCCCTTTATATCAGCAGCAATATTGTCAATCGTTGCATAGTTTCCTTGTGCCCGAGCAACAATGGATTCAGTTACGGTCACAATGTCACGATCTTCGATCGAAAAACCCTCGACTGTTGCTGCTTTCAATACCGTCTGAACTACGATTTCTTCAATGTTATCCCCATTGTTAATGATAGGTCCGCGAAGTCCACGTACAACTGTTCCAACTACTCTTTCCAATATGATCTCTCCTCTAATAAGGGTATACTCTATATTATTAAAATGGTTTTAAAGCCAATATTACTATACCCTTTTAGAGCGATATAAGTAAAATTAATGTTTATAATATCTAATATAAAAATGATTTATAGTTAAGGAGGATTACAATTGGCGCGTGTGTTATTTATTAATGGTGGATCAGAGGGACATATTAATCCCACGATTGGCGTTGTGGAAGAGCTTATTTCTCGTGGCGAAGAGGTAGTGTACTTTTGTATAGAAGCTTATAGAGAACGTATGGAGATGACGGGGGTTACAGTACGAACATTTGACGATCAGAAATTTATACAAGCTTTTATCTCAGGTGGAAGAAATTATGTACTCGAAAGAATCAACGGTCTATTACTTACGACAGATATAGTTATTCCAAGCGTTCTTGAACAGATCAAAGGGGAGCATTTTGATTACATCATCCATGATTCTATGTTTGGTTGTGGACGTTTGTTAGCTCAAATTCTTAGGCTTCCGGCCATTAGCTCCTGTACTTCTTTTGCGCAGACAAAAGCAGCATTCGATGAAATGTTAGAACAATTTTATACTACAGTTCCTGCAGAAGTAACTAATCCTATAAAGGATAAATTCCAAAGCTTGACGCAAATGGTGAAGGGCAAATATGATGTGGACATCGAATCCCCTTATGAAGTGTTTTGTAATCCTGCCCCACTTACTATCGTTTATACAACTAGGGAGTTTCAACCTGAGGGAGAAGCTTTCGACCCGTCTTATATCTTTGTAGGACCCTCCATCTCTTCACGATTAGCTCCAGAAAACTTCGACCTCATGGCAATTAAGGGGAAAAGTCCAATTTACATTTCACTCGGCACAGTTTTTAACCAAGCCATTGAATTCTATAAACTTTGTATTGAAGCATTGGGGAACACGGAGCACACTATTGTGATGTCAATTGGAGATAAAGTCCAAATCACGGATTTAGGGGAAATTCCGCAAAACTTTTTCGTGAAAAATTATGTTCCACAAACGGATATCCTGCAATACACAAAGTTATTTATTACACATGGTGGAATGAACAGTATCAATGAAGGGCTTTATTACGGGGTTCCGCTAATTGTAATTCCACAAAGTGCGGATCAGCCAATAATTGCGGATCAAGTCGTCCATGTCGGAGCAGGCATTAAGTTACAAATGCAAAGTTTAACTGCAACTCAACTACGAGAAGCAGTAGATCATATATTAAGCGATTTATCTTATAAAAAAGCTGTCTCCAATATCAGTGAATCGTTTCGGAACTCGGGTGGGTATCGACGAGCTGTTGATGAGATTGTTCGGGGAGGGGGAGTCGTATGAACAAAATGGACCGGTTGTTAGCTATAGTGCTTGAACTGCAGCGTAACAAAATGTTGCGGGCGGAGGATTTGGCTGCTACGTTTGAAACGAGCGTAAGAACGATCTATCGGGATATTCAGGCACTGAGTGAAGCGGGCGTTTCCATAATAGGAGCGCCAGGGCAGGGTTACTCCTTAATCGAGGGGTATTTCCTGCCACCCGTTAGTTTCACGCTGGACGAAGCAGTGACATTGCTTATAGGAACTGATTTTATCGAGCAGCGGTTTGATGCACACTATGGTAATAAGGCTAGAAGTTCTAAAGCAAAGATAGAAGCCATCCTGCCGGAAGCTATCCGCAGTGAAGCATCACAGATTCGCAAAAGTTTTCGTTTATTTGCATCCGCAGAAGATATAGCACCCATACAAGAGAAGGCATGTTTGGAAGCCATTCGTGGAGCGATATTGGAGGGAAGGAAAATAAGATTTCGTTATTCCAAAAGAATCGCCGAAGCCGATGGGAACCGTCAAAGTATTCGTACGGTTGCTCCTTATGGACTTGTGCTTCATCACGGGTCATGGGTACTCATCGCCTGGTGTGAATTGCGTCAAGACATCCGTCATTTCCGGTTATCCCGAATGAGGGAGCTTATTAATCTGGAAGATGAATTTATACTGCCAGCAGATTTTCATCTGGAGGTATACCAACCTCCTGATGATCGCAACGTTCATGTGCTTATCTTAGTCCAAGCTGACATAGCCGATAAGGTAAGGGAATCAAATAATTTCTATATGGAAACTATTGAGGAGCATGCGGAGGGGGTACTTGTTACTTTTCGCGTTCGCGAGCCAGGGGAATTGCTGCAATGGGTGCTTGGCTGGGGAGGCGGTATGGTTGTGCTGGAGCCCGAATCTTTCCGTGATCAGGTTAGAAATGAAATAGAAATAATGTTAAAACGCTACTGACATAACGCTGTCAGTAGCGTTTTTGTATACTTGGACCATCAATGACTACAGGAGCTGATATATGATGATTACAACAAAAGAAGTCTTACAACGATTTGAAGAAACTGCGACATACTATATTCAAGAATTAGAGCGATTCAATCTGGAGCAGTTGAAGCAAAAGCCGAGTGAAAACGCCTGGTCCATCGGACAGATGTTTCAGCATCTCATTAACTCGGCGCTATATATGCAGCTTCGTAATATTGATCAATGCCTTGTGCTAGACCAAGATCCCTTAGTAGCTCATGTGGGGAAAACTGAGGATGGTGCGGCTATATTTGCGCAAGGAAGCTTTCCGCCCATTCGTATTCAGGTTCCGCCTTCCGCCCAATATACGCCGGAGCAGCCGGAGAGCAAAGAACAATTAATTCAAGGGTTACGTACAGTCATTCAAAGAATGAGAGAGATCGAACCCTCTCTTGAAAAAGCGTCCAAACAAAATACCGTATCTCACCCGCGATTTGGTGGACTATGCGCGGAGGAATGGTTCCTACTTATTGAAATGCACTATCGTCATCATCTTCTGCAGCTGGAGCGGTTAAACAAAGAGTTGTTGTTTAATTCCATATTTGCACCTAAAGAAGGGTTCATCAATAACATTCAGGTTGTGAAAGGATCATAAAAAGAGTTTGAATGGTCTTAATTTTCTGAACCAAGCGTGGCCTGAACGTGATTCTTATACTCACTAGGATTAACACCAAAGTGTTTTTTGAATAACCGGGTGAAATAAAATTGATCGTGTATACCGATTTGCGTGGAAATTTCTTTAATGTATGGATTCCCTTTAAGTATTAATTCTGCAGCTTTTTCCATTTTCACAGTATTAATGTAGTGAATGATGCTTTGCCCCACTTCTTCTTTGAAGATTCTGGACAGATAGTTCTCACTTAAGTTGACATGCTTGGCAATCAGAGATAAGGTGAGCTTCTTCTGATAATGTGTGTTGATATAGTCAATCGCTTGTTTAACATCTCTATTGTGTGTAGTTACGATCTGTTGCTTTTGATGGGAGAATAGTTGGAACACAAGCTCCATTATAGATAGAACGTCAGTGGTACGTTTACTGCTGGCGATATTTTCTATATAGGTCTTCAAAAGCTTTGGATCCTCGACAATGAGATGGGCATCGCATAAGGGAAGATAATGCAGACAATTTACGATGAACTTTTTGGTTTCAGCAGGATTAATTTGCTTGGATTTACAGATGTCGAGAAATTGCTGAGTTGCTTGATTAACGGCTTCAACCCCTGAAAGCTTCCAGTTCTGAATTAATTGCGTCGAGAAATCATGTACATCCTCGAAGTCCAGCGTATCCTTTAAATGAACATCCTTTGGATCTATAATCGTTATTTCGTTGTAAAATTGGATTTGCAAGGATTCTTTACATCGCTCTAGGGTTCGTTTTGCTTCAGCATATCCCCGTACAGGATCAGAAAAAACAATAGTAGGGGTGATAGAAATATACATTTTGATTAACCGAATGACCCTCTGGATAAAGTCTGTGCGGATAATTTGATGATCGTCTAAGGTATCACAGGAGATTAGAAGCAGCAGCCCATTAGATTCTAGCTGAATAATTTCTAACTGATCTACGGTCTCCAAGATATCCAAGATAATGTTTTCAATAAAGGATACGGAGATGTGATTTTGTCTTTCGTTTTGGGTGGCGTTATTCTGCTCAAAAGTAATGTAGAATAAATAACAGCTGCTTTCGCTGAAAGCGAAACTTATAGCATCATGCTGATCAAGCTGCTGCACATCGTAATAAGGATCGGTGAAATAATCTTTTAGCAGCGCATTTTTCACGCTTTTTAAATTGTGTTGTAATAACTGTGTTTGGGTCTCCTGCTGCTGCCTAGATTGAAGCTGCTCTTGAATTAGCTTCGTAGATTTCTCCAGCAAATGGATCAAATCCCCCGTTTTCATACTAATCTTCAGCATGTAATCTATAGCCCCAAGCACTAAGGCTTCACGAACTAACTCATACTCCCCGTGGTTGCTCGCCACCAGAATTTTTCCTGCAAACCCTCTGTTATTCAGTTCTTTTATCAGCTGCAGACCATCCATATTAGGCATTTTGAGATCTGTAATGATGATATGGGGATTAAACTTGTCTACAAGTGTTAAGGCTTCAACTCCGTCAGAGGCAGTAGCACAGATCATGTATCCAAGCTCTTCCCATGGAATCATGGTTCTGAGCGCGACTTTAACAATAGGTTCGTCATCCACTAGCATTACATTATACATAGGATACATAGTATCACCCCTTAAGTTCGTATGTTTGTTTAGGGATAATTAGGCGGCAGCAGGTTCCATGACCCATTGAGCTTGTGATGAACAGCCCGTAACTCTCACCGTATTGAAGTTTAATGCGATCGGCCACATTTGAAATTCCGATACCCGACAGATTGTCAGCTTTTTCAGATTTGGTGGTGTCAAACCCTTTTCCGTTATCGATGATCTCAATAATAAGGGTGTATTCATTTTTTGCGTATACCTTAATTTGGATTAGAACTTTTCCTCCTATATCTGTAACTCCATGAAGAATCGCGTTCTCTGCGATCGGCTGCAGGATGAGCTTGGGGATCATGCTCTGTAATAAAGACTCATCCAAGTCATATTCAATGTCAAACCTGTCGGCATAACGTATTTTTTGAATGGCAAAATAATGATCCAGATTGTTCAGCTCCTGCTTGATGGTGATTTGCTCATCTTGATCGATAATGGTACTACGCAGCAATTCAGCTAGTGAGGAGATGCCGTCGCTAAGGACGGGAACCTGGTTAATCATCGCCAGCCATCGTAAGGAGTTAAGTGTATTAAAAAGAAAGTGAGGATTAATCTGCGATTGCAGCATTTGCAATTCGAGCGAACGTCTTCTTTTCAGATCTTTCTTTTGATCCTTCATCAGCTGTTCCATTCTACTGACCATGCTGTTAATTCTATTGGCCAACACGCCCATTTCATCGTTGCTGTGATCTTCGATCCGGCTTGATAGATCACCATAAAAAATTTGATTGCAGAAGACGATGATTTGTTTGATTGGTTTCAGGATGCTTTTATACAATACGATAATAATTAGAATACACACGACTACAATGATGCTGACAACAATAAGTAGTCCAGTGGTGATTTTACTTGTCTCTGAATTGATATAAGAGAAGGGCACGGTAGAAATCATGTACCAGCCTAATTGATTATTGTTAATATAGGAGATTTGCTGCATTTTGCCATTGACCATGCCTTGGAAGGAATGGTTTTTCTTTGCCTCTTGTGTCTTGATTTGCTTAAAAAGTTCATCTTTATAATAGGGTTCTCCTAGCGGAGTATCCTTTTGATTCGAGGACATTACTTTTCCCTCCCTATTCATAATAAGGAGACTGGAACCTGTACCTAAATCCACACTGGAAAGAATGACTTTTGAAAATAACTCCCCACCAATAAAAACAAACACATGACCTAAGGGAACGCCAATGTCATCTTGATCAAAAATTTTCCGGCCCAGGACAATGGTATTGTAAGCGCGATAGCTTTTTGCGTAGTTAAGACTGTCATAAGGGGCATTGAGCTCTACTTGTTTCATAATTTCTTCATACTTAGGATTGGGGATGCCATCGTAGCCTAATTCATAAATAGGTTGGTTCTTGGCGTCGATGACCCGAACGTTCTGGACATATCCGGGGTAGATGGTTCTATATAAATTGTCCATGGCATGATTAATGGCAGCATTGCTAGGAGCGGGTTCATTTGGTGCTGCCGATAAACGCTCCTGAATAATACTATTGGTAGAAACAGAGCCTGCAAGATATTGATAGTTGTTAAGTTCACTTAACATCGTTCGATTAAGCAGCGTTAAAGCCTGAAATGTGGATTTACTTAATTTATTGTTAATAGATTTGGAGTAAATGGTGTAGGAGTAGAAACCTATAAAGATGATTGGGATCACGGATACGATTAAGAAAATGACGGTTAAGCGATTTTGAATTTTAACCTTGCGCATGATTTGCGGAGGATTAGGAAAATGCAGCTTCCCTTTGCGTCGACTCAGGTGGATGACCTCCCATTCACTATCTTTTACTTACAAGTTAACATAAAAAGAACAATGGAATATATATGCAGCGGCGAAAAGTGAGAATAATCTATGGAATGGATAATATTATCCATTCCGTTAACGGCTAAATTTACAGGTTATGTGACCCTGATGAATAAGCTTATACGAGCTTGCATTGGAAGATGGATAAGATAATACATAGGTAGGTTTGTATTGTAAATGTAAATATAGCGTAAATCCTTCTATACTTAAATTATTAAAAAAGCGTTTACAAGAATATCTTAAGGAGGGCGTTTATGAAAAAGACTATGAGTACATTATTAGCAGTGATGCTGCTAGGTGTGGGGTTGCTCGGCTGTGGGAACAGCAATAATAAACCTGCTGCCTCTAATGAATCAGATTCAACGAAAGCTGCGAGCACCGCGCAAGCTACAAGTACAACGAACGCCGAGAAGACTAAAGAAGAACCTGCTAAAGATTTTGATAACAAGGAACTTAGCATTGCTGTATTCCAAGGGGGATATGGTGCGGATTATTGGAATGAAATTGTCAGCAAATTCGAAAGTACTTATCCAGGTGTGAAAGTGAACATGACGATTAATCCTAAAGTTGGTGAAGTAATCCGGCCGCAGATTGTTGCGGGTAATCCTCCCGACTTCCTATCCGTTACAGATACAGAGCAAAGTGGCATCGTGCTTTCATTGATTAAAGAAAAAGGACTGCTAGATATCAGCGATGTATTTGAAAGCAAAGCGCTTGATAAAGAGGAGACGCTTAAGGATATGATTCTACCGGGGATGCTGGACAGTACAAGATTTCAGCCCTATCAAGATGGAAAGACGTACCTCGCACCTTTTAATGCTGGACCGATGGGCTTGATTTACAATAAAACACTGTTCACAGAAAAAGGCTGGAGTGTTCCTGAGACTTGGGAGGAGTTCTTTGCTTTAGGGGATGAGCTGAACAAAGAGGAGAACTATCTGGTTAATGCAGATGGAACCAAAACGAAGCGGGCTTTATTCACTTACCAAGGCATCTATCCGGATTATTTGGAGGAAATTCTCTACCCGGCCATTGCGAGTGCGGGGGGAAAAGAAACGCTGGATAAAGTCTTTGCTTATGAGGAAGGTTCATTTAAGAACGACACGATCAAAAAAGTACTGGATATTTTCTATAAAATCTCTAAAGACGGTTATCTGATGGACGGCACGGTTGCCTTGAACCATACACAGTCGCAGACCGATATGATGATGGGTAAAGCTTTGTTTATCGTAAACGGGAACTGGATGGAAAATGAAATGAAGGATTCACCTAGAGAAAATGGGTTTGAATTTGGGATGACAACAGTACCTGTGTTCAATAAAGGCGATCAGAAGTATGTGCTTTCCAGCTACGAGCAATTCTCCATCCCTGCTAAGGCCAAAAATCCTGAGCTCGCTAAGGAATTCTTAAAGTTCCTGTATACCGATGAATCTGTAAAACTATTTGCGGAAAAAGCGAATGGGGCGTATGCGCTTAACGATGCGAAGGAGCTGTCTAAGCCATTTTTGACTAAAGGTGTCTATGACATGTTTGAGGCTTATAATGGTTCCATTTCTATTTTACAGGGCTGGCAATCGTTACCGAAGGGTTCCAAGGTTAGTGTAGTCACCGAAATGTTCAAGAATACGGTCACACCAGTGATGACAGGCCAAATGACCACAGATCAATGGATGGATAATGTGGAAAAAGCTTTTGCACAGATTCGTAAAGAGAAAGCGGCTAGTAAATAATCTATAGTATCTCATGCAAATGCATCCTGTTAGGAATGGATAAGGTTATCTATGAACGGGATGCATTTTGTATGAAGGGGAGTGAGAAAGATGTCTGAAATGCAGCTGGCAGAAGTAGCTCCTAGACAGAGGAAATCAAAGATTAGGACAGCGAAAACCAGAAATCCTAAGCTATTCATAGCGGTATGCACGATTCCAACGCTCCTGTTAACCCTCGTATTTATGATTATTCCAACCTTTCGGGCATTTTTTATGTCTTTTACGGATGCTACCGGGATGAGTGATGAGAACAAGTTTATCTTTTTGGATAACTATAAATATATGTTTCAGGATGAGATGTTCCTCAAAGCTCTGAGCAATACATTTAAACTGATGCTGGTCGTGCCAGTAATTACATTGATTTTTGGGCTGGTGCTTGCTTTTCTATTAACGCAGACGAAGCTGAAGGAAAGAGGATTTTATCGAACCGTATTTTTCTTTCCTAGTATCATCTCTTTGACGGTAGTCGGAATTATCTGGTCCTTTGTGTTTCATCCCAACATGGGCATTTTGAATAATATTCTGGGGAGCATCGGATTAGATCAACTGAGCAGACCCTGGCTTGGAGATAGCCGAACAGCATTGTGGTGTGTAGCCGTTACACTGATTTGGCAAGCGGTTGGTTATTATATGGTCATGTATATCGCTGCGATTGATGGGATTTCTGCGGATGTGTTTGAATCGGCGACTATTGATGGTGCGGGATATTTCCGGAAGCTTACCAGTATTACGATCCCTCTGCTAAAAGATATTATTGGCATTACGTTTGTGTTGTCTCTGGCTGGTACGATCAATTTAAGTTTTATAGTTGTAACTGTAATGACTGGTGGTGGTCCGGCAGGTGGAACTACTGTTTTACTCCACTACATGTACACGCAGGCCTTCCAGAATGCGAACTTTGGATATGCCATGGCTATAGCTATATTTACGCTGGTGTTCGCCTTTGTGCTTTCTTTTCTGTCCAGACTACTTACAAATCGAGCAGAAGGGTAGGGGAGAAGGATGACAAGCAATCAACAGAGTCTTCTAAAAATGAATATTGCTAACTGGATCACGCGGCTGTTTCTGATTGTAGCCACCATTGTTTTGTTATATCCGTTTATATGGAATCTCTTAGCCTCATTTAAAAGCAATACGGAATTTCTGACCGACCCCTTCTCCTTTCCACAAGCCCTACACTTCGATAACTATGTACGTGCTTTTCAGAAATCCAAGATGGGGAGTTATTTCCTGAACTCTATCTTTCTTGTGGTGTTATCCACGGCGATTTTAGTTATTTTTGTGGTTCCTATGGCTTATGTCTTAACGAGATTTAAGTTTTGGGGCTCTAAACTAATCCTTAACCTTTATATGGCCTGTATTTTTCTGCAAGCCTCCTACATTATGGTTCCTTTATTTCTGCAGGTGAATTCGTTCGGGATGTTAGACAATCGCGGGATGCTCAGTTTAATCTATGCTGTTCTGCAGTTTCCCTTTGCCATCTTTGTATTAAGTGGATTTCTGAAGTCCGTCCCTAGAGATTATGAAGAGGCCGCTAAGATTGACGGTTGTGGCAACTCGGGAGTGCTCGTCAGAATTGTTGCGCCGCTTGCTAAACCGGGCATTGTGACGGTCTGTATGCTGGCAGCGATGGGCTTTTGGAATGAGTATCCGCTGGCATTGGTCTTAATTCAAAGTGATAGCAAAAAAACATTGCCAGTAGGTTTAGCCAATCTTTTTGAGGTTCAACGTTATGCTACTGATTGGAGTGCACTTTTTGCCGCGCTGATCCTAGTGCTGATTCCAACGATTCTTTTATATGTGATAGGACAAAAGCAATTGCTCCAAGGAATAAGCGCAGGCGGAATTAAGGGCTGAACAACAAAGATATGGAGGGAAGTTACGTGGACAAAGGAAGATTTACACTGCCTGGTGAAACAGGGATGGAAGAGGTCATAGCCGATCTCGTCGAAAGATGGGGTGTAGATGCCGTACGTGACAGTGATGGCACGAATCTATCGCAGGACATTCTCGATATGGGTCTGCAAATTTATTCAACGCTTTGTCTTGTCCGTGAGGACAATGAGTGGGCGAAGCAGCATCCGCAATATAGACAGCAGATTTATCTGATGTCTGCTCCAGTAATAGTAACTTCAAAGGTGAAGACCATCGATATTATGGCTGATTATTTTGCCGAGCAATTTATTCCTAACACAGATGTGGATATAAAAAAATATTGGCAGGTTGTAAACCGGACTACAGGAGAAGTATTACCTTCTGAATGTTGGAGTTACGCAGAGGGAATTGTCACACTTGAACAGGCGGTACAATTTCACAAGTATACGGTCAGTTTCTTGGCCTACCAGAAATGGGAGCCGGTCTCCATGTACAACCACATCACGAATGATTGGGATGAGGAGCATCGTTTACCGTTGGATATTCGTTATCCCGAGGCTCAAGAGCATGTTTTGAAGGTGCTGGAGGATTGGCTGAAGGAACATCCCAAGACTGATATCGTACGTTTTACGACCTTCTTTTATAATTTTGATTTGATTTTTAACAAGGAAGGTAAGGAGAAACAGGTGAATTGGTTTGGCTATCTGAGTTGTGTAAGTCCACTTGCGTTAGAGCAATTCGAACAAGCTTATGGGTACCGATTGACTGCAGAAGATTTTGTGGATGAGGGGCGATATAACACACCATTTAAGAACCCGACCCAAAGATATCTGGACTGGATGGACTTCAATCAGAAATTCATCGCAGGTTATGCTAAACAATGTGTAGAAATGGTGCATGATTTCGGGAAGAAAGCGATTATGTTTTTTGGGGATCACTGGGCTGGTACAGAGCCTTATGGCAAATATTTTCCGGAGATCGGGCTCGACGCAGTGGTAGGGGCAGCAGGAGATGGCGTTACAACCCGTATGATTGCGGATATACCTATTAAGGATACCGAGGCACGTTTCTATCCTTATTTCTTTCCTGATGTCTTTTTTGAAGGGGGAGACCCTGTCGGAGAGTCCATGCCGATCTGGATCAAATGCCGGCGTGCGCTCATGCGTAAACCAGTTGGCAGGATGGGGTATGGCGGATATTTAAGTCTAGCGCATCAATTTCCGGATTTTATAGATCATGTGACAGAAATTGCGACGCAGTTCAAAGGGATTCATGCCAATGCAGAAGGGACACAGCCTTTTAAAGCTCCTTTTAAAGTGGCGGTTCTGAATACTTGGGGCTCCCTTCGAAGCTGGCAGACACATCAAGTGGCTCATTCATTATGGAATCAAAGATGTTACTCCTACATAGGGGCATTAGAGTCATTGGCGGGCTTGCCGTTCGACATTGAGTTTATAAGCTTTGATGACATCAGGTTAAGTGGGATTGATCCTAGTATCGGTGTGATTATTAACGCGGGTGATGTACACACCTCTTGGAGCGGTGGAGATCAATGGAGCGATCCGCAAGTTGTGGCAACACTTCGTGAGTGGGTGGAGCACGGGGGCGGTTTTATTGGGATTGGTGATCCATCAGCTTATGAACATCAAGGGGTTCTTTTTCAACTAGCGGATATTCTAGGTGTTCAGAAGGAAATTGGATTTACAGCAAGCATCAATAAGCCCAAGGTAACGTCTGTGCAGGGTCATTTCATAACGGAAGATCTGGAAGGTGAGATTAATTATGGTGAAGGGATGACCATGATTTATCAAGCGGAGGCCGGAGCAGAAATATTGGACGTGCACCAAGGCAGCTGCAATCTTGCCGTGAACTCATTTGGTCAGGGGCGGGGCGTTTATATCGCGGGGCTTCCCTATAGTATTCAGAATACCAGACTACTCAGCCGAGCGATCTTTTGGGCCGCACATCAAGAGGAGCAATTGTATTCATGGTTCTCAGTGAATCCGAATGTTGAATGTCACGCGTATCCTGAGACGGGTCGATATTGTGCCGTAAATAACACTTCCGAGATCCAAAAGACGACGATCCTGATGGATAACGCCGTGATCCAAGAAATAGAGTTGGGTGGGATGGAAAGTGTGTGGTTTCAATTTAAGATCACACATTAAGAGTCAGCCGTAACTACGGCGAATAATTAGACTTCCGGCTGCTGTTATCTCCAACTTTCCTGAATTGTACTGCTTCGATAGAGTGATTGGGGAATTTCTCCCTGAAATTCCGGGATAACTGGTCATCAGACTAATAATCAGGGAAAACCTCCCCAAAGTTTAGCTGATTCGTTAGCAATTATAGTTATTCCTCTTATTATTAGGGAGGAATTCCCTGATTTCGTTCATTTAGAGCGAATATTGGCTGTTTTCAGGGAGTTTTTCCCTAATTAGTTTTAGAGCCGTCCCCGCATACTGCATTAACGCAGAAAACACGAACGTTCGCCGCCCCGCATATTGCACATCTCACCGTACAATGTATATTGTTTATCGGCCCCCACAGGTATCACACAAAGCAGATGACCCATCACCCTCAATGTTTTTGGGAGTTTTTCTTACTTGGATTGAGATATCTTGAGTTTTCCGTTTCTAGAGTATCCGGGACATTTTGCGATAAGCCCGCGGAGAAATCCCCTCATTTGCGGTAAATACCCTGCTGAAATAATGGATATCAGGATAACCAACCTTATCCCCGACCTGTTCAATCGGCCAATCCGTTTCACGCAGCAGCTTGCGTGCTTCTCGATGCCGGATGGAACGGAGATATTCACCAGGAGGCATGCCAGCTACCTCACGAAATAACTTGGAGAAATGGTCTTCATGCATATTCATGGCACCAGCCATGGATTTATTGCTCCAGCGGTCTGCTAGCTTTGAATCCATCTCATCGATTAAAGCTCTGATCCGCCCGGTATGAACGGAAGATTTAGCTGCATTCCGGGAGCTTTGTGTTCGGAGCAGCGAGGTTAGAACGCCGAGCAGTAACCCCCGACAGACCCATTCATAACCGGCAGGCCGCATCGTAAATTCATGCACGAGCTGTTCCATCGCATGGATACATTCGGGTGGCGGGGTATAAATGGGCTCCTGTGACAATGGCATAAAAGGAGCGGTCACAGCTTCCAAGGCAAACTTCTCGTCCATAACCTCCTCCTCATTGACCAGCATGTCTTCATCGCTTGTAATAATCGATTCCCCAAAAAAATCAAAATGGATCCCAATGAGTTTGGTTTCCGAATCTGAGACAATCGCATTTTGATGATATACCCCGGAAGAAAGAAATATCAGTTGTCCTGAATTCAGGATATATTCCTCCGTATCCATCTTTGTTGATAATTTCCCCTGGCGAACGTATAGCAGCTCGAAATCATACAATCTTCTTCTTGGAAAGAGGCAAGGTGAGAGAGTTTGGAATTGTGCGTAGTGAATGCCAGGTGACCACTCCCGGGAAGGGACCTGTTTTCTCAGGGGATAACGGGGTTCTTTTTCAGCCACGAATAAACCTCCCATACAGTATAAAATGATTTATTAAATAGACCGGAATCGTTCAACAAATCTCTTGTTCACCTAAATAAATCTAACTTACAATCTATTATAATATAAATAAATCAAGGATATAAGCGCATTTAGGGAAAAATATTAAAAAACGGAAAATAACAAATTTGAGGAGGATTCAGATGAAAAAGGGAATAAACATTTGGTCGTTTCGCGAAGGTACGGAGATCGAAGAATGTGCACGTCTGGCTAAAGCGGCAGGTTTCGACGGAATTGAGTTATCTTTGAATGAATCGGGTGAACTTGGCCTGCAAACCACTGAGAAAGAAGCTATTAAGATCAAAAATTCCATTCAGGAGATGGGATTAGAAATTGCAGGACTGGCGACAGGACTATATTGGTCATATGCCATGACAAGTGAATCCGCGGCGAACCGGACGAAGGCTATCGATGTATGTAAAAAACAATTGGAGCTGGCAGCAACACTTGGCGTAGATACGATTCTTGTCATTCCTGGTGCGGTTGGTGTGGATTTTATTGAGGGCTGTGAAATAGTCGATTATGAAAAAGCTTATGATCGAGCCTTGAAGGCGATCAGTGATCTAGCTCAAGATGCAAAAATGGCGGGTGTTTCTATTGGGATTGAAAATGTGTGGAATAAATTCCTGCTGTCTCCGCTCGAATTACGTTCTTTTATAGATGCTGTAGGCTCCAATTACGTAGGTTCCTATCTGGATGTAGGGAATATCGTTCATTCTGGTTATCCAGAGCAGTGGATACGGATTCTAGGCCATAGAATCAAGAAGGTGCATTTCAAAGATTACCGCCGGGCAGCCGGAGGACTTCATGGATTTGTTGATCTACTTGCTGGGGATGTGGATTATCCTGCTGTTATGGAAGCACTGCAAGAGATCGGCTACAGCAATTATGTTACTGGAGAAATGATACCGCCATATACGCATTATTCGGAGCAAATCATTTTTAATACTTCTGCAGCGATGGATGCTATTTTAGGACGCACTAGTTACTAAGTTTAAGAGAGGTGAAGGCTGTGCTCAGAGTGGGGCTGGTGGGTTTTGGATTTATGGGCCGAATGAACTTTGATCAGTATGTTCAATTGCAGGAAGACGGCCATCCGATTTCTCTGGTTGCCATTTGTGACCCGCAGATTAAAGTCCTTAAACATACTAAATCCGCGGGGAATATGAACACAGCCCACGAGGTATATGATTTATCCCCTTACAGCCTTTATGATAATTTGGAGCATATGCTCGAAAAAGAAGAACTAGATGCTATTAGCCTTGCAGTACCTACGTACTTGCATGCTGAAATGACTTGTTCGCTGCTGGAACGAGGGTATCATGTGTTCTGTGAAAAGCCGATGGCGAGACATTCCGCAGAAGCTTGGAAGATGGTAGCGGCGGCGCAAAGCAGCGGAAAAAAATTGCTGATTGGTCATTGTCTTCGCTTCTGGCCGGGATATGAATATTTGAAGGGAGTTATAGCTAGCGGTGAGTTCGGTGAAGTGACAGAGGCTTATTTTTACCGGGGTTCCGGTGCTCCTAAAGGGTGGTTGGTCAATGATGAGCTAAGTGGCGGCTGTATGCTGGATATGCATGTACACGATACGGACATCATCCATCACTTGTTTGGGAAACCGGATAAAGTATCAACGCTTGGGCGGAAGGTTTTACCGGGAAGTGGCTATGATATCGTCTCCACTCATTATTTTTATCAGGATGGAAAAGTGGTCAATGCCCAAGCGGACTGGACACTGGAAGGCGACTTTGGTTTTTACATGGGCTATCGGATTAATTTTGAACGGGGAAATGTAGTCTTCGATGGCGCGAAAGTTAAGGTGAATCCTAATCGTCAACCGGGGTTCATTGCGAAGCTTTCTTCGCATACCGGATATTACAGAGAGTTGGTATATTTCTTGAAAATCATCCAGAACGATGAGCCAGTGACCCTATGTATGCCCGAAAGTGCTGCCCAGTCCATAGAAATCATTGAGGCTGAAATCCAATCGGCTGATCAGGAAGGGGCCTGGATACGGATACGTTAAGTACCATACTTTTAGTAAAGGAGACTTCACGATGTTGAAAATAGGCTTGATCGGCTTTGGATTTATGGGCCGGATGCATTTTGATAATTATGTGCGCTTAACGAAAGAGGGGCAGCCCATTGCCCTTAAAGCCATCTGTGATTTGCGAATTGAGGAATTAAAGGATGGAAAAGCAGCCGGGAATATGAGCACTGCCCAGGAAGTCTATGATTTGTCAGCTTACAATCTATACGATGATCTGGAGAAAATGATAGCCAGTGAGGAACTGGATATGATCGACATTGCGGTTCCTACTTATCTGCATGCGGAAATGACTTGTTCGCTGCTGGAGCGTGGATATCATGTTTTTTGTGAGAAACCGATGGCCAGAACTTCCGTACAAGCGCTGGAGATGGTGGAAACGGCAGCCCGCAGTGGGAAAAAACTGATGATCGGACATTGTCTCCGTTTTTGGCCGGGGTATGAATATTTAAAAGAAGTGATAGAGAGCGGGCAGTTCGGTCAGGTCACGGAAGGGTATTTTTACAGGGGATCTGGTGCTCCTAAGGATTGGTTTCTTGATGAGACACTAAGCGGTGGAGGCATTATGGATATGCATATTCACGATACGGATATGATTAACTATCTGTTCGGCAGACCGGATAAAGTATCATCCTTAGGACGTAATGTCCTTCCGGGTAGCGGATATGATATCGCATCGACTCACTATTTTTATAAGGATGCAAAAGTAATTAATGCTCAGGTGGATTGGACGCTGGAAGGTGATTTTGGTTTTTACATGGGGTACCGGGTTAATTTTGAACGTGGAAATATAGTGTTTGATGGCAGCGAGGTCAAGGTCAATCCGAATGACGGGGCAGGCTATTTAGCGGAACTTTCACCGGATGTTGGCTACTATAGAGAGCTTGTATATTTTCTGGATGTTATTATCCAGGATAAGCCTATCATTATTTGTACGCCAGAGAGTACAGCGGAGTCTTTAAGAATCGTGGAAGCAGAAATGAAGTCAGCGGATGCTGAAGGCGAATGGATTGTGCTAGATTAGTTGTGTGTAGAGTGAATAAGGACGTGAGCTGGAAGAGGATCATTCACAATGACCTTTTTCCAGTTCACGTCCTTTTGTCATCGCTGAAATTTGGTGTTGTCTCTTGCATAATGGGATACTGATCCGTCATATCTTCTCAGCCGTACTTGTTCGTCAGAGAACAGTTCAACAATTCCTGAAGCAACCTCTGAATACATTCCATCAGGATCAAGCTGTAGCGCAGAAATATAGGTTTGGGATAAGGCAGCTATAAAAAAATCAATATTTTTCACTAATGTTTGTGGCATGTTATTCCCTCCGGTGACATCTTGTACATGATGATATATTAAACCATAGGAGTTATTTTACCATGATTTATCGTTGAGTTTTAGGAAGAATTCTTTGGTAAAAGTCGAAAATATGAGAAATTTGGTTGAAATTGTATTTAAGATCGTCTTTAATGAAACGAAGGGGTAATTTTACCACTCTAAATAAATTAAGGGGATTACATAATGAAAGACTATGAAGTGCTGGAAATTAACAAAAAGAGTTTTTTTAAAACAACTATCTATTTTATGATCATTCCTACATTGCTATTGTTTATAGTAGGTTTAGGGATGGTGGTGGTCGGGCTTATCATTAAAGAGACGTTTATTGTTGTTATGGGTATCCCTTATTTGATTATGCCGGTTATTTTGATACTCATTTATGGTTTGGTGGGTATGCTGGTAGCGCTGGTATATAACAAGCTGGCGAAGAGATTCGGAGGACTAGAACTGAAAATAGTGGAGAAAACCCCTCCGGTTGAAGCAAACTATTTACCATAACCCAAAGTTATTAAAGGGCAGGTATTGCGATGATTTCGCTACCTGTCCTTTTTTATTTTTAATTTGAAAAGAAACCGGGGAATGGATATGATTTGGATAATGAAAGGATGATTGCCAGATGACAGAACCGACACAAAGAGCCAAGGAGCTGTACATTCAGTTTTTGGGTCATTTTTTAAATATGCATAAAGCAGGAGTACTTAAGGAGTACAAGAGTTTTGAAATTCCAAGAGAAGTGGAGCTGGAATGGCTGCAGGAATGGGCTATGGAGCATGTCAAGCAGTTGTCGATACGGGACTGGGATGCGATTACGATACTGGAATCCATCTCGCGGAATTATCAGGATAGCTGGATTGTGGAAAAAGTGGCTTCTTTTGCTTCGCGGAATATTATGAGCGCCGATAGTTTGGTTAGACTGATTTATGCGGAAAAAATGCTTGAAATCATTTGTTCTCATAACCAAGTGATCACAAAAGAACTGTTATTTCAAGGCTGTAAGGTTGCTGTGCAAATTCTCGAGGATGTAATCTCACAGCCGCTGGTCATTGATCCTGGACACGAACTTAAAGAACATAACCTTAAAGATAAGCGCGCGTTAAACAGTCGAGCCCAACAAGGGATTGAAGAGGTAAAGGTACTTATTAATTCTTAGCTGCCAAAGTTGACATACTGTTGTCAAATTGGGTGTGCTACGATTTCCTGACAGAATCAAGTCTGCTGATTTAAAGAAGAAAATGAGGGATTATCGAATGGCTGAACCTTTAAAAGCAATGTACAATGAACAATTTCTGCGTGAGTTCGGCGAAAAGATTCGTGGCGTACATAATGTCTTCGAGACTGAGGCATTTGTAAGCTCAGCCATGACTGAACCGTGGGAAACGCTTGAGCTGAAGGCAAGAATGCGGCGGATCACCGAGACGTTGGGCAACCACTTAAAGCTTCCTTATGAGGAAGCGCTGGCTATCCTATTCGCCATTGCTGACGATTGTGTAGGATTTCCTTATTTGATTTTTCCGGATTTTGTTGAGGTATATGGTCGGGGAGACGATCATTGGGAATTGTCTATGCAGGCGCTGGAAAGATTCACAGCGAAATCATCGGCTGAATTTGCAGTTAGGCCGTTTCTCTTACGGGAACCAGAGCGGATGATGGCTCAAATGCTGGTATGGGCGAAGCACCCTGATGAGCATGTACGTAGGCTGGCTAGTGAGGGCTGTCGGCCTCGTCTGCCTTGGGGACAGGCGCTCCCCATGTTCAAGCTTGACCCAGCTCCGGTATTACCTGTACTTGAGCAGCTTAAGGCGGATACATCCCTGTATGTACGTAAAAGTGTCGCTAATCATTTGAATGATATTGCAAAGGATCATCCGGAAGTGGTGCTCGATACCGCTCGGCGCTGGAAGGGAACACATCCCGATACAGACTGGATTGTGCGGCACGGCTGCCGTTCTTTGATTCGTAAAGCTGAGCCAGAGATTATGGCTTTATTCGGATACGCAGAGCAGACGGACGAAGCTGCTCCACTTATAACGAGTGCCTTCATTCTATTGGAACCTTCAATCCTGACCATTGGCGAAAGCTCTGAATTACAGTATAAGCTTCAAGTTCGTGAGGGAGCTCCAGCACGGATTCGGATTGAATACGGAATCTATTTCGTGAAAGCGGCAGGTCGAACCTCCCGTAAATCTTTTTTGTTATCGGATAAGACCGTACCTGGAGGTACAATTCTGTCAGGTAAACGGACACATCGTTGGGCTGATTTAACAACTCGGCGTCATTATCCAGGAGAGCACCGGATTGTGCTGCTGGTAAATGGGCGAGAAGTGGCGGAAGTGGCGTTAGAACTTAAAGGGAGTGCTAATATATGAAAAAAGAAGTTTTGATGTTTCTATCCAATGGCTACGCTGATTGGGAAAGCGGATATATTAGTGCCGAACTAAATAAGCAGGAAAGTGAATATAAAGTAAGAACAGTTGCTCTAACTAGCGACAATGTCAAATCTATGGGTGGATTTACTGTTGTACCTGACTATACTTTAGACAGTTTACCTGCTCAGTATGAAATGTTGATTTTAATCGGGGGCACAGGCTGGAAAGATAATTCAGCTATTACTCCAGTGATTGAAAAATGTCTGCAGGAGAGTGTACCTATAGCCGCTATATGTGATGCTACAACTTTTTTGGCTGAACATGGCTATTTAGACAACATACCGCATACCGGAAATTCATTGGATTATTTAAAACAAAATGCTCCTAATTATAAAGGAGAAGCAAATTATATTGAAAAACAGGCAGTTTCGAGTGAATATATTATTACAGCTAATGGCACAGCTTCTTTAGAATTTGCAAGGGAAGTTATGAAGAAGTTAGAGGGTTTCCCAATCGAAACCGTCGAGGGATGGTACAACTTTTTCAAAGATGGTTTTTATCAAGAATAAGGGTGTATATAAAAAAGGTGGTCTCAAGTCTTAACGACTTGAGATCACCTTTTTGGGGTTGAAGCTTATTTTTTCACTTCTGTAACACCAGTTACTTTTCCTTGATCGGATGAATTAAAGGTGGATTTATATTGATCGTTTGCGAAGTAGACATTGCCTTCAACGGTTGCGTTCACCAGGGTAAATCCATCCGCTTCTACGTATACATCTCCAATAAAGGTGCCGCCTTGGATGCGGGCGTTTTTACTCTTGATGGTCAATTTTGGAGCAGTCAGTTTAAAGGAGTTGGTGATGTTGTGATCCGCATCTTGTGTGTATAGAGCAATTTTTCTGGCGGGTTCCTCTTTATTCATGAATTCTCCATCCACCACGAGATCTTCGGTGAAGGTTAAGTCTTTAAGTGTAGCAGCAATCCAGGTTCCTTCTGGACTGATGGCGCGTTTGAAGGCTTCTTCATTATCTACTACGGAAGCTGAGGTTACAGCATCTGTGGTGTTATTTTGATTATTAGCCGTGCCTGTATTATTAGTGGTTCCCGCATTATTCGTGTTCTCAGGAGTGCTTGTTGCAGTAGCATTATTGGCATTGTTTGTTGCATTTCCACATCCGACCATTAACACAAAAGCAAATACCGCAGCAACACTTGCTATCTTTCTCATCTGTATAACCTCCCTAAGTAATTGTACTGATATCCTTCGAGCTTACTATAGAGTGATTAGTTAGTAATTTACCAATCAATCTACAAATGGTAATATAGGCCTGGACATCTCTGGCGTATAGTATGACCTGAAAAATGTGATTTATCCGATGAATTCACGAGCAATATGGATTACAATAAGTACAGGCAGTAGAAAAGGAGCATTATCCATGGCCAAACAGAAATATTATGTAGTCTGGGAAGGTAAACAACCGGGAGTCTATAGCACTTGGGCAGAATGCCAGGCACAGACAGATCATTATACCGGTGCAAAATATAAATCCTATGAATCTAAAGCAGCAGCTGATGCGGCATATAAAGCGGGCTGGAAGGGGAATTGGGGAACAGGGGCAGCTGGAGCAGCTGGAGCAGCTGGAGCAGCAAAGTCTAAGGGGACTAGTTCTTTTAAACGCAGTGCTACAGTAGAGACCTCTGAGGAGATTGATTACAACAGTATTTCAGTAGATGTGGGGACTCGTGGTAATCCGGGGCCTGTTGAATATAAGGGTGTAGATACACAAACGGGAGATATCATTTTCTCCTGTGGTCCGATCAAAAAGGGCACTAATAATTTAGGCGAATTTTTAGCGATTGTTCATGCCTTGGCGTTGTTGAAGAAAGAGGGAAGCGATAAAACGGTCTACAGTGATTCAGTAAATGCAATGAAGTGGGTGAAGCAGAAGAAGGTGGCAACAACCTTGCCGCGCGATTCTTCAACAGAGGAAATTTGGGTGCTTATTGATCGGGCAGAGCGTTGGTTGCAAACCAATACATATGACAATAAGGTGCTCAAGTGGCAGACCAAAGAGTGGGGCGAGATCAAAGCGGATTATGGTCGGAAATAAAAAAGCTATATCGCTATGGTTTCGGTTAAAGGAGGAGTTTGGGGATGTTTGGCAACGATTGGGATGAGGTATTGCAGGATGAAATGCAAAAGCCCTATTTTCTAAAATTAATGGACGCACTAACACAAGAATATAAGGAACATACCGTTTATCCGCCAAAAGAATTATTGTTCACAGCATTGAAATTAACGCCTTATAAGGAGACCCGTGTAGTTATTTTAGGTCAAGATCCTTATCATGGTCCCGGACAAGCGCACGGACTAAGCTTCTCTGTCAATCCGGGGGTACGTATCCCTCCGTCACTGCGCAATATTTATGCAGAGCTGAAAGAGGACGTCGGTGTGCCTGTTCCGAACCACGGCTCTTTACTGCACTTAGCAGAGCAGGGAGTGTTGTTGCTGAACACCGTGCTGACGGTACGTGAGGGTGAGGCTGGTTCGCATAAAGGTCTGGGCTGGGAGACATTCACAGACACTATTATGCAAAAGCTAAATGAAAGATCTACGCCCATGGTGTTTATATTATGGGGAAGTCATGCGCAGAAAAAAGGCGCCTTCATCGACCAAAGCCGGCATAAGGTGCTGCAATCGCCTCATCCAAGCCCACTTTCATCGCATCGTGGATTTTTTGGCAGTTGTCCGTTCTCAAAGACCAATCAATTTTTAGAGTCGCAGGGAATGGCAGGAATAGATTGGTTCATTCCGGACTTATAATTTATGGAGTGATGCGAAGGGGAGGTAGCTATGAAGCATTGGGTAGGTAAACCCGTTATAATGTACTGCGGAGAGAAACCTTATACCATTATGAAGGGAATCCTGCGCAAATGGGACCTTTCCGCATCGGTGGCGGTGATTGGCCATCAGGAAATTGCTGTGCCGTTTCGGGATATTGTTGTTATTAAGGCTCTGGCTCCAAAAGAAAGAGCGCTGCCTCCAGTTCTCCATTCCGTGGGTTATGTGATGAGGGATCGGCAGCAATTTGACAATGCAGTGTATTTTAAATCGGCGGTTAGTGTCTGGAAAGAAGATCAGCTTATTGCCTTTAATACGATTATTACCTCACATACGAAAGGTTCAGTTACTCTTCAGAACGGCCAAAACCTGATGAAGGGCAATCACATCTTTGTAGTTCGTTCTTTACGAGGGTGATTTCAGGCACCTGTAAAGAATAAAAAAGGGTACGACTCCGAGTGATTGGAGACGTACCCTTTTTTATTTTATAGATAAGCTCCGCCCGTTCACGAAGTAGATTACAACCGTTATAGCTCCTCTTTTTTGATAGGCTCAGTTTCATCTATCCGGTCTGCAATAATAATCTCATACACGCGCAGGAAAACAATTTTTATAATCATATAAACAGGGAGCGCAATAAGAACTCCGATAATACCGTAGAAGTCTCCACCTATAAGGACAAGGATGACCGTAGTCAGTGGATGAACATCCAATGATTTTCCGTAAATAATCGGTGAGAGTACATTATCCTGGATCTGCTGGGCAATGAAGATTACAACCAGGGACCATATGGCCATCGTCGGTGATTCAATGAAACCCACTATAATTACCGGAATCGCTGCTAAGAATGATCCCACATATGGAATGAAGTTAAGGGGCACTGAAATTACGGCGAGCAACAGGGAGTAAGGCAGTCCGATGATAAGGAACCCTATATATAACATAATACCGAGTACGACATTTAGCACCACGCGTGTGACGATGAAGCTGCTTAAGGCGCTGTCGATATCTCCAAACATCTCTTGCCCTTCCTTACGATATTTTCTCGGAATTAAGCCTTGAAGTTTAGGCGATAGCTTATAGTCATCTTTTAGCATGTAGTACAGAATGATGGGCAAAGTTGCGATTAACACTACAATGCTGGAAACAACGCCAATCAAATTGGACATGGAATTGGTAACCCAGGTAATAGTATCGCTAAGAAATTCTGATAAACGGGCCGCGACGTCAGAGTCCCCTTTGAAAAAACGCGAAAGTGTCGGATTCTCCCTCAATGCATTGAACTGATCCTGCAAACCTTGTACGAGGTAAGGAGTGTTATCAATAAAGTTCTGAATTTGTTCTTGAAGTGTCGGCCAGACTAGAATCCAGAAGAGAACGAACAAGCCGGCAATCAGAAAATAAATGAGCAGGATGGAGAACGCCCGGTTTAATTTTCTTTTCTCAAGGATTCTTACTAACGGACGCAGCAGGTAGTACATGAACCCTGATAACATCATGGGAACAAGTAATAATTTGAAAATGGCACCCAGTGGGGCGAAGAGAAACATTACTTTGGAGCCTAAGTACAAAATCAGTAAAAAGGCGATAATAGCAAGGCTTGTCCGAAAATACTTCTGTTGTGGCAATAAAAACATCCCCCAAAATTCAAATTTATGTCTATGTAGTTTAATAACCCTAATTTACAAGTATTGATTCAAAAGCGGGCAATTCCTTTTAGGTAGTTCTTGGCATACCCATATAGAGGTTCTAGTTACAAAGGTTACGCCAAGTAAAAAGTTCGCAATTTAACAAGGGGATATAACTATTTCTCTTCTTTTTCACAGATTATCTTGACTTTCGTCTATGAGATTTTCTAGTGGATAAAGTGAAGATTTCAGGAACTACATCTTCGCCTCCGGTTTCTTTGGTAACTTGTCTTGCTTTAACAAGAGATAAAAAGGAAAAAATCTCACCTAAGGCTACAAGTCCAGCTGCGATGATCTCATAATCCTCAGCGCTAAGTTCTGCGGATTCCACTGGATTATTGTTATTGGTGGTCCCATTCTTATTAGCATTGCTGTTGCCTTTATTTCTCCCGCTGTTTCTTCCATTGGCCATTTCTGATCACCCGCTTTTCCCGGTATGTATTATTAATATGTTATAAATGCCGCATATGAGATAGGCAATTCGGATGTAATTTTGCACTGTCTCTTTTTAGCACTTTACACAGGATGAAAACGCTGTTAAAATCATAAACGAGCACAAACGATCAATAACGGTCACATATAATCAATTAACGGTCAAGAAAATTCATAGATGAGCGCAAGGAATTGCACAGGTCGCGCTGTCACATAAAGGAGCGAGCCACGATGATGTTTGAGGAAGAGAGAAAACAAAAAATCGTGCTTTTTGTGGAAAAGAACTCCAGAGCTTCTGTACAGGAGCTAAGTCAGGAAATGGGCGTATCTGAGTCTACTGTGCGCCGTGATCTGAAGGAGCTGGAAGAAGCCAAGCTATTAAAGCGTACTCATGGCGGAGCGGTTTCCCTGCAGAGCGTCAATTTTGAAGCGGCTTATCCTGATAAGGAAGACCATTTATTGGATGAGAAGCAACGGATTGCCCGTAAGGCCGTGGAGATGATTCAGGAGGGGGACGCAATACTGCTTGATGCAGGAACAACAACACTGCAGATTGCCAGAGAGCTGAAGAACTTTTCGAATATCAAAGTCATTACGAACTCGATTATGGCGCTGAATGAGCTGCGGGATTGCCGCAATATCGAAGTCTCAATTACAGGCGGTATGCTTCGCCCGGATACGATGGCTTTTGTTGGACCGATGACAGAACGTTCATTAGATATGGTGAGAGTAGATAAAACTTTTCTTGCCACTAATGGACTGGATTTGCGGGAAGGCATCACAACTCCGAACATGTTAGAGGCAGCTACAAAACGCAAAATGATCGCAGTCGCCAAGCAAGTTATTCTACTGGCAGATCACAGTAAGCTGGGGCAGATATCCTTTAGCAAGGTTGCAGATGTGACGGAAATGGATCATTGCATTATAGATTCAGGAGCGTCTGACAAATTCATCCGTGAGATCACGCAATTGGGTGTGGATTTCACGCTGGTATAAATTTTATATAGGATAAGCAATTATGAATTACCGTGTGATCGTTTGGAGAAATTACAGATGCCGTACTTGTGATCGGTAATCTATGGCTTAGAAAACCAACATAATTGAGGGATAATCATGATCTATACTGTAACGCTTAATCCTTCCATTGATTATATCGTGGAAGTGGAAGATTTGAGACTGGGTGACTTGAACCGGATGAAACGTGATTTGAAGCTTCCGGGAGGGAAGGGAATTAACGTATCCCGAGTGCTTAATCAGCTTGGGGTTCAGAATAAGGCTATGGGATTCCTTGGAGGCTTCACCGGCCGATATATTGAGGATTGGTTACACGAAGAGTCAATTTCAAGCGATTTCGTGTTTGTTTCTGATGATACGCGGATTAATATCAAGCTCAAGCATGGAGAGGAAACGGAGATTAACGGTGTTGGACCCGTCATTCATGATCCTGAAGCCAATACACTATTGCAAAAGCTGGCTGCCCTGAACGCGGAGGATGTAGTGATTTTGTCGGGAAGCGTTCCCCCATCACTGGGTGCAGATTTCTATGACAAGCTTATAGCTGTGTGCAAACAGAGCGGAGCGGAATTCGTCATTGACACTACTGGTGCTGCACTTCAAAAAGCACTGGCGTATCAGCCATTGCTGGTTAAACCGAACCATCATGAGCTCGCAGAGCTGTTCGGCGTAACCATAGATACGAGGGAAGAGATTATTACTTATGGACGCAAGCTGCTGGATGCAGGAGCGAAACATGTACTGGTTTCCATGGCGGGTGAAGGGGCTTTGTTCATTACGGAGCAAGGGGTATACCACGCCAACGCACCATCAGGTAAAGTGAAAAATTCTGTAGGTGCAGGAGATTCCATGATCGCTGGTTTTGTAGGGACACTGTCTTTGACAGGAGACTTGTTGGAGGCGTTCCGTGCAGGCGTTGCCTCGGGTAGTGCAACCGCATTCTCTGATGACTTAGCGGACAGAGAATTCATTGAACAGCTGAGACCGCTGATCCAAATCTCAGAAGTGTAAGCCGACAGCATTCAAAGTACTTAAGGGAGTTGAGCATGATGAGAATAACGGATTTAATGATAAAAGAAACGATGATCATGGATCTAAAAGCTACAACTAAGGAAGCTGCAATTGATGAATTGATTGCGAGTCTTGCTGCAAGTGGCCGAATTAATGATCCGATCCTTTTTAAAGAGATGATTCTGAAGCGCGAAGAGCAGTCCAGCACTGGGATTGGCGGCGGCATTGCAATGCCGCACGCTAAGACTAAAGCGGTAAATGAAGCGACGGTTGTATTTGCTAAGAGCGCAAAGGGAGTGGAGTTTGAATCCCTTGATGATGAGCCAGCACGTATCTTCTTTATGATTGCCGCTCCAGAAGGAGCAGGCAATATGCATCTTCGTACACTGGCCTCATTGTCCAGACTACTGATCGATAGCGAGTTCATTGAACAGCTTATGAATACTCAGACTCCTGACGAGGTATCAGCTTTGTTTGATGCCAAGCAGGCGGAAGGTGAAGCTAAGGAGAAAGAGAACGAAGCTGCTGAAACTGCCGCGAAGTCAGAGCCTGAACGTGTAATCGTGGGCAACCCGGATTCCCAAGCTTTTGTCGTAGCTGTAACTGCTTGTCCTACAGGCATTGCACACACTTTTATGGCTGAAGATGCCCTTAAGAAAAAAGCTCTGGAAATGGGAGTTAATATCCGTGTAGAGACGAATGGTTCAGAAGGGGCCAAAAACGTACTTACCCCTGATGAGATTCGGCGTGCAAGCGGTGTAATTGTTGCAGCTGATAAAAAGGTGGAAATGGCCCGTTTTGACGGTAAACCTGTACTGCAAAGACCTGTAAGTGATGGCATCCGTAAGTCGGAAGAGCTTATTCGTAAAGCTATGAATGGGGAAGCGCCGATTTATCACAATGAAGGTCGCGGTGGCAATGACGAAGGGTCTAAAGAGAAATCTGGCAGTATCGGCAGTAAAATATATAAGGACTTAATGAATGGGATCTCCCACATGCTCCCGTTTGTAGTCGGTGGCGGTATTCTGCTAGCAATCTCCTTCCTGATTGAACAAGTAGGTGGAGCAGATCATCCGCTGTTCCAGTTACTGCAGACAATTGGTGGTGGAGATGGTGCCTTCCATTTCCTAATTCCAGTCCTTGCTGGATTTATAGCGCTTAGCATTGGTGATCGTCCGGCTCTGATGCCAGGTATGGTTGGGGGTTACATGGCCTTGAATTCCAACGCTGGGTTCCTCGGCGGGCTGGCTGCTGGTTTCTTGGCGGGTTATGTAATTATCGGATTACGTAAAGTATTTGCAGGACTGCCTAAAACACTTGACGGACTGAAGCCGATCCTGTTATATCCGGTATTCGGGCTTCTAATTACCGGTGGATTGATGTATTACCTGTTCGATCCGGTCTTTAGCTGGATCAATGTAGGACTGATTGATTGGCTTAATGATCTTGGAACTGTTAATGCTGTTATTCTGGGTCTGGTTCTCGGTGGCATGATGGCCATAGATATGGGTGGACCTTTCAATAAAGCTGCTTATACTTTTGCCATCGGTGTATTCACTACCAGTGGCAATACCAACGGCTTCATGATGGCTGCTGTAATGGCGGGGGGGATGGTGCCTCCACTTGCAATAGCACTGGCTTCTACTTTCTTTAAGAATAAATTCACGGAAGAAGAACGTAAATCAGGCTTAACGAACTATGTGCTGGGCTTGTCGTTCATTACGGAAGGGGCCATTCCATTCGCCGCAGCCGATCCGCTTCGTGTCCTAACCTCTTGTATTCTTGGTTCGGCCGTTGCTGGAGGTCTTACACAGCTTTGGAATATCAACGTGCCGGCTCCGCATGGCGGGATCTTTGTAGCTGCCCTTTCAAGCCACGCGCTGTTGTTCCTCTTAGCTGTTCTGATCGGTTCGGTCATCTCCGGATTGATGCTCGGATTATGGAAGAAACCGCTTGAAGCAAAGTAACTTTATAAATAAATTGAACTGCTGGGTGCCAGAATTTTCATTCTGGCACCCAGCAGTTTTTGCATGGATTTTAATCACCCACCTCCTCGCCCATAGGTAGATTTATCTCCATAAATGAGGTTTAATTTTATATAATTGAAAATATATATAATCAGAAGGAAAAGGAGCGAGCGAGATGATATTACATAAGGGGGAAGTCTTGTTCCGCCAAGGAGACAGCTGTGATTTTTTATTTAAGGTAAAAAGCGGGCTGTTCAAGGTCACAAGACTTCATGAGAATGGGAACATGGTGTTATTCAACATCCTGTATCCCGGTGAGATGGTTCCCCATCATTCACTCATTTCGCCAAAGGAGGCGCATGGAACGGCAGTTGCGATGATGAAGAGCGAGGTGGAGGCAGTTCCATCAGCAGAATGGTATCAACAACTGCGGGATGATTCTGGTCAAGCGATGGAAATCGCCAGACTGCTTCAGGAGAAGGTACGGTTTATGCAGACGCGGCTGGATCATCTTACTGTAGGTACACCTGCAGAACGTATGGAATTGCTAACCCGCTGGTTTAATGACTACTCTCATGGCGCAGCGCTAACAGAGTTATTGACCCAGGAAGAAATAGGACAATTGATCGGTGTAAGACGTGAAACAATCAACCGTTTGCTGCGGAGTACAGAGTGATTCCTGCTTTTTTCTGGCAAACTGTTTAGAGTAGGGTGGCTCCGTGGTATAATGTAAACAGAACTTATCAAATTAGAGAAAGGATCAGGATACCATGTGTCCCCGAAGGACGATTCCCCAAAGGACGATTTGGAAACGTTATGATCTGTCTTATACTTAGCTTCCCTGTAGAAGGTGCGTAAACCGTTGTTACTTGACGAACCGCCTCTGCGAGGGGAAGGAGTATATATATGCGAAGGAGCAATACCTCCGGTTTTACCCGTCGTAGAGGTTGGTGGGACGTCTAGCCGCCATATACGATAAGGGGAGACCTGTATGAGGAACCACAATTACGGAGTGAATGTACTGCTCCGATTGACAGTCATTTTGTTTGGAACATTTTTGCTTGCATTTACTTATTATCACATCAATTTTCAGAATCATTTGTCAGAGGGCGGATTCGTAGGATTATCGCTGCTTGGCAAATACGTATTAGGAATTTCACCTTCGATTTCAACTCTGCTTCTAGACGTTCCAGTACTCTTGATAGCATGGATGTTCAAAGGGAAAGCGTTCGTGTGCAACACTTTTGTTTCTGTAGGAGCTTTTACAATCTTCTATGGTCTCATGGAACGTTATTCCGGTTTGGTCATCAACTTGCAGGACAATTTGGCATTAGCAGCTCTATTGTCCGGCGTACTGACAGGTTTAGGAGCGGGAATTATCCTGCGGAGTGGCGGGGCTAGCGGTGGAGACGATATTTTGTCGCTGCTGGTTAGTGAATGGAAGGGAATCAAAGTAGGTACGGTATTCATCATGATGGATGTAATCGTTCTGGCACTATCACTCTTTTATATGCCTGTTAAAGAAACGATGTATACAGTGATGGCAGTAGTCGTAGCCGGCTATGTGATCACCTTTACAACCTCTTTAGGCAAACCAAAGCTAGTGAAGGCGCCAAAGATTCAATCTACACTGCGTAAACCGCATGATGGTACGGTAATGTGAAGAAGGCTGGTATAAACAGCTTATTCGGGGATATACTACATTTAAGGTCAGCCAGAGTTTCTGGTTGACTTTTTTTTGCTGGATATGACGTAATTTAAAGGGTGTAGTCTTTAGGGGCGTTGCTCGGACGTTTCGCTCATAACAAAAGGTGGCGTACAGTGAAAATCCTGTACGCCACCTTTTAGTTAACTTAAGACTCACTAGTGCTCGTAATTGAATCGTGCAGAAACATTTGCGGCCAGCTTGTCCTTTTCTTTAGCCCACAGCATTCGTGATAGCTTCGCATTCGTCCGAGCAATGACCACTGTGCTGTGTTTCACAGTCCTCACAGCAAATATGCTGAAGATGACAAGCATCGTTAGCACAATTGATAAATTGGTCAGCTGGCTGACCGCAGTGATGGCATCGTCCGACAACGATATCCTCGTCGGTATGATTAATCTGTACGGAAATCCGCTCATCGAAGACATAACATTTTCCATCAAACAGTTGGCCCTGTACCTCAGGGTCTTTACCGTAAGTCACAATGCCGCCATCCAGCTGGTACACCTGTCCAAAACCTTCCTTCATCATAAACCCGCTTAATTTCTCGCAGCGGATCCCGCCTGTACAGTAGGTCAGGATTGGTTTATCCTTAAGGTCGCTCATATTCTCGCGAATCCAGTCCGGGAATTCTTTGAAGCTGTCTACTTCGGGGCGGATGGAGCCGCGGAAATGACCAAGATCGAATTCGTAACCGGTACGACCATCCAGAATCACCACATCGTCGCGCTGCATCATTTCATAGAAATCTTTAGGCGCCAGATGCTTTCCGGTAATCACGTTAGGGTCCAGTTCATCCTCGACCCGGAACGTCACGAGTTCTTTTTTATAACGAACGAAGATCTTTTTGAAGGCATGACCCTCAGCCTCATCGATCTTGAAGACGATATCGCTAAACAGAGGGTTTGCGCGCAAATCCTTCATATATTGCTCGGTTTGGGCAACCGTACCTGATAGTGTTCCGTTAATGCCTTCATCTGAGATGAGAATTCGTCCCTTTACATCAAGCTCTTTGCAGTAAGCCAAATGCTCCTGGGCGAATTGTTCTGCATCCGGCACTTTTACAAATTTATAGTATAGCAGAATTGCATATTCCGATTGTGGATTCATTCATTTCACCTTTATCATTAGAATTGGAGTACTAAATAAACATTTAAGTATAAAAAGTATTGTAACATATTATCAAGTATTGACAAGAGATGTGGTACAGTAACCTGAAGAAAGCTGGAATAAATAACATTTTTCAGCGATACCGGATTAAGGTCAGCCAGAACCTCTGGTTGATTTTTTTGCTGAATATAGGCGGTTTTCATGGATAGTTAGGATTAGCGAAACCGTGAATCGCCACGCACGTATATATTTTCATTCATAAGTCACATGTTGACTTTAATTATAAGGAGGAACTGCGGGATGAGTGCTCATGAGATTGATTATGCCATTATGGGTGAGGAAATACAGTGTGTAGAGGTGCAGCTTGACCCAGGAGAGAGTGTAATTGCCGAAGCCGGGAGCTTCATGATGATGGATCAGGAAATAACAATGGAGACGATATTTGGCGACGGCAGCGGAGGCTCGCGTGGAAGTGGCTTGATGGGGAAGCTGATGGGCGCGGGCAAACGTCTGTTGACAGGTGAAAGCTTGTTTATGACTGTCTTTACACACAGTGGTTCTTATGGACGTAAAAGTGTCACCTTTGCTGCTCCGTACCCAGGCAAAATCATCCCGCTCGACCTGCAGCAATACGGTGGAAAAATCATCTGTCAAAAGGATTCATTCCTTTGCGCGGCAAAGGGCGTTTCAATCGGTATTGAATTTCAGCGTAAGCTGGGTACCGGCTTTTTTGGTGGTGAAGGTTTTATTATGCAAAAGCTGGAGGGTGACGGACTTTCATTTGTACACTCTGGCGGTTATGTTATGGAACGCACACTTCAACCGGGAGAGACGCTTAAGCTGGACACTGGCTGTCTAGTCGCTATGACGTCTTCGGTGGATTATAATATTGAGTTTGTAAAAGGGGTCAAAACCGCGCTGTTCGGCGGCGAAGGCCTGTTCTTCGCAACGTTGCGCGGACCCGGCAAGGTGTGGGTACAGTCGCTGCCATTCAGCCGAATGGCCGATCGCATCCTATCCGCTGCCGGCAACAGCGGTCGGAAAGAAGAAGGAAGCGTGCTTGGCGGGCTAGGCAATTTGCTGGATGGTAGATAAGTCTGCGTGAGCGCATTGCACAGCGTGGAAGTAGAGGACAATGGAATGTTGAGTGAGCGTGCGAAGTGCTGAGTAGATGAGGCAGAGAGCGTGCGAAATGTGGAGTGAGCGTGGAAATGCTGAGCATATGAGGCAAAGAGCGTGCGAGATGTGGAGTGAGCATGGAAATGCTGAGCATATGAAGCAAAGAGCATACGAAATGTGGAGTGAGCGTGGAAATGCTGAACATATGAAGCAAAGAGCGTGCGAAATGTGGAGTGAGCGTGGAAATGCTGAGTATATGAAGCAAAGAGCGTGCGAAATGTGGAACATACGAGGTATACAACATTACAAGAGGACGCGTCGTTTCAGCGGTGGCGCTATAGGGTGTGGTGAAACAAGGGCAGAAATGCCCTTGTTTTACTGTAAAGGTTTAGTATCGCGCGAAAGAAGGGCAAAAATGCCTTTGATTCGCACGTATTAGCTAGTGTGGTGCGAAAGAAGGGCAGAATTGCCTTTGATTTGCTCGAATGAGCTAGTTTGGCGCGAAAGAAGGGCAAAAGTGCCTTTGATTTACTCGAATGAGCTAGTGTGGCGCGAAAGAAGAGTGAAATTGCCTTTGATTTACTCGACACTGTCAAATGTACGGTATAAATCCCGCAGATAGAGCCGATGGGGCACATATAGCCAAATGTACGGTATAAATCCCGTAGAATGGAGCCGATAGAGCGTATACGGTCAGATGTACGGTATAAATCCCGTAGAATAGAGCCGATCGAGCGTATACGGTCAGATGTACGGTATAAATCCCGCAGAATGAAGCCGATCGAGCGTATACGTCCAGATGTACGGTATAAATCCCGCAGAATGAAGCCGGTGGAGCAGTTGCGGCTAAATGAACGGGATAAATCCCGTAGAATGGAGGCGATCGAGCGTATACGGTCAGATGAGCGGTATAAATCCCGTAGAATGAAGCCGATGGAGCGTATATGGCTAAATGAACGGTATAAATCCCGCAGATGAGCTACTCCAACAAGCAATAAGTTACTTATGTTCGATAGGATATCACCGTTCGGCGTCTGCAATATCAACTTTAAATTGTCCTCCACTACCGCTATCGCTACCACTACTACTGTTACTGCTACCACTACCACTACTACACTATCACCACCACCACTCCTGTATCTTTAAACCAATTTATAGTTTGTTAGAGCCGTAATGAGCTATGCTCATTTACGGTTTTTTATGTTTTTTAAGTAATGGTTGGCCGAAGTAGATGACCACTCAGGTACAATTGGGATAGTTTAATTGATAACTATATAATACCAGCTCATGAGTAGCAGGTTCAGGTATGATGTGTTCAACACTATATCGTACTTTGGAGGAATGTATATTGGTAAGGGACGTGGAATTTGGCAAGGAAATTGAGAGTGCTATTTGTTGGGCTAAGGAGCGGCTGGGGTCGCAGGAGTATCCGCTGCGTTGTCTTGCTTTTGTTGAAGATGCCTATGAAAGAAGCAATGGGATCGAAATGTGGGGAGGCAGCGATGCACGCGAATCCGCAGAGCTGTACGATGCGCACAAGAATACCGGGGCTCCGCCAGCTGGCGCGTTTGTTTTTTATGCTTGCTCAGGGTTGGTGGACGGTGAGTTTAAGGATTGGGGGCATGTAGCTTTGGCCCTTGGGAATGGCGAGGCCATTCATGCCTGGGATAAAGTTAGGATAGATCACTACATGGAAATTTGCCATCTGCAAGCTGCTCCGGGCTGGAGCCAACCAGAACTTATCGGCTGGGCACCTGTAGAGAGAGTTCTTGCCGGGATTCAGAAGAAACAATGGGACTAGTTGATATCCTTAAACCTAACTTATCCAAGAACCTAGAAGGTGCCGTAAACAGGTGCTTCATGGGTTCTTTTTTCTTCCTTCCGATTTGACTAACCCTATGCACGGTGTATATATTATTTGGCAGACCCCCTTATATTGTTAAGGCTGGACCGGAGGCATGATATGTTCAAAATATTTATTATAGAAGATGACCGTGGACTTGTGGCTTTGCTGCAGGATTATTTACATAAGTTTGGATATGAAACGCAGGCGGTGAGTGATTTTGAGCGGGTCCGCACTCAGTTTGAGGCGTTCACGCCACATCTGGTACTCCTTGATGTTAATTTGCCCAAATACGATGGTTATTACTGGTGCCGCCAGATTCGCGGAATTTCAACCTGCCCTATTCTTTTTATATCTGCCCGCGATGGCAAAATGGACCAAGTAATGGCGCTGGAAAATGGAGCCGACGATTATATCACTAAGCCTTTTGATTACGAAATCGCGATGGCCAAAATCAAAAGTCAGCTGCGGCGCGCCTACGGCACCTATGCCGGTGGGAATAATGAACGCACACTAAACGTTGCCGGAATGACGCTGGATGTAGAGCGGCTAATCCTTACCCGAGGCGAAGCTAAAGTGGACTTAAGCCACACGGAAGCCAAGATACTAGATGAGCTAATGCAAAAATCAGGTGCCATCGTTACCCGGGACAGGCTGCTCGAAAAAATCTGGGATGATCAAGCCTTCGTGGATGAAAATACCTTAAATGTATATGTTACACGTGTACGCAAAAAACTTGCCGCTCTCGCTATCACAGATGGACTACAAACCGTGCGCGGTCAAGGCTATCGTTTGATTCCGAATTGGGGGGATGAGGAATGAAGTTGTTATTACGGGAACAGTTCCCCCTGATCGTGGTCTATCTAGCCCAGCTAGTCCTGATCACATTAGTGTATCGGCTGGATGGAGGCAGCGGTCTGAATGTAAGTTTATATGCCGCGCTACTCAGCACTTGTCTACTGATTGGCTACCTCGCTTACCGTTACGTCACCAATCGCACGTTTTATGAACGTTTGGAGACTACGCCCTCCTCTCTCGATGAGGCAGGTGGCCCTACACAGGATTCTCCGCTAGCCGTAAGCTTGCGAGGTTTACTGGGGTCGCAATTCCGCCTCTACAAAAATGATTTGCACAGCTACCGCCACAAATTAGAAGAACATATTCACTTTATTAATCAATGGGTACATGGCATGAAGACGCCGTTGTCTGTCATTCATCTGATCATTCAGGATAAGGATGGCCCTCCTTTTACGGCAATTGGTGATGAACTGGATCGTCTGAAAAAAGGACTGGATACCGTGCTTTATACGGCCCGTCTGGATACTTTCGAGCACGATTTTTATGTGGAACGGCTGAATTTGGAGACCATCGTACGTGGTGTGACCTCTGAGCAGAAGCGTCTTTTTATTCGAAAAAGAGTATTTCCAGCTATACAAATAGATGAGCAGATTACCGTAACCACGGATGAAAAATGGCTCACTTTTGTCCTTACGCAGCTGATTACGAACGCTGTACGTTATACGACAGAAGAGGGCAAACATGTTTATTTCCAAGGGATGGTCACGGAAGATAAGCAGACTGTGCTTGAGATCCGGGATGAAGGAGTAGGCATACCAGCAGGAGATCTGCCGCGCGTGTTCGATGCTTATTTTACCGGGGTGAATGGACGAACCTTCCAGGAATCTACGGGGATGGGTTTATATCTCGTGAAGCAGATCTGCGGCAAGCTTGGACATGAGGTGAGTATCCGTTCCGAAGAAGGAAGCGGGACCACCGTGCGGATTGTATTTAGGGAGCAGCATATAACAAACCTTACAAATGTGTAAGGGCATTGTAAGTTTCAGAAATAGCAGCCTATGTGTACACTTTGTATAATGAAGGCAATCCAGTCGAAAGAAGGAGAGGTAACACTTGCCCATTCTAGATGTTCATAATTTATCAAAAATATATGAGGGTAAAGTGTCCACTCAGGCGCTGAATCATATCCGCTTTTCTGTAGAAAAGGGGGAGTTTGTTGGCATAATGGGTCCATCCGGGAGCGGTAAAACAACGCTGCTCAACACGATTGCCACCATCGACCAACCGACCTCCGGTCAGATTCTGATCAACGGCCGAGATCCTAATCTGCTTAGCAGAAAAGAAAAGGCGCTTTTTCGCCGTCATGAGCTAGGCTTCGTCTTTCAGCATTTTAATCTACTGGATACGCTCACTGTAGAGGAAAACATCGTATTACCTTTGACGCTTGCAGGTGCTCGTGTCTCAGAGATGGAGAGCAGGCTGAAAGAGGTCACTACCTTGCTTGGCATCGAACATTTGCTGAAGAAGCGCACGTACGAGGTCTCAGGCGGACAAATGCAGCGGGCGGCTATCGCCCGGGCGATGATTCATCGTCCATCGTTAATTTTGGCGGATGAGCCCACAGGCAATCTGGACTCCAAAGCCTCAGGGGAAGTCATGAATATGTTGACAGAGGTGAATAAGGAAGAAGGAGCTACGGTGCTGATGGTCACACATGACGCAGTGGCTGCAAGCTTTTGCAACCGGGTCATCTTTATTAAAGACGGACGTTTCTATAGTGAAATGTACAAGGGCAGTAATAGAGGCGCTTTCTTCCAAAGTATTATTGATATGCTGTCTCTGCTTGGGGGAACCAGCCATGACCTTTCGGCAATTCGCTTATAGGAATGTAACACGTAATAAACGCAAATATGCCGCTTATTTTGTCGTCAGTGCTTTTTCGGTGATGATCTTTTTCGTGTGCGCTTTGTTTATTTACCATCCGGATATTTCAAAGAGCTTAATTTATAGTACGGCGGCTCATACGATGATGGTGGCAGAGGCAATTATTTATGTCTTTTGTTCTTTGTTCGTACTCGTATCCGTTGGATCCTTCCTGCAGTCGCGCAAGATGGAGTTCGGAATTTTATTGATGCATGGAATGACGAAGAGACAGCTGAACACCATGGTTTTTCTGGAAAATATGATGATCGGCACCTCTGCCATCCTGACAGGTACCCTTCTCGGGTTACTTCTGGGCAAATTATTTTTGATGATCGGATCTACTTTTTTGGGAATTCCCCTGTTAACCTTTCATCTCCCATGGCAGGCACTTGTGCTTACGATTTGCAGCTTCGTGTTATTGTTTTTTCTGATATCGCTTTGCACCTTTGTTTTTATCGGCAATGAGTCACTGATGCGTCTGTTTCAGGGAGAGCGTAAGGCAGAAGAAGAACCCAAAGTATCCTTTGTATTATCTATTATTTCTGCTGTACTGCTGATCAGTGGTTATTATATGGCGGCTACTGCAAAAGCTGCTTCCGTAGAGAAAGTCATGTTTCCGGTCGTTGCGATTACGGTTATCGGGACGTATCTCTTTTATACCCAGCTAAGTATTTGTTTGGTTAAGCTGCTTAAGGACATTCGGCACTTGTATTGGCATCGTACGAATATCATCACTTTATCCGGTTTGTCCTACCGCTGGAAAGAGAATGGCCGAATGTTTTTTATGGTGACGATTGTATCCGCAGTCTCCTTCACTTCCGTAGGGGTATTTGCATCGATACATACACTTTCCAGAGAACTGAAATTGGATTATCCCGCAGCAGTGGGTTATGTAGCCAAAGGAAATCAGACGGGTGTACCCTTTGATCAGCATCTGAACGAAATTAAGGAAGAGCTCAAGACGCACGAACTCCCTTATGAGGCGCTTAGTATCCCGATTAAATATGCTGAGGTTGAAGCTCAGACTGGACCCGATCGCACTTTACGCCTTCCCTTGATTGCTTTCAGTGATTATAATCTCGCCCTGCAACGTGCAGGGTTCCCAACAGATGAGCGTGCTCTGGTGGGCAACGAAGGTCTGGTGATGATTGGTTCACAGCGGGATCGCAGTTTAACAGAAGGCAGAGTAAAAGCGGTCTATTCCTTGCAGCAAGGACTTGCCATTAAAGAAATAGGTTATACCGAGCAAGTTCCCATCGCCGAATATTTATTGCCGGAGCTGGATGGTAGAGATGGCGGGGATTTTAGTGGTGTCGTGATCAGTGATGAGCTCTACAGCGCTATTGATCCCGTGCAGACGGATCTTTATACAGGTTTTTATGTAGAGGATTTTCCACAGACGGTAGGTATCGCTGCTGATCTTGCCCATAAAGGCAAACAGTCCTATGAAAGTGATTCTCCGTATGCGATTGTGATCAGCGGCACGCTGTTTGAGCTTCAGAAAACATTGTATAACACAATGCTTTTTGCTTCCTTGCTGGTGGGTACTGTCTTTTTTATCGCGGCAGGCAGCTTTCTTTACTTCCGGTTATATACCGATCTTGATCATGATCGCAATCAATATTCCACTTTGTCCAAGATGGGACTTACGGATAAAGAACTCAATCGAATAGTTACGATTCAGCTGTCTTTGTTGTTTTTTGTGCCGGTCGGAATAGCTATTTTACACAGTGTGTTTGCCTTTATTGCGCTTCAACGGTTGTTCTACTTATCTATCGCAACGGAGACAGGCGCGGTGTTACTCGGATATTTGGCTGTTCAAGGACTATACTTCTTTTTTATTCGCAGCCGCTATTTACGCAACCTGAAGAAGAACTTGATATGAGAAATGGGGGTAACAAGATGCAAGCATGGATTACAGATTTTATGGAGCAGTTTGGTTACTTCGGTATTTTTCTGATGCTGGCCTTTGAAAATATATTTCCACCAATTCCTTCAGAAGTGATCCTGCCCTTTGGAGGATTTATGACGACTACGACGAGCTTGACGATCCCTGGTGTAATCATTGCTGCCACGGCTGGTTCACTACTGGGTGCAGTAATTCTCTATTATATTGGCCGATTATTGGATGTGAGCCGGTTAGAGAAACTGGTTGAACGCTGGGGTAGCCTAATTAGGGTCAGTAAAAAAGATATCCACAAGGCTGACGCCTGGTTTGATAAATATGGCTACTGGACTGTATTGTTTTGTCGGATGGTTCCGCTGGTCCGCAGTCTGATTTCGATTCCGGCGGGAATGTCGGGCATGAAATTTGGAGTATTTATGATCTTCACAACGATTGGCACATTGGGATGGAATTTGCTGCTTGTGCTTATTGGCGCGGCTTTAGGAGAATCCTGGGAAGACATTGCTATGTACATGGACGTGTACTCCAATGTAGTCTATGTACTAATTGCTGGCGGATTAGTTATTCTTGGGTTTCTGTACTTCCGCAAACGCAGCCGGAGAATGAACACTGAGGGCTAAGCGGGTAGTGGACTGATAATAGAAATGACTATTAAAAAGGAGGGAAACACATGGAGCTATTAACGATTATTAAAGCCATTATTTTGGGGCTTGTTGAAGGTTTAACCGAATTTGCTCCAGTATCCTCCACGGGTCATATGATTATTGTTGATGATATGTGGCTGAAATCACAGGAGTTATTTGGACAATATACGGCAAATACCTTCAAAGTAGTTATTCAACTGGGTTCAATATTAGCGGTTGTTGTGATCTTTAGAAATCGGTTCATTGATTTGTTAGGCTTAAAGCGTTTCAGCCGTAAGCAGTTGGATCCTGTAACAGAGGAGCTACCGCAGTTGGAGCAGGGCGGGCATCTCAAGCTGACTCAGGTTCTGGTAGGGTTAGTGCCTGCAGGTGTGTTAGGTGTTCTGTTTAATGATTATATTGATGAGCATTTATTCTCTACCTCAACAGTGTTAATTGGTCTAGTGATTGGGGCTATATTAATGATTATTGCCGATCTGTTTGGGCCGAAGAAGATCAGAACTGAGAGTGTAGATCAGATTACATACAAACAGGCACTTGGTGTAGGTCTTGTACAGTGTTTTTCGTTATGGCCTGGATTTTCACGCTCGGGCTCGACGATTTCTGGTGGAGTACTCCTCGGGATGAGCCATCGTGCCGCTGCTGATTTTACGTTTATTATGGCAGTACCCATCATGGCAGGTGCCAGTCTGTTGTCACTGATGAAAAACTGGCAATATTTCACCATGGACGCGTTGCCGTTTTTTATTGCAGGCTTTATTAGTGCCTTCCTATTTGCGCTGTTATCGATGCGTTTCTTCTTAAAACTGATCAATCGTATCAAGCTCTTACCGTTTGCTATATACCGTATAATTCTTGCTGCTGTAGTATATTTCGTATTTTTCTAAGTCCGTTATAAGGAATCGATATAACAGAAGCCCCAGTAATCTATTGCAGATTGCTGGGGCTTTCACGTATGATGACATCAGATTAAGACACTCAAATGATGAATGATATCGGAGACAGGTGCTGACCGGAAAATAGTAATTCGGTAGGCTTAATAGGGAAATTCGGTTCGAAGCCGATGCGGTCCCGCCACTGTAACGGAAGAATCTCGAGCAACAGAGGTCACTGGCAATTTACTACTGCTGGGAAGACTGCTCAAGATGTTGACGCCGCTAGCCAGGAGACCTGCCTGTTTCAACAGCACTGCTTCACCTACGGAAGATAGGGAGGTGTTAGACGTTAACCATGGGTATATCATGGGCGTCTTTCCCTTTGACTTTTTTAGGGAAGGGCGCTCTTTTTTATAGGAAAGCAAGTAGCTTTGGAGTTTGAAATAAGAGATGGAAGAGGGAGTGTATCGAGATGACGAATAAAGTAAAAGTAAGCAATCTTGGATATCCGAGAATCGGAAAGAACCGCGAGTGGAAAAAGTCACTGGAAGCCTACTGGCAGGGGAAAATAAATGAGGAGCAATTCCGCTCCGAAATGGCAGCAATTCAGCTGCAGCATTTGAAGACCCAGCAAGAGGCAGGAATTGAGCTTATTCCGGTAAATGATTTTACTTTTTATGACCATGTGTTGGATACGGCTGTTATGTTTGGAATTGTACCTCCACGGTACACGTATGATGGCGGCGACATCGGGCTTGATCTTTATTTTGCAATGGCCCGTGGTAATGCTGAGGCTACTGCCTGTGAGATGACCAAATGGTTCAATACGAACTATCACTATATCGTTCCAGAGATCGGCACACAAACACCACGCCTGACTGAAAATAAACCTCTAGCGGCTTATCGTTTTGCTAAATCGCAGGCAGGGATTGAAGGTAAACCGGTACTTTTAGGTCTGTATACCTTCCTTAAGCTGTCCAAAGGTTACGCAGCGGCAGATATCGCCAAGATTGCTGCACGTTTTGTTCCAGTCTATGTTCAACTGCTACAGGAACTGAAGCAAGAAGGGGTAAGCTGGGTACAAATCGATGAGCCAGCGATTGTTACAGGCATAAGTAAAGAAGAATTAACACTGCTTAACTCGATATACACAGAAATTGCCGGCTCCGTGCCGGGCTTGAATATTATTTTACAGACGTATTTTGAAGCTGCTGAACCGTTGGAAGCACTGCTAGAGTTGCCTGTTCAAGGCTTGGGTCTTGACTTTGTGCACGATGGTGGAGCAAATCTGGCTTCTATCGAACGTCTTGGCTGGCCGAAGGACAAATGGCTGGGTGCCGGAATTATTGATGGACGGAACATCTGGCGTTCCGATTTAGACGCTAAGCTGCAACTGGTAGAAAAGCTCAGTGTTCATGTGCCGCTTGATCGTCTTATTCTTCAGCCTTCTTGCAGTCTGCTGCATGTCCCAGTCACCGTTCAAGGTGAGGTGAAGCTGAAGGCGACAGTTAAGAATGCGTTAGCTTTTGCCGATGAGAAGCTTGCAGAGCTTAGTCTGCTCGGAGCAGCCCTCGCAGATAAAGGAGAAGCTTCTAAAGCAGCGCTGGCCGCTAGTCGTGAAGCTATTGCAGCATTCCGCGCACTACCTGAGCGTGGCCGTAAGGATGTGGCGGAGCAAGTGCTTGCACTTGCAGCTTTGCCTGACCAACGCAGTTTGCCTTTTGCTGAACGCTTAAAGGTGCAGCAAGAGAAATGGCAGCTTCCACTTCTGCCAACCACTACAATTGGTAGCTTCCCACAGACAGTAGAAGTGCGTCAGGCGAGATTGAAATGGCGTAAAGGGGTCTGGAATCAGGAGCGTTATGATGGATTTGTTCGTGAGCAGATCGCGGATGCAATTACCTTCCAAGAAAAGCTAGGTCTGGATGTTCTGGTCCACGGTGAGTTCGAGCGTACAGATATGGTGGAGTTTTTCGGAGAAAAGCTGGACGGATACTTGTTTACTAGTAATGGCTGGGTTCAATCCTACGGTTCCCGTTGCGTTAAGCCACCGGTGATCTACGCGGATGTTGCATTTATACAGCCTATGACTGTTAAAGAAAGTGTCTATGCACAATCGTTGACGAAGCTTCCGGTTAAAGGAATGTTGACGGGTCCTGTAACTATCCTCAATTGGTCATTTGTACGTGATGATCTCAGCCGGGAAGAGGTAGCCAATCAAATTGCTCTTGCCCTTCGCCATGAAGTAAAAGCGCTAGAAGATGCAGGCATCGAAATGATTCAAGTGGATGAGCCGGCTATACGTGAAGGACTTCCGCTTAAGGCAGAAGACCGTGAGCATTACCTGAACTGGGCAGTGAAGTCGTTCCGCGTTGCTACGAACCATGTGAAGGCTACGACACAAATTCATACGCATATGTGCTATAGCGAATTCAATGACATGATCGATTCCATATCGGCTATGGATGCTGATGTAATCTCCATTGAGACTTCACGTAGCCATGGGGAGCTGATTATCAGCTTTGAGGAGCAGGCCTATGATAAAGGAATTGGTCTTGGAGTGTATGACATCCATAGTCCGAGGGTTCCGGCTGTAGAAGAAATGACGGCGAATATCGATCGTGCGCTGCGGGTGCTGGACCCTGAACAGTTCTGGATTAATCCGGATTGCGGTCTGAAAACACGTGGCTGGCAGGAGACAGAGGATGCACTACGTAACATGGTAAGCGCTGCTGCTATTGCGAGGGAAAAGTCAGGGGTTATTGCATCAAAATAGACATAAATAAATTAGAGCCAGGGTAATTTACCCTGGCTTTTTAGTTCACTTATTTTTTTATAATCAGCTACTTGATAATAATTCTCAATCTTGTTAGAATGAAAAAGAAAAAGAAGGAACCGTGGAGGGTCCCTTCAGGCATTTACTTATTTACTTTCGAAAGTTTTGCAATCTGTTTCTTCTGCGCGTTTTGGTTCTTGGGAGCTGTGGAAAGCTACGAAGATCGATTCAGCGCTGCATTTGTTCTCTTCTGCCCAGTGGGTGCAGGAGTTAACTTCACAAACTACGTCTTTTGCCATGAGGGTTCACCTCCCCTTATAGTAATTGATAGTATCATTCAATGAACGGCTCTGTTCAGCAAGGTGGAGCTTGTCTCAACAAAGCCGTGTCACGCCCTCATTCATTATGAATAGAGGGTATTTGGCTTTTTTTACTAGGTTAGACGTGGTAATTGTACCAAATAATGAGTTTGTAAGCAAATGAGTTCTTTAACTTTCGGGTCACCTTCCCACATCAAAAATATGTCCAATAAGAGCCGCAGAAATGCGGCTTTTTGTGTATTCAACAAGAAAAACCAAAAGAAATTTACCGAAATTCCATATTCCAGTGCAACCTTCCAAGTTTTGGGGCGTTATAGAAATGAGAGACGGAAGAGATCTGTACAGAACATGACATTCCGTAACGTTACAATGCTAGGGATAACCACTACACTTTTGGAGGAATGAGAATGCGCAAATGGGGTCTGCATTACTTATGTTTATTAATTCTTGCGGTGGTATTGGCAGGTTGTGGCTCGGGTGATAACAATTCGGCGGCAGACAAATTAGCTGGTGACGGCGGAAATACGAGTAATTCTGCTGCAGCAACCACTGAGCAATCTTCGAAAGCTACATTAGCGGATAAGAGCACCTCAGCAGAAGCTGAGACAGCAGCGGGAGGCAACGAAGCCCCAGTTGAAAAAGGTTTGACATCAGAGAACACGGATCAAGGGAACGCGGGATTCACGGGCAGTGATGTCGTGGAAGGATTGAACAAGAAGCTAATCTATCATGCCAATCTGACTATGGAAGTAGAAGATTACGGTAAAGCTCAGACTGAAATCCGCAACATGGTAACGATGGCTAAAGGATATATTATAGAGTTTAACGAAAACATGTCGCAATATGAGCAAGGAGGGACGTTTATCCTTAAGGTGCCTGCCTCCGGGTTCTCTCCTTTTCTGAATAATTTGGAAAAAGTAAAACACGAATCGCTACAGCGCAGTATTCAAGGTCAGGATGTCTCGGAGGAGTATGTTGATCTGGAGTCGCGTCTAAAGGCAAAGCAGTTAATGGAAGCTCAATACACAGAGTTTATGAAAAAAGCAACGAAATCAAGTGATCTGGTCGCCTTTGCAAACGAGCTTGGTTCGATTCAAGAAACGATTGAGCAGATCAAAGGCAGAATGCGATATATAGATCAGAACGTATCTTTTTCAACGGTAGAGCTTAGAGTGTACCAGACGGATGAGAGCTTAGCCGTGAAGGAAAAGGCAGAGCAAGGTCCATTGCTAGAACGGGCATCGGATGCTTTAAAAGGAAGCCTGAACGCACTATCTGTTATGTTTCAGTGGATTTTTGTAATTCTTGCAGGCGCATTGCCGATTCTAATCGGTGCGGGCATTATTTTAGCCATCGTTTGGTTTGCCCGCAAAAATATCCGTGCACGACGGGAGCAGCAGACCCAGCGGATACGGCAGGAAAATCGGGAACTGAACAAGGAGGTACTCCCTGGACCAGCAGAGCCAAAGGTGACAACCTCAATAAAGGATAAGAAAGCTAACGAGGACGAGAATAAAGAATAAGCTTCTATGAATTAAAAAGCCTCCAATTCATGGTATACCGTGAATTGGAGGCTTTTCTTTTCTGTAAGACAGTACAGTATTTCGCTTTTATCGAAGATTAGGCAGGCTGGAAGAGTACACGATACTCGCCATAGCCCTCTTTCTCCAGATCCTCTTTTGGTATAAAGCGCAGTGCCGCTGAATTAATGCAGTAGCGCAGGCCGTTTTCCCCTGGACCATCGTCGAAGACATGACCTAGATGGGAATCTGCTACTTTGCTGCGCACTTCTGTGCGAACCATCAAATGGCTGAGGTCCGTCTTTTCCTTCACGGCGTAATCGCGAATCGGACGTGTAAAGCTGGGCCAGCCACAACCGGAATCGTATTTATCCTGCGAACTGAATAATGCTTCACCAGATACGATATCTACATAAATGCCTTCTCCGTGGTGATCCCAAAAATCATTTCGGAAAGGTGACTCTGTAGCGCTATTCTGAGTGACTTCATATTGAAGTGGCGTCAGACGTTCTTTCAAGCTTAGTTTGTCTTCTTTATGTGTCCAGTGGGTTTCGATAAAATCCTCTCGTCCGGAACCCTTACGGTAACGTTTGTAGTGGCCCGGGTTCTTACGATGGTAGCCCTGATGATATTCTTCGGCAGGATAGAAGGTTGCTGCCGGGAGGATCGGGGTAACAATCGGGCTAGCGAATCGGCCGCTTTCTTGCAAAGCTGCCTTGGAAGCCTCTGCTTGTTGCTTCTGCTCTTCAGAATGGGTGAAGATAGCCGTTCCGTAAGAGGTGCCGCGATCATGGAATTGTCCACCCGCGTCGGTTGGGTCAATTTGCTGCCAGAATAACTCAAGCAGCTTGCTATAAGGGAAAATTTCTGGATTGAACGTAATTTGTACGGCTTCAACATGTCCTGTAGTTTCGGAGCATACCTCTTCATAGGTAGGATTCACTGTATGCCCGCCAGTATAGCCGGAGACGACACTAATAATGCCTGGCAATTCCTCGAACGGCGAGACCATGCACCAGAAGCATCCACCTGCAAAGGTTGCTTTTTCCGCCTTGGAATTTATATGGTTAGTCTGATGTTCACTCATTAATATCCCTCCATTCATGTAATGCAATTAAATAGATCACAATCTAATTATAAAGCAAATAACCACAGCCTGCCAGCTTCCGCCAAATAAGCTCTCTGTTACCTAGTGTTTTTTACTTCCTGTGAACTGTAACGAAAGCTTAGTCCGGCTATAATAAGCACAATGGCATAAACAATAATGGCTATAATCGCATTACCTGGGTTCTGGAACAGTTGATCCCCAAGGAAGGCATACAAGGCGATGCCTGGGATTTTTCCAATAGCTGAGGCAGCAAGATAACCCCAGAAGGGCAGTCCGGCTGCTCCGGCATAGATGTTAACTGCTGTCTGCGGGATAATCGGCAAGAGACGTGCTAAGACAATAGAAGCAAAGGGCCGCCGTTCTATGCCTTTTGTGAATTTTTCGAGTAGGGGAATAGAAGTCAGATAAGCTCTCGCTTGATCTTGAAATAAGAATTTCACTACGCCAAAAAGGAATGCGGCAGCAAGGGTTGTAGCTACCCAGCAAATTAAAGCACCTGCCAAACTTCCGTATGCATAACCAAAAAATCCGATGACCGCTTTGTACGGTACAACTGGAAAGAGAGCCAGTAAAGTTGCGATCCCTATAGAGCTGAAAAGATTATGATCCTCTTTCATCCAGCTAAGGATGTCATATCTGTAGATAAACGCAAGGATTGTGCCCGAAACATAAAGAATAATCGAGAACCATTTTCTCATAGCTAATATACCCTTTCTTCCACTCATTCATCTCATCATACGGGATAAAAAGTAAATATTGAAGTGAAGATCATTGTCGGCGAACGCCAAGCAGGTATAATAGCATTTATAGAGAACAAAGAGAGAGATAAATTCTTGAATTATAAAGAGGGGAGTTAAATCATTGATCGTTTCTGCACGCAAAAGAGTCGCCATCATCGGGATTGGAAATATCGCCCGCAAAGTATATTTGCCACTGCTCTCTCAGCATGGACAAGTTGAGGTGGTGGGGGTTCTCAGTCACTCATCCACAACAGTAGAGCAAGCTGTTAAAGCCTACCGTTTTCCTAAAGGTACGACAAATTTGGACGAGCTGTTGTCTTGGGATCTGGATGCAGTATTTGTGCATAGCCCAACGACGACCCATTATGATATAGTAACAAAATGTCTCGAACATGGGATTTCGGTGTATGTAGATAAGCCGCTGTCCTATGATCTGGAAGAATCCAGAAGGATGGCAGAGCTGGCAGAAAATAAAGGGCTGTTGCTAGGCGTGGGCTTTAATCGGCGTTTTGCCCCAATGTATGTCACTGCCAAGAGTTGGCTCGAGGAAGCCGGAGGCATTAGCCATTGCCACGCGATTAAACATCGCACGAAGCTGCAGTTAGGCAGCAGCCGTGAGACTGTGCATGACGACTTGATTCATATGCTTGATCTGCTGTTATGGTTATGTGGAGATCAGTATGAGCTGCTTCGCAGTAATCTTCAATCCAATGGAGAGGGACGACTTGTGCAGGCATCTGGAATGCTGGGTTGGAAGCAAGGCTCAGTGGGGATGTATAGTATGGTTCGTGAGGCGGGTGTTGATTTGGAGAAGCTGGAGCTGCACGGTAATGGACGTTCGGTGGAAGTGGCAGATCTGGACCAAGCCATCCTATATGAAAAAAATGCTTTGCCACGGACCCAGAGCTTTGGAAGCTGGGATACGGTGCTGGATAGAAGAGGTTTTGGTGGAGTGGTAGATCATTTCCTGAACAATATAAATACACCAGAGTTATGCAGTATTGCTGCTTCAGCAGTTCTGCCTAGTCATAGATTGGCAGCTCAGCTTGCTGAATGAGGTCTCTAAGAAAGGAGTAAAATATGGAAGACAACCGTAAATTAGTGGAGGAACAAATCATCGAAAGCTATAAGCGTGAGGAAGAGATGATGATCCTTGTATTCGCCCAGTGGTGCGTGAATCAAGGACTCGACCCGCACAGTTTGTATTTACAGGCGTATCCACAGCAAGAAGGGAATGAAGCCTTGCGAAAAGCGCTTGCCCTAACGGTTTCTGCGGAGGAAGCAGGGGATATTTCCGATGACACAGTTCTGGGCGTGCTCTCCTTATTCGGAAATGATGACTTGGCGCAAATCGTGACAGAAGCGATCTCTAAAAGGGAATCTAAAGCACATACAGGGGATTGACAACGAGGATATAATGATAATGTCAGATGAACTTTTTTTAGTAAACGATGTTCATCAGGGATGAAATGTGTTAATATTATATATACTAACTAATAGTAAGTTTCGCTAGTGAGAGGTGAGAACAATGGAAGAACATCAAATTTCGATGTGTCCCAGATTTGAGACAGCCTTCTCTTTCTTAGGCAAACGTTGGAATGGACTTATTATTCAGACATTGATGAGTGGACCGAAGCGGTTTAAAGATATTTCCGGCCTCATTCCTTCAATGAGCGATAAGATGCTGTCCGAGCGGATGAAGGATTTGGAAGGTGAGGGTATTCTGGTTAGACATGTATACCCGGAAACACCTGTGCGTATTGAATATGAACTAACAGACAAAGGCCGTGCGCTGGAGCCTGTTATGCAGCAGATTCAGTCTTGGGCTGAGAGCTGGGTAGAGTAGAAATCAAAGTCGTGTTGTGGCCCTTTTTCCTGAAGAACGGAGGAGGGCTTTTCAATTTTTAAATAAAAACCTTGCACAGATCGAAAAAATCTGTAATATAATAGAAAAAACGTTGTATGTTCCTTGCGTGGAAACGCTTGCAATATTGGTTTTTGCTCAAATCTACTCAGCTGGAGTACAGGCATAGCAAAACTATTAGGAGGCGAGGGAGATGAAGACCACCCTGTTTTCCCGGGAAATAACGTATGGAAAAAAGGATGTTGCTGAGCTGGAGAACGCTTCGATCAAAGTACAGCTCATCTATGACAAGACGTTGTTCATGCTGCATAGCCATCTTCCAGATTCCTTATGGGATGCGTGGATTGGCGTGCCTTACAGCATTATCTCTTCACTCTACAAAGGCAACAATGATAGCGGGACTATTTTTCAAAAATGGATTCAAAGTCCTTCTGGCTGGAAATGTATCGGCTGTGAACGGCATTGCCTGGAGTCGACGGAACCTCTTCAAGAAGTGAATGTGGCGAGTAATCAACGACAATATAAGTTCCATAATGGCATTCGCCAAAGCATGGTGCTACAAGCCCTAATTTGGTCCATGTACGAGAATACCGTATTATTCAAACCCTTTTTAGGGGATGAGCCCTTTTTTGATGAAGATGATTTGCATACGATATCCTCTTATTTCGTGCCAACTTACCTTAATGATCTACGTCTTCTGGAGCAGTCTAAGCCTTGTAAAGAGTACAAAGATCAGAATATACAGATTTATCAGGAATGGATATCCGCCCCTGACCTTGTCCTCAAATGGAACGGAGGCCTAACAGAAGGCAGATGGATGACTGGTGTTTATATGGATCACTCCCGCTTTGCTGGCTTAGGACCTTATTTGAAGGACGCAAAGGGGAAGCGAACGTATATGCAGGCTTATGTTCAATAGAAGATACAGATTTGGTGTGATCAAATAGATGCGCCTCTTCAGAAAATGTCTTAGGTATTTCGTACTAGGATATTATTATGAAGAAGCGTATTTTTGCTATATATTAGTAAATTTGGTTGTTGATAGGGGGTCTATAACAAAGAATTAGATGAAAAACGACAAAGTTCACAGTAATGACTATATCCAGTGATTCAGTTATAGGGTATTATTACCAAGCGGAGAATGCATTGTAAGTGGAGTAATGAATCTGTTTTCGATTTCCTTTAATAACCATTTGAATTAGAAAAGGCAAACCTGCACGAAAGTCAGGGACGCAAAGCCACGGGCCTTATTCGAGCATCTAAGGATGCTAAAGAATGGTAGCCGGGCCGCTTCTTCTAGTGGTTTTTTTGTGTGTTTTTTTATGGATACCATTTGAACTTATTCTTAAATCGGAGGACATTATGACAAAAAGAAAGAGATTAATAAGTAAATTATTATGCTTATTGTTGTTAATTCAGCTGTTTGCTCCTTTCCTTGGTGGGAGTTCCATGAAAGTCCTTGCACAAGGAGAGACAATTAAAATTCAATTTCAACCTATGCAATCGCATACTCCAGAGGGTTTTCTCGCTGATTACGGAGAAGTATTCTGAGTGAAAAACAACTATGCCTACGGTTGGACTACAGATCATACAAATTCCACTGTTACAAGAGCTACTTATGATGACTTGCAAAACAAGTTTAATATGAGTCAGAGCTCGTACGGAAATCCTACTCTCGATACATTGACATTAATGCATCCTGACGGGATGTGGGAGATCCAATTAGACAATGGTATCTATGAAGTAGCTGTAACTGTGGGTGATTCAGTATATGGAAGTAGGAATGCGCTGGATGTGGAAGGCACTATATTCTGGGATGGTCTATCGTTAGACCCTAGAGAGCATTCTACATTGAAGAAAAGTGTTACTGTAAGGGATGGAAAGCTAAGATTGAGTCAGATTAATAGTCCTAATGTAGAAACGGCATTAAATAATATCGAAATTTCTATGGTTAACATGTTCACTCCCACTCTTGCACAACCCCGTATCGCTTTGCCAGCAGAAGAAAATAAGATAGCCGGGAACAAGGTATTGATGTCAGGGACGATGGTCAATGTACATAATATAGCTATTGGGGTGAGGATAACAACCCATTAAGCCTGAATCTATATACGTATGCAAATAATGATCCGATACAATTTTTAGATCCGACAGGACATTGGGCCAAAGGCGATGAGGGCCTAAATATACAAGCGCAAGCGCAAATTATTGCTCTGACAAATGCGTATTATAAAGCTTCTACAGCAGTAGAACGTGAGGCTATAGCTGCCCAGGCTAACATAGTTAGAAAGGCACCAGCCCCACCAGCTACTCCTTTGCAGTTCCAAAGCAAAGAAATAACTAAAATCGTAGTTCAAGGAGTCTCCACTAGAGGTTTTGCGTCAGAGAAAGAGTGGAACCAAGCTCTTAAAAAAGTAGGAATCCTAACCTATACATCTAATTCACATACTGATACACTTCAGTCAGGCAAAAGTATAGAAACCGATTATAATCAGGTTAAAACAGTTATCGGCCGTACTAATATAGCTGTAACAACAAATTATTCATTAACGATCAACACAAAAAGGCACGGAAACGGCCAAAGCATCGCTGCAGATGAATTATAATGTGACAGCTGATGAGTATAGGTTTCTTACAAGCGTAGGTATACCTAGTTTGGAGCAGGCATTATATGTTTTGGACGCTGTGAAGGAGAACAAAGGAAAAGTAACAGCAGGTATATTGAAAGATGCTGGTCTCAAAGTGCATAAAGGTTTCTTGTGGACTAAAATAGGTGGCTCCGTGGATGGGGTCGCAATGGTCTATGATTTAAGTACTAAAGGCCTGTCCCTTGCCGAAGCCCAAGAAATGTACAGACAAGAAGTGATAAATCCCAATATGCAACAGGCATTAGGCTTGGCTGCAATGGGGTTCACAAACGGCATGTTTAGTTTATCAAAAAAAGCTCAACACCGAGTACTGTTAGTAAGGTAAAAGAGCCAGTTAAACCGAAGCAGTCAAATACTGCTAATAGTAATAAGATAGAGGTTAAGGCGAAAGAGGGCACGGGTAATGGTGCAGATAACATTGCTCAATATGCTAAGTACAAGGAGTTATTAAAAACAGAAGAAGCCGCAAACCCAGTAGTTGATAGTTTAAGGCAAACAGGTCAATTGCCTTCTAACTATATTACAAAATCTGTAGCTGAACAGAGTGGTTATAGACAAGGGAAAGCATTAAATAACTACGTTCAGGGTGGTCAAATTGGTGGAGACGTATTTGAAAGTTAACTTCATCGGAACTTATAAGTAAAGGAGTGAAGCAAATGAGCACACACGAAGATGATTTAAGAAAAGAAAATGTGACCTTACAAGTTAGCAATATTCAGGATTCAAGGGAACTTCATTTGCTCTTGAAAAGAGAACTTGATTTTCCTGATTTTTACGGAATGAATTGGGATGCTTTTTGGGATGCGATTACAGGGCTAGTTGAATTACCAGAAACTCTGAGTTTTAATGGGTGGGACAAGCTTACAACCGTCCTTCCTGATGACTCTCAAACCCTGAGTGATTTATTACGCAAATTCAATGAAAAACATCCTTCTTGGCACTGTAAGGTAGTTTATAAATAAGCTTCACTGAGCCTTGAGTTTTTTCTCAAGGCTCTTGTTTCGGAGGGGCTACCCAGTGCCGAATGAACCCATCATTCAACCAATAACACACTTAACCCATCCAACTTCGTTCAACAAAGAGATACAATTTTCGTGAGTACAATCACAAGTCAAAACTCCTTTCAGGGTTAAGGTGAACAGGTAGAAAAGATTTTTCAGAACCTGATCACATATCCCGAGGAGGAACTATTATGGAAACTAAACTACCTAATGATAGAATTTCGGATTTACAGCATACGCAATCGGTGCAACCTGGATTTACTCCAGATGCCCTGGTAAAAGATATAGTGCTGCAATTCCCAAAAGCTGCGGATTATTTCAAGTCCAAACGGATTGATTTCTGCTGTGGAGGCGCCAAACCTCTTGCTGAAGCAGCTGTAGAGCGTGGACTAGATCAAGAGATGATCATTAGTGATCTCAACAAGCTGTTCGAGGAATATCCGGTACCTCAAGAAGAACTCACATGGAACACAGCACCTTCTGCAGAGTTAATCGAGCATATCGTGAGTAAACATCACCATTACCTGCGGGAAGAGCTGCCCCTAATTAGCCAAAATGTAACCAAGGTATACCGAGTTCATGGCGGAGATTCCCCCCATTTAGAAGAGTTATATAGTTTGTTTAATGCACTTAAGGAAGATCTGCTTCAGCATACAGCTAAAGAAGAGGAAGACGAGTTTCCAAAATTATTAGCGTATGATGCCAATCCAAGTGAAGAAGGGCTGACCATACTTCGTGAGGCATTAGTTGACCTTGAGAGTGAACATGACACAGCAGGCGAACTATTGAGACAAATACGCAAAATAACAGCTGATTTCACCCCACCGGCTCATGCTTGTACAACCTATCGTTTGACTTATGCCCGGCTAGAGGAGCTGGAGAGCATGACTTTTGAACATGTTCATCTGGAGAATAATATATTGTTCCCTAGATTCCAGTAGAAAAAATGAGTTTTCATAGAGTCCCTTAGAGGACTTTTTTTATATTTGAGAACAAAGCTTATTTACGTTATTCTTAAATAGACAGTATGCATAACTTACTACAAGCCTGAGACGCTGTGTGGTCATTAGGCGGGACAAGGCGGTGTCACTATGCCCACGAAATATATGTGGAGGTTGTTACTAGGATTAGTCATCGTATTCATAATAGGTGGGTGTTCCACTCTTGCTGACATTAATAATGAAGGGAATAATGGCTTAGCAGGATCAGACGGGCCTACGCTTTCGCTTATCGTTGCGGGAAATGACTTGCTTACCAACCCTTTGGACAAGCAGCTTAGCGAGAGCTACAGAAAAGGGATAACGATCTTTGACCTACTGAAAGGTAGTGGGAAGGCCACCTTTTCTGAGGATAACACAAGCATTCTAACGGTAAATAATATTTCACTCGGTCCAGGAATGAATTGGGAGCTGCAAATGGATGGGGAGACCATTGGACCTGAGGATTGGGGTCGAACAGTCGGGCATGAAACAAAATTAGTAATTACGGCGATGTCTAAGGAACAAGAGGAACCCCTTCAAATTGTGTTGTTGACCGTGAATGGTGGAAGTGAGCAAGTGAATTTGAATCATTCATATGTTATGGGATTTACTGAAGATTTAACAGTGAGAGGTTTGTTGAAGAACAGCAGTGTGGTGCAGTTGACCGAAGACAACAAAAAGGTGTTATCCATTGGTGATTATACTCCTCTTAGCAATGAAGTTTGGAAGATGAAGGTGAATGGGAAGCAGCTGCTTGAGAATGGAATGGACATGAAGCTTAGAGTGCAGGATGAATTGGAGATTTTATTGGCTATACGTTAAAAAAAAGTACATAAATGCCAGATCAACGGTTGCTCAGAACCCGTGATCTGGCTTTTTTTATTGGAAGTTATAACCTAATAAAGTTGCCTTACTTTTATGTGAAAACATTCACATTTAATGTGACTGTAATCACAATCTCTCTTAAATTTTGAAATGTATAATTCCATTATGTAGAAGAGAAGTTGAAGCAAAGTTCAACAAGAACGGATAAGACTGAGGAGGCACCTAACCATGGCAGCGAAGAGAGAAAAATTAGTATTAGTCGGCAACGGTATGGCAGGCATAGGTACGCTAGAGCAGATATTGAAGCTAGGTGGAGCTTATGACATTACGGTCTTTGGAAGCGAACCTCATCCCAATTATAATCGGATCATGTTGTCCTATGTTCTCGAAGGCAGCAAAACCATCAACGATATCATCCTAAACGACTGGAATTGGTATGAAGATAACAACATTACCTTGCATACAGCAACAACAGTTACACGAATTGACGAGCATTCCAAGCAAGTAATTGCGGATAACGGCATGGCTGTTTCTTACGATAAAGTGATTATTGCAACGGGTTCGAATTCATTTATTTTACCTGTACCTGGTTGTGATAAGGAAGGCGTAGTGGGTTTCCGGGATATTGCAGATTGTGATGCGATGCTGGCTGCGGCTAAACGATACAACAAAGCGGCGGTAATCGGCGGGGGTTTACTTGGTTTGGAAGCGGCAAAGGGTCTTGTGAACCTTGGCATGGACGTTACTGTAGTGCATCTGATGGAAGATCTAATGGAGCGCCAGCTGGATCGTAATGCCTCCTATATGTTGCAGGCTGAGCTAGAGCGTCAAGGCGTGAAATTTGCTATGGGCAAACAAACAGTAGAATTGACCGGGGAACAGAGAGTAAGTGGATTACAATTTAGTGATGGCACTTCACTTGCGGCTGATTTTGTAGTTATGGCTGTAGGCATCAAACCGAATATAACTGTGGCAAAAGAAAGCGGAATTGCTGTTAATCGTGGGATTGTAGTGGACGATTATCTGCAGACCTCTATGCAAAATGTATATTCCATTGGCGAATGTGCCGAACATCGCGGAGTTTGTTACGGATTAGTAGCGCCGCTCTTTGAGCAGGGGATGGTTCTAGCTAAACATCTCTGCGGAAGCGACACAAACCCATATGAAGGTTCTGTTGTCTCCACCAAATTAAAAATTTCCGGAGTGGATGTATTTTCTGCAGGTGAGTTTATGGATTCTCCTGAACATACTGTAATCTCAAGCAAAGATGAATGGAAGCGAACCTATAAGAAAATTCTGCTCAAAGACAATGTCATTGTTGGTGCAGTCCTGTTCGGGGATGTGACAGAGTCGGCTAACCTGCAAAAGTTAGTAAAACAAGGCGCTGTAATGACCGATGAAATTTATACAGAGGTTATGGGTACCGGCTGCTGCGGAAGTGGAGCCAAAAAGAGCACATCCGTAGAAGCGATGGCGGACGAAGAAATCGTTTGTGGCTGTAACGGGGTTACGAAAAAAGCGATTGTGGATGCGGTCATAGAAAATGGTTTTACTACTGTGGACGAAATAAAAGCATGTACAGGAGCGACGCGCTCTTGCGGAGGTTGTAAACCGGTTGTAGAACAAATTTTACAATTTGTCCTGGGTGATAGTTTTGAGCAGTCTGCCAAGCAAGGAATTTGTAGCTGCACAACGCTTAGCCGGGATGAGATTGTTGCTGAGATTACAGCTAAAGGTCTTAGTACTACTAAAGAGGTTATGCATGTACTGGGTTGGAAACAAGAGGAAGGCTGCTCTAAATGCCGTCCGGCGATTAACTATTATCTGGGGATGATAAATCCGGATACACATCAAGACGAGAAGGAATCACGCTTTGTTAATGAACGTATGGGAGCCAATATTCAGAAAGACGGAACCTATACCGTTATTCCACGCATGTACGGCGGGGTAACGACACCGGAGGATTTGAAGAAAATCGCCGATGTCTCCCTTAAATATGATGTAAAAGTTGTGAAGGTGACGGGTGGGCAACGCCTGGATCTAATCGGGGTGAAAAAAGAGGATCTGCCGAAAGTATGGGAAGAGCTCGATATGCCATCAGGTTATGGTTATGCCAAGTCGCTACGTACCGTTAAGACTTGTGTGGGTTCACAGTTCTGCCGTTTCGGCACACAGGATTCGCTGGGAATGGGCGCGCTCATAGAACGTAAGTATGAACGTCTTGATTTTCCTGCCAAGTTTAAAATAGCTGTCAACGGCTGCCCGCGTAACTGTGCGGAATCCTGTACGAAGGATATTGGCATCGTCGGTAATGATGGCGGTTGGGAAGTGTTTATCGGTGGTAACGGTGGGATCAAGCCACGGATCGCTGACTCCTTCTGCAAAATAAAGACCGATGAAGAGTTGATCGAAGTGTGCTCCGCTGTGATGCAATATTACCGTGAGACCGGCAATTATTTGGAGAGAACCTCCGAGTGGGTTGAGCGTATGGGACTTGAGCAGATTCAAATGGTCATTTTGAATAATGAAGATAACCGCAAAGAGCTGGCCGCACGGATTGACTTTGCTCTGACTCAGGTTACGGATCCTTGGAAAAAAATGCTCAATGACAGCAGCACTCGTACTGCGCTTTTTGAAGAAACAAGAGTCTAACGGATATAACACACACAGAAGGGGAGAGACCAATGAATAAGACCACACAAACGTATGCAATAGGATCAGTACAGGATTTCCTGCTGCAAATTGGCCGCGTAGTGATTGCTGGAAATATTGAACTGGCTGTGTTCCGTGCCTCTGACGGAGCCATCTATGCAGTAGAGAATCGCAGTCCTCATCCTAAGGGGGGACCGCTTGCTGAAGGGATCGTGTCAGGTCACTATCTGTACGATCCACTGTACGATTGGAAAATCGATCTGCGCACGGGTGAGGTGCAGGCACCAGACCAAGGTAGTGTGGTGACTTATCCAGTCACACTGGACGGAGAGAAAGTTACAGTGAGCGTGTAGACACCGAAGCTTGTAGTAATAGATTTAATAGAAAACGGTGGGGTGGAGTATTATGTTTACGCAAAGTGTGGAGAGCATCGTAGAGACGGCAGTCAGTAAGCGGGACAAAATGAATGAAAGCATACCAAGATATTTTCTAGCAGCCCTATTGGCAGGTGCTTATGTAGGTATTGGGATTATCCTTATTTTCTCCCTAGGAGCACCGCTAGCGGCTGCCAAATCTCCTTTCCAACCGCTTATTATGGGCACATCCTTCGGCATCGCCCTGACGCTTGTAGTATTTGCAGGCTCAGAGCTGTTTACCGGGAATAATATGTTTTTTACTGTAAGTACACTGGCAGGCAGAACCAGTATCTGGGATACCGTTAAGAACTGGATTCTTGTATTCATCGGGAATGTGGTAGGTGCAGTGATTTTAGCACTTTTAATTCGTGGGACTGGGTTGTTCAGTGCTGCGCCGCCGGAGCATTTGATTTTTACAGCCGCTGCTAAAAAAATGAGTCTCCCGTTCTCCGAGCTGTTTTTTCGTGGAATCCTGTGTAACTGGCTGGTCTGTTTAGCGCTATGGATGTCCTCACGCGCTAAAAGTGAATCTGCTAAGCTAATTTTAATCTGGTGGTGTCTGTTCGCCTTTATCGCAAGCGGATATGAGCATAGTGTGGCTAATATGACTCTGCTTAGTGTTGCTGTGTTGCTTCCAAATCATCCGGAAACCATTACGATAGCTGGATGGCTGCATAATATGATCCCTGTAACTTTGGGGAATATCATTGGTGGAGGCGTATTCGTCGGTATGGCCTATTGGGTGATCTCACCAGTGCGTGGTGCTCGCAACAACCGTTAAGATCCATTTTTAATTAACTATATTAGAGCTGAACCGATCTTGGGTTTAGCTCTTTTTTTGTTGAATATAAAAAAAAGACACCTGCATTAGGCGCCTTGGACCACTCTATTTTATATTATGCAGAATAATTGGGTCATGTATGTTTCATTGAGGTGAATAGAGGGTATATTATAACGGAATTAGATCCGGCAGATTTCGTTCGGACACAATTCGCAGTGGCAAATTTCTTGCAGCATGCCAAGGTCCTTGATGACAATCATACCGTTCTCATACTCAACAGCATCTTTTTTACGCAGGTCGCTCAGCATCCGGTTAACACTTTCACGAGTGGCACCGATCATGTTGGACAAATCTGTATGCGTAATTTTTTTGTTGATAAGGATATTCTCACCATCGCTGCTCTTCTCACCGTAGGTGTTGCCAAGACGAATGAGCGTGGAGCAGAGTGCACCTGGTTTGCCGTACATCATTAGATCACGGAATTTAGTTTGGGTGAGACGGTGATGAATACCCATCCATTTCATAAAGTCGATAGCAAAGTCACAATGTTGGCAGATGAGAATTTCTAGATCCTTTTGTTCGATGACGCCAACTTCACTTTCTTCAATCACTTCGGCTGTAAAGCTATGCTTAGTGCTGAAGAATGGATCTGCTTGACCTACCATATCACCAGCTTGATACATATAAAGAATGAGTTCTTTACCTTCATCAGTAGATTTAGTTAATTTCACACGTCCACGTTTGATATAAAACAATTTATCCGAGTAGTCGCCTTCCCAGAATAGATGTGAACCCTCTGGAACTATGCGCTCTTTCATTGTAACTAGAAGTCTGTTGAAATTCTGTTCGGAGAAACAGTTTGTATTTCCGTGGGCTTCGATAACATTGTAATGTTCTTTTAGCATAATCGACATCCCCTTTATTCCCTCAGTTTTTCAGTAAATTTTAAATTAATTATACCTTGAAAATCCCTCGAATTGGTTATAAAAAATCGTTTAAAAGTGTCGAATTTTCAACATTGTGATAAATTTCACTTCTAAAGTGTTCGATGTAATATTCTTTTTAACTAAAAAAGAGTAAGTGATCTCACGTTTATGATATATGAACAGCGGCTATCCATTATTCTCAAATACTGGGTTAATCGCTGTTTTTTTGCGTCCCCGTTAGATTGTAACATATAACACAGTTGAAATTCATGTTCAAGAAATTAGTTTTATCTCAACTCCGTATAAATGCACACATCTTCATTACGGTCGGACATTGGCTCTACTGCTATGCAGCGATATCCTGAAATTGGAGCAAAAATCAGGAGAAGGAGAAATCATATATGGCAAAAGTAGCAGACAAATATCTTAAGGTTGATCCGTGGGCAATTATTGAAGAGGGCTTTGATCCAGAGCGAAACCGGACTTCGGAATCTATTTTTTCATTGGGTAATGAATATATGGGTGTACGGGGATATGCAGAGGAAGGGTATTCAGGTGACACCCTGCAAGGAAGTTATTTTAATGGATTAAATGAACAATTGGATATTGGCAATCACTACAAAGGGATTATTCGCTCGCTGAGATATATGGTGAATGCGGTGGACTGGCTGTATACACGTCTATCTGTAGATGGTGAACAGCTTGATTTAGCAAAAAGTAACGTAACGGATTATGTGCGTAGGTTGGATCTTCGTAAGGGTACGTATCGGAGAGAGCTAGTCTGGCATCTAAACGATGGCAAGTCGCTAAAAGTAGTCTTTACACGTCTGGTCAGTATGACTATGTCTCATTTGGGGTTGCAGCGGGTGGAATTTGAACCCCTTAATTTCTCGGGGAGCGTGGACATTTGTGCAGGTCTTGATTTCGGCATTATTCATGAAGAACGCGGCGAATGTATGTGGAACAATCTCCGCAGCGGAGTAAGTGGAGCGTCCTCTGCTATTATGGCGAGTACCGTGAATACTGGGAACAAGCTGTTCTCAAGCTTTACCTTACAATCCTCGCAGCCGTTGCAGCTTACTGCTGTCGAGAGTGATAAGTTTGTTGGTCAAAATTTCACCCTGGACCTTACGAAAGGAGAAGTCTCCTATTTTACCAAACTGGTTATGAACTATTCGGATAGTGATTCTGCCCATACAGCTGAAGAGCTGTGGAGCAAAGGTCTGTCTCTTGCTGAAACCGCAAGCCAATTGACGGATACTCAAATAATCGCTGATCAGACAGCTTATTGGAAGGGCATCTGGGAGACAAGTGATATCCGAATTGAGGGCGATCCTGAGAATCAACAGGGTATTCGTTTCTGTATCTTCCAGCTTTATCAGACCTATCATGGCGATCATCCCGGTTTTAATATTGGTGCCAAAGGGCTGACGGGGGAAGTATATCGTGGGTTGGCTTTTTGGGATACAGAATCCTATTGCTTACCGTTCTATATGTTCAATAATCCAAAGGCTGCCCGGAGCTTATTGGAATTCAGATATAAAACATTGCCACAGGCTATGCAGCGCGCTAAAGAGGTGGATTGTGAGGGAGCTTGCTATCCTATTGCTACTATAGATGGAACAGAAAGCTGTGATCTCTGGCAGCACTCTAATCTTCAGCTTCATGTAGGGACTGCTGTTTCTTATGGCATTTGGCATTATGTCAAAAATACCGGTGATAAAAGCTTCCTGCATAGTAAAGGGGCTGAGATGCTGATTCAGATCAGCAGATTCTATGCTACACGTGGTCAATGGGGGCAACGCAGCGGGGAATATGGTTATTTTGGCGTAATGGGTCCTGATGAGTTCCAATTGATGGTCAATAACAACTGTTACATTAATCTGATGGCTCAACAATCTTTTGAATACACCCTAGAGACTCTTCGGGAGATGAAAGAACAAGCTCCTGCTGCTTTTGCAGCTGTGGTAGAGAAAACAGAACTTCATGACGAGGAACTCACCGATTGGGAAAATAAGGCGCAGCATATGCGGATTCCGGTTGACGAAGTGACAGGAGTTTATGAAGAGCATGATGGGTTCTTCGATATGCCACATATTGATATTCATTCGATTCCGGTAACAGAATTCCCATTATATTCGAACTGGTCATATGATCGTTTGTATCGCTATGACATGATTAAGCAGCCGGATGTACTTATGTTTATGTTCTTGTACAGCGGACAATTCTCTAAAGAAGCGAAGCTGGCGAACTACGAATACTACGAGCCTAGATGTATTCATGAGTCTTCGCTGTCACCTTCGATCCACTCCATTTTGGCAAGTGAAATCGGCAAACCCGAGGAAGCATATTCGTTTTTTGAATTTGCTACTCGACTGGATTTAGACAACTATAACCGCAATACCCGTGAAGGGCTGCATACTACCTCAATTGCTGCTGCTTGGATGAATATTGTTTACGGCTTTGGCGGAATGCGATCGGATGGAGCGCGTCTGTCCTTTCAGCCAACCCTGCCAGAACGCTGGGATGAATATAGCTTCCAAGTGTTGTATGAAGGAGTGCTTCTGAGAATTGTGGTCGACAAAAATTCCGTAACAATCACTGCGGTTAATGGTGGAAGTGCCGAAATTATAGTGTACGGACAGTCGATTACAGTGGATGCTTCCGGAAAGACGCTTCCACTAGGTGAAGGGATGCTGGCAGGATGAACTGGATCGTAAAGGATAGTTGTTTTGATAAACAGCTTGTGACGACGAACGGTAACAAATATATGTTAGGCAACGGCTACATGGGATATCGCGGCACACTGGAGGAATTCAGTAAAACCGAGCTAGCAGCTGTCACCCTCGCAGGTCTATATGACAGAGCAGGAGACAAATGGAGAGAACCCGTTAATGCCCCTAATGGATTGTTGACCAAAATTTTCTGTAATGATCAGCTCTTAAGTGTGCTTGACCGTGAACCGGTCGCTCATACTCAGGAGTTAAATATCCGAAATGCCATTCATCATCGGAGCACTGAATTTGCTGTATCTGACGGAGGGACGTTGACGTTTACCGCAGATCGTTTCGTAAGCCAGGATAATCTTCACTTGCTCGTTAGTAAATACTCTATTCGCAGCACACAAGACTGTCGAGTAGCCATTGAGACGGGAATTGACGTAGATGTGTGGGATATCAATGGACCTCATCTCTACGGACAAACGGTGCAATTGAAGGACGAGGTGCTGATCTCTTCATCGGTTAGCGGAGAATTGAAGATTCCGGTGGTTGTGGCGGAGAGGGCGGTATTCAGTTTTGGTGAGGAGCTACTGGAAGATGGTGCTGCTGTTCGCCGGATTTCTTTTGATGCCCGTGCGGGTGAGACGTATGAATGGTTTAAGTATGTAGCAGTCTATACTGGACTTGATGCTGATCAGCCGGAGACGGAAGCTGTTAAATCTGTCCATGCTGCTGAGGCGCTGGGTTATGAGGCGTTATTTAAGTCTCACCGTCTGATATGGGATGAGAGATGGTCACACAGTGATGTAATCATCGAAGGTGATGAAGCTGCCCAATTTGCCTTGAGATATAGTATCTATCAGCTGTTAATCATTGCGCCTACAGTTTCGGAGAAGGTGTCTATTCCAGCCCGGGGATTATCGGGTCAGGTATATAAGGGAGCTGTATTTTGGGATACGGAAATGTTTATGTTGCCGTTTTTCCTGCACAGTGATCCTAAGGTAGCGCGGAACTTGATGATGTACCGGATTCATACATTGGATGGTGCTCGCCGTAAGGCAGCGGAATATGGATTTTTGGGCGCATTTTATGCTTGGGAAAGTCAGGATACGGGAGACGATGCCTGTACTTTGTTTAATGTGAATGATGTATTTACAGGCCGGCCGATGCGCACCTATTTCCGCGATAAGCAGGTTCATATCAGTGGTGACGTTGTGCATGGGATCTGGAAATATGTTCAATTCACAGGCGATGAAAGTCTGCTTACTAGTGGAGGAGCAGAGGTCATTTGGGAATGCGCTCGCTTTTTCTACTCTTACGCTTACTATAATTCGGTTAAACAGCGGTTTGAGATTCTGGATGTTACAGGTCCGGATGAATATCATGAGCGTGTGAACAATAATGCTTTTACGAATGCACTGGTTAAAGAGACGCTTGAGATTGCCTTGCGTACGGCAGCTTTGCTGCAAGAGAAGTATCCTGAGGATTACAGTCAATTGTCCGCTCAGTTTAGCTCAGGGCCATTCCTAGAGGAGTTCAAAACGATGCTGGATAGCTTTTATGTTCCACAGCCTGATCCTGCAAGTCTTGTTATTGAACAATTCGACCGGTACCTCACCTTGGAGGATGTAGAACTAACAGAACTGAAATCACGTGTGCTTAATAAAAATGAGTATTTTGGCGGCGGCAATGGCTTAGCTACCACCACAACCATACTTAAACAAGCAGATGTTGTGTTGATGCTGAATTTGTTCAAGCACTCCTTTAGCAAGGAAGTGAAACAAGCGAACTGGGAATTTTACGAACCGCGTACGGAACACGGATCAAGCTTAAGCCCTTGTATCTACGCTTTGGTAGCTGCTGATATTGGTTCACCGGATTGGGGCTATCCGTATTTTATGCGTACGGCTACCGTCGATCTCACCGGCGAATCTAAGCAATATGTAGGGGATCTCTACATCGGAGGGACTCATCCGGCTGCGAATGGTGGTGCTTGGATGGCTGCGGTTCTTGGCTTCGCTGGGTTGGACTACGATGGAGGGGTTGTGCACATCAATCCATCTCTGCCGCAACATTGGCAGTCCGTTCAGCTTCCGGTTACCCTGCGCGGCGACACCATCCAACTGCGGATCAGTAAGGATGAAGTCACTGTGATCACAGCTGCTGATTACAGTGGAGACTTGGTATTCTCGGTGCAAGGCGGAGAAGGCAAGTCCTGCTCTGCAGGTGAGATCCTTCGATTGGCCTTTGACGAAACGGGATTATAAATATTAATACACAACGGAGAGGAAGCAAATCAATGTTGGAAAATATGAAAGGCGCCATCTTTGATCTGGATGGCGTGATCGTAGATACAGCCAAATATCATTATTTGGCGTGGGCGAGTCTTGCAGATGAGCTTGGCTTTAAATTCACGGAGGAGGATAACGAACGGCTTAAAGGTGTGAGCCGGATGAGATCACTTGATATCCTGCTGGAAGTGGGTGGCCTGGAATTTGAGGAAGCAGAGAAGCAGGCAATGGCGGAGAAGAAAAACCGCCTGTACGTAGAATACATTTCTCGACTCGAGGAATCGGAGCTGCTGCCTGGAGTGAAAGAATACCTAACAGGATTGAGATCACGTGGGATTGGCATTGCATTAGGATCAGCCAGTAAGAACGCTGAGTTTATTTTGAATAAGCTGAACATTACAGACTTATTTGATGCAGTTGTTGACGGCAACAAAGTGTCACTAGCCAAACCGGACCCAGAGGTGTTCCTGATCGCGGCTCAGGAGATAGGCTTGCAGCCGGATGAATGTGTTGTGTTTGAAGATGCTGAGGCAGGCGTTCAAGCAGGTAAAGCTGCTGGGATGAAGGTTGTAGGTATCGGCAAACCTGAGGTGCTGAAGGAAGCAGATCTGGTCGTTAAAGGATTGTATGAGCTGCTGACAGACTAAGGCTCTAAATGAACATGGGACCGACTCCAAAGTAGCGGATGACTTTGGGGGCGGTCTTTTTTTGTGCAAAGTCTCTGTATTTAGCTAGCTCAGACTGTCTATCGGACCTCATAGTCGCTATTAGCCATAATACGGCTCATTTGCGAGCCTATCGGACCCCATAGTCGCTATTGGCTCGAAAAGTCCTCGTATCGCTCATGTTTGGAACGAATAACGCTTCTGGAGTCCGAACCTCTCTGTAAAAGCAGGAATTCGTTCAAATAGCTGCATCTGAGTCCGATAGCTTATCGTGAAAAGAGTGTGTGTGGGAATGCAAAACGCCGAATAAGTAGCTGAGCTGCACATTAAGTAATTCAGAAGGTTAGTCTTAAGCTCAGACGGTGATCGGATCCCATAGTTGCTATTAGCTGCATATTAAGTAATTCAGAACGTTAGTCAAAAGCTCGGACAGTGTATCGGACCTCATAGTCGCTATAAGTAATAATCCGGCACATTTGCGAGCCTATCGGACCCCATAGTCGCTATTGGCTCGAAAAGCCCGCGTATCGCGCATGTTTGGAACGAATAACGCCTCTGGAGTCCGAACCTCCCCGTAAAAGCCAAAAATCAGCCCAATAGCTGCATCTGAGTCCAATAGCTTATCGTGAAGAGAGTGTGTGTGGGAATGCAAACCGTCGAATAAGTAGCTGAGCTGCACATTAAGTAATTCAGATAGTTAGTCTAAAGCTCAGGCGGTGATCGGATCCCATAGTTGCTATTAGCTGCATATTAAGTAATTGAGAACGTTAGTCAAAAGCTCGGACAGTGTATCGGACCTCATAGTCTCTATAAGTAATAATCCGGCTCATTTGCGATCCTATCGGACCCCATAGTCGCTAATGGCTCGAAAAGCCCTCGTATCGCGCATGTTTGGAACGAATAACGCCTCTGGAGTCCGAACCTCCCCGTAAAAGCAGGAATTTGTTCAAATAGCTGCATCTGAGTCCGATAGCTTATCATGAAAATAGTGTGTGTTGGAATGCAAAACGTCGAATAAGTAGCTGAGCTGCACATTAAGTAATTCAGATAGTTAGTCTAAAGCTCAGACGGAGATCGGACCCCCATAGTCGCTATTAGCCAAAATTACGCTCATTTGAGAAGATATCGGACTCCATAGTCGCTAATGGCTCGAAAAGTCCTCGTATCGCGTATGTTTGGAACGAATAACGCCTCTGGAGTCCGAACCTCCCTGTAAAAGCCAAAAATCAGCCCAATAGCTGCATCTGAGTCCGATCGCTCAACGTGAAGAGGGTGTGTGGGAATGTAAACGCTGAATAAGTAGCTGAGCTGCACATTAAGTAATTCAGATAGTTAGTCTTAAGCTCAGACGGTGATCGGATCCCATAGTCGCTATTAGCTGCATATTAAGTAATTCAGAACGTTAGTCAAAAGTTCGGACAGTGTATCGGACCTCATAGTCTTTATAAGTAATAATTCGGCTCATTTGAGAAGATATCGGACTCCATAGTCGCTAATGGCTCGAAAAGCCCGCGTATCGCGCATGTTTGGAACGAATAACGCCTCTGGAGTCCGAACCTCCCCGTAAAAGCCAAAAATCAGCCCAATAGCTGCATCTGAGTCCGATAACTCATCGTGAAGAGGGTGTGTGGGAATGTAAAACGCCGAATAAGTAGTAAGTCGCACATCAAGCAATCCAACGTACAGTAAGCACCACCATCGCACATCAAGCAATCCAACGCACAATAAGCACCACCATCGCACATCAAGCAATCCAGACACCCAACAACAAAGCACATTCAAGTATTGAAGTACTTGAGTGTTCAAGTGTTCAAGAACATACATGGTACTTCTTCCATATAGAGTTCATTTCTCCTAGCCCCACGCAGTGTCCTTTATACCGCCCCCTTTTCTGTTTGCGGTTTTTAAGAGTTCCGTTGATGGAGTTGCGAAGTGGAGGTTTGGAGCTGGAGAAACGCCAGTGGTCGCCTTTATCCTCGGATTTCTACCACTCAGCGGTATAAAATCAGGAAATCTGAGGATAACAGCGATCGTAAGCCCAAACGCTCTACGTAGTGGCGAACATATCATCATGCTCTTTTTATCCGCCCAACATAAAAAACTACATACAAATGAACATAAAAAACTTTAAAATAAACATATGTAAGCGTTTATCACTTTGATATAGTTATTGAACCCGGAGGTGTATCTCGATGTTGTCTAGGCTGATTAGGCCGATTTTGAAGCTAAACGTCAAACAACAGCTTATCCTGCTGTTTCTGATTATGATCTCGCCGATTCTGTTTTTGAACATTTACGGGAATATGAAGGCTGAGCAAATTCTGAAGCGCCATGTGACGAATGCTTATGTAGAGCTGAACAAGCAAAACTTCACCATCATTAACCGAGATATCGATACCGTAAATAAAATTACTACCACTGTAATTCAAAATCCTCTGATTCAACAGATTAATATGACGGGTTCGGATACCATTCTGGAGCGGGTTAAACGTTATGAGACGATAGAGAAGCTGTTGGTCAGTTACTCGCAGGGAGCGGAGCGTGGGGACGGCATCTATTATTCCCTTTATATATACGATCCCGAGGATTATTATTTTTTTGCACCCAATTTCCCACAGGTTAAGAAGGCGGGGGTATATTTCTTTTCCAAAGCGGAAGAGCCCTATTGGTTCGAGGAGGTTGTCCAGAAAAAGGGCCGCGGATCTCTAAAATTTACAGGGAAGCTAAGTGCACAAGCGGAAAACTTGAAGACTCTTACCTATATGAGAGCTGTCAATAACATCTCCAGAAAAGCTGAGACCATTGGGGTTTTAGTCATTACCAAAATGGACGCAAAAATCGGAGAATCCCTTAAATCCATATCGTTGCCTGATGGTGATATTTACTTAACAGATCTGGATAATCGTGTACTCGCTTCTACTACGAATAATACTGGTGAGATCATTACGCTGCCGGAGACGGTCGTTGCTGAGGATTTGGAAGGAACCGTGGATGTTATTACCTCGGATTTTATTTATGTGGTCAATAATAACCATGCCTTAGGACAGAAGCTAGTCTACAAAATCGCCGTAAAAGCGCTGCTGCAGCAACAAAACGAAATGAAAAGTGTGATTCAATACATAACTGTGGCCTATGCTGTTTTTGGATTAATCATGATTACTTATTTCTGGCGTTCATTAATGACGCCTTTGCAAAAGTTAGCTTTTTTCGTCCGGAAGTTTGAGCCAGGCAATCGTGTCCCTGAGACGCCAAAAAGAGGGAGTAACGATGAGGTCAGTGTGCTGATTGGCTCTACCTATGACATGGCCCGCAGGCTAAATGGACTAATTACTTATAAATACCAGATGGAGCTAAAACAGAAGGAATCACAGCTTCAACTGCTCTATCAGCAGATCAATCCGCATTTGCTCTACAACACTTTGGAGAGTATTTACTGGAAAAGCTCGCTGGAAGGTAACGTTGAATCCGCCGAGATGATCAAGGAATTATCCAAGCTTATGAAGATTAGCCTCAGTCGGGGAAGGGAGCTGATTAGCCTTGAAGAAGAGCTGGAGCATGCAACGGCCTACATCAAGCTGCAGCAGCACCGGTATGATTATATATTTCGTGTAGTAATGAAGATTCATCCAGATACGAAAAGAAATCTAATTCCTAAAATTACCCTGCAGCCGTTAATTGAGAATGCTATTATTCATGGTGTCAAAAATATGGGCGAGGATGGGGAAATCATCATTAGCGCAGTTTGTGTGGACGATACCGTCGAGATCTCGATTGAAGATAATGGCTATAAGACTGTTGATTATCAGGCCATCGAAGCTGTGCTGAATGACGACAGTCCAAATCCGGCCAGCGGTTACGGGATTCGCAACATTAACCAGCGTATTCATTTACACTTCGGCTCTGATTATGGCATCAGCTATACCCCTCGTAAAGAGGGCGGTACATTGGTGACGGTTAAGCTTCCGAAATCAGAGAATCAGGACTAAGGAAGGGGAGCATACAGATATGTTCAATATATTAGTTGTGGATGACGAACCCTTGATTTGTAAAGGGCTGAGCAATTTATTAGCTTCTTCGGGGTTAAACATAGACCATATTTATACAGCAAACAGTGGTTTTGAAGCGCTGGACTGCATTCGGATGGAGGAAATAGACCTGCTCGTTACTGATATTCAGATGGGTGCAATGAGCGGGATTGATCTAATGCAGCATGCAAAATTGGCCAAACCCTGGGTACAGACCATCGTGATTTCTGCACACGAGACGTTTCAATATGCGCAAATGGCCGTTAGGCTTGGAGCGAAGGATTATTTGATCAAACCTTTGAATAGTGAGCAATTTCTGGATTCGGTGCGAAATGTGCTGCTTAAGATGGGGAAACCATCACCAGAATTGGATATTTTCATGTCAGGAATTAACGAAAGCTTTCGGCTGGAAGAGCCGCTTCCGGAATACAGCAAGTTATTGAATGAGCTGCTCATTGAGCCTGAAGGTGTACTGTGTGATGCAGAACGCTTGCAAAAGCTGGATAACCTGAAGCTGCAAGGGCCGTATTTTTCCGTCTTAAAAATTAAGGTACCTCTGGCTGGAACGAATCAGGAGAAGCACTACACCCTGCGGGACAGACGGCTTCTTTGTTATGCCGCGCTGAATATCGCCAAAGAGCTGATGGATCAGGAGTGGAACTCGACAGCCTTTTACGCAGAGGATGAAGAGATTACGATCATTATTCAGTGGGATGAAAAAAGCTATGAAGATTCGTCTGCCAGCCAAATTAATAGGCTAGATATCCTTGGCCGTAGTCTTCATTTTAATATTCAAAAATATCTGCACTTAAATGCAGTTATCGGCATCAGCCAGATTCTCAAGGGTCTTTCTTTTATGGCTGTATTGAACCGTCAAGCCTCCAAAGCCATTCTCTGGAATAATGAACACAATGACCATTATGTGTTTTACTACGGGGATTTTAATTGGAACAGCTACACAACCGATCCTTCAGTAGAAGAGCTTCATACACGCAGCAATCTGATTGTAGAGAAAGCGAGAGAGTATATTGACGAGAACTATGCGCAAAAAGGATTAACCATCCATGAAGTGGCTAAGAAAAACCATGTCAGCCCCAATTATTTGAGCTATCTGTTTAAGAAAAATACAGGTTACAACCTGTGGGAATATGTAATTAAGCTGCGGATGGAAGAAAGTCGGGAGATGATTTTGAACACAGATCTTCGCAGATACGAAATCGCCGAGCGTGTAGGTTATGAATCACCGGAGCATTTTAGTAAAATTTTCAAAAAATATTATGGGATTAGCCCCAGTGAATTGAAGAAGTAAAAACACATACTACTTCGGTAGATTTAGACATGTTCAGTACAACCCTCATTTTCTACAATTTAAGGTAGGAAGCATTTTGCGAAAAATGCTGAAAGAAAAATGGAATGAGGGAGCCTGATGAATCAAACCGCAGTTGTATCCGAAAATCCGCCGGCGCTGAAGGGTACACCTTACAAGCAAAACCGCTGGAAGAAAAACTTTTGGGGATATATGTTCCTCGTACCTGCTGTGATTATTTTTGTAATGTTCTTGTGGGTGCCAATTTTTAAAGGCTTGTTGTACAGCTTCTACCATGTTGATTTTGTAAAAGGGAATAGCTTTGTTGGCTTTGAGAACTATGCTAGAGCCCTTAGTGATCCGGATGTTTTGACCGCGTTAAAAAATACAGGGTATTACATGCTTCTATGTCTTATTATCGGGTTCTGGGTTCCGATTGCTTTTGCTATTATGATCTCGGAGCTGAGAAGGTTTGGGGGCTTTGTGCGGGTAGCGGCTTACCTACCTTTTGTAATGCCTGGTGTGGTGCTATATGGACTCTGGAGATGGCTTTATGATCCTGTGGGCCCAATCAATGCAGTATTAAGCTCGCTTGGTGTGGACCAGGTTGCCTTCCTGACAGATACAAGGTGGTCGATGATTTCCCTTGTTTTTATGGAGACGTGGCAGCAGTTTGGATCAGGGATGTTAATATACTTGGCTGCTGTACTCAGCATTCCGCGGGATTGGTATGAAGCAGCTGAGATTGATGGGGCGGGTGTGTGGGCACGTATAAAGTACATCACATTGCCTTCGCTACGTAATTTGATCATTTTGATGTTTATATTACAGATTATCGGGACTTCACAAGGGTATCAGTCACAAATGGCGCTGCTTGATGGTGGGCCGAATAATACTACGCTTACCTATGCGCTGCTGATCGTAAAATATGCTTTTACGCGACTCGATTATGGAACAGCGACTGCGCTTGGCATGCTAATGTTCATAGTCCTAGGTGGTTTGGGCATTTTACAGTTCAAGCTTAACAAGGAGGACAACTAAGATGAAGAGCGCAGATAGAGGGATTCTCTCAGAACATGATTTGAAAAAAACAAGCAATAAGATCGTTTATGGCTTGATGTGCGTGGTTATTTTGATTATGGTGTTTAGCATGCTGTATCCGATCTGTATGACGTTATTTAACGGACTGAAATCGAATCAAGAGGTGAACTCATTCCCACCGCATTTTTTCCCGCAGGAATGGCACTTCAGCAACCTTAAAGAAGCGATGAACTACATTGATCTGCTGATGTTCCTTAAGAACACTATTTATATTTTTGTGGGGAATATGGTCGTGACACTAGTCGTATTGGGAATGTCTGCTTTCAGCATTTCTCGTATGAATGTTCCTTACAGAAAGGCAATTTATTTCTTTTTCCTGATGACATTATTTATTCCGGCGACCAGCTACATGATTCCCAACTTTGTCAATCTAAAAGAGCTTGGATTATTGAATCAGTACGCTGCCTTTTGGCTGCCGGCTGGTGCGAATACATTCTATTTTCTACTCTTAAAGAACTTTTTTGATGGGATACATCCTGAAATTTTTGAAGCCGCGCGGATTGACGGCTCCTCTGAGCCGAGAAGCTTTTTCTCCATTGCAGTGCCATTGTCGGTTCCGATATTTGCTACGCTGGCGATCTTTATCTTTTCTACTGCATGGAATGACTGGTTCTGGCCATCTCTGGTTATGCACAGTGAAGAGAAATATACGCTCGCGACAGCAATCTATAAATACGTTATTAATGTAAAGGCACTTAATACGAATATTAAATTCGCTATCCTATTTATCGTATCGTTGCCGCCGATCCTTGTCTTCCTGATCTTCCAAAAGTTCATTATGCGTGGCGTCGCATTATCAGCAGTTAAGGGATAAGCGCGGATCGACGAATTTAGTCACGGATCGTAAACATGCACATGAAAGGAATATAAATGCACCTCGTTTGTAAACGATTTCTCTTTTATGATCGATATGTAAGATAACTATGAATTGAAAAGGGGAGTTTCAATGCGTAAGTACTCTAGCGTGCTACTAAGCCTCCTTGTGGCCGGATCATTGTTAACCGCATGCGGCGGTAACAACAATAACGGAAACACAACAGGAAACAAGGAAGGGGAAGCGACTACTGCGCCAACGAATGCTGCAACAGATAATGCTGGCAGTGCTACAGCAGCGCCAACTGATGATATCACACAAAGAAAAGTGACCATCAAAATTCACTATCCAACCCCTGACCTAACCGAAGTTAGAGCACAGGAAGATGACAAGATCAAACGTTTCCAAGAGGAGTATCCGAATGTTGAAATCGTCAAAGACGATTGGCAGTACAATGTAAGTGAAATCGGCATCAAAATGGCAGCGAATGAAGCTCCAACCTTCTTTAACACTTACGCTACAGAAGCAAAATTCCTAGTTGAAAAAGGCTGGGTAGCTGACATTACGGATCTGTGGAATAAATACGAATTTAAGGATCAAATTAACCCGGTTCTCCAAAACCAATTTATCATTGACGGAAAAGTATTCGGCGTTACTCAAAAGGGTTATGTAACAACCACAATGATCAACAAAAAAATGCTGGATGAAAAAGGCGTTGCTGTTCCATCTATGGATTGGACTTGGGATGATATGCTGAATACCGCGAAAGGTGTAGCTGATACCAAAAAAGGGATTTCCGGTATTGCTCCAATGGGTAAAGGGAATGAAGCAGGCTGGAACTGGACCAACTTCCTGTTCGAGGCTGGCGGTGAAATTCAGAAGATTGAAGGCGGTAAGGTTGTAGCTACTTTTAATTCTGAGGCTGGGATTAAAGCGCTGGATTTCTACAAGAAACTTAGATGGGAAGCAAACGCGATTCCTCAGGACTGGGCACTGGGCTGGGGTGATGCTGTAGGCGCATTCCAACAAAGTCGTACAGCAATGGTAATGGCTGGATCTGACGGTGTTATTGAGCAAGCGTTGAATCAAGGCGGTCTGAAACCAGAAGATGTACTTACGTATCCAATGCCTGCGATGGAAAAAGGCGGAAAACACACTGGGGTACTTGGTGGTGACTACCTTGTAATCAATCCAAATGCAACACCAGACGAGCAAGAAATGGCATTCCGTTATATTACATTTGATTACTTCTCCGATAAAGGTCTAGAAGCACTGGATGCGGTTCTGCAACAACGTACAACGGATGGCAAATACTTTATTCCGCCGCTCTTAGATTACTATTCTGCAGATTCTGACTTCGGTAAGAAAACAAAAGCTGTGTATGATAAATATACAAATGTATATCAATACAGCCCTGATATTTTAGGCTTGCTGGACGGTAAACCGGAAGCGCAATACAATACACAGGACTACTACGCAACCATGTCCAATGTAATTCAAGAGCTGTTCTCCAAAAAGGGAACAGATTCCAAGACACAGCTTGAAGCTGCTGCAAAAACAGTGCAAGAGAAATTCTTCGATACAATTAAAGTAGAATAGGCAAGGAAGGACAGAACCGGCTCCTTTAGGAGTCGGTTTTTTTATGTTTATATTATTGATATTTTTATAAATCAACACGACGGATGGCTTCCGACTATTTTTTAGAGGGTCATGAGAAAAATAGAGTGTCAACAAAATTAGATTTGTATTTTTAAAATATTTTTGCGAGCGGAAAGGTAGAAAATGGGTATCGGTTCTTGTCTTTTTAAACATAAACTTTAGATTTAAGGAATAATACAGCATAAATAATGGTAAAAAACCTATAATATGATCGAATGAAAGCGCTTTGAAAACAAATCAAAAAAACTTTATACTTTGTGAAAGATTTCACTATACAAGGTGGAAATGATGTGATAAGATAAATGTGTAGAGAAAAACAACCTAAAAATTGACAGGAGGACGAGGGAGATGGCAGTTAAGAACGAAGTCGCCGCCCAAGTTAAACAAACTACCGCTGAAGAGTATATTCAGACTTTGGTGGATAAAGCGAAAAAAGCACATGAGGCATTCATGGCGCTGGATCAAGAGCAAGTTGACACAATCGTTCATGCAATGGCGTTGGCTGGACTCGACAAACATATGTACCTCGCTAAATTGGCTGTAGAAGAAACTGGCCGCGGGGTTTACGAAGACAAAATTACTAAAAACATCTTCTCGACAGAATATATCTGGCACGGAATTAAATACGATAAAACAGTAGGCGTTATTGAAGACAATGCTTATGAAAGCTTCCAAAAAATTGCTGAGCCCGTCGGAATTGTAATGGGTATCACACCGGTAACCAACCCTACATCCACCACGATGTTTAAAGCGTTGATTTCGATTAAGACACGGAACCCTATTATATTCGGTTTCCACCCATCTGCGCAAGAGTGTAGTGCAGCAGCTGCTAGAATTCTTCATGATGCGGCTGTAAAAGCTGGCGCACCTGAGAACTGTATCCAATGGATTGAAATGCCAACGATGGACAAAACAAACGCTTTGATGAACAACCCTGACGTTGCACTTATTCTCGCAACAGGCGGTTCTGCAATGGTAAAAGCAGCTTATAGCTGTGGTAAACCAGCTCTTGGCGTAGGTCCTGGTAACGTACCTGCATTCATCGAAAAGAGCGCGGATATCGATCAAGCCGTAACGGACATCATTCTTTCCAAAACATTTGATAATGGTATGATCTGTGCTTCCGAGCAAGCTGTTATTATCGAAGAACCAATCTTCGATCAAGTGAAAAAGAAAATGATCGCTAATGGCTGCTACTTTGTTAACAAAGAAGAAGCTGCCAAACTTACTAGCGGCGCTATGAACGTTGATAAATGTGCGGTTAATCCAGCAATCGTTGGACAATCCGCAGTGAAAATTGCTGAAATGTGCGGCATTCAAGTTCCTGCCGGCACTAAGATTCTGGTAGCAGAACTTGAAGGTGTAGGCACTAAATATCCATTGTCCGCTGAAAAATTGAGTCCTGTGCTTGCTTGCTACAAAGTTAAAAACGCAGATCAAGGTATTGAACGCGCAGCACAAGTTGTTGAATTTGGTGGTATGGGCCATAGTTCGGCTATCCACTCCAACAATGAAGAAGTAATCATGAAGTTCTCCAACCGTCTGCAAACAGGACGTATTCTCGTTAACTCGCCTTCCACTCATGGTGCGATCGGCGATATCTATAACACTAACATCCCTTCGTTGACGCTGGGCTGCGGATCTTATGGTCGTAACTCCGTGTCGCAAAACGTTACAGCAATTAATTTGATCAACGTGAAAAGGGTGAATCGTCGTACCGTGAATATGCAATGGTTTAAAGTACCTGACAAGATCTATTTCGAAAAAGGCGCTACTCAGTACCTGACCAAAATGCCTGATATCACACGTGTCGCAATTATCACTGACCCAATGATGGTTAAGCTTGGATATGTTGAGAGAGTTGAACATTACCTGCGTCAACGCCAAACTCCTGTAGCGATCGAAGTGTTCTCGGAAGTTGAACCAGATCCATCGACAACTACAGTTGAAAAAGGTACAGCAATGATGAACAGATTCCAACCGGACTGCATCATCGCACTTGGTGGTGGTTCCCCAATGGATGCTGCAAAAGGAATGTGGTTATTCTATGAACATCCAGACGCTGACTTTAACGGTCTGAAACAAAAATTCATGGATATCCGTAAACGGGTTTACAAATTCCCTAAACTTGGAAACAAAGCTAAGTTTGTAGCGATTCCAACTACTTCGGGTACAGGTTCGGAAGTAACATCTTTCGCAGTTATTACCGATAAAACAACTGAACAACACACTAAATATCCTTTGGCTGACTACGAGCTAACTCCAGACGTAGCTATCATTGATCCAGAGTTCGTATATAGCTTGCCAAAAACTGCTGTAGCTGATACAGGTATGGACGTATTGACACATGCCATCGAAGCTTATGTATCTGTTATGGCGAGTGACTACACGGATGGTCTGGCAATTAAAGCAATCCAATTGGTATTCCAATACCTTGAAAAATCGGCTCTTGAAGGCGACAGAGTTGCCCGTGAAAAAATGCATAACGCATCAACACTTGCTGGTATGGCCTTTGCTAATGCTTTCCTGGGTATTAACCACAGCTTGGCGCATAAATGGGGCGGTCAATATCACACTGCTCACGGTCGTACTAATGCGATCCTTATGCCACACGTTATTCGTTACAATGCTAAGAAACCTACGAAGTTCGCTTCGTTCCCTAAATATTCACACTTCGTAGCTGACGAGCGTTATGCAGAAATCGCCCGTATTCTGGGATTGCCAGCTCGCACAACTGAAGAAGGTGTAACTAGCCTGATCAATGCTATTCGCGACATGAACAAAAAACTGGGTATCGAAGAATCCTTCCAACAATTGGGCTTTGATCCTAAGGATTTTGAATCCCATGTAGATTACTTGGCTGACCGTGCATTTGAAGATCAATGTACAACTGCCAATCCTAAGCTGCCGCTGGTATCTGAACTCGCAGATGTATATCGTAATGCTTTCTACGGAAGATTTGATAATTAATATTTGGTTAAGTAGATAATAGGATGGTTGTGGATTAGATATAAGTGACAAATATCACCGGAAAGGTGATATTTGTCACAGTCTATTTATAGAAAATAAACTAAAATGTTTATATAAACAACGGTCCCATATATGGAACAATGATTGTGAATTTTCGAACAACCATATTTTTCTTGGGATCACGAGACACGGGATCAACCTTCAAGCCCGCGATCTCTACAAATATAATATAAATATAGATGGAGGGATTTAGCATGTCGGTGATTGAAAAAGATGTACAAGAAGTGAAATCCGGTTGGAGAAGTTTTACAAAAGGTAAATGGTCCAGAAAAGTTGACGTTAACAACTTTATCGCAAGCAACATTAAGCCTTATGAAGGAAACGAAGAATTCCTCGTAGGACCTACTAGTAACACAACTGAACTGTGGAAGATTATTTCCCAATTGAGCAAGGAAGAAAGAGAAAGAGGCGGCGTATGGGATGTTTCCCTAGATACTGTCTCCACAATCACTTCACATGCTCCAGGCTACATTGACAAGGACAAGGAACAAATTGTAGGCGTACAGACTGATGCTCCTTTCAAACGTTCCATCCAGCCATTCGGCGGGATCAAGATGATGGTTGATGCTACGAAGGCTTATGGCTTCGAGCTTCCACAAAACATCGTTGACATGTTTACGAACATTCGCAAAACGCATAACCAAGGCGTATTTGATGCATATACACCAGACATGAGAGCTGTGCGTAAATCCGGCGTAATTACAGGTCTTCCTGATGCTTACGGACGCGGACGCATCATCGGCGACTACCGCCGCATTGCTCTGTACGGTATTGATTTCCTCATTAAAGACAAAAAACAACAACAAACTGAGCTTGAAGTAGATTCCATGACTGAAGATATCATTCGTTTGCGTGAAGAGCTGTCCGAACAAATTCGTGCACTTGGCGAATTGAAAGAAATGGCAGCTGCTCATGGTATGGATATTTCCAGACCGGCGACCAACTTCAAAGAAGCTACTCAATGGGTATACTTCGGATATCTGGCAGCAGTTAAAGAGCAAAATGGTGCGGCGATGTCCCTGGGCCGTGTGTCCTCTTTCCTGGACATCTATGCAGAACGCGATATTGCTGAAGGTACTTTGACTGAAGAACAAGTACAAGAAATCGTCGATCATTTCGTAATGAAACTGCGTATCGTGAAATTCTTGCGTACACCTGACTATAATGATCTGTTCTCCGGCGACCCAACATGGGTAACTGAATCCATCGGTGGTATGGCTGAAGACGGAACAACTCGTGTTACTAAGAACAGCTTCCGTTTCTTGAACACCCTGTACAACTTGGGTCCAGCTCCGGAACCAAACTTAACTGTACTGTGGTCCGAAAAATTGCCTGAAGCCTTCAAAAAATATTGTGCTAAGGTTTCCATCGAAACTAGTGCAATTCAGTATGAAAATGACGATGTAATGCGTCCATACTGGGGTGAAGATTATGCGATTGCTTGCTGCGTATCTCCAATGCGTATCGGTAAACAAATGCAGTTCTTCGGTGCTCGTGCCAACCTGGCAAAAGCATTACTGTATGCTATCAATGGTGGTGTGGATGAAAAATCCGGAGCACAAGTTGGACCGGAATTCCCAGCGATCACTTCTGAATATCTGGATTATGACGAAGTAATGAAACGTTTCAAACCGATGATGGAGTGGTTGGCTAAGACTTATGTTAACACTTTGAACATCATTCACTATATGCATGACAAATATTCTTACGAACGTATCGAAATGGCGCTGCATGACCGTGACATTCTGCGTACGATGGCTTGTGGTATTGCTGGGCTGTCCGTTGCAGCTGACTCACTAAGCGCAATTAAATACGCCAAAGTAAAACCTATTCGTAACGAACAAGGTATTGCGATCGATTTCGAAACCGAAGGCGAATTCCCTTGCTACGGTAACAATGACGATGCTGTTGACAGCATCGCAGTAGAATTGGTTGAAACCTTCATGACTATGATCCGTAAAAACAAAACATATCGTGATTCTGTGCCGACTCAATCGGTACTGACCATTACTTCGAATGTAGTGTACGGTAAGAAGACAGGTACTACACCTGACGGACGTAAGAAAGGTGAACCTTTCGCACCAGGTGCTAACCCAATGCACGGACGTGACAAGAAAGGTGCCTTGGCTTCCCTGAACTCTGTAGCTAAACTGCCTTACTCCGATGCACAAGATGGTATCTCTAATACGTTCTCCATCGTACCTAAGGCACTTGGTAAAGACGAGGATTCCCGTAAGTCTAACCTGGTACACATGATGGATGGATACTTCCATAACAACGCTCAGCATTTGAATGTTAACGTATTTAACCGTGAACAGCTGATGGACGCTATGGAGCACCCAGAGAACTATCCACAATTGACTATCCGTGTATCCGGTTATGCAGTTAACTTCATCAAGCTGACTCGTGAACAACAAATGGATGTAATCAACCGTACATTCCACGGTTCGATGTAATTTGTTCCTGTCATGAAGATCTTTGAATTAGTACTACTATTGAAATAATTGCAAGGAAGATACCGCCCTTGTCTCAAGGGCGGTAATATCTTGTTTGAGAATTGTTAAAATTTTAAATTTTATTGCCGCGATATAGGGATATGACAGTCTCAAGGACAGGGATCTTCATCGTTGAAAAAGGGACTGTTAGTCTGGCGTGGCGAAAGGATGACATCCTATGATTAAAGGTCGCATACATTCTTTGGAAACCTTTGGAACCGTTGATGGACCTGGTATTCGATTTGTCTTATTTATGCAAGGCTGCTTGCTGAAATGTCAGTATTGCCATAACCCTGATACCTGGGCTTTAGATGAAGGTAAAGAAATGACTCTAGAAGAAGTGCTTTCGGAAATCGAGCCATATATAAACTATTATCGTTCATCCGGTGGCGGGTTAACTGTATCCGGTGGAGAACCAACCTTGCAGGCGCAATTTGTAAAGCAGTTATTCACGGAAGTAAAAAAACGTTGGAATTTGCACACCACATTAGACAGTAATGGTTACAACGAAGGTGACAAGATTAATGACTTATTGGATGTAACAGATTTGGTTATGCTTGATCTGAAGCATATTGATGAAGAAGCGCATATCAAATTAACCGGTAAATCCAATGATCGAACTTTGAAGCTTGCACGCTGGCTCTCAGACCATAATCGTAAGATGTGGATCCGACATGTATATGTTCCTGGTATTCATGATCGTGAAGAGGATCTCATTAACTTAGGTCGTTATATTGGAACCTTAAATGGCGTCGAGAAATTCGAAATCTTACCTTATCATCAGATGGGTATCTATAAATGGGAAATGCTCGGCAAAGCTTATGAACTGGATGGAGTACCTTCTCCAACAGAAGAAGAAGTGCAACGGGCATATCGCTTGGTCGAAGAAGGTCGTAAGCAAACGGCATTGGTATAATAGATATCTATTTTTTAGAGAGACCGTACCCTCAGTGGTTGATCATCACTGAAGGTGCGGTTTTTTGTTATGAGGAAGTAAAAAGGGAGGGGTTAAATCTCCTCTGAGGGGGAATTTTATATTATTCCTAATAAAGACATGCTATAGTTACACGTGGTTTATGGGGTAGATAATAAATGAATATGTCAGGTAATATGACTACTTTTATATTTTAATTAAATGTTTTTAAAGAGAAACAAACTTTTGTGATGAGAAAAACAAATGAATAAAGCGATTTAACATTTTTATGTTATAAAATATAACTTATCATGTAGTTGATTCCGCTTACATTAGAGATTTTTATCCCTATAGTGGATGAATCTTAACCTTACGATAATGAAGTCTGTTTTCTATAATAAGAAGTGTAAAGCACATCAATATATAGGGAGGGTCACAAGAAATGAAAAAAAGTATGACTTTGCTATTGTCCCTGATTTTCGTATCATCAGCTTTACTGACTGGTTGCGGAGGCAACAACAATGCGTCTTCTAACAAAGGAGATGGAAACGCTACCGCGACTAACTCAGCCGCTACAAATGCTCCAGCAACAGAAGAACCGGTAAATAACGAGCCATTTGAAATGACGATTCGTCACACTCAAATCGGTGCAGACAAGCAGAAACGTCTGGCTATTCTCGAAGAAGTAGTTAACAAAGTACAAGAGGATGTACCGGGTCTGACCTTTAAACTCGATGGGGTAGATTCAGATGTAAACCGTAAAGAAAAATTGCGTGGTGAAATGGCTGCGGGTAATCCACCGGAAATCTTCGATCTGTTCGGTAGCCCTGACTCCAAGATCTATGCTAAAGAAGGTAAATTACTTGACCTGACTCCAATCCTTGAGGAACTTGGAATTAAGGATAAATTCTCAAATCTTGATCCTTTCACTTATGAAGGAAAAATCTATGGATTGCCAATCGGTGGTTCTGGTGAAGGTTTCTTCTATAACAAAGAATACTATACAAGCAAGGGCTGGAAGGCTCCAACAACATTTGCTGAATTGGAACAACAATTGGCTGATATCAAGGCTGATGGAAAAGTACCTTTGGCTGGTGCATCCAAAGCTGGTTGGGTACCACTTATGTTAGCTAACCACCTGTGGTCACGTTATGCAGGTCCGGATGTAACTGCTAAATTTGCAACAGGCGAAGCTAAATGGTCTGATCCAAATGTAGTAAAAGGATTTGCGAAATACAAAGAATGGGTTGATAAAGGCTACTTCAAAAAAGGCGAACTTGGCTTTGAATATGCTGAATACACAACACAATTCACTAGTGGTGAAGCGATCCTGCTGTATGATGGTACTTGGAAATCTTCCGTATTTAAAACGGGCCAATCTGGCGAAGGTTTGATCGGTAAAGTTGGATTCTTCAACATCCCAGCAGTTGAAGGCGGAGCGGGTGACCAAACTGCATTGATGCGCGATGTGAACAATGGTTATGGTTTCTCTGCATCTGCTGAGAAAGATCCACGTCAATTGGCTGCTGTGAAATCTTTTATTAAAAACTTATTTAATGAAGAAATGCAATTGCGCGGACTTGTTGAAGATGGTGTATTGCCAGCAATGAAGATTGACCAAAACGTATTGAATGAGAATATTACTGATGATCTGATGAGCGAAATCGTAGGTGTACTTAACAACTCACAATCTTCGTTCCCAGCATTTGACTCTCTTGTTCAAGCTGATGTAACTACAGAAATCAGTAACATTCAAATTCAAAAACTGATTGGCGATCAGACGACTCCTGAGAAAATGGGCGAAGCTTTGCAAAAGGTACAAGAAGAAGCAAACGCAGCAGTTGAATAAATAGCTGCAAACTGAATGTACCCTGGTGCTAAATCCAGGGTACATTTTTAAAATCAAAGAAAATATGTGTTTGCACTTGATCTGAAGCATTCACTATTCGCCAGATGTCAAAGCAACCGGAGGTAGTCATGAATAAAGCATTAAGAAATCCAGTGGTATTTTTCCTATTCGTTCTTCCAGCATTGATGTTGTTCACGATGTTTTTCATTTACCCCATTTTTAGTTCTATTTATTACAGCTTTACTAGTTGGAACGGTGTATCGGAGACGGTTAAATCAGCCGGGTTAAGTAATTATGAGAAAGCACTAGGAGATGAACGATTCTGGATATCCGTTAAAAACAACGGTTGGTTTATTCTTTTCTCCGTATGTATACAGGTACCGTTGATCGTATTCTTCTCGTTATTGATTTCTAATGTGAAGAAGTTAAAGGGCTTATATAAGACAGCAGTCTTTATGCCTTCCATTATGTCTACAGCGGTTATCGGTATTCTCTGGGGGTTTATCTATGAGCCCAACATTGGACTTTTTAATAAGCTCCTTAGTCTAGTAGGAATTAATCCTATTTACTGGCTGTCAGATGAAAGATTTGCAATGCTTTCTATTTTGTTGACGAATGCTTGGCAGTGGACTGGATTTTATATCGTTATGGTCCTAGCGGCGATTCTAGCTATTCCTGGTGAATTGGATGAAGCTGCAGCCATTGACGGCGCAACTGGATTTCAACGCGCTACTCGTATCACGCTCCCACTAATCGTACCGATCATCTCGGTTGTAATTATGCTATCCATTGCTGGAGCAATGAAAGCTGCGGATATCGTCATCGTTATGACTAAGGGGGGACCTGCAGGTTCAACCGATGTAATGGCAACATACATGATTAAATATGCGATCACGAACTTTAAGTATGGATACGGAAATGCCATCGCTGTCCTGATCTTTGCATTTACACTGGTGGTTACAGTCCTTTATCAGCTGCTGATTGCACGTCGTACAGAAAGGATTGAATACTGATGCCACGCGCCCTGAAAAAGAGTCTGCCACATATTGCCCTTTTATTCTATTTGTTAGTGATCCTGTTTCCTTTCCTATTCGTATTATTCTCATCTGTGAAAAAGGATAATAATGAGATTGCGCTTAATCCTTTTGGCATCCCCAAGGAATTCGTCTTCAATAACTACGTGGAGGCTTGGGTAAATGCCAAGATTAGTACTTACTTTTTCAACAGTTTGTACATTTCGATCCTTGCCTCTGTAGTGTCCATTCTGCTTGCGTCTATGTTTGCTTTTGCGGTTACGCGGATGCGTCAGGGGAAATGGAATACTATTTTGTTCTCACTGGTTTTAGTAGGAATGCTCATCCCGAATAATGCTTTAATGCTGCCGATTTATACGATTGTACGTAAGTTAGGAATACTGAACACCCACTGGGCGTTGATCATTCCTTATATCGCCAATGCGATTCCATTTACCATCATTATTTTAGCAGCATTTATGCGAAATTTACCTAGAGAAATAGAAGAAGCTGCGGTCATGGATGGCTTGAAGGCACCGGGTATCTTTGCTAGAATTATTGTACCTCTAACGGTTCCGGCTATGGTTACTGTATTCATTGTTAATTTCCTGGGAAATTGGAACGAGTTCTTGCTAGCTAACTACTTCCTGTCGAATGACGAGCTGCGAACGCTTCCAGTAGGTATGGTCCAATTCCGGGATCAATACCAGATGAACTATGCACAAATGTCAGCCGGTATCGTCTTCAGCGTACTGCCGGTAATTATCATTTATGCAATTCTTCAGGAGAAGATTATTGAAGGTGTAACAGCGGGCGGCGTAAAAGGATAACTTTATTCTCAGTCAGGAGCACTAGCCGATGAATTTGCGCTATAAATTATTTACGGCATTTTTGGGCCTGATTATCATTCCTTTATTTATTCTAGGCATGCTTATGTTTTTTGTGACTTATAATTCTATTGAAAAAAAGTACAGCCAGCAGTCGGAATACTCACTTAAAGCGATTAGTTACAGTATTTCTAATGTATTAAAAGATATGGATAACGTTACAGACAACGGAATTGCTACCTCGGTGTTTCATATGGCCCTTAGTGCAGATGATCCTAACAACCAGGATTTGACTGATGCTGAGCAACTGAATCTGAATGCGAGCCAGCGCAATTTCCGTAGTCTGTTGTTTAATCATCCATCGATCAGTTATGCATTTTTGTACAATTTTAACGGTAGAGGTAACTCTGAAATCGTGTCGCTTTTTAACAAGGAAAATTTCCGAACGCTACCCTATGATACATTCAAAAAAAGTGATCTGTACCAGGAAGTTATGGACTTAAATGGTGTGCCGAAATGGCTGGCTCCTCACGAGTATCCCGAGCTTACGGGTACTGAACCTGTGTTTACACAAATTCGGCTAGTGAAGGAATTGAGCTTCTTTCAGAACATAGGTATCCTAGTTGTGCAGATCAAGAATTGGGAGTTCGAATCCATATTTCGCAATTTAAAAATTGGGGATAGCAATCAGGATGTTTCCTTTATGCTTGTAAATGATGATGGAATGATTCTTTTTGACCCAGATCAAAAGCTGGATGGACAGGATTTCCAGTCTTTCGCGGATAAAGAGATTACCTTTAAAAAAGGGTTTCAGAGTTTCAAAACAGAGTACAACGGGGAGAAAAGCATTCTTTCCATGTATCATTTGAAGGACTATCCATGGAGTCTGGTATCTGTGACTTCTTGGGATACGTTGTCTCATGAAGTTACAGTATTTGCTCGCTGGTTCGTCGCTGTGATTTTCCTTTGCTTATTGGCAGCTGTGATCTTCAATTTATTTTTTATGAACCGGATTACCGGCGGCATCGCTGTCATTGTTCGTTTTATGCGCCGGGTTGAAGACGGAGATCTGACCACTAGGGTAGAAGTTAAAGGGAATGATGAGCTAACGCTGCTTGCTAAGGGTTTTAATGACCTTATGGATAAAATCAATGGGTTGTTTAACAGAATTCATGTGGAGCAGCGTCGCAAGAATCAAGCTGAGATGCGTGTTCTGCAGGCACAGATTAAACCACATTTTTTATTCAATACATTAGAATCAATCAATGTTCTCGCTATACAGAATGAAGGCAAAAAAGTTAGTGAGATGGTCTACAGGCTGGCTAGTATTTTGCGAATCAGCATTCAGGATCGGGAAGAGATTACACTGGATGAAGAAGTTAAACATTTACGCAATTATTTGGATATACAAAAATTCCGCTTTGAAGATTTGTTCGAATACGAGATCGATATTCCGAATGAATTGATGAGTTGCGGTATCCTTAAACTCACGTTACAACCGCTTGTAGAGAACAGCATTCAACATGGATTTGAGGGCATTGATTACAAAGGTCATGTTTCTGTGAAGGTTTGGGAGAAGCAGGGGGATTTGATTTTACGTATTGAAGATAATGGTATTGGTATTACACCTTCTCAGTTGGCTATTTTTCAATATATTGTGAATGATCCTGTGGAGCAAGAAGTTAAGGCTGAACGGGATAACCGGATGAATCTTGAACGCAGAGGTCTTGGTATTCGCAGTGTAGCAGATCGCATCCGCATTGAATACGGTGACAGGTACGGAATATTTATCTGTTCTAGTCCAGGTCATGGTACTATTATCCAATGTGTCATACCTAAATACGAGCAGGGGGAAGATCATTATGCTAAAAGTATTATTGGTTGATGACGAAGCCCCAATTCTGAATAATCTGAACAGGGTGTTGCCTTGGCAGGAGATGGGGATGGAGGTTGTCGGTATGGCGCGAAGCGGAATGGATGCTTTGCGTATTGCCGAGGAGAAACAGCCTGATCTTGTGTTATGTGACATCCGTATGCCAGTGATGGACGGGTTAACTTTTATCGGTAAGTTGCGGGAGATGGGATTGGATAGCGAGGTGCTGCTTCTTACCGGATATCAGGAGTTTGATTATGCACGGGAAGCGATTCGGCTAGGTGTTAAAGAGTATATTTGTAAGCCGATACATTATGAAGAGCTTGGCAATAAGGTACGGGAGATTGGGGCTAAGATCCGTAGTAAGCAGTTTAAGAATAAACTGTATAATAGCATTCCAATTTTTCAGGAAATCCCTGAAGGTGAAGATGATTCTGGCAAAAAAACACCGGATCAGCTGATGAACCAAGCAGCTAAGTACATCACAGAACATCTCCATTCAGATATTGGGATTGAGGAAGTGGCGAATAAGATCGGGATTAGTGGCAGTTATTTCTGTCTCTTGTTTAAGAATCGTTTTGCTATGACTTTCGTGGAATACGTGACCCTACAACGAATTGAAGCTGCTAAGTTTATGCTAACTAACAGCGATAAGAGTATTACGATGATTGGCTCGGGAGTTGGCTATCAGGAGCGGCGTTATTTTACCAAGGTATTTCAGAAGCAGACAGGAATGTCGCCTAAGGAGTATCGCGACCGATGCCGGACCGAAGTGCAGTGAGGTTAGCTGCTGAGTGGTGAGGTTAGCGTCGCTACAAGGAATGTTTGTTGCTGAGTGCTGAGGTTAGCGTCGCTCCAAGGAATGTTTGGACTTCCGGTCGCTGTTATCCTCAGATTTCTTGATTAGAAACCGCTATTAGCGGTTGAAATCCGAGGATAAAGGCGAACGCTACGCTCCTACAGTTCCAAACTTCCTTTCCGTTCCTTCTCCCTCACCCCTCTTCGTAGTAGTATAGGGGCCGTCCCACACCTGCGGATGTGGGCCTCTCTGGGAACACAAGGACTGATTGCCTAGTTAATCTAAGGCAGAAATTATCAACCAGCCCTTGGCTGTGATGAAGAGAAAAAGATTATCAACCAGCCCTTAGCTGTGATGAAGAGAAAAGATTATCAACCAGCCCTTGGCTGTGATGAAGAGAAAAAGATTATCAACCAGCCCTTAGCTGTGATGAAGAGAATAGATTATCAACCAGCCCTTGGCTGTGATGAAGAGAAAAGATTATCAACCAGCCTTGGCTGTGATGAAGAGAAAAGATTATCAACCAGCCCTTGGCTGTGATAAATGCGATTAAGGTACATAAGCTATGATTAATTAAATTTTTTGCCTCTATTAGAGGCTGAAGAGATGGTTTTCCTCGATTTTCGAGGATAATCGTCTCTTTTTTTATAGAAATATAATATGTTCCCTATACTCCCATAAATTATCATATGTTTTAATTAGAGTGTAAGGAGGATACACAAAACGTTAGGCAAGCAAGAGTAATTGGGGCTTAAGAATGGGATGATGGAGAATGGGGGAACCAAAAATGAGTGTGACGAATCCTTCCGTCAGCTTGTCAGAAGTAAAGAAACCAGGCAGGGGAAGAACGCCGAATTTTCTTAGAGTAATGAAGAAATATTGGGTGTTCTATTTGATGATGTTACCTGCGATAGTGATTCTAATCATCAATAATTACATACCGATGTTAGGGACGGTAATTGCATTTAAGGATATCAATTACCAAAAAGGGATTCTGGGTAGTGATTGGGTCGGGTTAGCGAACTTTAAATATTTAATCTCGACGGAGACGGCCTGGATCATTACGAGGAATACGTTATTGTATAATACAGCGTTTATTATACTGACGCTATTTTTTTCGCTGGCTTTCGCAATTATGTTTAACGAAATGCGCAGCAGATGGCTATCGAAATTCCATCAAAGCGCTATGTTTCTCCCTTATTTTCTCTCTTGGGTCGTCGTAAGTTACTTAGTATACGGCTTTCTGAGTGCAGAGCATGGGTTCATGAACAAGACATTACTCCCGTTCTTTGGGGTAGATCCTATCGAATGGTATTCACAGTCCAAATATTGGCCTGGGATTCTAGTAATCGTGAAGATATGGAAAGAGATTGGGTATACAACGGTTATTTATATGGCCGCTATTATTGGAATAGATAATGAATATTATGAGGCTGCACTAATTGATGGAGCTTCTAAATGGAAGCAGATTCGAAAAATCACACTGCCGCTAATCAGCCCAGTTATTATAGTAATGACGCTGCTGCAGATAGGTAGGATTTTTAATGCAGACTTCGGATTATTCTTTCAGGTTACGAGAAATGCAGGAGCGTTATACTCGACGACGCAGGTTATCGACACATATGTATATCAAACCTTCCTCGCAATCGGTGATATAGGTATGTCTTCAGCCGCGGGTCTCGTTCAATCTGTTGTAGGATTTCTATTGATTTTCTTAGCGAATCTTGCAGTGCGGCGAATCAGTAAAGATGATGCTTTATTTTAAAGGGAGGTGGGAGTGTTGAGCCAGACAGAAACAGCATTAGGGTCGTCACGGCGTACAGGAAAGCGCACAAAACGGCAAAGACAACCCAATGAAATATCTAATATATCTAATTTGCTAATTAATATATTCTTTTGGATATACACAGCGATTTGTGTGGTGCCGCTGATCCTCGTAGTTATTGTATCGTTTTCGGACGAGAATTCCGTTATCCAGAACGGCTACAGCTTTTTTCCTAACAAGTGGGATATTTCTTCTTATGAATTTCTGTTAAAAGATTATTGGCAAATTATCGATGCAGCTTCCGTTTCGTTATTTGTGACTGTGGTGGGCACGATTCTGAGTCTTATCATTATGGCTATGTACGCTTACCCTATCTCACGTGGAGATTTTCCACATCGTAATTTCTTCTCATTTTTTATGTTTTTTACAATGTTGTTTAATGGGGGCCTTGTGCCTTGGTATCTGGTCTACACGCGAATGATGCATATGAAGGATACGTTATGGATTCTAATTATGCCGCTGCTGGTTTCTGCTTTCTTTGTTATCATCTTACGGACCTTTTTTGCCAATACCATACCGCCAGCTTTAATCGAATCTGCTAAGATCGATGGGGCACCAGAATTCCGGATCTTCGTTCAAATTATTTTGCCTTTGTCTATGCCAGTGTTAGCTACAGTAGGTTTGTTTCAGACCCTGGCCTATTGGAATGATTGGTACCTTAGTTTGATCTTTATCTCACCCGAAGGTCATGTCAATTTACAATACCTAATGTATAAGACGATGCTGAATGTTCAATTCCTGACAGCAAGTCCTCAGGCGATGGCTGCCTTGGCTGCACAGGGTGTAGAAATCAATATTCCAACAGAAACGGTAAGAATGGCGATGGCTGTTATTGGTATCGGACCTATCGTGTTTGTATATTCCTTCTTTCAGAAGTATTTTATTAAAGGGCTTACCGTGGGTGCTGTCAAAGGTTAAGGATGATTGTAATGGCTTAATTCGGCCGCTTTATGCTAAGGTGTGAACGGCCGATTCAGCATATATAAAAATTTTGAGGGAGGTTATGGTGTATATGAAAGCTGTTAGAAAAAGCGCACTAATGACACTATTGCTAACGATGGTACTGAGTCTTAGTTTAGCAGGCTGCGGTGGGAATAACGGGAATAATGAAGCAGCTTCACCTGCTCCAAGCGAAAATGCAACCGCTACCAATGCTGCTACGGATGAGCCAGCCGCGGATCCTACTGCCGAACCGGCAAAAGAATTGGAGCCTTATACCGTCAAGTTAATTTATGTCGGTGCCGTGCAAAAGGATGAAAAAGCTGTAGAAGATGAAATCAATAAGTTATTGGAACCTAAAATCAACGCCAAATTGGATATCGCACCGATCGATTGGGGTCCATGGGACAATGATGTCAATCTGAAAATTGCGAGTCAGGAAAAATTCGATATCATCTTTACAGCTCAATGGAAGAACTACGTAACGAATGCAGCTAAAGGCGCTTATCTCCCGATTAATGACGATAGCGGCAAATATGGTAATCTCCTAAATGAATACGGCCAAGGGATTCTAAAAAATCTGGATCCACAATTCTTAAAAGGTTCAGCGATCAATGGTGTGAATTATGCTGTTCCTACAAACAAGGAGCTGGCTGCACAAGGTGGGGTTGTCTATCGCTCCGATATTGCGGATGAACTGGGCATCGATATGTCGAATGTGAAATCCATTCAAGATCTGGATGCAGTTCTCAAAGTAGTGAAGGAGAAAAGACCTGACCTGACTCCATTGTATTTCAAACAAGGTGAGACCTTTAACTCACAATACATGGCACAATACGATACCCTTGGTGATGCTGCCATTCCTGGTGTACTGCTTAAAGATTCCTCAGATACTAAGATTCAATCGATGATTGAGATGGATCGTTATAAAGAAATCATTAAACTTACTCGTGAGTATATGAAGAAAGGTTACATTAACAAAGACGCAGCTGTTGCTACGAATTCGACTCAGGATGCAATGAAGGCTGGCAATGTCTTTATGACAGTGCAATCGCTTAAACCGGGTAAAGATAGTGAGCTGGCTAATGCTACCGGCTTGGTTGGCAAGCTGAAACAAATTGCATTCAATGATCCAACGATTTCTACAAGTGATGCTGCTGGATCGATGCTTGCGATCTCCGCTTCCTCTGGTGATCCGGCTCGGGCCATGATGGTGCTAGATATTCTGCACACAGATAAAGATATCAACAATCTGCTTGTTTTCGGTATAAAAGGTGTGCACTATGAAGTCGTAAGTGGTGATACGATCAAAGCTACAGATAAAACAGCTGATTATAATACGGCTGCAGCTTGGATGCTTGGAAGTCAATTCCTGAACCCCGTGTGGGAAAGTGAAGCTCCAGACAAATGGGAACAATTCAAAGCCTTTAACTCTAAAGGTAAAGCCTCTGTAGCGCTTGGTTTCAACTTCGATGCCTCCTCAATGAAGACTGAAATGGCTGCTTGTAAAGCTGTAATGGATGAATACGACATCAGTTTGGATACGGGTTCTGTTGATCCTGATACCGTACTGACTAAGTATGCTGATAAGCTGAAGAAGGCAGGGCTCGATAAGATTATTGCAGAGAAACAAAAACAGCTGGATGCTTTCCTGGCTGCGCAAAAATAAAGCGAAAATGAATTCAAAAAAGGCTCTCCCCGGCAGGTTAATTTAGCCGGGGAGAGCCTTTTTATGATAGTACTTAGCGGAAGGAGCTGTCTATTTGCTTTGCGGCTTGAACAGCAAGGGTCCAAGCCAGTTTAGGAGTTAGCTCGCCTTTTTCAGCTTTGGTCAAGTATTCGAGCATGCTTGTCTCCACGTCAGCGTGATGAGGGCCGTAGTAGGTCGGAATTACTGCTTTTGCTGCTGACGAAAGGGTCAGACCAAGCTCTGAATTAGGAAAATAGGGATCGTGCAGATCGTGGATCTCTGGGTCATCATAGATTTCGGGGGTGGAAGGGAAAGCCCCTTGTACCTTGAAAGAAACCAATTGCTGCGTTGGTTCGGTTAGCCATTTAATAAGAGCAAAGGATTCATCAGGATGATTACCTGTCTTTGGTAAGGTCAGAACGGAGCCTCCGCGATTAGCACTGTTTTCTGGGATTTGTGTTACATTCCATAAACCGCTGGCAGTTGGAGCACTGCTCTTGATATGACCAATCATCCAAGCCGGACAGAGCATGACTGCAAAATCTCCGTTGAGCAGGCCTGCACCCCAGCGTTGGGTATCCACTGCAATACTGGCGGACAGATTTAGCTTAAGGGCTTGAATTGAGAAGTCCCAGGCTCGTTTGACCGCTGGATTATTGTCGAGGATCAATTCTTGTGTTGTGGGACTGTAATATTGAAGCTTGGACTGACGTAGAAGGGTGAGATAGAGGTTCTCCAAGTCATTTACAAAAGCTTTTCCTGTTCTCTCCTGTACTTTGGTGCCCGCTTCAAGGAATTGATCCCAAGTTTGGATTTCTTTAGCCACTTCCTCTGGTTTAGTAGGGAGGCCTGATAATGCGAATATATCCGTTCGATATAACATGGCATAGGGTCCAATTTCCGTTGGTAATCCGAAAATAAAATCATTACCCAGCACCTCCTGCCACTTCCAATTCAGAAATTGGTCCTTCAGATTGTCAGCTTCAAAGGTTTTTAGATTATAAAAATAATCAGGAAATTGTTTGAAGCGATCTAAATAGCTAATATCAATGGCAGCCACATCCGGCGAACTATATCCAGCTGCGAACGAGGTCTGTAGCTTGGCTGGAAGCTGCGTGGAGGTGGAGGTCTGAATATGAATCTCTAGCTCGGGATGCTGGGATTGATATTGGTCAATGAGCGACTCAAGACCTGATCCAGCAGTGAGCCAGATGTTCAGCTGTATCGGGTCTTGTAAAGCGGTATCTTCCTTGGAAGGGGAGAGCTGACAACCACTTGTATTAAGTAACAAGCCAAATGTTAATAGGACAGTAATCAACTTACCATTTACATTCAAGAGAAACACACCTCTGCTTTATTTGTTGTGCTTCTGAAATTCCTGAGGAGTCATCCCCATGTATTTCTTGAAAATGAGACTGAAATACGCAGGATCCTTAAAACCTACTAATTCGCTAACCTCATATACCTTGAGAGTAACATTCTCTAATAATTCAGTAGCTTTTTGAATACGAAGTTTGGTAAGAAAGCTAGAGAAAGGCTCCCCTACATCATCTTTAAACAATCGGCCGAGATAGGTAGGATTCATATACAGTTCGTCTGCGATCATCTTGAGGGAGAGATTTTCTTGGAGCCGGGAATTCATAACCTCAATCATCATAGAGATTACCCTGCGCGTTGCCTTTACTTGTAGTTGTTCAGTGAGCTGTGGAGAAGCCGAATGCATGGAGAGGTCTCTGAAAAAGATAACGGATGGCGTACTCTCTTTTTTGACCTGCTGACAAGCTTCCAGACTCTCATGATAGGCGGTTGCGAGCGCCCCCAATTGATAGTGAGGGTTGGAGACCCCTGCACAAAATGGCGATTTCAGAATGCCTGATAGCTTATGCAGCAGCTCTTGTGTCAATACCTCATCAACGCCGTTAGGCTGCTCAAGAGGATAGAATAATAGCATGATGGCTTCCTGCTCCTCTTGAATGCCAACAACGTTGGCGTACAGCGCAAAACATTCTTCTAATATATTTATAACTGCTGCATACATGGCTTGTTCCGACCAGTTCTGAGGCATGCCCACTCCAAGATGGTTTACGGTTACGACTACAAAGGAATGAAAAGGAGGAATAAGTTGTTCTTCAAAATAGGGCAACGGGATGCCGTAAAGAAGATCAGATAAGCGTTTCTCCCGAAGGTTTTTTTCTCTTAGCTGCGTTAATTGCCTCTGCTGTTTCTTCAATTGAAGACGTTCATATACGCCTGTTGCGACTTCAAGAATATGTTCTACTGAATTTGGTTTAACCAAATATTCCTTTACACCATAACGGATGGCTTGACTGGCATAGGTGAAGTCCTGATAACCTGTGAGCAGCACGGTTTCAGTGTCTGGATAACATTCATGGATATGCTTAGCGAGTTCCAGCCCATCCATGCCGGGCATTCGGATATCGGATATCACCAGATCAACCATATGCTCTTTTAACAATTGCACAGCCTCTAAACCGTTCTCTGCCGAGCCAATAATGCTAAAGTTGTGATTCGCACTTCCCAGCATTTCTGACAGAGAACGGCGAACAAAACTTTCATCGTCCACGATTAACACATTCATCGTTGTGCCCCCTTAACTTTGATCATACTGTAATGGAACAGTGACCTTCACAAATAAGCCACCAAGCTCGCTTGTTGATAGCTGTAGACCAAATTCCTGTCCGTAGATTAGCTCTATGCGATGATTTAGATTAGATAGTCCAATTCCGGTATGAAGCAGCTTCTCCGGATTAACCTCACCGCCGACTAATGCGTCTGCCATACTTTCCTCGCTCATGCCGTCCCCGTTGTCTTCTACAGTTAACACCAGAGATGTTCCTTCACTATAGGCGCGTATGCGAATTAGCCATACTTCCCGAAGTGTGGGTTCAAGTCCATGAGTAATGGCATTTTCGACAAGTGGCTGAAGGGTTAATTTCATAAGCTGGCCATTCATAACCTCAGGATTTACAAAAAGATCAATCTGCAATTTGTCCTCGTAGCGCAGCTTCTGGAGAAAAATGAATCGTTCTAATTGCTTTAAATCCTCCTCAACTGTAACGAATTCGGATCCGCGGTCAATACTATAGCGGAGCAGATCACTTAGAGCGAGTACCATTTGGGACTCTTCCTGCATGCGCTTGTTGGCGAGCGACCAATAGATTGTATTCAAAGTGTTATAAAGAAAATGCGGGCGGAATTGCGCTTTGAGTGCTACGATCTGAGCTTGCTTTTCACTGATTTGTTTGCTGGATAGGTCAGCGATAGTATGATCCAGGTTTTGGAGCATCGAATTATAGCTTGAATAAAGGATAGCCATTTCTTTGTTCATGGTTGTTTTTACAAAAGGTAAAGTAGTTCCCCGTTCGACATTGCTCAGCTTGGTTGCCAGATTACGAAGGGGCTTGGATAGGGTCCAAGAGAAAAAGAAAGTGAATAGTAGGGCAGCACCCATCCCCAGCAGGCCAATTAAAATAATATTCCGGCGAATCGTATTTAAATCTTTAACAGCGTCTTTAGAATCAATGTAAGCAAAAACGCTCCACTCGCTATAGTCGGAATAGGCATAGGATACGAACAGATTGCGTGAGTTTATTTTTTGTGGAACGATTCTGGCTTTATGATTGCTGAATTGTTTTAGAAGCCCGTCGTTCATATAGAGTCCAATTTCTTTTGGATCTGTGGAATAGACAATGGTATTAAATGAATCAACAACTTGGATTTTCTCGTTTTTGCCGAGGTGAAATTGGCTGACAGCGTTATGGATAACCTCGACAGGGAGGACAAGAAACAGGGTTCCTAACCGGTTTAGATCATTCCAATCATTAATTTGTCTGGCTCCCATCACCACAGGGATATTACCGTTCTGCCATACATCTACACCGAACCAGACCATTCGGCCTTTATTCTGTGCTATAGCCGGAAACCAATAAGCATCGCAGATTTCCTTTTCGCTGTCCCAGATGACCTTTAAGGAACTGCTGTTGGTATACACCTGATCATCGGACAGACCGAGCAGCTTGAACTGGATGTCAGAGTTTATGGAACGTGTCTGTTGATCTATGTAACGAGTAATTTCCATGGCGTCTGTACGAGGTGAACGTGACAACGCTAAGTCTCCCAAGGTTTCTTGAATCAAGGGACTGAACATGATCGTAGAAGAAAGCTTATCGTTATCCTGAAGAATTGCGTCCATTTTACCTTGAAGTTGCTTGACGGATTCCAGGATATATTGGTTGGAGCGGTTTAGAACAGCTTGAGAGGAAGAGCGGTAGGACAAAAAAATGGTGAATCCTACGATGGTGAAGATGATTAGAGAGAAGCCCATGATTAATTGAACGAGGATGGAGATTTTTTTGGACATGTTATCCCTCGCATGTAAAAGATATTCTTCCATACATTGTAACAAAAGCAAATGAAAGCGAATATAGTCAGACGAAAAATAAACATATTTATAGAAAAAATCTCATTTTTTTCAGGGGAAACAGCGTGGTTGTCCAACAATATTTAATACAGCGTTAATCTTTCTTTACTTAATAATGAAACTTTTTATGGTGGCATGCGTCTAATACTATGTTTGTTATGACGATCGTGGCAAAAGCTTTTTGCCGCCCTACCGTGGGTGGCAGCATTTTGCGGGGAATATAAGAGGAGTATGAAAAAGACAGAGACCTACTTATATTTACAAATAGGAGCAGAGGAGTTATATCATGGATTTGAAAAAGTTAACGTTAGTTGCTGTTTTGGCCGTATCTCAGGCCGCCGCGGCAGTGCCGGCTTTTGCTGAAGCTGTCAATAATACCCCAAGTAATACTACTGTAGTTGGGACAGTTGTTTCAGCTGCGCCGGAGGTAATGCCAGAATCTACTGATCCATTGCCGCCATTGCCGACGGAGACGCCAGGAGGAGTAGTGTCACCGACACCAACACCTACTCCAATTCCTGCAGAGACAGTTGATCCTACGGCTACTGTTGAACCTACAGCAACAATTGCACCTACTGCAACACCGCTTCCGACTGCAACACCTGGAGTTACTACAGAACCTACAACAACAGATGGTGCTCGTGCTGCGGCTAACAGTCAGCTTATTCTTATGATGAACAGCAACAAAATGTATCAGAACGGCCAGGAATATTTAGCTAATCAGCCTATGGCAGTGAAAAACGGCGTATCCTACGTTTCGATCCGGGCTATGGTAGAACGTGTAGGCGTGAAATACGTTTATGATTATAAAACGAAAGAAACCATTGTTACCAAGGGAAGCGACGTTATGCGCTTTAAGACCGACAGCAAGGTCTATACAGTTAATGGTGAGAAGAAGACGATGAAAGGTCCAGCTTACCAATACAAGGGGACTTTCATGGTTCCATTGACATCCATAACTGGGGCACTGGGCATTCCATATACTGTTGATAATGTGCAAAAACGAGTAATCCTTACATTAAACAACAAGCCTAAAGCTTCCTTCACAGTGCCAACTGAAATTTACGCCGGTGAACCAGTGACCTTCGTAACCTCCAGCTCGTCACCAAATGGTGTAGCTATTGTGGATGAAAGCTGGGGAGGTAACAAGCAGGATATCTATGATCAACCAGGATATTATGTAGTAACCTATTCCGTAATGGATGCGAATCAACAGTGGAGTGATCCTTACACCATGACCATCACAGTGCTTAAACCTAATACACCTCCAGTTGCTAATTTCACTACAGACAAGGATTCATACAAGATGGGTGAAATGATTACTTATACCGATCTAAGTAGCGATCCTGATGGTGATGAAATTACCGTAACTTGGACGAACAAGGCCGAGGCTTTCTTTACTCCGGGTCCAGCGACAATTGCTGTCCAAGTAAAAGATTCACATGGCGCGATCAGCACGTTTGAGAAAACCGTTAATATTTCGGATGAAATCTTGTACAGTAAAGAAGATTTCAACAGATTATTTGCATCTCCGGGCAGTGTGTTTAGCATCGATGGATCGATGGTTCCTACTTGGCAGCAAGTAGCTTATAATCTTTCTTCCGAGCCTTATAAACTAATTCGCAGCAACAGCCCAGAAACGGTGTATACAGAAGGTGTTACTTACCGTGAGACTTCTTTGGGTAAAACCCGCTTCTTGATTCACCACAAGAATAACCTGAATATTAAAGCTAAAGTGTATGTGATTGCTACGAATAACAATTTGTACCCAACGACGCTTACAACCGAATATGTGGGCTTTGCAGGCCCAAGCACATATCCTGAAGGTACTGGTAAAATGTCTGTAGAACGTTATTGGAAATCTATGCTTACAAATGAGCATTATAAAACGATTGTTCTGCAACCAGGGGAAAGTGTCTCAATTCTGACCGATCTAAACCAAATTGCTATGAAACCAAGTGAAATTGTTTCACTTCAAGCGGACTTATTTAGTGATTATCCAATCGATTATAATGTCATGTTGATTGATGCGAATAAAGATCCACTGACTACACTTCCAACACTTCCAGTTCTGGATCGAGACGGAGTGCATAATCGGGGAACTTACGAAGATTCTACTCGTATTATCACGGTTACCGATGAGGTAGGAAAAACTCCTGCAAAACTTCTGCTAGGCGATAATTACAGTGATAAGAACCTGGCTGGCGTAGACCCAATGGCAGGTACGGAAGCATCCAATGCCGGTAATTTCGGGGTATTATACAAGATCAGATTCGAAAATGTTGCACCAAACTCATTGATTACGTTTAATCCACGTGGCGGTAACTATATGGGGCCGGTTATGGTTAATAACCAAATCGTGCATATGCCAAGCGTGGGAAGTCTCTCGAACGCTGACATGAACAGTGTGGTTTATCGTAGTGGTGAGTATGGAGGTTCTGTGGAGATTTTGTTCACAGCAGCTTCAGGCAGTAACTTGCCGGTCAATTTCCTCATCACTCCACTTCCAGCAAAGAAATAACAAATAGGAATATCCCTATAAGCTCTATTGGGGAATTATCTACAATAAAGGCCCGGCTGAATATTCCGTAAAGGAATACGCAGCCGGGCTTTTGTTTAAATATAATAATTCAGAGGTTGCGTAGGGGCGCTTCATGGTGCTTCATTGACGGGGCATTTATTTTGGGGCATTATTAAGAGAGTGAAATATAAATGAACTGATCTGATCTTATGGGAGATGAGCGTATGCTGTCGACAGAACAAATATTAGAAGTCATGTCGGGGCAAGGACTGCGAATCACCGACCAACGCAAAACGCTTGCCCAGTTATTCGGCGAGAATAAGGGATATTTGTCAGCGAAGGATGTATATGAGCATATGGGCCGTAAGTATAGCGGACTTAGCTTTGATACGGTGTACCGCAATCTTCGTGTAATGGAAGAGCTTGGTGTGCTTGAACAGATTGTCTTTGAAGACGGAGTGAAGTTCAAGGGAAGCTGCAATCATCAGGATCATCACCATCATATGATCTGCCTTCAATGCCAAAAGACCTACCCGATTAATTTCTGCCCGATGAATTTAACGGATACACCCGATCAATTCCGGGTAGTCAAGCATAAATTTGAGGTGTTCGGTTATTGCAAAGAATGTGAAGAGAACCGGGAAGAAGAATTAGTTGCAGCATCAGATAAACAAAAGGGACTTTAGAAATGGTGACCCTACGCAGAACGATTCAGGCGCCTATTCGGGTGTATCGCAGGTACATTTCCCCTATTAAACCTGCAACCTGCCGCTTCTATCCAACCTGCTCTGCCTATGCCCTGGAAGCCATTGAAGTCCATGGTCCATTGAAAGGCTCATGGCTTGCAGCTAAGCGGATTGCCAGATGTCATCCCTTTCATCCTGGAGGACTTGATCCTGTGCCGCCTCTTCAAGATGAATCTGCTGAGAAGGATTCTGCCCCTGCGACTTGACATGGGGCCTTACCATTGGGTATATTCACAAGTAATAGTATGAATTCCGAAGAACGGATAAGTAAATCGTTACGTCCATTACAGAGAGCCGGAATATGCTGAAATCCGGTATGGAGCGTTAGATTGAATATGGTCCGGGAGGAACTGTGTTCGAGCGGGAACTGCAATTGTGGTTCACGTAAGATAACAGCGTGATCCAGCGTTAATGGACAGTTCCCGCGAGGGAACTGGCGAAGCCTGCGCTCTGTGAAGAGACAGGAAATTTGGGTGGTATCGCGTGAGTTATACTCTCGCCCCATTATGGGGGCGGGAGTTTTTTGTTTTTTAATAAGAAAGGATGATTACTGAATGAGTGAGAAAAAAACGTTTTACCTAACGACACCAATTTATTATCCAAGTGACAAGCTACATATCGGACATGCTTATTCAACCGTGGCAGGAGACGCAATGGCCCGTTACAAACGTCTGCGCGGCTACGAAGTGCGTTATCTAACCGGTACAGACGAACATGGACAAAAGATCGAGCGGAAGGCAGAGGAAGCAGGAAAGACCCCTCAGCAGTTCGTAGACGACATTGTTGTTGGTATTAAGGAGCTATGGCGTAAGCTGGACATTTCGAACGATGACTTCATCCGTACTACGGAAGAGCGTCATAAAAAAGTGGTACAGGATATTTTTGATCGGTTGCTGCAGCAAGGAGACATCTATAAAGGTGAATATGAAGGCTGGTATAGTATCCCAGATGAAACCTTTTACACAGAAACGCAATTAGTTGATATAGTGCGTGATGACAACGGTGTGATTACTGGTGCAAAAAGCCCAGATAGCGGCCACCCGGTTGAGCTGGTGAAGGAAGCAAGTTATTTCTTCCGGATGAGTAAATATGCGGATCGTTTGCTGCAATTTTACGAGGAGAATCCAGAGTTTATTTTGCCGGAATCCCGTAAGAACGAAATGATTAACAATTTCATCAAACCCGGACTGGAAGACCTTGCAGTTTCCCGTACAACCTTTGATTGGGGCGTAAAAGTTAAGGGCGACGAGAAGCATGTCGTGTACGTGTGGATTGATGCCTTGACTAACTATATTACTGCTCTGGGTTATGGTTCCGAGGATCGCACCTTGTATGACAAGTTCTGGCCTGCGGATGTACACATCGTTGGTAAAGAAATCGTTCGTTTCCATACCATTTACTGGCCGATCATTCTGATGGCGCTTGGTGAACCCCTTCCGAAAAAGGTATTTGCCCATGGCTGGTTGCTCATGAAAGATGGAAAAATGTCGAAATCTAAAGGTAACGTAGTTGATCCTGTGACACTGATTGATCGTTATGGCTTGGATGCATTACGTTACTACCTGCTGCGCGAAGTACCGTTTGGTTCGGATGGCACGTTCACACCGGAAAGCTTTGTAGACCGGGTTAACTATGATCTTGCCAACGACCTTGGTAACCTGTTGAACCGTACAGGGGCTATGGTTGAAAAGTATTTTGCAGGCGAGATTCCGGCATATGAAGGAAATGTAACAGCATTTGATGGTGAGCTTCAAGCTGCGGCTGAGAATACTTATTCCAAAGTAGAAGAAGCTATGGAAAAAATGGAGTTTTCCGTGGCGCTGACAGCTATCGGAATATTCATTAGCCGCACCAACAAATATATCGATGAGACACAACCTTGGGTGCTTGCCAAAGATGAAAATAGAACCGCCGAGCTGGCTTCAGTGATGAGACATCTGGTGGAAGGTCTGCGTACCGCTTCAATCCTGCTGCAGCCGTTCTTGACACAAACACCAGCAAAGATCTGGGAACAGCTGGGTATTGAGCCTGGTGAGTTAACGACTTGGGATAGCGGTAAGACCTTTGGCCTGATTCCGGCAGGAACAAAGCTGGTGAAAGGCAATCCAATCTTCCCACGTCTAGATGTGGAGCAAGAGGTAGCTTATATTGCCGAGGCTATGGGCGCTGGTAAAGCTGCGGCTGAAGTGGCGGAAGCGGCTGCTCCTACTGCTGCGGACTCCGAGCCAGTGGAAGAGCATAAAGAGGAAATCGGCATTGACGATTTCGCTAAAGCAGAGCTGCGGGTAGCCCAGGTTATTGCTGCAGAGCCAGTGAAAAAAGCTGACAAGCTGCTGAAGCTGCAACTGGATCTGGGTTATGAACAACGTCAAGTGGTTTCTGGTATCGCGAAATTCTATACACCGGAAGAGCTGGTGGGACGTAAAGTGATTTGTATCGTAAACCTTAAACCGGTGAAGCTGCGTGGGGAGTTGTCCCAAGGGATGATTTTGGCGGCTTCTAAAGATGACCAGCTAACGATCGCTACCGTGCCGGACAGTATGCCAAACGGAGCAGTAGTGAAATAAGACAATACTGTTGTAGAAATTTTTTAATGAGGTTGCTTGAACAAGGGAATGCTCCTTCAGCCGGGTTGGTTGTGGGAGCATTTCTTTTTTATAAAGGACGATACCGTCTTTCTTCTGAGTGAGGTTTCTTTGTTGACTTATCGTAACGATTACTATTATACTACTAATAGTAAAATTTACGATTTGAGGGGTAGATCAATATAATGGCGGCAATGAAATCACGTATAAGTTTGCTCGTCCTTGCACTGGTACTTGTATTTACACTAAGTGCATGCGGACCTAAGAGCAGTGGAAGTATAGTTGAAGGGAAAGTAAATGTAGTTACAACCTTTTATCCTATTTACGAGTTTGCTAAGGAGATTGGCGGGGAAGATATCAATGCTATTAACCTGCTTCCAGTGGGTGTGGAGCCACATGATTGGACACCGCGCAGTCAAGATATTATCAACACTTCTAAGGCACAGCTATTTCTATATAACGGTGCAGGCTTAGAAGGCTGGGTTCCTAACTTTTTAAAAGGCCTTGATAGCAGCAGTAAAGTTAAGGCGGTTGAAGTAAGTCAAGGTATTGATTATATCATGACCGATGAAGATGACGGGCATGATCATGGGGCAAGTGAGGAAGAGTCTCATCAAAATGAGGACACGGATCATAACAGTAATGCCTCAGGAGACAGCCTGCATACAGACCCGCATACTTGGGTAAGTCCAAAATCAGCCATTGTCATGGCTCAGAATATTAAAGAAAGCCTTCAGTCCGTGGATCCTGAGCATAAAGAAGGTTATGAAGAGCGTTACAATAAGCTTGCGGAACGTTTGCAGGCGTTAGACAGTAAATTCAAAGAGGAGCTTGCTAAGCTGCCCAACCATAAGATCGTAGTATCGCATCAGGCTTTTTCTTACCTTGCCCGTGACTATGGATTGGATCAGCATGCGATTATGGGACTTTCGCCAGACGCTGAGCCGCGCGGACAGGATTTAGTGAAGCTTGCGAAAATGGTAAAAGATGAAGGGATTAAGTATATCTTTTTTGAAGAGCTTGTCTCCGATAAACTGGCTAAGACTCTGGCCGCCGAAGCGGGCGTTTCCACTATGGTGCTTAATCCGGTAGAGGGACTTACTGCGGAGCAAGAGAAGAACGGCGATAATTACTTCACTCTGATGGAGAAAAATTTGCAAAATCTGATTATGGCCTTACAATAATAAGGAAAGTATAAGGGAAAGGCGGTACTTAAGCATGCAATCGGTATCCTTGGACTGCCATCAGCATATCATCGATATACAGGATCTTTCTTTTTCATATGGGGAACAGAAGGTGATATCGAATCTTAACTATAGTGTAAGAGAACGAGATTTCCTTGGTATCATTGGTTCTAATGGTGCTGGTAAAACAACATTGATGAAAATGATCGTTGGCTTGCTTCCAGCGAGCAGTGGTGAAATTAAATTATTCGGAACGCCTGTCCGCAAGTTTAAAGACTGGGAACGGATCGGGTATGTTCCGCAAAAGAATGCCTTCAACCCATTGTTTCCAGCAACGGTGCGTGAAGTAGTTCTGTCAGGTCTATATAATAACAAGAATCTGATCCGCAGAGTATCTAAGGCTCAGCATCGTCAATGTGAGGATGCACTTGAAGTCATGCGGATACAAGATATCGCGGAGAAAAGAGTAGGCCAGCTGTCAGGCGGTCAGCAGCAGCGTGTTTTTCTGGCTCGGGCGCTGATTAACCATCCTGACCTGCTGATTTTGGACGAACCTACGGTGGGTATTGATGCCGAATCGCAAGCGGGATTCTTTGAATTAATTACCCATATGCATGCTCATCATCATATGACCTTCCTGATGGTGTCGCATGATATCGACATGATCAAAAATTATTTAGGTCATGAGCCCGTGCAGACGAATGGTAAAATCAACTTTTACTCCCGCCACTCACATGATCTCCAGAATTGCACAGAAGAGAATCTGCAGCACACGCTCTCTTAAGTCATAATTAAACTCTGAGCAGAGGTTTGCCTCTGTTCTCAGTGCATACATAACTTGCGTGTGGAAGTTAGTCAGTAGACAGGGTTTTTACTAGGAGTATTTCGACCTTGTTCCTATTTCTTGTTTTCTCTTATCTAAGCACCGCCCAGTCTGCAAGCGTGTCCCTTTAGGGACGAAAGCGATCTTTCCCCGACCTAACTATGTTCAGTAACACTAACTCCTACGCTAGTTGCACTTAACGGGTGTCCAGAGGGCAGAGCCCTTGGGGCCCTCCCTTGGAAGGGAGGGTTTGGGAGGGATCGAAAAAGGTTTGAAAAAGGTTTGAAAAAGGCTTTAAAATGGTTTGAGTTTTGTATGAAGGAGAGTTTAAGTTGGAAATACTATTTAGCGATTTTTTTCAGCGGGCGCTTGCGGGCGGACTGCTGATTGGTATAACAGCGCCGCTTATAGGCGTTTTTCTTGTGCTTAGACGATTATCCATGATTGGTGATACGCTGGCTCATGTTACTATAGCGGGGGTGGCGCTCGGTTTTCTAACAGGATTTTATCCGCTGGGCGCAGGCCTTATCTTTGCAGTGGTAGCGTCCTTCGCGATTGAAAAGCTTCGCAAGGCTTATAAGAGTTATGCGGAGCTGTCGATTGCCATTATAATGTCGGGCGGAGTGGCGTTGGCTTCACTCTTTTTCACCTTAGGAAAAGGGTATAATGCAGACGTAATGAGTTATTTGTTCGGCAGCATTTATACGCTCGATAATACCGATTTGATCGTGGTAGGCATAGTGACTATAGCTGTTGTAGTGGTAGTTTCGATGTTCTTCAAAGAGTTCTTTTTGCTTAGCTTTGAAGAGGATGCAGCAAGTGTAAGCGGGCTTCCGGTGAAACTGCTTAACATGCTGATCACCATTCTGACAGCACTTGTGATTAGCACAGCCATCAAGATCGTAGGCTCGCTGTTGGTATCTGCTTTGTTGACTATTCCGGTCGCAATCAGCTTATTGCTATCCCGTAGCTTTAAATCCTCGGTCATCCTGGCGGTTATTATTTCGGAGATTGCCGTTGTAGGCGGACTAGTGGTAGCTGGAGTCTGGAATTTGGCTCCCGGTGCAACTATTGTGCTTTTGCTCATATCATTATTGGTATTAACCTTGATCGGTAAAAAGGGTTTGCCAGCATAAACAGCGAATTAAGTAATCGGTATCGCATTAGGCAAGCATAAACGCCTTCGGTGTCCTTGTAAGGACGATAAGCGAAAAAAAGGAGCCATAAGCAGCTCCATGAAGTGACTCGAATGCCGGAAGGAGAGCCGCTATTTTGTCTAATATCAATGCAGGAATTGCTTTAGCCGCAGGGGTGGCATCGTTTATATCGCCATGCTGTTTACCGCTGTACCCCTCTTATTTATCGTACATTACCGGGTTATCCGTTCAACAATTAAAATCAGGCAGCAACTCTAAAGAGGTTCGTATACGCACCCTAACTCATACATTGGCATTTATATTAGGTTTTTCTGCAGTTTTTTACACACTTGGTTTTGGGGCTGGGTTATTCGGGCAATTCTTTAATGGCCAGCGTGATCTGATCCGGCAATTGTCGGCGATTCTAATTATTGTAATGGGTTTGTTTTTGCTTGGGATTTTTCAGCCGCAGTTTTTACTTCGTGAACGTAAGCTTGATTTAAAATGGAAACCGGCGGGTTATGTGGGCTCCTTTATTTTCGGAATTGGTTTTTCTGCGGGTTGGTCACCCTGTATCGGGCCGATTTTGACGGCAATTATTGCTCTTTCGGCAAGCGACCCAGGCACTTGGTTTACATTGATTACCGCGTATAGCATCGGATTTGCTTTGCCATTTTTTCTCTTAGCCTTTTTCCTAGGCGGAGTGAAGCGTATCCTCAAGTATTCGAATCTGCTGATGAAGATTGGCGGCATACTTATGGTATTTATGGGTGTTTTGCTGTTCACGGATCAAATGTTCAGGATCACAGTGTGGCTACAAGGAGTAACGCCGGATTGGCTGATTTTTTAGGTGAAGTAATCAATACCTGCTTCCGGAAAATGCTCAAAAATCCGCTCTGTGATAAATTCTCGCAGGGCGGTTTGCTGTTCATCCGGATAGACATATTTGTTCTGTCCCCAGCGGCCCCATTTCTTTTTGCGTTTCTCCATGTCCATTTCTAGTTTAGATTTCGGGTAACGTTTCTCAATTACAGTCTTGGCTGTTTTGGTGAATCGGTGCTGAATCATTTCAAAGGTTAGACCTTTTCCGATTTCCGGAGGAAGGGTCTTGGCTAATTTGGCCAGCAGCTCCGCATAGCCTTCCTGCCAGCCGTCATACCAAATAATTGGGGCAATGATGAAGCCCAGTGGATAGCCGGCGCGGGCAACCTTTCCAGCCGCTTCAATTCGCTCTTCAAACCGCGAGGTAGCAGGCTCGAAATTTTTGATCACATAGTCAGCATTCACGCTAAAACGAATTCTGGTATGTCCGTTATGCCGCAAATCGAGTAAAGGTTCAACATGTTGGTATTTGGTCACAAAGCGCAGGCGGCCAAGGGGCTCCGCTGCCATGAATGTGATGAGTTCGGACAGAGACCCGGTAATATGCTCCAGTCCTAACGGATCTGAGGTACAGGCTGCTTCAAAAGTCGTGATTTCAGGGCTGCGCTCCTCGATATATTTTTTGGCGGCGTCAATGATGTCTTCGGTATTTACATATACACGAATGTAAGGCTTTGCCCCTAAAGTAGTCTGCAAATAACAATAATGGCAGTGACCCATGCAGCCAGTTGCGATCGGAATTGCATAATCTGCGGAGGGTTTGGATTGGTCAAACTTTAAGGTTTTGCGAAGACCGACTACAAGTGTTCTTTTGGCAATTTTATATTGCTCGACCTCTGTGTCACCCGGGAAATTCATTATACGGTTATGCGATGTAGTCATGCGATAGGGAATATTGTTAGCCTTCACCCATTCCATAATTCGTTCACCTTTCGGGTAATTTAAAGCATCCGGCTCGAAGAAAACAAGCTCGGGGACAAAAAGGGCTGTAGCTTTTCTGGTTCTCTTTACGGGAGGGGTCTCAGGTGTCACTATAGTCATGAATTCACGCTCCTTCTGAAAGATGAGTACGTTTATTATGCCTAACTGAGTCTCATTAGAAGCATGGCAATCATGGGTAACTCCGCAGTATGTTCTCTTGAAGGACTTGCCAAGGGGCGTTAGAAACATGTATCATTGTTAGAGCAAGGTTTGGCTCGGCGCCAGGTTCATTATAGAAAAGAGGTAAATTTTAATGCCAACACCCAGCATGGAGGATTATTTGGAGCGCATATATAAGCTCATTGATGAGAAAGGTTATGCGCGGGTCTCGGATATTGCCGAGGGACTGGAAGTACACCCCTCCTCTGTGACCAAGATGATCCAAAAACTGGATAAGGACGAATATCTCATCTATGAGAAATATCGTGGGCTTGTCCTAACCAACAAAGGGAAAAAAGTAGGGAAACGTCTTGTTGATCGTCATCAACTATTGGAAGAATTCCTCGGTTTGATCGGAGTACAGCAGGAATTTATCTATAATGATGTTGAAGGGATCGAGCACCACCTGAGTTGGGATTCGATTACACGTATCGAAACGTTGGTGGAATATTTCCGCCGCGATGAAGAACGTCTGCAGACTTTATATGCTATTCACAATGAACTGGCAAGCGATTCTTGAAATGTTTTTTCCCGAAACGGATATCGTCCTTAAAGTTATGCCCAGCAAGGCTTTGGTGAGCATAAACTACTAGATGGTATAGCCGTTTCTATTTTGTTTAGTGCAACCTTTCCCAGTTTTTAGCGTCAAAACGGATAAGTCCTTTTTCTGGCTGAGACTGATACCACTCTTTTGAAGGGTGGAATCGGTACATCAACTTGGAGGATTGATCCGTTTTTTCTTTTTTTATAGGATACATATTATTTAGATTTGGGGAGGAATTATGAATTATCGTAAATGGATGTTGGGATTGCTAGTATTAGTATTGTTTCTGCCTTTATGGTCTCCTGGGGCACGTGCGGCAGCTGTGCAGATTACCATTGAACTGGATGGCGAGGCGCTGGCAAGTGATGTGCCGCCGTATATCACAGCTTCGAATGTAACGATGGTGCCAATTAGCGTCATTAGTAAAGGGTTGAGTGCTGGAGTAGTTTGGAATCAAAGCAGTAAGACAGTTACAATCACGCAAGGAGATACAGAGATCAAGCTGACCAGTGGCCAGAAAAGTGCATTAGTTAATAATGCTTCTGTAGCCCTCGACACCTCAGTACAGATTAAGCAGGGACGGGTTATGGTGCCGCTTCGTTTTGTAAGTGAGCAATTGGGGTTACAGGTTATCTGGGATCAGGCAACCAAACATATTTCTTTGTACTCTAATACAGAGCCGCCGCAGGCTGCTGATCCGGAAACACCAGCAGTACCTACAGCGACTCCAGTCGTAACGCCAACGCCGACCCCAGCCCCTACAGCGACTCCAAAACCGACCTCGCCAACAGTTCCAAGTATCCCTGGTGCGTCGGCTAACAAGGAGATGAAGGGAGCCTGGATCTCTACAGTATTTAATCTGGACTGGCCTTCAGTAGCTTCTGCAGGTAACGAAGCGAAACAAAAACAAGAATTTGATAATCTGCTGGACAAGCTAAAAGCTGTTGGTTTTAATGCTGTTTTTGTACAGGTTAGAACCTCAGCAGACAGCCTGTACCCTTCTGTTCTTGTTCCTTGGTCTAAGGTGCTGACCGGCACACAAGGAAAAAATCCGGGATATGACCCGTTGAGCTATATGGTCAGCGCTGCACATTCACGCGGTATGCAGTTCCATGCATGGTTCAACCCATTCCGCGCGACAACGGATGCTTCTACATCCGCATTAGCAAGTAATCATGTGGCTAAGTCAAATCCGGAATGGATTGTAGACGCAGGAGGTAAAAAATACATCAATCCAGGGATCCCAGCAGCCCGCCAGCACATTATCGATACAGTGTTGGAGGTCGTCAAAGGCTATGATGTAGATGGTGTCCATTTGGATGATTATTTCTATCCTTCAGGTGTATCTTTTGCCGATGATACTGCTTATAAGACTTATAACACGAAGAACCTGTCCTCTAAGGCGGATTGGCGCCGCGATAATATTAATGAATTCGTCCGTCAATTGGGAGAACAGATTCATAAGGTGAAACCGAAGGTTTCTTATGGAATTAGTCCGTTTGGTGTATGGCGTAATATCAAAAAAGACAGCACAGGTTCGGATACCACAGCTGGAGTTACCGCTTATGACGATATGTACGCCGATGTTCGGACATGGATCAAGCAAGGCTGGATTGACTATGTCGCACCGCAAATTTATTGGAGTCTGTCCTTTAGCACTGCCCGTTATGATAAGCTAGTAGATTGGTGGGTTAAAGAGGTAGAGAATACGAATGTTAAGCTCTATATTGGGCAAGCTGCTTATAAGGTTGGAGCAAGTGATCAGAAAGCAGAATGGCAAAGTGGCGACCAAATCATCAACCAGCTTAAATATAATGAGAAATATAAAGAGGTTGCAGGCAGTATTATGTTCAGAGCAAATGACATTGTAGTCCGCAATCCGTTTGGATTATCAAATTTGCTGACCTTTTATTTTCAGTCCAAATAAGATAACTGTTCTAGATAAGGAGTCATGAATGCTCCCCCGTGCTCATAGATAAGCAATAGAATCTATGGGAAACGGGGGATTTTTGTGTATGGAGATTAACGCTGTGTTTGAAGGAGGGGGAGTAAAAGGGATTTCTCTCGCTGGAGCAGTTGAAGCCACGGAAAGGGCGGGGCGAACCTTTAAAAAGGTCGCTGGAACCTCCTCAGGCGCGATTGTAGCGACTTTACTGGCTGCGGGTTATGAAGGCGAGGAAATGAGTCGGATGATCCAAGGAACTTCTTTTTCATCGTTTATGAAGCGAGCTCCCATCTATAATACGGCTTGGGTAGGTCCTGCACTGCGAGTGTTATTGAAGAAGGGATTGTATTCGGGTGAAGCCTTGGAATCGTGGATGAGATCGCTTTTGCTAAAAAAGGGAATTATCACTTTTCGTGATCTGCCTCCAGGCAAACTATCTATAATTGCTTCTGACATTACCAATGGCCGGATATTGGTCTTACCAGATGGGTTGGAACAGTATGGAATCTCTCCTGAACATTTTGAGGTGGCTAAGGCTGTGCGAATGAGCTGCAGTATTCCTTATTTTTTTGATCCAGTGATGCTCAGGTTAAATGGACAGTCCGCGAGAGGGAAGTCTTTTATTGAGCAATTTGTATACGTTGTGGACGGAGGGTTATTAAGCAATTTTCCTTTATGGCTATTTGACGGGATGAATGAGAATAGTAAAGTGAGGGGGAAAAGAATCCCTACGGTAGGGTATCAAACAGTAGGTAAAACCGACCCGCAGCCCCACAGGATTAGGGGGCCGTTCAGTATGCTGCAAGCTATGGTAAGCACCATGCTGTCTGCTCATGATGAGAAATATATTGAAGATGATAAATATGTCCGCACGGTAACCATCCCAACGCTTGGTATCGGCACGACCCAATTTAATATTACGAAGATGCAAAGCGACGAATTGTATGCCGCCGGACTGAAGGCAGGGGAAGACTTCTTTAAGGAGTGGCGCCCCAGATAACAAGCAAGCTTTATAATATCAGAAAAAAAGCATCCCACACGTTATTTTGAAACGTGGAGATGCTTTTTGGTGTTTGTTTTTATTTAGTTAATGGTACTTCGGAAGCTGATCATCGTTTTTCCCTTTATTTCCTTCGATGACTTGGAAGGGATAACTTTTACGTTTGCCTGGTGCTGCTTGTGTCTTGCGAATCCCAGCAACCTTGGTCATGGTTTTCTGCGAAGGTTTGACTTTGATTCTAGATCCATTACTGCTGCGAGCGTATTTCCCTGGTCCCATTTTGTAAGCATAATAGATAATCGCTAACAGTACTAAGGGGAGAATCAGCTTCGACAGCGTATAGAAAGGCTCAGTCAAGACTCCAATCACAAAACCGAATATTGCAAGAATTACTGAAATCCAAAAAATTAAAGCATGCCTGATCATAGGACACTCATCCTTTCGCAGGATCCAATATGCCGCCTGACACACTTGCCTCCGTATATCCTCTGGCTTCAATCTCTGCATCAAGCTCACGCATACGATTGAAAGAGGCGATGGATACTTCTACCTGATCATCCTTTGGTTCTTTGGTAGTGAGCAGCTGCAGCCATAGTCCAGGGTATCCCAAGTATTTGAGACCTGGAATTTCTCTTACTGCGTTGGTACCCTTCAGAACCTCAAACGAAACACCGATTACGACAGGCAGCAGAATAATCCGTTGGATCACACGTTCCCAAAGATTATCCCAGGGTACTACGGAGTAAATAATAACGCCGAGGATAATCGTCAGCATCATAAAACTGCTTCCGCAGCGGTAATGCAGACGGCTATATTTCTGAACGTTCTGGACAGTCAGCTCTTCGCCTGCTTCAAAGGCGCTGATGACTTTGTGTTCCGCACCGTGATACTGGAATAGCCGCTTGATCACAGGTGTTTGCGAAATCGCCCATAAATAGACCAGCAAGAGAACCATTTTAATGCCGCCTTCTATGAGGTTGTGCAGTACATAGTTATCAAATGCATTCTTGAATAAAAAATCTTCGACAAATACTGGTACAAGCGTAAAAATGAGCTTTCCGAATAAGAAGGAGAGAATACCCATTACAGCAACGCCAAAAATCATTCCGAGGCTCCAGCCTTCGTCCTTTTTCTTCGGCTTAGCTTTCTCTTTCGCCAGTTCTTCGGGTTCCAATTCATCTTCGGCATAGGATTCAGCCGAATAGTTCAAGTGCTTAGAGCCTTTGGCGCTGGCATCTATAATACTGACAAGGCCGCGAAGCAGCGGAATCTTGCGCAGTTTAGTGACCCAGCTCTTATCGCTTCTTGGCACCTCCAAAAATGTAATCTCCTGATTCTTTCGTCGCACGGCTGTTACATTAATATGCTTGCCGCCGAACATGACGCCTTCAATGACGGCTTGGCCGCCATAGCTGGGAGTTTCCTGGGACAACCAATTCACCTTCCCGTAATTAATATGATTTATATAATACATTGTAACTAATTTTTGAAGACATTACTAGTTGGATCGCCTTTTGCTGCACATACTACCTTATATGGACAAGGAGAGACAAATCGGTATTAAAAATACGGAAAGAGAGGCAATTCTATGAGCAAATCACATCAACAACAATCAGATCATACTAATATTTGGTTTTTTGCGCTCGAATTAGGTTTTTTCGCAGGTTTGATTTGGGGAGGGCTGCACTGGTTAATCTACTGGTTCAGCTTTACCAAGGTTAGTCCTGGTTATTTAGCAGAGCCGTTTTTTAAACATACTTTTCTGACAACAATGTATGGACATCTCGTGGGTTATTTGTTTTTCATCTTATTTTCAGTGATAGCCTCACTGCTATACGTGCTTATTCTGCGCAAGCTGAAGGGACCTTGGCCAGGATTGGTTTATGGTGTTTTGTGGTGGGTAGTTATATTTATTCCCGGCTCGCAAATGTTTCTTATGCAGCCGCCTTTTAAGCTGCCGTGGAACACTGTGATTAGTGAGTTCTGCCTTTTTTTACTTTGGGGGATGTTCATTGGATACACAGCGGCGATTGAGTATACCGACGAACGAAAGCGTGAGCAAGCGACTGCACTTGCCTAACGGCTCGAAAAAACTTCTCAAGGGGATATCCCTATGTTAAAATACAATGTGGCTATTTCGAGAGGAGAATGAAAATGGGTAACGAGCGCGTCTCCAAGCTGCGTAAGGTTTTGCAGGATAAAGGATTGGAAGCAATGTTGATAACCAGCGGTTATAACCGCCGCTATTTAAGTGGATTTACCGGATCGTCCGGTTATGTATTGGTGACAAGCGATGATTGTTATCTGCTAACTGACTTCAGGTACATGACACAGGCTGCGGATCAAGCGGTAGGAGTTAAGGTTGTAGAGCATGGTCCTAAATTTATTGATACAGTACGCGAGTTGCTGCCAACAGGCAGTGAGGTACGTGTTGGTTTCGAACAGGATGATGTCTCATTCAGCGCTTATACCTCATATGCGGAAGCCCTTAAGCCGGCAGTGTTAGTTCCAGTTTCCAAAGCCGTGGAAGACCTCCGTATGTTCAAGGATGCTGAAGAGCTTGCTGTTATGCAACGTGCAGCTGATCTGGCTGATGCTACATTCAATCATATTCTGAATGTGATCAAACCAGGCATGACTGAAAGAGACGTCGATTTGGAAATGGAATTCTATATGCGTACCCACGGGGCAACTGCGTCATCGTTTGATACGATTGTTGCTTCAGGTGAACGTTCGTCCATGCCGCATGGCGTAGCAAGCAGCCGTGTAATTCAAGGTAATGAATTTATTACGCTTGATTTCGGTGCATTACTCGATGGATACTGCTCAGATGTGACTCGTACCATTGCACTCGGAGCTCCAGATCCGAAGCTGAAAGAAATCTATGATATTGTGCTGGAAGCTCAGCTACATACGTTGGCACATATCAAACCGGGTATGACTGGACGGGAATGTGATGCACTGGCACGTGATATCATCGCTAGCTACGGATATGGTGATCAATTTGGACATAGCACGGGTCATGGACTTGGAATGGAAGTTCATGAATGGCCGCGTTTGTCCAAGCTGAGTGACGATATCATGCAGCCGGGAATGGTCGTTACTGTAGAACCAGGTATCTATTTGCCGGGGATTGGCGGAGTACGTATTGAAGACGATATTGTGATCACCGAGAGCGGAATATCGCTGCTGACCCATTCGTCCAAAGAATATACAGTACTGTAAGTAAGAAAAGTAGTAGTTTAATTATCGAATTCAGGAGGGATTTTTAGTGATTTCAGTAAACGATTTTAAGACAGGCTTGACCGTAGAGGTGGACGGTGATATTTTTACCGTTCTTGATTTCCAGCACGTTAAACCAGGTAAAGGTGCTGCGTTCGTTCGCTCTAAGCTGAAAAACCTGCGCAATGGTAACACTGTTGAGCGTACTTTCCGTGCTGGTGAAACTATTGGCCGTGCTATTATTGAGAACCGTGGCGTGCAATATTTGTATGCAAGCGGATCGGAGCATGCTTTCATGGACAACGAAACTTATGACCAATTCGAATTGTCCAGCAAGCAGCTTGAATGGGAATTGAACTTCCTTAAAGAGAACATGACTGTAAACATCATCAGTTACCAAGGTGAAATCCTTGGGATTAACCTGCCTACCAGCGTAGAGCTGAAGGTTGTTGAAACTGAGCCAGGTGTGAAGGGAAATACTGCTCAAGGCGCTACTAAATCGGCCAAGCTTGAAACAGGTCATTCTGTACAAGTTCCTCTGTTCATCAATGAAGGAGATGTGTTGCTTATTGATACTCGCGAAGGTAAATATATCTCCCGCGCGTAGGAAGCATCATACTTGCCGAACTTATAACCAATCAGCCTCCCCCGTTATTACGGTGGGGGGTTTTTGGTATATAAACGAGGATACATGAGGAACAGTATGGGTGTGGAATGTTATACTTACGAATTAAAGGATTAGAAGGAGGCGCATATGAGAAAATTAATTATATCTGAGTTCATATCCCTTGATGGTGTTATGGAAAATCCACAATGGACCTTCTCATTCGGAAGTGAAGAACAGGAGCATTTCAAGTTTGCTGAACTGAAAGCTGCTGACGCTCTAATGTTAGGACGGACAACCTACGAAGGTTTTGCAGAGGCTTGGCCAAATATGGTTGAGCAGACAGGTGAGTACGGTGAAATGATGAATGGATACGCTAAGTACGTAGTCTCCACAACTCTCGAAGAAACAACATGGAGCAATTCAAGCTTGATCAAGGGCAATCTTGCTCAGGAGGTGTTCAAGCTGAAGGAGCAGCCGGGGAGAGATATTCTCGTTTTTGGCAGTTGTACGCTTGCGCAGAGCCTGATGCAGCTTGGCCTTGTCGATGAATATCAGCTTCTGGTCTTCCCGATTCTGCTGGGTAGCGGTCAGCGCCTGTTCGAAAACGTTGGTGAAGAGAAGACTTTGGAGCTAGTGGACTCCAAAAGATTCAGTTCTGGAGTGATGGCCTTGACTTATCGACCAGCTTCTCAATAAAAAACTGGAAGACGAGTGAAATGAGGTCAGCTAGTGTCTTGAAGCTGACCTTATCTTTTTGTTAGCTTCTGGAAAATCAATAATTTTTTAATGAAATCATTAACGCATTACGCTATTTTCGTATTATACTGGTTTAAAGCGGGAAACCGATTAGAAGCAACTACATAGACCGATATGGGGAGTGAGTGGGACTTTGTCACTTTATGTTATGAAATTCGGAGGCAGCTCCGTCGGCGACACAGAACGCATGCAACGTGTTGCCAAGCGCATCGCAGACAAGCAGGATGAGGGACATCGCTGCGTTGTAGTTGTATCTGCTATGGGGGATACAACAGATGATTTGATCGATACGGCGAAGCAATTAAACGGGCAGCCGCCTGCACGTGAAATGGATATGCTGATGACAACAGGAGAGCAGATTTCCGTTGCTCTTTTGTCCATAGCTCTTCATGGGATCGGGCGGAATGCAGTATCTTATACAGGATGGCAGGCCGGGTTCCGTACAGACGAAACCCACGGTAGAGCTCGTATCAATGATATTGATCCACACCGTGTAGTAGCGTCTTTGGAACGCGAACAGATCGTTATCGTTGCCGGTTTCCAAGGGATGACTTTGGATGGTGAGATCACTACCCTGGGCCGCGGAGGATCGGACACGACAGCTGTAGCCCTTGCGGCTGCTATTCAAGCAGATGTATGTGAGATTTATACCGACGTTGATGGTATCTATTCTACAGATCCACGCATTGTGAAAACAGCCCGCAAGCTGAACGAAATCTCATACGATGAGATGCTAGAGCTTGCCAATCTGGGAGCGGCGGTACTACATCCGCGTGCAGTGGAGTATGCTAAGCGTCATCAAGTTAAGCTGGTCGTTAGATCGAGCTTTAATCATAATGAAGGTACTGTTGTGAAGGAGGAAGCAAGCATGGAGCAAGGAGTCGTAGTTAGTGGGATTGCTTATGATAAGAATGTAGCACGTGTCAGTATTCTAGGAGTACCTGATGTACCGGGTGTACTCGCCCAAGTCTTCGGTAAGCTGGCTGAAGAAGGCGTAAACGTTGATATCATAGTACAAAGTGGTGTGCAGAATGAGCAGGCTGACTTCTCATTTACAGTTTCACTTGATGAACTGGACCGTGCGAAGGAAGTCATTAAAGAAATCCATAAAACTTTACCTTACCGTGAAGTAACGTCCGAGGATAACCTCGTTAAGGTTTCTATTGTTGGCGCGGGTATGGTTAGCCATCCTGGTGTTGCGGCTCAAATGTTTGATGTGCTCTCCCAAGAGGGCGTAAGCATTAAGATGGTCAGCACGTCTGAGATTAAGGTTTCTTGTGTAATCGAATCCGGCAATTTGCCATCGATCATTCAGGCGCTTCACACCGCTTATAATCTGGATACAACTGAGCAGGCCTTTGTTGGTGGTCCTAAGGATCGTCGTTAAGAGCCGTTCAATCAATAAAAAGGGAGATCCTACAGCTATTTAGCTACGGGGTCTCCTTTTTGGGCATCAGCAATAAATGAAAAGGAACGCTGCAGGTTTGAATGCAGCGTTCCTTTTTACATCTATATGGGTATTTATCCTAAACGTCTAAACCGGCCTAGAATTTCAACAGTCTCAAGTACATTGACGAAAGAGCTTGGATCCGTCTCAAGGATAGTCTTACGCAGCTCTGACAGCTCATAGCGGGTCGTTACGGTCATCAGCATTGTATTGCCCTCGTGACTGTAACCGCCCTCTGCGTTGACTACTGTGATGCCATGAGGCAGCTCTCTAAGACGATTCAGCATTTTATCCCGTTCCTTGGTAACAATGAAGCAGGTTAGCTTAACATGACGAATATGAATCATATCAACCACTCTGCTTTTCACAAAAATACAGAGCATAGCGTATAAGGCTGAGTCCCAGCTTTTAAAGAAGCCTAAACTCAGAATAACGATCCCATCCATTACGAAGAGTACATTCCCAATAGGAATATCCCGCTTACGTGTAATAATCGAGCCTAATATATCAAATCCTCCAGATGAACCCCCGGCACGGAGAGAAAATCCAACCCCGCCAGCAATAATTACGCCGCCAAAAATACTAGCCAAAATCGGGTCTTTGGTCACTTTTACCGCAGGAATAATTGTCATGAACCAGGTGGTAGCTAAAACGGAAAGCATGCTTAGTAAGATGTACTTTTTCCCCACTGCAATAAATCCCCAGATCAGAACAGGAAGGTTTATCGCAAAATAAATGATTGAGATGTACTTCGGATTAGTTACATACCCGATGACTGAAGCCACCCCTGCTACCCCGCCGCTTAGCAGTTGATGAGGAATTAGAAATAATCTCATCCCTGCGGCGACTAAAAAAGCTGAAAAAATAATGATTGCCGCTTCTCTTACTGGTCTGACTACGGACCGCATGCTGAGCGGTAGCCCGTAATTTCGTACGTGCATGACACAAATCCCCTCTTTTTCTTATGTCTTTTTAGTTTGCCTTTTTTTGAAAATATAAACTCACTATATTTCCAATTAAAAAGGATACCACAGATGAAGGCGTTCGTAAAAATTATTTTATCGTACTGATTATATTTATTTATGAACCCACTCACTATGAATTCTTTCACAGTCTGATCAGCAAATCTGTCATTTCTCATTGTCTAAAGTGAAAAAGCCACGCATATCCATGAGTAATAGAAAGCTAAACAAGCCTCAGATCTCTTTTGGTATGAATGAATTAGTAAAAGGAGTGGAGTAGATTGGACAAGTATGTAAGCTGGATGGCAACTCTGCGGTTGTTCTCGGGCAGTGCAGAGATTATAGCTGCGCTGATAATGCTCAGATTAAATCAGGTCGATAAGGCGCTGGCTGTCAATTCTGGACTGGCTTTGGTAGGCCCGACCATATTGATATTGACGACAGCTATTGGCCTGACTGGGATGGCACAGCAGCTGTCGTGGAGCAAATTAGGCTGGGTGGGCTGCGGTGTAGCCTTTCTCTTAATCGGGATTTTGAAAAAATGATAGATGATAGGCATATTGGGCGCGTACAAGCATAAATATGGAATAAAGCAATTAAGTAGAGGACAGCTTGGGGGTACTTTGTATGGCAGATGATTGGCTGCAATTGTTTCCTGAAAAAGTAAGAGTGCTGTTAAAGTGCCTTCCCCTTCCGCTGCTAGGAATGGTGGAGGAGATTCGTGTCCGTGAAGGTCGTCCGCTGGAAATTAACTACTCTGGTAAATATCACTTTCTAAGAGTGAATGGCAGTTTGACGCAGAGGCCTGAAGAAGCTTACAAGCCGGATCGGGAAGACACTCATCGACTGCTAGACCTGATCAGCAACCATTCGCTATATACGATGGAAGAAGAGCTGAGAAAAGGATTTATTACGATTCCCGGCGGTCATCGGATAGGACTTGCTGGCCGGACAGTACTGAGTGGCGGAGGTGTAGAGCATCTTCGTGATATCACTGGCTTTAATGTCCGTATTGCTCGTGAAGTACCTGGAATCGCAGATGGAGTGCTGCCTTATTTACTGGACAAGGGGCGGCAGCGAATGATGCACACCTTGATTCTCTCCCCTCCACAACATGGCAAGACTACCCTACTCCGCGATCTTGCAAGACAAATCTCCTTAGGGGAATTGGGCAAGCGCGAAGGGATTAGACCGGGGCTGAAGGTGGGAATTGTTGACGAACGGTCTGAAATTGCTGGCAGCCGGCGTGGTGTTCCCGCCTTTGACGTGGGTCCTCGGACAGACGTTCTTGATGGGTGTCCCAAGGCAGAAGGCATGATGATGATGATCCGGTCGCTATCGCCAGATGTATTAATCGCGGATGAGATTGGGCGTCCTGAAGATGCCGAAGCAGTTACCGAGGCACTGCATGCCGGAATATCTGTCATTGCTTCCGCTCACGGAAAAGATGTAACAGAGTTGGCTCGTAGGCCGGGTCTTGGAGGACTGCTGGAACAAAAGATGTTCGAGAGATATGTCATACTCCATCGTTCAGAAGCAGGCCTCACGTTTCGTATTCTGGATGGCCAGAAAAGAGGAATGCTGCTTATCTCTCCCGGGGATCGACTAGGCGGTGATTTGCATGCTTAAGCTGTTCGGTGCTGTGCTCATTGTGGTGGCTGGTACGCTTGCAGGTCTCCAGTTTGCTCGTCAATATGCAGACAGGCCCAGACATATCAGAGGTTTAATAGCAGCACTACAGCGGTTGGAAACAGAGATCATGTACGGCTTCACCCCACTGCCGGAAGCCATGCGGCGGATTGGGAATCAGTCGAAGGACCCGCTGAAATCGTTGTTTGTCAAAACAGCGGAGGAGATGAGTCCTCCCTATGACAGAAGCGCCCAGGATGCCATCCAGCGGGCGATGGAAGCATATTGGAAGTCTACCGCTATGAAGGGGACAGAAAGAGAGATTCTTCGCCAGCTCAGCTGTACTCTCGGCACAAGCGATAGGTCGAATCAGAGCACTCATATCGCGTTAGCATTGCAGCAATTGAAGCAGGAGGAGTCGGTGGCCAGAGAGGATCAAGGCAAATATGAAAAGTTAAGTAAAAGCCTGGGTCTGCTGCTTGGAGTACTGATCGTCATTTTGATCTTTTAGCGAGGTGCCAGGAATGAATATTGAAGTCAATGCGATTTTTCAAATTGCCGGCATTGGCATAATTATCGCCATGATCCACACGGTGCTCAAACAGATGGGAAAAGAGGATTTCGCACATTGGGTCACCGTGATCGGGTTCGTAGTCGTGCTGTTCATGGTGATTCGGATGCTGGACGGGTTGCTGCAGGAAATAAAAACGATCTTTCTTTTTCAATAGGCGTGCTATGGAGATTATTCAAGTTGTTGGGATTGGGCTGATATCGACCATATTGATTCTCGTACTGAAGGAACAAAAACCTATGTTCGCCTTCCTTCTTGCTACTACAACAGGAATTCTAATTTTTATGTTTCTGATCGGCAAGATCGGAATGATCCTCTCTACACTGGAGCGGGTGGCTGAGTCATCGGGGATGGAAATGATTTATTTGAAGACTGTTTTCAAAATCATCGGCATTTCCTATATCGCGGAGTTCGGTGCACAGATTGTACGAGATGCCGGTCAGGAATCGATTGCTTCCAAAATAGAACTCGCCGGCAAAGTGCTAATTATGGTACTAGCTGTACCCATTATCAGCATCATTATCGAAACCGTCATGAAACTACTGCCTGCTTAAAGCAATCGGGAAGAGAGCTGAGCAACGGATCGGGAGGAGAAATTATGCAAGAGCACAGTGTTTTCCGTCCTCCAAAACTAAAAATAATACTGCTGCTGCTTCCATTCTTTTTCATTCTATGGTTTGCAGGTACAGCACAGAGTGTGCAAGCTTCCTCAACACCAGAATCCGGCAGTTCCTCCCCGGTAGACCAGTGGGTCAAGAGCCAGGTGAATAATTTACCCAAAGATAAAGTCGAGTCGTACTGGGATCAGCTGATGAAGGATTATGGTGGTTTTTTCCCGGACGGGGCCACACCAACGCTAATGGACATGCTGCTTCCGGGAGATAAGGGGCTCAGCTTAAAGGGTGTGTTATCTGGGCTTCTAGGCTTTATGTGGCATGAGGTACTGTACAACGGAAAGCTGCTCGTGACGATTGTGATGATCAGTGTGCTCAGCATGATTCTGGAGACGCTGCAAACCGCTTTTGAGCGAAAAACGGTCAGTAAGGTCGCTTATACGCTCTGTTATATGGTGGTGCTGGTAATTGCCGTGAACAGCTTCAATATCGCTATTGGTTATGCAAAGGATGCTATCGATCGGATGATCGATTTCATGATGGCGATGATTCCACTGCTGTTCGCGCTGCTGGCTTCGATGGGGAATATCGTTACGGTCTCTGTCACCCATCCGTTAATTGTTTTTATGATTCATACGGTTGGCACCATGATCCACACCCTTGTTTTTCCGCTTCTTTTCTTCTCGGCAGTGCTGCATCTGGTCAGCGCATTGTCAGAGAAATATAAACTAACCCAGCTGGCTAACCTGCTGCGAAACATCGGTGCTGGACTGTTAGGTGTACTGCTAACTGTGTTCCTAGGTGTAATTTCCGTTCGAGGGATAACAAGCTCAGTAACGGATGGGGTCACCATTAGGGCCGCTAAATATATTACAGGGAATTTTGTTCCGGTCATCGGCAAAATGTTCGCGGATGCCACAGACACAGTAATCTCAGCTTCACTGCTGGTGAAGAATGCGATCGGGTTATCGGGTGTCATTATCATATTGTTCCTGTGTGCTTTTCCGGCAATCAAAATCCTGGTGCTTGCCCTTATCTACAACATAGCCGCCGCTGTGATGCAGCCGCTGGGAGAGACACCGATTGTAGTCTGTCTCCAGACGATTGGAAAAAGCATGGTGTACGTATTCGCTGCTTTGGCTGCTGTTTCCTTAATGTTTTTTATGGCGGTTACGATCATGCTGACTGCGGGCAATTTGACCGTAATGATGAGGTGAAGCAACAAAACCTTTAGGAGGGAAACCATGAGCTGGTTAGGCGGTTGGCTGCGGGAGATCATCCTGGTTGTGCTGTTGGCGTCATTTGTTGAATTGCTGCTCCCAAGCAAATCCATGGAGCGTTATGCAAGATTGGTGCTAAGTCTCCTAATCCTGCTCACGATGCTCAGCCCTATCGTCTCTCTCCTGAAAGGTGATGCAATCTCCGAACTGAGTGTCGCTATGGGACAGCAAGAGAAAGAGGGCGGTTTGTTCACTGGCGGAGGGAAGGGAGACCCATCCTTGGAACAGATTCTGGCAGATGGGCAAAAGCTTGCACAAGGCCGTCAGGAACAGAGTCTGCAGCTCGCTGCCGAAGAGGTGGCGGGTCAGATGAAAGAGCAGATTATCAGTGAGACCGGCAAACGCGGGGTTAATGTCACCGTAACGCTGGGCATGGGGAAGTCTGGCGGCACTGGTAACGAAGACGTTCCTGTCATTTCCAATGTAAGGGTCTCTATGCCTCAGACAACGGCTAACTCCCCGGGTACTTCCGGAGCTTCCAGCACAGCGACTACAGCACCCATTACAATCTCTCCTGTAGCACCTGTAGAAGTTAAAATTGGCGCTAATCCGGCAGATAACGTAGAGAGTGAAGCAACATCATCAGCTGAACCTAATAAAGCAGTGAACGGAACTGTAGCTGAAGACAGCGCGTCCGCGAGTGAAATGGAGTCCATTGTAAAGCTGCTGGAACTGAAGTGGGATTTGGATCCCAAAGTCATTCAGGTGGATGGCAGCGTGGCTAGTAACGTCAAATCATAAGCTTGATATTTCTAAGAAACTATAATTTTTAGGAGGGATGGGAGTGGGCAATTGGCTGAAAAAGCTTGAGCAGTGGGCTGGGGGTGGGGCCGGCAGTCCGAAGAGAAGCCATACCTTTCGCTGGCTGATCATTCTGGGTCTGCTGGGCGCAGCGATCATGCTATTCAATTCCTTCGTCAATGTGAAGAGGATTGATAACGAGAATACAGGGCGCGAGCCGCCGGTGAATCAGTCCTCTCAAACGGCGCTGGTGCAGAGTGATCCAACCACAACGACCAATTCGTTCGACAGCATCGAACTAGCGATGGAGAACCGGATGAAGGAAATTTTGGAGAAAATCGTTGGCGTCGGTACAGTTGACATCATGGTTACAGTGGAGTCTACAGAAGAAATTGTCGTGGTGCGTAATATGAATGACTCCCAACAGCTTAGTGAAGAGACGGATGCCAGTGGGGGGAAACGTCATACGACACAATATACGAGGGATGGCGAAATCGTAACCTACTCGCAATCAGGGGACGAGACACCCATCGTGACGAAGCGGATCAAACCTCAGGTACGCGGCGTACTGGTAGTTGCCAAAGGGGCAGAGAACAAGGTTGTTCGTGGACTTGTCGAGCAGGCTATAGAAAAAGGCTTGAACGTCCCGATCCAGCGCATTTCAGTAGTACCACGCAAACAAGAGTAGCAGGAGAAAGTCAATAAGTGAGTGCTTCCGAAGCAGCCACTAGATTAAATTTTAGGAGGAATTAGGAATGAACGGCAAAAGACAAACGATATGGTTGGTTTCTATGCTCAGCTTGATGGTGGTCCTCTCTGCATATTATTTATTCACTGAAGACTCAGGTGCTTCGATTCCAAAAGACACGGCTGGCACAATGCAGGTTGATTCCCTGAAAGACACAGCAGGTGCAGCGTTGCCAACGGTTGGTGACAAAGGTGTTGTTGTGAACGAAGTTGTTAGTCAAGGCGATGTTGTTGCCGATGAAGGCGTTGTAGATAGCACTACTGGCGCCGCTACTACGGACGACAGCGCTACTGCCGCCAAAACGGATGACAGTGCTACTACTGCTAAAACGGACGAAAGTACAACTACAGCTGCTAAGGACGATAGCAGTAAAGCTGCCGCAAATAGCAGTGACTCAGAGAAGGCAACAACCGACACTGCTGCTAAAGATGCCGCGAAAACAGATACATCTGCTAAAGATACAGCCGCAAATACAACAACCAAGACTCCAGCCAAAAATGACAAAGAAATTCTCGATGAAGTAGCTTCTCAAAGTGTATCGGCGAGCAGCATGTTCACTAACTACCTTTATGAACGTGAGCAAAAGAATCTTAAGAACCAACAAGACTTGCTTGCTTTGATTAATGACATGGACAAAACACCTGCTGATAACGCAGTCGCTCAAGAACAACTTCTAAATCTTGAAGAAAAAGAATCCAAAATTACCGGTATCGAAGAACAGCTTCAACAAAAATATGGCGAAGCGATTGTAAAGGAAGAAGCTGGAGACAGCTATAAAGTAGTCGTTCTCAGCGACAAACTGGATGTAAAGCAAGCGGTCAGCATCGTTGATCTCGTAATGAAGGAACTGAGTGTATCTCAAGATAAAATTAGTGTACAATACGTTTCTGAGCAATAATAAGCTGTATAATTAAAAGAAAAATGACGAAAGAGCTCGGGTTGCCCCGGGCTCTTTCCATTTTTACCGATTGTGATATAATACATAAAGTTATCTTGTCCGCTTAAGAAGTGGCTTCGAGAGAAAGCTGAAGGAGTGAACTGATATATGTTCAAGTTGAGCGAAATTAAGGAATTGATTAAATTGCTGGACCAGACCTCCTCTGTACATGAGTTGGAGATCGAAAGCGAAGGAATGAAGCTTGCAATTCGCAAACCGGATCGCCCTGAAGCTGATGGAACAGCAGTACAGGCGACTCCTTATGCTGCCTATCCCTTTACGCCTGCCCCGCAGCCGCAGAGCGTACCGCAAGTATCCTATCCGGTAGTAGGTGAAGTTCCTCCAGCGCAGCAGCCACAAGCAGCTGCAGAAGGCAAACTACATAAAATTGTGTCTCCAATGGTGGGGACCTTTTATAGTGCCGCTTCTCCGGAAACGCCTTCGTTTGTTAATGTTGGAGACCGTGTAAGTGAAAAATCAACGGTTTGCATTATTGAGGCGATGAAACTGATGAATGAGCTGGAAGCGGAGATTAAAGGTGAAATCGTGTCTGTACTTGCTGAGAACGGTCAGCTTGTAGAATACGGTCAACCACTATTCTTGGTTAAACCGGAATAAATACCGCAGACTACTTAAGGAGCGGAAGCTTCGCAAAACTTTGGGAGGAAACGCATGAACATTCAAAAAGTGTTGATTGCCAACCGCGGCGAAATCGCGGTCCGCATTATTAGGGCCTGCCGTGAACTGGGCATTTCCACCGTCGCGGTCTATTCGGAACCCGACCGGGATTCACTGCATGTCCGGTTGGCTGATGAAGCTTACTGCATCGGTCCGATGCCGGCCAAGGACAGCTATCTGAACTTTACAAATATTATGAGTGTAGCCACCTTAACGGAATGTGATGCCATCCATCCTGGCTATGGATTTTTAGCTGAAAATGCGGATTTTGCAGAGATTTGTGAATCTTGCAATATTATCTTCATAGGACCTTCTCCAGATGCCATAAACCGTATGGGTGACAAGGCTGTGGCGAAGGAAACCATGAAACTGGCTGGAGTTCCGATTATCCCGGGCTCAGATGGTCTTGTAGGCGATGTAGAGGAAGCTGTCATGCTGGGCCGCGATATTGGGTACCCAATCATCGTTAAGGCGACTGCAGGTGGCGGAGGTAAGGGAATACGGATTGCTGAGGACGAGGAATCTTTAGTGAAGCAGATTACTGCTGCACAACAGGAAGCACAAAAGGCGTTTGGTAACGCTGGTGTATATCTGGAGAAATTCCTAACAGGCATGAAGCATGTGGAGATTCAGATTATTGCAGATAAACATGGCAATGTAGTGCATTTAGGTGAACGGGACTGCTCCGTGCAGCGTCGTCGCCAAAAGCTGATTGAAGAGGCACCTTGTTCAGTGCTCACACCGGAAATTCGGGAAGCAATGGGTAATGCAGCAGTTCGAGCAGCACTTGCCGTGAATTATTCGGGAGCCGGAACACTTGAATTCCTGCTTGGACCGGACGGACAGTTCTACTTCATGGAGATGAATACTCGTATTCAGGTTGAACATCCAGTAACAGAAATGGTTACAGGTGTGGATTTGATTAAGGAAATGATCTCTGTAGCAGAAGGCAACCCGCTGTCATTCACTCAGGAAGATATCGTGATTAATGGCTGGTCCATTGAATGCCGTATAAATGCTGAAGATCCTGAGCGTAATTTCATGCCTTCACCAGGAAAAATCGGCTTTTATTTGCCACCAGGAGGCCTTGGCGTTCGTGTAGATAGTGCGGCGTACCCAGGATATACGATTTCCCCTTTCTATGATTCTATGATTGCAAAACTGATTGTATGGGCTCCTACACGTCAGGAAGCGATTGCGAAGATGAAGCGCGCCTTGGCTGAATTCGCCGTGGAAGGCATTCATACCACCATCCCTTTCCATCAGAAACTGTTGGAGCATCCTGTATTTTTGGATGGTAACTTTGACATTAAGTTTCTTGAAGAGTATGAAATTTAGGACGACTTCGGTTTGTTTGTCATAAAGTTCGTCAAATGATATAGTATGTTTAATAAGAGACGTGCTTTACGCTTGAAATCATGAACAATCTTTCTTGAAAGGTGTGAAGTCTAAAATGAGTACATTGCCGACAGAATACGAACGGACGGAAATCGGTGAAATCCAGATTGCTCCTGAAGTAATCGAGGTTATTGCAGGTCTGGCGACCGTTGAGGTTAAAGGTGTAGCAGGTATGAGCGGCGGATTTGCCGGTGGTATTGTTGAACTTCTTGGACGTAAGAATCTGTCCAAAGGAGTTAAAGTAGAGGTTGGACAACGTGAAGCTGCGGTGGATGTTTCTGTAATTATTGAATATGGCAATCGCCTTCCTGAAGTGGCTGCTGAAATTCAACGTAATGTTAAGCGCTCCATCGAGACTATGACTGGTCTGACTGTTGTGGAAGTGAATGTGCATATTCATGATGTGCAATTCAAGAACAACAACACTGTAGACAAGAACGAAGAAACAGAAACGATTCTTCGTGTGAAATAGCAGTCATCGTTCTTCCATAAACCCCCGACAGCAAAGTCGAGGGTTTACTCTAATTTAAGGAGGTTATGAGACTCGTGGCAAAAATTTTGGACAGACTTTTGCTGTTTGTCTACAGCTTAAGTATCGGAATACTATCTGTTATTGCCATCCTCCTCTTAAGCGGTGCGATTCCTAGAACTTTGGAGATTGAGAATGGACCAGCAGCTTATATTACAGCAATAATAGTAGCAGTTGTCTTGTTCCTTCTGAGCATCCGATTTTTCTACATCTCTCTGCGCCGTGATCGCGCTTCATTGCCTTCGGTCGATCAGCGTACAGAGTATGGGGATATCCAGATTTCAATGGAAACTATTGAGAATCTGAGTCTTAAGGCTGCCGGTAAAGTGAAGGGAATCAGAGATCTCAAGTCACGTATTCGTGTCTCGCAGGCTGGCCTTGAAATTACAATTCGTGCAGTAGTGGACGGTGAGCATTCATTACCGCTGCTTACCACAGAAGTACAACGTCAGGTGCATGATTTCGTGCAGGAGACAACCGGCATTCCGGTTGCTGATGTGTCTGTATATATTGCTAACCTCACGCAGTCTCCAAGCTTCAAAAGTCGAGTGGAATAGAGGTGAGTTTCCCTTATGTCTTGGAAAGAAGTATGGGAAAGTCACGGGGGTAGAATCGCCGGAGTGACTTTCGGCATTGGTCTGGGTTTGATTTATTTAATTTGCGGTTTTTGGGATATGCTGTTCTTTGCACTGGTAGTGTTCATCGGATATACGCTCGGCAAAAGAAAGGATACCGCGCAAGCGCCCCTGTTTCAATGGCAGGAGTTGGTTTCGCGATTATCCGGACGCTGGCGTCCCTTTAAGTGAACCGCGATAGTCTTTTTCCCGGAGCAGGAAACCGTAAGTTTGTGTTGTCCGTTGCCCCCGGAAGAAAGGCTTTGCGGTTTTTTTGCGACAAGGGATAGGTATATTTGCGAGCTTCCTCTGAAGGTATCTTCGCTTTGTGCAATAATCCTCACAGGATTAGGGAAAGAATGAATAAGTGTGAAGCGATATTTGGGTTGTAGACGTTGTTGCAGTACAAGTGAATATTTTAATGCGATATAAGATTTTAGGAGGAACACATGAAAAGACGTATAGCTAGAGAGATTATTGTCCAAAGCCTGTATCAGATGGAAATGAACGATGTGGAAAGCGCGGAAGCCGTAGAAATGCTGCTCGAGGAAGCTTCAGAAGAGAATGAAACCGAACGTGTAATCACGGACGAGATTCAGCTTAAACACTATGTGGTAGAGCATGTGAATGGGGTATGGGAGCACAAGGTAGCGATCGACGATATACTTGAACATTACCTGAAGGGCTGGCAAATGAGCCGTCTGTCACGTGTGGATCGTCAGATTCTACGTTTAGCAGCGTATGAAATGGTGTTCGCCAATGATGTGCCTGCGAAGGTTGCGGTGAATGAAGCGATCGATTTGGCCAAGCATTTTGGAACGGATGATTCCGGGAAGTTTGTTAACGGAGTACTCGGCAAGATGATCCAAGAGATAGATACTATTAAAGCTGACCATTCTTAATTTATAAACCATAGTAAAGTATATAAAAGGGGAGAGACTAACATGACAGCAGCAATCATCAGTGGTAAACAAGTATCCGAGGAAATTCGTATTAGCATTGCCCAAGAGGTTGCTGAACTGGCGAAACGCGGCGTAAAGCCCGGTTTGGCTGTTATTCTAGTAGGTGAAGACCCGGGATCTCAGGTTTATGTTCGCAATAAGGAGAAATCTTGTATCAGCTTAGGATTCCATTCGGAAGTGCATAAATTGGATGAATCCACTTCTCAAGAAGAACTTCTGGCACTGGTAGCAGAGCTAAACGGACGCGATGATATCGACGGAATTCTGGTTCAACTCCCATTGCCTAAGCATATCGAGGAGAAGGCTGTTATTGATGCAATCTCCGTGGAAAAGGATGTAGACGGCTTTCACCCTGTCAATGTAGGCAACCTGGTCATCGGTGCCGACAGTCTTCTTCCATGTACTCCTGCAGGAGTAATCGAACTGATCAAACGTACAGGAACAGGTATGGCAGGTAAACATGCCGTTGTAATTGGTCGTAGCAATATTGTAGGAAAGCCAGTTTCCCTCTTGTTGCAACGCGAAAATGCTACCGTAACTATGTGCCATTCCCGTACAGCTAATATGCAAGAGATTAGCCGTCAAGCGGATATTTTGGTTGTAGCGATCGGACGAGCTAATTTCATTGATGCTTCCTATGTGAAGCCGGGTGCTGTTGTCATTGATGTGGGCATGAACCGTCTGGATAACGGTAAACTCGCAGGTGATGTTGATTATGAAAGTGCAAAAGAAGTTGCCGGATACATCACACCTGTTCCAGGCGGGGTTGGTCCGATGACTATTACAATGCTGATGAGCAACACGCTGATTGCGGCTAAACGCCGTCACGGCCTGGAATAGGGGTAAGATTCATGGCGGCAGAGCGGCAGGTTTATTCGATCAAAGAACTCAACCGTTATATCCGCATGAAGCTAGACTCGGATAATTTACTTTCGGATGTGTGGATTCGCGGAGAGATTTCCAACTTTACACATCATGGCAGCGGGCATATGTATTTCACACTTAAGGACGAGAGCAGCCGCATTAAAGCGATTATGTTCGCTTCTCATAACCAGCGGCTGCCCTTTATTCCGAAAGAAGGCGCTCGGGTAATTGCCAGAGGTAATGTGACCGTCTATGAACGGGATGGGCAATATCAGTTCTACGCCACACATATGCAGCCTGATGGGATTGGCAGTTTATATCTGGCCTATGAGCAGCTGAAGAGCAAGCTTGAAAAAGAAGGCCTTTTTGCAGAAGCTCGCAAGCGTTCGTTGCCGCGGTTCCCGAAGTGTATTGGTGTGATTACTTCCCCAACAGGAGCAGCTGTACGAGATATTGTAATTACGCTTCAGCGGCGGTTTCCGCAGGTAGCTATTGTAATCTATCCCGTACTGGTGCAAGGCAAAGGCGCTGCGCCTTCGATAGTGAAGGCGATTGGTGCGCTGAACGCCATGGGTGAAGCCGACGTGCTTATCGTCGGCCGCGGCGGCGGTTCGCTGGAGGAGCTGTGGGCATTCAACGAGGAGGAAGTCGCGCGAGCGATATCGGCATCAAGGATTCCGGTCATCTCGGCCGTCGGCCACGAGACCGATTTCACGATTGCCGATTTCGCCGCCGACCTCCGCGCGGCTACGCCCACAGCGGCCGCTGAGCTGGCCGTGCCTCATGCCGGCGAGCTAGCTGCGCAGCTTCGCCAGCTGCAGCAGCGGCTGCGCCAGGCGCTGCAACAACGCGCCCAGCGTGGACGCGAGCGCCACTCGGTGCTGCAGCGCTCGCTGGCGCTGGCAGGCCCGCGCCGCACGCTGATTCAGCACACGCAGCGGCTGGACATGCTGCGTGAGCGGCTCCAGCGCTCGGCGGATGCACGGCTCAGCCGTTCCCGCGAGCGCAAGGCGGTGCTGCATCACAGTCTGCAGCGGTTCCATCCGCGCGACAGTGTTTCCGCAGCACGTCAGCGCACGGACAGTATGCGCCGTGAGTTAATGGGCGCTATGCAGGCTCGTTTGCAGGAGAAGCGATCTCGCTATGTGGCAGAGATTCGTCACCTGGATGCGCTGAGCCCGCTAAAAGTTATGTCGCGAGGCTACAGCTTAGTGTATGACGAGGCGGAAGAACATTTAATCAAATCGCTGACCGAGGTGCAGCTTGGCGATCTTGTGGTGATAAAGATGAATGACGGACAGCTGAACTGCCAAGTATGGGGGATGAAGGAGGATGGCAAAGACGATGACGAAGGAAGCGGAACTTGATTTTGAAGGCGCTATGGACCGACTGGAGGAAATCGTTCGTGAGCTTGAACACGGCGACGTTCCTCTGGAGAAGGCCATCGATTTATTTCAGCAGGGCATGAAGCTGTCGCAGCTTTGCGGCAGCAAGCTGGAACAAGTAGAGCGTAAGATCGAAATGATTACCCAAGAGGACGGAGAACTGCGCAAAAAGCCGTTTGGTGCACGTCTGGAAGGGGACGCCGATGAATCGCTTTGAGAATGATCTGGAGGGAAGCTCCGCAAGTGAAAGCATGCGGCAGCCGCTGGAGGATTACATCGCATCGATAAGTGATTTGCTCTCACATGAGCTTGAGACTATTCTTCCCGCAGCGTGGACGGTTCCAGAAAATTTACAGCAAGCGATGAAGTATTCGCTAATGGCAGGGGGCAAACGCCTCCGGCCGCTGCTTGTGATCGCTGCTTGTGAATCACTGGGAGGCAGCCGTGAAGCAGCCTTGCCTGTTGCAGCCGCGATTGAGATGGTACATACCTACTCGTTGATTCATGATGATCTGCCTGCCATGGATAATGATGATTATCGGCGCGGCAAGCTGACGAATCATAAAGTCTTTGGTGAAGCATCAGCTATTCTTGCGGGTGATGCGCTTTTGACCCATGCTTTTTATAGTGTGGTACAAGCCTCCCGTAAATTTGGCATTCCTGCTGATAATGTTTTATCCATAGTGGAGGATCTGGCGGAAATGGCAGGTCCACGCGGCATGGTCGGCGGTCAGATTGCAGATATGGAAGGCGAGCAAGGACTAACAGATCTTGCGCAGTTGAAGTATATTCATCTGCATAAAACCGGAGATTTAATTATCTTTTCGTTGTTAGCCGGCGGACGTATCGCAGGGGCAACAGAGAAGCAGCTTGAAGCTCTGCGTGATTTTGGTACAAGCATCGGACTAGCTTTTCAAATCCAGGATGATATTCTTGATTTGGTTGGTGATGAAGGAAAGCTTGGCAAAAAAACAGGCAGCGATATCAAGCAGCAGAAGGTAACCTACCCTTATTTTATTGGGTTGGAGGAATCTCGTGCTGAGGTGAAGCAGCTTACAGAAGCAGCCCGAAATGCTGTGCTGAATGGCGGTTTTTACGACAACCAGCGCCTGCTGGAAATTGCAGATTATTTAATGGCACGTGATCACTAAGTATGAACTTTCGAAGCGGCTGTATTTCGACAGCCGTTTCGTTTGTGTTATAATGGTTTTTATATATTTTACAACATCTAGGAAAGCGGGGAACTATTCGTGCTGCTTCCACAAATAAATGATCCACAACAACTGAAATCACTGTCAGTCGAAGAATTAACTACTCTAGCAGAGGAGATTCGACGATTTCTGATTGAGAAGCTTACAGCAACCGGCGGGCACCTCGGTTCTAATCTGGGGGTGGTGGAGCTCACGCTGGCCTTACATTATTGCTACAACAGTCCTCGTGACAAAATGATCTACGACGTTGGCCACCAAGCCTATGTCCACAAAATACTGACCGGCCGTCAAGATCGCTTTGATACCCTGCGCAAATATCAGGGATTGTGCGGCTTTGTTAAGCGCTCTGAAAGCGAACATGATGTGTGGGAGGCTGGACATAGCAGCACCTCTTTGTCGGCAGCGATGGGGATGGCTATGGCTCGTGATCTAAAAGGCGAAGACAACAAGGTGATTGCCGTGATTGGTGACGGTGCGCTTACCGGCGGGATGGCTTTTGAAGCGCTTAACCACATTGGCCATGAGAAGCGTAAGCTGATGGTTATTTTGAACGATAATGAAATGTCGATTGCTCCGAATGTAGGGGCGATGCACAATTATTTAAGCAAAATTCGTTCGGACCGTCATTATTTGCGTGCCAAAGACGAGGTTGAAGGGCTGCTTAAGAAGATTCCGGCCATCGGTGGACGATTAGCGAAAACCGCTGAACAATTAAAAAACAGTCTTAAATATATGATGGTTCCTGGAGTATTGTTTGAAGAGCTTGGCTTTACGTATCTTGGGCCAGTGGATGGACATGATCTGGAGAAAATGATCGACACCTTCCATCAAGCAGATAACGTGGCGGGTCCTGTGCTTGTGCATGTGCTGACGACCAAAGGCAAGGGCTATAAACCGGCTGAGACTGATTTTTATAAATCGCATGCTATTTCCCCTTACAAAATTGAGTCAGGTCAGGCACTTAAAGCTGTAGGTCCTCCAATGTACACCGAAGTATTTGGTAGTACACTGATTGAGCTAGGACGTGAAGATTCGCGTCTGATTGCAGTTACCCCTGCGATGCCAGGCGGTTCAGGTTTGTTTCCTTTTGCGAAGGAATTCCCGGATCGTATGATTGACGTGGGGATTGCAGAGCAGCATGCAGCAACCTTGTGTGCAGCTTTGGCTATGGAAGGGATGAAGCCGGTATACACCGTGTATTCTACCTTCATGCAGCGTGCCTATGATCAGATCGTCCATGATATTTGCCGCCATAATGCCAATGTTATGTTCGCCATTGACCGTGCTGGATTTGTGGGTGCGGATGGTGAGACTCATCAGGGTGTGTACGATGTTGCTTTTATGCGCCATATCCCTAATATGGTTATGATGATGCCAAAAGACGAAAATGAGCTGCGTCATATGATGAAGACGGCACTTGAATATAATGACGGTCCAATTGCTTACCGCTATCCGCGTATTAATGGAACAGGTGTGGCAATGGACGCTGAACTGCATACCCTTCCTATAGGATCATGGGAACGACTGCGTACAGGAGAAGGATATGCTGTAGTGGCATGTGGTCCTATGGTTCAAGTGGCTGAAGAAGCCGCTGATTTGCTGAAGCGGGAAGGGATTCAGGTGGGCGTTGTGAATGCGCGTTTCCTGAAGCCGCTTGATAATTCCATGCTTCTGGATTTGGCTCATGCTGGAACCAATATGGTTGTTATTGAAGAGGCTTGCCAAGCGGGAAGTCTCGGCAGTGCGGTATTGGAGTTCTACGCGGAGCATGAAATTTATGACGCTCGTGTACATCTGATGGGTGTGCCCGACATCTTCGTGGAGCATGGCTCCATTAAAGAACAACGTCAGCAAACAGGTCTTACCGTAGAAGCGTTATGTGCACGTATCAAGTCCATGATGGCTCTAAGTGCTTATAATTACAAAACGACTTCGTCTTCCTAAGTGGAAGCCGGAAATTAGTAACCCTTGAACGATCGGGAGATGACCATGGAACACCGTAAAGAACGGATTGATGTACTGCTTGTGGAGCAAGGTTTTTATGAAAGCCGGGAGAAAGCTAAAGCTGCTATTATGGCAGGGTTGGTGCTCGCGGATGAGGAACGTATTGAAAAAGCTGGCATGAAGGTCTCGCGGGAGTCTACCCTTAAGGTTAAAGGCTCTGTGCATCCGTATGTCAGTCGTGGAGGCCTAAAGCTGGAGAAGGCTCTTCGCCAATTTAATATTGATCTTACCGGTCGGAACATGCTGGACATTGGTGCTTCCACTGGCGGCTTCACAGATTGTGCGCTTCAGAATGGTGTAAGCCATGTGTACGCCATTGATGTTGGCTATAACCAGCTGGATTGGTCACTGCGGAATGATGAGCGAGTGAGCGTTATGGAGCGTACGAACTTCCGGTATATGACACCTACAGATTTGCAGGGTCCTGTTCCGGACTTTGCCAGCATTGATGTATCTTTTATATCCTTAAAAATAATTCTCCCACCCCTCAAAGCCTTGCTGCAACGTCCAGCAGATATCGCTGCACTCATCAAGCCGCAATTTGAGGCTGGACGTGAGAAGGTTGGAAAATCAGGTGTGATTCGTGATTCCGCTGTCCATAAAGAGGTTTTGATTAATGTACTGACTATGGCTGCAGAGTTAGGATTCGGTCTCCATGGATTGACTTTTTCGCCAATTACAGGCGGGGAAGGCAATATTGAGTTTCTTGCTCATTGGAGACTGACGCCAGAAGTGGCAGAAGGCGAAGAATCATCCGTACAGCCGGCAGCTGCTGTTGCAGCAGTCATTCCAGTGGAGGACTTTCCATCCCTTGCTGATGAAGTGATTAAGCAGGCTACGGGTACTTTTAATGTGAGTTCTACTCATGGAAACTCCGCGCGCCGTTAGAGCTTTATGAACACCCCGTCAACCTCAAATGGTCAGCGGGGTGTTTTTTTTGAGCGGGAAGTCTGAAGAGTTCAACCTTGAAAATTCCTCTTCATCTGTTAAGATTGAGGGAGCAGATTTGCTCAAAGGGATTGAATTTATTAAAATAAAGACCCGGTATAAAATCCGGGTCTTTATATTTTGAATCTTTTTTTGGATTTACTGTGCTCGTTTTAATTGTAAATTGCTGAATTAGCGAATAATATCAATTATGCGGAAAGCTTATAAAAAGATAGCTTAGAAGCAGGATTTACCAGGGCTTCACGCGAATAAATCACCGAGGTGATTGATAGTGGCGGGTAGCTCTGACAAGGTCGTTATGGCGTTTATTGGGGTAGCATTATCGATTTTTATAATATATCGGATATATGTATGGCTGCAGAGTTCTCCGCGTTCTTTTATGAAGGATCAAATTCCGTTCAATAAAGTGATTATTCCACATCCCTCTATTGATATACTTGAGGATGAAGGATATGAGGTCGTTGGAGGGAAATTAAAAATCCCCTTGTCTTTCAACGTAAATGGGGCGCAGATGTATAGCCGGTTATTTATAGATTATGTGGCGACAAAAGAGGAAGGATCTTTATATTTAGTTATCCTTTCCAGACCACGCAAGCCTTTGGATTTCACTGGCAGTGGCTTACGTGATACCTTGCTTCCCTACCTGCTGATCTATCCGGAATGCAGCGGCGTTCTATATGTTAATGTAGCAACAGCATCGATCCATGTCATTAAGCTTGGCAAAGACGACGGAGAATCAAACTGAGTCCATATTTTTTATATACCAGGAGGCAACAATGAAGGGACAACGACATATTAAGATTCGTGAAATTATTACACAAAAGGATATCGAGACACAGGACGAGCTTGTGGAAGCCTTGCGGGAATCAGGTTTTCAAGTTACTCAAGCCACAGTATCTCGAGATATAAAAGAGCTGTTGCTCATCAAGGTACCCATGGATGATGGAAGATATAAATATTCACTTCCAACGGATCAACGGTACAATCCCATTCAGAAGCTTAAGCGCGTTCTTGTGGATAATTTTGTGCAGATCGATTCCTCGGCTAATCTTGTGGTGATGAAATGTTTACCAGGTACGGCTAACTCTGTCGCTGCTTTAATTGATAATATTGACTGGCCGCAAATTATGGGAACCCTTTCTGGTGATGATACAATCCTTATCATTTGCCGTTTACCTGAGGACAGCAAGACCGTAATTTCACAAATCATGGGTTATATTTCTTAATTATAATTAATCAGATGCCTGTCATCTTCTCGGAGGTGCTCTATTAGTGTTAGAAACCTTGTCTATACGCAATCTTGCCGTCGTTGAGGCGGTAGATGTGCATTTTTATCCTGGCTTCCACGTGCTTACGGGGGAGACCGGGGCAGGTAAATCCATTATTATTGATGCGCTTGGATTGATTGTTGGAGGCCGCGGTTCTGCGGATTCCATTCGTTATGGTTGTGAAAAAGCGGAGATGGAGGCGCTCTTCAGTCTTCCCGGCGGTCATCCCGTTTGGGAGACTTTGGAGCGTCTTGGCATTGAGGCCCAGCGCGAGGAGCATCTTATTATACGACGCGAGCTTACCTCTCAAGGTAAAAGTACATCACGTGTAAATGGGCAGATGGTCAATCTTACCATGCTTCGCGAGATCGGCGAGCAGCTGGTTAATATACACGGCCAGCATGAGCACCAGAACTTGCTGAAGGCGGAACGGCATCTGGGACTGCTGGATACATACGGAGAACCGATTATTGGTCCGCTAAAGGCAGTTTTTCAGGAAAGGTATTCTGCCTTCGCGAAGGTGGAGAAAGAGCTGCGAGAGCTGCAGGAATCCAGCCAGAAGGCATACCAAATGCTTGACTTATATCGTTTTCAGCTTGAAGAAATTTCATCCGCCGGATTAAAACCGGGAGAAGATGAATTACTTACCGAAGAACGGGTCAAACTATCCCACAGTGAGAAAATGATGGATTCCGTATCGGGTGCATATGAGCTGCTTTACGACAGACAAGGCTTGGAATCGATCGGTAATGTTATTTCCAGACTTGAGGATGCAGTTCGTTACGATGAGAAGGGTCTGCGAACAGTGCTCGAACAGCTGCAGTCCTCATATTACCAGCTAGAGGATGCTGCTTTTCAGCTTCGTGATTACCGGGAAAATATCGAGTTCAATCCGATGCGACTTGAAGAAATCGAGAATCGTTTGGATTTGATCACTGGACTCCGACGTAAATATGGAGAAAGTGTAGAACAGATTTTGGCTTATTATGAACAAATTCACCGGGAAACTGATTTGCTTGAGAATAAAGATGAATATCTGGAGAAACTGACGGCGAAGCGCGATTCGTTGCTGTCTGTATTAATGGAAGCAGCTACGGAATTAAGTGAAGCACGAAAGCTTTGTGCTGCTGATCTGGCCACCCAAGTGGAGGGTGAGCTCAAAGACCTTCAAATGGAAAGAACCTCGTTGCAGGTCAAATTGGACAGGCTGGAGGACCCGCGTGGAGTCGAATACAATGGTCGGCGTATTCGCCTCACAAGACAAGGGATAGACAGCGCAGAATTTATGATATCCCCTAACCCGGGCGAACCCCTGAGACCGCTTGGCAAAATCGCCTCTGGTGGTGAGCTGTCGCGTATTATGCTGGCAATGAAAAGTATTTTTGCGCGCCATGATGCAATTCCAGTTCTGATTTTTGACGAAGTGGATACTGGTGTCAGCGGCAGAGCTGCTCAGTCCATCGCAGATAAGCTGTTTAAGCTGTCCTCTACCTGTCAGGTGTTCTCCATTACTCACTTGCCGCAGGTGGCTTGTATGGCTGACCATCAGTACTTAATCCGCAAAAAGGTTGAGGATGGAAGAACCATGACTGAAGTGGAATCCCTAACGAACGATGGACGTGTAATGGAGCTGGCCCGGATGCTGGGTGGCGTAGAAATTACCGAAAAAACATTGCATCACTCGCAGGAAATGCTTAATCTGGCCGAGGCAAGTAAGGCTGCAACAAGCTAAGCGGAGCAATGATTGACAGTAATAAAAGCCTGGGGGCAAGGTTATCTTATAGGTACGCAATTGGCGACCACCTTTTTCGTCAAGCGAAAGAAGCAAAAGGGAGCGTGACAGCCATTGAAGCCTAACCTCAGGAAGTTAATGCCAGGCCTTTTATTTGCCTTCTTTCTTAGTTTATCGGGCATAACGGGAACAAATCTAAGTTCTGCTGCACCACTGCAAGGTGAACCAGCCAAGGTGACTGCACAAGGAATTCATTCCGAGCTTAAGGTGATCCCGGGAGGTCAAACGATCGGTGTGAAAGTGAAATCAGCAGGTGTTTTGGTTGTTGGTCATCATCTGATTGAAGTATCCGAGAAAACTAAGCTTTCCCCAGGAGAGGTCAGCGGTTTAGTGCCGGGTGATCTGATGATCTCCATGAATGGTGAGAAATTGGACGAGTTGTCCAAGGTGGCCAAGCTGGTGGATCGTGCTGGTAAAGCGAATAACCCCTTGACCATTGTCTTCAAACGCGGAGGTAAAGAGCATACAGCTAAGTTAAAGCCCGCGTATGACATTCATGACAAAGTGTGGCGGTTAGGCCTGTACATTCGTGATTCAGCAGCGGGTGTCGGCACATTAACTTTTTATGCTCCCGAGCAAGGTGTATATGGAGCTTTGGGACATGTGATTACAGACATGAATACCGGTACTCCAATTGTTGTAGGCAGTGGTCATATCGTTCAGTCCAGTGTCACCTCCATATCCAAAAGCCAGGATGGCGATCCGGGCGAGAAACGAGCGCATTTTTTGAAAGAAAGCCAAGTGCTTGGAAATGTGGAGAGCAATACTGACTTCGGCATCTTCGGTAAAATGAGCTCCAATCCCGAGCACAGTCTTTACAAAGAACCGATCCCCGTGGCGATGAGCGATCAAGTCAAGGAAGGTCCTGCTGAGATCCTAACTGTAGTTGATGGTCAGCAGGTGGAGCGGTTTAAGGTTGAGATCATTCATGTAGCACATCAGCAAACGCCAGCCACTAAAGGAATGGTGCTGCGGATCACTGATCCACGCCTTATCGATAAGACAGGCGGTATCGTCCAAGGCATGAGCGGAAGTCCTATCGTACAGGATGGCCGCCTCATCGGAGCCGTAACTCATGTATTTGTAAATGATCCTAAGTCCGGTTATGGGTGCTTCATCGAATGGATGCTTCAAGATTCAGGTGTGACCAAACAGGAGAATAGGTATTCATTAAATCTTAAGGCGGTTTAGCCTTAAGATTTTTTGTCGAACGATTACGAAGAACCTCGAACATTGAGATAAAATATTTAATTATAATCCAACACAGAAAAAAAATAAAGAAAAATAATTTTCGACAGAAGGGAATTCGATCTCCATGTCGAAAACGTAAGAGACAAGAAAAAAATGTTATTTTCGAATAGCAGATATAATTAAGGAGGAAGCAGCCAGTGCAGAATATTGAAGTGTTGTTGGCCGATGATAACAGGGAATTTACGAATTTGCTTTCCGAGTACATTTCTGAGCAAGAAGATATGACCGTAACGGGTATCGCCTACAATGGTGAAGAAGTGCTTCAAATGCTTAGCGAAGCGCGTAAAATTCCCGATGTTCTTATTCTTGATATCATTATGCCGCATTTAGACGGCCTAGGTGTATTGGAACGTCTACGTGATATGGATCTGAATCCTCAACCGAAGATCATCATGCTGACTGCTTTTGGTCAGGAGAACATCACTCAAAGAGCTGTACAGCTTGGTGCATCCTATTATATTTTGAAACCGTTCGATATGGAGGTCCTGGCAAATCGTGTACGTCAGCTTGTCGGCTCTCAAGGCAGCATGAGCTCCTCCTCCAACATGTACAATTATTCGTCGACGTCCAGATCGAATGTAGTGCCGCTCTCTAAGGGCAAGAACCTCGACGCTAACATTACCTCGATCATCCATGAAATCGGTGTCCCAGCGCATATCAAGGGCTATCAGTACCTGCGTGAAGCGATCACCATGGTATATAACAATATCGAGATCCTTGGTGCGATTACGAAGACACTCTACCCAGCAATCGCTGAGAAGTTCAAAACCACGCCTTCACGCGTAGAACGCGCGATCCGCCATGCGATTGAAGTCGCTTGGACCCGTGGCAACATTGACTCCATCAGCCATTTATTCGGCTACACGATTAATATCTCCAAATCTAAGCCTACTAACTCGGAATTTATTGCCATGGTAGCCGACAAGCTGCGGATTGAGCATAAGGTTAGTTGAAAGGGTTAGGGGCAGTGCGGGGTACAGTCAGTATAAAATCGATAAACTTGTTTTGAACCGATAAACTTTTTTAAATCTCGCCCGATAAACCTAAATGGTTTATTGGGTTTTGTTTTTATTTAAAGATTAGCCATCTTATAAATGGTGAAACTCAAGCAGGGGCTTAGAACAATCGGGCGAGCTGGTTAGATAAACCAATTCTTCTATCAGAATATAGAGAACTACATTTGTGAGTTAAGTCGGAGGAATCTTCATGAATTATTACGAATCAGGTGTTGAAAGAATTAAGAATATTGATGCGAATTTATACATTGGAATTTCAAAAAAAAGATACGAAGAAGTAAGGTCTAGAGGTGAATATGAAGCAGATGCTAATTTGATTGCAGAGTATTACCGTAGAGTCGGCGTGTTTTTACAGTTTATCTCTAAGGAAGCAGCAAGTATATACATAGGTATGGATATGTTATTAGGTTTTAAGATGGAGGAAAATGAGTGGGACATTTTCTTAGAAACGTGTCCGAATTTTAATAAAATTGATATTATGCTTATGAAATTAATAAGTATACATTATTTACGCTGGTGCTCTTTGCTTGATGCGCGCGACAATATCGCATTACAGTTTCCGGATATATATGAACCGATGATCAAATTATTTGAGAGAGGTGGGGGACGGATTAATACCCATCACCACGAACTGGTTGGTGGATTTGGAGCTTTTTCACGCTCTATTTATGCAAATAGAGGAGATATGACCCCTTTTGATATAAGCGATGTTGCTCTAGAAAATATAATTAAGGAAGTAGAACTAGCAGAAGGTTACTTAGCGGACTACAAGAACGGAAATTTATCAGAAAATAATTGTATCCGCTGTGGTAACAAATTATTGATCCTACCAAACTTATCGGATTATGGTTATCAATGGTATAAAATTATATGCGAGACCAAAGACTGTTTTGATAAAAATTTCTCATGATACTTCATTATAGTTATATCAACCAGAGAGATGAAGAGAGGTTTGGCAAAAAATGTGTTGGGAAAGATTTTTAATAATAAGTGAACCACTGTCCCGGCATGAGCTATCAATAAAATCAATGCAGTAAAAAGACACTGAGATCTATTCATCAGTGTCTTTAATGTGGATACTTTTCCACCAACATTTTATTTCATCGTTCTTGTAATCATTTTCATTCAGAAGGTTGGAATTTAAAGTAACTTAATCAGCTCTTCTAGCTCGTCAACCATACCTTTCGCAAGTTCAAAATTATTGTCTTTTAAAGCTAATTCTATTTTCATTTCAACTGCTTTTTTATTTTGTTCATTTTCTAAATAATCTTTATCAAAATGACTGGCATAAATCATCTTTCTGAATTTTCGCATACTCATTTTTCTAATCGTCTTCTCGTCAATGATTAGTACATAATCCATCCCATTTACTACAGAATAGAAATCATGAGAAATCATGAGAATCGCACCTTTATAGTCTTCAATGGCTTTCTCCAGTGCGATTTGTGTATAGGTGTCTAAATGGCTTGTCGGTTCATCAAGAAGCAATAAGTTTGCTTTGCTAGCAGAAACTTTTGCCAATTGCAGTATATTTTTTTCGCCACCAGATAAAGATTCTATCTTTTGAGTAAGAATTTCTCCTTCAAAGCCATAGTTTGAAAGATGTGCTCTAATCTCGTCATAAGTTGCAAACCCGGCATCGATGAAGTCTTCTAGTATGGTATTAGAATTCTTTAGTACTTCGTCTTGAAGCTGAGAAAGATAAGCCACTTTAATATCAGCATTTATTTCAATTGAATCATGATTATTTTTAAAGATATCTCGGAGTAAAGTCGTTTTCCCGGTACCGTTTGGACCGATAAGGGCTACTTTATCTGTAGGTTTCATCTCAAAGTTAACATTTTCTAAAATCAACTCATCAAAGGAAACACTATAATTATTCACATTTAAAACAGTGATGTCTTCTTCAATTTCATTGTCCACACCAAAACTGATTTTTGGTTGCTTAATATCAACGAATGGCGCTTTAATTTTTCGCGCTTCCAATCTTTCTTGAAACTTAACCCGAGCTTTTAACGCTCTCCCTCTAGATGCTTCTGAATTATAGGTTGCGATCGCTCTAAGATTATCAATAATGTTATCGTATCTCTCTATTTCTTCTTGTTCAGCGACTGCGATTTCTTGTAACTCAATTTTCGTCTGAAGTAGTGAGAAGTTATACTCAATATATCGCCCATCGAACTCTTGGATCTCCATGTTTTCAAGGTGTATGATTTTGTTAAAACAATGATTTAATAGATAACGGTTATGCGTAACAACTAGCAATATTCCTTTGTGAGCATTAATCAGATTTTTAAGTGCATTTAGGTTTTCAAAATCTAAAAATACATCGGGCTCATCCATAATCATTAAGTCTGGACTAGTCAGCATTTCCTTCATCACTTGAATAAGCTTGAATTCCCCACCACTTAGGTCAGATACCCTAGCATCTTTTAGCTTCAAGAGGTTGGCTAAATTTAGTTTCTTATTAATATTGCTTTCAAAATCATTTCCATCCATTAAATCAAAGGCATCTAGAGCTAATTGATACTTTTCGAGTAATGAATCAATATCTGATGATGTTTCCATTTCAGTGAGAATCGCTGTTATTTCATTTTGTATCTTAATAAATTCTTCTCCTATATATTCAAAAACGGTTGTTTCTTTAGATTTGTCTAGTTGCGAAAACTGACTTACATACCCGATTTTGCAGGTGGGGTCCATCTCTAGCGTGCCTTCGAACAAATATTTTTCTGGATCCATAAGGATATCGATCAATGTACTTTTACCACTGCCGCTTGTTCCTATAAAAGCGCAATGTTGTGCCTCTTCAAGCGTAAATGAAATGTTTTTATATAGGTCTTTTTGCGGGAATGCGAAGGATAAGTTATCAACTTTTATCATAGTGTTACCTTTCTTAACTAAAAATAGTGACTATTATAAGATGTATTGAAGAGTACAGATTTTGAGTTTACCGTTGATAGAGTAACACTGTTTACAAGCAACTTCAATCATTTCGCATTAAAGGTATCAAAATCATCTGATAATACAATCTTACAGACTAATAAATTATGGTCATAAAACCTATAAATACCTAATGGCTACAACTCGGAATTTATTGCCTTGGTAGAAGATAAGCATATTCCATTTAATGTTATAGTGGAGTTAGTAGGATAAATCCTTTGTTATTTTAGATACGTACATGCTTGAATTTATTAAGGAGAATCATAGCTACAGATGTAAATAATCTAAGTGTAATATTTAATTATGGAGGGAATATGAAATTTCATTTGAGATATGTAATACTATCTTTTTGTGTATTCTTCTTTTTGTCAGGATGTAGCTGGAATGCAATCACTGAAAAAGAATTAGATCAATTTATCGAAAGTGAAAATTTGGATTATGTATCTATACAAAAGCTAAACGACGAGGAATATTACATTTTTAGCTTACCCTATATTTATATTTATCGTAGTGCTTCTGACTATACTAAATCTACGGCTATGATACGAGATGAGATAGCTATTGGTGGTTTAGAGAAAGGTTCAATTGGCCTTGTAATTAATAATACGCAAGTTTTAAAAGATGCTAAAACATTTTCAGTGGTGATTGACAGTAAGACTCGTGAGTATGAATATACAGGTGGAAAATATCTAATTATAAAAGATAGTAGGATTTGGAATCCGACTGCTCAATTAAAAATTATTTTCTCAAATGATAAAAACGAAACAATATTTGAATCAGATTATTAAAGAAGATTTATTGGTGTTTACTACTATTTACATATTCTTATTTTGCTGATTTTCTATTACATGAGTATCACTTGAAAATACATATAAGAACCTTCTTTGCGTATAACCTTCATGCGTAATCAACAAAGTAATTACGTAGATTATGATGATACTTATCTTCAAAGTTAAATTGGTAAACAAATAAGGAGAACTCTTTATGACAATCTCATCAGGAATAACACGTGAACACGTAATCAGTGGTAAAATATTCCTTGGCTATCTTTGTTTATGTTTATAAGAACAAGAGTCATATAAAGTGAATTTGAAAGTGGGAGAATAGTTTATGGATTTAAAGAAAATTAATTCTTTAACAAAGTACCCAAGCATTCTTACATATCATCAATTAGGTGAACGAGGTCGGTTAAATGATGTTTTAACAGAGTCAAGAGGCTTCGCAGAATTAGATGATGTTTTTGTTTACGAAAAAGTAGATGGTGAAAATTCAAGGATCATTTTATTAAAAAATGATGATAACGAAGTTGATTATCTAATTGGTTCCAGAGAAGAATTGTTATATGCAAAAGGAGATAGAATCGGTAATCCTTATGGGAACATTGCGGAATTTCTTAAGCCGTTAGCAGAAAAAGTAATTGCAGATATCCTTCCTGAGGGTGACTGGGCATTAACCGTAATTTATCAGGAATCTTATGGAGGGAAAACTAAAGCATCCAAGAACTATTCTGACAGAAAAACTCAAGGGTATCGTGTATTTGATGTGTTCTCCTTGAATAAGGATGAATTATATAGACTTCTTGAGTTATCGCAGGAGAAAATTGCGGTGTGGCGTGATCACGGAAATCAACCATTTTATGATGAAATTGAGAAGAAGAGATTTATTGAAAGTATTGATTTGCAGTCTGCACCACTTCTTGAAACCACAAAGGGTTCCGAGTTTCCAATTTCTCTTGAGAGTACTTATTCTTATTTAAAAAGATTCGAAAACACGCAAGTAGGCATCGACGCATCAGGCAAATCAGAAGGAATCATTGTTAGAACAACGGATCGTAAACAAATTAGAAAAATACGGTTTGAAGATTATGAAAGAACGTTTAGAAAGTAACAGTTGGAATTATTATCAATGCTGATATTTTCAGAATTTAGCATAAGGTTCCTTAAGAGATGGCGGTTGTGAACAGCCCTCAAAATACTGCATATTCATTGGTCCAAAACCAATAAATATGCGGTATTTTTTTGTGCAGTTTTGAACTCCAACTAGATAAATCCCTATCGGCTATAACTAATACCATGTCCTTGCCATTCGCAAAACCTCCCCACTTCACAAAACATACACCCATTTGGCAAATAATGTTTGACATGTGAGGAATGTCACTGATAAGATGATGTAAATTAAACCTAGTTGAATAATCGGATAAGGTTCTTTAGAGGATTTCATTATTTTTTTACTCTGAATACCTATTAAATACATAAGTATAGTTTAGTTTAAATTTATCGGAAAGGGTGAATGGAGTGTCGAAGGAAACACTGGTTATCGAACATTTGAATAAAGTATTCGCCGCGCCTGCAGGTGATGTTATCGCATTAAGTAATATTCAGCTGAAGGTGAAAAAAGGCGAGTTGATTACGATTATAGGTCCCAGCGGCTGCGGAAAAAGTACCTTGCTAAAAATTGTGGCAGGACTGGATACGGGCTATAGCGGCGCGGTTCTACTGAATGGCAAACAGATCGACGGTCCGAGTATTGAGAAGGGATTTATTTTTCAAGAACCAAGACTTTTTCCGTGGTTGACGGTGGAGCATAATATTGCAGCAAATTTATCGCTTAAAAATCCAGAGGTTCGCAAAAAAGTAGATGAATTGATTGAACTTGTACGATTAAAGGGTTTTGAGAAATCCTATCCACGTGAGCTGTCAGGCGGGATGGCCCAACGAGTATCTATTGCTAGGGCGTTGCTCCGTAATCCGGATGTATTATTGCTCGATGAACCTTTTGGCGCACTAGACGCTTTTACTAGATCACATCTGCAAGAGGTACTTCTTGATATTTGGCAGAGCAATAAGACGACTATGTTATTTGTGACTCATGATCTGGATGAAGCTGTATTCCTGGGTGAGCGGGTAGTCATTATGAATCCCCGACCTGGGCATATTCGCAATATTCTTCCCATCGATTTACCGTTTCCGCGAAAAAGATCCAGTACTTCATTCCAAGAATTACGTCGACTGGTTCTGAGTGAGTTTGAGAAAGTAGAAGAACCGGCAATCGATGTTGGAGCTGGTATCTAGATAAAGAGAGTCCATTTTTTTATAAAAAGGGGAGAAATGATCCATGAAATTATTTCGTAATTCACTACTTCTTATGTTTGTTTTGACTGTATTTGCAACAGGCTGCGCTTCGAATGAAAAGAGTGCGGGAAAGAACGACGCCAACAAATATGAAGGTGTGACCATTAAGATTGGCGTGCAGGGCAGCGGGGGGATGTTTGGTAAAGCCCGTGAGGAAAAATGGTATGAGCAAGAATTTGATAAGCTGGGCGTAAAAGTAGAATGGACGGAATTTCAAAGTGGACCCCCAATGACAGAGGCGATCGCTTCTAATAAGTTGGACATAGCGACTCTTGGTAACATGCCGGTGATCGCAGCCCAAGCTGCGGGTATTCCTATTAAGATTATCTCACAAGTATTAGAAGGTACGAATAACGTTGCTCTTCTTGTACCTGGTAGTAGTACTGCTCAGAAACTGGAGGATCTGAAAGGCAAGAAGATAGCTGTTACAAAAGGCAGCAATGCTTACAACTTCCTTTATCGCGGTATTGAGGAATCAGGTCTTAAAGAAGCAGATTTTGAGATTATCCAGCTACAGCCTGATGAAGCACAACCTGCATTTGAAACCGGTGGCGTTGATGCATGGGCTACATGGGATCCGTATATTACTCTAAACGCATTGACCGGTAAAGGGAAGGTTTTGACGGATGGTGAGCAATTGGGTGTCTTATCTCCTTCTTTTGTGATCTCCCGTTCAGCGTTCGCAGAGAAATATCCAGAACTAGTTACGCTTTATTTAAAAGTAACCAACAAAGCTATAGCTTGGGAGACAGATAATCGCGCTGAAGCGACTGAAAGATATGCAGCTGAGCGGAACATTCCGGCAGCGGTAATCGAAGGTACGTTTGAACGTTCCCAGATGATCAACATTCCAATTAGTGATGCTGTTGTTGAAGAATTGCAGAAGACAGCCGATTTTCAATTTGATATTAAGAACATTCGTAAAGAGATTGAAGTTTCTAAAATAACAGACAATCAATATATTGAAGCAGCACTGAAGGAACCTTTGAAGTAACGGATGAAACCACAGATGTAGAAAAGAGGTTGTTTACATGCAATTCAGTGCTGAAAAAGCTGTGATCTCGCCACTAATTCATAAGAAGAATCCAGTAAAGAAGCGCGGACTTTCCATCCAAACGACGAATATATTGTTTGGACTTATCTTACCAATTGCTTTACTCCTGATTTGGGAGATAGCCGGAGCGATGGGAAAGTTAAATCCTATATTGCTGCCAAGGCCAAGTGAAATATGGCGGGAACTGGTTAGCTTGACCGCGTCCGGTGAGCTGGCGAAACATTTAGGCATATCTGCTTGGCGGGCACTGCTTGGTTTCTTAATAGGGGGAGGGCTTGGCTTAGCGGCGGGTTTGTGGGTAGGCTTCTCATACAAAACAGAACGTTTGCTGGATCCGTCGCTGCAAATGCTGCGCACGCTGCCCCATTTAGCAATCGCTCCACTTTTTATTTTGTGGTTCGGATTCGGTGAAACCTCAAAAATATTGTTGATTGCCAAAGGTTCATTTTTCCCATTATACGTGAACACATTTCTAGGAATCCGTTCGGTGGACAACAAGTTGTTTGATGTTGGGAGAGTACTGCAATTCAGTAAATGGCAGATGGTGAGTAAGTTAATTATTCCAGCCTCACTGCCCAACATCTTTTTAGGTATCCGTTTGTCTGTGGGCATAGCTTGGCTTGGACTTGTCGTAGCGGAGATGATGGGCTCTAGCTCAGGTGTTGGCTATCTAATCAATGACGCGCGATCGTTTTCTTTGACCACAGTGGTATTTGTTGGGATCATCGTGTTTGCTGTAGTAGGTAAACTGTCAGATTCATTAGTGAAGCTGTTGGAATCGAGATTGCTAAGATGGCAGGACAGTTATAGGGGAGATAAAGGATCATGAGCAATCACCTATCCAGTAATAAAATAGAGCGTCACGACGATGGTTTAAGCTGGATTCCAAAAAAACTGCATGGTTGGATTGTACCTCTAGCTCTAGTGGTGATTTGGGAAGTGGCAGCTGCGCTCCATCTAGTCTCTGCGACGACATTGCCTGCTCCATCTACCATTATTGCGCAGTTCTTTTCTTTAATAGCTAGCGGTGAGCTGTTTCGACATCTGGGGATTAGCGCCTATCGGGCAGGGCTTGGCTTTTTATTGGGATCTGCTACTGGACTGCTGCTTGGCTTATCTACAGGACTTGGGAAGTTGGTAGAGCGTACACTGGATCCATCTTTACAGATGCTTCGGACGATTCCATTACTTGCCCTTATTCCGTTATTCATTTTGTGGTTTGGTGTAGGTGAATTTTCTAAAATACTAATGATTTCATTAGGTGCTTTTTTTCCAGTTTATCTGAACACTTTCCTAGGAATTCGTAATGTTGATATCAAGCTTGTTGAAGTATCCCGTATTTTCCAATATACAAGATGGCAGTTGCTTAGCAAAATGATTATTCCGGCTGCAATGCCCAATATTCTACTTGGTATTCGCTTATCACTTGGTGCATCGTGGCTTGTACTCGTCGTAGCGGAGATGATGGGAACAAGTGCGGGGATAGGCTATATGATTCAGGATGCCAGAGCTTATTCGCAAACAGATATAGTATTCGTTGGAATTTCAATCTTTGCAGTGATAGGAAAACTTTCGGATTCCGCAATTCGATTGCTGGAGAGAAGATGGCTGCATTGGCGTGATACATTCAAAGGTTAACGAACTCTAGAATTCGAAAGGCAGGGTCATTATGGGAACCAGAAAAGATCAGCTACATTTAGGTGCATTTATTTATTATTCAGGACATCATCATTATGGCTGGCGTCATCCGGAATCGGGAGCGGATAAGATCTTCAATTATAAATTTTATCGCGAATTGGCAAAAACCGCCGAGCGTGGGAAGTTCGATATGATGTTTTTGGCGGATTTGTTGTATGTGATGGGTGCGGATCAAGCAGCTTCGGGTATGCTGGACCCATTGACGCTGTTGTCAGCCCTTTCGACAGAAACAGAAAAACTCGGATTAACGGCTACCGTATCGACCACGTATAACGAACCTTATAATGTGGCTCGCAAATTTGCTTCTTTAGATCATATTAGTGAAGGCCGAGCGGGTTGGAATATTGTTACCTCCCAGCTTGATGTGGAAGCTTATAACTATGGGAAGCCGGAGCATCCAGAGCACGGACTTCGGTATAAAATGGCACGTGAATTTGTTGAGGTGGCAACGCTTCTCTGGGACAGCTGGGAGGATGACTCTTTAATCGTCAACCGCGAAGAGGGACAATTTGCTGACGCGAAGAAGATCAAAGAAGTGGAATACAAAGGGGAGTGGTATTCTACAAAAGGAACCCTCAATGTTCCTCGCTCACCTCAAGGGTATCCTGTACTTATTCAAGCCGGATCTTCTGGTCCAGGACAAGATTTTGCAGCTAGTTTTGGAGAGGTGATCTTTACGGCACAGCAGTCGCTTGAAGCGGCTAAGGCCTTCTATGAAAGCGTCAATTCCAAATTAGCAGATTATGGCCGTGAACGTGGTAGCTTAAAAATTATGCCGGGCTTATCTCCGATCATTGGAGCGACCGAAGAGGAAGCCCAAAGTAAATATAAAGAACTGCAGGAGTTGATTCCTCCTGCCGCTGTTGTTGGTATGTTGTCTGGCATGTTGAGGTTTGACCTGTCCGAATACCCAGTAGATGGACAGCTGCCTGAGATTCCTGATCCAGTAGAAGCATCAAATGGAATGAAAAGCCGGGTTCAGCTGATTATGGATATGGCTCGTAAGGACAAATTATCGATATTAGAATTAGGCCGCCGTTTGCTTGGTGCACGCGGACATATGCAGTTTGTTGGAACCTATGAACAATTGGCAGATTTAATGCAATTGTGGTTCGAAGAGTACGGCTGCGATGGATTTAATATTATGCCACCAGTACTGCCGGGCAACTTGGATGAATTTGTGGATCATGTTGTGCCCATCTTGCAAGCACGCGGCTTGTTCCGCACTGAGTATACGGGGAGTACCCTTCGTGAACATCTAGGATTGGAGCGTCCGGATATTCGTCATTTTCAGAATCGTAGAGTGGCTGAAGTAGGGGCTGGTAAATAAGGTTGGATTCACTCCTTTATCGGTTTTTGAAGAACCAATAGAGGAGTGTTTTTGTTATAATAGAATAATCTGAATTGTAAAAAATCATTCTATAAATGCCACATTTTAAATGTTTACCGCCCTACAATAAGGTTTATATATGGTAAATATTGTGATAGACTTAAATAGTATTAGAGCACAACTACAGTGTTTGCAGCTGCATTGGTATACTGGTCTAAACCATACCAAAGACGGATATGCTTAAACCAAGCAATAAAATGCTTGGGAGGTGTCATTCTAAAATGTGTGAGAAGGAGGAGGAAAATGGTATGAGTCTTGTACAAAAGAAAAAAAATATCCCTAACTCATTGTCTGAACATCCTAACTTCAAATCGAAAGTACCGCGTTTGAATGTAGTTGATGGAAAGGCTAAAATTGACTCTGATAACCGTCTCCAACAAAAATGGTTTGAGGAATTTAAGAAGTAATAGATGAATCTAAAAGCCGGGCAAGTTTTTTGGTATGAAGTAGATTATCCAAAAACAGGAGAAACCGAAATAAGACCAGTCGCAATAGTGGAAATTATTGATGGATTACCAATTTTTGTTGTTTTCGTTGCATTGACCCACTCTAAAATAAAAAATTTTGAAGGAAAGTATGATAAGTGGAAAATTCCATTATTTAAAGGAAGAGACTGCGGATTAGGGGAAAGTTCATTTGCAAAAGTGAATTGCGTAGCCCAAGCGGAGGCCTCCTCCTTTAATTCATCTGATTACATCGGTCAACTAAACCCAATCGATTTAAAGAACGTTAAGAAAAAATTAATGGAATTCCTCGATTCAGGGGATGGATTTTGGTAAATTATACATAATTTTTTGAAGAACACTTCTTCAACGAAGTGTTTTTTTGTACCATAAAGCTGGAGGATACTGTTCACTAGATAAGGACGTCATGAAGAAATGAGGTTCGATATGATAAATGTTTATCTTGATGACTTACGAGACTGTCCAGAAGGGTTTACCTTGGCAAGAACATTTGAAGACGCTGTTAAACTTTTCGAAAATAATGAAGTGAACATCCTTACGCTTGATCATGATTTAGGTGAAGACGCCGAGGGAATTGAACTAAAGAACGGGTATGATTTTGTGAAATACTTTTGTGAGCGTGGTTTAAGGGCGAATAAGATTTATCATCATACGGATAATCCTGTAGGCAGAAGAGATATGTACGAGACCTTATTGGCAGCTCAACGCAGAGGTTTTATAAAGAAGGATATAGAAATTTACTATTATCCCATAACAGTCAATAAGTATAGTGGAGATTGATGGGACTAAGAGATGTGTTAATCTTTGCATAACTTTATACCAAAAAGCGAGGCGTAAGGAAATGAATGCAGCAGAGTTTCAACAGTATGTTAAGGAGTTTAGTGAAATCAAAGGGTTTGATACCAGCACCATTGAGCAGAGAATGCTGTACTTAATGACTGAGGTTGGGGAGTTGTCCAAAGAGGTTTTGTCGGTATCTTTTCATCCAGATGCGGAGCGGAAAGAAAACTTGGGATACGAGATGTACGATGTGGTGTGGAATATTTTTGATCTGGCCAATAAACTTGGTATTGATCTGGAGCAGGCGTTTAAACGTAAGCTGGAGATTAATGAACAGAGGACTTGGGAGTAGGGTGTATCTATTGAATACTTTTAAAAAAATCCAAGGACCTCCCTCGAGGGAAGCCTTGGATTTTTTTCACCCTATACTTTATTTAAATGAAGCATAACCTTCATCAGCCATTACAACACTACCGTTAATTGCACTAGCTTCTGGTAAGGAGAGCAAGTATACAGTGTCTGCAACTTGTTCAGGTAATGTTAGTTTGTTACCCATTACTTTGCTCTTCATTTGGTCAACCATTCCTTGATCTTTATATCCTTGGATAATTGGCGTATCTACAGCGCCTGGAGCAACGGCAAGCACGCGGATGCCATGAACCGAAAGTTCAAGTGCTGCGGATTTAGTCATCATAATGACCGCACCTTTGGAAGCGTGATATGCGAATGTACCTGGGGAAGCTAGGAATCCAAATACAGAAGCTGTATTGATGATCACACCTTTGATGCCGAGCTCACGCATTTTTTTACCAGCAGCGATAATCCCATGGGCTACACCATGCTGATTGACATTAATGACACTGTGATAATCCTTAAGGTCTTGGTCTAGTACAGGAGTGACGCGGCCGATCCCGGCATTGTTGAACATAACGTCAATTCTTCCATAAGTATCTACAGTTTTTTGAACCAGCGCTTCGACATCTTCATATTTGGAAACATCTGTTTTGACGAAAATTGCTTCGCCACCCTCTTTAATAATTTGTGCTACCGTTTCTTCACCTAATTGTTGATTGAAATCGGCAACGACAACTTGATCACCTTTACTTGCAAATTTAATGGCGGTTTGTTTCCCGATTCCACTGGCTCCACCTGTTATTACGGCTACTCTTTTGTCTGTCATTTGAGTTTCCTCCTCAAGAAATATAGTTATACTAGAAATGAAAGTTGATATAGTAAAAATGGTTACTTACTAACTTATTTACATTGTAACACTTGTCTAAATTAATTAAAATTTAAGTAAATTTAATATTTATTAAGTAAAGATTAACTTAAGGGGTGATTCAAATGAATTTGGAGCAATGCGAGAATATTGTAGAAGTCGCAAAGATTGGTTCTTTAACCAAAGCAGCTCAGAATCGTCATATCACTCTATCCGCAATGAGTCAGTCCATTACCATGCTGGAGGCTGAGCTGGGAGTTACTTTGTTCATCCGTTCGCGCGGGCAAAAGGCGGTTCCCACAGCAGAAGGAAATGCCATTATTAGCAAAGCAAATGAAGTCCTGATGAAAGTAAATGAATTAAAAGAAGAAGCACAGATTTACAGCGATACGTTAAGTGGTCATTTGAAAATTGCTACGATACCTGGACCCATGCATCTGATGGTGAAGGTAATCTCTAGTTTTAAGGCAGATTTTCCAAATGTGAAAATAGAGATTTTTGAAAAAGGACCCAAAGAAATTCTGGATAATGTACTTCAGGATGAAATGGACATTGGACTTATGGTCTCACCGGAGGGAATGCCTGACACATATAAGGGGGTTAAGTTTGAACGGTTAATGGAAGGAAAAATTGTAGTGGGTGTACATCCACAGTCACCGCTAGCCCTGAATTCAATCCTTACACCGGATCATTTAGTGGGGCAGACGTTAGTTTTATACGATGATCCTTACATTAAGGACTATGTAGAGCGATATTTATCTGGCTATGGGCCGATCAATTTGCTTTTTGTAAGTAACAACACACGGGCGATTGAGAATGCAGTTGCAGAAGGACTGGCCATCACAATTGGTCTGGATTATTCGTTTCTAAAAATATCAGAGATGACTTCTGCCTTCATGAAAACCATCGAGTTACGATCACCAGATACCCGTGCGAAATATTCAGGAGCTATTGTCTCTGCTTCAAAACAGACCTCCCAGACCGCCCGAAGATTTATCAACAGGCTAAAGCATGAATTTGATGAAATGATTAGACGAAGTTAACAGTATGCCTTGGTAAATTTTATCTAACCTTTACGCTTCCTAGTTAATATTAACCCTATGATGTTGTCCAAGCTCAGATCGATATTAGGACAGCCAAGTGGGGAGGATGTCAACACAGTGAGAAGGTATCTAAGGCAAATTAATGTTGTTGTTATCTTTGTTTTGTTGATTTCGTTGTTACAACCGGGGGCAATTGTTCGCGCTTCCATCTCTGATTTACCAGCAACAGACTACGGAACCGTTATTGATGTTCGCCAAACAGAGCTTGCACCTGGGGCGATGTATACCTGGATGGATCTCCAGAATGAACGTGGTTTACAAAAGATACATGCAGTGGAGTTCAACCCGCAACAAGGAAATTTGGAGCTGCGGGCAGGTACGAAGGATGGAAAGGTATACGGTATGAAGGGCGTTACAGAAATGGCCACGTATGCGGATTCACCTGAAAACCGAGTGATCGCAGGAATCAATGGTGATTTCTATGAAATCTCCGGTTTTGCTACGGGTGTTCCTAATGGGTTATTTATGGATGAGGGTGTAATCCTGAACAGTTCGATTTCAGCTTTTACTTTCGGTTTAAAAGAAGATGGCAGCTCGATTTATGGGGTGCCGAAGCTGACCAAAAACGTGACGATAAATGGAAAAACAACCAATCTGACCAGCATCAACCGATACCGAAATACAAATGAGCTGGTTCTTTATACGGAAGATTATAATACAACTACAAAGTCAACCAATGAGGGTGACGAGGTTGTTCTAGATATTGTCGAGGGAGAAGTGAAAAGCGGCCAGACCTTGAAGCTGAAGGTATCTGAAATCCGCAACAATCAAGGCAATACGCCGCTTTCCCAAGGAAAAGTGGTTTTATCTGCCCAGGGTACGTCCCGTGCTGTTCTGCAAGGGTTATCGGTTGGCGATAACGTTACTGCAACCTTTGCGCTTAGCGGAGAATGGAATGATGTGAAGGTAGCCATTGGCGGCGAAGGGCCGCTGGTAAAAGACGGAGTAGTTCAACAAGGTGTAGGGCCTTTAGGAATTCATCCGCGGACAGCCATTGGGACAAAAGCGGATGGAAGTCTCGTTCTATTCGAAGTGGATGGAAGATCGCCAGGTTTTAGTGAGGGCGTAGATACCGATGAGCTTGGCAACATTCTGAAGGATATGGGCGTAGTGAACGCCATGAATCTGGATGGTGGCGGTTCTTCTACTTTTGTGGCCAGAATGCCGGGTACATCTGGTGTCCGAATGATGAATCAGGGCTCAGATGGTTACGAGCGTAAAACCGGTAACGGTTTATTGCTTGTCAATACAGCCCCTGAGCAACCTTCGGCTTCTAAGCTGGTTGTGCAGCCGAATACGGAACGTATTTTGCAAGGCTCCAGCTTTATATTCAAAGCGGCAGGAGTGGACGAGAACGGCCATCCGGCGCCTTATTCGGGTACGCTGAATTGGCAGGTGGACGCTAACCTTGGTACTGTCGATGCGAACGGAGTCTTCACCGGAGGAATCACTGCCGGCACAGGAAATGTAATTGTAGAGGCTGGGGCAGTCAAAGGCAGTGCTGAAATTGAGGTTGTAGATAAGCTTACAGAGCTTAGGTTTCCTGATGAGATCAAAACTTATTCTTCAGGTGCTGCTGCACAATTAACTGTGAAGGCGCTACGTAATGGACAAGTGATTCAAGCTGACAACCCTAGCTTCGAATGGCGGGTTGAGGGCGAGATCGGAACCGTGGACGAGAAGGGTCTGTTTCAGGCGACGAGTGAGAACGGGAAAAACGGAAAGATTTATGCTAAATACAGGGACGTTGAGACCTCTTTTGAAGTAAATGTGGGGTTACCGCCTGTAATGCTGGAGGATTTTGAGAATGGCATTGATAAATATATAGCCTCTAGTGCAGCAGCTAACAGCGTGGCGATTCAGGAAGTGTCTGATCTGGATTTTGTCCGCAACGGGGACAAAGCCTTGAAGCTGGAATATGATTTTGTTAATAAAACAGGCACATCCGGTGCTTATTTAGCCGCAAGCTCAACCGCCAATCGGATTCAGATTCCGGGGTATCCTGAGAAGATCAGTATGTGGATCTACGGAGATGGCAAAAAGCACTGGCTGCGGGGACAGATTCGGGATGGCAATAATGCGGCAGTGCCAGTGGATTTTACTGATCAGGTAAATGGTGTGAACTGGACGGGGTGGAAATACGTCGAAGTATCCGTTCCTAAGGGGAAAACCACCCCGTTAACGATGGATATGCCTGTCCGCTATATGGAGACAAGCAATCTTAACAAGAGTGCGGGAGCTATTTACGTTGATGATATTCGTGCCATTTATGGCCCGCTAGAGGAGGACAGAACACCTCCTATTCTTAAAGATGCATATCCCGGCGTGAACGAAATTGTCAAAACAGCTACACCGACCCTTTCCGTCAATGGTGAGGATGATGGTTATGATCCAGTAGTGCATCCGGGAACGACCTTAATCGATCCTGACAAAACACGAGTATATGTGGACGATCAATTAGTGGAGCATGGCTTTTATCCTCCAAAAGGTCAGATCACTTATAAACCAAAGGTTCCACTGACAGAAGGCCGTCATAAAGTAAAAGTTGCCATCCGCGATTTGAGCGGTAACCAGACGATAAAAGAATGGTATTTTACAGTAAATTTGGGCTCTCCGTTCTATGTGTACAAAACACCAGAAGTAGTATATGCCGGCAACACCTACACTTTGGACGTAACGGCAGAGAAAGCGAGCAAGCTGAAGGAAGGAAATCTTACGTTTGCTTTTAATCCGGCTGCAGTTAAAGATTTGCAGGTAATTCGGGGGAATATGTTATCAGAAACACAAGTGGAGTCCATCATTGATCCGGCATTGGGCACTGTGCGTCTTAACTTAACGAATATCAATTCTTCCAATCTGGGAGATACGGATCTCATCGGGCAAATTCAATATACAGTTCGAAATGATTTTGTGGGTCCCTACACTCAGGAGCAGTTGGCTGGAGATATTAGCAAAGCTTTTGTAATTGAAAATACATCCGGATCGGTAACTTCTACAGAGGGTACTGGGGTTCCTATTTCTTTTATTGGAGCGGCTGTTGAATCTGTTGTGAAGACACAGTTGATGCTCACTTGGAACCATTATGATCTTGCGAAGGGCTTTGATGCATCTTTTGCGGTAAAAGATCTGAATGGAAGTGTCGTTGAAGGAGCAAAGCTGCTGTTCGATGGAGTGGAGGTACAAGGTGTTGCTTCAGGGGCAAGTGGAACACTAACTACTGACTTTGTCACTTCAGCAGAAGGAACTTTTAAATTGCAGGCGGTAAAAGGAAATACCTATAGTCCTGTAATGACGTTCAAGGTTGCTCCATATGACGCTACTGCAGCTCCGCGTAATGTTAATGTTACGATGGGCCAAGATGCAGCAACTTCTCGCCAGTTCACTTGGCAGACAGAACCGTTGACCATGGATACTGTAGTAGAACTTGTGAAAAAAGCGGAGTTTACAAGCTTTCAAGCTGCGAATGTAATAAAAATTACCGGCAGCAGTTCAATTTACAACACCAACAATGACGGAACGATGCGAGTTCATAAAGCGGAGGCCACTGCGCTTACCCCCGGAACGGAATATGTATATCGTGTGGGTGATGGCGAGTCAAATGTAAGTGAGCAAGGAGCTTTTGTTACAAGTGGTGGTGAGGACACTTCTACAAAATTCCTGTTTATCGGAGATTCCCAAGCAGATTCTAAGGCGGGTTTTGGTCTTTGGGGAGATACGATTGAAGCGGCTTACGCATATATGCCGGATGCGGAAATGCTGGTTCATGCTGGAGATATGGTGGATAAGGGCTTTGAACAAGAGCAGTGGAACTGGTGGTTTGATGCAGCTCAAAAGCAGCTGATGAATACCACACTTGTTCCGATTATCGGGAACCATGAAGTGATGGGAACCAATGGATATGGGGATTATCTGGCGCAATTCAATAACCCGCAAAACGGTGCGGCGAGCGTAAAAGGTACGAATTATTCTTTTGATATTAAGGATACGCACTTTGTGGTTATGAATACAGAGCATTCAGGTAGTCCGTTTACTGAACAGGCCGAGTGGTTGGATCAGGATCTTTCCGCTACAGATAAAAAGTGGAAGGTGATTTTTTTCCATCAAGGACCGTACGGCAGCATCTATTCGAATGAGCAGGTACAAGCGAAGTGGGTTCCGGTCTTTGATAAGCACAACGTAGATTTGGTCATGAACGGTCATGATCATATCTATTTGCGAACTTTTCCGATGAAGGAGGGTAAACAGGTTGCAGAAGGCGAAGGCACTCGGTATGTTATCGGCGGTTCCTCGGGTCCTAAGTTCTATGCGCTGACACCACGTTTTTGGCAGGAAAAAATATATGACGAAGATGAGCAAATCTATACGGCTGTTGAGATTGAGAAGAACGAGATTACGGTTACCGCAAGAACAGTAGACGGGGTTGAGATTGACCGTTTAGTAATCGGCAAATTGGTTCCGGAATCCATTGCGCTGGATCAAACTGCTGTAGAGCTTGAGCCTGGGGCTAGCCTGCAATTGCAAGCTAAGGTGGGGCCGGATGAGGCTAATCATCTGACAAAGCTTTGGACCATCGTTCCTGATCCGGCAGAATCAGTTGTTACTGTAAATGAAAATGGCTTGGTTACTGCATTGAAGCCAGGGACAGCTAAGATAAGAGTCACAGTGGCAGGTTACCCGAATATTTTTGCTGAAAGTACGATAACTGTAGATGCGCTGCAAGCAATTAAGCTTCAGGGAAAGAGACAGCTTAAACCGGAAGAAGTCGACCAATCTGTAACAGAAGCTGTCTACGCATCTGGGAAACGTACCGCAATATTAGATGGACTTCATTATTCCAGCTTGAATGAACATATTGCTACGATCAATGATCAGGGTTTAGTTCAGGCTCATCAGGAAGGCTCCACTGTGATTTCAGTAACCTATAGGGAGTTCGCCTCGGAGTATAACCTTGTCGTAACAAATGATGAGACACCTATTCTTACAGAAATAACGATGAATGGGCCAGATTCGCTGGAACAAGGAAGTAAAGGCTCCGTTGTTGTTCAGGCGGTATACAGTGACGGCAGCAAGCAAGAATTGTTCGAGGGAGTAATCTTTGATACATCTGATCATTCCATTGCAATGATTAGTGAGGCTGGAGAACTTCATGTTTTGAGTGCTGGTACAACAAAAGTCAGCGCTGTTTATAACGGTTTGAGCACTGAATATATTCTGATAGTGACTGAGGGCTCGCCGGGTACGACACCAAGCCCAGAGCCAACACCAACACCAACACCAACACCAACACCAACACCAACACCAAGTCCAGAGCCAACATCAACGCCGGGTGCTTGGGTGCCGGGACCTGCGGTGACACCAACGCCAACCGCTACACCAACTCCGTCGGCATCAGCACAAACGGGCGTAGTCACCATAACGGCTTCTCAACTGTCAGAGAGCAAGAATGCTCAAGGTGAAGTTGTGGTTTCTGTTAATGGGGCGGTTACGGAATTACTTTTGCCAGGCAATGCAGCAGAGCTGCTTGGACGCGCACCGCTTAGAGTGGTTATGCAGGATTTATCCGTTACGATTCCTGCTACAGTACTGGCAGAACTAAGTAAGCTAATCTCAGCTGAGGCTCTTGCCAAGAGTACGATTTCGCTACGGCTGAAACCTGTAGCTGATAATACAGCAGTGGATCTGTTGGCTCGTGCAAGTGCACTTGCGGGTGCACAATTGCGGGCGAAAAGTGATCTGCGGGAATGGTCGCTTAGCATATTCACACAAAATGATCAGTCCTTCTCGTTAAGACAGTTTGCAGAGCCGATTATGATTTCATATAAGGTCGGTGCAGATGTAGATCGAAGCTTATTAGGTATTTATTTTATCGAAGACGTGGGTAAATTAGAGTATATGAGCAGTACATGGACGAATGGTTATCTATCTGCTGCCGTCAGTCATTTTAGTAAATACGTTGTTTTAGAAGTTGATAAAACATTCAAAGATTTGAAGTCCGATCACTGGGCTTACCTTGCTGTGAAGCAGCTTGCGGTAAAACAGCTTGTACAGGGTGTAGCTGCGGACCGATTTGATCCGAACCGTGCGGTTACACGGGCGGAGTTCACAGCGATGTTAGTTCGTGCGCTTGGCTTGAAAGGTCAAGCGGAACCTGGTTTCGCTGATGTACCTGCAGATAAATGGTATGCAGAAGCAGTAGGGTTAGCCAAACAAGCTGGAGTGATTAACGGCCAGACTGCTTCACAGTTTGAACCGGAGGCGAAGATTTCCCGCCAGGAGATGGCTGCAATGCTGGCTCGTGCATATGCTTACGCGAAGAGTAATGTATCTGTAGCTAGCCGTAACATTTCGGCATTCAACGATATTGGTTATGCTCCACAGTGGGCTCAAGAGGCAATCAGCGAAGTGTACAGACCTGGTTTGATGCAAGGACGGGCTGAAGGTCAATTTGCACCGAACCAGAACGGAACACGTGCTGAAAGTGCACAGATGATCCTCAACCTGCTGAGTGTTATGGAGTAATGATTGTGGCCAGTCTCAGGTTGATGGGGACTGGCTGTTTTTTTTGATAATTGGATTAGTTGGATATGTGCAGGGTACGCACGCATGTACACAGAGGGGAAAGCGAAGTAAAAGTAAAAACAGGTAGTGAGACACAAAGGATTGGAGAAGGGAAAATGGAGAACGGAAAGTTAAGGCACGCTTGCTGAGGCAGGCTAAAGTACGCTTGCTGAGGTACGCTAAAGCTAAAGTACGCCAACAGCGATGCACACTTGGTAAGTTCGGCTCGGACGAGCTACTTTTATCAAGAAAGTTTGTTTTAACAGATAGCCTCGATGGTTTGGGATCGTAACGGACTGTATTGCCGCTATTTTAACTTTTTGGTCCATTTTTCCAAATTTTCGGACTCCATAGCTCTTATTGTCATACTTTTGCCCGGAATCGTAATATATTTTAATGAATAGCTGCATCTGAGTCCGATAGATGAGCAGAATGGCTGAAATCAGCTTAATAAGGTCTCCTCGGTCCGATGAGGTAGAATTGAGTGAGCTAGGTGAGTTAGTTGAGTCAGGTGAGCCAAGTGGAGCTAGGTGAGTAAGGTGAGCTAGGTGTGCTAGGTGAGCTAGGTGAGCTAGTTGAGCTAGGTAAGCAAGGTGAGTAAGGTGAGTAAGGTGAGTAAGGTGAGCAAGGTGAGTAAGGTGAGCTAGTTGAGCCAAGTGAGCCAGGTGAGTAAAGTGAGCAGAAAGCGGAAGGTAAGACCAAGTAGATGAATGGGGCTTAAGCAGAAAGTAAAACTGAGGCGAGTAACGAGCATATTCCAAATCCTTACAGACGAGCGCTGAGTCTTTTTCCGGTATTTTGTAAAGATAGGGTTATATTGGGCGTGGAATACTGGGAATTACTCTTCAGAGGCAAGTAAAAACAAGGAATAATTGTTATTAGCCAACACAAATTGTTATGTTGTGTTATGATAGTAGGGAGGTGACTCCCATGAATGATTTTGAGAACTATCCCGATGAGCTGGGTAATTTCATTCGGCACATCAGAAAGACGAGAGGGTTAACCTTAAGAGGACTGGAAGAAAAGAGCGGTATAAGTTACTCACAGCTTAGCAAAATCGAACGTGGAGAGAGCATTCCGCTTAAAGACAATCTGGACAAGATCATTGAAGCGCTTGGAACGGATCTGAAGAATCGGATGTACCATTTGGCAGATTATATGCCAGATATTGAATATATCAAGACCTTGAAGCAAGGATATGAGCTGCCACAGCTCAAACAGTCTCAAGATTACATCTACGAGACAGCCTTTAACAAGCTTAAGGAATTCAGAGCGAAGGAAGGGAAAGAAACATCGTACGTTTCCTTTGATTCGAATGAAGTTATAGTTTACGAAACGGAATATGGGGCAGGAATGGTAATAGAGAAGATTGAGAAATACAATCTGACCGATGTCCTGAACGATAAGTTTGAGGGTAACCTCGACTCCTTAAGAAAGAGCCCCCGTAAAGGGCGTCAAGCCTTTCTATTTGGCGAGTGGCTACGGGAGTGCGTTTATGAACTGAAGGAAGAGGAACAGGATCAGGTCATACAAGCACTTAAAGAATTTACTCAGTTTAAAGTACAACAAATAAAGGGTGCTTATAAATAATGTATGCCTTTTGCTAATGATCTCAAAAATGAATGAATGTTGCCCTTTCTTGCAGCCATCTATTCATCTTGATCCATAAACTAACAACTAAAAATGGTTTGACAGAAAAGGGGATATTAATAATGAAAATTAACATGAAGTTTACCAGCAAGGGCAAAGTCGCTATAGAGAATTTTAATAACGAGGAATTGCTGGAGATCTTCGCACGTTACATCAAGACATTATCCAAAAAGTATGACATCGAAGTTGATGTTCCTCTTGAAGCGAATCAAAACATTGTTGGTGATGGTGCGGTAATCGCAACTGCAAAAAATGTGAAATGTGATGTTGAAACTTTCTTTAAAGAATTGGGCAGAGATATTAAAGTTCCCTTGAAGAAAAGACTCGGCGGCAAATTGGAAAATGTTTTTAAAACAGAAATTACAGAATAAAGCATTATTTTTATCTCAGATTAACCATCATATGTGCATATAAAAAAGGTAGGGCCGCGGAGGCTCTACCTTTTTTATGTTAATGTAGTTGACTTAAGGCGACCTAAGGAGCTTATTGTTGGTTGAAGCTGAAGAAAAATGTGTACCATGCGTCAGTGTGAATTTAATGGGGAAGGGGATGTTATATATTTTCAGAATCTATGAGATTTCTACTTCTCATGATCTCTTTAATAATTTCAATGAAATCCGGTAACGCATGGGCATCAATCGCTAGCTCATAGATTCTTAGTAAATCCTCGTCAGATATAGATTCCAGAGATGAGGGCCGTGGAGAGGGATGAAAATAGTAATTCATTATGATCCTCCATCATTAATTGTTTTTATTATAGGTTTATCTATATGGTATCATTTGGAATAGGATCCGTCTCCTGTCATTCATCCTACGAATTTATCTTTACATTTGAGGATTATTATGGCATAATGTGCGATTTTGAGGAAATTGCTAAAAAGTTTCAATTTTTAATAAAATAATCCCGGCATGCGTGAACATGCCGGGATTATTAAAAAACTGAATTTTATTCTGACGGTTTTTTCTTTTGTGAAGCAAGATACTTCTTAAGGCGAGGTTCATTGGATTCCGAAACAGTAGTGAACTGCGTACCTTGATTAAAGCATACAATCTTCCGCCCGGGATCATAGCCTTCTATGTTGTTGATATTGACGACATTGCTGCGGTCAAGGCGTTCGAATCCCTTACCCTCATACGCTACGGAAAGATCGGAAAGCGTGGTGGGGAGAATAAATTCGCCTTCTTTCGTATGGACGAATATTGTATTCTTATAATTCGAGAAATACAATATATCTTCCTCTAGAATATCACTAGAGGAACCGTCTTTCTGTAAGACACGCATCGTTTCCCCATCCTTGTTTAATTACTTGCGCAGTTCTTTTGGAATCTCAGGGCTGTGAGCAAATGGTTTCAGAATTGTTGCAAAAACAGTAGCAGAAGTACCTAAAATGTTAGAAGCATAACGAGCTAAGTTTTTTTTCATCTGATTGTCCTCCTTTGTAATGGGATTATGACTGTAAAGGATTGAACTAAAAATGCCAATCCAATGACAGGCGAATGGAGCCGAAAATTTAAAAAAACCAGAATTATGGAAAGTAGCTTTAAACCCAAATACCATTCTTTGGGGATTTGGGCATTAGCATCAGGATTCGGAGCACATAAGATCATTACAAGTAAAGAAAAAAGATTAATCCAAATCAAATGGTTATGTATTAGATAAGTTATATGAGGGATCAGTGAACAGATAAAGATAGATACAATATTGCAGGCTCTTGCGGATTTTAAATGCACACCACCAGATGACATTCTTAGGAGCATGAAGCTGAATAAGGCTAAGAATGTTTCCTTTAGCTGTCCAGTGAGCCCGCCAATGCATAAAGAAGTCATAATAATGAATAAAGTATTCAGAATAATGCTAAGGGCATAATGCATGATTTCAATTGAATGCGATTGCTCTGGATTACTTTTCTTAATGACCTCAACAATTTTAAGTGCTAAATGACTCATAGTTATTTCTGTCCTTTTTGTATGAGAAATATAGATATCCCCATAGTATTACCCCATAGAAAATTGGGATCAAGAAAAAGAAATTAGATTCAATAAAGTAGGTGAATAAAGTAACGACAATTACTGTAGGAAGATTAAGAGCGAATAATATTTTTTCACTAGTTGTTGGTTTGACTTTTACATCGGGTTTATCAGGTACAAAGTCAAATCCAATACGTTTATAGCCCACATACATACCAATGAGAATCGCGGCTAATGCTGATAAAATCTGCATTGTCATTATGTTTTTTGTAATCGGGTCCGAAGTATTTAGAGGCATGGACATTACAGAGTTTAATAGATACACAATACTGGCTTGAATCACCGAGTAAGCTTGATAGGCCATCCCGGTTAATATTGAAGCGTAGAAGGGATGAATCCGGAATAACATCCACATAAAACAAAACATTAGTGCAAATTGTGAGAAAATATCTAATGGAAAAATCCCATAGTTGATCCTAATTGTATAAGAACAAAAGCCCATAATAAAACTAGCAAACACCATCTCTTTATGATATAGATCAATTTTGAAGATTTTGAAAGCCAGAAAAAACATTGCATAAGTCTCTAGTATTGAAAATATCATAAAAAGAATAAAATCTAGCATGCCGACACTCCCGATGACTTCTAGTTTAACTAACCCTATTATTGCAAGTATCGTATAAAATGAGCTAAAATACAACAACTACAGTATAATTTTCCTCCTATTTTTTCAAAAAAATTCAAAATGAGAGGGGTTTAGACATGGATCGACGTCCAGAAAGCAGTGAGTATCTCAAAGAATTATCAAAATATGTCGATTTAGTGCCAGCTGAAGGAGACATCATTACTATTTTTAGAGAGCAGACGGATGAGATTTTCACTTTTATTTCGAATCTTACGGAAGAACAAGGGGACTATCGTTACGCTCCGGAGAAATGGAGTATCAAGGAAATGGTCGGACATCTGGCTGATACCGGAAGAATCATGTCCTACCGTTTATTGTGCATCGCCAGAGGGGATACGACTCCACTGCCGGGTTTTGAAGAGAAAGACTATGTACTTACCGCCAATTTCGAAGCGCACACTTTAAAAGCATTGCTGGCCCACTACAAGCTTGTTCGAGAATCGACATTACTCTTAATGGAAACTCTGCCGGAGGAAGCATGGATCCGGAAGGGAATAGTTAACGAGGCTACTCTTTCTGCGAGAGCTCAGGCCTGCATTATGATTGGACATGACCATCATCATTTGAATATTCTTAAAGAAAGATATTTAGGGTAATATCTTCTTAATCAAAAAAGCATTCCAATAGCCTTTATGGCTTTGGGATGCTTTTTATACACGGCTATAGCGGTGGATTCTTGTGACATTTGCGGCATACCGGATAGTAAGCTTCATTGCCACCAATCTGGATTTGCTTGCCGCTATATACGGGCTTGCCGTTTTCTACTCGTAGAGCCATAGTAGCTTTGCGCTCGCAGAACCAGCAGATCGTCTTCATTTCCTCAATTTTATCAGCGTAGATCAGCATATATTTGCTGCCTTCAAATAACTGATTCTGAAAATCATTTTTAAGTCCGAAGGCCATTACCGGAATGCCCAGCTCATCAACGATACGCACTAGCTGGAGAATACATTCCTTGCTTAGAAATTGACATTCATCAATAAGTACACAGTGTGGTTTAGGTTGGTTACTGCTGACGATATTATAAATATCTGTGTTCTCATCGATGGGGATTGCTTGTTTCCGAAGCCCAATACGAGAAGAAATAAAACCAACCTCGTCCCGGTCGTCTATGGATGGAGTGAAAATGAGCACCGATTTCCCCTGCTCTTCATAATTATGTGCAACCTTGAGTATCTCAATAGATTTACCACTGTTCATTGCTCCGTATTTGAAAAACAATTGTGCCACTTCCATCTATCCTTTCGTAAAAAACATTGATTATATCTTAAAAATGCGACCATATTAGAGTATCATATTCGGATCGGATGTATCCAGTGAAAACATTGCGATTGATTGGATGTGGTATGATAAGAGGTAATAAGAGATGGGAAAGGAAGTAATAAGTGTGACTGAAAGATTAGACGAATATAAGGAACGGTTAGCTCTTTTGCAGCAGAATGGAGATTTATCCAGTGACACTGAAAGCTTGCTGGAAGAAATGATGGCGGATTTGGTGGAATTGAATCGGAGTAATAAAGCACTGCGTCGAGCAATACTGAAAACTGGACAGGCTTCCACGATGTCAACTCGGTTAAGGGATGCACTGTACGAATAGAAAAAGAGGGTATGCGAATGGCTTTGATTTTCTCTTTTCTCAAAAAATATAAGGTAGCTGCAATAGCTGCCCTTGTAATGATGCTCATTGAATTGACGGTAGAATTATCACAGCCTTTGATCATTTCCAAAATCATTGACTTGGGGATCCGAGAAAAAGATACCTCTGTAGTATGGCTGTGGGGCAGTGTATTGATCGGCAGCGCGGTAGTTGCGTTTACAGCCGGGGTACTCAGTTCTTTTTTTGCTGCCCATGCAAGTCAGAGCTTTGCGTTCGATCTTAGGGACAAATTGTACGAAAAGGTACAGTCTTTTACGTATGAAGTATTTAATCGTTTTGCTACTTCGTCACTGATTACCCGTCTGACTGGCGATGTATCACAGCTGCAGGATACTATTTTTATGAGCTTGCGCTTTATGACACGGGTGCCACTTGTTGTGGTAGGCAGTGTGATTATGGCGTTAGTTGTTCATGTGAAGCTGGGATTACTGCTGACGGTGGCGTTACCTTTGTTGATTTTTTTCCTCTACTGGATTATGAGAAAAGCTTCCTTATTATTTCGTACGGTCCAGCAGCGTTTAGACGGAGTTAATGGCGTGATTCAGGAGAACCTTACGGGTATTCGCTTGATCCGCGTATTTGTGCGTATGGGTTATGAGATTGAACGTTTCACGGTATTTAGCGGGAATTTGATGAGATCAACGGTGTCTGCCTTGCGTTTGACTGAGACGACGATGCCTTTTGTTATGCTTATTGTGAATGCGGCGATTTTGGCGATTTTATGGTTTGGACGGATAGCCATTTCCAATGGGGAGGCTACTTTGGGTCAGACTGTTGCTGTTATTAATTACTCCTTGCGAACAATTGGGGCGTTATCAGCTATCTCTGGTCTTGTTGTAACGTTTTCCCGCGCTCGTGCCTCCTCTCAGCGTGTTTCAGAAGTTATGGAAGCGGGAGCTGGAGTTCGTGAAGGCGGGACTTTGCAAGGCGAGCCGATTCAGGGCCACGTTAAATTTGAAGGCGTTTGCTTTAAGTATCCTAATAGTGATATCTCTGTCCTGGAGGACATTCATTTTGAAGTAGCTGCTGGTGAGCGAGTAGCGATTATGGGGGCGACCGGATCAGGAAAATCCTCACTCGTGAGTTTGATTCCGCGCTTGTATGAAGAGACAGACGGCACCATTTGGATTGACGGTGAAAAAAGTGCCGATATCGATATTTCCAGACTGCGGAAATCGATAGGTTATGTGCCTCAGGAATTGCAGCTTTTCAGCGGATCAATTCGCGATAATATTGCATGGGGCAATGAACACGCCACACTGGAACAAATCCAACAAGCAGCGGGAGCTGCACAAATTCACGAGACGGTAAAAGGGTTGCCAGATGGTTATGACACGATGCTTGGTCAACGAGGGGTTAATCTCTCCGGCGGACAAAAGCAGCGGTTAACGATTGCCCGTGCACTTGTTAGAAAACCGGCTATGTTGATCCTTGATGACAGCACCAGTGCTCTTGATGCGGTTACGGAAGGGCTTTTGCTGGAGGCGTTAAAGGATATCTCCTGTACAACCTTTTTGATTACTCAGAAAATCAGTTCAACGGCATCAGCCGATTTGATCCTGTTGCTGGATGAGGGACGATTAATTGGCAAAGGCTCGCATAAGGAGCTTATGGCAAGCTCCGAGCTGTACCGCAAGATTTATGAATCACAGGTAGAGGAGGCGAAGCAGCATGTTCAAAGCATTAATTGAACCTTTTCGTCATCCTAAACCGAATTTTGAACTTGGCGTGGGACGAAGTCTAGGGACAGCATCTGGCGGCAAACCCAAAGCAAAGGCGAAGGATTGGTCAGGGACGCTGATCCGGATCTGGAGTTATCTAGCTGAGCGTAAAGCCAAGCTTGTTCTTGTACTGATCATGGTTGTCTTCAGCTCAGCGCTAGCGCTGCTGGGGCCATACATGATTGGCAGAGCGGTGGATAATTATCTGGAAGGTACCGGCGGGCGATCATGGGTTGTTTTTCTGACAAGCCTTGCTTGTGTGTACATTTTTTATTCTCTGACTTCTTGGCTGCAAAACATATGGATGATCGAAATTGCTCAAGAAACTGTATTACGGATGCGTACGGAGCTATTCTCCCATTTACACCGTCTGCCTATTTCCTTTTTTAATCGGAGACAGCAGGGGGAAATTATGAGCCGTCTTACCAATGATATCGAGAACGTCAGCTCTACGTTGAATAGCTCGGCTATTCAGATATTTTCAAGTGTCTTAACCTTGCTAGGAACCGTAGGGGTTATGCTGTGGCTTAGTCCCTTGTTGACGCTGCTCACATTCCTCGTAGTGCCTTTGATGTTGTTAGGCATGCGCTGGATTACACGCCGTACAGGCCCATTATTTAAAGAACGTCAGCGCAATGTAGGGGAGCTTAACGGTTATATTGAGGAGACCTTATCCGGACAACGGATTATCAAGGCTTTTTCACAAGAGGAACGCGTCATCTCTGGTTTTCATGAACGCAACAAGCGAATTATGCTGTCAGGCTACTGGGCGCAGTCCATTTCTGGTTTCATCCCCAAGCTTATGAATGGTCTTAATAATCTCAGCTTCGCCATAGTTGCAGGAATTGGTGGTCTGCTTGCGATCCGTGGGTCGATTACAGTGGGTGTGATCATCGTATTCGTGGAATATACCCGCCAGTTTACTCGTCCGCTTAATGATTTAGCGAATCAGTGGAATACCTTGCTCTCAGCGGTGGCAGGGGCCGAGCGGGTGTTTGAAGTGCTGGACGAAGAGACCGAGGCTAAAGATGAAGGTGCAGCCAAATCACTTGAAACTGTACAGGGTGCGGTGAAGTTTGAAAATGTAGCTTTTTCTTATGATGGAGGTTCTAACACGCTGCAGGATATCAGCTTTGTAGCGAAGCCTGGCGAGATGATCGCTTTAGTTGGACCTACCGGTGCAGGCAAAACAACGCTAATTGGGCTGTTATCCCGTTTCTATGATCCTAATCAGGGGAAAATCACGCTGGATGGCTTAGATATCACTTCGATTCGGCGGGAAAGCTTGAGAAGTCATATGGCCTTTGTATTGCAGGATTCCTTTTTGTTCAAAGGGAGTATCCGCGATAACATCCGATACGGGAGGCTGGATGCGTCCGATGAAGAGGTTGAAGAGGCGGCTAAGCTGGCCAATGCCCATTCTTTTATTATGCGAATGCCCGAAGGTTATGAACGGATGCTCTCGGCGGATGGCAGCGGTATAAGCCAAGGGCAGAAGCAACTGCTCTCCATTGCGAGAGCGATTCTTGCTAACCCCTCTATGCTTGTGCTTGATGAAGCAACCAGCAGTATTGATACAGTGACCGAGATCAAGATTCAGGAAGGGCTGCAGGCGCTAATGAAAGGGCGAACGAGCTTCGTCATTGCTCATAGACTTGGCACGATACGTGCAGCTGATCGAATTCTTGTGCTTCAGGGCGGCAGATTATTGCAGCAAGGCTCTCATGAAGAGCTGCTGAAGCAAGGCGGACTGTACAGCGAGTTGGTACAGGGGCGGCGGAAAGAGGCGCTTGATAAGTCGGGAATTTAAGAAAAAGGCGAGAATTTTCAGGGAGCGCAGATTGCGTCCATGAAGTTCTCGCCTTTATGTTATTTATGATAGATAACGAGCACCAGATCGGGTGAGCTGGGAGGCTTTGAATGTGGGGAAATCTATTGTACAAATTACAATCAGCAGGGTATTAAGGCTTGATTGTGTGCGATTCGAGATTCAGATGATCAGGTGAATAAATGATGAGATGAAAAAGCTGATCCTAAGTTTAGCATAGCCTCTTAAGAGATCGTTTCCTGCGTTCCGGCTTGTTTCGCCTTTTGCTTCTCCTTGAACCTTGGACCTACGTAATTCTTCTTACGGTCCCTAGCCAGAATCCAGCCACCAAGGAAAGTCATGCCAGCTGCGAAGAGCAGCAATCCACTACCGAAATGCAGCCAAGCAAAGTGGGGCACTACAGAATCATCACCATGCATGGAAATGTAATCAAAAATATCATCCTTCATCATGAGGAAGCCCTTCATTGCTATTAAGCCCGGAAACACAAGAATAAGGATGGCAATGAAGCGTGAAATTAACAGTTTCATAAGTGTCTCCTACCCCTCTTAGCCCTTTAGATTCACCCATATGATAACGCTTTAGCAAGAAAAAGTCCATTTGCATATGACGTTTATAAGTTTTGTAATAGAGCAAAAAGAGAGTACAATATACTAAGTAAAATGAACTTACGTGTAATGACTGGAGGATACATATCATGACAATTTCATGTGACGTGGCCATACTTGGCGGAGGTACTGGAGGGTATGTGGCGGCTATTCGCGCTGCACAGCTTGGAAAGTCCGTTGTCGTCATCGAAATGGACAAACTGGGAGGAACCTGTCTGCATCGGGGCTGCATTCCTAGTAAATCGCTGCTCCGTAGTGCAGAGGTATATGCTGAAATCAATGAGAGCGAGAGCTATGGCATTGAGACAAGCGGTGTACAGCTGGTATTCCCAAAGGTACAGAAACGCAAAGAAGCTGTAGTTGAGCAACTTCATCAAGGCGTACAATATTTGATGCGCAAAAATAAAATACAAGTTGTCAAAGGTAAAGGGCGCGTAACGGGTCCTTCTATTTTTTCTCCGCGCAGCGGTGCTGTAGCTGTGGAACTGGAAGATGGGGAGATGGAAACAGTAGTTTCCAGCCATCTTATTATCGCTACGGGCTCACGTCCACGAGTATTGCCTGGTCTCGAACCAGACGGGAAAGTGATTCTTAGCAGTGATGAAGCGCTCATGCTCGAAGAGCTGCCATCCTCTATCATCATTGTGGGCGGTGGTGTAATTGGGGTCGAATGGGCTTCAATGCTGGCTGATTTTGGAGTGCAGGTGACTGTGGTTGAAGCGGCAGGTCAGTTACTGCCTCAAGAGGATGAAGAGATAGCTAAGGAACTGCAACGTTTGTTGAAAAAGCGTGGGGTTAAGGTACTGACTGAAACTACAGTGGATGCTGCAACCTGCCAGGTAACGGAGGATGGAATTTCGATCGAAGCCCGTAAGGGAGAGCAAAGTCAAAGCCTAATGGCAGAAAAATTGCTTGTATCCGTAGGCAGAGTGGCCAACATCGAGAATATTGGTCTGGAAAACACAGACATTCGCTTTGACAAAGGGATTATTGCTGTAAACGCTAGTATGCAGACGGCAGAGCCGCATATTTATGCCATTGGCGACTGCATCGGTGGGCTTCAATTGGCTCATGCAGCCAGTCATGAAGGGATAATGGCGGTTAACCATCTATCTGGTGAGAAGCTACATCCTTATCATACACATTTAGTACCACGTTGTGTCTATACTCGGCCTGAGGTAGCAAGTGTGGGTTACACCGAGAAGGAAGCTAAACAGCTTGGACATGATGTAGTGATTGGGAAGTTCCCATTCTCGGCCATTGGTAAGGCAATTGTATATGGCCAGAAGGACGGATTTGTCAAAGTTGTAGCCGATCGTAGCAGTGGAGATATTCTTGGTGTGCAGATGATTGGTCCTCATGTGACGGATCTAATTGGAGAAGCGGCCTTGGCACAGCTTCTGGATGCAACACCTTGGGAGATTGGTGAAGCTATACATGCTCACCCTACCCTTTCGGAGATTATCGGAGAAGCAATGTTAGCTGTGGATGGAAGATCTATTGGATTTTAGTTTTTCTTAGCTTTTCTTTTTGGGTAGAAAGGGATTATAATATACTCAAGTCAAGTCTTAGTACCAGGTTTTAAGATCAGGGCACAATTGGTCTTAATTCCTGTAAGACTTCAGGCTTTATGAATAAGGAGGTATCTCTTTATGGAATCCCAAGGTACTGTAGAAACGATTAACAGACATAAGCAGCTTGGACTTAGTGACGGCCAGGTCATCGATATGTACAGATATATGTCGCTCGCTCGTAAATACGATGAGCGCAGTCTGCTGCTTCAGCGCGCTGGCAAGATCAACTTTCATGTCTCCGGTATAGGCCAGGAGGCGGGTCAGGTGGCGGCGGCGTTCGCGCTGGACCGGCAAAATGATTATTTTTTACCTTATTACCGCGATTATGCTTTCGTGCTCTCAGTGGGTATGACTACACGCGAACTTATGTTGTCCGTATTCGCTAAGGCAGAAGATCCAAACAGTGGTGGGCGGCAAATGCCGGGTCACTTTGGCAGTAAACGTCTGCGTATTGTGACAGGGTCAAGCCCTGTAACCACGCAGGTCCCTCATGCGGTTGGCTTTGCTCTGGCGGCCAAAATGCAGAAGAAGAAATTCGTCTCCTTTGTAACCTTCGGTGAAGGTTCCAGCAATCAGGGGGATTTTCATGAAGCGTGTAACTTTGCCGGAGTGAATAAGCTGCCGGTTATTATCATGTGCCAGAACAATCAGTACGCAATCTCTGTTCCTGTTCATAAACAGTTAGGCGGCAAGGTTAGCGACCGTGCACTGGGTTATGGATTTCCTGGTGTGCGTGTAGACGGAAACGATCCGCTTGAGGTTTATCGTGTCGTTAAGGAAGCGCGGGAAAGAGCCCTCGCGGGTGAAGGTCCTACGCTGATTGAAGCGATGATGTACCGTTTGTCTCCACACTCCACCTCAGATAATGATCTGGCTTACCGGACCAAAGAAGAGGTTGATGAGAACTGGAAGAAGGACGGCGTAGCAGGATTCCGTAATTACTTGATCGGTCTGGGATTGTGGAGTGACGAGCAAGAACAAGATCTTGCTGCTGAATGCAATCTTGAGCTTAAAGCGGCTATCGAGTATGCCGATAATGCTCCGTTCCCGAAACCGGAAGACACACTGCTGCATGTATACAGTGATTCCGACCTCAAAGGAGGGGCATAAACCATGGCTATAATGGAATATATCGATGCCATCAGGCTCGCGATGAAGGAAGAAATGGAGCGCGATGATTCCGTGTTCGTGCTTGGTGAGGACGTTGGTCTCAAAGGCGGCGTATTTACCACAACTAAAGGTCTACAGGAACAGTTTGGCGAAGAGCGGGTTATGGATACACCCCTCGCTGAATCAGCGATTGCTGGTGTAGCCATCGGAGCAGCTATGTACGGAATGAAACCAATAGCTGAAATGCAATACTCCGACTTTATGCTTCCGGCGACGAATCAAATTATCAGTGAAGCGGCTAAAATCCGCTATCGTTCAAATAACGATTGGAGTTGCCCGGTTGTCATTCGTGCTCCTATTGGCGGCGGGGTGTTCGGCGGTTTGTATCATTCACAGTGTCCAGAATCGATTTTCTTTGGTACACCTGGATTGAAGATTGTAGCGCCTTACTCCGCTTATGATGCTAAAGGATTGCTGAAGGCAGCCGTACGTGATCCTGATCCGGTGCTTTTCTTTGAGAACAAAAAGTGTTACAAGCTGATCAAGGAAGAAGTGCCGGAAGGGGATTACACCGTTCCAATTGGCGAAGCTAATCTGCTGCGTGAGGGAACGGATATTACGGTGATTGGCTACAGTCTCCCGCTGCATTTTGCTATGCAGGCTGCGGAAGAATTGGAACGCGAGGAAGGAATTACAGCACATATTCTTGATCTGCGTACCTTGCAACCGCTGGATCGTGATGCGATTATTGCTGCTGCCCGTCAGACCGGTAAGGTATTGATTGTGCATGAAGATAATAAAACAGGCGGAATTGGCGGCGAAGTGGCGGCCATTATCGCTGAGCATTGTCTGTTCGAGCTGGATGCACCAATCTTCCGTCTTTGTGGTCCCGATGTTCCGGCGATGCCAATCAGCCCGCCAATGGAGAAGTTTTTCATGCTAAGTAAAGAAAAAGTGAAGGCGGAAATGCTCCGGCTGGCACAATATTAATTTGTTGAGTAGATGCGAAGCTTCCTAAAACTCAGGTGATGCTGACGAAGCTTCGTAAAACTTTAAGAATATGCTTACGAAGCAAGTTTTACTATGTAGTCTTTCTAAGAGTCAATGCTTCGTAAAACTTTTAAGGAGTGAAAAGATGTCTGACAACCAAAAGTTGACTGACGTGATCATGCCGCAGCTGGCGGAATCGCTAGTATCGGCGACGATCGGAAAATGGCTGAAGAAACCGGGCGATCCGGTAGAGCAATACGAACCAATATGTGAGCTTATTACAGATAAAGTAAATGCTGAATTACCTTCAACGATAGATGGAGTTATGGGTGAACTATTGGCGGAAGAAGGCCAGGTTGTCAATGTCGGCGAAGTCATTTGTCGTATAGCCGTGCCTGTGACTGCATCTGCTGCTGCAAACGTGACTAACACTAACACAGTTGCAGCTAATTCCTCTAATAATGCTGCAGGACAAAGTGCGACTTCAACTGCTGGCGATATGATGCGTGCACGCTATTCTCCTGCGGTACAGACTTTGGCTGCTGAACATAACATCGATCTGACCTTAGTTGCTGGTACTGGTATGGGTGGTCGGATTACCCGTAAGGATGTGCTGACCTTCCTCGAAAGCGGCGGAGCTAGATCTGCAGCTTCGATTTCTGCTAGCCAGCCTGCCCCAATGGCGTCACAACCGCCTGCTCCACAGTTCGTTCAAGCCCAAGAGAAGAAGGCAGAAGAGCCACTTCGCCATTCGGGTCTACACTTGAGCGAATCTCCTCGTATTCCAACAATTGAAGTTGAGGGTGGCAGAGGCAGCAGTTCTGAATACCTGATTGATGTAACGCCAATCCGGAATACAATTGCTACAAGAATGCGTCAAAGTGTCTCTGAGATTCCGCATGCTTGGACAATGATTGAGGTAGACGTGACTAATCTGGTCGCACTGCGCAATAAACATAAGGATGAGTTCAAGCGTAAAGAAGGTATCAATCTAACCTATCTGGCTTTCATGATGAAGGCTGTTGTGAGTGCGATTAAGGATTACCCGATTATGAACTCTGTCTGGGCTGTAGACAAAATTATTGTCAAACGTGATATCAATATCTCGTTAGCGGTAGGTACAGAAGATTCGGTTATCACTCCTGTGATTAAGAAGGCTGATCAGAAAAATGTCGCTGGGTTGGCTCGTGAGATTGATGAATTGGCACAAAAAACACGCGAAGGCAAACTGAGCCTGGAAGATTTGCAGGGAGGGACTTTCACTGTAAATAATACAGGCTCGTTTGGCTCCATTCTTTCTTATCCAATCATTAACTATCCACAGGCAGCGATTTTAACATTTGAATCGATTGTAAAAAGACCTGTGGTCATTAACGATATGATAGGTGTGCGATCAATGGCTAATATTTGTCTGTCGCTCGATCATCGGATTCTGGACGGAGTCATTTGTGGTCGTTTCTTGCAACGCGTCAAGGATAATATTGAAGGATATACCCCGGATACGAAACTTTACTAAAATAATAACGAGCCAAACTGTGCAGGCATGAGACTGAAAAAGGGGACCTGACGGTATGAATAATTCGGATATTCGTAAGCTGCAGATTTCATATGACCCTATTATGGAGTATGGGACGGCCTGGGAGCTGCAAAAAGAAAGTGTGCATGCCATTGATTCTGGCGAGCAGCCGGAGAGACTTATTCTTTTGCAGCATCCGCCTACCTATACTATTGGTTCACAAAATCATCCTGAACATCTTCTCTTGGATCATGAGCAGCTCGAAGAAAAAGGAATCACGCTGTTTGAAATCGATCGCGGAGGAGATATTACATATCACGGACCCGGTCAGCTTGTAGGTTATCCGATCCTTAAGCTCGGAGAAGATGGCAAAGTGGATTTGCATGGGTACTTGCGCAGTCTGGAGGCTGTTATTATTGATTATTTGGCATCCTACGGTATTGCCGGAGATCGTAAACCGGAGTACACCGGAGTATGGGTTGGCGATGAGAAGATCTGTGCTATAGGTGTGAAGTTTAATAAGAGTAAATTTAGAAGAGGTTTTATTACCAGTCATGGTTTTGCTTTTAACATTTCTGAGGGGATTGCGGCGCGCGGGTTTCAAGGGATTATTCCATGCGGGATCACCGATTTTGGGATAACTTCTCTAGAGGAATGTGCAGGTCGTCGATTTGAGCTTCAAGAGGTGGCTAGAGAGCTGGTTCCATACTTCTTGAAACATTTCCCATATGAAGAGCTGATGGATACTTTCTGTGATATGGCAAAGGCTGATTAAGAACAAACGTGCAGGCCAAATAGCGGCAAGGTGTTCCTAGCCGCTATTATTAATGCTTCCTGAGCAATGTTTAACCTGCAAGGAACGGCTCGATAACCATAAATAGTGTAGAGGCAATCATGGCAAACAACATGACGTAGATGAATATCTTGAACCATTTATTACGTTGCATGGGTAACTCCTTTAGATTTAGTTTAAGTTATTAACATGAAGATGGTAATGCCGTACAACCATTGTACCGTATTCACGAAAGAGAGGGAAGTCCAGTGATTTCACAAGACCGATTGATTCAGGAGTTTATGGAACTTGTCCAAGTTGATAGTGAAACAAGAAATGAACGGCAGATTGCCGATGTCCTTAAGAGTAAGTTTAACGAACTGGGTTTAGAAGTGCTCGAAGACGATTCCCAGGAAAGAACCGGACATGGAGCAGGTAATCTATTCATTACCTGGCCAGCTGAGAATGGAGGAGCTGCTCCAAAGCTTCTGTTCACTTGCCATATGGATACGGTTGTTCCCGGACAAAATATCAAGCCTACACTTGGTTCAGATGGATGGATTACAAGTGATGGCACTACGATTCTTGGAGCTGATGATAAAGCAGGACTTGCTGCATTGTTCGAAGCCATTCGTGTGATCCAAGAGCAAAAGCTTCCGCATGGTCAGATTCAATTCGTGATTACAGCGGGTGAAGAATCTGGATTGCTGGGCGCACGTTCGATGGTTCCAAGTAACTTGGACGCTGACTTCGGCTTTGCACTAGATTCCAATGGTGAAGTTGGAGCGATTGCGGTGGCAGCACCGACACAGGCTAAAATCACGATGCAAATCTTTGGAAAATCGGCTCATGCTGGCGTGAACCCAGAGGACGGCATCAGCGCAATTCAAGTCGCTAGCAAAGCGATTGCAGCCATGAAGCTGGGTCGTATTGATAACGAAACCACAGCGAATATTGGAAAGTTCGCTGGCGGCGGCCCAACGAATGTAGTGTGCGATCACGTCCAGCTGGATGCAGAAGCACGCAGTATTGTGCAGGAGAAGGTTGGCGATCAAATCGCTTCGATGCGCGAAGCGCTCGAGACAACTGTGCGGGAATACGGCGCAGAATGCGAATTCCGCAGTGAAATCATCTACCCTGCTTTTAGCTTTAATGAACATGATCCGGTAGTGCAGCTTGCACAGCGGGCCATTACTTCTATGGGGCTTACTCCACGTCTGTTCCACTCTGGCGGAGGTAGTGACGCTAACGTGTTCAACGGTCTAGATGTTCCGACTGTTAACCTTGCAGTGGGTTATGAACATATCCATACTACCAAGGAACGGATTAAAGCCGAAGATATCGTTAAAGTGGCTGAACTCGTTGTGAATATTGTAAAAGAGAGCGTAAAGGGCTAACCACCTTATAAAACAGCAGAGCAGCGATTCTACCGTAACGGAGGATCGCTGCTCTGTATTTTTTTTATGGGGAGTTTAGTGCAGCTATATTTAGGGTAATCCCAAAAAAGTCATGCGACCTCTAATGCCGCTTTTGGCGAGTCTCGAAGTAGAAATTTCCGGAATGCCCGGATGCCACCCCTCTCTTGAGGCTAAAAGACCCAGATGACGCTAAAAGCAAAATTATCGCCATTTGAGCAGAGTTTCGGACACCAGCGCAGCTATTCCATAAGAAGAGGAGCATATAGTGTGTTTTTTGTGCTGATAGCTGCAATGGGGTCCGATAGCAAAGCAAAAGTGCGGAAAAGGTGGGTTTAAGTGCAACTGTGTCCGATAGCGCCAAGTCCGCCCCCTCTTTTGAGGCGAAAGGACCCAGATGACGCTAAAAGCAAAATTATCGCCAATTGAGCAGAGTTTCGGACACGAGCGCAGCTATTCCTTAATAAGAGGAGCATATAGTGTGTTTTTCGTGCCGATAGCGTCACTGGGGTCCGATAGCATAGCAAAAGTGGGGAAAAGGTGTGTTTAAGTGCAGCTGAGTCCGATAGCGTACAAAGGTAGGCGCAATAGCAACCTAATCAAACAACTTGTGCTAGATATCAGCATCGTGAGCGATCAACAAGTTGTGTCTGACGCCAGCATCGTGAGCGATCAACAAGTTGTGTCTGACGCCAGCATCGTGAGCGATCAACAAGTTGTGTCTGACGCCAGCATCGTGAGCGACCAACAAGTTGTGTCTGACGCCAGCATCGTGAGCGACCAACAAGTTGTGTCTGACGCCAGCATCGTAAGCCCATTAGTTGCTTAATCAATCAACCTGTGCCCAATACCAGCGGCCTAAGCGCAATTCCCCCTAATCGGGGCGACGCAAAAAGACTGGGGTGCCCCAGCAGCCATTTCATGGCTTTTGAGACACCCCTATAGTTGTGTGAACATGTATGGCTAAGTCCCAAAGGAGAGGATGAATTCATCCTGCCTTGGACGGAAGGATTGCGGATTGATCGTGCAGGGAAAGAATGTATGCCAAGGGCATATCGCGCCCATACTGCTGGATCCATCCAGCCAAGATGGCCTTTATTTCCTCCGGCTTACCTACCATCATCACTGCGGATGAGCTTGTACGGCTGAAGATTTCATTCATCTGAAATTCCTTCTTTCCCTTTAAGTTTGCTATAATACACCGTATGCACAATAGAGAAAAAGGAGACCAGAAACTTTATGGGAGAACAACATTTGCACAGCAAACCCGAGCTTGATGAAGTGACATTGTCTACACAGCCTGTTTTTGATGGGAAGATTATATCTTTGCAGGTGGACACAGTGAGACTGCCTGATGGAAATACTGCGACACGTGAAGTTGTGAAGCATCCCGGCGCTGTAGCGGTGCTTGCTTTAAATAACAATAAAATGCTTGTTGTAGAGCAATACCGTCAGCCCATGCAACGCACTGAGGTGGAAATTCCTGCTGGGAAGCTGGATAAAGGTGAAGATCCATTAGTTGCGGCTGGTCGTGAACTTCAGGAAGAGACTGGATTTCACAGTGGAGATCTGAAATTGCTTAAATCTTTCTATACTTCTCCCGGCTTCGCCGATGAGATTATTCATTTGTATGTGACTACTAACGCTCAACCAGGGGACATGTCACTGGACGAGGATGAATTTCTAGAGGTTTCGGAGCTTACCCTGGAGGAAGCGTATCAATATATGGCTGACGGGCGCATCGCGGATGCAAAAACGATGATGGCAGTGTACGCTTGGCATCTATACACGCTGACAGGCCAATGGAATTAACAACTGAACTGAAGAGTTTCTATTGCGATTTGCATGTTCATATTGGGCGAACGTCGGAAGGTCAGGCTGTCAAAATTAGCGGCAGCCGCGAGCTTACCTTTGCGGGCATTGCCAAAGAAGCTGCAGAGCGCAAGGGACTAGAAATGATCGGTATTATAGATAGTCATTCACCTGGCGTCCTGCGGGATATTCAGCGGTCTTTGGAATCTGGAGAGATGACATTAGCTGAAGGTGGAGGCATTGCTTACCGAGGGACTACGATCATTCTGGGAACAGAGATTGAAATCCGCGAGCCTGGGCGAAAAGAGTGCCATGTGCTCGCTTACATGCCGGACGTGGAACGCATGACTGACTTTAGTGCGTGGATGAGCCGCTATATGCGGAACGTGAATCTAAGTTCCCAACGCCTGTATGCTCCGGCTAGGGAGCTTCAGGATGAGATTTACGGGCGGGGAGGCATTCTTATCCCTGCACATATTTTCACGCCTCACAAGGGCTTGTACGGCTGTGCTGCCGAGCGTATGGCGGACATCTTTGATCTGGAACGCATAGCTGCGGTTGAACTTGGGCTGAGTGCAGATTCCGAAATGGCTGGATATCTCTCTGAACTGGATGATTTCACGTTTCTAACCAACTCAGATGCGCATTCACTAGGTAAGTTAGGGCGTGAGTATAATGTGATGGAGCTGGCACAGCCTTCGTTCGCTGAACTACGGCTTGCACTGGAACGTAAAGATGGGCGGAAGGTAAGTGCTAATTTCGGACTTAATCCGCGGCTTGGCAAATACCACCGGAGCTATTGCGGGGGCTGTGGCAGTATTATTGATGAGGCTTATGTCAACTCGGATCGTTGCCAGTATTGCGGCAGTCTTAAGCTGGTTAGAGGTGTATTTGACCGGATCCTAGATATTGCAGACCGCAATACGCCGCTGGTACCTGCTGACCGCCCATCCTATCATTATCAGGTTCCGCTTGAATTTATCCCGGGGTTAGGGAAGGCGAAGATGAACGCGTTACTGCAAGCGTTTGGAACTGAGATGAACATTTTACATGGTTGTGGTGAATCGGAGATTGCCAGCGTTGTAGGTGCGGATCTGGCGTCGATGATCGTCCAGGCCCGCTCTGGAATTTTGGAGCTATCAGCAGGCGGTGGCGGGACGTACGGTAAAGTGGTTCAGCCCAGAAAGTAGAGTCATTACCTGAAGGACAAGTCATATCGCGGGACGTTTTCTCATATGGTGTAACATGTAACCGGAAAGGGGAACGTCCCAAATGCGTAATTTACGGCTGATGATGAAGGAACAGACGCCTCTGTATATTTTTGTCGGCGTATTATTTCTGGTAGGTGTTGTGTTTGGAGCTCTTATCGTTAGTGCGCTTACGATGGATCAGCAGCAGGAGCTGGGGGATTATCTGGGGAATTTCTTTGTTACGGTTGATCAGCAAGGTCTGCCAGCCGCACCTGATTCGTACTGGAGTATAGCGGCCTTGAATCTGAAATGGATCGGACTGATCTGGATTCTTGGGTTGTCGGTCATTGGGCTGCCGGGAATTTTGATTCTTGATTTTTTAAAAGGGGTACTGATCGGTTTTACGGTTGGCTGTCTGGTCAGTCAATATTCTTGGCATGGGATGTTGTTCGCGTTAGTCTCTGTGGCTCCACATAATCTGGTGCTGATCCCTGTGTTGCTGGTTAGCAGTGCAGCTGCGATAGCTTTTTCCTTGCAGATGATCCGCAGCCGGGTGATGGGACAGCGCCGGACGCCAGTGACTCGTCCTTTTACCATGTACACTATATTGTCATTTGTGATGGCGCTTTTGATCCTGGGTATTTCATGTTTTGAGACCTGGGTTACACCAACCATGATGCGTTGGGTCACGCCTTCACTTGTACAAGCGGTGACGACCTTGACTGTGCAGTAAAAGCGTTTGACTTCTGAAAGCGACACCCCCTATAATGGAAGAAGTGGTTTGAAGACCGGTGCGGTAATTATCCAAGGGGGAGGGAGACAGGTGGAAGCACGGATAGACAAGATTAAGCAACAGTTACAATCCCAAGGATACAAGCTTACACCCCAACGGGAAGCGACCTTAAGAGTGCTGCTGGAGAATGAGGAAGATCATCTTAGCGCGGAAGACGTATTTATGCTCGTGAAGGAGAAAGCTCCCGAGATCGGTCTTGCGACTGTGTATCGTACCCTCGAACTTCTCAGTGAGCTTCATGTCGTAGAAAAGATCAATTTCGGCGACGGTGTAGCCCGGTATGATTTGCGAACAGATACTGCGAAGCATCATCATCATCACTTAATTTGTGTGCAATGCGGCAGTATGGATGAGATTCGCGAGGATTGGCTCGGTCCGCTGGAAGAACGACTGGAGAAAGAGTTTAATTTCACAGTGCTTGATCATAGACTTGATTTCCATGGGATTTGCTACCGCTGTACTGATAAGAACAATACAGACGGAAATCCATCCTAAAGTTATCTTATATTAAGAATTAACTTCACAAGTCCTCCCCGGTTCCTATACCGGAGGGGGCTTTTTAAATGATTAGTCTATTAGAGCCATACATATCAGCCTTTTTTGGAGCATAAAATGAAGGACGAGCAGAATTCATTTATATGTAATAGGAGGCGTCCTTATGATTGTTTCTGTGCCCAAAACAGTGCGTAAGCTGTATTTTATGATCATGTTTGTGGCTCTGAGCTATTTACTCTACTATGCTATGAGCTGGTTAGGGGAATGGCTCAGTCCGATAGAGAACTATGGAATTCCTGAAGGCACCGCTGTTCGGGCATTTGATCACGCCGAGGTTGGTGATGATGGTCTGGATGCACGGCAGCGCTTGCGTTTCTATTACTGGTTCGGAGAATGAAAGCTACGCAGGAAGCAGGAACAAGCGAGAAGAATGTCGAAGAAAGCTAGGGTGGATTTATGCAGAGTAAGCGTTGTGTACACATCTGCTGAAGCCTCATGCTGAATGTGCTGCAGGAAGACACTAAGAGTAGCTGCGCCAGGACAGGAGCGTGAAATAATGAAGTCACACTTGCAGCCTTTTTTACATTATTTGTCCGGAGATAAAGGCTTGTCCCCGAATACACTGGAATCTTACGGTAGGGATGTATCGCAGTTTCTAGAGTTTGCTGAAGAGCGGGGGGTTGAGCAGCCCGAAGAAATCCGAAGATCTCATGTGATGTTATATCTTGGCTCCTTACGCGGAGCGGGAAGAGCCACTGCAACGCTCAACAGAAACGCGGTGTCCCTGCGGGCCTTTTTTCATTATTTGCTGAAGGAACGTTTAATTGAGCAGGATCCAACACTGGACATGGAAACCATGAAGCCCGATAAGAAGCCACCTATGGTGCTTGCGGTTTCGGAGGTTGAGCGGCTGCTAGCTGCTCCAGATGTGAGTACAGCACAAGGGATGCGCGATAAGGCTATGCTGGAATTGCTCTACGCAACGGGGATAAAGGTTTCTGAATTAATTTCTCTTAACGTAGACGATGTGCATATAGACATGAAGTTTGCGCGTTGTACAGGGACTTCGGGCAAGGAACGAGTGGTTCCCATTGGAACCATTGCTGCAGAGAGTGTAGCAGCTTACACTTCTCTTATGCGGGACAAGCTGCTTCGTGATCATCAGGAGGAGCCGGCCATGTTCCTGAATAGCCTAGGTGGGCGTTTAACCCGCCAGGGGTTCTGGAAAATCATAAAAAAATACGCTCGGGAAGCAAACATTGAGCAGGATATTACACCGCATACGCTTAGGCATTCCTTTGCCGCCCATTTACTGGAAGGTGGAGCGGATTTGCGTTCCGTACAACAAATGCTGGGTCATGCTGATATTTCGACGACTCAGATTTATAACGGTATCGCGCGTAAGAATATGAAGGAAGTATATGAGAGCCATCATCCCAGAGCTCGCTGATCATGCTTCAAAGATGCTTTTTGTGAGTAAGATAGTTATGATGGAATCATACTTATAGGATAGACTGGGGAATGGGTAATTTTCCACAGGTTATCCTTTGGCAGAAACGGATACCTGACAGGCGATACATTGTATCGCTAGCTACGGAAGCGTCTGACTTCCGGGAGAAGGTACAGCCGTTTCTTCTTGTTGGTGCAAACGAATGAACGAACGATCTATATTAAAAAAGGAGTGAAGACAATATGTCCTCATTTAAACGAATTGGTTTTATTGTTTTGGATAGTGTAGGTATCGGAGAAGCTCCAGATGCTGCGAATTTTGGTGATGCAGGGTCGCATACGCTTGGCCATATTTTGAACCGTGTTCCCGGATTAAAACTGCCTAACCTTCAGCAGTTAGGATTAGCTAATATTGCTCCGCTGCCGCCGCTTGAACCTGTAGCTTCACCAACTGGATATTATGGCAAGATGCAGGAAGTATCTGTAGGTAAGGATACGATGACCGGGCACTGGGAGCTGATGGGGCTGAAAATTGAGGTTCCATTCAATACGTATCCGGATGGATTTCCGGCAGAATTGATTGAGAAATTCGAAGCAGCAACTGGCCGGAAAGTGATCGGTAATAAACCGGCTTCCGGTACGGAAATTTTAGTTGAATATGGCGAAGAGCAGATGAAGACCGGAGCTTGGATTGTGTACACCTCTGCGGACAGTGTATTCCAGCTTGCGGCACATGAAGATATCATTCCACTGGAAGAGCTATACAGCGCGTGTAAAATCGCCCGTGAGCTAACTATGGCTCCTGAATTCTCCGTAGGGCGCGTTATTGCTCGTCCATATGTTGGCGAACCAGGAAAGTTCGTACGGACCTCGAATCGCCATGATTATGCCGTGAAACCACCGGAACCAACGGTAATGAATTCGCTGGCTGATATCGGAAAAGATGTTATCGCGGTAGGAAAGATCAACGATATTTTCACAGGTGAAGGGGTTACAGCTTCTTACCCTACGAAGAGCAATGAACATGGTATCGAAGTTACCATTGAGCAGCTTCGCCAACCGTTCAACGGGTTGCTGTTCACGAATCTGGTGGATTTTGACTCTTTATATGGACACCGCCGCGATCCGGAAGGATACGGTCATGCACTGGAAGTATTCGATCAGGCGTTGCCTGAAATTCTATCCACGCTTGGTGAAGATGACCTGTTGATTATTTCAGCAGATCATGGGAATGATCCAATCCATAGTGGAACAGATCATACTCGTGAATATGTGCCGCTGCTTATTTACAGCCCACGCCTTAAGCATCCAGATAGCTTGGGTATTCGTGAGACCTTCTCGGATGTTGCTGCAACCATTGCTGATAATTTCGGTGCGAAGGCGCCGCAGTATGGGACAAGCTTTTTAGCGAAACTGCAATAAAAGAATGTGGGTTGCGCCACAACATTCATTAAGGAGGATCATTCATAGCATGTTAACTCAAAAAGAAATTCAAGAAGCAGCCATTTATATAAAAGACAAATGTCCGGTGGCTCCGGAAATTGGATTGATCCTTGGTTCAGGACTCGGTGTGCTTGCAGATCTGATCACCGATGGAATCAGCATTCCATATGATGAGATTCCTCACTTCCCTGTGTCCACTGTAGAAGGGCATGAGGGAGAACTGCTGATCGGTATGATTGAAGGACGCCGTGTCGTGATGATGAAGGGCCGCTTTCATATGTATGAGGGTTATGGACCGGAGGTTACGGCATTCCCTGTTCGGGTTATGAAAGAACTTGGTATAGCCAGCCTATTAGTAACTAATGCTGCTGGTGGAGTGAACACAGATTTCACGCCGGGCGATCTTATGCTCCTTACGGATCATCTGAATATGACGGGACGGAACCCGTTAATAGGACCTAATGATCCTGCACTGGGCGTGCGCTTCCCGGATATGTCAACCGCTTATAGCCGCCGCCTGATCAAGGTAGCGAAGGAAACGGCAGCGCAGCAGAATTTCGAATTCAAAGAAGGCGTATATGCAGGTCTGCTGGGACCTTGCTACGAAACACCTGCTGAAATCGTAATGCTTCGTCATCTAGGGGCTGACGCTGTGGGCATGTCTACTGTGTCGGAAACCATTGTTGCCCGGCATGCAGGTATCGAGGTATTGGGTATCTCCTGTATTACTAACATGGCTGCGGGAATTCTGGATCAACCGCTCAACCATGAAGAGGTTATGGAAACTGCAGATCGTGTGCGTGAGCGTTTCCTGAAGCTGGTGTTGGGCTTTATTCCGAAAATGTAATTTCGGGTACTGCATTATGAATTTTTGGGAGGTCCAATCTATGACACAAGTGAATGAGCTTGAGCCATTGACGTTTGAACAGATAATGAAGGTAACTAATTTGACTAGACCAAAATTTATCGGACTTGCTCGCGCAATTGTCCGTGAAGTGCAGGTGTAATATGAGAGCTGTCGATATTATTCAGAAAAAAAGAGATGGTGGAGAGCTGAGTCGTGAGGAAATTTCCTTTTTAATACAGGGCTACAGTAAAGGTGAAGTGCCTGATTATCAGCTCTCTGCATGGGCAATGGCTGTTTATTTCCAAGGCATGAACGCGCGGGAAACCGGCGATCTAACGATGGAAATGGCGATGTCCGGCGATCAAGTAGATCTTAGCCCAATTGCAGGCATTAAGGTTGATAAACACTCCACAGGCGGAGTGGGCGATAAAACAACTGTAGTACTGGCACCCTTGGTAGCTTCTGCTGGAGTACCGGTAGCGAAGATGTCCGGCCGCGGACTTGGGCACACTGGAGGCACGCTCGATAAGCTGGAGTCCATCAGTGGTTTCTCTATCGAGATGGCTCGTGAGCGTTTCTTTGACCAAGTAGGGGAGATCGGGGCTGCCGTTATCGGCCAGTCGGGTAACATTACACCCGCAGACAAAAAGCTGTACGCCCTTCGGGATGTAACTGCAACAGTTGAATCCATCCCCCTTATTGCAAGCTCTGTGATGAGCAAGAAGATTGCAGCAGGTGCGGATGCGATCGTGCTGGATGTCAAAACAGGCAGCGGTGCTTTTATGAAGACGCTGGATGATTCTATAGCACTCGCTCAGGCGATGGTTGACATTGGAACGCATCTGGGTCGCAATACCGTTGCGATTATCAGTGATATGGATCAGCCGCTTGGTTACGGGATCGGAAATGCGTTGGAAATTAAGGAAGGAATCGAGACCTTGAAGGGTCACGGTCCGAAGGATCTGCAGGAGGTCTGTCTTATTCTGGGCAGCCAGATGCTTGTTCTTGGCGGCAAAGCCAAGGATGAAGCGGAGGCACGTTCGATTCTTATGACGCATATTGAAGATGGCAGTGCGCTAGAGAAGTTCAAACAAATCGTGAAGGCACAAGGTGGAGATGTATCGCAAATTGATTCTCCGGAGAAGCTCCCTACGGCTAAGCGATTCATTGAAGTGAAAGCAAAAACCAAAGGATTCATAGAAGGGATTCAGGCCGAGGAAATTGGCGTTGCGGCTATGCTGCTTGGAGCTGGACGTGAAACTAAGGAATCCGTAATCGATCTGGCTGTGGGGATTCAACTTTCTAAAAAGGTTGGAGATGCTGTAGAGATCGGCGAGACGCTTGCAGTCTTGCATATCAATGATGCCAGTGAGAAGAAAGTAGAGGAAGCTGAAGGTAAGGTGTTAGAAGCCTACCGTATCACTTCTGAACCTGTTCCTGCCCAACCTTTGGTATTTGCACTTGTTACTAAAGATGGGGTAACACGGTACTAGCCTAGGCAATATAAATATTGTCATGGCTATGGCCTTAAACAAACAACAAAGCAGCGATCCTCCCATAACGGGAAGGTCGCTGCTTTGCGTTTTGCTCAATGGTGCAATATTTATAACTGATTATTAATCTTATTGAATATCTGCGAAGCCCCGCTGCTTGTATTACATAATACGACCACAGTCTCGCCACTAGCTGGATAGATAGCCGACCGGAAGGAAACACCGGGATCATAGCCCATAATGTGAAATTTGAACACTTTTTCTTCGCGGAGGGTAATCCATACACCATAACCATAATAGCCTTCGCCATCCACATGTATATGGGGAGTAAGCAATAATGAAGTGAGTACTGGACTCAATAATGTATGGTTGATTAACCCGCTCCAGAATAGCTGCATGTCGGGGGCAGTGACGAAAGCTCCACCGTCAGCGCCTCCTTTTACCGGGATTGAGTAGATGTTGGTTCTCCAGTTTCCGTTCTCTTCCTCTATGTATCCTAGTGCACAGTTAGCAGGTAAGGCATCTAACGTAAAGTAACCGGATTGCTCCATTCCGCAAGGCTTAAAGATGTGCTGCTCTACATACTCGGAAAAAGTCATTCCACTCAATTCCTCCACCAGAAGGCCTAGCACGATATAGCCGGCATTGTTGTAGTGGAAACGTTCGCCAGGAGTCCACATCATGGGAAGGGTTCGGAACATCGGCACAAAATCCTCAAGCTGTCGCAAGGTGTACATAGGCCGTGCCTTCCACAGATCCTCGAAATCATCCATAATTGTTTCATCAAAATAATCCGGAATACCAGAGCTATGCGTTAGCAGCTGATGTATGGTGATGTCGGGACTAAAGAGAGGAAAATCTACCTTTTTCAGATAATCTAATAGTCTACTTTCAAAAGAAATCAATCCCTGATCGACCAGCTGGCAGACAGCGATCGCGGTAAATATTTTACACCCGGAAGCAATGCCGAACCGAGTATGAATATTGTTTTCGCGCTTATCCGACTTATTGGCATAACCGTAACAACTGCTGATGACTTCTTTATCAGGTTGTTGTACCAGCACTACACCAGAGAAATTGTTCTGTTTAGCTTCTGCTTCAATACAATCTGCAAGGTGGTTCATCTGTATATTCACTCCTCTATAAGCAGTTAAGTTCTTAAATACCATTCGTTAAAATATTACATTTTCCTTTAAAGGGGGGTTAAATGAGTACGGAAAAATTGGAAATACTTAAAAATTGAATTAACTTTTGATCTCCCCTATAATAAAAATGCTCTGCAACTGCTGCTGGGCTTTTTTTTATTGACAACATCATTACTTCTTGCGATAAATTATTATAGTTATTTACTTGGAAATGGAATAATTTCCACCCTTTCTGACGAAACTGGAACACAGTACCTGTGATATGAAGGTTAACGTTCAGGAGGGGAACCATTGTGAGAAAAATGCGTTTTGCTGTGCTTGTGCTCTGTATCGTTGTGTCGGTTCTAGGACCGATGTCAGGTGCTTATGCTGAGGAAAAAAGCAAGAATTCTGGCAGTAATGCTGCCGCTGTAGATCTTGCGCCTGGTGCGCGTTCAGCGATTTTGATGGATGCAGGCACTGGCACTATTATTTATGAAAAGAACAGCCATGATAAGCTGCCTCCCGCAAGTATTACGAAGATTATGACGATGCTGCTTACGGTGGAAGCACTGGATGAAGGAAGACTGCAACTGACGGATAAGGTGCGCACGAGTGAATATGCCGCATCGATGGGCGGATCGCAAATTTTCCTGGAGCCTGGTGAAGAAATGTCGGTGGATGAGATGCTCAAAGGCATCGCTATGGCCTCCGGTAATGATGCATCTGTGGCAATGGCAGAGAAAATAGCGGGTTCGGAGAGCGCTTTTGTCGATCTGATGAATAAAAGAGCGGAAGAGCTGGGTCTGAAAGATACCCACTTTGCCAATTGCAACGGTCTTCCAGCTGCTAATCACTATTCCTCAGCCTACGATATTGCGGTAATTAGCCGGGAGCTTTTAAAGCATGATAGAATTATCAAATATACCGGTTCCTATCAGGATTATCTGCGTAAGGATTCCACCAAACCATTCTGGTTGGTAAACACGAACAAGCTTGTACGTTTCTATACAGGCGCTGATGGACTGAAAACAGGATATACCGCTGAAGCAAAATTCTGCTTATCCGCTACGGCTGCAAGAGACGGTCTGCGTGCTGTTGCTGTTGTGCTGGGTGAGCCGAACACGAAGACACGGAACAGTGAAGTGTCGGGCATGTTTGACTATCTCTTTTCGCAATATAAGATCCACACTATTCACAAAGAAGGGGACGCTATCGGTACCCTTAAGATTGAGAAGGGTGTGAAGTCCGAGCTGCCGATTATGGCGAAAGAGACGTATAGTGTTCTTTTGAAAAAAGGTGTGACGCAAGAAGGCATTCGTCACGAACTAGTACTTCCAGAAAGCGTGAAGGCACCAGTGGCTGAAGGCCAGTCCATAGGCAAGCTGGTTGTCTACCAAGGAACCCAAGTGATTAAAGAGTATGAACTTAAAGCAGGGGAAGCTGTGGCAAAAGCAGGCTGGTGGAAGCTCTTTAAACGTACAACAGGCTCGATGTTCGGCATGGATTAAAAAGAGCTTTTTTGTAGATTGCGCCCATGTGCTTTGTAGATTCATAGGGGTTTTCTTCTAGTTTTGTCGTGAGGCAGGATTCCTGATTTGCCACGTAGAAACCTTGTCCTTGAAGAGAATGGGTACTGTCTCTTAAGGCCAAGTTTTCAAAGCAACGAAGAGGAGAGTGGCAAGCATGAATTCTAATGTGGAAATGGAGCATCACAGGGGTGTGCTGATTGTCCGTTTATCTGGGGAACTCGATCATCATGCCGCCGATTTTGTAAGAATGGATATGGATGAAGCGATTATGCGGGGTCAGGTATCGCATTTGATCCTTAGTCTTAAGCATCTGCAGTTTATGGACAGTTCGGGTCTCGGCGTAATTCTGGGAAGGTATAAACTGATCCATAGTAAAGGCGGCAAAATGGTGGTGTGTGATGCAACGGCACCTGTGAAGCGACTTCTGGAAATGTCAGGCCTGTTCAAGATCATGCCCCTATATGACGACGAGAGCACTGCACTCTCGGATTTGGAGGTTGCGTTATGACAAATGGTAAGGCTGGTAACTTCATGAACGTGCAGTTCGCTGCACTCTCGGAGAACGAATCATTCGCGCGTGTAGTTGTAGCGGCGTTCGTTTCTAGGCTTGATCCTACAATGGACGAGCTGAATGATCTGAAGACAGTCGTGTCGGAGGCGGTCACCAATTGTATTATTCATGGGTATGATAGTGATCCGGAAGGTATTGTGACTATTTCAGCTTCGCTGGACAACGAAACGGTACATTTAACCATTGAGGATCAGGGACGGGGCATTGAGGATTTGGAGCTGGCACAACAGCCGCTATATACCTCAAAGCCAGAGCTGGAGCGGTCGGGCATGGGCTTTACCATTATGGAGAATTTCATGGATGAATTTGAAGTCACTAGTGAACCGGGACACGGCACTTCGATCTCAATGAAGAAAACCATCGTTTCGAAAAAAGCTTTATACAATTAGGGGTTGGAGCCATGGATGCAGAGTCAAAAAAAGCTCCGCCGACCTATTTGGACGATGCGGAGGTCAAACGTCTTATCGCGCTCAGTCAGGCCGGAGATAATCTTGCCCGAGACACACTAGTTAGCTGCAATATCCGGTTGGTCTGGTCGGTAGTGCAGCGGTTTATGAACCGCGGGTATGAACCTGACGATTTGTTCCAGATCGGTTGCATCGGGCTCTTGAAGTCCGTTGATAAGTTCGACCTCAGCTATGAGGTCAAATTCTCCACTTATGCCGTGCCGATGATCATTGGCGAGATTCAGCGTTTCCTTCGCGACGATGGAACCTTGAAAGTTAGCCGTTCTCTTAAGGAGATGGCTAATAAGGTCCGCAAGATGAAGGATGAAATGTCTAAGACGCTGGACCGTCTGCCTACCATCGGTGAAGTTGCTGAGGCACTGGGGGTTACCCCTGAAGAAGTGGTATTTGCTCAGGAAGCTAACAAGCCACCGACCTCGATTCATGAGACTGTGTTCGAGAATGATGGCGACCCGATCACACTGATTGATCAAATCGCTGACGAATCACAGGAACGCTGGTTTGATAAGCTGGCACTGAATGAGGCTATCGGAGGTCTCAGCGAGCGTGAACGGCTGATTGTTTATCTTCGATATTACCGTGACCAAACGCAGTCAGAGGTTGCCAGTCGCCTTGGGATTTCTCAAGTCCAGGTATCCCGGCTGGAGAAGAAAATATTGCAGAATATCCGCGAGCAGATTGCTCAGTAGATAATGGCTAAAATGTAAAGACGCTTGCGAAATAGCGAATAGGAAGAAAAAGCCGCCCCGAAAAGGGGGGGCTTTTTATGTGGAGGGAATCTCAATATGCATTCACTTGGCGACAAGGATATGACCTCATGGTCTATTGACATGGAAGCGAATTTGCTGACAATGTCGAATGTTTTGGAGAAATGGGTGGACTGTTCAGATCATGCTTTAACGCATAACCCCAATTTTTTACGTGAATATGTGTACGGTGAGGATCTTGAACGGTTTGATGCTTATATAGATAAATTATACTCTGGTCACCTATGTAATCTTGAGTATCGTATGCAGTTACCTGCAAAAGCGCTGAAGTGGGTTCAAAGTATAGGCACGCCCGTTTTTAATCAAGAGCATAAGGTTTGTCGAATAGATGGCGTCATCATAGATATCACGGAACAAAAAAATGCTCAAGCCCAGTTAGAGAGTAGCTTTTCTCTGTATCAGCAGATGTTTGCTACGATCGATGTGGCGATTTGGTCTTACGATTACGTATCACGGAAAATGTTATTCATATCGGATGCCATTTTCAATATCACGGGATATTCACCAGAACAGGCGAAGGAAGATGACTTTTGGCTAAGAATTGCTCCTAAAGAAGAGCGGCCTTTAATTCAAGAGATTATAACTACAGTGGGGCAAGGAATAAGCAATCTCAGTGAATATCGGATCATCCATGCCAGCGGTGAACTCCGATGGGTCCAAGTCAGGATTATTCCCAGTATGGATGAGACAGGGGCAGTGGTACGGCTCAATGGGATCTTAATCGATCATACGGAAAAAAAGCAGATGCAAGAGGTTCTATTAAAAAGCGAGCAGCGCTACAAATCCCTGTTTGACCATAATCCAGATATCGTGTGTGAATTGGATCTGCAGGGCAGCATTGTGGCTATCAATCCAGCGGCAGAGCAAATTACTGGAGAAGCTTTTAATAGATTCGGAGAGAACTTATCCATTGTGAATTTATTTGGCGCAGAGAATTCGCATATGATGTCTGATTATTTTGAGAAAACGGTTGGCGGAGTTCTGCAGCATTACACGGTTACTTCTGTCCGCGAGAATGGATTAGTTAACCATTGGTCGATGAAAAACATCCCTGTACATGAAAACAATCAAATTGTAGGTACCTTTGTTATCGCAAGAGATATCACTGCATCTGTGGAGGTGGAAAAGCGGCTGGCTCAGCGGGAGGCGGAGTACAGGCTTATTACAGAGAATATGGAGGATATGATTGGGGTTCTGGATCAGCAAGGGAACTTCATTATTGCTTCGTCCTCTTGTGAGAAAATTATTGGTCTTCCTGTAGGTTCAATAAAGAACACAACTATTTTGGAGTATATTCATCCTGATGAACAAGAAGTGTTGCGGGAACAGATCTTGGATATTTTTCGGACAAAAGTATGTAAGATGTTTTACAATCGGTTTATTCACATCAAAGGTCACATTATAGACCTGGAATGCTTGGGTACACCTGTTCTTGGTGAGGATGGAGAAGTAGTTAGTATTGTGATCGTAGCGAGAGACATTACAAAAAGGGTCCAGATGGAGAGTGAACTTAGAGAAAGCGAGGAACTCAATCGGCTGCTTATTGATATGTCACCTGAAGCGGTAGTACTCCATAGTGAATATAAATTCCTTTATGTGAATTTTTCCTGTTTAGGATTGTTTGGAGTTTGCAGTGAGGATCAATTGATTGGCACCTCTATTTTTAATTGGGCCCACCCGGACTATATAACGCTGGCTAGAGATCGGATGCGTGAAATCTATTATGGACCCAATCGGATATTAGCTCCTGTTGAACAAAAGGTCGTGCGGTCAGATGGATCTATTATCGATGTAGAAGTAACAGCTAGCTCAATTCTATATAAGGGTAAGGTTGCATGTATCTCTATCTTTAGGGATATCAGTGATCGGAAAAAAATTGAGGTGGAAAGACAGCTTACAGAGCAGATCATTCGGAACAGCGAGGAAAGGTATTTCAACTTACAGATGAGTCTTGATCAATTCTCGCAAGATTTGTTTGGTGCGATGAAGATCAGTCACATGGAACAACGATTACTGAAAGAAGTTAGAGAGGTCTTGCGGGTTACCAATATTTGTATGGTTGAAGTTGATGATAACCATGATAAAATATGCGAGATTATTGAGACCGAGCGGGGCTATTCACTTAAGATCGGAGAGTTCCGAAGAAAAAGCTATATTCTATCCATTAATGAGAAGTCTATTTTATTAGAAATAAGTTCTGTTCGAGTGTGGCTGAAGACGATTACCCGTTATGTTAGTGTGTTATTTGATAATTTTTTGCTCATAGAAGATCTAACTAAGGACCTTGAGTTAGCGGCTTCCGAGCAAGCTCCGACATGGTTGCTGCGCTTTATGTTTAATTTATCCGAGAATGAACGCAAACGGCTGGCTCAAGATTTACATGATTCAGCACTTCAAGAACAGATCATCTGGTATCGTAAGCTTGATAATTTTTTAAGTGATAAATCCGTTACGGGGGAACTAAAGGAACAGCTAGAACAGATCACAGAAGGTTTACTCGATGTTATCTATGAACTGCGGATGATCTGCAATGAGCTTAGGCCACCAGCATTAATCAATGAGGGGCTTGCTTCCTCACTTGAGACGTTGTTTGAATTTGCTCAGCTGCGGAACGACTATCAGATTTATTTTGAGTCAAACGCTTTCAGGCATAAGTTAAAAGACGAGATTCTAATAGGTCTGTACCGTATTGTGCAGGAACTTTTGGCTAATGCAGCTAAACATTCCTGTGCCACAGAAGTACGTATCTCCTTAGCTAGCGAAGGGCAACAGGTGCTTTTGGATTATGAAGATAACGGAATTGGAATGAGCCTTTTAGGAGAGGATTCTCTTAAGAGCATGGGGATTTATGGGATGAAAGAAAGGGTTCGCAGTATGGATGGGACCATACGATTTCTTTCGCCAGAGAATAAGGGATTAGCTGTCTTTATATCCATACCTGCAGATTAATCATGGGGCATAATAAGGGGATAGGGGTGTATTAGGCATGATTCGAATTTTGTTAGTGGACGACCATCCCTCTGTCATGGAAGGGACTAAGATGATACTGGAACAAGAGGGAGATATGGAGGTTACCCTAGCCAATTCAGCCCATGAGGCGCTTAACATGGTGGGTAGCCATACGTTTGACGTGATGCTGTTTGATCTTCATATCGCTGATGGGAATGGGATTGATTTGGCGAAGGAAGTCTTAAAAATAAACGCAGACGCGATTATCTTAATCTACACCGGATACGAAATTACAAACAAATTCAACTTGATGATCGAATCGGGTTTGTTTGGATTTATTTCAAAAACGACCAATAGAGAGCAGTTGGTTGCAGCAGTGCGTTGTGCTTTAAGGGGAGATGTCATTTTGCCTCATACCCTAGTTAAACAGTTAAGAAAAGTATCACCTAAAGGAATGGAGATTAATATTGACCAAGCAAACCCGAAGATAAGCAAAAAAGAGCATGAAATGCTGACAGAGATTGCAAAAGGAAAAAGCAACAAGGAAATAGCAGAGATTGTACTTATGAGTCAACGATCGCTGGAATACAGTTTAACGAGTCTGTTCCAAAAACTAAATGTGAAATCAAGAATTGAAGCGGCAATAAAAGCTAAACGACTGGGCATATTGAAGGAGTCCGATTTCAACAATTCACTATGAAAATTCGTAACAAACAAATAGATCAAAATCCCGTTCACGGTGCTGTGAGGCGGGATTTTTTGGTCTGCGCTTTTTTTGCGGGACGACGCAATATTTTTGCGTGGTCGCGCTATTTTTTTTCGGTTACCTTAATCTGCTTACCGTATATGATGAAATAGTTCCTAAGAATTACTAAAAAATGACTAACGCCAATGAGGGGCTGAGGAAAATGAAGTGGTTTTATAATTTAAGGACAGCAGTGAAGTTAATCTCCGCATTTCTGTTAGTATCCGCAATATTGTGCTTTGTAGGATTCTATGGAATTACGAATTTGAGTAAGATGGACCGCTCTATCGTGGACATGTACGAAAATCGCTTAACACCTATAGCTTATCTAGGAGAAGCGAATGAACTATTTTTAACAAATAGAATCAATATCCGTGATATAAACACGATGGCTAAAACAGCGGCAGAAAAGAAAGAATACGAAGATAAAATACATAAAAACGTTCAAAGTATTGAAGAGATCATGGGTAAATATAGCAAGACTGCGTTGAGGGAAGAAGAATTGGCGATAATGAAAGATTATCCTGAGATCTGGCAACGTTATATCACAAGTCTTGATGATACTATTGAAATTGATAAAACAAATATTAGTAATGAGAAATATACAAATTATTTGCGCGAAAGTGATTTGCAAACAGCCACAACAGAGCTGACTAACTTTCTGCAAAAATTAATAGACATCAATATGAAGCAGGCTCAAGGTTCGATTGTTAATGCCAATGACCTTTATCAGTCCTCTCGTTTGATTACGTTTAGCGTTACTATTGTTGCGCTGCTCATCAGTATTGGTCTGGGTCTTCTAATATCGCAGATCATAGCACGGCCTCTAAATCAAGTAATGCGCCTGCTAGGTAAAGTGGCTAATGGTGATTTAAGCGAAACGTCGAATCTGGAATCTAAGGACGAGATTGGAATGCTAGCTTATTCTGTTAATGAAATGGTTCTGAACCTAAGACGCACTGTTAGCGGCATTTCCTCTTCTGCGGAAAGTGTCTCAGCTGCTGCACAGCAAATCTCAGCAAGTACAGAGGAAGTAGCTAGTGGAAGTATGAGTCAAGCTAGTGCAGCACAAACGATGAATGAGTTGTTCCGAGAATTATCTGCGGCGATTAATTCAGTAGCCCAGAGTGCTGAACAGGCTTCTGAGCTTTCAGATCAAACGATGCGTATCGCTCAAGATGGAGGGATCGTGGTTAAGAACTCCGTACAAGGAATGGCAGTACTGGATACACAAATGTCTAGACTTGCGGAAGACTCCGATAAGATTGGTGAGATTATCGCGGTGATTGAAGATATTGCCCAACAAACAAATCTGCTTGCCCTAAACGCAGCGATAGAAGCGGCCCGCGCAGGTGAACAAGGTCGAGGTTTTGCCGTTGTTGCGAATGAAGTAAGAAAGTTAGCTGAGCGGAGCAGTGGGGCTACGAAACAAATCACGGGCATTATCAAAGAAATGCAGAAGAATACGCAGCACAGTGTAAATGCTGTAGTAGAAGGAGTAGCTTTTTCACAAAAAAATGGAGAAGCCTTTGAACATATCCTTACGATGGTGAACGATACCGCTCATAAAGTAACAGAAATTGCAGCTGCCAGTGAAGAACAGGCCGCACAATCGTCTGAGGTGATGTTCTCAATTGAGAGCATATCCGCCGCAACTGAAGAAATGGCGGCAAGCAGCAGTGAAACGGCAACGACCGCCAATGCTTTGGCTCAGCTAGCAGAAGAGTTAAATAGTCTGGTATCTATTTTTAAAGTTAAATAAACAGTGTCAGGGTATTATCATTGATAGGAGAGGAGAAGTAGTGCAAAAAATAAAGGTGCTCGTTGTAGCTGCTTCAGTAACCATGCGTAAACAGATCTCGAACCTAATTTCGGAGGATTCAAGCCTCGAGGTCATTGGAGTAGCTCGAAATGCATCCGAAGCGATCAGCATGGTTCAAAAACTCAGGCCCGATGTCGTGGCTATAGATATAGAAATGCCGGAATTGAACGGTTTGGTAGCACTCACAAGCATAATGTCTCAGCGGCCAACACCTATACTTATCCTGAGCTCCGCTACAAAGGATGGAATAACAGCAACCATTACTGCTTTACAAAATGGTGCAGTGGATTTCATATCCAAGCCGGCTCAATCTTATGGACCTGGTCTATACAGCATAAAAGATGAGTTATTATTCAAAATTAAGAAAGCCGCTGAAATTCCTTTAAGAACTCTTATTCTTAACAATATAAACATCTCCAAAGTGAAAGCTCGACAAGAGAAACAAAACAACGTTAAGAGTGGATGTACAGAAGTTATTGAGCAGATCGTGGGAATTGGATGCGGAGTAGGGGGGCCGAAGGCATTAGAAATCTTAATTTCCTCGCTCCCGGCGAGCTTCCCGTATCCCCTGCTGGTTGTTCAACATATGCCACCTAAGTACACAAAAGCATTGGCGGAACGACTGAATCGGTTCTCAAGTGTACGGGTGGTGGAAGCCAAGGACAAGCAATCGGTGCTCGGTGGAACCGTCTATATCGCTCCAGGTAATTCTCATATGACCATTATTCAGGAGGGGCAGGATCTCAGAATAAAACTTATGAAAAAGCCTGCAGTGAATGGACACTGTCCTTCGGTCGATATCTTGTTTGAGTCTATATCTGCACTAACTGGTCTACAGCAGCATTTAATCCTAATGACCGGAATGGGAAGTGATGGCGCCAAAGGGATGCTGGCTGCTAAACACGCTGGCGCCCAATCAACGCTAGTAGAATCGCAAGAAACTTCTATTGAAAGTGAAATGCCTGAAGCAGCCGCGAAGCTGGGTTGTGTGGATTACGAGCTGCCCTCGCATTTGTTAGCCTCGAAGATTATGGAGGTTACGGGGGAGCTGAGATACCGGAGGGATGCATTTCCATCGGTTTGAAGGGTCTTATTTTACTACTAAAAAAGCGTTGGCAGGATAAAATCCGCCAATGCTTTTTTGTGTTTCATGTTGACACTTTCAAGTGATAACAATTATCATTTACGAAGCAAGAGTAGAGATCATGTAACTCATCGTATACAAGGAGCGAAGAAGGAGAGGTTTGCGATGACTTTAAATATATTGAATATGGAAATTCATGATCTTTTTGATCAATTTACAGAACGGATAGAGGGGCATGTTGAACATAACCAATGGGAACAGCGGCTTACTATTCCTTCACATATTGGTAAGGGAAGCGTCACCCGTACACGGATTCGTCCAGGTATGGAGATTATGTATACGGACATAACTTACGAACAGGATATGAAGCTCCACATTCAAGAAGCTTGTCCGTTGTTTGAACTAAGCTATAATCTAAGCGGAGAAATCTATTGCGAATGGAACGGCAAGGAAAGTTACACGGATAAACAAATGGGCAATGTCCTTTTTCTAGAGGATGTTCAGGTGTATGAAGAGAAAAAAGCAGGTGTCCCCAATCAATTGCTGGAAATACGGTTTGCTCCTAGTGAACTGCTGAATTACGCCGGAGATTTATCGGAGACACAGCAAATGGAAACCTGGCTTAGACATCATCGTGGAAATATTGATCGTTATCCAGATACTGCGGCAATCCGAAAATGTGTCTCCGAAATGATCCACTGTACCTATCATGGAACATTGAGACGTTTATATATGGAGAGCAAAGCCCTTGAATTTATTGCTTTGTTTGGTGAGTCTGATGGTTACGGTTCTATTAGCGATAGTATGACGCTGCGGCATGATGATATTACTAATCTGAAGCGGGTACATGAATTGGTGCAAATCCATTTCGAACAACCGTTATCTATACGTGAGTTGGCTAAGCGGGTAGGTATCAACGAATTCAAGCTGAAAAAAGGCTTCCGCGAATTATTTGGCATGACGATCTTCGAGCTTGTACGTATAAAAAGGATGGAGAAAGCGCTCTGGTATATGGAGGTTGAAGGTTTGAATATAGGGAAAACAGCTGTTTCGGTCGGATATAGCAATGTCAGCAATTTCACGACGACCTTCCGTAAGCATTATGGCTGCAATCCAAGCGAATACTTAAAACGTATCGAACAACAGAGTTTGGAACGAAACAGGCTGTAGGAAGATTTGTAAATGCAGAAAGCTTAAAGCTTCAAGTGTTAGAACATAGGGTTCGGAATCGAACGTTATCTTCTGCATGCTTGAGGTTTTTTTGTGTTTGCTCCCTTATCAAGGAGTGAACCTCCCTTAACAGGTAGAGAAAAAGACCACTCTAAATGATAATAATTTCATAGATTGCAGATAAAAAGGTGGTCATACAATGGGACAACAACAAGTAGATTCACGCAGGTGGTATGCGCTGGGGGTTATTTTACTGCCAACATTACTTATTTCATTAAATACTTATATGATTCAAGTTGCGCTTCCATCTATGCAATATAGCTTGAACGCAAGCTTTTCGGAAGCACAGCTTATCGTTACCGGATTTTCGCTAGGATTAGCTGTGGCGTTGATTATTAGCGGAAAGCTTGGGGATATATACGGCAGAAAACGGATGTTGATGATCGGGGTGAGCGGGTTTACGGTCATGGCAGTGTTAGGCGGACTGACCTCAGATCCGGCACTTCTGATTGTTATTCGGATTGTGCAGGGATTGGCTGCGGCGCTTATTCAACCTCAGGTTCTATCTACGCTGCAGGTCAGTTTTCTGCCAAAGGAAAAAGGGCTTGTTTTCGGCATTTACGGCGCCATGATTGGCATTGGATTTGCATTCGGATTCATCCTCGGAGGTACTATTGTGAATTGGAATCCGTTCGATCTCGGTTGGCGGACAGTATTTTTTTTCAATGTGCCATTTGGACTTCTCGTCCTGCTGTTAATGCCGATTGTACCTGAAACACGGGCTGAGCAGGCGGGCAGTATTGATTGGACTGGAAGCTTCCTACTGCTGATCGGTTTGTTCCTGTTGATCTATCCGTTGTCAGAGGGACAAAAACAAGGGTGGCCGTTGTGGATTTTTGGCTGTCTAATGTTAGCTCTTTTCGTGTTGTTTACTTTTATCTGGGTTGAAAATCGAAAGGGAAAGCAGGGGACGTTACCGTTAGTCGATCTGTCTATTTTCAGAGATCGAACATTTAGCGCTGGTCTGGCAACCGTTCTTGTCCTTTATCTAAGTATGTTCTCTTTCTTTTTTATTTTGAGCTATTATATGCAATTTGGTTTGCACTATAGTGTTCAAGATACCAGTATGGTTTTCTTGCCTATAGGGATAGGCTTTTTTCTGACTTCCCTAATCTCTTCTCGAATGGTCAAAAGATGGGGGATGAGTGTACTTAAGATAGGAGCGCTGATGATGGGGAGCTGTAGTCTGCTGCTTATGTTAGAGCTAAATGTGGACGTTACGCAGCTGCTAGACCCTCGTAATATCCTACTATTATTGATATATGGTTTCGGTCTCGGAATGGCTACTACACCTCTAGTCAACGTTACGCTTAGTTCAGTACCCACAAAGATCACGGGTACGGGTTCAGGCTTGATCACTACCTTTATGTATTTTGCAAATTCGTTAGGAGTGGCGTTAATCGGTATTTTATTCTCCGCTTCGCTAAAGCATTCTCTTTTGGAAGCAGATCTAGCGGATTATGTAAGGGCGTTTTCCTTCTCATTAGCAGCAATCGGTGGACTTGCTTTTACTGGTTTTCTTTGCCTTTGTTTTTTGCGGGAGCGGAAATTATAGAGGAGGTATCCTGCTTTTTTACGCTGTGAGCAATCTAACAAACGAACGCTCTTCTTAGCTTTATAGTAATACCGAGTGATTGAATTCCATTTAATGTAACTCACTCCAAACCTATCAATGAGAAGGTGCCAGGATGTCCATACTGCAAGTAGATAATCTCTCGAAAGAATATAAAGGCAAAGGCAAAACGAATCGGTTTCGAGCGCTGAACGGGATTAGTCTTAGTGTGGATAGCGGCGAGTTTGTGGCGATTATGGGACCCTCGGGGAGCGGGAAAACAACACTTTTAAATATACTAAGCGGAATAGACACGGAGTATAGTGGGGTTGTAAGAATTGCAGATACTAGTATAAGTGAGATGTCCAAGAACGAGCTTGCGATTTTTCGCCGGCAGCGTATGGGATTCGTTTTTCAGGATTACAATCTGCTGGATAGTCTGACCCTACGGGAAAATATCATGGTGCCCATGGTGCTGGATGATCAAGAGGTAGAAGATATCAATGCCAAGACAGATGAGATGTTATCGCTATTCGATATGGATGAGGTGAAGGACAAATATCCTTATATGGTTTCAGGGGGGCAACAGCAGCGGGCGGCGATCAGCAGGGCGATTATAAATCATCCAGATGTGATTTTTGCGGACGAGCCGACGGGGAATTTGGATTCCAAATCCTCGAATACGGTGATGAAGACCTTCGCCAAGCTCAACACTCTAAAAGGAGCAACGATAGTGATGGTCACACATGATCCTTTTGCGGCCAGCTATTGTAATCGGGTGCTTTTTATCAAAGATGGGAAGGCTCTACTAGAGATTGCTAGAGAGAATAAAGAGCGCAGAGCATTTTTGGATCTGATTCTGGAGAACCTGGCCTTTATTGGAGGGGGAGAAGATGACCTTTAGGAGAATGGCATTTCAGATATTTAAGGCGAATCTTAGAAGATATTTGTTATTTTTCCTATGCAGCAGCTTTACGGTCATGATCTTTTTTACATTTTATTCGCTGTACAGTAATCCTGATTTTAATGACCCTTATCAAGTGAATGGGATGGTGTCAGGTAATTTATATGCTCCTTTTTTGGTGATAAGGGTGTTTGCTGTTCTGTTTATTGTATATGCTCAAATGGCCTTTTTAAAATTCAGAAAAAGCGACTTTGGGCTATTAATGGTACTTGGAATGACAAGCCACAATATCCGCAAAATCATTTTGTTCGAGAATAGCATGATTGCTTTAGCTTCGATTCTTACCGGTCTAGGCACAGGGACAGTTTTCTCCGGTATTTTTTTCTTTATTGTTTCGCTGTTTGTAAATATTGGGGACAGTGCTTTTATACTGACGCCGGATAGTTATCTGTATACCATTAAATTCTTCGCGGTGATTTACATAGTGGTGATTGCAGTCAATTTGCTACTAACTTTGCGATACAGTATTTTACGTCTTTTAAAAGAGTCCAGAACCGCAGAACGCAACCTGATTCATGGGAAAATCACCGGGGTCATCGGAGTTTTACTCTTGGGAATCTCCGTTTATAATATGCTCACT